>CAWUFC020000001.1:1127500-2506121 GCA_963921335.3 Halieaceae bacterium | reverse complement strand
GCTCAAGCCGATCGCTGTGGCCATCAAAGTAGGTGTGCTCGCGGCCCCAGGTGTAGTCGATGATCTGGTCGGGCACCAGCAGGGTTCCAGGCTGAAGCTCCGCGCGCAGACCGCCAACCGCATTCACCGCGATGACCTGTTCGACCCCCAGTTCGCGAAGCAACCACAGGTTAGCGCGGTAATTGATGGCATGGGGCGGCAGCACGTGGGGATTGCCATGCCGTGGCAGGAACATCAGTGACTTTCCGCCCAGTTGGCCTGCCAACACCGGATGGGAGGGCTCACCCCAGAGCGTTTCCCGAGCCGTTTTAGTAGCCAGCTCAAAACCGGGTAACTGAGCCAGCCCGGTTCCGCCAATTACCGCCAGTGATGCCATGTCATTTTCCCACTTTGTTAGACAATTTTTTTATTTATACGTGACCCACTAATACCGGAGCAAGCTTAAAAACCGGGGCAATGAAAATGTAGTCGGCACTAGCCAGCGCCTAAGCCCTTGATCTGCCTGCAAAGATTTTCGGGCTATAGCGAATGTCTATTTCAAGGTGTGAGTTTAATCCTTTTACTCATAATGGACAGCCCAAGCCAGTTTGTTATGTTTGAAACAAACCCCAAGAGGCGCCTGTGATGAAGCTATTAGGACCGAGAATTGGCGAGTGGTACATGGACATTCAGACCGGGGCTACCTTCGAGGTAGTGGACTGGGATCCGCAGACCCTGTTGGTGGAAACTCAGCACATTGACGGTGAGATCAGCGAGTACGACATTGAATCCTGGCGCGAGTTGCAACTGATTACGGTCGAACCTCCGGAAGACTGGCGCACACCTTTTGAACTGGACGGAGACGACACTCACGACCCGGATCTGCCCTTTCACCCGGAAGACTGGTCTGGCCCCCTTGCCGGCATTGAGCCGGAATTTATGCACGGAGTGGAAGACTACTAAGCACCTCTCAAGCCCAAAGCAGATGCGGACCAAGCACTTGCAGCCCTGCAGATACTGTATATAATTCCAGCATTGGATATATAAACAGCCCTGCGAGGCATCGCCATGATTAAACTGACTGCAAGACAGCAGGAAGTGCTCGACCTGATTCGGAACTACATCGACGATACCGGCTATCCCCCGACTCGGGCAGATATCGCCAGAGAGTTGGGCTTCAAATCTGCCAATGCCGCCGAAGAGCATCTCAAGGCCCTCGCGCGCAAAGGTGCCATTGAAATGATTGCCGGTGCCTCCCGTGGCATCCGCCTGCCAGATACCGGGGGCATACCCGTGGTTGGTCGTGTTGCCGCGGGCAACCCGATCCTGGCCCAGGAGCACATCGAGGATCATTGCGACATTCCCGCTTCATTTTTCAAACCGGCGGCTGACTATTTTCTTCGGGTCAGTGGCGACAGCATGATGGATGTGGGTATTTTTGATGAAGACCTGCTGGCGGTGCACCGCACCACCGATGTGCACAATGGCGATATCGTGGTCGCACGCATTGACGACGAGGTCACTGTGAAACGACTGAAAAAGGGTAAAGACGCATCAAAGCTCACGCTGTTGCCCGAAAACGCGGATTACGCGCCGATAGAGGTCGACCTGCGGGAGCAGGATTTTGCGATCGAAGGTCTCAGCGTCGGTGTGCTGAGACGTGGCTGCTAGTAACCGGCCGGCATAAAGCCAGAGTTAATGTAGAGTCCGCGGAGCAGCCTCGCCTGTGTCGGACTCTTGGCCCTCGGCATCTTCAAAGCCGTCGGAGCCATCTGTCACGATAGCGCCGCCTTCCGATAACTCGGCCGCAGCCTGAATACCTGCCTGAATCATCGCGCGAGCGACTTCCAGGGTATTGTCCATCAGGTATACACGGGATTCTTCAGAGAACTGAATCACCACCATAGGCTCGCCGTCATCATCCGAACGCTACAGGACAATGTCGCCGTTGGGCATTTCTACGATTTCTAGAAAGGATGAGGTCACATCCTACCTCGCTGAGCTTAAGCTTCCCCGCCATTCTAACAAGGCGGGGAGCAGGTGTCAGGCGTTCTTGCGCGAACGCCCCTCTTCCACAACCCAGGCCCCGCCCTTATAAAACGCCTTCCAGCCGGTGGCCTTGCCATCCACCTCGGTCATGACGTACTGCTCCTTGGTCTTGCGACTGAAGCGAATCTGGGCGCGATTGCCATCACCGTCCTGTGTTGGTGCAGAAAACAGGAAGGCATACTTGGGATCGATCTCAGACTTGTGCGGGATGATTTCATCGACAAAGGGCGCGCGGGTCTCCCGATTGCGCGGAAACTGACTCGCAGCCAGGAACATACCCGCAGCGCCGTCACGCAATACATAGGTGTCTTCCACTTTCTGGCACTGCAATTCCGGCATCGGTACCGGATCCATTTTTGGAGGAGCCGCCTCGCCGTTACGCAACAGCTCGCGAGTATTTTTACAGGTCTCGCTGGTACAACCGAAGTACTTACCGAAGCGGCCTGTCTTTAACTGCATATCGGCACCGCACTTGTCGCACTCCAGCACCGGGCCGTCATAGCCTTTAATCTTGAAGGCGCCGTGCTCCACCTCGAATCCGTCACAATCGGGATTATTTCCGCATACGTGCAGCTTGCGCTTCTCGTCGATGAGGTAACTGTCCATCGCCGTGTTGCACTTGGGGCAGCGATGACGCTGCACCAACTGACGGGATTCAGCCTCGTCATCGGCATCTTCACTCACCGCCTCATCACCGGGTATCAGGTTTACGGTGGACTTGCAGCGTTCCTTGGGAGGTAGCGCGTAACCGGAACAACCCAGGAATACCCCGGTGCTGGCTGTGCGAATCTGCATGGGCCGCTCACACACCGTACAGGCGATGTCCGTCATCGTCGGCTCATTGGGTCGCATGCCGCCCTCTTCCTGCTCTGCGCTGGCAATCTGGGCAGAGAAGTCCTTGTAGAACTCATCCAGCAGATCGCGCCAGTCGACCTTGCCTTCGGCCACCTCATCGAGGTGCTCTTCCATGCCGGCGGTGAACCCGTAATCGAGCAGTTCTTCAAAGCTTTCCTGCAGCCGCTCAGTCACAATGTCGCCCATCTTCTCAGCGTAAAAGCGCTTGTTCTCCAAACGCACATAGCCACGATCCTGGATTGTGGAAATAATGGACGCATAGGTAGATGGGCGCCCAATACCGCGTTTTTCCAGCTCACGCACCAGGCTTGCCTCACCGTAACGGGGCGGCGGCTTGGTAAAGTGCCGGCTGGGATCCAGTTCCAGCAATTGCATGGTATCGCCCTGCTTGAGATCAGGGAGCACCACGTCCTCCGCGCGCTTGCCCGCGGGCGGCTGTACCCGGGTATAACCATCAAACTTGATGATGCGGCCTTTGGCGTTGAACTGGTAGTCGCCGGCATTCACCGTCACGGTACTGGACAGGTACTGGGCAGCGGTCATCTGGCAGGCCACAAACTGGCGCCAGATCAACTCATAGAGCCGCTCTGCGTCTCGCTCCATACTTTTCAGTTGGTGCTGTTGAACCCCAATGTCCGAGGGTCTGATCGCCTCGTGAGCCTCCTGGGCACCTTCCTTGGACGAATAGGAGTTGGGCTGATCTGGCAGGTAAGCCGGCGGAAAGTTGGACTGGATGTAATCACGGCAGGCCGCCACCGCCTCTGCGCTGAGGTTGGTGGAGTCGGTCCGCATGTAGGTGATGTAGCCGGCCTCGTAGAGGCGCTGGGCCAGCATCATGGTTTTCTTAACGCTGAAACCCAGCCGTGTGCTGGCAGCCTGCTGCAGCGTAGAGGTGATAAACGGCGCCGGCGGCTTGCTGCGTGTGGGCTTGTCCTCGCGATCTGCCACGATAAAAGGTGTATCGCGCAGCGCTTCGACAGCAACGGTGGCGTCAGCCTCATTGGTCGGGCGGAAGTTCTCCTGCTGGAACTTGCGCACCTGAAATCGTACCTGGTGGGCATCGCTATCTTTCAGCTCCGCATGCAATTCCCAGAACTCTTCCGGAATAAAGGCGTGAATCTCGCGTTCACGCTCGACCAACAGGCGCACCGCGACTGACTGGACCCGGCCTGCAGACAGGCCCCGTGCCACTTTGGCCCAGAGCAAAGGAGACACCATGTAGCCCACTACGCGATCGAGGAAACGACGCGCCTGCTGCGCGTTAACGCGATTGGTATCCAACTGCCCGGGCTGTTCAAAGGCCTCCTGGATGGCCTTTTTGGTGATCTCGTTAAACACCACCCGCTGGTAGCGATCAGCATCGCCGCCGATGGCTTCCTGCAAATGCCAGGCAATGGCCTCTCCCTCACGATCAAGGTCAGTCGCCAGATAAATGGCATCTGCATCCTTGGTCAGTTTCTTCAGTTCGCTGACCACTTTCTCTTTGCCGGGCAGAATTTCGTAGTTTGCCGACCATCCCTTGTCCGGGTTGATGCCCATACGCTTGATCAACTGCTCACGGTTCTTCTTTTTCCTGTGAGCGACTTTTTGGGCCGGAGACATTTTGCGCGTCTTGGCTGCCTGCTTGGCGCGCTCTTTAGGATCTACCTTGGCTTTTGAGCTGCCGGCAGTGGGCAAATCGCGGATATGGCCAACACTGGACTTCACCACAAAGTCCTTACCCAGGTACTTGTTGATGGTCTTGGCCTTGGCTGGCGATTCGACGATAACCAGAGATTTACCCATGTTGTCCTGTGAGATTCCTGCAAAAAGGCGACATATATAAGACCTGAATTCCTCCCGGTCAAGAAAGAATGCACATTGCTCAAAAAATGCTCAGCTCTGGAGGCAGGCCTCCCTGACCTGCTCCAGCCCCTGTCGAATCTGGTCCAGATGGGTTTCTCCATCCAGTTCATCCCAAAAAATGTGGACGCCATCCGGGGCCAAGACCAGATGTGTCACACCCTCTGGAAACTGCGCGGTAATCGTCTCAGGCAATGCAGGACCACGCAGGTCCATATTCTGCCAGTCGACACCCTGGCGCCGGTATTTGCCGGTTTGGGTGAGTTTCTGCCTGTGGCCCAGGCGCAGCCCGTAACAGGCCATCATACGCTCCGACTCCGGGGAACCGGGCGGGCGTTGCAACTGTACCTGCAAGCCGGATTCAATGGCGGCCTGTCGCAGGTTGGCCAACTGCTTCTGGGCTCGTGTTGGCATCATGGTAATCAGTGGCGAAAGCGCCACAAAAAGGATGAAGACCACCAATAACCAGCTCAATACCGCGTCACTCCCTTTGACATAGCTCACGCTTTCGCGTGGCTGTACTATGTTATAAATAAAGTGTCGCTGACATTAACACAAGGAGACCCACCGTGAGTGATTACCAAACCCTGTTACTGGCGGTAGACCTCAGTGAAGAATCATCCCAGGTCGCTGCCCGCGCTGTCGCTGCTGGCGGAGACAACAGCAACCTGCATATTATTCACGTCATTGAACCGCTGAGCTTTGCCTATGGCGGTGACATTCCCATGGACTTCTCCGGCATTCAGGAAGAAATTCACCAGCAGGCCAAAGCCCAGTTGCAGAAATTCGGCGCTGACTACGGCGTGCCTGAATCGCAACAACACATCGTGCTGGGCCGACCCGAGGTCGAAATTCACGCCCTGGCAGAAGAAATCAAGGCCGACCTGATCGTGGTGGGCAGCCACGGCCGTTATGGTCTGGCCCTGCTCATGGGCTCAACCGCAAACGGCGTACTGCACGGAGCCAACTGTGACGTACTGGCGGTCAGGGTGGGGAACTAACCGGCGGTCAAAAAAGCCGCCAAACTATCAGCATCAAAAGGCCAGTTGAGCTCTCGCCCACTGGCCTCAATTTTCAATACCGGAATCGTCAGCCCGTAACGCTCAAACAGGGCATCGTCGTTGGCGATGTCGACTTCCTCGCAGCGCCAGCCCCGCTGTAACCAGGGCGCAATCAAGCCAGCAGCCAGTTCACACAAATGGCATGAACTGGTGCTGTACAGAGTCAACTCAGATGTCGTAGCCACTCTCGTTGTGCAGGGTAATATCCAGTCCCTCGGTCTCTTCCTCTTCAGAAACCCGCAGCGGCGTCACCAGGTTGGTGAGCTTGAGCAAAATATAGGTAGCAACCGCCGTGTAAAGGCCGACCGCTGCAATGCCACACAACTGAACCATCACCTGGTCGCCAATGGACACACCATCGGCCAGACCCTGGCCACTAAAGATACCCAGCTCGGAGCTGGCGAAAATACCGGCGGCAAAGGTGCCGAGAATGCCGCCGACACCGCGCACGGGGAAGACGTCGAGTGAATCATCAATCTTGAGTTTTTGCTTGAGGGTCAGGGTGGCGTAGAAACAAATCGCGCCAGCGCTGATGCCAATCACCAGGGCGCCGCCGGGGCCAACAAAACCCGAGGCCGGCGTAATCGTACCCAAACCGGCAACCATACCGGTCACCGCGCCCAGGGCACTGGGCTTGCCATACTTGATCCACTCGATCGAGAGCCATGTGAAGGTGTCCGCTGCGGCGGACAGGTGGGTCACCAACATCGCCATGGCTGCATCGCCATTTGCCGCCAGGGCACTACCCGCATTGAAACCGAACCAGCCTACCCAGAGCATGCAGGCGCCCATGATGGTCATGGTCATGTTGTGTGGAGGCATAGCGGTTTCGCCGAAACCTTTGCGGTTACCTATAACGAGAGCACAAACCAGCGCCGCTACACCGGCAGTGATATGCACCACGGTGCCACCGGCAAAGTCGAGCAGGCCCATCTGGCCGAGCCAACCGCCACCCCAGACCCAATGTGTCACCGGCGAGTAAACCACCAGCAGCCACAGGGCTGAAAAAATCAACACCGCCGAGAAACGGGTGCGTTCGGCAAAACCACCAATAATCAGCGCGGGAGTGATAATGGCAAACGTCATCTGGAACATGACGAACAGGGTTTCGGGCAAATCGCCGCTCAGTGTGTCTTCACCGATACCAGCCAGCAGCGCCTTGGATGTGCCGCCAACCCAGTCAGAACCTTCATCAAAAGCCAGGCTATAGCCGACAAGGTACCAGAGTACGGAGGCGACGCAGGCAATACCAAAGCATTGCATCAGCACCGACAACACGTTTTTTGAACGCACCAGACCGCCGTAGAACAGTGCCAGCCCCGGCAGTGTCATAAACAGTACCAGTGCGGTAGAAGTGAGTATCCAGGAGGTGTTCGCTCCATCCATCTTGCAGGCCCTCAAATAGTTATTATGGGATAGCTATTTTAGGGAGCTAAGAGTACTGGACATCACTGGGGGCAGACAAGCGCAGCCCAGAATTTACTGGTTACTGAGGCTTGAATTGGAGCTGGTCTTGGCAGTACCATAAGTTTAATAAATCATACCGAAAATGACTCAACCGCTATGGCACTCTTTTCACAACCCACAGCCCGCGCATTGGCAATCCTGGACCTGCTGATGGCCAATCCTAACCAGGCCTTTGGCCTGACCGAGATGACGCGCCGACTCAACCTGAACAAAGCAACATGCCACGCCATTCTGACCACCATGTCTAATTATGGTTTTCTGGTGCAGCATCCCAAAACCAAGGCCTATCGACTGGGCCCTTCAATTATCGCTGCAGGCAATGCGGCCTTTGCGCAGTTTCCTGTACTTGAATACGCCCGCCCGGAGCTGGAGAGCCTGGAGGATGAACTGGACGTCGGCTTTGCCGTCACTGGCCGCTCCAAGACCCATGTCGTGTTATTGGCCCTGTACGGCTCCGCCAGCAGTCTAATCGATCAGTTCCAGCTTGGGCTGCGTTTGCCCAACACCGCACCGATAGGCGCATGCTTTACCGCCTGGTCGCCGGCCAAGTCGCTGGAACAATGGCTCACCAGGGCGCACGAGGCGCGCGGCGAATGCAATGAAAAACTCGACCAGCGCCTGCGCATGTCAGTCATCTCCATTCGTGCTCGCGGCTACGAGGTGGTGTTTAAAACCAAGGCCGAGCAGCAGCTCCATCGCAACCTGGAGCAAATCCAAAACGCCTGGAACCTTAAGGACCTCGAAGAAATCACCGAGCAGTACCAGCGCGAGCTGTGTGAGGAATTCGTACATCTCGACCGCTTCGAACCCCGCTCGCGCTATGAGATCAGCGCCATCACCGTGCCAGTGTTTGCCTATAAGCAAATGCCGGCGCTGTGTTTTACCGCCGGCTCTTTTCAGGGCCCTGTCAGTGGCGCTGAGATAGAGAACATTGCCGAGCGCATGCGCAGCGCCGCCCAGGCGGTGACGGAGAAAGCAAAGTCACGCAACCCCGAAGAGGACAGTGACCTCGGCTGATATGTCAAAGCCTGGCAACTACCGGGAGAAAAAGGCTTTCTTCGATAAAGTGCTGACGGTATACGGCCGCAAGCCCGTACTGGAAGCACTGCAGGACGACAGCCTGTCCTGTTACCGCCTGCATCTGGCGGACAGCAACCGCGCCGCCCCCATACTGGACGACATCGAAAGCCTGGCCCGTCAGCGCGGCGCCGAGGTGCGTCATCATGATCGCAAGGCTCTTTCACGAATTTCGCGTAATGGCAAACAGGATCAGGGGGTCGCTGCGGATATTCTTTGCCCGCGTTTTCGCAGCCTGGATGAGATGCTGGCAGAGGAGCCTGATGGCCCCCAGCGAGTACTGGCGCTGGACGGCGTCACCAATCCCGCCAACGCCGGCATGATTGTTCGCTCCGCCCTGGCCGGCGGCATCAACGCTATCCTGTGGCCGGATAAAGGCACTGCCGAACTCGGACCGCTGGCGATCAAGGCCAGTGCCGGCACGCTGTTCAGGGCGCCTATTGTTCGCTGTGGCCAATTGCCCGACGCACTCAAGGCACTGCAAGGCCGCGGTTATCTGGTGTTGGTGATGGATGCAGAGGGCGACGTCATCGGCGAGTCTGCTCTCGATAGTTCGCGTGTCTATGTACTGGGCAACGAAAGCGAAGGGATTTCAACGGAGGTGGCAGCCGTTGCAGACCAGCGACTGGCTATCCCCATGGATAACCAGGTGGAATCACTGAACGTAGCGGTGACCGCCGCTTTGATCTGTTACTTGGACAGGTAACTCATACCCTCTTCCAGCCCTTTCAGGCTCAGGGGGTACATATGGCCCTCTACCAGCTTGTTGGCCATGGCGATGGATTGGGTGTATTCCCATTCATCCTCGGGCACCGGATTGATCCAGATGACCTTGTCGTAAGTCTCACGTACGCGACGCATCCAGACTTCGCCGGCCTCCTCATTCCAGTGCTCGACGCTGCCGCCGGGCTGGGCAATTTCGTAGGGCGACATGGACGCGTCACCCACAAATATCACCTTATAGTCGTGGGCATACTTGTGCATGATATCCAGCGTTGGCGTGCGCTCATTGTGGCGACGGATATTGTTCTTCCACACTGATTCGTAGATATAGTTATGGAAGTAAAAGTACTCCATATGCTTGAACTCAGTGCGTGCCGCAGAGAACAACTCCTCACAGATTTTCACATGGGGGTCCATCGAGCCACCCACATCGAAGAACAACAATACTTTCACCGCGTTGTGACGCTCGGGCACCATCTTGATATCGAGCAGCCCGGCATTACGGGCTGTGGATGAGATGGTGTCGTCGAGGTCGAGCTCTTCTGTGGCACCGGTACGGGCAAATTTGCGCAGGCGCCGCAAGGCCACCTTAATGTTGCGCGTGCCGAGCTCTACCGAGTCATCCAGGTTGGCAAAATCGCGCTTTTCCCAGACCTTGACCGCTTTCTTGTTCTTGCCATTCGGGCCGACGCGGATGCCCTCGGGGTGGTAACCCTCCTGGCCAAAGGGTGAGGTGCCACCGGTTCCGATCCATTTGTTACCACCCTCGTGGCGCTTTTCCTGCTCCTCGAGGCGCTTTTTGAACTCCTCGATCAGCTTCTCCAGCCCGCCGAGCGATTCGATTTTGGCTTTGTCTTCCTCGCTGAGGTTCTTCATGAACTCGCTGCGCAGCCACTCATCGGGAATCATCGCCTCGATGATGTCGTCAAGCACCTCAAGGTCCTGGA
Organism: Halieaceae bacterium; assembly: GCA_963921335.3. Classification (GTDB taxonomy): domain Bacteria; phylum Pseudomonadota; class Gammaproteobacteria; order Pseudomonadales; family Halieaceae; genus CAWUFC02. The sequence continues at coordinate 2,496,121 of CAWUFC020000001.1, read as the reverse complement.
AGTGCGCTCCAAATGCCTTGTCGAAACGATCGAAGTACTTTTCGTCCTTGACCATACAGGCGCGGGAGAAATAGTAGAAATCGTCCATATCGACGAAAGCCACGCGTTGGGTCAGCCCTTCCATCAGGTCGAGCAGCTCCCGGGTAGTGACCGGCACGCCCGAATCGCGAAGCCCCTGGAAAAAATTAATCAGCATGAGGTATTAACGCATTTCCCGACGATGCATGAAGGCCAGACGCTCGAGCAGATGTACATCTTGCTCGTTCTTCAACAGCGCGCCATACAGTGGGGGAATAGCCTTGGTGGGATCCCGTTCCTTGAGCACCTCGTCAGGAATGTCGTCGGCCATCAGAAGCTTCAGCCAATCGATCAACTCACTGGTGGAAGGCTTTTTCTTGAGGCCGGGAATACTGCGCACGTCAAAAAAGACCTCCATCGCCTCTTGAACCAGGTCCTGCGCGATATTTGGATAATGCACGTCGACGATCTCTCGCATGGTGTCGCGATCGGGGAAGTTAATGAAGTGGAAGAAGCAACGGCGCAGGAAAGCGTCCGGCAGTTCTTTTTCATTATTACTGGTAATGATAATGATCGGGCGTTGCTTCGCCTTCACCGTTTCGCCAGTTTCGTAAACGAAGAACTCCATGCGATCGAGCTCGACCAGCAGGTCGTTGGGAAATTCAATATCTGCCTTGTCCACTTCGTCGATCAGCAATACCACCTGCTCGTCGCTGTCGAAGGCCTCCCACAATTTGCCTTTTTTAATGTAGTTCGCAATATCGTGAACTTTTCCGTCACCCAACTGTGAATCACGCAGACGGGACACTGCATCGTACTCGTAAAGACCCTGCTGGGCCTTGGTGGTGGACTTGATGTGCCACTGGATCAGGGGCATGCCGAGCGCCTCTGCCACCTCCTCTGCCAGCATGGTTTTACCGGTACCCGGCTCGCCCTTAATCAACAGTGGGCGCTGCAGAGTGACTGCGGCATTAACGGCCATACGCAGGTCATCTTTAGCTACGTAGCGGTCGGTTCCTTCGAATTTCATGGGTTCTCACTTTGTGACGGTAGAAACAAGCGTGCCAGACTACCTAGATAGGTCTTTTGACGCAACTATCGGGAGTCCGCGTCGGTGCGAATGCCCTCCAGTAGCTCATCATCGTGGTCAGTCGCCGGGTTTGCGACTGGCTGCTTGCCCCGGCGTTGAATAAACCACCATCCCAGCAGAAGTAACAGCAGCACCGCGCTGCCATTAAGCGGCCAAAGACTGGCCTCGACCAGGGGTTCAGGCTCAGGGGCTGCAGCAGGCATCGGCGGCGAGGGTTTCGGACGCGGCTTCAACACGTCGGTGAGCAGTTGGGCCTGACGCTGGAAACTGCCACCGTCGAGGGTCAGATCCAGCTGGTAACGACCCGGCTCAGACAGCATAGGCAGCCACAGGCGATACTCGCCGCTGGCGGGGATATCAGCGTCCGCAGTAGTGACTGTCCAGCTCTCACCGTCATCCCGGCTGATTTGAACACTGATATTTAGTAAGCCCAAAGGCTCTGGATCAGTGACAGTGACCTGGTCAGCTTGCAAGCTCACACCCAGCTCCGGCTCCCTGCCGGCGGGCATGCTGGTATCCAGGCCATCCAATTGCAGACGAAGATCCGACAACACATGCACTCTGGCGATAGCACCAGGCGCCCGCACCCGCCAGCGACCAGAGGCAGGACTGGTAACGGTAATCAAACTGAAACCGCGGCCACTGTACCAGCTCTCCCCCGCGCCAGGCTCCGCTTCTGAAGAAACGCTAGCGGTGGGGCTAAGCAATTCGAGCGGATCATCAGCCTGTTCAGGTAACACCAGAACTGTAAATTCATCGACACTGGCGTCGATAAGGAATTCACCGCCCAGCAGGGGCACCTGGTCCAGGGGCGCGGCGATATCCAGCGCCTGCAGTAGGACACGCGACAGATCGTCAGCAGATTCGGCTTTTTCCGCCAGGCCGCCAGTACCCTGGGCCAGTCGCTGCAAAAAGTCCCAGTCGGCCTGGTCTGACAGAGCAATGGTATGCACGGGAATGCCGTATTGACGCAATTCAAAAGAGACCTGACCCAACAGGTGTGCCGCCGCGCGCTGGCTGCGCTCAGAATCTCCTTCAATATCGACCTTGCCGTCAGTCAACAAAATCACACTGGTGCGATAGCGGTCGCTGAGACGCTCCACATCAAAAGTCGCCAGTTCCAGCGCGTCAGGAATATTGGTAAACAAGCCATGATTGTTGATCTGGCCGACCGCACTGGCGGCCTGTTCACGCCAGGCGTCATCTACCCGACCATGCGGGACCACCATATTGACGCCCCGGCCGAAGGTCCAGACGCCTGCCTGAGCATTCTCGGGCAACAGGCGCAGCAGCAATTCAAGCGCAGGTTGGCGAAGATTGGACGGGTCAGATTGCTTCATCGAACCGGACACATCGATCAGGAAACGCACGTCGGGAAGTCGTTCATCGGCAGAGACGTGCAGGTTGCTCATCAAAAGCCAGAGACCCAGCACAACCAGCCGGGGCCAGCTCATTCTTTGCTACCGCCGCGGAAACGCTGAAATAGAAAAAAACCTGTCGCCAGTGCCAGTGCCAGCGCTAGGCTCGCCAGCAGAGCACGCAGTGATTCCATGGCAGACTCGGCGCCATTGGTGAGCAGCTCAAAGCCAAACACCACCACCGCAGGGGCATAACCACTGGCATCCTCACCGGGTGCGGATGGCGTCAAGGTCAGCGCCGCCAACACCAACAGTAGCGTGACGGACTTGGCAGGCGACCAGCTTGCGATCAGCCAGATGCGCAAGCTCAGCAACAACCCCAGCCCGGCCAACACGTAGATGGCCCAGGCGGTCTGGTAGGATTCAGCTGTCAGCATGTGTTACTCAACCCACTGAATAATATGTTCATCGTACCCGTCGGGATGCACAAATTCATCCGATATCGCCCGGCCACGAATCGAGACGCCCTGTTCATGTACCGCCTCCCTGTCGCCGCACACCAGGTAGTGCCAGGACGGCAAATCCCCCCCTTCTGCCAACAAACGGTAGGCGCAAGTCGAGGGCAACCAATCAAAAGCGTGAACATTGTTTTGATCCAGCTGAACACAGTGGGGCATCAGTACTGAGCGGTTGTCATAGTCGCTGCAGCGGCAGCTCGATTCGTTGAGATAGCGGCAGCGCACCTTGGTATAGAAGACCTCTCCGCTGTCTTCGTCCTCAAGCTTATGCAGGCAACACTTGGCACAACCGTCGCAAAGTGATTCCCATTCTTTCCTGCTCATATCGGCCAGCGATTTGTGCCGCCAAAAAGCCTCAGCCACTGTTTTGATCTCGCGACGGCACCGGCGGGGGTGGCATCTGCAGGTAGTAACCCTGCTCTTCGATGGCAGCCAGCACATCAGCAGCCTCAACCCTCGCCAGCTTCCGTTCTGCACTCAGTTTCAACAGCATCACGGAACTCAACTCACCCATCTGCTTGAGCAGGGCTTCAGGCACGCGCTCCAGACCTTCGTCCTGGGCCACATACAGATAGGTATCCGCTTTGCGAGCACCTTTAAAAACCTGGCACAACATCATAGCGAGCTCTCCCGAAACTGCTCCAACAAGACATCGACCACCTCGCGCCCGCGCCAGCCACGCCAGAGGCCGGGGCGCTCAATGTCTTCATTATTGATGAGTCGCACTATAAGTTCGTAGTCCTTCGAAGGCAGAATCAGCTCCGGGGCCATGTGCCAGCTCTCAGCCATCTCCCGTGCAGCCAGCTTGAGTTTTTTAAGCTGATCACGCTGGGCAGGCTGCAGGGGCGAAGGCAGTCTCGCCGGCAAATCTGATTCATCCATGTCAGACACCTCTGCGACCAACCGCAACAATACCTCGCCCTGCTTGCGGACTACCGCCGGCGGCATATCCGGCAGTTTGCTCAGGGCCGCCTCGGTCGTCGGTGACTGTTGTGCAAGCTGAAAACAAAGATTGTCGGACAGTATCCAGGGGCGTGGCTTATCACTACGTCTGGCGCGATCCTCACGCCATTCACAAATACGCTGCAGCAGTGCCAGCTGTCGGGGATTCAACTTCCATGCAGACTTGATACGACCAATTCCGGGAGCGGGCGTCTGCCCCGCCTCGGTAACGGCCCAGTGGCAATCTTCCTGCAAACGCTCCAGCGCGCCTTTTGCAATCAGGTCATCCCGCAGTCGCCGGTAAATATCAGGCAGGTGCACAACATCCTGGGCAGCGTAGGCCAGCTGTGCGTCAGTCAGCGGCCGCTGCAGCCAGTCTGAACGGGTCTCATCCTTGGGCACCACCACACCAGTCATCAGTTCCACCAGGGCGCGATAACCCAGACCAAACCCCATATCGAGGTAGGCCGCCGCTCGCTGGGTATCAAACATCGGCTGCGGCTGAACGCCAAGCAGTTGCGCGAACACTTCAAGGTCTTCACCGGGCGCATGTAGCACTTTGACCACATCAGGATTAGTGAACAGCGCCTTCAGCGGCGACAGCTCGTCACAGGATAATGGATCGATCAGGATCGGCTGGGCATCATCGTCAAAACACAGCTGAATCAATGCCGCCTGCGGAAAAAAGGTATTGCGGCGCATGAACTCTGTATCGACCGCCACCAGCTTCGACGCGCTTTTGTCGGCAAGCAGTGCCGCCAGCTCTGCGCTGTCGGTAATCACTTGATAACTCATTCCTTGACCAGCACCCTGCGGCCACTCAAGGCGTGGGCGAGTGTGGAGCCATCCACGTATTCAAGCTCGCCACCCAGGGGCACACCATGAGCGATTCTCGATACTTTAATGTTGGCCTTCTGCATCATTTCAGTAATGTAGTAGGCGGTAGCCTCGCCCTCCACGGTCGGATTAGTGGCGAGTATCACCTCTTCCACGGGCTGAGACTGTATCTGTTCCTGCAATAAGTTGAGGCCAATCTCTTCCGGACCGATGCCGTCAATCGGCGACAAATGACCCATCAAGACAAAATAGCGGCCGCGATAGCTGGCACTTTGTTCAATTGCGACTACGTCCGCCGGCGACTCCACCACACAAATGGCAGTCTGCTCGCGGCGCAGGTCGCTGCAGATGTTACACAACTCTTCTTCGCTGAAATTGCGACACTGTTTGCAGTGGTGCACTTTGGACATGGCCTGTTCTAGCGCCTCTGCCAGCACCAGCGCAGCATCACGTTCGCGCTCAAGTAAATGCAGGGCCATGCGCTGAGCCGACTTTGGACCGACCCCCGGTAGGCAACGCAGTGCATCGACCAATTTCTGAATAGAAGCTGAAAAACTCACTCAGGGCACCTAGAAAGGCATCTTGAAACCGTCGGGCATTTTGAAGCCGGCTGCTAAACCTGACATCGCCTGCTGGCTGTGCGCCTCGACTTTTTTTACAGCGTCGTTGACCGCCGCAGCCAACAGATCTTCCAACAGCGATTTGTCTTCCTGCAGCACTGCATCGTCGATACTCACACTACGCACATCGTAGCGACCGGTCATCACAACCGTTACCATGCCAGCGCCAGCCTGCCCCTGGTGCTCGCTATTTGCGAGTTCCTCCTGGGCCTTCTGCATGTTCTCCTGAACCTGCTGCGCCTGCTTCATCAAGTCATTAATACTGCCTTTCACATGTCACCTCAGTGTTTAACCGGTGTGATGGAACCCTCCTCGAGGGTTCCTCCAAACTTGTCCATCAATAATTGCACGCGAGGATCCTGCTCTATCGCGCTTACCGCCTGTTGCTGGCGCTCATCCAGGAGACGCTGGGCGCGGCCCGCTGGTGTTTCAAACCTTGGCACGCCGATTTCCAGATGCACCTGCAAACTGCGACCCATATACTCCGACACCGCCTGCCCTATTTTGTCGGCGTGGGCCTCGCTGTACAGGGAGGCGTTGGCCTCATCCAGCACAAAATACAGTTTATCCCCTTCAACCTGCCGCAACTCGGCATGGGACGCCACGTTGTAAACCAGCCCGCCCAGAGACAACGCTTCCAATAGGTCCGCCCAGCGGGCGGGCTCCAGGGGCACCTGCCCGGGCTCACCGGAAGCCGGTGTCGCTGTTACAACCGTTGCAGTCGATGCCTGCGGTGCGCCACGCTCTGCAGGAATTACCTCCGCCCGCTCAACAAGCGCTTGCGATGTCAGCTCTGGCTTCGGTTCGGGAACAGGTTCTGGCGCGGAATATACCTCCGGCTCCGGCATCGGCTTTGTAGGTTCAGGAGGCGGAGACACCGGTGGTGCCGCCACCACGGGTTCAGGCTTTTTTACAGGAGCAGCCGCCTCCGCGGCTGCCGGCTCCAGTTCAGCACCACTCAGACTCTCATCGACCACAAGAGCCGGCCGAAAGGCAATCATGCGCAGCAGCACCATTTCCAGCCCGCTGCGTAAATCGCCGGACAGGGTGATATCTCGCTTACCGGTGAGCGCCATCTGGTAAAACAGCTGGATATCCTCTGCGGTCGCCTGCCCCGCCAGCTCGGCCACACGCTCGGCATCGCCCCAGCTGTTGTCGATGGCTGTGGGTACCGCCTGGGCCACCGCCACCCGGTGCAGCAGGGCAATCATCTCTTGCAGGGTGCCTGCATAATCAGGGGCATGTTCTGAGAGTTGTGCCACAACCGCCAGTGCCGCAGCCGGATCCTGGGCCAACACGGCCTGCACCAGCTGATAGACAAACCCGAGATCAACCGTACCCAGCATATTGCGCACGTCTGCCTCATTGAGCTGGCCGGAGCCAAACGCAATGGCCTGATCGGTCAGGCTGAGAGCATCACGCATACTGCCATTGGCGGCTCGAGCCAGCAGCCACAATGCCGGCTCTTCACTGCTGATGGATTCCTGCTCAAGAATATGTTGCAGATGCCCCATCACCAGCTCAGGCGTCATGTTCTTCAAATTGAATTGCAGGCAACGGGACAGCACGGTTGCCGGAAGTTTCTGGGGATCGGTGGTTGCCAACAGGAATTTCACATGTGGCGGTGGCTCTTCCAGGGTTTTGAGCAAAGCGTTAAAGCTATGGGTGGAGAGCATGTGCACTTCGTCGATGAGGTAGACCTTGTAGCGACAGCGGGTTGGCGCGTAGGGTACGTTCTCCAGCAGCTCGCGAGTGTGCTCAACCTTGGTCTGCGAAGCGGCATCCACTTCTAACAGGTCCACACAGCGGTTTTCGGCAATCTCAAGACAGGAAGCGCACTCGCCGCAGGGTTGGGAGCTGACACCCTGCTCGCAGTTCAGGCACTTGGCGAGAATACGCGCAACGGTCGTTTTACCGACACCACGGGTACCGGTAAACAGATAGGCGTGATGCAGGCGATCATGGTCCAGCGCATTGATCAATGCCTGCAGAACATGTTCCTGACCCACCATTTCCTTGAACACCCGGGGGCGCCATTTACGGGCCAGAACCTGATATGACATATGGAATCTTTCTTGCTGTTGTTAGTTATATGGACGTCAGGGAGTAAGAATACAACAGCTGGGGGCACAGGAGTAGGAAATAGAGATAGGAGGCGGCCCAAGCAGCCACACCCCGGCACACGAAACAGTAACTACCGTTGCTCCCTTCCGGGCCTGGCGGGGTTCGCTACCTATCGTTGCGGGGGGACCACAAGGGCCACCATAAAATGGCGGAGAGGGAGGGATTCGAACCCTCGATACGTTTCCGTATACACACTTTCCAGGCGTGCTCCTTCGACCACTCGGACACCTCTCCCGGCGCGGCGCGCATCATACCACAACCGCCTTCAGTTACCAGCGCTGACGGGCACAAGCTTGGCGCATCATGCCATGCCCGTGACGCCGCCGGCCATGTGGTTACAGCAAGCACGGCAGTTTAATACACCACATGTAAAACAGTGTTGTAGGAAACTGTCTAACAATGAACAAATGGCGAGGAAAAAGCATGCAGATGATGAACGAAAACGAGTTCACCCATCGTGAACCCAGCCTGAAACAGAAGCTGGTGGCGGCGGTAGCCAACAACGACGAAATGGCGGCAAGAGAACTTCGCTTCCCGCTTAAGATGGAGCGGGAAGAGACCCTGCGCGGCTCGAAGAAAAGCGCCTGATTACTGTCGCGATGTGCGTCGCAGCGGCGCCGTCGCCCGGTGATTACTGCGCCAGGGGCTAATATCCAGACCACCCCGGCGCATATACGAGGCCTGTACAGACAGCTCAGTGGGAGACAACGCTTCCATCAGATCGCAGAAGATGCGCTCGACACACTGCTCATGAAACTCCTGATTCTGGCGAAAGCCCAGCAGATAGGCGAGCAGGCCAGCTTCATCCAGATTAACCCCACCACACTCAATCACCACACTGCCCCAGTCTGGCTGCGCCGTCACCGGACACAATGAGCGCAGCAGGTGGCTGTGCCATGCGCCACCCTCTCCTTTTACAGCACGCAATAAACGTTTATCCGGGAAAGCCGGCAAGTGCCCGTCACCCGCGGCATCAATGCATCGCCCCGGTAGTGCGCATGGCTGAAGTGCCTGAGCATCAAGTTTGAACAGATCGACCTGTGGGCGAGCACCGGTGGCCTGCTCGAGATCGTCAGCCAAGGTGACGAGCAATTCCTTGCGGCTGGCGAAGTGTGACTGGTAGAGCGAATTCAGGTACAGCTTGAAGGACTTTGATTCAACGATATTGGGCGCTGATGCATCAAAGGCAAAGCGACCCACCGCCACTTCAGGTGTTCCGTCCTCACCCAGCCAGGACATCTCCCAGGCATGCCATACGTCTTGTCCCATGAATGGCAGTTCTGGCCCCAGCTTCAATTCGCTGCGGCCTGCGTCCCTGGCAATTGGAAACAGCAGCTCAGGCGCATAATGCTCCGCCGGTGGTGACTGCTTACCGAGAGGTATCTCTGCCATTACTGACGCAGGCGTTTGCCGGTGTTGAGCAGATGCATGCAGTAAAGGAATGCAACCACTGTGAACAGGGCAATCATGCCGAAAGCAAAGCGAACGTCGACGTCACTGACGCCCAGCACACCGTAACGGAAACCATTGATGACATAGACCAGCGGATTCAGCTTGGACACGTTGGCCCAAAACTCGGGCAGCAGGTCCATGGAGTAAAACACGCCCCCAGGTAGATCAGCGGGGTCAGCACGAAGGTTGGAATAATAGAGATGTCATCAAAGTTGTTGGCAAATACAGCGTTAATAAAGCCAAACAGGCAAAACAGCACCGAAGTCATAAAGATAATAGCCAGGGTGAGCACCAGGTTTTGCACCTGCAAATCGGCAAAGAACAACGACAGCACCGTGACAATAAAGGCCACCAACAGGCCCCTGCTAGCGCCACCGACGACGTAGCCCGCCAGAATAATCCAGTTCGGCACCGGGGAAACCAGCAGTTCTTCAACACTGTGATTAAACTTGGCGCCAAAAAAGGAGGACACCACATTGGAATAGGAGTTGGTGACCACCGCCATCATGATCAGCCCAGGCACCACAAACTGCATGTAGCTGAAACCACCCATCTCACCGATGCGAGAGCCAATCAAAGCGCCAAAAATGACGAAGTACAGGGTCATGGTAATCGCAGGCGGCAACAGGGTCTGGGGCCAGATGCGCAGGTAGCGGCGAATCTCCTTGATCAGGATGGTACGAAAAGCCACCCATTTCTCATAGCTATTCATTCGCGGCCTCCGCGACCGGCTCACTCAACAAACTGACGAACAGCTCTTCGAGTCGGTTGGCTTTGTTGCGCATACTTGATATTTCCACACCCTGGGCCGACAGCGCCGCAAACAGGCTATTAATGTCCTGGGCCTTGTCCACCACCACTTCCAGGGTATGGTCATCCTTTATTTCGAACGGAAATTCTGCCAGGGCAAAATCTACCGGCAGATCCTGGCGCAGATCGAGGATAAACATTTCAGTGTGCAACTGCTGCAGCAACTCGCGCATGCTGCTGTGCTGCACAATCGTGCCGTGATCAATGATGGCGATATTGCGACACAGCATCTCTGCTTCTTCCAGGTAATGGGTGGTCAGGATAATCGTCGTGCCGTTTTCATTAATTTCACGCATAAACTCCCACATCGACCGGCGCATCTCGATATCGACGCCAGCAGTGGGCTCATCAAGAATCAGTAGCCGGGGTTCGTGCACCAGAGCCCGGGCTATCATCAGACGGCGCTTCATGCCGCCAGACAACTCACGTGCGCGGTCGTTGCGCTTGTCCCAAAGGCCCAGCTTGCGCAAATATTCTTCTGCACGCTGGCGCGCCAGCTCAGGCTCAAGGCCATAGTAGCCACCCTGGGTGACCACAATATCAATGACCTTCTCAAACATGTTGAAGTTGAATTCCTGCGGCACGATGCCGATGTGCTTCTTGGCCAGGGGGAAGTCCTGGTCGATATCGATTCCGAACACCTCAACAGAGCCGGATGACTTATTAATCAGCGAGAACAGAATGCCGATCGTGGTGGACTTGCCCGCGCCATTGGGGCCGAGCAGCGCGAAAAAATCGCCCTCTTCCACATCGAGACTGATGCCCTTGAGGGCCTCTACCCCATTGCCGTATACCTTCTTGAGGTCTCTGATGGCTAACGCCGGGGTCATCGACTTCCCCTGTACATTCAACGAAAAAGGCGGCTATTGTATATGAAGCATGAATGATGACCAGTACCGACAACATTGCCTGGGCATGCTCGGCAACTTTAACACCATGTTGGCAAAGGAAGCTGAGAGCTGCTCGGACGGCGATCCTCTGCGCGAGCTGAGCAGCGCCTTTGACACGCTGGCGGAATTACCTGACATGTATGAACAGGCCGGCCCACTCGTGCACAGGCTATTCAGCAGTTGCCCGCAGTTGGCTCCTTTATTTCCGCGTGAATTACTGTGGTTTTTCGGAGGCGACTGCCTGCATTTGATGCCGGATGAAGAAATAGCGCTGTATCAGAACCTTGATGAGCAGCGTTTGGACGCTGCCGCCAATGGCGACTTGTTGGATTATCACGGAGTTCGCGCCAACCTGTTGAAATTACAATAGTAATTCCTTCGATTTTGAGCGCGTTTGGGGTTGACGTTTTCCCGGGAGATGCCTATTATGCGCGCCTCTCGAGTGAGAGCTATGCGTCCCCTTCGTCTAGTGGCCTAGGACACCGCCCTTTCACGGCAGTAACAGGGGTTCGAACCCCCTAGGGGACGCCATTTCACTCCTCTCGAGATAAAGCGGGAATAGCTTGCCTGGTACAGCGGAAGATTTGCCAAGGTTGAGCGAAGCCTACTCCGTGACGACGGGCTAAACACGTATGCGGGAATAGCTCAGCTGGTAGAGCGCAACCTTGCCAAGGTTGAGGTCGCGAGTTCGAACCTCGTTTCCCGCTCCAAATTAAGACAAAGGGTTCCAATCGGGGCCCTTTTTCGTTTCTGCGCCAGCTTCGCTGGCGGCGAGTTCGAAGTCGTGTGCGACCCCAGTCGTTTCCCGCTCCAAATTAAGACAAAGGGTCCCAATCGGGGCCCTTTTTCGTTTCCTGGCCAACTTTCCATTTCCCACCATCATCATCAGCTTCACAGCTACTTTCTACGCATATAGATCACCCAAACAGCGGTTCCAGCACTCGTCAAACGGTCGCTTGGCGAACTTTTATTCGCCGCAAATTCAAAGAGATAGAGGCTATTTGCATATTTTTGATAAACGGCGCTTGTAGCAATTCTGTTTAGTGTTATAGTTATGTATAACACCATATCAAAACGATAGAGGAATTCGTTATGTGGTCATTCAGATTTAACAGGTCCAAACCCGAAATGGACAAAGGGGTACTCCCTATTGCTGTGGGCTTTCTCTGCCTGGCAGTGTTCAGTGTGATCGCCAAAGCGGATGTCATTCGTTCTGTGAACAATCTTTCCGTCGAACGTATCGAACTGCTGGGTGATAACGAGCTGGAAATCAGCCAAGGTGAAAGTGCCAGTATGAAGTACCGCGGCGCCAAAGAAGATGTCACGCCGTTCACGCTGCGAGGCAAGACGCTGCGCCTTGGTGTCGATGAAAACGGCCGCTCCGTCGCTGGGGTTAAATTTAAAGTCGTTGTCGACTCTATGCAGTCGCTGACAGTCATCGGTTCCGGTCAGGCCTATATCACTCCCCTCAATCTCGATGAGCTGAACATGAACCTGGATGGTTCAGGCGACATTCGTGCCCACGACCTGAAGGTCAGCAAGTTACGCATGCTGCTACAGGGGTCGGGAGACATCAAAGCAGAGCGTGTCGAAGCTGAAAACACTCAACTCCACGTCAAGGGTTCAGGTGACCTGCAGCTTGGCGAGCTGATCACCACATCACTCATCACCAACCTCGATGGATCGGGTGACATAAAAATTCACGATGAAGGGCGGGCGGAAGACATCACACTGCGGCTGCTAGGGAGTGGAGATATCAGCCTGGGAAAGTTGCAGGCCGCCAGGGCTACCGTAACTATCATCGGCTCTGGTGATATTGAAGTAGACGCCCGCGAAGCCCTCGAGGCAGAGATTCTTGGCAGCGGCGACATTGTCTATAGCGGCCGCCCCGCCCTGAACCAATCAGTCGTTGGATCAGGCGATGTTCGCCAGCGAGACTAGGAGCAGTTCGTGACCATAGAATGGAACGACAAACAACCGATCTACCGCCAGCTGCGAGAAATGGTGATTGCGCGCATCCTCGATGGCAGCTTCTGCGAATGTGAGGCGGTGCCATCCGTGCGCCAGGTATCTGCCGAGTATCAGATCAACCACCTTACCGTGGCCAAGGCCTACCAGGAACTGGTTGATGAGGGGGTTTTGGAGAAACGACGAGGGCGCGGCATGTTTGTTGTAAAGGGTGCCCAAGTGCAATTGTCCAATAACGAACAGGATCAGTTCCTTAACGAGGAATTGCCCGCCTTCGCCGAGCGCGCGAGGCTGCTGGGCATCGACATGCAGGCGCTTGTCGAGCATCTAAAAAATACAGGGGAAGCAAAGTGACGCAAGCAACTATCACTGGCATTGGCATCAACAAGCGCTTCGGTGACTTGCTGGCGCTCGACCAGTTCGACCTGGAGATACAGGCCGGTTCAATCCTGGGGCTGATCGGCCCAAACGGGGCCGGCAAAACTACCCTACTCCGCTCGCTACTGGGTTTGTGCCAGTTCGACGGAGAACTGTCTGTCCTTGGCATAGACCCACGCAAACAACGGGCCGAACTACTGAAGCAGGTCTGTACCATTCCCGACACCGCGGTTCTGCCGCGCTGGATGACCGTGCGGCAGTTGCTGGACTATGTCGGCGGCGTTCACCCGGGCTTTGATCGTAGCCGCGCCGAACACTTGCTCGACCAAACCGAGGTTGGCCCCGGCCGTCGTATCAAGCAGCTGTCCAAGGGCATGAACGTGCAATTGCATCTCGCCCTGGTCATGAGCATTGATGCCAGGCTTCTGATTCTGGATGAGCCCACACTGGGCCTCGACATTCTATTTCGCAAGCAATTCTTCGAGCAGCTACTGAACGATTACTATGACGAGGCGCGCACCATCATCATCTCTACCCACCAGGTAGAGGAAGTCGAGCATATCCTGACCGATGTCATGTTCATCCGGCACGGACTCAAGGTCTTGCACACGCCCACTGAGGCGATTGCTGATCATTACGTAGAGCTGCATGCCACCGGAGACAATGCCAGGGCGGCAGCTGAGCTGCCATGGCTTGGCCAGCGAAGCCTGCTGGGAGGCAATGCCTTTATATTCAAAGACAGCAGTAAAGAGCGGCTGGAAGGTCTCGGCGAACTGAGCACGCCGGCCCTGGCTGATCTTTTTGTAGCCGTCATGGAACAGGGAGAGCAATCATGAGTATCTCAGGCAGCCAGAGTTTCTTTACCCTGTTTCAACGCGAAGTACTCGAATATCGCGGCTCACTGCTCATCACTCCGCTTGCCATGTCCGGCCTGCTCATACTGCTGATGTTGGGCAGCGTACTGCTGGCCAATCGCATCAGTTTTGTGGGCGACCAGGCCATCGATGTGCTGATCGACGAGCAAGCCGGAGATGGGGTTCATATCACCATCGACATGGAAGAGCAGATTCCCCCAGAAGAGCTGGTGATCGGACAGCAGTCTCCACAGGCTGATGACAGCGAGTGGGATTTTGGCCGCGACTGGAGTTTTGAGCCCGATCAACGCGACAAGCTGGCTCAACAACTGGACGAGGAAATTGGATCTCTGAACAATATTCTCAACGCCCTACACCTGTTCTTCATGCTGGTACTGTTTGGTGTGTGCTGCAACTACCTGCTCGGAACTTTCTACCAGGACCGTCGCGATCGCAGTGTCCTGTTCTGGAAATCAATGCCCGTGTCTGAGCGCGATGAAATCCTGGCCAAGATCGGCACCATAGCCCTGGTTGCACCTGTCATCTATATCGGTGCGTCTTTCATCACCCAACTGGCCTGGGCCCTGCTGGCCATACTGCTGGTTTGGCGAATGGACATGGACCCCAACCTGGTGATTTTGGACAACATCAATTTTGTCAGCCTGTACGGCGGCCAGCTACTGGCCTGGCCCATAGCCGTAATCTGGTTCGCTCCGGTGTTCGCCTGGTTGTTGTTCTGTTCATCTGCGGCCCGCCGCTCACCATTGCTGATGGCCATTGCCATTCCCCTGGCGCTGATCATCATCGATGAGCTGTTTCTCGGCGGTGGCTGGATCAGCGAAGCCATTAGTGCACGTTTTCCGGGTTCAGAGGATGAGCAAGCCGGGGCTCAGTCGATGGATACCCTCGCGCCGGCCCTGTCTGACCTGGATCTACCCGGCATGCTGTCCGGGATCGTACTCGCGGGTTTACTGTTGTGGGCAACCCACTGGTTCCGCAAGCACAAATTCGAATCCTAGGCGTTTTTGTCCAGGTCGATAGAGGCAGAATTGATGCAGTACCTCAGCCCGGTGGGCTGGGGGCCGTCTTCAAACACATGCCCAAGATGAGAGCCGCACTTGTCGCACATCACCTCGGTGCGGATCATGCCGTGACTGGTGTCTCGCTCTTCCCGAATCACCTGGCCGTCTGCAGGCTGAAAAAAGCTGGGCCAGCCACAGCCGGAATCGTATTTTGTATCTGAGAGAAACAGCGGTTCACCGCAGCACTTACAGTTGTATACACCCTGCTCCTTGCAGTCCCAGTACTTACCGGTGAAGGCTGGCTCGGTGCCCTTTTCCCGACAAATGGCATATTCCTGCGGCGTCAGCTTGTCACGCCACTGTTCGTTGTTGTCCTGATCACTCATGCCCGCTCTCACTCTGTCTGGTCAGTCTTTAAGGGTTTTCGTACACTAGCGGTTTACCAGCAAGCGCTCAAGTACAAGGACAGACCTGGCACATGGCCGACCTCAACATTGACGATTTTTATCGCGACGTCGCGCTGATTATGTTGCACCTGTATACGCGCTTCCCGCGCAAAACCATCCTTTACGTCGATGACATATGCGGCCCGGACACGCCTGACGAGTACGGCCTACACACAGAGCGCTACCAGTCCTGTTTCTCCGCCATGGTCTGGCTCGCCGACCAGGGTTACATCCAGTTTTACGAGACGATCCGCGAAGAAGCCCTCGACCAGGCTGTACTCAGCCAGAAGGGTTTTCTGTCCCTGTCTTCACGCTCAGAGCTGGAACTTGGTATTCCCCTGAGTGAAGAGGACGATTTACCACCGTCGGTCATGGAGCGTTCAATGACCAATGTCATGCAGGTGCGGCAAGCCCTGCGTGAAGGCTCCTCCATCATGACCCAACAGGTTGTGCACTACATCCTATCGCTATAGCGCTATTGCCCACGCTTTTATGGGCTCCGGTACCAAAGTACCTTTAAACCAAGTTCCGGGTTCACATCGATGAAGGCGTCGGGGTTTGCCAGCCGCTGCTGAAACTCAAACCCGGGGGCATATTCAGCCACCAGCTCCTGCAGGAAGGCAGTCTCCAGATGGGGTGAATTAAGGCAGAGTAAGAGATCAGCCCCAGGTGCACATAGTCCGGGCAGTTTACTGATTACTTTTTGATAATCAGATTCCGCCACAAAACTGCCGGGCTGACGCGTTGGCGGGTCCACTACCAGCACATCAAAGGGCCCCGCCCGACGCAGTTTTGACCAGCTACGAAACAGATTGTGACCCAGGTAGCTCACACCGGTGTTGAAACCGTTACGCTGGTGATTCTGCTGACCGAGTCGCAGCGCGGCGGAAGCCATATCCAGATTGACCACCGAGTGTGCTCCGCCTGCGCAGGCGACCACCGAAAAAGCACAGGTATAGGCAAACAGGTTCAGAACTCGCTTGCCTTCAGCGCGCTCCTGAAGCCAGCGACGCGCACAGGCCATGTCCAGGAAAAAACCCAGGTTCTGGCGATGATCCAGTTGCAGACCGAAATCCAGACCTGCTTCATGCGCGATCGGTTTGCGGGGCAAATCCCCCACCATCACATCAATGCGCCCGCGTCCATCTGTTCGCGACTGCACCGCTACCGCTGTCACACCAGCCGCCGCACCCCATTCCGACAGTGCCTGAGCCAGGTCCGTGGCCTCAGCCGCTGGCGTGTCATCAAACAGGGTAATGAGGATGAATGGACGAAAATAGTCAATCGTCACCTGCTCCCATCCCAGCAAGGTGCGACCGCGACCGTGAAATAGACGTCGTGAATCGGGGCCGGCACTGGCCAGCTCTGCGCGCACCAGGCTTTCAATCTCTTCAGGGTTCATTGTGCGGTGCCTTCCAATGGGTAAAGGATCTCATCCTGGTAACCGGTGATAATCCGGCGATAACCGCTGAAGGCACGGTCAAGCTCTGCATCATTGGTGTCCAGCAATAAGGGTCGCCCACCCAAGGCACTGATCTTTCCCTTGCCCGCTACTATACAAAGTGATTCCGGGCCGAGCCGCGCCAATAGCGCCGGTGAGAGCTGCAGGTTTCCGCGCCCGATCACGTGACCCTGTCCGCCGATCGCAGTCACAATGAGTCTGGTACGCTGGTTTTCAACGTCCAGGGCCTCCAATTGTGCCGCGGTGGCGTCAGCCAGCAGTAGTTCACCCGCCTGTACGACATCCACGCCCAGCAAACTGCCGTCGATGCCCATAGCCTGCTTAATAGCGAATGTGGTACTACCAGGACCAATCAGATACAACACATCCGCTTCCATTTCTTCCAGCAACGACTCAGCAATATCTCGCGCTACCAGTTCGTCGCTTTCGACTCCGGCTATTTTGGTGTGCTGAAGAAAATGGCCCTCTTCCGGCACCAGCATTTCTCCGTAGAAACGCGTCTTCACAGAACCCTCGCGCAACAGGTCTTCATCAATATCCCTGACTTCTCGCAGACTCAGGTTAACCAGACCGGCGTGAGCCAGTCGCAGCAGTAGCTCGCCCGCAGCCTCGGGCGATACTGCGAAGACACCAGAATGCATCTTGACGCCACAGGGAATGCCGAGGGCGACCTGCCCCGGCGAAAGCGCATCGAGCACATCCCTGGCGGTGCCATCACCGCCAGCAAACAGCAGCAGATCCACAGAACGCGCTTGCAACGAAGACACCGCAGCACGCGTATCATCAGCTTCACTCTGACCATCACCGGTCGCGCCGACCAACTCATGGGACAAGCCCAGAGCTTCACAATAGTCAGCCCCCATAGCCCCGCCCCAGCACAGAAAATGTATTTGCTCCGCTACATTTAGCAACGGCTCAAGCGCTCTCATAACGCGCCCCGGTGCCCGCAATTCATCACCGCTGGCCAATGCCTGCTCGCGAATAGCTGATCCGTCACTACCCTCGAGAGCCTGTGCACCGCCGATACCCGCATAGGGATTTACCACCAGACCAATCGTCAGCATAGGGGCTCTACCCTACAACTCAGTGCTAGTAGCATGCCGGTGCTCTCATCGGACAGTTCAACGGCATTGCTGATCAGCAGGCTCGCCAGCTCGCGTCGCACCGGGTAAGTTGCCCGCAGTCGGTCAAAGCCCTGATCAAGCTCGGCACGCATGCGCGCATCGTCCTTGCCAATGTCATAGACCTGACCCAGCAGCCAGCGCAGTAAACTCGCCCCGGATAAATCAGTCGGCACTGTTACTGGCAGTAGCGGCAGCACATCTGTCTCGGTAGCCTGCATCTCCAGTTGCAGGGAAGACAGCAGGGCATCACGCAGCATGCGGGTCGCGAGTACTTTGCTGTCCTGGCTGTAACCGGCTATGTGGGGTGTAGCGATCCGGCATTTTGCCATCAGCTCCGTATCTACCTCGGGCTCAAACTCCCAGACATCCAGCACCACAGGCCAGTCAGGGTGCTCGCCCAACAGCCCGCCAAGTGCTGCGTTATCTATCAATGGCCCACGGCCAGCGTTAAGCAAAAGGCGACTACCGGCCAGCTGCTGCAACCGCTGCCGGTTGAGGATATGACGGCTTGGCCAGGGGTGTTCTTCGGTGAGCGCCGCATGCAAGCAAACCACCGGACAGGCCAATACCCGCTCCAGGGCTACCAATTCAGGATGCGCCTGCTGATCCAGCCACGGGTCATAGGCGCGAATGGTCATCCCAAGCCCCTGGCAACGCTGGCTCAGTAAGCTGCCGACATGACCATAACCAATGATGCCAAGCTCAATATCGCCTCGCATCAAGTGCTCCAGAGTATCGCCAGTCGCAGCGATCGCTGCCAGCACATACTCCACGACCGAATTGGCATTGGAGCCAGGGGCATGCGCAAAGGCGATGCCCGCTTCTGACAGCAGGGTTCTGTCAACGTGGTCGAAGCCGGCAGTAGCGGTACCGACAAATAGTGGCCGGTGCTGACTTAACAGGTCGGCGTTAACCTGTGTCACGGAACGCACCAACAACACGTCAACATCAGCCAGATCATCAGCCACAATTTCACGCCCGGGCAGCAGCCGCACCTCGCCCAGATCTGCAAACAGCGCCTGCACAGCGGCCATGTTCGAATCTGCAAGAATACGCATCAGAGGGTCTCAGCAAAGCGCTGGCAGCGGGTCAGCAGCAACGGGCCGCCAACACCCAGTTCAGCCAGATAGTCGTGCAACGCGTTGACTGCAGTGGCCTCGAAGCGCCAGGCTGACGGCAATTCGACATCAGGAATATGCTGAGCGAGACGACTCAGCTGCCTCGATAACAAGGCATTGGGCCATTCTTCGCGAAGCTTTGTCGCAATCCGGCCGGCACCGCGTATTCCTGTTTGCTGCAACTGGTCCAGGTTGTATGACAACCGTTCCAGATCACCATAGTGGCTGATCAATGCCGCCGCAGTTTTAGCGCCAACACCGCTGACACCGGGAATATCGTCCACCGAGTCGCCCACTAGCCCCTGGTAGTCGGAAAACTGTGCTGGCAGCACGCCAAACTTTTCTGCAAAGTCCTGCGCACTCAACTGTGCGCCTGCAGCAAAATCCCAGAGCCGATCGTGCTCGCCCAGCAGTAGCTGGCCAAGGTCTTTGTCACGGGTAATCACTGTAACTGGCATGTTCACTGCGCGAGCCTGTGCAGCGAGCGTGGCGATGTAATCGTCTGCTTCAAAGCGTGGCCCGGCAAAGCAAGGGATTTCCAGCACTTCTGTCAGTTCACGACAGCACTGCAGCTGAAACGCCAGGGCTTCATCGGGGAGTTCGCGACTGCGCTTGTAATCGGGAAATACGTCATTGCGAAAACAGCTGCCCAGACTCTCATCAAAGGCCGCCGCCAGCATGACAGGCTGCCTCTCGCGAAGCTTGCCCATCAGGTCCAGCAGAAATGCTGCGTAACCATAAACGGCATTAAGGCTGTAGCCTTCACTGCTGTGCCAGTTATCCGGCAGGGAAAAATACGCACGAAAAATATAGATAGACGCATCCAGCAGGTAGGCCGGTTGTTGACTCATGCCGCCTCCCGGAAATCCGTTATCGTTCCCACCCTGCCGCCAAAAGCTATGCACAGGTCTGGCAACAAGCGTGCAGCTCGCTCTGGCAGACCGTGTTCAAGCAACTGGATGGCTTCTGCAGCTACCCGGGCGGAGAAAGGTGCTCGACGATGCTCCAGACCACTCAAATTGTCGAGACTGACCTGAAACGGCACAGCGCTGGCCAGGGCCAGGTGCCATTCTACTGCCTGGGGCCTGATTTCCACCCGCTCAAACTCCATCTGCGCCTTCTCATCGCGCGCATCCGTGGTGTACCAGTAGCCGTAGTCAGTCAGGGCTAGTCTGTCTGCTCCTGCAATGCACCAATGCGCTAATTCGTGTAGCGCACTGTTGAAGTAATCCGCGCGATAGACGATCAGGCTCTCCTGGCCATCCTGGTCGCCCGGCAGATAGAGCGGCTCGCTTCCGCCGCCCTGCAAACGGGTCCCGTATTGCTGCCCAAGGCTGCGATAAAAAATCGCTTCAAGTTGCTGGCACCGTTCCAGTTCAGAGCAAACAGCTTGACTCATTGCGCACTCTTTCTGATCAGGTAGTGATACTCATCACCCACCCGCTGCTGCTGACACAACTCGTGGCCCAGAAAGTTGCAGAACTTGGGAATATCGCGCTCGGTAGATGGATCAGTGGCCAGCACCAGCACCAGCTCACCGTCGCCCAGATCACGCACAGCGTTGTGCAACATCATCACGGGCTCCGGGCAAAAAAGGCCGCGAGCATCCAAAGTTCGATTCGGCTCAGTCACAGTGCCATCTCCGCAAGGCGCTCTTTGGATACCAGATCCCAGGTTTCGCTGTCAGCGTCGTACAACAGAGCGATATCTTCGCGCTGTAACTGCAACTGAAGTTGAGCCACCTTTTCCTGCAGAGTGACCTCGCGCAGACCATAGTCGGTACCGTCGCGAGAGGCATACTCCTCTAGCAGCGCGATGAGCGTATCGCCCTGCAAACGGGTAATGGGAACGTGTACAAAATTAGCCAACTTGCTTACTCGCATGAGACATTGTGAATCCTCTCTATGCCTTGCGGATCGAGGCAGTTAATATACGTTTTGCACGAATAAATGTGGAGCCTGCTGCGTGGACAGTTCATTCATCATTACCTTTATCGGCGACGACCGCCCCGGTCTGGTCGAGGCGCTGTCTGCAACTATTTCCGAACAGGGCGGCAACTGGCAGGAGAGCCAACTGTCACAGCTCTCGGGCAAGTTCGCGGGTCTGATCAGGGTATCTCTCCCCGCAGATCGCGGACAACAGTTGCAGGACGCGCTTAAGGCGCTCTCTGAGAAGAAAGACCTCAGTGTCCGTGTCACGCCCGTAGAAGAGGTCCAAGCCTCAACAGAGCTGTCCCGTCATCAACTCGCGGTTATTGGTCCCGACCGCAGTGGTATTGTGCGTGAAATATCTGCAGCGCTGCTCTCGCACAACATCAATGTGGTTGAGTTTGAAAGTCAGGTCGAGCCGGCCCCGATGAGCGCCGAACCGATGTTCAGTGCCAGCATCATTGCCGAAGTTGATTCAGGTGCAGACCTTGAGGCTTTGACTGATGCATTGGACGGCATCGCCAACGACATGCTACTGGATATTCAGCTGGAACCCCTGCCCTGATCTTCCTCATCGACCTGCTCTCGCCAACCTCCCCGTAGCAACCAGCGAAAGGACTGCAGCAGCGCCACAAACAGCGCGGCAGCCACAATGATGCTGAACACACCGAGAAAGCTGTAGAACGCCAGCCAGGCCATTTCCTCGACCGGCACATCAAAACTATTTATCGCCGACCAAACCAGCGTGGCACAGGCCAGCAGCGCGAGGATTAAGGTTCGGCGGCTATTCCGTTTAATCACGCGCAGCGGGGATCTGAGGCGTGGCGCACTGCACATCGCCATTCTGCCCGCGATGGCGCAACAGATGATCGATCAGCACCAGGGCAAGCATCGCTTCGGCAATCGGGGTCGCCCTTATACCCACGCAGGGGTCGTGACGCCCGTGAGTCGCCACCTCAATCGCTTCACCAGACGTGTTAATGCTGTCGCCGGGCAGGCGAATACTACTGGTCGGTTTGAGGGCCAGACTGACAGTAATATCCTGACCCGAGGAAATACCGCCCAGGATGCCACCGGCACTGTTGCCGACAAAGCCATCGGGTGTCAGCAAATCACGATGTTCGCTACCCTGCTGTTCAATACAGTCAAAGCCGGCACCGATCTCTATACCTTTGACGGCATTAATGCTCATCATGGCCTTGGCAATATCGGCATCCAGGCGATCGAACACAGGCTCACCCAGACCCACGGGCACACCGCTGGCGACCACGTTGATGCGCGCACCGATGGAATCACCGCGCTTGTTAAGGGCGGCCATGTAGGTTTCCATCTCTTCAATCTTATCCGGATCCGGGCAGAAGAAAGGGTTCTCCTCAACAATACTCCAATCGAGCTTCTCGGTGCGTATGGGCCCCAACTGGGCCAGGTAGCCCCGCACCTGGATACCCTGCTGTTGCAAGTACTTCTTGGCAATGGCACCTGCAGCAACGCGCATGGCCGTTTCACGCGCCGACGCGCGGCCGCCACCGCGATAATCCCGAAAACCGTACTTTTGGGTATAGGTGTAATCGGCGTGCGCAGGTCGAAACGTATCCTGAATATTGCTGTAGTCCTTGGAACGTTGATCCGTGTTCTCAATAGACAGCCCGATGGAGGTACCAGTGGTACGCCCCTCAAACACACCCGACAGAATACGCACCGCATCGTCTTCACGACGCTGGGTGGTATAGCGGGAAGTGCCCGGTTTGCGTCGATCAAGATCCCGCTGTAGGTCTTCCTCGCTCAGTTCCAGCCCGGGCGGACAACCATCCACAATGCAGCCGAGTGCCGGCCCATGGCTTTCACCAAAGCTCGTTACCCGAAACAAATCTCCAAAACTATTTCCCGCCATCAGCCTATCTGCTCACCGAAAAGGCCACATTATAAAGCTTTCAGGCGAGACTTTCCCCGCTACTGGCCAGTTCTTGTGCAGTAAGCACAAAAACACCGTGCCCGCCGTGCTCCAGCTCTATCCAGGTAAACGGAATACCGGGAAAAGCGTCCTCCAGCGCTTCCCAGCTATTACCTACCTCAGCGACCAGCAGCCCATCCGGACTTAAAAAATGACTCGCCTGAGACAGTATCCTGCGGGTCGCGTCCAGGCCATCCTGACCAGAGCCCAGCGCCAGCGCTGGTTCATGGCGATACTCAGCGGGCATCGTACTGATATCGAGGGCATCCACATAGGGCGGATTGGTCACAATCAGGTCGTACTGGCGTCCGCGCAGAGCCTCAAACAAATCGGATTGGATCACCTCTACCTGATCGTTCAGCTCCAGAAGACGCATGTTATCGCGAGCCAGCTCCAGCGCGGCCTCGTCAATGTCAGCCAGATCGACCCCGGTGCCGGGCAACCAGCGCGCGATCGCCAGCCCAATACATCCACTGCCACAGCACAGATCGAGCACGCGCTCCAGACGAGCGCCAGCATACCAGGGGCTGAACTCCCGCTCGATTAGCTCCGCTATGGGGGAACGCGGTATCAGCGCGCGACGGTCAATGGCAAACTCCAAACCGGCAAACCAGGCGCGCCCTGTCAGGTAAGGAACGGGCACCCTCTCCTCAACCCTTAGTCGTACCAACTCAATTAAATGTGCTTTCTCGGCATCACTGGGAGCCAGATCCAGCACGCTGCTGTCAGATTCCAAAGGCAACTTAAGGCCTCCCAGCACCAGGTGAAGCGCCTCATCCCAGGCATTATCAGTGCCATGCCCATAATGCAGCTGCGCATGCTCGAAACAGGTTTCCACCCAGCGCAACCACTCGCCAACGCTGTGCAGGTCCGCTTTGACATTGTCCAATCCGTTCATCGCGTCAGTGTAAGCCTAAATTGCTATAGACACACGGGGTTGCTACCATCGCCGCTCCTTGCATAGCCGACCGAGCAGACAGTGGAACAAGCATTTGCCGATATCATCAAGGCGTGCGGTGAGGACCTCACCCGCCCCGGACTTCTCGACACCCCCAAGCGGGCTGCCAAAGCCTTTGAGTTTTTAACTCGAGGCTACCAGCAAGACGTGGACGAGGTCGTTAACGACGCGCTCTTTCCCTCTGATTCCAGCGAAATGGTAGTGGTTCAGGATATCGAGCTGTACTCACTGTGCGAACACCATCTACTACCTTTTATCGGCAAGTGTCACGTCGCCTATATCCCCGATGGCAAGGTGCTTGGCCTGTCAAAAGTCGCACGCATCGTTGATCTGTTCGCCCGACGCCTGCAAATCCAGGAGCAACTGACCACGCAGATCGCTCAAACCATCAAGGATGTGATGGGCTCTGAGGGTTGCGGCGTGATTATTGAGGCACAGCATATGTGCATGATGATGCGAGGCGTCGAGAAGCAGAACTCCCTGATGAAAACCTCCGCCATGTTGGGCAGCTTTCGGGAAAACGAATCTACCCGCAGCGAGTTTCTGTCACTGCTGAAGTTCCGTCGCTGAATCGAGAGCTTCGGTCAAGCGATCAAGATGTACGAAGTGCCGGCGATTGGCCCGATCCACAGCATAGAGTACCCAGGTTATCCGTTCCCCATCGATCTCGCTGCGCCAGACCGCGTAACGCTGACGATCATCATGACCGTAGAGCACCCGCTGTTGAAATACCCGATGTGCCCATTGGGCACTGCGACCACAGCTGCGACCCGCGCACTCAAACAATAGTTGCGCCGACTGGTTGAGCTGCTCGTAATACCACTCGAAGGCCTCCTCGGCAGTGTAGCCCTCCATGAGCTGCCAGGTGCTGCGCTGCAACGACCCGCTGATACGCTCACTGTGCTTAAAGCGCCAGCGTCCGCCAATCTTCTGCAGGGCGCCCAGACCTAACTCATAGTCGATTTGATCTGAATCCGAGCTGTCGAAAACCTCTGCGTGGACAAACACCTGCAGTGGTGTGTCACTCGAGGCCAGTGGTGCAAACAGGATCGCCAGCAAGGCAAGAAAAGCACGACTAAGCGACATGCAAATCACTCCTGAGCAATTGGCCGCAACCCCTCCCCACCACATCAAATTCGAGTACCACCAAACCCGTTGGGGAGTACTGTGCAAAACCGCTTGCTGCTGATGACCCGCTCACAAAGTACTCGGCGAGATTCGCCACCAGCGGCAGATGACTGACCAGCAACACATTGGAGACGATGAGTTCATCCAGCAATTGTTCCACGAGGGAGGGCTCGGAGGAAGGCACGAGCCTGTCGTCACACAAAAATTGTCCAGCTCCAATTTCATGATGAATCAGCTCAGCCGTCTGCCGCGCACGCAGTTTGGGGCTATGCACCAGGCAATCGATGTCTTCGTCCAACAGCGACTGCCCTCGACGCGTCGCCTGTTTTCTGCCATGGGGGGTCAGGGACTGTTCACCACCCTCTGCCGGCACTGCCGCCTCACTGTGACGAACAATGTACAGCCGCATCAGTGGCTGTCTCCAGACAGACTGAATTCCACGTCGTTGGGCTGATCTGCCAACATCATCGTGCCAACCACTTCTTCAAGCGTTTTGCGCTCGTACAAAATGGCGTAGAGCCCGCTGACGAGGGGCATGTAGATATCACGCTTGTCAGCCTCGGACTTGAGCAATCCAAGCGTATTGATGCCCTCAGCGACCTGCCCCAGTTCAGAAAGAATCTCATCGAGGGACTGTCCTTTACCCAGGGCATACCCCACACGGTAGTTCCTGCTTAGGGGTGAAGAGCAGGTCACTATCAGGTCACCTACCCCGGCCAGCCCGAGAAACGTTAGCGGATCGGCACCCATGCTTACGGCGAAGCGCGACATCTCTGCAAGGCTGCGCGTCAACAGCATGCCGATCGTGTTCTCACCGAGCTCCAGCGCACCGCCGATTCCCGCCATGATGGCGTAAACATTTTTTAGCGCACCGCCGAGCTCCACACCGTACATGTCACGGCTGGCATACACCCGGAAGTTTCCGCTCTGCAGAAGGGACTGAATGGTTTGAGTTAACTCGCTGCTGTCACTGGCAATCACAGAGCCGGTGATCTGGCCAGCGGCTATTTCCTTGGCCAGGTTGGGACCGCTGAGCACACCTAGTTGATGATGAGGCAGCTCTTCGTCCACGACCTGGCTCATCAGCTTGAAGCCACCCGGCTCGATACCCTTGGTGGTGCTAATCAGCATGGCGTCGGGATTGATCTGTCCGGCCACCTCGCGCAGCACTTCGCGACAGGATTTACTGGGCACCGCGACAAAAACAATATCTGCCCCAGCCACGGTCGTTGCCATATCAGCAGTGGCGGTCAAGTCCTCATGCAGCACATACCCAGGCAAGTAAGTGGGGTTTTCGCGGGTCTCATTGACGATGTCTGCGCGCTCCCCATTGCGCATCCACAGGCTGACCTGGTGGCCATTAGCTGCAATGATATTGGCGATAACAGTGCCGAAACTGCCACCGCCGAGCACACCAACCCGGTGAACCGCTGTCGCCTGATCGTTACCCCGCTCTGCCACTGCTCGCTTCCTGCATATTCGAAGCGACCTAGTGTAGCAGTTACGCGCTGAGTTCCAGCAGCAATTTGTTCAGGCGCGAGACATAGGCCGCAGGATCGTCAAGCTGCCCGCCCTCGGCCAACAAGGCCTGATCGAAAACAACGCTGGCCAGGTCGGCAAAGCGATCTTCATCGCTCTCAGTGTCCAGCTTGGACACCAACGGGTGCCCCGGATTAATTTCCAGGATCGGCTTGCTCTCAGGCACTGCCTGACCTGCGGCTTCCATAATACGGCGCATTTGAGCACCCATATCATGATCACCCACAACCAGGCAGGCTGGTGAATCAGTCAGGCGCGCAGTAGCGCGAACCTCTTCCACCCGATCTGCTAAAGCAGTTTGCAGCCGCTCA
Source organism: Halieaceae bacterium (assembly GCA_963921335.3). Taxonomy (GTDB): domain Bacteria; phylum Pseudomonadota; class Gammaproteobacteria; order Pseudomonadales; family Halieaceae; genus CAWUFC02. The sequence goes on along the minus strand of CAWUFC020000001.1, from coordinate 2,469,275 downwards.
ACCAGGCCCTCGCTGGACTTGGCCAGTTCTTCCTGTTCGGCCTTGTCTTCCTCTGACAGTTCGCCAAGATCCAATTCGCCGCGGGCGACGTCCTGGAACTGCTTGCCATCGAACTCCATCAGATGGTTCATCAGCCAGTCGTCGACACGATCCGACAGTAGCATCACTTCAATACCCTTCTTGCGGAACACCTCAAGATGCGGGCTGCTCTTGGCCGTATTAAAGTTTTCCGCCACCACGTAGAAGATCTTTTCCTGGCCCTCCTGCATGCGGCCGACATAGCCCTCCAGGGACTGGTCTTGTTCTTCAAGGTCGGTGTGCGTGGTGGAGAAACGAAGCAGCTTGGCGATCTTTTCCTTGTTGGCGAAATCTTCTGCCGGGCCCTCTTTCAGGACCTGGCCAAACTGCTTCCAGAAGTTGGCGTAGTCTTCGCTCTCGGTGTTCTTGGCCATTTTGCCAAGCATATCCAACACCCGCTTTGTCAGCGCTGCACGCATGGACTCTACAGCGGGGTCCTGCTGCAGAATTTCACGAGACACGTTGAGAGACAGGTCATTGGAATCCACCACACCCTTCACAAAGCGCAGGTACATCGGCAGAAACTGCTCAGCCTCATCCATGATGAATGTGCGCTGCACATACAGCTTGAGGCCTCGGCTCATATCCCGGTTCCACATATCAAAAGGCGCTTTGGCGGGCAGGTACAGCAGGCTGGTGTACTCCAACTTGCCCTCTACGCGGTTATGGGACCAGGTCAGCGGGTCTTCAAAGTCGTGGGAAATGTGCTTGTAAAACTCGATGTACTCTTCATCAGACACCTCGCTGCGGCTACGAGTCCAGAGAGCCGTCGCCGCATTGATGGCTTCAAATTCAGGTTCAGCTGTTTCCGCTTCTTCTTCGCCTTCTGCGACCGGTGCAGCAGGTTTCTCCATCATCACCGGCACAGAAATATGGTCCGAATACTTTTTGATCACACTCCGCACCCGCCAATCATCGGCGAATTCAGCGCAACCTGATTTAAGGTGCAGAATGATGGTAGTGCCACGCTCGGCCTTATCCGTGCTTTCGATAGTGAATTCCGCCTCGCCGGCAGACTCCCAGTGCACACCCTCCTCGGCAGGACTGCCTGCACGACGGGTCAACACCTCCACGCGATCGGCCACGATAAAGGCACTGTAGAAACCCACGCCAAACTGCCCGATCAATTGCGAGTCTTTTTGCTGATCGCCGGTGAGAGACTCCAGAAACTGTGCCGTACCCGACTTGGCGATAGTGCCGAGATTCTCTATCACCTCGTCGCGACTCATGCCGATACCGTTATCCTGAATCACCACGGTGTTGGCGTCTTTATCTACCTCTACACGAATATGGAACTCCGGGTCATCAGCCAGCAGCGCATCGTTGGACAAGCTTTCAAAGCGCAACTTGTCGATGGCGTCGGAGGCATTGGAGATCAACTCGCGCAGGAATATCTCCTGATTTGAGTACAGCGAGTGGATCATGAGGTGCAGTAACTGCTTGGCCTCAGTTTGAAAACCCAGGGTCTCCTTACTGGCATCCGCGGTCATCAAGTGTTCTCCCATTACATTAAGTTGTTGTCAGATACCCCTTATGTGGGGCTAAACCCACATGTTTCAAGGGTATAATCGCGCTCCTGATTAAGAGGAATTGTCCCATGCAGCAGCTTTCCGGAATGGACACGATGTTTATTCACCAGGAATCGGTGCGCACCCCCATGCACATCACCGCGGTGATGATTTACGATCCGGCCACGGCACCTGAGCAACCCGTTCGTTTTAAGCATATTTTGGAGACTTTCGGCAACAATCTCCACAAATCACCGCTTTTTCGGCGCAAGTTGGCGACAGTGCCGCTGCAATTAGACGAGCCTTACTGGATTGAAGACGGCAAATTTGACCTGGAGCACCATGTAAGACATGTCGCCCTGCCTAAACCGGGTGATTAGCGACAATTCTGTATTCTGCTATCCCGTCTGCAGATTCGCGGCCTGGACATGAAACGCCCGCCGTGGGAGGCCTATGTGATTGAAGGCCTGGGTGATATCGAGGGCCTTCCCGAAGGCGCCTTTGCGATACTGCTGAAGATTCACCACGCCGCTATTGACGGTATTTCCGCAGCGGAGACGATTCTCGCCATTCACAATGAGGAACCAGTGCTGTCAGAGCCACCGCTCAATGACCCCTGGCAACCAGACCCGGTACCCAACCGCACCAGAATGGCCGCTCGCGGATATCTACGCAATCTAACTCGCCCCGCCAGACTGGTGGGCCAGGTGGGAGACCTGGTATCTGCCCTGCGCGAACAGGATGCAGAACATGATGAGAACGAACGCAGAGACAGCCGCAGTCGAACCCGCTTCAATGCCCGAGTCTCGCCCCACCGGGTTTGTGACGGCGTACGCCTTGACCTGGCAGGAATCAAAGCCATTAAAAACGCAGTACCCGGCGCAACCGTTAACGATGTAGTTCTCACCACTGTTGGAGGCGCCCTGCGCCGCTATCTGGATGAGAAAGGCGAACTACCCGAGGCTTCTTTGGGTGCCGGCGCACCGGTCAATGTGCGCACCGCGGACCAGCTGGGTACCGGTGGCAACCAGATCAGCGCCATGACACTCACTCTGCGCACCGATATCGCAGATCCCGTCGAGCGCCTGGAAGCCATTCATGTCGACTCGCAGCGCGCTAAAAGCGGTCACTCTGCTCTGGGCGACAATACCTTCACCAGCATCACCGAGAATGTCTCCACCTGGCTCGCTTCAATGAGCTCTGGTGCCCTCTCTGCGGTCACCTGGCTGCAGGAGATGCCGATGCCGGTTCACACCGTTGTCAGCAATGTGCCGGGACCCCAGCAACCGCTGTATATGAGTGGTGCGAGACTGGAAACAGTCATGGGATTGGGTCCGCTACTGGATAATATGGGACTGTTTCACGCGGTCATGAGCGTCGCTGGCGAGCTCACCATTACCTTCTGTGCTTGTCGCACGATGCTGCCTGACCCAGAGCACTATCGTGTCTACCTGCAGGATTCCTTCGACGAGCTTAAAGCCGCTACGCTTAAACCCAAGAAGAAAGCTCGCAAGCGTTCAAAGCGATCCAAGTGAGCACTCTGCGTCTGCAATGAGTGGAACAGGGCCATCAATATACAAATATCGGCGCACAAAAAAGCCGGCGCAAGGCCGGCTTTTAAGCGGTAACTGGTTAACTTACCAGCCAGTGATTTCGGCCAGGCCGGAACCAATGTCTGCCAGCGAGCGAACCGTTTTCACACCAGCTGCTTCAAGCGCTGCAAACTTCTCGTCCGCAGTGCCCTTGCCGCCAGAGATAATGGCGCCAGCGTGTCCCATACGCTTGCCTTTAGGTGCAGTCACACCGGCAATGTAAGAGACAACAGGCTTGCTCACGTTGTCCTTGATGAAGGCAGCCGCTTCTTCCTCAGCAGTACCGCCGATCTCACCGATCATCACGATCGCTTCGGTAGCAGCGTCTTTTTCGAACATCTCCAGGATGTCGATGAAGTTGGAGCCAGGAATGGGATCACCACCAATACCCACACAAGTGGACTGGCCGTAGCCTGCGTCGGTGGTCTGCTTAACCGCTTCATAGGTCAGGGTACCGGAGCGGGATACAACACCCACTTTACCCGGCAGGTGAATGCTGCCCGGCATAATGCCGATCTTGCACTCGCCTGGAGTGATCACGCCAGGGCAATTCGGGCCAATCAGGCGTACACCCAGCTCATCACACTTAACCTTGGCTTCCAACATATCCAGGGTAGGAATGCCTTCAGTGATACAAACGATCAGCTTCACGCCGCCGTTGGCTGCCTCGAGGATAGAATCCTTACAGAATGCCGCGGGGACGTAGATCACAGAAGCATCGGCACCGGTAGTGTCCACCGCTTCCGCAACAGTGTTGAAAACCGGCAGGCCCAGGTGCTCCTGGCCGCCCTTGCCCGGGGTAACGCCACCCACCATCTGTGTGCCGTACTCAATGGCCTGCTCAGAGTGAAACGTACCCTGAGAGCCGGTGAAGCCCTGGCAAATCAACTTGGTGTTCTTGTCGATCAGAATGCTCATTAGTTGCCCTCCGCCGCTTTTACTGCCTGCTGCGCAGCGTCGGTCAGACTTTCTGCAGCAATAATATTCAGGCCACTGTCAGCCATCAGCTGACGACCCAGTTCTGCGTTGTTACCTTCGAGGCGCACAACTACGGGCACTTCAACACCCACCTCTTCCACTGCACCAATGATGCCCTCGGCAATCAGGTCACAGCGCACGATGCCGCCAAAGATGTTCACCAGAACAGCTTTCACGTTATCGTCAGAAAGAATGATTTTGAAGGCTTCGGTCACGCGTTCCTTGGTCGCGCCACCGCCCACGTCGAGGAAGTTGGCGGGAAAGCCGCCGTGCAGGGCAACGATATCCATCGTGCCCATGGCCAGGCCAGCACCGTTAACCATACAGCCAATGCTGCCATCCAGGGCGACGTAGTTCAGTTCCCATTCAGCCGCGTGCGCTTCGCGCTCGTCTTCCTGGCTGGGGTCGTGCATGTCACGCAGGGCCGGCTGGCGATAAAGCGCATTACCATCAACACCGATCTTGGCGTCCAGGCAGTGCATGTTGCCTTCTTCAGTAATCACCAGCGGGTTAATTTCGATCAGCGCCAGGTCCTTATCAAGGAACATCTGGGCCAGACCCATAAAGATTTTTACGAACTGCTTGATCTGATCGCCTTTCAGGCCGAGCTGGAAAGCCAGGTCGCGACCCTGGTAGGGCTGCGGGCCGGTCAGGGGATCAATGGTAGCGCGCAGGATCTTCTCAGGCGTCTCCTCGGCTACCTTCTCAATCTCGACACCACCTTCTGTGGATGCCATGAACACGATACGGCGGGTGCCACGATCAACCACTGCGCCGAGGTAAAGCTCTTCGGCAATATCAGTGCAGGACTCCAACAGGATCTTGCTGACCGGCTGACCATTTTCATCGGTCTGATACGTCACCAGGTTCTTGCCCAGCCACTGGGCTGCGAAGTCCTTGATCTCTTCTTTGGTCTTAACCAGCTTAACGCCACCGGCCTTACCACGACCACCGGCGTGTACCTGGGCTTTAACCACCCACATATCGCCGCCAATTTTGTCTGCTGCCTCGGCAGCCTCTTCCGGGGTATCCACCGCGAACCCCTGGGATACGGGCAAACCGTACTCAGCAAAAAGCTGCTTGCCCTGATACTCATGAAGATTCATGTTTCTCTATCCGTAATCTCGTATATGTATGCGATCTGACGATCAGGCCGAAGTGGCAGTCGCCCCCAATATTATTATGGTGGGATGCTGAAAAGCGGCGCCCATTGTGTATGAATGGGCGCCGTATCGCAAATCTATTTACGGCGCCGATTGGCGACGTGAATGGCGTGTCCATCCACCGCGAGAGCGGCTTCATGAACGGCTTCAGAAAGGGTCGGATGGCCAAACACAGTGAGGCCTATATCTTCGGCTGAGGCGCCAAATTCCATGGCGATGACAATTTGTTGAACCAGATCGGCGGCACTTGGACCAACGATGTGACAACCCAGGATGCGGTCGCTTTCTTCATCAGCCAACATCTTCACCATGCCATCAGTTTCATTGGCAGCCAGGGCGCGACCACTGGCCACAAAGGGGAACATGCCGCTCTTGTAGGCAACCCCTTCCGCTTTGAGTTCCTGCTCGGTTTTGCCGACAGCAGCGATCTCGGGATGGGTATAAATAATGGAAGGAATAGTCTCGTAGTTCATCTGCGCATGCTTGCCGGCAATGCGCTCTGCTACCATGACACCCTCTTCCGAGCCTTTGTGTGCCAGCATGGGGCCGCGCACCACGTCACCCACGGCAAATACATTGGGCGCTTCGGTTTCGCAGTAGTCATTTACATAGATAAAGCCACGCTCGTCCAGGCTGACACCACAATCGGCCGACAGCAGATCTGCGCTTTGGGGGCGACGACCAACAGCCACAATCAGCTTGTCGAAGACTTCCTGGTGTTCGCCATCGCCATCGCTGTATGTCACCGTCACTTTGCCATCGGCAACCGTCGCATTAGTCACCCGGGCTCCCATGCGGATATCCAGGCCCTGCTTGGTCAGAATCTTTTTGGACTCCTTGGCAATCGTAATATCCATCGCTGGGAGGAAGTCTTCAAGAGCTTCCAGCACGACCACATCAGAGCCGCAGCGATTCCAGACACTACCCAGTTCCAGGCCGATCACGCCGGCGCCGATCACACCCAAGCGCTCCGGTACTTCGCGGAACTCAAGCGCACCTGTGGAATCAACAATGAGGTCGTTGTCGACGGGCGCAGGTGGAATGTCGATAGGTACAGAACCCGCCGCAATAATGACATTGCTGGCCTCTACCACTGAAACGCTGCCGTCGGTGGCGGTTAGCTCTACTTTAGGACCCGCCAACACTTTGCCGGTACCTGCCAGCGCAGTCACGCCATTGGCCTTGAACAGGCTTGCGATACCTCCGGTCAGCTGGCCGACAATCTTGTCCTTGCGCGCAATCATCGCTTCGACGTCCAGATCGGCATCGGGGATCTCAATACCGTGAACCTTCAGTTCGTCCATGGCCTCGTGGAACTTGTAGCTGCTGTCCAAAAGTGCCTTGGAGGGAATACAGCCGATATTCAGGCAGGTCCCGCCTAATTTGGATTTACCCTCGGCGTCCAGCCACTTCTCGATACAGGCGGTGTTCAGGCCCAGCTGTGCCGCCCGAATGGCAGCCACGTAACCCGCAGGGCCGGAACCAATCACTACGACATCATATTTTTCAGACATATTTTCTCTCGTTTACAGTTGCAGCAGGATGCGAGCAGGATCTTCAATCAGGTCCTTGATCGCGACCAGGAATTGCACCGCGTCTTTGCCATCGATCAGGCGGTGATCATAAGACAGGGCCAGGTACATCATTGGCTGGATAACAACCTCACCATTGACCGCCATCGGCCGGTCCTGGATTTTGTGCATACCCAGGATGCCGGTCTGGGGTGGATTCAGGATCGGCGTAGACAACAGGGAACCGAATACACCGCCGTTGGTCACGGTGAAGGTGCCGCCGGTCATTTCCTCGATACCGAGTTTGCCATCAAGAGCTCGCAGCCCCAGATCCTTAATGGCAGCCTCTACGTCGGCCACACTCATAAAGTCCGCATCGCGCAACACCGGCACCACCAGACCATTTTCTGTGGATACAGCAACGCCAATATCCTGGTACCCGTGATAAACAACGTCATCACCATCGATAGACGCATTCACCGCGGGGAAGCGCTTCAATGCCTCACAGGCTGCTTTCACAAAGAAACCCATAAAGCCCAGGCGAGTGCCATTATGAGTTTTCTCAAACTGGTCCTTGTACTTGCTGCGCAGCGCCATTACCGGCGCCATGCTGACCTCGTTAAAGGTCGTTAACATGGCGGTGTCCTGAGACACGCTGGTCAGACGCTCCGCAATCCGCTTGCGCATACGCGTCATCGCCACCCGTCGCTCTACCCGCTCGCTGGAGGGGCCATCGGCTGCGGGAACTGCCGCCGGCTGAGGTGCGGGTGCCGGAGCGGGAGCCGGCGCAGGTGCAGCTTTTTGCTCTTCACGCAAATGCTTCAACAGATCGTCTTTCGTGATACGTCCGTCTTTACCGGTGCCGGACACGCGAGACACGTCGATATTTTCTTCCTCAGCCAGCCGACGAGCAGCAGGGCCGAGTTGGTGATCAGTATCATCGGCTGCTTGCGCAGCAGGTGCAGCGACCGGTGCTGGTTCTGCAACAGGCGCCGGGGCTGCAGCGGGCTCAGCCGCAGGCGCAGAAGCCGCAGCACCCTCTTCCACAGTGCCGATCAGTTCTTCACTCAGCACGGTGTCACCGGCAGCTTTTTCGATGCCGGCCAACACGCCATCAACTGGCGAGACAACCTCCATCACCACTTTGTCAGTTTCAATTTCAACCAGCAGCTCGTCGCGGCTAACGGCATCACCCGGTGACTTGTGCCATTCCGCGATCTCTCCATCTGCTACCGACTCCGGGAAAGCCGGTGCCTTTAACTCAATTGCCATGATTTCCGTACTCCAGGGCCTGGTTGATAAATGCTTCCTGCTGTTCCAGGTGCAGGGCCATATAGCCTGCTGCCGGCGCCGCTGACGCGTCACGACCGGAATAGCGCAGGTAAATATCGTCTTTGTGTTTGTGAACCACTCGCCGCATATGGTGCTGGCTTGAGTACCAGGCACCCTGGTTCATGGGTTCTTCCTGGCACCAGGTGGCGTCCACCAGGTTCGGGTAGCGCTGCAGCTCGCTAAGCAGCTCCTGCTCAGGAAATGGGTAGAGCTGTTCCATCCGGATAATTGCAACATCATCGATGCCGCGCTCGCGCCGGGTCGCGCGCAAATCGTAAAACACCTTACCCGAACACAGCACGGCACTGCGCACCTTCTGTGGATCCAGGTCATCAGTTTCACCAATGACATTCTGGAACTCGCCATCGGCCAGTTCATCCAGCGTTGAGATCGCTTCTTTATGCCTCAGCAGGCTCTTCGGCGACATCACGATCAGCGGCCGGCGCAGTGGGCGGATGGCCTGGCGCCGCAACATGTGAAAGACCTGGGCCGGTGTCGTGGGCACACACACCTGCACATTGTGCTCGGCACACAGCTGCAGGAAGCGCTCCAGTCTCGCGGACGAGTGCTCCGGTCCCTGCCCCTCGTAGCCATGAGGCAACAGCAGGGTCAAACCACAGACACGACTCCACTTGTGTTCCCCACTGGTAATGAACTGATCAATCACCACCTGGGCGCCATTGGCAAAGTCACCGAATTGCGCTTCCCAGATCACCAGCCCGGTTGGCGAGGTGGTGGCGTAGCCGTATTCAAACGCCAGCACCGCCTCTTCCGAGAGCAGTGAATCGTAGATCTCAAAATCAGGCTGTTCGGGATGGATTTTCTGCAGCGGTATGTGGATGCTGCCGTCTTTCTGGTTGTGCAGCACTGCGTGGCGGTGAGAGAAGGTGCCTCGCCCTACGTCTTGCCCGGTGAGCCGTATCGGGTAACCCTCGCGCAGCAACGTGGCATAGGCCAGGGTTTCAGCGAAACCCCAATTGACCTCCAGCGCACCGGCAGCCATCTTGCGTCGGTCTTCTAGAATCTTGTTGACCTGACGCTGTATGGGAAAGCCATCCGGGGCTTCGTTCATGTGTTTGCCCAGACGCTGAATCTCAGCCAGCTGAATCGCGGTTTCACCGGGCGTATCCCAGTCATGCCCAAGGTAAGGCGTCCAGTCGACAAACATTTCCTTGTTGGGTTCAGACACCAGGCTACTCACCAGCGGCTCGTCGCGGTCCAGTGAATCCCGGAAGCTATCAACCAGGAAAGTGTCTTCGTCTTTACTGACCACACCAGCCGCGATCAGTTTTTCAGCGTACAGGTCGCGGGTTGTCGGATGGCTCTTGATCTTCTGGTACATCAGGGGCTGGGTGACCGAGGGCTCATCCGCCTCGTTGTGGCCGCGACGGCGGTAACACACCAGGTCGATCACCACGTCTTTGGCAAACTCATTGCGGTAGTCGACCGCCAACTGGGTCACAAACAACACCGCTTCAGGGTCGTCGGCGTTCACATGGAAAATCGGCGCTTGCACCATTTTGGCGATATCGGTGCAGTACTCGGTTGAACGCGCATCGGCGCGGCGTGAGGTGGTAAAGCCGACCTGGTTATTGAGTACGATATGCACCGTGCCACCAGTGCGATAGCCCCGGGTCTGGGACATCTGGAAGGTTTCCATGACCACGCCCTGACCGGCAAAGGCGGCATCCCCGTGCACCACAATCGGCACCACGGTATTGCCCAGTGAATCGAGGCGACGGTCCTGGCGTGCACGCACAGACCCTTCAACCACGGGCGAGACGATCTCCAGATGTGAGGGGTTAAAAGCCAGCGCCAGGTGACACTCGCCTCCCGGCGTCATCACATTTGAGGAGAAACCCTGGTGATACTTCACATCACCGGAACTCTCGTAGGTGGCCTTGCCCTCAAACTCATCGAACAGGTCCGAAGGCTTCTTGCCAAACACGTTGACCAGTACATTGAGACGGCCACGGTGGGCCATACCGATGACAATTTCCTTTGCGCCATAGCCGCCAAAACGCTGCACCATTTCATAGAGCATGGGAATCATGGATTCGCCACCCTCCAGGCCAAAGCGTTTGGTACCCGGGTACTTGGAGCCCAATGATTTCTCAAGACCCTCTGCCTTGATCAGGCGACGCAGCAGGGTTTTCTGGATATCGGCGCCAAAGTCGGGGGCGGAGCGCACACTCTCCATGCGCTGCATGACCCAGTGGCGCTCCTCGGTAGAGGTGATGTGCACAAACTCGGCACCGACCGATTTACAGTAGGTGCGCTCCAGCGCATCGTGAATCTCGCCAAGCGTGGCATCGGCTTTGCCGATGTGCAGGCTGCCGGTCTGGAACACCGTGTCAAAGTCCGCTGTCGAGAGCTCATGAAAATTGAGATCAAGGTCGGCCACATGCTGGCGTTCAGCAAGGCCCAGGGGGTCGAGATTGGCTTTTTGATGGCCCCGCTGGCGGTATGCCGAGATCAGCTGCACCACGCGAACCTGTTTGCGCTCGTATTCGGTGGCCTGGCTGTCCGCCTGAACAGTTGCCTCGGTGCGTACACGCATCTTGCTGATCTGTGCAAAACGCTCGCGCACCGTAGAATGCGGCACATCCTGCAGGCTGTTGCCGTTCACACGAGGCAAACTGTCAAAGTAGCCGCGCCACTCTTCAGGCACGGCATTGGGATCCATCAAATAGACCTCGTAGAGGTCCTCAACGTAGGTGGCGTTACCACCATAGATATGGGAGCTACTCCAAAGAAGCTCCATACTGCTTTCTTGCATTGCCCTACCGCTTTCAGGTCAGGTGAATTGGGGGTACAAGCTCAAGTTTGGCACAAAATCAGGTGGCGCGCGTCAGCAGCATGTTGCGGATGTGTCCAATAGCCTTGGTGGGGTTCAACCCCTTCGGGCATACGGAGACACAGTTCTGGATGCCGTGGCAACGAAATACGCTGAAAGGATCGTCCAACTTGGCCAGGCGCTCTTCAGTCGCGGTGTCCCTACTATCAGCAAGGAAGCGGTATGACTGCAGCAAACCGGCGGGACCGATAAAGCGATCGGGGTTCCACCAGAAGGAAGGGCAACTGGTAGAGCAGCAGGCACACAGAATGCACTCGTACAGGCCATCCAGCTTGGCGCGATCCTCGGGCGTCTGCAAACGCTCAATGGCCGGGGCCGGCGTATTGTTCTGCAGGAACGGATCAATCTTTTCGTACTGCTGGTAAAAAAGGCTCATGTCCACAACCAGATCGCGTACCACGGGCAGACCGGGCAGCGGGCGAACGACCAGCTTGTTGTTCTTAACAGTCTCTGACAGAGGCGTAATACAGGCCAGGCTGTTTTTGCCGTTAATGTTCAGACCGTCGGAGCCGCAAACACCTTCACGACAGGAGCGTCGGTAGGTCACAGAAGGGTCTTCAGCCTTAATCAGCTCCAGAACATCCAACACCATCAGGTCTTTGCCGCCGGTATCGACTTCAAGGTCCTGCATATACGGTTCGCTGTCCGTTTCCGGGTTGTAGCGGTAAATACTGACTTGCAACATCTCGGTGGCTCCCCTTAGTAAGTCCGGGCTTTCGGCTGGAAGGTATCAACGGTTTTTGGCTCAAAGTTCACGCCACGTTTGCCCACCCGCTTGTCTTCGGGGAAATACATGGAGTGACACAGCCAGTTTTCATCATCGCGTTCCTGGAAATCCTCGCGGGCGTGCGCGCCGCGGCTTTCATCACGTGCTTCTGCGGGGATGGCAGTGGATTCCGCCACTTCCAGCAGGTTTTGCAGTTCCAGAAGCTCGATACGCGCAGTGTTGAAGGCATCGCTCTTGTCCGCCAGGTGCGCATTCTCAATACGCGGGCGCAGGTCTTCGAGCTTTTTAATGCCTTCCTGCATGAACTCGCCTTTACGGAATACACCGAAGTGATTCTGCATGACGTTTTGCAGCTCTTTGCGCAGTGCAGCCACGTTTTCACCGTCGGTAGAAGCGTTGACGCGGTTCAGGCGCTCCATGGCCTGATCAAGGTCGGTTTGACTCGACTCGCGCAGCTCAATACCCGTACGCAGGGCGTCTTCGATAAACAGGCCAGAAGCACGACCAAAGACCACCAGGTCGAGCAGTGAGTTACCGCCCAAACGGTTGGCACCATGCACCGACACACAGGCAATCTCGCCGCAGGCATACAGTCCGGGAACGACCACATCATTGCCATCCGCGTCCTGGGTCAGCGCCTGGCCGTGAACGTTAGTAGGGATGCCGCCCATCATGTAGTGACAGGTGGGCACAACCGGAATGGACTCTTTCACCGGGTCAGCGTGAGCAAAGGTGCGCGAGAGCTCACATATGCCGGGCAGACGGCTCTCCAGAACCTCTTCACCCAGGTGATCGAGCTTCAGGAACACGTGGTCACCCTCGGGGCCACAACCGCGACCCTCGAGAATTTCGAGAACCATTGAGCGTGCGACCACGTCACGACCAGCGAGGTCCTTCGCGTTGGGCGCATAACGCTCCATAAAGCGCTCGCCATCCTTGTTGATCAGGTAGCCACCTTCTCCGCGACAACCCTCTGTGACCAGGGTGCCAGCACCATGAATGCCAGTGGGATGGAACTGCCACATTTCCATGTCCTGAACCGGTACGCCGGCGCGCAGCGCCATGCCAACACCGTCGCCCGTATTAATGTGGGCATTGGTGGTTGAGGCATAGATACGCCCCGCTCCACCGGTGGCGAATACGGTCGCTTTTGACTTCACATAGACGGTTTCGCCGGTTTCCATGCAAATCGCGATGACACCAGTCACCGCACCGTCCTGGTTCTTAACCAGGTCGACAGCAAACCACTCGTTGAAGAACACCGTGTTGTTCTTGACGTTGTTCTGATACAGCGTATGCAGAAGCGCGTGACCGGTTCTATCTGCCGCAGCACAGGTACGTGCAGCCTGCCCGCCCTCACCAAAGTTCTTGGACTGCCCGCCGAATGGACGCTGGTAGATGCGGCCCTCTTCGGTGCGGGAGAATGGCAAACCCATGTGCTCCAGCTCAAAAATGGCCTCGGGGCCTACCGAGCACATGTACTCGATGGCGTCTTGGTCACCGATGTAGTCGGAGCCCTTAACGGTGTCGTACATGTGCCAGCGCCAGTCATCGTTGGGATCTACACTGGCAATGGCACAGGTGATACCGCCCTGGGCGGATACCGTGTGAGAACGGGTGGGGAAAACCTTGGTAATAACCGCGGTCTTGTAGCCCGACTGAGCCAGCTGCAGGGCTGCGCGCATGCCAGCACCGCCGCCACCGACGATAACGCCATCAAAGCTAATGGTACGAATTCCAGACATCTCTTAACTTCCCCAGATAATTTGAATGCCCCACACCACGTAGGTGAAAAGAGCAGCTATACACAACAGTACCAGCACGCCACGCACCATATTGGCGCTTGGGCCCATCATGCGGGTGGTGACGTAGTCGGTCAGGGTGCACCAGAGGCCGATCCAGGCATGAGCGGCCAGTGACAGGATCGCCGCCAGGGTGAAAATCCGCACCCAGGTGGCTTCAAAAATCGCCTTCCATTCGCCGTAGCTGATCTCCGGGTTGGCAATCAACAAACCGCCTACAAACAGGAACCACGCCAGCAGTATGACGCCGCCTACACGTTGAACCAGCCAGTCCGAAAGACCAGAGCGGCCGAAATTAGTGACAGCAGTTACCATATCCACAACCCCGCAAGAATGATGAGCACCACAGACACAGCGATGGTGATTTTGGAACCCAGAATGCCACCCTCGAGGGTTTCACCCATACCGAGGTCATTCACGATATGTTTTACACCCGCCGCGGCGTGATAGATCAGCGCAGCTACGATGGCAAAGATCACGAGCTTGGCAAAACCTGAACCAAGCAATTCGCGAGTCTCATTAAAGCTGGCCTCGCTGGCCAGGCTGCCGTCAAGCAGATAGAGCAGAATACCGGTCGCTACAAACAGCGCCACGCCGGTAACACGCGTAGTAATAGAAACAAGGGCTGGCAAGGGAAGCTTAATGGTCCCCAGGTCCAGATTTACGGGTCGATTGTCATTCACAGTATTTACACCGTCAGAGGCCGCACACAGGCGACCGGGTTGTTCATTTGGGTGAGATCAATGAGTCAGTTCGGGAAACCAGCAGCCCCCCTCAGACCGGCCGGAATTATAGGCAGTTCGCGGGTCAAATACAATTGACATCAGCGCCTGAAACTCTATAGTTGAGCCCCCCGAATGTGTACAACGCAGGACCCCCTATGAGCGACAAAAAAGCATCCCTAAACATCGATGGCATTGACGAGTCGATTGAATTGCCCATATACAGCGGCAGCATCGGCCCAGACGTAATCGATGTAGGCAGCCTCACCGGCAAGGGCATGTTTACTTACGACCCCGGGTTTGTTTCTACAGCGGCCTGCGAGTCCCAAATTACCTATATTGACGGTGGAAAAGGTGTTCTACTGCACCGCGGCTACCCCATCGAGCAACTGGCCGAGCATTCGGATTATCTGGAAGTCTGCTACCTGCTGCTCTACGGAGAGCTGCCCTCTGCCGAGAAAAAGGCCGAGTTTGAGAACACCGTGCGCTACCACACCATGGTCCACGACCAGCTCACTTCTTTCTTCCACGGTTTCCGCCGCGACGCCCACCCCATGGCCATCCTGTGTGGCGTTGTAGGTGCCCTGTCCGCTTTTTATCACGATTCTTTGGACATCTCCGACGAACGTCATCGCCAGATCGCTGCATTCCGCCTGATTGCTAAAATGCCGACTCTGGCAGCCATGAGCTACAAATTCTCTATCGGCCAGCCCTTTATGTACCCGGACAACAACCTGGGCTACGCAGAGAACTTCCTGCACATGATGTTTGGTACCCCGTGCGAAGAAAGCAATGTCAGCCCGGTTCTGGCCCGTGCCATGGACCGTATCTTCCTGCTGCACGCCGACCATGAGCAAAACGCATCCACGTCCACGGTACGCCTGACCGGCTCTTCCGGCGCGAATCCCTTCGCCTGTATCGCAGCGGGCATTGCCGCCCTGTGGGGCCCCTCCCACGGTGGCGCCAACGAGGCGGTTCTGAACATGCTGGAAGAAATTGGCGATGTCAGCCGTATCGATGAGTTCGTGGCCCGCGCCAAGGACAAAGAAGACCCCTTCCGCCTGATGGGCTTTGGCCACCGCGTTTACAAGAACTTCGACCCTCGCGCCAAGGTGATGAAAGAAGCAGCAGACGAAGTACTGGCGGAGCTGGGCATCGAGAACGATCCGCTGCTGGCCATTGCCAAGCGCTTGGAAGAAATTGCCCTGGAAGACGAATACTTCATCGAGAAGAAGCTCTACCCCAATGTGGACTTCTATTCCGGCATCATCCTCAAGGCCATCGGTATTCCCACCAGCATGTTCACGGTGATTTTTGCGGTGGGCCGCACGGTCGGCTGGATTGCCCACTGGCATGAAATGATCAGCGGCAGCTATCGCATCGGCCGCCCGCGCCAGCTGTATACGGGTCACACCCAGCGCGACTACGTACCAGTAGACAAGCGCTAAATGACCGACATTGTCATCAGCGGAACCGGACTGTTCACCCCTGAGCAGTCCATTTCCAACGCTGAGCTGGTCGAGTCCTTCAATGCATGGGCAGATCTTTATAATGCTGAAAACGCTGCGGCCATCGCCGCAGGCGAACTGACAGCGCAGGATCACTCCTCGGTTGAATTCATAGAGAAAGCCTCTGGCATCAAGAGCCGCTATGTCATCGACAAAGCCGGCATTCTCGATCCCGAACGCATGGTGCCCCGCATTGCGGAACGCTCCAATGAAGAACCGTCCCTCCAGTGTGAAATGGGCGTCACCGCCTCCCGCGAAGCCATGGCCATGGCGGGCAAAACCGCCGATGACATCGACGCCGTATTGGTAGCCTGTTCCAACATGCAGCGCGCCTACCCCGCCATGGCGGTAGAAATCCAGGATGCGCTGGGCATTCAGGGTTGGGGCTACGACATGAACGTGGCCTGCTCCTCTGCCGCCTTTGGAATACAGGCGGCGCGTGACGCTATCGCCAATGGCAGCGCGCGCTGCGTGCTGGTGGTGAATCCTGAGATCTGTAGCGGGCACCTGAACTTCAGGGACCGGGACGCTCACTTTATTTTCGGTGACGTCTGCACAGCGATCGTGGTGGAACGGCAGGAGACAGCCACCTCAGACCAGCAGTGGCAAATCCTCGGCAGCCGGCTGCAAACGGCCTTCTCCAACAACATTCGTAACAACTTCGGTTTCCTGAACCGGGGTGACGAAAGCGGTGTTGGCGAGGCAGACAAGCTGTTTGTGCAGAACGGCCGCAAAGTATTCAAGGAAGTTTGCCCCATGGTGGCAGAGCAGATTGTCGATCACCTTGGCAGCCTTGACCTGACCGGCCAGGACATCCGGCGCATGTGGCTGCACCAGGCCAACCTGAGCATGAACCAGCTCATTGGCAAGCGAGTAATGGGCCGAGAGGCAACCGAGGATGAGGCACCGACTATCCTCGATGAGTACGCCAATACCAGCTCTGCGGGTTCAGTGATAGCTTTTCACAAGCACCGCGATGACTTCAAAGCGGGAGAAGTCGGTGTACTTTGCTCCTTCGGTGCCGGCTACAGCATCGGCTCCATTATTCTCAAGCGCCTTTAGTCTTTAATGGGCGTTAAGCGCCACTAAGCGCCAAGCGCTGCCAGCAGCGCGCTGACCTCTTCTTCAGTGCCGACACTGATTCGTAAAAACTCACGAGTCCGCTCGGCACTAAAGTAACGCACCAGGATATTCTGCTCTCTCAGGGCGGTGAAGACACTCTCTGCATCGCCCTCAGATGGGCGTGCCAGCACAAAATTAGCGCAACTGGGTAACACCCGGTAACCCAAAGCTTCCAGTCCCTTAGTCATCAGCTCCCGGTTAGCAATAAGGCGGGCACAGCTGTCCTCAAACCACGCCTGGTCCCTGAGTGCAGCAACCGCCGCCCGCTCCGCTATTCGATCCAACGGATAGGAATTGAAGCTGTTCTTAACCCGGCGCAGCCCCTCGATGAGCTCTGGATGGCCGAACGCTGCACCCACTCGCAGGCCTGCCAGGCCTCGGGACTTGGACAAGGTTTGTATCACCAGCAGATTGTCGTACTCGCCCAAGAGACTAACGGCCGAATCGGCACCGAAATCCACATACGCCTCATCCATCACGACGACGCTATCGCGATTCAAATCCAGCAACTGACGAACCGTGTCGAGGTCCATCGCAATGCCAGTGGGCGCGTTGGGGTTGGCGATGATGACTCCGCCATTAGGCCGGGCGTAATCCCTGATCTCAACTTCGAACTGCCCGTTTAGCGGGATGGTCTCATAGGGCAGTCGGTACAGACCGCAATACACCGGATAAAAACTGTAGGTGACATCGGGAAACAGCAGCGGACGATCGGGCTGAAACAAGGCCTGAAAACAGTGCGCCAGCACCTCATCACTGCCGTTGCCGATAAACACCTGCTCCGCAGACAAACCCAGCACGTCCGCCCAGGCTTCTACCAAACTCGTGTTATTGGGATCGGGATACAGACGCAGGCTATCCACGTCGGCGCCATGCACAGCGTCCACTACCGCCGGCGATGGCGACCACGGCAACTCGTTGGTATTGAGCTTAATCAGCCCCGGCTGCTGCGGCTGTTCGCCGGGCACATAGGGTGATAACTCGCTGACAATGGGGCTCCAGAAACGGGACATCGGCTCTCTTGCAGGTGTTGAAAAACCGTCATTATATCAATGCCCAAGCTTTCTATCCCCCAAGACAGTTCATATACTGATGTGAATATTGAGCGGAACTGTTTTCATGGCTATACAAAACCCTTTCAGCAACCTGTTCGCCCAATCACCGATGGGGCCCCTGCAGGATCACATGCACAAGGTGCACGCCACCTGCGAAACCCTCCTGCCATTCATTCACGCCGCGCAGAAAGGCAAATGGAAACGCTGCGAGGATCTACACAAACGCATCGTCCTGGCAGAACAAGAAGCGGACAAGCAGAAAAGCTCCCTGCGGAAACACCTGCCCAAGAGCCTTTTTATGCCGGTGTCGCGCAGTGATCTGCTTGAATTGCTGATCGCCCAGGACCAGATTGCCAACCGCAGCAAAGACGTTGCCGGACTGATGCTGGGACGGGAAATGGCCTTTCCTGAAAAGCTGGAAAAACACGTGCTCGAATACACCGAGGCGTCCATCAAAACCTCTGCGGCCGCGCTGGAGGCTATCAACCAGATCGACGACCTGATCGAAGCTGGTTTTGGTGACCGCCAGGTCAAGCTGGTTGAATCGAAAATTGCCGAGATCGAGAAGCTGGAGCATCGCAGCGACAAGCTGCAGGTCAAACTGCGGGCGCGTTTATTCAAACTGGAGAAAGGTCTGGACCCGATAGAGGCTATGTTCCTCTACCAGGTCATCGACTGGATCGGAGAAATTGCCGACTACGGTGAGAAAGTCGGCAACCGATTGCAAATTGTGGTGCGCACCTAGCGCACCACAATTACCTACCCTAGTACTTGAACTTGGTATCGAGCATGATGCGGTCGAAGTCCGTATCCAGCCCCTTGTTGCCACCAATTTCGTTCTTGAAGTAAGTCAGGCCCAGGCTCCACTTTTTGTTGATGCCAAAACCGGCCTTGAACACGTGTCCTTTGCCGTCGATACCACCGCCACCGAAATCTGAATCGGTCAGCAGACCCAGGGTCGCGTCGGCTTCAAGATCCTGGTAGTTGTAGGCGATGTCCCAGGTTTTCCAGCCACTGGTTTTACCCAAACGCGCACCCACTGCATAACCTGTGTCGAATTCATCGGCTTCGGTGTTGTGGACGTAGTCGAAGAACAGGCCCAGGGGCATGTCACCAACCGTCAGACCAAGATCAGCAAAGGCCTGTACCGTGTGGTAGTCGTAAAGAAAGCTACAGCCCTCTAACGCAACGGGGTCATCACAGACAAACGTGTTGCCGAAGAAATCGCTGGGATCACCGAAGAACGGTGTTTTGCCGGCAGTGTCGATTTGCTGGTAACCGAGACCGGTCACAAGCTTGGCTGAACCGATATTACCGTTGAAGCCGAGCTGTCCGCTCCAGGTGAATTCAGAGTTGTCGAGCTTGGTGTCACTCTCCAGCCAGGTACCGCCGACGGTCAGGAAGAACGAACCCGGTGTGTACTGTATGTTGAAGCCTTCCGGACGGTAGTCCCCATCATAGATCAAGCCGTGCTTTTGCGGACGATACATGGTGTTCTTGTGCTTACCGCCAATCACGTTCAGGTCTTTGGTTGCAGCCCAGTTGAAATAGGCCAGGTCCATGCGAAGGTCCTTGGTAGAACCACCGCCACCCAGGGTCTGGTTGGTGGACACCGGGTCGGAACCGCCGCTGGCCATACCCAGCCCTACTTCGACATTGTTGGGCAGATCAGCAACGATGGCAGCACGTGCACGGACACGGTTGCGTTCACGCTTGGTGACATCTTCCACGTCGATGGCTTCGTAGCGATAGCGGAAATCACCCTTGATCCGAACCGTGTCAGTCCAGGAACTGGCCGCAGGCTTCTTGGCTACTTCTGCCACCTGTGCGCTGGTGAGCTCAACCTCACGAATGGTCTGTTGATTGATTTCGCGCAGCTTGGCATTTTCAGCCTCCAGCGCGTTTAAACGCTGTGCCAGTTCGGCAAATTGAGCCTGCATCTGTGCAAACTGCTCATCGCTGACGGCCGCGTGTGCCATCGGTGCGATCAGCAGCACCAGCGCTGCAATGATTGATTGGTGAAGCTTCATGTCCATACTCCCGTACGTCACTGTTTTATCCTGTATCGGTTGCCTCTATGACAGACACACGACAATTCTATGTCGGATATATGACAGTATTGTTACGACAGCGGTTTATGAAACTTTAATGAAACAATTCCTTAATGATGCTCTTCCAGCTGCGAGATCAGCTCATCGATCTCGACATGGCGGGCATTCAGGCCTTTAGCCAGGTAAATCACGTATTCGGCAATGTTGTGGGCGTGATCACCAATACACTCAAGCGAGCGCAGCGCCCACATCTCATTAATCACTGAGCCGATCACACGGGGATCTTCCATCATGTAAGTCACCAGACTACGCATGGCATTGGCGTACTCTTTATCGACCAGCGTGTCTTCCTTGGCAACCTGAACTGCCATTTCCACGTCCATGCGGGCAAAGGCATCCAGCGCGTCCCGCAACATGGCGCCAACATGTGCACCGATATGGCGCATCTCCACATAACCGCTGGGAGATGAGCCTTCCTCAGAGATATTTATAGCCTGGCGTGCAATCTTGGCAGCCTCATCACCAATACGCTCCAGATCAGTAATCACCTTGGAAATCGCCAGCACCAGGCGAAGGTCACTCGCAGCGGGCTGGCGCCGGGCGAGTATCCGTGAACACTCGTCATCGATGGCCACCTCCATGTCGTTCACCTCGCTGTCGCGTGCGATGACCTTCTCTGCTTCCCCGGTTTCCCCGTCAACAAGGGCGTTCAGCCCCGCGGCAATCTGCGCTTCGACCAACCCACCCATTTCCAGCATGTGAGATTTAACGCCATCCAGTTCAGTATTGAACTGTTCGGAAATATGCTGTGTATAAGCATCCTGGCTAGACATAAAGCCTCCTGTTATCCGTAGCGACCGGTGATGTAGTCTTCGGTCTGCTTCTGTGAGGGGTTGGTAAACAGCGTGTCGGTGTTATCGAACTCAATCAGCTTACCCATGTACATAAAAGCAGTCATATCCGACACACGCGCCGCCTGCTGCATGTTATGGGTCACAATAACAATGGTGTAACGAGACTTGAGCTCGTAAATCAGTTCTTCAATCTTCAGGGTGGAAATCGGGTCCAGCGCTGATGCAGGCTCGTCCAGCAGAACCACTTCGGGCTCCACTGCGATCGTGCGCGCAATCACCAGACGCTGCTGCTGGCCACCGGATAAGCCCAGTGCACTGTCATTGAGACGATCCTTCACCTCGTCCCACAGCGCTGCGGCCTTAAGGGACTTTTCCACGACCTCATCGAGAATACGCTTTTTGTTGATACCCTGGATACGAAGGCCATAGGCCACGTTTTCGTAGATAGACTTGGGGAAAGGATTTGGTTTTTGGGACACCATACCGATACGTCGGCGCAAGGCGGGCACATCCACCTTGCTTCCGTACACGTCCTCGCCTTCGAGCAGGATGGAGCCGTCAACCCGACACCCGTCCACGAGGTCATTCATCCTGTTAAAACAACGCAGCAAGCTGGACTTTCCGCAACCACTGGGTCCAATAAAGGCAGTGACTCGCTGTTTGGGGATATCCAGGTTCACGTCAAACAGCGCCTGGGTATCACCGCCATAAAACAGGTTGAGTGAATCGACTTTCAGCGCTAGCTCGGTGGCCTCAGTCATATCACTGGGGCTTCTCTGGATAGCGTCCATATCGATGGAATGGGTTTGCATAGCTAATTCCTGTCTATCAGGCGTCGAGGGCTTTATAGCGCTCACGCAAACGGTTACGCAGGGCAACCGCCGTAAAATTAAGCACAGCAATGATCACAACGAGCAGCAGAGCTGTAGCGTATACCAGCGGCCTTGCTGCTTCCACATTGGGGCTTTGAAAGCCGACATCGTAAATGTGGAAACCCAGGTGCATGAATTTCTGGTCGAGGTGGATGTAAGGGTAATTGCCATCAAGCGGTAAACTGGGCGCCAGCTTTACGACACCTACCAACATCAAGGGAGCTACTTCACCGGCGGCTCGTGCCACGGCCAGGATCAAACCGGTCATCATGGCAGGGCTGGCCATAGGAAGAACCACTCGCCAAAGCGTTTCGGCCCTTGTCGCGCCGAGTGCGAGGCTGCCCTCTCGAACCGCTCTTGGAATACGCGCCAGCCCCTCCTCAGTAGATACAATCACCACCGGTAAGGTTAACAGCGCCAGGGTGAGTGATGCCCACATCAGGCCCGGCGTCCCGAAAGTGGGACGAGGCAAGCACTCCGGGAAGAACAGGGCATCGATCTCGCCACCCAGGAAATACACAAAAAAGCCCAGGCCGAACACACCGTAAACAATGGAGGGAACACCCGCCAGGTTACTTACCGCGACCCGAATGGTGCGCGTAACCACGCCCTGACGCGCATACTCGCGAAGGTATACAGCTGCCACCACGCCAAATGGGGTCACCATGACCGACATCAGCAGTACCATCATCACCGTTCCGAAGATCGCCGGATAAACACCGCCCTCGGTATTGGCCTCACGGGGTTCTGCAGTCAGAAACTCACCCAGCTTCTCAAAATAGTGGCCCAGCTTATCAAGGGTGCTCATGGCATTGGGGCGGTCCGCCCTGACGACCTTGGCCAGGGGCAATTCACGCTCACTGCCATCGGCAAGGGTGACTTTATAGCGGCTGCGCTCGATTTCCTGGTACAAGGCTGCGAGCTGCCCCTGTAATACTTCGTAGTCTGCTTCCAGCTCTGCTCTTTCTGCAGCGATGTCCGCCAGCCTTGCAGGCGTATTCTGACCTTCCAGTTCAAGCCTGCGCTCCTTCAAGCGCAGCTGCTCCATGTCGTAGTTGATACTGCCAATATCGTCGTGTTCTATGGAGCTGATCTGTTCACGGATCTGCAGGGTGTCATCGAGATACTGCTGAAAAAGCGCCCAAAGTGCTTCATCGCCGAGGCTCTGCAGGGTCTGCTCTTCTCCGTCGCGCGATACAGCAACCAGACGGGCATAGAGATTGCCCCACTCCAAACGCTCCACCACCATGAGGTCTTCCGGGTAAGTGATGTTCTGAAGCTGTTCGTAAACAATCCAGACGAAGTCACTGCCGAGAAAGTCACGATTGCCCTGCTTGACCAGGTCCCGGCGATAAAATGGCCCCTCTCCGATCAACTCAATGCCCGCACCGCGTAGCTGCTCGCCACTCGCCTGCTTACTCTCGACCAGCTCACCGGAAACGGGGCGACTCTGGCCCTGGTAGACCACCTCAGCCAGCATCACGTCTGACGGCCAGAAGTGACCAAACCCCCGCACAGCGAGCAGCACCAGCAAGCCCACCACTGCAACAATGCTGACGCTGACCGCCGCACCATTGGCCCAGACCATCGGTTCACCGCTGCGAATCCAGTCGAGCACGCCGGAGCGCGGGTTCATCTGCAAACTTTTAGGCGCTTGTTTTTCCATCACAGTGATCCGTACTTGATGCGCAGGCGCTGTCGCACCAGTTCCGCAAAGGTGTTCACCACGAAGGTAAACATGAACAACACAAATGCAGCGAGGAACAGCACACGGTAATGAGTGCTGTCGACCTCAGCCTCAGGCACCTCCACCGCAATATTGGCTGCCAACGTGCGCATGCCCTCGAAGATATTGGCATCCATGATCGGGGTGTTACCCGTGGCCATCAGCACAATCATGGTCTCCCCTACAGCTCGACCCAGACCAATCATCAGAGCCGAGAAAATACCCGGACTGGCGGTGGGTAGCACCACACCGACCAGCGTCTGCCAAGGTGTCGCACCCAGGGCCAGGCTGCCGTAGCTGAGGTGCTTGGGAACACCGAAAATGGCGTCCTCGGCGATCGAGAATATGGTTGGAATAACCGCAAGACCCATAGCAATGCCCACAACCAATGCATTGCGCTGATCAAAAGAAATCCCCAGGTCTGTAGTCACCCAGGCGCGCATGTCGCCATTGAAAAACAGCAGCTCTACAGTGTCATTGGCAGCGAAGCAGCTATAGCCAATCAGGATCACCACCGGGATGAGTATCGCCGCCTGCCAGCCGTCGGGCACCCTCGCCCGCAAACCCAGCGGGAGGCGGGACCAAAGGAAGGCAAAGAACAGCACGCCCACCGGCATAAACAGCATCAGCGAGAACACACCGGCCAGGCTTGCCTCAACAAACGGCGCCAGCCACAACCCTGCGAGGAAGCCCAGGATTACTGTCGGCAGCGCTTCCATCAGTTCAATCAACGGCTTGATTTTGCGGCGCAGCGCCGGCGCCATAAAGTAGGCGGTAAATATGGCACCACAGATGGCCAACGGCGCCGCAATCAACATGGCGTAGAACGCCGCCTTCAGGGTGCCGAACGCCAGAGGCGAAAAGGAGTACTTCGGCTCGAAGTCGTTGTTAGAGGCAGAGCTCTGCCAGATATATTCCGGCTCCTGGTAACTCTCGTACCAGACTTTGCCCCACAGCGCGTCCCAGGAAATATCAGGGTGCTTATTATGCACATCCCAGTAGCTGAACTGACCCTGGCTGTCTTCAACCAGCAGACGATCTGCCCGAGGGGACAATGCTGCATTGGCAAGCTGCTGCTGACTCAACTCAATCTGAATCAGGCGACGCCCCGCCGTGGTATGGAAAATCTCCAGCTCACCACTGTCGCTAAGACCCAGAAAGCCCTTACGACGCTGCTCAGGCAGCATACTGACTGTGGCAGCTGCGTTGCTCTCAAAGGTCCGCACCTGCGCCAGGCGGCTGCCCTCGGCATTGGTGGTCACAAAGTACTGGGCCAGTTCGCCCTCAGTAGAGCCCGCCAGCAGGGAAATACCACCAAGTAGCTGGGTCGCCGAGGCAAGACATGCTCCAGATTCAAACAGCGAACCGGAATCAGCCACACCCAGGTTACCCAGAGCATCGACACTGGCCAAATCGACCACCAGGTAGTTGGCCTGGGTATCAAGCACATAGAGCCAGCGCTGGGATGAATCGACAAAGATGGCCTCGATACCATCGACCAGTCGGTCCAGCTGCAATCGCTCCTCGGTGAGTTCGATCTCACCACTGAGGAAATTTTCCTCTTTGGTATATCGCAGCACGTGCACCCTGCCCTGGCTGTCGCTGGCGGCGAGCACCAGGGCCTCCTCTGCATCCCGCACCGCCAGCTGCCCCAACTGGGAGCCCGGCGGCAACACAGCAAGAGCAGCAGGCCCGTAGGTGTACTCGATACGGGCGTTGATCACGCGCACGTCATTCGGATAGGTCAGCCTGTAGTCGTGCTTGACCAGCAGCACTTCACCGCTGCCATAACCCAGGCCCAGGATTCTCGATTCCGGGCTCTGCTCGACAATCTGCAACAGCGGGGCGCGCCCCATACCCGCGGGCTCTGCCAGGTCAACCTGCAATCGGGTTGCTCCATCGCGCGCATCGAAAAACAGCGCTTCGCCGGTCTCACTGATTGCCAGCGCCAGTTCACCCTGCTCCTCAATGGCCAGGTAACGGGTGTCAGACTGCTCAATGGTGTATTGGTATAACTGCTCGACTTTCGCCGACTGGAATAGCGGGAAAACTTCGTACAGAAGATAGAAAAAGATCAGCAGAATCGCCATGAGGACCCCAGCGCCACCGGCGCTGATGGCCGCGGTGGCCACGCGATCTTTGGTTCTGCGCCAGCCGGGCATCCAGCTGGGAATCTGTTCTGACAATGTCGACATGTCGGGTCCCGGTACCGCAAAAGGCCGCCCGTGGGCGGCCTGTTGCCTGATGACTTATTGTGCCTTAAATACCCAGTTGCTTCAGGGTACGTTCAGCCACGCTGGCTGGTAGTGGCACGTAACCGTCCTTGAGCACAACCTTCTGACCCTGCTGGGACAACACCAGTTTGATGAACTCACGCTCCAGTGGGGCCAGAGGCTTATTCGGCGCCTTGTTCACATATACATAGAGAAAGCGGGATAAGGGGTAGCTGCCATCAACCGCGTTAGCGGGCGTGGCTTCAACAAACTCCCCGCCAGCCTTCTTCGCTAGCGGTACGGCGCGAACGCTCGACGTCCGATAGCCAATGCCGGAATAGCCAATACCGTTGACCGAGGTGGATACAGACTGCACCACAGACGCGGATCCAGGCTGCTCATTCACCGTGTTTTTGAAGTCGCCCTTACACAGGGCCTTCTTCTTAAAGTAACCATAAGTCCCTGACACCGAGTTCCGACCAAACAACTGGATATCGCGGTGCTCCCAGCTGCCGTCCAGGCCCAGGTCACCCCAGGACTTCGCATCAGTCGTCGCGCCACACTTTCGCGTTGAGGAGAAAACAGCATCCACATCGGCGATGGTCATGTTTTCAATCGGATTGTCCTTGTGTACATACACGGCAAGGGCGTCGATCGCGACGGGCACCGCAGTAGGCTTATAACCATAGCGGTTTTCAAAGGCCTCGATTTCCTTGTCCTTCATCTTGCGGCTCATCGGACCGAAGTTGGAGGTAGCCTCCGTCAGAGCCGGGGGTGCGGTGGAAGAACCGGCGGCCTGGATCTGGATGTTTACATTAGGGTATTCGCGCTTGAAACCTTCGGCCCAGAGGGTCATCAGGTTAGCCAGGGTATCTGAACCTACGCTGGACAGGTTACCTGACACGCCACTGGCCGTTTCGTAGACCGGCAGATTGGGGTCAACAGCCGCATTGGCCTGCCCAGACAGCCCAAAACTCAGGGATACCGCCACCGCTGCAATACGAGCAAGTGCTTTGTTTTTCATCCAATTCTCCAAACTGGTGAGATTTCAGCACACCATAAGACCAATTTGTTACAAAATTATGACAAAGGAAAATGACAGCGAAATTCACTGCCAACGCCAAGTTCGCTGCTTATCTCCAGGTGTGCTTTGTGACCACAAAGCACATGTTTAACGATAGCCAGACCCAGACCGGTGCCGCCCGTCTCCAGCGAGCGACTCTTGTCCACCCGGTAGAAGCGCTCAGTTAATCGCGGCAGATGCACCGGGTCAATCCCAGGGCCCCGGTCACTAACAGCGAGAATAAGCTCATCATTCTGCTGTCGCCACGACAGTTTAATAACGTCATCGCTGTACTTGAGCGCATTCATCACCAGGTTGCTCACGGCACTGTAGAGCTGCCGATGATCACCAATAACCCGTTCTGAGCTCTCGCCGTTGACCTCTATTGAGCGATCAGGATAGGCATCACCAAAATGCTGCTGGATCTCCCCAATCAGCTCCACCATATCAATCGCGGATTGCTCCGGAACCAGCTCATCTGACTCCAGTTGTGACAACCACAACAAGTCCTTGAGCAGGCTTTCCATCCGCTGGGATTGTTCCTGCATCTGCATCAGCGGGCGCTCAAGGCGCTCATCTCCCGCCATGCCATGATCGATCATTGTGTGCAGATAGCCTGTAATGACCGTCAGTGGCGTTCTCAGCTCGTGAGACACATTAGCAACAAATTCGCGCCGCATCTCACCCAGTTGTTCCTCACGGGTGACATCCCGGGCCAGTACCAGCAGGCTACCCCGCCCGAACGGCGTGATCTCGATCTGCAGCCGCAAGGTCGCGTCTTGTGGGCCGTCCATATACAGAGGCTCGGAAAAGTCACCATTGCTAACATACTGATGAAAACGGGGAATACGCATG
Organism: Halieaceae bacterium; assembly: GCA_963921335.3. Classification (GTDB taxonomy): domain Bacteria; phylum Pseudomonadota; class Gammaproteobacteria; order Pseudomonadales; family Halieaceae; genus CAWUFC02. The sequence goes on along the minus strand of CAWUFC020000001.1, from coordinate 2,441,686 downwards.
AGATTGAGAATGGCCTGTCCGCGATCTTTCGGATAGTGCAGCCCTAGCAAACGCTCGGCAGCAGTGTTGCTCCACTCGATGCGCCGCTCGGGATCAATCATGACCGCCGCCTCACGCAAGGCTGCAAAGGAATCACGCAGATAGCTCACCTCGGTCTGGAGCCGGGATTTCTCTTCACGCCCGCGCCGCTGCAGATGATAAATACTGTCCCAGAGCTGACCCCAGATACCGCTGGCCTCAGGCGGCTCTGCCTCAGTGTCAGATAGCCAGCGGCTGACGCGATAGAACTGCCTGATCCAGTACAGCAACACCAGGATCGCCGCGATGGCCAACATCAAGGGAACAGCACTAAACACCCATCCCAGTAAAAGGGCTGATGACAAAACCAGAAGGAATCGGCGCAGCTCTGCCTGCCAGCCGTTAGCTAACATCGCTACAGAGGCACACCGCGAGAGGAAAATCGATAGCCGGTACCGCGTACCGTTTGAATCAGGTTGCTGTAGTCCATGGTGTCAGTTGTCAGCGCCTTGCGTAATCGACGAATGTGGACGTCAACGGTGCGCTCTTCAACATAGACATTGGCGCCCCATACCTGGTCCAGTAACTGACTGCGAGTATAGGCTCGCTCGGGATGGGATACAAAAAATTGTAACAGGCGAAATTCCGTGGGGCCCATCTCCAGGAGGTCACCACCCAGAAACACCCGCTTGCTCTCTCCGTCCACTGTAAGTTCGGCCACCTGCAGGCGATCATCAGCCTCGCCGCCCACACTGCGGCGCAGCAGGGCTCTTACGCGGGCGATTAACTCCCGGGGAGCGAAAGGCTTGGTAATGTAGTCGTCTGCACCAACGTCGAGCCCTTGAACGACATTATCCTCGGTCGTTTTGGCAGTCAGCATAATGACTGGCAGTTCTTTGGTGCTCTCGTTGCGCTTCAGCCTGCGCAACAGCTCGATGCCGCTGCCGCCGGGCAACATCCAATCGAGGAGCACGAGGTCGGGACGCTCATCAACGACAAGCTGGTAGGCATCCCTGATATTGTCAGCTTCGAGGCAGCGATAATCCACGATCTCCAACGCCATGCGCAGCATGTCGCGGATCGCGAACTCATCATCAACAATTAGAACAGTCCGTTCAGTCATGTGTCATTAACTCTGCAATTTTCTCACGCTTGCTATTAGAAGCGCAGAATATTGCAAAATTATGACACCTGACGCGCTAGCGCAATGAAGCGTTGATGTTCTCCAGCACTTTACTGCCCGGGCACAACTCTTCCGGACCCAGCTGATTCAGCGGCCTGGGGACCGTATCCAGGGCCTCATGCAGGTCGTGGGAATTCTTGTCCATGTAGATCAGCCCCGTGAGGATCTGCCCTGCACTGCGGTGTTTTTCCATGATAGACATGGCTGAGCCGCGATCAAAAGGATCCAGGCCCTCCGCCAGCTTGTGCAGGTGAATCACCGAGCCGTCATGCATGGTCACCTCGTTGGAGGTGCCAGGCTGGTACTGGGCCGTAATTTCCTGGCGCATGGGCACGAAGTCGATGGTGCCGGTAGCCTCAGTGTGTTCACGAACAAACTCGTAGGCCTTGGTAGAGCCATCGTTGTTGTTGAAGGTTACGCAGGGAGAAATCACATCGATCAGGGCGAAGCCCTGGTGGGTAATGCCCGCCTTGATCAGCGGCACCAGTTGCTCTTTGTCGCCGGAAAAACTGCGGGCCACGAACGTGGCGCCCAATGACAGGGCCGTGGCACAGAGGTCAATGGCACCAAAGGGGTTGGGATCGCCCTTCTTACTGGCTGAGCCCTCGTCGGCAGTGGCCGAATCCTGTCCTTTGGTCAGCCCGTAGCACCCGTTGTTCATGACGATGTACACCATGTTCAGATTACGGCGGATGGCGTGAGTGAACTGGCCCATACCAATTGAGGCAGTATCGCCGTCACCGGAGACAGCCAGGTAGGTCAGATCACGGTTGGCCATACTGGCGCCGGTTGCGACAGATGGCATACGCCCATGCACAGAATTGAAACCGTGGGATTTGCCCAGGAAATAGGTGGGTGTCTTGGACGAACAACCAATTCCTGAAATCTTGGCGATCTTATGCGGCTCAATGGACAGCTCGTGCACCGCCTTCACGATCGCCCCGCTGATAGAGTCATGCCCGCAACCGGCACACAGGGTCGAAATGGAGCCCTCGTAGTCGGCCTTGGTGTAACCCAGCTCGTTGACCGGGAGTTCCGGATGACGGAATTTCGGGGTGATGTAACTCATGAGGCTTCTCCGGAGGCAGTTTCACGGCGCAGAGGGGTGACGTTGCTGCCCGGTATCTGCTGCAAAATCTGTTTGCGAATATTGCAGGCACTGATTGGCGTGCCGTCAAAACAAAGCACTGACTTCAGCTTGTCAGGGCCAAACTCAAACTCCGCCATGAGCAGGGTTCGCAGCTGGGCATCCCGATTCTGTTCAATCACAAAGGTGCGCTCGTGACTGTCGATAAAGTTCTCCACCTCGTCATTGAAGGGGAAAGAGCGAACACGCATGGCGTCGATGTAGACACCTTCCGCCGCCAGGTAATCCAGGGCTTCAAGGCTAGAGGCCTCGCTGGTGCCGTAAAAGATCACGCCGTAATCCGTGGGTTTGTCCGCCGGAATGGTGATAGGCGCCGGCACGTAGCCCTTGGCGGTTTCCCACTTCGCCATCAGGCGGTGCATGTTGCGCTCATAGGCCTCACCGCTCTCGGTATACACCGCGTATTCATCGCGGCTGGTACCGCGGGTAAAGAACGCCCCCTTGGTGGGATGGGTACCGGGATAGGTGCGGTAACAGATCGCATCCAGATCCACATCCAGGTAGCGACCGAATTCATCCATATTGTCGAGGTCTTCAGCAGACAGGACCTTGCCGCGATCGTACTCGCGCTCGTCGTCCCACTCGAAGGGTTCTGACATATTGTCATTCATCCCCAGGTCGAGGTCGGTCAGGATAATGATCGGGGTTTGAAGCCGCTCCGCCAGGTCAAAGCCATCGGCAGTCATGTCGAAGCACTCTTTCGGCGATGACGGAAACAGCAGCACTTGCTTGGTATCACCATGGGATGCATAGGCACAGGACAGCACATCAGACTGCTGGGTGCGTGTCGGCATGCCCGTTGAAGGGCCGGCCCGCTGCACGTCAATCAGCACCGTGGGAATCTCGGCAAAGTAAGCCAGGCCCAGAAACTCGGACATCAGTGAAATGCCAGGACCACTGGTCGCGGTGAAAGAACGTGCGCCGTTCCAACTGGCACCAATCACCATACCAATCGCCGCCAGTTCGTCCTCGGCCTGCACGATAGCGTAGTTCTTCTGACCACTACCGGGATCGATACGCATGCGCTTACAGTATTTTTCAAAAGCCTCCACCACGGATGTAGAGGGGGTAATGGGATACCAGGCCGCCATGGTGGCACCGCCATAGATGGCGCCCAGACCCAAGGCACTGTTGCCATCGATCAAAATGGAATCGCCAACGAGGTCCCGCTTTTCCACGCGAATGGACAGCGGGCAGTCGAAATTCTCAAGCGCGTACTGGTGCCCTAACTCCAGCGCATGGATGTTCGGTGCTACCAGCTTCTCCTTACCTTTGAACTGATCACCCACCAGCTTGGTAATGACACCGAAATCAATGTCCAGCAAAGCCGCCAGCGCGCCCACGTAAATCACGTTCTTGAACAGCTGGCGTTGACGGGGATCCGTGTACTCGCGATTACAGATCTTAGTCAGCGGCAGGCCGATGATGTGCACATCGTTGCGCACCAGGCGCAAATCCAGGGGCTTGGTGTTGTCATAGATGAAGTAGCCACCGCTCTCCACTTCCTGGATATCCTGCGGCATGCTCTGGGGGTTCACGCTGAGCATGATGTCTACCCCATCCCGGCGGCCCAGATAGCCTTTTTCGCTGACCCGCACTTCGTACCAGGTCGGCAGCCCCTGAATATTGGAGGGGAAGATGTTCTTAGGCGATACCGGCAGCCCCATGCGGAACAGCGCCTTGGCAAACAGGTTGTTGGCACTGGCCGAGCCGGTGCCATTCACGTTCGCAAACTTGATGACAAAATCGTTAACGGCGGAAATAGTCTTCATATCAGTTCCCCGCCTTGGTCACATTGTAGAGAAACTTCTGCATATCCCAGGCGGTCGTGGGACAGCGTTCCGCGCATAGCCCGCAGTGCAGGCATACGTTTTCGTCTTTCACCATCACGCGCTGAGTCGGCAAGTCCTCGGACACATAGAGGTCCTGGGCGAGGTTGCCCGCCGGCGCAGACAGCTGAGTGCGCAGCGTCTCTTCTTTGGCGTTAGGTGTGAAGGTAATGCAATCTGTGGGGCAGATGTCGACGCAGGCATCGCACTCAATACACCGTGCTTCCTGGAAAACCGTCTGCACATCGCAGTTCAGGCAGCGCTGGGCCTCCTTGAAACCGGTAGCCGCATCGAAACCGAGTTCGACCTCCATCTTTCGATCTTGCAGGGTCTTGTTCTTGTCGGCCTGGGGCACCACGTAGCGCAGATCAGCCTCAATGGCGTTGTCGTAGCTCCACTCGTGAATACCCATCTTGGTACTGCCCAGATTGACTCCGGGTGCGAGGCGGTTTTTAACATCCTCGCCACGACAGAACAGGTCGATGGACACGGCCGCCTGATGCCCATGGGCGACTGCGGTAATCACGTTCTCTGGCCCGAAAGCCGCATCACCACCGAAGAACACGTTCTCCAGTGTTGACTGGAAGGTGACTTCGTCGACCACCGGCATGTCCCACTTGCCGAATTCCATACCAATGTCCTGCTCAATCCAGGGGAAGGCATTGTCCTGGCCAATGGCCATGAGTATATCGTCACACTCCATGAACACCAGGTCTTCACCGGTGGGTACCAGCTCGCGATTACCCTCTTCGTCGTAGACGGCCTCTACCTTCTCAAACTTCATGCCCACCAGCTTGCCGTCTTCGACGACAAATTCCTTGGGCACATGGTTGTCATAAATTGGGATGTCTTCATGCATGGCGTCTTCTTTCTCCCAGGGAGACGCCTTCATATCAGCAAACGGTGAGCGCACCACCACGCGCACGTCTTCGCCACCGAGGCGGCGAGCGGTTCGGCAGCAGTCCATGGCGGTATTACCACCACCCAGAACCAGTACCTTTTTGCCGATAGTATCGCGGTGCTCAAAGGCCACATTGGCGAGGAAGTTAATACCGATATGGATATTGGCGTCTGCTTCCTGTCGACCAGGAAGCTTGGGCAGGTCCTTGCCCTGGGGAGCGCCTGTACCTACAAAAATCGCATCGTAATCCTTCTCGAGCACAGCCTTGAGGCTGTCAACGTAATGGTCGAAGGTGGTGACCACACCCATATCGAGAATGTAGTTCACCTCCTGGCGCAGCACTTCAATGGGCAGACGGAAGGCCGGGATCTGGCTCAGCATCATGCCGCCGCCTTCGATCTGCTCGTCATAGAGATGCAGCTCATAACCCAGGGGCGCAAGGTCACGCGCCACCGTCAGAGACGCGGGGCCACCGCCAATCAGGGCAATCTTTTTGCCGTTTTTCTTCTTCGGAATCTTCGGCATGCGGGCCAGAATGGCGTCGTCGGTCTTGTTGTCAGCAGCCACCCGTTTGAGGCGGCAAATGGCAACAGGCTCCTCCTCAACCCGACCACGACGGCAGGCCGGTTCGCAGGGCCGGTCACAGGTACGCCCCAATACACCCGGGAATACATTGGACTCCCAGTTGATCATGTAGGCGTCGTCATAGCGCTCAGCGGCAATCAGGCGAATGTACTCGGGTACCGGGGTGTGGGCGGGACAGGCGTACTGGCAGTCCACCACCTTGTGGAAGTACTCGGGGTTACTAATATCGGTAGGTTTCACGGTTTACAGCCCTGTTATTTTATCCGGCTCGGATCGTTGACACATCCGATCAATTATTTCATAGATAATCGCTATTTAGATAGCCAATAAAGGTGAAAATCTTAGCGTTACCATGGACTTGCGTGCGATATGTTATACCGCCCAAAACATCAAGCGGATCAATCCTTAGAAAATACCGAGAAACTTCTTGCGCTTGAATTTGCTCTCGCAGCTATTGAGCTGGGTGGTGTAGCGAGAAGATTGCCGTGAGACTTTTTTGGAGACGTCTTTCAGCCATTGTTTTTTCTTGAACGTGCGCTTGTTAAACCCTGTCCAACCCTCGTGATAGGCCAGGTAGAGATGGTAGGGATCGGTCTTCTTGATGCCACTTTTCTTGTAGGACTGGTGGTTGTACCAGCCAATAAAATCAATCGAGTCCCCAAAGTCATCGCGATCGGCGCCATAATTGCCAGCACTGCGCTCATACACCGCCCAGGTTTCTTTCAGGGCCTGGGTATAGCCGTATGAGGATGAAGGCCGCGGACCGGGAATCACCCCCAGTATCTTTTTGCGCGGCGGTTTAGCCTTGGCCTTGAAGCGCGATTCCTGATGCATGATCGCCATCATTACAGGTATCGGACTACCCCATTTGTCCCGGGCCTTATCGGCGTCTTTGTACCAGCCTTTTTTCTCGCTGAAGATACTGCACAGGTCATTCACATCAGAAGGTGGTGAAGTGGTGCAGCCTGCCATCAATAACAGCATTGTCAGCAGCAGCCATCTCACGGGCGCACCCCCTGCTCTGCCAGCAATTGCAACAACGCTTCTTCATCAATGACATCAATACCGAGCTCCTGGGCCTTGCTGAGTTTTGAACCCGCTCCAGGGCCCGCCACCAGGCAGGTGGTTTTAGCCGATACGCTGCCCGCAACCTTGGCACCCAGGCCCTGTAACAGGCGCTTGGCATCGTCGCGCCCCATGGCCTCCAGCTTGCCGGTGACCACCCAGGTCTGCCCGGCCAATACCTGTTGCCCTTCATCAACCACTTCAGGCGCCGGCCAGTTCACTCCCGCATCCAGCAGTTGCTGGACCACAGCCATACTGCTTTCCGAATCGAAGAACTGCCGCAAATGATCGGCCACGACCGGACCCACATCATCCACCTCGAGCAATTTTTCCTCGACAGCCGCTGCGAGACTCTGCCAGTCGCCAAAATGATTAGCCAGATTCAGTGCTGTGGCCTCCCCCACTTCGCGGATACCGAGTGCAAAAATGAATCGCTGCAAACTGGTATCACGACTGGCAGCGATCGCCGCTACCAGATTAGTCGCCGACTTTTCTGCCATACGCTCCAGGGGAACCAGCTGCTCAACGGTCAGCATATAGAGGTCAGCCACATTGCTGATCAAGCCCTCATCCGCCAACTGCTCTACCAGTTTGTCACCGAGGCCATCAATATCCATAGCCCGGCGGGAGGCGAAGTGCTTGATGGCTTCTTTTTGCTGCGCAGCACAAATCAAACCACCGGTGCAGCGCACCACCGCCTCTGCTTCCTCGCGCTCCGCCACTGAACCGCAGACGGGACAGTGCTCGGGAAAATGAATGGGTGCCGACTCCTGCGGGCGCCGCTCCAGAATGACCGAGGCAACCTGGGGAATCACATCACCGGCACGACGCACAACGACGGAATCGCCGATGCGCAGACCCAAGCGCTCGATTTCGTCGCTGTTATGGAGCGTTGCATTGCTGACTGTTACACCACCAACAAACACAGGCTCCAGTCTGGCCACCGGGGTGATGGCGCCGGTGCGACCCACCTGGAACTCCACATCCAGCAGGCGAGTCACCTCCTCCTGGGCAGGAAACTTGCGTGCAATGGCCCAGCGCGGGGCGCGGGACACAAAACCCAGCTGCTCCTGCAACTCGATGGCGTTCACCTTGAACACGATGCCGTCAATATCGTAGGCCAACTCATCGCGACGCACTGCCAGAGCTTCGTAATAAGCGTCACAGGCCTCCACCCCCAGCGCGACAGCCGATTCGCGATTGATGCGCAAACCCCACTGCTGGAGCCGGGCCAGGATATCGCTATGACTGTCGGGCAACTCGCCCCCCTCAACCAGGCCAACGCTGTAGCAGCACATCTGCAAGGGACGCTGGGCTGTAATGCGCGCATCCAGCTGACGTAAGCTTCCGGCGGCAGCGTTGCGGGGATTGACGAACACTTTCTCGTCGCGAGCCCTGGCCTGCTCGTTCATCGCTTCAAAACCGGCCCTTGGCATATAGATTTCGCCGCGCACCTCCAACACCGGGGGGATACCCTCACCCGACAACCGCAGCGGGATCGACTGAATCGTGCGCACATTATGGGTAATGTCTTCGCCGGTGCGCCCGTCGCCACGGGTAGCACCCCTCTCAAGCTGGCCGTCGCGATACAGCAGGCTCACCGCGATACCGTCTAGCTTGGGTTCGCAGGCGTATTCCACCTCCGCGTCCTGACCGAGACGCTCGCGCACTCGGCGATCAAAATCGCTGAACTCCTCAAGGTTAAACGCGTTGTCCAGCGACAGCATCGGCAGCTCGTGAGTCACCTGACTGAACTCGGACAGGGGCACATCGCCTACCCGCTGGGTGGGTGAGTCACTGCTGATCAGCTCAGGATGGGCCTGCTCCAGCGCCTCCAGCTCACGCATTAAACGGTCGTACTCAATGTCCGGCACCTGCGGATCATCCAATACGTGATACTGATAGCTATAGCGATTGAGCTGCTCGCGCAGTTCAGCCACTTGTTGCGCGGGATCAGACAAGAGGTCTCTCAGCGTTTTTGCAGGGTGAGCAGGCGACGCTCAAGATCGCGAATGCGCTGGCGTATATGCTCCTGGGTCTGACGCGTCGCGACACTGCGAGACTCGTCCAGTAAATCGCCCTTGAGATTACTGGCCACACACTCGGCGGTCTCCAGCATGGTTTCAAAGGCACCCATCATGTCAGCGGGGCCCGGCAGGGTCATGAAAAAGGTCAGGCCCGGCGTACTGAAGCCAGACATCTCGTCAATATCGAACACGCCAGGCTTCATCATATTGGCGACGCTGAACTGTATTCTGCCGCGACCGGCCGCCTCCTCGTGGCGATGAAAAAAGCTCATCTCCCCAAAACGCATGTCGCAGGCCAGCAGGATATGCAGGATGTCCTCGCCGGCGAAACCGGCCTCATCACGGGCGGTGACATGCATCATGACCACCTCGGGATCAATACCGTCGGGTAGTTCAGGCGCTGCCTCTTCCTGAGTGCTGACGCCGCTCAGCAATACATCTTCAGGTTCATCATCGCCCAGCGCTGAAAAACCAACAGAATCATCATCGACATCCTCGGCAGATGTATCGAAAAGCTCGTCTTGCTCGCCCTCCTCCCGTTCGACAACCCGCGCACCGCCGTTGGGCAACTCACCGGAGGGATACAGGTCCGAGTCGTCTTCAGAACCGGCGGGCACCTTGGCCAGTGACACGCGCACTCGAGAAGGATCGCTGCGCATGCGCCGGTATCCATCAAGCAGCACTACCAGGATCAGCAGCACGCCAATTATGATCATCCAGTCGCGAATGTTGATATCCATCAGCTCGCCGCCAGTTCTGCCGCCTCTTCCACATCGACCGTCACCAGACGAGACACACCAGGCTCCTGCATGGTGACACCCATCAGCTGATCAGCCATCTCCATGGTGATCTTGTTGTGAGTAATAAAGATGAACTGCACATGCTCTGACATTTCTTTCACCATGCGCGCATAGCGGCCGGTGTTAGCATCATCAAGCGGCGCGTCAACCTCATCCAGCATACAGAACGGCGCTGGATTGAGGCGGAATATCGAGAACACCAGGGCAATCGCCGTGAGCGCCTTCTCGCCGCCACTGAGCAGATGAATCGTGCTGTTCTTCTTGCCCGGCGGACGCGCCATGATCGTGATACCGGTATCCAGCAAGTCTTCACCAGTCATTTCGAGATAGGCAGAGCCACCGCCAAACACCCGTGGGAACAATTCCTTTAGACTGCTGTTGACCTGATCGAAGGTGTCGCGGAAGCGATTACGGGTTTCCCGGTCGATCTTACGAATCACAGATTCCAGGGTTTCCAGCGCGGTTTCAAGGTCTTCATTCTGGGCGTCGAGATAGTGCTTGCGCTCAGACTGTTGGGTGAACTCATCGATGGCGGCGAGGTTGATGGGGCCAAGACGGGCGATGCGATTACCCACCTGCTCCAGCGAGCGCTGCCACTCACCCTCGTTGGCGTGCTCGGGCATGTCACGCAACACGTCTTCCACCTTGTGATCGGACTCCAGCAGCTGGTTGTGCACGTTCTCGCGCTGCACCTGCAAGGTCTGGTTCTTCAGTTTTTGTTGCTCCAGCTCTCCCCGAACGGATTGGGAACGCTGCTCAATAGCGGCGCGCTCGCTCTCAGCCTGGCGCATTTGGTGATCAAGCTCAGAGACTTTCTGGCGGGCCTCGGTCAACTCGCCCTCTACGACCAGACGAGCCTGCAACTGCTCTTCTAACTGGCCCTGCATCTCTTCCAGCGGTGAGTCGCTGGACTCAAGACTCTCACTCAAACTGTCGCGGCGAGCGACCAGCTGCTCAACCTGCGCGGCCGTGCGCTCAATGGACTGAGCCATGCTATCCAACTGAGCCTGCAGTGACTGGTTGCGCATGGCACTCTGGTGAGCGGCGTCTTTATCGTGACGGGCCTGCTGCCGGGCATTGTCCAGATTGCCCCGAGTGTCATCGCGGGTGGACAGCAATTCTTCACGACGCCTGGAATCGGTTTCCATGCTTTCAATAGCCGCCGCCAGCAACTGTCGTGCCTCAGACATCGCCGCCTGCTCTGCCTCAAACTGCTCGCGAGACTCACTGATCTCACGATCGATACCCTCACGGCGCTTGCTGATCTGCTCGATTTTGGCCTGTTCAGCACTCAACTGCGCACTGGTTTCTGCCAGCTGGCGGGTCTCTGCCTGCAACTGTGCCTGATTCTCATGTCGCTGCCCCTCGAGCTCCTTGAGGCTCTCTGCCAGGGCCGCCAGCTGCTGCTCCATCTCAGCACAGCGCTGCTCGGCTGCAACAATATCAGCGCCCAACTGCTCCAACTCCTGCTGACGCGCGATTACGCCAACATCATCTTCGTCAACGCGGGCAACCCGCAACCAGTCGGGCCCAAGCCAGATGCCGTCGCGGGTAATCACTGATTCGTGCGCCGCCAGACTGGTTCGCATCTGCAGTGCAGCATTGAGATCCTGCGCAGTGCGCACACTGCCCAACAAGGCCTGGCAGTTGCGACCGGATACCTTACTGGCCAGCGAATCGCCGCCCTGTGCCGAACCCTCGGCGGACTCCAGTAACATCAGGGTGCCTGCAGGAGGCTGCCCCAAAGCCTGCTGCAGACTGTCGATTCGATCGACACACACGGCCTGCAGGTAATCCCCAAGCACCGTTTCCACCGCTAACTGCCAGTCGGACTCTACAGTGAGCTGATCGAGCAAGCGCGGCCGCTGTGCCAACTGCTGCTGTTCAAGCCAGTCACCGACGCCGCTGCCATGCTCGGTTGCCGCCTGCTGCAGTGCTTCCAGGGAGGCGTGACGGCCACGCATGGTTTGCAGGCGACTGCGCTCCTGATCCAGCTGATCAGACAGTGCGACGCGACGGTCCCGACTGCTGTTCACCTGTTCCAGCAATTCCTCTGACACCTGCTCGCGTCGACTAATGGATTCTTCCTGGGTAGCGATCTCCGCAGCAAGTCGCTCACACAGTTCATCAGCCGGTCCGGCGCTGAGGCTCTGCTTCTCTTCATCAAGACTCGCCACCCGCTGCTGAATGCGCTGCAGCGCCTGTTCTAGATGCTGAATGCGCGACTGTTGTACTTCTGCCTGTTGTCGTGGCTGCGCTGCGCGTTGGTTAAATTCATCCCATTCCTGCTGCCAGGACTGCATAGCTTCCTCTGCGCCCTGCAAAGTGGCGGCGGAGGCTTCTTCGGCGGCCTGCAAGCGTTCCAGCTCCGGGCCCACCTGGGCGATTTCTTCCTGCCAGCGCGCCTGCTGGGCGCGATCACTCTGCAGGTGCTGTTCGGCTTCGGTGAAACTGCGCTCGGTTTCGCTCAGGTCCTCGGCCAACTGCCGGGCCCGCTCCTGAGCATGCTTGATACTCTGCTCGATACGCGCCACTTCGGAACCCAGGCTGTAGTAGCGAGCCTGCACCTCGTTGAACGCGTCGTTGGCCTCAGTGTGGCTGAGCCGATGTTGCTCCAGCGCGGTATCGACCTGCTGGTGCTCTGCAATCACCTGCTCCAGTTTTACTTCCAGCTCGCCCACCTGGTGTTTGCACTCGCTCATCTGCCCATCCAGGCTCTGCCATTGCAGGGCCTGCAGTTGAGCCTTGAGCGTACGCTCCTCGGCCTTGAATTCGCTGTATTTCTCTGCCGCCTGGGCCTGGCGCTGCAAATGCTGCAGCTGCCTGTCCAACTCGTCGCGAAGGTCGGTCAGTCGCTCCAGGTTTTCCAGGGTGCGACGCATGCGGCTTTCGGTTTCCTTGCGTCGCTCCTTGTACTTGGAGATACCTGCGGCCTCTTCGATGAAAACTCGCAGCTCCTCAGGCTTGGACTCGATCAGCCGGGAGATCATGCCCTGTTCGATAATGGCGTAGCTGCGCGGCCCCAGGCCCGTGCCCAGGAAAATATCGGTGATGTCACGGCGCCGGCACTTGGTACCGTTGAGGAAGTACTCAGACTGGCCCTCGCGGGTTACCTGCCGTTTGATCGATATTTCCGCGTAACTGGCATATTCGCCGCCGACACTGCCATCCTGGTTATCGAACACCAGTTCAATCGAGGCCTGCCCAACAGGCTGACGATTGACCGAACCGTTGAAAATGACATCGGTCATGGACTCACCGCGCAGGTTCTTGGCTGAGCTTTCGCCCATCACCCAGCGCACAGCGTCGATCACATTGGATTTGCCACAGCCATTAGGGCCAACTACCGCGCACATATTGCTGGGGAAGTTGACGATGGTTGGGTCTACAAAGGACTTGAAGCCCACCAGCTTGATTGTCTTTAATCTCATAAGGTCTTAAGTATGTCTTATAAGTCTATGAATTTATTATGATTATGCCGAATTTCCCCTGTGGAAGCCGGCTTACACCACCACTACATATAGTGGCTTAGTTTACCTCGACTACACTAGGCTGGGGAGTGGCTTTGGGGCTTTTTTTACTTTTTTTGCCCGGTCAGGGGGAGACAGGGCTGAGGGTCAGTGAGTACACCTGCTCATCTGCAGCTGGCGCCAGGCCGTCCAGCAGTGCGCTGTAAAGCGCAGAGGCCTCGCCAGGCTGGCCGTCAGCACTGACCCGGGCGATCACTTGTACGGCCTGCAACTGCGACAGCTTTTGCCCCGCCATGCTGGCCTGGTCATCGAGCCGGACGCGGGTCGGCAAATCAGCCACCCGCAAGCGCTGCACGGCTACCGGCATGCGGCTCTCACTGTTGCTGTTCCGGGCAAACACATAGACTGCCAGCTGCGGATCAAGGTCTTCGCCCTCAGGCAGGGCCAGATCTATGGTGATATGGGGTTCGTCAGCTACCGCCGCCAACTCGGCGGAAGCCTCACTCCCGTCCTGCAGGGCCACTCGAGCGCGAGCGATCACGCTTTCAATCAGCTGCGCCCCCTCGGAACCCGGCGCTTCTACAGCGAGCAGACGCTCCCAATAGGCGATGGCCGCCCGGTACTGACCGCGCTCAAAGGCTGACATGCCCAACAAGCCCAGTGCGGAGCGCTCATGGGGATTTTGGTTCAAGGCTCTTTCAGCCAGCATCTGGGAGTTATCGTCTAATACCCGATTGTTGGCCAGGTAATTGGCCTGGGCCGCCATGGCCAGCGCTGAGGCGTCATTGGGCGCGGCATTCACCAGGGCCTGGTAGTGCATGGCCGCCTGGTTATAGTCCTCAATACTCATGTAGTAGCGACCAAGGATAGCTCGATAGTGCAGATTGTCGGGGCGCTGCTGCGCTCGCTGGCTGATTTCCGCCATTAAGGCATGTACCTGGGCAGGCTCCGGTTGCTGACCAAGGGTCTGAATGGCTCCGGACAAGCGCACATCTTCCATCGCACCCAGCTGCAGGTAAGCCAAGGTAGCAAAAGCCGCCAGTGGCACCAGCAACCATCCCAGTTGCCCCGCTTCCCGGGCGGGCTGAGCGGCCGTTTCTTCCGGCAGGGCATTCACCCCGTCTTCCAATAACCGCAGACCGGCGTCGTCGAGCAACTCGGCCTGAGCCTCATCTGTGGCCAGCTCTGACTCGCGCAATCGATACCAGTCGAGGTTGTCCTGTTTTTCGCTGGCGCCAGGCTGATCGGCGCTACGGCGCTGAAACCAGTGGGGAACTAGAATAAAGGCACCGGCCAGCAGGAACAGGCCGAAGGCGCCGACCATAAATTCAGTCACGTGAGTTACGCTCCCCAGTGCCCCGTGGGACATTCAGCAAATCCTGCAGTTCCGCCCGGTCAGCCTGTTCTAGCTGCTGGGTAGACGTGCCCGAGCGACGCAATACAGCCACGAGAATAGCCAGGGCAGCGATCAGCAACAGGGCCGGGGCCAGCCACAGCAGGGCTGTTTTTCCACTCCAGCGCGGACGATACAGCACAAATTCGCCATAGCGCTGCACCATGTAGTCTGCAATCTCTGCATCGGATTTACCGGCGTGCAGCTGGGTGTGCAATTGCTTGCGCAAATCGGCAGCGATTGGGGCGTTGGAATCGGCAATGTTCTGATTCTGGCATTTGGGGCAACGCAACTCCGCGGTCAAGTCAAAGTAGCGCTCTTCGAGGTCGGTACTGTCGAACTCATAGGTTTCAATCACCGCCAGGCCTGGTGATGCCCAGATTAGCAAGGTCAGTAGTAATAGCAGGCGCATCAGTCCAGCTCCCGGAACAGGGGCTCGAGCCGCTCGGCCCAGATGCGATCGTCAATCACGCCCACATGGCGATAGCGAATCACCCCGTTGGAATCCACCAGGTAGGTTTCCGGAGCGCCGTACACGCCCAGGTCCAGCCCGAGGGTGCCCTCGGCATCGACGATATTGTGACGGTAAGGGTCGCCCAGCTGCACTAACCACTCTCTGGCAGCGTCGGATTCATCCTTGTAGTTCACACCGATAATCGGCACGCCGGCATCTGCCAGCTGCTGTAGCCAGGGATGCTCCACCCGACAGGAGATACACCAGGTCGCCCAGACATTAAACAGGCTGGGCTGGCCAATAACGTCCGCCCGGCTAAGCTGGCGACCGTCAGCCAGTGCCGGCAGGGAAAACTCCGGAAAGGGCTTGTCGATCAAAGCCGATGGCAGCTCCTTTGGGTCCAATTGCAGCCCCCGCGCCAAAAACAGGGTCAGCACCACAAACAAGCCCAGCGGCAAAAAGAGTTTAAGCCGTCCCACTAACCACCTCATCTGGAGCCGCTTGTGCGACTTTGACCTTTTGGCGATAGCGTCGATCAGCCAGGGTCAGCAAGCCACCTGCGCCCATAAAAATGGCGCCCAGCCACATCCACCGTACAAACGGCTTGTGATGCAAACGAATCGCCCAGCCATCGTCGCCCACGGGCTCACCCATGGCCACAAACAGATCCCGGAACAAACCGGCATCGATAGAGGCCTCGGTCATGATCTGCCCTGAAGCCAGGTAGCGGCGTTTCTGGGGTGCCAGCTTCACCACCAGTTCGCCATTGCGATAGACCGAAAAGCGCGCCTCTTGGGCCGCATAGTTGGGCCCCTGCACCACGGCCAGCTCGTCAAAAGTGTAGACATAGCCCGCCACCTCTTCCGACTGCCCCGGCACCATCTTGAGATCTTTTTCCACGGCATACTGGCTAGTCAGCACCACACCGACCACGCACATGGCGAAACCCAGGTGGGCCAGCCACATGCCGTAGTAACTGGCAGACAATCGGCGCAGCCCGGTAGACACAGACGCTGCATTGCGCACTTTTTGCCGCAGGTCTCGTAACAGGCCCAGCACCAGCCAGAACGCCAGTACCATGGCCAGCGCCGCGCTGATATTGAAGGATTGTTGGTACAGCAGCGGGAACACGACCCCCATCACCAGGGCAGCAATAGCAGGTAGCAACAGCTCCGCGCGCCAGCGACTGGCGCTGTCTCGCTTCCAGCGCGACACCGGCCCCAGCCCCATGAAAGGAATCAGCACCGCCATCAGCGGCACAAACACCGCGTTAAAGTAAGGGGGCCCTACCGAGTACTTGCCTTGCCCAAGTGCGTCCATGAGCAGTGGGAACAAGGTGCCAAACAACACCGTCAGGGTGGACACCAGGAACACCACGTTGTTGACCAGCAACAGGCTCTCCCGCGACAGCAGTTCGAAGGAAATGCGGCTCTGTACAGCCGGCGCACGCAAGGCATAGAGCGTGAGAGAGCCGCCCAACACGATGGCCAGGAAAATCAGGATAAAGACACCCCGCTCCGGATCGGTGGCAAAGGCATGCACCGAGGTCAGAACCCCCGAGCGAACCAGGAAGGTGCCCAGCAGGCTCAGAGAGAATGCAAAGATGGCCAGCAGCACTGTCCAGCTCTTGAACACACCACGCTTTTCCGTCACGGCCAGGCTGTGCACCAGCGCTGTGCCCGCCAACCAGGGCATAAAGGATGCGTTTTCCACCGGATCCCAAAACCACCAGCCGCCCCAGCCCAATTCGTAATAAGCCCACCAGCTGCCGAGCATGATGCCGAGCGTGAGAAAGGCCCAGGCAGTATTGGTCCATGGCCGCGACCATCGGGCCCAGGAGGCGCCCAATCGGCCCGCCATAAGGGCCGCTATCGCAAAGGCGAAAGCGACCGAAAAGCCCACATAACCCATGTACAGCAATGGCGGGTGAATGATCAGCCCAATGTCCTGCAACAGGGGATTAAGGTCACTGCCATCGGCGGGAATGCCGGGCAACGTGCGTTCGAAAGGATTGGAAGTCACCAGCGCAAACAGCAGAAAACCGACTGCTATCCAGCCCATCACCGCCAGTACCCGTGCGTGCATCACCAGAGGCAGCTGCTGGCTGAACAGGGCGACTGCAGCTGTCCATCCCGCCAGCACCAGAATCCACAACAGCAGGGAGCCTTCGTGGTTACCCCACACCGCAGAGAACTTAAACCACGGCGGTAGCAGACTGTTGGAATGCGAGGCTACCAGTGCCACCGAGAAATCGTCTTGCAGGAAGGCCCAGGTCAGTATTGAAAAACTGATGGCACTGAACACAAAAAAACCCACCGCCAGGGAAGGTGCCAACACCATGGCACCGCGATGGCCCACCAAACTGCCCCACAATGGTACGAGTGCGAGGCACAGTGACATGCACAGCGCCAGGATCAGGGCAAAATGACCAAGTTCAGGAATCAATAGCTACCACCTTTGTAACCGGGTTTATCCGCATGACTCGCCTCCAATGCCTCCAGCACCTCCGGCGGCATGTAGTTCTCATCATGCTTGGCCAGAACCTCGCTGGCTACAAACAAACCACTTTCGGTGAGTTGGCCGGTCGCGACAACCCCTTCGCCCTCAGCGAACAGGTCGGGCAAAATACCTTCGTACTGGGCAGGCACCACGGCCTGGTAGTCGGTAATTTCGAAATTCACCTTGAGGCTGTCGCTGGCACGCTGAACGCTACCTTCGACCACCATACCGCCAACACGAATATTCTGACCAACTGGCGCGTTGCCTGCGGCGACATCGACAGGTGGGTAGAAAAGATTGATATTGCCGCTCAGCCCGTACATCACCAGGCCCACCGCCAAACTGGAAAAACTGACGATGAACAACACGATCAGAAGCCGCTTCTTACGTACCGGATGCACGCTCGGCCTCCTCGCGTTCCCGGCGTTTTATCTGGCCGAGGGTATCTCGCATAATGCGCTGTTTGCGGACCTGGGGAATCACCAACAGCCCGACGATCACCAGCAGAGCCACGGCGTAAACTGACCATACATAAGGGCCGTGACCGGCCATCTCTAACGCGTCTGCGAAGCTATCAAACTGCACCGGCGCCCTCCCCCAGCAACAGCTTGCGCACCCAACCCGTGGTGCTTTCACGGCGCAGTATTTCGCTGCGCATACTCAAGAGCAGGCTGCAGGTAAACAGGCAATAGAAGGCCACTATCATCAACAGCAGGGGTTGAAACATGTCCATGTGCATACTGGGTGCTTCAGTAAATTTGATGGTGGCAGGCTGGTGCAGGCTGAACCACCAGTCCACCGACTTATAGATGATGGGGATATTAACCGTACCCACCAGACTCAGCACGGCAGCCGCTTTGGCGCCCAGAGCTTCGTCATCCCAGGCCTCGTAGAGTGCCAGTACGCCGACATAAAGAAAGAACAACACCAGCATCGAGGTGACTCTCGCGTCCCAGACCCAGTAGGTGCCCCAGGTGGGCTTGCCCCAGATGGCACCGGACAGCAGCCCCAGGAATGTAAATGCCGCACCAATCGGCGCGGCACAGCGCATGGCGATGTCCGCCATTTTCATTTTCCAGATGAGGCTGGTGGCTCCGGCTATGGCCATGACGTAATAGCCGGCAAGGCTGATGGCCGAGGCTGGCACGTGAATATAGATGATGCGGTAGCTGTTGCCCTGGCGAAAATCTTCCGGCGCATACAGCAGTCCCCAGATCGCACCCCAGGCCAGCAGCACAATCGTGACAGGCAGCAGCCAGGTCAGGATGGTTCCGGAAATCCGGTACATCCAGGGCGGCGAACCCAGTTTATGGAAAAAGGACCACATTGATTAATTGAACCCTGAAACTCGCGCGGGATTATACAGCTGCGAAGGCCGCATAAGCTAACCTGCATCCACTGAAATGCGGACACCAGCCGCACAGGCAAACGGCGCCAACGCTACCGCCAGAGACAACATTCCCGCCAAAATCAGCAAATGCGCCTGGGCCGACAGACCGTCCGCCGCCGCTGCCACCGCTCCACTGCCGAAAATAAGTACCGGCACGTATAAAGGCAGCACCAACAGCGACAGCAGCACGCCTCCGCGGCGCACACTGACTGTTAATGCGGCACCAATACTGCTAACCAGGCTCAATACAGCAGTACCCAGCATCAGACTTACGAGTAATACCCCCAATGCGGATGTGGGCATTTGCAACATCAGGGCAAATAAAGGCGCCATGAGCAGCAGCGGCAAACCGGTCAACAACCAGTGGGCGAAGGCATAGACCAGGCAGCTGATGAAAAGCGGCGACGGCATTAACACCAGCTGTTCGAGGCTGCCATCCTCGTAGTCGCTGCGGAACATGTCTTCCGCTGCCATCAAGGTAGAAAGCAGAGCAATGATCCAGAACACCCCTGGCGCAAACTCCGCCAGCTGCCTCGGATCGGGCCCCAGCCCCAGCGGGAACAGCATCACCACCATAGCGAAGAAGATCAGCGGGCTCAGCACCTGGGCTGGCCGCCTGGCGGCCAGCAACAGCTGACGGCGCAACAATCCGGTTGCGAGGCTCATACAGATTCCCCCAGCTCTACCCTGCGCAGGGGAATGTCGACTGGAATCGGCTGGTGCGATGTACACACCACCGCCGCGCCTGCATTGACCCGCTCGGACAGGTGCGCGGACAACAGCGCCACACCACGGGCGTCGATAGAGGTAAACGGTTCATCCAGCAAATACAGGTCGGCATCACCGAGGAACACCCGGGCCAGGGCCACTCGTCGCAACTGCCCCGCCGAAAGTGTGCGACTGGCGACCTCCTCGTAACCGTAAAGCCCGACCAGCTCCAACGCGGAGTCAATCTTCTCCTCACTGAAACCAAAGCCCTGGCAATACCATTGCAGGTTCTCACGGGGGCTTAACAGGGTTTTAACTGCGGGTTTGTGACCCAGGTAGAGCTGGCTGCACTCTGAGCGAACCAGTTCACCGGCACCGCTGTGGCTGGACAGGCCCGCCAGGTAGCGCAACAGGGTGGTCTTGCCGGTGCCGTTTTCTCCTGCCAATTGCACCAGCTCGCCGCGCTCAATCGACAGACTGAAGTCGCGAAACAGGCTGCGCCCGCCCCGCTCCAGGTTTAGGTTTGCTACCGAGAGCAATGCCGCCATATCAGAGGTTTACAACCTGGATCGCCGGCAAATGGATATCGGTGTCTACCTCGACAGAGAGGGATTTAAAGTCAAACAGTTCAGTATCCCCCAGCTGTGAGGGGGCGACGTTACAGATGCTGCGAAAGATCGTTTCAGTGCGCCCGGGATATTCTCTCTCCCAGTCTTGCAGCATTTGCTTGACCTGCACCCGCTGCAACTTGTCCTGCGAGCCGCAGAGATTGCAGGGAATGATGGGGAATGCCTTGTAGTTCGCGTAGGCTGCAAGATCCTTCTCTTTGCAGTAAGCCATGGGCCGGATCACCACGTTCTGGCCATCGTCACTCAGCAGCTTCGGCGGCATTGCTTTGAGGCTGCCGCCAAAGAACATATTCAAAAACAGGGTCTCGACGATATCATCGCGGTGATGCCCCAGGGCGATACGACTCGCGCCAATGTCCTGGGCAAAGCCGTAGAGACTGCCACGGCGCAGCCGCGAGCAGAGTCCACAGGTGGTTTTACCTTCGGGAATCTTCTCTTTAACGATGCTGTAGGTGTCTTTCTCCAGGATGTAGTACGGCACACCCTGCTGCTCCAGGTAATTGGGCAGCACTTCCGCAGGGAAGCCGGGCTGCTTCTGGTCCAGGTTCACGGCAATGAGTTCAAAGTCTATCGGTGCATTGCGCTGCAGATTGAGCAGGATATCCAGCATGGCGTAGGAGTCTTTGCCACCGGACAGGCACACCATGACCCGATCGCCCTCTTCGATCATGTTGTAGTCTGCGATGGCATTACCGGCGTTGCGCCGCAGTCGCTTCTGCAGCTTGTTAAACTCGGTCTTCTCTTTTTTCGACAATTCGCGCACTGGGCAGCCTATAAGCCTTTGATGGGCGCGAATTTTACGTGTTTTTACCCCAAATCCCAATGCGGTGGCATTTGCCCCCCGACACGACTAAAATGGCGGCCCCTTGAACACCACCAAACCTATTCACGAGGACCCTTTCAAGATGAAAGCACCTGTTCGTGTCGCCGTTACCGGCGCTGCTGGCCAGATTGGCTACGCCCTGTTGTTCCGTATTGCCTCTGGCGCCATGCTGGGCGATGACCAACCCGTTATCCTGCAATTGCTGGATATCACCCCCGCCATGGAAGCGCTGGAAGGCGTGCGCATGGAACTGGACGATTGTGCATTTCCGCTGCTGACCGACATTGTTTGCACCGACGATCCCAACGTTGCTTTCAAAGACACTGATTACGCGCTGCTGGTTGGCGCCCGTCCACGCGGGCCAGGCATGGAGCGCAAGGACCTGCTGGAAGCCAATGCGGCCATCTTCTCTGTGCAGGGCAAGGCCATTAACGACAATGCCAGCAGGGACATCAAAGTTCTGGTGGTAGGCAACCCCGCCAACACCAACGCCCTGATCACCCAGCGCAACGCACCTGACCTGGATCCACGCAACTTTACCGCCATGGTGCGCCTGGATCACAACCGCGCCATGACCCAGATTGCCCAGAAAACCGGCAAGAGCGTCAACGATGTCACCAACATGACCATTTGGGGCAACCACTCTGCGACCCAGTACCCTGACCTGTTCAATGCCAAGGTCGACGGCACCGCCGCCATCGACCTGGTCGACCAGGGCTGGTACGAAGATGACTTTATTCCCACGGTGCAGCAGCGCGGCGCAGCGATTATCGCAGCGCGCGGTGCGTCTTCCGCGGCCTCGGCTGCCAATGCTGCGATCGACCACATGCGCAGTTGGGCGCTCGGCACCGAGGGTGATGACTGGGTATCTATGGGTGTTTACTCCGATGGTTCCTACGGCATTGCCGAAGGCCTGATCTACGGTTACCCCTGCCGCTGCAAAGACGGCGACTGGGAAATCGTTCAAGACCTGCCGGTTTCTGACTTCAGCCGCACCAAGATGGACGCGACTGCCCAGGAACTGACTGAAGAACGTGACGCGGTTCAGCACCTGCTGCCGTAAGTCACTTCATGTCTGATACGCCCACGCGCGCCTACCACCACGGTAACCTGCGCAATGAACTGCTCGACACTGCAGAGGCACAGCTAGCCGCCGGCAGCGACGAGTTGAGCCTGCGCGCCCTGGCCCGCGCTGTGGGTGTATCCCAGACAGCCCCCTACCGTCACTTCTCTGACAAAAATGAACTGATGGTGGCACTGGCCACCCGCGGCTACCAGCAGTTGCTCAGCAAGTTAAAAGAAGCCGGCAGCGCAGCTGAGGATCCGGAATCCAGACTGAGAGCTTTCGCCCACACCTACGTGAACTACGCAGTCGCACATCCTGACCTGTTTCGACTGATGTTCGGCCCCATGGAGAAACCCCAGGAAGACTACCCGGAGTTACGCCAGGCCATGCGCGACACCTATGACCTGGTGCGCGCGATCATGCGTGAGGGCATGGATCAGGGCGTATTCGAGCACGACGATGCGGCCTATCTGGCCAACGCGGGCTGGTCCGGCATTCACGGCCTGGCTACCCTAAAAATAGATACCCCGGAATTGTTTGAGCGCCACATCGATCTACAGCGCCAGATTGACCTGGGCGTAGATATTTTTGTCTCTGGCCTGCGCAAGCACGCCGACTAGATCAAATCAAGAAGCTCCGGTATCGGGCCCTGGAATGAATCCTCGTTGCTGGTGCGAATCACCAGATTGCCTTCAAATAGATCGAAGACCAGTTCTTCCTCAGCAACAATCTCGGTAAGTAACCAGCCCTCTGGCAGATCAAACTCATCCGTCGTCCGTAGCGCATCTCGCCCGATACGGAAGTAGGCCTGTTTGTCTGGAGAAACCAGCACAACCACCGTGCTACCGGGATTGAAACTTACTTCGTGATACTTGCTAACCCGGGTACCTGAGAATAAGCCCCCTTCGTCCAGGGCTATGTTGACTTCGACCACTGTGGCGACGTGTAGCCACTCATACCCAAAGAACTCCTCGCTGGAGTAGTCGCCCTCTTCGGCACCATCTGGCGAGCGCAGGAACTGGCTGGCATCAAAGTCGCTTTCTCGGGGTTGGTTTTTTATCCAGCCCTGGGGTACTTCCAAAGCCTGATACTCCTCCAGTGTAATCTGGGGTGTCGCCCAGGCTTTGATTTCACTGGGAGAGATCACCTGCAGAACCTCGAAGCCGATTCGCTCTTCGGCTAACGACCGGAATTCTGGTTCCAGGTAATAAGTAAGATCGGACTCCAACACCTCCAGCAGGATTTCGTACTCCTCAAAGCCGACGGTAGAGAGCTTGCAGGCACTAAAGGAGGTGCCACAGAAACCACCGGTTCGCTTCTTCCATCCCACAAACTCGTAGCCCTCTGCCGGCACAGCCTGAAATTCTTCATCAAAGAAAGTATCGACCACGTCGATCTCGCACTCATTAGCAGCCTCGCAGCTGTAAGCGCCAGATACTGTGGTGACGCTGCCACCTTCCGGTACCACCAGGGTTAATTTACACCCGCCAAGCAGTGAAGCGGCAACAAGAAACAAAACCAGAGAAATTCGCGGCATAGTTATAACTATCTGATGCAAGTGAATTGGCGAAGTATACCCGAGCAAGGCGCTCTGACCAGGCACAGTATGGACGCCCACATTGACATAACTTCTGGCCATTCTATTCTGGAAAAAAAACGAGTACAAAACATGGCTTCTTTGCTTCACCGCCTTCAGCGATTCTTAATGCTCATAACCATTGTTCCGGTGCTGGCCGGTTGCTTCCATACGCAATTAGGGGGCTCCGTAGGGGGTGCCACCATTACCATCGCACCCCTCGACAACCCCAGCCAGATCCTCACCAGCGGCACCAGCTGGGATGACCAGTTCTGGATTGACCGCTACAGCCAGGCAGAATGGGACGAATGGGGACCCGTGTTTCAGCAGTATCTATTGGGTGTCGCGATACTTAATACCGACATGCTCGACGATGACACTCTATACCTGGTAACTGCCAGTGGCGGCCAGGACACCGACGCCAATTATGATGACAGTACCGACGGGCAGTACACAGATGTTAGAGGCGAGTGGCACCTAATTGTTACGGGCAAACGGGCCAAAAAAGGCAATCTGCGCATCTCGGCATTAACAGAGGCCGCCTATCAGGCGGTTAAAGACGAAATTGCCGGCGGCTCTGATCGACAAATCACTGCAACTCTAGACGCTATAGCCCAGGATTTGCTCGGCGACCTCGATGAAGACGGCACCGTGACCTATGAAGACCTGCTGAAATGGAGTCGTCTGGGCACCAAACTCGGCAACCCCAGCACCGGCGTGTCCGCCCTTAATGAGCTCTCTGCTGCGGTTACCAACAATGCCACTGATTCAGAAATAGCGGCCGCGGCAGGAACTATCACCCGGCGCGAGGTCGACAGCCCCCCTTTCTCGGTCAGCGGTGAAACAGGTATGTATTTAGCAGAGCCCCGGCAAGAGAATGGGCTATATGCAGCGGGTTACCTGAGCACATTTTTTGTGGGCGACACCGGTTATGGTGCATCGACTCATGTTGATGACAATGTCTCTACCGGCTACAGGACCCGTCACCTGACATTCACCTCACCAGCCGCCGATCAAGAAACAGGGCACCCGACAACGGTTTACATTCAATGGCGTTACCGACCGGGGGAAAGAGAACTCTATTCTTACCTCATAAGATTATTCGGCTCTTTTTCCAGAACTGATTACCAGCTGAATTTCTTTATCGCCGAGGGTGAGAGAGCAAAATATACCTATAGCAACAGCATTGGAGATATATTCGACGCTGGAGAACCGCTCCTAAGCAGCTCAGACTTTGATAATTCCAATCCTTTCAGCGGCGGCGAGGCAGTTGCGAAAAGGCAGTTTTCAGAGCGAGCGCCAGCGTCGCACTTTGCCTCCTGGGATGAATTCTGGGAAGAGCAGGAAGACTTCTTTTCCCGTTTACCCATCGACAGTGGCGCCTGCCCGGTTTGGGCGCCCCAGAGAGCTTGCGATGCGTTCGCTCGCGTCGACCAGATGATTGATGAGTTTAAAGACAGTCAGTTGGATGACCTGATCGAGGACGCCCCAGCTCCAGACGAGATCCCCTATTCCATAAAATGCGCAAATAATTGGAGCTCCCGTTGCTCACCACCAGCTGCTTTCCTGGAAGACGGGCAGGTCTATGTTGACCAGATTGTCGAAGCCGCCACAGAGCTGCAGGAAAAGGGCTATGAAAACGCCAGTATCATTCTTCCCAGGAATATCGGTGATGAAGTGAACGTGGAGGCTGAAGACGAGTACGGCAACGAGATTGAACTGACCGGCAGCCAGGGCAACTCTGGTGACGGTGGCTCGGGCTCTGGACAAAGCGATTCAGGCAACCCATCCCCTTCCGGATTGGACTGCAGATGGACATATTATGAAAGCGTTGACGAAGTTGAGCAGAATTGCACCTACCCCGATGGCAGCTACTACAGCACACTGACCTACGATCTTGATTCCAATGATGACGTCTGGCAAATCCAACTTTTCATTTGTACGACAGATTGTCCGATTTCTGACACCAAGCCGACAACTATTCAGACCGCCTTCTCCTATCAATACTGGTCCTGGACTCTTTCTTCAGGCGGCTATAACGAAACAGTTGCAATGGACCGCTATCCCAGCGGCGGCATTCGTGTCGGTGAAACTTTAATATACGCCCCAAATAACATTAGCGATTCCAGAAGGTATACCTACACGCCCGGTCTAGAGGTAACTACGCGTTGTAACGGAGGGGTATTCAAATCCGAGACAGAAGACACCTATGACGATCTGGGTAATCGTACCGATGGCGACCAGGGCACGCCTCCATCAGACCAGGGAGAACCCTGCCCTTTCCAAATACAGCCAGCGGCTACACCAGCACTCAAAGCGTACGACGACTTAACACCGCCCCCTATACCGTAGTTGAAACTACAGCTCTCTCAACACCGCCACCGGCGGTGTTGAGACCACCTGCCGGCAGTTCCAGACCCCCAGAGCGCCAATAATGAGCACACCCACAAAAGGCCCCACAAACCACAGTGCGGGATGCGGCACATAGCTCATGTCCAACACCTGGGTCTGCAAAATCATCACTGAGAGTTCAGCGGCTACTGTCGCCAGAATACCGGCAAACAAACCCAGCGCGGCAAACTCAATGATCAGCGCACCCAGCAACAGGCTGCGCCTGGCACCCAAAGCCCTTAGCACGGCACTCTCGTGCAATCTGGCATCGACGCTGGCCTGCACCCCGGCAATCAAAACCAGGGCGCCCGCGGCGAGAATCACACCCAGCACCAATTCGATGGCCGCAGAAACCTGATCAATAATGGTGCGCACCTGCTGAATCACCACGTCCATCTCGATCATGGTGACCGTCGGGAACTCACGAATGAAGTCGTTGAGGAAGGGCTTCTCTGACGCCTGCAGATGAAAACTGGTCATGAATGTGGCGGGATAGCCCTGCAAGACTGCCGGCGGAAACAACAACCAGAAGTTAGGCTGCAGGTTTTCCCAATTCACCTCGCGAATACTGGCCACCGTAACTTCCAGCGGCTCGGAGCCGATCTTGAACAGCACGCGATCACCAATATCTACTTCCAGTCGCTCGGCCATCTCCCGCTCGATCGACACCAGTGCTTCGTTAGTATCGGGCTCCCACCATTCGCCCGCGACCAGTCGGTTATCGTCAGGCAAATCATTCGACCAGGAGAGGTTGGCTTCACGCTCGCGCCGACCCACGCTGGGGTCGTCACTGCGGCCCAGGGCTTCGTCGTTAATCTCGATCATGCGCCCGCGAATCATTGGATACAGGGGCTGCGACAGCACCGCCTTGCGAGTCAAGGCTTCACGCACGTCGTTGACTTCATGGGGCGCAATATTCAACAGGAAGTGATTCGGCGTACCCTCGGGCAGCTGCATCTGCCACTCTTCAATGAGTGAGGTACGCACCAGCAGCAGGATCAACAGCAACATGATCGCCATGGAGAAGATGACCACCTGCAAGGTGTTGGCACCACCACGCCGCTGCAGGCCAGCCAGAGCCAGACGCCAGATACTGCCTGCACGCATACCTGCAAGACGACCACCCCGCAGCAACAACAGTGCCGCGCCAGCCGCCAGGCTGGCGGATGCCGCCAGTCCCGCAAGCACAGCCGCGGTCAGTTTCCAGTCGCCAGAATACCAGAGCATCAATAACACTACTGCCGATAGTCCAAACAGGTAGTCCAGGCTGGTGCGTCGCACCTCGTTAGGCATATCGCGCCGCAATACCCTCAGAGGTGAAGCCTGTCCCAGGCGCTGCAGGGGCGGCCAGGCAAAACTGCCAAGGCACACCAGTGCCGTGGCACCGCCTATCAAGTATGGCCGCAAGCCGCTATCACCCGGACTGATGGGTAGGGCCTCGGCAAACAGCGAGAAAAAACTTTCCTGCAGCACCCAGCCGAGAAAACAGCCCAGGGCGGTCGCAGAACCACCCAACAACAACAGGCTGCTGCCATACAGGTAATTAATGTCCCTGGAGGTACTGCCCAGGCTTTTCATAATCGCCACGTAATCATAATGACGCTCACTGAAACGTCGCGCCGCGAGGGCGATGGCCACTCCCGCGAGAACAACACCAAGGCTGCCCGCCAGCAGCAGGAAACTCTCGGCCCGATCCAGCGCTCTGCCAATGCCCTGCTGATTGTTGTTCACGTCAACAATGCGCTGACCGGTTTCAAGCCCGGCTTCCAATTCGGTCATGAATGGAATCAAGGCCTCTTCAGTACCTGCAAACAACAGTCGATACTCGACCCGACTACCCGGTTGCACCACATTGGAGGCAGGGATGTCACTGTAATTCATCAAGACGCGAGGCCCGAAACCAAGAAAGCTGCTGCTCTGGTCCGGCTCACTGCGCACCGCTGCAGTCACTTCCAACTCGATATCGCCCAGGGCAATGCTGTCGCCGATCTCAACACTGAGCAGAGGAAACAGGCGACTGTCCAGCCAGGCGGTGCCGGGCTCCGGCCCCCTGCTGGCCGTGCGCAGACTCCCGAAAGGCACATCGCTCATGATCATATCCCCACGCAAGGGGTACGCATCGCTGACCGCTTTGACCGAGGCCAGGTACATATCCTCATCGCCGGCATAGACCATTGACGGAAAACTGAGTGTGCGTGCGGTCTGTAGACCTTCCAACTGAGCCTGCTGCAGCCAGCGCTCTCCAGGATCACGACCGCTGGAGATCACGCGGTCAGCGGCCAGGAAACGGTGACTCTCCTGCTCCAGTGCGTTCTGCAGGCGACTGGTGAAGGCGCTGATACCTGACACAATCGCCACGGCAATCACCAACGCTGCCAGCAGCACACCGAGCTCGCCACCGCGCCAGTCGCGGGCAAGCATACGAATGGCTGTCAATCGCATCAGTCTTCGCCCACCAGTTCGCCGCTATGCAGCCGAAGGCGCCGATCGCAGCGATCTGCCAGACGCTGCTCGTGAGTTACCAGCACCAGCGTCGTTCCCTCTTCACGGTTCATTTCAAACAGCAGGTCGATAATATGGGCGCCGGTTTCGGTATCCAGGTTACCGGTGGGTTCATCCGCAAACAGTATGGCAGGACGTGAGGCAAAGGCGCGGGCAATCGCCACGCGCTGCTGCTCGCCGCCTGAGAGCTGTCGAGGGTAGTGATCTTCGCGCTCACCCAGTTCGACTCGCTCAAGAAAATGGCGCCCCTTGCCCTCAGCATCAGCCACTCCGCTGAGTTCAAGCGGCAGCATCACGTTTTCCAAGGCGGTCAGGCTGGGCAGCAACTGGAAGGACTGGAACACGAAACCAATCTTTTCAGCCCGCAACTCGGCGCGCTGGTCTTCATCCAATGCCCCCAGCTCTACGCCCGCCAGCCACACTTTGCCGTCGCTGGCGCGATCCAGCCCCGCCATCAGGCCAAGCAACGTCGATTTGCCGGAACCAGAAGCCCCGACCACGGCGACACTTTCAGAAGCCTTGATTTCGAGGTTAATCCCTTTCAGTATTTCCAGCTCGCTTCCCGTCATGGGAACGCGCTTGAGGAGATTTTCTGTCTTGATCATTACAACCTGTAGTCCCTTGCGCTTTTTTCGGCTCTGCTTGTTTATTCCCCTGCTGTTCGGCATCGGATCACAGGCGCACGCCGCTAATAATCTGCTTCTGGTGGGGGATAGTATCAGCGCAGCTTACGGCATGTCTCTAGATGAAGGCTGGGCCGAACTGCTGCAGCAGCGACTGGAGCAACAAGGCAGCGACTGGCAAGTCGTGAATGCCAGTATTAGTGGCGAAACCAGTGGTGGTGCCGCTGCTCGAATGCCAGCACTGCTGGAGCAGTACCAGCCACAATTTGTGATTATTGAATTGGGCGGAAATGACGGGCTGCGTGGCTATCCCATCAAACAGCTGCGCCAGCACTTGCGCGATATGATTCAGCAGTCCCAGGCGATCGGGGCAGAAGTGATACTGCTCGGTATGGAGATACCGCCCAACTACGGCTCGCGCTATACACAAATGTTTCGAGACAGCTACAGCAAACTGGCCGAAGAAACCGATAGTGCGCTAGTGCCCTTTTTCCTGGACGGCATAGCCATCGACCGAGAGCTAATGCAGGATGACGGCATTCATCCCACCGTCGAAGCCCAACCCCTGATGCTGGACAATGTCTGGCCCAGCCTGGCGCCCCTGCTGGGCGTGGACGCAAACAATGAACAGTGATGAACTCCTCAAACTCGACAGGGATCATGTCTGGCACCCCTATGCCTCCGCTCTGCAGGCGCCACAAATGTTTCCCGTGGTCAGTGCAGAGGGCGTGCGCCTCAAGTTAGCCGATGGCCGCGAGCTGATCGACGGGATGGCGTCCTGGTGGTGTGCCATTCATGGTTATAACCATCCGACGCTCAATGCCGCTGCATCTGCGCAGTTGGAAGACATGTCCCATGTGATGTTTGGCGGCCTCACCCACCCCGCTGCCGTGAAACTCTGCAGTACCCTGGTTGAACTAACGCCGGCACCGCTGCAGCGGGTGTTTATCAGCGACTCGGGTTCAGTCTCGGTTGAGGTGGCACTAAAAATGGCCCTGCAATACTGGCAGGCGCTTGGTCGGGGACAAAAACAGCATTTTGTTGCACTACGCAACGGCTACCATGGCGATACCTTCGGCGTGATGTCGGTCTGCGACCCGGTCACCGGTATGCATCACCTGTTTGGCGATGTACTGCCCAAGCATTACTTCTCGGAGGCACCCCGCTGCCGCTTTGATGAACCCTGCGAGGATGAACACATCGCCGATATGACGGCGCTACTGCAACAGCACTCCGACAAGCTTGCAGCTGTAGTCGTCGAACCTGTGGTACAGGGCGCCGGCGGCATGCGCTTTTACAGCCCCAATTACCTCACGCGTTTACGCGAGCTTTGTGACGAGCACCAGGTGCTGTTGATCTTTGATGAAATCGCCACCGGCTTTGGCCGCACCGGGGAGCTGTTTGGACTCGATCATGCAGCGGTTTGCCCGGACATCATGTGCCTGGGTAAAGCCATTACCGGCGGCTACCTGTCCCTGGCGGCTACTCTGTGCAGCGAGGAAGTTGCCAGGGGAATCAGCAGCGGCGAAGCCGGTGCGTTTATGCACGGCCCGACGTTTATGGGCAATCCACTGGCCTGTGCCATCGCCAATGCCAGCATTGAACTGCTGTTACAGCAGGACTGGCGCAGCAACCTGCAAAGGCTGCAAATTGGCCTGCAGCGTGGGCTGGCTGCAGCCGCCCAGCTGGACAACGTGGAGGAAGTCCGTTGCCTGGGCGGCATCGGCGTTATCGAGATGAAAGAGCCCGTTGATATGAGCGTCATCCAGCCACGCTTTGTCGAGGCCGGCGTTTGGGTACGCCCTTTTGGCAAGCTGGTCTACTGCATGCCACCCTACGTGATGGACGATGCAGACCTCGCTACATTATGTGCTGCGATGGTTGAGGTCGTCTCAGAGATCAACGCTGATACGGCCGCGTAAAAAACACCGGCCGTATCCCTGCAATTGCACGCGCTCGCCCTGTAATTCGCACAGGAGCTCGCCGCGTCTGGCAGACACCTGCACCGCCTCAAACTGGTGTTTGCCCAGGCGCTCAGCCCACAGGGGCACCAGCGCACAGTGGGCGGATCCCGTCACCGGGTCTTCGTTGATCCCTACCTGGGGACCAAAAAACCGTGAGACAAAATCAACCTCATCACCCGGAGCCGTGACGATGGTGGTGGTGTCACTGGCTTGCGCCAGAGCCGCCATATCCGGAGCCAGCGCCGCGACCTCAGCCTCGCTGCTGTACAGATAAATATTGCTGGCTGAATCAAAGGCAGCCACTGGCTCGCCACCCAAAGCTGACACCATCGCCGGGTCGAGTCGACCAGGGGAGAAACCGACAGACGGCAAACTCAGGCTGATTTGCTCTCCTGCCCTGCGCACCTGCAGCTCGCCACTCAGAGTATTGAAGCGCAGCACATCCTGGGTGTAATTCAGCTCATTGAACATGGTCCAGGCGGTGGCCAGCGTGGCATGGCCACACAACTGCACCTCCACCTCGGGGGTAAACCAACGCAAACCAAAGCTATCTGCCTCGGGCACAAAAAAGGCGGTTTCAGACAGGTTGTTTTCAGCGGCTATGGCCTGCATCACAGCATCGGGAAGCCATTCCTGCAATGGCACCACCGCCGCGGGATTGCCACCAAACTGATCGCGGGTAAACGCGTTGACTTGATACTGCTCGAAATCCATAGAGAGGGCCCTTGAAAGCTGTTTGCAAGCACCCATTTTGACGGGGATACTGACACCCACCAAGCGGCAAAATCGTAAATAGTATGGACCGAGAACAAACCCCGGCGCAGCGTGCAGCGTATGACATCATCTTTGGCGCCGAGCCAGGGCTGGGGCGCGGCTTTGATATTGCGCTGATCATTCTCATCCTCGCCAGTGTTGGTGTGGTGCTGCTGGATTCGATTCCTGAATATCACACAGACTACGGCGATACCTTCCTGGCCATCGAATGGGGTTTTACCCTGCTGTTCACACTGGAATACGGCGTACGGCTGTGGTGTTCGCCCAATCGCTGGAGTTATGCGCGCAGCGCCTTTGGCATTGTCGACCTGCTGGCTATCCTGCCCACCTACCTGGCGATTGTTATTCCCAACGCCAATTCTCTCTTGCTCATCAGACTATTCCGAATCCTGCGAATCTTTCGGATTCTGCGACTGTTTCGCTTTCTAAGCGAAGCCAATGTACTGGTGCGCTCACTGCGAAATGCACGCCGTAAAATCTTTGTGTTCTTCAGCATGATGCTGGTGTTGATGACTATCTTCGGCTGCCTGATGTATGTGGTGGAAGGACCAGAGCACGGCTATGACAATATCCCGCTCAGCATTTACTGGGCCATCGTTACCATCACCACAGTGGGTTACGGCGATGTGGTACCGCAAACTCCGTTGGGCCAAACCCTGGCCGCCGTCGGCATGCTGATCGGCTATGCGATTATCGCGGTACCCACTGGTATACTCACCGCCGAATTGGCCACCGAGATCAATCGCGAGCGCAGCACCAGCAACTGCCCCAATTGTGAACGTACCGGCCACGAACCGGATGCCGACTTCTGCAAATACTGCGGCGGCCCTTTGGGTAATCATGACCACTAAAGCCATTAACAGTTACCGTCCCTACTGGGCAGAATGCTTCGGTCCCGCTCCCTTTCTGCCCACCAGCAGAGTAGAGATGGACGAATTGGGCTGGGACAGCTGTGACATCATCATTGTTACGGGCGATCCCTATGTCGATCACCCCAGCTTCGGCATGGCGGTGATTGGGCGAGTGCTGGAAGCGCAGGGTTTTCGCGTGGGCATTCTTGACCAGCCAGCCTGGGACAGCGCCGAACCCTTTAAGCGCCTGGGTCGCCCCAATCTCTTTTTCGGCGTGGCTGCGGGCAACATGGATTCCATGATCAACCGCTATACGGCTGATCGTAAGCGCCGCAATGACGACGCGTACACGCCTGGCAACGTCGGCGGCAAACGCCCGGACCGGGCCGTCATTGTGTACAGCCAGCGACTGCGGGAAGCTTACCGCGAAGTACCGCTGGTCATTGGCAGTATCGAGGCCAGCCTGCGACGTATTGCCCATTACGATTACTGGAGCGACAAGATACGCCGCTCCATTCTGCTCGACAGTCGCGCCGACCTGCTGCTGTACGGCAATGCCGAACGCGCTATCGTCGACCTTGCTCACCGCCTGGCCGGCGGCGAAGCCATACAGCAGATACGCGACCTGCGGGGTACCGCCTATGTCTGCAAACGGGTGCCTGAGCACTATCAGGTGATTGACTCCAGTGAGATCGACGTACCCGGCCCGTTGGCTCCGCCTGAGAACCCCTACCAGGAAAAAAACGAACAGTGCGAAACAGAACAGGCCGCGACTAACAGTGACACCCAGGTCGTCAAACTCATGCCCCGGCAGAGTGAGCTGCGCCGGCAGACTGCATCTGTGATACGCATACCGTCCTACGAACAGGTACGGGACGACCCCGTACTCTATGCACACGCCTCGCGCGTACTGCATAAGGAGACTAATCCGCACAACGCCAGCGCCCTGGTGCAGGCTCACGGCGACCGCGAAGTCTGGCTAAACCCGCCACCGATCCCGCTCACCACCGAAGAGCTGGATTGGGTCTTTGAACAGCCTTACCAGCGACTACCCCATCCCAGCTATGGCGATGCGCGCATTCCCGCCTATGAAATGATTCGCTTCTCAGTCAACATTATGCGCGGCTGTTTCGGTGGTTGTACCTTTTGCTCGATCACCGAGCATGAAGGCCGCATCATCCAGAACCGCTCGGAGGATTCCATTCTCCGAGAAGTAGAAGCGATTCGTGACAAGACCCCCGGCTTTACCGGCGTGATCTCGGACCTTGGCGGCCCTACCGCCAACATGTGGCGACTGGCCTGTAAAAGTCGAGAGATCGAAGCCAGCTGCCGCAAGCTGAGCTGCGTCTTTCCTGGCATTTGCAAAAACCTGGATACCAACCAGAAACCACTGATCGAGCTGTATCGCAAAACCAGGGACCTGCTGGGCATCAAAAAAGTGCTGATTGCCTCCGGCCTGCGCTACGACATTGCCGTGCGTGAACCGGCCTACGTGAAAGAATTGGTCACCCACCATGTGGGCGGCTACCTGAAAATTGCACCGGAACACACCGAGGATGCACCGCTGCAACACATGATGAAGCCGGGCATCGGCACCTATGACAACTTCAAGAAAATGTTCGAGAAGTACTCCAAGGAAGCTGGCAAAAACAGTACCTGATCCCCTACTTCATCGCCGCGCATCCCGGCACATCCGATGAAGATATGATGAACCTGGCCCTGTGGTTAAAGCGCAATGATTTTCGGGCCGACCAGGTGCAAACCTTCTACCCCTCCCCAATGGCCAGTGCTACAGCCATGTATCACAGCGGGCACAACACCCTGAAGCCACTTCGGCGCAGCAATGACACCATGCCCACGGTAAAGGGCCTGCGCCAGCGACGCCTGCACAAGGCCTTTCTGCGCTATCACGATCCGGACAACTGGCCGATGTTGCGCAAGGCCTTGGCCAAGCTCGGGCGGCGTGACCTAATTGGTAGTGGCCCCAATCAGCTGATACCGCGCCAACAACCCCGTGGGCGCAGCGAGGAACGCCAGGGTAGACCATTTGCTACCCAGCATAACGGACTGCCCAAAAACCCGAGGAAACCCGGTCGCCGTCGGCGCAGATAAATTTCTTGTTATCGCCTTGAAATACGTTCAGGCGTCTCCATATAGACAGTGTGGATGCTCGAGGAGGTCCACTAACTAGTATCGCTTCTATGGAGGATATGACATGCGAACTGCTATTGATTTAAGCCCACTGTACCGCTCTGCTATCGGTTTTGACCGTATGGCGTCGATATTGAATTCTGCGGTGGATAACAAACCCAGCTACCCCCCTTACAACGTTGAGCTGGTCGAGGAAAACCGTTACCGCATCACGATGGCTGTGGCCGGTTTCACCGAAGATGAACTGGAAATTACCAGCGAGCAGAACAGCCTGGTGATCTCCGGCAAGCAAACTGCCGACGCTGAAAAGCAGTTTCTTTACCAGGGCATCGCCGCGCGTAACTTTGAGCGCAAGTTCCAACTGGCCGAGCACGTGAAAGTCACTGCCGCCAACCTGGAAAACGGCTTGCTGCATGTGGAACTCGAACGCGAACTGCCGGAGGCGATGAAGCCCCGCAAGATCGAGATCGGTACCAACGGCAAATTGATCGAACAGGCTGCCTAAGCAGCCAGTCGACAAAACTCTATCCAGGTATTGCAGGGGGCCAGATGACGATCTGAGCCCCTTTTTTGCTATGCTTGTCCTATGAAAAAACTAATCTTCACAGCCCTGCTGGGGCTATTCTCGCTGAACACAATGGCTCAACCGATCATGCTGGGTCAGAGTATGCCCTTGGTCTCTATCCCGAGTAATGGTGAACTCATTCTTGAAAACAAGGACATCACCTACCAACCCTGGGATCTGCGACAACCTGCCACCACCAGCCATGTTTTACAGTATATGGCGGGCACCATCTCTGCCAGCAAGCTCAATGAACCGTTCACCGATGCCCTGGAAAAAGTTGATCCCAGCACGGTCTACGTCACAACCATCATTAACCTGAAGGACGCCATGTGGGGCACCAAAGGCTTCGTCAAAAGCGAAGTGGAGAAAAACAAGCGCAAATTCCCCGAGTCTACGCTGGTGTTGGATGAAAAGGGTTTCGGACGAGTCGGCTGGGAGCTGGCTAAGAAGACATCCACAATTGTTATTACCGACAGCAACGGCGTCGTCACCTATTTAAAGCATGGCGCTATGGATGAGAATGAAATTCAGGCCGCTCTCGAGCTGATCCGCCAGCAGGCGATTGCCAGCACTACTGAGCCGGCGCCGTAGACTTTTCTACGTCTGACAACTGGCGCACCCATACATGCTTATCCGGGGTGGCATCCACGAGGATTTTGGCAGCCTCATTAGCAGCCCCCTGATGCGGGTACTGCCCCATCAGAATCACGTGCCAGCGCTCACCGTCGCGTTCGGTCTCTGCAATTCGCAGGCCGTCCATACCCATTTCTGCCAGGGCCCGCTCAGCGGCTTCCAGTTGCCTGAAAGCGCCTAACTGCAGCACCCAGCTTTCGCTCATCTGCTCCGCATCGGGCTCTGCTGTCTCCATCGCCTCGGGCATGCTCTGTGACGCAGGCTGCTCCTGCACGTTGGGCATAAATGCGGCCATAAGGGCCGCCTCACCGGCACTGAGGCCATCTTGCGAAGTATCAGTTTGAACGACATTCGCTGAAGGCGCTGGTTCAGGCTCGGGCTCAGCGGGATAGCAGGTCCATTCATCTGCGCCTGTGGACTCACAGGCCCAGTCGTCAGACACCTGCAAATCACCCGCTGAGCCAATGGGGCTGACAATTTCTTCATTGGACCCACAGGCAGCCAGAACAACTGCGATGAAGACAGCGGCGATCGTGCGCGACATAGTTTGTTCCTGAATTATTCTCAGGCCATTCTATCAGAGCAATTCAAGCCAGGTCTCGAAGTCCGCCAGCTCGTCTGAACCCTGGGCGAGGCGCGTACCACCGCCGTGGGCGATACCAGCAGCTTTGTTGAGGATCGTTTCCACGCCGATCGCGCTGACAAGGGCTTCGAAAGCATCGAGATTGTCAGCAAGCACATTGGCATTGCTACCTCTGCGCAAGACGTATCGGGTGCTTCCGGCCTGACCACCGGCCACATGACATTGCACACAATTGCCCTGGGCGATGTCCGGCGAAATGCGCTCCCTGAACATTGCCTCAGCCGCGCCCAGCGGTACATCCAGATCGATCATATCTATCACGATGCCGCGCCGAAACGGACCCATTTCGCCAGTAGTCATTGCAGATTTAAGCGACCGCAACAGCGCCATGGAGCCTTTAAAATCTGTAGTCTCACTATGGTACAGCGGGTTAAAGGTCAGCAAATCACGGTAGTCATGAACACCATCCTGCGCCCGGATATCCACCATTGCCGTTACTGCAAATTCATCCAGGGCAGCTCTCAGCTCACTGTCGGTCATATAGATATAAAACGGCTCTACCCAGCGCCAGGCAGCCTCACTGAGTGGGCCGATGAGGTGGCCACCGGCTTTTATCAGCTCACCGGTCATTAGCGCGTGAGCAGCATGGTCGGAAACCTGCACGGCACCGCTATCCAGCAGGCCATTGCCATCTGCATCAAAATCAAAACCTCCCCTGATATGCACCAAATACCAGGTCGCGTCGTCCACCGGCAACGTATTCAGCGTCGTTAGACCAATCAGCCCCAGCTGTTGGCCTGGATCCAGGCTCTGGAAGTCCGGATTAATCAACGTGGCGTCGCGATCGCTCCCAGTCATAAGTGTATCGGGTGAAACCTGTATTTCTGTCCGAAGCTCTTCCACAAGTACCTGGGCACCGCCAATCGGTCCTACAACCATCGATTGCTCACAGGCTGCAAGCAGGCTTAAAAGCAATAAGGCGCCCACACGTGGCAAAAAGGTCTGCGTAATCACACTCTAACTCCTTGAGTTGACGTGCCTACACTACCTCAGCACGTGGAAAAGTCTACATTTGCAAAGCCAGGTATCGCATCAATTGGGTGGTACTGCGGAAAGAGCGCGTGAGCCAGATCACAAACTGCTACAATTCGATGACACAGCAACAAGCACGGGAAGCTGACTGAGTATGGCTGACGCAACGACACGCCCGGATCTGGATACCATCCTGGCCTCAGACCTGCGGGCATTCGTGAACAATATTCTGCACCAGGACGGTGGCATCGATCACTTTCGCCAGCTGCTGTCTGACGACCAGATCGCTGAGCTGGAAAGCCGCCGCAAGCTCGACCTCGTCACCCGCTCCGGGGTCACCTTCACCCGTGAGCGAGACATCGCCAACATCCTGGAAACTACCCTCAACACCGCACGCAACCTCACCAACTCTGATGGCGGCACCATCTACATGCTGGAGGAAGTCTACGCCAACAACCCCATCGATCCCGGCGAGATCGCCAGCCGCCATCTAAAATTTGTGGCCCTGCAGAACGAGACCATGGACACCAACCTCAAGGGCGACGACATCGACATCATGCCGCCTGTTCCCCTTGAGCTCAACGGCAGTGCCAACCTGGGCAATGTTTCTGCCTACTGCGCCAATACGGGAGAGTTGCTCAACTTTGACGACGTATACGATGCGGAGGGTTTCGACTTTACCGGCACG
This sequence comes from Halieaceae bacterium, assembly GCA_963921335.3. Classification (GTDB taxonomy): domain Bacteria; phylum Pseudomonadota; class Gammaproteobacteria; order Pseudomonadales; family Halieaceae; genus CAWUFC02. Next base: position 2,403,366 of record CAWUFC020000001.1, on the reverse strand, counting down.
CGCAGCTACGACGAGGCCAACGGCTATCGCTCCCGCTCCATGCTGGTGATTCCCCTGGAAGATCACGAAAACAATATCATCGGCGTTCTACAGCTGATTAACCGCCGCCTGCCCAGCGGCACCATTGGCGGCTTTACCCCGGAAGACATCGACCTTGTGCAGTCCGTGTCATTTCCTGCGGCGGCCTCCATTACCCAGCAGCGACTGATTAACGAGCAGGTGGACCTGTTCAACTCCTTCGTCACCATGCTGGCGCAAGGTCTTGGCGAAAAGTCCTCTCATACCTACAACCACATTCGCCGGGTGGCTGCACTGGGCGAAGCCATTTCCGAATCGGTCAGCCAGTGGGACGACGGCATCTACGCCAACGTTCACTATGATGAGGACGACATGACCGAAATACGCCTGGCAGGCTGGATGCACGACATCGGCAAAATCACCACGCCGGAGCACATTGTGTCCAAGCAGGTGAAGCTGCAGTTCGTGATGGACCGCTTCGAGATGATCGTTGAACGCTTCAGTTCAAAAATGAAGGACTACAAAATCGAGATGCTGGAGGCGCAACTGGCCGCCGCCCAGGCTGGCGAGAGCGCAGATACCATCGCCGCCTTTGCCGACACCTGCTGCGAGCAGACCGAGGCCCTGGCGACTAAACTGGAAACCCTGTTTGCCTGCAACCGCGGTAGTGAGGGCATGCCTGAGGACCAGATAGCACTAGTGGAAGAGCTGGCGGCCATGCCCGTTGCAGCCTCGTTCAGTTCTGAGATCGTGATCGATCACGGCTTTCCGCTGCTGAAAAAGTTTGAGCGCAATGAGCATGACGCCAATCTGATCGACGACTGGGAGAAGGATAATCTGCTGATCAAATACGGTACGCTGAGCAATGACGAGCGCGACCAGATCAAGTTTCATGCTGATCGCTCTTGGCGCTGACTGATGGCCTTGCCCTTTCCCCGCAAGCAAAAGCGCCTGCCGCTCTATGCCGGCGCTCACCACGAACACCTGAACGGCTCTGGCTACCCCAACGGGATCGACGGCAAGGATATGCCCATGCAATCACGTATTTTGGCGATTGCCGATATTTACGAAGCGCTGGTCGCCAACGATCGCCCCTACAAAGAGCCGATGAAACTGTCAGTAGCCATGGACATTCTCGGTGGCATGGTCAAGCGCGGCAATCTTGACGGGGAGCTGATGAAAATCTTCCTACGCTCCGGCGATTACATGAAGTACGCCGAGGAACATCTCAACCCCGACCAGATTGACGAGGTTGATATCGATGCCTGGATTGATCAGTACTACGTGGAACCGGTTGCGCCAATTAAGTGAGCGCCAAAGTTTAGCGACTGTAAACGCTGACGCCACCCACCAGGGTTTCGACCACCTGCATGTCCCTGACATTCTCGACATCGTTCAGCGGATCGCCCGATAGCACTACAATATCTGCCAGCTTGCCGGGCTCCAGGGAGCCAATACGATCTTCCTGTCGCACCTGCCAGGCGGCATCAATTGTCATGGCACGAAGCGCATTCATGGGGCTGACACGCTGCTCCGGCCCCAACACCTCACCGTCCTTGGTCATCCGATTAACCGTGCTCCACAGCAACTGCAGGGGTTGCATGGGCACCACTGGCGTATCCAGATGTACGGTATAACGCAGACCGATCTGCTCCGAGGAACCGGTGGGGCTCATGCGGGATGCACGCTCGGGTCCCATAAAGATATCCCGGTGGCGATCGCCCCAGTAATAGGTGTGGGCCGAGAAAAAACTCGGCGTCACCCCGAGTTCTTTCATGCGGACTAACTGATCGTCCCTGGCCATCTGCGCGTGTATAAGAATCAGGCGCGGATCCTCCGCGGGGTATTTTTCCTGCGCCGCTGCGAAAGCACCCAGAATGTCATCAATGGAAGCATCGCCATTACCATGAATCGCCATCTGGATACCTGCCGCATGAAAACGTTCAACCTCGCGAAACAGGTCTTCTCGCGGCACCGCAGGATAACCGCGATAGCTGGCATCGCCCTTGAAAGGCACATGATAGGGCTTCGCCAGATAGCCTGTGTAACCCTGGATACTGCCATCGGCGACAATCTTAATCGCAGGCATTGCCAACTTGGCTGACTCTAACTCGGCGGGGTCAAATTCACCACTTAACCACTGATCACCCACCAGATTGAAAAAGCCAAACAACACCAGACGCGGCGCCACCATATTGTATTTGGCCGCCATGGCGATTCCGCTGGCCATGGATGCATCTGTGCCGCCGCTCTGGGCGGTGGTGACACCTCTTGCAGCGTATTCCGCACTGGCATAGCGAATCATGTCAACCGCCTGCATCATGGTGAAATCCATGGTTTGCTGGGTCACCGGCATGTGGGCAGTTTCCTCAAGCAGGCCAGCAGGCTCACGACTGCCCGATTTGCGCACAATCACCCCACCCTCGGGGTCCTCAGATTCCGCATTAATATCCAACAGTTCGAACGCCTTACTATTACCCACACCCATATGGCCGGACACGTGGGTGATATAAATCGGGTGTTCCATGGAAACCGCATCAAGGTCCTCACGAGTAGGATGGCGCTTCTCTGCCAGCAAAGTGTCGTCGTAACCCATGCCGGTGACCCATTCACCAGGGCTCTTCTTACCCGCTTCTAGCCGCAAAGCATCCTGTAACTCGAGCATATTGGTGATACCACCCACCGGTGGGCTCGACAGGTCAGCAGACACCACCACGAAACCGGAGCCTGGAAAGTGCCCATAGGCGTCGACAAAGCCCGGTAACAGGGTCTGCCCCTGCAGATCGGTCACTATCGTGCCGGATTCGATCAGCGCCGCAACCTCCTTGGAGGTGCCGAGTTGATCAATGGTCTCTCCGCGAATGGAAATCGCTTCAAAAACAGTGTCCTCTACGTCCATCGAAAGCACCTGGCCATTGATGAACACCCTGTGCTCAGGCGGTGTCGGTGGCTGTAAAACGGCATACAGGGCGAGACCCAGCCCTGCGAGCAGGACCAGGCTGATGGTCAGAAACTTGCGCATGGCTTTTTCCTCAGGCGGCGGCGCCGATCACAAGTTCGGCTATGCGGGCGCGGTGATAGGCAGCATCGCCCCACAGCGCCTGGTTGTGCATCTGGCGCTTGAAGTACATATGGATATAGCACTCCCAGGTAAAACCGATGCCACCGTGAAACTGCACGGATCGGCTGGAAGCAAAGCCTGCCATATCACTGGCTGAGGCCTTCGCCATATGAGCCAGTCGTGCAGCATCCTCCGGGTCATGATCAATGGCACATGCAGCGGCATACACCAGCGACTTGGTCTGATCGATGTCGATCATCACGTTCACCAGAGGGTGTTTAACCGCCTGGAAGAAACCCAGCTCGCGCTCAAACTGTTTGCGGGTCTGGGCGTACTCGACGGTGGTTTGCAACTGCCACTCGCCGGCACCGACCATATCCGCAGCCACCATGGTCAGAATGGCGGGCATTGCCGCTGCCAGGGCAGCACTGGCGTCAGCACTGACCTGCACCGCATCAACACCGTCAAAGCTGACCCGAGCCTGGTCGCGGGTGAGATCAACAATCGCATCAGGGGTAACGGTGACACCGGCTGCATCCGCCGCAACCCAGTAGAGGCCAGACTGGCCGCCATCAGCGGCTTTAACGAGAAAGTACTGCACTTTTTGTGCATCCTGAACGAAGGCCGCGGTACCGCTGAGCTTGCCGCCGCTGACCATCACGTCCGTGTCGGCATATTCCCAGGAGCCTGCCGCGTTGATACCCGCATAGCTGGCAGCTGAGCCGCCCACGACGGCCTCAAGGGCTTCGGTAGCCGCCGAGCCTTCACAGGCTGCCAGCAAGTAGGTGCAATTAATGGTCGACAACAGGGGCGAGGGAAAAGCCGCTTTGCCGGCCTGCTCGCAAAGGCCTGCAACCGCGGCTGCACCCATGCCCATCCCGCCTGCACTCTCTGGTACAGCCAGCATGGTCCAGCCCAACTCAACCATTTGCTGCCAAAGCTCAGGCGTCCATTTGGCAGCGAGGTCTTTGTGCGGATCGGAATCATCGGCAACCAAAGCGTGCAACTTGTCCACCGGCATATTGTCAGCAAAAAACTTGGCCGCAGAATCCCGCAGCATGACTTCCTCTTCACCGAAGCCGAAATTTGATGGTAGTTCCATGTTCTTATTCTCCCGACTTCTTACTTGGACTTGGGCAGGCCAAGGACCCGCTCACCCAGAATATTGCGCTGCACCTCGTTGGCTCCTGCGGCAATGGTGAAGCCGAAGGAGTTCATGTACGCCAGCGGCCAGTGCCCAGCTGCCGGGGCATTGGGGTCAGCCATGTACAGGCTGCCCTGGGCACCTTCGATCTCGGTGGCCAAGCCCGCGGCATCCTGCATCAGCTCGGAACTCAGCAACTTGTTTTGCAGCGGAATGCGCATGGGGTGATCGATCAGGCCCTGTACGCGAGAGCGCCGATTACTTTGCTTGAAGCCCTCCTCGCGAATCATCATCTGTACAATGCGATCGCGCAGCACGGCGTCGTCCGCAGCGGTCTTGCCGGCACGCGTGGTGTTCTGCGCCAGCTCCACCAGGCCACCGGTCAGTGATGCTTTCTGTTTATCCTCATCACCACGACCACCAGAACTGGGAGTCACCATCTGGCCGGCGCCGCGTTCATGAGCCAGGGTCGTCATCGCCACTTGCCAGCCCTTGCCGACCTCGTCGAGTCGGTAGCTGTCATCGACGACCAGGTTGTCAAAGATCACTTCATTGAAGCCGGTCTCGCCGGTCATCTTGATCAGAGGCCGCACCGTGACACTCTTACCCAGTTCAGAGCGAATCGGCACCACAAAGTAAGACAGGCCATCGTACTTGCTGGACTTGTCAGTGCGCAGCAGCAGGATCATCCACTCGGCAAAATGCGCCAGTGAGGTCCAGACTTTGTGGCCATTGATGATCCACTTGTCGCCATCTTTTTCCGCGAAAGTCTGAACGCTGGCCAGGTCGGAACCGGCGCCGGGTTCGGAAAAGCCCTGGCACCAGATTTCTTCACCGGAGAATAGCTTGGGCAGCAGCTGCTGTTTGACCTCTTCCTGGGCGTGATAAAACACTGTTGGGGCCGCCATGCCCAGGCCGATGACATTCGGCAGGAACGGTGTTTTCACGACCTTCATTTCTGCATTGGCAATGCGCTGGCAATCGCTACGCCCCGCCCCACCGCACTCAACCGGGTAATCGCAGCCGATCAACCCGGCATCGTAGGCTGCTTTCTGCCAGTCCTGCAGGTAGTGCAGCTGGTCTTCCGTCATAATCTCCAGCGGTGACACCGGCAATCGAACGGGCGGCTCAGGAGGCTGGTTGTCTTTCAGCCAATCACGACAGTGTTGGCGAAACTCGGCCTGCTCAGGGGTATCTTTGCGCGCACTCTCTGACATGCGAACTTCCTCTACTTGCTTGTTTTATTTGGGGAGTTGATTCTAACCAGCCCGAGAGGCTGCTGGGAAGCCTAGGCGCCCTGACTGAATACGGGCCAGTTGGTCACAATATCACCCTGATCGTAGAGCACGATATCACCAAACTGCAGGAATACATGCTCACTCTGGGTCGGCCGCAGGAACACCCAGTCATCCGCCTGCAGTTGCACCCGGCTGGATCCGGTCAGCATTTCCTGGTTGGTAGAACGGCCGTAAATGGAGTTATACGCCAGCCCCGGTGGCGACTCGGGCAGGGCTTTCCAGTAGCCGCCATAGATAAAGAATGCCTGCCGGCTATTGGGATCAAGCCAGTGCTGTAAGCGCGCCAGACCTTCTATGCCGGGCGTACGCGCACTGGGCAGCGACTTGATGACCGGAGTAGCGATAAAGGCCGCCGGTACGTGGTCAAACAGGCTGTCCAGATCAAAGTCTGTGGGTTTCACCAGCGCGGAACCGGCAGCTAGCTCAGTGGCCACCTGCTCACCGGTGTAGCGCTGGTAGGTGGGGCTGCCCGCCGCATTCAGGGTCAGCCCATCAATGCTATAACCCTGCTCCCGAGCGACCCGCACGAAGTCTTCGTATCGTGCCTGGGCGCGGGCAAAGGCCTTATCCGGCCCGCCTAACACGCCGGGCATTTTGGCGACATGCGGCTCATAACCCATGAATCCTGACCAATTCAGGTTGGGATGGGCCTCGATGTCTGCCAGCGCCTGCGCCAGCTCCGCTTCATCCTGAAAACCTCCGCGATGCAGCCCCACATCCAACTCCAGGTTGACCTGCATATTTAGCTGGCGCTGTTTTGCCAGTTCACCGTACTGGGCTATCCGTTCACGGGAATCCAGCAACCACTGTAATTGGCGGGCGGGATCAAATGATCCTCGATGGTGATCAAAGAAGCGGTTGGCCGCCGCGACCGGCATGGGCTTGCCCAGCAACAGGTCGCTGTCGGGCATCTGTTGCGCCACCAGGTTCAGAAAGGGCTGGTGAAACATCATCAGGCGACGGGTATTGGCCCGTTTGCACACCAGGTCCAGCAGATCCAGAGATGGCAGTGACTTGGCTACCACCCGGTAGGCGTAGTCCTGCCCCAAATGTGCTGTCAGAGTATCGATATTGGCTTCAAGTCGGGCCTTGTCGATGACCAGGGTCGGACGCGCCAAACCTGCCCGATCCAGGGCGCTGCTCAGCTTGAGAAAGTAGTCGCTATGAACGCCGCCGCGATCAGGTTTCAGTCCCACGGCCGCTCCCAGCCCTACCGCGGCCCCGGCGCCCAGCAGTGTGCGGCGCTTCATCCCGCCTCACCGAACAGGGAACTCAAGTAGGGGTTCAGGAATTTACCATCCGGGTCCAGTGCTTGCCGCACCGCCACAAAGTCATCCCAGTGCTCGTAGTGCTGGCGGAAATCTGCCCGGGTCATGCTGTTAATCTTGCCCCAGTGAGGCCGGCCGCCATAGCGACGAAAGATGGGTTCAATGGAGTCAAAAAATGGCTGGTAGTCTTCGCTGTAGTAGCGATGAATGGCAATGGACACCGATTCGCGCTGATAGAAAGGGCTTAACCAGACGTCATCCGCTGCGATAAAGCGCACCTCCAGCGGGAAAAATACCTCGTCGTGCTTGCGCTCGAGCATCTTGCGCACTTCCCGCAGGGCAGCCATGCCATGCTCCCGCGGCAGGTGGTATTCCATCTCGTTAAATCGCACATTGCGCTCGCTGGCATAGTTCAACCAGGAGGCCTCGACACTGACCTCTTTCTCATAAGAATCCAGAATCATCTTAATTGGCAGGCCGCGAAGCGTGTCCGACCAGCCCAGCCAGTCACGTGCCGCCTTGAGTTCCATCACCCCTTCATTGGGGTCCTCTACCGGTGTCGCAAAGCGCTCCTCCTCGGTGAGGTCGTGGGTATGAATGATGCAGCGATCTGTAAACGGTATGTAATAAAACTCGAAATTGCGGTGCTGGTCGGCCATGCGTTCGGCGTTAGCCAGCACGTCCTCAAGGGTTGCCACACAGGATTCTTTCCGCGAAAAATAGGGTCTGGTGTTTTGCAGACGCAATTTGCTGACCACACCCAAGGCGCCCAGTGACAGTCGAGCCGCTTCAAAAACCCCTGGATTCTGCTCGCGGTCACACCACAGCGCATCGCCATTTGCGGTGATCAGTTCCAGCCCGGTCACATAGGCCGGTAAGCACTTCAGGGTCGCACCGGTGCCGTGTGTACCGGTGGCCATTGCACCGGCGAGAATCTGCTCATCAATATCTGGCATATTGATCAGCGCCTGCCCTACTTCATGCAATGGTGCCCCTATCGCCGACAGCTGGGTGCCCGCGTAAAAAGTCGCTTCCAACGTATCGGGATTTTGATCAATCAGGCCGCTGATGCGGGCCAGGCTGACAATCTCCCCATCGGTAGGTACCAATGAGGTAAATGAGTGCCCGGCACCGACCGGGCGCAGGGTGCTGCTACAGTCGCGTATCAGCGTTTGCAGTTCGGCAATATCCGCCGGGGCATGTCGCGCTGAGGGCAGGCACTGCTGGGAGCCGCTCCAGTTTCGCCAGGGAATGGGTGCAGCCCATGCGGGCAGCTGCGGTATAAGACCGGCAGCCGCCAGCCCCTGCAGGAAGCTGCGACGACTCGCCGTCATCCCTCACCTCGCGCCATAAAACTAATCAGCGCGCGAAAATCCTCTTCACTGCAATCGAAGCACATGCCCATGGGTGGCATGCCCTGATAGCCGTTAATAGTGTGGTCCAGCAATACATCCATGCCCTGCTCCAGTCGCGGTGCCCAGGCTGCGAAATCACCGGTCAGTGGTGCTGCGGCTGTGCCCATGGCATGGCAACTGCGACAAGAGCGGTTGTAGAGCTGGGCCAGCGCCTCACCAGCGGGCTCTCTCGGCCCCCGTTCAACTGCCGGGGTGGAAGCGACGTTATTTGAACCCTCGCCACAGGCGCCCAGCAACAAGCTGAATACCAGCACAGCGCCGGGGATACGCAGATCTTTTACACTCAAGCTCGATTCTCCACCTCAATGCCAGCCTCGCGCATCACCGCCTCCAGGTACAAACGCAGGGCTCGAGCACCCTCGCGCAGGGTCAGCTCGGGGGTCATTTTGGTCTCTTCCAGCGCCATCTGAATCGTCGAATAGCCGATATCAACAGCCACCCTGGCCTGCTTCAGTACCGTGTCGGTCAAGTCAACACCAAACTGATTCGTCCACAGGCGAGCCAACAATTCTGACGTTTGCCAGTGGCTGTCATTTTGAACCTGTTGCAGGGGTGCGATGGACGCCAGCACGTGCATGATCTGAACACCGCCGGTGAGATCAGCCGTCTCCTGATACTGCCCGACCAGCAGTTCATAGATGCACTCAAACACGCGCTCAGGCGGCTGACCGGCAATATAGCGATCGTGCCACTGGAACATGGCGGCATTTTGGCGATCCATCAGCCTCGCGCCCAGGGCATTCAGCACCGAGTACTTATTCGGGAAATAGCGGTACAGCGCAGGCACTGTAATGCCTGCCCTTTCAGCGATCAGATTGGTGGATATTCGCTCCAGGCCGACTTCAATCAGCAGTTCACTGGCCGCCTCCAGAATGCCTTCATAGGTACGAATGGCGCGGGCCTGCTGGGGTCGATTCTTCTCCAGCAGCTCCACCTGTTTACCCCCGCGGGGCGCGGCGGCTTGTTGCAAGTCCTGCTCAGGCTCGATTGCCACGATGCGTACTTCCCCTGTCAGTGAAGTGTAACCTGTGTGTAAATTTACGGGCTGAGTTACACTTAATACTAGTCGAAAATTATTGCTGTTATATAAGGCAAAGATAACAAGGAATGCTTCATGAGGACATACCGCAAGCTGGCCGTTGCTGTGTTATGCTCACTTTTTTGCAGTATTGTGAACGCTGCACCCTCCGGGCAACCTGCCTTTGAGCGCACCGAGCAGCGCGAACCCTGTGACCACTACACCCCCACCAAGATGCCCATGTTCGGGGATCTGCATGTTCATACCAGTTATTCCTTTGATTCCTACATCTCCAGTCAGTGTAACGACCCCTGGCAGGCCTACCAGTACGCCAAGGGCGAACCGATTACCCTGTCGGACGCAGATGGTGAGCAAACCCTGATCGCCCAGATACAGCGACCCCTGGACTTTACTGGCCTGACCGATCACGCGGAATTTCTGGGGCCCATTAATATCTGTACCACTGACGCAGGGCGTTTCGGCTACTGGTTTCCCTACTGCATGCTCACCCGCAGCGACATCTTCATTCTGCAGCTGCTGGCGGCCAACTACTGGGCCAACCTGGGCGTGATGGGCGAAGACACCCAGAAGCCGGAATCGTTTGCCTGCACCATGTCGGACTGCGATGCCGGCCATAAGGAAGCCTGGCAGAAAATTCAGCAGGCCGCGGAGGATCACTACGATCGCAGCAGCGACTGCAGCTTTACCAGCTTTGTCGGCTATGAATACACCGATGCCCCGCAGGGCAAGAACATGCATCGAAACGTTATTTTCCGTAACGAGAAAGTGACCGAGACGGCAATCAGCACCTACGATACCGGCAGCTATAACGTGCCCAACCTCTGGGAACAGCTACGCAGCGAATGCATTGACGGTATCGACGGTTGTGACGTCATGGCCATTCCCCACAACCCCAACCTGAGTGGCGGTCTGATGTTTCCCGACCCCAAAACCCAGCGTGAAGCCGACGACCGTCTCTTTTTTGAGCCCCTGGTTGAACTGGTGCAGCACAAGGCCGCCTCTGAATGTCGCTACGATCGCCTGATGGGGCGGGGGCTGGCTACCGAGGATGAGCTCTGCGATTTCGAGCAAGCCAAAGCAGACAATCTCAAGATGCTCGGCACCGTTTTTGGCGAGATTCAGGACGATGGCGCCGCTCCGGTGGATCTGGACAACTTTGCGCGGCGCAATATGGTGCGCAACGTGCTCAAAGATGGCCTTGCGCTGGGCCAGGCTGACGGCAAGAATCCCTTCAAGATGGGCTTTATCGCCAGCACCGACACCCACAGTGCCACCCCAGGGGCAGCCGAAGAAAACAACTACGTGGGTCATCTGGGTCGCCGCGATGCGGGTTATCGCAACGTTCAGGATCACTTTTATGACAATCCCGGCGGCCTGGCGGTGGTCTGGGCAGAGGAGAACTCACGCGATGCCATTTTCCAGGGCATGCGCAACAAAGAAACCTATGCCACCAGCGGCACACGCCCTACCGTGCGCTTCTTCGCCGGACAGTCTTTACAGCCTGAACTCTGCGGCGCACCCGACATGATCGAGCAGGCTTACCGGGATGGCGTCCCTATGGGTGGTGAGATGAGTGCGGATGGCGAATCTCCTGGCTTTTTGGTCAGCGTCATGAAAGATCCCGGCAGCCCGGGCAATCCAGGCAATCATTTGCAGCGCATCCAGATCATCAAGGGCTGGGTCGACAGCCAGGGCCAGACCCATGAACAGATCTTCGACGTGGCCGGCAATCCAGACAATGGCGCCAGCGTGAATCCTGAAACCTGCGAACCGGTAGGGCCAGGCTATGACCAGCTCTGCACCGTATGGCGCGACCCGGTCTTCGACAGCAGCCAGGACGCGTTTTACTACGTGCGCGCGTTGGAAAATCCGAGCTGCCGCTGGAGCACCCTGCAGTGCAAAGCGGTGGGGGTAGACCCCTTCTCCCCCAGCTGCGCCGATCAGGCGGCCGCCCTCACCGAGCATTACCAGGATGAGCGCGGTGCGATCGGCGATGTCTGGGGCAAATGCTGTATAGACGAACGGGATGAACCCTTTTATTCTCCCCTTATCCAGGAACGCGCCTGGACCTCACCCATCTGGATTCACGGCGAGCGCTAACCCGCTCTGACAGGGAGATTTTGTTTTGGCAACAAGCCAGACGCGCGGCCGCAAGGCACCGCGCACTGAGTATCGTTTTCACGGCGTGAAGATGCTGACTGCATCGCACCCGGAAATTCGTCGACTGAAGCGCCAGGATGCGCAGCCCTCAATCCACGGTAACAAACTGTGGCGTTCCAGCTTTCTGCTGATCGACTACCTGAAAAAGAACCAGCCCGAGCACACTGGCAGCGTACTCGATGCGGGCTGCGGCTGGGGCATGTCCGGCATTTATTGCGCCAAAGCCTATGGCTCTATGGTGACCTCCATGGATGCCGACCCGGATGTCTTTCCCTATCTGCTGGCCAATGCCGAAGCCAACGGGGTTAGCGTTGAGCCCCTGGCCTCGCGGTTTGAGAAACTCACCACCCGTCAGTTGTCCAAGGTGGATATGCTGCTCGCTGCGGATATCTGCTTTTGGGATGAACTGGTCAATCCGGTCTTCAATATGATCAATCGGGCGGTTAACGCCGGTGTAAAAAAGATCGTCATCGCTGATCCCGAGCGCTCACCCTTTTTTGAAGTCGCAGAAAAGGCCAACAAAAAGTTCTGCGGCGAGCTCCTGGACTGGCGCACCACCAAGCCCATCAATGCAGCAGGCTCCTTGCTCGTCATAGAGAACGCCTAGGCCGCTATGAGCAGCCCCCGCTCGACCCTGTATGCAGTCATGCTGGTCACTGCACTGGGCACAGCGGGAATCGCGCTGCCCTACCCCCTGCTGACCCCGTTCTTCCTGGAACCGGACCACAGCAATCAGCTGATCACCTTTATGGAGTTGCCGCCGAAGCTGTTGCTGGGTTTTCTGCTGGCCCTTTATCCGCTGGGTATTTTGTTCGGCAGCCCGTTTATCGGGGCCATGTCCGATTTGTATGGGCGCAAACCGGTACTGATGCTGACCCTGCTGATGGCAGCAGGCGGCTATGGACTGACCGCGCTTGCTGTCTCGCTGGAGAACTATCCGCTGTTCGCTCTTGCCCGCTTTCTGACCGACCTCTGTGAGGGCAACATCGCAGTCTCCAGAGCAATCGCCCTCGATCTGCACCCAAAGATAGAACGCACCCGCGCCATGTCACTGGTCTATGCCATGACCTATACGGGCTGGCTGATTGGCCCGCTGGCGGGCGGCTACCTGGCCTTTCTGGGTGTGGAAATGGTGTTCCTGATCGCAGGCATCATGACTCTACTGGCCATGGGTATGGTGGCCTGGGCTATCGCGCCGCCAGAAGCAGCCAATAAGGAGAACCGGGATTTCTGGCGCGCCCTGCGCAAAGATAACTCACTGGCACTGCTCAAGGTGAAAGCACTGCAGCCGCTGTTGCTATTCCACCTGCTGTTCACCCTGGGGCTCAATACTTTCTACGAGTTCTACCCATTCTGGCTGGTTGAGCGCTTTGGCTTTGTCAGCGCCGAAATCGGCTGGAGTACGGTGCTGCTCACCCTGGCCATGATCGGCGGCAGCGTCTACGTCGTGCCCAGGCTGGTGAATCGGGCTGAAGAGTTGAAGCTGGTTAACATCGGCGCTGCCATCCTGGCCCTGATGCTACTGGCACTGCCCTGGGGCAATATGGCTGTGATGCTGGGCGTATTTTTAGCTTCGGGTTTTGTCGTGTCACTGACCAATGGGGTTTTCCCCGCCTACATGGCCGCCCGCTTTGGCGACATGGGCCAGGGTCGCGTGATGGGACTACTCACCACCAACTTCTGCCTCGGTAACGTGGTGGCAGCTATCCTGGGCAGCTTCATCGCCCTGTTGGGCAGTGGCTGGTCAATCTTCTTTGGCGGCCTGCTCATCGCCACTGCCAGCTTCTGGTTGTATAGAGTCCGCCAGGGCATTAACAAAAACTTACAAACCGATGGGTGAGTTATCTCCGCACTCGGCTTAGACTGGGCATTCGAATCGTCGGGGTAAGCACCATGTCATACCGTTTTTACACGCTGCTGAGCGCCATTTGCCTCAGTGGCTGCGTGATCAACCCGCTAGGCAGTGACTCCACCATCAACGTGTACACATGGGCAGATCGCGATACCCCATTCGACAGCCGCGAAGCCACTGCCAACGACAGCTTCGATGGCTACTTCGATGGGGACACCTCTCTCGCCGACCTAATCGCCCTGAACCCGTCATTGGATCAGTCCGACGAAACACCTTACCTGGTTGAGGCCTGCGGCAGCGGCAGCTGCCTCCATGCGGTGGTTTTTCCCGCCGACCTGAGCCTGAAAAACGACAAAGTACGCGGATTCGTGGTGCTAAACAGCGTCTCAACAGCCGCTTACAACGAGGTGGCCTCGCTGCCGGCTGCTGAAGTGCGGAGCGCGCTGGATGATATTGCGCAACAGGTCCTGGCCGAGGACATCAATGAAGATGGCAGCGTCGACTATAGCGACCTCGTCGCCGCCGATTTCCGCTATGCCAGCCGCGCAGCCTCCCTGGCAGACGCCGGCCTGCCCCAGCGACTGACACTGGCACTCGCTGCCGATGAAGACAGTACTATAGGCAATTATCTGCAGGCCAATGCGCTCAATGCCTGGGCATTGAACAGTGGCAGCGATCGCGCCGTTCATATTAAAGAGAGCAACTCCAGCCTGGGTGTACTGGTGAACGTCGAATCCGTCGGCGAAGTGAGCAGCGGCGGCGATGCCTACGCTCGGGTCCGCGCGTCCGGCATACCCGACTATCGCGTGGAGATCACCAACGACCTGCTGGCGTTCCTGAATAATCGCCCCCAGGCCAGCGGCGATTTTGTCAGCGGTGCTGCGACAGTCGGCGCAGGCGACGTGGTCGCATTTGGCGAAGACATTGGCTACAACAGCAACAGTAACTCCTGCGCCAGTAATGAAGGCTTCGGCTACTGGCCACCGGGCCCGGAATGCCCGGAGGATGTTGAGCACGATATTTATTTGCCGCTGGCGCCGATTGCAACCAGCACAGAATGCGACACAGGCGCAGGCAGCGTGGGCTACTACGTCAACGGCACATCGGTGTTTAACTGGACCGACACACAGACCTACAACAGCGAAGGCGTGTGGTCCACCCTGGCTCCAGAGGCAGAGCTTTATGATGTGGATATCTGTGGCGGTCATGCCGCCAACGGCGAATACCACCATCACTTCTACAGCCAATGCCTGGCTGACCTGGTCGGCGATACCGGCAATAGCCACTCACCGCTGTACGGTTTTGCAGCGGATGGTTATCCGATTTATGGCCCCTGGGAAGATAGCGGCCAGTTGGCACTGAGCGCCTGGCGGGCAAGAGATTACGACAACCCCGCTTCCGCCACAGGTTGTGGCAGTGCAGGCAGGCGGACTTGCCTGCTGGTGGATCAGTATGATGTCAGCCTGGGTACCACTGCCACTGACTTTGAGGGCCCGGACATTGATGGTACCTACACCTCCCTGTCGCGCAATGACTTCGATACGCCCAGCGGCTTTTTCTTCGAAGACTGGTATTGGGATCAATCACTCAGCCAGCGCGGTGGCGCCTACCTGGATCAGTACAACGGCCACAGTGACGCCACGCGTGGCTATCACTACCATGTCACTATCAAAATCGTTGAAGGTGCAATTATCCCTGCCTTCCCCTACTCGGTCGGCCCACGCTTCGCAGGCGAGTTACAGGACAACGCCAATGCCAATTGTTCCACCGGCATCGGCGGCCCCGGCGGCATGGGTAGCGGCGACGCAGGCGGTGGTCCGCCTCCGGGCGGCGGCATGCCACCGAGGGGCAGTTGATGCGCTATTGCCTGCCGCTATTGCTGCTTGTGTTCGCCACGGCGGCCACGGGGCAAACGACCATGGATCAAACCGTGGTGCACAATCACACTCCCCGACTGGTGCCAGAGGGAGCGACGCTTCCCCAGTTACAGGTGTATTTGCACAAAGATGAGAGCAACGGTTTCAATTTGCAGCTGGTGGTCCGCAACTACCAACTGGAATCACCCGAGCTCGCGGGTGATGCACCAAACCAGCTGTTGGAGGGTCACGCCCACATCATGATCAATGGGCGCAAACGCATTCGACTCTACAGCGAGTGGATTCATATCGATCAATCCCTACTGCGTAAAGGCACCAACCAGCTGACGGTCACCCTCAACAGCCATCAGCACGAGACCTGGGTTATCAGCAACCAGCCAGTGTTGAGTACCGTGTTTTTCGACCCGGACATGACCGAACCGGTGCGCCACAGCTTCTCGTCATCGCCGCTTAAAACAGAATAGTGTATTCGCGGCTGACCATGGGGCTGTCTACCAGCTCGCGGTCAATGACTGCTGGGCGGAAGCGCGCAGCTCGCAGCCAGCGCGTCAGTTGTCCGCGGAAACCGGCACGCCCTTCGACCAACACCTGCACGTCAATATCCCTGGGCTGACCGCGCTTATTCACCATAAAAGTGGCTTGCACTGGAATACGGTTGAGCTGCGGGTCACGCAGTGCGATCGGGGCAAAATACACATCGCCCGCAGGCAGTTCCCGCGGTTGAGCCAACCATTGCTCACGGTATGAAAGGTATTCTTCCCGGCTGAGTTCGTTATAGGCGTCGATATACTCCAGCCGTGCACGTTTGCTCTGGTTGTGCCAGAGGTGCCAATCGGCCAGGGCAATGCGAGTGGCGTTCGCAGCCAATACATCTCCCTCCGCATACTGACGTTCGATTAACAGCGCCAGATCACGCTGCCCTCGTCCGTAAGCGGAACGCTGCAGATTCTGTAACTGGCGCTCCTCAAGGGTGATCTGCGAATCCGGATCGCTGCCGAATCCACGATTGAGCGAGCCGTTGAATACATCCTCAGGCACACCAAAACGACCCTGCTCTACCAGGTAATAGAGTCGCATGCGCATCTCCACCAACCGTCGATGGGATGCCAACGGCATCTGCGCCTGCATCAACTCGTCGTCCAGCAAATCCTCTAATAACTGTACCGCGTTATAAAGGCGCTTCTCGCGCTGCTCACCAAGCTCTGCCAGCCAGGCCTGACGCTGCCAGTCCAGAAACTCAACACTGGCATCGACTCTCTCGACACTGTCTTGCACGTGATTTTCCCGATAGAGGAAGAACAGGTAATCCTGGAGATCATCAGCTGCTCCCAGGTCTCCCTGCGCGAGATGATTTTCAACCAGGCGACGCACCAGCGGTATCTGCAGCTCAGTCTGCAGGCCTTCGTTGACCCTGGTGACATGGACAGCGCGCGTCAGGCTGGCGATGGCGGAACCGTGATCTCCTTGCAGCTGAAAATAGTCCGCCTGCTGGGACAGCAATTCCGAGAGACCAGGATTGTAGGGGCCAGCCTGCCACTCCAGCTCCTGCACCTGCTCTCGCCAGTAATCGCTGCGCGGAGAACTGCGCAATATGCCCTTTGGCAGGGCCGCCTCTACCGCATCGGTAAAATAGTATTTGAGACCGAAAGCGGTTGGCACTCCCGCCGTCTGGCGCGACTGGGCAACAGTCGCCAGGGGCAGCAGAGAGATAATAAGCGCCACCAACAGGCGCTGGGATACAGCGGATTTCGACACCCGCCTATTGTGCCAGAACAGCCGCCGCAGCGGCAGTAAGCTCCTCGACAAAAACCAGGTGGCTTTGCTGGTCAAAACCCTGTTCCTGAACCTGGCCCGCATAGCGTGACAGGGCTGCAAATACCATCTGCACCATGAACCCTGCCCGCAGCCGGGCCACATCCTGGGGCAGGTTTTCCAACAGGCGTGTGAAGGCGAGGCGCTGCTGATCCAGCACGCTGGAATTGTGCTGGTCGAGCTGACCCTGCTGTGCACCAGGCAAGGCGTTGGTCTGGGCCAGGAACTGAAGGTAATCACAGCCCCCATCGCCGTCCTGTACCTGCTCAGCCAGGGGGCTGATCAACAGATTGACCACCTGCTTTGCAGTGGCCTGCGCCGGCAGCTCTGCCAGGAGCTGTTCACGCAGGGTATTCACGCGCGGCCGATGCTTATCAAAGATCGCCTGCAATAAACCCTGCTTGCCGCCGAAGTGGTAATGCAGCGCAGTAGCATTGCGCTGACCTGCCTCGCGATTGATTTCTGCCAGCGAAACACCGTCGAGGCCACGCTCTGCAAACAGGCGCGTCGCAGTTGCCAGCAACACATCGCGGGTTTGTTGCCGAGTATTAGCTGCGGGCTCAGCCATCCAGCAGTGCCTGGGTGTTGGCGATCTGGGCTTCCAGCCACATCACCTCGTAGGTGTTGTTCAACACGCGCGCCTCTTCCAGCATCATCTCAAGGCACTGTCGCTGCTCCGCCAGCGCCCCGGTATGACCCGGCGCCGCAGCAAGCGCCATCTCAAGCAAGTGGAGGCTCTGCACACAATCGCCCTGCTCCCGGTAAGTCGCTGAACGCGTCACCAGAGCATCGGCACCCGCCAGCTCGCCAACATCACCGTACACTTCACGCACCGGCACCGGGTACAGTTCAGTGGTGGATTCAAAGTGAAACCAGGTGGCGTAGTACTCCCAAATACTCTTGACCGCCCAGGACACTTTGCCGTGCCCCTGCGACAGGTAGAGTTCATCAGGCAGCTGAATTTCCTCCATCAGCTGATACATGGTTTTGCCGTCATTCATGCCAGCCACCACCGCGTCGTGCACATATTGCACGGCGTCTCGCATACGCGCCATACC
The DNA here is from genome assembly GCA_963921335.3 of Halieaceae bacterium. Classification (GTDB taxonomy): domain Bacteria; phylum Pseudomonadota; class Gammaproteobacteria; order Pseudomonadales; family Halieaceae; genus CAWUFC02. The sequence goes on along the minus strand of CAWUFC020000001.1, from coordinate 2,385,364 downwards.
GCCTACTGTGTTCTCAACCCCCACCACGGGTGAGAAATGGCTGGGCACAATCACTTCAGGCTGCAGCGCAATCATCAGGTCCAGGCTGCGAATGTACTCAATCGGCTTACGGATTTTCTCGCCGCGCATGGTGAACACATTGGGAAACTGCGGAAACAGGGGACCAAAGGTATCGCCTGAGAACAGGATCTTTTCGTCTGGCAGCCAAAGCACTGCATTATCAGCCCCTTCAGCGCCCGGCGTGCCGTAGACTTCAAAACGCACACCCCCCTGCTCAAAGGCGTAGAGCTGCCAGTCCGCCACAGTAATGGTCGGCTCTACGCCCCCGTAGGCCAACATCCCGGTGCGGGTCGGCTCTTCCGGCATAAATGGGAACAACAGGCGGTTGCGATCCCAGAAATAAGGCTCCAGCTCGGTCAGGTAGCGTTGTTCTTCAGCGAAATCGGCGTGAGCGATGATCTCGGTATCGGGTTCTTTCCAGAATTTAACCCCGCCACTGTGATCCGCATGAGAGTGGCTGACAATGATATGGGTGATTTTCCCCTCGGGCATGACCTCTTTCAGCGCCTTCAGCTGGTTCGCCGCCTGGATACTGATACCCGTGTCGTACATCACATGGCCTTCCGAGGTCGTGATGACATGGGTATTACCAATACCCCTGGCCTGATAGATGTAATCGTTAATCTTCTCGACACTAATGGGCACCAGATGCAACTGGTTGGAACGTTCGCTGTCAGCACGTCCCATCATATCCTCTGCCATATTGCCCGCCATACTGGCGGCCTCAATCATGGCTTTCTGTTTCAGCTCTTCACCACCTGTCTGCCAATAGATCAGGCCGGCGACAAGCAATACCGCTACCGCAATCACTGCTTTCTTCATTGTTCTGACTCCGCTAAGACATAAATGGGGGATGACCAGGCGCGCTCCTCATTGGGGCTCAGGCAGTCATCCTGGCGGTCGGTACGAAAGTCCCCATAACAGGGGTTCACCGCAATGCAGCGACCGGATTCATCGTACTCACAACGCAGTCCGCCAGCGTTTACCGCCAGGGTGGGCTCCTGTATAGCGCGTACGTAATAACTGGTATCCCTGGGCGAACTCGCAAAATCCGGATCTTCAAACTGCACACTGCAGCCACCGTCGTCCTGTTCACAGGGCAGCACCAGCCAGGGATCTTCAATCAGGCTGGCGGTGGATTCGTCAGCCTGTACACGGGTGCGTATGCGCACCACTTCAATGCGCGTGATGGCCTTGCGCCGATCGCCAGGGTGATAACACTCTCCAGCACAAAGGCTGTTTTGGCGCGACTGACCCAGGCTGCCGGTCACGTAATCGGGACAACCCGGCTTCTGTTCAAAAGCGCCTGCAGCGGAGACCTCAAATCGGGGCGTCTGCGCATATTCCAGCTCGCTGCCCATGGGATAACGCTCGCCCTCGCTGCCGAGCATGTCGAACCAGAGCAGGATGCGATCGCCCGATGTGGCATACACCTGCTTGTTGTCCAGTGCATGCCAGATGGCATCCCGATCACGGCCTTCACTGTGTACCGCCACCAGTCCACCGGTCAGGTAAAAACTCTGCTGCCGCTCCTGGTTGCGCAACTCCTGCAGACCGATCGGCCCCATGTCCTCCACCCGACGTGAATTGGGATCGGCAGGGTCGCCGGCGTGCTTGGGCGCATTAAAGCGATTGGGCTTGGCAACACCCATAGTCTCAGTATTACCAGCCCGGCGACCCATCTCCTTGTAGCCGTTGCCGGCGCGAGCCCTGTGATTGTCACTGGAACCGATAAAACCAAAGCGAAAGGACTGCTTGCCCGGCTCGTTCTCGGGCTTGTTGAGGGTCAGCGCGTATTGGGTGGAAACACCGGGGCGCAGTTTAAAGGCGGGATTAAAGCAGTCCTCACACTGGCCGCAATTCAACCAGTCCTCAACCTTGGCACCGGGCACCGTCAGGTGACCAGAAATACCGTTATCCAAGTAATCCTGCCGGGCTTTGGCCACACGGGCATCACACTCGGCAGATCCGGGTTGCTCGCAGCGTGCTTCTATTAGTTCACCTGCACGCCAGCAACAGGGCAGAAAATCATCGCGGGGCAGCGGACAACTGTGCACGCCCTCCTCGTCGACGACCACCGGGGTCCAATCGCGATACTCCTCCGAATTGCCGTGACCGGAGTAAATCTCAATCAGCTTCTGATAATCCGGATCGTGGTACTCATCGCTGAGCTGCTTGTCCCAGGTGGTACCCAGAGGCGTACTCAGGCCCCAGGCATTACCATGTGGAATCACTAGTGCGTCATAACCCCAGTCGTCCAGCTTGGAGAACAGCTCTCCAGGATTATGTGCCAGCTCCAGGCAGTTCTCTGGCAACTCGTCGGAGGGAACATCTCGCGGGCAGATCGTAGTCGCGGCTATTTCGTCATAGTAGGACTGCAGATTGATATAGAAGTCGCGATTGGAAAAATCCATGGCTGCAAGGGCGAATTGTGCAAACCTTGGGATGGGAGCCTTGGCCAGCTGCTCGCGTGGCGCAGCAATGGCGCGAATGGGCACCTTGCCCTCTTCGGTGTCGCGAAAGAACACGTTCTTATGTCCAAAGTGTTCTTCCGGAATAGCGGCGACATGACTCCATTCAAACCCCAGGAACGACACCAGGTCAGGATTGCCAGCATTGCCAACGGCGTTGCAATCGCGGATGGACTCACGGGTTTCTTGCCACAAGCGCGGCGTAATGCCCTCCGCATGATCGCTGATACCCCAAAAATCAAGCGCTGAACAGTAACGCGCATAGTCACAGGCATCAGAGGGGGGGCGCACACCTTCGCCTCCGGTCATGGGCATACCCAGGATAAAACCGTCTGGCGAAAACGACGTATGAGTATGCAGGTCGCCAAACAGAATCTGCCGATCACGATGAGGTGCGGCTGTCGCGGCCACCTGCTTTACTACCCGCTCCGAGACAGACGCGTCAGGAAGCGCTGTCGCGGTCACCTCACCATCCATCAATGGGTCCGCGCAGGCACCCAGCACCACGGTAAACAGCACGACCAAATGAGTTCGCTGCATAGCATTTCCTGCCAGAAAATAGCTTTATGTCAGACTAGCTGAACATATTAATGAGATGTGATTAATTAGACCGCATTAAGTCTATCCCCGCAAGCAAACCCGGTTTTCTATTCTGAACCAGCGTACCTCCATCTGCGCTGAAAGCCCGTGGTCTATACTCAATCTTGAGCCCGCAGGCTGGATATGGTAAAAAGCGCGCCCGTCGCAGGGTCCCCGAAAATTACGCGGCGACAAAGCCAATAAAAGCATAACTGAGTTGTATCCAATCCCGGCCCAGGGTTGGCGTGGTAAACACTTAAACAATCACGAGCACAGAGGCTTGGCGTTACAATGAAACAACTTGGTATCCTGGATAGTGCGTTCATCAACCTTGAGCAGGGCAACACGCCCCAGCATGTTGGTGGACTTGGCATTTACGACCCTTCAACCGCTGAAGGCGGCTTTGTCCGCTTCAAGCAGGTCATCGCTAATTTTGAGCAGCGCCTGCAGCGCCTGCCCCTTTTTCGCACCCGGCTGGTAGAAGTACCTGGCGGCATCGATCGCCCCTACTGGGTGAAAGACGCGAATTTCGACGTTGAGTTTCACCTGCGCCATATTGCGTTGCCCGAACCGGGTGACTGGCGTCAGCTGTGCATTCAGGTGGCTCGCCTGCACGCGCGACCGCTGGATCTGTCCCGCCCCCTCTGGGAGGCCTACATTATTGAGGGCCTGGACAATATCCCCAACCTGCCTAAAGGCAGCTTTGCTGTTTACACCAAGATGCACCACTCGCTGGTAGACGGCGCTGGCGGCGCATCCTTTATGGCGGCACTGCACGACCTGACGCCAAACCCCGACGGCGGCGGCCCTGTGCAGGATGAACCCCTGCTGGTCGATCGCAACCCGTCCAATACCGAGCTGCTGGGTAAAGCCATGGTCAATCGGGTACGTAATGGTGTGGGCATTGCTCGCGGCGCGGTTTCCCTGGTCAAGGACCTCGGCAAGTTCGCCATGGAAGTGGCTCGCGAAGAAATCGAAATGCCCGACGTGCAGTCTCCCAAAACCCGCTTCAACGATCCGGTCGGCCCTCACCGCGTGTTCGACGCCACTGATTTCTCGCTCACCGAAATGAAAGAAATCAAGGATGCGGCCGGCGTTAAATTGAATGACGTTGCCCTGACGATTGTTGGCGGAGCCATGCAGCGCTACCTGGAAGCCAAGGGCGAAACTCCTGAGCTGCCATTGGCGGCAAGCCTGCCTGTCAATATGCGTACTCGCCGTGGCGAGACCGATGACAACAACCAGGTGGGCGCCATCTTCTCATCGCTGCACACGGACCTGAGCGACCCAATCGAGCGACTCAAAGCGATTAACAGCAGCACCGTCGCTGCCAAGGAATTTGGTGAGTCCAGCCCGCTGGTCGACACGCTGAAGATTGCAGGCATTTTTTCACCGGCACTTAGCAAAACCGTAGCCAGCATGTGGACTGAAGGTCACTGGTCGCGGCTGATCCCACTGAATACCTCAACGGTTATCACCAATGTGCCGGGCCCCAATTTTGACCTGTTCTGTGCTGGTGCCAAGCTGGTTCAGTACCACGGCATGGGTGTACTCACTCCGGGCGTGGGCCTGTTCCACACGGTCTTTTCGCAGGGTGAGCGCGTCAATATGTCGGTCCTGGGTGATCGCGAGTGCATGCCTGACCCCGCTTTCTATATCGAGTGCCTGAACGCATCCTACGACGAATTGCTGTCTGCTACTCGCAAGCAGACCGGCAAAAAGGCGACCGCCAAGCGCAAAGCTGCAGCGAAGAAGAAAGCGCCTGCGGGTGCCGGTGCGAGCAAAAAGAAAGCCGCAGCTAAGAAAAAGGCACCGGCCAAACGCAAAGCAGCTGCCAAGAAAAAAGCTGCCCCTGCGAAAAAGGCGGCCGGTAAAAAAGCGCCGGCCAAGAAAGCGGCTGCGCGACCCAAGGCCAAGCGTAAGGCTGGCGCGGTAGCGCCGAAGCTGAGAGTGGTTAGCGGCTAAGTTCTGCGACCCCTTCCCTAGGGGTCGGCTCGCTCGGCTTCTTTCAAAATCCGATCTCTTCTTTCAATAATGGCCTGCACCTGAACCGGGTGCAGCCAGCTCCCCAGCTCCTCCTGTAACTGCTCCTCAGTGAGCGCCTCGAGCTCTTGCGCCAACAAATCTGACAGGCGCAGCTTAACCTTGCGATATTGGCGAGGACGTTTGTCGTAGCTTCTGAAGGCCAGACTGTGGTCGATAAAACGCAGGCTCAGATTATCACCGGTCCAAATGATATTGGTGAGATTGCGATCCTCATTGTGCACCAGAATGTCGAATATAAAGCGCAACCGGTACTGCTCAAACTGCGGACAGTGGCTCTCAAACCGCTTCTGCTTCTCGGCGCGGTCACGCTCGTTGATGGAGTTGGGAATCCAGGCGCTGAGCAGGCCATCTTTGTCTTCAACGCGCCGCTCCACACTGACTGGCACCATTTGCAGGTCTATCAATCGATCCAGCCGGTATGCCGCCATATCGTATTGGTAACGGTCTGATTCGTTATACCTGCGGGAGTTCCAGCGCGGTGCGAACTGCAGCCGAGGCTGACTGTCTTCATATTTGAAAGCTGCATACTCCTCACCACCTTCTTTCTTGAGGGTCACTCGCCAGGGTTTGGTGATACCGGTACCGATGTCCTCCACAGCAATAATCTCGGCATTCAGCAGCAGGTCTTCCATCTCTTCATCGGTCATGTCCCAGAGCTCGGGCGTCATGCGCCGATCCTCAATAATAGGACTGTGCTTGTCCGGGTCACCGAGGTATTGGATGTGGCTCTGACCTCCCTCCTCGATCAACAGCGCTGGCCGCCCCCGGTAATAGGAGCGCAACATACCGGTATCGAGGCGTAAGACCTGCCCCTGCATCCGCTCGAGTGCGCCAGCAGGGTTCGGGGTATGCCCGACGACCACGCGACTGGCACCGGAGCGTTTTAGCAGGCGCTCCGTATTAAAGGCCTCGGCGTAAGGATGGCAATAGGCGTTACCGCGGTACCAGATGGGGCTCGCCTCAGAGAATACAAAAGCACCTTCCAACTCCGCCAAGTCGATAAACTCTTCAAACCAGGCCGGTCGAACATTTGGCTCGGCTGCGACCGCCGTTTCGGCCTGTGTGTTGAGGTAGACTCGCCGACCCCAGAAATCTACGTGCCGGGCCAGGACACCCTGCTCACGCAGGGACTCAACCAGTTCCAGATAGCGGCGCAGCTCCTTCAAATTATCCTGGTTAATCTGCTTGAGAGACTTCTCCGCAGTCTCTGTGGAGATGCCGCCGTGCATATAAAGGTTGTTGTTGATACGAATAACCAGCGGCTGTTGCAGCAACCAGCTACCTATATCGCCACCGGGAGCGTAGGCCCGCTGCAAACCCAAAAACCCGGGAGGAAATTTCTTGTCAAAAGCCGTCAGCAATTCTTCTTCGCTTTGCTCCGCGCGTCCGGCACGCCAGGCATCCATCAGAGCGCTGCGCTCTGCGGTAGTTTCCTCATCGGCAAAAGCGGCGTACTCGGCTCGACTGATATAACGCCAATCACCGGTCATCACCATGACCTCATGATTGCCCAGCACCACATGCACTCGCCCACCGGCCTGCTCGGCCTGTGCCTGTAGCTTCATCAGCAGCTCTATGACCTGACGGGAATATTTGCCACGATCAATCAAGTCGCCCAGGCTGACCAGATGGGTGCGTCCACCACGCCAGTTGGCATCGGCATCGATCACCTCGGCTTCCTGCAGCAACTGCACCAGCTCTGCATAGGCGCCGTGAACATCGCCAAATACCACAACCCGCTCGTCGGTGTCGATTTGATATGCCCAGGCAGGACTGGCTAACCCAATCCAGGCTGCCAGCAACAGCAATATGATCCGCATGCCCACTCCTTGAATGCTCACGCGACCATAATACACCCACCCCATAAACAAAGAAGCCCGCTGTTGGGCGGGCTCAAATTTGTGTCTATGGACCTGTCGTCGGTGTCAGTGAGATGAACGATCCTGGTAGTTGTCCCAGGCGATCAATCCAAGCATCGCGAAGTACAGGCTGAACATGGTTCCGATAAACATGATCCCTCCTTGTGGTTCGACACTGTTTAAGATGATTCAAATAATAGGGGTGCATCTGATATATTCCAAATGTATTATTTTTATCTAAAACATAAATACTGTTTATATCAGGACTGGCATGGATACCCGAGACCTCGCTCGTATCGACCTTAACTTATTGATTGCATTGCAGATTTTACTGGAAGAGCACAATGTATCCCGGGCCGCAGAGCGGCTCAATATCACCCAGCCCGCGATGAGCAAAACCCTGTCCAGGCTTCGGGAGGTCTTCAATGACCCCCTGTTTACCCGCTCCTCCCATGGCATGCAGCCCACCCCAAGGGCCGCGGAACTGGGCAGTGAGCTGGAATCCGTGCTGCGTAACATCCAGCACCTGGTGAGCCAGCCCAGCTTCGACCCGACAACCTATGAGGGTGAGGTAACAATCGCCCTGTCTGAATATATCGGCATCGGCTTGCTGCCCCTGCTGATGCAGCGCCTGCAGCACAGCGCACCAGGCCTGACGGTGCGCTCTATCACCCGGGTCGAGAACCAGCTGGAGCAACTGGCGGCAGGCACCCTGGACCTGACCATTCACATCAAACAGATCGACTACAAACAGGACTTTCTCTGTCAGAGTATTGGTGCCAACCCGCCGGCCATCCTCGCCCGCCAGGGCCATCCACTCAGCGGTAAGCCGTTGCAATGGGAGGATCTTGGGCAATACCCCATGATTCGTCTGTATATCTCTGACCTGGAGCAACTGGAGGTTTTTCATTCCGGGGGGTTACAAGACATGCCGGAGCCCGCCCCCGGCAACTTCGAAACGTCACACCTGCTGACCGCCCTGGAAGTACTGCGCCACACCGACTTCCTGATGCCGGGCCCGCCGTTTATTTTGCGCAATCCGACCGTAGGCTACAAAATCCAGGCTTTTGAATTTCCCCAGGAAGTCACTGCCGAGATCGAGTACATGCTGGTACGCCATCGCCGCACTGAGAAATCACCCCTGCACAACTGGTTGTGGCTGGAGATTCTGGATATCGTGTCGCAACTGCAAAACGAGAATGAAGCATGAAAATCTGGGTAGATGCCGACGCCTGCCCGAGGGTCGTCAAAGACATTTTGCATCGCGCAGCACAGCGGGTTGAACTACCGCTGGTGCTGGTCGCCAACCAGGCGCTGGCGACACCGCCATCTCCCTATATACAATCCATTCAGGTGGAGACGGGTTTCGACATGGCAGACAACTATATCGTGCAGGCATGCGCCGACGGCGACCTGGTGATCACAGCCGACATTCCGCTGGCGGCAGAGGTCATCCCTAAAGGCGCACTGGTGCTGACACCTCGCGGCGAACGCTACACCATGAACAACATTGGAGCGCGTCTGAACATGAGGGATTTCATGGAAGAAATGCGCTCCAGCGGCGCGGTCAGTGGTGGCCCGCCCCCTTTCAACCACGGCGATCGCATGCAGTTTGCCAACCAGCTGGACCGGATACTCGCAAAAGCCAGGCCATGAGTAAGAAAAAGCCAAAACCGGAGATCCCGCGATTCGATCAGCCCCTGATCGAGACTCATTGCCATCTGGACTACCTGGACGCGGATGAGCTGGACTGCACACTGACCCGCAGTAACGAAGTGGGCATTGAACGCATCATCACCATTGCCGTATCGCCCGACAATCTCAGCACTGTTCGGGAGCTGGCAGCGAAAAACCCGTCGGTCTGGGGCACTCAGGGCATACACCCCCATGAAGCCGAACATTACAGCGACGAGGTGGACGCCGAAATCCGGTCACACCTGGCGCCGAGCGAGATCCTGGCCGTGGGCGAAATCGGGCTCGACTATTACTATGACCATGCCGACCGCGGCGTGCAGCGCAGCGTGTTTGAACAACAACTGCAAATAGCTGTCGACACCGATCTGCCAGTGGTGATTCACACCCGTGAAGCGGATGAGGATACCCGGAGCATTCTGGAAAACTTCAGCGGCCAGTTGTCTCGCAAGGGCGTCATACACAGCTTCACCTCGGGCATGGCGCTGGCGGAGTACTGCCTGGGCGAAGGGTTCTACCTGGGTTTTAACGGCATCGCCACGTTCAATCGGGCGGACAACGTACGCGAGGTGGTGGCAGCTACCCCTATGGAGCAGCTGCTACTGGAAACCGATGCTCCCTACCTGACACCGGTGCCCTATCGCGGTAAACCCAATGCACCCTATTACCTGCCTTTTATTGCCGAGCGGGTTGCCCAGGTAAAGGGCTACACCGAAGAGGCTCTACTGATCCAAGCCTACCGTAACAGCCTGGATTTGTTTTTCCCCGAACAGCAAGGAGCCATATCATGAGCACCGGCTACGCCTATGAAACCCCCGGCCGCTTTGCCCGCGGCTGGCACGTGCTGGCTTTTTCCCAGGAGCTGGCCCAAGGGGATGTAAAAAGCTATACCTACTTTGAAAAGGAGATCGTGCTGTTTCGGGGTTACAGTGGCGAGGCAGTGGCAGTGGACGCCTACTGCCCTCACCTGGGTGCCAACCTGGGTGGAGTCGGCACCGAAGTCGTCGCTGACAGCATTCGCTGCCCATTTCACGGCTGGCAGTTTGACAAGCACGGCGACTGCATCGCCATCCCCTACTCCGATACCATTCCGGAGCGCGCCAAAGGCTCTCTGGCCAGTTGGCCACTGGTAGAAAAAAACGGATTCATCGCCATCTGGAACGACCCGGAAGGCCAGGCACCCGATTACGAATTGCCCGATATTCCCGAGTGGGGCCCCGACCACTGGGGCGACTGGGTGTTCCGTCGATCCACCGTGAAGACTCGTGGCTGCGAGGTCATCGAGAATATCGTCGACGAGGGGCATTTCTACTCAGTGCACGGCGGCCGACCGGAAGTGTTCGAAAACTACTTCGATGACAATACCGTCACCCAGTACTCGCGGGTGCGACAAGACCTGGATGACCCGGGTATTCGCATGATTATTCCACCGGGCCTGGGTATCGATCTCGAAGAGGCCCGCGCCAATTTCCGCGCTACCGAGCAGAAAGTAGAGCCTGGCGACAACTGGGCGACCTACCACGGCCCGTCCATCATGTATTTCTACACAGAGAACCCGGCGGCACCGTTCCCCTATAAAAGCTGGTGGCTCAACTACCACACACCCATAGACAGCGACACTGTCGACCTGGCCTCCTCTGTCATCGTTGCCCCCTATGGCGACAATGAGCTGCCCCAGGAATTCATCGACATGTATCCGGAGACCGCCCACGCCGCATTCTGGCAAGACGTGGTGATCTGGGAATCCAAGGTGTATCGCAGCGACCCCATTCTTTGCGCAGGCGATGGTGCCATTAACAAGCTACGCAAGTGGTACGAGAAGTTCTATCTGCCGAAGGCCTCGTGATATGATGCGCGCCGTTTTTTTGCCATAAACCGCGCACTATGGATTACATCATCGGCCAACGCTGGGTCAGCCACGCAGACACCCAGTTAGGCCTGGGCATTATTGCCGAACTGGATGGCCGCAGGGTCACGGTCAGCTTCCCCGCTGTAGGCGAGGAACGTACCTATGCCACCGACAATGCACCCCTGACCCGGCTGCGCTTTAAGGCGGGGGACCGAATAACCACGCTGGACGATGTTGAGCTTGAGGTCACTCAAGTACACGAGAGTCAGGGCATCCTGTTCTACCAGGGCACAAATCATCACGATGAGGAACAAACCATCTCCGAGCTGGAGTTGGACTGTTTCGTACAGCTGACCACTCCGCAGCAACGCCTGCTGAACGGCCATTTCGACAAGCAGGCCGATTTTGCACTGCGGGTTGCAACCTTTGAACACCTCAACCGCCTTCAGCAATCGCCAGTGCGAGGCCTGCTGGGTTCACGCACCAGCCTGCTGCCCCACCAGGTGTATATCGCCAGCGAAGTGGGCGAGCGTCATGCTCCCCGGGTGTTACTCGCCGATGAAGTCGGCCTTGGCAAGACCATCGAAGCCGGCATGATCATGCAGGCCCAGCTACTCAGTGGCCGGGCCAGCCGGGTACTGATCATGGTGCCGGACAGTCTGCAGCACCAGTGGCTGGTGGAAATGTTGCGCCGCTTCAACCTGCGCTTTGCGCTGTATGACAGCGATCGCGTTGATGCGATGGAGGAAGACAATCCCTTCGAGAGCGAACAGCTCGTACTGTGCAGCACTGACCTGTTTGTCGAGCGCCCCGAACTGCAGGCGCCGGCTCTCGCCGCAGGATGGGATCTGGTTGTGGTCGACGAAGCCCATCATCTGCAATGGAGCCCGGAACAGGCTGGCGAGGACTACCACTTTGTAGAGCAGCTGGCACAGCATTCCGAAGGCTTGTTACTGCTGACCGCAACGCCGGAACAAATCGGCCAGGCCAGTCACTTTGCCCGACTGCGCCTGCTCGATCCGTCGCGCTTTCACGACCTGGCGGAATTCCTGGCAGAGGATGCTGGCTATCGCGCACTGAACGACCAATTGCAGCAGATGGAACAGGATGGCGCTGCCGACAAAGACATTGCCGACCTGCTGGACCGCCACGGCACTGGCCGGGTTCTGTTTCGCAACACGCGCGCAGGCGTCAGCGGCTTCCCCAAACGAGAGCTGCATAGCCACCCCACTGCCACTGCCCGAGGATTACCTCAAAGGCAGCAGCGCGGAAGAACTGCTCTACCCCGAGCTGAATCACGGCGAAGACGAATGGCTCGCGCAGGACCCACGAGTCAGCTGGCTGGAGCAGTTCTTAAAATCTGTGCGACCGGCAAAAGTTCTGGTGATCTGCAACCGCGCCAACACGGCGATTGCTTTGGAACATCACCTGCATTTGCGCGCAGGCATTCGAAGCACGGCTTTCTACGAGGGTCTAAGTATTCTCGAGCGAGACCGCGCTGCCGCCTACTTTGCTGATATGGAAGCCGGCGCGCAGGCGCTGGTCTGTTCAGAAATCGGCAGCGAGGGTCGCAATTTTCAGTTTTCCCATCAGTTGGTGATGTTTGACCTGCCCCTGAATCCAGACCTACTGGAGCAGCGCATTGGCCGCCTCGACCGCATTGGCCAGGTCAATGACGTGGCCATTCATGTGCCTTACCTGGAAGGTTCAGCGCAGGAAGTTTTGCTGCGCTGGTATGACGAAGGCCTGGACGTCTTCCGCGAGAGCTGCTCCGCCGGTTTTGCCATTCTGCAGCAGTTTGAAGAGGCACTGCAGCAACAGCTGGCCAAACCAGATGATCAACTGGACGCTCTGATCGCCGATACCCGCGACTTTACCGAACAGACTCGTAACGAACTCCGCGAGGGACGCGATCGTTTGCTGGAACGCAATTCCTGCAAGCCAGAGCGGGCCGATGCCCTGATTGAGCAGATAGAAGCGGCGGCAAGGGTAGATGAACTTCGCGAGTACCTCGATCAGCTCTGTGAAGCCTTTGGCGTCGAGCAGGACTACCACTCCGAGCACGCGCTGATTCTTCGCTACGGCGAACACATGCTGACCGGACACTTCCCGGTGATTCGGGAAGAAGGCAGCACGGTCAGCTTTGATCGCGACCAGGCCCTGGCCCGGGAAGATATGGAGTTCGCCACCTGGGAACATCCCATGATCAGCGAAGCTATGGACATGGTAGTCAGTACAGAGCTGGGCAATGCCGCTATCGCAACCATAAAGTTAAAAGGCATACCGCCCGCCACGCTGTTGCTGGAATGCCTCTACCGTGTGAACTGTGTCGCCCCGAAAGACCTGCAGCTGGAACGCTTTCTGCCGGTTTCGCCGGTGCGCATGCTGGTGGATGCGCGTGGCAAGGACCTTGCGGAGATTGTGCCTCATGCGCGCCTGAATGAGCTGTGTGAGAAAGTGAAGAAATCCACTGCCCTGGCCATCATCAAACAGGTTCACGACCAGGTGGAAGATAAAATGCGTGCCGCCAATGCGCTCGCCCAGATCCAGATGGACGAGATCCTCGCCCGCGCCGAGGCAGATATGCGGGCACAGTTGGGGGTTGAGAAGCAGCGCCTCATCGACCTACGTGAGGTCAACCCCTCTATCCGCAGCGAAGAGATCGAGCGTCTGGATTATGTAGCCAGCGAATGTGCCACGCACATCCACCACGCCGGCCTGCAGTTGGAAGCTCTGCGCCTGATCATTACCACCTGATCTGTTGGGACAGCTATTCCGGTTTTCTACTCGGGTAGTTCCGGCGCCCAGGGCACGCCATTGATATGCCCGCCCCCGTCGACGTAGAGGGTATTGCCCGTCATATAGCGGGACATGTCTGAGGCCAGAAACAGCGCCACGGGCGCAATATCCTGCTCAGGATCACCCATCCTTCCCATCGGGCTGGTGCCGGCCAGGTCTTTTGCCATGTCGGGATTGAACTGCATCAGCGTGTGATAGGGCGTGGTGGCTGCACCGGGGCAAATGATATTGGCAGTAATGCCATAGGGCGCCCACTCCCGCGCTGCGGTGCGGGTGTACGCTCGCACCGCCTCTTTGGCGGCGTTGTAATCAACGGTGCCGATATGAGCATTCACCCCGTTGAGTGAACACAGATTGATAATACGGCCATAGCCCGCCGCCTTCATCGCGGGTAATGCCGCCTTCATCGCTTCTGCCACCGCGTGAAAGCCCGCTGTCATGCTGTCATGCAGGCGAGTCTGATCCACTTTCTCGACCCTGGCGGGCTGGTGCTTCATGGTCGGGTAGGCATTGTTTACCAGGATATCCAGGCGCCCGAATTTGTCGAGACTGCCATTCACTGCGGCGCGAACACTGTCGAGGTCACCGATATCGGTGAACACAAACTCACCCTGACCACCCAGGCCTTCGAGCTCAGCGGCCACCTCATGGCCTGTCTGTTCGTTAAACTCAGCAACCACTACGGTGGCACCCTCGCGGGCGTACTGGCGCGCAATGCCGGCACCAATCCCCGCCCCGGCACCGGTCACCAGCGCGACCCTGTCAGTTAACATACCCATGTTTTGCCCCTGTTAATCCAGCCATGATCGAAATTATTAGACTACCCGCCTTTATACACCAGCGAACCGCAGCCGGGGGGCGCTTTGGGTCTACAATGGTTCGAATAACAACACTGACGCGACCGACAAGGGAGACAACAGCATGGGCGATAAACGACGGGAACTCAGCAAGGCAGGCATGGGCATTCAGGAGGGCCTGCCCCTTCAGGCCAGCGATGGCGGCATTGAAGAACTGCGCGCCGATATTCAGCGCCTCATGGATATTGAGGCCATTAAACAAATCAAGCATTGCTACTTTCGCTGCATTGATACCGCCAACCTGACGGAACTGGCTGAACTCTTTCACGACGATGTCGACGTTCACTTTATTGGCGGCAGCTATGAATGGAAGCTGAGCGGAAAGCAGGAATACCTGGGCTCTATCGGGGCATCTTTCAGCAACCGTTCGGTCGGCCACCACAATGGCCATCATCCAGAAATCCAGATGCTTAGCGATACCGAAGCTACCGGCATCTGGTACCTGGCCGACAATATGTGGATTCTCAACCACGGCGCTTTTACCACCGGCACAGCGATCTACTGGGATCGTTACGTCAAGGAGAACGGCCGCTGGTTGATTCGGGAAACCCGCTACGAGCGCCTATATGAGATTAACAGCCTGGACGTACAGCCAGAGCTGGCATCACACTATTTGGCCGCACACGGGCCCGATCCACAGCATTAACCCAATTGGGGCGCCCGGAAGTGTGAACTGCGTCACATAACGGGCGTCTAATCTTGCGTAGGCCATCGCTTCTGCGCTCCGAACTGCCATCATTAGGATCAAGTGACTAGCTGATTCCGGCTGACGGAGGAGTGACAGAGATGCTCCGACATTTTACGATCGGGCGCAAAATCGCCCTGCTACTGTGTGTACTGTTCCTACTGGGCGGGGTATTTTTCAACGCGTTTCTGTTGCTGGGCGAATACCAGCACCAACGCGACCGCTATATGCAGTCCATTGATAATGCAGTCAGCCGAGGCTCGCAGACAGAGATAGCCATCTACTTCAGAGACCAGGTGGTACTCGACGAAATGCTGCAGCAGCTGCTGCAACAGCCTCATGTCATCTATGCCGCAGTTTGGGACCAGCAAGGTCAGCTACTCGCTGAATCCCACACCAACGGTTTTACCAACCAAGACCATTTAGACTTCGGCGTAGTACGCAACAGCGTCCGCCCCCTGGACATCGGTGAACTGGAGCGCCGCGACGGCCTGCAGCGCATTCTTGACCTGTCGATACCGGTTTATTCCTTCATTAACCCACTAGAACAAAACCTCCAGCGTAACCAGGTCGGCGGCATTCTAGCCGAGGCACGCAACCGCGGCGGCCGTCATGTCGTCGGCTATGCGCATCTGGGGGTTAACCTTAATCAGCTTGAGCTGGCGCTGCTTGAGTACGGTAAGGAGCTGGCGGCCTGGAGCACCCTGGTTGGACTCATAGGCCTGTTACTGATACTCACCATTACCCGGCGTATCACTGCGCCCCTGTCCAACCTCGCACAGCTGGCTGAAGACATTTCCGCCGGCAATCTGGATCAGAACTTCAAGGCCAAGGGCACCGGTGAAGTCCACCAGATCGCCTCAATGCTGAATATGGTGTTGAGCGAATTGAATTCCTACAAGGCCAAAATAGATGTCGACCGACAGCTGTTGAGCCTGAAAGTGGACGAGCGCACCCAGCAGCTCTCCAAGCGCAACAAGGAGCTCAGCCAGGCGGTTAAACAGGTTACACAAACCAAGAATCGCCTGCGCCAGTTGGCCTACTACGACAGCCTGACCGCCCTGCCCAACCGTCAGCTGTTCACCGAGCAACTGGACCTGCTGCTGCGGACCTCTCGGCGTGACCAAACCATGCTGGCTCTATTGTTTATAGACCTGGACAACTTCAAGCGGATCAACGACAGTCTCGGCCACAATGCCGGCGACGTGCTGTTGAAAGAAGTGGCTGTGCGCCTGTCCAACTGCCTGAGAGATTCCGACCTGGTGGCGCAGCATTTTGACACCAGTCCCAAAATCGATGTCTCAAGACTGGGCGGGGACGAATTCACAGTGGTCCTGAACAATATCGATAGTCGCAAATCGGCGGGCATGGTAGCTCAACGGCTGATCGATTCCCTGCACGCGCCGATGATGATTAATGGTCACGAGGTCGTCATTACACCCAGCATTGGCATCGCCCTGGCGCCGGACGATGGCGATTCTGTGGAAGACCTGCTCAAACGGGCCGACACTGCCATGTACCACGCCAAGTCCAGCGGCAAGAACAACTTTAATTACTACACCAGTTCCATGAAGAGCAGCGGCACCGGTCGCCTCAAGCTGGAATCTGACCTGCGCCGGGCCGTAGAGCGCAACGAGCTGGTGTTGCACTACCAGCCCCAGGTGAATATCGAGACCGGCGAGATCATCGGTGCTGAAGCACTGGTGCGCTGGGAGCATCCCAAGCACGGCCTTGTACCGCCAGGCCGTTTTATACCCATGGCTGAAGAGATGGGTCTGATTGTGGACATCGGTGCATGGACCATGATCGAGGCCTGCCGGCAGTCACAGCAGTTTGCCGAACAGGGGCTGGTGCTGCCGAAAATCGCCGTCAATGTATCCAGCCTGCAATTCAACCCGGCGTTCACAGAGCTGGTGAAACAGGTCCTGGCCGACTCCGGCCTGCCCCCACAGCGCCTGGAACTGGAATTGACCGAGGGTGTCATCATGTCCAATGCCCGAGCCTCTATCGAAGCCCTGCATGATCTCAAGAAACTCGGAGTCAGCCTCTCGGTGGATGATTTTGGCACTGGCTACTCCTCCCTCAGTTACCTGAGCCGTTTCCCGCTGGATGAACTAAAAATTGATCGCAGCTTTGTGATCGACTACGACAAGAGCGATAACAACGCTAGCCTGGTGACCGCCATTATCGCCATGGGCAAGAGTTTGAATCTGCGCATGGTTGCCGAGGGTGTCGACGATATTGCCCAGTTTCATTTCCTGCGCCAAAACGGTATCCAGGTGATTCAGGGCTACCTGTTCAGCAAACCCCTGCCCGCTCATGAGTTTGCCGGCCTGCTGCGCCAGGGTGGTTTTGCCCACCAGATCCATCAGCTCGGCAACGCCGCGTAATCCCGCTCATGCAGCTATAATCGCTGCATGAGTGAGGAAAAAAACAATACCCTGTTCGACCAACTGACGCGGCTGACCGGCCAGGTAGCAGAGCAAACCATTGATGCTGCGCGCACCACCGCGGCGCTGGCCAGCATGTTTGGCGAATCGCGACTCGGTTCAGCGGTCATGAAAACCCTTGAGCCCGAACGGTTGGAAGCCATGGCGGATGCCGGACGCTTCCTGCGGGACGCTCGAGAAACCGCAGGACTCAGCCTCCGGGAGATGAGCGAGTCGCTTGGTCTGAGTGATGACAGCCTGCTGGAGGATGTGGAAAGCGGACGCCGCATTCTGCCCATCGAGGTGCTGTTCCGAATCGCATCGCTGATCGCGCGGCATGACCCTATCCCCTTCATGGTTCACTTCGTGCGGACCTACAATCCCGCTTGGGGGGGCACCATGGAGCAATGGGGCATGATGGCAGTGCCCCTGCAATATGAGCGCGAGCGGCGCTGGATCAATCTGTATCGGCAACACGATATACTGCGCGAGCTGAGTGACGAGGAATACGCGCGCCTGGTCGAGTATGTCGACAGCGCCACCCACCTGGTACTGGATGTGATGGCCAGGGAGAAAGAAGCCGTACAAACCTCCGCGCTCGCCACCGCCACCGACAAACCAGCCCGCAAGCGCGCCACGCCCAAGGTGAAGGTTGAGCCGGTCAAAAAGAAAAAGCCCGCGCGCAAAAAGACAGCTGCTAAAACAAAAAAACCGGCGGCCAGCAAAGACAGCACGAAAAAATCCGACAATCGGCAGCAAGATTAGGCCCGACGGCGCTATACTCGGTCTCTTATGGTCAAAAAACTACCCACCAAATCTGACCTGCGCGCTGAACTGGAAGCCCAGACCCGCAAGTTCCTTAATAAGGGCGGTGAGGTCGATCGCGTGCCTCGCGGCCTCAGCGGCAAAGACCCGGCCCAGGCGCCCACCTACCTGGCCAAGCGCCTGTTCACAGAGCCGAAAACCAGTCGCACCCATGTGCCCGAGGTGGTTGCGGCCATTGAAGCGCGCAAGCAAAACCTGCGAAAACGGGCGGCTCCCAAGCGTCGGGGGCTGGCGCGTCCACGGCGCAAAACCATTTACGACGATTTCGGTGAACCCCTGCGTAAAGTCTGGGTCGACGAATAAGATATAAGAATGATCCATTTGCCCCAAACCAGCGTAAATGAGGCATGAAACCGAATTTAAGTGTATTTGAACGAGTGGTACGCCCGCTGATCGGTATTGGCTTGATCCTGCTGGCCTTGTCCCTTGGGGGCTGGGGCCTGCTGGAATGGGGCCTGCTGATTGCCGGTGTGTTCCTCATCCTCAATGGTCTGCTGGCCCGCTGTTACCTGTGGCGGTGGCTGGGCCTGAATACTGCCCAGAACGAGATTCAAGTCTGCCAGCGACGCCAGGATAGCTAGGCTTCTTTTCACGGGTACAATCAACCCGATGGATACCCTCTTTTACGACGGTCAATGCCCGATTTGCCGCAGGGAGATGGACTTGCTGCAGTCTCGTCTGCGCCAACCGGCCACACTGCAGTTGCAGGACCTGCACACTGCCAGCCCTGAACAGGGTTTCCCCGGTAAGGCAGAGCTGCTCGCCAACCTGCATTTACTGCGCGATGACGGCACCTGGCTGACCGGATTGGACGCCAATGCCAGGGCCTGGTCACACACCGCCTGGGGCTGGCTGTTCGCCATAACCCGTTGGCCGCTGATCAAGCCGCTGAGCGACTGGATCTATGAGATCTGGGCGAATCGTCGCTATCAACGCCTTTACGGCTGCGGTGATTGCGCCGCCCAAGAGGAAGATCGGTGAGCTGTAGCCAGCGATTGCTGGATTTTGTTGACCAACACCCGCGCCTGCTGATTCTTACCGGTGCCGGCATCTCTGTCGCAGAGGGCATACCCACGTATCGCGACGATGCCGGCAACTGGGCCCGCAGCGACCCCATACAACACCGCGAATTCCTTGAGCAGGCCAGTTCTCGCCAGCGCTACTGGGCGCGCAGCATCGTGGGTTGGCCAATGGTTGCCCAAGCTCGACCCACCGCCGCCCATGAGGCACTGGCCAATCTCGAGCAGTCTGGTCATTGTGGCTTATTGGTCACCCAGAATGTGGACCGACTGCACCAACGCGCCGGACACCGGCGAGTCATCGATCTACACGGCCGCCTGGACCGGGTAGTCTGCCTGGAGTGTCACAGGGCAATCTCACGGGAGGATATGCAGGACGAACTGTTGTCACTGAACCCGGCACTTGCGAATGAATTAGCCTCCGCCCTGCCCGATGGCGATGCTGCTGTCGCCGACGAACTGGTGGCACGCTGCCAGGTGCCCGACTGTCAATTCTGTGGCGGACTGCTGATGCCGGATGTCGTATTTTTTGGCGGTAGCGTGCCCAGAACTCGGGTCGATGAGGTCTACGAAGCACTGGCTGACAGCAATGCCCTGCTCTGCGTGGGCAGTTCGCTGATGGTGTTTTCGGGGTTTCGCTTCTGCCGTGAGGCGCATCGCCAGGCCAAGCCCATCGCCCTGGTCAATCGCGGCCAGACCCGGGCCGACGAACTGGCCAGCCTGAAGCTGGAAGCTGATTGCCAGAGCCTGCTACCGGAACTGGTTCAGGCCCTGAATATGTCGGCCAGCGCCTCCGACAGACCCGGGTAACGAAAACGAAAACCCGCCTGCTGCAGCTTTGCGGGTATGACCCGCTGGCCCTCCAGCAGCAGCTCCCGACCCATCTCGCCGAAAAGCAAGCGCACCATAAACCCTGGCACGGGCAGCTGCAGCGGCAGCCCCCTCACGCTTGCAAGCACTCTCGCAAACTCACGTGCAGTCTGTGGCTCAGGCGCAGTCAGATTTACGGCACCGCTGAGAGCATCCTTCTCGAGCAGGAAATGCATGGCCCGATGCACATCTTCGAGATGCACCCAGCTCATATATTGGCTTCCCGAGCCCATCCAGCCGGATATGCCCACCGCATTGCTGCGGCTCAACTCGGTCAGGGCGCCGCCACCGGCACCCAGCACAATGCCAATACGCAACCGGCAAACCCGTGTACCCAGCGGCTCAAAACGGGCTGCCTCCTGCTCCCAGCTGTCACACAGCCGATGACTGAAGCACTCATTGAAACCCGCCTCCTCGTCCAGGGGCGTGTCGTCATGACTGCCGTAGAAGCCAATCGCCGAGGCATTCAACAGCACCCGAGGGGCGCGTGGCAAGCGCTCCGCCAGCTCGAACAACTGCCCGGTCAGAGCCACGCGGCTCGAGAACAGGACCTGACGACGAGATTCGCTCCATTTGCTGGCCGCAATCGATTCGCCGGCCAGGTTGATAAAGGCGTCAAAGTCGCGATCCAGGGGCACATCGCCCACACTGCTGACATACTCTACCCCGGGCGGGCCTGCAGTCGTGCTGCGGCTCACAACCAGTATTCGATGCCCATTATCGGCCAGCTGCTCGACCAGGCCGCTGCCAATAAACCCTGTACCGCCAGTTACCAGAATATCCATGATCTAAACCTAGCACGTCCCCGTATATCCGGGCATGACTGTACTGAATCAAACTATTGAGGTGGAACGCCCCGTCGAGGAAGTGTTCCGTTACGTATCCGATTTCCAGACCTGCCAGGAGTGGGATGCCACTGCCACGGCCGCCACGCGCCTGAATCCCGGTCCTGTGGGCAAAGGTGCCCGCTACCAGGTGTTCTGCGCGTTGCCCGTGGGACAGCTGGAGCTGGAATACGAGATTACCGATTATGTCGAAAACGAGAAAGTCGTGCTGCTTGGCAAGGGCCGCTTTTTTGATGTGGAAGACACCATTCTGTTCAGCCCCACTGAATCCGGCTGCGAGGTGGATTACACTGCTCGCTTTGACTACCGCGCAGGTATGGGCGCCATCGCACCAGCCATGAAGTCAGGCCTGGAACGCATGGGTTACGAGTCCATCCAGGTAGGTATGAAGCAGGCACTTGAGGACGACTACCCGGCGCCGGAAACCTCCAGGGCCAATGCCCGTTCTGATCGCTTTTTACCCAGCGCCCTGAGCCTGTTCAGCCGCCGCGGCTATACCCGTGGTAAAAAGCACTGGAACCCGGTATCCGCCTACATGGTGGGCAAGCATGCCGTCATTACCGGCGCCACCGATGGGCTGGGACTCGCCACCACCAAAGCCCTGGCGGCCATGGGCGCCAGCCTGACCCTGGTGGTGCGCAACCAGGCCAAAGGCGAGGCCCTGCTCGACGAACTGGCCGAGACTACAGGCAATACTGATATTCGACTGGAGATCGCCGATCTCAGCCTGATGGCTGATATCGACAAGGTTATAAAAAGCCTTAAGAAAAGAAAACAAACTATTGATATTCTTATTAATAACGCAGGCGCGTTGTTCAATCCCCGCGCCGAAACCAGCGAGGGGCTGGAGCAGAGTTTTGCCCTGCTTTTGTTGGGCCCCTACCGTCTCACCGAGGGCCTGTATCCGCTGCTGAAGGCCGCAGATAGCGCCCGGGTCATCAACGTGGTCTCCGGTGGCATGTACAGCCAGAAATTGCGCCTGAACGACCTCCAGAACGAGCGTAATTACTCCGGCAGTGTCGCCTACGCACGCGCCAAGCGGGCCCTGATGATCAAAACCGAGCAGTGGGCAGAAGACTGGGCCGATGACGGCATCGTGGTGAACGCTATGCACCCAGGTTGGGCGGATACCCCCGGGGTAGAAACCGCCCTGCCCGGGTTTCACAAGATCACCAAGCGCATCCTGCGAAGCCCCGAAGAAGGCGCAGATACCATCGTTTGGCTGGCTGCCGCCACAGAAGCGGACCAGACCAGCGGCAGACTGTTCCTGGACCGTGAGCCCCGCACCACACACCTGCTGAAACAGACGCAGGAAAGCGAAGCAGAGCGCGAGGAACTGCGCAAGGTTCTCGACACCTTCGAGGTCTGATACCTTAAGGCTCCGTTTTACCTTGGGTATAGGAGCACACGTGGACATCAGACCTTACGCGATCGACATTGAACAGTCCGAACTGGACGACCTGAAACAGCGACTGGCCCGCACCCGCTGGCCCGAACAAGAAGCCGTCAACGATTGGAGCCAGGGCATACCGCTGGCGTACACCCGGGAACTCGCCGAATACTGGGCCAATGAGTACGACTGGCGTCGCTGGGAGAGCAAGCTCAACAGCTGGCCCGGTTTCATGACCGAGATCGATGGCATTGATATTCATTTTCTGCACATTCGCAGCCCCCATGAAGACGCACTGCCACTGGTCATGACCCACGGCTGGCCAGGTTCGATCGTCGAGTTTCACAAGATCATTGATCCCCTCACCAACCCGACCGCCCATGGCGGTAAAGCCGAAGATGCCTTTCACCTGGTGCTGCCCTCTCTGCCCGGGTATGGCTTTTCGGGCAAACCGACCAGCAACGGCACCGGTGTCGACAAGATTGGCGAGATGTGGGGTCAACTGATGGCCCGGCTCGGCTACGACCGCTATGTGGCCCAGGGCGGCGACTGGGGTGCTATGGTGACCCAGGCCATTGGCCAGAGCCAGACCGAGCATTGCGCCGGTATTCACATCAATATGCCTATTGTGGCTCCCGATGCCGATACCATGAATGACCTGACCGAACAGGAACTGGCGGCGCTGGACAGTATCGGAGAGTACGACAAATGGGACTCCGGCTATTCCAAGCAGCAGGGCACCCGCCCCCAGACCCTGGGTTATGGCCTGGCGGATTCACCCGTGGGCCAAATGGCCTGGGTGGTCGAAAAATTCTGGTCGTGGATGGATTGCGGTGAGGGTGAAGAGCAGCATCCGGAGAACATACTCAGCAAAGACGAGCTGCTGGACAACGTGATGATGTACTGGCTGACCAACTCTGCGGCCTCGTCCGCCCGCCTGTACTGGGAGAGTTTTGCCAACGTAAACATGGACCCCATTGATATGCCGGTGGGTTGCTCAATCTTCCCCAAGGAGATCTTCCGCACCAGCCGTCGCTGGGCCGAGAAACGCTTCAGCAACATTATCTACTGGAACGACATGGACAAAGGGGGCCACTTCGCCGCCTTTGAACAACCGGTTGCCTTTGTTGATGAAGTACGCGGCGGCTTTCGGTCACTGCGCTGAGGGCGTTGAAGCACTACAAAATCTATAGCACAAGAATTGTTCCTGAAACGCCCTTGGCATAAAGTGAACGATTGCATCAGCGTTAGAGAGCAACATGCCCACACTGCGTGAACTCGCCAAGCAGGAGTTCGTCAAGGACGTTGTCGCCATGTCCCTGTTCGGGCTGATGGCGGCCGCGTTATTCCTCGGCATTCAGCAGTACTACGCCAGTAGCGAAGAAAACCAGATGGAGAGAGAAGCCAGCTTCACCCTGGAAATCGAGTTCATGACCGGCGGCGCCAATCGCATCAAGGACAGCTTCGCCATCTACGTCGCTGAGGTTTCTGAAGTGGTGACCCATGGCATGCCACCGGACCGGGATACGCGCAAAAACATGCTCGCCGCCTCCAGCATCATTAAGACTGAACTGGCCATTATGGAGTCTTACGATCTCAACCTGAAAGTGCGTGGCGACGTGCTTGAGAAAAACATGGACCTACTCAACGAGGACATTCGCACTTACTCCCGTGGCGAAATCATGCGCTACAAGGAGCACCTGACGGCGGTGAAAGACGCCTACCAGGAATACATTCTCAAACTGAATTCAGTCGCCAGGAAGCACCTGCGGGTTGGCCACGAAAAATACAAGGAATCCTATGAGCGACCCAGTATTTAATCCCTTTGCCTCTGAAGAGGTTTCACCGCCCTTCTCTGAACACTGGGAAGCCAAGCGTCGGCTGGCTCAGGCGATTAGAGACCTCAGCGAAGTACTGGTCAGCTCCACACCGTCCATTGAGGACATGAACGATATTGCTGAGCGCCTGGAATTGCAGGCCAAGCAGTTTGCCAAGAGCGAGCGCTTGTATGGCCTGAACAGCTTCATCGACAACGGCAATCACGGTGTCCACGGCGAAGTAAACCACGAACTCAACGCGGTAGCCGGCTGCAGTAATCCACTGTCACCCGGGCTCAACATGTGGTTCGAAGATGGCGTGGCCCTGGGCAAGGTCACCTGTGGCTGGGCATATGAAGGCCCGCCTGGGCACGTACACGGCGGCTACGTAGCGGCTATTCTCGATCAGTTTATGGGCATGGCGCAGATACTGGGGAAAAACCCCGGCATGACCGGCACCCTGAGCGTGCGCTACCTGCGGCCTACTCCGCTTAACACCGAACTGCAACTGCGTGCCGAACTGCTGGCACAGGAAGGTCGCAAGACCACGATTCGCGGCACCATTACCGCTAACGATGAAGTGACCGCAAGCTGCGACGCCCTGTTTATCAGGCCGGGCGATGGCACAGCGACCGGGCTAAGGCGACTGGTTAAGGGCTGATTTTCCTTCGGCAGTGCCGTCGGCACGGTCGAATATGCGGGTGATCCTGATCGGCACGACAAAGCTGGACGGCTCCAGCGACATCTCCAGCTTCAACTGGGTACCTCCGTTGATCAAGCTGTAGGCCTCAAGAATATAGCCCGCATCCAGCGGCTTGGACTCGACGTAAAGAATCCCGTCTTCCCAGCCGGCAAAGCTGTAGTCGCTGCGACTGCTCAGGGTACTGGTGCTCACTGTATTGCGGCGACCATCAGAAAAGAACACCCGGGTCAGGCCCTGGTCATACACCAACTCAAAGCGCGGGTCTTCAAAATTAAAGGTAAAACTGTCGTCGTAAGACAAATGGTCATAAAGCTTCTGCTCGACCGGGCCACCTCGGTAGTAACCCTTTTTCTTCTTGCCGCGCTTGACCTTGCCGCCACCCTTTTTGATGGCCTTTTCCACCGCCTTGTCGGTATCGTCACTGAGCTCATCATTGACGACCCAGCGCCCGTTAAACACCGAGGCGTCGTCAGCCAGAGCGGGCACAGACAGTAACAACAACAGAGTGATCAGGTATTTCATGACCCCTGCCTTTTCTTGGTATAGCGTGTGGCCTCAGCCGACAGCGGATCATCGGGCCAGGGGTGCTTGGGGTAGCGGCCTTTCATGTCTTTCTTTACATCCTGATAAGAACTGCGCCAGAAGCCGGCCAGGTCCTGCGTCACCTGCAGGGGTCGGCCTGCCGGTGACAGCAGGTGCACCAACAGTGCCTGCTTTCCATTCACAACTCTGGGCGTGTCTTCACACTGAAACATTTCCTGCAGTTTAACCGCCAGCACCGGCGGCGTCTGCCCGTAATCGATACGAATACTGGAACCCGAAGGCACCTTGAGGCGCTCGGGTGCCAGCTGATCCAGATCCCGACTCAAGGGCCAGGGCAACAGGGCCTGCAGGATCGGCAGCAATGACAGGTGACGCAACTGTTTGCCGGTGCTGATGGTCTCCAGATACGGGGCCAGCCACTGCTCGAGGTTGGCAAGTAACCAGTCGTCGGACAAGTCCGGCCAGGGGTCGCCCTCATGAGCCGCTACCAGTTGCACCCTCGCCCGCCATTGCTGCAGTTCATCAGGCCAGCTCAGGCAATCCAGGCCACGATTGCGAATATGAGCCAGAACAGCCTCAGCGCGCTGCGAGCCGTCGATGGTTTCCACCGCCTTGCTGTGCAATTCAATGGCACCAATGCACTTGAGTGTGCGGGCCTGCAGCCGGTCTTCACGGCTATCCCAGCCAATCTCTTCAGTGTCACGAAAGAGTTCTGGCAGGGCGCGCTCCAAAGCGGCGATATCCAGATCTGCTGACAGATAAATGCGATCTTCGGACTGATTACCTCGGCCGCCTAACTCAGCCGCCAGCAACCACTGCTGCGTTGTGCGTTGACTCGGCTGCGCACGGCGCCCGTTTGCCAGTAAATAACCCGCATCTTCGGCCTGACCCTGCCGCTGAGCGACCCGGTCGGGCCATGCACTGGCCAGTAACACGCCGACCGCATGTTCTGGCGCAATCGCCAGGCCGATTTCGCCGGCAATATCCTGTGCGCGTCTTTGATAGTCTTTGGCTTGACGCAATACCCGTTGGCGCCAGCCCGTCAGTGCGCCCTTGAGCTGATCATTGCGCAACAGTTGCAAACGCGACTCGACGGACGGATGGCTACCCTCATCGGGAAAGCGTTCACCAAACAGGGCAGCCAGGCGACTGCCCAGTTCCAGCTGATCGCATTCACAGGCCAGAGCCAGCATTCGACCCAGCCTGGGGTGCATAGGCAGGTTCGCCACCTGTTGCCCTAATGGCGTTAACTGGCGGCGCTCCCCGTCCAGGACAGACAGGGCCAATTGATCCAGTAACTGCAGCGCCTGCTGCCAGGCACCGGCAGGGGGCTGATCAAGCCAGCCTAGCTCGTCTGAGTTCTGAACACCCCAGTTGAGCAGTTGCAGAACGAGATCGGTCAGATCTGCCTGCAGGATTTCCGGTGCTGCCTGTGGCGCCAGCTGGTCCTGCTGCTCTTCGCTCCACAACCGATAACACTGGCCAGGGCCCAGCCGCCCGGCCCGACCCATGCGCTGAACACTGCTGGCTCTGGAAATCCGCTGGGTGTGCAGACGGGTCATACCCGTGTTGGGATCGTAACGCGCGACTCTTTCCAGGCCCGAATCCACCACCGTGTGCACACCCGCTATGGTCAAACTGGTCTCGGCAATATTGGTGGCCAGTACCAGTTTGCGCTCACCGGTTTGCGGTGGATCGATCGCGGCGCGCTGTTGCGCCAGCTTTAAACCACCGTAGAGCGGACAAATCTGCACATCATCCGGCAGTTGCAGCTGCTGCTGAACGCGACGAATTTCTCCCTGCCCGGGCAGGAAACACAGCACAGTACCCGGGTTTGCTTCTGACATTAGCTGGTGCAGCAAACGAACACAGGGGTCGATGACAGACTCTGACAATTTGCGCGCCGCACCGTAGTGCAACTGCACGGGATACTGACGGCCCTCACAACGCAATATCGGGGCCTGATTCAATAACCCCGCCACCGCCTCGCCATCCAGAGTGGCCGACATCACCAGAATGCGCAGCGGGTCGACATCATCGCGCAGCAGCTCTCTACCCTGCATCGCCAGTGCCAGCCCCAGGTCGGCATCCAGGCTGCGCTCGTGAAACTCGTCAAAAATCAACAACCCCACACCTTCGAGTCCTGGGTCTGATTGCAGGCGGCGGGTCAGCACCCCCTCGGTGACAATCTCGATACGGGTGTTGGGACCTACCCGGCTGTCCAGGCGCACGCGATAACCCACGGTTTCGCCCACGGTCTCACCCAGCAGTGTCGCCATGTACTCGGCGCAGGCCCGCGCTGCGACACGCCGCGGCTGCAACATCAGAATCTGCTGCTGACCCAGCCAATCAGCCTGTAACAGTGACAGGGGCACCTGGGTGGTTTTGCCAGCACCGGGCGGTGCCTCCAGCACCAATTCATGACGTTCGGCCAGTGACAGGCTGATATCGCCGAGAACGGCATTCACCGCGAGTTCAGATTCCATGGCGCGCAGTATAAAGTACCCACTGCTTTGAGGAGACCGAAACATGCCGCAACAGATTGAAATTCCCGCCCGCTTTAATGGCCCGCCCAACTCGGGCAACGGTGGCTACAGCTGTGGCGTGATTGCCGCATTCATTGATGGACCGGCCCGGGTTCGCCTGCACCAGCCCCCACCGCTTGATCACAATATGGATGTGCGGGATATCGAGAATCAGGCGGTGGGCCTGTTTGATGGCGACAATCACATCGGTACAGCCTGGCCTGCAGAGTTTGAGCTGGACTGCCCTACCCCTCCCAGCCTGGATGAGGCTCAAGCTGCTCGCAACATCAGCCCCCTGTACGATAACCACCCCTTGGCCAGCTGTTTTGTCTGTGGCACAGCACGGCAGCCGGAAGATGGCCTGTGCTTGCACTGCGGCCCGGTTGGCGGCTGGCATCTGCTGGCTTGTAACTGGACACCCCAACCCGACCTATTGAATGAACAGGGCCTGATTCGTGATGAAATCATCTGGTCGGCGCTGGATTGCCCCGGCTTTGCCGGTTGTTACGGCGATGATCCTGCCATGGCCCTGCTGGGCGAATTGGAAGCGCGCATTCTCAAACCCATACCCGGCCAGCAGGAACTGGTGGTGTATGCCTGGCCCCTGGGGCGAGACGGTCGCAAGGGCTGGGGCGGCGCTGCCATTGCCAGCGCCGAGGGCGAGATCTACGCCTATTCCCGCTCGCTATGGATCGAGCTTAAAAGCTAGGGGTCGATCTTGTAAAAAGTGCCCAGCGGCAGAAACATTTCGTCTTCTGTGGTGAATCCACCCACCACCGGGCAGGCGTCACAGCTGCCGCCATCGCCACAAACGCTGTCATCATCGCCACAGAAGGCGCCCTGGTTGTCACCGCCGACACAATAGGCCGCGCCGTAGCACGTTGACCCCACAGAGGTGGAATTGCGCTTGAGCAGATCCGGGTACTCCTCAGTGCCGTTTGCGTAGGTCACACACGATTTAAGGGTACGCTCGTCGTTGTTGGTCGAGTCATACTCTAGGGGCGGATCAAAGGGTAATACCAGCGGATCGTTGTAAATGCGACTAACATACTCTGCGGGCCGGTCATTGGGTTCACAATCGTCAATTGAACAGGGTTCATTCGGCGGTAGCCAGGTCTGCCAAAGCACGCCGCGCTCGTGGGCATGGGAGCCCAGATCGGTTAAGCGTGTGCCCCGAGGCAATCGATAGGTCGAACAATAGGTACGTTCCTGAAACGGCGGCACATCGGCAACAAAAATATTGCGAACATCGAATATGGCTCGAGCACGGTGCTCCCGCTCGTCTTGGCCGGCAAAGCGCAGATTATTGTATTGCTCGATCGTCGTCGACTCATCGGTCAGGTTGAAGCCATGCGAGTTCCAGATAATAACCCCACGAGTCGGCAGCAGGTTATAAACACCTTCATAGTAAATGGTTTCGGATATAGGAGTTTGTGAGCCCCCCATACTGATCCCCCTGAAGGCCTGGTCATCGGCCCCCCAACCCGTACACGCAATAGCACGTTTGGCGGGCGTACCGCAGACATAACGCTCGCCGCCACAATCCGCACCACCCTGTG
Organism: Halieaceae bacterium; assembly: GCA_963921335.3. Taxonomy (GTDB): domain Bacteria; phylum Pseudomonadota; class Gammaproteobacteria; order Pseudomonadales; family Halieaceae; genus CAWUFC02. The sequence continues at coordinate 2,355,942 of CAWUFC020000001.1, read as the reverse complement.
CAACAGGCACACCTATTTGGGTTGGATCACAAGGCGTACCCGCGCTGGGACCATTCAGACACTGCCATTCACCCCAGGACGGGTCATCTACTGGTGTAGCACCCACATAAACATCGATAATGCTGTGATGCGACTGCGCATCCTGGGTGAGTATCTGAGAGTTGATGGCAAAACAATCGCCGTCATAGTCCTGAAATATACCGCCCTCACACGCGGTTCTAGCCTCGTCAGGCAGCGCGCCCGGTACCTGGTCAAGATCATAGTAGGTGGCATAACAGACCTCGTTCTCGCTATTGGCCTCAACCGTCCACGGGCCACTGACAAACTGCACGCCCTCTCCAGCCGCCGGCGGTTCTGGCGGTGCGATCTTGTTGGCCTGTGGCCGGGTGGGCAGGCGACAACCTAACAAGGTAGCAACCTCGTCGACATCGCCAGTTTCAGGTGCACCACCACGAATCCAAAGCCGCAGCGCCTCCAGATGTTCCTCACTAAGAGGCTCGCTACCCACAGGCATGGGTGTGCCGCCACCTGCAATCAATTCGGTACCCAGGGTTGCCGCTGCCAGCTTGTGATAGAGGAAACTGAACGCCTGCTCACCGGGATAGACCAATTGCTGGGGCTCTGCCAGGCTGGCAGCAGCCTCCACCCGAAACAATGCCTCATAGGCATTACCGGCGGTGAGGTCTAACTGCCCGGATGGCCCACCCGGGTTGGCGCTGCTGTGACAGGCAGAATTGGTACAGTTATAGCCCTCAAAAATAATCGACTGAATACGGTCAAAGCTACTCTCAAAGCCCGAACAATCGGTCTCATCGGAAAGGCTGAAGTAAGCAGCAAGGCGATTATCGGCATCGACCACTGAGTCCCTGCTCTGGTCAATTGCAGCTAGTAGCGACATACCCTCGGCGATTTCGGCATCGTTGTAACCGAGCGACAGGTCTTCAATCGCATCAGTGAACGCGTGAGCAATCGTGATCTTATTAACCACGGTCAGTCGATCTGTGCCTAATGCACCGTTGTAAACATCGAGCGCAATCGAGGCCAGACTGGCCTCGCCGGCATCGAGTTGGCCGGTGTAGAAGGCGAGGCCGGCTTCATCCGCATCGCGACCAAACAACTGCTGGAATACGTTGTTAACAAGGGCGGTATTGTCTAACTCCCCAAAACGATCGCGATACTCGTCAGAGTTCCCAAAAGCGTCGATGATCTCATTCAGATCACCGTTCTCTGCCTCCAGCCGCTCTGACCAATAAGTCACACCATCTGGATCAGCGGGACGCCCGTAATAGGCCACGTACATGGCCTCAACATCTTCTTCATAATCGTTAACCTGACCATGGGGCCATGCTGTGCTTGACACCAGCAACAGCAATAACCAAAAGAAGTTTCGCAACCTCATTACAACTGCCTCTTATGTTGTTATGCACGCAGTCTACCCTAAAGCAGGACAAACAAAAAAACACCGGCACCTTACGGGGCCGGTGTTATCTAGAGGTCCAAAGCAAATTAGATCAGTTGAATATCGCCAACAGACGGCACGGCGGACCCGTTAACAACCGCTATAGTCCAAGGTTGTATCTCTGTCAGGGATACGCCCGTAACTCTCGACTGAGTGTCGGTCGGCCAATAGTAGCGATTGTTAATAAGGGCAACCTTGAGTTCGCTGCCGGCCATACCGAGCACAGCATACTGGCTGTACCCGACCCATCCACTAGGGCCGAGAGTTCCTGTGGCTTTGCTCTCAGCAGTCTCAGCACCAATAGTAATTCCTGTCGCCAACTGGTGAACAGCAAACATGAACGCTGTGTGGTCGGCTTGTGCACCGACATCGTAAAGCAACGGGAACTCACTACCCCAGTGACCGGCTCGATCCAGGTGAATTTGATCACCTGTTTCAAAATCAGCAATCGTGACTCTCGTAGCTGAATTTCCGCCCTGTTTTATGATCGTGAAAATGTCACTACCTTCACCACCAACCAGATAGTTATCACCGCCTGGACCTACGATCAGAGTATCGTTACCTCCAAGACCGTTGATCGTGTAACCACGATCAATCTCAGAGATAGCCTCTAGCGGTCCGTTGAGTATGTCTGCATTCTCGGTGCCTTGCAGCAATACCTGGTAGTCAATATTCAACGGGGGTATGAGGTAAGTCGCTAAATCACCCGGCTCTGCAAAAACTTTGAGGAAAGCATCAGTGTTTGGAATACCGCCCACGTAAGTACCTGCATTCACGACTGCAGCTCCCAGAACAAGGGTGCCTCCAATCACGTTGTATGCGCCTACCTGCCCGTACAAATCCAGGTTATTGGCAAACTGATTATTGATCTCCTCCCCCGGGTCGCTGACAACTACCAGCGCACCTGCGGCATTAAGACCGGAATCAATCGCCCAGGGCACAGGATTCAGCAAAGAGTCGGATAGAATCGCCGCTGCATTGCCTTGAACCTGCACCAAGCCCGCCGGGTTCGCCAGCGCAAAGTCGAGGTTTTGGGAGGTACCCGGGATAATGGCATTGATGGGCGCGGACCGATCTGCGATCAGTGGCACCGCATCACCAAACTGAGCACCAACGAAATCGGCGGTCAGTTCTGCGACCGTGCCACGAACCAGAACCACATGATCGAACCCATTTGAACTACCCAGGGCATCAACCGTGATTGATGGATCAAGGGCATCCAGAGCAGCCCTGTTCACGATCAAATTACCACCCGTGCTCTCAATAGCACTGATCAGATTCTCATTGGGGCCGGCCAGTCCTCCAAAAATGGCATCGGCAACGGTCGCAAAACCGTCATTCAGCGTCACAGCAGACGGGTAGTCCGCCGCCTGATCATCCAGAGCGTTGATTTCGGCAAGCGTCAGCGTACTCATGTCCGCAGGCGTCTGTGATCCATCATCGACCGGCACATTAAGCATGCCGGCAAAGACAATGGGCTCAAGCTGTTCAGCAATTAGCAGGCCTTCAAGGGTTACACTGATATCCGCTACCGGATCTTCATCGACAAAGACCTCTACTATCGTGTCGAATTGATCTTCTCTGAACGCGATATTTACCAACCCATCCGTACCATCGTAATCAGAGAAAATATAGTTGCTGGGGTCAATGCCCAAGCTCGCGTATTGATCAGGGAAACCGATATTGTCTTGAGAGAGGTCAAAGCCCTGAATGGTTGCCGTTACGCCGTCTGAAATTTCGAACAGCTCATTGGAGACGAAGTTCACTGAACTCACAGTAAGATCAGACGAGATCTCATGCGCATACCAAACCTCCGCACCAGTAGCGGCTATAGTGGCAGGCAAATCGGTCTCAGCAGCAATCAAGGCAGCATCATCCGAGACCACCACAATGTCCGCCCGGTCCAAATTGTTCAGCGTAAAATCGAGACCATCCAAACCAGCAAGATCGATGTTGGCAAACAGTGTCCAATTGCCACTCACCAGGTTGAAATCATAGTTGGCGATGCCCGAGGGATCACCATAAAGATGAATCAGGCCAAAGCCCTCAGTGGCTAGAGACTGAACCGGTGCGAACGGCCCATCAATGAATACATCGAGCTGACCATCGGTGATGACCACTTCATTGATCTCCGCCGGGATACCACCTGATGCATACAACTGATTTACAACTGGTGCAACGTCCACCAGGCGAATCACCGGAATCGTCCAGAACTGCAGCGGGTTAAAGGTATTGATGAAGTCCGTGCCGACATATTCATCCAAGCTGCCAGATACACTAACCGAGACCCCATCCCAGGTACTGATCCTTGGGAACGTGCCCAATGCCATATCAACAGTAAGATCGAGATTGCCATCGGTCACCGCGATTTGAGTCACCTCAGCCGGGATATTGTCAAAATCGGCAAGAATTTCTTGTGGACTGTCTGCCCACTCAACGATTGAAACATCATTGAGATTGGATGCAACGCTGCCATCAAGATAGCCAGCGGCAATCGCCCCGTTCAGATTAGGTAAGTCATCCTGCACCCAGTTAAAGACCAGGTCGGCCTCGGTGATCAGCGCACCTGCTGTTGACAGTATCGTCGCTGCATCATGAATATTGGCGGCGGTGTCGCGCACGGCCAGCACACCCGAATCACGCGCTGCAATCATGCCGGCTGACGAGAAGTCATTGTCGGCAAATGCCTGCACAGAATCCTCAGGCGCCAGCACAGCATCAACAAAGACAGGCTCAGTCGGATCAATTAGCTCGATATCGGCAATACTGCCGTAGGCCACGACTTTACTCTCGACGTACTGGCTGCTCGCAAGATCAAAATATACGCCTTCGACAATGATTGGCGTACCAAAACCAGCCAACTGACTCGCTTGCATGTAAAAATCGCCTTCCATATCAACCACATACTGGTCAACCAAGGCCAGGTTAGGATGATCACGCTCGCCCAGAACAATGAGCCCAATCGTATCCTGGTCATCTCGCAACGTGACGGACCCAGAAAGCTCACCAATATCGGTATTGATGAGCTCATCGTAGGTATAAGACCCAGTCAGATCGACCGGTTCCGTACCCTGATGGAGGCCCCAGATGTCGTACGCGTTGATGTCCTCAGCAATCTGCTGATCGGTCAGCACGATGCGGGAATCAGGAATGCCGTCCGTATTAGCACGGTACAGATCGATGACGGTTGAACCTGCTTCCACATCATTGAAAACATGCACATGATCAGCGCCGTCGACAGGCGGTAGGTCATCGTTGTAGCTGAAACTCACCAGTGACGGATCAAAGTTCTGATCCGGGTTGGCCCAGGTCAGATGATAAAACTCAAACTCGTCAATAGCGTCTGTGTAGCCTTCGATTCGAATCACATCGTTGTAAGCAATGCCAAACGTGTTCATCGCGCCGGGCACGGCCTTGGCGAGGCTGTCGTGCACACCAATATGATGGTAATCCACTTTGATGCCATTGAGGCTATTAGGCAGCGGACCTTCGTCATCAATGGCCGTGGCAATTACCGTGGAGTCATCTGTCACGATAATCAAATTAGCGCCACTGATGTTCTGGCCTATGTCACCAAAATCAGCATCGCGCACATTTGCCCAGGTATCGTGAACGTTATAGTGGTAATTACCGCCAATAGCGTTGAAGTCAGCGGCATTGATGCTGGCGACGCTGCCGTAAGGAATCACCTCACCCCAAGGGTCGACACCATCACGCACGCCCAGACCATCCCAGAAGATACTGCCATCCAGGAACGGATAGTTGTCCAACGGCAACAATAGATCGCCTTCGGTCACACGAGCGGTGTTAAGGCCATCAGGGAATGTACCCTGACCAAAGACATGGTAGTAGTTTGAAGCGGTATCTTCCGCGACCACCTCATAGCTACCGAACCAGTTCTCAGCCTTGAAATTAGTCGCAAAACTGGAGTCGATGTACTCCGCCAGACTACCTTCTATCTGAACATACCCCTCCCAGGTATTCACCGTGAGGTCACTGGCCAACACATCGGCAACGGTGAGGTTCAGTGTACCCGAGGTCACTGCAATGCCGGTCGCTATGGCAGGCATGCCAGCAAGCCCACCGGCTGCTTCGATGGTATCCGCGTCTTCGGTCACCTCCACACGGAGCCCGGACACGCGATCAGTGCTGAATTGATCCTGGCCCACATCAAACTCAAGGCCTGCGATCGTGTCCTGCACTATCCAGAAGTTCAGGTCAGCGGCACTAATGCTGGCGTTCGCACTGGACAGAATGTCGTCTGCGTTATTCATGTTCGATGCGGCATCAAACACCAACAGCGAATTGGTTAATCGCGCCTGAGAGAGCCCAGGTGTATTGAAATCCGCCAGGGCGTATTCCTCCACCGAGCCGGCGGGTATCAACAGTGCATCAACGAAGGCAGGTGCGGTCAGGTCTACAGCTGCCACTTCAGCAACCGAGCCGACTGCAGCAACAAAGTTGTCAAAATAGGATTCGGACTCAGGATAATAGGCCATCCCCTCAACCGAGATGGGGATATCCAAGTTGTTAAGCACCTCTACCGTGGTATTAAAGTTACCGCCGGGATCAATCACTCTCAGCTCGGTCACAAAATCAAGATTGGGGTGCACCCAGTTCCCAGCAAGAACTTCCTGAATGACCCAGTCTTCATCGCGCAGTACGACACTATCAAGCTGACCCAGCGCGAATGGATCTGCAAACGCCAGTTCGCCGAAGGTGTACGCATTGTCTAGATTGAGGGGTTCTTGCTCACCACCGCGCAGGCCGTTGATATCAAATTCGTTGATGTCACTGGCAATCTGACGATCAAGCAAGATGAACTGAGTGTCCACTTCATCATCAAAATCATCTGAATAGACATCGACCACGGTAATGTTTTGCTCAACATCATCATAGGCATGAATATTGATACTGCCATCGCCAATCTCATTGGGACCAATGACGTAGTTGCTGCCGTTAAAGTTCGGATTATTCCAGGTGGCGTCGGGGATCGTGAGGCGATCGACGCCATCAGTGAAGTCCTCAATACCCATGGTGACACCGTCGCCTGCCTCGAAGGCATTGCCGGTACCCAGAACAGCCTTGGCAGTTACACCATCGGAACCATAGTGGTGATAGAAGGCATCTATACCATCAAAGCTGGTTGGCAACGGACCTTCGCTATCTGCAAGCGCTGCGAGAGCACCCGCGCCATCAGACACCCAGATAAAGCCTACGGACGAAAGATTCGAGTCGGGATCTGTAAAGTCAGCGCCACTGATTGCCGCGTAGGTATCATTGGCCTCAAGAGTCCAATATCCATCCAGGACATACAGGTTTGCCTGTTCCAAACTGCTTATGCTGCCCCAGGGGTAGATCTCACCCGGGTTGGCATCGGCATCAGGGTCGCCCAAGCCAAAGAACCACTGACTGCCATCGAGGAAGTCGTATTGATCCAGCGGCAGATGCAGGCGCCCTTCATTGACCTCAAAGGTATTAATAAACGCCGGCCATTCGCCGCTGTAGAGGTCTTGCTCGATGCGTTCGGCAGTGTCGTTGGCTACGATTTCCAAGCCGCCTGAATAAAGCTCCCTGTTGAAGCTGTTTTCAAAATCGCTGGCTTCATAGTCATCGAGACCGCCCAATATGCGCACATACCCGCTGCCCGATGTTTCAACCGGGTAAGCGTCGCCGACCGCGAGGAAGACTGGAATATCGAGCACGCCCTCGGTCACGATAATCTCGCTAACCACGTCGGGGATGCTCAAGAATCCTCCTGCAATATTGTCCGCACTGTCGGCCAGGGCGACCTCAAATACATCCGCAAGGCGAGAGCCGCCGCCTTCATCGAAATAGCCCAGCAGTGTGGCGCCTTCGATACTCAACAAGGTGTCAATAACCCGGTTGAAGATCACATCGTCTTCTTCCAGCGCCGCCACCAAGGTTGCGTTATGAATCGCCGATGCAGTGTCTTCAACAATCAACAAACCGCTATCGCGCGCCTCTTGCATCAGGCCAGCGTCATAGTTCGCACCGTTGATCGCATCAACGGTATCTATCACCACCCAGACAGCGTTATCAAAACGGGCTGTGTCTGTGTCAAGATCCGTCAGCTCACCAACCTTGCCAATCACCCAGGGTACGGCCGGGGTATAAACATCGGCGAATGGGTCGTAGTGCAGGCCGTCAACGGAGATCGTAAAGTCGGTACCCTCCAGCGCAGTGCCGAAGATAGGGAAGTTACTGTTTTGTTCAACGATGTATTCGCCAATCGGTGCGTAGGGAGTGGGATCAGTAAAGCCAAATATAATGTTGTAGAGCGTTTCAGCATCGCCGCGAACCGTGACGGGATCACCGCCCGATGAGCTGTTAAACCAGTCATCCAAACTGATAGAGTCGTCATCCGGCGCCTGATATTCACCCGCACGCAGGCCGGAGAAATCAAAGGCATCGAGCTGGCCGGTGTAGTCGCCACCAGCCAATGTAATCGACGCATCGATATTGGCATCATCATCCTGGTAAAGATTGACTGTGGTTTCAGCGCCATCAAACGTGATGTCGATCTGCGCGATACCGTCGTCGGTGACATTTGCTCCGAAACTGACATCGGTAGACGCATCAAAGCCGGGCGCCCAAACCAGATCAGAGAATTCCAGCAAGTGAATACCGTCAACAAAGCCGTCTACAGTGGCGGCTACATTGGTCGATGCAGCAAAGGTATTACCCGTGCCACCCACCGGGTAGGCTGTACCACCATCTTCCAGAATGTGGTGATAGACCACGTCGGTATCGTTATAGCTCAGTGGCTGCGGGCCAACAGCATCCAGGTAAGAAGCAATGCTGGATGCTGTATCAAACACAGTAATGTGTTCCACCGCGCTGAGATTACCGACACTCCAATCCGTGCTGTGAACCACGTCAACACGGTCACTGGCTGACAAAGTCCATGAGGTGCCTTCTGTAATGGTATCGAGATAAGCCGCCTCAATTTCAGCAACTGTACCGTTGAAAGACAGATGACCATCACCAGCAGTTGCGTAGTTGTAACGCCCATCGAGGAAACTATCGACATCCAGGGGCAGATAGAGGTCGCCCTCATTCACTTCGATAGTGCCAGCTAAATAGGACAACTGACCGGCAAAATAAGCGTTAAACAGATTATCCGCCGTATCGCTCTGTATAATCTCAACACTGCCTTGGAACAGCTCCCAATCGAAGGAATTGTCAAAATCGACTGCCAGGAAGTCCTGCACAGAACCGCCAATCACCAGATGCGCACCATCTTGTACGGTGGTGGGCAACGCAGCACTGCTCACCGCTAACCCAACAGGCAGGTTCAAGACTCCCTCAGTAACAGACACTTGCTGCGCCCTCGCGGGCAACCCGGCCTCGCTGAGGAACGCATCGGTGAGGTTTTGGGCGGTGTCTGCAACCTCAACGGTCAGCCCCTGCAAGCGTTCCGAGGCAAATTCAGCCTCATCCGCGCGAAGCCCTGCAACGCTATCCTGCACCAGCCAGAACACCAAATTGCTGGCATTGATGTCGCTATTACCACTCAGGATGCTCTCGGCCGCATTCATATTCGCCGCAGTATCAACGACGACAAGCGCAAAGCTACCCTTCGCGGCTGCCATACCCGGTGTGCTGTAATCAGCGGCATTAAACTCTGCCACCGTGCCACTGGGCAGAATGATCACGCCTGCAAGGCCGGGCTGGCTTAGATCAAGCTGCTCCGCTTCTTCAATGCTGCCCGTACCGACAACCTGATTATCTGTGTAGAAGCCAGCATTCTCGTTGTAGCCAATGCCCTCCACACTAATGGGTGCGTTCAATGCTTCCAGCGCAGACATACTGAAAGGCGCGCTTTGCCCAGGATTAATAACAACATATTCGGTGACGTACTGGAGATTGTCATCGCCCCAAACGCCATTGACGATATTTTCAATGACCCAGAGCTCGTCTCGCAGCTTGACCACGCCTTCCAACGCAAGCTGGCTGGGGTCTGCATCAATGAGCTCATCAAGGGTGTAAGTATTGCTCAGATCGATGGGCTCAACCCCATCGGAGAGCCCCCAGAAGTCATACTCATCAATCTGATCTGCGATTAACTGATCAGCGAGAACAATCCGCGAATCAAGTTCAGAATCGTCATCGGCAAAAATATCGATAATGGTGCGATTGTTTGCCTCATCGTTGTAAACATCAATCTGGCTGAGACCATCATCAGGCACATTCGGACCAAACTCGAAATTGGTGCCATCCCAAGCGGGGTTATCCCAGGTAACATCCGGGATCTCAAAGTGGTCGATGGTATCGACGAAGCCCTCAATGGTGAGGGTGATGTCATTTCGAACTTCGAATGTGTTCGACGAAGGATGAACGGCCCTGGCCGTATCACCATCTGCAGCGACATGGTGGTAGCCGACATCAATGCCCCCGACATTAAGTGGCAATGAGGCCAGATCGTTTGCAACCGCCTCGGCGATCACACTGGCATCATCCACAACAACCACATAGTCGGCCTGGCTGATGTTTAGAGTCTGATCAGAGAACTGTGCTGCCTGAATATTAGCCAGCGTGTCATTAACATCCACGCGAGCGTTGTCGCCTAACAAATAAAGCGCCGCGAGATTGACATTTTCCACAGAACCATAGACTGAAATTTCGCCCCAAACGTCATCAACGCCAGGCTCGCCAAGGCCGGTATAGAAGACTCGGCCATCCAGGAAGCTGTCAAAATCGAGGGGCAACTGCAGAGTCCCCTCTGTCACGGCAATTACGTTGGCCGAAGAGGCTATGCTGCCTGCAAAAAACGCATCCTGCAGATTTTGCGCGGAATCGACGACGATAGTGTTGTAGTCACCCCGCACAAGGCCGGGGTCGGCCAATTGTTCGAAGCCAGCATCAACATAAGACTGCACCGACCCTTGCACTGAAAGGTTCGCCCCAAAATAGATGGAAATAGGACGCGTATTGGCAACGAACTCAAAGGGTGAAAGCAACAAGTCACCTGAATCAATACCTAGCGCGTCTACATAATCCGGAAGTGTCGCAGCTGCCAGCTGCGGATAAAGTATGTTTGCCGCGTCCGTAAGCCGAACAAATGCCGACGTCTCAAGACGGGTACCACTGCCTGGAGCAAAATCCGCCTCAGCTGCCAGAAGTCCGGCCAGATTGTCATCGACTTCAAAAATAATATCTTCTTCAGCTAACAGCGGATTGGTATCAAGGCTGCCGTCGCGAATAGTGGCAGCGGTATCAACTAAGAAGATATCGCCCTCAGAGAGGGCACGGCTTAATCCACCCACCGCAAAATTGGCGCTAACAACTTCATCAAAGTTGCCGTAGACCTGGAAAATCGCCTCCGCAAAAGCGGCGGTACTAATATCCGCCGACTGCATCGCAAGCACACTGTCAGTAACGTAGACAGCGTTGTCGACGTAGATACCAAGCTCAGCGTCAAAATAGCCGCCTTCGGCGCTCAGCGGCAGGTCGACATCGCTAAGGGTCAACACATCGGTGTAATAGTCTTCAGTTGAAATAAGGCCCGTTATTGCAGGCCTGGCGGCCAGGAACGCTTCTCGCTCGGCGCCGTCTTCGATATAGAAAGCCAGCAACGGGAAATCTAAAATAACCTCGGTAACGACACCGGCTTCATCCTTGAGCACTACGCCATCAGGATAATCGTCGGCACTTGCAGCCAACCAATCATTGAAGTTCAACTGACCCGCGGGCAACGGCTCTTCCTCGCCCGCCTGCAGGCCCCAGAAATCGTAGCCGTTGATCTCACCATTAGAGAGATCCTGCCCCAACAGCGTGATGCTGGCGTCGGCAACATCGTCGCCGTCATTCAAATACAGCGTGACAGTGGTATCGCCATTATCAAAGCTGGTGTTAATGACGTTGGCACCCGTATTGGGAGTACCCTCGAAGACCAGATTCTCGGTATCGTAAATTCCTGAGGAGACCAACTCAGGGAAATTCAAAAAGTGGAACCCTTCGACAAATCCTTCAACGGAGCTGCTGATACCCGCCTCGGCGGTGAACGCATTGGTGACGCCGACCACGGGTTTGGCGACTACCCCAGCCTCCAGGTAGTGCTGGTAAGTAACCTCCAACTCATTTATGTAGGTCACAGTAGTATTAAGCGCAACGTAATCGTTGATTGCTGAGGATTGGTCGCTAACACTGATATAGCCAGCACCGGCTATATTGCCGGCTCCGAAATCGGCATCATTAATCGCGTCAATCGTGTCGACCACATCAAGGCGCCATTCACCGGCAAACATATCAAGATTCGCAGCATTCACCTGCTCAACAGTACCTGTGACAAACACCGCACCGTCTTCAACGCCGGTGTAATAGTACTGACCGGTCACCAGGTCGAGTGGCAGATACAACGATCCGCTATCCACTTTGAACTCGTTAATAATGTCGGGAACAGCCTCAGCCAGGAATGCGTTAATGATGGCATCGGCGCTGTCTTTTATCGCAAGGGAGTAGTTGCCTTCCAGATTAACCAGCAGCGCCTCGTCAAAGCCGTCTGCATACGACTGGGCAGAGCCTTCAACGAGTATGCTGCCATTTTCAACTGCCTCAAACGGGCGATCAAACAATGGCGCGAGAAACGATGCATCGTTGAAGAATTGTGCCGGCAAGAAGATACCACCTTCATCAATCACTAGCTTGGTATGCACTGTGGGCAAGGAGCCATTGTCAAAGGCTGCCGAAATCTCAGTACCACTACCCACGGCAACGATCTGCTCTGCCTCGGCTGCATTGAAGCCACTTTCAGGCACAAACTCTCCAGCCTGCTCAGCCTGGAAGATATTCTCGACCGAGTCACTAACCGTGTTGTAGTAAAGCAGTTGATCAGGGACGCCTGGGTCATCAATACCGCCATTAATCGCGGCCAGGGTATCGCTCACAAGCACCACGGAGCCTGCGAGTGCGCTAGTGAAGAAATCTGCGCCATTGATTGCCGCAACGCTGTCAAACACCATCGGCAGGCTATCTACAAATGCCGGGCCCTCAAAAGTGCCAGCGGATAGCTCCTGCACACTGCCCAGTGCAAATACCGGGTAATTGATCGGGTTTAGCGGATAACTGAAGTCGTCCTGCGCAAAAATAGGCAGATCGAATGCCTCCAGGGCAGCCAGGGGAATAACCACAAACCCTTCAGATTCGAGAGCGCCCACATTGTCGAGTGCGACGGAGCGATTACCCTGCGAGTTCTGGATGACCAGGTCAGCAATCACCGAGGGTGCGTCTACCAAAATGACCTCATCGAAGTCATTGGGGTTAATAGACTCCGCCTCAAAGGCGCTGACTTCTGCGATAAATTCAACATCGCCCACCCATGTGTTGGTATTCAGACTCGCCAACTCGTCAGGGTGACCCTGCAGTCTCAGGGTTGCTCCCTCTTCTACAAGAACCACCTCTGGCAACAAGCCAGCCTGATCAAAGGGCACCCAAAGCGTGTCTTGGGTGATAGTCATCTGATCAAGGTTATCGATGGTTTGGCCTGCAACGGCAGCATTGAAGATGTTGTCAGCGGTATCGCGCAAGATGATGCGATCGAACTGGCTGAGGTTGTTGTCCGGGTCCTGGAACTTGCCTGCCTGTTGCGCGGCATAAAGTGCAGCTGCAGTATCCTGAACGTTGGTTTTAACGACCTCTGGCCGGTTCAGGTTAGACGGCGTAGTAAAGTCGGCCTGCTCTATGCTCTGCACGGTGTCAGAAATAAGCAACACGAAGGCACCGTCAGTGGCGAGTGTACCCGTGCCACCTTGTGCCGCACCGATTTTGGTGACCTGCAGGTCATTGATGGTGACAAAGGCACTGGGCGCAGTACCGTACTGCCCGAAAGAGTTGCCCAGCAATACATCAGGAGTGGTGGATTCCAGTACAAATAAATCAGTATTGGCCAACACGCCCGCCTGACCAAACTGATCGGGCTCGGCACGAACAGGAATCGGATAAGACGCCAGGTCAGCAGCATCAATAATGAGGAAGTCGTTCACGACCGTAAGCTGCGACACATACTCCACCCCTGGAGCGTTGTCTGGGTTAATGACCCCCAGAATCAATCCGAGCAGAATATCCGCGGAATCCTGAATATCAGCGCTCAACAAACCGACACGCGCCGAATCGGGCAAGTTGGTCAGTTCAGCGAGGGAACCGACGAAATTCGGGTCTGCATAGGTGAACGAACCGGCGACATCTGCGATGTCTTCTTTATCGAGGCCGGACAAAATGACTTTGTGATCGACCTCACCGTCGTCATCAAAATCGAAGTCGACTTCCAGGGTGCTGCCAATCTCAGTGATTTCAGCATCTAGCAGACCGTCGTTAGCAGTGATGGTGCCGATCTGTAGCTGCCCCTTGAACGCAAAGGCAGTTACGTCAATGGAGTCTTTGTAGACCTCGAAGTCGGTAATGGTATCTACCCCACTCTCGGCAGGGTCTACCACAAATTGATCTTGACCCAAGCCACCCGTCAGGGTGTTTTCGCCAGAACCGCCATGAATGCGAGTATTGCCGTCGGCGAGGGTTAGGGTGTCATTGCCTTCTCCGCCGCTTATTGAGCCCTGCAGAGTGCCGCCACCGAAATAATTATCGGCGCCCAGGCCAAGGTGCACATCACCTTCAATAAGCCCGCTATTGATAACAATATCTGCAACCAAGTCGTCAGAAGCGGGAGCGGGGATAGCGCCTTCCTCAAGATCGGCGCGGCTTAAACTGTGGATGTCTCCGAGTATTTGTCCAGTGCCATTGTTAGATACATACAGAGGAGCGCCATAGTTAAGATTATGTATCGCATAGTTGGGGCTGGACAGCGTTCCGTCGTTGCGAACTACAGCCTCTGCCATCTCGCCTTTTATGGCAATCGCCGCTGTATTGAGCTCGCCGAACTGAGCGCCGTCCCACAGGCCAGAACTGGCGATAGTAGCGCCCTGAGAGTTTTCAATTAATGTGACGACTTTATCGTGGTTCTCTTACTGGGTTGTGAAGTCACTGAGTACACCAAACGCCCCACCTTTGATCGAACCCCCGTTGCCTATATCTACACCTGAAGATGAGGCCACGCCAGCCCGAATACCATTGATCGCACCGTCATTGAGCACCACAAAGGGGAGATCGAGACTCAAATCTGCACCGGCGTCTTCAATCGACAGCGACACACCATCGGTTCCCTGGCCAGTCTCGCTCTTTCCACTGATCGCACCGGTCTGGAAATTAACAATGATTGTGCTGGCCGTGGAATGAATCGCATCATTCCGATCCCCGGTAATCTGCCCTGTGTTGGTGATGACAGTATTGGCACCGGTATTTACGATGCCCGACTCGCCGCCATCAATAAAGCCTTTGTTATTCTCGATTGAGGCTTCATCTATAACGTTATAAACACCTATATTGTCGCCGGAAATAACGCCTTCATTTTCTAGAAACGCGTCATAGAGACCTTCCTGGAACTGAACACCGGTACCACCCAACACGGGCACATAGTTCTGCATCTGCTGTTCAGTGAATTCGCCCTTACCCGATATGATGCCGGTATTTCTGATCTCCCCTTTGGCATCACCATCACCATGCTGACCGCCGATCAAAACGCCGCTCGTTGCAGATATCGTGCCCTCGTTCTCGATTTTTCCGCCCGCGAATAAACCTACACCGAAGCGCTCACCCTCCATTGAGCCTGCATTGATCACGTAGGAACTGAAACTGAGGGGACTTGTGTTTTCACCGCCGGGGTCAGAGCCAACAAAGCCATCAGCGTGATAAAACCCTGTGCCGCTGATGGTGCCTTTATTAATCAGTTCGCCGCCATGCCTAAACACAACCGCATCGTCACCGTCTGAGCTAATGGTTGCACCGAATTCATTAGTCAGCACCGTTGAGGGATCGTAACTATAAACACCTATCTTGGGGCTAAGAATTTGGCCCAGGTTATTAATCTGGGTACCAGAGACACCCTCTTCTACGACGACAGTTCTGGCAAACCCGCCCTCATCTGCAATGGCACTTAGCTCGCTATTGTTATCAAGCTGGAAATTGGAGCGATCAATCGTGAGCGCACTAAAACTGGCTCCGAACGGGCTGTTGTTAACAACAGTGGTAGAACTGGCTTGCAGCAAATTGCTGTCAGTTAAATCTGCCTTTACGTAAACCTGCAAATCGTCGACAACGGATATATCACCGCCATTGGCCGTAAGATTGGGATAGCTCTGAATCGTTGCTATGGAGCCAATAAGCTCGCCACTGGTTACTTCGACGGCTGTAACTGCAGGCAAATTACCGTCCTTCAATTCAAGACCGGTCAATCCCTTACCGTCGTCTGCAAGCACAACCGCAGCATCACCGGAGGCAGTCAACTGCGGAAAGTCATTAATAAACTCAGCGGTGCCACGAAGTTCGCCACTGGTGAGCTCAATAGCGCTGACCACGGTGAGATTAGGCGACTCAGGCGGATCCAAAATAGCATCAGCTGTGTCAGCAACCCCTACCGAACCTGTGCCGGAAACGCTTAATGTAGGCAGTTCTGCGATCCTGGCTACTGTATCGATTAAATCGCCTTCGGTAACCGTCAGCGTATCGACCAGGCTGGTGCGCGGGCCATCAAAGGTTTCATTGAGGATGTTTGTAGCGGTGTCATAAACATTGATAACACCACCGTCAAACACAGTATTGGCAGGTAAGTTTGCCAGGTCTTCTAAGGAGCCTACCCAGTTGCCAATGCCACCAATAAACTCTGACACCAACGCTAAATTACCGGTAAGTTCCTCCGGCAGAGCCTCGATAAGTTCCAGTTCGTCGGTGACGATGATGGCGCCATCACCAGGAATAAGTTCGGGCAGTGCACGGATTTCGGCAATAGTGTTATTGAGCACGCCACTCGCCACCTGTACCTGGGTGACCAGGTTAAGATTTGGCAGGCCAAAACTTGCGTTGTCGATATTGGCGGCAGTGTCCGTTACCTGCAATTTCGCGTCATTGACCAGAAACTGAATAGTGGGCAAAGCCAATACATCGGCAGCCGTGCCAATAAAGGTGCCCCCAAGTATGTCAATCGAGCTCACAAGACTAAGATTCGGGTCTGCGAAATCCGCGCCCTGAATGTTTTCGCCGGTATCATGCAAGGCGATAAACGCACCCTGCTCCAGGCTGATAGGTGCCAGGGTTTGTAACTGCTCTACGGAGCCGAACAAGGGCCCCTCGGTGAGCACAATGGAACTGGCCAACTCAATATTTTGGCCAGCAAATACTGCATTTTGTACGTTTTGAGATAGGTCCCTGATCTGCACAGCGCCATCAACAACGCTCAGCACAGGCAAGGCATTGAGCGTGTCGATATCTGCAGACAAGGTGGTGCCGCCAATGATGGACACAACGCCCACCTGACCGACGTTGTCGTCACCATCAAAATTAGCCGCCAGAATGTTATCGGCGATGTCAGCCGCGAGAACAATGCCCTCTCCCGCATCAATGGGTAAGAAAGAGCGCAAACCCTCAAGCGAATCGGTTAAAACGCCACCTGTTAGAACAACTTGACTGGCTTGACTCAAGTTTTGGGTGTCGTCGTCAAAATCAGCGGACTCTATGCTCTCACCGAGATCCGCCACCACAATCACTGCCGACTCATCTAGACCAAGGATATCGGGCAAGGCGTTGAGTTCGGTGACAGATCCCGTCAAATCGCCACCACTAATAAATAGACCTGTGACAGAGCCGGCCTTTTCGCCCGAGTAATCGATAGAGTCGATAACGCTACCAACGTCAAAGAGAATCAACCCCGCGTCATCTTGGACATCTACAGGAGGCAAGGCGAGCAGTTGATCAAAACTGACTTGCAGATCACCTTCTGTCAGGCGGATTTGGTCTACGAGCAGCAAATTGTCGTTATCAAAAGCAACATCTTGCAGGTTGTCGGCGGAATCGACAACGTGCAACACGGCATCGCCTTGGAGCTCTAGCGGAGGCATTGCCTGAAGCTCCGCCAGAGAGACTTCCAGCGTGCCCGAGGTCACTACAAGGGTATCGGCTAGTCTGGCGTTTCCATCTAGGCTAAAGTCTCCTGTGCTTGAGAGAGATACATTGTCAATAGAGAACCATGCTGCCTCACCTGTCGGTGCAAAGTCAGCTGTAACTTCCAATCTTGAAATGTTCTGGAAATCACTACTCAACTCAAATGTTTCCAACTCTTCCAGACCGTTTATTGATTCCTGCGCGACAATGTTCCCGATAGAGTCGAGCCCTATAGCGGTCACATTTACAGTATCACCTGGTTGCTTGCTGCCAACATCAAGACTTTCTACGGAAAATGATGTTCCATCGGTCCTCGTTAAAACAATGGTTGGATCGTAAAAAGACTGATAATCCAGGACGAGGTAATCCTCACCCTCATTAAACCCCTCCCTGAAATTTAAATAATTTGAATGAAGCACTCCTGAACGATCAGTACCGTTCAATTGTGGAAATAGTTCAAATCCCTCGGCGATATAACTTGGGCTAAACGAGTTTGTGGTCGCGGCATCATCAAATGCAAGCAGCGTTTCCAAACGGGAGGCACCATCAAATGCCGCTGCAATGTTTGTGGCAATATCTGAAATAACCACACTACCGCCCGCCTCAACTATCCGGGGTAAGGCGTCCAACTGATCAATAGAGAGAGCCAAATCCCCCTCTGTTAGGTGAATAACGGATACGTCTTCGAGATTCTCTGCGGCAAAGGCCGCATCTTCCACATTGTCAGCCGTGTCACGCACGCTGATAGTGCCCGAGCCAGTAGCTGACAAACTGGGAAGGCTCTCCAGGTATGCAACACTGCCCTCGAGAATGCCGGCATTCACAATAAGCTGATTGGTCGCGGCCAGAGATTCGACATCAAAGTCGCTCTGCATGATGACACCGCCATCATCGGCTACGATGACCGACGCACCTTCAGCGCGACTCAGTCCAGGATAGGCAGCAATTTCAGCCACGGTGCCAGTGAGCTGACCCGAGCTAACCTCAACCAGCCCAACCACATCAAACTTGGCATCGGCGTAGGGAATAACTTGCTCGATAACTTCAGCATCATCGCTGAGTTGAACCTTCCCGTTACCGCCTTCCAAAAGCTCAATGTCAGGCATCGCCAGCAAGGTATCTGCATCTGCGCTTAGCACGCCACTGGTTAACAACAGGCCTGACAGATTCGATAGGTTGTCGTCACCATTAAAGTCAGCTGACAACAGCTGTGCTTGATTGCCTTCACCCACCAGGCTGCCGCCATTTGCTGTAATGGGTACTGCCGCTAGCAAGGCATCCAAACTGTCAGACAGCGTGTCAGCTGTTACGAAAATCTGATCAACTTGTGCCAGCGGGCCAGAGCCAAAAGACACAAGGTTTATGTTATCGCCGCTGTCAGAAACCGTAATACTGCTGTCGCCAGTCTTGAGGAGATCTGGCAGATTCTTAATTTTATCTACCGTGCCGTTAAGCACGCCGCCATCCATAGTCAGCGAGGTGATGGCATTAAGAGGTGGCGCATTAAAACTGCCCGCATCAGCAATCGCTTCACCAGTGTCAGTGACTGATATCGTGCCGCCAAACCGAACCAGGTTGGGTATTGATGCAATGGTGGCAATGTCAGTTTCGACATTGCCACCGGTCATGAAGGTGCTGCTCACTTTCAGCAGATTAACGTCGGTGGAAAAGTCAGCATTAGCAATATTTTCGCCAGTGTCGATAACGTTCAGTTCTGCATCATTATCCAGAGTGATTTCTGGTAGCCCTGTTAAGGTTTGAACAGGCAAACCCCATGACTCGCTAGTAATGCGGATTCCGGCGATCTCTTCAAAATTGTCATAGCCAATTGGGGCACGTGAAAGTTCTGAGGCACTATCAACCAACACAATGTTGCCACCCTCAACGATAACCGGCGCAGGGGCTGCCCTGAGTTCTGCCACGCTTATTTCCAGGACTTCGTCGACCAGTGCAAGGCTGTCCGCATCATCAAGGGCAGGATCATTGGAACGAAACTGTGTAGTACTCACCTCAAGCTGTAGTGAATTACCGGCCAGATCAAGCGGCGGCAGACTGTTGTATGCGTCTAGCAAAATGGACAAGTCGGTGGTCAGTTCAACGCTCGCAATTTGCGGGCCTACTCCCGCCGTCAAGTCCGCGGTAGAAAGATCTGAGCCAGCTGAAACAGCCTGGAACTCCGTATCTGCATTTTCAAATTTCGCTGGCTGAAGAATTTGAGTCATCACCAGCAGTTCATCACGGACGATGACCTGCCCCGAACCACTGGTCGACAAGGCTGGGAAGGAACTGGTTGGGTCGACGCCTGCGATGCCATCCAACAGCAGCATGCCTTCATTAACATCCATACTGGATATCTGAAGGCGATTACCAACGCTGAAGTTATTACCATTCAGCTCAGCCAGAATAAGACCTGCCTGGTCGCTGACCTTCACCTCAGCGTCATTAATCACCTCAAGCTGTTTGAGCGCATCAATTTCAGTGAAACTACCAACAAATTCGCCGCCATTAATGGTGACCTGGTCGACTTCGAGCAAGTTCCCTCAAAAGAGATTAGCGTCCCGAATGTTCTCACCAGAATCTGACAACTGAATTGAGCCACTGATGTCGCCAGTACTGAGGGTTGATAGTGAAGGAAGATTCGACAGAGTCTCTGCGTCGCCCGTCAGCACACCGCTTTCCACAAAGATCGCTGACACTTCGGCCAACCGCCCTTCGTCGAAATCACCCGCGAGGATCGCTGCAGTGATAGCGGCGCCGTCATCTTCAACGATGATCGGCACGGGGCTATCGACCTCAGGCGATGCGTTGTAATTAACAACCGCATTAAAGGCGTCTTCAGAAAACGTGAGAATTTCCTGAACAGTGCCGCGTATCTCATTCACAACAACGTTAACAGTGGCATCTGACTGGTCTGCTTCAAACGCTTCGTCTGCAAAGCTTTCAGCAATCTGCGTGACGCTAGCGAGACCAGCGCTCGCGTCATTGCCGTCTTCTACTGCGGCGTCAACCACCTTCACAGCGTTCTCTAGCTGCTGCTGAACACCTGCTTCTTCCTTGACCGTTCTCTGCACCTGGGCGACTTCAATAACCGCTGCCAGGGCATCTTCAGAATCACCAAAATTAGTAACCGCTTCGGTGACCTCTGCGTTCACATTGGCAATAACCGCCGCAGCCGTCTCTGCAACGGCTGCTACTGTGTTTTCAAAGGTAGAATCGTCAAAAGTTGCATCATCGGTTTGCTCTGCCACCTCCGTTGCCGTACCCACGACAACCGAGCTAACAACCGTGGCATCATCCAGGTCCACCGTCCCTGTTGCGTCGGAAATTGTTGATGCCAGAGCCGTCGCCGCAGCTTCAAATGCAGCTTCTTTGTCGACAACGTCCGTATCGGCAATTGCCGCCTCCACGACCACGGCCGCCTGCTCAAGTACGTTGGCAACCTGTGCTGCAGCTGCCATAACTTCGACAGCAAGGTTGGCGGAGGTCGCATCATCAGCGTTTGCAGCAGCAGCCAGCGGGTCGTAGGTGTTCAGATCGACCACGTCATTGATGCCCAGGGCCGCCTTAACGGTGGCCTCCGCATTCGCATCACCCGAATCGGCCACCGCTTTGACCAACGTTGTTAGAGGGTTAATGACATCGGAATCGGCCGGTGCAGAAAACTGACCGGTAAAAGGCAGGCCCGTGGAAATATCGATACCGCCGAAGGCAATAAGATCACCAGGACCATCCTCGATGACAAAATCGCCCTTGTCGTCGGTGGTTGCAGAAATCTCTACATCTTCCTGGAAAATACCGTCGGCGTTGGCGTCACGAAATACGGTCGCACCCCTGATATAACCATCCGCCAGCGAGCCCTCAGTGAGATCGGTGACGTTGATGGTGAAGGTCTTGGCAATCACATCGCCATCGTTGGAGGTCGCCGTGACCTGCACATCAACCGTTGCTTCGGTTTCAAAGTCCAGCGATACCCCGTCGCGCAGTTTGAGAGTGGTGCCGCTAACTTCAAAGCGGGCATCATCAGTACTGTAGGTGTAGGTAGCGAAGCCAGAGGCGGCATCGTCTGGGTCGGTCACGGTGATTGCGCCAATATCTGCAGCAACGGCATTCTCGGCTACCGCATTGGCTGACAAGGCTATTTCGGTAGGAGCTTCGTTTTTGTCCGCCACATTGATGGTGAATGTCTTGGAAATCACCTCCCCACCCGAACTGGTAGCAGTCACCTGCACATCAACCGTCTCCGCCGCTTCATGGTTCAGGGCGGTATTGGCAGTCAACGCACCCGTGGCGTTGTCGACACTAAAGCGAGCGTCATCAGTGGCATAGGTATAGGTATTAAAAGATGCCAGCACATCCACATCGGCAACCGAAACCACGCCGATGGTGACACCAGTGGTGTTCTCATCGGTATTCGCAGCCGACAGACTGATAGCCGTAGGCTCATCGTCACCATCGGTCACCGTGATGATGAAATTTTCTGCAATGGACTGGCCGTTGCCATTTTGCGCCGTCACTCTTACGGTCACACTGGGCTCGGTTTCAAAATCCAGATCGCCGTTGCCGGGCACAAAGCTCAGGGCACCGGTCTCGTTATTGAACTGAAAGCGCGCATCGTCGGTGCTGTAGGTGTATTTGCCGAAACTGCTGTTGGGGTCGTCTTCGTCAGTGACTGAAATGGTGCCAATGGCTACTGTACCCGCCTCTTCTGCGGCACTTGCGGCAGACAAACCGATGGCCGTGGGTGCTTCATCAACGTCGGTAATGGTGACTGTGATGGCCGTTTGACCGGCAGATTGGCCGTTATCTGCAGAAATCGTCAGGGTAAACGATCCCGCAGTTTCATGATCGAGGCTGGCGCCCTGCTTGATTTGAAGCTTGTCGCCCGTAATTTGGAATACGCCAGAGGCATTACCACCCACAATGGCATAGTTGGGGCTATCGATATTGGACGCACTGAGAGTGCCGACCACAACATCTGCCGCTGCGGTATCTACATTCTCGTCGGCAGCGGCGATATCCAAACTGACCACAATGGCTTCAGGAACCTGGCCACCACCGCCGCCCCCGGCACCTCCTCCGGCGCCACCGCCACCGCCACCGCCGGAACCGCTGTCACCTTCTCCATCGTCAGACCCTGCAGGCGGCAGCACATCGGCCAAAGTGCTATCAATGTCATTGATCACGGAGGTCACCGACGCAGGGTCTGCGGTGACACCACCTAAAATGGCCTTGGCTGCCTCAGCCGCCTCATTGCCACTGTAATCAAGATTCTCTTCTTCTACCTTCGCTGTGAATGCCGCTGCGACCGAAAGCTTGTTGCTAATAATGGCCAAATGATCATTCTGAGCGCCGTCCAGTATCTGCACGGCAATATCGGCCAGGCTGGCCTCGTTTTTATTCAAGCGGTCGACATAGAAATCCAGACCGTCCTGTTCAGGGCTTCTGTCAAAGGCCTGCTGATACAAATTGTTCACCAGGTCGGCAAAACCAAGATCGCCATAGCGTTCTGTGAACTCTGCAGAGGTGCCGAATGAGTTAACGATGGCTTCCAGTGAGCCCCCCGCTTCATCAAGCCTGTCAGCCCAGTACTCTAGCCCGTCCGGATCGGCGGGACGGCCGTAGTAAGCGATGTACATTTGCTGAATTCGGTCAATAGAAACTTGAGACGGCATGGAGATTTCCTGCTTAAGTTATTGAAAAATATATTTTATTTGGAAAAGAGAGGTGCCTGGCCAACAGCCGATGGCAGAGATAAAACAGATTGTTCGGTACATTCTTGTACAACAGCTGCATTCCTTTGCTAACGCCTAATTGTTATTAGTTCTGTTAGCGATTGCTAAGGAAGTTTAGTTACAAAATTCCTGTTCGCAAGTGGTTTTCAAAAAGTTGTACAGCGATTGACCAGTTTTGTGAAGAATTTTCACATTTAGTGTCAACTTGCGGGATTAGGGGAGTTCAAGTAGCTCGTACATCTCTTTCTCGAGGGGTTCGCGGAAGTCCGGATGGGCAATGCCGATGAGGTCGGTGGCCCGCTCCATCAGCGAGCGGTTACGCAGGTGAGCCACACCGTACTCGGTGACCACATAATCCACATGTGCACGCGTAGTCACCACACCCGCCCCCGGTGACAACAGGGGCACCAGTCTCGATAACTTCCCACCGCTGGCAGTGCTGGGCAGAGCAATCACGGACTTACCCCCATTGGAGAGCATGGCACCGAGTACAAAATCCAGCTGTCCACCGACACCTGAGTAGATGTTCATGCCGATCGAGTCGGCGCACACCTGGCCGGTAAAGTCGATCTGCAGGGCGGAGTTGATCGACACCATATTGTCGTTGCGGGCAATGATGGTGGGTTTGTTCACGTACTCAATATCGATAAACCGCACCTGCGGATTGTCATCGACAAAATCATAGAGCTGCTGACTGCCCATGACGAAGCCGGTCACAATGCGGCCCTGGTGAAAGTGTTTAAGCCGGTTATTGATGACACCGCTCTCCACCAGGGGAATAACCCCGTCAGAAAACATCTCGGTGTGAATACCCAGATCGCGATGATTACCCAGGCAGGCCAGCACTGCATCAGGGATACCACCGATCCCCATTTGCAGACAGGCCCCATCGGGAATCAGGCTGGCCACATGCTCGCCAATGCGCTGATTCACCTCGCTGATGGCATTGCGCTCATGGCAGATCATGGGCTCCGCCTGCTCATAGGCGAAATCGATATCGCGCAAGTGAATAAAGCTGTCGCCGTGGGTGCGCGGCATATTCGGATTGATATGGGCAATGACTTTGCCAGCCACCTCCGTCGCCGCCTTGGTGGCCTCCACCGAGATACCCAGCGAGCAGTTGCCGTGCTCATCCGGTGGGCTGACCTGGATAATGGCTGCATCCAGATGCTGTTCACGGTTGCGAAACAGCCTGGGAATCTCTGACAAGAAGATGGGGATGTAGTCAGCCCGGCCTTCGTTGATGAGGCTGCGGGTTTCGCGGCCGGCAAAAAACACACAGTTACGTAGGTGGCCCTCCAGTTCCGGGGCACACAGGGCATCGGAGTTTTCCAAATGTAGCTGGTACAGCTGAATATCTGAATGGTTTTGCGCATGCTGGGCCAGTGCCTCGAGCAGAACCACCGGCGTTGCCGCCATGGAGTGCACCCAGACCTTGTCGCCGGACTGGATGGCGCCCACTGCCTCCAGGGCGCTATTACAAAACTGTGTCACCCGACTCGTCGCTCCTTGCCTTGCCAATAGGGTTCACGCAGATCCTTCTTGAGCACCTTGCCAGAGGCGTTGCGTGGTATCAGTTCAATAAACTCAAACTGTCGGGGCACTTTATACCCTGCCAGGCGCTCCCGGCAAAAGCTGATCAGCTCCTCCGCTTCAATCGGGTTGCCGCTTCGGGTTTGAATAAAGGCGAGTATGGCCTCGCCGTAGGTGTCGTCGGGTACACCGATCACCGCGGCATCGGCCACGTCGGCGTGATCAAACAGGGCGTTTTCCACCTCTTTGGGGTAGACGTTCTCGCCGCCGCTGACGATCATGTCTTTGATGCGGTCCTGAATGTAGATAAAGCCCTCGTCATCCATGCGCGCGGCATCGCCGGTATACAGCCAGCCATCGACCAGCGTATTTGCAGTGGCCTCGGGCATACGCCAGTACTCTTTCATCAGCTGGGGACCTTTCACAGCAATCTCCCCCACTTCTCCACGCGAAACCTCTTCGTGCTCTTCGTCCACGATCCTGACCTGCGTGCCGGCCGCCGGCCGCCCGCAACTTTGCAGCAAATGGGGTTCGCCATTAATGGCTCGCTGATGGGCCGTGGTGGTCAGCTGGGTCGCGATGGCCGTGGTCTCAGTCATACCGAAGGCCTGCATGAATTTGCAGCCAAACACGCTCATGGCCTGCTTGAGGGTTTCCTCGGCGATGGGGCTGGCCCCGTAACCCATGGCCCGCAGATGGGGAAAACTGCGTTTATCAATGTCCTCAACCATGACCAGGCAGGCCTGGATCATGGCGGGCACCAGCGTGGCATTGGTGACCCCCGCATGCTCAAACGCATAAACCACAGCGTTGGGGTCAAAATCGCGATGAATGATGACGCTGCCTCCCATGGTCACCACGCTCTTATAGGTGATACCCGCCGCGGCGTGATACATGGGCAATGGCAGGCAGATGCGGGTATTCAATAGCTGCATATCGGCCTGCATGACCATCAGGCGGGTATTGGTTTCAATGGCGTACTGGGTCAGCACCGCGCCCTTGGGCAGACCGGTCGTGCCCGAGGTGTACATCTGATAGAGCTCATCGGAGGGCTGTATGGCATGCTCGGGGTTGTGCTCGGGCTGGGCGTTGACCCAGCCGGCAAAGGACTGCCAGCCGTCGACCTCAGCATCGAGGCAAATGAAATGCTCAATATTGGGCAGCTTGTCACGCACCTTGTCGATACCCGCGCAGAACTCCGCCTCACACACCAGCACCGTTGCTGTGCAGTTATCAACGATATAGGCCCACTCCGGCGGCGCTAGCCGGTAGTTCAGTGGCGTGGGCACCACACCAATCTTGGATCCGCCGTAAAACAGCAACATGATCTCGATGCTGTTTTTGCCGATCCAGGCCAGCCGGTCACCCTTGCCCAATCCTTTCTCGAGAAAGGCGTTGGCCATCTGGTTGGCACGGGCATTGGCCTGGGCATAGTTCAGCTGGGTGTTTTCCAGCTCTACACAGGGCGCATCGGGATGTTCCCGGGCGTAAAACTCCATGAACTGGTGCAATAACATGGGCGGCTACCTTTGTTGTTATTGCTTTAGTGTAGTGCCTAGTTCAAATGTTGCATCAGGTCGCGTCGGGGATGCATAACCGCGTATACGCGAACGACATCTTCATCAATTGCGAACAAAACCAAGTGAGAAAAACGCGGAACTATGGCGCGTCTGAGATTTTTATATACAAGTGGAAATTGGAAGGGATTATCAGCTGCCCGCTGAAATACAAGATCAAGCGCTTCAAGAAATTCCAGATCCAGACCTGGCAAACAATTCCAGTAGTATTGTTGCGCGTCGTGAATATCGAATTCCGCTTCCCTGCGAATTGATATCCTGTAACTCATTTATATTTGTTAAGTAGCCTCTCCCTAACCACTTGCCACGATTCTCCCGGTTCGGCGTCCTCGGCATGTGCCTGCAGCCTGCGATCGAGCTCCTGCTTTTGCGCCGGATTTAGTTCCAGCGATTGAGGATTTTGACGAATGCTTTCCCAGAGCTCTTCGATAAGATCGAGCTTTTCATCAACTGTCATTTTGTCGATGTTCATACCCAGATTTTACTCTGACTACCATCACGGCACTATCAGGAATTTTCATCCAAAACGACCAAACCTGGTCCGGATATCCTGATCCGCCATATACAGCATGGGCAGCAAGATCAGCGTGACCAGGCCACCAAAGGCCACACCCCAGGCCATGCTCATAAAGATGGGTGTGAGGTAGGAGTTCTCTCCCAGGATGCCATAGGCCGTAGGCACCAGCCCGACAAAGGTGGTAATCGAGGTAATCACGATCGGCCGAAAGCGCTGTTTGGCCACAGCGGCCACCTCGGCCTCATCCAGGCTAGCCCCCTTGGCTTTGCGCTTTTCGTTCAGGGTATGCATGAGGACCAGCGAATCGTTCACCAGCACGCCCATCAGGCCCACGATACCGGTGACGCCCATGATGCCAATGTCCATGCCCTGCACCGAGTAGGCCAGCACCACACCAATCACCCCGAACGGCAGGCACAGCATCACCACAATGGGTTGGGACAGGGAGTTAAACAAAATAATCAAGGCGGTGAAGATCAACAGCACACACATCAGTGCCGCATCGGAGAGCTCCTCCCCCGCCTCCACCGTATCGACGTTGATGCTGGTATCCACCAGCCGCAGTGAGAGGTATTTGAGGCCGTAATCCTGACTGGCAATAAAGGCCTGCAAGTCATCATTCACCTCAGCCAGCCCATAATTGCCCTCGTCGATCTGGCCATACACCGTGACCGTGCGCTTGCCCCAGTAGTGCTTAATATTGGCTTCACCGGGTCGGAGTTTGAAGTCTGCCACCGCACTCAGGTAGATGGGCTCGCCGCGGCTATTGATAATGGGCAGATTGCGCAGGCTGGCCAGTGTGCCAGCCTCGGTATGGGGTAGCTGCAGCCGAAACCGCACCCGCTCATCCAGGGTTTGCAGCTCATCCACGAGTAACCCATCAACGGCGATGCGCACCGCACGCACCAGCTGCTCCACCGTGAGCCCGCGACTCACCAGCAGGCTGTGATTAATATCCAGATCAATCACATCTTTACCCGGCGTATAGCTGCTCCAGGTTTGCAAAATGCCCGGGTGTTCCGCCAGCCAGGCCTGCAGGGTCTCCGCCACAGCGTAGCGTTCCTCGCCGTTACTGATGACTTCGATCTGCACATCTTCACCCACCACTGGCATGTCGTCCTGGGCTTTCACCGTGAGTTTGTAGGGCGCGTTCATGTCGTCGGCCCAGGCTTGCAGGGTTTGCTCAATACCGCGGGTGGTGGTGTCGCCCTGGCGGTCGTTAATGGGCGCGAGCTGCACCGAGATCAACGCCCAGGCGTGATTACGCCCCTCGGTGGCGCCGAAAAAGTTGGTGTCTTTGTGGCCCACCTGGCTGGTTACATTGAGCAAGTCGCGCTCGTCCACAAACTGACGCACCTCGCCTTCGAGTTGGGCCACCACGTCGACTGTTTCTTCAAAACGGCTGCCCGGTGGTAGCTCCACCTTGATCAACACCGTATCGATATCAATATCCGGGAACATGCTGAAGCGGATGGTGCTCATGCCCAGCGCCATCACTGCCACAAACATCAAAATGAACAACGCGAGGGTGCGGTAGCGATGCTGCAACCAATTGTGAATCAACCCGTGGTAGCGGGTACGAATGGCCTCGAAACGTTTGCGCTCGGGCACCTGGCCGCGTCGCGGCACATGCGCCAAATGTGCAGGCAAAAAGGCCTGGCTCTCCAGCAGGGAGGCGGCCAGCAATAAAATCACCGCGACCGGGAAGGGCCGCATCCAGTCGCCGTTTTCACCATCCATCATCAGAATGGGCGCAAACGCCAATATGGTGGTGAGTGCCGAGAACGTGACCGGCATCACCACCTGCCCGGCGCCCTGGATACTGGCCTCAATCGGGTCCATGCCCTCTCCGCGCAAACGCTGGGTGTTCTCACTCACCACCACTGCGTCATCCACCAGGATGCCGAGCATCAAGATCACACCGCCCAGGCTGGAGAAGTTGAGGGTGTTGCCAGTCCAGTCCAGCAACAAAAAGGTGAGACACACCGCAAAGGGAATACCCACCACCACCCACAGGGCAAAACGCAGCTGCAGGAAATAACACAACAAAAAGAACACTGCCGCCAGGCCCAGTAGCGCATTGCCGCTGAGCACTTCCAGCATATTGACGGTCAAGCGCGAGACATCGGCGCTCATCACCAGTTCGACACCGGCGGGCATTTGCTGGGCGGCGACAAATTCACGCACCGCGGCTGCGGTGTGCAGTTCATCGGCGCGGCGTTTTTTGGTCACCACCAGGGCAATGCTCATGCGCCCATCGATGCGCGATTGCACTTCCCAGTCTTCAAAACCGCCGACCACCGTGGCCACGTCCCTGATTAGGACCGCATTGCCGGGCTCGTTGGCGCGAATGACCACGCTCTCGACCTCTTCAGGCGTCTCGAACTGCCCCACTGCAACGACTTTTTTCTCCAGCAAAAAGGAA
This sequence comes from Halieaceae bacterium, assembly GCA_963921335.3. Taxonomy (GTDB): domain Bacteria; phylum Pseudomonadota; class Gammaproteobacteria; order Pseudomonadales; family Halieaceae; genus CAWUFC02. Next base: position 2,326,691 of record CAWUFC020000001.1, on the reverse strand, counting down.
TCCACCGCGCCGCCACTGTCGCGCACGTTGCGCGCCTGAATCGCGGCGATGACTTCCTCATGGGGAATACCCAGCCGGGCGAGCTTTTCAGGTTCCAGCAGAATGCGCATTTCCGGGCGGCGATACCCGCGCTTGGTCACGCTGGCCACCCCATCTACCTCACGCAGGCCGTCAGAGACCTGTCGGGCCATATCACGCAGGGTCTGTTCCGGCACATCACCGGTAACATGCACCTCCATCACCGGGGTGGAGGTGGTGGAGAGCTCATCAATCAATGGCTTATCAATCAGGTCAGCCGGCAAACGGGATTCAGCGCGATCCACCGCGCTTTGAATTTCGCGCATCACCGTGGCCCGTTCTTCCACGTCGGGGTCTAACTGGATGGTGATGACCGAGAGGTTTTCCATGGAATTGGAATAGAGCTTTTTAATGCCATCCACTTCCATGAGCTCTTCTTCCAGGGGCAGGCTGATGGACAGCTCCACCTCTTCGGGCCCCGCACCGGCCTTGACGGTGGTGACATTGACAATGCCCAGCTCGACATAGGGGCTGTATTCGTAGCGCATGTCGGCAATGGTCATCCAGCCCAGCGCAAACACCAGCACCATGCTGAGGTTAACCAGCAGTGGCCGATGCACAAACCAGGCAATCACCGATTGCATCAGTTCAGCTCGATCTCGCTACCATCGAGCAATGTCGACTGCCCACTCACAATGACCTGATCCCCCGCCTTCAAACCCGCAAGTACCACCAGGCGATTGGCAAAGCCTGCTGCCAGTTGCGGCTCCCTCTGGCGTGCCACCCAGGTGCCATTGTCTTGCTCAGCTACAAACACTACACGGCGGCGCTCGCGATCCACCAGGGCGGTTTCTGGCAAGACCAGCATGCCATCAAGGGCCAGGCCCTCAATACGGGCCGAGGCGGTCATGCCCGGGCGAATGATGTCGTGATCATCCTGCAGCAATAGCTTCACCGGAAAGTTGCCGGTTTGGGCATCCGCATTCACGCCCACCCATTCCACGACTGCCTCGAAGCTTTGCAAAGGCGCACCGGACAAGCTGACCTGGGCCGGGTTATTGGCACTGATCATGGCAATGTCGGCCTCGCTGACCCAGGTATGCACCCGCATGGTATGCACCACCTGTAAGGAAAGCAGCGTGGTGCCAATCGCCACCGGTTCACCGGGTTCAATTAAACGTTGGTCCACCAAACCGGCACTGGGGCTGCGCACCTGTGTGTCTGCCAGTTCGCGCTCGGCCAGGCGTTTGGCAGCCAAGGCGCGCTGATAAGAGGCCCCCACCGCCATCACGCGCAGGCGAGCGTTGTCGAAATCTTCCTGGGAGATGGTGTCTTTATCAGCCAGGTCTTTGCGCCGCTCCAGTCGCAACTGAGCCTCTTCCACCAGGGCTTTGGCCTGCTCCGCGGCTTGACGCGCCTGCGTAACCCGGTAGCGCTGCTTTTCTGAATCCAGTTCCAGCAGTACATCACCCACTTGAACCGCATCACCCTCCTGCACCAGGATCTTCGCCACCGTGCCCGCCATTTCTGAGGCGATGTCGACATCTTCCAGGCCCTCAACCACCCCGAAGGTTTCAATGGTGGCGGCGTGGCGGCGCGGCTCGAGAGTAATCGCGGTGACAGGCATCACGTTGCTCACCGGCACCGGGGGCGTGGCCTCGGGCGCGGGCTCACAGGCTGCCAACAGCAGCATTGAGGCAAGTAGAATCACTCTCACAGAAAATACCCCACACATTGATAGATCAGCCACACGCCTAGCAACACAATCAGCCAGGGCATGATGTTATCGGCCACCCAAATGACACCGTTATTGAGCCGGTCCAGCCAGGCCTTGGCGCCCTCGCCCAATACCAGTATCGCACCGGGCACCACCAAAAACGGCAGCGCATAACCCAGGTTATAAATGATAAAGACATACCACATAACCGTGGTGTCCACCCCGGCTTTAAGAATCTGGTCAATGGCGCCCAGGTAAGGCACCGCAAAGGGAATACCCACCGCCGCCACCACCGCGCCGAAGATGAGGCACGAGAGCGGGGTGAGCTCCCAGGTGGGCATATCCGGGTTTTTATCCGGCTTGACCGGCACCGCGCCCCAAATCACCAGCGCAACACCCAGTAAACCGCCAAGAGCGTACTCCAGGCTGCCAGGCGCTTCTAGCCACTTGGTGATGACATCCAGGCCAAAGGAGAGCAAATAGCCCGCGAGAAAATAGCTCACCGCATGCCCCACCAACAGGGCCAGGCTGTTCAGTACCGGGCGCGCCCCACTGGCGACAAAGATCATCACCGCCAGTAACACCGGGTTCATGATATCCACCAACAGGATGGGGGCCAGGATCTGCAGTAGCTCTGTCATGCACGCATGCTATCAAACCCACAGAAAACGGGCAGCCCGGGAAGATTGGTCTATGCTGGTTAGTTCAAATTAGCAGCTAGCGAGACCACCACCATGAAACTGGAAACCATTGCGATTCACGGGGGCTACGAGCCCGAAGCCACCACCAAGGCCGTGGCGGTGCCCATCTACCAGACCAGCTCCTATGCCTTTGATGACACCCAGCACGGGGCCGACCTGTTTGACCTGAAAGTAGAGGGCAATATCTATACCCGCATAGGCAACCCCACCACCGGTGTACTGGAAGCGCGCATAGCCGCGATGGAAGGCGGTGTCGGCGCCCTGGGCGTGGCCTCGGGCATGGCCGCCATTACCTATGCCATTCAGGCGATTACCAAGAACGGCGACAACATCATCAGCAGCTCCAAGCTCTATGGCGGCACCTATAACTTCTTTGCCCACACCCTGCCTAATCTGGGCGTGGATGTAAGATTCGCACCCCACGATGATATCGACGCCATGATGGCCCTGGCCGATGACAACACCAAGGCCGTGTTTGTCGAAACCATTGGCAACCCCGGTGGCCACCTCACCGACCTGAAAGCACTGGCTGATGCCGCACACGCCAAAGGCATTCCAGTGATTGTGGACAACACCGTGGCCAGCCCGTACCTGTGCCGCCCTTTCGAGTTGGGCTGCGACATTGTGATTCATTCCCTGACCAAGTACCTGGGCGGTCACGGCACCTCCATTGGCGGTGTGATTGTGGATAGCGGCCAGTTCCCCTGGGCAGAGCACCCGGAACGCTTCCCGATGATGAATGAACCCGACCCCAGCTACCACGGGGTGGTGTATGCCGAAGCCTTAGGAGAAGCCGCCTTTATAGGAAGATGTCGGGTGGTACCCCTCAGGAACATGGGCGCCGCCCTCTCCCCCTTTAATGCCTTCCAAATCCTCCAGGGTATTGAGACGCTGCCCTTGCGCATGGATCGCCATTGCGAGAATGCACAAAAAGTGGCCGAGTACCTGGAAGCCCACGATGCGGTGGAGTGGGTCAGCTTCGCCGGCCTGCCCAGCCATCCGGATTACGAGCTAGGCCAATCTCTAGTAAATGGCAAACCCGCCGCCATCATGAGCTTTGGCATTAAGGGCGGCAAAGAAGCCGGCACCAAGTTTATTGATGCGCTGAACCTGGTGGTACGACTGGTGAACATTGGCGATGCCAAGTCACTGGCCTGCCACCCCGCCAGCACCACGCACCGTCAGTTAGGGCCAGATGAACTCAAAGCCGCCGGCGTGAGTGAAGACCTGGTGCGCCTGAGCATTGGCATTGAGCACATCGATGACATTCTCGCAGACCTGGAGCAGGCGCTGAAAGCGGCTAGCTAGCGATTTGCGACAAGGTGGTGATGGAGACAAAGCTCAGGGTGAGCACCGGCCACACCACCGCAAACACGGCGTGAAACACTCGGTTAGCGATGAAGGTGCCCAGCACCATCATGGATAGCTGAATCGCCCAGAAAATCAGGTAGCCCTCGGGCAGGCCGCGGACACCCTCCGCTGCTTTGTAGACAGTCTCGGGGTAGTCCACCAGCCAGCAGGCACTCATCACCCCAAAGAACCAGTGCCGGGTGCGATAGAAATGATCATCGCAATCAAAATCGACCGGCATGCTCCAGGGGTACAGAAGTGACGCCAGGAAAAACAGCATGACGGCGTAGGTAACGATGAACAGGAACTGGAAGAAGTTCCAGTTATCCAATCCATCCCACCAGAACATTCCCCACCAGATGATGACGATGTAGATGAGGGTATTGAGCGTCCACAGGCTGTGCACCCAGTAGAGTTTGACCGTGTCACGGGCGTGAATGAGTTTGCTCAAACCCGTGAACAGGTGCGTGGCCCCCAACCCCATGGTGAGGGTGATGAATACCGCCAGGTACTCAAAGACGCTCATAGAGCGTGATTACCCCATACGGTGCAGGGCGCAGATTTTATTGCCAGCGGGATCGCGCAGGTAGGCCAGGTACAACGTACCGATGGAACCTTCACGAGGACCCGGGGCTCCTCAATGCTCACTCCACCATTGGCCAAACCGGCCGCATGCCAGGCATCACCCTGCTCTGGGCTATCCACCGCAAAACCTACCGTAGAGCCATTACCCGCACAGGCAGGCTCGCCATCGATCGGAATAGAAATAGAAAAGATGCCAGAGTCAGTGAACCAGAACACCCGGCCCTTCTCGTCGATGACACCTTCCGGGTAACCGAGCGCGCCTAAAACGGCGTCGTAAAACTTTTTGGACTCTTCGATGTTGTTGGCACCGAGCATAATGTGGCTGTACATGAAAATCTCCTTCGATCAATGATGCCGTTAGTATAAGCAGATTTGCCGTTCGAGGTCGCCAAATATATATGCAGGATCCCCATGAACTCTATAGCTGCTGCCACGTCTCAACCATCGTCAATTATGATGAAAACCTCGGACATTCGCTTGAACTCAGCATCAATCACCTGGGAATAATGGTTGGTCAGTTGGTTTCGAATCACCTCGCGTTGGTTTTCCAACGCCGATCTTAGCTCTTCCTCCATTTCTGCTCGGTTGAGGAATTCATCCACGTTGACCGCCGCTACATCGATGGCCACCCAGGTCGCTACCGCCGCACCAATGCCACACACTGGTGCTAAGGGTCCGCACAATGCAGAGCCAGCGAAAGCAGCGCCACCGGCTCCAATCACCTATGGAAGAGTCTTTACGGCCGCCTTTCCTGCAAGCATTCCCGCGGCCTTTTTCCCCGCCGCCGTCGCAATCAAGCCGCCAGCGACCAACAACTGTCCCTTCAGTACTGCGGGTTGATGCACACCTGCAGGCCCAAGTGAAATCGCAGGAGCGCACTCACTAACGGCCAAAGTCGCCCCCATCGATTCCAGATATGTTTCTCTAATTCCCTCCAGGCGATTCGACAAATCAGCATTCAGCCGTGTATTCATGGCAAACAAACCGACTTCCAGAGGGTCCACGAAATTATCGGATATTCTCGCTTCAACACTTTCAGCGAAATTTTCCACAGCAACCGCTCCTAAGCGGGTGTACTCCCCGATGACAGAGAAATACCAATCAAGATAGTTATCAACATTGCCTTCAATCGGCGAGAACACCTTGTCGAGTTGCTCGTCGATGGTTAAGAGCAGTTCAGCACGTACCGCTGCTTCTACCTTGACCAGCTCACTCTGCTCGTCTGCGATGGTATCGGCCAGCGTCGCCTCAGCGGCTTCGCAGCTGTTGCCCACTCTCTGGCGATGTTCTCTGTCATCAACCTGAGCCGTGGTAGCAGTGGAAATATTCTGTAAATAAAAAACAAGGGCTGCTATGGCGAACAAAGTCAGCATGAACGATTTGGCAAAAACAGTCTCACCGAGCACCTTCCAGCCTCGCTCTCGTTTGATCTGCAGCGATGCAACTACACCCATCAAAAGGTAGGCAAAAATGCCAATTTTCAAGCTTTCTCGCATAGCCACATAAAGCCAGACGATCCATCGCGCCGGCTCATCAGAAAACTGCGGTAACAGGGTTTGAGCTGCGAACATCGTCCCTTTATCTAAGGTGTCCAGTAACCCGGCAATAAATCCCGGAACCGAGCACGCCTGCTCAGGGCAATTATCCCGAAAGCCAGTTCGCAGCAGCTCAAACAAGTCTGCACCTCGGTAACTGGGATATTCTGCAATCAAAGCCAGCGGAACAAAGATGAGCAATGTCGCGGCCACAATCGCCCAAAATATAGCGCGCCGGTTCAGAATCTGTCGGGCCCGCTCTTTGACGTAGCCATCGTTCGCGTGTCTGAAATAAAAAACACCAAATCCGACGACTACGGCGAGGCTATAGACGAACCACCAATGTAGTGAGGTAAAGCCTTCGCTAACAATCATGAGTATCGCAGCAAGGCCAACGGCTTTTAGATAACCTGACACTCGAAGCAGCGATGCGCGGTGCAAGGCGCTTTTTAGTTTGCTGTAATCGTGGAAGGTAGCCCTCACCAGTACCTGTCGAGCAAATAGGTGGTACTCATTACCGAAAATAGCCATCAGCACGGCCAACAGCCCAGCGCAAAGCACAAATCCCAGCCCACTCATTTCGGAAAACTGTGCGAGCTGAATTAGGTAGAGCACAACCACCAAAACTGCGGTGGTGGGCAGAACGGCGGCGCCACAGCTCAGAAGCAAGGAAATCGCTGGGCGCAGCACTAAGCCCCCTCCCCTTGCCAATACACCGCGCGCACCTGCTGCTGTTCCGCCATTAATTAGCTCCGCCAAAATAGACTTCGTTTGCCCGCCAGTCCAACCCGTGAATGACTAGATAGGGGTTAAACCTATTGCCAACTGCGAGCAGACGACGGACTGCAATACCAGCCTGATTAGTCGACAGGTCCCTTTTCCTTGAAGCCACAAGTTATTCATCCTCTGCTAACCTGCGGCAAGGTCATCAAACAGAGAAGGTTCGTGATGCATATTTTCAAACCAATGAACACAGCGGTTGCAACAACAAATCAACCAGCCAACTTTTCACGGTTATACCTGATCCATTCTACGACTGTAATACACGCACCTTTCGCTTCGGCCAATGATTCCAGATACACAACGCTATCACGTACGAAACTAGCACCTCCTCGAACGACTTTTCTACAGGCCAGAATAGATCATAGGCGAGAAACCTTAATCAAACTCGCTGCTGAGATTTGGTGGCTACTGAGGTTCGCCATCAGATCGCTCACTCGCACTATGTTCCGCTACGTGATCGCACCATTCATAATCTTTTGCGCATTTGGGATACTCTCCGTGAACCCTGCCGAACTGCCAATGTAACCCCCACACCGATGATTTGGCGTATCTGGACCAAAATATGGCGCCCTCGGCCACGCTTGATCTGCCAGAATAGTTCAGAATGAATAACATCTAGGGTGCTATTGCTTTGAAAAAGCCAGCAATGGGGCAACTCTTTAAGCAGCTATATATCTGACTAGGACTTGTAGGCAAAAACAAAGGTCAAAGGCGACTGCAGAATGAACACATCGACCATCTCTCAGTTTTTGGTTGGCGACGCCGAACTGGCACGAGACAAGCAACGGCTGCTTTCGCTCGGGCTCTTGGCAGCTGCTATTCTGATGGCCTGGATTCCGCATGAGCGCACAACCACCTTCTTAAGCTTTTGGACCTACACTGTCGAAACGGGCGGCTTTGCGCCTGATCTAGTCACCACCATTATGGGCGTCGCACTCGTTCTACCTCTTTATTTACGCGGCATACTCAAATGGCGACACGCATCGGTATACAGCATATTGTCGATCGTGATCAACGTGACGCTCATTGCCACCTTCTGCAAAATCATACTAGGCGGCAGTTTCGCCTTAGGCACGCTCAGCTACTGCTTAATGGCAGCAATCGCTCTGACCTGGCTTGGTATGCGGCCCGTCGCTGCGATGGCCTGGATGGCTGTACTGGCCTTGAGCGTAGTTGGATTGCTGCTAAGAAACTATGCGATGGGCATCTATGGATACCTATTCATCATCTGCGGCTTTCTAGGTCTGCTGCTGCACTCGGAAATGCGCCCCGGCGATATCTTGCGCACGTTCAAATCGGATCTATCAAAAGAGTATTCAGGCAGAATGACAGACAGCGGTCCTTTAACATCGGAGGATGTAACGTCAGTCCCGCTACGGCAGTCTCATCACAAAGCCACTCTGGCTGAAAGTGAGCATGCTGGACAAACTCATGCCTAGGCTTTTCGATACAAAAATTTGTGTAGGCGTTACCGGCTTGAGCCGTAGTGGCAAATCCACATTTATTACCAGTCTTATCAATCAGCTAGAGCAATACGACAAAGCCAATTTGCCTGGCTTCTCACCCGTGCTGACCGAGCGATTGATGGGCACAAAGCACCACCCTCTTAAGGATCAAAGCCTCGCGGTGTTCCCTTATGAGCAGTCCTACGCCGCCATTGCGTCTGCTAGTCCGACCTGGCCTGAACCAACCACCGGCCTTAGTGGGTGTGAAATAGAACTTAAAATTCGACAGCGCAGCAAGTGGTACAAACCTCTCGCTAGTGATACCGCGAAAGTGAGAGTGGAAATTCGAGACTACCCTGGCGAGTGGCTATTGGATCTACCACTTCTTAGGATGGACTATCAACGCTGGTGCGCACAATGCAGCACTCAATTTACTAGTGGCCCCCGAGTCAAGCTACTGGGTCCGCTGTTAGAAGATCTGCAAAGCATCGACCCTTTGGAAGATGCAGATTTAGGCGAACTCAAACAACTCACTGCTCGATACAAGCGATTCCTGCACGAATGCAAGCAAGCGACGAACAGTCTTAGCCTGATCCAACCCGGTCGATTCCTGATTCCTGGCGTGAGTGGGGATAATCAGTTACTCGAGTTCATTCCATTGCTGCGCTGCGGCAACTACACAGAGCGGCAGTTAAAGAACGCATCCAAACGTAGCTGGTACAAAGTCTGCCAGCATCGATATCAACGTTATGTCAAAGAGCTGGTTAAGCCCTTTCACGCCGACTACTGCGCCTCGGTTGAACGACAATTAGTACTTGTGGATGTCGTGAACGCGCTCAATGGCGGACCAGACTATGTTGATGATATGCGACAAGCATTGGCCAATATTACTGAGTGTTTTTCCTATGGCACCGGTTCCATTTTTAGCCGCAAAATCGACAAGGTGGTTTTTGCGGCCACAAAATCAGATCAGGTTCTATCCGAAGACCATGATGCCGTAAGGCAACTACTTTCGTTGATCGTTCGCCAGGCCTACAAAGCAGCGCAATACGAAGGTGTTGAGCCAGTCTGCGAAGCCATTGCTTCTGTGCGCGCTTCTCGTGAAGTGAGTGAGCAGGGAGAAACAGGCGTCGCAGGAATCGGATCGAATGGCGAGCCGATTGGCTACATCCATCCACGTATACCCGATCGTTTGCCTGAAGGTGAGGAATGGCAGCCCTATACCGACTGGAAAATCCCCGCCCTGCAGCCACCGAAGGGCTTGTCAGCGCGCAACGGTGACGTCATTCCACACATTCGTCTGGATACTGTGCTAAACGCCCTAATCGGTGATAAATGTAAGTGAAGAGCTAAGCCACAATGCCCAAGTCAAACAACGGTCGGATGATTAACGTCGATGAAGCTGGGAAAGAGTCGCACACTCAACGTCCCGGTAAGGAATTTGTGCCGTCTTCCGATACTGACCTCGACACTCCCCCCGAGGCGATTACTGCAGGTGAGGGTCTTCCTCGGTTTGATGACTATTCGGGAATACAGCTATCCAAATCGCCGCTCAAGGGGCTGAAAGCATTCTTGATCCTGGTACTTGTTTTCGTGGTGTTCATAATCAGTTGGGAAAGTTACCGCGTCGTCAGTGAGCTTGCAGCTCATCACTGGATACTCGCCACCGTTTTCGTACTGATCGTAGCTGGCATGCTCGGCCTGGGCGGACGCTTGCTGCTCCAGCTTGTCCTGGACCGGGACAACCTCGGCACCCTGGGGGACATTCAAGCACAGTTGGGCACACTGCGGCTCAGCCGCGCAAAGGGAAATGCCAATGAGCTAGTGTCTCAACTACAGAATTTCTACGCCAACAAACCTCAGGCGCCCTACCTTAAGCGCTGCTTGGATCAATTACCGGACTACAGTGACGACAGCGAGATCGTTGCGCATATCGAGCAGGTGTTTGTCGCGCCACTGGACGAAGAGGCAAAACACCGAATTGCGGCACACAGCGCCCAAATCGGCAGTATAGTGGCATTGAGCCCCTGGGCCACCGTGGACATCGCGTTCGCATTCTGGCGCAACTTAAAGATGCTGGAGGACATTACTCAAATCTATGGTATCCGCCCCACGCTACCCAATCGGATAAAGCTTGCACGCATGGTATTGGAGAAATTGGCGTTTGTGGGTGGAAGCCAAGCGCTTATGGACCTCAGCATTAAACATCTTGAAAGTGCTGGTTTAGTTATTCCAGCCGCCGGCGCGGTGGCACAAGGCATAGGTGCCAGCATCTATAGTGCAAGAATTGGCATTCTGGCTATGGGTGTCAGTCGTCCTATCTGTTTTCTCGATAAAGACCAACCCAACGCAAAAGACTTGATCGGCCCACTGATCGACCAGCTACGATCACGATTGGACAAAGAAACTCACCATTCCTCTTCATAGGTACACGACCGAGCAATCACTATATCTATAGCTTGCCATTGCTTTAGCGGCGCTCATAAGCCGGGGAGTCGTAAAAGGTGTAATCAATCGACTCATCGGGCCATTTTTCACCCTGAGCCTTTTTACGCTCGGCAACTGTTTGTCCAAATACAGCCAAATGAATTTGCTCAATGAGTGCGCTCAGTTCTGCATTCGTCGTTAGCCCGATAAAGGTCCCTGCCTGCATAAAACCTTCCAGCCGGTACCGGTTGGCCTCCGGCAATCGTGCTCCCTCTTTTAGCTGAGAAAAACGAATATGCAGCCGGTGGGAAACTTCTGTGATATACGCGTCCTTGTTCATCATATAGCTCTATAGATCCATCATAAATGGCGCCAACAATAGCAGGAAAAGAGGGCCTGGATAGAGCAGTATCCAGGTCATCAATACGATAAGCAGGACGTTCCGAACGTTCCTAAAGGTCAGCAGGCCACTCTTCAGTAGCGCAGCCCAAACCGCCATCACTACCACCAACGCCATTAGCCCGAATAGATTTTCCATAAGTTCACCGAAACCTGAATTGCCTGCTAGTGCACAGTGGCTATATGACCCGCGCGCAAACGTCCGCGCCGCTTCTTATCTGCCCGATACGTCGTCACTATTGTGTTGTTCTCTTCTACAACGACCACATCCCGCAGGTGATCCAGCCGCTGTTGTTCTTTGTTCCGATTTTGCGTCTTCAAAACCTTACGCGCGTCGGCAATGGCCTTATCGCTCATCAAAAAGCCATCTTCCACCTGCTCACCGAAATCCAGTACCAGACTAATGTCTATCAGTTTGAGTCCGCGCTGGGAGGCGCGTCGAATGGCGTGATAGCTCATGCGCACGTGGTGCACAGCCTCCAGCCAGTTGTTACATCCGTTATAGTTCATTCTGTTCTCCTACGTGCTTGCAATTTGAAGTTTCCTGGCAATAATAGACGCCAGATACGACATGTCTATTATGGCTACATATACATGTCGCCTTTTCAAGCAGGTGGAGAACAGCCATGGCGAACTGGCCTTTTCGGTGGGAGCTACTGGTTCGGTACCGGTTTATCGAGATACTCGCATTGTGGGAGGGTCGCCTGACCACCCGCCATCTCTGCGAAACCTTCGGCATTGGCCGCCAACAGGCAAGTAAAGACATCAATACCTATTTACGTGAGGTAGGGCCTGGCAATCTGGAATACGACAAGTTCCTCAAGGGCTATAAGCCCTCCTCCACCTATAAACCAGTAGTGACGCAGGGCCAGGCGGACGAATACCTGCACCTCATGGCTCGTAATAACGAGCTCTCCAGCATGTTTGAGAGTCTGGACTTGGCTATGCCCAACATGGAGGTATTGAATGTGCCGGTGCGGGACGTCTCACCTGAGATACTGCGAGATATTGTTAAGGCCGCCAGGGAGCAAAGGCGCCTGGATGTGGACTATGTCTCTATTCATCGCCCTGACCGGGAGGGTCGCGTGATTGTGCCCCACACGCTGGTGCATACCGGGTTGCGCTGGCACGTGCGCGCCTGGTGTGAGAAAAACCAGGACTATCGTGACTTTGTACTGAGCCGTTTTCGTGGCAATGCCGAGATCATGGATGAATCAGAGCATGGTTTTGAAAATGACAAACGCTGGAACAAGCACGTCACCATTAAAATCGTACCTGATAGCAGACTTAGCAAAGCACAACGTGAAGTGGTCGCCCGCGACTACGGCATGAGCCGCAACATACTTAAGGTCACTACACGAGGATCACTGGTGCAGTATGCACTTCAAGCCCTACGAATCGACACCTCAATCGTGCAAATGAAGCCCGAGGCTCAGCAGATTGTGGTCGAGAACCTGGAAGAGATCAGGGGTTACCTGTTTTAAGGATGTGTATGCTCAACACCACTGCTACTTCGGTATCGGCAATTTGGCTTGGCAGAATCCCTGGAGAGACTCTATTTTACATACACCGGTGCTAGGACTAAGCTCATCAGGCACTGATCTAATAAATGGATATCAGTTATGCCAAATCATCGTTCCCCGCTCGTTGTTGCTGCGATAACCCTAATACTGTCTGCATGTAAGGTATCAGTTGAGGTGCCAGTAGGCGGGAGCGTCAGTTCTGCATCTGGGGCCTATGATTGCCCTGAAGATTCAGTGTGTGTGATCGAAGTGGTAGATCTGTTTTTCGACGAAACCTTTACCGCCGTGCCAGCAGATGGCTACGTATTTACCGCGTGGAAAAAGCGAGAGCGAGGCTTTTATGGCGCAAAAACCAACCCCTCTGTGCGCCTGTACACCACAGGGCTGACATTTCTAGAAGACTTCCTTGAACAAGATGAAGTCTATTACTTAGAGCCAACGTTTAGAAAAATCTCTGGCCCTAGCAGTGATCTTTTTACCATTGACGCCAGTGGAACAACCCTAACAATGAATGGCGAGATTCAAAGTAACACGCTCGACGAATTCAATGAATTTTTGGCCAGCTACCCAAATATAGAGTTAATAAATATGGGCGACGTCCCTGGCTCAAATGACGATGAGGTGAATTTTCAAGTTGGCCAGGTATTAAGGGAGAACGGAATCAACACCCATCTGTTAGACAATGCAGAAGTGGCGTCAGGTGGCGTAGATTTTTTCTTAGCGGGAGTACAAAGAACTCGAGGGAATAACACAAGACTTGGTGTTCATTCCTGGTCAGATGGCGACGGCAATGAAGCAACAGACTTTCCCAACAGCAGCTCCGAGCACGACGCAAACATAGAGTACCATGAAGATTTAGGCTACTCAGAGCAGTGGGCCGTCGATTTTTACTTCTTCACAATTAATGCCGCCCCTGCAGAAGATATTCATTGGATGACCGAAGAAGAAATTGATCGGTTTGATATTTTTAATTAGCAATTACAGGCTAGCGATTTCTTCTTCAACTCTTACCCTATCAGGTCCGAGTATCACCAGCCCACTTAACTCACGTAAAACTGACTAAACCATTTCCGATACTTGGCAATCGGCTCATCGCCATCACACAGAGCGGGATCATCCACATACCGCTTGTGGTTCCAGATGGGAATATCCTGGGTGACACCAAACGCGATGTTGTCACGGGTGGCCTCGGCAAAAAACTTCTCGCCGCCGGTTTGGTCTTTGGGCAGGGTGAAGTTAAAGCGCAGCAGAATGCTCTGGTCATCAATCGGCGTGACCGTGCCCATCATCACCACCTCAAAGGCGCGGCTAATGCGCTGGATAGTTTGGCCAGGGCCGATGTTGGTGGAGTTGACGTGTAGGCTTTCCAGGTCATCAGGGTCTTCTGACATCTCCCCTTTCTCATTCAGCGCCGGCACCTTATTCACAATGGCGGTGTGGCGACGCACCCCATCCATGGTGACATCCACAATCGGCATTTCAGTGGCGGAGTGCAAACATGAAGTGAGCCACGTCGGCACCGTTCTCACCGGCCTCCTGCACAATGGTGTTGATGGTCCACTCGTGCACATCAATGGGCTGATAGTCGTCGCTATTGAGCTCGGGGATCTCTTCCACTTCAAAACTGGGCTCGGCACCCTCGGGGTGATACCACACCCAGATCATCTGGTTGGCTTCTACAACGTGGTAGCTGCCCAGGCTCTGTTTATCCACCACCTTTGGCGGCATGTTTTTGGCGTAAGGTACCTCGCGGCAAATACCGCCCCCGTCAAACTGCCAGCCATGAAACGGGCAGGCAATGTTCTCACCCACCACGCTACCACCGTGGCCCAAATGGGCACCCAGGTGCGGGCAATAGGCATCCACCACCCTGGCCGCGCCAGACTCGGTGCGAAACAGCACCAGCTCACGATTTAAATACTGAAGGGGTTTGACCTCACCCGCAGCCAGCTTGTCGCTGTACTCCAGGGCAAACCAGCCAAAGGGGATGGGTTGGGTGTAGCGTTTTTTCATCACATCAGACCTGTAAATCAGATCCGATATGTTAGTAGAGGCTACACCCGGATGAAACAGTTACTCCTGCAGCTCTCCACCGGAGTTGATGGATGCATAGGCATCGGCGGTGGCTGCACAGGCCTGCATGGCTGCATCACTACGATTGCGCTCGCAGTTCAGTGCATTGTTCTCGGTGTAACACCAGCGGGCGGCACCCAGTGACGCAATAGCTGTGGTCGCGTCGTTGGAACAGGCCACCTGGTAGATGCGATACACCTGTGGGCCGGCGGCAATGCCTGCCTTGGCGGTGTTGATGCTCACGGGTTCTGCGCTGTGTGCCATGCTACTCATCAGCAAGGCTGCTGCGCCGATTGCGGCGGCGAACTGTTTCACGGTTGTTCCTCGGAAGATTTGGATACTGGGAGATACGCAGGGGTGTCCAAATAGATCTGCGCTGCCTATGGGGTACATGGGCAAGAACTGGACAAAATTTGAGCAACAATAAGAATTAAGAGGATCTCAATTGCAGCTGAACTGGACGCCAGCAATTAGTTTTGACAGTTGATATGTCATAATGTGATCCTAGGGCTGACACCGACGGAGAACAATAATGACACCGCGCCGCATCCTCTGGGGCAGCACCGCCCTGCTTTATCTGCTGTTTTTCTTCTGGTACACCAATACCGGTGGTGCCCTCAATGATGAGGAGATAGCCATGTATATAGAGCGATTCACAGAGGTCGATCGTGACCCAGAGACGGTGGAGAGAATTCGTCGTTTCATGGAGGAGGACACCGGCGACGACTTCGTCATGATTAACTTGATGCATCTGAACCCTAACCCACCCAATCTGCCTCTAACAGGAGATGGGGCTGAGGCGGCCGAATTGCTGGACGCCTACATGGAGTACATGTATCCGGCGTTATTCTCTCGGGCCTCACACCCCATATTTGCAGGCCCGGCAGTGAATACGGCCATGGATCTGCACAATATGGAAGGTTTCGAACTGTGGAGTCAGGGCGTCTTGATGCGTTATCGCAGTCGCCGCGATCTCATGGAAATCGCCTCCAATCCAGCCTTTGATGAGCGCCATGAATACAAGCTGGGAGGACTGATGAAAACCGTGGCCTTTCCTATCGAGTCTCAGATGAACCTGGGCGAACCCCGCCTGCTTCTATTCCTGCTGCTATTCTCAGTCGCCGCGGCTATCGATCTTTCCATACTGGGGCGCGCTTCTCGATAAAGGCCATTACGCCTTCCACGCAGTCTTCACTGTTGGAGAGTTCCTCAACAATCTCGCATTCATGGGTCAGGGCATCGGCCAGGCTCATGTTGGCGCCCTCGCGAATGGCCTTGCGAATCGCCTGCTGCGGCACCATGGAGAAATTACAGTAGGCCTGTACATGGTCATGGGCCAGTTGCACCACCCCGTCCTGGGTCTCACAAATGGCGTCCACCAGGCCCATGGCTTGCGAATCTTCTGCTGAGATCTGCTCACCGCTCAACATTACTGCCTCGGCTTTGGCAGCACCAATGACCCGCGGCAGCATTACGGTACCGCCATAAGACGGCATCAGACCAATCTTGATCTCCGGCAGGCCCAGCCGGGCATCGCGGCAGGCCACCCGGAAGTTGCAGCCCAGTGCCAGCTCCAAACCGCCACCCAGAGCGAGGCCGTTGATGGCCGCCACACTGAGCTTGGGAAAGCTCACCATGCGCTGCAAGATGCTGTGCACGTGCTGCACCCGGCTCTTGGTGTCTTTGGGAGGCTCTTTGAGGTCTGTGCCGGAGCAAAAGCCACGGCCGGTGCCGGTTAGTATGAATGCCCGGCTGTCCTCGTTTTCGATGGTGTCGAGGTGCTGTTCCAGCAGGTCAAGCATTTCGGTGGTAATGGCATTAAGTGAATCGGGGCGATTCATGGTTAGCACCGCGCAATTACCTACGCGAGAAAGGTCTAAAACGCTCATGGGGCCTCAGTTGGGAGAGATAAACGACTGAATCAGGGGCACAAATACGGCGGTCGTGTTCACGGCCAATATCCAGTACACCGCACGGAACTGGCCATCAACATGGGCAAACTTCGCTTCCATTCTTGAGCCAAACTCATCGAACCTGGCGTCGAGATAATCTACAGTCACCAACTTGTCGGCATGATGTACAAACGACTCGGCCATGATTTCTGCCTGTGTTTCGGCAAGTCTCTGTGACATGCCAGCTTCCCTGAGTCTACGCTCGGCACTTCTGATGTCAAACACCAACACGCTCATCGCCCTCTCCTCCGTGATTGGGTTTAGATCCTCAAGATATAGACCATCATGCTGGACATAGATAGCCAAAGACCGAATTGGATGAAACAAAACCGCTCTTTGCTTTTAACCGTCTCTTGATCAAGGTCAACGTCGCCATCGCTGGCGGGCGTATGGTGAAGGTATGCAGATGTGGTTCGATACAGTCGGTGTCGACGAACGTGGCGTACACCGAAAGCGGGTTCCTCGACTCAAGTACGAGGAAGAGCTGGGTATTAATCTCACCCCCATGCTGGATGTGGTGATGATCATGCTCATCTTCTTCATCGTGGCCGGCACGTTCATCAACGAGTACGGCATCGACATGGAGCGCGAGCACACCACCAATCAGCAGTCAGACAAGCCTTCAGAAGGCATCATTGTGCAGGTGAGCGCCGCCGACGAGATCTGGTTTGAAGGCCGGCGCATTGACGCACGCAGTGTGCGCGCCAATATCAGCCGCGTGAAAGCCGAGCGGCCCCAGGCTAAACTGGTAATTCGGGCTCACGTTAAATCACACGTGGCCGCCATTACCGACGTGGCCGATTCCGCGCGCGAGGCAGGGGTTTACAACGTTGCCCTGTCTACCGCGCACTAGAAATTAAACGTAGGCAAATACCCGCGCTTCCTGGCCACTGGCACGGCGCATGTGGGCATTGCTAAAGCCCATATCTGGGTTGGCGTGAGGCCACACATCCAGGGCGCGATCCACCAGCTGGCCGAGTTCGTCCGCATAGCGGGAATACTGGTCTGCCACGTAGCACAGTCGGTTGGCAAAGGCCTGCAAGCTGTCTTCCAGGTCGCGATGGCCGGTGAAGTAATCCTTCACGGCATTGAAGTCGGTCGCGCCTTTTTGCGCGGCGGGATACAGCCGGTTGAGTTGTTCGTTGCTCAGCCCGTTCATTTGCAGGTACTGGGCAGCTGCCAGGATACGGTCGTATGGATGCATGATGTTCCCTCCCTATTGGATGGAACACAGCATACGAAGCGGTGGCATGTTCAAACATTGCCGGGCCTGCCAAGGGCATGGCCGCAGGCGACAATCAGCTGGCGGCGACCCGGTTGAAGTAGTCAGATGCCAGAATCGCGGCGCGGCCGTTAAAGGCGCGGCCCTGCACCGCCATCCCCAGTACCTCCTGCTGGGCTTCACTCCAGCGGCGACTGGGGCACCAGTCTTCCAGCTGCACCTTGTGCGTGTGCACATTAAAGCCACAGCGCAAGAAGGCACGATCGTCCATCACCAGGCCCTGGGCCCGGCAGGGCATGCTGTCATCGGCATAGGCCTGGGCCAGTTCCATCAGGTAGGGCTTCAGTTCCTGCACAATGTCTTTCAGGGTCACGTGGTGACGCCCCGCCACCACTTTGCGCACCACGGCCTCGTCCAAATACCCAAAGGTCATGGTGTCATAGTGTTCGGGGTCTTCTGCATCGATAAAGATCAGGTTGAGGGGAATGCGATAGCGCCCGCCTGCTTTATGTTGTGCCAGCTGTGTGACATCCAGGCTCACCAGCAAGCGCTCGCGTTGGCCAGGCTCGGCCTTCAGGGCTTCTTCGTGAACCAGGCAGTCACCGAGGGTCAAACGCAGGTAATTCAGCCAGTCGGTGTAGCGACTCTCACCCGCCGTCATCAGCGGATGCAAGCGACGTACTACATGTGCATGACGCGCTGCAGCTTTGCTCAACACGCCTTCGACCAGCATCGCTGCGTGACGCTCATCCACAACCGGCAGGCGGATACGTTTAATTTGATCTCTCAGTGCGGGTTTGTGGGTGGTCATGGTGGCTTCACCGGCGATCTAATCAGTGGCTGATGGTGTTAATCAATACTAGCGAGCACCTCACACAATAAAAGCTGGGCGCCTGTTTTTGCGGGCCACATCACAAAACTTTGCGGGGTATGCCTTAAAACGGCACAGATCAGTCAGCCACGACCTTGTTGAAGTAGTCCGAGGCCAGAATTGCCGCACGGCCATCCAGGGCCCGACCTTGCAAGGCCACATCCAGGATCTCGCGCTGCGCAGCGCTCCAGCGAGCGCTGGGTCTGAAATCCTTCAGGGTTACTTTGTTGGTGTGGGGGTTAAATTCGCACTGCAGAAAGGCACGGGCATCTAGCACCAGGCCCTGCTCACGGTGAGGCAGTTCATCTTCTGCGAAAGCCTGCGCCAGCTCTACCAGGTAGGGCTTTAGCTCGGCGACGATTTCTTCCAGGCGGGTATGGTGGCGTTGATTCACCACCTGGTGCAATACCTGCTCGTCAAGGTAGCCAAAGGTCAGCGTGTCGTACTGCGCGGGCTGGGCGGAATCGATCAGAATCAGGTTCAGGGGAATACTCAGGGCATCGCCCTGCAAGCGGGTGGCTTGCAACTCGCTGCAATCCAGCGCCAGCAACATGTGTTCTTTTCTGCCGGCTTCACCAGGAAGTGCTTCTTCGTGCACCAGGCACTCGCCCAACGTCTGGCGCAGGTACACCAGCCAGTTATCGTAGCTGCGATTACCTTCGGCCATGATGGGGCTGAGGCGACGAGCCATGCGCAGTTGATGCGTTTCGGCACCGAGCAGAAGGCGATTCACCACCGTTGCCGCATGACGCTCATCGGCAATCGGTAGCCGCATCTGGCTCAATTTGTCTCGTAAAGAACGATTAAAGACCGCCATGACATCTGATATTTACAAAGACTAATTTCTTACTTTAACTAGTCATTGTTACTATTGCAAGCCCAGGCTAATGATAAAGCGTGGAAACATTAGCAGGCGCATTGACGGTGCCAAACTCATCAGCGGAGATGGGCTCAACCAACAGCTGCCCGCGGCCGGGGAAGTAACCTACCCTGCGCTCGGCCAACCATTCATTACCCAGAATGCCGTTGGGCCCCCGGGACAGCACCCGCATGCCCAGGCGTTCCGGCAGTCTTGCCACCCGCGTGTTGTAGGGCTGGTTACCAATCAGCAACGGCACGTGATGGGTCATCACTTCAAATTCGCCATACTCGTGATGCCAGTCGCCTTCGAGGCCCGCCTGGGGAAAGTCCTCGAGAAACTCGTCCTGCACATAGCTGAAGCGCGAACCGGTATCCAGGTACATGTCCAGGGCCTGCCCCGCCATCTGCACGGGAATCACCGGTATACCCATATAGTGAGCCACATTGATCTGTCGCCCATGGTATTCGCCGGCATCCGTTTCAAACTCGATGATGCCCGCTGGCACATCAATGATCAGGTCAAAGCGACTGATGATATCCGCACCGATCAACCCGATAGTGATCACACCTAAAGAGCTGCTCAGTTCAGCCGCACTCACGCCGAGAGCGTGCTTGGGTAAATGAAACACCTGGCCCTGCATACACAGCGCAGGCTTGTCGCCAAAGCTGGTCGGAGCGCCCGTGTCGAGTAGCCATAAACCGTGTTCTATTTGAATAAACAGGTGGCCGTTTCTGTAATGAAGTGGGTACATGAGACTATTTTGACCACTGCGGCGCTCATGCAATATGGCCCACAGCGACAACCCCAAGGCCGGGCCGCCAGCTGGGTGGTCAGCAGTGCCACCGGCGAACCCCACGGCCTGATGGCGTGGGAAACCCACCCCCACGTGGTTCATGTTCCGAGACCATTCGCGATGGCCGCGAGCTGCTGTATCGCATGGGTCGAATCTAGTTGGCGTAGACCACATCCATGGGCAGGCCCAGCGGGTCCAGCTGGGTCTCACCCAGTACGGATTCAAAACCCTGTGCGTGACCGCGCCGGGCTGTAACCGCCAGCACCATCGCGTCAATAATGTCGTCATCTGCCAACATACTGCGCGTGTGCTGTTTGCGCACCGCGTTGAACGCCGCCCTGGCATTGGGCAGGTAGCGCTTTAGCACACGCAGACGATCCGTGAAGCCCTCACTGGTTTTCTTGTTGTGCGGCATCGGCATCATCTGGTTCAGCCCGGTAAAGCACACCTCCGGATGCGACTCTTTCAGCGCAATATGGCTGTGCATGCGCACCAGCACATCAACCTCATCAATCTTGGGCATGATGTTCCAGGTTTGTTTGCTGAGCTTGCGGCCGGACACCTGAAAATTCACGGCACTGGCTTCGGGATAAGCGGACTCCGCCAGGGCTTCACGACAGGGCATGGGAAACACGCTGGAACTGCGGGGCCCCAGCAGCTTGCGCGATTTGGGATCGACCCGCCGCTCCTCTATACCCTCCCCCACAATACCGATGGGCATATCGATCAGTGCCACAGTTGCTGTCTGTAACAGCGGCAGGGCGTCGGCCAGCGCAGGCACCAGATGATGGGAGACACCCTGCTCATCCAGCACCAGCAAAATCCAGCCGGCACGCGCGCCATCAATGCCAATAAACTGTGTCACAGCAGTTGTTCCATGCCGGTCAGAAAATCCTGCTTGCCGCCGTAGGAGGGATGGCGGATATACACGATCTCCCGTTCAGGAAACGCCCACTGGGCCACCTGCTGCCCCACCCTACCTAGGCCGGCAACGCGTTCAGGCTGCACCCAGTCCGCCAGTGCCTGCAGGTACCGTACCCCACGACGCAGTTCTCTCACGCTGGGTTTGCGATTGCTGCGCGGCCGGTATTTGTGATGAGGATGAAAGGGAAACCCGTTCCAAAACAGGGGCAGATTGGGTTTGCCTTGCAAATAGCGCCACACAATATCGGCGGTCACTTCGCGATGCTCAGCGCTGATCTGAAGTTTGGGCTGTAGCGTTTGCAAAAACGGATGCGGCACTTCGCCATAGAGCGCCGCACTGCTGAAGGGAATGCCAGCATGGCGCCCGCCCAGATAACCGAGTGCCTCCCCCACCACCAGGATCGGCACCCGCCCGGGCCAATGCTGCCAGCTTTCAAGGTAAGCACACAGGTTCTCAACCAGCGCAGGTTCGCGCCAGGGGTTATACACGCGGGGTAGTTTGGGTGCAGCGCTCAGTTGAGCGACAAATTCAGCGGCCGGCCCGGGCATCCTCAGCCAACTTGCCATCGCGCAACATGCGCAGCGCTGTTTCTGCCAGCTCCAGCGGCAAGGTGCCGCGCAGCTTGTCGGCCCAGGGGGTATGCAACGCCGCTTCCAGGTTCTCCATTTGCTCTTCAAACTGCTCATTATCACGAGCCAGCCAGCGTCCTTCGCCATACAGGAATCCGTATACACGCGGTTCGCTGTAATGGTTCTCACCCAGTATCTGGTACTGCCCTTCATCCTTGGTGTCGTATAACGCCAGGGTATGGGTATTGAGGCCGGTGCGTGATTCGTCGAGCGATTTACCCGTCAGGCCACAAATCAAGTGATAGGCCTGCACCAGCGAAAACTTGGTATGGGCCTGCATGGCTGCATGAAACAGCACCCAGTAGTCAAAATCAGGCTCACCGTATTCACGCTCTACTTTCTTATCGCGCCAGTAATCTGAAAAGGCCACCCCACTGTCGGCGCGGCGGGAGCTCAATGCATAGCCCGGCTGCTCCCGAGAGGCCAGCTGCAAAACAGCACCGTCGTGGCCGGTGATCTCCACGATCACACCCGCGGGATAACCGCGAGTAGCATTCACCTTCCAGAACTTGCCCTTAATCTGCAGCTTGCTCTCACCCTCTGCCAGGGGTTCCTTCAATGTAATGGTCGTACCTTTGAGGTAACTGGCCTGCACATCGGGGCTCAGTAACAACTCGCTGGCCTTGGGATCTTTGTCGCGCCGGTAGCTGAGGTACAAAATAGAGACGGCACAGGTCAGCATCACAAAGCTCCAGATCTGGCCCCACCAGGGAATATCGGGATACAGGTAGGTCACCCCGGCCAGCACAATCGCCACAATGGTGCCCGGTGTTGAGATACCACCGATCTTGGTGATTTCAAGCAGGAAGAAACCGAATCCGATAATGACCCAGTGGTAGTAGGCAAGCAGTTCCAGATAGTGCATTGTTGAGTGGCTTGTTATTCTGTTCCCTAGCGCCAACTAGTATTATTGATATGGATTTACAACTCAATCAAAAAGTCGCCCTGGTCACCGGCAGTAATCGCGGTACCGGCGAAGTCATCGCGTCCACTCTAGCGGCTGAAGGAGCTGTTGTCATTGGCCACGCCAATGGTGATGGCCATAAGTTTGATACCGCTCACAGTGTCTGGGGCGATATCGCTACCGAAACGGGTCGCCAGCAGGTGCTGGCTCAGATCGCAGACCTGGGTTTACAGGTCGACATTCTAGTCAACAACTACGGCACCGCCGACCGCCACAAATGGCGCGACAGTGACCACGAAAAATGGCTGCAGATGTACGAGGTGAACCTGCTCTCTGCGGCACGTTTGATCCAGGGACTATTGCAGCCCATGCAGGAACGCGGCTGGGGTCGCATCATTAACCTGGGCACTATCGGCAGCCATCAGCCCAACAATGTGATGCCCGCCTACTACGCTGCCAAAGGTGCATTGGCCACCATGGGTGTATCGCTGGCCAAAGAACTCGCCGGCACGGGCATCACGGTGAACACTATTTCACCGGGGCTGATTCGCACCGCCGAAGTAGAAGCTGCCATGGCAGCAGGTAAACTCGGTGAAGACTTTGTGGGGCCTGCCGGACGACCAGCAGAGCGCGAAGAAGTCGCCGACCTGGTGGCATTCATAGCTAGCCCTCGCGCGGCCTATATCAACGGGCAAAACATTCGCATTGATGGAGGGTTAGTCAGGTACGTTTAATCGAGCCTGACGTTCTGAAACTGCCGGCCGATCCAGCGAATACCGGGAATAATCCACGCCACCCAACAGCCGAGTGCCAGCAGCACCACTGGTGTAGGCAGCAGCACAAACGCGAGTATCCACAGCGCGATAAACATCGGGATGCGCAGCCCAGCCCGCAACAGTCGCGCCTGAATCGGCGGCCCGCCAGGCTGATGCGCAAACGGCTTCGGGCGTAAAAAACCAGCCATTGGCGGTAAGGATCGTCACAAACAGCGGCCAGGGAATCTCCTGGCTATCCATCACAGGATTGTCGTCGTGCGCCGCATCCCCGTCACTGGTAAATGCCTGGGTCATACAGGACCACACATGCTCAGGCATTGGTCGCACAACGGCACCACCCAGGTTTTTGCGGGTGGGCACACCACGCCAGCGATATAGCACACGGTCTTGTTTGTTGACTGCCAAGACGCCAGGCTGAAAATAACCCTTGGGGTGACTGAACTTGCTAGAAGGCATGCCCTGCTGCAGTTCCGTGTTGGTATTCACAATGATGTCGAGCCAGCCCTTGTCACGGCAGCTATCTATCACCTCATGGTGGGGATCGCCGAGGCATTCAAAACTGAGCCCCCAATCCTGTTGAGCCATATCTGCCAGGCGCTGAGGTTCACTGGTGATGGCATACACTTCACCGCCCGCCTCACGCACTTGGTCGACAATCCCATCTTTTACGTAGCCCCGTAACTCGGCGCGACAGGGCGGTCACCAAAAGCCGCGATAAAAAAGGATTAAGGTGAAATCATGCTTTTGCCGCACATTGTCGAACCATTGCCGCATGGCGCCCGGAGGCGGATCAAGCTCATCAGTGCCCTGCTAGGCGGGGGAATGTAGGGGATCGATGAGGAACACCACATCCCCATCCACCCGAAAGCTTTCCTGGCGACACATATCGCCGCCGCATAACACCAGTTTCAGGTCTTTGGGGCCAGGGGCAGCCACCTCGTCGGCATCCACAATGCCGGTGACACTGAAGACGACATCGTACTCCGCGTTGTACCAGGCCAATGCCTTATCGACATCGGCCTGCAGAGCCGCGGGAATGGTCTCGCTAACGGCGGGCATAGCTCAGCTAGCTCTAATGGCCCGACCCAGGGTCTCGTTGCCCAGCGCGGGCGTGAACTCTGTGCCCTGCCATACGGTCTTACCGTTGATGAGCACCCGACTCACTACACCGTCAGAGCGGTTCACCATCTGGTCGTGCTCAAACAGGTCGCGGTAAATCAGCTCCCGATTAGGGTCGCAGTCGTAGTTGACCAGCTCGCGCGGGTTGATCATGGCGATGTCTGCCTGGGCACCAATATCGAGTGTACCCACATCCAATCCGAAGAATTCGGCAGGCTCACTGGTCAGGCGCTGCACCACCCGGCTTACCACATCCATGCCCTGTTCGTAGGCCAGGCGCAGTGAATTCAGGTTGGCATCAAAAAACGCCATGTTGGTGATATGGGCTCCGGAGTCGTTAAAGCCGGGCATGGTGTTCTCATGCAGCAGTAAGCCCAATGTGGCCTTGTTGCCCACGTTGCCAATATCCACCCAGAAGCGGAAGTTCTTGTCGTACTCACGCAGCATGTGCAGCATGAAATCGGCATCGTCCTGAATCGGGCTCGGGAACTTGTCGAACGCTGCCTTCTCTTCCTCGTCACGAGCCTGGCTGGCATCGCCGGCCTGGTAGGCCTGAAGACGATCCATGACTTCCTGGAAATTCTCGCCGTCCCAGATTTTCACGGGCGCACCGTCAAACACCATGCGGAAGAAATCGCGAATCACCAGGTTATCCGGCGCACCCAGCTTTGTGCGCAGGTGAGCCATATTCCAGCCACTGCGACCGTGGGTCCAGTCATTGCGAAACTCTTCGATAAAGGCCGGATCGTTCAGCAGGGCCAGACGCCCTTCCACGTCGTCGTATTCCTTGGCGATCAGTTTGCAGGTGGAGTCCAGCTCTTCATACAGCGGGCTGACAATGCCGTCTGACCAAACGCGGAAGTTGGTGCCCAGGGCCTGGAAGTGCATCTTGCCTTTGAACAGCTTCGAGTTCATCAGTTTGGCAAAGCCCAGGAAGGCGTTGGAGCCCTTGGGCATCAGCGCAAACTCCATGGCACTCAGGGCTGAGGTTTTCAGAGTCTTGCCGTACAGGCGACCGCTGGTGAACGCAAAGTAAGTAAAGGCCTTGAGGCGATTCTCAATAATCGGTGTGGTCTGCCAGACCTTGTCACGCTCGCGCACCACCTGCAGCAGACGCTTCATTTCCTTGCGAGGCGCAAACTGGGTGGGAATGCGTTTGTCCGTGTTGGGCTCATTGGCCATGTAGTGAAACGGCAGGCCATCGGTGCTCATGCCCATAAAGCCCTGGTCCAGGGCTTTGCCCAGCAGCTCGGCCATTTTTTCCAATTCTTCATCGGTGGGTTCGCGGCTGATGGAGTCTTCCAGGCCCATTACCTCTACCCGCAACATCGAGTGCGGCAGAAAGGCGGCCACGTTCGGGCCCAGCGGAATGTCCGCAAAGTGGTCCATGTAGTCGCCGGTGTTGTCCCAGGTCACCGCTTCAACACACTTGGCCAGTACTTTCTTGGGGATGTTCTCTACGCGGGTAAAACAGTCGACGATGGGATTGTTCTCGCCGATGATCTGCTTGCCGAAGCTGGTGCCCAGCGAGCAATTGCCCACCAGCACGGTGGTGGTGCCGTGGCGCACCACTTCACCCAGGCCGGGGTCCAGGTCGACCTCCAGGTCCAGGTGGGTATGAATATCCAGCATGCCGGGCATCAGCCACTGATCGGTACCGTCGATGACCTCACTCGCCTGCTCTGGCGCAAGTACCGAGCCTTTGGCCACGACTTTGCCGTCTTTCAGGGCAATATCGATGTGCTGCGGGGTGCCGCCGTGTCCGTCAAAGACCAGCGCGCCGCGAATCAGGGTATCCCAGATTTGCTCACTCATTATTGTGTGCTCCGTATATGCAGGTCACACATTGTGCAACGCCGCAGGCCCCTCGGCAAGCTGGCTCACAAGCCTAGATCAGCACCTCAATGAGTCGCGGACCCTTTCGATTCATGGCGTCTTCAAACTGTGCTGAAAACTCGGCCAAGGTGGTAGCGCAGCTGGCCTCAACCCCCATGCCATGCGCGATCTTGACCCAATCCAGCTCGGGATTACGCAAATCCAGCTGTGAAAAGGCGTTGGGGCCTGGCGCACCGACACCGACGCGATCGTATTCAATATTCAGAATCGCATAGGACTTGCTGGCGAAGATGACCGTAGTTACGTCCAACTCTTCCCGCGCCTGGGTCCACAGGGATTGCATTGTGTACATGGCGCCACCATCCCCATGCAGGCACACGACTTTACGGTCAGGGCAGGCCACGGCCGCGCCGGTTGCCACCGGGAGGCCCCGGCCAATACTGCCTCCGGTCACCGCCAGGAAGTCATGGGGCGCAGCGGTCAGCGTGGACAGCGCCGGGCCAATGCCAGACGTATTGGACTCATCAGAAATAATGGCGTTTTCAGGGAGATAATGGGCAATCACCTGCCCCAGTGTGAACTGGTCCAGTTTGTCGGACAGTGCGGGCAGTGTGGTTTGCAGCTCTGCACGCGGTGGCGTGGCAAGCCCCACACCCAAGGCGTCGGCCAGGTCTGACAGGGCGTGCTCGATATCCTCTTCCCGCTCCGCGAGGGTCAGCGTGTCACAGCCCTCCGGCGTGAGCCAGCTGGGTTTACCGGGATATGCAAAAAAGGATACCGGCGATTTTGCGCCAATCAGCACCAGCTGTTCCACACGCTCCAGTTCGGCAACAATGCCTTCTGCAAAATAAGGCAGCGGTTCTATCGGCACGATGCCAGCACCGCGCTGTCGACGCGACGGATGCGTCGGACACATCAAGCGTGCGCCACTGGCTTGTGCAATGCGTCCGGCGTTGTTGAGAGCTTCACCATAAAGTGCATCGGCGCTGATCAGGATGACGGTTTTCTTGCCGTTCATCAGCGCAGCCGCAACAGCATCGACGCGGGCACCGCTGACCGTGACTCGCTCAGGCACAGGCGGCATGC
The DNA here is from genome assembly GCA_963921335.3 of Halieaceae bacterium. Taxonomy (GTDB): domain Bacteria; phylum Pseudomonadota; class Gammaproteobacteria; order Pseudomonadales; family Halieaceae; genus CAWUFC02. Next base: position 2,299,160 of record CAWUFC020000001.1, on the reverse strand, counting down.
TCGCGGGACCATCAGATTCATTCCAGGCGGTATCGGCTGGCAGGATCAGGGTGGCGATCTGCCCTCCTCCGGCCAGGCTTTCGCTCACTGCGCGAGCGGCATCACCGGCCACTTCCTCAGCATTGGCACTGCGCTGAATCCAGGCGGAGACAGGTTGGGCAAAACCGACAATGTCAGAGTTCAGTGGCGCGTCGTACTGGGAATGATAGGTGGCGTGATCCCCAACAATATTAAGCATGGGGGTACCCGCGCGGCGCGCATTGTGAAGATTCGCCAGCCCATTGGCGAGCCCGGGCCCCAGGTGCAACAGGCTGGCTGCGGGCTTGCGCAGCATGCGCCCGTAACCGTCGGCCGCACCCGTAACCACACCCTCAAACAGGCACAGGATGGGGCGCATGCCGGCTATCTTGTCAGTGGCCGCGACAAAGTGCATCTCTGAGGTGCCGGGGTTTGAAAAGCAGGTATCAATGCCTGCATCCACGAGGGTTTGTACCAGGGATTCCGCACCATTCATGACAGTGGTTTCAGCTTTCATATCCATAGCTCTACCCTAAATACTCAAGTCCAAAAGATTGTAATCACGGATAGACTCGCGGGCCGCTTCGTTCCAGTGGAACTCGCTGCCGCTCTCCATGAAAGGCTGGTAATGGTAAGGCGCTTCGCCGGGATACTGCTGCTGGCGCGCGTCGATGGCGTAGCCCAGCACTTCGCTGCGCTTGGCGATCATCGCCTCGTCATAGGTGGTCACGGCGCTGTGAATACCGGCACCTTCTACCCCCAGTACAGAACTGCGGCGATGAAAACCAAAGTTGATGGTCAGCCGCGGCTCAAAGCCGGCATTGGCGAAAGAGCCGTGCACCAGTTGGCGATTGCAGATCACCACATCACCAGGCTCGCACACCAGGGGCACAGCGCCATTCAGGCGCTCACTACCCGATTCAGCGAGCAAGGCCTTGATATCAATTTTTCCCTGCCGATGGGTGCCAGGCACCACCCACACGCCATTCACCGGGGTACTGCCGTAAACCTGCGCCATGAAGTTAAAGCCGTGAATGTCTTTATTAAAGTCGGGGTTCTCCCAATGAGTATCACCATCCTGATGCCAGGAAACTGCTGCACCCAGACCCGGATCCTTGATGAACAGCGTCTCGTTAAAGGGGGCAAAATCTGGCCCATTAATCGCCGCTGCCACTTTCAATAGCTCGGGGTGTGCATACATCCGCAATGCCGCATCGGAGTATTGCAGGGAACCCAGCAACACAAAGGGTGCCTCGTCAGGCGCATCCTCGGCTGCCTCCAGTTCCTTGAGTTTGACCTGGTGCCGACCGTTGGCGATCGCGGTGCCTCCCAGCGGGTCTCCAAGAGGCTTACTCCACAGTAAGTTAGGCGCTTTGGATTCGCTGCCCAGTGCAGGACGCCCCTGTGCATCTAGCGCTGAACTGGAGTTCTCGGGAAAACGACTGCGCATCTCGGCCATGTCCGCCTTTACATCCGCCATCTCCTGCTCGCCGATGACATCGCTGAACACGTAAAAACCATAGCGGCTGTAAGCCTCAAGAATGTCCTCGTGCAGTCCGCCCTCCGCGTCAAAGCGGATCGGGCCACGATTATCCATTTGCAGGGCTTCCTCTAGGCCGTTGAGCATGTAGTCTTTTACGGCTGGCGCGTCTTCGCCGTAATGAGCGGCACAAGTATCGATTGAACGGGTGTAATTCATGGACATCGGCATCTCCATATAATTTATATATTGTTAAAATTTAAACATAGTCTAAATATTGTGATATGGTGGGTCAAGCACTTTTATTGGTATCACTGATGACAGACTCTGTTATGGACAGCGCCGTTAGCACTCGGGACCGAAACAAGGCCAAACGCAGGGAGGCCATATTGACCGAGGCCCGCATGCTCATTGCCACAGATGGTTGTGAGGGTCTCAAGCTACGGGATCTGGCCCAACGTGCCGGCGTCACCACGCCCACGATCTATAACCTGGTGGGTGGCAAGGACGATATTCTCAACGTCATCATCGAGCAGCTGGTTGAGCGTTTGCAGGGGGTACAGGACGACCTGGATTTCAGCGACCCGGTTGCGGCCTATACCGAGCAGATGGGACGATTTGAAACCCTCTTCTCCTCCGACCCCACCTACTATCGCGCGGCCTTCATTGCCGGCGATCGTAAAAACCTGTTTGAACAACAATCCAGTACCGGCATCTACGCCCGCTCACTGGAACAACCGATAGCTGCCTGCAAAGCTGCTATCAAGAGTAAGCTGCTGCGCGGCACAATCGCTCCGCAGAGATTGGCGCAGCAGGTGTACGGGTGTTATCGGCTGGCGCGCCAGGACTGGACACTGGGCCACATCCCATTGAGTGAGTTTAAAAACCAGGCCCTCACCGGTATTTTCCTGACGCTGGCAGCCGATGCCACGCCTGCCTTTCGTGAAGAGCTACTTAAAACAGCGGACAGCCTGACCTGAATTCGCTCGGGTTTTACTGTAAAAAGGTACTGTCACTATATATAAGAAAGGAACCCCACGATGGAAATGCCTTCCCTGCTCAGCGTTACCCCACTCTACATCGCCATTCTCGGCATTCTGTTTATCCCCTTCACCATGTATGTCGGTATGTACAGGATCAAGAACAAGATCAACCTGGGTACTGGTGGTGACGACGAGTTGCTGAAGCGCATGCGCGCCCAGGCCAACTTTATCGAAACCGTGCCCATGGCCTTGTTCCTGCTGGTGATGATGGAGGTACTGGGAGCTTCTGACACCTGGCTGCACTCTCTGGGTGCCGCCCTGGTGTTGGGGCGCGTCGCGCACTGGCTATCGATGACAGAACTGGGACCTTTCGCGCTGCGCCCGATTGGCATGGTAGCTACCATTGCAGTGATCCTCTCCAGCTCGATCTGGATTCTGCTCGACGTATTGGGGTAACTCACAGGTCTGATTCTTGGAAGACCTGACGCTATTACAATATGCATGGATCGCCCTACTCTTTGTGTGGGGCGGCTTTGTGCGCTCGGGGCTGGGCTTTGGCGGCGCGGTGCTCACCCTTCCCTTTTTGCTGCTGGTACTGAATGATCCGCTGGTGTTTCTGCCGATCATCTCTATTCACCTGTTGTTCTTCTCGACCCTGACCGTCCTTCGAAACCAACAGAACCATCCTGGGCCTACTGTGAACTGGGGCTTCCTCAAATACGCCCTGCTGCTGATGCTGATTCCGAAGATCATCGGGGTATTCGGGGTGATTACCCTGCCGGCTGACGTGGTATCCGGTTTTATTTACGTGATCGTGTCGATCTACGCGGTGACATATATTCTTGACCGTCCCTTCAAGTCCAATAGCAAAACCGTCGATGCCATCTTTTTGTTCTTCGGCGGCTATGTCAGCGGCACCTCACTGATTGGCGCCCCGCTGATCGTGCCCGTGGCGGCATCGCGTATGCCCAAGGAACAGCTACGAGACACCCTGCTGGTGCTCTGGTTTATCCTGGTCGCGATCAAGCTCGGCGCATTTGTCTGGGCAGGTGTCGACCTGCAGTGCATACACCACCTGTGGTTGCTGCCCTGCGCCGCAATTGGCCATGTGATTGGTTTGAAGTTTCACGCCTATACCCTGCGTGCAGAAACCAAGGTGTTTTTCAGGGTACTGGGACTCGGTCTGCTCAGTGTCAGCGTGGTAGGTATTAGGCAGCTGTTATGAGCGAAGACAATAACAAAAACTGGTTGGCGGGCACGACCATTGTCGCGGGCACCGCCGTGGGGGCTGGCATGTTTTCCCTGCCGGTGGTCTCCGCCCTGCAGTGGAGCAGCTGGTCAGTACTTTTGTTACTGTTCACCTGGTTTTTCATGTTCAGCTCGAGTCTTCTGATTCTGGAAGCCAATCTCAACTTCAAACCCGGTGCCAGCTTCAGCACCATTGTCGGCAACCTACTGGGGCCACGCTGGAATCTGCTGAACAGCATCAGCCTCTGCTTTGTACTGTACATACTGACCTACGCCTATATCAGCGGCGGTGGTTCAGTCACCAATGAAACACTGCAGGCTTTGCTGGGTATCGAACTCCCATCTTTACTAGCCACACTGATATTCACCGGCGCGCTGATGCTAGTGGTCTGGGTCAGCACCGCCTGGGTTGGCCGTCTCACCAGTGTGTTACTAGCGGGTATGCTGGGCAGTTTTATTCTGTCAGTGAGCGGCCTGGCGACCTTGGTCAATCCAATTCAAATCAGCCGCCTGGAACCAGCCATGGGCTGGTATATTTTTGCCACTTTGCCTTACTACCTGACCTCTTTTGGCTATCACGGCTGCGTGCCCAGCTTGGTGAAGTACTACGGCAGTGAGCCCCGATTGATCAGCCGCTGCATGCTGTTCGGCTCACTGTTCAGCCTGGCTATCTATTTAATCTGGCTGCTGGCAATCCATGGCATTCTCGATCGCAATCAACTGCTGGCTATTCGCGCCGAGGGGGCAATATCGGGAATTTGTTAGTCGCCTTATCTCCGGTTGCCGACGGCGACGTTCTGTCAGGCTGGCTTACTGCCTTTGCCAATATGGCCGTTATCTCATCGTTCCTTGGGGTGACTCTGGGCCTGTTTGATTTTGTAGCCGATGCTGCCGGACTGGACGACACTCGGGCGGGAAGACGAAATACTGCACTACTTACTTTCGGGCCACCAACGGTTGCAGGCATTTTGTTTCCCAACGGATTTATCTACGCCATCGGTCTAGCTGGATTGTGTGCCTGCATCTGGGGTGCACTGATTCCGGCGCTGGCGGTGCGTGCCGGCCGCCGAGGTGCCTATAGCAACCAGGCCTCACAGTTTCGCACCCCGGGCGGGAGCGGCCTGGTAACAGCAGTGGGCATTTATGGCGTGCTGGTCGGCGTTTGCTGGTGCTTGGGTAGTCTGGGTTTTCTGCCTGGCAGCTAAGTATCGCGCCACCACAAGCTGGATTTGCGACGACCCCTATTTGAAAAGCGATCGTCCAGCCACAGCGCCAGCTTTCTCAAAGACGAGCCCGCCAACCAGCGCCATAAGCGGTGCCGCCATTTTGAAAAGTCCCGGTTGTAAGGACACGCCCGAATGCAGATCGAACAGTCGGTGTTCTGGTTGGCCCAAAAGCTGAAACACTTCTCAGCGTCCACTGTGAACTTGGATACCCCAATCAGATTGGATTTGTTGTACACTACGGTACTGGGTTCTTCAAAAGTAATAGCCTTGGGCGGACAGGCGGTGGCGCACCGATCGCAGATATCACAAAACTCTCGCACGCCGAATTTGCTGGGCTCTGTGTATTCCAGCGGCATATCCGTGTGAATGCGGCCCAACCGCAAACGCGGACCAAACTCTTCGGTAATCACCAAGCCGTGGCGCCCCTCTTCACCCAGCCCAGCCTGGATCGCCAGGGGAATAGCCAGGGAGGAGTCGTTCATGCTGGCGTAAGCGCGGTAGCCGAGATTCCTGATGTACTGGGTCAGTACCAGCAGGGTCACCGCATCATAGGAGTAACCCAGCCCTGTCGCACTACCCGAAAGCGCTGAAGGTACGGTACATGTGAGCGCCTCATCCATGGGCTCCCCCACCACGATCACCGAAGGCAAGTCGTCGGGAATTTCCTGCGGCAGACTCTGCTGACTGCGTTCGTCATAAATAGCACTGTACATCCAGCGTTCGTCATAGGCGCAAAAACCAACCAAGCCCGCTCCGACCAGTTGCGCGACTTTCCGGATATCAGCGGTTGCCTCCGCAGCAGATTCGAAGCCAAAGGGTTCCGGCCAGCCTTCTTCGAAAACGCTAAACGGGTTAAAAAAACCTTCCTTGCGGCCTTTGCTATCGCGGTGAATATCGCGCAGCAAATTGGTCACATGCCAAGCCGCATTACGCAAAGCATAATCGCGCTGACTAAATCCGTCGGCCTTGCGTGCCCTGGCATTGGGCATGGCATAACCCTGGAAAAACTTGCGCGCCTTGTCGGTACTGATGGCCTCATCCCATTCCGAGCGGCAATAGATCTCAAAGCGCTGATCAAAACGCTCAAACTCTGGCCCGACGTCAAAGCCGGTGAGCTCATCAATGGGCTTTTTATTAGGATTGCTGTCAGTGGCGCCCACTGAATTAACGTCGTCCCATCTGGAGTATTTCCCGCTCATGGTGCGCGATGCGATCACTCAGTGCAATAGGTACCGTCGCCTTAGGCTGCTACTCTTTTTGAAGACGAGGGAACCCCACCGCGTCGCTCAAGGCCACACTTTCGATACCGCGATAGCCCCACCCCGTCGCTTCCCGAACGCGTACCGAGGCGTCCTGCCTTCTCGCGACGTACACCACATCCATGTGGATAAAAAAAGCCCGGCTAAAGAGCCGGGCAAAGGTAGGGGTATTACACCTGGATAGGTCTGTGTCCCGTCGTGGAGGCCCCTAAAAAGGCCCGGCGATGTCGCTACCGGGCAAGGGTAGGGGTCATATCTCCTACAACGGAGATTCTGCTTACGCGGCTTGTTTGAGCTCCGCCGCGAAGTTGGTGGCTACTGCCTGCAGCGAGTAGTCCTCCATGTTCAGTTCTTTCAGTGCCGGCAATACGTCTTCGGCACTCTTGCTTTCAAGTCGCTTGGCCAGGGCGGGCAAAATGCCGTAGCGATTTACCATCTGCCAGGTGCCGGTGGCACGCTTGCGTTTTCCCTGCTGCCAGGACAGCGCTTCTTCGTAGGCGTAGAAGGCTTTCAGGGCCATCAACTCCGCCTCATTTTCAACTTCGTGTTCTGCGGCTTTCAGATCTACCGCGTGGCGGTAAGCTTCCAGTGCCAGCTCGGGATGACCACGAGCAATCGCGTTCTTGGCAAAGATGTAGCACTTGTCCGCGTCTTTAATTCGAGTTACCAATTCATGCATTGCTCTAGTCCCCTTCTATCTGTCTCTTGTCTCAGCTTGCCTGGGCCAGTGAAAAGTGCCCCAACAGGCTCTTGAATTCGTCAGCCACAGTGTTGATCGTTCTGCCGATGCAGTGCTGGTCGGTCGGGCTGATCGTCACGTGCAACTGGCCTTTCTCTACCAGTGCTGCCAGGGTCATCAGTTCGAACTCAGTGAGTTCCACAGAGACCGTGTCGGCCTGAAAATCAATCGTTCGCATTAAATGTTTCCGCCTCTATCAGCCAGCGCAGGGCATCCGCGTCCTCTTGCTCACTGGCGTTAAACAACATCTCATCAAGAGGGTCATTCACATCGATCTGTCCGTCTGCTTCGTTCATCGTTTCGCCTCTTGCCTTGAATCCATGGGTGTATCCTAGGCAAAGCAAAGCGGCTTTCGGATGGCGCAGCGCGCCATGCGCATGGCATTTGGCGCCAAACGTCGCTGGGGGAGAAAAAAGGCAAAAAAAAAGCCCGAACCATGGGGCCGGGCAGCATGCGTCCGGGGGGAGTTGGACGCTCGGGTAATCGCTTACAGACCTGGTATCTGCGCGGAATTTCTACCCTATCGCGCCAATATGACAGTGATATGACAACAACCAAAAAAGCCCGGCGGGGAACCGGGCAAGGCCTACGGACAGGAGGGTTTTACGGACCCCCGGGCAGGTTTAATGGGCTTGCGCAATACCTGTGACATCTTGCTGCAAGTTAATTTTGACAACACGCTCCAGAGCATAGGCGTCATAGTCACCGGCGCTGGCGGTAGATTGGCTTGCCCCATGGCTGTAGGTGGCGATGCGAGAGAGCGGCACCCCCTCCTCCTGCAGCACCCGCGCCACGTGGCTGACCCGCTGTAGCGACAAATCGGCGTTATAGGCCGCCGCACCGCGCGGGTCGGCATAGCCATCCAGGCGTATAGAAATCTGCGGATTCTGCACTAAAAAGGCAGCCAGCGCCCGTAAACGCCGATCGCCCGTGTCAGTGAGCTGGGAGGCATCGGTGCGAAACATCATCTCCAGTTCCAGCTGGTCAAGCACCAACCGTGCATATTGTTCATTGGTATCGCGAGCAATGCGCAATTCCTCTTTCAATACCAGCTGCTGCTCTCTCGATTCCGATAAGGCATCGTGAGCGCTGGCCAGCTGTTGCTCGGTGTTTTCGAGTGCATCGGCATCGGCCAGGCGTTCGCCATACCATGCGCCGAGCATGGCACCCGCGGCCAAACCCAATGGTCCACCCAGCGCCGCACCGGCAAGTGAGCTGCCAATAAAGGTGCCTGCCTGCTTGGCAGGCAACAGCTTATCGGGCTCTACTTCACCGGCGCGGACCGGGTGTGCGAGGCTTGCGGCCATCAGGCCAGCAGCAATGATTCTTGAAATTGTCATGGGTGTCTCCCTGTTTGCAGTATTGGTTGCTACAGGTCTATTGCACACCCACAAACAGACATCGCCGGGACGCAATCCCGACTTATTGGAGATTAAATCTGATGAATTATGGCCAGCTCTAGATCCATACTGGCCTGGCCCTGCTCCAGCTCATTCCTGGCACGGCTGATACCAGCCGAAATCGCCCCGGTGTTACTGCGTGGCCCACGTGGCAGGCCCTCTACAATGCCGATGCGTGTAAAACGCTTCAATTGAGCCTCTTCCTCAGTGTCAGCAGGATGGGTGAATCGCAGCATAAAGTTGAGGTAAGGAATAAAGCCGATGCCGGCTGCCTGGCGTTCTCTCCATTCGGGCAGTACCAGTTTTGGCGCAGGGCGAGGCTGCTCTCCCATGGTGTAGGCACTCAGGGGCACCATGGCAATGCTTTGGCCCCAGGCCCGGATTTGCTCAAATGCCAACGCGTTGCGCACGCGTGCCGAGGCCTGCACCTGAGTCAGGTCAGTGCTGGAGCGATTCACTTCCGTCACCCCGGGCGGTGTCTGCCCTTCCCAGGTTCGACTCACAATCAGGTAGTTACCGCTGCCACCGCTCTGGCTGGAGGCATCAATACGAGTCAGGATCTCGCCGTGCAAATCTGCAATCTGCAGGCGGGTGTTGAGCGCCCCCTCGCTGGGTACGTGAATCAGCAGTGGTTCGGTGCGCAGGTCCAGCCAGGCATTAAGCTGCACATCCTGCTCTGATTCCGACTCCACCACAGCGTGCACTTTAAGGGTGTTGAATTCGCCAATATAGGTGGGCGAGCCCTCGTCGGTCATGGCAATGTACATGTCGCGGTAAGCATCCAGCATGGGACGAGCATAAAGGTAAGCTTCATGGGCAATCTGGGCCAGCTCCATCACCAGCCGATCATCCATGCCGATAACTTCGATCTCTTGTTCTCCTAGGGCACGCAGGTTCGCCAGGCCATGTACCTGAATGGTTGAACCGACCAGCAATGAACCCGTTAACAGCACTACGCCAAAGATAATCGCCAGTTTTTTGGCCACAGCACACCTCGTTACTTATCGTTTATCGCGCCTGAAGGATAAGTATGCGCCGCCACCACCGGCCTTGCACAGCGCGGAAGGCCATATAGAGTGACCAGCGTCACAAAATTGAGGTATTTTCTTGCAGTTGCGCGTAAACCACGTATCGCAACGGGCCTCCGGCCTGTACCGCGTCGAAGGGGTAGCAGGTAATCAACAGCAGCTGCTCGTTGTGCAGATCCGGCGTTTGGGTGCGACTGTCCAGTATTTCTGCAGCCGTCACTCGATAGTACTGTGCAGGCTCGCCAACGTCGGTGAGTTGCAAAACATGCCCCGGCCGTAGGTCTTCAAGAAAGCGAAAATGAGTATCACGGTGACCAGCCAACACCCGGGGTCCAAGCTGCCCCGGCGTCTGGGTGGGCCCAAAGGCCAGGGCATTGCCCTGGCCGCCACTCAGCACGTATTGATCAAGCCCTAGTTCCGGTACCTGCAAGCGAGAAATGACCTGGATATCAGCCCAGGGCCACGGTCGCTGGGGTGAACCAACAGCCCAGGCCGAGGCAATCAGGTACTGGGCCAATTGCGCCTTGGCTGGCAGCCACAGGGCCTGGCATGCAATACCAAGCCCGAACAGCATTACGCCCAACGCCAGCGGGCGAGCAAGCCGGTGCATAACAGCGCCAATGCAAACAAAAGTTGAGCCAGCCAACCTGTGGCAGTGGCAGGATAGGCAAATGGCTGTGGCGACTGCCCCGCCGGGCGCGCATTGGGCAAGGCCTTGGTGTTCAGCGCGGCGTCCAGCGGGCGAGAAATCCGCTCTTCCACCGCCACAAAGCTGGTATATGGGCTAACCAGCTGATGCTTCAGGGCAACCGGCAATACATCGGCGCGCACCTGCTCTTCACTCGCGCCAGTGATTTTGCGATCCAGAATGTCTTCAATCCGTTTTCGTGCCCACAGGGTGGCTATACCTGAAGACGACTCCGCAGCATCTCCCAGGCCAATCCGGCTGTGCCAAGCGCGACCGCCAATACGCCCACTCACCGACAAGGTCTGGCCTGCGGGCCGCGCAGGCAGCCGCACACTGACCAGCAGAGGCTCGCCCGCATAGAGATCAGGTATCACCGCAGGATAGGGCTCGGTTTGATCCGGCCAATTCACCCGCAGGTTCATGGCCAGTGGCTGGCTGATGCTACTGAACAGCGCCTGCATCTCCTGCTGTACCTGAGTGAGGTCGCCAATGAATCGCGCCTGACCGCGCCCTACCTCGGCCGCTTTGCGCATAAACCAGCTGTTGGGCGCCGAGCCAATACCCACCGTGAACAAGCGTGAATGCCCCAGGCGTGCCTGAATCGAGCGAAACAGCGCCATTTCGTTCCCCACCGCGCCGTCGGTGATAAACACCACCTGACGCAGGCGTTCCCCGGCATTGCCCCCAGCGAGGGCCAGACCCAGAGCAGGCAGCATCTCGGTGCCGCCGCCCGCCTGCAGTTGGCGCACGTACTCAGAGGCCCTGGCCAGATGACTGGCCGTTGCTGGAACAGCGTGAGGAAACAGGCTTCGCGCGCGGTCATTAAACTCAATGATATTGAAAGTGTCGCCGGGCTGAAGCTGCTTCAAACCAAACTGAACGCTGCCTCTGGCCTGCACTATCGAGATACCACCCATAGAGCCGGATGTATCGATCACAAATATCACTTCGCGCTTGATCAGCTCCACCTGTTTCGCCAACGGCGGCACTACCATCAGCAGACCAAAATGGTCTTCTTCCAACCGCTCGCTGAAAAACGCAGCCCGGGGTTCCTTTCCCTGCCGCACACGCCACTGCAATTGAAGGTCGCGATTCATCAACTCCTCAGCAGATTTGAAGGCCAGCTTGTAAACATGCCCTTCTCGCTCCAGCTGCATCTCATGGTGCAGCGCATCCAAAGCATCTAGGGGCAAACCCATGTCCACCTGGACCGAGACACTGATGGTCGGCCCACCGTCGGGCAGTTGGGGCGGAGTAATGTGGCTGGCGTCAGGTACCTGGTCGGTGTTGTGGGCCCAACCCATGCCCTGGGACAAGTGATAGTTCTCGCCAAATTCGGCCGTAAGTGGCAGCCCCGGTATATAGCGCGGCGTGATGGTCATGGGATAGCGCAGGCTGAACTGCCCCTGCCCATACTGCACCTGCTGGATGTAGCGAAGGCGAATCTCCACCGTTTCACCAGGACCCACATTCGCCAGCTTATTGGTAAACAGGTTGGGGCGTTGCTGTTCTACAAGGCTTGCCTTTTTACCTTCAATTCGTGCCTTTTGGTAAATTTTGAGGGCCTCCTGCTTTTCTTTGATCTCGCCAATAATTCGACGCTCCCCAACCCGCATTTCCAAGTAGTTCACCGCAGCATCATCCGGTAGTGGAAACGCGTAAACGCCCTCGGCCCATTCAGCGCCGGTGTTTTTAAACCGCTGGGTCAACTCCACGCGGGCCACCATGCCCCGCACCTGTATGTTTGCATCGGTGTGCAATTGCAGAGCTGGCTGCCAGCCCCCCTGACCGGTATTCATGAGCAGCTCGCCGGCACCAACCTCGGGCAATGGCTGGGCACGAGCACTACTGGCGGCGATAAACAGCAGCACGCTTACCAACATAAACAACAAGAGGCTGATGATTTTGAAGGCCTTCCACCAACGGCCCACCTGGGGTCGAGGTTGTTCGAGAATCAGGTATCGGGGGTATCGATTGCGCTTGAACACAGTGCTCTCCTCTGTTTCCAGCGCAGTACAACAGGCACTCCGGGCAAGCAGCGGTTCTCGAACTGGCAATGGGATGGGCAATTGTGATCAATTGTGGCAAAGCCTTGTGAGCGGCCCGGCTTTTTGGAACCATCTGCCCATGTCGAGACATATTGCCATCGTCGAGGACGAACCCACTATCGCCGCCAACTACCGCGACGCCTTCCAGCGCCAGGGTTTCAGGGTCAGTTTGTTTGAAAATCGCAGCAGCGCCTGGGAAGCTTTCAGTGATCGGCTGCCCGATCTGGCCATCATTGATGTTGGCCTGCAAGATGAAGTGGAAGGCGGTTTTGACCTGTGTCGAGACCTGCGCGCCAGGGCCCCTGAGCTGCCGATTGTGTTTCTCACCGCCCGCGACAGCGAGCTGGATGTCATCTCCGGCCTGCGACTGGGCGCTGACGATTACCTCACGAAAACCATTTCCCAGGCCCAGATGCTGGCGCGAATCATTGCGCTGTTCAGGCGGGTAGACGCACTCCGCCAGCCCGTGCAGGATGAACACGTGATTGAACGTGACAGCCTGTCGCTAAACCTGGAGCGCATGACCGTGCATTGGCAGGAAAAACTGGTGGAGCTAACGGTGACCGAATTCTGGATCGTGCACGCACTGGTCCTACACCCGGGGCATGTTAAAAACCGCCAGCAGCTGATGGATGCGGCCAATGTCGTGCTGGACGACAACACCATCACGTCTCACATCAAACGTATTCGTAAAAAGTTTCAGCGTATAGACAGTGACTTCAATGCGATCGAAACCGCCTATGGCATGGGTTATCGCTGGAAGGCCGCCCAGGCATGAGCCTGCGCCGGCAGCTGATGCTGGTCAGTCTATTGCTACTGACCCTGCCCTGGTCCGGTTGCCAGTTTGTGCGCGAGATGGAATCAGCCCTGCAACAGGACCAGAGCGATTCGCTGCAGGCCAGCAGCCAGGCACTGGCGACGGTGATCGGCAAGCAGCCAGGCCTGCTGTATCCCGATGGACATCGTCTTGCCAATCCTGGCGACATCAGTCAGCAACTCTACGCCAGCGCCACTTCAGCACCGATGATTGTCGACGGCTACGCTGATGGCTGGAACGACGATAGCCATGGCCAGTGGGGACCTGTCAGTTACCGGGCGAAGACCCATAACGGTCGTCTGTACCTGCTGTTTGATATTGAAGATGACAAGGTGGTGTACCACGACCCGCGGATTACTAATTACGCCACTGGTGATCGATTGGTATTGCGCACCGGGCTGGGAGCCAGTTACGTGATTGCCTCAGCGGGACCTGGCCCGGTGCAGGCAAGAGTGCTTGAAGGCGGCAAAATCAGTCGCTGGGATGCCAGAATTCGGGGCCACTGGCAGGATCGCGCCCGCGGTTACAGCCTGGAACTTGAAATGCCCCTGAGCCTGACCGGCGATCGACTGGGCTTTTACCTGGTGGATGTATCCCGTGCTGGCAGCAAGACCTATGGCAATATCGAGCTGCGCCAGCGAGGCCTGCCACCCTGGTTGATCTATCCCTCACCGGCATTGACTGAAATGTTGGCGCCGTTTGGCAGCGATGACCTAAGCCTGGATATTGTCGACTTGCAGCGCTGGCGAGTAGGTCACAGCGGCAGCCTGGAGCAGCACGAAGACCAACCCCCCTGCGCAGCAAGTACCCTGGCCGCTGCGAAGCTTGTATCGCTCCATCCTGAACACGACACCGCTGGATGAATTACCCGCTGTTTCGCGCATTGGACAAGTCAACGGCGAAGAGCTGGATCGGGCACTGTCTGGCCAAGCTGGCGATCGATGGTACCGCCACCCCCTGGACGATGAGCTGAAATTGCTGCGAACCGCCACTCCCATCATCCACCGTGGCAAAGTGATCGGCGCGGTGATGGCGCAACAAAACAGCAACCGCTACCTGAGTCTGACGGATCAGGCATTCAGTCGGCTATTACTGTACAGCCTTGGGGCCATCTTTTTGTCTACCTTCGGCTTGCTGGCTTACGCCAGCTGGCTGTCCTGGCGGATAAGGCGCCTTTCTATGGCCGCAGCCAGTGCCATTGGCGAAGACGGCAGCATCAATAACAGCTTTCCCGCCAGCAAGCACCAGGATGAACTGGGTCAGTTATCTCGCCAGTATGCAGACATGCTCGAAAGGCTACGCGAATACACCGATTATCTGCGAGGACTCAGCCGCAAGCTGTCACACGAGCTACGCACACCCATCGCTGTGATACAAAGCTCCCTCGACAATCTCGACCAGGCACCTGAAAACGCCGAAACCTATTTGGCGCGCAGCCGTGAGGGCCTGGCCCGGCTCAGCCATATTCTTACTGCCATGAGTGAAGCCACGCGACTGGAGGAAAGCATCCAGTCCACTCACCTGGAGAATCTGGACCTGGTGCGCTTCGGCGCAGATATCGTGTCTGCCTATAGCAGCGTATACCCCGACCATTCACTGCGCTTCAGCAGCGAGGCAGAACAACTCTGCATACAAGCAGCGCCAGAATTGCTGGCACAACTGCTGGACAAGTTGTTCGACAATGCCGCCAGCTTTGCACCTGCACAGAGCTCGATCGAATTAGAGCTGCAGCAAGCGGAAGGCGTGATACAACTGACTGTGAGTAATGATGGCCCGCTGTTGCCCGACACCATGCAGGGGCAGCTGTTCGATTCGATGGTGTCGGTGCGCGACAGTGAGACCGAGGGGCATCTGGGGCTGGGACTGCATATCGCACGACTGATTGCCGAGTTTCATGGCGCTCAACTCAGCGCCCACAATCGCGAGGACAACAGCGGCGTGATCTTCTGCCTGAGCTTTAGCCCGAGTGCTTGATCGCGAGCACGTCGGTACGCAGGTGAGTCAGGACTTTCTCGGCAGTATTGCCCAACAGGGCCGCTGTCACACCTGAGCGGGCTACGGTACCCATCACCACCAACTGTGCTCGTATCCGGGCCGCCTCACTGGTAATCACTTTCTCAATCGGCCCCTGCTTCATTCGAAACTGTTTGGGATCGAGCTGGTGCTCCTTACTGAGCTTATCAACGGTTTTGCGCAGGCTTTCTTTCACTTGCAGGGCGTGCGTCTCAACGTCGATCAAATCCAGTTCAGTCAGTACTGGTGAGAGGTGAATGGCGTGTAACACGTGCAGATCGCAGTCAAACGCCTCGGCGTAGTATTTCGCCGTTTCTATCACCTGCTTGTTGAGCTGACGCTTGGCCCTGGACTTGCTCGTCATATCCACCGCGGCCAATATAGGCCGTGTATTGCGCCATTTCTTCTCCGCCACAATCATGACCGGCGCACGACATTCGCGAAGCAGCTGCCAATCGGTGGAGGTGTACATAAAGTACTCGCTGCGATGGCCGGTTTTGATCACCGCGTCGTAGCGGCGTTGCTTGCACTGTTTGAGAATCCACTGATGGATGTTCTTCTCCCAGATGACCCGGGTATCCACCTTCATACAAGCAGTTTTCAGTGCACGCACCTGCGCCTGAAGTTCCTTTTTACGCGCGGCTATGATTTTTTTAGTGGCCTGCTCTTTCAGGGCCTTGTCGGTGATGCCCTGAGCGCCCAGTGACTCATAAACGAAACCCGCCACCAGCACCTGCGCACCCAGCTGCTGCGCCAGTGCTATACCGCGCTCCAGCGCCACCTGACGCTTACCTGCAGGGTCGGCGATGATCAGGATTTTGCTCATCCGGGTCACTCCAGCGGAATCAAAAAATTATGATAACAAAGCCTCGCGGAACTCCGCCGGGGCCTGCCCCGTCCAGCGCTTAAACGCCCGAGAAAAAGTGCTGGGTTCAGAAAACCCCAGCATGTAGGCAATCTCCACAATAGAACGCTGCGGCTGACCCAGGTACTTCCTCGCCAGTTGCAGTCGCGTATCCTGCAGCAGGTCGACAAAGCTGGTGCCCTCGTCCTTCAGCTTGCGCTGCAAGGTGCGGTTGCTGACATTGAGCGCCTCGGCAATCTCCTTTTGGCTGGGTGGGCCATCGGGCAGGTGCTCCACAATCTTTCCCACTACATTGCGAGAAGTCGTCACATCCATAAAGGAAGCGATGTAGGTTTCGACAAGCTCGTCGTTAACGCGAGCGAGGTCGGCATTCGCGGTGACCAGCTGGTCTTCCATATCGGCGCGCACAAACACCATGCAGTCACGCTCGGCACCGAAATGAACTCGGGCACCTAATTGCTCTACCCAAATCTCTGGATTCTCCGGCTCCGGGCGACGGGTATCAATGCGGATCGGGCTGACATACTCACCCAGGGTCAGCCGACACATCACATTGACCATGGCCATGCCAAAATCC
Source organism: Halieaceae bacterium (assembly GCA_963921335.3). Taxonomy (GTDB): domain Bacteria; phylum Pseudomonadota; class Gammaproteobacteria; order Pseudomonadales; family Halieaceae; genus CAWUFC02. The sequence continues at coordinate 2,282,771 of CAWUFC020000001.1, read as the reverse complement.
ATATTGGCGTAATAGCCGTCTGTCTCTTCGTAGATTTCGCGAGCATGAAAAATCAACTCTGCGAACTCACCCTCTTCCACCAGTTCAAGCGCGGTACCGGTAGACAGGCAGTGGGTAAATCGCACCAAGCGGCGCAGGCCATCGAGCACTGTATCGCTGGCCAGAAACGCCAAACCCAGGGCATGCAAGGTAGCCGGCTGTACGTGCTCGGCGGCTTCCATGCCAAAGGCCGGATTGCCGGTTTCCTCAACACACAACTGCATTAGCGCATCCACCTGGTCTGACTCTACCCGGCGATCAGCATTGATCAGATGGGCGGGGTCAATCCCTACCTCTTCCAGCAGCGGCATGGGGTCCACACCATGGACCCGCAGAGTTTTAGCAATGGGTACCACGAAGGTCGCGAGGATGGTGGATTGGGGTTTGATTTGCATACAGGAAGAGTAGCAAAAGCGCCCACGAAGGGTATAGAACAAAAGGGACCTTAGCGGTTTTAAAAATGCACTCGCGGCGGGGTTAAAAACGCGCCCGTGGCGGGGTTGAAAAAAAAGCCCCGCACGGGGGCGGGGCAAAGACCTGAGGGACAGGTCGCAGGTTAGGACCAGACTAATTGACCGCGAGGGCATCGCCCTGGCAGTTGTCCTGTTCGCGATGGATCCGTGCATACAACTTCACCATGATGACGGCGAACAGCGGTGCAAAGACCAGCACCAGCGTCAGCAAAGTAAAACGCATGCCCTGGCTGTCCAGCACGTAACCCAGTGCCGGGCCACTCACGATGAACATGGCGCGAACACCAAGACTCACGAGTGAGTTCACAGTGGCCCGGAACTCTCCAGGTACACGTCGGTTCAAGGCGTCGTAAAACAGCGTGAGGCTCAGTCCGCGGGTGATCTGTATGGCAAAGCCAAACGCAACACCATTCCAGCCCGGTGCCAGCGCCATTCCCATCAGCCCCACAAACGGCAGGAACGCTGCAACCGCCAACGTGCGCTCCCAACCCAGGCGCATCTCTATCGCCGGCGCATACCGCGCCGCGATGCTGACCGTGAGTGCAAAGGCTGCCCAGATATAACCATTGAGGGCTACGGGAATATCCGCCAGCTCCCAGTACTTCTGGTACAGCCAGAAGCTGTAAAGCGCGAGCAAACCAAACGCGATGATCGCCAGCGTCGTCCACAACACCACCGGCTTACCAAACAGCAGTAACTCGAAAATCTGTCGGGCATTGCCGCGATGATCCAGCTCCACATTCGGCCGCGGTGTTTCGGTCAGTGCCACACTCAGCATAAGTGGCACAAAACCAATCATGGCCTGCAGCATCAACAGGCTGCTCATGTCACTGAACAGCAAAATCACGCTGGCGAGAATGCCGGCGAAACCACTGGCGCCGGCCTCGATAGCGATCAAACGACTCAGTGACCTACGCGCCTCAAAGCTAGAGCCATCGCTGTTCTCCATCAGCCAGGTTTCGCTGCCGTAAAGCAGGGCCAGGTCGGCTCCACTCAGCAGGCTGACCCCAACACCAATGATGATTTCGTAGAGGATGAAATCCTCAAAACTGTCGGCCTGCCACAACACCAGGAAGGCTACCCCGTTCAGCAAGGAACCCAACACGATGGCGCGCTTGCGCCCAAACATGTCGGCGATGTATCCCGAGGGCACTTCCAGCAGGGCCACGGTCAGGGCAAACACGGCCTGGGTTTGCAGCACCTGTGACATGGACAACCCATAACCCTGCACCAATGGCACAAACACAGGTATCACCAGCATAAAGCTGTGAAAAAAACCGATCAGATAAATGACCGCAATATTTGCTCTCAATGCCTTATTCATGGCATTCACCCTTACCCTGTCCGGGATCCCAAAAGGTGGAGAGCTATTGCTGTAAAACGAAAAAGGCCTCCGGGCTTTTGGGTCCTCGGAGGCCTTTTTTGACTTAATTCTTTATTAAGTTATCTGCTTCCTCAAACCACCTCGCGTACCCACGCATACACCGCCGACACGGAACAAATACCTTGCGGTTTGCATAGCGCGCGCTGTCGCATTGTTGTGATGGTTGTGGAATTCATGGTTCTGTTGCCCAGATAACGAACGGCTATGCTGCGTCTTATTCTTCGGCAGGTCAACGCATATCAGTTAAACTGTGAACAAATCACAGGATTCGAGGGGCGCATGCGCGTTCTGGTTACCGGCGCGACCGGCTTTATCGGGTATCACACCACATGCAACTTGCTGAATGCAGGTCACGATGTGCGCTTGCTGGTGCGCAGCGAAGAAAAACTGCGCAAGTTGTTTGGCGAGTCCGTCGCCGATTTTGTATGTGGCGACATCACCGACGCGTCGGCCGTCAAACAAGCCCTGCATGGTTGTGATGGTGTGGTGCATACCGCCGCCATGGTCTCCATCGACCAAAAGGATGCCGAGCTGGTCCACCAAACCAATGTCGGAGGCACCCAGTTGGTGATTGGTGGTGCCGTTGAGCAAGGTATTGAGCACATCATCCATGTCTCCAGCGTCACCGCCCTGTATAACCCGGGTGCAAAATTCCTGAATGAATTCTCACCGCCAGGCTCTGCCGAAAACGCCTATGGCAAATCCAAGGTGGAGAGCGAAATCTATGTGCGTGAACTACAGGACGCCGGCCACCCTATCCACATCACCTACCCGGGCTCGGTGATCGGACCGGAAGACCCGGGCCTGACCGAACCCCACCAGGGTTTGATGACTTATCTGACGGGCACGGTGCCGGTGCCACCCAGCGGCAATCAATGGGTGGACGTGCGCGACATCGCCATTGCGCACCTGCGACTGCTGGAACGTGATTTGCCACCGGGGCGTTACACCCTGGGCGGTCACTTTATTACATGGACCCGATTCGTCGATACCCTGTCTGATCTTACCGGTCGCAAGCTGCGCCAGATTCCAGTGCCTGCCAGCCTCATGCTGGGACTGGGTCGTATGATGGATGCCATCAACCGCCGGCGCGATACGCCGATCGATATACCGGTCACGCACGAGGCCATGACCTACGCCACCCACTGGGTCAAAATGAACGACAGCAAGGCTCGCGCCGAATTAGGCCTGGAATTCCGCCCCCTCAGAGACAGCCTACGCGATGCCATCATAGACCTCGTCGAGAAAGGACAACTCGAGAAAGACCAGGCAGGTAAACTTGTCGAACAGTGAATTACACCTGGGCACGACCCCCTGGCGCATGCGCAGTGATCTCAGCGCCGAAGAACTATGCGCGCAGGCAGAACTGTCTGAGCAATGGGGTTATGACTCGTTCTTTTTGCCCGAAAGTCATTTTGCTGGAGGCAGCTCGCTACCCGAGCCCATGATGCTACTGGCGGCCATCGCCGCCCGCACCTCTTCCATCTTGCTCGGCACCACCTCCTATTTGTTGCCCATCCGCCAGGCACTGCTGGCGGCGGAACAGGTCGCCACGCTGGACCAGTTGTGCCGGGGACGACTGATTCTCGGGCTGGGTCGCGGCTACCAGGCTGGCATGCTGGAAGCCTTTGGCGTCAGCCAGGGTGAGAAGCGCGCCCGCTTCGAAGACATCCTGGAGACCATGCTGTCAGCATGGCGCGGTGATTATGTCGGCAATCCCAAGCGCCTGTTAACGCTGTCGCCGCTGCCCGTGCAGCAGCCGCACCCACCGCTGTGGATCGCAGGCTTCGGGCCAAAAGCCATCAAACAAATCGGCAGCCTTGGCCTGCCCTATCTGGCCTCCCCCATCGAAACCCTGGCGGAGCTGGAAAGCAACCACCACGCCCTGTACGAAGCCATGGCCGAGGCCGGTAAGGATCGCCCTGCAGAAGTAGTAATTATGCGCACCGTGTTCATTGACGAGAATAAGGCGCGCTGTGAAGCCCTGCGCGAGCAACTCAAAGACGCGCCACGACCGCCCAACCTGCCAACCGCCGCTGTGGTTGAAGACTGGGCCATGATTGGATCGGAGGCAGAGGTCAAACAGGACATTGAGCACTACAAGGAACGACTGGGCATGACTCACCTGATCGCGGTTCGCCCCAGGGTGGCCGGGATTGAATCAGCAGAACTGGAACACTCCCTACAGCGGCTGCGGGAGCTGACTCGCTAGCTGTTTTACGCCGATGGCCCGCTACTTCTTCTTTGTAGGGGTGCTTTGCTTTGCCGGGCTCTTTTTCTTCGCTGATGCTTTTTTCTTTGCAGGCGCTTTCTTCGCAGCGGCTTTCCGCTTTGCGGGTGTTTTCTTTGCAGCGGCTTTCTTTTTTGCCGGCTTTTTGGGGGATCGCGTGGGTTTCGTTTCTGCTACCGGCTCTTCGGCCGCAACGGCTTGCTTATCTGTGGGCTGCAATGCCACCAACGCCGGATCAAGCTTGCGCGGCACCTGCACCGCGGGGCGAATCGCGGCCTGCCGGGCGAGTGGCAGCCAGTCCTCAATACAGCGAATAATCAGTGGCCTGCCTCGCAACTTCAGCAACTGGCGTACCAGGGCATGACGCAGGCTAATGTCACCCAACCACAGTTGGGTCAGGTCGCGCAGATGTGCCTCCATCAGCAGGTCGTCATCACCCTCAGGCGCACTGTCCAACAAGTGCAGCTCTGCGCCATCGTAAACAAGCCACCAGTGCTCGGCACTGTCCTGATCCGTGAAATGCACATGAATCGTGCAACCTGCTGGCGGTAAAAACTCGGTTTTGATGCGCCGCCGCAAGTCGTACATCAGTAATTGCGCATCCAGTTCTGCCTCGGGCATCTCGCCACGGGCCCAGCGCATGCCCCAGATCGCATACTGGCGAATCAGGGGGGCCAGCTCCAGGCCAGCCTCAGTGAGCCGATAGTCGTGTTCGTCTTTTACCACCACGCCCTTGATCTCAAGCTCGCGCAGGCGCTTAGTTAACATGGTGGGTGAGATGCCGGAAATGGCGTTCTGGAAATCGTTGAAACGGCTGCTGCCGTAAAGCAGTTCCCGAAGAATCAGGATCGTCCACTTTTCACCGAGTACTTCCGCCGCCTTGGCAATGGGGCAGAACTGACCGTACTCCATGTGACCTTCTCCCAACTCAACTACACAAAATGTAGCTTATGCTGAGTGAATTTGCGAGGACTCGCAGAAAAGTTATTAAACGCTATAAAACCAATAACTTACGGCAACAGCGGCCGTGAGTCCGGCGAAGTCAGCGGCCAGGCCACAGGTCACCGCATGGCGGGTATGACGAATGCCAACGGCGCCAAAGTATACCGCCAGCACATAGAACGTGGTTTCGGTGGAACCCTGCATGGTGGCTGCCAACAAGCCCTGAAAGGAATCGACCCCATGCTGGTTGATGGTTTCATCATCATCGCCCGCGCACCGGAACCGCTGAGGGGCTTCATCAGTGCGGTGGGCATGGCGTCTACCCAGGCGGTATCCCAGCCACCAGATGCCACCAGCCAACGCGTACCGTCCAGCAGTAATTCCAGCGCCCCGCTGGCTCGGAACAGGGTAATGGCCACTAGCATGGCCAATAAAAAAGGAATCAGGGTAATGGCGGTTTCAAACCCCTGCTTGGCACCGGTGACAAAGGTGTCATACACATTGACCTGCTGGCGGTGAGCAAACCACAGAAAACTCATGATCAGCGTCAGTATCATCAGGTTGGCGATCAAACTGGACTGGCGGGCCAGTTCGTCTGCGGTGAGCGTGGCGAACCAGGCAATCAAGGCCAGCAGGCAGGCCATCCCCAGCGCCAGCCAGGCCATGACCACGGTATCCCAGAGCTTCAGACGCTGCACCCAGGCGGTCACCAGCAAGCCGGTGAGCGTGGAGCAAATGGTGGCCAGCAGGATGGGAATGAACACACTGGCTGGATCCGGTGCCCCCAATTGCGCCCGGTACAGGAGCACCGTCACCGGGAACAGCGTGACCGACGAAGTATTCAGTACCAGGAACAGAATCTGGGCGTTACTGGCCGTATCGGGTTTCGGGTTGAGGGTTTGCAGATCCTGCATGGCGCGAATGCCCAGCGGCGTTGCGGCATTATCCAGCCCCAGCACATTGGCCGACAGGTTCAGGGTCATTGAAGAAATCGCTGGATGGCCGGCGGGCACATCGGGCATCAATCGGGTGAACAACGGTGACATCAGCGCACCGAGCTTACCGACCAGCCCACTGGCCTCCCCCAGCGCCACAATGCCCAGCCACAAACTGAGCAGTCCAATCAACCCGATCGCCAACTCAACCGACAGGCCGGCCATCTCGAACATGGCCGCCACCATGCGCTGGAAGACGTCCGCATCGCCGGCCAGCAACCATTGCCCCAGGCCAGCGGCGGCGGCAACCAAGAAGAATCCAAGCCAGATGCGATGCAGCATGGCAGCTATCTTCCCATGTGACACCCAAAGGCGTAGACTGTATATATGTACAGTACTCAGCAGAAGCCGTTAAAAGGCCGTGGCGCCGCCACGAATCGCAGCAGTCGCTACCTGCCCCATCAGGTCTACCTCGATGCAGACCAGGCCGGGGCCGACAGTATTGTCACCGAGTGCCGCCCGGAGACCGCAAAGTCGATCATTGCCACCAACCAGTCGCCGGATGTGCCTTTTGATCACTCCATCAACCCCTATCGCGGCTGCGAGCACGGTTGCGTGTATTGCTATGCCCGCCCCAGCCATGCCTGGCTGGACCTGTCGCCGGGTCTGGATTTTGAAACCCGCCTCACCTACAAACACAACGCGGTGGAAAAGCTGGAAGAGACCTTTCGCAAACCCGGCTACCAGTGCAAACCGATCACCCTCGGTGCCAATACCGACGCCTACCAGCCTATCGAAGCCCAACACGCACTCAGTCGCGGGATTTTGCAACTGTGCCTGAAGTTTCGCCACCCTGTAGCGGTGATCACCAAGGGCAGCCTGATCGAGCGGGACATCGACATACTGAAGCAGGTGGCAGAAATGAACCTGGCATCAGTCGCGATCAGCATCACCACGCTGGACAAAGTGCTCAAACGCAATATGGAGCCGCGTGCCGCGGCTATCAGCACCCGCCTGCAGCTGGTAGAGAAACTCAGTAAGGCCGGCGTTCCGGTCACCATATTGGTTTCGCCCATGATCCCGGGGCTGAATGACAAAGACATGGAGTGCATCCTTGAATTGAGCGCCTCTGCCGGCGCTCGGTCGGCCAGCTATATGCTGCTGCGCCTGCCGCTTGAGATCAAAGACCTGTTTCACGAGTGGCTGCACGCCCATTACCCGTTGCGGGCGCAGCACGTGATTAGCCTGATGCGGCAATGCCGGGCGGGCGCCGACTATGATGCGCGCTTCGGCCATCGCATGCGCGGTACCGGGCCCTTTGCTGACCTGCTGGCAGCCCGGTTTAAAAAAGCCTGTCGCCAGTACGGGCTTAACCTTGGCGAGCACGGGGCCCACAACACCTCCCTGTTTACCGTCCCGGCAACAGGCGGCGATCAACTCAAGCTGTTCTGAAAGCTGGCTTCGTATTGAGCCGGATTAGACTATGCTGTTAACAGCTAAATACATTCCGGGGGGAACCATGTTCTTACGCTTTTTGCTGGCGCTGGCAGCTCTGTGTACCTGTCTCACAGCCGCAGCAGGTGTGCATGACCCGCGTGCGCTCAATGCAGATCCATTCTCGTCAGAAGAACCGTTGGCACCGCGTCTTGAAGGTTTGGGCAAGGCCCACTTTAAAATCACCACCAAGAGCCCGGATTCCCAGTACTTCTTTGACCAGGGTCTGCGCCTGAACGCAGGTTTTAACCACTCGGAAGCCCTGCGCGCTTTCAAGGAGGCGGTTCGACTCGACAAGGAGAACGCCATGGCCTACTGGGGCTGGGCGCTGGTGCTTGGCCCTAACCTGAACTTGCCGATGCAGGAAGATGTGGTGGAGCAGGCTTACGCGGCGATACAGGGCGCGGTGGCACTCAAGGGCAAGGTCAGCGAGCGCGAGGCCGATTACATCGATGCACTGGCAGCCCGATATAGTCCAGACCCAGCGGCGGATCGCGCCGCACTCGACAAAGCCTATGTCGATGCACTGGCAGCGCTGGTGGAGAAGTACCCGGACGACCTGGATGCAGCAACCTTCTACGCCGCTGCCATCATGAACACCAATCCCTGGGATTATTGGTACAAGGACGCAACACCCAAGCCGCAGACAGACATCGTGCTGCGTACACTCGAATCTGTGCTCGCCCGCGACCCCAATCACGCTGCAGCCAACCACTATTACATTCATACGGTAGAGGCCTATCGCCCGCAGTTGGGCGAAGCCGCTGCCGATCGCCTGCGACCGCTGATGCCCGGCGCGGGTCACCTGGTGCACATGCCCTCCCACATCTATATGCGTTTGGGCCGGTACAAAGACAGCTGGGATGTGAATGCAGCCGCCGCACTGGCGGATGAAACTTACGTCAGCCAGTGCAACGCCCAGGGCATCGTGCCCATCGCCTACTACCCGCACAACATTCACTTCCAGGTGTGGTCCGCAATGTTTATGGGCAATAGCGAGAAAGCCATGTCCGCGGCGCGCAAGATTCACGAGAAAATGCCGGAGAGCATTCGTACCAATCCCTGGGGTGTGAATGAATCTTTTCGCAGCCAGCCGATCTTTGCGATGGCGCGCTTTGGGCTATGGGAAGACCTGCTCAACGAACCTGCTCCGGAGGGACGCGCCCCATTTATGATGGGTATCTGGCGCTACGGTCGCGGGCTGGCTTACCTGCACACTGGCAAGAGCAAGCTGGCCTATGGAGAATTGGCGCGCCTGATTCAGCAACAGGCTGCAGTAGAGGCAGAACCCGGCTATGGCATAAGCTTTGGCGCGGCCAGCACCCTGCTGTCGATCGCGGTTGATGTTTTGCAGGCCGAGCTGGCCGCAAACAAGGGGGATTACAAGGCCGCTATTGGCCACCTCGATCGCGCGGTGAGGATGGAAGACTCCCTGCTCTACAACGAGCCGCCGGACTGGTATTTTCCGGTGCGCCATGTGCTGGGTGCTGTCCTGCTGGAAGCGGGCCGACCCGCCGAGGCAGAGGTGGTGTACTGGGAAGACCTGCGCCGCAACCCCGACAATGGCTATGCCCTGTTTGGCCTGGCAAAAGCACTGAAAGCTCGAGGTGACGACAGTACCCGGGCCGAGATCGAGCGGCGCTTTGCGCTGGCCTGGCAACATGCAGATGTTACACTCACCAGCTCCCGGTTTTAGGCAAACATATAAGGACAACACATGAAAACTCGCGCCGCTATTGCATTCAAAGCTGGCCAACCCCTCGAGATCGCCGAGGTCGACCTAGAAGGCCCTAAAGCCGGCGAAGTACTGGTCGAAATGATGGCTACCGGTATCTGCCATACCGACGCCTTTACCCTCTCCGGTGACGACCCGGAAGGCGCCTTCCCCGCGATCCTGGGCCATGAAGGCGCCGGTATCGTGCGTGAGGTTGGCCCGGGAGTGACTTCGGTCAAACCCGGCGACCACGTGATACCTCTCTACACCGCCGAGTGCCGCGAGTGTAATTTCTGTTTGCACCCAAAAACCAACCTGTGCCAGGCGGTGCGCGAAACCCAGGGCCAGGGCGTCATGCCCGACGGAAGCAGCCGCTTCTCGTTGGACGGCGAGAAAATTCTGCACTACATGGGCTGCTCCACCTTTTCCAACTTTACGGTGCTGCCGGAAATCTCCGTCGCCAAGGTTCGTGAAGACGCTCCCTTCGACAAGATCTGCTACATCGGCTGCGGCGTGACCACCGGTGTCGGCGCTGTTGTTTACCGGGCCAAAGTAGAACCCGGTTCCAACGTGGTGGTGTTCGGCCTTGGCGGGATTGGCCTGAATGTTATCCAGGGGGCGCGCATGGTCGGGGCTGACAAGATCGTCGGCGTCGACATCAATCCCTCCAAGGTTGAGCTGGCGAAAAAGTTCGGCATGACCGACTTCATTAACCCGAAGGAAGTGCCCGACGTCGTCGAAGCCATTCTGGACGTTACCGGCGGCGGCGCCGACTATAGCTTTGAGTGTATTGGCAATGTGGAAGTGATGCGCCAGGCACTGGAGTGCTGCCACAAAGGCTGGGGCGAGTCCTACATCATTGGTGTGGCCGGCGCAGGCCAGGAAATTGCCACCCGCCCCTTCCAACTGGTTACCGGGCGCAGCTGGCACGGCGTGGCCTTTGGTGGCGCCCGCGGGCGTACCGACGTCCCCACCATTGTCGACTGGTACATGGAGGGCAAGATCAACATTGATGACCTCATTACCCATACCATGCCGCTGGATGACATCAACAATGCCTTCGACCTGATGCACGCCGGCGAGAGCATCCGCTCGGTTGTGGTGTACTGATGGAGAAGGTCGCAGAAAACCGATGCTTCTGGGGCTTGCAGCAACGCTGGAAACATCAGTCGAGCACACTCAATTGCGAGATGCACTTCTCGATCTATCTGCCTCCGCAGGTGAATGAGCGCAATGTGCCCCTGCTGTACTGGCTGTCGGGTCTGACCTGTACCGACGAGAATTTTGTGACCAAGGCGGGCGCCCAGCGCTATGCCGCCGAGCACGGCATCGCCATTGTCGCGCCAGACACCAGCCCCCGCGGCGAGGGCGTACCGGATGACCCGGAGGGCGCTTACGACTTTGGACTGGGTGCCGGGTTTTACGTCAATGCCACCGAGTCGCCCTGGTCAGAGCATTACCGCATGTATGACTACATTGTGGACGAGCTGCCAGCCCTGATTCACGAACACTTTGACGTGGATGACCAGAACACCTCGATCATGGGGCACTCCATGGGTGGCCATGGCGCGCTGACAATTGCGCTTAAAAACCCTGGGCGCTACCGCTCGGTGTCTGCCTTCGCGCCCATTGTCGCACCCAGCCAGGTGCCCTGGGGCCACAAGGCACTGGGGCAATACCTGGGCGCTGACCAGGCGTTGTGGAAGCAGCACGATACCGTGGAACTCATTCTGGGAGGCTGCGAACAGTTGCCCATGCTGGTCGACCAGGGCGAAGAGGATGATTTTCTGGCGGAGCAGTTAAAAACTGAATTGCTGGAAGCGGCCTGCAATAAGATGGACTACCACGCCACCATTCGGCGACAGCCCGGCTACGACCACAGCTATTTCTTTATTTCGAGCTTCATAGGCAGCCATGTGGCTTTTCATAGTCAGGCCCTCGGCAACTACAACCGTATGTGAGCCGCACGAAAGCACAAAAAAGGGGCTGTGAGCCCTTTTTTTTATTTCGGGAAGAACAGCTTCCGCCAACTACCCCTGTCAAAGGGCCGCCAGTCTTCGCGGGTCTGCAGCAAGCGCTCTGCCAGCAGAAACCAGACCGTGGGATTGTAAGTCAGCCCGCAGTGACTACCCCGCACCTCAACATTCTGGACATGATCATGGCGCCCGTCCTGGTAAGAAGTGCGCCAGTTCACCACGCCGTCTCCGCGGGAGAACACCGCGGTGGTTGGCACCGGCGGTGGCTCCGCCAGCGCGTACTGGTCAACGGTAATCTCTTCAGCCGGATTGAGCAGTGAAAACAGACGAGCGGGATAAGACGCTGATTCGCGACCTTCACCAAAGGGGCTGCCCAGTGAAATCACCTGGCGAATAAGGTCAGGCACCTCTTTAGCCAGCTCACGGGCGTAAATACCACCCAGGCTATGACCGATCAGCGTTACCTTGCCTTCGGTTTCCTCTGCCAGAGCCCCAATATGCTCAACGATGCGTTCCAGCAGGTCACCGCGAGGGCCCAGGTTGCGCCCCTGCTCCCAACCGCGAACATGGTATCCAAGGCTGGTCAGGTAATTGCGCAAGGGCGCGTTATATCCATCGTCGCCCATGAAACCGGGCAACACCATCACGCCATGGCCATCGCCATTGGGCATGCGCTTGAGCCAGCGTCGACTTACCGCCAGGCCGGCAGCTTCACCGAGGGCACGGTGCATTTCCGTCAGTGCAAGACTGATCGGGGGTGGCGGGACAAACGGCGTATCAAGCGTGGCTTGCATAGGTAATGGTCCTGCGTGGCGACTGTTTTATCGTTATGTTTTCGATGTTAACAATAAAAAAGGCCGAGCGTAACACTCGGCCAGCAGGGGTTCCGGATGGGAATCGTTAAAGCTTGGAGAATTCTTTGTTGAGGTTGTATTGGCGAGAGGTGACGTAGGACTCCATGTCCTCCACCCTGCTCAGCGCCGCATCGAGGCGCTCGCGGGCACGTTGCAGCCTGACACTGGCGCTCTCGCCATACTTGAACATGCGCCGTGGGCGGTAGTCGTGCACCCGCTCGTCGTACTCCATGTCTACGGTCTCATCATCAAACTCATCCATATAGAGATCGGCCTCGCGGCGGCCTCGGCGCGGTCGTGGCTTCAATAACACCCAGCCGGCGATGTAGGCCCAGAACGCCAGGGCACCCGTAAACAGCAGCAGAATGACCGCTGCCAGCCGGATCACCCAGTGCTCCACGTCCCAGTGATCCGCCAGCCCGGCACATACGCCGGCAATCTTCGCGTCACGGGTGTTGCGATACAGATTCATACCCCAGCCGTCACGACGGCGGTCTTTTACTCGGTGCGATCGACGGTGCGATCGTCTTCGATGTCTGCGTCCCATGCTTACTCCTTGTATTCCTTCTTCGTGCGCCAGTCCGGGTGGTCAATGTCCAGGATCGACTCCAGCGACTGGATACGGTCTGTCAGTTTGTCGACGGTGACCAGCATCTGCTCGACGGTTTCGCGATCCTCCTCGCTGAGGTTACGCGAGGAGCGGTTGACGCTGCGATAGTGCATGGTCAGCCAGATCGGCATCACCACCGTCAAAAACAGGATGGTGGGCACGAACATAAATTCGAGAAATTTCATTCACTGGTTCCTTAAGCGGCATCATCAGTCATTTCGCGCTTGAGTCGCGCCAACTCGTCGTTGATCTGCTCGTCCTCTGCCAGTGCTTCTATTTCTGACGCCAGGTCCGGTGCCACTTCGCGCCCCAGGTCCATGGACTCCAACTGGCTTTCCAGGTTGTCCATACGGCGCTCAAAGCCTTCAAACTTGTTAAAGGCATCGTCCAGTGCCTCGCGGTGCATCTGACGCTTGATCTTGATGCGCGACTCCACTGTTTTGGAGCGCATCATCAATGTCTTTTGTTTGGCCTTGGCATCGCTCAGTTTCTGCTGCAGCTTGGCGATCTCCTGGTTCAGCTGCTCGGCATGTTCGTCGGTGGCTTTCAGCTCAGCCTCAACCACTGCCAGCTCTTCTTCGATCGCGCGTTTTTCCTGCAGCGCCGCGCGGGCCAAGTCTTCACGATTCTTGCTGATCGCCAGCCTGGCCTTCTCTTCCCAGGACTGGGCCTCCGCCTCTACCCGCGCGCGACGGCGTTCTGCCATTTTGCGCTCGGCCAGAACCTTGGCGGAGGAACTGCGCACTTCTACCAGGGTGTCTTCCATCTCCTGGATAATCAGGCGGATCATCTTTTGCGGATCCTCCGCCTGGTCGAGCAGTGCGTTGATGTTGGAATTAATAATGTCCGTCATGCGGGAAAAAATACCCATGGTACAACTCCTTAATTAAACGGTATGCGGTGCTCTCGGTGGCGCCAGGTGCCTGGTTTTGGCACCCCGAACCAGTACAGCGCCTCGATGACCGCAGCTATCTGCACAAAACTCATGGCGCCGGCCCAGAGGCCAACGAAAACGCCGGCAAAGGCGCATATCACTGCCAGAGCGGTGTAGATCAATACACGTTCTTCCATCTGGCTCATCTCTCTATCTCCCACCCAATCGGTATTGGTTTTTGTTGTACGAAAGGTATTACAGATATCGTGCCAAGTTTTTATCTCATTGATTTTATTGGACTTTTATAATCGAGCAGCAAATGTTGCCCAATTTTAGGGTATTTTTATCCCTATGTTTGCGGTTTTTTGCCTCATATAAGGTATATTTTGCCTATGAATCGTGAATCAGAGCAGGTGGTGGGCAACTCCATCGCCCTGTCAGAAGCCCTTGAGCAGGCGTCCCGCCTGGCCCAGGTGAATCGTCCCGTGCTGGTAATGGGAGAGCGCGGCACCGGGAAGGAGTTGGTGGGCGAGCGCATTCATTTTCTGTCCCAGCGCTGGGACGGCTCCCTACTTAAGGTCAACTGTGCGGCAATCTCGGAACAACTGCTGGAATCAGAGCTGTTCGGGCACGAACCCGGGGCCTTCACCGGTGCCACCAGTGTGCACAGGGGCCGCTTTGAGCGGGCCGACGGGGGTACCCTGTTCCTGGATGAGCTGGGCACCATGAGCCTGGGCCTGCAGGAGAAACTACTGCGGGTCATTGAATACGGGGAATTCGAGCGCCTCGGCGGGCAAACCACCCTGCGGGTAGACGTGCGAGTCGTTGCCGCCACCAACGCCGACCTGCGCAAGCTGGCCCAACAGGGAGATTTTCGCGAAGACTTGCTGGACCGACTCAGTTTCGACGTTGTGCATCTGCCCCCCCTTCGCCACCGGCTGAGCGACATTCCGGAGCTGGCCTTCCACTTTGCCGTGCAGATGTGTGCGGAACTCAATTGGGAGGCCTTTGCCGGCTTTACCGAAGAAGCCGCCATGCGCCTGCTACAGCACCCCTGGCCAGGTAACGTGCGCGAATTAAAGAATGTCGTGGAGCGCTCGCTGTACCGCTGGGGGGACGCGGATACACCGGTTAATGACATTGTGCTCGATCCGTTCCAGACACCCTATGCTGACTTTGTAGAGCCCAGGCCCACCGCCCCTGCTGCAGTCACCGAGGCCCCGCCCGGCACCCCCGTTCTGGCAGACATTGCCCCATTGCCCAGCGGCGACTTTGCTGAGACCGTGGCCCGCTTTGAGCGCCGCCTACTAAGCGAAACCCTGGAGGCTCATCGCGGCCACCAGGGCGCCGCTGCTGACGCACTCGGCCTGAGTTACCACCAGATGCGCGGACTGGTCCGTAAATACAAGCTCAGCACCAAACGCAGAAGCGCCTGAAGCCGCGGCATCAACCGCGTAGCGTGCTAGAATCATCGCCCGATGAGCATTCCATTAAAAGTAGAGCAGACCGCCGGGCTGACGCGCCTGATACGCAGTCTCGACAGCGAGGATTTTTGTGCGGCGCTGTTGAGTTTTCTGCGCAGCTGCGTGAATTTCGACGCCGGCATCGTACTGGCATATCCCGATAATGCGCTGCTGGTATTGCTGGATGAATTGCACGTGAGCGACCGGGCCGGCTTTGACGGCCCTTACCGCAACGGCATGTACCTGCTGAGCCCGATTTACGCCGCCGCCTTCTCCGGTGAACGGGGCTCGTTTCATTACCCGGACATTACACCTGAAGGGTTTACCGAGTCAGAGTTTTTCGAGATCTATTACAGCAAGAATGACACCATCGACCAGATGGTATACCTGCTGGAAACCCGCACTGGCACCCCCCTGGCCATCTCCATTGAGCGAACCAAGGCACTGAAGAAATTCAACGCCAGGGAACGGACCCTGCTGGACCAGCTCTGGGAACTGATCGACGGCATTATCCGCCAACACGACTGGCCGGAGGCCAGCGGCCTGGCGGAGGCCAGCCACCCGGATATGCATGCTCACGTGCATCGGGTGCTGGAACTGTTTGGCAGCTCGGCGCTGACACCGAGGGAGCGCGATGTCGTGCGCTTGATTCTACGGGGCTACCCCTCCAAATCAGTGGCCCGCGAGCTGGATATCTCAGCACAGACTGAGCAGGTGCATCGCAAGAACATCTACCACAAACTGAACATCTCCTCCCATTCGGAGCTGTTCACGCTGTTCTTCGACGCCATTACCCTGCCCGCCAGCGATACCGATCCGCTGTTGCTGTTACGCGCCTCCTGAGCGAGCGCTTGTAACGAATTAGAGGTATGGTCGCCCCATCCACGGGCCGGAATAATTCGCTACACTTTTAAAGCTTTCATTACCCAATTCAGGAATCACGATCATGACGCTGAATCTGCAAGATCCCAGCCTGTTGCAACACCAGGCCTACATTAACGGGAGCTGGGTCGACGCCGACGACGGCGCCACCCTGCCGGTTAAAAACCCGGCCACCGGTGACACCATTATCGATATCGCGAAAGCCGGTGCAGCGGAAACACGCCGTGCCATCGAAGCGGCTGATGCGGCCATGCAGGGCTGGAAAGCGCGCCCCGCAAAAGAACGCGCGCAAATCCTGCGTCGCTGGTTTGACCTGATGATGGAGAACCAGGAAGACCTGGCCATCATCATGACCGCCGAACAGGGCAAGGTGCTGGCGGAGTCACGCGGCGAAATCGCCTATGGCGCCGCTTTTGTCGAGTGGTTTGGCGAAGAAGCCAAGCGCGTCGATGGGGATGTGATTCCGGGCCCTTCCCCGGACAAGCGGATCGTGTGTATCAAACAACCTGTAGGCGTGGTCGCGGCGATCACGCCCTGGAACTTTCCCAACGCCATGATCGCGCGTAAAGCGGCGCCCGCGCTCGCAGCAGGCTGTTCTATTGTAATCAAGCCCGCAACAGAAACACCCCTGTCTGCCTTTGCGATGGCAGTGCTGGCAGAACGCGCCGGTGTGCCGGCCGGGGTTCTGAACGTACTGGCTGGCAGCAGCAGCGCTATCGGCGGCGAGCTGACCTCCAACCCCACGGTGCGCAAGCTGACTTTTACCGGCTCGACCCCGGTGGGCAAGATGCTTGAGGCCCAGTGTGCTGACACCCTCAAGAAAACCTCCATGGAACTGGGTGGCAATGCCCCTTTCATTGTGTTCGATGATGCCGACATAGACTCCGCGGTGGAGGGTGCGATCATTTCCAAGTATCGCAACAGCGGACAGACCTGCGTCTGCTCGAATCGCATGTTCGTGCAGGATGCGGTCTACGATGAGTTTGTTGAGAAGCTGGTTAAGGCCACCCAGGCCCTGGTGGTTGGCAACGGCATGGAAGAAGGTGTGACCACCGGCCCGCTGGTGAACACCGGCGCCGTCAACGATGTCGACGAGCTGGTACAGACCTCCATTAGCCAGGGCGCCAAAGTCGCCCTGGGTGGCGGCCGCCACGAGCTGGGAGACTGCTACTACCAGCCCACCATTCTCACCGAAGTCACCTCCGAGATGGCGGTGTTTCGCAACGAGATCTTTGGTCCGGTCGCGCCGGTGGTGCGATTCAGCGACGAAGCGGAAGTAATCGCCATGGCCAATGACACCGAGTTCGGACTGGCCTCATACTTTTATACCCGCGACATCGGACGTGTATGGCGCGTCGCGGAAGCACTGGACTATGGCATCGTCGGTATCAACGAGGGCATCATCTCCAACGAGATGGCACCTTTTGGCGGCGTGAAGGAATCCGGCTCGGGCCGCGAGGGCTCCAAGTACGGCATGGATGACTACCTTGAGATCAAGTACATGTTGATGGGCGGCATCTAGGCCACCCGCTGATCGGTTTAGTACAGCTCGTCCCGATAGCTGGATTCAAGGCCCTCCTCCACGAGGGCCTCATCAATACCCATACCCTCAGCCATTTGCTTCTGCATCAGGTTGTCACCGTGGCTCACCCATTGCTCGGGTTTCCACATGCGCGAGCGAATCATAGCTTTGCCGCAATGAAAGAAGCACTCGGTCACCTCCACTTTTGTGCATAACAAGGCAGGCTTGCCATGGGCAGAGAACTGCTCCAACAATGCAGGATCATGGCTGATCGTCGCGGTGCCTTTGACGCGCAGGGTTTCACGCTGGTTCGGCACGACAAAAATCAAACCCAGCTGAGGGTTATTCAGCAGGTTGCGAAAACCGATAGCCATCTTGTTGCCGGGGCGATCGGGTATCAGCAGATTGCCGCCCTCATCCACCTGCACAAAACCCGGTGCATCTCCCTTGGGTGAGGTGTCGATGCGGCCCTGCTCGTCCAGCGTAGACAGCATAATCAGCGGTGCACGGGCTATAAATTCCTGCATGATGGGCGTCAGGCTATCGAGGACTTTTTCCTGGATGAATTCGTGAGCCTCGCCGAGTATTTCAGTCAGCTGCGATTCATCGCTAATCCGGTACTGCTCACTCACAGGCGCGCCCTCTCAACCGACTGGTGCCATTGGCTAATGCGGTGCTGTCGCTGTTTCGCCGACATGGCTACCGCAAACTCACGCTCTGCCTGCCACACCGCAGAGACATCTTTCTTACCCGCCCATAGACCGACGCCAATACCGGCCAGGTAAGCCGCGCCGGCCACGGTGGTTTCAATCAGGTGCGGACGGATTAATTTGCGACCCAGCAGGTCAGCCTGAATCTGCATCAACAGGTTGTTGGCACAAGCACCCCCATCTACCCGCAGGGGCTTCATACGCTTGCCGAGGTCTTTCTCCATGGCGTTGAGAATATCGACATTCTGCAGCGCCATGGCATCAAGAGTGGCACGGGCAATATGGCCACGGCCGGCACCGCGAGTCAGACCCGTGATCGTGCCGCGAGCCTCAGGCTCCCACCAGGGTGCACCCAGTCCGGTCAAGGCGGGCACAAAATCAACACCGCCGCCGTCTGCTACCGTTGCAGCCAGGGCTTCAATGTCCGGCGCCCGTTTGATCATTTGCAGCTCGTCGCGCAGCCACTGCACGGCAGCGCCACACACAAACGCCCCGCCCTCCAGTGCATAGGTGAGCTTTTTCTCACCGGGCAACTGCCAGGCCACCGTGGTGAGCACGCCGGCTTTTGACTTCAAACGGCGATCGCCGGTGTTCATCAAAATGAAAGAACCGGTACCAAACGTACACTTGGCGTCACCAGCACCAAAACAGGCCTGGCCGAACAAGGCCGCCTGCTGATCCCCGGCCATACCGGCTATGGGTATGCCATCCGACAATCCGGGTACTGCATCGGTCACTCCCATCACACCCGCCGACGGCACAATGCGTGGCAGAATATCGCCGGGCACTTCAAACAGCTCCAGCATCTGCTTGTCCCACTTGCCGGTACCGATATTCATCAGCGAGGTGCGCGAGGCATTGGACACATCGGTCACATGGGCAGCCCCATTACTGAGCTTCCAGACCAGGTAACTGTCGATGGTGCCCGCCAGCACCTTGCCCGCTTTAAGGGCGGGCTTGATGCGGGGTGTGTTCTGCAATAACCAGCGGAACTTGCTGGCGGAGAAATAAGGGTCGAGCACTAGCCCGGTTTTACGCTTGACCAGGTCCTCGTGCCCCGCCTTTTGCAAGCCCTGGCAGAACTCAGTGGTGCGGCGGCACTGCCAGACAATCGAATTGTGAAACGCATCACCGGTGTCCCGATGCCAAATGGCAGAGGTTTCGCGTTGATTGGTGATGCCGATCGCGGCAATCTCGGAAGGCCTGCACAATTTCTTGCGCATCAGGCTGCGAATGCCCTTGAGAGTGGACTCCCAGATGTCATCGGGATTATGTTCAACCCAGCCGGGCTGGGGAAAGATTTGCGGGAATTCGAAATTGACCTTCCCGCGTAATCGGCCGCGACGGTCAACCAGGGCAACGGTGGTACCCGTGGTGCCCTGGTCTATGGCGAGAATGTACGCCGCCATTGCGGCTTAGCCCTCGTAGCCGGATACCGCTTTGATTTCGAGGTAATCAGTAAAGCCGTGCGAGCCCCACTCGCGGCCATTACCGGAGTGTTTGTAACCGCCAAAGGGCACATCGAAGCCGGCGCTGGCGCCATTCAGGTGCACGTTACCCGCGCGGATTCGGGAAGCCACTTTACGGGCGTGATCGAGATCACCGCCCTGTACATAACCCGCCAGGCCATAGTCAGTGTCGTTGGCGATGGCAATGGCTTCGTCCTCACTGTCGTAAGGAATCATGGTCAGCACCGGACCAAAGATCTCCTCGCGGGCAATGGTCATCTGGTTATTGGCTTCAGAGAACACAGTGGGCTTGATGAAGTAGCCCTTGTCCAGGCCATCGGGACGGCCGGGGCCACCACAAACCACTTTGGCACCCTCTTCTACGCCTTTTTCCAGCAGGCCCTGAATCTTGTTGAACTGCACCTCGGAGACTACCGGCCCCATGGTCGTGCCCTCGGCAGTGGGGTCGCCCACCACAACTGACTCAGACACCTTGGCGGCAATCGCTTCAGCATCGGCCAGCTTGCCCCGGGGCACCAGCATACGGCTGGGTGCATTACAGGACTGACCCGTGTTGGTGTACATGTGCAGTACACCGCGCGTCACCGCTGCTTCCAGGTCAGCGTCGTCCAGAATCACATTGGGTGACTTGCCACCCAGCTCCTGGGTCACGCGCTTGACCGTCGGGGCGGCATTCTGCGCCACGAGGGAGCCCGCACGGGTAGAGCCGGTGAAAGACATCATGTCCACGCCCGGGTGCTTGGAGAGTGCCGTACCCACACCGGGGCCATCACCGTTCACCATGTTGTAAACACCGGCGGGCACGCCCGCTTCATGCATCACTTTGGTAAACAGGTAACCGGACAGGGGTGCCACCTCAGAGGGCTTCAACACCATGGTGCAACCGACTGCCAGGGCAGGTGCCACCTTGCAGGTGATCTGGTTTACCGGCCAGTTCCAGGGGGTGATCATACCCACAACGCCAATCGGCTCCTTGAACACGCGGTGGGGGCCAATGCCCTCTTCAAATTCAAAGTTCTTGAGCACTTCCAGGGCCTGCACCAGGTGACCCATGCCGGAACCGGCCTGGGCTTCAACCGCCAGTTTGGTGGGCGCACCCATTTCCATGGAGATCGCTTCCGCAATGTCGTTGTAGTTGGCTTTATAGGCCTCGATAACGGCGGCCAGCACCTCGATACGTTCCTCACGGCTGCTGTAGCCAAAAGTATCGAATGCAGCGCGGGCTGCCTGGACGGCGTTATCGACATCAGTTTCGTTACCAAGGGCGATGTGCGCGCACACCTCCTCATTGGCGGGATTGATCACGTCAAAGCTGTTTGGGCTGTTAGGCTCTACCCACTCGCCATTGATGTAAAACTGGGTGTATTCACGCATGGGAGTTCTCCGGTTTTTATCGCTGTGAAAATATGTTGGGCCAGTCAACATACCAGAGTAAATACGGGGCGCAAGTCATTTTTAGGGGTACAGATTGTGTCCGTAGCGGCCGCAATTAAGTCCGCCACAGATATTGTGATAGGCCTGCTGAAAGCGCAGAATGGCGCGACTTTACATCGACGACTCACAGAGGATTAAAAGATGTCAGGGGATGCTATCCACAGCGAAGAACTCACCCTGTTTCGGGACATGGCGCGACGCGCCTTCGAACAGGAAATCCTGCCCAATTTTGAGCAGTGGGAAGAAGACCATATTGTGCCGCGAGAGCTGTGGCACACCATGGGTCAGGCGGGCCTGTTGTGCCCTGATATGCCCGAGGAATACGGTGGCGCCGGCACCAGCGTACATGTGACCCTGGCCATGATTGAGGAACTCTCCAGCATGGGTATTGGCGGCTTTTGCTCAGGCTACGGCATTCACTCCAATATCGTTGCGCCCTATATCAAGAATTTTGGTACCGAGGATCAAAAACAGCAGTGGCTGCCCAAAATGGTCAGCGGCGAAGTGGTCGGCGCACTGGCGATGACCGAACCGGGCGCTGGCTCAGACGTGCAGGGTATTCGCACCAACGCCGTTCGCGATGGTGACGAGTGGGTGCTCAATGGCTCAAAAATCTTTATCACCAATGGCATCCACGCAGATCTGGTCATCGTTGCCGCCATCACCGACCCCGGCAAGGGGGCCAAGGGCACCTCGCTGTTTCTGGTAGACACCTCCTTGCCCGGCTTTGAACGCGGCAAGAAAATCGAGAAGATTGGCCAGCACACCTCCGATACCGCCGAGCTGTTTTTCTCGGACGTGCGCCTGCCTGCTGACGCGCTGCTGGGAGAGGAAAACAAGGGCTTCGTGATCCTGATGACGGAACTGCCCCGCGAAAGGCTC
This sequence comes from Halieaceae bacterium, assembly GCA_963921335.3. GTDB lineage: Bacteria > Pseudomonadota > Gammaproteobacteria > Pseudomonadales > Halieaceae > CAWUFC02. Next base: position 2,260,884 of record CAWUFC020000001.1, on the reverse strand, counting down.
GGCATTGCTGCAGAGTCTATTGGCGCAGCTGAAGGTGCACTGGCGCTGACCGTCGATTACGTGCAGGACCGCAAGGCTTTTGGCCAGAGTGTGGCCCAGTTCCAGAATACGCGCTTCAAGCTGGCTGATGTCAAAACCGACATCACCATCAACCGCGCTTTCTACGAGCAATGTACTGACAAATACACACGCGATGAGATGACCACCGACGATGCGGCCGTGCTGAAGCTCGCTTCTACCGAGATGTGCAGCCGCGCAGTAGACGAATGCCTGCAGTTGTTTGGCGGCTACGGCTACACCGTGGAGTACCCCATCAGCCGTTTTTACACCGACTCCCGTATTCGCCGTATTTACGGTGGCAGCTCTGAGATCATGCGCGACCTGGTGGCACGCACCATGCTCGGCAAAGGATAAGGATGAGACTCACTGTCTTAGCATTTACCGGGGTCGGAGCGAAGATGCGAAGCGTCCGCCTCTGACCCCATTTGTAAGAGAATTCATAATCACACCATGAAGCACAATGTTTTCAGCGCAATCTGCCTGAGCCTGGTGCTAGTAATAACGCCGGGCCTGAGCCAGGCCGAATCAGAAGCACCATACTCACTGGCAGCCTCGCTACCAGAAGACACAGCCACTTATATCAGGGCGGACTTACAGGCCGTCATGGCCTCTCCGTTAGGCGGGGAGCTGTTGGTCGACCTGCGTAGAAACTACACGTGGATCAACTGGTTCCTAGGGGCTGCCTTTGGCTTCAACCTCAAGCAGATCGATCAGATCTGGGTGGGGAATGATGCCAACGACCAGGGCGTTATGGTGTTCCAGGGTGCATTTAAACCCAAGCGAGTTACCAAGCGTATGCAACGACTCGACCAGGACGAGACTCCCATCACCTATCCGGGGGTTATTCAGGTCAATGCCTTCGAGGATCGCGAGGGAAATGCTCAACTGGCGGCATTGCTCTCAGACAACCTGATTGCCTTGGGAGATCGCGTCAAGATGGAAGCGATGCTCTCAAGCTGGCAAACACGGAACAGCTCGTCCGCGGATATCCCCAAGGCAGTCACCACACTGGCCAACAACAATGCAGAGATTGCAGCGGTACTGCGTGAAGGCGCCAGTTTTACCGGAGAGCAGAGCAGCACCCTGCCCGTTCTGGAGACAGCCTTATTTGAAATTCGGTTTACCGAAGACATGGCCATCAACGCTTACGCGCTGGCGTTGGATGAGCAGCGTGCAGAAGGGCTCAAGCTGATGACTGAGGGGATGCTACTGATTGGGCAGAGCCATCCGGACGTGGTGGCAGAACCGAGCTTTTTGAAGGCGTTACAGGAAGCAGAGCTCAAACGCACGGTTAACCAGGTGGACCTGCGCATTAATATTGCAGGTGACGCGGTACTGCGTGCTGCCCGCGCATCAGGCAACGCTGCCCCCGAAGAGACGGAGACGGCCGACTGATTATTGCCTAATCAGCAGACCGCCCCAAAGAGCTGGCTAGTCCGAAGAGGAAAGCGCTGAGATCTCTTCCTCACTCAAGCCGAGTACACCGCCGAGAATCTCCTCATTGTGCTCACCAACGGGGCCACCGGGCCAGTCGGTACGGCCAGGGGTGCCGTGCAGGATCGGGGTGATCGCAGGAATATCCAGCTGCTTGCCGTTGATATCCACTTGCTCAAACATACCCCGAGCCTGGTAATGGGGATCGTTCATCTGATCTTCCACGTTATAGATCAGACCCACCGGCACGCGTTCTTCCTCAAGCGTGTCGATGATGTGCTGCGCGGGGTGTGCCGCACACCATTCCGCCAGCGCCTTGTCGATGGTGGGCTCGTGTTTGACCCGGCCCTCGTTGTCCTGCATCTCGGGATGGTCTGCCAGTTCCGGATGCCCCGCCGCAGTCATCAGGCGCTTGTAGATGGCATCACCATTACCGCCGATCACCACGTACTTGCCGTCACCACAGGTGTAGGTATTAGTCGGCACAATCCCGGTCACAGTTGTACCCGAAGCGCCGCGAATGGCACCTGCACCGGAGAATTCCGGCACCACGCCTTCCATAAGGTTAAACATGGATTCATACAGGGCGATATCCACCACCTGCCCTTCGCCACCGCCAGGCCGATTGCGCTGCAGCAGTGCCAGGCAGACGCCCAGCGCCGCGTGAATGGCTGACAGAGTGTCACCGGTACTGAGGTTCGGACGAACTGGCGGCTCACCGGGAAATCCATTGAGATAGCGGAAACCGGAAAATCCCTCAGTCACGGAGGCGTAGCCAGGCTTGTGGCTGTAGGGGCCGGTCTGGCCGTAACCCGAAATACGGGCATAGATCAGGCCGGGGTTATCGGCTTTCAAATCATCAGGACCCAGACCCCACTTCTCGATCACACCGGGGCGAAAGTTCTCTACCACCACGTCGGCAGTCTTGAGCAGTTCTTTCACCAGCTCGCGACCACGCTCGGTCTTTAAATCGAGAGTCACACTTTTCTTGTTGCGCCCCAGGCTGCGATACCAGTGGGCGGTGCCATCTTCGACAATGCGCCAACCACGAATGGGGTCGCCCTTGCCGGGCGGCTCAACCTTGATGACCTCGGCGCCAAAATAGCCCAATATGGTGCCAGTGAAGGGACCGGCCAGTAACTGGCCCAGTTCAACCACACGAATACCATCAAGCGGGCGAGCTGCTGATTCAGACATGTTTCGTCCTCGTTAATACTAAAGATATATCATTATATCTATTACTGGATTTGATGACCATGACAGACACCGGTCTTTTTACGGCCACCAGCGAGGTTAAGACCACCTGGATCGACTATAACGGCCACATGAATATGGGCTACTACCTCGTCGCCTTCGACGAGATCGCCACCGATGGCTACTTTGATTATCTGGGAATTGGGCTGGAACACAAGAACCAGCACAACCACTCTACTTTCACCCTGGGCAGCAACATCGATTACCTGCAAGAGGTGTTCGAAGGCGATCAGCTGCGCTTCGAAACCCGCCTGGTCGACTACGACCACAAACGACTGCACTACTTTCACTGCCTTTACAACGTCGACAAAGACTACCTGGCCGCCACCAACGAATGCCTGACCATGTACATCGATATGGCGACGCGCCGCAGCACCAGCTTCAGCGAGGAACTCCTGCAAAGCTTTCAAAAGGAACTGGAGCGCTCCCAAGCAGCGCCTACAGTGGAAGGCGTCGGTCGCAAACTGGGCATACGGCGCAAGAGCTGAACAGAACCATGAGCAACGCGCTACGACAAAGCAATCTCAAACGCCTGCAGTCACAGGATTTTGATGTGGTGATTGTTGGCGGCGGCATCAATGGCGCGGTCTCTGCCGCGGCACTGGCTGCCCGGGGCGTCAAAGTGGCACTGATCGACCGGGGCGACTTCGCCGGCGGCGTCAGCTCCAACTCATCCAACCTGGCCTGGGGTGGCATTAAATATCTGGAGAGCCTCGAGTTCGGACTGGTGAACAAACTGTGCCAGTCACGCAACGAGTTGATGCGCGCTTATCCCTCTACGGTCAAGGAAATCCGCTTCTTCACCACCATCGCCCGCGGCTTTCGCATGTGGTCGTTCTTCGTCTACCTGGGCAGCCTGCTGTACTGGGTGATGGGCCGCTTCGCGACCCGCGCGCCACGCTATATCAGTGCCGCTGGGCTGGAGCGCGGCGAACCCATTATCAATACAGAGAATGCGGCGGGCGGCCTGGAATACAGTGACTGTTACCTGTATGACAACGACGCCCGCTTTGTTTTCAACTTTATTCGCAAGGCTCTCGATCACGGCTGCATTGCCGCCAACTACGTCAGCGCCGAGGGCTTCTCAAGGGATCACGGGGGCTGGACCATCCAGGCCGAGGACAAAATTGACGGCGATGCTTTCGAGATACGCTGCAAACTTCTGATCAACTGCGCGGGCCCGTGGGCGGACAGCGTTAACCGCGACGCGGAGATCACCACCCGTCATCGCCACCTATTCTCTAAAGGCATCCACCTGGTGGTACCCCAGGTGACCGATAACCGTCGGGTCCTGACCTTTTTCGCCAGCGACGGCCGCCTGTTTTTCCTGATCCCCATGGGGCCAAAAACCTGCATCGGCACCACCGATGACCAGGTAGACGCACCAGAAGTCAGCGTCACAGATGCCGACCGCGACTTCGTGCTTGAGAGCGCCAATGCCCTGCTCGATCTGGACCCGCCGTTGACCAGAGCCGACATCATCGCCGAGCGCGTAGGCGTTCGCCCCCTGGCCGTCAGCGGCGGCGAGCAGCAAGCGGACTGGGTCGAACTGTCACGCAAACACGCCATCGATATAGACGCCGAAAAACAACATATCAGCGTGTTCGGCGGCAAACTGACCGACTGCCTGAATGTGGGCGAGGAGATTACCGAGATCGTCGGCGAGATGGGTATTAATGTGACCTGGCCAGATCGGCGCTGGTATGGCGAGGCCGGCGCTGATGCCCGGGACAACTTCATGCACCAGGCCCGGCTGATGAGCCTGGACGCCATGACCGACCCCAGCTCTCCCGAGCCCCTGTCCGAACGATTCTGGCGCCGCTACGGCGAAGCAGCTTTTATCCTGTTGGAGCGGATTCGCGAAAACCCGGCCCAGGTTGAGTTACTGATTGAAAACGCCGAATACACCCGCTGCGAAATCGAACTGGCCGCGCGACGGGAAATGATTGTGAAACTGGAAGACTTCATGCGCCGTCGCAGCAAGATTGACCTGGTCGTGCCACCGGAGGTCATTCGCCAGGCACCGGGGCTGGCGCACGCCTGCGAGATCCTGTTTGGGGATCAGGCCGAGCAGCGCTTGCAGGAATATCTGGATGGGTTAGACCAGCCCGAGGGCATTTAACAGGGCGAAGCCCAGGGTTGTAGTGACACCGGACACCAGCGTCGAAAGCACGATCAGGTTGGCCGCCAGACCACCATTACCCCCTACCGCCACCACCATCACAAAACTGGCATTGGCAATGGGGGAAGACAGCAGCAAAAACAGCACACCCATTTCCGCCCCAAACACGCCCCAGGCAATACCTATGCCGACACCCGTGAGGGGTGAAATCAAATGGCGCCAGTACAAGGTGTCGATGGTGATGCGGCCGGATTCCCGCAGCACTTTAAGGCTCAGTGAAGCGCCTATAGTCACCAGCGCCATGGGCAAAATCAGGCTGGAACTGTAACTAACCCCGCGCTGCACCAGGGTCGGCAGTTCCAGACCCAGCACTGAAACTAGAATGCCCAGGGCGATGCCAATGATCAGCGGATTGCCAAGTACACCGCGAAGTATGCCCGCCACACCGCGACTGCCACCGTGGCTGCGCTCCAGCACAATGACCGCGATGATGTTGTAGAGAATCGTCATCACCGCCACTGGCAGTGCTGCCAGCGCCAGCCCATCGTCGCCGTATGCGTTAGCACACAGGGCAATACCCACAATCCCGAGGTTAGATCGAAAACTACCCTGCACAAACTGCCCGGCCTCGCCCCTCTCGAAGCCTCGCAACCGGGCCCAAAACGAGGCCAGTACCGCCACCAACAATGTTGCCGTTACGCCCGCCAACAAGTAGCGCGCCTGCAACAGAGTGCTGTAATCAACCCGCGAGGCACCATAAAAAAGCACCAGCGGCATACCCAGGCGGAAGCTGAACTGGGACGCCCACATCACCAGCTGATCATCTACCCAATCCAGGCGACGCGCGACGACGCCTGACAGCAGCCACAGATAGGTGGGGCCGGTAACGGCGAGTGCAGTGATGAACCAGTCGAATATCATGGGCGGGCCATCATACAGTAGAATGCGAGCATGGTTGATCACATCGCTCCTACCACCCTGCTGTCATACTCGAACAGCGCGCTCACCAGCATCGAAGATCAGCTGGCAGTGGAAGAGCCGCTGGAAATTCGACTGCAGTCTTTTGCCAACGGCCAGACGGATCGCCGTGGCCTCGCCATTACCATGCGCACCCCCGGACACGATCAGGAACTGGCGCTGGGCTTTTTGATGGGTGAAGGCATCATTCACTCCATCGATGACGTTGCCCGCTGTGAGCACAGTGGCAGCCAGGCCCTGCGGGATGGCAGCAGCAACGTCATTCAGGTGCAACTGCATCCCGGAGTCGCAGTGGATCTGGATCGCCTACAGCGACATTTCTATACTAGCTCCAGCTGCGGGGTATGCGGTAAGGCCTCCCTCGAGGCGCTGGAGGCCATCGGTGCCGAGCCAATGAGCTCAGCTGAATTCACCACCAAACCACAACAACTGCTGGCCCTCGGTGAGGCATTGCCCGGCATGCAATCGGTGTTTCAGGAAACCGGCGGCCTGCATGCGGCGGTATTGTTCGACAGCCAGGGAGAGGTCTTGTGCCTGCGTGAGGATGTGGGTCGCCACAACGCCATGGATAAAGTCTGTGGTTACCTGCTGCAAACACAGCTGCCGCCCTGCGCTGTTCTGGTCAGTGGTCGGGCTAGTTTTGAACTGATGCAGAAAGCGCTGATGTCAGGTATTGAGTGCCTGGTTGCAGTGGGCGCGCCGTCCAGTCTTGCGGTCGATTTTGCGCGTGAATACAACATGACCCTGATAGGCTTTATGCGCGACAATCGTTTTAATATTTACGCTGGCAAGGAGCGCATTGAAGTTCCGTGAATGAGCAACAATACCAGGCTGTGATCGATACGCATCCTGACATGGAGGGTCCACTACTGCCCCTGCTGCACCGGTTTCAACATGAGTTTGGGCATATCCCGCCAGACGCCGTGCCGATCATCGCCCGCGCACTGAACCTGTCCCGGGCAGAGGTGCATGGTGTGATCAGCTTTTACCGCGATTTCACCGATACGCCGGCCGACAAACCGATTGTGAAGTTATGCCAGGCCGAGGCCTGCCAGGCGACCGGGGCAAGACTGTTGAAAGAACACGCCAGCCAACAGGATGAGGTGGCAATAGAATCCGTGTACTGCCTGGGGCTGTGCGCCTGCGGACCCGCCATGGCATTCGACGGGGAACTCTATGCTCGCGTGACACCCGCCCTGTTTGACGAGTTGACCCGCAAATGAGCACCCGCGTTTATGTCCCTGCCGATGCGGCGGCCCGGGCCCTTGGTGCCGACAGTGTTGCCGAGGCGATCGCCAATCTGGACCTGGATATCGACATCGTGCGAACCGGTAGCCGTGGCCTGTACTGGCTGGAAACCCTGGTCGAGATGGACTCCGATCAAGGCCGGCTGGGTTTCGGCCCAGTGCCAGCGGCAGCGGTACCCTTCCTGTTTGAAGCTGGCCTACCTGATGCAGACCATGAACTGTGCCTGGGACTGGTATCGGATATACCAGAGCTGGCTGTGCAAGAACGCCATACCACCGCCCGCTGTGGTGTTATTGACCCACTGTCCCTCGATGAGTATCGGCGTTACGGCGGCTTTCAGGGCCTCGAAAAGGCACGCCAACTGCGGCCGCAGGACATTGTAGAGCAGATCCAGCAATCAGGCTTGCGGGGACGCGGCGGCGGCGCCTTTCCCACCGGCATTAAATGGCAGACGGTGCTGAATGCCGAGGCTGATCGGAAATACGTGGTGTGCAATGCCGACGAAGGAGACTCGGGTACGTTCATCGATCGGCTGATCATGGAGTCTGACCCCATGATGCTGATCGAGGGCATGTGTATTGCTGCCCTCGCCGTAGGTGCCGATACAGGCTACATCTATATTCGCTCGGGATACCCGCAGGCGATCGCCACCATGCGTCGTGCCCTCGAGCTGGCAACTACAGCGGGCTATCTTGAGGACCTGCAACTGGAGGTTCGCGAAGCGGCTGGTGTTTATATTTGTGGCGAGGAAACAGCCCTGCTCGAAAGCCTGGAAGGCAAACGTGGCATGGTGCGCTACCGTCCACCGCTACCTGCACTGGAAGGCCTGTTCGGGCAACCCACACTGGTGAACAATGTGCTCAGCCTGGCGGCTGTACCGGCAATCCTCGCAGACGGCGCTGACCAGTATGCAGCAATGGGCCAGGAGCGCTCCCGCGGCACCCTGACCGTGCAGCTGGCAGGCAACGTCAAGCGCGGCGGTCTGTACGAAGTGCCCTTTGGTACCAGCCTGCGCGAGCTGGTAGATTCACTCGGCGGTGGCACACTATCGGGACGACCTGTTCGTGCTGTTCAGGCTGGAGGACCGCTTGGCGCCTATATTCCGCCAGCGTTATTCGACACGCCGCTGGATTATGAAGCCTTTAAAGCCATTGATGCCATGCTCGGTCACGGCGGCCTGGTGGTATTTGATGACCAGATCGACCTGGGTGAAATGGCACGCTTCGCCATGAGTTTTTGTGCCGAGGAATCCTGTGGCAAATGCACCCCCTGCCGCATCGGGTCTGTGCGTGGTGTAGAAGTGATTGACCGTATCAGGGCCGGCGAGCAGGCGGAGGATAATCGTATCCTGCTCAAAGACCTGTGCGACACCATGATCGATGGTTCGCTATGCGCTCTCGGGGGTATGGCACCCTACCCGGTGTTGAGTATCATGAAGCACTTCCCGGAGGAATTGTGATGGGCAACTATTACCGGGTTGGCAGTGAACAGGACTACGGCACCCCCGCCGTAGATAACAAAGAACTCGTCAGCCTGAGCATTGATGGCCAGACCGTCAGCGTGCCCGCGGGCACCTCGGTCATGCGTGCGGCGGCCATCAACGGCAGGCGTATTCCCAAGCTTTGTGCCAACGAAGACCTCAGCGCCTTCGGCTCCTGCCGCATGTGCCTGGTGGAGATCGAGGGTCGCAAGGGTTATCCCGCTTCCTGCACCACGCTGGTCGAGGAAGGCATGGTGGTTAATACCCAGACAGAACAGCTCGCCAAACTGCGCCGCAATATCATAGAGCTGTATATCTCGGATCACCCGCTGGACTGTCTGACCTGCGCTGCCAATGGGGATTGCGAACTGCAGGACGTGGCTGGCGCTGTGGGCCTGCGTGAGGTTCGCTATGGCTATGAAGGTGCCAATCATCTCGATGCGGCAAAAGACGAGACTGCGCCCTATTTCAGCTTTGATGCCTCCAAATGCATCGTCTGTTCCCGCTGCGTGCGTGCCTGCGAAGAGCAACAGGGTACCTTTGCCCTGACTGTAGAGGGCCGTGGCTTTGAATCCGTGATCGCCGCCAGCCAGGGCGACGACTTTATCGATTCCGAATGCGTGTCCTGCGGCGCCTGTGTTAAGGCCTGCCCCACTGCCACCCTCACCGAAAAATCCGTGATTGAAAAAGGCCAGCCGGATCGCGCGGTGATTACCACCTGTGCCTATTGCGGCGTGGGCTGTTCATTTCGGGCAGAAGTGCGCGGCAACGAACTGGTGCGCATGGTGCCCAATCGGGATGGCCAGGCCAACCACGGCCACTCCTGTGTGAAGGGTCGGTTTGCCTTTGGCTATGCGACCCATCCGGACCGTATCGCCCAGCCGATGATTCGCGAGAGCATCGCGGATGAGTGGCAACCCGTGGACTGGGACACCGCCATCAACTATGCCGCGCAACGCCTGCAAAGCATTCAGAAGCAATACGGTCGCAAGGCCATCGGCGGCGTGACCTCTTCTCGCTGCACCAATGAAGAAGTGTACCTGGTGCAAAAATTTATTCGCGCCGCCTGCGGCAACAATAACGTCGATACCTGCGCGCGCGTGTGCCACTCTCCTACCGGCTACGGCCTGAAAACTACAATGGGCGAATCGGCGGGCACGCAGACTTTCGATTCAGTCATGCAGGCAGACACCATTGTCGTGATCGGGGCCAACCCCACCGAAGCTCACCCGGTGTTTGCCTCACAGATGAAACGCCGCCTGCGCCAGGGTGCGAACCTCATCGTGATTGACCCGCGCCAAATTGCCCTGGTAGATGGTCCTCATGTCAAAGCAGACCACCACCTGCAATTGCGACCGGGCACTAATGTTGCGGTGATTAATGCCCTGGCCCATACCATCATCACCGAGCAACTCGAAGACACCGCGTTTATCGCCGCACGCTGTGAAGACGAGGCCTACCAGACCTGGCGAGAGTTCATCAGCCAGGACAGCCAATCACCGGAAACCCTTGAAGCGGTTACCGGTGTTCCCGCGGCGGAGGTCCGAGCAGCAGCCAGGCTGTATGCCAAAGCGGGCAATGGTGCGATCTACTATGGTCTCGGAGTGACGGAGCACAGCCAGGGCTCGACCATGGTGATGGGTATTGCCAACCTCGCTATGGCAACCGGCAACCTCGGCCGCCCCGGCGTTGGCGTGAACCCCCTGCGCGGGCAGAACAACGTACAGGGCAGCTGCGACATGGGCAGCTTTCCCCATGAATTGCCGGGCTATCGCCATCTTTCTGACCAGGGCACACGGCAACTGTTTGAACAGCACTGGCAGGTCGAGCTGGATCCCGAGCCGGGCTATCGCATACCCAATATGTTTGACGCCGCCATCGAAGGGGAATTCAAGGGCATCTACATACAGGGTGAAGACATGGCACAGTCGGACCCGGACACCCAGCATGTACATGCAGCCCTTGCTGCCATGGAGTGCGTGATCGTACAGGACCTGTTCCTTAACGAGACTGCCAAGTTTGCCCACGTGTTCTTGCCAGGCCCCTCGTTCCTGGAGAAAGACGGTACCTTTACCAATGCTGAGCGGCGCATATCACGGGTGCGCCAGGTCATGCCTCCCCTGTCGGGCATGGGCGAGTGGGAGATCACCGCCGCGCTGGCCAGCGCCATGGGGTATCCCATGAGCTATGACCACCCCCAACACATCATGGAAGAGATTGCCGCTCTCACGCCAACATTTAGCGGCGTCAGTTATAAACGCCTGGATGAGCTGGGCTCGATTCAGTGGCCCTGCAACGACCTCCAGCCAGATGGCACCCCCTTTATGCATGTGGACGAGTTCGTTCGCGGCAAGGGCTATTTTGTCCCCACGCCCTATGTGGCTTCCGATGAACGCAGTAACGCGCGCTATCCATTGCTGCTCACCACCGGGCGGATTCTGTCGCAGTACAATGTGGGCGCCCAGACTCGCCGCACCGACAACATGCACTATCACGACGAGGACCGCATCGAGATTCACCCCAGCGATGCGGAAGTTCGCGGTATTCGCCATGGCGACTGGGTCGGCCTGAAAAGCCGCGCCGGTGAAACTGTATTGCGGGCGGACGTGACCGAACGGGTACTGCCGGGCGTGGTCTACACCACCTTTCATCATCCCGAATCCGGCGCCAATGTGGTGACCACCGAGAACTCGGACTGGGCCACCAATTGCCCGGAGTACAAAGTCACAGCCGTGCAGGCCTATCCTGTGCGCGAACCGTCAAACCGGCAGAAGCAATTCCGCGCCGAGGATGACAAACAGCGGGAGCTGCTGCCCACGTCGTGACTGTTCGCTCTGACAAGCTGTTGCACATGGCGGAACAGATCACCGCCAATATGGCCTATACCGATGATCAGTCTGTGGTAGCCGCAAAAGTCGCCGATCATCTCAACCGGTTCTGGGACCCGCGCATGAAAGCGGCCTTGAGAGAACTGCATAGCGAGGGCAGTGAACAGATGAGCCCCGCCCTGGAGGAGGCCATCGGCCTGATTCATGACTGATTACGGTGCGCTGTCGCTCCTACCGACACTACTGGTGGTCAGCCTGGCCCTGTGGACACATCGCACCATCGAATCGCTGATCGCGGGCTCCATTCTCGGCGCGGTAATGCTGGCACCCTCCGACCCTCTCGGCAGATTAACGGACGGCAGTCTCGCGGTCATGATGAATGACACCGTGGCCTGGATCATCCTGGTCTGCGGCTTTATGGGCAGCCTGATCGCACTGTTTATTCGCACCGATGCCATTGGTGCTTTTACTCGCGCCGTTACTGCCAGGGTCAACAGCAGACGCCAGGCCCTGATGACCACCTGGGTACTGGGAATCTTCCTGTTCGTAGACGACTACCTGAATTCAATCGCGGTTGGCGCCGCCATGCGCAAGGTATCTGATGTTTATCACACCAGCCGGGAAATGCTTGCCTACATAGTCGACTCAACCGCAGCACCCATCAGCGTCATCATCCCCATCTCCACCTGGGCGGTATTCTTTGCTGCTTTGATGGAAGACACCGGGTTGGTGCCATCCGGGGAAGGCGTAGCGGCCTATATCGGCGCCATTCCTTATATGTTTTACGCCTGGGCGGCGATCCTGCTGGTACCGCTTGTCATCTACGGCAAGGTGCCGTTGCTGGGGCCCATGCGCGCCGCCGAGGCTCGAGCCGCTGGCGGCGAATGCGTACCCCCAGATGCGGCTGAGGTGGATGCCGCCAATGAGGCCATACAGCCCAAGCCGGGGGTTGAGGGTCAGGCCTGGCACTTTGCCGGTCTGATGATATTGCTGGCAGCCTCGACCTGGTATTTTGACCTGGATTTCCTGCGCGGCATCTATGTCACCCTGGGGGCCTACGTGGTGATGATCGCCATCAATCGCTCCCTCAGCCTGCCGGATGCATTCGACACCATCCTCGATGGCTTCAAAACCATGTTACAGCCGCTGGCCGTGTTGGTAGCTGCCTATTTACTGAAAGAAATGAATGACGAATTGGGCCTGTCCAGTTACGTGATCAACACACTCGCGCCCTACCTCAGCGCAGCTACCCTGCCCGCTGCACTATTTATCTCCATGGCGGGTTTATCGTTTGCCACGGGCTCCAACTGGGGTGTTTTTGTGATCGTAATGCCCGTGATCGTGGCTTTGAGCGAATCACTCGGGGCCGATTTGAACCTGGTGATTGGCGCCACCCTGTCAGCGGCGACCTTTGGCAGCCACGCCTGCTTTTATACCGATGCCACTGTGCTAACCGCCCAGGCCACCGGTTGCACGCCCTACCAGCACGCACTCACACAGATACCCTACGCGCTGATTGCGGCAGTCATCGCGGTACTGCTATTCCTAGGCCTGGCGGCGTAATCCTTCAGGAAAAATATCAGACAATACGGTGCTGCAAGGTGTCCAAACCGCTGATGGATGCTTCAATGCTGTCACCCACGGCGATAGCACCCACGCCGGCAGGAGTACCGGTAAATATGAGATCACCAGGCTTGAGCGTATAAAGCTGCGACAGCGCAGCGATGATCTCTGCAACCGACCAGATCATGTCTGCGAGCTGCGCCCGTTGCCGCAGTTCACCGTTGCAATGCAGGCTTATCTCGGCGTCCGCGAGATCGACATCGGCAGCCGGGATCAAGGCCGATATGGGTGCGGAATGATCAAAACCCTTGGCACTGTCCCAGGGCTGCCCCGCTTTCTTGGCGGCGTGCTGCAAGTCGCGGCGCGTCAGGTCATTGCCCACCGCATAGCCAAATACATGCTTCAGCGCCTGCTCAGGTGCTATATCGGCACCACCACTGGCCAGCGCCACCACCAACTCCACCTCATGATGCAGGTTCCCGGTACCGGGCGGATAAGGAATATCTTTATGGTTTGAAACGAGGGCATCGGCAGGCTTGGAAAAAAAGACCGGCGGATCGCGCTCTGCATCGCCACCCATCTCGGCCACATGGTCCGCGTAGTTGCGACCAATGCAGTAAATCCGGTTAACGGGAAACCCTCGACCGTCGATCACGGCGGCCAGCACCGGCGCAGGAGCTTCTAACACCAGATCCATCAGCTGACCTCGCCAGACAGCACGCGATTGCCGCCGCCCTGAAGGGCCTGCTCCAGTAAGCGCTCGGCCTGGTCGACAACCTGGTCGGGGCCGCGCAGTGTATCGCCGGGCACTGTGACTACCGCCAGGCTAACGCTCACCTGAACCAATTCTTCGCCTTGTGGAATATCCAGCGTATCCATGAGAGTGCGAAATTTTTCCGCCACTTTCACAGCGCCGCTCAGGCCGGTATCAGGAAGAATCGCAGCGAAGCGACCCTGGTCATGATGACCCAGGAAGTCAGTGGCGCGTTTGAGGGAGTACTTGATGGCATCTGCTACGCCGGATTGAACCTCACTACTCACACTATTATCTAAACCAATCAACATCAGGCTCAGGGGTTGGCCGCCGCGATGACCCCGCATTAACTCCCGGCGCAAATTGTCTGCCATAGCCTCGCTGCGCAGCAAGCCGCTGTGTTCATCCCGGCTCATATCAGGACGATCCAGGGTCTGCTGATGACGATGTTCCACTGATTGAAAGGCCACTACCCAGTACACCGCTATAAGCGTCAGCACCATCACGACACTTTTCATGACGTAGCGAATTTCTTCAGGGAAATACGCATCGGGCTCCAGACTACCCGCGAGATGGAGTGACAGCAACAGCATCAAAAACAGGCCGGTGGCGATCGTCATCACCCTTGTCGCAGCTCTATTAAGCATCACCCAGGCCAGCAGCGGTACTACCGGAGCGGCATAAATAATCGAGCCAAGAAAGCCGTGGGAACTGACCGTCAGGTAGGCATAGATGGCCATGACGACGCCCAGTATCCACCAGGCACCGACCACCGCGGAGCCGCCGCTATGCACATAGCGATTCACCAGCACCAGCAGCGCGACACAACCCAGGGTTGTGGGGACAGCGGCAGGGTCAATCTCACGGGCAACAAGCGCTCTGATCGCGGTTGCGAACACCGCGACGAAAGCAATAAACAGGGCCGTCGTCTTAACGACAGTTGGCTGGTCCGTCGCCGTCACTTGAGTATCAGTCATGGGCGCTAGAATAGACCATTCTGGTTGCGGGAGAAACGCGGCGAGGGCTGTACCAGCTTCCACTGTTCGACAATGAGCCCGTCGCGCACGCGAAAAAGATCAGCCACTGCCAGTTCAGGTACGTCCTCTTCGACAATATGAGGCATGCGGGTAAGCACCCAAACCAGATCATTCTGGGCGATCAACTTCTCGATCTGTGGCAATGCGGGCCGCTGCCGGCCCCGGCCCAGCACATCCAGCCAGGCAACCCTGCCTGGCTCAACACAGGGCAGATGAATAAAGAACTCAGGGTGCAGGAACTGTTCCAGCTTTTGGCGCTGCCGCTCCCCATGCAATTCAGCAAGGTAAGCCCTGACCTGCTCGCTGTTGGACTGTACGCCGGCCGCACTGACCCGCACTGGCAGTGCATAGTCGCTCACGCTTCGCAACAAGCCGGGACCGGGTATGTCTCGGGTGGGTATCAAATCCAGCTGCCGGGGCACCACGAAACTGAACAGGAGGTTATCGATAAAACCTGCCTCTACCGGTTGCACAAAACTCCACTGCTCTGCCAACTGGCCTGACTCGTTGAATCGAAACACATCCATATTCACTGAGGCCAATGGTCCCAGGCGCCCACCCCGATGCAGCAACACATGATCGTCCTGCGCCAACACGTGGGCGGTATTCGCCATGAAGTTATCACCACCGCCTCGAGGTCGATGTTCCTCGTGTGTCAGAGACAGCAGACCCTCACGGCCATCGGCCAGCATGGGATTATGGGACTGGAAATCATCGGCCAGCAGTGCCTGCAGCGCCTCGCCGTCAAGAGACGACAAGGCCTCAGCGACCGCCGCCATGTTCATCACCCGCTCTGCCGTAGCCGGCGGTGCCGTCGCGGCAGCATGCGCCAACCAGTTGGTGAAGGCGGTGACATCAGGGGTTTGATCATCGGCGCCAGGGCTACAGGCAACCAATAGCAACAGGCTGATATATAACAACAGCTTCACAGAGACAGCTCCCGCAGCCGTATGTTACGAAAACGTACCTCGCCACCGCCCCAACGCTGCAGCGCAATAAAGCCGGCGCTGAATTCGGCTCGTTCCAGTTCGGCAGTCAGCGTGTCGTTTACCCAGACCCTGAGCTTATCGCCACGGGCGAGCACGAGATAGCTGTTCCAACCTTCCAATGTGTGCACCTGGGCCAGCGGCGGCATTACCCGAAACACAATGGCCCCAGTGCGCGCCTGTTGCTGGGGGTGCTGATCCCAGATATTGGCCTCGTAACAGGTCTCTGGGTGAATGCGCTTACGATCCTGGCACCGCAGGAATATGCCGGAGTTGGTTTCAGCATCGACGCTGAATTCAAGGCTGAGTTCGAAATCACTGAATCTGTCCAGGCTGACCAAAAAGCCATCACCCTCTCCAGCGCCGACGATTTCCGCGCCACTCATCCCCCAGCTGGCCTCGCCCTCCACCTGCCAGGCGTCGAGATGATTCAGCTGCACCGGCGCATCATCGGTGTTGGCGCAAGCACTTAGGCAGCCAACAACCAGCACAGCCAAAAACACGGGCAGACGCATACACACTCCTTATTATGCTCGCATGTATAATGGCACATTTTTCAGGGCCGACAGAACCATGTCCCAAAGTAGCGAAGACCATCGTACTGACGATTTACGCATCAGTGCCATGAAAGAATTGATTTCACCGGATCAACTGATCGGTGAAATCCCAGTGAGCGAAGCAGCCGCCCGCACCGTGGAGAGTGCCCGCCGTGGTATCCACCAGGTGCTGGCCGGCGAAGATGACCGCGTTGTCGTGGTTGTGGGCCCCTGCTCCATTCACGATCCGGATGCCGCCCGTGAATACGCAGACAAACTCAAACCCGTGGCCGACGCGGTGGCCGAGCACGTGCTGGTCGTCATGCGGGTCTACTTCGAGAAACCCCGTACCACGGTCGGCTGGAAAGGGTTGATCAACGACCCCGACCTCAACAACACCTTCCAGATAAACAAGGGCCTGCGTATCGCCCGCCAGCTGTTGCTGGACCTGGCCGATACAGGTTTGCCAACAGGTACCGAATACCTGGACCTCATCAGCCCACAGTACATCGCCGACCTGGTGTCATGGGGCGCGATCGGTGCGCGCACCACGGAAAGCCAGACCCACCGCGAACTCGCCTCCGGCCTGTCCTGTCCCGTGGGTTTCAAAAACGCCACAGACGGCGACATCCAGATCGCCATCGACGCCATTAAATCTGCCTCCAATCCGCATCACTTCCTGTCAGTCACCAAGGAAGGTCATTCGGCCATTTTCCAGACCGAGGGCAACCAGGACTGCCATATTATTTTGCGGGGCGGAAAGCACCCGAACTACGACATGTTCTCAGTGGATGATGCCACCGCCATGCTCAACAAAGCGGGTCTGGCCTCGCGCATCATGATCGATGCCAGCCACGCCAACTCACGAAAAATTCCGGCGCGCCAGAAAGACGTGGCCCGCGACATAGCCACCCAGATAGCCCGTGGCAGCCGCAGCATCTTTGGCCTCATGCTAGAAAGCAATCTTGTCGAGGGGCGCCAGGATGTGATCGACGGCCAGGCGCTGACTTACGGGCAGAGCATTACCGACCCCTGCATTCACTGGGACGATACGCAAATACTGCTGGAAGAACTGGCGGAGGCGGCGCTCAAGCGCCGGCAAGGCTAATGACGAGAGTACTGGCACTCACTGCCCTGCTGGGCTTGCTCGCGGGCTGCGGCGGCGGCCCCGATCTGGGCTGGTTTAATCGTACCGCTGTCGATACCTGGCTTAATTACCAGGTGTGGAGCGGCACCCGCTCCGGTTTTGTCGCGGTGATCGCCATCGACGGCGAGCCGGTCCACACCACCACGGCGGGCTGGGCAGATATCGAAAGCGAACAGCCCATGACGGCAGATACCCGCATGCGCTTTGCATCGATGACCAAGCCGGTCACAGCGGTGGCAGCTATGATGCTGATCGAGGAAGGCAGGCTGGGCCTCGACGACCCGGTCGCAGACTACTTACCAGGCTTCGCCGACGCCCGTGTCGCAGTGAACCATCAGCGCAACAGCCAGGGCTATTTTAAAACCGTGGCCGCTGATCCTGTTCCAACGGTAAGACATTTGCTGATGTTTGCCTCAGGTGTTGGCCCCGGGCGTGGCGGCATAGACACCGATCTCTGGGAACACTGGTCAGCGAATGGACCTCGCAAGCAGGACAGCGGCAGCATGGTTGAGCGCGTCGACAGACTCGGCCAGTTGCCCCTGTTCGAACAACCCGGTGCAATGTGGCGCTACGGCTGGTCTGCCGATGTACTGGCGGCGGTCGTCGAAGTGGCCTCACAGCAAGCTTTCGATGAATTTCTGCAGGCGCGTATTTTCGACCCGCTGCAGATGACCAACACCCGCTTCCGTTTCGCCGATCCTGCTCCGCAGGAGCTGGCCACCGTGTATACCCAGGATACTGACGGCAAGCTGGTGAGCGTGCCCACACCCGACAGCGACACGGAGTTTCCCCAGGGTGGCAGCGGACTGGTGTCAACGGCACCGGATTACATGCGCTTCGCTCTCATGCTGTATCACGGCGGTGAGTACCAGGGTGTGCGCCTGCTAAAAGCGGAAACCATCGAACAGATGATCCAATTGCATGTGCCTGAAGGTGTTCTCGCTGCCGAAGGGATCGAGGGCATCGGCTGGGGTCTGGGTATGCAGGTAGTGGCGGACGCAGAAGCCAGTCTGCTCGGAGATCGCAATGGCGACTATGGCTGGAGCGGCTATTTTGGTACCACCTTCTGGGTCAGCCCCAGCACCAATATGGTGGGTGTGGTGCTCTCGCAAAACGAACCGGGCCCCCACAGCGACCTGCCCATCGGTATTTACGTGGTGCAAAGCCTGGCCCAGTTGGGCCGTTAGCCCTACCAGGTGTAACCCAGCTTGACGCGGAAGGTGCGATCGCTCTCTTCCGTATCCGCCCCCACACTGCCGTCGTACTTCAGTCGCAACTCCGCTGCGGCCTGCAAGCGGCCGTAGATAGGGAAATTCAGGCCCAGCACCGTGTTTAGCAGTAACTCGTCAGTGGCTTCAAAATTCATCACACCGTCGTGGTCGAGGTAAATCGTTGTGGACCCACCCAGGTAATCGCTGGTGAGATGAAAAGCCCAGTTGCCGCCCGGGTAGCGATTATTGGGTTCCATAGAATACTGCTGATCCACATACACCAGACCGACCTCTCCCTGCACCGAGAGATAGTTGTTGTGGAAAAACTGTCGACCCAGGTAAGGGCCCGCGACAGTACGCAGGTCCAGGTTGGCGATGTCGTCCCCCTCAAATGACAGCAATCCGCCGACGTAATTGTCCACGTCCTCCAGAAAGTAATCGTACTTATTGCGCCAGCGCCACTTGTCCTTGTTGCGCTCACCATTCGCCTCATCCAACTCGTAGATGCCGCTGATAAAATAGCGATCGCGCAGGCTGCGCCAGGCGGTATTGACGTCGAAGTCCAGCTCCTGGGTATCGGTATTGCCCTTTTCCAGCTGAATTGCAGTACTGATGCCACCGGTCCACTTATAGCCTTTGCCAAGCTCCCAGGGTTCAGGATTAATCTGATCTACCTGTTCGACACTTAGCAACACGGTTTCCAGGCTATCGTTCATCATGACCATGGCATCATCGCGCGAAGCAATGCGCTGGTTTTCAATGACCCGACCGTCGTGCATCAGCACCGTCACTTCTTGGTCGGTAAACATGCTGGCGATCTCGGCGCTATTGACCAACAGCACGCCGGCAAAGCCGGTTTCAATGGTGACCTGTCCTGCTTCCGCCGTAAGGATGGTACCGCGCACTACCGAACCGTCACGCAGCCGAATTTCATCGGCCAGGGCAGGCAGAGAGACGCAGAAAAGCAGGGAAAACACCAGCGCAAAAGCGTGGCGTGTGCAGCATTTGAACATGTTTAGACCCGGGTGAGATGTTGCGCGCCGCCATCATACTCACCCGCGTATTAGAGTCAATGAATCAACTCTTATCGTAGACTTTTCTCTCGCTGAGAGACTCCGGCACCTGATCTACCGGTACCAGGAACTGGTTGTACCACTGACGCAGGCGGGTGACCGGGCCATCTCCGTCACAGAGTATGGGATTGTCGATCGTAACCTTGTCTTGCCAGATGGCCAGGTCAGCAAACACGCCCTGGAAGTTTTCATCCATCATCTGGTTCACGTAGGCCACCTGGGCCACCGTGTTGCCTTCCATGCCGGGAGGAATGGGGTATTTAAAGCCAGCCAGAAACTCGAAACTCTCCATGCTGGTGGGCACGTTCATCACCAGCGACATAAAACGACTGCTGCTGCCGTCAGCAAAGTGATGCGTCAGTCGATGCAGCATGTAGCCCGGACCATGATAAGTCGCTTCGGACTCCATGGTACCTCCCCCGGCTGACCGACCATCCATCAGCTGCGTATAGCGATGGCCATCACTGATATTGACGAACTTGGTGACCTCCTCGCTGCCGTGCACCGGCACGAAGTGCGCCTTGTCCGCCATATTGTCGATCAGTTCACGACAGTTGCTGTCCACCTGTACCCGGCGAATCACCCAGGGCGTCCAGCAGTCCTCAAACACTTCCTCATCGCGGGGAATTGCCTGTTCCGGAATGGGGTCTCCCCCATCGGGGTCATGCCAGACATAGACTAACTGATTCTCCTGCATGACCGGCCAGGACTTGATACGGGCCTTGCCCGGTATCTTGTCGGCATAGGGAATATGGTTACAGAAACCGTCTGCACCCCAACTCCAGTGGTGAAAGGGGCAAACTACCGAATCGCCCTGCACCATGGCACCAGCACCTGCGAGGTTAGCACCCATATGCGGACAGTAGGCATCCAGCACATGAATGTCACCGCTGTCTTCACCGCGATAGGCCACCAGCGAGGTGCCAAAGTAATCCAGCTTCACCGGTTTGGCGGTGAACTCATAGTCAGCACTAATACAGAACCAGCCACGCGGGTACCGACTGGGCAGACTACCCTCAATGACATAGGGTTCAGGAATCGCCTGGTTCATGACCACACTCCCTGTTGTTGATAAAGGACTAACTTATGGCAATATAGCTGCCACAGCAAAACAACACTAAGTTTGGCATGTGGCCATCAGCTGATCATCATCTGCTGGTCGCAATATCCATACCATATGTGCGGCTTTAAGCTCTGTTTCATGCTGACTCGACAGACTGGCCATCAATAATAAGAAAAGAGGGATCGACACATGGGGCAGAACAGCCCGCTAAAAACCCTGCTATGGTTCACCGCAGTCATACTCGCGCCAATGGCTGTAGCCGACTATGAACCGCCGCGAACAGCAGATGGTAAGCCCGACCTCAACGGGCTCTGGCAGGTTCTCAATACCGCCAATTACAATCTTGAAGCGCGGGATTCCAGAGCGGCCATGCAGATGCGGGAAGGGCCAGTCGTGCCAGTACCCGCTAAAGAGCTGGTGCCACTTGGCGCCGTGGGAGCGGTACCGGCCAGCCTTGGCGTCGTTAAGGACGGCAAAATTCCATACCAGGACTGGGCCCGGAAGCAGCGTGATGACAATGCCGCCAACTGGCTTGAGCGCGACCCTGAGATCAAGTGTTATCTGCCCGGGATACCCAGGGCCACCTACATGCCCTTCCCTTTCCAGATTTTTCATAACAAAGACGCACTGGTGTTCTCTTATGAATACGCAGGTGCGGTGCGCAACGTGGCCTTAAGCGACCCTGGACCAGCACCTATTCCAAGCTGGATGGGGCAATCCTGGGCGGAGTGGGATGGCGACACCCTGGTGATACACACCGATGGCCAGAATGACCAAACCTGGTTTGACCGCGCCGGGAATTTCCACAGTGAAGAGCTGATTGTTACCGAGCGCTTCACCCGCACCAGTGAACACACCATGCAGTATGAGGCGACCCTGGAAGACCCCGCGGTCTTCACCCGCCCATGGACCATCAGCATGCCGCTTTACAAACGGGTGGGTAGTGACGATCGGCTCATGCAATTTAACTGTGTGACCTTTGTGGAAGAGCTGATGTACGGGCACCTGCGCAAGGAGCCGCTGCAGTGACGACATGCTGCATCAGGCCCCTGCTGTTTTGCCTGGCTCTCCTGAGTTCGCCCGCCGGCGCGGAAGACTGGCAATTGCAACGCATGCCCTGGGGCGACCCTGATTTCCAGGGTATCTGGACCAGTGCAACTGTCACCACACTAGAGCGACCGGATGAGCTACCCAATCTTGTGCTCACCGAACTGGAGGCTGCAGCTGTTGAGAGCGGCATGGAAGACCTCAGGGAAGCCATCGACAATATTGGCGAAGGCGACCTGGAGGCCGGTGGCGATGTCGGCGGCTACAACAGTTTCTGGATGGATCCAGGTACCCGAGTCGTGCGCGTACGCGGCGAGCCACGGGGTTCGATCATCACGCATCCAGAAGATGGCCAGATTCCTTTTCGTTTTACCGAAAAGCTGCGCATGTACTGGAACATCTACAAGGTGCTGACCTGGACTGATCATCCCGAACAGCGCTCAGAAGGGGAGCGCTGCACAGTGGGGTTTGGCTCCACCGGTGGGCCACCAATGTTGCCGGTGCTGTATAACAACAACTACCAGTTCGCCCAGTCACCGGGGCACGTCATGATATTGGTGGAAATGAATCACAACGTGCGGACCCTGCGCATCGGTGGCGAGCCGCTCCCCGAGGTTATCAAACCCTGGTTCGGCGATTCCATTGCCCGCTGGGAAGGCGATACCCTGGTGGTCGAAACAAGCCAGCTCCACCCGGAGCAGTTCCTGCGACTGGCCATCAAGCATCAAGTGATGATGGGGACGGATACGCGGGTCACCGAGCGATTTACCCGCCTCAATGAAAACGAGTTGCTGTACCAGTTCACAGTGTCTGACCCGGACATTTACACCGAGGACTGGCAGGGCGAAATGACCCTGCGCAAGAGCGAAGGACCCATCTACGAATACGCCTGCCACGAAGGCAACTACGCCCTACCCAATATACTGGCCGGTGCCCGCCAGGAAGAACAGGAATAACCAGGATGAATAAAAGTAACGCCATCGTCGTCATACTCACGCTTATCGCTGCTATCGGGTCCTGGCAGACCTGGGCCCACCATGCCTTCTCGGCTGAGTTTGATAAGGATGCGCCTGTGAACCTGGTTGGCAACGTCACAAAAATAGAATGGATTAACCCCCACGCCTGGATACACCTGGAGGTGATCAAACCCGATGGCACGGCCGTGGCGTGGATGGTCGAGGGCGGCACACCCAACACGCTGCTGCGCTCCGGCATTCATCGTAACTCCCTGCCCATCGGCAGTGAGATACGAGTGCGTGGCTATCAGGCCAAGAACAAGAGCTGCGAACCCGCTTGCAAGGCCAACGGCCGTGATATCACCCTGCCCAACGGCAAGAAAGCGTTTATGGGCTCTTCCGGCACCGGCGCACCCAAGGATGGTTCGGACCCCAGGGAGCGCTAGGGTAACTTGAACGAATCCATCTATCAGTTGGCCGTTTGGCTCGACAGCACCCGCTGGAGCACCATGCTCCACGAGTCTTTTTATATGTACAACTGGGTAGAAACCACCCACGTGCTGACCCTGATGATCAGCCTCGGGCTGCTGTTAGTGATCGACCTGCGCATGCTCGGCTATGCCCTGCCCGGCATGCCAGCCAGTCAGGTTGCGGACCGTCTGCACTGGCCCATGATTTTCGGGTTCACCGTCATGTTCATTACTGGCGCCCTGCTGTTTTATGCAATCCCCGTGCGCAGCGCCCAAAGCCTGTGGTTGCGTATCAAGTTCGTGTTATTGATCTGCGCCTTTGTTAACGCGGTGCTGTTCCACCGCCAGATGAGACAGGCAAACAACAGCTGGGACACGGAGCGACGCGCACCTGCGCGACTCCGACTGGGAGCGCTGCTCTCCATCAGTTTTTGGGTTGGCGTGGTGATCTGCGGGCGCCTGATTGCCTACGACTGGTTCGATTGCGCCAAGGAGCCCAGCCCGTTCATCGCCACTGTGGCGGGCTGTGTTGCTGGGCAGGAGCAGTTCTGATGTTGATGAACTACAAGCGCAGCATCTTTACAGTGCTCATGATAGCGCTGGGCACTGGCTTTGCCCTGTCTGACCTGCGCATCGAGACCTGGCAAGGGCTTCAGGGTGTGTTTGAGTGGTCGGAAACCACCCTGTTCGGACATATCGGTAAAACCTGGGGGGCCGCCTTTGCGGTGGTAGAGGCCTTTCACCTGGTAGGACTGGCACTGCTTGGAGGCACGATTCTTTTCAGCGACGGCCGTCTACTGGGTTTGTGGTTCATCGACCAGAGCATTGCCACCGTTGAGCAGCAGGCATCGCGGCCCTTCAGTGCGGCACTGGCACTATTGATTTTCACCGGCGTGTTTATGGCCTGCGGCGTGGCCATGAAAATCTATTACCTGCCGGTGTTCTGGTACAAGATGCTGGCGCTGTTCATTGGCTGTGCATTTGTTTACGGCCTGCGCCGTCCGCTATTACGGACTTATGCAGAGTCTCACCCGGGGCTCAACAAACTGGTGGCAGTGGCTTCTTTGATGGTCTGGTTCACCGTGACCGCCACAGGACGCTGGATAGGATTCTCAGGATGAATGAGACCGACAAGGACCTGCAAATTGCCAGCGCGCTGGCAGCGACTGCCATCGTTATTGGCTTTATCGTGTACTGGAGTTTTGAAATACAGGCGGTGCGGGAAATGCTGAAGCTGGCCTACGGCTGAGGGGTAGATTGGCCCTCTGTCAGCGCGTAGACAAAACTGTCTCCGTCGCGGTATTCAGTGGCTGTACTCAGAAAACCCTGCGCACGCAGCGTCACCGTCACCTCCTGCTCACCCCGGTTCTGCCAGAACCAGCCATGAATGCCTTCGTAGCCGGCGGTATAGCTGCCCTGCTCAATATCGCCGCGTGACTTGCTGAAGGTATCGGCATAGCCATCGGCGGCACCATCGGGCTCAGCGTGCATCTCGTAAACGACTTCTCCGCTGGCTCGCCAACTGAACTGCAGCACCTGCCCGGCCTCAAGCCTGTACTTGTATTCGACAGCCTCAAAGGGAGAGAGCGTAAACTGGATGTAGTCGGTCACCCAATCACCATCCTGATAACGCAAGGGATTCGCTGGAGTCTCGGAAAAGCCTTTCAGCCCGAGGGCTTCACCAATACCCAGTGGGTCCCAGCCGTATTCAGCAGGCAGCACCACGCTGAAGAGCGTGACCAGCGCCAGCGCCAGGGAGAGCAGCGTAGCCCGCAGGATTCTGCCTGCTTCTTCACTCATGCCAACAGGTACCCCGTAAACTGGTAGCCGGCCAGGACAAAGCCCGCACACATCAAGGCGCAGTTCACCGTGAAGGACTGACGGGAAAACCCACGCTGTGAGCGCCACAGCCCCAATAGCAGCAAAATAAAACAGAGGGCCAGCAGCTGCCCCAACTCCACACCCACATTAAAACTGAGCAGGTTGACCCAAAGGCCCTCCTCGACCTGCATGTATTCCTGCAGCTTTGTCGCCAGCCCCAGCCCGTGAAACAGCCCAAACACCGCCACCGCAATCCGGGTATCCGGTTCATAGCCCAGCAAATGCCTAAATCCCCCAATATTTTCGAAACCCTTATAGACGATAGATAGACCGATGATCGCATCCACCAACTGGGAACTGACCTGCCACTGCCCCCATACGCCCAGAAGCAGCATCAGGCTATGGCCGAGGGTAAAGAGCGTGACGTAGAGGACGATGTCGCGGGGGCGATACAGGAAAAAGATAACCCCCAACAGAAACAGCAGGTGATCGTAGCCGGTGAACATATGCTTTGCGCCGAGGTAAAGAAATGCGCCAGGCGCTTCGCCGGAGAGGCGCTCTACAAAGGCGGCGTTTGCTGCGGAGAGATCGTGGGCGCCAGCGATGCCCGGAAATAGCAACAAGGGCAGCAGCAACAAAAGCAGCAGGCCACTGCGCAAGGCTCAGTCTCCGTCCTGCTCTTTCACCCAGTACTGGTTGTGGCAGGCCCGGCAGACCACATAAATTTCACCACCCGCATCAAACAGGGCGTCCGGATCCTGGTCGAGCGCAGCCTGCATGGCCTTTTTGGACGCCACTCGCAGACCCACAGCATATTCATCCCAATCAGCACCGCCGCTGCGCGCGGGCATCATCAGCAGGTTACTGGATTCCGCCAGCACTGCGGCAGCAGACTCAACCGCGTGCCAACCTTCATCGGTCGTGGGAAGCAGCTCTGTGCGCCCCTCCGCAGTAATAATGGTACCGGCCGAACTCCAGATCACGTCGGCAGCAGGATCGAGGATCAATTCCATGATGTGATGCCAATCAGTGACAATCTCAAATTCGGGTTGCAAACTCGGACCTGGCTCTGGCGAACGGCCACAACCCGCTAGAATGAGCAGTACCGCAATCAGTGCTGAAAAAACTTTTACACCCATGGGTTTTCCTACCTTCTGGTTTTCCACCACAAGTAATAGCCAGTAATAATGATTAAAAGCGCCAACAGGCTCACTGCCTGCAAGAGGCGATTGTGAAAGTCTGTGCGCGCACTGAAATCCATAATATGCAGCATCCAGAACAAATCAAACAGGCGCCAGCTGTCGTTGCGATGGGTGACTACTTCACCGGTAACTGCATGCACGTATACCCGCGTATTCTCGGGGTCGTTGAATGAAACCTGCCAGACAGGCAAGGTTCCCCAACGATACTCGTGTCCCGGCGAAAGTGACTCCAGGTAGCGAACGGCAACCACTTCGCTGTCGGGTATAAAGCTGCCGCGGGCAAGGCTTGTTGCCAACGCTTCATCGAGTGGTTTCAGCAACTCTCCGGTTTCCGCATCCGCGAGAATTTGTCTTGACTCGCCGGCTAGATCGTAACTGATGCGATACACATTGCGATCTTGAACACGCGCAAGACTTAACTCTCGGACCTGTAAAGACGGACCAGTGCGTTCAGCGAGTTCATTGAGCACCAGCTGCGGTGAAAGCAGAGGGGTGAACGCATAATTTGGGGGATCAATCGATTGCTTGTTGTGCTTACCGGCAATCTGCGCAGACGGAACCACAGCGAAATAGAGTCCGCTGACGACCCAGAAGAGAAACTGGATACCCACGACCAGACCAAGCCAGCGGTGGAATTTTCTCGCTACAAACCAGGAACTGAGCCCCGCCGCCCTCAACGCTGATTCATAGCGACGGAAAGCTGGGTGTACTCCTGGATCGTGAGTATGCCATTGCGATCGGAATCGACCCGGTCAAAATACGCGGCAATGCGACGACCTGGGCTACCCTTCAACTCCGCCTTGGACAACTGGCCATCGAGGTTGTCATCAAGCATGGTGAAGCCGCGCAGCGCCTCCATCTGCTTGTCGTACTCAGGCTTCGTATTGTCCTTGGTCTCGTTCTTCCAGCGATAAGTAAATGCCGTAAACAGCATCTCCTCAAAACTCTGATCACCCCAGGTAATGCGCAGTGACGGATCAGGATTGGCCGGATTCCGCTCTGAGTTATCGTAGGTGTAATAGGCGATCAGCTTGGAGCCAGCCGGCACCTGCACCGGCTCTACAAACTCATACTGGCGCTGCCAGTTAAAGTCATAGCGTGGCAGGGACAGCAGCACTTCTTCGCTGCCATCTGGACGCTGCAGCACGAAGCTGGATGACTGGCCGCGGTAGTGGGCATGGGGGAAGGCACCAAACAGCTCCATATCCTGGGGCACCAGCACATAGGCGACCTCTTCATGACGACCTTCGTTGGGAGGCAGGTCAATGGCAATATCAATCACCACCGACTGGCGCTCGAGTTTTTCAGGCACTTCATCATGAAAATAGAGCCCGATCTCGGTCTCGTCCGTGACGGCTTTACCAAAGGGGGTGTAGTGCATTTGCAGGCCGATCGCGCCACCGGGCTCCAGGTATACACCGACATTCTCACGGGCAATCTGGGACTCGGCACCCACCGCGTAACCTCCGATCGAAGCGCCCCACTCTGACTCGTTACTCTTGCCGCTGGCTGGCATTTCCTTCATCAGGCCGGTCAGCACATGATGCACCGCTTCACGGGAACCAACTTTAACGGTGCTGGCCCGCAGCCACTTGGCTTCGGTCAGCGGATTGGGTACTACCGGACGCTGGTAATCCACCACGCCCGTGGCGGGAACGTCGTAGGCGGGTATTTTGACGATCATATCCGGCCCACCCAGGGGCCAATCTTCAATTGGCGCACGGGGTTCAAGCAGAGGGTCGGCGCCCTTGCCCCGCGGTGCACCGGCTTCAATCCAGTGCACCAGGGTTTTGATCTCTTCGTTGGTCAGGCTTTTGTCTTTGAGAAAATGGCCATAGGCCGGGTCGGCATTCCAGGGTGGCATGCGGTCGGTCCGAATCACTTCGCGGATCATCGGGGCAAAGCCCTTCACCATCTCGTAGTTACTCATGGCCCAGGGACCAATCCCGCCCTCGGTGTGACAGGCGACACAGCGCTGCTCGAGGATGGGTGCAATGGTGTCACTGTAGGAAATCTTCGCGTGCTCGGCACGGCGATCCCTCTCGGGGAAATTAACAATGCAGCCGGGGGCGTCGACGTTGGCCACCGCCACCTCTTCACCCGATAACAGAGCATCCAGAGCATCGGTCAGGTAGGTGTGCTTAGCCTCGGCACGTTGAACCTGGTAAGTCAGCCGGTCGTCTACCGGGCCGTGATAAACCACACGGCGACTCTTGGGCTCAATCACATAGATTTCAGCCGTGCGGGTCACCTTCAGCGCTTCACCCACCAGCTGGTTTTCATCCACCAGCACGGGCATGTCAAAACCAAACTCCGCCGCCTCTGCGGCGATGGACTCGCGATTGTCCTGTAAGTTGGAATTCAGCAGAAAAAACGGAATACCCTTTTGCTCATACTTGTCGCGCACCTGGCGCAGCATCGGCAATGCATTGCGAACAATCGGACAGCCATTGCCCTGGCTCATAATGACAATGGCCGGCGCGTCACTGTGGTAGTACAGTTGGTGCGCCATACCCTCATGGTCCAGGAACTGGAAGTCATCCACTTTCATCCCGACAATATCGTCACCGGAGATCGCCATGGCGTGGCCTGCCAACAACAGGCTGAAAATCAGGGAGGAACAGAATTTAGCGAACATATTCATCATCGGTGCGCTCTCGATTAGCTGGTTTTATAGGTTGCACAACGAAACTATCTCCACATAATGCGGGAAAAAGTGACTAAATACTATACTCAGTGCCTGAAGCGAGGATGAACAATGATAAGAACTGCACTGCGATGGTTAGCGATTTTGTTGGTAGTACCTTTGGCTATTTGGGGAGTGGCCAGTCATTTCAGCGCCCAGGCGGCGCTGGACCGGGATTTTGAGTACAGCGCCGCGGCGGCCAAACTGCCCGCGTTTAGCCCAGACACCGGCGAGGGACTGGTACAGATTGAAGCCAATGGCATGAGCTTCCGGGCCCGCGTGGCCGGATTTGACGGTCAGCCTGATAAACCCGCAGTCATGCTGTTGCACGGTTTCCCTGTGACTTCTGCCATGTACGCCGACCTGATCCCGCGACTGGCAGCAGCCGGTTACCGTGTGCTGGCACCAGACCAGCGCGGCTACAGCCCCGGTGCACGGCCCGTGGGTGCCAGCGAGTACAGCATGGACAAACTGACTGCCGATGCGATGGCATTGGCCGAAGCGGTTGGATTTGAAAAATTCCACCTGGTCGGACACGACTGGGGGGCAGTGGTGGGCTGGAGTGTCGTGATGAATCACCCGGAGCAAGTCATCAGCTGGAGCCCCCTGTCGATCGCTCACCCCTCCGCCTTCGGTGATGCCATCGCCAATGATCCGGAGCAGCGTTCGCGCAGCAGATATATGATTTTATTCGCCACGCCCTGGCTGGCGGAAACCGTGTTTTCAAAGCAGGACTTCCGCCTCATGCGCGCGATGTACGCTTCGATGTCGTCCACGCAGCTGAATGAATACCTGGCAATGCTGCGTGAACCAGGCGCACTGACCGCCAGCTTCAACTGGTATCGCGCAGCAGCATTTACCGAGGTCGACAGCAGCGACTCTACCGAGAATGCGATCAACACACCGACAGTATTTGTCTGGGGCAACCAGGACCTGGCCGTGGCCCGCTACGGTGTCGACGCCCAGGCCAAGTTCATGAAAGGCCCCTATGACATCGTGGAACTGGAAGCCGGCCACTGGTTACTCAGGGACGATCCCCGCCAGACCATTGCCGCCATAACCCAACATATCAACACCTATACGGAACGCTAAAGGACACAGCATGATCAACGAACTATTCTCGCTGCAGGATAAAACCTGCATCGTCACGGGCGGCTCACGCGGCCTGGGTTTCGCTATCGCCAGGATCTTTTTTGAGGCGGGCGCGAAGCGCGTTTACATCACTGCGCGCAAGGCTGAAGCCTGCCAACAGGCCGCAGATGAACTCTCAGAGTTTGGTGAGTGCATCGCTATTCCCAGCGACCTGGGCCAGATGGACGAACTCAGTCGCTTCGCCGACCAGATGAAAGAACGCGAAAGCTCGATTGATGTACTGGTGAACAATGCCGGCGTGGGCTGGCTGGCCCCGATTGATGAGTTCCCCGAAAAAGGCTGGGACAAGGTGATGGATCTCAACGTCAAGTCCCCTTTCTTCCTGACCCAGCAACTGCTACCGCTGTTGCGGGAAGGCGCCAGCGCAGATAACACCGCCAGCGTCATCAATATCGGCTCTATCGCCGGCATACTGGGTCGCACCGATACCCTGTCCTATGCCCCCAGCAAATCAGCCATACACCAGGTCACCCGAAACCTGGCCTACGTACTGGCTGAAGATCATATTCG
This sequence comes from Halieaceae bacterium, assembly GCA_963921335.3. Lineage (GTDB taxonomy): Bacteria > Pseudomonadota > Gammaproteobacteria > Pseudomonadales > Halieaceae > CAWUFC02. Next base: position 2,230,266 of record CAWUFC020000001.1, on the reverse strand, counting down.
CGTGAATGCTATCGCCCCGGGACGCTTTCATACCAAGATGACCGAGTATGCCAAGGTCAACGATGAGGCCTATCAGGCTGAGATCCGGTCCATCCCACTGCACCGCTGGGGCGAAGACCCTGACATCATGGGCGTGGCGCTGATGCTGGCTTCAAAGGCCGGTGCCTTTATCACCGGTCAAATCATCCCGGTGGATGGCGGCACCACCCTGGTTTAAGACAGCTTTGACACCAGGTCCTTTTGCAGGGACCTGGCTGTCATAAGAAACAGCACACCACCCACGCCATACAGTGATACCGTGAGCATCATGGATTGGGCCAGCCCTACTGCACGGGCATTCTCCACCATGTCACCTTCCGCTGCGGTCATCAGGAAATCACTGAGAAAGCCCACAAACAATGGGCCAAGTCCGTAGCCAATCAGGTTCACAATAAACAGCATGATCGCAACAGCCGTGGCACGAGAGCGGGCGCTGGCCACCCCCTGACAGATGGTGTACTGGGCACCGAGATAGCTGTAATGCAAGACATTGGCAACAAGAAGCACCGCCAGGGCGATGGGTACACTGCTTACAGTAAAACCGATCCAGTAAAGAGGCACGCACAGGATCAGCGACACACCGGGAATGATCGCCACAGCATTGGGATTGCGGTGACTGTACTTGTCGGTCAAGTAGCCAGCCGCGAACGCTCCGAATGATGCCGCTAGACCCAGCGGCACATTGATCTGGGTCGCGACCTCCCCCACATTCATACCGTGGGTACGCTGGAAAAACGGCGCCATGAAATTACCGACGCCATAGCCGACAAAAGCAGCCGCGGTCGCTGCGCCAATATTGAGCCAGAAGCTCGCTTTGGCGGCCAGTTCGCGCAGGGCTTCACCCAGCGTGGAGCGCTCGACCTGCTCAGTACCCGGCAAGTCCGAATATCCGCGCGGTGGTTCCTTGATGGCGAACAACACAACAATGCCAATAAAAATGCCGGGAATACCCAGTACCAGGAAGGCCTCGCGCCAGGAGAACATCTGGGCAATGGGACCACCGAAGGCATTAGCCAGCACCGTGCCGATGGTAATACCCATGGCATAGGTCGCCAGGGCCTTGGCGCGGTTCTTGGCCGGGAAATAATCGGCGATGATGGAGTTTGCTGGCGGCGTGCAGCCCGCTTCGCCGATACCGACACCAATGCGAAAGGCCAACAAGGCCAGAAAGCTGCCAGCGACGCCGCAGAGGGCGGTCATCGCTGACCACAGGATCACGCTGGCGGCAATAATCTTCACTCGGTTGTAACGCTCTGCCCAGCGCGCGATCGGAATACCCATCAGCGTGTACATCAGGGCAAAACCAAAGCCCGAGAGCAAGCCGAACTGCCAGTCTTTAAGCTGGAACTCTTCAATAATCGGTTCAGCGACAACGCCGATCAAAATGCGATCGATAAAGTTAAGGGTGTAAACCAGCGTCAGGGAGATCAGGACAAAGTTGCGATACCCGGGCGTACCAAAACCCTGGCCGGTGTTGGTGACTGCGGCGGTTGTCATGCTGCAACCCTCGCCTGGGCGCTGCCCTTGAGCACCACGTCGCCATTTTGCTTGGTGGTAGTTACCTCAAAATTGGCGAGGCTGTCGTCACCCTCTTCAAAACCGGTAAAAGCGGCAGTGGCCTGGAGATCATCACCAGGCCAGACCTGATTGGTGAAGCGCACACCGAATTTGGTGAGCTGTTCATCGCCCACATAATCAGTCAGCATCTTGCCGGTCATACCCATAGTGAGCATGCCGTGGGCAAACACTGTCGGGTAGCCCGCCACCTCCTTCGCAAACACCTCGTCGGTATGTAAGGGGTTGTAGTCGCCGGAGGCGCCGGCGTACTGAACAATCTGGGTACGCTTCAAGTCTACTACCAGAATTGCCGTGTGACTCACACCTTCACTCAATTCGCTCGCTTTCAGCACTGTCATCTCTCCTACTGGTCAACCGCCCGCTCTGTGGTCACACCGACACCGATCGCAGTCACCATCAGCTCGCCGTCCTGGTTGCGGTATTCCGTAATCGTCTCAGTGAACACCAGTTTGCCGGAGCGCTTGCCCTCTTTTTCCCAGCGCTCGCCAAGCCTGGTGGTGGCGCTGAGCACGTCTCCCGCACGGGGATGCTTGTGGTATTCAAAACGCTGTTCTGCATGCAGGATGCCCCCACCGCCTGATTTTTCGCCATCGCCGGAGCCCGGCACCTTTGAGGCCTTGGTGGTCGCCTCCTTACCGGAGCCGAACCAGGGCTGGCCAGCCCTGGGGCGAAGAAAATAGTCTGGGTCGAACTGGGCACTGGCCTGCATAAAGGTCGGCGGCGCGACCGCATTTTCCGAATCAAAGTAGACCGGGTTTTCGTCGCCGATGGAGCGGGCAAACATCATGATATGACTTGCCTCGATGGGAAAGCGGTCTACAGCCATTATTCTTGTCTCCGTTGTATTGTGATATACGACGCTGTTTGCAGCTTGGCCTATAAGCGGTTGATCGCCTTCTCTGCGTCTGCCAGCGAGCCGGTAATGCGCGCTTTCAGCCCTTCCAGGCCTACACCCTCGGTGCTCTTTTGCCCGGCCATATAGCGTGCGTACACACCGTGAATAATGCAGGCCGTTTTCCAGCAGTTAAATCCCACGTAGTAGTCCAGCAGATCCAGGTTACGACCGGTGCGATCGGCATAACGTGCGGCCAGTTCACTCTTGGGTGGGAAACCGCTCACTGCAGAGGCGGCATCCGGGTTACTCGACCAATCAGACTCTGACTCAAACCAGCCGTTCAGTGCATAAGCCAGGTCAGCCAGCGGATCGCCCAGCGTGGAAATCTCCCAGTCCACCACCGCAGCGATTGTTGAATCCTCGCCAACCAGCACATTGTGCAATCCGTAGTCGCCATGAACGACCCGCGCCATACCCTGATCAGGCAGATTCTCGAGGAAGAACGCCTGCAGGCTGTGGGCCCGATCATCATCCAGTTGTGCCGGTTCGGCGGACGCCGTCCAGGAGCGGTACCAGGTCTTGAGCTGACGTCCGACATAGCTGTCTTTTTTGCCCAGATCGCCAAGACCGATGTCATCAGGATCGAGGGAGTGCAGCTCGGCAAGAGTGTCGTAGAAGGAATGCGCCAGTGTCATACGACGCTCCGCGGGTACCCACTCAGCGGTTTGTGGCGCAGTGTAAAGCGGCCGACCGTGAACAATGCCCATCACGTAAAACCAGGCGCCGGTGACATCCGGACTTTCACAGAAGCCCATGGCATCCGGCACCGGCACCGGGGTTGGGCCGAGTGATGAAATCAGGGCCCACTCCCGACTCATATCGTGGGCTTTGGGCAAGAGCTCGCCCTGGGGCGGGCGCCGAACCACGGCCTCCCTGCCCTGCCCGTCTACCAGCTTGTAGGTCAGGTTGGAATGACCACCCTGCAGACGCACCCAGTCGAACGGCGGCTCGATACCTGTCACATTGTCTGCGATCCAGGCTTCTACCGCCGGGACATCATAGCCTTCTGCTTCTCTGTTCATGCTTTACCACAATCCATATTTTTGAACTTCATTGCGTCCCACCACCATGTGGTGCACCTCGTCGGGTCCGTCAGCAAAACGCAGATGACGCTGGTCGGCGTACATGCCTGCCAACGGCGTCCACTGGCTCATGCCGGTGGCGCCATGCATCTGGATCGCCCAGTCAATCACCTGACAGACTTTTTCGGGTACCATCGCTTTCACTGCGCTGACATAAACACGCGCCTCTTTGTTCCCAAGCACGTCCATTGCCCGGGCCGCCTGCAGCACCATGAGGCGGCAAGCATCGATCTCAATACGAGCGCGACTGACCAGTTCCAGGTTTTTGCCCAGCTTCACAATCGGTTTGCCGAAAGCCTCGCGGGTACTGGCTCGCTTGACCATCAGCTCAAGCGCTTTTTCAGCTTTGCCGATGGAGCGCATGCAGTGATGAATGCGTCCGGGACCCAGCCGCACCTGGGAGATTTCAAAGCCGCGACCCTCACCCCAAAGCACGTTGTCTTTGGGTGCGCGCACATTGTCGAATTTGAGATGCATATGGCCGCGTGGTGCGTGATCTTCACCAAACACCTCCATGGCCCCCAGTATTTCCAGCCCGGGGCTATCCATGGGCACAAGGATCTGAGACTGCTGGCGGAATGGCTCCGCATCAGGACTGGTTTTAACCATGGTGATCAGTATTTTGCAGCGCGGGTCACCGGCCCCTGAGATGTAGTACTTCTCGCCGTTGATCACCCACTCGTCACCGTCCAGGACGGCGGTGGTGCTGATATTCTTGGCATCGGAAGAAGCAACATTGGGCTCGGTCATGGCGTAGGCGGACCGGATCTCACCGGCCAGCAGTGGCTCCAGCCACTGCTGTTTTTGTGCCTCGGTGCCAACGCGCTCCAGCACTTCCATATTGCCTGTATCCGGTGCACTGCAATTCATCGACTCTGAAGCGAGCGGGCTCTTCCCGAGCTCAGCAGCAATGTAGGCGTAATCAAGATTAGACAAGCCTTCGCCGGTGTCGGCATCCGGCAGAAAGAAATTCCACAAGCCGGCATCCCTGGCTTTCTGCTTCATCTGCTCAAGAATCTCGGTCTGGCGAGGATGAAAAGACCAGCGGTCTTCCTTTTCATTGTCGAGCGCAAAATACTCTTCAGTATGAGGGTCCACATTGTCGACAATGTGTTTTTTGACCGCCATGAATAAGGGTTGCACTTTTTCCGACATGGTCAGCTGATACAGGTCGGCATTCAGTTCAGACATGCTGTTTCCTCGAAAATGTTCTTACAAAAAATCCCTGAGCAGGCCCAGGAAGACGTCCAGTTGGTCGTGATGCACCCAGTGACCCGCATCTGCCACCGACTCGACAGTGGCATTCTGGAACATACTGATACGCCCGTCCTCGGCCGGGTTAGAGGCGTCACTTTCCTGCCCATACACCAACAGCGTGGGACAGGTGATCTTGCCCATCACCTCACGTGTGTCGTCACGGTTCATGCCCGCCGCGGGGAAGGCGTAGGTGTAGTTGTCGAATTTCCATGAATAGCTGCCATCCTCATTGCGAATCGCACCGTGCAGGGTGAGGTGATCAGCCTGCTCTGCGGACAGGTGGGGATTGGCATCGCGCATACGCGCAGAGGCTTCCTCCAGGCTGGGATAGCGGCGGGTTTGGCGTCCGGACATATTCCGTAATTGCGAGACCCAATTGCGCACACCCTGGTCAACCGGCGTTTTACTCCATTCTTCCAGCATCTTGGGTGAAGGGCCCAGGCCTTCAATGGCGACAATCTTACTGACCTTGTCGGGATAGAGGCCGGTGTAACGCAGTGACATGTGCCCACCCATGGAGTGAGCCACAATGCGCAGTGGCGCCAGCTCAAGCTGATGGATCAACTGCGCAATGTCGTAGACATAATCGAGGGTGTTATAGGTACCACCGGTAATCCACTGGCTGTCACCGTGACCACGCAGGTCCGGCGCAATCACGTGGTAGTCCTTGCGCAATTCGCGCGCGACCCAGTCCCAGTTTCGACAGTGATCGCGACCGCCATGCACCAGCAGCAGGGGCGGCGCTTCAGGATTGCCCCAGTCCACATAGTGCAAACGCAGGCGCTGGGAGTAATAGTAGTGACTGGTAGGGCCGTGAAAATCGCTCATGTATGCAGCTTAGCGCTCCGGCAAGGCAAAGGCCATGATGTAGTCTCCTGGAGGACTGCCACCGCCCCAGTGGCCGCCAGCTGCCACAACCACAAACTGGCGATCGCCGACCTGGTAGGTCATGGGTACGGCATTGGCGGCAGTAGGCAGGCGCGCCTCCCAAAGGGTTTCGCCATTTTTTACGTCGATGGCTCGCACAATGTGATTATTGGAAATACTGGCAAAGACCAGATTGGTCTCAGTCATCATCACACCGGCGAGGCCGGGTATCCCCTCCAAAAACCAGAACGGGAAAGGCGCCATATCCCTGGTCGAACCCATGGGCACGCTCAAAAGGTGCTTGCCCGCCACCAGATCGATGGCATCCAGTGTACCCCAGGGAGGCGCGGTACAGGGCACGCCAAGAGGCGACATGGCGAAGCCAGTAGTCACACAATAAGGCGTGCCAGATTGGCGCTGGGCAATACCCTCACACTCAGCCCGTGGCATCAGCTTGGTTTGGCCAGGCACCCGATTGGTAAACACCACCATCACCCCGGTTTGCGGGTCGATGGCAGGCGAACCCCAGTTGTTGCCACCGGCATTGCCCGGCATATTGATGGCGCCTTCGAGAGAAGGTGGTGTATACCAACCTTCATTGCGCTTCGATTCAATCATGTCTGCACAGGCCCATTTGTCGAACAGCACCATGCCCCAGGCATCATCCCGATCGACCACCGGATCAACCAGATGAGGCACATGGGTGGGAAATGGCTGTGTCGGTGACAGGTACTCGCCTTCCACCGGATTCTGTGGCACCGGTCGCTCTTCGATGGGCCAGATCGGTTCGCCGGTTTCCCGATGGAACACAAAGGTCATCCCCATCTTGGTGACCTGAACCAACGCCGGCACGGGCTCGCCTTGAATATTGAGGTCTACCAGGGTGGGCTGGGCGGGCACGTCGTAATCCCAGATATCGTGATGCACCAGCTGCTGATGCCAGACCAACTCACCGGTGCTGCCACGCAGGGCGACCACGGAACTGGAATAATGGTCGGCGCCATCGAGGTGGCCCCCGTAGTAGTCCGGCGTGGTGTTGCCAGTGGGCAAAAACACCAAATCGCGTGCTTCATCTACAGCAATAATGGACCAGACGTTGGTGGTGCCCGAGCGATAGCTGCCATCTTCTTCGTGAGCTCTGTCGCCGGGCAACACCGGGTTCCAGGCCCACTCCAACTCACCGCTGCGCACGTTGTAGGCGCGAATCACGCCGCTGGGTGAATCCGTGCGGACATTGTCCAGGACCATAGCCCCGGTCACGACCTTGTCATCGATAATGGCCGGCGGCGAGGTAATACCGTATTCCGCCGGGTCGTGCTCGACCATGCCATGACTGGTGTCCACCTGCCCCGCCTCTCCAAAGTCGGCGCAGCGTTTGCCCGTGGCTGCATCCAGCGCAATCAGCCTGGCATCCAGTGTGCCCAGTAAAATTCTTCTCTCGCAAAAGCCCTCCTCGCCAGATTCCCAGTAGCTGACACCGCGGCAATTACCCAGAATAAATTGTTCGTGCTGAATCTCCGGGTCGAACATCCAGCGCTCGGCGCCGGTTTGAGCGTCCAGTGCAAACACCCGGTTAAACGGCGTGCAGTAATACATGCTGTCACCCACCACAATGGGCGTAACCTGCAGGGAGCTCTGATTCACCCAAGTGCGCCCTTCAATCGCACCGTGCCCCTCGGGCACTTTGCCGCCTTCGCGCACATCCCCGGAACGATGCTGCCAGGCCAGCTGCAAATGGGCCACATTATCCGGGGTAATCTGGTTCGCGCTGGAGTAATGCGTGCCCCCCTTGGTGGCACCGTATGCGGGCCAGTCGACCTGCCGACCCTCGGGAATATTTTCAAGCGGTGGCGGTGACTCTGCACAGGCGGCCAGTATCGCCATTATTTGAACCAATAATATTCGCTTTAACACGGCTTGGGGTGGCCTGCTGTTGTCATGGTGATAGCTCTGTCCTACTATTCTTAGTGTTCGCTAAACATACTCAAGGTTCAGAAACCTAAACAATAATGAGCTGGCGAGCAACATAATAATGATCAGGGGGTTCCACTATGAAGCGATTCAACGGCATTGCTCCGTCTGCACTTTCCGCCATTGCACTGGCACTAAGCACAGCGACCAGCAACGTCAGCGCCAATGACGGCTTTACTTTGGAAGAAGTGATTGTCACCGCAACCAAGCGGGAAACCAATTTGCAGGATACGGCCATCTCGGTGTCTGCCTTCTCCAGTGACTTGCTGGAGACCCTGAATATACGAAATGCCTTCGACCTTGAAGCACTGGTGCCTTCCCTCACCTATCAGTCTTCTATACCCCTGCAAATCTCTATTCGCGGCATCGGGCGCTTCTCCCAGTCTCTGGGTGTGAACCCTGGCGTTGCCATCTACAACGACGGCATATACCAGGCAGAAGTGACCTCAACAAGCTCGGCACCCATGAATACTGAACGCACGGAAGTCCTGCGCGGCCCGCAGGGTACCTTATATGGGCGCAATACCACTGGCGGTGCCATTAACATCATTAGCAAGAAACCCACTGATGAGTTTTTTGCTGACTTCCGGGTTCGGGTGGGCAATTACGGGCACCAGGAATTGGCGGGTATGGTGAGCGGCCCCCTGAGCGACAACTTCCGCGCCAAACTTTATATTCACGACACCGAACGAGACGGCCTGCAGGAAAATACCGTGGGCCCGGACCGAAATACCATCGATCAGACCTTTTATGAAGGTTCGTTTGAGTGGGATATAACCGACAAGGCACAGCTCTGGCTGAAGCTGAGCCAACTGCAGTCCGATTCCACCCCTCAGGCCAGCGTGCAGGTAGACTCCTATGACTGCATTAACGAATGGAGCGGCCTGAACTTCAGTGCCCAGTACCTGGAATGCCAAGACGGTAAAACCAATGAATCACTGGACGACCCCTTCACGCTTAGAAATAACACCGCCTCCAGCGGCAAGCTGGAAAATAACGACAATATCACCGCCAAATTCAGCTATGACTTTGACGCGGTGCAATTCAGCTACCTGTATGGCTACCTCAACTACGAGTACACATCGATTACCGACTATGACAACACCGACAATGACTACACGGTGATTCTGGATACCGGCCAGTACCAGAAGCAAATTACCCACGAGGTGCAACTGGTCTCAAACTGGGATCGCAGCTGGAACTTTGTATTTGGTCTTTATCACTTCGAGGATGAAAACTTCCAGCCGTACAATATCAACACCACGGAACCCTATGCGCAGACAGTAAGCAATCTCGAAGGTGATTTCTGGGAAAATCCTCTCGGCATTCTCTATTACCAGAGCGGTGAAGTGGATAACAAGTCCTGGGCAGCATACGGTGAAGTCGATATCGAGCTCACCGACAAGTGGGCGCTGGTGCTAGGCGCGAGATACTCAGAAGATGACTACAACGGCAAGGAAAACCAGTTCCGCTACTACAACGCCATCCGAGAGTTCGGCGGTTTCCAGCCAGACTTTCTGGTGGACGCAAGCGCCGAGCCATTTACCGGCGATCCCACCCGCTACGTAGATGATTTCGACGTCGAGCACGAAGACGAGTTCGACAACCTGACCGGCAAGGTCAGTCTCAATTACCGGCCCGCCGACCGGCAACTGCTGTGGGCGACCATCGCCACCGGTTACAAAATGGGCGGTGTCCGCCTGGGCTCGCTGGAATCCAACTTTCTGGAAGACGGCGGCATTGCCGCCAGCGGTCTGTTCGGTCAGGAAGACCTGACCATGTATGAGCTGGGCTGGAAAGGTACCGTTGCCGACAACAAGCTGCAGGCTGAAGTAGTGGCCTTTTTCTATGACTACGAAGACATGCAGCAGCTGCGCAGTTTCCGCACTGATCCCCCTGCCAGTGTCAGCCTGGACGAAGTGATCAATGTCGACGCTCAAACCTACGGCCTGGAGCTGAGCGGCACCTGGCTGATCACAGACCGGTTACGGGCCATTGGTAGTTACTCTTACAACCACAGCGAAGTTACCGGTGATGCCTTTTTCACCAACCACACCTACGGGGAAAGGGATGAATTCGGTGAGATCATTCCGGAGAACGTAAAAGGCAATACCCTGCGCCTTACACCGGAGCACAAAGCGGCGCTGTCCATGCACTACTTCTGGCCTACCTCCATTGGCCAGTTTACCCTGGGCGGCACCTATGCCTACGTGGGCAAACGCTACTTCGACCTAGAGAATCACGACAGCGAAGGCGGTTATAGCCGCCTGGACCTGCAGGCCAACTGGGTGAGCGACAGTGGCCGCTATAGCGTGCACGCCACAGCTACTAACGTCACCGATGAAGAAGCCTGGAACACCCGCGCCTGCGATGCATCGGTAGAATCGCAGCCCGGTGAACCCGGTTTTGTGCCCAAGTGCGGTGGCTACCCCATGAACCCGCGTATCTACGCAGTAGAGTTCAGACTGCAGCTTTGATGATCGAGGCCGACTACTTCATCTGGGAGTAGTCGGTGGCCCTCACAAAGACATTGTCGATATTGATGATCAGGGGACCGTTGGCCCTAGAGTCTTGATACACCTGCTGCCATTCAGGGTCGTTGATAAACCCCTGCCAGGAAGCTTTGGCGGCCTGATCACTGTTGTGCCGCAACAGGTAGATGAGGGTGTTATCGGTATCTGCTGGTAACCAGTAGCCCACGTTGACCATGCCGTGTTTTTCGAACAGAGCCATGGTGTGATTGCGAAAGCGGGCCTGCAGCGCCTCCAACTTGCCGTCGTGGGCTGTATATGTACGCAATTCAAACACGGCATCGGCATTGGCGACACTCGCCAGCAAGCTGATCATGGCCGCAGCAAAAAACTGTTTCATAGCTGGCTCCTAGCGCTCGTTAGGGTCTGCGCCGTCCTTGGGTGCACCGGTACCCGAGGAGCCCATAAACAGCTTGCGACCATTCGCCAGCGTAATATTGCGACCGTTGGCGCTGTTGGAGCGGTCCTTGGACTGGTAACCGTCAACCACGATATAGGTACCGGGCTTGACCGTATTGCGATTGATACCTCGACGCAGGAGCGTGTTGGGTGTTCCGCCCTCTACCTTCCAGGCCTCGACTTCACCCTGCTCATTGGTGTGTTCAAGGTGAATCCAGGCGTGTGGATTCACCCATTCCACTTTGGTCACCGGCCCGCGCAACACCAGCGGACGATTGGGATCAAACTCAGCCGAAAAGGCATGATGGGCCAGATTGTAAGCCGGGTAAGCCCCACCACCAACAGCGCTGACAGGCTCAAACGTTTAAAGGTATTCATTCGCTCTCATCTCCACTGGCGGCACGCTCGCCCTGCCACTCTGACTCCAGTAATCGGGCGCCGCGCAAAATATTGCCCATGGCATAGTTGGCCTCGTGACAGGCATATTCGTAGACCGAGTCGTTGGTCATGGGCCAAACGTATTCACCGCTAAAGGGCTCCGTCCAGATCTCGGGATCGTTGACAGTGAACTGGTATAGCAGCGTCGCCTCATCAATCATGGTGAAACGCTCCACCACGTGCAGGTTGCGAGAGGCGAAATACAAACCGGGATTGTCTGTGAAGTTGGTGGTATCCACCACGAGGGTATCCCATTCCCACCAGCCGATGGAATCACCCATCCACTTGCGAATATCCTCAGAGACGTGGTCGCTGTTCATTCGGACGATACGCGCATCGTGCACCATCTCAATCAGGATCATGACGTGATCCGGGGTCTGCACAATACGCTTAAAGTTGTTGTATAGCGTGGGCAACATAGGTGGCCCGCCGGTGGAACCAAAACCTGCCAGACAGCGATCGGAAACCGGGCGCGATTCCGGCCCATCGTAAGGGCCCGGCCCTTCCATCGCCAACCACCAGGCGGTGCCGGTATTGGGTTGGCGCATTTTGCGCGCTGCCATGACTTTGGCAATGCCCGCTTCTGTCATTTTCGGATAACGCCCGTCCGGTGGATCGTTAAGAATGGAGGAGCGAATTCTGCCGTCGACTTCAAAGGCGTCTTTGCCGGGATCCACCCATTCGACATTGTAACCCCCCACTCCACCGGCCCCGTAGGCGTAGTTACCGTCACCACCCTTGGGCGGCGCCTTGCGATTGGGATCACTGTCTTTCACATTATCCAGACGCGCCAGGTCACGAGCAGCTACCAGTGCATCCGCCTCTTCCCGTGTAATCCAGAACTTGTCACCAAATTCTTTGGGGCGCTCAGTGGGCGTCAGGGTAGACACGTCGTAAGTGCCGTTAAAATTGGGCCGACCGTCTGCGGTTCGCGGTATCTCCGCCTGGGCAAGATTGACCAGGGGAAGCAGTAACACAAGCAGCTTGAAACCTTTCATAGTGATCTCCCCGCTCAATCCAGCGGCTCACGGCGCCACTCGCCGTATAGCAGTTCCTCGACAAACTCCACACATTTGAAATCCAGCAATTGGATGTCTTTCTCCATGCGCCGGTACAAAGGCATGCTGATGGTCCAGGGCCGCGTATAGACCTCGGGGTCTTCAAGCGTGGCCTCGTACCAGAGATGATGCGGTCCCATTGGCGTGAAGCGCTCCGTCACTTTCAGCTGGGCGCTGTGATGGTTGCCTGAGCGATCCAGCCAGGTATCGGCAACCTGACCGGTCACTTCAAGGACCAGGGTGTCTCCATCCCAACTGGCGACTGACTGACCCATCCATGAATCAATGGGTGCCGGACCTGGATCTTCGGAGTAGGTATTTCTGACCGCGCCTGCATATTGGTAGGCGATAAAAATGTCATCATCCCCCTGCAGGATCTGAAAGGAAAACGGCATATACGTTGCACGCGGAACGCCCGGCAAATAACACTTCACCTCCGGGTCCAACTGGCTCCAGTTGGCGCGGTTGTGCTCGCGCTGCGCCAGGGCCGCAGGTTTATAGGGTATACGCCCATCACCACCCACCACGCCCAGCCCGGGCGGCACTGCCGCAACTGCCCCCATGGACAGGGTGGCTTTGGCGGGTACAGGACCCAGCGGACCATCACGCTCCTGCAGTGAAGAACGCGCCATATGCCGCTCCAGGTCGTAGTGCGCGGCACTCACTGCCTGCCAGATACCATTCAGGTCAGGACGAATACCGTCGGCTGCACGCGGAGCGACGTATTCACCCTGGCTGGTCGAGGTTGTACACCCCACAAGAAACAGCCCGGCAAACAGGATACAGCTCAGTTGTTTTATCATTGTTTTTGTATAACGCTGTTGTATTGAAGGAATAAGTTTAGCAGTAGCTAATAAGGAAAATAAGCATGTCACTGCCCGATGTCGACGACTATATCGCCCGCTCTGAATCTGATGCTGTCATTATCGAAGGCCTGCCTGCCGATATCCCCGTGCGTGATATCAAAACCGTTGGCATCATCGGCGCCGGCACCATGGGAGGCGGTATTTCCATGAATTTCGCCAATGCCGGCATTCCTGTCACTATTGTCGAGACGCAGCAGGAAGCGCTGGATCGAGGCTTTGGGGTGATCCGCAAAAACTACGAGCGCAGTGCCAGTCGCGGCCGCTTTCCGATGGAAGAAGTGGATATACGTATGGGCCGGCTCACCCCCAGCCTGGATATCAATGACCTGGCCGACTGCGACCTGATCATCGAGGCGGTGTTTGAAGACATGGCCATCAAAAAAGAGATCTTTGGCAAACTGGATAGCGTGTGCAAAGGCGGCGCCATTCTCGCCACCAACACCTCAGCGCTCAACATCGACGAAATCGCAGCACAGACCAGTCGCCCGGAAGATGTGATTGGCCTGCACTTTTTTTCGCCGGCCAACGTCATGAAGTTGCTCGAAGTGGTTCGCGCCGACCATACCGCCGATGACGTGATCGCCACGTCTATGCAGCTGAGCGGACACATCGGCAAGATCGCCGCCCTGGTAGGCGTATGTCCCGGCTTTGTGGGCAATCGTATTCTGGCACTGCGCGGCGTTGGCACCGATATTTTGATCAACCAGGGCATCATGCCCTGGGGCATCGACGAGGCCTTTAATCACTTTGGCTTTCGGATGGGGCCCTTCCAGATGTCAGATATGGCGGGGCTGGATATCGGCTGGAAGAAAGGGGCAAAAACCAAATCCCCAATTCGCGATGCCCTTTGCGAACTGGACCGCCGCGGCCAGAAGACCGACGCCGGTTACTACGACTACGACGAGGAGCGTAACCGTACCCCGTCCGAGGTCGCAGAGAAGATCATTCGCGAAGTCACCGGCATCACCGAGAGCAAAACCATGTCGCCGGATGAAATCATAGAAATCTGTGTGTTCCCGATGATTAACGAGGGCCTGAAAATTCTTGAGGAAGGCAAGGCGCAGCGTGCCGGTGACATCGACGTGATCTGGCTGAACGGCTACGGCTGGCCCAGGGACAAGGGCGGCCCCATGTACTACGGCGATACCATTGGCGCAGATAAAGTACTGGCTCGCATGGAGCAACTGGCCGCAAGCAACGAGCGTTTGGCCCCTGCAGACACCCTGCGCAAACTGGCTGCCGAGGGCGGTCGTTTTATCGATCTGTAACTTTCCCGACTGCTCGGGAGATGCGCGGCCGCTGCTAGTAGACGGAAACCGGCTGCAGGCCTGACTTGCACCAACATCGGGCTTCAGCCATATTGGGCCGCACACAATAACAACAAACAGGACCAGCCCATGAGTGATGCCCCGCCGGTCACCGAGAACCCCTATTCCAGCACCAAGGCCGCTTACTATGCCCTGGGTGTGCTGACGGTTGTCTACAGCTTCAACTTCATCGATCGACAGCTGCTGGCGATTCTGCAGGAATCCATCAAGGCCGACCTGGACCTGTCTGACGGCCAGCTGGGGTTGCTGACCGGTTTCGCTTTCGCCGTGTTCTACGTCACCGCAGGCATTCCCATCGCGCGTTGGGCTGACCACTCCAACCGCCGCAACATTGTCGCGCTGGCGCTGTTTACCTGGAGCTTTATGACGGCGATATCCGGGTTTGTCCAAAACTATGTTCAGCTGCTGCTGGCGCGTATCGGTGTCGGCGTGGGCGAGGCCGGCGGCAGCCCGCCTTCTCATTCCATCATCTCGGATATTTTTCCCCCGGAGAAACGCGCCAGTGCCCTGGGCTTTTATTCCACCGGCGTGAACTGGGGCATCCTGTTTGGCTTTTTGTTTGGCGGCTGGCTCAACGAGTTTTTTGGCTGGCGAGTGGCCTTTCTGGTGGTGGGTATACCCGGCATCCTGCTGGCAGCACTGGTGCGCTTTACCATTGCTGAGCCACCTCGAGGCGCGATGGAAGAACGTCAGGCTGAGGCCAAGCCACCACCCACCAAAGACATACTGAAACTGCTGTGGAGCCGAATGACTTTTCGCCACCTGGCCCTCGGTGCAGCACTGAACGCCTTCGCCGGATACAGCATTTCCAGCTGGACCGCTTCCTTCTTTATCAGGAGCCATGGCATGAGCACCGGCGAGCTGGGCACCTGGCTGGCTCTGATTATCGGGCTGCTTGGCGCCATTGGGGTGTTTTTTGGCGGTTATATTGCAGACAAACTGGCACCGAGAGATCGCCGCTGGTACGCCTGGCTGCCGGCTCTGGTCGGCGTCATCGCCCTGCCCTTCGCCACCGCGGTTTACCTGGTGGACAACCCCTACCTGGCGCTGGCCTTTGCTGCGGTTCCCGGCTTGTTACACAACGTCTACCTGGGCAATACCCTTGCCGTGACCCACGGCCTTGTCGGGCTGCGTATGCGGGCTATGTCTTCCGCCATCCTGTTCTTTATTCTGAACATCATTGGCCTTGGCGCAGGCCCCTGGATGGTCGGCATGCTCAGTGACTACCTCACCCCCACGGAAGGCACAGAGGCACTGCGCTTCGCGATGTTGTACCTGATTCCCATAGTTCTGGCCTGGTCCACGGTGCACTTTTACCTGGCGGCACGCACCCTGCCTGAAGACCTGGACCGCGCGCCAGCCTGAGGCATCAGGTAATGGTGTGAAACACTCCCCGAGCCTGCAGCTCCTGGTAGAACTCGGGGCTGTAGGCTTTGTCAGGCATTTCACGCACAAGCGCATCCAGCCCAACCGCGTCATCACCCACCAGGATGCGCCATTCACCAGCGCGGATACCATTCAGAATGATGCTTGCTGCCTCGGCCGCCGTCGTGGGTGCGGTTTCAGTAAACAGCTGGGCGCGGGCCTCCATCATATCCCGCACCTGCTGATCGCTCAGATCGGCTGCTGCCGGGTCTATCCTGGTCCACACCTTGCGCATGTCCTCACACTCTTCTGCGCTCATATCCGCCGGCATGGAACCCTGCAGGATCTGTGAATTACCCACGATATTGGTGCCAATATGCCCCGGCATCACCACCGACACACCCACGTGCGGGGCATGCAGGGCAATGTCATTGATCAACGCCTCGGTGAAACCGCGCACAGCAAACTTGGCGGCGCTGTAAGAGGTGTGGGGCACACCACTGCCCAGTGATGCCCACAGACCGTTCACACTGCTGACGTTAACCAGATGCCCTTCGTCGCTGGCAATCAGCAGGGGCAGGAAAGCACGGCAGCCGAAGTACACGCCTTCCCAGCACACGTTAAAGGTGCGCTCCCAGGCAGCGCGATCATCAGCAACAAAACTGCCTCCGCCGGCCAGCCCGGCATTGTTGAACAAGAGATTAATCGATTCGGTATTGTCTTCAGCCAGCACCTCGGCCGCAAAGGCCTGCACTTCGGATTCGACACCCATATCGCACTGATGCAGGCTCACTGCGATGTCACTACCGCAGGCATCGCGGGTTTCTTCCAGACCAGCCATATTGAGATCGCACAGCGCCAGATTGCATCCCTGCGCTGCCAGCTGAACTGCCAGTTGTCGACCAATCCCGCTGCCTGCGCCGGTCACCACAGCCAGCTTTGCCTTGAAATCCTGCATGTGATTTTCCTTTTATTGTGTTTTGGGCAAGCAGCAGTATACAGTGATTCGATGACTGACAACGCCAACCTCTACGCCGCTTTCGAAGCGGCCTTCCCCAGCGATCTGGACAAACCGCTGTTGATCACCGCCACGGGCAACAGTCTCTCCTATGCCGCTGCGATAGAAGGCTGCGGCAGGCTCGCAAATGCTCTGCTGGGCACTGGCGCCAGCCCCGGCGACAGGGTGACGGTGCAGGTCAGTAAATCGGTCGACAATCTGCTTCTATACCTGGCCTGCCTGCGCGCGGGACTGGTCTACCACCCGCTCAATACCGCGTACCTCGAAGACGAACTGCGTTTCTTTGTCGGCAACGCAGAGCCCAGCCTGGTGGTCTGCCAGCCAGAAAAGGCCGCACTGTTTGCCGGCCTGATGAAGGATCACAGCAAGGTCTACACACTGGCTGAAGACGGTTCAGGCTCGCTGATGAATGCGGCGAAGCAGCAACCCATTGAGGCAGATACCTATGTTGCTGCAGCGGATGATATGGCCGCCTTGCTCTACTCCTCTGGAACCACCGGGCGCCCCAAGGGCATTATGTTGACCCATCAGAACCTACACAGCAGCGCAACGACCCTGGTTCAGCAATGGGGCTTTAACGAGGCGGACTGCCTGCTTCACGCCCTGCCGATTTATCACGTACACGGACTGTTTGTGGCCCTTGGATGCACCCTGCTCAGCGGCAGCAGCATGCGCTGGCACAACAACTTTGATGCCGCTGCAGTGATCAGTGATCTGCCAGAGTGCACCGTCATGATGGGGGTCCCTACTTTTTACACACGCCTGTTGTCTCTGCCTGAATTTGGTCGCCAGCACTGCACCTCCATGCGGCTATTTATCTCCGGTTCAGCGCCCATGCTAACGGACACTTTCGAGGTGTTTGAAGATCGCACCGGACACCGTATTCTCGAGCGCTACGGTATGAGCGAGACCAGCATGAATACCTCCAACCCGCTGAATGGGGAGCGCAAGCCGGGCACGGTCGGCCCGGCACTGCCCGGGGTGAGCGTGCGGGTCGTGGATGACGGTGGTAAGGAGCTGCCCGTGGGAGAGCCGGGAAATCTGCAGGTGAAAGGCTCCAACGTGTTCCCGGGTTACTGGCGCCTGCCGGAGAAGACCGCGGAGGATTTCACCGACGACGGCTTCTTCGACACCGGCGACAAGGCCAGCATCGACTGCGATGGCTATGTCTCTATTGTCGGGCGGGCTAAAGATATGATCATATCCGGGGGACTGAACGTATACCCTAAGGAAGTCGAGCTGCTGATCGATGAAATCAGCGGTGTGACAGAGTCAGCCGTTATCGGCATCCCGCACCCTGATTTCGGTGAAGCGGTGATGGCGGTGGTGGTGGCGAAGGCCGGTGCAGTGCAGGAGGAAGCGGTGATTGCCTTTTGCCGCGAACGTCTGGCAGCCTTTAAATGCCCGAAGCAGGTGGTGGTTGTGGATACCCTTCCCCGCAACGCCATGGGCAAGGTACAAAAGAACCTGCTGCGACAACAATACGGAGAACAATAAATGAATGCCGCAGGCAAATTACTGAGCAAGGCCGTCAATATTGAAGCACATGAAGTACGGGCCGTACTCGCCTCATTCGGACTGGTTTTCACCCTCATGGCCGCTTACTACATCCTGCGCCCGGTCCGCGACGCCATGGCCAGCGACTGGAGTGATGCGGAAGTCAGCTGGCTGTGGACGTTTACGTTTTTCTTCAGCGCCATAGCCGTCTCCATCTACGGCGCCGCGGTCAGCAAGTTGCGCTTCCAAAAGCTGGTGCCCAGCGTGTACGGCTTTTTTGCCGTGTCGTTTGTCGCTTTCTACCTGGGCTCACAGATGCTCAGCGAGCGCACCTTACTGGACAAGTCGTTTTACGTCTGGATCAGCGTGTTCAGCCTGTTCCACGTGTCGGTGTTCTGGAGCTTCATGTCTGACCTGTTCAGCAAAGCCCAGGCACCCCGACTGTTTGGATTTATTGCCGCGGGTGCCAGCACCGGCGGCCTGGCGGGCCCCGCCATACCGACTTTCTTTGTGGGCTCACTGGGTACCGACAACCTGATGCTGATCGCCAGCGTCTTGTTAGTGGCGACCATTCCGCTGATCGCCTGGCTGCAGTCCCTTAAAAGCAGTGACCTGCATAATGACAATGTGCAGGTCGGCGCTGATGACCTGGAGTTTATCGGCGGAAATCCGCTGGCGGGCTTTTTTGAATTCTTGAAAAACCCCTACCTGCTGGGCATTGGCGCATTCATTTTGCTCTATACCTCAATCAGTTCTTTTGTGTACTTCGAACTGAAAAACCTGCTGGCTGATTACTCCCGCGAAGAACGTTCACAAATCTGGGCCATGATGGATCTTGTGGTCAACTCCGCAACACTGGTAATCGCCATGTTTATCACTGGGCGCATGGCTACCCGCTTTGGCCTGTCCGCCACCCTGGCTGCCGTGCCGGTAGTCATCATGGGCGGCATGCTGACCCTGGCCGCGGCACCCAGCGTAGCTGTGGTCGTTGGTATCCAGATTGTGCGGCGCGCGGGCAACTATGCCATCACCCGACCAGGTAGAGAGATGCTATTTACTGCCGTCGATCGTGAAACCCGTTTCAAAGCCAAACCAGTGATCGACATCGTGGTTTATCGCGGCGGCGACATGCTCAATGCCTGGGCCTTCACCGCCCTGACCACGGGCCTGGGGCTGGGGCTGTCAGCGGTTGCCCTGGTAGGCGCCGGCATTGCCGGCATCTGGGCCGACCTCGGCATCTACCTGGGCAGGCGCTTCTCAGACAGTGACGTCGTTGAAGCAGAACGCGTTTAGCTTGTTGCCATCCGGGTCGCGAAAGTAACCCGCGTAAAAATTGTCGATACGCTGACCCGGGGCTCCCTCGTCGCTGGCCCCTAATTCCATGGCCTTGTTATAGAAAGCGGCGACCTGCTCCTCGTTATCCATCTGCATAGCGACCATCACCCCGTTGCCGATGGTGGCGGCCTGCTCGTCATGAGGCGTAGTAACACCCACGGCGGCTTCTTCCATCGAGCGCCCCCAGATAATCAGCTTGCCATCGTCCCAGATTCGTCCAAAACCGATGGTGTCCATCAACGCGTCATAAAACGCGCAGGCTTGTTCAGGTTTATTCGTGCCCAGCGTGACGTATCCAACTCGCATGGTTCATCTCCTTGTGCGGATTTAACGTATACGCCAGTATAGGAGACATCGTGGTATACCAGCAGAAAAAAGACGACTCAGAAGTGATTGTGGCCGAGCCCAATCGCTCGGCCAGCTGGCAGGCGAACAAGTATGCGCTGATTGCCATGTGCTGCCTGTCTGCCGTGATTGCCACAGGCTTCGCCCTGATCGGCGCCTGGCCCATTCTGCCCTTTGCCGGGCTGGAGATGCTGGCACTCGGCGGCGCCCTCTACTACGTGTGCTGGAAGCTACAGTATCGACACGTCATTACCCTGCGCGAAGACAAGATTCACATCCAAAAAGGGCACTACCACCCCCGCGAGAGTTTTGAATTGCCGCTGGAGGAATCTCGACTGGCGGTAGAACCGGAACAGCACCCCTGGGACGGCCCGAAAATCAGCCTGCAGCATCGCGGGGAGGACATCAGCCTGGGTGAATTCCTGAATAAGCAGGACAGCGAAAACCTGCTGAGCCTGCTGCGCGGTCGCATCCGGGTCGGGAGCCATTCACCCCGCGGCGAACAGCGGTTCTAACGCGGCGGCACCGAGTAGGTCCCCACAGCGTGGGCCACTACACGTTCGTCACCGTCCGAATAGATGGACACCTCACCGATAATCAGCACCTTACCCACCTTCAACAGTTCACAGTGAGCCACCAGGTCTTTGCCGCCTGCGGGCTTGCGCAGAAAATTGAAGTTGAGGCTGGTTGTCACCGCCAGCGCCACCAGGCCGATTTCTCCCAAAATCGCCGCGTAGAGTGCGGTATCCGCCATGCCCATCATGGTCGGCCCAGAGATCGTGCCGCCAGGCCGCAAGTCACGCTCGCCAGTACTGCGCCTGATCACCGCTGTTTTATCGCCGAGCTCAATCAGCTCAAAGTCAGACTGGGGAAACTCTGTACGCAGGAACCCCCGTACCTCTTCAAAACTGGCCATGCACCATCCTCAACAATTTGCTGGCGACACTCTAACCCAGCGCACCGGTAAAGCGAACCGACGCCGTGGTGGAGAAAGATAAGGATTACACCAGTACGATCTGATAGGGCAGGTTTGCAGCGCCACCATTTTCAAAAAAAGCGATGGTCTGGATAGACTGGATTTCGCTGGCCGTAATTTCGTTCCACCAGGCGGTTGACGTCTTGGTCTGGGTACGCAGGCCAGCCGAGCCATTGATGATATAAGCCAGCAGCAGCGCGCTGGTCGCCGTGGTGCCGGTACCGCGATTTACCACGCCAAACGCAAGATATGGAGCCGGCTGAATCTTGGTATCAATTTGCGCACCCAGACGGGTACCGGGACCGACAAACAGACGACCTCCTTCCGCTGTAATCGAAGTCTTGGCGGTATCCACATGCTGCTGGGTGGCATGACTGGGAAGGTAGAATCCATCCAGAAAACTCCGAAACGCGCCAGTAAAGTCGGTGTTGGCTGCAGATACGGACACAAAAGTCGCCACCGGCAACCGCACTGTAACTGAAGGATTAAAATTTGGGTAAGCCCATGTGCGCGACGCACCGGTAATATCAATATTGGTAGCGACTAGAGATCCGGCTTCAGAGTAAAGATAGGGATCGAAGGTATATGCTGTAGTCGCGAAGTACCAGTAATCAGTAGTCTGAACAAAGTAATTGTTATCCGGCTTGGTTAGGACAAAACGCTCACTAGTCAGATTGGCCCCGTCTGGCAGTATGTCCTGGTCAATCTCAAGCACGTCGCCCGGACCAAAATCAGTAATCACATCTCCAAATTGTGAGCTCGCCGTGTAGGTAAACACATCATTGCCGGAGCCGCCGGTGAGCGTATCAGCGCCATCACCGCCGTCGAGGATATCTGCACCCTCACCACCCACCAACAGATCGTTGCCACTACCCCCAGCAGGGTGTCGTTACCTGAACCGCCATCCAGCACATCGGTCAGTTGCAAGCCTGAGAGGCTGTCATTGCCAGATAAGCCAAACATCAGGTCCTCGTAAGGCGTGGCAGGGCCTTCCGCATCACCCACATAGACCTGGTCGCCACCATCGTCCTCCCACCAGTACCAGCCCAGTGGGTAGTTGATCGACCAGCTGACTTCGCTCTCGCGCAGCCCTCCGATCCCGTTCAACCAATACTGGCCTATTTCATAACCGTCAAAGATATCGCCCCACTCGTTAATGCCATCGAACCGCAACAGTTCGAGGTCAGGGATCAGCGTGTCATTCTCAAGGGTATCTGCTGTCGCCTCCCCTGCCAGGGGTATCCCCCAGAAGTTCGCGGAGGTGAGGCCGTTGTGAATATCGGTAAAGTCACCATCGCCGTCAGAGTCACCGGTGTCGATTGCACCCACGACATCATCGTCGATATGCACGCTGAAGTCGGCACTGCCATCGTAGGCACCGCCGAGGCCATCAAACTCCACCAGTGTGCTCGCCACTTCACTGATTTTGATATCCAGTGCCGGCAGCCCCTGAACCGTCTCTGTGCGCAACCCCAGCGAGGTCACAAACAGCGCATTTTGCCCCGGCGCGCCGTAGGAAGCGCGAGTCGCCAGGCCCTAGAAAAACAGCGGGTAATAATCATCCCAGTCTGCCCCATCAAAGCGTCGATCCAGGTTGGTCACCGCACTGATATCGAGCACATCATTGGGGCCATCGACCGCGCCGCCGTCTTCCGCGACATCAAAACCTTCACCGGCTATATCTACCTGGTTACCACTGCTGATCAGCGCCGGGGAGAATTCAAACCAGTCAACAGCATTGGCGAAAGACACTAATGGGGAAGCCACATCGTCAACATCTACCAGGTGGCGATAGCTGGCATCAAAACCCTCTATCACTCCGCCAAGATCCAGGTAATTACTGCGTATGGTGCTGGCATCATCCTTGACCAATATCTCAACATTGCCCGGCCCGAAGATGTGGCTGGAAGGATCAAAGCCCGGGTCCAGCACAGTCGCCACGTCCCCCTGCAAATACACCGTACTGGCTGCGTCGGAGATTGTCCAGTAATTGCCGCCACTGCTAAACAACTCGGCGGGAATCACCAGATCGCCGCTGGTCAACTGCACATCTGTCAACAATGGCGCCAGCTCCGGTGGGATATTGGTTAAGCCACTGTCGAAAACGGGCTGCAGGTTTTCTGCAGTATCAATAATAAGAATCGAGGGCAGTCCGTCGGGAAACAGTTTTGCCAGCACATTGCCCGCCTCCACAAAGCCTATCAGCTGACCGACCTGCTCCACTGATAATTGCATGCCGTAGCCGGCGTCATCGGCGTCGTAAGCATTCAAGCCGAGCGCAATGAGATTAGCGGGGGTGAGGTATAGCGTGCCAACTTCGACCAGGAATTCGTTGGGGGACGGGTTGTTGTTGAGAAAGAAGGGGCTGGTATCCAGAGACGGGAAGTTGCTCGCAAGATCTTTAACCACAACATAGCTCGCGAGGGGCAAATAGCCCGTAGTAAAAGAACTGCTGGACAGGCTACTATAGCTGCTGACGACCTGCACATCATGCAGCCGTGATCCCACTTCGGCGTCGAGTGTGCTGTTAGTGCCCGACAGGTTAAACACTGAATCAACCAGCACCAGGGAGTCGATGCCCATGGCGTCAAGGCCGGTGGCGGTCGCATCCTGCAAACCCGCGGTGATAGCCGCCACGTCATCCCGAGCCTGGAATTTCTCGGCACCAATGCTTTGCAAAACACCACTGCCCAAATCAGCTGCAATCAGATTGGCAACGGTGTCTGACAACAGGAAACCATCGACCTGTCCCAATGCACCGGCGTTAAAGTCACCGCCATCCGAAAACACCACGTAGTTCTGGCGCTTATCCAGCACGTAAAAGTCATACTGAGCACCGGTCAGGCTGCCGTTAAAGTCGTCATATTCTTCAACAGTACCGTAGACATTCACTACCTCAACACCGGAAAGCTAAGTGAAGGGTCGTATTTGTCCAGCGGAATCCGCAGGGTAGTGCCCTCTGGCACCACGACCTCATCCAGCAAGTTGAACAGCGCAAAGTTCTGCCCATTCAACAACTGGTTCAATTTGGTGGGATCAGATTCCCTGATAACCACCTTGGCAGACGGTCCACCGAGCACCCCTGCGGGGTCCAGGCCCAGCTCTTCAATTGCTTTGGCAAACTGCAACAGATTCTCGACGCTGTCTTCGACGCTAACCGAGGTGCCCGACAGGGACAGTTGCAAAGTGGGGTCATTAATCAGTGCCTGACCGAGGCTGGCGGAAAAGCCGTTTGAAAATGTCGCCGTGCCACTACCCAGGGATAGGACCTTATTACCATTACCGTCGTCTTCGAACAGATCGAGACTGAAATGAGTGGACAGCGTCCGTCCGGACTGCTGCAGGCTCACGATACCCGGTTCAACGGTTGCCGTCATAGGCCACTACCTGTGAATACAGTAGATACAGCTATTCAGAGCATAGCAGCACATTGGCCAGATAGTGAGAAGTGTGAACTGTGCGCCAGTTCACATTTTTACTGAATTAGCGGAATTTGGGCGGGCGCTTTTCCATAAAAGCGGTGATCGCCTCGATATTTTCAGGACTACCCGCCTGACGCCCCATGCCCTCTTTTTCAGCCTTGAAGGCTGCCTCGATATGGGCCTTGTGCGGCAGCCGCAAGGTGGCCTTGATCTCTTTCAGGGAGTTCACAGGCCACTGGGCAATTTCGGCGGCTTTCTCCAGCGCGGCAGGCAGCAACTCGGCATCGGCATAGCTGCGCGCTGCAATGCCTGACTCTACCGCTCTGACGGCATCTATCCACTGGGCGGTATAGAAAAACTCGGCCGCATGCTGGGCGCCAATATTGGCTTGCAGCATGTAAGAGCTGGCAAACTCCGGCACCAGGCCCAGATTGGCAAACGGCAGGCGCATACGCAGGCTGTCGCCCACGTAAACAATGTCTGCGTGAAACAGGATCGTGGCTCCACCGCCTACCGCCACACCCTGGGCGGCGCCAATCCAAGGCTTGGCGAAACTGGCCACTGCGGCGGCACAGCTATCAAAGGGGTAAGAGGGATCCTCCCCTTCCGGCACGTCGCCGAAGCTACCCAGATCAACCCCGGCACAGAAGTTCTCGCCCGCGCCGGTGAGCACCAGGCAAACCACATTGTCGTCCTTCTCTGCCTCCAGAAACGTATCGCGAATCTCGTGCCACATGGCGGTATGGATCGCGTTCTTCTTCTCAGGACGGTTCAGGGTGACCAGCAGTACGCCGTCTCGATTTTCAGTGGTAACAAACTCTCCCACGGGAACTCCTAACTGTGGAAATGAACGATATCGCCCAGCGAACCGCGATCGGTCCAGGCACTATTGGCTGGCGCATCCTCCAATTCATAACCGAAGGACAGACCAAAAATCAGCTTATTGGACGCATCCACGCCCAGCACTTCACGGACCAGATCGCACTGAAAGCTCAGCGCCGTCTGGGGGCAACTGCCCAGGCCGTGCGCCACCATCGACAACATCAGGTTCTGGGCGTACATGCCCAGGTCGCAGGCCTCACGCAGGCCGAAGGGCTCAGGTAGAAACAGGAAAGCCACATGGGGTGCATCAAAGAAGGTGAAATTGCGCATGAACTGCACCTGTCTCGCCGCCTTGTCAGAACGCTCGATACCACAGGCATCGTACAGGGCCTGGGCCGAGCCGTGCTGACGCTCCTTATAGACCCCCTCGTAAACTCCATCGTAAGGGAAATCCATGGTCATCTTGCCTTCCATGAACTCGGCGGGCATGCGCTGACGCAGAACCTCCAGCTTCTCACCCGAAGCCACGTGCACCTGCCAGGGCTGGGTATTGCAGTTAGAGGGTGCCCTCAGAGACACATTAAACAGCTGGTCCAACACATCCTGCGGGACGGGCTCCGGTTTAAAGGCGCGAATGGAGCGTCGCTGATTAACGACTTCGGTAAATACTTGTGCAATATCAGTCATGATGCTTCTGCCACCGTTCCGGATTCGATCAGGGACGCTATTGTAGCCTCATCGTGACCCAATTCCGCCAGAATGTCGCGGGTGTCGTGACCCGGCTTGACCTGGGCTCGACCAATCTCCGATTCTGTGCGACTGAAACGTGGCGCCGGCGCTGTTTGCTGATAACCACCGATATCCACAAAAGACTGGCGAGACTGGTTGTGAGGATGGTGAGGCGCCTCGCTCATGTTCAGGACCGGTGCGAAACAGACGTCCGTACCCTCCATCATCTCGCACCACTCATCGCGGGTCTTGGTTTTAAAGATCTCGGTAATCTGGGCCTTCAGCTCAGGCCATTTAGTCTTCTCAAACTGGTCCATGAAACTGTGCTCACCCACTTCCATGCCCAGCCTCTCCATCAGCAGGGCGTAGAACTGCGGCTCAATGGAACCAATGCTGACCCACCCGCCATCCGCACACTCATAGGTGTCGTAATAAGGCGCACCACCATCCAGCATATTGACCTGACGCTGGCTGTCGTCCCACATGCCGACACCCTGGAAACCCTGGATGGCACCCATCAGCGAGATCACTCCGTCAGTAATGGCGGCGTCGACCACCTGTCCTTTGCCGGATACACCCCGTTCAAACAATGCCGCCAGAATACCCATCACCAGATACAGGGAGCCGCCGCCAAAGTCACCGACCAGGTTGAGCGGTGGCACCGGGCCGGAGTCCTTGCGACCCATGGCGGCCAGTGCGCCGGTAATCGCAATGTAGTTAATATCGTGCCCGGCAGCGTGAGCGAGGGTGCCGTGCTGACCCCAGCCCGTCATGCGGGCATAAACCAGACGGGGATTGCGCGCCAGGCAGACTTCAGGGCCCAAACCCAGTTTCTCCATGACACCGGGGCGATAGCCCTCTGTCACGACGTCAGCGCTTTCGAGTAACTTGAGAACGGTTTCGACGCCCTCTTCGCTTTTCAGGTCAACTGCGATAGAACGGCGACCCCGCTGCAACACATCTGCGGGGCTATCGGTGGCACCGAGATTGCCGCCGCCGGGGCGATCGACGCGAATCACGTCGGCACCCATATCGGACAACAGCATATTGGCAAAAGGGCCGGGGCCAATGCCGGCCATTTCAATAATTTTCAGACCAGCTAATGGACCTGCCATCTAACCTTCTCCTTTGTCACTCGCCTTTAAAGACTGCCGGACGTTTTTCCTTGAATGCGCGCATGCCTTCTTTAGCATCCGCAGACGCAAAGACGGGGTTGGCCAATTCATCAGAAGCCAGCATCGCATCCGCCTCAGTCATGCACTCCTGGTGTTCGCGCAGGGAGCGAGTCACCGCTTTCACTGCCAGCGGGCCATTGGCACAGATTTTCTCGGCGATCTTCTTCGCCTCTGCCAGGGTCTCACCTTTAGGTACGATGCGGTTAATGAGGCCGAAATCCAGCGCCTGCTGGGCAGTGATGTGCTCACCACAGAGCAGCACCTCTGCCGCGAGGCAGTAGGGAATCTGGCGACGCAGACGCACGGTTGAACCGCCCATCGGATAGAGGGCACGGGCCACTTCGGTGACACCGAAGATGGCATCTTCTGCACCAACGCGTATATCCGTACCCTGCAAAATTTCGGTACCACCAGCCAGGGCATAACCTTCCACCGCCAGGATAATGGGCTTATTGGGGCGATCATCGCGCAACAGCGCCTGCCAGTGCACATTAGGTACGGTGGCCATCACTTCCATGAACTCCTCGGTGGAACGATGACCCTCGGCGCCCGCCTTCAGATCCATCCCCGCACAGAAGGTGTCGCCATTGGCTGTGAGGATGGCGCACATCAGCTCGTCATCTTCCTCCAGTCGACGCCAGGCCTTGTACATGCCCAGCAGCATCTCCGGGCTGAAAGCGTTCTTGGCCTCGGGCCGGTTGAGGGTGACGATCAGGACTTTGCCTTCCTGTTCGACAATGCAGTTCTCTGTGCTGATATCCAATTCAGCCATGAAATCTCTCCTTAAAGGTTATGCCACCAGGTGTTCGCCGCTGAGGGCTATAACCTTGGCCTTCGGATAAGCGGGTTTGCCACTGGGTGCGCGGGGAATCTCATCGACCAGGTGCAGTTCACGAGGCACCTTGTAGCCCGCGATGTGCTTGCGTGCTTCTTCCTGCAGTGAGTCCAGACTCAGGCTGGCACCGCCGCGGGTAGCGACTACAGCAGTTACCTTGGAGCCGAAGCGTTCGTCCGGGGTATCAACTACCAGGCAATCAAACACGTCAGGATGGGCCTTGAGAGCTTCTTCCACTTCCTCGGGAAAAATTTTCTCACCGCCGGAGTTAATACAGTTTGAGCCGCGGCCATAGACGGTAATGGAACCATCGTCTTCCAAACGCGCTTCGTCGCCAGTGAGCAACCAGGTCTTGCCGTCCACCTCAAAAAAGGTCTTGGCGGTTTTGACCGGATCACCGTAGTAGCCCACGGGGATATAGCCTGAGCGGGCAAAAATGCCCATCTCACCGGGCTTCACATGGGCGTGGGGCTCACCTTCAACGTCGGTAATCACGTCCATAAAGTCAGACTGAACCACGTTGCCCAGACCTTTCTCTTCAGACTTCTTCTCACCGGAATCAAAACCCATATTGCCGGACTCAGAGGAACCAAAAGAGTTGGAGATAAAGACATTGGGAAAATGCGCCTTGAACTCCTCCTGTTTGGACACCGAGAACACGGCGCCGCCGGAGCCCACGTTAAATACACTGGAGAGGTCCCAGCGATCCGGGTTGACCTTGAGAGCATCCAGCAGCGGAATGGCCATGGCATCGCCGACGATGGAGACAGAATTCACTTTCTCTTTCTCGACAATGTCCCAGACCTGGGCGCCATCCATGGAACGATGGGGATTTAGTACAACTGCGTTACCTGCCAGCAATTGAATACAGGCATACCACCAGCAGGCACCGTGCATCAGGGGCGCAAGCGCCATACCGATAATCGGGAAGTCACCAATACGACCGGCGATTTGCTCCGGTGCAGTGATGGGGCCATCGGGATGGAACCAGCCACCACCGCCCAGGGCCGCGAAGAACAGGTTCTTGTGTGGCCACATCACACCCTTGGGCATGCCGGTGGTGCCGCCGGTGTAGAGGAGGAAAATATCGTCGTCGGAGCGCTCACCAAAATCACGCTCGCTGCTATGACCGGCCATGGCGCTCTCGTACTCGACAGAAGCGATGGTCGAGAGATCTTCGGTCGAACCGTCTTCCACTGACACAAAGGTCTTCAGGTCTGGCGCTTCGTGACGAATTTCTGCGATATGGGGCGTGAACTCTCGGTGGTGAATACAAGCCACCATATCGGCGTTATTGAAGATGTAGCTCAACTCCTCCTGAACGTAGCGGTAATTGACGTTCACCGGCACAGCGCGAAGCTTGAAGCACGCCATCATGCCTTCCAGGTACTCATTGCAGTTGTACATGTACAAACCGACATGATGACCAGGGCCTACGCCCTGCGAAGACAGATAGTGAGCTAGCTGGTTGGCGCGCTCCTCGAGTTGGGCAAAGGTGGCACGCTGATCACCGCACACCAGCGCATCGCGCTCGGGCACCTTGTCGGCGACCATTTCAAACAGGTCAGCCAGATTAAATGCTTTAGACATATGCTTATCCCTTCTCCGAACTCACAACCCACATGGCGTAGAACTGGGCACCACCACCGTAGGCATGGCCTAGTGCGGTTTTGGCACCGTCCACCTGGTGGGCATCGGCAGTGCCACGAACCTGGCGCGCTGCTTCGGCGAAGCGGATCATGCCAGAGGCACCAATCGCATTGGAACTGAGTACACCGCCGGAGCAGTTCCAGGGAATGTCACCGTCCTCGTCCAGCGAGGTCGCGCCGGCCATGGTCAACTCCCAACCCTTGCCCTCTTCGGCGAAACCAAGATTTTCAAGCCACATCGGCTCGTACCAGGAGAAAGGTACGTACACTTCCGCACAGTCGAGATCTTTGCGTGGATTGGTAATGCCCGCCTGCTTGTAAACATCTGCCGCGCAATCCCGTCCCGCCTGCGGGTTTACTTCTTCACGACCGGCGTACATGGTGGGTTCAGAACGCATGGCTCCACCGCGAATCCACGCGGGCTTGTTCGGCGATTCATTCACCAGCGATTCATCGGCGATGACCATGGCGCAGGCACCGTCAGAGGACGGGCAGCTTTCCAGGAAGCGAATGGGATCCCACAGCATGGGGGACTCCTCCACTTCCTTCATGGTGATTTCCGGCAATTGCAGATGCGCCAGAGGGTTGCGTGCGCCATGCAGGCGGTCTTTAACAGCAACCTTGATGCCTGTATCCCAGGGCGCCTTGGAGCGGCGAATGTACTCGCGCATGATGGGCGCAAAGTAACCGCCAGCGCCGGCATTCAAATGCGGCGAGAAGGGTTGTGGGTTCGACAATGCCCACATGGCATTGGATTCCGACTGCTTCTCGAAGGTCACCGTGAGAACACGCTTGAAAGTGCCACTCTGCACGTGACTGGCCGCTACCAGTGCGGTGGAGCCACCCACTGATCCTGCCGTGTGCACCCGCAACATGGGCTTGCCATTACAGCCCAGTGCGTCGGTGAGATAAATCTCCGGCATCACCACCCCTTCGAACATGTCCGGGGCTTTACCGATAATGACTGCGTCGATGTCGTTCCAGGTCAGGTCCGCATCCTGCAGGGCATTTACCGCTGCCTCACGCAGAAGACCTGCAATAGAGACATCGCCGCGCTTGGTCTGGTACTTGGTCTGGCCAATACCAACAACTGCTGCCAAATTCGCCATTACGCTGCCTCCAGTACTGTAACAAGGTTGTGTTGCAGACATGGGCCACTGGTGCAGTGCGCCACGCCTCGCTTGATTTCACCGTTAATGATGCGACGAGCCACTTCA
Source organism: Halieaceae bacterium (assembly GCA_963921335.3). Taxonomy (GTDB): domain Bacteria; phylum Pseudomonadota; class Gammaproteobacteria; order Pseudomonadales; family Halieaceae; genus CAWUFC02. The sequence goes on along the minus strand of CAWUFC020000001.1, from coordinate 2,199,572 downwards.
CCGATGCGGGACAGGCCGGAGGCCATCATCAGGTTGCCCGCGAGCACGCCACCCGAAGGATTAATTTCGGTGTTGTCACCAAGACCCAGTGCCTTCTTCAGAATGATTTCCTGGTGGCTGTACGGGGTATAGATCTCCGCCACTTCCACATCACCATCTGCAACACCCGCCGCGGCTGCCGCCTGCTCCGTAGAGACCGAACGGGTGAGATCGCGAGCACCCAGGTTGTGGGTTTCAATGCGGTGGTCGATGCCGCTGATCACGGCATAGGGCTTACCCCACTCTTTGGCCTTCTCGACCGTGCAGATCACCATGGCAGAAGCACCATCGGAAATCGGGCAGCAGTCGTGTTTGCGCAAAGGTGACACCCAGGTGTCCTCCGCTAACAGGTCATCCACTGACACATCACCTTTCAGCTGGGCATAGGGGTTGTTGGCAGCCGCATTGCGGCGCGAGCGTGACACCACGTCAGCCATGTCCTGCTCGGTGATATCACCGGCATCCAGCATCATTCGGGCCTGCATGGCTGCCAGGCTGACTGTGTCCACCCACTGGGGCGCCAGGTAGTAGGGATCCAACTGCTGGGACAACACGATGGGCAGCTCACCCGGGGATGACTTGCCGAAACCGTAGATCAGCGCTGAGTCCGCCTGATCCATGCGAATCTTCAAAATGGATTCGTACAGCGCCCAGGCTGCATCCATTTCAACATGGGACTCCTTGATCGGTGGCACCGCGCCAAGGGCATCCACGCCCAGGACGAATGCAAAGGCTGCGCCCTGCTGATAGTCACAGCTGCCAGAGCAGACAAAGTCCACTTGCTGGCTGCTTTCCAGCCCTGCTTCCGCCAGCGCCTTGTTGACCACCGGCATAATCAGCTCCACCTCGTTGGCGGTACCCGCCTGACGTACACAGTCAGACTGGGCAAAACTTACAATGGCTATATCTTTCATGTCGCTTATCCCTCCCAGCCTTCGACAGGCACTTTACCGATCATCTCCGGCGGCACGTCTGGCTCGTCGATGGGCTTGAAGTACTTGATGTTATCCATGGCGTAATCAAAATCCTCCGGATCCTTCCACACTGCCTGCACGCGCTGGCCCTGGTGTACATCTTCGTTTTCACACTCAGACATCAGGTGAATACAGGAGATATTGGCGCCATCGGGAATCAGGTTGGCGACAATATAAGGAGGCTGGATTGGGTTACCCGGGATGGGAATGTAAACGATGGTAAATGACTCAACGGTAGCCTTGTCAGAGACAGGTACTTCATCCGTAGTCGCTACGCCACAGGCGGCACAGGCCCCGCGGGGCGGCACGTAGACGTTGTCACAGGAGGGACAGCGTTGCCCCACCAGCTTGCCTTCCTTGATCTGGCTCAGAAATCGGCTGGCCGCATCGCCAGCGGTAAATGTGTACTTCAGGTAAACCGGCGCTTCGATGCCGGTGATCAGTTCTTTCTCTTCCGACACGGGCTTACTCCTTCACAAAACAGTTGATATCGGTGATGAACCCAATGGTTTCATCCGCCCACTGGGCCTTCACCCGCATCCCGGTGCTCATCTCCTCCTCGCTACCCACGAGAACGTTATGCACCATCGGAATATCGGCACCGTCCAGCTTGATCATGGCCCAGGCAAAGGGCTTGTCGTGGGGATGGGCATCGCGGGGCTCCTTCACCCAACACCAGCTCACGACTTCACCAGCCTGGCCCACCTCAACAAATTCGCTCAATTCTTCGGCGGTAACCGGGTCGTATTCCATGGGCGGAACATAAACCTTGCCATCACTGCCTTTGATACCAACGATGTTCTTATCCCTGAGCTCGGTCAGGAACCGACCCACTACCGGCCCGGTAGAGCGGGTATAGGTGTAGCCCAGCTCAAACTCCTGGCTCAGGACTTTTGCCTCAGACATGCCATGCCTCCTTTTATCGGGGTTATCAGAAAGGACAGAAAGTATCTGTCGACACCCATGGCAACTCAATGACGCATCTGACCAAAAGGCGCTGACATTTCCGGTCATTTGGCCCCGCAACGACCGCTTTGGTCACTATGATCTGGGAGTCTGGTCACAAAATGGCCAACTGAATAGGGCAATAACAGGCTGTCGAGCCCCTGCTGAGTTATGTTTGTTGTATATAAAAATAAATATTTGGAATATCTCGACAACGAATGCTCGAGGGGTGGCATAAGGAGTTCGAGGGGTCAGAGCGACTGGAGTGTTTGAGGCAGTCCTAGTCAGCTGCCGGGGTGTGCTCCAGTTGCCTGGCCCCTTGAAACCTGAAAAAGAGTCAGAGCCCTTTCTAGGACATCGCCACCTGCATATTGCCAGCAATCGAACGGGCAACCCGTTTGGCGCGCTCGGCGTGACTGCCGTGAAAGCGCTCATCGACCGTGGCAATAAACAGACCCAGCCAGCGCTCGTAATCACTCGTTTGCAGCGTGCGCTTACTATGCAGGGCCCGGTGGATATTCATGGTGTGGCGTTTGTAGCCGGTTTCACCCAGCAACAGCTTGCACCAATAATCTTTGATATGAGGCAGATGCACATCGAGATCGATGGCGGCCACGTCGAGAAAAATGGGCGCGAGCACATCATCGTTTAAGACCTTGGCGTAAAAAGCATCGACAAAGCTCTCAACCTGAGCACGGCTGTCCATGTCAGCTTTGTCGTGCTCCAGAATCTGGCGCAATTGGCCCACTACTTCTTCTTCCGCTTGCTCTTCTTGACATGTGCCATCATGCGGCGCTTGCGCTGAATCTGGCGCTGGGTGAGCTTGTTGTGTTTGCCTGCGTAAGGGTTCTCGCTGGTGCGGAATTCAATGCGCACGGGTGTGCCAGCCAGATCAAGCTCACGCCGAAACACCTTTTCCAGGTAGCGCTCATAGGCCGCCGGTACCTTGCCGGTTTGGTTGCCGTGAATAACTACCAGCGGCGGATTCTGGCCACCGGCGTGTGCATAACGCATTTTGATACGGCGTCCGTTCACCATTGGCGGCGGATGATCATAGACCGCGCCTTCAAGAATACGAGTGAGATGGTTGGTATTGAGTTTGCGTGTCGCAGACTCGTGGGCCTTGTGTATTGACTTGTAAAGGTGCCCTACCCCGGTGCCGTGCAGGGCGGAGATGTAGTGCACATCGGCGTAATCAATGAACTGCAGTCGCCGTTCCAGTTCGGTCTTGATGTACTGCTTGGTATCGGACTCCAGTCCGTCCCACTTGTTAAGGGCAATCACCAGGCCGCGCCCGGCTTCAATGGTCTGGCCCAACAGGTGCAGGTCTTGTTCCACCACGCCCTCACTGGCATCCATCAACAAGACAACGACATGGGCATCATCGATGGCTTTGAGGGTCTTTACGATAGAGAACTTCTCCACCGTTTGTTTGACGTTCTTGCGACGCCGCACGCCGGCGGTATCAATCAGGGTGTAGTGCTGCCCTTCGCGTTCAAAGTCGATATAGACACTGTCCCTGGTGGTGCCGGGCATGTCGTAAACCACTACCCGTTCCTCGCCCAGCATCCGATTCACCAGCGTAGACTTGCCCACATTGGGACGACCAACCACAGCCACACGAATGCCGCGCGTTTCGTCCTCGTCCTCAGGCACTTCAGGCGGCGGAAATTCCATCAACACGTGTTCGATGAGCTGCTTAACGCCACGCCCGTGTGTGGCTGTCGTGGGGTGCAGCTCTTCCACGCCCAGGCTGTAAAACTCCGCCAGGGCTACATCTTCGTTGGTACCATCGATCTTGTTCACCACCAGGTGAAAACGCTTGCCCTGCTGACGCAGGTGCGTGGCCAACTGTTCATCCGCGGGGGTCAGGCCGGCACGAGCATCCACCAGGAAACAAACCGCATCGGCCTCATCGATCGCGGCCAGCGACTGCTCGGCCATGTAGGTATCGATGCCCTCTTCCTCACCACTGATACCGCCGGTATCAATCACGATAAAGGGCCGGTCACCGACACGACCTTCGCCGTATTTACGGTCCCTGGTCAGGCCCGGAAAATTGGCCACCAAGGCATCGCGGCTGCGGGTCAGCTGGTTGAACAGCGTCGATTTGCCCACATTGGGACGGCCGACTAGCGCGATGACGGGAACCATGACTCATTTACTCCTGCGACTGAACGCGCAGGGCAGTCAGGGTGCCACTGTTGGAGAAGACATAGAGGGTATCGCCATCACTGAGCATGGGCGCGCGCACGCCTTTGCCACCCACTTTTTTGCGGCCAACAAAACGCCCATCCACCTGCGACATGAAATGTATCTGGCCATCGAAATCGCCAACGGCAACAAAGCCCTTCACCGTCTTGGGAGCACTCAGGCGACGATTTTCAAGCCGCGGCTGCTCCCAGCGAATGCCCTGACCATTGCGGTAAAAAGCCACAACAGAACCGTTGTCTTCGGACACGTAGATATTGCCGAAGCCCTGGTCAATGCCTACTGAACTGGAGGCCTCCTGCTGCCAGATTTTGCGACCGGAGGGCATATCCATTGCCGACAGGTGGCCCTGGTAGCTCACCGCGTAAACAACGTTGTTGATCAGCAGCAGCTCACCATCCACATCGACAATGCGATCGATTTCTGAGCGACCCTGGGGAATAGTGACACGGGATTCCCAGCGCAGCGTACCGTTGCTGATATCAAAGGCCACCACCTTGCCATTAGCAAAGCCGGCCAACACGGTGCGCCCATCAATAAGAGGTGTTGAGGTGCCGCGTACGGTCAGGATCGGCAGGTCACTGTCGTAGACCCAGATCTCGCTGCCATCTTCAGCATCTAGACCACGCAGCTTGCCGTCATAGCTCAGCACCACAACCACATTGCCGTTGGTCTGGGGAGGTGAAAGTACCTCGCCAGAAACCGGCACACGCCACAACAGGCTGCCATCGTTGGCATCCAACAGAATCACGTCGCCATTACTGCTACCCAGGACGAGGCGATTGGCGCCATAACCCACACCACCGGACAGCGGCATATCCAGGTCCACTTTCCAGATCTTGCTGCCACTGTTGCGATCGACCGCTGCCACCGTGCCGTCAACGCCCGCGGCAAAAATCCGGTCACCAGACATCACCGGCGCCAGGAAGTTGTAGCCCTTGCCCTGCCCCTTGCCCACGCCGGTGCTCCAGACAGAGTTGATTTTAATCTCAGGCGTGAAGTCGACCAGCTCCGCCGGCTCCTTGGTATCATCATCGTCACTGCTAAACCAGCCGGACACAGTGCTGCAGGCGCCGAGCATCAGACTCAGCAGCACAGCCGTGAAAAGTTGGGCCAGTTTATTCAGCGGCATCAACAACCCCTCCGGACTCGGCTCGTGCCGGCTGCAACTGCAGGGACTGCAACTTGAGATCAAGATTGCCGCTGTTATTACTTCCGGCGAGCAGATTGAGCTCTGCCGCCTCCTGGTATGCAGAGAGCGCCTGCTGCGTCTGCTGCATTTGCAGGTAAATATCTCCGCGGGCTTCTGCATAGGCAGCCGCATAGGCACCTGCATCCACCATCAACATTTTCAGTGCCGCATCGGAGTCGCCCTGTGAGGCAACTACCCTTGCCAGGCGCAGCTGGGCGACACGCTGGAGGTCGGGCTGTGGATTTTGCGTCAGCACCCAACGCAACTCTGCCTCGGCGTCTGCCAAATCGTTGTCGTTCACCGCCAGTCGAGCCAGCTGCAGTGCGGCAAACTGGGCGTAACTGCTGTTGCCATACTGATCCTTGAGCTGGCCGGCAAGATGGCGCGCAGTAGCCACCTGTTCATCCGTCAGAGGCTGCCCTGCAGACGCCACATTTACTGCATCCAGCAAATTCTGGTACACCGCCGATGCGGCTTCTGCCTGCTGCGTGGAGTGCTGCTGCCAGGCCTGCCAGCCATAGCCACCGGCCAGGGCCACTACAATGGCTGCAATGGTGGATTTGGCATTGTCCTGCCACCACTTGCGCAGCGCTTCAACCTGTTCTTCTTCGGTACGATATGACTCCACCGTGATTCCTCTTACTGCAATTTCTGTTTTACAAGGCCGGCGAGTTCATGCCGGACCACATTGTCTTGTTCACCGCCGGCATCACCGCGCAGTTGCTTGACCGACACTGTGCCGTCGGCCACTTCCTGTTCGCCCAGTATCAATGCCAGTCGGGCACCGCTTTTATCTGCTTTTTTCATCTGGCTTTTAAAACTTCCGCCCCCGCAATGCACCTGCAGGCAGCAGCCGGGCAGTTCATCGCGGAGCTGTTCGGCCACCTGAAAGGCTGACGCCTGGGCACCCTCGCCTACCGCCAGCACGTAGACATCTGCACTCGCGGGGTCAGCAATGGTAAGTTCGCCAGTCTGCAACAGCAGTACCAGACGCTCGAGTCCCATGGCAAAGCCCGCTGCCGGAGTCGCCTTGCCCCCCAGCTGCTCAACCAGGGTATCGTAGCGACCGCCACCACAGATGGTGCCCTGGGCACCGAGCGCATCGGTGACCCACTCGAACACCGTGCGGTTATAGTAGTCCAGTCCGCGCACAAGTCTCTGGTTAACCACATATTCGATGCCAGCGGCATCCAGCAGCTCACGCAAGCTGGCAAAGTGCGCTGCCGACTCCTCGTCAAGATAATCCAAAATTTGAGGCGCACCCTCGAGAACCTTCTGGACCTCGGGGTTTTTACTATCAAGAATTCGCAAGGGGTTACTGTCGAGACGACGCTGGCTGTCTTCATCCAACTGCTCACGACGCGCGCCCAGATACTCCACCAGGGCAGCACGGTAGCGGTCCCTGGCCTCGGCATCACCAATACTGTTGAGCTGCAGCTCCACTTTGTCGGCGATGCCCAGTTGCCGCCACAGCCGCGCGCTGAGAATGATCAGTTCGGCATCAATATCAGCAGAGGCGGTGCCGAACACTTCGGCGCCAATTTGGTGAAACTGGCGCTGCCGGCCTTTCTGTGGCCGCTCGTAACGAAACATAGGGCCCTGGTACCACAGCTTCTGCTGGGTAATCGCCAAATTGTGCTGGCAGACGGCTCGCACACAGCCCGCTGTCCCCTCCGGGCGCAAGGTCAGGCTTTCCTCATTACGGTCCTCGAATGTGTACATTTCTTTTTCCACGATATCGGTGACCTCACCAATACCACGTCGGAACAGATCAGTCTGTTCAACGATGGGCATGCGAATTTCCCGGTAGCCATAACTGGCCAGCAGGCTGGCGCACTGCTGCTCGAGAAACTGCCAACTGGCAGTATCTTCGGGAAGTACATCGGGCATGCCCCGAATCGCTCGTATCTCTTTCACGCGTGTGCTCAGGCCTTGTAAATCAGATTGGCGTCTTTTTCAGCGCGCTCTTGTTCAAGACGCGCAGCCTTGTCGCGAATAACACGCTCGAGGTGATCGACAAAATCTTCATTGCTGACTTTATGATCCGGATCGCCATCCAGGTAAATCAGGTTGTTGGGTGTAGCCCCGGTCATACCCACATCGGCCTCCCGAGCCTCGCCCGGGCCATTGACGATACAACCAATCACGGCAACATCCATCGGTGTGCGTATGTCCTCCAGTCGCTGCTCAAGATCATTCATGGTGGCGACTACATCGAAGTTCTGGCGAGAACAACTGGGGCAGGCGATAAAGTTAATGCCGTTGCTGCGCAGCTTCAGGCTTTTGAGGATATCGAAACCGACCTTCACCTCTTCGACAGGATCGGCGGCCAGGGAAATGCGAATGGTGTCGCCAATGCCATCCATCAACAGCATGCCAAGCCCTACCGATGACTTCACGGTCCCACTGCGTAGCCCACCCGCTTCGGTAATGCCTAGATGCAGCGGTTGTTCAATTTGCTTTGCGATCAGACGATAGGCCTCAACCGCCATAAACACTTCTGAAGCCTTCACGCTGAGTTTGAAATCCTGGTAGTCGAGCTTGTCCAGAATATCCACGTGGCGCATGGCGGACTCTACCAGTGCCTCGGCATTGGGCTCACCGTATTTGCGCTGCAGGTCCTTGCCGAGTGAACCCGCGTTGACGCCAATGCGAATGGGAATACCACGATCCCGACAGGCGTCTACGACCGTACGCACCCTATCATCCCGACCGATATTGCCAGGGTTAATACGCAGACAGTCGACGCCGTACTCCGCAACCTTGAGTGCTATTTTGTAGTCGAAATGGATATCAGCCACCAGGGGCACAGTGACCTGGCTGCGTATCTCCCGGAAGGCTTCCGCCGCGTCCATCGAGGGCACAGAGACGCGAACGATGTCTGCACCAGCGTCAGCAATAGCTGTGATTTGTGCCACTGTGGCAGGCACATCGCAGGTCTCGGTGTTGGTCATGCTCTGCACAGATATGGGGGCATCGCCCCCAACGGGCACATCGCCCACCATAATCTGGCGTGACTTGCGCCGCTTAATCGGAGATTCGCTATTCACTGCTCACCCACACTGAATCGCGCCATAACCCGGCCCGGGCGCGGTGTAATGGTCACCGCTTCACCCTGGTAACTGAGCTCTACAAATCGCGCGTCGCCGACAAGGATATTGAACGGCGCAGCACCGGTCACCTCGAAGCGATCACCGGCTTGCTGCAAGTCGGCATAAATCAGCTTTTCGTCTGCATCGCGCACTTCCAGCCAGCACTCGCCACTGAAACTGAAAACCAGTCCATCGCCAAACAGGGCAGACTGCGTCGCCGATTCTGCTTCCGGTTCTGCTGCCGCCACTGGATCAATTGTCTCTTCAAGCACGCGCTCGCTCGGTGGGGACTCTTCGATTACGATCTCGGCTGGCGCAGTATCTTGCGCAAGGTCTGGCGCCGCTTCACCGGGCGGCTCAAGGCTTAGATCGATGTCGCTTTCAGATTCGGCTTCAGTCATGGCTGCCATTTCATCGGCAATGGGCTCTTCGGTGATCTCAACGGGCGCTGCCGTTGGAGTAGCAACCGCAGGCTCATCGCCCCCGCGCAACAGCCACAAAGCGAGCACCATGATGATGACGAGGGCAATGCCAGCGGGCAGCGCCCAACCCAGCTTTTGAATCTGGGGCAATCGCGACTCCACGCGCTGTGGTAATTCTTCGGCTGCCGCAGCCACTGCCGGCAGAGCTTCATAGGCCGCCAACACTAAGGCCTCATCTAGCTGAACCTCCCGGGCATAGGACTTCAAATAGCCGCGCACAAAGGCCGCACCGCGAAGCACGTCGAAGCGGTTCTCCTCGATCGCGCTGACGTAGTCGGGCATCCAGTTGAGACGATCCGCCATTTCGCGGGCCGAAATACCTTGAGCTTCACGCGCACACCGCAGCATCCCTCCGGGATCGCTGCCGGTCGTTATGTCCGTGTCAGAGTTCTCCACGTTCACGCGCCTGTTGGTAGGCCTTGAATTCGGCGGAATTCGGGTACAGGTTTCTCAGCGCCAGTGAGTAGCTGGCCTGTGCGTCTGCCTTACCCTGCGCATGCGCCAGCCTGACCCCCAGCCATAAGCCGCGTGCCGTCTGAGTCCTGACTATGCTGCGATAAATGTCGTAGTGACGCTGGGAAGCGAGATAATTTCCGCGGTTGTATTCGATATGAGCCAGCTCCATGATCGCCAGCAAATTGGTGCGGTCCATGGTCAGGGTGCGGGTGAAGGCCTCATGGGCACCGTTTTTATCACCGAGACGCAGGCGGCAAAAGCCGAGATTCAGAAAGGCTCGCGGCCGGGATTCATAGAGCGTGTCGCGCACCACAATTTCCAACTGCTCTTCGGCCTCGCTGTAGCGCTGCTGTTGGTAGAGAAACGCAGCGTAGTTGTTACGGGCGCGGGAAAAGTTCTTGTTCAGTGAAATAGCCCGCTTGAAGCTATCTTCGGCCAATTCAAACTCGCCAGTGCTCTGATATACGAGGGCGAAAGCCTCGTGCACTTCCGGCGCATCCGGATCGATCTCGGCTGCCAGCTTAAGGTTGCGCTTGGCGTCTTCCCAGTTTTGCTGGCCAATATAGCTGCGGGCCAGCTGCAGCCGACTCTCCAGGGCCTCTTGAGGCGACGCATCATTGGTGAACACTCGGTCCTCTGTAGTCACACAGCCCGATACGAAAAAGGCCATGATCAGGCCGATGCTGCGAAAAAAATCTGACGATGAATTATTCATCCTACAGATACTACCTGCACATCGTCTTTTTGTTTATAGCGTTCGCTGCGACGAGTGCGATCCACGACCTGGCCCACCAGCTGTCCACATGCTGCATCAATGTCGTCGCCGCGCGTTGTGCGCACGGTTACGATAAAGCCCGCATCGACCAGCACCTGCCAAAAACGTGATACTGCGTTACCGCTGGGACGGCGGTAATCTGACTGGTTGAATGGGTTAAACGGAATCAGGTTGATCTTGCAGGGGAAGTCGCGCAGCAGTTGGGCCAGCTCGCGGGCCTGTTCTACTGAATCATTGATCCCAGCAATCAGGGTGTACTCCACGGTGACCACACGCTTGCTGTCTGCCTGGGCATCGATATATCGGCTGGCACTGTCCAGCAATTGCGCAATCGGATACTTGCGATTGATCGGGACCAGCTCGTTGCGCAATTCGTCATTGGGTGCATGCAGGGAGATGGCCAGGGAGACTTCACTGCACTCAGCCAGCTTATCCAGTGCCGGTACCACACCCGACGTGGACAGGGTGACCCGGCGCTTGGAGATACCATAGGCGAGGTCTTCCATCATTAACTCCATGGCATCCACCACGTTGTCGAAGTTGAGCAGCGGTTCGCCCATGCCCATCATCACCACATTGGTGACCTTGCGGCCCTTACCTGACTGGAAGGCCTCATAGGATTTCAGCGCCAGCCAGACCTGACCAATAATCTCGGCGGCTGTGAGATCACGCTGGAAACCCTGTTTGCCTGTAGAACAGAAGCTGCAATCGAGGCTGCAGCCCACCTGCGAGGACACACACAGGGTGCCGCGCTGACCGTCGGGAATCAAAACCGTTTCCACCAGGCCACCGCCCGCCACGCGAATCGCCCACTTGCGGGTACCGTCTTCGGAATCCTGCTGAGAGACGATTTCAGGTGGGCGCACTTCTGCCACCTCGGCCAGACGCTCGCGCAGCGCCTTGCCCAGGTTGGTCATCTCTTCAAACTCGAGCACGCCGTGGTGATGAATCCATTTCATCACCTGCTGGGCACGAAAGGGCTTCTCTCCCAGGTCGCGGAAAAAATCCTGCATCTTCGCCAGGGGCAAACCCAGCAGATTGACGCGCTCGGTAATCAAGAAACTATTCCTTCGCCCTTAACGGTCGCAGATTTCTGCGGCGGGGAAGAAGTAGGCAATCTCACGCTCGGCAGACGCGGGAGAATCTGAGCCGTGTACCGCGTTAGCATCGATGGTTGATGCAAAATCGGCACGGATGGTGCCGGCCGCTGCTTCTTCAGGATTAGTGGCGCCCATCAGCTCGCGGTTCTTGGCAATGGCGTCTTCGCCTTCCAGTACCTGTACACAGACCGGGCCAGAGGTCATGAACTCAATCAGGGCGGGGAAAAACGGACGCTCTTTATGCTCCGCATAGAAGCCACCGGCCAATTCGTCGTCCAGGCGAATCATCTTGGCAGCAACAATGCGAAGGCCATTCTGCTCAAAGCGACTGTAGATCTCGCCAATCACATTTTTGGCGACAGCATCGGGTTTCACAATAGACAGGGTGCGTTCAACAGCCATTTAGATTTTCTCCATAATGCATATACAACAGGGCCTGGCAGCTGCGCAAAGCGCCGCCGCCGAGACCGGATTAAAAAACGCGCCAATTATAAAGATATTGGGGGCAGGTTTCACCCCGAAATGGGGTTAAAAATCAGTAGTTTAGCTGGCTTTTTACCAGTCTTAGGGCCCGCAGCGTGAGGCCCTGGGCGGATTTCAGTCCATTTCCTCTATCCAGGCGGCCTGTATAGCCTCCAGGATCTTCTCACCGCAGCGTGCAGGATCGTCGTCAAACTCATCGAGATCCAGAACCATCTGCCGCAGGTCGACGAAATTCAGGGTCAAAGGGTCTTTGTCGGGGAATTTCTCCGACAACTCAATGGCGATATCCAGACTGTCGGTCCACTGCAACTGCATAGGGGCGATCCTCAGTGCCGTTCTGACACCATGTTAATGGTGTACCTCGGAATTTCAACGACCAGATCTTCCTCTGCCACGATGGCCTGGCAGCTGAGACGGCTGTCGGGCTCGAGGCCCCAGGCCTTGTCGAGGTAATCGTCTTCCAGCTCATCCGCCTCTTCGAGGGAGTCGTAGCCCTCGCGCACAATGACATGACACGTGGTGCATGCACAGGACATCTCGCAGGCATGTTCTATCTCTATATCATTGCGCAGCAGTACCTGGCAGATACTCTCGCCCTGTTCCGCCTCAACCACCGCACCCTCGGGGCACAGGTTCTCATTAGGCAACACGACTACTCTGGGCATCAGTGCTTGTCCTCCGTCATCGATTCCAGCTCGTCCAGCTTGACCCCGGCCAGGGCCTTGCCAATGGCGGCATCCATACGCCTGGCAGCAAATGCCTCGCTCTGCCGGCCAAGGGCCTCACAAGCCTGCTTGATCTTCGCTGGCTCCTCACTGTTTTCACACAGACCCACCAACTCCAGCATGGCAACCTCCAACTGCTCGCGCTCTTCAGCCTCCAGCAATGAGGCGTCCTGCTCAATAGCGGCATGCAGGCTTAGCACCAGTTGCTCAGCAGCTACGCGCTCTTCCGCCAGTTGCCGCGCCAGCATGTCCCCTTCGGCGTGACGCCAGGAGGCCTGCAACATATCGGCAATTTGATCATCACTCAGACCGTAACTGGGTTTGACGCTGATACTGGCCTGAACTCCGGTGCTCTGCTCTTCTGCGGTGACTGACAGTAGCCCGTCTGCATCGACCTGAAACGTCACCAGAATGCGAGCCGCGCCAGCGACCATGGGCGGAATGCCACGCAGCTCAAACCGAGCGAGAGAGCGGCAATCACTGACCAGTTCCCGCTCACCCTGAACCACGTGAATGGCCATGGCGGTCTGCCCATCTTTATAAGTAGTGAATTCCTGGGCCTTGCCAACCGGTATTGTGGTATTGCGCTCGATTACTTTCTCGACCAAACCACCCACAGTTTCGAGCCCCAAACTCAGGGGTATAACATCCAGCAGCAGCAACTCCTGATCGGGTTTGTTGCCCACCAGCAGGTCTGCCTGAAGTGCGGCACCTACCGCAACAACGGTATCCGGGTCGATCGATGTCAGGGGATCACGACCAAACAGTTCGGCGACCGCGCTGCGAACCAGCGGCACACGGGTAGAGCCGCCCACCATAACAACTTCTTGAACATCAGTCGGCTCGCAACCTGCATCCCGCAGAGCGCGACGGCAGGCCCGCAGACTGCGCTTAACCAGTGACTGAATGAGTGCTTCAAACTGCTCTCGAGTAATTGCCAGGCTTTGCCCACCGATGATCAGCTCTGCCGAATCCTGGGCAGAGAGCTGTTCTTTGGCAGCTCGCGCCGCCATCAGGGCAGCTCGCAATTGCGCGGGATCGCCGGCATTCAGGCCCGCCTGCTGCAGAGCCCAGTGGGCCAGAGCCTGATCGAAGTCATCGCCGCCCAAGGCGGTATCACCACCGGTGGCCACGACTTCAAATACGCCCAGGTTGAGCCGCAATATGGAAATATCGAAGGTACCGCCACCAAGGTCATACACTGCGATCAGGCCTTCGCGGCCGCTATCGAGACCATAGGCTACGGCCGCCGCGGTGGGTTCATTGAGCAAACGTATCACACGCAAGCCGGCCAGGGTTGCGGCATCTTTAGTGGCCTGCCGCTGGGCTTCGTCAAAGTAAGCGGGCACCGTGATCACGACACCATCGATCTCGGAGCCCACTGTATCGCGGCCGCGCCGGGCCAGTTCTGCCAGCACATCCGCAGAGGCCTGAACCGGACTGATGTCACCGGCGCTGGTTTGAATGCGGGCCATGCCCTCTTCTGATTCCAGCAGAGTGTAGCCCATGGCATCGACATCCCCTGCGCCTCTTCCCATCAGACGCTTGAATGATTGCAGGGTGTCCGTTGGATACTCGCTAGCCTGGACCAGCGCCGAATGCCCTACCAGGGGCTGTTCCGGGCCGTAATATACGGCTGATGGCAGCAAGACACGCCCTTCGTTGTCCGGCAATGCTTCCGCGGTACCACTGCGTACCGTCGCCACCAGCGAATTGGTCGTGCCCAAGTCGATGCCCAGCGCGTGCTTGCGCTCATGAGGCGCCGCGGTTTGTCCGGGTTCTGATATTTGTAGCAAGGCCATGGGCAGTCGTATCTCAGCCGTCGAGTAATTCGGTTTCCAGCGCTTCAATTTCGGCGCGAAGTTTAACAAGGTACTGCATTTTCACCACCGCAGTTGCCGCAGCATCCCATTCACTGGTGTCCATCGCCTGGCGCAGTTCGACGGTATGGATTCGGATATCGTCTGCTACCTCTGCCAACAGGTGCTCGATCACTTCCTCAGGATCAACCAGGTCGCGCAGGCTCTCTACTTTTTCCCGCAGCTCCATCTGCTCCATCAAGAAGTCGCCCGCCAGTTTCTGTGACGAGACCCTTTCCTGATCCCAGCCAGCCAGTGATAACAAATAGAGTGCTCGCTCCAGCGGATCTTTTAGTATATTGAAGGCCTGGTTAACAAAGGCTGAATACTGCACCGCCAGCCTCTGCTCTGCTGCAGAGGCTTCGGCAAATCGATCGGGGTGGGTGGAACGCTGCAGTGCACGGTATCGTTCGGCCAGCTGCGCGGTATCCAGTTCAAACTGCTGCGGCAGCTCGAACAGCTCGTAGTATGACTGTTGAAAGTCCAAGGTCAGACGGTGAAGCTTTCACCGCAACCGCACTCGCCGGCGACATTGGGATTATTGAACTGAAAACCCTCGTTGAGGCCTTCCTTAACAAAATCCAGCTCCGTCCCTTCCAGATAAACCATGCTCTTTGGGTCTACATAGACCCGCACGCCGTGGCCTTCAAACATCTGGTCCTCGGGCGCCACATCATCCACAAACTCCAGCACGTAGGCCATGCCGGAACAGCCGGAGGTACGCACACCCACCCGAATACCCATGCCGGAACCGCGGCTGTCGAGGTGTCGCTGTACGTGACTGGCTGCTGCTTCTGTAATGGAAACGCCCATGTCTGCTTCCTTAACCGTCCTGTTTTTCGCGGAAATTTGCCACCGCGGCCTTGATCGCGTCTTCGGCCAGCACCGAGCAGTGAATCTTCACAGGTGGCAAGGCCAACTCTTCAGCGATTTCTGTATTACGAATGGCTTCAGCCTCGTCCAGGCTCTTGCCCTTAACCCACTCGGTCAGCAAAGAGCTGGAGGCAATAGCGGAGCCACAGCCGTAGGTTTTGAACTTGGCATCCTCAATGACACCGTCGTCACCCACCTTGATCTGCAAACGCATCACGTCGCCACAGGCCGGCGCACCGACCATGCCGGTACCAACGCTTTCGTCCGTATCGTCCAACTTGCCCACATTGCGGGGGTTTTCGTAGTGATCCAGTACTTTTTCACCGTAAGCCATGATGACTCTCCTGTTGTTCTAGTGGGCCGCCCATTCGATCTTGTCCAGATCGATGCCGTCCTTATACATGTCCCAAAGGGGAGACAGTTCCCTTAACTTGTCTACCGCATGACGCAGCTGCGTCGCGGCGTAATCCACTTCTTCCTCGGTCGTAAAACGTCCAAAGCTGAAGCGCAACGAACTGTGCGCCAGCTCATCGTTCAGTCCCAGCGCCCGCAACACGTAGGAAGGCTCCAAACTGGCCGAGGTGCAGGCTGACCCGCTCGAGACCGCGAGGTCTTTCAGAGACATGATCAGGGATTCGCCTTCCACGAAGTTGATGCTGATGTTCAGCGCGCCGGGCAAGCGATGGGTTTCGTCGCCATTAAGGTGGATCTCCTCAATATCGCTGAGGGCATCCCAAAAGCGCTGGCGCAAGCCCAGCAGACGCTGGGTTTCGCCAGCCATTTCCTCACGTGCAATGCGGGCAGCCTCGCCCATCCCAACAATCTGGTGAGTCGCCAGTGTACCTGAGCGCATACCGCGCTCGTGACCACCGCCGTGCATTTGCGCTTCCAGGCGCACGCGCGGCTTGCGACGAACAAACAGAGCACCAATACCCTTGGGGCCATACATCTTGTGGCCAGACATGGAGTAAAGATCGATCTTCATAGCCTCCATATCCACCGGAATTTTGCCTGTAGCCTGGGCACCATCTGAGTGGAACAAAACCCCGCGCTCGCGTGTCACTTCACCAATGGCCTGCACATCGTTGACCACACCAATCTCGTTGTTGGCATGCATGATGCTCACCAGGACCGTGTCCTCGCGGATCGCCGTGGCGATCGCGTCAGGCGTGGTTAAGCCATTGGGATCGGGGTCGAGGTAGGTCACCTCAAAGCCTTCGCGCTCAAGCTGGCGACAGGTATCCAAAACAGCCTTGTGCTCAGTTTTGGAGGTAATGATGTGCTTACCCTTGCGCTGATTGAAATGCGCCACACCCTTGATGGCCAGGTTGTCAGACTCGGTGGCACCGCTGGTCCAGACAATTTCACGCGGGTCAGCGTTAATGAGATCGGCCAGCTCGCGACGGGCATTTTCAACGGCCTCTTCCGCCTTCCACCCGAACAAATGCGAGCGCGAGGCAGGGTTGCCGAAGTTACCCTCCATCGACAGGCAATGGGACATCTTTTCGGCAACTCTGGGGTCGCAGGGCGTGGTCGCCAAGTAGTCCAGGTAAATCGGTAACTGCATGTTGCTGTTTCTCCTTCGGCGCTTTGGCCTAATGATGCACTTCGCGCAAGCTCAGCTCGCCGTGATCGACAGAGCGGGCATCTTGCCGCGCGGATATGTTCTGTACTTCTCTACGCTCCACCAGGCTGGTCAGACTGATGCCGCTTAAAAAACTATGGATCTGGTCACTGAGGTCGCACCAGAGGTGGTGAGTCAGGCAGATTTCGCCCTGCTGGCAATTGGTTGAGCCGCCGCAGCCGGTCGCATCAACATTCTCGTTGACCGCATCAACAATCTCGGCCACGTAGATGTTCTGCCCGGGGCGACTCAGGCGATACCCACCCCCAGGTCCGCGTATGCTCTGTACCAAATCGCTACGACGCAATTTTGAAAACAGCTGTTCCAGGTAGGACAGGGATATGTCCTGACGCCCGGAAATGTCGGCCAGGCTGACCGGCCCCTTGTCGGCGTGTATCGCCAGGTCCAGCATCGCTGTGACCGCATAGCGGCCCTTGGTTGTCAGTCGCATGAGCACACCACTCAATGTAATCCGGGGGCGAGTATGCAATAACCAACCATTTTTATCAACTATTTAACCCAGTATTTCACTAGGTTTTTAGGAGGCTTTTTAAATCAATGGCTTACGCTTACTATATAAACTACTTTCTTGAGTTTTTCAGCGCATTCTGGGTCTCGGTAAGAATGCCGCGAAGGATATTCAGCTCCATCTCATCGGGCTCTATACGGGCGTAGAGGCGCCGCAGTCGGGTCATCAGCTGGCGTGGTGCAGCCGGGTCGAGAAAACCAATCTCAGTCAGCGTCTCCTCCAGGTGAACAAAGTAGCGCTCCATATTTTCAGCATTGGCAAACGGGGCATCCCAGTCATCTTCGGCGCGCTCTGGCAGGCTATCCCCTACTTCGAGCATGCGCAGCTCGTAGGCCACTACCTGCACCGCCATGGCGAGATTCAAACTGCTGTAATCCTCGTGCGAGGGAATATGAAGATGCAGCTGGCACTGCTGCAGCTCTTCATTGGTCAGTCCACGATCTTCGCGTCCAAACACAACAGCCACTTTGGCGCCGGCTGCTGCACGTTCGGCGATCTCTTTGGCACAACGCCTGGGATCCAGCACGGGCCAGGGAATGCGACGACCGCGGGCACTGGTGCCCACGGCGTAATTGCAATCCGCCAGAGCTTCCTCCAGGGTATCCACCACCACAGCCTGCTCGAGCAGGTCACCGGCAGAGGCGGCGCGCCACTCCGCTTCCTGGTGGGGAAAGCGATGCGGGGCAACCAGGTACAGCTCGCTCAGCCCCATGTTTTTCATGGCGCGGGCTACCCCGCCGATATTGCCGGGATGACTGGTATTCACCAGGACGATTCGAACCGAGTTCATAGGCTTGCTAGTTGATCCGGGAGCGGTATTAATGCGGCGCGCAGTGTAACAGATCTGCTATAATCGCGCGCCGTTTCCACCCTTGGACTGACCAGCATGGAACCCATGACCAATATCGCCCTGCGTGCCGCCCGCAAAGCCGGAGAACTGATTGCGCGCGCCAGCGAAGAAATCGACCGCATTGATGTGGAGTCCAAGGGCGCCAACGATTTTGTCACTGAGGTGGACCGCGCGTCCGAGAAGGAAATCATTTACAACCTCAGCAAGGCCTATCCTGACCACGCTTTTCTTGGGGAAGAAAGCGGCCTGACCGGCAACGCGGACAGCGAATACCGCTGGATCATTGATCCGCTCGATGGCACCACCAATTTCATTCGCGGTATTCCCCACTACGCAGTGAGCATTGCTTGTGAGTACAAAGGCAAGCTCGAGCATGCGGTTGTGCTTGATCCAATCCGCCGCGAAGAATTCACCGCCAGCCGCGGTCGGGGCGCCCAGCTCAACGGCCGCCGCATCCGGGTCAGCAAACTCGACAAACTGGACAATGCGGTGCTTGGCACGGGCATCCCGTTCAGGGCTGTGCAAAGCGACTTCATGAGCCCTTACGTCGAGACCCTGGAAACACTGGCGCGCAGCTCTGCCGGTATTCGACGGGCCGGTTCCGCGGCACTGGATCTGGCCTATGTGGCTGCTGGCAGGCTCGATGCCTTCTGGGAGATTGGCTTGTCCCCATGGGACATGGCTGCGGGTGGACTGCTTATTCGCGAAGCCGGTGGACTGGTGGCTGATACCGCTGGCGGCGAAAACTGGCTCGACAGCGGCAATATCGTGGCTGGCAACCCCAAGTGCTTTAAAGCGGTTCTGCAAACCACACAGCCAAAGCTGGGCAAAGTACCCGCCCTCAACAGCTAGGGTTCGGGGGAGAGAGCCCTCAGCCCAGCAAGGTAAAGAGCCCTCAGCTCACTAAGGCAGAGAGTCGAACTCCGCACCCTCTTTTACCGGCACCATCAGGTCTTCCTTGTCGATGTTCAACAGCATCAGCGTCGTGGCCGCCACGTAGATTGACGAGTAGGTACCGATCGCCACACCCACAATCAGGGCCACCGCAAAACCGTGAATCATTTCACCGCCAAACAGGAACAGGGCCAGCAATACCAGCAAAGTTGTCAATGACGTCACCAGGGTACGACCCAGGGTCTCAGTCAGCGAGACGTTGATGATGTGTTCGGAATCGCCCTTGCGAATTTTACGGAAGTTTTCGCGAATGCGGTCCGAGACCACGATGGTGTCATTGAGGGAATAACCGATCACCGCCAGCATTGCAGCCAGCACGGTCAGGTCGAACTCCAGACCCAGTATCGAGAAGAAACCCAGGGTAATCAGCACGTCGTGCGCCAAGGCAGCCACTGATCCGAGAGAGAACTTGAGCTGAAAACGGAAGGCGACATAAAGCATTACCAGACCCAGCGCCATCAGCATGGCCAGGCCACCCTGCTCACGCAATTCGTCTCCCACCTGGGGGCCGACAAATTCGATACGGCGCAATTCCACCTCACCATCAAAATCCGCCTGCAGCTGCGCCAACAAACGGGCGCCGTCCTTATCTGAATAACCCTGTGGTAGTCGAATCATGACATCGCGGTCAGAGCCAAAGCTGACCACAACGGCACCTTCAAATCCGCCAAGGTCCAGGGTCTGGCGAATCTCATTGAGTGGTGCCAGTTCGCTGTAGTGGGCTTCCACCAGGGTACCGCCAGTAAAATCCAGCCCCCAGTTCAACTGCCGAGTTGCCAGCGAGGCGATCGACGCAAGCAGCAGCACCAGGGAGAAAAACATGGCCAGCTTGCGCTGCCCCATGAAGTTAATCACTCGTTTTTCACTCATGCGCGTTTTACCCCGCCAATCTGCAAATGCTTGATATTGCGGCCACCGTAAATCAGGTTAACCAGGGCCCGGGTGCCCATAATCGCTGTGAACATGGAGGTGACAATACCGATAGACAGAGTCACCGCGAAACCTTTGACCGGCCCGGTGCCCACTGCATAGAGGATCAGGGCGACAAGCAGCGTCGTGATGTTGGCGTCAAGAATAGTGACCACAGCGCGCTGAAAGCCCGAATGAATCGCCATCTGCGGGGACAGTCCGTTATTTATCTCCTCGCGGATCCGCGAGAAGATCAACACGTTGGCATCCACCGCCATACCGACTGTAAGCACAATACCGGCAATGCCTGGCAAGGTCAGAGTGGCACCCAGAATCGACATGCAGGCCACCAGCAGCACCAGGTTGCAGGTCAGCGCAATCACCGCCGCCACACCGAAGACCCGGTAATAGACCATCATGAAGATCACCACCAGGATCAGGCCTACCTGCACCGATTTCACACCCTGGGCGACGTTCTCAGCACCGAGCGAGGGACCAACAGTGCGTTCCTCTACAAAATCCATGGGCGCGGCCAGGGCACCTGCACGCAACAAGAGCGCCAGCTCCGAGGCCTCCTGAGGACTCTCCAAACCGGTAATCTGGAACTGGGCACCCAGGGCCGACTGAATGACCGGCGCAGTGATGACCTTTTTCTCGTCGTAAGGCGTGCGCACCACCACCTCTTCGCCCTGCTCATTCATCTCGTAGGTGGTGCGGTTTTTGCGTTCGATAAACAATACGCCCATACGCCGTTTGATATTGCTACGGGTAGAGCGATGCATCAGGGTACCGCCCTCGCTATCGAGGCTGATGTTCACATTAGGGCGCCCGTTCTGGTCGAAGCTGGCCTGGGCATTGGATACCCGCTCGCCAGTGATAATGACCTCGCGCTCCAGCCACTCGCTGGCGCCGGCGCGCTCCTCGCTGCGGTAGTTAAACTTCTGGCGGCTGGAAACCGGCGCATCCGCTGCAGCGACCAGACGAAATTCCAAGTTTGCGGTCTTACCGAGAATACGTTTCGCCTCAGCGGTATCCTGAATACCCGGGAGCTCTACCACGATTCGGTTGGCGCCCTGAGGCTGCACCAGTGGTTCGGACACACCCAGTTCGTTAACCCGGTTACGCAAGGTGGTGAGGTTCTGCGTAAGCGCGTATGAGGTCAGCTCCTTGACCTGGGCCTCAGACATAGTCGCTTCAAAGTGGAATTTGTCATCCTCGGAAATACTGCGAAGTACCAACTCCGGGTATTCCTCACCGACCGCATCGAGCGCCTGGCTTCGCAGCTCCGCAGTACGGCAGCGGCCCAGCACGCGACCCTCTTCCAGCTCGATGATACAGCCGCGGATATTCTTCTCGCGCATGAGCTTTTTACTGGCATCGCGGTAGAAATTCATGCGCCGCTCGACCGCCGAGGCCGTGTCCACCTCCAGTTTGAAATGCACCCCACCGCTGAGGTCGAGGCCGTATTTCATGGGTTGAGCGCCGAAATCTGTCAACCATTCAGGCGTGGTCTGGGCCAGGTTCAGTGCAACGACAAAGCCATCACCGAGGGCGCGCTGCACGACGCGCTGCCCCGGCAGCTGGTCATCGCGTCGGGTCAGGCGAATCAGGCCATTGGCGCCACGGGTGCCAATCTCTTCACCAAAATGCTCGATGCCTGCGTCATCCAGCGCGGCTGTGGCCCGGGCCAGAATACGCTGATCAATGATTTGGGAGCTGCTCTCTCCGGAGATCTGCAGCGCCGGATCGGGTGCATACAGATTGGGGGCGGCATAGAAGAAGCCGAGGGCAACAATAGACAGCACCAACAGGTACTTCCACAGGGGATAACGGTTCAGCATGACTTACTCAATGGAAACGATGCGCCATTATAAAGAAACAACAAGGCCCGACAAGCGGGCCGAGCGACTAGCCCAACCAACGCCGGGCATTGCGGAACAGGCGCATCCAGCCGCCGTCCTCACCCCATTGCTCAGGTGCATAGGAGGACAGGACCGAACGAAAAACGCGCTCGGGATGCGGCATCATGATGGTGGCGCGACCATCGCTACTGCACAGCCCGGTAATGCCCGCCGGAGATCCGTTGGGATTGGCAGGATATCGACTGGCCACTGCCTGTCGATTGTCAATAAAGCGCAGTCCTATGAGACCTGCGCCCTCAAGTGCATCGACAGCGGCGCCATCTGAAAACTCTGTCCGCCCCTCACCATGGGCGACGGCGATGGGCAGATGTGAACCCGCCATATCCTGCAACAGGATGGATGGCGATTCCTCCACGCGGACCAGTGACAGCCTCGCTTCGAATTGCTCAGAACGATTTCGCACAAACCGCGGCCATAGCTGAGCACCGGGAATCAGTTCCTTCAGGTTGGAGACCATCTGGCAACCGTTACAAACACCCAGGGTAAAGCTGTCTTCCCTTTCGAAAAATGCCTGGAACTGATCGCGCAGGCGCGCATTAAACAAAATCGTCTTGGCCCAGCCCTCGCCAGCCCCCAGCACATCCCCGTAGGAAAAACCGCCGCAGGCAACCAGCCCTTTGAAGTCGTCGAGCTGGAATCGACCGCTGAGCAGGTCACTCATGTGCACATCAATACTGTCAAAACCGGCCCGGTGAAAAGCCGCCGCCATCTCCACGTGGCCATTGACACCCTGCTCCCGCAATACTGCCAGCGCGGGCCGCGCGGCGTTGATATAGGGCGCAGAGATATTCTCCGCGGGATCGTAGCTCAAAGAAGCAGACAGCCCCGGGTCATCGTCGACCAGGCTGGCGAATTCTTCGTCGGCACAGTCCGGGTTATCGCGCAGGGCCTGAATGCGATAGCTGGTTTCACTCCATATGCGCTGCAAACGATTGCGAGAGTCACTCAGCCCCTCGGCGATAACAATGTCATCACCGGCTACGGCGCTGCCCAGCGCAGTGATGTATTGCCCTGCGCCAAATCGCTCCACCAGCGCTTCAAAAGCGGCCTGCTGTTCAGTACCGACCTGTAACACCGCTCCCGCCTCTTCATTGAACAGGCCTGACAGCGGATCGCCCGCCAGGCTGTCAATGTGCAAACCGCAGTGCCCGGCAAAGGCCATCTCCAGCAGGCAGACCAGCATGCCGCCGTCCGAACGATCGTGATAGGCCAGCAGCAAATCTTCCTGTAGCGCAGCTTGTACCAGCTCAAACAGCATTTTCAGGGCCAGTGCATCTTCCACATCGGGCACATTATTGCCCAGTTGTCCGTAGACCTGCGCCAGGGCAGAGCCGCCGAGTCGTGCCTGGCCGCCGCTAACATCAAACAAATAAAGCTGGTTGCCCGCCGCAGGTAACCGCAATTGCGGCGTGACCGTCTTGCGAACATCCAGGACCGGGGCAAAAGCAGACACGATCAGCGACACCGGCGCCGTCACGGCCTTATCTGTGCCATCCTGCTGCCAGGTGGTGCGCATGGACATGGAATCCTTGCCCACCGGAATGGTCAGGCCCAATTGGGGGCAAAACTCCATGCCCACGGCGTGCACCGTGTCGTACAGGGTTTCATCTTCACGCCCGTAGCCGGCCGCGCACATCCAGTTGGCGGAGAGCTTGATCTGGTGCATATCACCAATGGCTGTTGCCGCTATATTGGTGATCGCCTCAGCCACGGCCATGCGCCCCGAGGCAGGCCCATTCACAACAGCGAGCGGTGTCCGCTCACCCATAGACATGGTTTCGCCGGCGTAACTGTCGTAACTCACGGTGGTGACAGCGCAATCGGCTACCGGCACCTGCCAGGGCCCCACCATCTGGTCCTGACTGACCATGCCGGTGACAGTGCGATCACCGATAGTAATCAGGAACTGCTTACTGGCCACAGTGGGCAGGCGCAGTACTCTTTCCAGTGCTTCGCTCACGGTGACCCCATCCAGGTCAAGTGAGGATTGGGTCACCCCCTTGCGGGTAATTTCTCGATGCATTTTCGGAGGTTTGCCGAACAGTACCGACATCGGCAGATCGACAGGACTATTTTCAAAGACCCGATCACCCACCAACAAATGATGCTCATCGGTGGCTTCTCCTACGACCGCGTAGGGGCAACGCTCGCGCTCACAAATTTCTGAAAATCGCGCCATGTCTGCCTCGGCGATGGCCATGACATAACGCTCCTGGGATTCGTTACACCAGATTTCCAGTGGCGACATACCCGGCTCGTCATTGGGGACTTCGCGTAATTCAAAGCGTCCGCCGCGGTTGCCGTCTTTCACCAGTTCCGGGAAAGCGTTGCTGAGGCCACCGGCACCGACATCGTGAATAAAGGCGATGGGGTTGGCCTCCCCCAACTGCCAGCAGCGATCAATGACTTCCTGGCAACGGCGTTCTATCTCGGGGTTCTGTCGTTGTACCGAGGCAAAATCCAGATCCTCTGCACTGGCGCCGCTGGCCATGGAGGATGCTGCGCCACCACCGAGACCGATCAACATGGCCGGGCCACCCAGTGCCACCAATTTGGCACCAGCTTCAAACGTACCCTTCTCAACGTGCTCGGCGCGAATATTGCCGTAACCACCTGCGATCATAATCGGCTTGTGGTAGCCCCGCTGTTCGATACCGTCGACACCGGCCGCGGCTTGTTCCCAGCTCCGGAAATAGCCGCAGAGATTGGGTCGCCCGAATTCGTTATTGAAGGCAGCCCCACCAATTGGCCCCTCGATCATGATATCCAGCGCCGAGACGATACGTGCAGGTTTGCCGTAGTCCGTCTCCCAGGGTTGTTCATGATTGGGAATTCGCAAATTGGAGACCGAGAAGCCGGTCAGGCCTACTTTGGGTTTGGAGCCTCGACCGACCGCACCCTCGTCGCGAATTTCACCGCCAGCACCGGTACCGGCGCCGGGGAAAGGTGCAATGGCGGTTGGATGGTTATGGGTTTCCACCTTCATCAAGAGGTGAACGGACTCCTGCGAAAACCCGTAGCTGGCGGTGTCCGGGTCGGGATAGAAGCGGCCCGCTTCACTGCCGACCACCACTGCTGCGTTATCCGAGTAGGCAGACAGCACGTTCTCACCGCCCTGCTCATTGGTATTACGGATCATCTTGAACAGTGACAGGGACTGCTCTTCACCGTCGATGCTCCAGCTGGCGTTGAATATTTTGTGGCGACAATGCTCGGAGTTGGCCTGTGCGAACATCATCAGTTCGATGTCATTGGGATTGCGCCCCAGCCCGGTGAAACTGTCCACCAGGTATTCGATTTCGTCGTCTGCCAGTGCCAGGCCCAGTTCTGCATTGGCCGTTCGAAGGGCCTGCTCGCCACCGCCAAGAACATCAACACTGGTCATGGCACGAGGAGACTCATGGCTGAACAGGCTCTCAGCCAGTTCCATCTGCGGCAGCACATCCTCTACCATTCGGTCGCATAGGCAGGCAGCGACTGCTTGCCACAGGACCTGGTCAGCGTCACCGGGCATTTCTACCGTGTAGGCAATACCCCGCTCTACCCGGTGTACCTTGTTCAGCCCGGCATTATGAACAATATCGGTGGCCTTACTGGACCAGGGTGAGATCGTGCCCCGGCGCGGCACCACCAGCACCAGGGTGCCGTCAAAGTCGTCCCCGGATAGGGCAGGTCCGTACTCCAAAAGGCGCTCCAGTACGCTGTGTTCATCTGCATCCAGCTCCCCATCCAGCTCACAAAAGTGCATATAGTCACCCCGCAGGCGGCCTATATTGGGATTGAGCTGATGGAGTCTGGCAGTGAGTTTGGAAAGTCGGAAATCCGAAAGAGCGGGCGCGCCACGCAGGATGAGCATGCTGGGGATCACCTATGGCCAGGGGTCTTGTGAAAACGCAGTATTGTACTTGATTTGCTCTGTCTGCGTTAGCGCCAGTGGCGTAAATATCACTGCTTGTTGGCCCAGCACAGCGGACTAGAATGCGAGTATGAGACCCCTTCTGCGACTGACAGCCTGGTGTGCCGCCGCTCTGTGGCTCACTGCCTGCGGCGGCGGTGACAGCCTTGATCGCATCGAACGCGACGGCAAGCTGCGGATGATGACCCGCAACGGGCCAGATACCTACTATGTGGACAAGGGTGAACCCGCGGGTTTTGAGTACCAGCTGGCCACGCGATTTGCAGACCATCTCGGGGTAGAACTGGAAGTGGTACCTGAACACTCTGTCATGGATATTCTGCAAGGCATGCGTCGTGATCAGGCAGACTTCGCCGCCGCGGCCCTCAGTATCACAGCCAGCCGCGAGCGCGAGTTTGCCTTTGGGCTGCCCTATGATGAAATCAGACCAGAAGTACTCTACCTATCCGGTCAACGCCGGCCTCGCAAACTGACCGATCTGATCGGAGGGCGCCTTGTGGTATCAAGAGGCAGCAGCCACGCTGACACACTGGCGTTCCTGAAAGAACTTGAACCGGCTTTGAGCTGGGAAGAGATCGACAACGCCCAGCCCTCAGAGCTGCTGGAAATGGTCGCCAAAAGCGAGGCCGACTACACCATCATTGATTCCAACGCCTTCCTGACCAATCGCAGCATCTGGCCCAGAGTCAGGCGCGGCTTCACCATTGATCGCAGCGACCAGCTGGCGTGGCTGTTCAAGCGCGGTCCGCGTCACGACCGACTGCGCGAGGCTGCCAATCAGTTCATCGCCCAGATGCAGGAATCTGGTGAGCTGGAGCATATGCAGGACCAGCTTTTCGGCCACGCCTGGGGCATTGACCAGGTGAACAGCCAAACCTTCAACCGCAATGTTGAGCGTCGCCTGCCCCGTTTTGAACCCCTGGTGCGCCAGGTAGCCGATGAGTACCAGATGGACTGGCACCTGCTGGCGGCAATTGCCTACCAGGAATCTCACTGGAATCCTAAGGCCCGTTCGCCCACCGGTGTGCGCGGCATGATGATGCTGACCCAGTGCACCGCCAGGGAGATGGGCGTGGACAATCGCCTCGATCCCCTGCAGAGTTTGCGCGGAGGCGCGCGCTACTATCGCAAGTTGAAACGGCGTCTGCCGGAAGACATCCACGAGCCGGACCGCACCTGGTTTGCTTTGGCTGCTTACAATATTGGTCGCGGACACCTTGAGGACGCGCGCGTCATCACCGAGCGTAAAGGGGGCGACCCGCACCTGTGGGATGACGTGGCCGAACATCTGCCACTATTGCAAAAGCAGCAGTACTACAGCAAAACCCGTTTTGGCTACGCCAGGGGCAGCGAACCAGTCACCTACGTGAAAAACATTCGTCACTATTTCAGCATTCTAAGCTGGCGCGACGCACGCGAAGCCAGCCCGCCCCCGCCGGTGGATACACGGGAATTTCTGCATCAAAGTCTCAGCGGCAGCAAACTCTCTGCACTGTAGGGCTTAACGGCGGGCCCTGAAAAAGGCCTGCAACATAGCAGCCGATTCTTCCGCCAATATGCCTTCATCCCACTCCAGATGGTGATTGAAAAACGACTGCTCAAGCATTTGCGCCTGGCTGCAGACAACCCCCGCGCGAGGTTCGCGGGTGGCGAACACCAGGCGCGCGATGCGTGCATGGATGATAGCCCCGACGCACATGGTGCAGGGTTCAAGCGTCACGTAGAGGGTTGAATCAGGCAAGCGATAGTTACCCACCCGGGCGGCCGCATCGCGCAAGGCCACCACTTCCGCGTGGGCGCTGGGGTCATTGCTGGCGATGACTCGATTGAAACCCTGACCCAGGAGCTCCCCATCGCGAACTAGAACCGCACCGACCGGCACTTCACCCAGTCGAGCAGCTTCTTTCGCCAGGCTCAGCGCCTGGCGCATCCAATGTTCGTCGTCGCTGCTTATTCCCACTCGATCGTCGCGGGAGGTTTACTGGATATATCGTAGGTCACACGCGAGACGCCGGAGATTTCATTGATGATGCGGTTGCTGACCTTCTCAAGCAGCTCATAAGGCAAATGGGCCCATCGGGCCGTCATGAAATCAACAGTTTCCACCGCGCGCAGGGCAATGACGTACTCGTAGCGACGACCATCACCCACTACACCTACAGATTTGACCGGCAGAAATACAGCAAAAGCCTGGCTGGTCTTGTGATAAAAATCAGCAGCGTGCAGTTCTTCGATAAATATGGCGTCAGCCTCACGCAGCAGATCGGCGTATTCTTTTTTGACCTCACCGAGAATACGAACACCCAGACCAGGGCCCGGGAAGGGATGGCGATACACCATGTCGTAAGGCAGCCCCAATTCCAGGCCGATCTGGCGCACCTCGTCCTTGAAGAGTTCTCGCAGGGGCTCCACCAGCTCCAGCGCCATATCATCCGGCAAGCCACCCACATTGTGATGTGACTTAATGACGTGAGCCTTGCCGGTTTTGGCACCAGCGGATTCGATCACATCCGGATAGATGGTGCCCTGGGCCAGCCATCTCACATCCTCGATGCGGGTGGCCTCTTCGTCAAACACCTCTATAAATGTGTTGCCGATAATCTTGCGCTTCTGCTCCGGCTCATCAATCCCTTGCAGTCGACCCAGGAACAGGTCTTCAGCATTGCTACGAATGACCTTGACGCCCATGTTACTGGCGAACATGTCCATCACCTGCTCACCCTCGTTCTTACGTAGCAGACCATTGTCCACAAACACGCAGGTCAGCTGCTCGCCGATGGCGCGGTGCAGCAAGGCCGCCACCACTGAGGAGTCCACACCGCCGGACAGACCCAGAAGCACCTTGTCGCCGCCGACCTGCTCACGTACGCGGGCAATGGCATCTTCAACAATATTGGCTGGCGTCCAGCTTATCTCGCAGCCACAGATCTCCAGCACAAAATGCTCGTAAATCCGCTTGCCCTGCAGCGTATGAGTCACCTCGGGGTGAAACTGGATGCCATAGAAAGGCTGCGAGGGGTGAGCCATGGCCGCAATAGGGCAGCTATCGGTCTCCGCCAGCAACTCAAAGCCGTCAGGCAAGGCCACCACTTTATCGCCGTGGGACATCCACACGTCGAGCAGCGACCTGCCCTGCTCATCCACGTGATCCTTGATGTCGTGGAACAGGGGTGACTCCGCGGTGAGGCGGATCTGCGCATAACCAAACTCACGGACATCAGAGCCAGCCACCTGGCCACCAAAATGAGCCGCCATGGTCTGCATACCGTAACAAATGCCCAGTACTGGCAAGCCCATCTCAAAGATGAAGGGCGACACAAAGGGGGCGTCCGCCTCGGTGACAGATTCAGGACCGCCCGAAAGAATAATGCCGTTGGGATTAAATTCGCGAACATCTTCCTCGCTGATGTCCCACGCCCTGATTTCACTGTAAACACCGACCTCGCGCACTCTGCGTGCGATCAGCTGGGTGTACTGAGACCCAAAATCCAGGATCAGGATTTTCTCGGCATGTATGTTTTTCATTGTTTAGCTTACTGGGTAGTTGGGGGCTTCTTTGGTGATAGACACGTCGTGTACGTGACTCTCACTCATACCTGCCGAGGTGACGCGAACAAACTCAGGCACAGTTCGCATAGTAACCAGATCGATACTGCCGGTGTAACCCATGGCTGAGCGCAGGCCACCCATCATCTGGTGAATAATATTGGCCACCGGACCTTTATAAGGCACCCGGCCCTCGATACCCTCGGGTACCAACTTTTCGGCGCCCTTGCTGGCATCCTGAAAGTAGCGATCACTGGAACCCTGGGTCTGCGCCATGGCGCCCAGTGAACCCATACCACGGTAAGATTTGTAGGTTCGGCCCTGATAGAGCTCGACCTCACCCGGCGCCTCTTCGGTACCGGCGAATATACTGCCCATCATCACGCAGTGGGCGCCAGCCACTACCGCCTTGGCCAGATCGCCACTGAAACGAATACCACCGTCCGCGATCAGCGGCACGCCCGTATCCTTGAGCGCCTCTGCGACATCGGCGACCGCGGTGATCTGCGGTACGCCAGTGCCCGTGACAATGCGCGTGGTGCAAATAGAGCCAGGACCGATGCCGACTTTAACGCCATCGGCACCAGCTTCAACCAGGGCCAGCGCGCCGGCCGCTGTAGCAATATTGCCGCCGATCACCTGCATCTGGGGGTACTGCTCCTTGATCATGCGAACCCGCTGCAGCACGTTACGGGAATGGCCGTGGGCGGTATCCACGACCAGCACATCAACGCCAGCCTGTACCAGTGCCTCAACCCGTGCATCGGTATCCGGGCTGGTGCCCACAGAAGCACCCACACGAAGCTGCCCCATCTCATCCTTGGCAGCCATGGGAAAGCTCTCGGCTTTGTCGAAATCTTTCATCGTGATCATGCCGACGAGATCAAAATCGTCGTTAACCAGCAGGATTTTCTCAATCCGGTGCTTGTGAAGCAGCGCCTGTACTTCCTCGGAAGTGGCCCCCTCTTTGGCGGTCACCAGTTTTTCACGGGAGGTCATAATCGCCGATACCGGCTGATCAAAATCACTCTCAAAGCGGGTATCGCGCCGCGTCACGATGCCCACGAGGTCGGTACCGTTGCGCACCGGCACGCCTGAGATACCATTTTTCTGGGTCAGGGCCAGCAGCTCGCCAAGAGTGGCGTTCTGCTGAATAGTGATCGGGTCTTTCACCACCCCACTCTCATACTTCTTGACCTTGCGTACCTGGGCTGCCTGCTCCTCAACGGTCATGCTTTTGTGGACAATGCCGATACCACCTTCCTGGGCGATGGCAATCGCCAGGCGAGACTCGGTGACCGTATCCATCGCCGCAGATACCAACGGAATATTCAGGGATATCTCGCGGGTCAGACGGGTCTGCAGGGATACATCTGTAGCAACAACCTCGGAGTAACCCGGCACCAGCAAGACGTCGTCAAATGTGAGGGCTTCCTTGGCAATTCGCAACATGGGCTTCACTCTTCCGCTGGCGGGTTAAACGTGCAATTATAAATCCCAACCCCCTGTTCAGTAAATGAAAACTACGGTTTAAGCCCCTTTTGGACCCGCAATCCCCCCCGCAGAAAACCCTCTCTGTCACTCAGCTCAACCGCGATGTAAAGCGACTGCTCGGCAGCCACTTTGGCTTTGTCTGGGTGGAAGCCGAGGTCAGCAATTTGGCCCAGCCGGGCTCGGGCCACTGGCACTTTACGCTTAAAGATGACAGTAGCCAGGTGCGTTGTGCCATGTTCCGCAATCGCAATCAACGCCTGCGCATCCAGCCCTCAAACGGCCAGATGGTGCGCGTGCGTGCGAGCGTCTCCCTGTACGAAGCCAGAGGCGACTACCAACTCATTGTCGAACATATGGAGCCGGCCGGCGCCGGCGCCATGCAGTTGGCCTTTGAACAACTCAAGCAGGCGCTGAACCAGGAGGGTCTGTTTGCTGCGGAACGCAAACTGCCACTGCCGGATTTTCCCCAGCATATTGGCATCATCACTTCGCCCACGGGGGCAGCCATAAGAGATATTCTGACCGTGTTTCGACGGCGCTTCCCAGGGCTGGAACTCAGCGTATTACCAGTGCCTGTCCAGGGAGAGGAGGCACCACCGGCGATTGTAGAAGCGATTGAACAAGCCAATCGGTGGCAGCACAGTGGACAGATGCATTTCGATACCCTGCTGGTATCCCGTGGCGGCGGCTCCATCGAGGACCTGTGGGCCTTTAATAACGAAGCAGTGGCGCGCGCTATCGCAGACAGTAATATTCCGGTCGTCAGTGCCGTGGGTCATGAGATAGATTTCACTATCGCCGATTTCGTCGCCGATGCCAGGGCTCCAACCCCCTCCGCCGCAGCCGAGATGCTCAGCCCTGACACCATGGCCCTGGAACGGCAATTGACCGGCATGCTCGGCCTTCTGCAGCGCTGCCTGCAGCAGCAGCTACAGTCTTTTTATGACCGGATTAGCGCTCTGCGCCGCACACTGCGTCATCCCGGCGAGCGACTGCAGGAACAATCTCAGTATCTCGACCACCTGGACATTCGTTTGCGCCGCGCCATGGATACGCAACTGCAAGGCGAGCAACTGCGCCTGCAGCGCAAACTGTCTCGCTTTATGCCCCACTCTCCGCTGCGACGTGTTCAACAGCTACGGCAAACCATCGACAGCCTCAAACAGCGGCTGCAACATGGCCAGGCGCAATACCTGCAGCTGCAACACCGCCGACTGGACAAAGCGACCTCGCTGCTGAACACACTCGGGCCGCAGTCCACCCTTGACCGGGGTTACGCAATTGTGACCGACAGCGCCGGTGAAGTGCTTCGCAACACCGATCAGATGAAACCAGGCGTCGAACTCACTACCCGTCTGGCCAACGGGCGCTTCAACAGCACCGTAACAGAACTTGATTGATTACTACGCCAGCATCAAGCTTGTGCATATGAGCTGCGCGTGGCTGTCCCTGGCAGGGTTTTTCCTCAGGGGCTGCGCATCACTGGCACGAGCACAATGGCTGCGACACCGCCTCGCCCGCATCTTGCCAATCAGTGTCGATTCATTGTTGTTAGTCAGCGCGCTCACCATGGCCAGTCTGTCTGAACAGTGGCCTTATCAACAGGCGTGGCTGGGCGCCAAATTCACTGCACTGATCGTGTACATCCTGCTGGGAATGGTGGCACTGCATTGGGGGCGCAATACAGTGGAACGAAGCATGGGTTTCGCTGCAGCGCTGCTCACCTTTGCCTATATGCTGGCTGTGGCAACGACGCGCTCAGCGATACCCTGGAGCTAGAAGGGCCGCTGCTTATTAGTACTTGGCGGGAAGCTTGGTGTTAATGATGATGTGACGACCCTCAAAGCGAATATAGTCGCCAATAGTAAGGTCTTTAAGAATGCGCGCCACCATCTCCCGCGACGCACCAACCCGGTCAGCAATATCCTGCTGCGTCAGTTTCTCGGGGATGTACTGGGTGCCATCCCCGCGATCTTCCGCCAGGTCAGTCAGTACATTGGCCACCCTGCCGTACACATCTTGCAAAGCGAGACTTTTGACATCCGCCGTGAGTTTGCGCACCCGCGCAGACAGGTTGCGGATCAGTTTGCGAGTGATATTGGGATGGGCATCCAACACCCGGCTGAAATCGTCCTTGTAGATGATGCAAAACGTCGATTTTTCCACGGTGCGAATGGAGGCGGAGCGGGTTGAGTCATCAAGCAGCGCCAGTTCACCAAAGTAGTCACCCTCACCCTGGGTATTCATGATGAATTCTTTGCCGTTCTTGTCACTACAATACACTTTGACCTTACCGCTCTCAATGATAAAGAGTGAGTCGGCAGGATCGTCCTCGTGAATCACAACGGTATTTTTTGGAAAGGAGCGGCTGGTGCTGCTAGCAGACAGCGCATCCAGCTCCTGTTCGGATAAACCCTGGAAAATTTCAACCTGTTGCAGAATCAAGATGTGTCTCCATCCTTTATAGATACAAGCGCCGGTTTCGCCGGGAAGCATCATCATAGTAACGCAAAGCGCCAGAGGACGCACTATTACTGGGCATAACGGCTGGCTATAATCGCTGCAAGGCATTCACAGGAATTCACAACTTGTCTCAAGCTTTCGCCGCCAATCCCTGGACCGACCGTGTGTTTAAAGCCATGGCAGAAGTGCGCGCCCAGACCCAGAGCGATCGCAGTGAACTGAGCGACGAACAACTCGCTGACCTAGAGAAACTGGTCTCAGCCAGTGCCGCCTTGGAGGCGCTGCTCAGTGGCGGCCGCGAAGATGACGATACCCGGCACGACATGCGCAATGTGCTCGGTGCCATGCGCGGCTATGCCGAACTGCTGGGTGACGAACTGAGCACCCGCCATGAGGCACTGCTGGCTGTCCTGCAACGGCTGCTCAAAGCGATTGCCTCCGCAACAGACGATAGCAGCCCCAGTATGAACACTGCCGTGCTGGAGCAGTCCGACCCCGGTACGATTCTGGCGGTTGACGACACCCCGGAGAACCTCGAACTACTCAGCCGATACCTGACCCGCTCCGGGCACACTGTGATTACCGCCAACTCAGGCATGGAAGCACTGGAAGCTCTTGAAAAGCACGCTATTGACACCGTACTGGTGGACCTGATCATGCCCGGAATGGACGGCAGCGAAGTACTCAATCGCATTAAGTCAAAAGAGGCCTGGCGGGCCATACCGGTGATTATCATCTCCGGTAGACAGGACATGGACGGCATCATCAGCTGCATTGAAGCAGGCGCCGACGACTACCTGTTCAAACCATTCAATCCTGTGCTGCTACAAGCGCGCATCAAAGCGGGCCTGGAACGAAAGCGCTGGCACGATCGTGAAGAATCCTACCGACAGCAGTTGGAACGCAATGAGCAATTTATTCGATCCACGTTTGGGCGCTATGTGTCTGACGAAATCGTGGCCAACCTGCTAGAGCAGCCGGAGGGTCTTGAGCTGGGCGGTGACCTGCGACAAGTCACTATTCTGATGTCTGATATCAGGCAGTTCTCCACAATCTGCGAAACCCTGGAGCCAGAAAATGTGATGCGCCTGCTCAACACCTACCTGGGCACTATGTCTGACATCATTATTGAGTATCAGGGTACTGTGGATGAGTTTATCGGCGACGGCATTCTCGCCATCTTTGGCGCCCCAATCACGCGCGCCGATGATGCCGATCGCGCCGTTCAGTGTGCACTGAGTATGCAGGCGGCAGTCAGCGACATTAATCGTGAGTACACCGCCGCTGGCCTGCCCGAAGTCAGCATGGGCATCGGCATCAATACAGGCAGCGTTGTAGCAGGCAACATTGGCTCAGAAAAGCGCAGCAAGTACGGCATTGTTGGGCATAACGTCAATCTGACAGCCCGCATAGAGCAACATACCGAGGGCGGCGAGATCCTGGTTTCCCAGTCGACACTCGACAGCCTGCAGCAGTCCTACACCTTGGGACGCCAGGAATCGGTAAAAGTAAAAGGCATTATTGAAGCGGTGCTGATTCACCAGATTGTCGCTGCCCAGGAGTCCAGCAAATGAGCACCCGGGTACTTCTGGTTGAAGACAATGAAATGAACCGGGATATGCTGACCCGGCGCCTGAGCCGTGCAGGCTACGAGGTGATTACCGCTGCCGATGGCGAACAGGCGGTGATACAGGTACGCGAAGGTCGCCCGGATGTAGTGCTGCTGGACATGAACCTGCCTGTTAAGGACGGCTGGACAGCCTGCAAGGAAATTCGCGAGGACAGCGCTATTGCCAACACCTCGATTATCGCCCTGACCGCGCACGCCATGGGCGAAGATCGCGACCGGGCCCTTGCCGCGGGTTGCGACGAATACGCGACGAAACCGGTGGACTTTCCCGACCTGCTTAGCAAAATTGAGTCTCTTTGTGGCGGAGATCAAAGCGCGTGAGCCTGCGCCGCCGACTAACACTGTCGTTGCTGGCCATTCTGGTATTGCTTTCGCTCAACGTGGGGACACACTTCTGGGGCAGCTTCGCTCGAACCGAAAGCATGAACGCCTACCGCCACTCGGTGAACGCCCAGCAACTCACCACACTGATCGGCCAGCAGCTTGATGATCAGCGTCAGCAGATACGAGTTCTGGCAGCGCTTCGCGAAACTACCGAAGACACCCTGTCGAGCGAAGACCGCAATCAGGCGGAGGTCAGCTTGCGCACGATTTCCGGAGAAGTGGTGGCGCTCGGCGAGCTGTCGCAGGACATCACCCTACCCCAGTACGAGTCGCTGCAAGCGGCTCTAAAAGATCTGCTGGGTGCCTGGGGCGCTTTCTACGAACACTACAACGACCCCGCTTATCAATCGGAATACGGCACGCCGGACGCACCAAAATTCTATGAAGAAGTCATCAATCGGCTCACAGCCCTGGCCGAGCGCCAGACCTTTATTGCAGAGCAGCGGGCCACCATCATTGACCGCACCATTGAACTGACCGATCGCATTACCGCCATCGGGTTCCTGGCTTCCATTCTGCTGTCCAGCCTTCTCGGCTTCTTCCTGATCCGCTACACCTCTGAATCTTTCAACCGGCTCAAAACCGGAACCCTGCGTATCGGCAGCGGCGACCTCAGTTATCGCATCGAAAACATTGAAGACAGCGGAGAGCTCGGGGACCTGGCCAATGCCTTTAACGACATGTCGGACAAACTCCGCCGTGCAATACAGGAGGTTCGTGAAGCCAAGGAAAATGCGGACCAGGCCAACCAGGCCAAGAGCAGTTTCCTGGCCAATGTCAGCCATGAATTGCGCACGCCACTGAATGCCATTATTGGCTACAGCGAAATGCTGCACGACGAGGTCGGCGATGAAGGCAATATCGACCGCGAGCAGTTTCAGCGCGATCTTGAGAAAATCATTATCTCTGGCAAGCAGCTACTGGCCCTGATCAATGACATTCTCGACCTGTCCAAGATCGAAACGGGCAAGATGACTATCTTTCTTGAAGACTTCGATCCATTACAAATTCTGCAACAGGTTTGCCAGACCATTCAGCCCTTGCTGGAAAAACAAGACAATGTGCTGGAACTTTACAGCAAAGACTCCCTGCCCCAGTTCCACAACGATGCCACCAAGTTCCGGCAGATCTTTTTGAATCTTCTCAGCAATGCCACCAAGTTCACCACTGAGGGAAAGATTCGGGTCAGCGCGGAACAGCGTGAGGGAGAACCTGGATTTATCGCCTTCTCGGTCACCGACAACGGCATTGGTATGTCTAGTGAACAGCAGGCCCGGATCTTTGATGCCTTTGTACAGGCCGACGACTCAACCAGCGCGAACTATGGAGGCACGGGCCTGGGACTGGCAATTTGCAAGGAGTACTGCGAGCTAATGGGTGGCAGTATTGGCCTGGAAAGCGAAGAAGGCGTCGGCACTACCTTCTATATCAATCTGCCTATTCTGGGTCCCGGCCAAGAGTCAGATCGCGCAGCCGCTTGATGGCCTCTTCGCGACGCTTGAGCTCTTTCCTGAGCGTGGCGTTATCCTGCCGCAATTCGGTAATCACCGCCTGCATATCGAGAAATGACTCCAGCGAGTCCTGCATCAGGCGCACCTGATCGTGCAGCCGCCACTCGGGATTGATATCGCGGCGGATGCGAGTGTAACTCTCTCGTGCAGCGCCGCTGTCATAAATTGGGCTATCGGGTAGCACACTCAAATAGGCGATGGCGATACGCGCCTCAACATCTGCAATCGCGCTTTGCTCGATGCGCTGGTAGCGCTGGAAGTACTGCAGGGATTCAAGATACTCACCATCCAGAAGGGACTGAAAGCCCTTTTCAAGAAACGTGTAATCAGCGCTGTCTTCGTTCTCGCAGTCGCAGTCAGCCGGCGGCAAATTCAGGGTGAGCTCGGGAACCGGCTCCTCGACGGGCTGCTCCGGCGCACTGCCACAGCCCCCCAGGACCAGGGCGATGAGGCTCAGTACTAGCAGCTGTCGAATCATGCCCGGCAGTGTATCACTCGGGTCGCATGTGCGGGAACAGCAGCACGTCTCGAATCGATGGCACGTCTGCATAGAGCATCACCAGCCGATCGATGCCGATGCCCTCACCTGCGGTAGGTGGCAGACCGTACTCCAATGCGGTGACGTAGTCGGCATCGTAATGCATCGCCTCTTCGTCGCCCGCATCCTTCTCGGCTACCTGAGCGCGAAAACGCTCCGCCTGATCCTCTGCATCATTGAGCTCAGAAAACCCATTAGCCAATTCACGTCCGCCCACAAAAAATTCAAAGCGGTCGGTGACAAAAGGATCATTGTCGCTGCGACGCGCCAACGGCGATACCTCTGTAGGATAGGCAGTAATAAAGGTCGGCTGGTCGAGTCGATGCTCCACCGTTTTCTCGAAAATTTCGATCTGAACCTTGCCCAGGCCCCAACTGTCTTTGAGTGGTATTTCCATACTTTCGGCAATAGCACGAGCACCCGCCTCGTCCGCAAGCTGGGCGTCATCCATATCGGGATTAAAGTGCAGAATGGACTCAAATACGCTCATGCGCTGAAATGGCTGGGACAGATCATACTCACTGCCCTGGTAGCTGATGGTGGTAGTCCCCATGACCTCCTCCGCCAGCTTGCGCATCATATCCTCGGTCAGGTCCATGGCGTCACGATAATCTGCATAGGCCCAGTAGTATTCGAGCATGGTGAACTCAGGGTTATGCCGGGTCGACAGCCCCTCGTTCCTGAAGTTGCGGTTAATCTCAAATACCCGTTCGAAACCACCCACCGTCAGGCGCTTCAGATAGAGCTCGGGGGCGATACGCAGATACATGTCCAGGTCCAGCGCATTGTGGTGGGTGACAAAGGGTTTGGCTGCCGCCCCCCCGGGAATCACCTGCATCATGGGTGTTTCCACCTCCATGAAGTCGCGACCCTGCATGTAACGGCGAATAAAATCGATGATCTGTGAGCGCAGCTGGAATACCCGGCGCGACTCTTCATTAACGATAAGATCGACATAGCGCTGGCGATAGCGCATTTCCTGGTCGGCCAGACCGTGATACTTGTCAGGCAGCGGACGCAGCGACTTGGTCAGCAGACGGGCTTCACCCATGTTGATGTAGAGATCGCCTTTGCCGGATTTGTGCAGCGGACCCGTGGCGGCCACGATGTCGCCAAGATCCCAGGACTTGATCGCAGCCAGAGTATCTTCGTCCAATTCTTTGCGGTTTACGTACAGCTGGATGCTGCCGCTATCATCCTGAATCAGCAGGAACGCACCCCTGTTACGCATCAGGCGGCCGCACACAGAGAAGGTTTGGTTTTCTTCTTCCAGCTCGGCCTTGTCCCGATCAGCGTGAGCTGACTGCAGCTCACCGGCATAAGCGGTGCGCCGGAAATCATTCGGGAAAGCATTGCCCTGCTCACGCAGCTGCGCCAGCTTGGCGCGACGCTCCGCGATCAGCTTGTTCTCATCCACTTCGGGCTTGCTGTTGTCGTCACTCATGTCCTTTTCCTACAGACCACTCTTGAGAGAGGCTTCGATAAACTTGTCGATATCACCGTCCAGAACCGCCTGGGTATTGGAGGTTTCCACACTGGTGCGCAGATCCTTGATGCGCTGGTCATCCAGCACGTATGAGCGAATCTGGCTGCCCCAGCCGATATCAGATTTACTGTCTTCCACTGCCTGGGCCGCTTCGCTGCGGCGTAGCATTTCCTGTTCGTACAGTTTCGCCCGCAACATCTTCCAGGCCCGATCACGGTTCTGGTGCTGAGAGCGCTCGCTCTGGCACTGCACCACAATGCCGCTGGGCTCGTGAGTAAGACGCACCGCCGAATCGGTCTTGTTCACGTGCTGACCGCCGGCTCCGCTGGCGCGGTAGGTGTCCGTGCGCACATCAGAGGGATCGATTTCAATCTCGACGTTGTCGTCAATCTCCGGTGACACGAATACCGAACTGAACGAGGTGTGACGGCGATTGCCGGAGTCAAACGGCGACTTACGCACCAGGCGATGCACGCCGGTCTCTGTGCGCAACCATCCAAAGGCATACTCACCCTCGAAGCGAATCGTGGCACTCTTGATACCTGCCACTTCACCCGATGACGCTTCTTCCAGGGTGGTATTAAAGCCCTTGGCCTCTCCCCAGCGCAGGTACATGCGCAACAGCATCTCGGCCCAGTCCTGTGCTTCGGTACCTCCAGAGCCGGCCTGGATGTCGAGGAAGGCATTATTCGGGTCCATCTCACCGGCGAACATGCGGCGGAACTCGAGCTTTTCCAACTGGGCGAGCATCGTTTCGAGGTCCGCCTCCACCTCGGCCACAGTGGCCTCGTCGTCCTCTTCTGCTGCCATTTCCAGCAAATCGGCAGCATCGGTGCTGCCCTGGGTCAGCGTATCGATGGTACTGACTATGGCTTCCAGGGCTGAGCGCTCTTTACCGAGCTCCTGGGCGCGGTCCGGATCGTCCCAGACACTGGGTTCGGCAAGTTCGAGCTCTACCTCGGCGAGGCGGTCTTTACGCTCGGCATAGTCAAAGATACCCCCTAAGCACGTCGGTGCGCGCCTCGATGTCTTTGAGCGTCTGCAACAGGGGGTTTATTTCCAACATATCTTTGGCCCGGGGCGTTAAAAGCCGCGCATTTTAGCGCAGCTAGAACTGGTTGAGAATGGCACCCAGCAGCAGAATCTGGGGCAAGGTAACCAGGGGTAGATAAAGAGCGATCTTCCACGATTGCATGGTCTCCCTGATCGACATGATTTCGGTGTAGTCAGTGGAGACACCAGCCATCAGGAACGTGAACGCATTACCCGGCGCACCTGCGCGGTTCAGCAGGTCTGCAGCAATCGGCGTGGTGCCCTCGGAACAGACTTCGATAATGGTCGCCGCCAGCAGCGTCATACCCAGTCCCATGGCAGTGGCGCCAAACCAGATGGCATAGGTTTCCTCTGGCATCAGCACGCGGATCAGGGAAGCCAGCAATATGCCGAACAACCCCCAGCGAATCACCACTTTCGAGCCACGGAGACCGTCCATCAACAGCCGACCTGCACCTCCGGGACTAAAAGACCAGCTGGCGCGAAAATCCAGCCACAAGCCCATGGCGTCAGCATCCGCGTCCAGGTGTTCACGATTGGGATTATCAGGGAGGGTCCCATTCGCCACCAGACGATCGAAAATAGCCCCGGAGATCAAACCGATCACCAGCGACAGCAGAATAAAAAGCAGCGTCCAACCAACCCCGATCAGTCCGAACAAAATCAGGGTCAGGCTGAAAGAACTCCAAGGACTGGCCAGCAGAAAGGCCATGATTTGACCCAGGCTGGCACCGCGCTCATAAAGCTTCATACCCACCGCCAGGATTCCGTGACTGCACAGGTCCAGCAACACCCCGGCGAAGGTCGCGCGCAGCAGCGATTTGAAACCAGTCTCGTGGCCGAGTACCGACATCACCAGGTCTCTGGGCACCCGGGCTAAAATGCCGACAAATATCACGCCGATAGCGATGCCCCACCACATCTTGTTGAGTAGTTCGACCACGCTGTGCGCAAACACATGCAGATCACTGTCGTGCACATGATCTAGGACCAATCCAAGGCCATAGAAACCCAGCACTGAACCCACTACGGCCCACAGGAACCAGTCGAAGCGGGGTTTAGCCGCTGTCGTTTGCTCGGACCCGCAACATGTATCGACAGTCGGTTCCGGCTCGGGCTTGCAGCAGGAATCTGTCATTAGTCCGCCCTCCCCAGCTCATCCAGAATGGCGCATTCAGGGCCCTCATCACCATTGCAACGCTGGGCCAGCCCCAGCAGCACCTGCTGCATAGTGCGCAGTTGGCCAATGCGTTGCTCGATATCATCACACTTCTCCAGCACCAGATCGCGCACATGCGCGCTGCGCCGGCGCTGATCCCGGTAGAGGTCTACCAGTTCGCGACATTCCTGCACGCTGAAACCGACCTCCCGGGCACGGTGCACAAATCGCAATTCGCCCAACAGGCCATTGCTGTAGGATCGATAACCGTTCTCCGACCTGGCTGGTTCAGAGATCAGCCCAATTGATTCGTAGTAGCGAATCGTCTTGGCCGACAATCCGCTGGCTTTTGCTGCCTGAGAAATATTCATGGTTCTAATCTAAACCTTCCAGTAACTGGAAGGTCAACCACTATTTCATAGCAATGGGGTCAGACTCCCTAGATCAAAAAATGAGCTAGGGAGTCTGACCCCATTGCTACTGTAAATCCAGATCGAGTTGGAACAGGAGAAC
The DNA here is from genome assembly GCA_963921335.3 of Halieaceae bacterium. Lineage (GTDB taxonomy): Bacteria > Pseudomonadota > Gammaproteobacteria > Pseudomonadales > Halieaceae > CAWUFC02. The sequence continues at coordinate 2,157,885 of CAWUFC020000001.1, read as the reverse complement.
CTGAGGGGATTCTGCAACCACGCGGGCACGCTCGCTGCCATCCAACAGTGCAATCAGAGGCTGATGTGCCCGATTCACCGCCAGCCATCGGCTGTTGAACTGTGTCCCAACGCTGTTTATCACCGCCTTGGCATCGCCAGGGTTTTGCGCGCCCAGCTGCCACCAGAATCGAAAACGTTCAGGAGAGGCGTAGGCCAGGTAACTGGCATCCAGACCGATGGCCCAGCGCTGTCGCGGTGCACTCCACAGCAGCATGGGGAAATCAGGCCAGTGGGTGTTCACCACCAGTTCACCGGGCTCAGCATGTTCTGACAAATACTGCCCCAACGTCGCATATAGCATGCTGTCAAAGCGCGGGGCCCGCTCCAGCAATCGCCAGGCTGGCCAGGCCGTCATCAGCAGGGCCGCAAACAACAATGCATAGCGGCGCCAGACTGACCAGGGCGAAGAGCGCAAATACACAGCCGCGGTAACAATGGCCAGCGGCGCGTAGTACTCCACAAAACGCCAGGCACCCACAAACAAAAAGGCAAACAGCAAGGTGACCGCAAGTATCAACGAGGGGAACAATTGATTAGACTCGCGTCGCCACCCCCACAGCACCCCGAGCAACAGCAAGCAGTGGGCAAACCAGGCCTGAGTGAACAGGTCTATCGGACTTAGCATGGACCACTCGGTTCCCGCCATACCATCGTCACCCACGCTGGTTTTGAACAGGGTGTGAAACAGCAGGTATTCAATGTTATCGATCGGCCATGGCGTCAGCAGTAGGCCCAGGGCGACACCTGCTCCCATCCAGGCGGGGGTCAACCAGTCCCACTGCCCCTGTTTGACGCGCACCAAAAAAAGATAAAGCGCAGATATTGGCGCCAGTATCAGAGCGCCGTGGTAACTGGCCATGAACACAAAACCCAACACCAGCGACCCAATACGCTGCCGCGTCACCAGTGACCACAGGCTTGCCAGGACCAACAATAAAGCGAGATTCTGTGCCCTCAACATCAGGAATCGACCGGGCACGACCACAGCTGCAGTTACTGCCAGCAGCGCCCACAGACCGGCAGCGGGCACCTGCTGCCAGCGCAGAAAAACACACAGGCCGGTGGGTACCATGGCGAAACCCGCAACTACTGACAGCTGCAGCGCCAGCTCCGCATCGAACAGGCTTGCAAAGGGGGCCCACAGCAAATGCCACAACCAGTGATGGTCGGGTCCAGCTTCTCCGAGCACCGTGTAGGGTAACCAGGGAATATCGAACCACAGCAACGAGGCTGCAATCTCGCGGCTGACCTGCATGTGATACCAGGCATCGGGGTCGAGCTGACCCGGCGACTGTTGTAGAACCAACCAGGCCATCAGGCTGGCGGTCACAAAAACAGCACTGGCCTCGAAGATGTCAGCGCGACTCAAGATACTCCACCATCAACTGCAGTGACTCGCGACCACGATAGGCATTGACGTCAAGACGGTACACCAACTGCACCGACTGCACATCGGGTGCAGGCCACTGCTGCAAATCAACGTTGAAGGCAATCGCATCCAGCAACTTTCCGGGTTGCAGTGGATGGGCGAGCACCAGTTTCAGATGTTTTTCACCGACAATGCGCTGATGAACCACCTGGAACTCACCATCGAACATGGGCTCTGGAAAATGCTGCCCCCAGGGGCCCGCATAACGCAGCGCTCTCGCGAGCTCCAGATCGAGATCTTGGGAGGACAATTCACCGTCACTCTCAAGGCAGGCTTCCAAAGTGGCCGGGTCGAGCTGGCGATTCACTTCTTCCAGCAATGCCGCTTCAAATTCAGGTAGACGGTCTCGTGCCAGGCTCAGCCCTGCGGCCATCGCATGACCGCCAAATTTGCTGATCAGACCGGGGTGACGGGTCGCCACCGCATCCAATACATCACGGATATGCAGGCCGGGAATACTGCGCGCGGATCCTTTAATTTCTTCGCCATCGCCATCGGCAAAGGCGATTGTCGGACGATGCAGTCGCTCCTTGATACGTGATGCCAGAATACCCACCACCCCCTGGTGCCAACCCGGGTCATAAAGACACACCGCCGCTGGTCGATCTTCCGCGGCCTTGGACTCTACCGCTTGCAACAGGGCCACGGCCTCCTCCTGCATACCCCGCTCAATCTGCTGGCGATCACGATTCAAATGATCCAGTTCTCGGGCGAGTTCCAGTGCCTGCTGCGGTTCATCGGCCAACAAACAGTTGATGCCCACACTCATATCGTCCAGTCGCCCGGCCGCGTTGAGCCTGGGACCCGCGGCAAAGCCGAGATCTGCAGCCACCAGTCGTGTCACATCCCGGCCTGCAACATCAAGTATCGCCTGAATACCAGGCCGCGCCCGACCCGCACGAATCCGCGCCAATCCCTGCTGCACCAGAATGCGGTTGTTGAAATCCAGCGGCACTACATCAGCCACGGTACCCAGTGCGACCAGATCGAGGGCCTCCGCAAGGTTAGGCTCCTCAATACCCTGTTGCTCAAACCAGTCTCGTCGCCGCAATTGGGCGCGTAAGGCCAGCATCACGTAGAAAATCACCCCGACTCCGGCCAGGGATTTGCTAGCGAATGCACATTCGGCCTGGTTAGGGTTAACGATGACATCAGCAGCCGGCAGGCTCGATCCGGGCAGGTGATGATCGGTGACAAGCGTTCTGATACCCAGCTCTGCAGCACGCGCCACCCCATCAATACTGGAGATGCCGTTGTCTACAGTAATAATCAGATCAGGTGTTGTTGCGGCTGCAAGATTGACAATTTCGGGCGTCAGGCCGTAGCCGTACTCAAACCGATTGGGCACGAGAAAATCAATCTCTGCATGGCCAAAGCTGCGCAGTACCGACACCGCCAGGGCACTGCTGGTGGCACCATCAGCATCGAAGTCACCCACTACCATAATCCGCTCACTGGCTTGCAGGGCATCCGCCAGTAACTCGGCTGCGGCATCTACACCGAGCAGCTGCGACGGCGGCAACAATTGATCAAGCTGCAGGGAAAGCTGTTGAGGATCGGCGAGGCCGCGGCTGGCATAGGCCGACGCCAGAACGGGATGAAGCGCATCACCGAGTACAGAGGCATCGACCGGGTCGCGGCGTCGGATTTGCCGCTTCACAGATCGGCGTCAGGCGTTGATGTTGCCCGCCATAAAGGCTTGTACCGCCGCCAGTTCATTGGGCAGGACTTCATAGCGCTCGGTCCTTTCAAACAGGTCTGCCATATGGTGCGGCAAAGGCACTTCGAAATCGACCCCGGCCTGTTTAACCGCGTCGGGGAACTTGGCCGGATGTGCCGTGGCCAGAGTAATCACAGGCGTGTCAGCATCACATCGCACGTCACGGGCCGCTTTGACGCCAATGGCAGAATGGGGATCAAGCAGATACTCGTTTGCTTCATAAACATCAGCAATGGTGGCGCAGGTCGCCTCGTCATTTACAGCCTGGCTAGCAAACAGCTCGCGAGCTTTGGCCATGGCATCATCATTCAGCGTGATATCGCCCCTCTGAAACTCATCCATCATAGAGGCGATCGCTGCGCCATCGCGACCATAAAGATCGAACAACAAGCGTTCAAAATTGGACGAAATAGAGATGTCCATACTCGGCGACAGACTGTGCTGAATGTCTTCCCTCGCATAGACCGCACTGGTCATGATCCGATGCAATACATCGTTGCGATTAGTGGCAATGATCAGCTGCTTCACCGGCAGACCCATGCCCTTGGCCAGGTAGCCGGCAAAAATATCACCGAAGTTACCCGTGGGGACTGAAAAAGCCACCTCCCGGCCGGGCGCACCCAACTGCACCGCAGCGTAGAAGTAATAGACAATCTGGGCCATTATGCGGGCCCAGTTGATGGAATTCACAGCGATCAGGTTGCGATCAGAAGGCAGGAAACTGCGATCGGCGAAACTGGCCTTGACCATGGCCTGGCAATCATCGAAGTTGCCTTGCACGGCGATATTGTGAATGTTCTCACCAGCAACCGTGGTCATCTGTTTGCGCTGCACATCGGAAACACGCTGGTGCGGATGCAAAATAAAGATATCGATATTATTGCAGCGTTTGCAGCCTTCGATCGCTGCAGAACCCGTGTCGCCCGAAGTGGCACCCATGATCACCACCTTGCGGTGCTGACGTTCCAAAATGTAATCCAGCAGTCGCCCCAGCATCTGCAGGGCAAAATCCTTAAAGGCCAGAGTTGGGCCGTGGAACAGTTCCATCACCCATTCGTTGGCACCCAGCTGCACCAGCGGGGCCACCGCGTCGTGACGAAACTCGGCGTAACAGTCGCGAACAATCGTTTCAAAATCTTCATCGGGTATACAGCCATCAATGAAAGGACGCATGATCTCAATAGCCAGCTCGGGGTAGCTCATCCCTGCCATCGCTGTGATCTGCTCGGTGCTGAACTGAGGCAGGGTTTCGGGCACGTAGAGACCGCCATCCTCAGCCAAACCGGTCAGCAGAACGTCTTCAAAATTGAGTGCAGGCGCCTGCCCGCGAGAGCTGATGTACTTCATGTGTGTTTCCTAGCCGTCCAGGCTCTCAACCCGGATGCGTGTAATGTCTGCAGCAATGGCAGGCAGCGCCTCAAGTGCTGCCACGGCGTCCAGCAAGTCTCCCTCCCTGACGGTATTGGTCAGGATAATCACCGGCACCTGTGTCTGGCCGACGGCGGGTTGCTTCTGGATTAAAGCCTCTATGCTGATGCCCGCCTGGCTGAATACGCTGGACACTTCCGACATCACGCCAGGCTTGTCATCTGCCAGCAAACGCAGGTAATAGGCCGACTGAACATCAGCCATTGGCAGCAAGGCCTGCTCGTTGATGCTGGCCGGCGCAAAACCGAGGCTTTGCACGGTCGGCTTCTGGTCACTGGCCAGCGCCCGGGCCAGATCGACAACATCCGCCAGCACCGCAGAGGCGGTGGGTTCAGCGCCAGCACCCGCTCCGTAATACAGGGTTGGACCCACCGCATCGGCCTCAACCAGTACCGCGTTCTTGACGCCATTGACGTTAGCCAGCAAACGCCCTTCAGGAATGAGAGTGGGGTGCACGCGCATTTCGATACCCGCATCAGCCCTCCGGGCCACTCCCAGATGCTTAATGCGATAACCCAGCTCCTCGGCATAATCCACGTCCTGAGGCTCGATGTTACTGATGCCCTCGCAAAACACGCCATCAAATTGCAAAGGCATTCCAAACGCGATCGATGCCAGAATCACAAGCTTGTGGGCGGCGTCGATACCCTCAACATCGAAGGTCGGATCGGCCTCTGCGTAGCCAAGCTCCTGGGCCTCCTTTAGGACATCGGCAAAGTCACGGCCTTTCTCTTTCATCTCGGTGAGAATAAAGTTGCCTGTGCCATTGATAATGCCTGCGAGCCATTGCACCTGGTTACCAGCCAGGCCCTCTCCCAGGGCTTTGATGATAGGAATACCACCCGCTACGGCCGCCTCATAGGCGATACAAACACCCGCCTGTTCCGCTTCAGCAAACAGTTCGTTACCAAACTCGGCGATCAGGGCTTTGTTGGCCGTGACCACGTGCTTGCCATTGGCTATCGCCTCACGCACCAGATCCTTAGCGGTATCGGTGCCACCGATCAGCTCCACGACAACATCCACTTCTGGATCTCGAACGACTTCAAACACATCGCGGCTGACTTTAATGTCGCCCAGATCGCAGGCCGGGTTATCGCGACGGGCGCCCACGTGCACCAGTTGCACCGCTCCGCTAGCGCGGGCATCGATACTGGCCTGGTTGCGCTGCAACACGTTGACCATTCCTGATCCCACTGTTCCGAGGCCGCACAGGCCCAGCTTGACCGCTTTCATATCAGGCGAAACCGTCCTTCTTGATCATGCGTTTAATGCTGCGAATAGCCTGGCGGGTGCGGTGCTCGTTCTCGATCAGGCCGAAGCGAACGAAACCTTCACCGCCCTCGCCAAAACCCACGCCGGGCGACACTGCCACTTTGGCTTCCTCCAGCAGCTTCTTACTGAACTCCAGTGAGCCCATCTCACGATAAAACTCAGGGATCTCAGCCCAGACAAACATGGTCGCCTTGGGTGGCGTCACCGGCCAGCCCGCTGCGTTGAGCCCATCGCAGAGCACGTCGCGACGGCTTTTATACATGGCGTTGATTTCACTTACGCAGCTCTGGTCTCCTTCAAGCGCGGAAATCGCCGCCACCTGAACGGGGGTGAACATGCCGTAGTCGAGATAGGATTTCATGCGAGCAAGGGCACCCACCAGTTCCGGGTTGCCCACGCAGAAACCCACTCGCCAGCCGGGCATATTGTAGCTTTTAGACAGGCTGAAAAATTCCACAGCGATATCCTTGGCCCCTTCCACCTCAAGGATTGAGGGAGCCTGATAACCGTCGTAGCACAGGTCGGCATAGGCCAGATCCTGCACGACCCAAATATTGTGTTCCTTGGCAATCGCAACCACCTTCTCAAAAAAGCCCAGCTCCACACAGTGGGTGGTTGGGTTTGAGGGAAAGTTCAGCACCAGCATCTTCGGCTGGGGCCAGCTGTTGCGAATGCCGCTTTCCAGCTCCTGGAAGAAGTCATCCTCATCCGCCATGGGCACGTGACGAATATCCGCCCCGGCAATCACAAAGCCATAGGGATGAATGGGGTAGCTGGGGTTAGGCACCAGAATAGCTTCGCCCGGGCCGGTGGTCGCCAGAGCCAGGTGAGCGAGACCTTCCTTGGAACCCAGGGTCACGATCGCCTCGGTTTCTGGATCCAGATCTACGTCATAGCGCTTCTTGTACCAATCGCAGATGGCCTTGCGCAGGCGCGGTATGCCCTTGGACTGGCTATAGCGATGGGTGTCGCCGCGCTGGGCTGTTTCCACCAGCTTTTCTACAATATGCGGCGGCGTGGGCTGATCGGGGTTGCCCATACCAAAATCGATGATATCTTCCCCTGCCGCTCGCGCCTGCTGCTTCAAATCACCAATAATATTGAAGACATAGGGCGGCAATCGCCGAATACGCTGAAATTCGCTATCCACGGCAGTTTTCTCGGGTTCAGGGGTTAAAACAGGCTGGCAACATTATAGAGACAGCCTTGCCCTGTCAACGCGGCAAACTACGCATTTCCTTACGACGCCGGGCGTCAGCACAGCTATTTGACCGCGATGATTGTTCCAGCCTCGAAAAATAGGCGAAGTAGCATCGACACTCGGTTTTAATTGATACCCAGGCGCTGCGCGAGCTCATCAGCAGAGACATAGCCAGGAATCATCGAACCACTGCTTAGTACCAGGGCCGGGGTGCCTCGCACACCGGCTTTCTGGCCCAGCATGTACTGGTCGGCCACCGGGTTCTTACTGCACACGTTCTCGGCAATGTTTTCGCGATTTTTAAGTTTGGTCAGAGCCACCTGAGGATTGTCGGCACACCAGGCGCTGGCGATCTTGCGATAGGAGTCACCACCAATACCAGAACGCGGATAGGCCACATAGGCTACCTCTATACCTTTCGCGTTCATAGCGGGCACTTCCTGATGCAGCTTTTGGCAGTAGAAACAGTCCACGTCGGTAAACACAACGATGCGCTCACGCACCTCACCAGCCGGGGAGAAGACGATCATGTCTTCATCCTTAACACCTGCCATCAATACTTTGCGATCGCCGTCACGGCGCTGCTCTGCCAGGTTGACCAGACCCGTTGGAGCGACCGAAAACAGATCACCAAGGAAGAAATGATCACCATCGGCTGTAGAGTAAACCACCGGGCCGCCACTGATCTGTACCTCAAAGATGCCCTCGACCACGCTGGGCTGAACAGATTCGATAGTGAAGTCCGGCCGCGCCTGCTGCAGCTTGCCTCGAATCACATCGGCTGCGCTCTGGGCCTGCAGTTGGACTGCTCCCAGCAACAACAATAGGGTGGCTGTCATCTGTGTGAGTTTCATTCTCAAAGGCTTCCTCTTTCAATGCCAGGGTGATGCTTTGAGCATCACCGTTTCGTTTGGTTCCCGCTAACCACGCGGATGGTGCTGTGCATGCAGCTCTTTCATTCGTTCTCGCGCCACATGAGTGTATATCTGGGTGGTGGTCAGATCACTGTGCCCCAGTAGCAGTTGCACAACACGCAAATCGGCACCGTGATTGAGCAAATGAGTTGCAAAGGCATGGCGCAGGGTATGCGGAGACAGCGGGCTCTTAATCTCGGCACGCTCGGCATAGATTTTAATACGATACCAGAAAGCCTGACGAGTCATTTCCGCACCGCGGCGACTGGGAAACAAGACCTCGCTGGGTACGTTGTTCAACAACTCCATCCGCGCCCCGTTCATGTAACGGGTCAGCCAGTCCAACGCCTCCTCCCCCATAGGCACCAGGCGCTCTTTGCCGCCCTTGCCGAGGATGCGCACCACGCCCTGGTTCATCCCCAGTTGCAGCAACCTCAAACTGATCAGTTCAGATACCCTCAGGCCGCAGGCGTAGAGAAGTTCCAACATGGTGCGATCCCTGAATTCGATCGCATTGTCGAGATCGGGTGCATCCAGCAAGCGCTCTACTTCGGCTTCACTCAGTGACTTCGGCAGAGGTCGACCCAACTTGGGGCTGTCGACATCGAGACTAGGGTCTTTGGTAATGCTGCCTTCCCGCACCTGGTAGCGATAAAAACCACGGATGCAGGAGAGAAAACGTGCGGTGGAACGTGCAGACTGACCCTTGGAAGTGCGCCAGCCGAGATAGGCCAGCAGGTGATTATCCTCGGCCTGCAGAATGTGCTGACCGGCATGATGTTGATCGAGATAATTGGCGTAGGCAGCGAGATCGCGTCGATAGGAGGTCAGGGTATTGTCACTCAGGCCCTTCTCCATCCACAGTGCGTCGAGATAGCGCTCGATGACGGGATTGTTTTTTGATTCGGTAGACACCGAAGAGAGATTAAAGAATGTTCGTCGCTTACGCCATCCATGGCTCACGCGACGTTAGTACATCCTGTACGTCATTTACCCAGCTTTTCCTTGATGCGGGCCGCTTTACCGCTCAGCTCGCGCAGGTAATACAGCTTGGCCTGGCGTACGTCACCGCGACGCTTGACCGCAATGCTGTCTACCAGAGGGCTATAGGTCTGGAAGGTACGCTCCACACCAATACCGTGGGAAATCTTGCGCACGGTGAAGGAGGAGTTCAGGCCGCGGTTCTTCTTGCCCAGTACCACACCCTCAAACGCCTGCAGACGCTCGCGGTTGCCTTCCTTTACTTTCACCTGCACAACGACGGTGTCACCGGGGCCAAATTCCGGCAGCTCCTTCTCCATTTGTTCCGCTTCAATCTGCGAAATGATGCTGTTAGTGCTCATGTTGTGCTCCTGTTAGATAACTCGTGGCGGTAGGCCGCCAATAATTCCTCTTCCTCGGGACTCAAGTCCCGCAGCTGCAGCAAATCGGGTCGGCGCTCTGCCGTTCTACCCAGTGCCTGCTGCAAGCGCCAGCGTCGAATCTGTTCATGATTCCCGCTGAGCAAAACCTCCGGTACCGCCGCACCCTTGTAATGCTCCGGCCGCGTATAGTGAGGGCAATCCAGCAAGCCATCCGCAAAGGAGTCCTGCTGCGCTGAAAGCTCATGCCCCAGCACCCCCGGCAATTGGCGCGCTATCGCGTCGATCACCACCATGGCGGGCAATTCACCGCCACTCAAAACATAGTCGCCGATGGAGATTTCGTCATCTACCTCGGCCTGCACAAAGCGCTCATCGATTCCTTCATAGCGCCCGGCAATCAGTATCAGGCTTTGCAGCTGAGCCAGCTCCACCGCTGTGGCCTGGTCAAAGCGCCTGCCCTGGGGCGACAAGTAAACCACCCTGCTGCCCTCACCGACTGCCTGCCTCGATGCGGCCAGGGCCTGCTCGAGCGTGTCAATCTTCATCAGCATGCCGGGGCCACCCCCGTACGGACGATCATCTACCGTCCCATGCCGATCGGTTGCGTAATCCCTTGGATTACTCAGGTGCACACTAATCTGCCCCTGTTCAACCGCTCGCCCTGTTACACCATAATCGGTCAGGGCCGAAAACATCTCTGGAAACAAGCTGATCACACTCAGCTGCATCCTAAAACTCCGGGTCCCAGTCCACCTCGAGCCTGTCGGCTTCAAGGTCAATCACTTTGACCACATCGTCGCGCAACCAGGGTATTAATCGCTCGCGGTCATCACGAGAGCCTTCACAGGCCTTCACCACCAGCACGTCGTTGGAGCCGGTAGACATCAGATGATCCACCCTGCCCAGCAACTCCCCGTTGCACAGCACCTGCAAACCTTCAAGCTGGTGCCAGTAAAACTCTTCTTCATCGAGTGTCAGCAAACTGTCTGCCGCCACCGCAATTTCATAACCCCTGAGGGCTTCCGCCGCGTTGCGATCACCAACGTCACGCAACCTGGCAATCAGACCCTTGCCATGAGGGCGACCCTCTTCGAGTTGCAGGGGCTGGTATTGCCCCTTGCGACCCACCTGGCAGTTGTCGTAACCGAGCAGATTATTCATCGGATCGGTAAACGAGTGAATTTTGACCCAGCCTTTGATGCCATAGGCGCCGGTAATCTTGCCGATCACCAACAGCTTGGTCGCGGCCTCACCCATGCCGCTATCGCGTTAGGCTTAGGCCGCTGCGGCGCTGGCGTCTTTCACCAGCTTGGCAACGCGGTCAGATACCTGTGCACCCTTGGATACCCAGTAGTCGATGCGGTCGTTGTCGACACGCAGACGCTCTTCCTGGCCACGGGCGATCGGATTGAAGAAACCAACGCGCTCAATGAAACGACCATCGCGCGGGTTGCGGCTGTCAGTCACCGTGAGGTGATAAAACGGACGCTTCTTGGAACCAGCACGAGACAAACGAATAGTTACCATTGTCTTAAAACTTCCCTAAAATTGTTGGCATTTGCAGCGATCTTGCATGCATATGCACAGCTAAACCCCGGCCTGGGGCCGGAAAAGGCGCGTATTCTACGTGAAAGCGCTGGGATTTTAAACCCCGAAAACCAGAAAATTTCCAATAAATTTAGAGGCTTACTAAACGATCAAGGGGTCAGATAACTTGAAAAATTATTCAAGTTATCTGACCCCTTGAAAATGCTTACTTGAAAGGGGGCATGCCGGGGGGCATGCCCCCACCGGGACCGCCCTGCATCATGCCACCCATGCCGCGCATCATTTTTTCCATGCCCCCGCCCTTCATCTTCTTCATCATCTTCTGCATCTGCTTGTGCTGCTTCAGCAACCGATTCAGATCCTGAATCTGGGTGCCGGAACCCTGTGTAATCCGCCGCTTGCGAGAACCCTGAATCATCTCGGGCTTGCGGCGCTCTGCCGGGGTCATGGAGTTGATCATGGCCTCCATACGGGCGAACTGCTTGGTATCCATCTGAGCCTGGGCGGCCTGGGCCATATTGCCCATACCGGGCAATTTGTCGAGCATGCCGGCAACACCACCCATGCTGGTGATCTGTTGCAGCTGCTCACGAAAATCCTCAAGATCAAAGCGCTGGCCCTTCTTGACCTTGCGCGCGAGCTTTTCGGCCTTTTTCTTGTCGATTTTCTGCTCGGCTTCTTCGATCAAGCTGAGCACATCGCCCATACCAAGGATTCGGGAGGCCAGGCGATCGGGATGGAAGGGATCCAGCGCCTCAGTTTTCTCCCCCACACCAAGAAACTTGATGGGCTTGCCGGTAATGGCGCGCACCGACAAAGCAGCACCGCCACGGGTATCGGCGTCGACCTTGGTCAGGATCACACCGGTCAGGGGCAAGGTGTCGTTAAAGGCCTTCGCCGTATTGGCGGCGTCCTGACCCGTCATGGCATCTACCACAAACAGGGTCTCAACCGGATTGACCGCGGCATGCAGCTCGCCAATCTCCTGCATCATCTCTTCGTCGATAGCCAGACGACCCGCGGTATCCACAATGAGCACATCGGCAAACTTGATTTTGGCCTCGGCAATAGCTGCATTAACGATGTCTATTGGCTTCTGGTCGACGTCGCTGGGGAAGAACTGAGCATTGACCTCTCCAGCCAGGGTCTCCAACTGCTTGATCGCTGCCGGGCGGTAGACATCAGCAGAGACCACCATGACCTTTTTCTTCTCGCGTTCAATCAGCTGCCGCGCCAGCTTGGCTGCCGAGGTGGTTTTACCCGCACCTTGCAGGCCCGCCATCAACACCACCGCAGGCGGCGTCGTAGCCAGATTAAGGGCTTCGTTGCTGCTGCCCATGGTGGCTTCGAGCTCGGCTTGCACGATTTTGACAAAGGCCTGCCCGGGGCTCAGGCTCTTGGCGACTTCCTGACCCAGGGCGCGTTGTTTCACCGCCTCGACAAAGTCCTTAACCACGGGCAGGGCCACGTCAGCCTCAAGCAGGGCCATGCGCACTTCGCGCAGAGTGGACTGCATGTTGTCTTCACTCAGTTTGGCCTTGCCGGTAATACTGCGCAGGCTATGCGAAAGGCGGTCACTCAGGCTCTCAAACATCGGAAATTCTCGCTGCTGTAGTTATTGCAATTGCTGACGCTATTGGCGCTATTGCTAATAGGGGGGTAAATCGGTACAAAGGTGCGAAGTATACGCGACCCGGAACGCTTCCCCAACCATGCTAGCCGCCTCTGTTATCGCCGCTGCCCTGTACCTGTTAATGGCCGGGCTGCGCCTGCGCCAGTATCGTGCCGGTGAGGCGCTGGATCGCAGCAAACTGATGATGCTGGCCGTTCCCACCCTGCTTGTGCACGGCTACGCCGCCTGGGCTGCCCTACAAACTGACGCGGGGCTCAATCTGGGCTTTTTCAAAATTTCCTCCCTGATCTTCTGGGTCATCAATCTCGCCTTTTTGCTCAGCCTGCTGCGCCGCCCACTGGATAACCTGCTGCTGATCCTGTACCCGCTGTCGGCTCTGTCTATTGTGGTATCGGCTGTGGCGCCAGGAAATGCCAGCCCCTTTCAAGACATGGCGCCCGGTATGCTGGTGCATATTGTCAGCTCCATTCTGGCTTACGCCCTGCTGACCATCGCCACCTGCCAGGCGGGCCTGGTAGCCCTACAGGATTACCAGTTACGCCACCATCATCCGGTCGGCATCATCCGCGCCTTGCCACCGCTGCAACTGATGGAGAGCATGCTGTTCGAGCTGCTCTGGCTGGGCCTGATTCTTCTTTCCCTGTCTATCGCCAGCGGCATGCTCTTCCTTGAGGACATGTTTGCCCAGCACCTGGTACACAAAACCGTGCTGACCATGGCCGCCTGGCTGCTGTATGCAGTGCTGTTATGGGGTCATCACGCTCTGGGGTGGCGCGCGCAGATGGCGGTTAAGCTGACGCTGGCCGGCTTTGCGGTGCTGATGCTAGGCTACTTTGGCAGCAAACTGGTGCTTGAGGTGATTCTGCAACGCGCCTGAGTTGGCGGGGTTGCGGCAGTCCCGCTTTTTCTTCAAGATTAGCGTTCCGATTTTGAACAGGTTCTCCCCTTCTTGAACGAAGCACCGCTGGGTCTTCTCTTCACCATACTGGTTGTACTTATCTTTTTGTCGGCATTCTTCTCCAGTTCGGAGACCGGCATGATGTCATTAAACCGCTACCGCCTGCGCCATCTCAAAAAAGAGGGCCACAAAAGTGCCGTGCGCGCCAGCAAATTACTCGATCGCCCCGACCGACTGATTGGCCTAATCCTGATTGGCAACAATCTGGTCAACGTACTGGCCGCAGCCATCGTCACCATTATTTCACTGCGCCTTTGGGGCAATGCAGGTATCGCGATCGGCTCATTCCTGCTGACACTGGTACTGCTGGTATTTGCAGAGATCACTCCGAAGACGCTGGCCGCGCTGTACCCCGAGAAGATCGCCTTCCCCGCCAGTGTGATATTGAAGCCTTTGTTAAAGCTACTGTATCCGGTGGTATGGTTCGTCAACGGCATCACCAATGGCCTGCTCAAACTGATGGGTGTGAACCCCTCGGAGCACCCAGAGCTGTCGATCACCAGCGATGAACTGCGCACCCTGGTGACCGATGCAGGGCACCTGATTCCCCAGAACCACCAGGGCATGCTGCTTAACATACTCGAGCTGGAGCGGATCACGGTGGACCACATCATGATTCCCCGCAACGAGGTCTGGGGCATCGATCTGAATGATTCCGATGACGCCATCCTGCATCGAATACAAAAGGCTGAGTACACGCGCCTGCCGGTCTACACCGAGGACGTCAACAATATCAGCGGCATCCTGCACATGCGCAAAGTGAGCCGCTTTATCAGCGCTGATGGACTCAACCGCGAAGGCATGATCGAGCAACTGGACGAGCCCTATTTCATACCTGAAGGCACCCCGCTGAACACCCAACTGCTCAACTTTCAGAACAAAAAGAATCGGCTAGCGGTAGTAGTCGACGAGTACGGCGACGTGATGGGCCTGGTGGCCCTGGAGGATATTCTCGAAGAGATTGTCGGTGAATTCACCTCGAACCTGGCGGATATGGTCGATGACATTTACGAGCAGCACGACGGCTCATACGTCATCGACGGTACCGCCACCATACGCGACATCAACAAATCACTGGAATGGGAGTTGCCCAGTGAGGGGCCGGTTACCCTGAACGGCTTGATTTTGGAACACCTGGAAGGATTTCCACAGGGTAATGCCTGCATCCAACTGGGCGACTACTGCCTGGAAATCCTGGATCTACGCGACAATATGATCCAGGCGGTAAGGGCGCATTCAATCAGTGCCCAGGCCCAGCAGAAACTTCCTCTAGAGCACCAGGCCTGAGGCCTTGCGTCGTTCGGCGCAGCGCGCCAATACCTCGCGCTTTTCATCATCGCTGTAGACGAGCCAATCAACAATCTCGTTGGCATGGCGATAACAACCACTGCAAACATCTTCCTCGTCCAAAACGCAGATAGATACGCAGGGAGACTGAACACCGGGCTTGTTCACTTAGTCCTGCTCCTTTAAACCGGCAATAAAACGCTGGGCGTTAGCGACATAGTGCTGGGCATTGACGGCAAAAAAGGCCTGTTGTTCTTCGGTCAGTTCTTTCTTGATACGAGCAGGTGTACCCATGACCATAGAGCCATCCGGAATCTCCATACCCTCTGGCACCAGGCTATTGGCACCGATGACGCAGCCCTTGCCAATTTTTGCACCATTGAGGACAACCGCATTAATGCCGACCAAGGTGCCGTCGCCAATTTCACAACCGTGAATCATCGCATTGTGACCGACGGTGACATTCTTGCCCACAATCAGGGGCTGCCCCGGGTCAGCGTGACAGACTGTGCCATCCTGAATATTGGAGCCCGCGCCGATATGAATCTTTTCGGCATCGCCGCGAATGACCACACTGAACCAGACGCTGACGTTTTCCTCCAACACAACGTTACCAATCACGGCCGCATTGGGAGCAATAAAATGGCCCTCTCCTTCTAGTGTGACCTCAACCCCATCCAGGCTGTATTTCATGCATCTGCTCCTTTCCAGTAATCTTCCAGCGATAAGCCGGCATCCAGTCCCAGGTTCACCAGGCGAACCAGTATCGCTGCAGTAATGCCCCAGATTGTATACGTTTCAAACTCGTAACGGGGTACTCCCCTCACTCGCTCACCATAAACAAACTCGTCCAGATGCAGCTCGCCATCCATGGCAAAAAAGCCAAGCGGGGCGTAAAACACCGAGGCAATTTCTTCAGGATTGGGTTTGAGCTGCACCGCTTGTGTCAGTTCTGCCACACAGGGAATCACCTGTATCCCAGTGCGTGTGACTATCGCATCCAGGTAACCCAGGCGCTTGAGCTGGACTGGCCTTAGCGCCACCTCTTCCTCTGCTTCCCTGACCGCCGTTGCCCAGGGGTTAACGTCTTCGGGGTCACAGCGGCCACCCGGAAAGGCCACCTCACCCGCGTGCAGCCGCAAGTGATCGGCGCGACGGGTTAACAACACTGAGGGCTCATCACACTGGGTATCCAATGCGACTAATACAGACGATTGATGCAGGGTCGCATCAACCGGCCCGGGCTCGGTGAGTAATCGTGAGCGCAGCTTGGCGATCATGTTTGGATTACAGCAGTTGCCAGCAGTCGAAGGCCGGCTCTTCATAGGGATGGGCAGCACGCAAGGCCTTAATCACCTGATCTACCAATTCGTCTGCCACCACCAGCTCTACTTTGTACTCTGCGACCTTCTCCAGCGTGCCCACCTCACCCAGATGGGGATTGGCGCCCGCCAAAGGCCGGAACTGGCCTTCACCCAGTACCTGCCAGCAACAGTGTTCGTAGTCGCCGATACGTCCGGCACCTGCATCAAACAGGGCCGTCTTAACCAGTTCGAGATGAGACTTGGGTATGTAGACACAGAGCTTATGCACCGCCCGCCTCCTGGGCGGCATAAAAGGCGTCTGAGAAAGCCTGCAGGCTATTGGATTCAATCGCTTCGCGAATACCCTGCATATGCCGCTGGTAATAACGCAGGTTGTGGATGGTATTCAGCTGCGAGCCCAGTATCTCGTTGCATTTGTCGAGATGATGCAGATAGGCCCGACTGAAATTCTGGCAGGTGTAGCAATCACAGTTTTCGTCCAGTGGACGGGTATCGTGACGATGCTTGGCATTGCGTAAGCGCAACACGCCCGTCGAAGTAAAAATGTGCCCGTTGCGCGCATTGCGGGTGGGCATGACGCAGTCGAACATATCAACCCCGCGCTTGACCCCCTCAAGAATATCCGCAGGCGTGCCCACCCCCATCAGATAGCGAGGCTTGCCCTTCGGCATCATCGGCTGCATGGCCTCGAGGACCTTGATCATTTCGTCCTTGGGCTCACCGACACTGAGGCCGCCGATGGCGTAACCATCAAAACCGATGGTCTCCAAACCGGCCAGGGATTCCTCGCGTAAGTGAGGATACATGCCCCCCTGCACGATACCGAAAAGTGCGGACGGGCTGTCTCCATGCGCCTTACGTGAACGCTCTGCCCAGCGCAGTGACAGCGCCATGCTGTCGCGAGCTTCCTGTTCAGTGGCGGGATAAGGCGTGCATTCATCAAAGATCATCACGATGTCCGAACCCAGGTCGCGCTGCACCGCCATAGAGGTCTCAGGATCCAGGAACACCTTGCTGCCATCGACGGGAGAGCGAATTTCCACGCCCTTCTCGCTGATCTTGCGCATCTCTCCCAGGCTGAACACCTGAAAGCCGCCGGAGTCGGTGAGTATCGGCTTGTGCCATTGCATGAAGTCGTGGAGATCACCGTGCTCACGAATCACCTTGGTGCCAGGGCGTAACCACAGGTGAAAGGTATTACCCAGGATAATCTCAGCACCGATGGCCTCTATATCGCGGGGCAGCATGCCTTTCACGGTGCCGTAGGTGCCTACCGGCATAAACGCGGGAGTCTCGATACTGCCACGGGGAAAGGACACGCGACCACGCCGCGCAGCACCATCGCTGCCGAGCTGTTCAAACTGCATATGGCACTGACGTTCACTCATCGGGGACTCTCTGGCATTAAAAACATGGCATCACCATAACTGAAGAAGCGATACTGATGTGACACCGCCTCCGCGTAGGCTTCGAGTATAAATTCACGGCCGGAAAATGCACTGACCAGCATTATCAGGGTGGACTCCGGCAGGTGGAAGTTGGTGATCATGGCATCCACCACTCGAAAGCTGTAGCCAGGGAAAATAAAAATATCACTTTCGCCTTCGAAGGGCTGCAATTCACCACTGCCTGCGGCGGTTTCCAGGGATCGCACCGCCGTCGTGCCCACCGCAATCACCCGACCACCCCGCTCACGGCAGGCAGTCACCTGTGCACACAGCTCCTCGTCTACTTCGAGGTATTCCGCATGCATGGGGTGCTCTTCGATATTGTCCACTCGCACGGGCTGAAATGTACCCGCGCCGACGTGCAGGGTCACAAAACCGATATCGACCCCGACTTCAAGACACTGCTCCATCAAATCGGCGTCAAAATGCAGGCCCGCCGTGGGCGCAGCAACGGCACCTTCGCGCTGGGCGTAGACGGTCTGATAACGCTCCTGGTCCATGGCCTCATCGGCGCGCTCCATGTAAGGCGGCAGGGGCATATGACCAATGCGCTCCATCAGCTTCAGCAGAGTTTCATCAGAATCACTGCGCAGACGGAAGAACTCCCCTTCCCGATCAATCACAGTCAAATGCGCGTCAATCAATGTGGATTCTGGATTTTGGCGCAGCTGCAATACGATGCCCGGCTTGGGTGACTTACTGGCACGCACCTGGGCCAGGCATTCGCGCTCACTGAGCACGCGCTCCACCAGCACTTCGATTTTGCCACCGCTGGCTTTCTGGCCCCACATCCGCGCGGGAATGACGCGGGTGTTGTTGAACACCAGCAAATCACCTGGAGCCAGCAACCCCACCAGGTCAAAAAATTGGCGATGATCAAGCTGCCCGGTTGCGCCATTGGCACAGAGCAGTCGGCTGGCGGTGCGCTCTGCCAGTGGGTACTGGGCAATCAGCTCCTGGGGGAGCTCGTAGTTAAAGTCGGTGCGTTTCATTGCGTCATCAACAAATGCGATAGCCATAAAAAAGCCGGCATAAAGCCGGCTTTATCATCGCAAAGTAGAGGCTTACTTGTCCTCTTCTTCGCCTTCTTCTGCAGCGGCTTCCTCGGCGGGGGCCTCTTCCTCTGCAGGAGCTTCTTCGGCAGGTGCCTCTTCTTCAGCGGGCGCCTCTTCAGCAGCTTCTTCAGCAGGTGCTTCCTCGGCAGCAGCTTCTTCACCTTCGACGGCTTCAGCTTCTTCCGCTTCCTCAGCGGCTTCTTCTTCCAATGGTGCAGCAGGCAGAGTTACGGTCAGCAGACCTTCTTCAACCAGGATGCGCACTTTGTCGTCGCCATTAACAGGCTTCTTGTTGGCATCCTTGACTGCATAGCGCTCATCGCCACGCTGGTAAATGGTGTATTCGGCGGTTTTCTTGACAACTTTCATCGCCATTTCTCTCTTCTCCTCTTAACTGGACAGATACTCAGACTAATGGGGCTCACGCCCCGAAAGGCTGCGCATTGTAGCGATAACTGCATAAATCGCAAGGGAAAATCGTTGATCAGCGCGGCGGGATTGATTTAGAATTCCCGCCCTCGCAACGACCCATTTCCGTGCCAGAGTGGTGAAATTGGTAGACACAGGGGATTCAAAATCCCCCGCCGTAAAAAGCGTGCCGGTTCGAGTCCGGCCTCTGGTACCACCTTATATTGTTCTCTATATCTAGTTCTCTATGCGTCACGTGACGCATCCGTCGCAATAGCTAGCAATGCTCCACGTGGAGGATCTCAGGCTAGGCACTCAAACGAAGCGACCAGCGAGCCAGCAGAACTTCAAGAAAACGCCCAACGCTCACCCACCAGCCCGCGGCATCCCGATCTCGCATGTGTTGCAGCTGCGCGGCATCGAGATATACGCCGCCCTTAATGACCGCCCGGGGTTGGGCTGTCGCAGTGATGTCAGTCAGCGGATCCGACGCCAACAACACCAGGTCGGCGACCTTGCCGACTTCAATGGAACCAAAGTCCTGCTCGATACCCAGCACTTCCGCAGCGCGAAGAGTCGCTGCCCGCAGCGCATCTGCGGTGGTAACCGCGCTCTGCACCATCAGATCCAGCTCGCGGGAGTAGCTGGGCCCGATCGGCACCAGCAAAACACCACCGTCCGTACCCACGACCATGTCTATCTTTCGGTTGGCCGCCTCGCCAGTGATATGTCCAAAATAGGAAAAGGACGTCTGCAAATGATCAACCAGTTCCGGCTCCGCATTGAACCAACGGGCTACTTCGGTCTGCAGATTCAAATATTGCCACAGAGCTGACTGGCTGAGCCCATTCAAACTCTCCACAAACGCCTGCTTGCCGCGAGCGAGATCCAGCACCCGTTCAAAGATCACCAGGGTCGGGGTCAGCGTCGCGTCTTCAGCGGCCAAAACGGCGAGACTTTGATCAAGCAGTAAACCGTCTGTGCTGGAGTTCATTGGACCCTGATAGATCTCTTCGCTGTGTTCAATCGTCGACATCTCGCCGGCACGCGCATAGTCTGCCCGCGCGACGGCATGGGGAACATGCCCCGAAACCGGAAGTTCCAGACCTGCTGCGGTCTGCATAATGCGATCGAACTGCGCCTCGCTGAGACCGGAATAAACCTTGATCAGGTCGTAGCCGGCATCGCTGTAATGACGCACCAGCCGCGCTGCATGCTCGACATCCTTCACCTTCACGTCCAGTGGACCACCAAACATGGTGGACTTCATCGCCGGAGACGCTACAAACAGGCGGCTACCAAAACGATCTCCTGCCCGCTGCTCATCGCGCCAGCGCAAATGCATGGGCATGCCGTCCATGACCCGCATTGCCGTCACACCGTAGCTGAGCGCCTGCTGCAATTGCACGGGATCATCCGGGTGCACATGCATATCAATCATGCCGGGAATCACATAGGCACCGCCGCCATTCATCCGGGACATGTCGGGCGCCGCGGAGCCAATTGGACGGATAGCGGCGATGCGTCCATCGCGAATAATGAGCTGTTTATTGCGATGCACGCCATCGCGCGAGACCGGTAGCAAGTGAACATTGTCGAGCACAAAGTCGAGCGGTTCTGGAACAGGGTCCGAAGCCCGGTCGACCCAGCGTGCGCTGATCACTGCCGCGGCTGACAATACAAAGAACACAACAAGCACTGCCACCAGTGCCCGTAATAGCTTCAAGAGGCTGGCTCCACCCGCACCTCTGTTTTCACCGAGTTAGCGATGAAGCACAATTCGTGAGCCGCGTGATGCAACTGATCAAGTTGTTCAACACTGGCGTCACAGGCCACCTCGGGTCTCAGCGTCACTTCTGTCATCGCCAATTGCCCGGCTTCGTTGCGGGCCATCACACCCACTGCAGGGTCGCGGTAGCTACGGACTAACAGCCCCGCCTCGCGCGCCAGATGTAAAAACCAAAGCATGTGGCAGTTGGACAAGGATGCGACAAAAGCCTCCTCCGGGTCGACGTTGGCCTCCACCGACCAGGGCGTTGGCACCACCGAGGGCGAGGAAGATGCCGGCACCGTCACTCCACCGTCAAATACCCATTCATGGCCACGAGAGTATCGGCCGCTGGTGAAATCATCTTCGGGGCCGGCCTGCCAGCGAATTTCGGCGACGTGTTCAGACATAGATACTCATCTCACTCGCGCTGCGCTCGATGTCGGGGTCTTCAACAGCGCGAACAGCAGCCAGTGCCGCCAAATAATCCTTCGGCAGAGCCGCCTGCTCAGCCCCGTAAACCACGTGATGCAGATACCAGTGGTAGGGCCTCAGAGTCTCATCCATCGCGGTGGCCTGATACGCCACCGCAGAACAGCCTCCCGATGCCTGTTCGAGCTGCACGTCTATGCGCTGATAACCCTTTCCCAGTCCCTCAATAGCATCGAGTATTTGCCAGTCGGGCTCTGCGAGCTCGTAAAGCATCCCCCAGACCACAGAGCCCGGGTGGGGCCTTATATCGCATTTACCGGAGCCATCCTGACTGGGTTTGTGAAAGCACAGTCGAAAATCACGCAATTGTGCAATTCCAAGCGGCATGGCGCTGTCGATTCGAGCCTGCAAGCGCGGTACCGACAGATTAGAGCCGTAGCCGAAATACTGGGGCACTAACAATCAGCGCGGTTGTTGGTCTTGTGACGTTTCTTCATGCAACGTTCTTTAGGAGCCTCTTCCTCGATCACTTCTTCAACCTTGCTGGTTTCTGAATCGATAGCCTCGTCCTCTAGCATCGGCACCGCTTCTTCCACAATGGCCGCTTCGGCTGCCGGCGCGCTGGACACCGTCACTGCCATCATCATGTACTGACTCATACGCCAGCCATCACTGCCTTTTACCAGCACACCGCTGCCGCGCCACTCACCCAGGCTTTCATGCTGCAGGCGCTCCTCAACTCGCGCGGTGCTGCCGTTGCCAATCAGATCCACCCTCCGATCAGCACTGCGATAGTCCCAGCCACTACTGGCGTGAAAATCTGCCGCGGCCTGCTCAGCGGTATCTGCAGCCCAGCTTACTGAGGTGCCCAAAAGCGCCGCAAGCGCTGCGCTAAACGTGAAATGACGAAACATAAAAAATCCTCGCAATGATCAGTGTGCATATTACAATGCTGGCCAACTCAGGGATATGGCGAGCTAGCCTGCTTGCAAGCACAGCATGAAAATTGAAGCGGTCAAAATCCGTCGACTCTATCTCCAGGTTGCTGAGCAACTGGCGCAGCTGCTCAAGGATGGTGAGCTTAAAGCGGGCGATCGCCTGCCTTCCGAGCGCGATTTGGCCAGCAAATTCGGCGTTAGCCGCTCTACCATTCGCGAGGCGATGATCGCCCTGGAAATTTCCGGCCTGGTAGAGATTCGGTCGGGATCAGGCGTCTACGTGCTGCCCGGTAACGGTGCAGGCAGTCCCGATGGGTTTATTGAAGAAGCGCCGGGGCCACTGGAACTACTGGAGGCCCGTCACGCCATCGAGGGAGAAACAGCCGCCCTCGCCGCACAACGCATAGACGCCCAGGGCATTGAGGCACTCGAACAACAGATGGCCATCATTGCCGATGAACAGGCCAGTATCCTGGAGAAAGAGCAGGCTGATGAGTCTTTCCACCAACTGATCGCCGCCGCTAGCGGCAACAGTGCCCTGCACTCCAGCGTAATCTGGCTGTGGGACATGCGCAACGAAACCGCCATATCCAACGCCTTTCACGAAAAACTCCGCGCCGAGGGCTCCAGCCCGGTGGTGCATGACCACAACGCCATCCTTGATGCCCTGCGTGAACGGGATTCAGAAATGGCTCGCGCCAGCATGCATCGGCATCTAAAACGCGTGGTGAGCTACGTACTCGATAACTAAGGAATTTCATGAAACTGCCACTGTCCCTGATTCTGGGCCTCACCAGCCTCGCTGCGAGTGCCGATGAGATAAATACCCTGGATGACATTCTGGTCACTGCCACGCAACAAACACAGCAGGCGGCCACCCTGCCCCTGAGCTGGTCGGCGATCAGCGATGACGACCTGAAAAACGTGGCCCACGTGCATATCAACGAATCGTTTCAGCGCATTTCCGGCGGCTGGATTTCCAGGGGTAACGGGCAGGAGAGCCTCACTGCACTGCGCTCACCGGTGCTGACTGGCGCAGGCAGCTGCGGCGCATTTTTCATGGCGCAAGATGGCATTTCCCTACGCGCACCCGGCTTCTGCAATGTGAATCAGCTCTTTGATGCCAACACCGAGCAGGCCGAGCGGGTCGAAGTGCTCAAGGGACCAGCCACAGCGCTTTATGGTTCTGGTGCTATGCACGGGGTTATCAACATTCTCAGTATTGACCCTGCTGCAGGTCCTCTGCATGACATCGGCCTGGAAGCGGGTCCACACGGATATGGGCATGCCAAATACCGCTACGCGGGCGACGGCGATAAACACGGTTTTGCCATTGCCATTAATGCCGCTACGGACGATGGCTACAAGGATGACTCAGGTTACGACCAGCAGAAAGGCACTCTCCGCCATCGCTATCAGGGTGGCCGGGTAGATACCGATACCATCGTCGCCTTCACCAACCTGGAGCAAGAAACAGCTGGATTTATACAGGGTTTCAAAGCCTATGAGGATGAAGATCGCAAAAAGGAAAATCCCAACCCAGAGGCCTATCGTGACGCCTGGTCGGCACGCGCCCAATCTACGATAGGCCTGGACCTGAAGGAAGGTTCCAGGCTGACCTTTACGCCCTATTGGCGCAAGAACGAGATGGAGTTCCTGCAGCATTTCCTGCCCTGGCAGCCGGTAGAGGAGAATGGTCACGAAAGCCTCGGACTCAACAGCAAGTGGTATGTGGATACCGAGTGGGTCAGCGTGACCAGCGGTATCGACCTGGAAGCCACAGATGGCTGGCTGATCGAGGAACAGGATGAGCCATTCAGCCCAAACCAGCCTGAGGGGGTACATTACGATTACGACGTCAAAGCCACTCTGGCTTCGATCTGGTCCCAGGTGGAGTGGGATGCCAGCAACACAGTCAATCTGTTTGCAGGCCTGCGCTATGAGTACACCAACTACGATTACATCAATAACACAGAAGACGGTCCGGCCTGCGAGCCCGAGGCCACAGCATGCCGCTTCTATCGGCCAGCCGATCGAGAGGACGATTTCAACAATTGGTCACTTAACGCCGGCCTGATCGGCAGGCTCACCGACGCCCATTCCATTTTTGCCCGGATTTCACGTGGCTTCCGCGCCCCTCAGGCCACAGAACTGTATCGTCTACAGGCCGGCCAGCAGGTCGCAGATCTGGATTCGGAAGAACTGAACTCGGTAGAACTGGGATTTCGGGGCATTCAGGGTGAGTTCTCCTATGAGTTGGGCGCTTACTACATGGAAAAAGACAATGTCATTTTCCAGGATGCTGACCGCCAGAACGTCAGTGGTGCCAAAACCGACCACTACGGCCTAGATATCACCCTGCGCTGGAATCTGCCCGCTGACTTTGATTTTGCCCTGGACGCCAACCTGGCGCGCCACCAGTACGCCAGCAACGTGGCACTCATCGGTTCCAGCGGCAACATCAAAGGCAATGATATCGATACTGCGCCGCGTCGGTTCGGCAGCGCGCGCCTCGGCTGGCAGCCTGCGGAAGCACATCGTCTTGAGCTGGAGTGGGTGCATATGGACAAGTACTACCTGGAGCCCGACAACCAGCATCAGTACGACGGTCACGATCTGCTCAACTTGCGCTATACCGGCCAGCTTACCGAACGCTTCATGCTGGGGCTGCGAGCCACTAACCTGACCGATGAAGACTATGCAGAACGGGCCGACTTTGGCTTTGGCAACTACCGCTACTTTGTGGGTGAGCCTCGCTCACTCTATGTGCAGATAAACTTCCAGATATAGAAGAGAAGCGTCAGCCGTCGATTCATGTATAATCGCCGCCCCCACCCAAGGCGAACCCATGACGACGCAAAACGAAGTAAGCAGCTTTTCGGAGCTGGGCCTGCCCGCATCCCTGATGCAGGCATTGGATGAAGTCGGTTACGAAACCCCTTCTGCCATCCAGGCCCTCACCATTCCCCCGCTGTTACAGGGCAGAGACGTCCTCGGCCAGGCCCAAACCGGCACCGGTAAAACCGCGGCCTTTGCACTGCCACTACTGGCCCGACTGGATTCTCAACAGCAGTTACCGCAGGTACTGGTGCTCACGCCCACCCGCGAACTGGCCACACAGGTCGCAGAGGCCTTTCAGCGTTATGCCTCAAAGCTAAGAGATTTTCACGTGCTGCCCATCTATGGCGGCCAGGATTATCGTACCCAGATCAAACAACTCAAACGCGGCGTGCAGGTGGTAGTCGGTACCCCAGGGCGGGTCATGGATCACATGCGTAAAGGCACACTCAAGCTGGATGAGTTGCGCTGCCTGGTATTGGACGAAGCCGATGAGATGCTGCGCATGGGCTTTATCGAAGATGTAGAGTGGATTCTGGAACAAACCCCGGAACAGCGGCAGCTGGCGCTATTCTCGGCCACCATGCCCAGTGCCATCAAGCGTATTACCCAGCAGTACCTGCGCAACCCCGAAGAAGTCACCATCAAGGTCAAACAAACAACGGCCGAGACAATTCGGCAGCGCGTGTGGATGGTCAGCGGCCTCCACAAACTGGACGCCCTCACTCGAATCCTCGAAGTCGAAGAATTTGACGCCATGATCGTGTTTGTGCGGACCCGTCTTGCCACAGTAGAGCTGGCTGAGAAACTCACCGCGCGGGGCTACGCGACCGCTGCGCTGAATGGCGATATCGCCCAAAACGTGCGCGAAAAAACAGTGGAAGGGCTTAAGAAGGATCGACTGGATATCCTGGTTGCCACCGATGTGGCTGCCCGCGGCCTGGATGTGGAGCGCATCTCCCACGTCATCAACTACGACATACCCTACGATGTCGAGGCGTATGTTCATCGTATCGGCCGCACCGGCCGTGCGGGCCGCAGCGGTGAGGCCATCCTGTTTGCCTCCAATCGTGAAAGGCGGCTGCTGAGAGCCATCGAAAAATCCACTGGCAAGAACATAGAGAAGATGGAACTGCCCAGCGCTGAGGATGTAGCTGACACAAGAGTCAAACGCTTCAAGGCCCGCATCAACGATACCCTGTCTTCTGCTGAGTTGGAGCGCTACCGTCAGATCGTTCAGGACTTTCAGCAGGAACATGGTGTGCCCGTCATTGAAATTGCCGCCGCGCTGGCTGAAATGGCCCAGGGCAAACAGGCATTGTTTGCCAAACCCAAGGAAAAGCCCGCTCGCCCAGCTAAGAACAAAGACGGAGACGGCGCCAAACCCCGGGAAAAAAGCGATCGTCGTCCCGATAATCGCGATGTACCTGCGCCCGGTAAGGACATGGAGCGCTTTCGCATCGAAGTGGGCCACAGCCACAACGTGAAGCCCGGCAATATCGTCGGCGCCATTGCCAACGAAGCAGAGCTGGACGCCGAATACATCGGCCGCATTGAGATCTACGACGACTACAGCACCGTCGACCTACCCTCAGGCATGCCCAAGGAATTATTCCGCCACTTGAAAGGTCTATGGGTTGCGGGCCAGCGCCTTCAGATTACGCGCGCTGACGGCAAGGGCTCACGTAGCAAAAGCGGTGACAAGCCAGCAAAAGCCAGCAAAAACAAAAAGGACGGAAAGGGAAAAAAGGGCGGCAAGAAAAAGGATCGCTAGGTGAGCGTGCCTAGCGGATACTTCCAATGCCAATCGCCTCGCGAACCCTGTCCAGTAACGCTAAGGATTCCTGCCGCGCTTTCTCCGCGCCCTTGCGCAGCTCAGCCTCGATGAAATCTGGCGCAGCCATCAACTCGTTGTAACGCTCCCTGGCCGGGCCAATCTCGTCATTGATCAGGGCAAACAGCTCTTTCTTGGCTTCACCCCAGGCAATGCCATCCGCGAACTTCTGACGCATTTCATCGCTCTGTTCAGGCGTCGCAAACGCTTCCCACACCTGGAATACGGTTGAATCTGAGGGGTCCTTCGGCTCGCCAGGTTCGAGCAGGTTGGTTTTGATTTTATTAATCGATTTCTGCAGACGCTTCTCGGTCTCGAACAGGGGGATCGTGTTGTTGTAGCTCTTGCTCATTTTGCGGCCATCCAGACCTTGCAGGACCGCGACATTGTCGTCTACTTTTGCTTCCGGCAGTGTAAACACTTCACCGAAGTGGTGATTAAAACGCTGCGCGATGTCACGCGCCATCTCCACATGCTGGATCTGGTCACGACCCACAGGGATATCGCTGGCGTTGAAAATCAGGATGTCGGCAGCCATCAGAATGGGATAACTGAACAAGCCCATGGTAACCGCGTGATCCGGGTCTTCTCCCGCTTCCTCATTGGCCTGCACAGCTGCCTTGTAGGCGTGGGCACGGTTCATCAGGCCTTTGGCGGCATTACAGGTCAAAATCCATGTTAACTCAGGAATTTCGGGTATATCGCTCTGGCGGTAAAACACAGAGTTATCTGTATCCAGGCCCAGCGCCAACCAGGTAGCAGCAATCTCCTTGCTGGACTGACGTACCTGCTCAGGGTCGGTGGACTTGATAATGGCGTGATAGTCGGCGAGAAAAAAGTACGAACTGACACTACTGTCCTTGCTGGCCTGTATGGAGGGCCGAATAGCGCCCACGTAGTTACCGAGGTGTGGGGTACCTGTGGTGGTGATGCCCGTCAGGACGCGTTGCTGTGCCATGGTGCTTTAACTGCTGGTGAAAAAGGCGCCTATGATACAGAGTTGCCGGTCACCGTGCTATGCGCGAGCTCGCGGTAGTCGGGAATCAGCGCCTGCACTGTGAAGGCCTCTACGGAGCAAGGCGCCGGACCACCCGTCAGCAAACGGTGCACCGCATCCGCGGTATCGGTGTAACAGGCGTCGGCACCAAACCACTCCGGGTATACCAGTCTGTTGGGCACCAGGGGCGCCGCGCCCGCCGCACAGGCTTCAAGCACGGACAATCCCTGAAAATCATGCAGTGCTGTGGAGATCACCACATCGCACTGGCCGAGCAAATGCTCGTAATCATCGCGGCTTTCAATATAACCCCAGCAGCCCAGGCGTCCCGCCGACTGCAATAGCTGGTGAACGCGTTCAAACTCCGCGGGGCGCTGGCGAAACTGCTGCCCCACCACATGCATGTCAAAGTCGAGCCCGCTTTCCAGCAGTAACTCAACAAGTTCCAGCAGCTGCGCCGGGCCCTTGTCATACTCCCAGCGGTGATTCCAA
Source organism: Halieaceae bacterium (assembly GCA_963921335.3). GTDB lineage: Bacteria > Pseudomonadota > Gammaproteobacteria > Pseudomonadales > Halieaceae > CAWUFC02. The sequence goes on along the minus strand of CAWUFC020000001.1, from coordinate 2,129,552 downwards.
AGCAACTGCTGTCTTGCACCATCTTTGTAGGTCGCATTGGAAGCGGGCACGCGAATGGGTACCGGTAATACCTGGCTACGCTGACGCAAGTGCTCCAGGCAGTCTGGTGGAACCCCATCGGGGAAACGCCTGAGCATCTGATCACAGCCCAGTAGAAAGCTGTCCCTGTTCCAATCCGAGTTAAACAGCAGTCGATCGGCCGCCAGTGCGCTGTAAAGGCTGGTCATCTGCAACTCCAGCACGCCATGGCGGGAACGATTCTCGGGATAGGCAAACTGGTTTTCGTGGAAGTAAAGCAAATTAGGGCAATTCGCCAGCGAAGGTACCAGTCCCCGCAATGTCGCCAGATCCACCATGGAGGTGGCCAGCACCAGGTCCCACCGCTGCTCAAGGATGTCGCGCTGTTCGCCGGCCCAGGTCAGCGCATTGGAGCGCAAACGCCAGCTGAAGTGTCGGCCAGGCAGCGTTAGCACCTGCCACTCCCAATCGTTTAACTGCTGGCACAGCAACTCGCGCCAATAGCGGTGACTCGCCGCATCGTAGGCCGAGAGCAGCAAAACCCTCACGATTTAGCCGCGACTGGCCTTGAGCGGCTTATCCCAGTCCATAAAAGCACACAGCGCACTGGCCAAACGCCAGGGGTCGGCACTGCCACAGGTCTCCCGCACCGAGTGCATGGCAAACTGCGGCACACCTATATCAAGGGTACGCACGCCGATCTCTGCGGCGGTAATGGGCCCGATGGTCGAACCACAGGCCATGTCAGACCGCACGACGAATGACTGCACAGGAATATCGAGACCTGCGCAGAGTTGCCTAAACAGTGCCGCGGTTTCGCTGTTACTGGCGTAGCGCTGGTTGGCATTGGTTTTGATGACCGGCCCGCCATTGAGCAAAGGCCCGTGATTATCATCGTGCTTGCTGGCGTAGTTGGGATGGACACCGTGGGCATTGTCCGAGGAAATCATAAACGAAGCATCGATCATCGCATTGTATGTCTGTGCATCGGGATACAACTGCTGCAACACCGAGGCTAAAAACGGACCCTGGGCACCGGCAGCAGACATGCTGCCAACCTCTTCATGGTCGTTGCAGACCAACAGGTTGCCCTGGTCGCCGGAACTATTGATAATGGCCTGCAGACCCGCAAAACAGGAGAGCAAATTATCGAGGCGCGCTGAGCTGATAAATTCCCCATCCAGACCCACCTGCGCGGCGGGCTGGGTATCGTAGAAACAGAGCTCGTACTCCAGCACCTCGCTCACGCTGAGCTGATCATACTCTGCCTGCAATTGCTGCTTGAGCAGCTCGCGCACATCCAGCGATTTAGACTGGTTGATCAGCGGCAGTATGTCCGTCTGGGGATTAATGCTGCGGTTTTTGTTGGCCTCGCGATCCAGATGAATGGCAAGACTTGGAATGACCGCGATCGGGCGCCGAAAATCCACCAGCTTTTGGCACAGACTGCCCTGCCCGTCGATGTAGCTGACACGCCCTGCGAGGGAGAGATCGCGATCAAACCAGGGATTGAGTAGCGCACCGCCATAAACCTCAACACCCAGCTGCTGATAACCTTTCTTGCTGCGCTCGGGGCGAGGCTTCACCATCAGGCAGGGGCTGTCGGTATGTGCCCCGACCATGCGCAAACCGTCTGAACCTCGACCGCCGCGTCGCACTGCAATAATAGAGCTGTCATTGCGAACGAGATAGAACGACATCATGTCCGGGTCCAGCGCCGTGCCCTCCTCAACGCGGGTAAATCCCGCTTCCTCGAGGGCATCACTCATCGCCTTAACCGCGTGAAAGGGCGATGTGGCGCGGCTCATGAAATCGAGGAATGCCGCATTGTACTGTTCTTGGTCCATCATCAGTTACTGTTCTCCTGTTGCGCCAGCAGCCTCGCCAGCAAGCTAGAGGTGTCCCAACGTCCACCCCCAACTGCTGAACCTCAGCATAAAAGCCATCAACCAGACGCGTCATTTCCAGTGGCAGACCGAGAGTCTCCGCCTCTTCCATAACAATGGAGAGATCCTTGCGCATCCAGTCCACTGCAAATCCATGTTCGTATTCACCAGCCAACATCGTCTGATAGCGGTTTTCCATCTGCCAGCTCTGCGCTGCGCCCTGGGAGATCACTTCCACCACGGCAGCGGGGTCCAACCCCGCGGCTCGCGCAAATTGAAGGCCCTCAGCCAGCCCCTGCACAACACCGGCTATACAGATCTGATTGACCATCTTGGCCAACTGACCGCTGCCAGCTGGGCCGAGATGTTTGATGCAGCGCGCGTAGTGCTCCATAACTGGCGCCGCGCGCTTAACACCATCATCACTACCGCCCACCATAATCGTCAACTGACCGTTCTCCGCACCCGCCTGACCGCCGGATACCGGTGCATCAATAAAACCACACCCCAATCTGGCGGCCTCGTCTTCCAACTCGCGCGCCAGTCCGGCGGACGCCGTGGTGTGGTCGACCAGGATGCCGCCACTAGCCAGACCAGCCAGAATACCCTGCTCGCCATAGACCACTGAGCGCACATCGTCATCATTGCCGACGCAGCAGAACACAAGCTCTGCGTCTGTTGCCGCGTTTTTCGGACCGGTGTGGGCCTCGCCAGGGTAATTCTCTTGCCACAGAGCAGACCGCTCACTATTGCGGTTGTAGACTGCCACCTCGTGTCCGGCCCTCGCCAGATGCCCCGCCATCGGGAAACCCATCACCCCAAGACCCACAAAGGCCAATTTCATATCACCACCCCAGCCATAACAAAAACAGCCCCAACAACACTCGATAGATCACAAAGGGCGTAAAACCAATCCGTTCAATAAGCCGCAAGAACGTATGTATACAAGCATACGCCGTCAGTGCAGATATCAACATCGCCGACAGCATCAAACCCCAGGCCATAGCAGTATCGGAGGAAGATAGCTCCAAAATCTGCAGCAATCCGGCTCCGGCGATCACCGGTATGGACAGCAAAAAGGAAAAGCGCGCGGCCTGTTCACGCCCCAGGCCGCACAACAGTGCAGCTGTCATTGTGATGCCTGAGCGGGACGTGCCCGGCACAATCGCCAATGCCTGAGCCAGGCCAATCAGCAATGCGATTCGATAGTTCAGCTGACCGCCTCCACGACCGATGCGATCAGCAACACCAAGCATCAGCCCAAAACCAAGCGTGGCCATGGCAATCACATGCACACTCCGCAACTGCGTTTCGACCACGCCACTGAATAGAAGCCCTGCCCCAACAGCTGGCAGGGTCGCAAATGCCAGCATGGCAACCATGTTCAGCTCGCTGTTCATGCGGCCCTGACTGATGCCCGTCAGGCCACCAACGCAGAGTTGAGTCAGATCTCTCCTGAAATAGATCATCACAGCCACTAAGCTGCCTACATGCACCGCCACATCGAATGCCAACCCCTGATCAGGCCAGCCGAACAGTGCTGCGGGCAGAATCAGGTGGGCAGAGCTGGAGATGGGCAGAAATTCAGTCAGCCCCTGAACCACGGCCAACACGATGGCCTGCAGGTAATCGCTCACCGAGACCCCTGCTCCGACAATTTCTTCCAGCCCACATCATCCCGGATATATACCGGGATGACCTGCTCGGCCTGCAGCAGGTGACTGTGCCGCCACTGCTCAGTCGCAAGCTGGATAAGATCGCGAGGATCAGGCAGCTCCTGATCGAAAACCTGCCAGCCTTCGCCCGGATGTTCCAGGGTATCCAGCGCCTGAACTGAATCCAGACTCAGCGCTTGCAGCACTTCCGATTGCACTCTGTAGTTGGCCCAATAGACTTCGTTGATGCGGGCATCAAGGTGTAGCTGGAACTCGTCACCTTCCCCAACCCGCTGCTGTCGCAACAACCCCTGGGCAATGCATTGCAGCGTAGAGACACCCGCTACCGGCAAGTTTTGACTATAGGCAAGCCCTTGAATAGCGCTGGCTGCAATTCGTAAACCGGTGAAGGATCCCGGCCCGTGACAATAGGCCAGCAGGTCGACGCCCAGCTGGCGCAGATCACCGTCTTCCAGCAGCTCCCTGAGCATGCTGAAAATACGCTGGCTATGCTGGCGGGGTATGTGCTCGCTGATGATCTGCTCACGGCCATCGAGCATCAGGGCGACCGAACACTGCTCTGTGGACGTATCGATCGCAAGTATGTTGGGCTGTTCTGATGACATTAACGTGCACTATTCTAATCAGGCGCAAAGCATCACATACTGTGCGCAAGCAACACAAGCATGAGCCAGATAAGCATGGATCGAGCAGTCACCGGTATTGTTCTATCGGGAGGTCAAGGAAGACGAGTTGGCGGAGCCGACAAAGGCCTGTTGGCCTGGCATGGCCGCACCCGCATTGAGGCTGTGCTTGAGGTTTTTGCACCTCAGGTAGACGATCTCGTGATCAGTGCCAATCGCAACCTGGCGCGCTACAAGCGCTTGAGTCCGAAGGTTGTCTGCGATGATCTGGCTGACTATCAGGGTCCCCTGGCGGGCATTGCGGCAGCATTGAAGGTGACAGACACCGAACTCGCAGTGGTGGCCCCCTGCGACTGTCCCGACCCCAGTCCTGATTTGGTCGAGCGCTTACTGGGTGTGCTGTTAAATCAGGCATACGATCTGGTCTATGCTCACGACGGCAACCGAGGGCAGTACCTGTTCTGCGCACTGCGAACATCCTGCCTTGAATCGCTGGAAGACTATCTGCGTGATGGAGGGAGGTCAGTGAAAGGCTGGCACCTGCACTTGAATTGCGGAGTCGCGGACTTCTCGGATTGCCCCGAGCACTTTGCCAACCACAATCGCCGCCAGCCTAGCTCCAGAGTCAGCGATACCAACCCCGAAGCCTAACGAAAAAACCCGTCGGTGTGACGGGTTTCTCGAGTAGAGCGTATTACTTCTTCTTACGCTTTGCTGCAGCCTTTTTCTTTTTAGGTGCAGCCTTCTTCTTAGCTGCAGCCTTTTTCTTTGGAGCTGCTTTTTTCTTTGCTGCTGCCTTCTTCTTAGGAGCTGCTTTCTTCTTAACAGCTACCTTCTTTTTAGCGGCTACCTTTTTCTTGGCGGCTGCTTTCTTCTTTGGAGCTGCTTTCTTTTTTTCTAATTTCTTCTTAGCTACGGCCATGTTCCCTTATCCCCGCGTGGTTAATGGAATAACGCAAGCCCAAAATAGCATAGAAAAAAACACTCTTACAACAGAAAGAATGCGTGAAAGAACCGAACTAAAGTATTACAAGATTACGCTTCGAGCGCCTTCAGAACCTGCTCACAGATTTGCTCAACACTGCCGACGCCTTCGACGCGAGAATACGCAGGCGCATCTGAGCCTTCCAGGCCAGAGTAAAAGTCGATTAGCGGCGCTGTTTGATCATGGTAAACACCAAGTCGAACACGAACGGTATCTTCCATATCGTCGTCGCGCTGCACCAGGTCTTCGCCGGTTTCGTCATCAACGCCTTCCTGCTTCGGCGGATTGTGAATCACGTGATACACGCGACCGGAACCGGGGTGCACTCGACGACCGCTCAGCCGCGACACAATCTCTTCGTCATCAACAGCAATCTCAAGCACGTGGTCCAGGGCAATGCCGGCATCAACCAGAGCTTGGGCCTGGGGAATAGTGCGGGGAAATCCGTCAAACAAAAAACCATCGTGACAGTCGGCTTCGGTAATACGTTCTTTGACCAGGCCAATAATGATCTCATCGGAAACCAGCTCACCGGCATCCATCACAGCCTTGGCCTGAAGCCCCAGCTCGGTGCCAGCCTTTACCGCGGCACGCAACATATCACCGGTGGAAATCTGGGGGATACCAAACTTCTCACAAATGAACTGTGCCTGGGTTCCTTTGCCGGCGCCGGGAGCGCCCAGAAGAATCAATCGCATGCTTAGCCTATCTGCCAAAAATCGAGGGCGACACCATACACAGCCGCAAGGAGCAATACAAGCTGCGCCCTACTCGCTAGCTTTTGCCTGCTCCCACAGTTCATCCATCTGTTCCAGACTGGTCTGGTCGGGGCTTAGACCCTGCTCTGCAAGGCTTTTCTCGACCGACCCAAAACGGCGCTCAAATTTCTGGCTGGCACGTCTCAAAGCGGCCTCGGCGTCCACGCCGCTGTGACGAGCGAGGTTGACGCAGGCAAACAACAAGTCCCCAAGCTCCTCTTCCTGGCGTTGCTGTGATTCGGAACCGGCGATTCGCAGTTCTTCCAACTCTTCCTTGACCTTGTCGAACACCCCGGTGATATCAGGCCAGTCGAATCCCACTCGGGCCGCGCGTTTTTGCAGCTTCTGCGCCCGGCTAAGTCCAGGCAGATACACCGGCACGTCATCGAGTATGCCGTGCTGCGCGCGAGCATCGCGCTCATCCTGTTTGATCGATTCCCAGGACTGTTTCACCTCTGCAACAGAGCTGCGATCAGCAACGATGCCCTCGATATCGCCGTCAGCAAACACGTGAGGGTGTCGCCGCACCAGTTTTTCCACCAGCGTGTGGACAATATCGGCAAAATTGTAGAGACCCTGCTCGCTGGCCATCTGGGCATAAAAGATCACCTGGAACAGCACATCACCCAACTCTTCGCGAATGTGCTGCTGGTCATCATGTTCAATCGCATCCACTAACTCGTAGGCTTCCTCCAGGGTGGACGGTGCGATGCTGCGAAAGTCCTGCTCCAGGTCCCAGGGGCAACCATGGTCCGGGTCGCGCAGGCGCTGCATGACGCGCAACAGATCCCCTATCTGGTATCTCAATTGCTCAGGCATGCCCCTCCCTGACTCTCTTGGCCGTGATCACATTAGGGATTCGCGTCAAACGTTCCAGCAAACGACCCAGTGCAGACAGATCGGCAATCTCGATGGTAAAACGCATATTGGCCAGGTGCTCGGCCGGATCAGTCTGGGTGTTAATAGACAGCACGTTCACGTGCGCCAGTGAAAACAGTTCTGATATATCTCGCAAAAGGCCCGAGCGGTCGTAAGCCTCAACCACAATATCCACTTCATAGCCACGATGCGGCGCAAGACCCCACTCCACATCCACAACCCGATCAGGGTCACTCAGCTGCAGCTGCAAAACGCGTTGGCAATCACGCCTGTGAATCGATACACCACGACCTCGAGTGATGAAACCAATAATGTTATCGCCAGGCAATGGCTTGCAGCAGCCCGCCATCTGGGTCAGCAGATTGCCGACACCGCGCACCTGCACACCGTCACCGCCAGCGTGGCTGCGCGGCCTGGCCAAACGCAGGCTCACATCAGTATCAGCGCCCTTGCCAACCAGCTCCTGAGCAGCGTGCACCAGCTGGGCGGAACTTAATTCCCCGGCGCCCACAGCGGCGTACATATCCTCTACGGTGGCGAGCTGAACCTTTTGCGCAATGCGCTTGTAGTCAATGCTGGTGAGTGCCAGGCGCTTGAATTCTCTATCGAGCAAATGACGGCCCGCAGCCACGTTATCTTCCCGGGCCTGAGCCTTGAACCAGTGCTGGACCTTGGCGCGGGCGCGGGAAGTTTTGAGATAACCCAATCCGGGCTGCAGCCAGTCCCGCCGCGGCATGTTCTCTTTGCCCGTGAGAATCTCGACTCGCTGCCCGGTTTGTAACTGGTAGGTCAGGGGCACAATGGAGCCATTCACCTTGGCGCCACGGCAGCTGTGACCCACCTCAGTATGAACGTGGTAGGCGAAATCCAACGGTGTCGCACCCGCAGCCAGGTTGACGACATCGCCCTGGGGCGTGAAGACATAAACCCGATCCTGGGCTACATCGGTTGAAAACTGTTCCGCCAGATTGTGCAGGTCGCCGGTTTCTTCGTGCCAATCAAGCACCTGGCGCAACCAGGCGATTTTTTCTTCATAGCTATTGGTCATACCCCGACTGCTATCGGAGCCCTTGTAACGCCAATGTGCACAAACACCCAGCTCGGCTTCCTCATCCATATCAAAGGTGCGAATCTGAATCTCAAGCACCTTGCCTTCGGGTCCGATCACCGCCGTGTGTAGGGAGCGGTAACCATTCTCCTTCGGGTTAGCGATGTAATCATCGAACTCGTTGGGAATATTGCGCCACATCCCGTGCACCACTCCCAGCGCCGCGTAACAGTCCCGCACTTCTGGCACCAGAATACGCACGGCGCGAATATCGTAAACCTGGGAAAAACCGATACCTTTGCGCTGCATTTTGCGCCAGATGCTGTAGATATGTTTGGAACGACCGACCAGCTCTGCCTGGATGTCGTTACCAGCCATGGTGTCGACAAGCAGGCGCTTGGTGCGATCTATATAGTCATCCCGCTCCAGCCGCTTGCCATCCAGAAGGCCGGCAATTTTGCGATAGGCGTCGGGGAATATATAGCGAAAGCTGAGATCTTCCAGCTCCCATTTGAGCTGTCCAATACCGAGACGATGAGCCAGGGGGGCGTATACATCGAATACTTCCCTGGCGATAGGCAGGCGACGTTGCTCGTCATCTTTGACTGCACGAATGGCACAGGTTCGCTCAGCCAGTTTGATGAGGGCTACCTTGACATCATCTACCAGAGCCACCAGCATTTTGCGGATATTGTCTTTCTGACCATCGGCCTGGCCCAGCACCGGTGCATCGCGATCAATGTTCAGGTCAGAGATTGCCGACATCCGCATGACACCCTTGATCAGGCGGGCAACGGCTTCTCCAAATTCAGCCTCCACCTGCTCCAGCGACACCCGCTCCTCGCTGACAACCCGATAGAGCATGCCGGCAACCAGGCTGTCTTCACCCAGGTGGAGTTCCGCCAAAATATGTACGATATCCAGCCCGGTCAGATAAGGGTTGCTGAGCGTTGCCCAGTCCTCCCCGACATGGCCTTCCTGCTGCAGGGCTGCTGCAGCCAGTTCGCCCGCCAGTCTCAGGCGCTCAGCACCAGCAGGCTCGACGTGCTCCGGCAGAGTAGCCAGCCAGGCCTGGAGATCCGCGCCACCCTGATCGCGCGTGGGCGATCGAGTTGTGGTGCTAACCATCGCCAAACACACCTGTAGACAGGTAGCGATCACCGCGATCACAAATAATGGCGACAATGGTGGCGTTTTCTACTTCTGCAGAAATACGCAGGGCGCCTGCCACCGAGCCGCCCGAGGATACGCCACAAAAGACTCCCTCTTCCGCCGCCAGACGCCGCATGGTCTGTTCTGATTCAGCCTGGGAGATATCCAGCACCCGATCCACCCGCGGGGCTTCATAGATAGTGGGTAAATATTCTTTCGGCCAGCGCCGGATGCCGGGAATACTCGAGCCGTCCTGGGGCTGCAGACCGACGATCTGGATCTCCGGGTTCTGCTCCTTGAAGTAGCGCGAACAGCCCATAATCGTACCGGTAGTACCCATAGAACTGATGAAGTGAGTGACTTCACCACCGGTCTGCTGCCAGATTTCCGGGCCCGTAGTGCTGTAGTGAGCCACCGGGTTGTCCGCATTGGAAAACTGGTCCAGTACCCGACCCTCACCTCGAGCCTGCATAGCCAACGCCAGGTCGCGAGCCCCTTCCATGCCCTCTTCCTGGGTTACTTCCACCAGTTCGGCACCATAAGCCGCCATCGCCTGCTTGCGCTCGGCGCTCATATGAGAGGGCATGATCAGGACCATGCGATAACCACTGATGGCAGCCGCCATGGCCAGGGCGATGCCGGTGTTGCCGCTGGTCGCTTCAATCAGGGTATCCCCGGGCTTAATGTCGCCACGTTGTTCAGCGCGACGAATCATGCTCATGGCCGGGCGATCCTTCACCGAACCCGCAGGGTTATTGCCCTCCAGTTTCAGCAGCACGGTATTGCTGGTCTCACCGGCCATGCGCTGAAGCCGCACCAGGGGCGTCTGGCCGACACAGGATTCGATTGTGGGATAGTCTCGCATGGCGCGGCGATTATACTCCTAACTCACGAGCGCGGCGAAGGCCACAACGTATTCATCTTCATCCGCCAGGCTGAGCAAAACCCCTGTGGCACCGAGCTTGTGGCAGCGTTCAAGCCCGCCGCCAGAGAGTTCGACAAAAGGTTGTCCAAGTTCGCTGTGCTGCACCAGGACGTCCTGCCAACTGACACCGTTGCCAATGCCCGTACCCAGGGCTTTAACCACCGCTTCTTTTGCTGCAAAGCGTTTAGCCAGCAAACGCTGCGGTTGCTTGCTGGTGCGATATTCTGCCATCTCGGCGGGAGTGAGTATGCGGCTGGCAAAACGCTCACCCTGGCGCTCGAGCACCTGTTCTATACGACTTATTTTTACAATGTCAGTTCCAACAGCAATCACGGTTGTGCACCAAACAGTTCGCGGCTTTTCAGCGGCTTGCCGCCAAGATGCACAGCCAGGGCCGCTCGCATCAAGCGTTTGGCGCAGCGCCGACTATCGTCATCCAGCTCTCCGGCTCCGATTTTCAACAGCTCGTGGCCGGCAAAGCGCGGTATATCACTGCCGCTGTCAACGCTGGCGCGCACCAGGCCATAGTCACTGTGATACACATACCACCTATCGGCGTTGACCTCGTCGCCATTCTGGCCGTCGCTGAGCAGATCGAAGCCATAGCCAAGCTCCTCCAGCAGTCGAAACTCGAACTGTCGCAAGACCCATTCAAACTGCTCGCTGTGCTGTAGCTCGCTGAGCACCTGTTCATAAAAACTGAACAACTCAGCATGCGGGTCATCATGATGAAGCAGACGCACCATCAACTCATTCACATAAAGTCCGCAGTAAGCCCGCTCACCCTCGAGCATAAGCCGGGGAGCTCGCTGTTCGCAGCCGGTCAGATTACGCAGGCTACTGCGGCCGCTCCAGGAGCAAGTCAAGGGTGTAAAAGGCTGCAGCAACGCCGCAGCGCTGCCACCCCGACTGCGCGTTTTTCCCCCGGGTCTCGCACCCTTGGCCACCAGACTGACCCACCCACAGTCGGCACTAAATAATTCAACCAGAAGGGAGGTGTCACGGTAGGGACGCGTATGCAATACATAGGCAGATTGCAGCGCAACTCGCATGGCCCCGACAGCGCTTAATCCTGGTAGCCGAGACTGCGCAAGGCACGCTCGTCGTCTGACCAGCCACGCTTCTCCTTGACCCAAAGTCTCAACATCACCTGAGAATCAAACAGGGGCTCCATATCGCGACGCGCCTCGGAGCCGATTGAGCGCAACCGCGAGCCACCCTCGCCGATCAGTATCTGTTTTTGCCCCTTGCGCTCGACAAATATCAGGGCGGATATATGCAACACTTTGCCTTGTTGCTTGAACTCTTCGATCTCGACAGTCACCGCATAGGGCAACTCGTCTCCGAGTTGGCGCATGATTTTCTCTCGGACAATTTCCGCGGCCAGAAAACGCTGACTGCGATCGGTAACCTGATCTTCGGGAAAAAAATGGCTGCCCCAGGGCAGTTCGGCCAGGATTTCCTGCTCCAGAGCATCAATATTGTGTTGATTCAACGCTGACAGCGGCAGTATCGCTTTAAAGTCGTAGCGCTCGGCTAATGACTGCAGGTGCGGCAACAGCACGTCCTTGTCCTGCAGCAGATCAACCTTGTTGACCGCCAGCAGTACCGGAGCCCGGGCTTTGCGCAGCTCATCCAGCACCAGTTCGTCTTCTTCAGTCCAGGCGGTGCGGTCCACGACCATCACTACCACGTCCACATCGCGTATTGCGGTGCCGGCAGCGCGATTCATGTAGCGATTGATAGCCTTGCGCTGGCTTTTATGCAGCCCCGGTGTGTCGACAAAGATAATCTGGTTATCGCCTTCAGTCTTGATCCCAAGCACCTGATGACGGGTGGTCTGCGGTTTGCGCGATGTAATGCTGATTTTCTGGCCCAACAGGTGGTTGAGCAGGGTCGACTTGCCCACATTGGGTCGACCTACAATAGCCACATAGCCGGTACGCTGCTGTTCAGTCATCGCTCTGCAGGGCCTCCAGTGCGGCGGCCGCAGCCATCTGTTCTGCCTTGCGCCGGCTACTGCCGGAGCCGGGCACACTCAGCTTGAACTGAGGCAGATCACAGTGCACATAAAACTGCTGGCGATGATCCTCGCCCTCGACCCGGTCCAGCTGATAGTCCGGCAAAGACTTGCCACGGCTTTGCAAATATTCCTGCAGCCTGGTTTTACCGTCTTTGTCGAGGCTGCGCTCAGACAGGTCTAACAAGCGTGAGAGCAGCAGGCGTTCAACCACGACCCTGCAGCGCTCCACATCACTGTCCAACAAAATGGCACCGATCAGCGCCTCCAGCGTGTCGGCGAGAATGGAATCACGTCTGTGACCGCCGCTTTTCATTTCACCGGGGCCGAGCAGCAAGTATGAACCCAGCTCCAGCTCGCGAGCGATATCAGCGAGGGTTTCCCCTTTCACCAGGGAAGCGCGCATGCGACTGAGATCACCCTCTCGAGAGCCCTCAAACTGATGAAACAAGGCCTGTGCGGCGATGTGATTAAGAATGGAGTCGCCAAGAAATTCCAGCCGCTCGTTATTGCGTGAACCGCGGGAACGATGGGTTAAAGCCAGCTCAAGTAGCGCCTGGTCGCTAAACTCATACTCAAGCTGTTGCTCCAGCCGCTCCAGACCGATCGCCATGGGCGCAGCCGTCTTAATCGACGGTGAAAGTCAGATTATCAAACATCATGACGGCATCCACACCTTCGAAGAGTTTGGTACGGGTTTCGTAGTTACCGACAATGATGATTTTGCCCTTATCCCGATAGACTTTGATGGCCTTTGGATCGAGAGCCTCAATCCGGTTCACGGAGAACGTGTTGGTGATCTTCTTGCGAATCTCGCCAATGGGCATAGCAGAATTACTGCTGGTGGCAATGGTTTCTAAAGAGCTGCGTATAGTGCGGCTTTCCATGAAGGTCGGCAGCAGGCGAATCACTACGGTCAGAAAAAACGACAGCAAGGCCACAATGACCAGGATACCCAGTATTGATGCCCCACCCTGCTTGTTTCTTAGTCCCATATCACAACTCCCTTGAGCTGATTCTTATTGTATCGAACCCACCCGGTGGAAACTGGGTAAGGAGAAAAATGACTCCCAGTGCATCCAGATCGCGAAGGCTTTGCCTATTATATCCCGTTCCGGCACCTGACCCCAAACCCGACTGTCACTGCTGTTATCACGATTGTCGCCCATCATGAAATAGTGGCCGGGTTTAACCGTCACGGTAAAGTTATCATTGCGACGTAAATTGTCGGTCTGGATCTTGTGGCTGACACCGCTGAGGGTTTCTTCGCTGACACGATAGCGGGGCCGCGAAGGCGGAAGCTGGGCCAGCAGCTCCTGCGGATACTCCTCGCCGTTCACATAGAGCTTTTTGTTGGCATAACGTACCGTATCACCAGGCAGGCCCACAACTCGCTTGATGAAATAAGTGTCGTTCAAGTGGGGTGGGAAGAACACCATCACGTCACCACGCTCGGGTTCGTTGAGATCGACCACTTTCGTGCGTACTACAGGTAGACGTATACCGTAGGTGTACTTGTTGACCAGGATGTAATCACCGACCTCCAGCGTTGGAACCATTGATGAGGATGGGATCTGAAAAGGCTCAACCAAAAACGATCGCAGCACAAAAACCACCAACAACACTGGAAAAAACGATTTGGCGTATTCCACAACCACGGGCTCTGCCGAAACAACCCGGGCGCGCCTGTCGTATTCCTTGCGCTGCTGGCTGCTTTCTTCGTTCCACTCCGGGTAGTCCATCTGCAGCTGCTGCAGCTTGCGCTGTCGCACCGGCGCCAGAAGCATGCTGTCTGCCAGCCAGATCAGGCCACTGCCGAATACCAGCACAACCAGTATCAGTGGAAAATCAATATCCATGGTTTCGTTACAGCTTCCTCAATCGGTTTTCAGTACAGCCAGGAAAGCCGACTGCGGAATTTCGACTTTACCAACCTGCTTCATGCGCTTTTTGCCGGCTTTTTGCTTCTCCAGCAATTTGCGCTTGCGGGTCACGTCGCCGCCGTAACACTTGGCGGTGACATTTTTACGTAGCGCTTTCACGGTCTGGCGGGCAACAATCTTCCCACCTACTGCAGCCTGAATGGCAACGTCAAACATCTGCCGCGGTATCAGCTCTTTCATTTTCTCGGTAAGCACCCTACCCCGTGATTGTACCTGATCACGATGCACAATAATGGCAAGCGCATCGACTCGCTCAGCATTGATAAGGACATCAAGCTTGACCAGATCGGCTTTCTCAAAACGTACAAAGCTGTAGTCCAGCGACGCGTAACCGCGGCTCACCGACTTGAGCCGGTCAAAGAAATCCATAACCACTTCGGCCATTGGCAATTCGTATGTCACAGACACCTGTTGACCCAGAAACTGCATGTCCTTCTGTACGCCACGTTTCTCAGTACACAGCGTCAAGACATTGCCCAGGTAATCCTGTGGCACAAGGATGTTGGCCTGCACGATGGGTTCTCGCATCTCCTCAAGCTCTCCGGCATCTGGCAGGGCCGACGGGTTATCAACATGCACAACCGTGCCGTCGTTCTTAAGAACTTCGTAGATCACCGTAGGAGCCGTGGTAATCAGGTCGAGATCGTACTCCCGCTCCAACCGCTCCTGGATGATCTCCATGTGCAGCATGCCCAGAAAGCCACAGCGAAATCCAAAGCCGAGGGCGTCAGAGGTTTCGGGCTCGTAAAACAGTGAGGCATCGTTCAGGGTGAGCTTGCCCAGTGCCTCGCGGAAATCCTCATAATCGTCGGTGGAAATAGTAAAGATGCCCGCATAAACCTGCGGTTTGACGACCTGAAACCCGGGCAGTGCCTCCACCTCGGCGCTACCCGCGTGGATCAGGGTATCGCCTACCGGCGCGCCGTGAATATCCTTGATACCGGCCACAACGAAACCCACTTCTCCGGCCTTCAGCACGCCGGTTTCCTCACGCTTGGGGGTGAAGATGCCCACACTGTCGACAGAGTGGGCACGGCCGATGGAGTGCGCTGTGATTTTGTCGCCTTTGCGCAATACGCCGTGTTTCACCCGAACCAGCGATACAACGCCAAGGTAGTTATCGAACCAGCTATCAATGATCAGCGCCTGCAACGGCGCGTCCATCTCACCCTGTGGCGGCGGAATGGTCTGCACCAGATATTCCAGGGCATCCTCGATACCCATGCCGGATTTGGCTGATACCGGGCAGGCCTCGCTGGCGTCGATACCGATAATCTCTTCGATTTCCAGCTTCACACGCTCGGGTTCGGCCTGAGGAAGGTCCATTTTGTTAAGGATGGGCAGTACTTCCAGCCCCTGCTCGATCGCCGTGTAGCAGTTGGCAACCGACTGGGCCTCAACGCCCTGACCTGCATCCACCACCAGCAATGCGCCCTCACAGGCGGCCAGGGACCGGGACACCTCGTAGGAAAAGTCCACATGCCCCGGCGTATCAATAAAGTTGAGCTGATAGGTCTTGCCGTCGTGAGCCTTGTAATTGAGGGTCACGCTCTGGGCTTTAATGGTGATTCCACGCTCGCGCTCGATATCCATGGAATCGAGCACCTGCTCGGCCATTTCACGCTCGCTCAGCCCCCCGCATACCTGAATAAACCGGTCCGCGAGGGTCGATTTACCGTGGTCGATATGGGCGATGATGGAAAAATTGCGGATTAGGTCCAGGTTATCCACTGGGACAAAGAACTTCGCTACGTCGAAAAGCGCGCGATTATACCCTCATGACGAGACAGGCGCCATGAGGGTCTATAGTGTGAATCACTGAACTCGCAGACCGATGAACAGCGGCGATCCACGACGGAAAAGGCGCAGCGGCACGGAACGGCCGGGCTTCAGGCCATCAACAATTCGCTCATACGCTTCCACCGAATTGACCGGCTTGCCGTCGATCAGGGTAATCACATCACCCCGCATCAAGCCTGCCTCCTCGCCGGCACCTGCGGGAACGATCTGGTTCACCATCACCCCACCGGTAATCCCCCACTGGGCCTGCATCTGTGGATCTACCGGGCCGACCACCAGCCCCAAACTACCGCCAGAGGATTCTTCTTCGGTTGCCGCGGCCACCGTGGGCTCTTCGTCAGCATCAAGCCCACCAACCGCCAACTCGAGTCGCTTGCGCTTCTTGTCGCGCACTATCAGCACCTCGACTTCAGCACCGGGCCGGATCAGCCCCACCACATGAGGCAGGTCAGAGGAACGCAGAATGGGCTGACCATCAAACTCAATAATGATGTCACCGGACTGCAAACCACCCTTCTCAGCCGGACCGTCAGGCTGCAATTGTGAAATCAACGCACCCTTGGGCTTATCCAGACCAAAGGATTCCGCCAGATTTTTGTCCACATCCTGGATGGTCACACCGAGCCAGCCACGGGTTACGTGTCCGTTCTCACGCAGCTGTTCGACCACGTTAACCACGACGCTGACAGGGATGGCAAAAGACAAGCCGATGGAACCACCACTGCGGGTATAAATCTGGGAATTAACGCCCACTACTTCGCCATCGAGGTTAAACAGCGGACCGCCCGAGTTGCCGGGGTTAATGGCTACGTCTGTCTGTATAAACGGCACATAATTGTCGTTGCTGCCATTGTTGAGGCTGCGACCCTTGGCACTGACAATACCCGCCGTGACCGAATAGTCCAGTCCGAAGGGCGAGCCTATCGCCAGCACCCACTCCCCAACTTCCAGTTCGCCGGGCGTTCCCAGCTTCAGCACTGGCAGGCCCTTTGCCTCAATGCGCAACAAGGCCAGGTCTGAACGGGGGTCAAGGCCGACAACTTCGGCCTCGAACTCGCGGCGATCCAGCAGGCGTACAGTTATGGTCTCTGCATTCTCTACCACGTGATTGTTGGTGACGATATAGCCATCTGCCGAAATGATGAAACCGGACCCGCTGGATTGGCGCGGCTGCTGCGGCGCACCGCGAAACTCAAAGAAGCGACGCAGATACTCGGGTATCTGTTGGTTCTCGAAGGGATGCCCCTCGGGGGTTTCAACCGGCTTGGTCTCCACCATAATCTTGACCACCGCAGGGGT
Organism: Halieaceae bacterium; assembly: GCA_963921335.3. Lineage (GTDB taxonomy): Bacteria > Pseudomonadota > Gammaproteobacteria > Pseudomonadales > Halieaceae > CAWUFC02. The sequence goes on along the minus strand of CAWUFC020000001.1, from coordinate 2,112,540 downwards.
GTTGGCCGAAACGATAGGCTTGAAGTCGGGCAACCCCGCCGCGACCGTCAGGCTGGACAGTAACAACAGGAACAATGCACCAGCCGTGGCAGTAACAGGTTTATGCATGGACATACCTCTGGAACAAAAACTTTCTATTGCGGTGTGGACACTTCTATCACCTGGGCACCATCCACGGGGCCCAGCAAACGCGGTTGGAGCTGAGGGTCATCCCGGTGTCTCCAGGCATGCAGCCGCACCAGTGCGATACCGATCCCAAACCCAGCCGCCGCGCCCAGCATGCTGGCGAGATCACTCGCCTGCAGCCAGCCCCCGACTACAGCACCACACAAAATACCGACCAGGGGCACCATATATACCGTAAAAGAGCCTCGCAGGATCACCTGTTCGGGTATGGCAATGCGGACCTCGTCGTCCACCTGATAGGGTTGGCCCGAATGATCGCCTAGCAAGACCCGGAGATAGTTGCGACGCCCGTCGCCAATCTGGTTTAACAGCCCGTGGCCACAGCCTTTTTGCGCGCCACAAGTACCACAGGTGCTTTGGCGAATGGTTTCCACCCAGAGCCCATCGGCCTCGACAGCAACTACCCGTCCAACTTCAGTCAGCATTAGCCGCTACCTGCCAGTTAACGGAATCGGCAACCATTCGCGCAGTACTCACCGGCACTTCGCCAACAACGGTTACCAGTACCGGCTGACCGCCCAGGCGCATACCCCGCGTATATGCGGTGGTACCACCCTGCCGGGCACGGCCTTCACCGGGCTGTATCTCCTGCTCGAGGCGTTCCAGGTATACCGAGAAAACAGCCAGTCCATCAGTGAAGGTTTTGTCTTTCTGAAGCGGAGCGGCAGCGTCGGTGCGGGTAAATCCAGCGGGCACCCAACTCACCTGCCAGGGGCCGCCAGAACGACTGAACGTCGCTTCAACCGCCGGTCCAGGATGACTGGCTTCATGAACAACCTTGACCTCAGTGCCGGCTTGCTCAACCGCGCCAATCTGCAAATCAGCAAACTGGAAATGCTCGAGAATGCGTCCGTCCTGGGCCAGGGTCTGACTGCGCAGCAATAAGCCCGTTTCTGTGTCCAGCGCCATGCGGTAACCGTAGCGGTACATATCGCGCGGCAGGACCTGGATGGTCTGGGCGGTGCGCCCGGCTACCCGAGCCTGCTTACCCAGCTGCAGTCGATAATTGCGCGCCAGTCCACAGTCATCTGTCTGAAAACCGGAGCTGATCCGCACCAGCTTATGACCGGGGTGAATACAGTCCAGGGGGTGCTGGGTGCGGCGCACACTGCCCGCCTCACCATCAAGGCTGGAGAGACTGGCGGATTCGTGCTGATTGTCGACCGAGTGGCTGATGCGAAGAGTCTGCATACTGTTGCCGTGGCGATAGGTAAACACGCCCTGGTAGGACACCTCGCTGAGGCTGTGTGACATCCGCTCGAGCCATTGCAGCGCGGCGCGGTCAGCCTCGCATTCCGCATGGGCCAGGTTGTGGCCCAACATCAGGACAAAGCACAGCAAGCCCACCGCAGGCTTCATATCAGTCCTCCACCTGCAGGGTGGCAATGCGAGCATAGGGCATCATGCCCTGTGGCGTATTGAGTGTGGCCTCGTCCGTATGCGGCAACAGGTAGCGCTGCAGCTGCTTGCGCGCCAACTGGTTGTATTCAACCTGGGGCCGGCTGTTGGCAGATTTCAGGGCCGGCGCACCATAGTTGGCATTGACGGTGGCGCCGCCCAGCGTGTTCACCATTCCCACCGGGGACACCGCATCGGCGATCTGAACGGCAGCAGGATTGTCCGACTCGCCCACCAAACCATAGAGCTGGCCACCCACCAGTACAGTGGCGAATACTGAAGCAGCCACGGCAACACTGGCCACCGGCTTAAGAAAGTCAGGTAGCGCGAAGCGCTTGCTGCGGGCGACAGGTGTAATGCGCTCCGGCGCCTGTTCCGCGTCTATGGCGGCCATCACCGAGGCAGAGATATCGAGCGGCAGGCTCTGACCGGACGGCTGTGCCAGCTGACCTGACAAGCCATAACGCTGCATCCGTTGGCGTAATTCAGGGTCCGCGCTCTGTTTCAGCAAGCGCTCCAGTTCCAGCTCGCTGGCCTCACCGTCCATGAATGCCGAAATCGACTCCCGGATCTGCTCTGTCATTGTCGATGGTCCTCGTGCACTTCAAACACTAATTGTTCTCCTTCATGGCGCGCCCAGCGCGCCGGAACCGGGATCACCTTCAAGCTGTGCCTGCACTTGCTTGTCGATGGCTTCGCGGGCACGGAAAATCCGGGAACGCACGGTGCCAACTGGGCAATCCATAATATCTGCGATGTCCTCGTAACTGAGACCATCAAATTCCCTTAAAGTTACAGCGCTGCGTAAATCATCAGGCAAATTTTTTATCGCCTCGTTCACGACCTGCTCCAACTCATCACTGAACAGCTGATTCTCCGGCGTATTAACGTCGCGCAAGGCGCTGCCGGCGTCGTAATACTCCGCATCTTCCACTTCCACATCGCTACCGAGAGGTCTGCGCCCGCGCGACACCAGGTGATTCTTGGCGGTGTTGATAGCAATGCGATACAGCCAGGTGTAAAAGGCCGACTCACCACGGAATCGAGGCAGCGCCCGAAAAGCCTTGATGAAAGCTTCCTGGGTCACATCCTGAACTTCATGGCTGTCGCTGATATAGCGCGAGACCAGACTCAATATCTTGTGCTGGTACTTCAGCACCAGCAAATCAAAGGCCCGGTTGTCTCCCGCCTGGACTTTTTTGACCAGCAACGCATCGTTTTCAGCTTCACTCAAGCGCTGTTCCTCCCCACGGAGTACTCTGATTCAGAGCAAGCGAAAAAGTTCCCCTGCCTTGCGCTGTTGTTGATTTCGTTGCCACGTCAGCTTGTATATACTGTGAAGGTTTCTCTCTAAGTGTCTGACTAATTTACATTATTTCATGCCTGGAAACAGCTACCAGCACGATGTACTGATCATCGGCAGCGGCGCCGCCGGTCTCGCCCTCGCCCTGCAGTTACCCGCCCATTGTAAAGCAGCTGTGCTGAGCAAGGGGGAACTGACCCAGGGCTCAACCTACTGGGCACAAGGCGGCATGGCTGCAGTGCTGGATGACGACGACACGCTGGCCTCCCATATCGAGGACACGCTCAATGCCGGTGCAGGTCTGTGCCGTCGAGAGGCAGTAGAGTTCACTGTCAGCCACGGCCGCAGCACCGTGGACTGGTTGCTGGAACAGGGGGTGCAATTTGACCGCCGCGGGGAAGGCAAAGGTGAGGAGTTTCACCTGACCATGGAGGGCGGGCACAGCCATCGCCGTGTCATCCACGCCGCGGACGCGACCGGCCGGGCAATTTCAGAAGTATTGGTCGAGAACACCCTGGCGGCGGACAACGTAGAGCTGTTCTCCCACCGGGTTGCCGTTGACCTGATTCGCGCAGAAGACCGCGTCCAGGGTGCCTATGTTCTGAATCGCCAAAGCGGCCATGTGGACCTGTTTAGCGCCCGCTTTGTGGTGCTGGCAACAGGTGGAGCCAGCAAGGCCTACCTGTATACCAGCAATCCCGACGGGGCCAGCGGCGACGGCATCGCCATGGCCTGGCGTGCGGGCTGCCGGGTCGCCAATCTCGAGTTCAACCAGTTTCACCCCACCTGCCTGTTTCACCCCCAGGCCAAATCCTTTCTGATCAGCGAAGCTCTGCGCGGCGAAGGCGGAAAGCTGTTGCTGGAGGATGGCACCCGGTTCATGCACAAGTTTGATGAACGGGCTGAGCTGGCACCTCGGGACGTGGTAGCCCGCGCGATAGACTTTGAAATGAAGCGCACGGGTAGTGATTGCGTCTATCTGGACATTAGCCATAAACCCAGGGAATTTATCGAACAGCACTTCCCGACCATCAGCAGCCGCTGCCTGGATTTCGGCATTGATATCTGCGAGCAGCCCATTCCGGTGGTACCCGCCGCGCACTATACCTGCGGTGGCGTGGTGGTAGACACCCGAGGGCACACTGATCTGGACAACCTCTATGCCATCGGTGAAACCTCTTGCACCGGATTACACGGTGCCAACCGCATGGCCAGCAACTCGCTGCTGGAATGCCTCGTGTTCGCAAGAGCCGCAGCCCAGGATATCGCCGCGTCCCTGGACCACGTGGCGACACCCGCGTCAGCGCCGGCCTGGGACGAAAGCCAGGTCACGGATTCCGACGAAGATGTGGTCATCAGCCACAACTGGGATGAGCTGCGCCGCTTCATGTGGGATTACGTGGGAATTGTCCGCACCGACAAGCGTCTCGAGCGCGCTGCTCATCGGGCCGCACTACTGCAGGAAGAGATTCGCGAGTACTACAGTAACTACAAGGTCTCAAACGACCTGTTGGAGTTACGCAACCTGGCCATGGTGGCGGAGTTAATGATTCGCTGCGCCCGTTCCCGCAAAGAGAGTCGCGGCCTTCATTACACCCTGGATTATCCGGATGGTGACAGCAATACCGCTGATACTGTACTAACCCCGGTCTAGTGCTCGCCTGACCTGCAGCTGTAGGCAGCGCCACTGTTCCCGGCCCATGCTGGCGGCACTTAAAAACAGGGTACAGCGTCCGCGTTCACGGTTGGATTCACACGCCAACACCAGCAAGCCTGGCAGGCTGCGACTATGTCTTGATATACCGACCTCAAACCAATCCCCAAAGCACAACAGTGAAAAACGACCGTCACGGGCCAGCAGCTGGTTGACGGGCTCGCCCCGCCAGCACTGAACGTCGCGCCAGTAAAACGCTCAGGCGAAGCCGGCAAAAAGACTCAGGGAGAGGGCAAGCATCGGGGGCAAACGGCCCAGCCAGGGGGCCAGGCAAAGCGGCACCAGCAGAGCATGGGCAAACCAGCTTGCCCACCATGGGACGACAGGCTTAATCCGCAGCTCGGGTATAGGCCAGTATTGTTTTGACAATGGCGGCGAGCTCCTCATCCTGAGGTGTCACCCGACCCAGGAAAAAGCCAAACAGGTCCTGGTCCTCGCACAGCAGCAACTTGCGATAGCGCGCCTTATCTGTTTCATCGAGGCCGGGATAGACTTCTTTCACAAAGGGTTCGAGAACCAGGTCAAGCTCCAGCATGCCGCGGCGACTGTGCCAGACCAGGCGATTGTATTCTGCTTGTGTTTCCATCCGCTCATTATAAGGCGCCAACCCGCCCATGAGCAGTGGCGAGCCTATTCAATTATGCACAAAAGCAGTCATTTCCAGCTCTGGGCCTCAGCTTGAAAACACCTGGTCAGCCCAAAAACCGTGAAAACCAAACGGGATGTGATGACGCAGGCGTGCCACCGCGACTTCTTCGCTCATATTGCGCGCATCCAGAATCACCAGTTCACTGTGACCACTGTCGACATTAAACACCACGGACAGAAGCCATCCGTCGTCTTCCTCCGCCTCCGCGTGGCGCGGGACAAACAGCGCCTCAGAGGTGAAGCGCCCGGGGCCAAAGTCGTAGATAGAGGCCTCACCGGTGGCCAGCTCGACCTTTTGCAGGGCGTTGAAGCCATAGGGCGTTCCATTTTCAACAAAGGTGCCCAGGTAAGCGTACTCGTTCCTGAGGCCTGTGCGACGCTGGTCCCACATAGGGAAATCACCACCCTGGGCGCCCGCATGCTTGTGTCCGAGTACCTGCCCGTTATCCAGGTTGAGACGATAACGGTAAAAACAGGCGGAGCCATCGTCTTCGATCTCCTGATCGGCAAACACATCCCGCATGGCGTCCATTGATCCCATCCGGTCCGTGCGGCAGACATCAGCGACCAGTTCGTTATCCTCTTCATAAGCGTTGCTGAAATGGAACGCAAAGAAAGAGTCGGTCTCGAACTCGCGCACGACCGATAGATCATCCAGAGACAGCACCACAATTTTAGTGGGCATGTCCGGGTTGTAGTCCATCGCGTCAGCAATGCTGTGAAAACCCAGCAGGAATTTCAGGGGGGTTTTAAAGACCGCTGGGCACAGAAAGAAAATGGCATAGCGGTCGGTCATGGCAAAGTCATGGCACATGGCGTAGTTCCCCACCACGTGACGAACCCTCTGCTCCATCTCACCCTGAGAATTGATTTTGTAGAAGTTAAGCGCGCCCATCATGCCGAAGTTTTAGTAGTAACCGGTTCGAGGATGAATCTTGCCATGGGCACTGAATGGCATGCCGCGCTTCAATTGCCCGTCAAAACGCTGTGGGCCGACGGTTTCCAGGGTAGCGGGGTCAAGTTCCCACGGGTCGCCGCCCTCCCACAGGGCCAACAACCTGCCCCGTGATAGACCACAGAGGTATTGGCTGCGTTACCGGGAAACCGAAACATATTGTTGAGAAAGCCACCCGGGCGCTGGGTACCAACCCCGCGGTAGAGAATCTTCTGGGCAACAGTTTCCTCAATATACTTGGGCGTGCGCACATAGCGATTGCGGTAATGCAATCTGCCTTCATTAATGGTGAGCGCATTGAGCATGCCATCACCGTCGAACCAGTGACCATATTTGTAGGGGCCGATCTTAAGCCGACCGGGAGCATTGCGAAACAGGGTGCCGGTGATGTCAGTCGGTATGCTGCCCTGGATTTCGTCGGCCCCAAGCTGGTAATCAAACTCTTCGGGCTGGGCCTCGTAACCGGCGATATGGCAACCGGGCATGATTCGTTCGGCAGCGGACATCTGCGCAGTCATGGTTGGTCTCCTAGGGCATGATGCCCCCAACTGAACGTCGATTACATCATAGCCCGATATGACCGCTTGTCACTGGGGAGGCTTGAGACAGTACTTCCAGTCCTGCAGCAATAGCTTGCCGGCAATGCCGCCGAATATGAGTGGGAAGACAATGTACTGATACTGCGTCCAAACCAGTGCCAGCAAAGTATCCCAGACGTTACCGGGCATGTTGATGAAGTTATCGAATACTTCCGAGAAGGAAAAAATCACCGTAGCGGCAATGGGCTCGCCGCAGCTGAGCACCACAACCAGGTAACGATAAGGAGATCGTTTTTTGTTGAGATGGAAAAAGTACAGTGTCCCGATCAGGTTGGTGAAAGCAAAAAGCTCCAGGCTGAAAAACGTGCCATTGTGATTGATGGTGCGTAGATCCAGGGCACCGAAGGTACTAAGAATCCAGTAGTACAGGTGCAGGGGGTGCTCGCGCATATAACTCGTCTGCGCCACCAGGTCATCAAGCGTATGCAGATTGTCAAACACAAAGCGGGAAAAGATAACCCAGGGTATTTCCCACTGAATATTGGTGATGAGATAACACAACATCCAGGCGACCATCAGGTCGTGCCAGAAATCACTTTTATCCTGCCCGGCATGGCGACGGAAAAACCAGACCAGGATCCATGCATTGAGCCAGATACTGATCAGGTACATGGAAGTTCTGGCGCTATTGATAAAATCCAACGCACCAAAATAGAAGGCCAGCATGGTCGCTACGGTAAGAACGATCCAAATCTGCGTCCAGACAGTAAATATTTTACGAGCCGGCTGGGAGAAAGAACGCTCGGGGGCCAATCGATAAAAATCCTGATCCACTGCCGAAGCGCTAGAGCCGGATGTGGTGGAACTATTCAGATCAGTGGATACAGCTGAGGTACTCATCGTCTTATGTCCTGTCATTATTATCTGCGAGACCAATCCCGCTACTTTGAGCCAAATATCATAGCAAAACCACTGCGGTACAAAACCAGACTTCCCGATGCGGCTCCAATTATCGGCAGCTGGTTCGAAAAATTGGTTTCACAGAGGAGTGTTACCAAGTTGCAAAGCCTGAAGTATCATTGCCCATCATGAATCTGTATAGCCAATTACCCCAGCGCGGACTACTGCTTCTGGCAGGCCCCGATACGCGCACATTTTTGCAGGGACAAACCACCAGCGACTTTGATCAGCTGGCCGACAACGGCAGCATTAGCGGGGCCTATTGCACCCCGCAGGGCCGCATGGTCTGCGATTTTCGCGCTGTGGCCCTCAATGACAACGATTGCCTGTTAGCGATGCACCGCAGCATTTGCGAGAGTAGCGCCGCGGTGCTGGGCAAGTACATCGTGTTCTCCAAGTCAGAGATTTCCGATGTTAGCGACGATTGGATGGTCTTTGCGCTGTGGGGTGAGGAACTGCCGGAACGCCAGGAAGGCGTCGACAGTCACGGTGCGTTCTGGTGTGCAATCGATGAGCTTCGACAGCGTTGGGAAATTTACTGCCCCGCCAGCACCGCCGAACAGCTGGAGGCCGAGCTACAGGGCATAGCCAGTCAGGGCACTGAAAATGACTGGCAGCTGGAGGAAATCGCAGCGGGCATGGGGCACATCGAAGCCGACACCCAGGAGATGTTCATTCCGCAAATGCTCAACTACCAGGCCACAGGCCATATCAGCTTCAGCAAGGGCTGCTACACCGGCCAGGAGGTGGTGGCACGCATGCACTACCGCGGCAAACTCAAGCGTCCCATGTTTATCGCAAACGCCGAGGCACCCGCAGCCAAAGCGGGCACAGCCCTGTTCGTGCCCAATTCAGAGCAGAGCGTGGGCAACGTGGTGAACAGCGCCGACACTGATTCCGGGAGTCACATGCTGGTGGTGTGCACCACCGACGCCGCCGCCCAATCTGCACACTTGGGTGCACCCGATGGGCCAGCATTGAGCTTCTCCGAACTGCCTTACTCGCTGGACGTCGACTGAAGCCGCTTTTCATAGCGCAGTCGCGCGCTGTCGCCAGCACCTTCCACGCCGACACTGTCGTACTGATTGCGGGACAGTAATCGCAACATGGCGGGAAAGCGCCGCATGGTTTTGACCGATATGAGCTCAAAGCCATGCTCTATTGCCCACTGTTCCTGACGCTCCAGCAGCGCCTGGGCGATACCCCTGCCGCGTCCCTCAGGCAATACCCCTCCGAGCCAGCTATAAAACTCTCGCTCGTCCACGGCATAGCCAAGCTTGAAGCCGAGATCCACACCCTCTTGTCGCCAAACCAGGGCCAGGTAGTTTCGCCCCGCCTTGGCCTGCAGGTCGGTAAGACTGTGGCGCGAGTCAAACTCCGGCAAACTCCGGTAAAGGGGCATGATGTCTTCCAGCGCTACACTGACTATCATGTTGGCAACTCAGCACTATTCAGGAGCATGACATGATCAAGTTTGTCTACGTGATTCGCAAACGCGAGGATATCAGCAGCGAGGAGTTTTACCGCTACTGGCTGCAGGAACATGGGCCCCTGGTGAAATCGGTGGCAGACGAGCTTGGCGCCTGTCGCTATCTGCAAAGTCATACGGTGCTGCAGGAACTGAATGCTGGATTGCAGGAAGGCCGTGGCAGTATGGCTGCCTACGACGGCATTACCGAGTTGTGGTGGGAGTCACAGGCGGACATGGAACAGGGGCTGGCCACTGAGGCAGGCCTGGCCGCGGCTCAAAAACTGCTGGAAGACGAACGCCACTTTATCGATTTTGCCAACTCCAGCCTGTTTATGACTGAAGAACATGAAGTGTTCTAAAGCCTTGGCGCCCAGTCGACCGGCTGCTCACCCCGCTGCTCCAGCCAGGCATTGGCCTGGCTGAAATGGCGACAGCCGAGAAAACCACGATGCGCACTCAGGGGAGATGGATGCGGCGCTTTCAGGACCAGATGCCGACCCCCATCAATAGCGGCACCCTTGCGCTGGGCGTAAGCGCCCCAGAGCATGAACACCACCCCCTCGCACTGTTCATTAATGACCGCAATCACCCGGTCAGTAAAGGTTTCCCAGCCCTGCCCCTGATGTGAGGCAGCCTCTCCGCGCCGTACAGACAAGACACTGTTCAACAGCAGCACACCTTGCTCTGCCCAGCTCTCGAGACAACCGTGCGCTGGCATAGTCAGGCCAAGGTCGGCGCTGATCTCCTTGTAAATGTTCTGTAATGAGGGTGGCGGCTGCACACCCTCGGGCACGGAGAAGCAGAGGCCATGAGCCTGACCGGGGCCATGGTATGGATCCTGCCCGAGGATCACCACTTTCACCCGGGACAGTGGGCAGTGATCAAACGCGGCAAACATCTTTAAACCCGGTGGATACACCACCTGTCGAGCGTCTTTTTCGGTACGCAGGAAACTGCGCAGCTCTTGCATGTAGGGTAATTCGAACTGATCACCCAGGGCTTCCAGCCAGCTGGCCTCCAGCTGTATTTCGCCACTCACCGTTTTATTCCCCCTGCGGATTGATGCAGATCTACTGACGCTCAGGCACTGAGCCGCTACAATACCCCGCATGAGCAAGTACCGCACCCCTTATGAAGCTCTCGGTGAAGAGGGCATACAGGCCCTCACCAACGCCTTTTACGACATCATGGATGAACTGGGCGATACCGAGGTCGTTGAACTACGCCGCATGCACGCCGAGGATCTTGGCCCCATGAAGCTTAAGCTGGCCGAGTATCTGACCGGCTGGATGGGCGGTCCGCCGGTCTACGCGGATAAATACGGAACGGTGTGCATGACCACGCCCCACGAACCTTATGCGATCGGTCCGCGTGAACGGGACCAGTGGCTGCTGTGCATGGAAAAGGCCATGGATCGTGTGGAAACCGAGGCGGAAGTCCGGGAGATGCTGAAGGTACCGCTGTTCCGAATTGCGGACGCTGTGCGCAATCGGCAAGAATCCATCACCAACGACGACCCCAACGTCATCGCCATCGGCTGATCCGCGCTAGTCGCTGCTGGCAATGACCTCATTGCGAACCAGCTCATGTGTGCGCTTCTTGCGCTCATACTTGGCCGCGGGGGTATTAACGGGCTCTGACAAGGCCTGAGCGCTCCGCCCCGCCTCAATACGCTCGGCACTGACATCGCCATAAACGGTGCTGCGCTGGCGCGACTGTCGATCGATATCCGAAGCTACCCCGGCGATAAATTCGGGGGTCCACTCCTGGCCGTGGTCTGCACCGGCGGCGCGGGTAATCGTTTCGTTCATGAGGGTGCCGCCCAGATCGTTGGCGCCGGCACGCAGACAGGCTTTCACCCCGGCCTCGCCCATTTTCACCCAGGACGTCTGGATATTGTCGATACGACCATGCAACACCAGGCGTGATACAGCGTGCATCAATATCGCCTCACGGAAGGTCGGGCCCTTGCGGGCTCGCCCTTTCAGGTACATCGGTGCCTCCATGTGCACAAACGGCAGGGGCACGAATTCGGTAAACCCGCCGGTGCTGGCCTGCAGATCGCGCACCCGAATCAGGTGCCTGGCCCAGTGCTCAAGACGCTCGATATGACCGTACATAATCGTGGCGGTGGTATTAAAGCCTTCACCGTGCGCGGCCTCCATCACCTCTAGCCATTGCGAAGTATTGATCTTGTCAGGGCACAGTGTGGCGCGCACTTCATCATCGAGGATTTCACCGGCGGTACCCGGCAAGGTGCCCAGGCCGGCCTGCTTCAGCTGGGCCAGGTATTCCGGTAATTTCAGCCCGAGGGTTTTGGCGCCCTGCCAGACTTCCAGCGGAGAGAACGCATGCACGTGCATGTCCGGTGCCGCTGCTTTGACTGTGTGCAGGATATCCAGGTAGGTCTGACCGGTGTACTCAGGGTGAATACCACCCTGCATGCACACTTCGGTAGCGCCCCGCTCCCAGGCTTCGCGGGTGCGACGAGTGATTTCTTCCGCATCAAGGTCATAGGGACGCCCACGCAGATTCTCGCTGAGCTTGCCCTTGGAGAACGCACAAAACTGGCATTTGAAGTAACAGATATTGGTGTAGTTAATATTACGGTTAACCACAAAACTGACTGGCTCGCCCTTCACTTCACGGCGCAAAGCATCTGCTTGCTGACAGAGCCAGCCCAGGTCGGGCCCGCGCACGCGAAACAGCCGCACGATGTCGGCCTCTCCCCGAAAGTCCCCTGCGCGGACGCGGCCGACAATCTCACGCACATCGGCGGAAACGTCCTTATCGCTCACCGGAGTTTCTATGAGATCCAGAATCTCCCGGGGCGGCAGCACGGGATCACCGGGACACCAATCATCGGTGCGGGGGAAACCGTCAGTATCAATCTTACGCAGCAACCAGGGTTGTAAATCGGCATCCAGCCAGCGCTCGCTATCGCGCGCCCAGGCGGGATAAATGGTCAGGCGCTCCTGCAGGTACTTACCCGCATGAGCAGTCTCCGCGGCCAGCTTGTCGAGGTGCGGCCAGGGCGCCTCTGGATTCACGAAATCAGGTGTGACAGGTGAAACGCCGCCCCAGTCATTGATGCCGGCAGCGACCAGCTGTGGCAGCACGCCGGGGCTCAGGTTTGGCGGCGCCTGGATATTCATCTCAGCACCAAAAACAATCCGTGCCACCGCGATGGTCCAAAGCAGATCTTCCAGGTCCGGCTCTTCCGACTGCGACATCAACGTGCCTTCCTTGGCGCGGAAGTTCTGCACGATGATTTCCTGAATATGGCCGTGGCGCAAATGACTGGCGCGCAGGGCCAGCAGGGATTCAATGCGCTCGCGCCGGGTTTCACCAATGCCAATCAAAATACCGGAGGTAAACGGCACAGCTGCCTCGCCGGCGCGCTCAATCGTGGCAAGACGAACCGCTGGCTGCTTATCGGGAGAGCCGTAATGCGGCATGCCCTTCTCACACAGGCGCTCAGAAGCGGACTCGAGCATGATGCCCATTGAGGCAGACACCTTGCGCAGATCAGCAATTTCATCTTCTGTCATACAACCCGCATTGATATGGGGCAGCAGTGTTGTTTCCTCTATGACCCGCTCTGCGACGTGGGCAACGTATTCCAGAGTGGTCGAAAAACCCATTTCTGCGAGAGCCTCGCGCGCCGCGCGATAGCGCAACTCGGGTTTCTCTCCGAGGGTAAACAGGGCCTCTTTACAGCCCATGGCCTCACCCTGTCGACACTGCTCCAGCACTTCCTCGACAGACATATAGGCCTTGGGCTGGTGCCTGGGTGTCGTGGCGAAGGTACAGTAATGGCAGACATCGCGGCACAGGTGCGTCAGCGGGATAAATACTTTGCGTGAATAGCTGACCACGTTGCCGTGACCGCGATCGCGCAGAGCCGTCGCTACCGCAGCCAATTGCGCAGTGTCTTCCGCGTCAGCCAGCGCGAGGGCTTGCTCATCTGAAGGTAACTCACCGTCGAGACAACGCTGCAACAGTGCGTCAAGACTGAGGTTTTCAAACAAGGTCACGAGCTGCTTACCTCATTGCTGGTTCGCCCGATCGCCGTTTCACGAGCAGTGTCTTCACCCAAACCACCAGCTTCGAGCGCCAGCATACGGGCATTCAAATCTTCACTGGCGAGCAGATTGGCGCAGCGGCTGGTTGATTCGCCATGCTGCAACATGCGCCAGGCACTCAACAAATCATTGGGACTATCGATATCCAATGCGACGCCATCCAGTGGCAGGCATTCAGTGGCCAGCCCCGAGTCATAAGCTGCCTGCTGGTGAGCCTGGCAACTGCCCTGCCCATAATGCAACTCAAAAGCCAGCGGCACAGGCATCAGCATCAGGTTGGTACCGGTCCCGGCATGGTCCGGGGAAATAACCACATCGGCATCACCCTGGCGAGCCAGCGCCAAAACGGCAGCTACGTCATCTTCGCTGAGCAGCGGCAAATCGCCATGCAGTACCAGCGCCTGGGTCACGCCGCGATCAGCCAACAACTCGCAGGCACCGGCCACAGCGCCATTCAATCCACTATGTCCCAACTGCTCCTCGGCAACCCAATCGATGCCATAGCGATGGGAGAGCAGCTCCGCCGCGGGATCATCGCTGACCAGCAGTACACCGGACAGACCCGCACAGGTACTCAGGCATTCCAGTACATCCTCCGCCAGCGCCTGGGCGAGATTGCGCCGCTCACTGGGGTTCAATATGCCAGACAGGCGGGTTTTCGCCGACACCAGATCCTTCAGGGGTACGATAGCCCAGGTCATGCGGCCATATCCCGGGCAATAGTCAGCACACGATCCGCCAGGCGTTCGCGATCTGCCAGTGTTGTCATAATGGTTTGAGTCACGTCGACCCGCATACCCAGCTGTTCAATCTGAGGGGCCAGTTTAGCGTCACTTTCATCAACAACAAAACAGTCCACCAGGCCAAGGTAGTGTTCAGCGACCGCCTCAGCGGTGACAGGCATGTTCAGCTCCGCCATCATTTTGGCAGCGGGCCCTTTGATCGCCATCCCCGCAACGATGGGGGATACGGCGATTATGGGCGCCTGGCAGGCCGCAAGCGCGTCGCGCACGCCGGCCAGCGCGAGAATAGGATCGATGCTGACGAAGGGGTTTGAGGGACACAAAATCACCGCCTGCAGCCGGGGTGACAGCAACAGGTCCAAAAAATCAGGATTGGCTTTGGCTGACTCGATACCGGCAAAGCGAAAGCCGGATACAGCGGGCTCACACTGGCGACGCACAAAATAGTGCTGAAATGACAGTTCACCTTCGTCGGTACTGACGCAGGTCGATACCGGGTCGTCACTCATGGGCAGCAGGCGCACGGCCATACCCAATGACTGACACAGTGCCTGGCTGACCTCCGTCAGCGAATGCCCCTGCGACAACAGCTCCGTACGCCTCAAGTGTGTGGCCAGATCGCGATCACCCAGCTGAAACCAGGTTTCTGCACCGAGCTGCTCCAGCGCCGCCAGCGCGTTCCAGCTTTCGCCAGCCAGACCCCAGCCCTGCTCGGTATTGTTCACACCAGACAGGGTGTACATCACGGTATCGAGATCGGGGCATATTCTAAGTCCCAGGTGATCGAAATCGTCGGCAGTGTTTGCGACAACGGTCAGCTGCTCCGCTGGCAGTACTTTCGACAAGCCCAGCGACAATTTTGCCCCACCGACTCCGCCGGAGAATGCAAGCACCTGGGGGTTCGGGCTGTCAGCCATGGGTCTAGCGGAACATATCCATGCTGGCGGGGCGCAACAGGGGTGCATGGCCACTGTCAGACGCCTGCCAGCTGGCACCGCGTACCAACACCAACGGACAGGCTTCCGCAGCCTGGCCCATCACGAAGGAAGCAGCGGCGGCCAGCTCATCGGCAACGGCCACCTCAGTCACCTCGAGGGCACGCCCATAGAGGTCGGGATCGCCAATCTGGTTGTGCAGGGGTTCAATGCCGGCGCAGCCTATCGCCATGCCCACGGTCCCTACCCGCCATGCTCGACCGGCGCTGTCGTTAATAATGATGGCGATATTGGCCTGATGGGCCTCGCTCAGACGCTGGCGCAGGGTCTCGGCACTGCCATCGGGATCTTCAGGCAGCAGCAACAGCGCAGGGTCATCATCGCTAAAGGGCAAATTGGAGCGATCGATACCGGCATTGGCATGCACATAGCCGAGCTTGTGTTCCACGATCACCACGCCGGGGCGCACCCGAATCACTTCTTTAGACTCGCTCAGAATAAGTTCGGCCTGTCGTGGATCCTTGTCTGCTTGCTGGGCCAGTTCCAAAGCTTCAGGACCCGGCTCAACATCAGCCAGACGCACATAGCGCCCCTCGGCTTTGGACACAATTTTCTGGGCCAGCACCAACACATCGCCGTCTTCCAGAGTCAGCTCGTTGTCGGCAAGGGATTGCAGCACCAGGTCGGGAAGATCCTGACCGGGTTCCACCAGGGGAAACCCCTGCAGTGGAACCAGCTGCAGGGCCGAGGTCATTCGGCCGAGTCCAGACCCGTAATCTTGATACCGGCGTGGCATTTGTACTGCCGGTTGATGTTAATAATCAAACTGGTCAGTGCCTCTGCGGCAGCGGCATTGTTAATCAGACCGGCGTGGAAACCGCGCATACCGACGGCCTTAATGAGGGTGATCACCTCGCCCCGGGCTTCCTTATCATTACCGCAGACCAGTACATCACATTCCAGGCCATGACCTTCCTGCAAATGGTGAGCGGCAACGTTCTGGAATGCTGAAACGACTCGCACTTCCTCGCCGAGAGTAGCCTGGGCAATCTGTCCGGCGCTGCCCTCTTCCGGCAACTGGACGCGGCCCACCTTGGGCGGCACCAGAGGCACGGTAACGTCAATCAGAATCTTGCCCTGCAACGCGGGTTTGACGTGCTCAAGGGTGGATACCTGATGACTGAACGGCACGGTCAGCGTGACGATGTCAGCCTGTTCAGCCGCAGCGAGGTTTTCCATGGCCTCCACTGTGACATCGCCGACACCGCGATCGGCCATGACTTCGCGCAGGTCCGCTGCAGCGGCCTCCGCTTTTTCCTGAGTACGCGAGCCGATAATGACCCGATACCCTGCTTGCGCCCAGCGGCGCGCCAGACCTGTGCCCAGGTCACCAGTCCCCCCCAAAATTGCCAGTACCGGCAACGATTCGTTCGACATAGTGTGATTCTCGATGTGTATTTAAACCAGAAGCTGAATAAGTGATGCCCCGCAAGGCAAGGAAGCGGCTCGGATTGCGCCCCTGCTGGCATGGGGGGTACGATACGCGCCGCCCCGGCATATTATGTAAATCAACCCCGTTTAACAAGTTAGGAAGCGATACCTGAATATGGACAATCCAGTGGACATGAGTGGCAAGGTGGTACTGGTAACCGGCGGTGGCAAAGGCGTCGGCAAGGGCATCACCGAGCGCTTTCTGCAGGCGGGCACAGAGGTTGTTATATGCGGGCGAAACGAACCCGAACAACTGCCTTCTGCAGGCGACCACAGCGCGGTATTTACCAGCTGCGACGTGCGCGATGTTGAGCAGGTACAGGCCTGTGTCGATTTCACTGTGGAACGATTTGGTCGACTCGATGTGCTGGTCAACAACGCCGGTGGCGCACCTTTCGCCGAGGCAGCGACAGCCTCACCCCGCTTCTCCGAGGCAATCATCCGACTCAATCTGATCGCACCCCTGAATTTTGCCCAGGCCGCCAACGCGGTCATGCAAACCCAGGACAGCGGCGGCAGCATCATTAATATTGCCAGCGTCTCCACCATTCGCCCATCTCCGGGTACCGCAGCTTATGGCGCCGCCAAGGCCGGTCTCGTTAACCTGGGCACCTCTTTGGCGGTGGAATGGGCGCCCAAAGTACGCATCAATGCCATCATTTGCGGCTTGACTGAAACCGAGCAATCTCACCTGCACTATGGCGATGAAGAGGGTATCGCAGCGGTCGGCCGAACTATTCCTCTGGGTCGGATGGCCCAGCCTACAGATATCGGCGATGCCTGCCTGTTCCTGGCCTCGCCCTTATCCAGCTATGTCAGCGGCGCCAGTCTCGCAGTGCACGGAGGCGGAGAGGCCCCCTCCTTCCTTGACGCCGCCAACGCCAACAAGGACTGATCGCATGCAGAGGCTGGCGGCCTTATGTTCAGTTGTGTGTCTGAGTCTGGTTATCACAGCCTGCCAGCCGCCACAAACCAGCAAGCTGCCCGCGGGCGGAACACTGGCCAATTGGCCGGCCTACGGTGGCGGTGCCAATGCCGACCATTACTCGCCGTTGGATGAAATAGACAGCGGTAATGTAGATAAACTTCGAGTCGCCTGGACCCACCGCTCCGGCGATTACTCAGATGGCACTGGCGAATGGAGCTTCACCAGCTTGCAGGTGACGCCCATTGTCACCAATAACACCCTTTACTACTGCACACCCTATGGGCGTGTATTTGCCCTCGATCCCGAGACCGGGACTGAGCGCTGGGTGTTTGACCCCGAGGTTCAAAACCGGCGCAGCGGTCTCTACCCCGCTATTTGTCGCGGTGTCTCTTACTGGGAAGCGCCGTCCCCCCTGACCGGTAAGACCTGCCAGAAACGAATTATCTACGGTACGCGTGACGCCGAGCTGATCGCCCTGGATGCTGACAGCGGCGAGACCTGTCCTGATTTCGGCAGCAATGGCCGGGTGGCACTGAAAGAGTCGATTACCGGAGCCCGGGACTGGGAGTACTACCCCACCTCTCCACCGTTCATTATCAACGGCGTGGCCGTGATTGGTGCGATGGTACCGGACAATGATCGGGTAGATGTTCCAAGCGGTGTAGTTCGTGCCTTCGATGTGATCAGCGGTAAACAGCGCTGGGCCTGGGACCCGGTCAGCGAAGACTACAAGGCTCGCTATAGCGACGCTCTCGGACAGGCCCGCTATCACCTGGGCACACCCAACGTGTGGGCTCCCATATCAGGTGATCCGGAGTTGGGCCTTGTCTATGTTCCGACAGGTAACCCCTCGCCGGATTTATACGGCGGCGAGCGCGATGGCATCGATGACTATGGCTCGTCCGTGGTGGCATTGAGCAGCCAGGACGGCAGCGTGGCCTGGCATTTTCAAACGGTGCACAATGATGTCTGGGACTACGACGTAGCCGCACAGCCGGTTCTGTTCGAAATACCCGGTGTCGGCGAGGGCATTAAAGGGCTCGCTCAGGGTACCAAGATGGGACATGTATTCCTGCTCAACCGCGAGACTGGTGAGCCACTTTACCCGGTAGAGGAGCGGCCGGTCCCGCAGGACGGTGTGCCCGGTGAACAGCTGTCACCCACGCAGCCATTCCCCACCCACCCGGGGCCCTTGCACCTACCGGAGCAACTGACCGCCGACAATCTCGATAACTTCGCCTTCATCGGTGGCCGCGACTGCCGCAAGCAGCTGGCCAAATACCGTTCAGAGGGCATGTTTACCCCACCCTCACTGCAGGGGAGTGTACTGTTCCCCAGCACCGTCGGCGGCATCAACTGGGGTGGGCTGACGATAGATCCGGTCAATGCCAGGCTCTATGTCAATCAGACGCACGTACCCTCCGTGGTCAAACTGATTCCAAGAGCTGATTATGAAGCGCTGAACCCTACCGAGGGCATGTATCCGGATGAGTTCTACCCCATGCACGGGACCGCCTACGGAGTGAATCGTTTTCAGTTGTTCTCGTTTCTGGGCACACCCTGTAATCCTCGCCCCTGGGGCAGCCTGACCGCCGTGGATCTGCGTAGCGGCGACACACTGTGGCGGGAGCCCCTCGGAAACACTCGCGACCTCGCTCCCATGGGCCTGCAACTCAATACTGGCACACCCAATCAGGGGGGGTCAGTCGTCACTGCCTCGGGGCTGTTGTTTATCGCCGCAGGAACTGACCGCTACTTCAGGGCCTTTGATACCAGAACGGGCAAAGTTCTGTGGCGACACACCCTGCCCTATGCCGGTAATGCAACACCGCTGAGCTATCGACTGCGCGAAGACGGACGCCAATATGTCCTCATAGCAGCGGGTGGACACGGCTGGTCAGAACCGGGCGACGCGCTTCTCGCTTTTGCGCTGCCAGAGGCAGAGTGAACGGCCTCACCACCCCAGCCAAGGTTTGTGCGCCCTGCCATCGATAAGGTTATACTCAATAGCATTCGCAGCAGCAGCCATGGCTCGCCATGGAGCGGTGTTGCTGTTTTTGTTCGCCACCACCACTTGAGGTTTTGATGTCAGAAGCCGAGCAGCTGGAGAAAAACCAGCCCGCCGAAATTCACGTCGACGGTATTCCGCAGTACACCGGTGAGGTGAGTGCGGCCCTGGATCAGGGGCTCATTTTGACGGACACCCGCCCGATGCGCGGCAAACTCAGTGGCGCACTGAATATCCATCCCGGCACCAAAGGCGATCTGGTTTTTCTGGAGATGTTCGACGACGACGGTAGCCAGCTGATCCTGCCCATTGCCCTTGAAGGCTCCGAAGGCAGCGATCTAACGGTGAGTTTTCGCGACCGGGTATCGGTGGTCACCGGCACGGTTCTCAAAAAAACTACGTTCCAAAGTTAAAGTGGTACCGGCGCCCAGCCGCGAGGAAAGCAACGAAATACTACCGGAGCTGAAAAAGCGCAGCCTGCGCCAGCTCGACCGTGTCATGAATGATTTCCTGATGGCTCTGTCCGATCACCTGTTTGATCTGTCCTCACGGCCCAGCGCCCGAGATCAACAGGAAGAACTTTACGAGTCGATGAACACCATCAAGCGCAGCAAAGACGACATGCGCAAGCAGTTCCAGAAGGAGATGGTGGCGCTCTTCGATGACCTTGTCGCCAGCGAGGCTGACAAAAAGCAGAAGAAGGGCGAGGAAGATGAGGATCAGGGCGAGCCTGTATTTGAAGAGCTGAATCTGGTCGATATCCAGGACTTTGAAGATTCACTGTCGATTAACCGCATGATCAAGACCGGTCAGGAAGCTTATGCTACCCAGCTGGAATGTTTGACCATTCGCTATGCCGATCTGGTGGAAATGGATCCGCTGGACATGCGCCTGCCCATGCACATCGCCCAGGTGTGTAACGCGTTCCGAACCAGTCTGGCCGAACGGGAACTGCCGAGCGACGTCATACCGGAGATCTACAACTTCTTCTCTGAGCTGGTGGTGCGCAAACTGGACGCCTACTACACCAGCCTGAACGCGTTTTTGCGCGAGCGCGGTATCAAGGCCGATATCGAACAAGAGGTAAAGAAACACGGCTCAGTGCTGAAAAAGCTAGAAAATGAGCGCCGCCCCAAAACCCCCAAGAAACCAAAGCCAAAAGCCGATAGAGAGCCTGCGAGCGA
This sequence comes from Halieaceae bacterium, assembly GCA_963921335.3. GTDB lineage: Bacteria > Pseudomonadota > Gammaproteobacteria > Pseudomonadales > Halieaceae > CAWUFC02. Next base: position 2,091,992 of record CAWUFC020000001.1, on the reverse strand, counting down.
GTCAGATGCCAGCCTGCCCTCGCAGGATGAAGCGAGCCAGTTACTGGCAGAGGCAAGGCAGAGCGGACTAACCTCATCAGGCGCAGGAGCAACTGCTGCTCAGCCATCTTCAGTAACTGCCGCCCCTCGAAACGCAAATTCAGCGACAGGTGCAGCGGCCGGATCAAGCACCGCAGTGCCATCTGGCGCAGCGGCCGCAGCCGGCACCACCGGCGCTGCGGCTCCCGCGCAGGTAACGGCCACTTCCAGCGGCGGCGTCAACGCGAGCTCAACTGCCAGCAGCGCGGCAGACATTGCTGGCGAAGTGGTTGACGCCCTGCGCCAGCAATTCAGTCCGGACAATATGTACCGCTCGGTGATCGATGCACTCAATTTCAAACGCAGCGTCGATGCAGGACAGGGCGGCACCAGCGCAGCGGCCTATAGCTCTGGCGGTGTCAGTGGCGCGACCAGCACGACCGCAGATGGCGCTGCCGAAGGCTGCAACTCGGCAGACGTGGCCGCGGTGGCGCAGGCGCTGAATGCCTTACAGACAGATCGCCAGGCCATGTCCCAATTACAACAGGTATCCTCACTGCGGCAGTATCTGGATGACAACCGGGGTTCTTTCAGCGCTCTCGAAGGCACTACCGGATTTGCCCCGGAGGGCATGAATCAGCTCGATCTTGTCGACAATCTGTTCCAAAGCATCCGCACCGATGTCGATGTCACTCCTGAGCTTCAGCCCAGCCTCCGCAACCTGCATGTACCGCTAGCCAAACTGTCACTGCTGGAGCCGCAGTTTTTCCTTGATCGCAATCACCCTGCCCGAGGCGTGGTGGACAAACTCACGCAATTGGCGTCCTCGGCACACTACCCTAACCGCGCCCTGGAAAATCGCGTCAACAAGATTATCGACAACATCGTCGATAACTACGAAACGGACTCCGGGGTTTTCGACACTGCTCTGAAAGACATCGACAGATTAGTCAGGCAGCAGGAAACCGCACTGCAGCGAAATGTCGAGCGCGTTGTTAAAACCCAGGACGGCCAGGAGAAACTCAACCAGGCCCAGCAAGCGGTAGACAAAATACTACGCACCCGTATCAGACCACCCAATGCACCCAAGGCCATGGTCGACCTGGTGGATAATGCGTGGCGGGAACTGCTGGTGCTGACACACGTCAAGGACGGACCCAACAGCAAGCCGTGGAAGGATTACGTAAAAACACTGGACCTGCTATCGCTGTGGCTACTTGAGCAACAACGAGGCACCAGCCCCGAACAGCTGAAGCTGGAACGGGGTCTGGATGCAGAACCTTTTGTCGAGAATATCAGGCAACAGATTACCAATGCGCTGCCGACCAATGTCAGCCATGAGCCGGTGTTGGACCAGCTCAAGAATATTTTGTCCGGCCGCGCCGCGGTGGAACAGGCAGAAGTCGCACCCCCGCCGGCAGACACGACCCCACAGCCGGAGGAGGTGCGCAAAAAGGTCGATTCGTTGCCGCGGCTACGACGCTGGGTCAAACGAGTCGAAAAGCTGCCCCTGGGTACCTGGCTGGGCTTCACAGACAAAGACGGCAAGAAACGGCGTATGCAGCTGGCCTGGGTTAGTGAAGAAAAGGACCGCTTCATTTTCGTCAACGAGCGTGGCCAGAAAATCGCGGACCTGTCCAACATCGCCCTGGCTCGCCAACTGTCCAGAGGCGTCAAGCCACCTACTCAGGCTGACAAGCTGTCGCTGGTCGACCAGAGCATGTACAACACCCTGGAAGACGTTAACAAGTCACTGAGCTTCCAGAAAAACCATGACCAGCTGACCAAGCTGATCAACAAAAAGGCCTTCATGGACCAAATGGAAGTGGTTCTGCGTCAAACCAAGGTCAAGAAGTCCAGCAATGCCCTGCTCTATATCGATATCGACAATTTCGCCCTCGTGAATGAAGTGTACGATGAAGTCACCGGCGACCAGGTACTGAGTGAGTTTGCCAAGCTGCTGGCCCAACAACACGATGAGAAAACCGCCTCTTCCAGACTGGTGGGCAACAAGTTTGCCGTTTTGCTGCAAGACCGCTCCATGGAGCAAGCCGTAGCTCATGCTGAGAAGATCCGTTCTGATATTGAACAGAGTCCGGTCACCATTGAGTCGGAAGCGGTGGCGTTCACAGTCAGCATTGGTGTCGCCGGCCTGCTCGAGCACAACGAATCCGTAGAAGAAGTGCTGGCCAACGCCGAAACTGCCGTCGGCAAAGCCAAGGAAGATGGCCGTAACAAAGTTGTGCTGTTCCACGAAGAGCAGACCATTGCCGAGCAGTACAAGAAAGAACAAGCTATGGCCGTTGCGCAGATTGAAAAAACCCTGGAACAGGGCGACTTCATCCTGCAGGCGCAGCCCATCGTCAAAACCGCCAGCGTGGTGGCCGGCAATGCGGAGGTGAAGCACTACGAAATCCTGATGGGCATGAAGGGCGAGGACGGCAAGCTGAGCTCTCCCCAGGATTTCATTATCCAGGCCGAGCAGCACGGCTATATGGTTCAGATTGATCGCTGGGTCATTCGCCAGGTGTTTACCTGGATCAACGAGCAGATGGACAACCAGAAACAAATCCCCTACCTGTCAGTGAACCTGTCAGGTAACAGCGTGACGGATGACGATTTTCTGGACTACCTGCTGGAGCAAATCTCCGAGTACGGGGTTGGCACCAACAGGATCTGTTTCGAGATCACAGAGACTGGCACCATCTCCAACATGATCAAGGCCGCCGACTTTGTTCGCGAGCTGAAGAACATCGGCTGTAAATTTTCGATTGATGATTTTGGTACAGGGCTGTCCTCACACAGTTACCTGCGTGAGCTGCCTGTGGATTACCTGAAAATCGATGGCACTTTCATTGCAAACATTCACGAGAACGACAACGACTACGCGATGGTCAAGTCCATCAACGATCTGGCGCATTTCCTGAACCAGCAAACGATAGCGGAGTTTGTTGAGAACGACGCCATTGTGGCCAAGCTGAGTGAAATCGGCGTTGACTATCTGCAGGGCTACGGCGTCGGTAAGCCGGTGCTCTTAGACGATCTGGCGGGACAGTTAGCGGCCCTGGAGAAGTAATCCCGCAGGGCCGATTGAGGACTGGAGAGTGCTTACAGGAAAAAGTCCGTATTGGCCTGACCCAACTGAACACTACCCCAGTTGCGCCCAAACTTGCCGGGCGTGTTAGCGACATGACCACGACCGGAATGCAGGTCCCTGAAGGACCGGTTAAGCGGATGGGAATAGAACATACCGCTGGCACCGGCGCAGCCCAGCAACTCATCCATCGCTTTCACACACTTCTCTGAGACCAGCGCCGAGTCGTAGCGCATCTTCACGCGTTCGTCGATGCTGAGGGCCTCACCACCTGAGGCAGCATCCATCAGACGATCGAAATTGCGATGCAGCACAAGTTTCAATTGGTCTACGACCACCGTGGCATCGGCCAGTACCGATTGGGCAACCGGATCCAGAGATGTTTTAGCACCATCATTAATGCCGGCACGCACCGAGATCACATCCTTGTAGGCATCGATGGCGCCCTGCAAGGCACCGATGCTGGAGGAGGAGACCGCACGGACGAAAATCTGTCCGAAGGGCACCCTGAAGAGCGGCCCGTTATTGACCGCATTACCCGGACTGTCGCAGTTGAAGCCATCAATGGCCTTGTGGGTGCGGTGTTCCGGTACAAAGGCATCTTCAACCACAATATCGTGGCTACCGGTGCCCTGAAGGCCCATGACTTCCCAGTTATCAACAATCTCGTAATCTGCTGCAGGCACCAGGAAGGTGCGCATATCCGGTGCATCCCCCTCGTTGATTGGCGGTACAACCGCACCAAGAAATACCCAGTCGCAGTGCTTGCTGCCGCTGCTGAAGCCCCAGCGGCCGCTGAGTTTGAAGCCCCCTTCTACGCGGGTCACTTTACCCACCGGCATGTAGGAAGAAGAAATCAGCACGCTGTCGTCCTCACCCCATACGTCCTGGGCTGCGCGGTCATCGAACAAACCCAGCTGCCAGTTGTGGATAGCCACAACGCCCAACACCCAGGCACTGGACATGCAGCCTTCAGCAAGCGTCATCTGAACATCAAAAAACACCTGCGGGGGCAATTCAAAACCGCCCCAACGAGCTGGCTGACAAATGCGGAAAAAGCCTGCGTCCTGAAAATCTGCGACGGTGGCCTCTGGCAGCTGTCCAAGTGCTTCGCACTCAGCGGCGCGCTCACGCAAAGTTGGCACCATGGCGCGGGCACGCTGGCGCAATTCCTCCGCCTGCAACAGTTGTTCGGCACTCATGCTCTGAGCCAGTTCACCGGGGGCAATGTTTAAGCTACTCATGTCCATCTTCTCCTGTCGGTTGAATCGATTCCTATACTGATGAGCACACGCCCCCGACACATCACTTAAATAGGTTAAACTGCCCCGCTGCGAACCCTGATCTGAGTGCAATGTCAGAAAAAATTGATCTGGATTATGATTTCCTGGTGAGTCTGATTTACGAGGGCTGCCTGGAAACCAAGCCCTGGCAGAGCTTTCTACCCAGCCTGCGCCAGGCGATGGATGCCCATGCGGTATCCCTGGTGCTGCGCCCACCGGCCACTGGCGATCGCGGCGTGATCCTCAATTGCCGTCGCGGCGACGATGGTGAGGACCAGCTCGACCTGGCCGACCCCAACGACTGGGAGGCGGTAAACTATCGCGATCAGTTCTTCGCCCTGGACCCCTTCGTTAATCTACCTCCGGGCAAGGTAGTCACCCAGCAGGAGCTGGTACCCGACGCAGAATTGCTGCAGAGCGAATACTATCGCGACTATCTCAAGCCGATTGGCGTGTTTCACATACTGGGAGTGGATACGGTCGAGCCGGATGGGCTAATGGCTCGCCTGAGAATCGCCCGCAAGGAAAAGGAATCGGCCTTCGGTGAGCAACACAAGCAGCTCTGTGAACAGCTGCTGCCACACCTCCGCCGAGCTATTCAAATTCATGCCAGGCTCAACCGAACCGAGACCGAACGTGACCTCTATGCCGGGGCCGTGGATCAGTTATCGGTGGCCACCATTATCCTGGATGAACAGGGCAGAGTACTGAATACCAACGGCCTGGCAGAGCAACTTTTGGAAGCAGCCGACGGCATCAGCCTGTCAGGGGAAATGCTGGCACTGGGGCATCGCTCTGAACACGAACAGCTTCAGGAGATTATCGCCTCCAGTATCAGTGCGCAGCTACAGGGAGAAACCAGTATGGCCCGGGCCTTGCGGGTTCAACGCTCTGAAGGCCTTGCGGATCTGGGCCTGGTGGTGCGCCCTATTCCCGCATCGGAGTGGGCCGAGGGTCAGTCCAGCCCCTGTGTGGCCGTATTTATAAGTGACCCCCAGCAGCAGGAAAGCGCATCACAACAGTTGCTGAGCGAACTGTTTCAACTGACCCCGGCAGAGGCCAACCTGGCTATTAAGCTGGCGCGCGGACTGAGCCTGGCAGAAGTATCAGAACAGCAGAGCATCTCTCAGCACACTGCGCGCGCGCAGCTCAAATCGGTCTTCTCGAAAACTGGGGTGAGCCGCCAGGCGGAACTGGTCCGCCTGATACTGCGCAGCGTTGCCAGCCTGGGTTAGCCGGGCTGCTGGAACTTGTGACCCCAGATACTGGGCAGAGCCGATTTGGTCGGAGTGTAGTTATCCCAGTCCATCTTCAGACCTTCGCAACCATACTCCATCGGGAAATTACCCGGCGTCAGCATATAGAAAGACATCATGCGATCGTTAGTATGGCGACCGAGGGTGGAGGTAATAGGTACTTCTTTTTCCAATACCCGATCGAGGCAGTAGCCCACCTCGTCTGAATTCATCACTTCCACCATCAGGTGAATACAGTTGCTGGGGCTTTCGCCCTGGTACAGCGCCAGGCTGTGGTGCCGCGGATTTTGCACGTGCATGAAATTCAGCCCCATACCCGGGTCGGCCGGATCGTCGCTGAAGTGAAAGTGCATATAGTCGGTGTCTCCGAACCCAAGCACCTCGAGATAGAAGTCGTGCGTTTCCTTGAGATTGGGAGCCGGCAGAACGGCGTGACCAAAACCCATGTCGCCGTTGAAGCCAGTCTCGAACTCAGACACCCCCAGCGGAGAGACAAACTTGAGATAGTCCAGGTCGGCGCCGTGATAGAGCTCCAGTGTGTTACCAGCGGGATCCTTGAGGCGAATCAGGTCTCGAACGCGTCGTGCTCCAGCTTCTTCAGCGGTGCCCTGCTCCCAGCTGACGCCGGCGGCATCCAGTTCTGCCTTGGCTGCCTCGAAATCAGACTCATCGTACAGCTCCCAACCCAGCAGGCGCAGACAGTCGCTGTCGCCCTTCTGGATGGCAAAGCGAAACGGGCGCTCATCCATCTTCAGGTAAAGCATGTCATCAGATTGAGGCATGCCCGGAGCTACCATGACGCCGAGAATCTCGGTGCCATATTCAAGCCACCGCTGAGGGTCTGTTGATTCAATCCACGCGTATCCGAGACTGCGTACGTTCATAGGGGGCTCCAGATGATTGCCATTTGAAAAGGCCATCATTCTCCAATCGCCCTCTCGCAGCGTCAACCGCGAAAAAAGCGCCTCTGGATCAAGCTGACAAACTCCAACCGTCGATTATCCCCCGTGGGACCAGTCATGACCCCAGGTACTGGCTGTGGAAGACACCGTTGGGGTATAGCTGGACCAGTCCAGTTGCAAACCCTCGCAGCCATATTCGAGCGCAAAACCACCGGGCGACTGGATATAAATCGACAGCATGCGGTCATTGGCGTGACGCCCAATATCAGCTGCCAGGGGAACACCCACCGCCTGGCAACGGGCTCGGCACAAACCCAGCTCGTCAATAGTAGGCACTTCGACCATCATATGGACCAGTCCGGACTCGGCTGGATTGGGGTTCTCAAAGAGGGCCAGGCTGTGATGCCTTGGATTATCGCAGTGCAGGAAATACAGCCCCTGTTCCGGCGCATCTTCAGCCAGTTTTACGGGCAGGTAGTCGGTGATCTCGAAACCCAATACGCGAGTGTAGAAGTCGACGGTTTCTTCAAATTCCCTGCAGGGAAACACAATATGCCCGAGACCCATATCGCCATTGTGACCGGTCACAAATTCACTCACGCCCACCGGCGAATGCAAACGGTGGTAATCAAGAGCCAGCCCCCACACCAGTTCGAGCAGGTTGCCGGCAGGGTCTCGCAGACTGATGAGATCGCGCACCCGGCGCCGGGCACAGAGATCGGCACTGCCCTGCTGATACTGTATACCGGCAAAGCCCAGCTCCTTCTTGGCTTCCTCAAAGGCCGCCTGGCTGGAAAACTCCCAGCCGGCGAAGGCAAAGCCATCGCGCTCTCCGGTGGCGACCGACAAGCGCCAGGGGTAGGCGTCCATCTTCAGGTATAGCTCAGCATCCGGCCCGGCAACCTCTTCCATGCCCAGAACCTGGGTTCCAAAGCTGCGCCAGCGTTCCAGATCGGTGGTTTCAAGGCCGACATAGCCAAGGCTCGCAATTTTCATTTTGATTCCTCCAGATGGTTGAGGCCGGCAGTTTGGCAAAGGCGAGACCGGAGCAAATCACCCAAATGCGTGATAGGCGGGGGTTTCGGTGCACCCATTGAAATGCATCAAGCCAGCGCTGGTTTGTTGACCTGAGTCATCCAATGCACCTGACCGTCTTGATAAGCTCATTCAGCGGTAACCGGATTAAACTCATGACAGTAATGACACTCAACAGCACAACCGATGCGAGCAGGCTGGCGCAGAAATACGCCTACCAGGGGCCTCGCTATACCTCCTACCCAACGGCCTTGCAGTTCAGCCCTGATTTCGCAGAGCAGGCGGTCGTTACCGATCTGGCAACGCGTCGTCATCAGAAACTACTGCCTCTATCGCTGTATGTGCACATCCCTTTCTGCGCCGATATTTGCTACTACTGCGCCTGCAACAAGGTCGTCACAAGAGACCGGGCAAGAGCCGGCATTTATCTGGATGCACTAAAAATTGACATTGCGCGCCAGGCCGAATTGTTTGGTGCCGCACGTCCGGTCCGCCAGATGCACTGGGGCGGCGGCACCCCGACCTGGCTGGACGACGCCGAAATCACCGAACTGATGCACGAGCTGGCCTCGCACTTTCATCTGCTGGACTCTGGCTCCAGGGAATATGCAATCGAACTCGACCCCCGCACAGTCAATGCGGGACGAGTGGCCTTGCTCAGTGGTCTCGGATTCAATCGCGCCAGCCTTGGTATTCAGGACTTTGACCCGCTAGTACAGCGCGCCATTAACCGCGAGCAGTCTGTGAGCGATGTGCAGGACCTGGTCGACGCGCTGCGCCGTCATCACTTTCGTTCGATCAGTTTCGACCTGATCTATGGCCTGCCCTTCCAGGATAGCCACAGTATGGAGAATACCCTGCAGCAGGTGATCGACCTGGGCCCGGAGCGCATAGCCTGTTACAACTACGCCCACCTGCCGGAGCGATTCAGCTCGCAGCGCGCCATCGACCGACTGACCCTGCCCAAAGCTGAAGAGAAGCTGCGCATACAGGCGCGAATTGCAGACACCCTGTGTACCGCTGGCTACGAGCATATCGGGCTGGACCACTTTGTACTGCCCCATGACGACCTCGCACAGGCCCAGCGCGATGGGCGTCTGCAGCGCAACTTTCAGGGTTACTCAGTGCAAATGGCCGATGATCTCGTAGGTCTTGGCGTGTCCGCCATCAGCCAGATTGGCGGCTACTATTTGCAAAATGACACCGACCCCGACTCCTATTGCAAACGATTGCAGCGGGGTGATTCACCGGTGTGGCGAGGCCTGGCATCAAGCTCGGAAGACGAGCTGCGCCGCTACGTCATCATGCAATTGATCTGCAACCTGCAACTGGATTTCAACGCTTTCCAGCAACGCTTCGAGGAACCCTTCGAACAGCACTTTCAGAGCGAACTTTCACAACTCGCACCCATGGCCTCCGATGGTCTTTTGCAAATCGGAAATAGCGGCATACAGGTCAGCGAAACCGGACGCAGCTTCCTGCGCAACATCTGCATGGTTTTTGACCAGTTTTTACAACCAAAAGACCAGCAAGAGAGTGGTCAACTCAACTATTCCCGTACAGTTTAAGGGGCAATAATCAATGCAAGCGGTCAGGGAAGAATGTATGACAATACCGGTTGAGCAAGTGAGCGAATGCACTACTCCGCGTCGCTGCACCCATGACTATCAGGTCAGCTGCCAGAATTGCCGTCTGGGCAGCATCTGCCTGCCACTGGCGCTGGAAAGTGACGATATCGTAGAGCTGGATAACATTGTTCAGCGCGGTCGCCCCTTACAGAAGGGTGATCACCTGTATCGCGAAGCCGACGAATTTACCTCTGTATACGCGGTACGATCCGGTACCATCAAAGCCTACCGAGTGACCGACGACGGTCGCGAGCAGGTCACCGGTTTTTATTTTCCCGGCGAGGTGCTGGGTATGGATGGCATCAGCAAGAACGCCCATGCCTGTTCTGCCAAGGCCCTTGAAACCGCTGCAGTCTGTGAAATCCCCTTTTCCTCACTGGAACAACTCAGTGTCCAGTTACCCAATCTTCAGCGGCACTTTTTTCAGCTGATGAGCCGCGAGATTACCGAAGACCAGCAGCTCATCACCCTGCTCAGCAAAAATACCGCAGAGGAGCGCATTGCCGCCCTCATGCTCAGCGTGTCGTCACGCAATGCCCGGCGCAAACTCAGTGCCACCCAGTTCCGCCTGCCCATGTCCCGGATCGACATCGGCAACTACCTCGGACTAACCGTAGAAACCGTTAGTCGGGTATTCAGCCGACTGCAGAAACTGGACATTCTGCGGGTCAGCAACAAGGAAATAGAGATCGTCGATGTCGCCAAGCTACAGGACATCGCCAAAGTCATTATCGAAGATAACTGATCAACGCCTAACAAGGAGCGAGAATGATAAATCACGCCGCCGGCCTCCTTTTCAAACCCAGCGAACAATGGCAGAGCGTCTCCAAGCTGCCAGAGAACAAGCTGAGCACATTGATCCTGCTACCCTGCATACTGGCCATTCTTCCGGCCACCGCCTGGTACTACGGCACTACCGAGATCGGTTGGACCGTGGGCAAAGGAGACCCGATTCGCCTCACGGATGAGTCTGCACTCACCATTGTCATTCTGTTTTATGCCGCCATGCTGAGTGCCGTGGCGATCATCGGCTACTTCATTCACTGGATGTCTCATACCTACGGCGCCGATTCCAGCATTGCTAAAGGCGTGGTCATTGCCGGGCTCACTGCCACACCGCTGTTTCTGGCCGGTGCATCCGGTTTTTACCCCATACTCTGGCTGGACATGCTGGTGGGCGTGGTCGCGGTGTGCTGGTCGGTGTACCTGCTCTACCTGGGCATACCCATTGTCATGGATATACCGGAGGAACGCGGCTTCCTGTTCTCAAGCGCCGTAATCGCTATCGCCCTGGTGATGGTGATCTGCATCATGGTGGGCTCTGTCATCCTCTGGGATTTTGGCGCCGCACCGGCCTTTACCGATTAAATCAGGGACTGAAACTACCATGAGTGAACTGAATTCCGCACTGGAGCATCCAGTGTATAACTACAAGGTCGTCCGCCAATTTGCGGTAATGACTGTGGTCTGGGGCATTGTCGGCATGCTGGTCGGCGTTCTGATCGCGGCACAGCTGGTTTGGCCGGTCCTCAATTTTGACACCCCCTGGCTGAGCTTCGGCCGCCTGCGACCGCTGCATACCAATACCGTGATTTTCGCCTTCGGGGGCTGCGCACTATTTGCCACATCGCTCTTCGTGGTGCAGCGGACCTGCCAGGTTCGCCTGCTGTCCGACAAACTGGCCGCCGCAGTATTCTGGGGATGGCAGCTGGTTATTCTTTCTGCCGCTATCAGCCTGCCCCTGGGTTACACCAGCGGTAAGGAATACGCCGAACTGGAATGGCCCATTGATATCCTGATCACGCTGGTTTGGGTAGGCTACGCAGTCCTCTACTTCGGCACCATCATGAAGAGGAAAACACCGCATATTTACGTGGCCAACTGGTTCTTCGGTGCTTTCATTGTCACCGTGGCGGTACTGCACATCGTGAATAGCCTAGCTGTGCCCTGGGGCGCTTTCAAGTCCTACTCCATTTACGCGGGTACCGTCGATGCCATGGTGCAGTGGTGGTACGGCCACAACGCGGTGGGCTTCTTCCTGACCGCGGGCTTCCTCGGAATCATGTATTACTTTGTACCCAAGCAGGCTGAACGGCCGGTTTATTCCTACCGTCTCTCTATCGTGCACTTCTGGGCGCTGATTGCAGTCTACATCTGGGCCGGCCCCCACCACCTGCACTACACCGCCCTGCCCGACTGGGCTCAAAGCCTGGGTATGATCATGTCACTGATTTTGCTGGCCCCAAGCTGGGGCGGCATGATCAACGGCATGATGACCCTGTCAGGTGCCTGGCACAAACTGCGCACAGACCCCATACTGAGATTCCTGGTGGTATCCCTGTCCTTCTATGGAATGTCGACCTTCGAGGGTCCGATGATGTCTATCAAGACAGTGAATGCGCTCAGTCACTACACGGACTGGACCATCGGCCACGTGCATTCCGGTGCGCTCGGCTGGGTAGCCATGGTGTCCATCGGTGCGCTCTATCACCTACTCCCAATTCTGTTTGGCAAAAAAGCCATGTACAGCGTGCCACTGATCAACCTGCACTTCTGGATGTCGACCATCGGCACCGTGCTCTACATTGCCTCCATTTGGGTCAACGGCATTCTGCAGGGCCTGATGTGGCGCGCCTACAACCAGGACGGCACGCTGACTTACAGCTTTGTTGAATCGGTAGAAGCCAGTTACGCCGGCTACCTTGTGCGACTGATCGGCGGCGGTATCTTCTTCGCCGGCATGTTGGTGATGGCCTACAACGTCTGGATGACTGCGCGCTCTGAAGAGGGCGCCGATGAAGCCGCAGCACCCAATGCTGCCGCAACGGCCTAAGGAGAGAATCATGGATCATGAAGTCGTAGAAAAGAACATCGGCCTGATGATTGTACTGATCATCGTGGCCATCAGTTTCGGTGCTCTGGTAGAGCTGGTACCGCTAATGTTTGGCAAGCAGGTCAATGAGCCCATCGACGGCCTTAAACCCATGCCAGCACTGGCTCTGGAGGGCCGTGATATTTATATCCGCGAAGGCTGCAACACCTGCCACTCGCAAATGATTCGCCCCCTCCGGGCCGAAACCGAGCGCTACGGCCACTATTCAGTTGCCGGCGAGCACGTTTATGAGCACCCGTTCCTGTGGGGCTCCAAGCGCACCGGCCCTGACCTGGCCCGAGTAGGCGGTCGCTACAGCGATGACTGGCATCGCGCTCACCTGTATAACCCGCGCGACGTCGTTCCAGAGTCAAACATGCCGGCCTTCCCCTGGCTGTTCGACAATGAAATCAACGCAGACAAAACCGCGGACAAAATGGCCGCCCTGCGGATGGTTGGCGTACCGTACACCGATGAAGATATTGCAGGCGCAGCTGCAGCGGTGAGCGGTAAAAAAGAAATTGAAGCCGTGGTGGCTTACCTGCAGCAGTTGGGCTTGTTGATTAAGAGCAAACGCTAATGGATATCAACACCCTGCGGGGTCTCAGCACACTGTTTATGCTCGTTGCTTTTCTGGGCCTGGTATTTTGGGCCTACAGCAGCAAGCGCAAAAAGGAATTCGATGAAGCGGCGCAGCTACCCTTTGCAGATGAACCAGATTTGGACTCTGCAGGGCAGTCAACGCGTCATGATGAAGGAAAACAATCATGAGTAGTTTCTGGAGCATCTGGATAATCGTTCTCACAGTCATCAGTTTTGCGCTGATTTTCTGGATTCTGTTTGCCAATCGAAAAATCGAGAACACGGACCCCGAGGCCACCACCGGCCACGCTGCTGACGGTATCGAAGAATACGATAACCCCCTACCCGCCTGGTGGTTCGCCATGTTCCTCATCACCCTGATCTTTGGTGTCGGCTACCTGGTCGTGTATCCCGGTCTCGGAAACTTTCCCGGCATTATGGGTTGGACCCAGGTTGGCCAGTGGGAAAATGAAGTCGACGAAGCCGAGAAACGCTACCTGGCAACTCGACTGGAGTACCTGGCCATGCCAGTCGAGGAAGTGGCGTCTATTCCCGCCGCGCTAAAAATGGGCCAAAGGATGTTCGCCAATAATTGCGCGCAGTGCCACGGCGCAGACGCACGCGGCAGCTATGGCTTCCCCAACCTGACCGACGGTGACTGGCTCTATGGCGGGACTCCTGATGCCATCAAAACCACCCTGGTTGATGGTCGTCGTGCGGCGATGCCTGCTTGGGGCACCGTGCTGGGTGACGAGGGCATCCGCAATGTCACAGCCTATGTCATGCGCCTGAGCGGTCGCGACGTGAACGACGAGTATGCTGATGCCGGTAAAGCGCAGTTCGATATGCTTTGCGTGGCTTGTCACATGGCCTACGGAACCGGCAATACAGCGCTGGGCGCGCCTAACCTGACCAATGGCATCTGGCTATATGGCGGAACGGCGGAAGACATCTCTCATACGCTTCGAGCCGGCCGCAGTGGTGTCATGCCAGCCCAGGCGGACCTGCTGTCTGAAGATAAAATCCATATCCTGACCGCATATGTTTATAGCCTGAACCAGGACAACTGACCCAGCGGCGGCGGTAATGACAGAACAGGATCAGATTCCGCTGGAGGAACTCGCCCCGGCGGAGGTTGCCGAGCTTGACCTCTACCAAAAGCGGGAGAAAATCTACACCCGCCAGATAGAGGGCTTCTTCCAAAAAGTGCGAGAGTTTACCGGCTGGCCATTGCTGGTCGGTTACTTCCTGCTGCCCTGGATGAGCTGGGGTGATCGTCCGGCCGTTCTGTTTGACCTGCCAGCACGCAAATTCCACATTTTCTTCATCACGTTCTGGCCGCAGGATTTTCCGCTGCTCGCATGGCTGCTGATTATCGCGGCATTTGCCCTGTTCACCGTTACCGTTTTTGCCGGCCGCGTCTGGTGTGGCTATACATGCCCGCAGACCGTTTGGACCAGTATCTTCATGTGGATAGAGCAGAAGGTCGAGGGTAGTCGCAATCAGCGTATCAAGCTCGATGCTCAGCCCTGGTCGACAGACAAGTTTTTCAAGAAGTTCCTCAAGCACGGTATGTGGTTTGGCGTTGCAGCCTATACCGGCCTGACCTTCATCGGCTATTTTTATCCGATACGCGACCTGATTTACGAACTGGCCACGGCACAAGTGAGCCTGATGGCGCTGTCGTGGGTGGTGTTCTTTACCATGGCCACCTACATCAACGCCGGCTGGATGCGGGAACAAGTCTGTATGTACATGTGCCCCTATGCCCGCTTTCAATCAGTGATGTTTGACCACGACACCCTGATCGTGTCCTATCGCAAGGACCGCGGTGAGGAGCGCGGTGCGCGCAAACGCAACGCCAACCCGGCCGAGCTGGGACTGGGCGATTGCATCGACTGCCAGTTATGCGTGCAGGTCTGCCCCGCAGGCATCGATATTCGTGATGGGCTGCAATACGAATGCATCGGCTGCGCCATGTGTGTTGACGCCTGTAACTCCGTAATGGACAAAATGGGTTACGAACCAGGTCTGATCGCCTATACCTCGGAACGTGAATTGGAAGGAGAAACCACCCACTGGTTGCGGCCGCGCCTCGTCGGCTATGTGGCGGCGCTGTTGGTGATGGTGACTGCATTTGGTTTCAGGGTTTACTCGAGGACTCCCCTCGAGGTGCCCGTTATTCGCGATCGCAACCAGCTCTATGTACAAGCTGCGGATGGGCAGATCGAAAATGTCTACAGCCTGCAGATCCTGAACATGGACCAGCGCGATCACAGCTACACAGTCAGTTTCAGTGGGCTGGAGCAAGCCACCCTCATCGGCACCGCGCGTCTGCAGTTGCAATCCGGTGAAGTCGCCACCCTGCCGCTCCGCATCAGCGCCCCACGCGAGGCTTTCCAGGTACCCAGCACTGGTTTTTCATTTACAGTAGAGAGCGATGATGGTCGTTACCGTGCCAGCACCGAGTCGCGCTTTATGATTCCTTTTGAGGCCCAATGAACGAAACAACTCCCTGGTATAAACAATTCTAGCCCTGGTTTATCTTCGGCCTGCCCGGCATCGTGGTGGTCGCCGGCCTCACTACCTGGTGGATCGCCGAACAGGGCGCCGATCACCTGGTGGCCGATGACTATTACAAGGAAGGCCTGGCCATTAACCAGGAACTTCGCAAACAGAGGCATGCCGAGTCGCTCAATATTACGATCGAACTTGGCCTCAACCAGCAACGGCTGATGGCGAGCCTGAGCGGCGACAGCGCTCCCGCGGCCCTGCAGGTCAATTTTTATCATCCGATGGACAAAAACCTGGATGCGGTCGCCAGACTCGCTCGGATTGGCGAGGGCGAGTACCTGGGTGACCCGGCACAACTGACTGCTGGTCGCTGGCATTGGAGTATCCAGCCGCTCGCAACTGCTGAACAGGAACTATGGCAAGTTGATGGGGAAATCACGATCAGCGACGCCAGTGCCCCCTGAAACCTCCGACAGCTGTTATCACTGCGCTGAGACCATACCAGCGGATTATCACCTTTTCGCAAGCATAGAGGGCTCTCAACAGCCTGTTTGCTGCCCCGGCTGCAAAGCGGTGGCTGAGCTGATAGACAGCAGCGGACTGGCAGCCTTTTACCAGCTGCGCACCAGCTTCAACGAACGCCCTGAACAAACCGCACTGGATGCCAGCTACGCCAGCTATGACTTGCCAGAAAACCAGTCGGGCTTTGTCTCGCGCGATGACGACACTGCCAGCGCACGCATTCTTGTTACCAGCATCAGTTGCGCAGCCTGTACCTGGCTGATTGAGCAGGGCCTGTCTCGCGTGCCGGGTATCGAATACGCCGACGTAAACCTCGCAGAGCAAGCACTGCAGGTGCGCTGGCGAGACAGTGAGATTAAGTTAAGCCGGATTTTCAGCGAACTGGCCGCACTGGGATACCGGGCCTATCCCTGGCGCGCGAGGGAAGCTGAAGAGGCACTGGCGCAACAGCAACGTCGCAGCCTGTCTGAACTAGCGGTAGCCGGTATCGCGATGATGCAGGTCGGTATGTTCGGCATCGCACTGCACGCAGGTGGCATGCAGGGTATTGCGGAGGAATACCGCGATTTGTTGCGCTGGGTGAGCCTGCTGGTTGCCACCCTGGTGGTGGGCTACTCTGCCCGCTCGTTTTTCCGCAATACCTGGAATAACCTGTGCCGGGGCCACCTGGTGATGGACCTCCCCGTCGCGCTTGCCATCGGCCTGGCCTGGCTGGCCAGCTGCTGGGCCACGGTCAGCAGCACCGGTGAAGTGTATTTCGACTCCATTGCCATGTTTACCTTTTTCCTGCTGTTGGGAAGATTTCTTGAACAGCGGATACGGCGCCGTGAAATGCTACGTCAGTCCGATCTGACCAGTCTGCTGCCAGGTCTGGTGAAAAGGCAGGTCAACAACAACACCGAAGAGGTTGCTCTGACACAGCTAAAAACCGGCGATCTGGTGCTGCCCTATGTCGGCGAATCTCTCCCAGCTGATGGCCTGGTCGTCAGCGGCCAGGGTCACGTCGATGAGGCGGCGTTTAGCGGTGAACACTTTCCTCGAAATATCAGCACTGGCGACCGTGTTGCAGCCGGGACTCTGCTGCTGGACGGCGAGCTGAGTGTGCAGGTAGAAACACTGGGGGAAGACACTCGTATCGGGCAGTTGCTGCAATTGACGCATCGGGCAGCTGATGACAAGCCGGCATTGCAAAGTTTTGCCGATCGCGTTGCCGCCTATTTCGTGGCGACCATTCTCTGCATTGCCGCCGCCGTGGCCTGGTACTGGTGGCAGCATGAGCCCTCAAGGGCACTTTGGATTACGCTTTCCGTGCTGGTGGTCAGCTGTCCCTGTGCCCTGGCGCTGGCCACTCCGGCCGCGCTTGCCGCCGCGGGCAGTGGCCTGCGGCACAAGGGCATCATCCTGCTCGGCGCCAACACCCTGGAACAACTACCCAAAATAGATACCCTGGTGTTTGACAAGACCGGCACCCTGACACAGGGACGAGTCAGCATTCTTGAGACCCGTTGCCATGGCGACCTCGATACAGAGACCTGCCTGGGTCTGGCAGCAGCACTCGAACAAAGTAACCGGCATCCTATCGCCAGTGCGTTCAGGGGCATGGCTGTTGACAAAAGCGTCAGCAATATTGAAGTCCATGTGGGTTCGGGTGTGAGTGGTCAATGGCAGTCAACGGAACTGCGCCTTGGCGCGCCCGGCTGGTGCGAGCAGCTGAATCCCGGTATGGGTGCCACACCCACTGATCAAGGGCGCTGGATTGCCATGACAACGGCAAATCAGCTATTGGCCTGGTTCAAACTCGGCGACGAACTTCGCGAGGACGCCGTATCGGCCGTCCATGCCTTGCAGGGGATAGGTCTGGAGCTTGAACTGCTAAGCGGTGACAGCTCGGACGAGGTGGATATGGTTGCAGAGACACTGGGTATTGAGCAGCGTCATCGCGCTCAGACACCCGACCAGAAACTGTCCCATATTCATGCCCTGCAGGCGTCAGGCAAATGTGTGGCGATGGTCGGGGACGGCCTGAATGATGCCCCGGTTCTCGCTGCCGCTAATGTTTCTTTTGCCGTTGCCGGCGCCACCGACGTGGCTAAGGCGCGGGCCGACATTATTATTGCTTCCGAACGCCTCGCCAGCCTCCCGGAAACGCTGCTCACTGCAACACGATGTCGTCGCGTCATGTACCAGAATTTTGCCTGGGCGCTGTGCTACAACGCGCTGGCAGTACCTTTTGCGGCTATGGGTGCCATACCGCCCTGGGCTGCGGCGCTGGGCATGTCCCTGAGTTCGTTGCTGGTGGTGATAAACAGCTTGCGGCTAAACTAGGCGCATGGAAAGCCTCTATATCCTGATACCTGTTGCGGTGGTGTTCTGTTTCCTGGCCATCAAATTGCTGTTATGGGCCGTGAATAGCGGGCAGTACGACGACCTCGATAAAGAAGCATGGCGAATACTCGCCGAAGAAGAGCGCGCCAAGCCGGAACAAAGAAACGGCGATGACTGAGCTGGACTGGCTGGCCGGATTAAGCCTGGGCCTGCAGGGGAGCAGCCACTGCCTGGTCATGTGCGGCGGCATCAGCTCTGCACTGGGGCTATCGACCACAGGCAGTCGCCGCAATTCGATTCTGCTGGCTTTTCAGTTGGGACGCATTCTTTCTTATACCCTACTCGGCGGCCTACTCGGCCTGGGTGTGAATATTCTCGCAGCCGAGCAAAACATCGCGCTGCTCAGTCTGCGCGTACTGTCCGGACTTTTACTCATTGCCATGGGACTCTACATATCCAACTGGTGGCGCGGTCTTCAGCACCTAGAGCGGGCAGGCCAGGTACTCTGGCGCCCAGTACAGGGGCTGAGCAAACGCTGGTTACCGCCGCAAGGTCCCTATCAGGCTGCCGCTGTGGGCATGTGTTGGGGCATGCTGCCCTGCGGCCTGATCTACAGCGCGCTGGCCTGGAGTGCTGCCGCCGCAAGCGCAGATGCAGCGGCCCTGCGTATGTTCTATTTTGGTCTTGGTACTATGCCAGCCATGCTGGCTGCCGGCGCTGCCGCCCAGCAGTTCAACAATTTGATGCGCAACGTAAATGTTCGCCGAGTAGCCGCTCTGATGTTGATAATTTTCGGGCTCTGGACCAGCATAATCGCTCTGCAACATTCACCCGTGGTGTCAGGTCAACATAATCACACCCACCACCAGCACGAGAGGAGCTAAGAACATGCAGGACTTTAGTGGCAAGATTGCCGTGGTTACCGGCGGCGCAGGAGGAATCGGCAAATCCCTGGTTCGCGAACTACTGAACGCCGGTGCAGAGGTTGTCATCGCTGATGTCGAACAGGCGGTACTTGATGCAACCGTCGAGGAGCTTTCGGCTCTGGGCAGGGTCAGCGGCAAGACTGTTGACGTTTCTTCTGCAGAATCCGTTGAAGCTCTGGCCGAAGCGGTCTACAGCGAGCACGGCGCCTGTCACCTGCTCTTCAACAATGCTGGCGTCGCCGCGCCCTCAGCCAACGTGTGGGAGACCACCCCCAATGACTGGACATGGGTATACGGCGTGAATGTGATGGGTGTGATGCATGGCATCCAGAGCTTTGTACCGCGCATGATTGAAGGCGGTGGCGAAGGCTACATCATCAATACCTCCAGCGGTGATGGCGGCGTATCTCCCCTGCCCTATCAATCGGTCTATGCCTCCAGTAAAGCGGCGGTGTCGTGCATTACCGAATGCCTGTCAGCACAACTGGAAGGTGAAGGTACCAAACTGGGTGCCTCAATCTTTTACCCCTCGGGCGGCATGCTCAACACCGGCATCTGGAACCCGGACCGCAACCGTCCGGCAGAGCTGGCGCGCGAAAAACCCGGCGTCCCCGCACCCTCAATCGAGGATTTCGCCAAAGTGTTTGAACAACACGGCATGCGTATGGAATTCCAGGATCTCGATGAACTGGCGCGCTACTGCCTGGATGGCGTCCGCGAGCGCCGTTTCGTCATTATGATTGGCCTGGAAGACAGCGAGCAAACGCTGCTGGAAAGAGCCCGCCGCATCGGACGCAACGAGCGCCCGATCGACTTTGAACCCATTCCGGCTCTATAGGCCTCAGGCAAACAGCGACTGCAGGAAGCCCTGCAGTCGTTGCCAGGAATCTTCGTCCGCTGCCTGGTTGTAGCCTACAGGCAATCCAAATTTGGCGTTATTGACGTCAGCCTCAGGGCTGGTAAAACCGTGCCCAGCGCCATCGTAGCCGACAAATTCAAAATCAGCGCCCGCTGCAGTCATCTCTGCCTGAATCGCAGCCGCACTTTCAGTGCTCACCATAGCGTCATCATTGCCGTGATAGACCCGCACACTGGCTTTAACCGCACCGGGCTCCGCCGGACTATCGGTTTCCAGTGCACCGTGGAAACTGGCAACACCGGCCAGCGGCATGCCCGCCCTGGCCATCGCCAGGCAAACCGCACCACCGAAGCAATATCCAATGGCTGCAATCTGCCCTGTGGCTACTTCTGAATGCCCATTGAGCAAATCAACGGCAGCCTGAAACCTGTCACCTGCATGGGGAAATGCATTGGTCATCAGCGCAGTCGCATCATCGGGGTTATCCGCCGTGGCGCCACTGCCATACATATCCGCGGCAAGTGCAACGTAGCCCAGCTCAGCGAGGCGGTCAGCTCGCGACCGAATATAGTCATTCAGCCCCCACCACTCATGAACCACAATAACCGCCGGGTGTGGGCCCTCTCCCTGGGGGAGGCTGAGGTAGCCCAGCAGCTTGTCACCACCATTTCCATACTCGACAACTTCATTAGCCATCAGCGCTGTAACTCCTTAGAATTCTGCAGGCGAAAAAACAGTATAGTCTGCATATGAACTCATTCACCTTCAACACCAGCAAATCCATTATTAACGAAGCCGGAGTAGTCAGCCGCATTGGCGAAATCTGCACCGTGCAGGGCATCAAGCGGCCTCTCATAGTCACGGACCAGGGCATCGTACAAGTGGGTCTGCTGACAAGACTGGAAGACGCTTTGCAAGCCAGCCAGCTTGAATACTCCTGTTTTGACCAGGTGATCGCCGACCCACCAGAAGAGATCGTGATGGCCGCGCTACAGGCTGGCAAAGAAGCGGGCTGCGATGGCGTAATCGGCTTCGGCGGTGGCAGCTCCATGGATACGGCCAAACTGATCGCACTGATGGCCAAATCCGGGGAATCTCTGCAAGATATCTATGGCGTCGACCAGGCCAAAGGTCAGCGCTTGCCGCTGATACTGATACCCACCACTGCAGGCACCGGCTCTGAGGTCACCGCGGTCGCGATTGTCACCACGGGCGAAACCACCAAGGCCGGCGTCGTTGCCAGCCAATTGTTACCAGATGTGGCACTGCTTGATGCCGAGCTGACCCTTGGTCTGCCTGCGGCGATTACCGCGGCCACCGGGATAGACGCCATGGTGCACGCCATTGAGGCATACACCAGTGCACACAAGAAAAACTCTTATTCGGATATGCTGGCCAAAGAAGCACTGCGCCTGATGTCGGCCAACATTCAGACCGCCACGCATCAGGGTGATGACCTGGCTGCGCGCCAGGCCATGCTTTACGGCGCCTGCCTGGCAGGCCAGGCCTTTGCCAACGCGCCGGTAGCCGCCGTACATGCACTGGCCTATCCGCTGGGGGGCCACTACCACATACCCCATGGACTCAGTAATTCACTGGTATTGCCCCACGTGTTGCGCTTTAACGCCAGCGCCGCAGCTTCCTTGTATGCTGAACTGGCAAGGGAAATTGTAGAGGGCGTCACCGCATCAACCAGCGACCTGGAAGCCAGCAATGCGCTGGTCAGTTACCTGGAAGAGCTGATTATCGATCTAAAGCTACCCACTACACTGGCCGCCATGGATATCCCTGCAAGTGACCTGCCCATGTTAGCCAGCGACGCAATGCTGCAACAAAGGCTGCTGGTCAATAACCCTCGGGAAGTCAGTGAGTCAGACGCGCTGGCCATCTATCAACAGGCCTGGGCGGGGTAAGACCATGTCGGAAGCAACTAGAGCGGATTATTACTGGTTTACGCCAATCACCACACGCTGGATGGATAACGATGTCTATGGCCACGTCAATAACGTCGTGTATTACTCCTGGTTCGACACGATTGCCAATCGCTACCTGATCGAGGAAGGCGGCCTGGATATTCACGATGGAGATACCATCGGTTATATCGTCCATTCCCAGTGCAGCTACTCCGCGCCAGTGGCCTTTCCCGAGGCCATTGAAGGGGGCTTTAGGGTGAACCGCCTGGGCAACAGCTCAGTGGAATACGGGATTGCTATCTTCAAATCCGGCGAAAACACACCCTGCGCAGAGGGCACCTTTACCCACGTCTTTGTACAACGGGACAGCGAGAAACCGACAGCCATCAGCGGACAACTGCGCGACGCCCTGTCAAAGGCCCTGGCAGATCCTCAAACCAGCTAACGCCATTCTCCGCTAAGGCTCTCCCCACAGCCACGCAGCTCGCGGCCATTCAGATTGAGAATGACCCGGTTCGAGAAGACCTCACCGGACATGCTGTCCTGGCACCAGTCTGCGTTGATTTCCACAATCAGATTGTGACCACCCTGCTCCGCCTGATACAGGGTGCTGTCCCCATCAACAATGGGTTCAGGCGTGTCAAAGAGATAACGCGTTGCACCGTAGTCGGCCTCGAGAAGGATCTGGCCATTGGGCTTGATTTCCAGCACCCAGCCTGGCTCCTGCCCCACTGCGCGAAAGCGAACTCCGCGTCGACGGGCATCCTCCCAGGGACCGCGCAGCGGCTGGTATTCGCAATCCCGGTACTGACGCTCGCCGGTGTTCAAGGTAGCCGCGTTGCCCTTGAGCCATAGCTGTCGGCCTTTGCCCTCGAAGCGTTCACCACTACCACTGCGTGTTCTGCGCAATTCTATCTGCTCATCGTCGTAGTAGAGGACAAGATCATTTGCGTCGCCACGAGTCACAAATTCAAAACCGACACATTCATAGACTCGGGTCATTCCATGTGGCTGAATCGATGGTTTGGTCTCTGGCGATGGGCCCGCACAGCCCACGACAAGAAGGATCGGGAGAAAACGAAACAGTGGCTTCATCGACATCGCAGCTAGGCCAGCGGTGCAACTGACTTGAGCAGCAGTCGAACCAGCATGCTCTGTCGATTGACACCGGTTTTCGCAAACAAAGCGCGCAGATGGGTGCGCGTGGTATTGCGGCTGACACCCAATTCAGCGGAGGCCTCGTCCAGATTCAGGCCACGAGCAAGCAACATGGCGAGAGTTGCCTCGGTCGGCGTAAAACCAAACAGGCGGGTAATCACATCCACCGGTGCCTCGGTGCTTTGCTCAAGATCGCTGATAAACACGGCCACACTGGGCATACCGCTGCCGTCGCCGGTACCGCTGCCCGGCACACTGCGAACCACCAAACCGAGATCCGCCCGACCGGAACGACGCGGCACACGCAGCGCCTCAACGGTGATCCGGGAACCTCCGGGGGCGTGCAATATGCCCTGCAACAGCTTTTGCCACTCGCTGTTAGCATCGCGATTTTCCAGCATCAGCTGCCCGCCGTTTACATTCAAACCGTCCTGCTGTTGCAGCAGCTGTTCCGCCAGTGGATTACAGGACAGAACCTGGCCGGATTCATCCAGAATCAATGTGGCTACCGCCAGCTGCGCCACGGCGCCGGCGTATAGCGCCCGCTCCTTCTCACTGCGGTTCAACCTGGCATGCAGCCGCAGCGCCCGCTGCAAATGTGGCAACAAGTCTTTCAGCAGCTTTTTCTCGGCCTTGCCAAATTCCTTTGACTCGCGGTAACGACCGACCCTGAAGCGGGCGTCGACCTCGTCGTCAAAGCGTATGTCGGCGCCGAGAAAGTCATACCAACCCTGGGGCTCCATCACCAGCTTGTAAAAGTCGCTATTCAATAGCGCCTCGGTTGTAATAACTTCATGCAGGCTCAGTACCTGCCCGGGCTCCAGGTTAACGAAAGGATCCAGCACAAACTGGCCTTCGTTATAACTTTGAATATCCGCCAGCGAACCGCCATCACAAAGCAGCTCAATCTGGCTGTCCTGCCTGGGCGGGCGCAGTAGCATTGAGACAGTATCTGCACTCACAGCCTCCCGAACACGAGCCAGAAACTCCTGCCACGGCGATTCTTCCAGCGGCCCCTCGTAGAGCGCCCCCAGCAGTTCACTGAATGCGGGATCAGCTTTCACGGTGAATGTGCATATTCAGGCTTGGAATCCAGTTGTTAGCCCTGCGAGCGAGCCTGTCGCTCAATCCCTCGCCGTCATAATCGCAGTCGCTAAAGTCCTTGAGTACAGCGAACTCGTCCAGCGCCGGTGCGTACACCAGGGCGTAATGCCTATCGTCTATATTGGATGCCACATAGACCTGGGCATTGCAGACGGCACAATGCATAAAATCAGCCGTGCCCGTGGCGAATCGATGGGCGTAAAGATAACGCTCATCTTTGAGATGTACATGCAGTTCAGCATCACGAGCCGACAGGTAGCTGGCCTGGCGAGGCCCGCAAAAATCGCACTGGCACTGACGCGCGGTCTGCGCCTCAAGCGGCTGTGAACTGTGGTATTCAAAGCGAACGGCACCACATTCACAAGCACCGCCATGCACATACCGGGAATCAGTCATGTTTTAAGGCTCTCACATTTCCAAGCCGGCGCAAACTGTCTACCACTACACAAGCAAGGCCCAGCCATACCAGGCCAAAGCTAAACAGTTGTACCGGATTCATTGGCTCGCCAAAGATGCAGATCGCTACAAACAGCTGGCAGCTGGGACCAAGATAAAACACGATACCCAGTGCTGAAAGCGAAGTGAGACGAGAACCCGCAACGTAACAGATCAGGGGGACGACCGAGACAAGCCCCGCGCCAAGCAGAAAAAGGTCCACCTTGAGGCCATGAATGCCAAGACCGGCACCCTGCTCCATCACCATCCAGCCCAGGGCCAGCGGGAACATCAGGCAAATTTCAACAAACAGGCCCTCTACAGACTCCACCGCCACCGCCTTGCGGATAGCAGCATAGAAACCGAAGCTGAGCGCCACACCCAGGGCAATCAAGGGCAGCCCCTTGTTCTCGATAATCAGAATCACCATGCCCATAGACGCCAGGCCTATAGCCACCAGCTGCGCACGATCGAGCTTTTCGCGGAACAGGCCCACACCGATCGCCACGTTAATGAGTGGCAACAGGAAATAACCGAGACTGGCTTCCGTGGCACGCTCGTTGGTCACAGCCCACAGGAAGATGGCCCAGTTCGCCATCTGCATCAAAGCTGAGCACAGCAACACGAACAGTGCCCGCGGCTGGGTGAACACCGCAAGAGCGACTCGCAAACGCTTCATCCACAGCAGGCAGAGGATCAGTATGGGCAATGACCACACCACGCGATGGACCACCAGGTCGATGGCGCTGACCGGCTGGGTTTCTATCCAGTACAGCGCCGTAAATCCCCAGATCAGGTACGCGACAGTGGCATAGGCGACACCTCGACTCATGCCCATTGCTCCATGACGACGATCGCAATCATTCGCACGGCCAATAGACTCACGAGTAGTTTGAACCAGAGCTGGAAGTTGGTTTCAGGCACATGGCTGCGAAGCCGTGTGCCCACCCAGGAACCGAGCACCACCGCCAGCACCATCCCCACCATCAGCAGCGCGTAATCGGCGAAGGCAAAGCCCAGCAATCCAAAGGCCATAATCCGGAGCAGATGGTTCGCGGTCATATAAACCGCGGTGTTCACCACCAGCCAATCCCTGCGCTGATCTCGCTGTGCCATGAGTGCCGCGCCCAGGGGACCGGTTGCGCCTACTAGCATGCCCAAGCCAGTTTGATAAAAACCCAGCAACATCAGTGGCCAGCGCCCCACCCCCCCTGACCAGAGGTAATGGCATCCAGGTGATCAACAGAATGACCAGGCCAATCAGGGCTGGCAGCCATTCCAGTTGCAGCTGTTGATAGATACTTGCGCCCAGTCCGGCACCCACCAGCGCGCCGATTAAAAACGGGGGCACCAGGCTCCAGTCAATATGACGCCAGCCAAACAGTGCGCGGGATCCATTACTGGCCAGTTGTGTCACAGTGTGGACGGGAATAATCGCGGCAGCAGGCACGAAACCCGGCATCAGTGTGATCAAAGGTACGCCCCCACCCATGCCAAAAACCGCGGCCACGGTGGAGGTAGCAAAGGCAATCAGGATAAGCCAGTGTTCGGACATGGCTGCATCATAAGCCATGCAATGCGGGAACACATAAGGAGAAAACCATGCAGGTTGGACGACTCAGGCAGATCTGGCAGTACCCGTTGAAAAGCGCATCGGGCCAAACCCTGGAGCAGGCCTATATCAGCCCTGCCGGGATTGTCGGCGATCGCTGCTGGGCTGTCATCGATGGGCAAGACATGGAAATTCGCAGCGCCAAACGCTGGCCAGAGCTTCTCAATCTGAAGGTGCGTATGCCAACCCAGCCCAACGCCAGGGCCAGCATCTATGGTGCCGACGTACCCGATATCGTCATCACGCTGCCGGACGGCTCTGAATTTAGCGGACGCGACGCCAATGCAGACGAACTATTGAGCGAGTTTCTGGGCCGCACCGCCAAGCTGTCGCCACTGCGACCCGCCTCTGATCACGATCACTACCGCCTGGCCAAAGCTCGTGCGGAATCCGACTTCAGCACTGACATGGGCTTGCTGGAGGGTGAGCAACCGCCAGATTTTTCTGCCACCCCCGACGAGCTGATGGCGCAGTTGGAGAACAACGCGACGCCGCCAGGTACCTACTTCGACGCCTTCCCGCTGCACCTGCTGACCAGCAGTTCGCTGGACTATCTGTCCAACGCAGGGGATGTGCAGGCGGTACTGCCACGCTTCCGTGCCAACTTCCTCGTCGATACAGAGGAGCCCGGTATGCCTGAAAATGCCTGGGTGGGAAAACGCCTGAAAATTGGCGAAGCGATTCTGAGGGTCAACAGTCGCACGGTTCGCTGCAGCATGCCCTCAAGAGCGCAAATCCCCCACGGGATTGAAGCGGAAAAAAGTATGGCCAGGGCCATGGTAGATCATGTGGACCGACAGCTGGGCATTAACCTGTTGGTTGAACAGCCTGGCGCCTGTCACGTTGATGACGCGATCACGCTGATAGAGGAATAAGTAATGAGTATTGAACACCGTAATCCTGATGAGCTGTTTAAACTGCCCGGGTTTTCCCAGGCCGTGCAGACCAGTGCCGGCAAGCGCCTCTACATTGCCGGTCAGGGCGCCTTCGATAAGAACATGAACCTGATCGGCGCAAATGACTACGAAGCTCAGGCCCGACAGGCCTTCAACAATATTGCCATCGCCCTGGCAGATGCGGGTGCCAGCCCCGAGCAGCTGGTGAGCTCTGTGATGTAAGTCGTCGGCCTGAATGCGGAGAGCACGGAGGCCTTCATCAGGGGTATGAACAGCGCCCTGGATGGCAAGGGCTTCCCACCGCATGCCTCCAGCCTGGTCGGCGTTGAGGCACTGGCGATGGAAGGCATGCTGGTGGAAATCAGCGGCGTCGCTGAATTTGACTGAGCCCCAATGTCAGCCGGGCATCTGGCTCATGAACTGGTTCATATCAAAATAGTCTCGCCAGGCGGCGATTTTGCCATCGCGGAGCTCGAATACGCCCATCACGGGTAGCTCTACCCACTTATCACCGATCAAAAAACGGTCGGTGCGCTCATTCATGATCCTGCCGTCAGCAGACTCAGCCTGGTGGTGAACCACAAACTCAATTTCACTGGCGGCGGCGGTGAACCCCTCGATAGTGGCCCGAATCATTGCCTTCCCCTCGTTCGGGGGATCAATGGGGATATTGGTGTAGACCGCATCATCAGTAAAACAATCCACTAACTCGTCCAGATCAAGGCCACCGCGCCACAGGGACATGAAGTGGGTGACTGCATCATTATTTGCGGACATAAGATTCTCCTTTAACCGGCCTCATCGGCCTCGACTATTTCAGTTTCCAGTGCTGCTGCCTCCAGCCATTCACTCATGGCCGGGTCATCAAGCAGCGTTTGCAACCACTGCTGAGCCAACTCAGGCAGAGCAACATTGTAAGTGGGAAGCCGCAGAACGAGCGGCGCGTACATCACATCAACCAGGGAGAACTCGCCCAGCAGCCAGGGCCCGGCGCCCGCATGCGCCTCACGGCAACTCTGCCAGATGCTGAACGCACGCCCGATATCGTGCTCCAGTTCTGGGGTCATAGGGGCCTGACGATCCCTGGCGCGCAGGTTCATAGGCATTGCATTGCGAAGGGCATTAAAACCCGCGTGCATTTCAGCACACAGTGCCCTCGCCTTGCCCCTTAAAGCCGCGTCAGCGGGCAACATGCGGCCATCGGCAAAGACTTCATTCGCGTACTCGGCGATAGCCAGGGAATCCCAAATACAGCGTTCACCATGCCAGAGCACCGGCACCCGACCGGTGGGTGAAAGATCTCCAATTTCGTCGAAGAATTCATCCGTATCCAGATGCAACAGGCGTTCCTCGAAGTTGGCACCGCTCTTGCGCATGGCCAGCCAGCCTCGCAGCGACCAGGAGCTGTAGTTTTTATTGCCTATGATCAGTATGGGACGCGTCATAGAGACCTCCATTTCTTGCTACATCGTTAAGATTACCGCAGATCCCAAGGCCGGGAACTACCCTTGCCTGAAGAATTCAACTATAGTCGCCGGCATGCCTGAATTTGATTATGACGTACTGGTTATCGGCAGTGGTCCCGCCGGTGAGAGCGCGGCGCTGAATGCGTCCAAGCATCGCCTCAGCACAGCCGTGATTGAGGAGATGCCGCTGCTCGGCGGTAGCTGTACACATCGCGGCACCATTCCTTCAAAAGCCCTGCGTAATGCCGTCAAGCAGCTAATGCGATTCAATCGCAACACGCTTTACCGGGAGATCGGCAACAGCCGCCAGATCTCATACCCGCGCATGCTCTCAACGGCGGGAAAAGTCATAGATAAACAGGTGATCATGCGCAGCAAGTTCTACACGCGCAATGATATTCACGTGTTCAGCGGGCACGCGCGCTTTATCGATCGCCACACCGTAGAGGTCACGCTACAGGGCGGTGGGCACAAGCGCCTGCGGGCAAGGGACATTGTGATCGCCACCGGTTCGCGCCCCTATCACCCCGAAGATGTCGACTTTGACCACCCACGAGTCTACGACAGCGACACCATACTCGACCTGGAACACACGCCGCGGAAAGTCCTGATCTACGGCGCCGGCGTTATCGGCTCTGAGTATGCGTCAATATTTTCAGGACTGGGCATCAAGGTCGAACTGATAAATAACTTTGACTACCTGCTGGCGTTTCTAGACGACGAGATTTCTGATGCGCTGAGCTATCACCTGCGCGATACCGGTGTGATGGTGCGTCACCGGGAAGAATACGAACGGGTCGAGACCGCGGATGACAGCATTACCCTGCATCTGAAATCGGGCAAGCGCCTGCGCGCCGATGCGCTGCTCTGGTGCAATGGCCGCACCGGTAACACCAATGACATGGGCCTGCAGGATATTGGCCTCAGCCCGGATGAGCGCGGCCAGTTAAAGGTAAACGAGCAATACCAGACCGAGCTGGATAATATCTACGCAGTCGGCGATGTGATCGGCTGGCCGTCACTGGCCTCTGCTGCCTACGACCAGGGCCGCTCCGCGGCTGCGGTATCACGCGGCAAAGAGAAAGTGCGCTTTGTCGATGATGTGCCCACCGGGATTTACACGATCCCCGAGATCAGCTCGGTCGGTCAAACCGAAAGCCAACTGACCGAGGCGAAGGTGCCCTTTGAAGTGGGCCGGGCTTTCTTTAAAGACACCGCGCGCGGGCAGATCTCCGGTGAAGACGTGGGCGTGCTGAAAATACTGTTTCACGCCGACACCCTGGAGATCCTGGGCATTCACTGTTTTGGTGCCGAGGCCACTGAAATTATTCACATTGGTCAGGCGGCAATGAAACTCGGTGGCGGACTGCGCTATTTTATCGAAACTACCTTCAACTACCCCACCATGGCTGAGGCTTACCGCATCGCGGCGCTCAACGGCCTCAACCGCCTGCAGGGCTTCTAAGCAACAATGGGGTCAGAGTACTTTGATTTTTCAAAGTACTCTGACCCCATTTATTGGCTTATATCGTTAAGTAGAGAACGTAGCCGACCTTGCAGCTGAGGTGCAGCATCTGATCCTGGGCCAGGGTTGTTTTGTGTTCACACTTGGAATAATCGATCACCCCGTGCAGCAGGGTTTCCAACAGACCGAGCCAGACTGAACCTGTGACCAGGTAAACCGCACCGCCATGCCCGAGAGAATGCGCGCCCAGCCAATAATACCAGGCCGGAAACTCTGAATTTCCACCCTTGTGATACTCACTGTGGCGACTTTTTGCTGACGCCATAATGTTGGGCTGCAGCATAAAGTCCAACAGCGCGTGCAGCACCAGCAATTGAAAGAGTAGCTCGAACCAGTCCACCGGCCTGCTCCCCGCCTTTATATTCGTTATGGGCCAAGGATAACAGGGTTTTTAAACGGAAAACAAAAGCTTAGCGCACAAACTGTGCGCCATTTCTCACGTTTTTGGCCTATAAAACGGCCAATTCGGCGTTCATCAGGTCGGTAACCAGCATGTCACCGGGGCCATGGGTGATACAAAACGGAGGACGTGAGGCAGCCACAACGGCCTGGGGAGTGACGCCACAGCCCCAAAACAGGGGAATCTCGTGCTCTTTCAGGCTCACCGCATCGCCATAATCTGGCTGCGACAAGTCCTGAATGCCAATCAGGCCTGGATCACCCAGGTGCACCGGGGCACCGTGCACCAAGGGAAAGCGACTGCAAATCTGGACGGCCCGTATGGCGTCTACGGCTACAAAAGGTCGCATGCTTACCACCATATTGCCGTGCAAACGCCCGCTCGGGTGACAGGCGATATTGGTGTTGTACATGGGAACGTTGCGCCCTTCACTGATATTGCGTATCTCCAGCCCATCGGCCAGCAATGCCTCTTCGAAACTGAAGGAGCAACCAATCGCAAACGCAATCAGGTCATCCCGCCAATAGTCAGTAATGTCCGTGGGTGTGGCAATTTCCTCTCCGTTCTCAAACACACGGTAGCTGGGCAAGTCGGTGCGAACATCCAGGTCTTCGCCTAGGGATGGCAAACACGGATCACCGGCCGTGGGCGAACTGGCGACCAATGGACAGGGCTTGGGGTTTTGCTGGCAAAAACCCATGAAATCCAGGGCCCAGTCTGCCGGCAGTACCATCAGGTTGCACTGTACATGTCCCGGGGCAAAACCAGAGGTGTTGCCTCGATGTTCACCGGCACGGATGGCCTGGCGCAGTTTCAGCGCCGCTTTAGAATCTGTCATGAGGCGGAGTTTACACCGCCCGCCTGGTGACTTGAATCGATGCGTGCACCCTTGAAGTAGTAGACCCGCATATTGTCGCCACGCTTGTTGCGGCCGACAAAGACCAGGCCGGAGGGCTGGTTCACAGCCAGATTACGCCGTCCCTTGTAGGCGCGGGTTTGCATGGCCACAAAGATACCAATGACATCGGGGTCCAGTCCCCGAACAAAGCGCATCTCGAAGAAATCGCGAACTTCGAGCAGCATATCCCGCGCCAGATCCAGGCTGCGGGCTGAAGGCGAGACATAGGTCGCCACGTACCAGAAGCGATTGCCCAATTGATTAACTTCACGGGCCTGAGCCGAAAACTCGGCGATCAAGTCACCGTTTACATCACGAGCTACAGCCACCGTATGCCGCGCTCTTTCTCGCGCCTGCTCAGGTTCTTTCAATGCACCCTCTGACTGCAGAAACGCGGCCACCTCCTGCTGCAGTTCAGGACTGCTGTTATCCCAGCACAATTCGATATGGGCAGACTCCCCCGCTACCCCGCGACTGCTGCGAACCTCTGGCGGAGGTGCGTCGTGGTCATCCAGCTGGGCTCCTTCAAAGTAGTACACGCGCAGATCGTCTCCGGCAGGATTGCGACCCACAAATACGCCGCCTGAATTTCTCAGAACCGCTTCGGGGCGACTGGCTTTGTAAACCGGACTCTGCATGACCAGGAACCAGCCTATGATGTCTCGATCTTTGCCGGCCCTGAAGCGCGCTTCAAAAAAGTCACGCAGTGCCAGATTCATATGGGAGGGTAAACCGCGCTGACGATGTTCAGGCGACACGTAGGCAGCGCCGGTCCAAAACTTGTTGAAGAGCTGATCGATGTGGCGCACTTCTGCAGACATCTGTGCGCAAATCGTGCCGTCGGGCGCGTAGACAAGAGCACCGGTATGCCGGGCTCGCTCGCGAGCCCGTTCCGGATCTTTGAGGGCGTGGGCCTGAAGGAATGAGGCGACCAGTTTTATCTGGTCTTCGCTCAGCTCTCCCCAGCAGACATCCAGTTGATAAGCTTCGGGCAATGCATCCATGTGTTCAGCATAGCCCAGAATACAGGAGGTATCGCGAGCTAGATGGTGCCCGCTTCTTTCGCCATATCCAGCGCCAGGTCTTCAATCATATCTTCCTGGCCACCTACCGTTCTGCGACGCCCAAGCTCTACCAGAATGTCGCGACTGGAGAGATTGTATTTCTCAGCACTGCGTTTGGCGAACAGCAGGAAGGAAGAGTAGACACCGGCATAGCCCAGGGTCAGTGCATCGCGATCAATACGCACCTGCTCGTCCATCAGGGGCGTGATCAGGTCTTCGGCAATGTCCATGGCCTTGAAGGTATCGACACCGGTTTCAATGCCCATGCGATCGCATACAGCGATAAAGACTTCCAGTGGCGTATTGCCGGCACCAGCACCGAGGCCAGCCATGGAGCCGTCAATACGATTAGCGCCCGCTGCGACAGCCGCGATGGAATTGGCGACGCCCATGGCCAGATTGTGGTGGCCGTGAAAACCCAGTTCTGTCTCTGGCTTGAGTTCCTTGCGAGCCAGCTCGACACGCTCGGTGACATGCTCCGGCAGCATGTATCCGGCTGAGTCGGTGATGTAAACACAGTTGGCACCGTAGGATTCCATCAGCTGCAACTGCTCCAGCAGTTCTTCCGGCGAAATCATGTGGGCCATCATCAGAAAGCCCACGGTATCCAGCCCTTCGATCTGGCTGGCCATACCGATATGCTGCTCAGACACGTCCGCCTCGGTACAGTGAGTCGCGACGCGAATGGTTCCAATGCCGCAGTCCACCGCCATCTTGAGGTGATCGAGGGTACCAATGCCCGGCAGCAACAGAGCCGAGACCTTGGTGTTCTTCATTTCCTTGCAGACTGCAGTGAGGTATTCCTCATCGGAGGCAACAGGAAAACCATAGTTCACACTCTTGCCACCCAGGCCATCGCCGTGAGTCACTTCAATCAGCGGTACACCCGCCTGATCCATAGCCCTGGCCACCGTCACCATCTCTTCAACGGTGATCTGGTGCTGCTTTGGATGCATACCGTCACGCAGACACATATCGTGGACGGTGATTTTCTTACCTTGCAAATTCATTCGTAGACTCCTTGAGGAAGGATGTGGCGCAGTTTTTTCAGACCGTCGGCGGCCATGGATGGCCGACGTCGAGCCCACATGGACGTGCTTGTAGCGTGTCTGAAAAAACTGGCTGCACAGCCTTCAATAAGCATTCGGCTGGTTTAGGCAGCTGCAGGGACAAAATCACCGGACAGGATCTGTTCTGCGTACATCTCTGCAGTACGCAGCCCAGCTGCCGTCATGATGTCCAGGTTGCCAGCGTACTTGGGCAGAAAGTCACCGAGACCTTCCACTTCCATGTAAATCGACACGCGGTTGCCATCAAAGACCGGGCCATTCTTCAGGGTGTAACCAGGCACGTACTTTTGTACCTCGGTAATCATGTCGTTCACACTCTGGATAATGGCTTCCTGATCGGGCTCGTCTTTGGTCAGGCAGTGAATCGTGTCACGCATAATCAGGGGTGGCTCTGCCGGGTTAATAATAATGATCGCTTTACCTTCGGCAGCACCGCCGCAGATCTCAATACCTTTGGAGGTGGTGCGGGTGAATTCATCGATATTCTTGCGGGTGCCGGGTCCGGCGGACTTGCTGCTGACTGTGGCAACAATCTCACCATATGTGACTTCCTGCACACGGCTGACCGCCGCAACCAGCGGGATTGTCGCCTGGCCACCGCAAGTCACCATGTTCACGTTCATGGCCTTGGCCGCAACAGCCTCCGCCAGATTCACAGGCGGCACACAGAAGGGACCAATGGCAGCGGGGGTCAGGTCAATCATCACTGCGCCCTGCTCGTTAACCTTGCGGCTGTTCTCCTCATGCACGTAGGCTGAGGTTGCATCAAAACAGATCTGCACACCGTCTTCCTTCATGGTGGGCAGCATGCCATCCACACCCTCAGCGGTGGTCTTCAGCCCCATCTCTGCGGCCCTCGCCAGGCCAGGGGAGTCAGGCACCACACCAACCATCCATACGGGCTCTATCACATCGCTGCGCATGGCTTTCACCAGCAGGTCGGTGCCGATATTGCCGGGCCCGATAATGGCCGCCTTGATCTTTTCGCTCATTTTCTAAATACCTCGTTCCTACATCCGTCCATGGCGTTAGCTTTTAAGATACGCCGTAAACCCATCCCTGGGGGCTCGGTCGCCGCGTCCTGCGGCTCACGATCTTAAAAGCTAACACCATTCCCTGATACCTGTGGCTATACCACCAAGTGCCAGAAACCAAGTTTCCAAAGCCGTCGTCGGCGTAAAGTGTCAGGACCGTCGCCAGCATGGATGCTGGCGTCGAGCGTACAGGGACGTATTCACCGCGTGTCCAGACACTTTACCCTACGGCGGCTCGTGTAAATTGTTTCTAAACGAACTGGCAGCTGCAGCCGCCAATCCCGTCAATCTCCAGTGACATTTTGTCACCGGCCACCACCGGTATCAGCGGCGCCAGCGAACCGGACAAAATCACTTCACCGGCCTTAAATGGAATATCAAATTCGCCCAGCGTATTGGCCAACCATGCCACCGCCGTCAGCGGATTGCCCTGCACAGCTGAGCCCAGGCCCTCGCTGTTGTATTCGCCATTTTTGTAGATGGTCATCTTCAGGTTGGGCAGATCAAAATCGCGCGGGTCCACTTCATTCTTGCCCAACACGTAGACGCCACATGAGGCATTGTCTGCCACCGTATCCTGAATTTTGATATTCCAGTCCTGGATACGCGAATCAACAATCTCGAAACAGGGCATGATGGTTTCCGTTGCGTCCAACACGTCCTGCTCGGTGACCCCCGGACCCACAAGGTCACTCTTCAGTCGGAAGGCGATCTCTCCCTCTGCCCGGGGCGAAATCAGGTTACCCGCAATGGGGATATCCGCACCATCATTGTAAACCATGGCACTGGTGAGAAATCCAAAATCCGGCTGGAACACGCCCAACATCTCTTGCACCGGCGCGCTGGTCACACCGATTTTCTTGCCAATGATGCGCTCCCCTGCATCGACACGACGGTTCACCATGCGCAAGCTGATGTGGTACGCGTCCTCGATGGTGATGTCGGGCTCACGATCCGTCAGGGGCGCAAGTGTGCGCTGCTGGCAGAGTGCATCGTAAAGCTCGTCACCGAGCGCTTCTATTCGGCTTTGGTCCATGGGGTTATCCGGGTCAAAAAGTGGACGGGATTATAAAACAAAGCCGGCAGCGGGTAAGCCCCGGTGCCGGCAGCACTGCGTCTGGACGCGGCTCGGTCTGCAATTACAAACCGTAGTCGGTGTTCTCCTGACCAAACATCACGCCGCCCATATTGGTCGCGAACGGATTG
Source organism: Halieaceae bacterium (assembly GCA_963921335.3). Classification (GTDB taxonomy): domain Bacteria; phylum Pseudomonadota; class Gammaproteobacteria; order Pseudomonadales; family Halieaceae; genus CAWUFC02. Next base: position 2,056,395 of record CAWUFC020000001.1, on the reverse strand, counting down.
GAGTGGTTAGCCACATGTGCCTGGCTGGCCAGGATATCCAAATGCTTGGACAGCAGCGCGCTGTCCTTACGAATACCGCCAGACCCGGCAGCTTTCAACATACGGCTGGAGAGGGCCAGGCAGGTATCGGCAACGGTTGCTGAATCGTAGCGATAGCGAATGCGATCCTCGACCGGAATGGACTCACCGGCCCGGGTGCAGTTCATCATGGTGTCGAAATTGCGGTGCATCACCAGCTTCATCTGCTCAATCTCCGCACGCACTTCGGCGGCAAGCATCTTCGCCAAGGGGTCATCTTTCATGGCCACAGGGCCTGCGCGGCGGGTCTTGGCGACCTCCACAAAGTCCTGCAGGGCACCTTCCAGTGCGCCCAGGGTAGCTGTGCATACGGCACGCACAAACACTTGCATAAATGGCATGCGGTAGAGCGGCGCCGTGTTGACGGCATTGCCCGGATTATCGCAGTTAAAGCCATCGATCACCTTGTGGGTACGGTGCTCGGGCACAAACACATCGTCGATCACCACGTCATGACTGCCAGTACCCTGCAGGCCCACCACGTCCCAGTTGTCGACAATCTCATAGTCTTCAATGGGCACCAGGAAGGTGCGGTAATTCACCATATCGAATGGCGCGTCTTCTGTCGGAACCACGGCACCGACGAAAATCCATTTGCAGTGCTCGCTGCCGCTGCTGAAGCTCCAGCGGCCACTCAAGCGAAACCCGCCCTCTACCGGCGTGACTTTGCCCACCGGCGCATAAGAGCTAGAAATCAGGGTGCTGGGGTCATCCGCCCAGACATCCTCTGCGGCCTGTTCGTCAAACAGGGCCAGCTGCCAGTTGTGCACAGCCACCACGCCCAAAACCCAGGCACTGGAGGTGCAGGCCTCGGCGATGATCAGGCCTACTTCGTAGAAGACCTGGGGGTCCATCGCGTAGCCGCCGTACTGCTCGGGCTGGAGAATCTTGAAAAATCCGGCTTCGTGAAAATCACGGATGGTTTCTTCGGGCACTTTGCGATCTGCCTGACACTGGGCGGCGCGTTCACGCAGTACCGGCTGAAGATTACGCGCATTTTGCAGCAGTTCTTCCGCACGGACACTGCCCATGCTGTATTCGTTAGGGGCCAACAGGGGCTGATGTGCTGTCATGGTATTCTCCGCGCTCTCTGGCGCTTATCAGGGCCTAAACCAGTCCTGCATTTAAGCTGTCACGCTGGCAGCTTGCATCACCTGTTTAGGGTATTTTATTTTTCTACTTATTTATCAATAACTTATATGGTAGAAGCAACACTAGGTCAGGATCGCCAGACCGGCATTGGCACAGGCCTCATCCTGTTCTGTGGTCACGGCACCGCCGACTCCAATGGCGCCCACCAGATCGCCTTCGACAGAGATCGGAATACCTCCGCCGAGAAAAGCCATATCCGGCAATTGGGCGAAACTCGCCAGCGCGGTGGCATCTCCTTCCATGGCCTTACCCATGACCCCCGAGGGGAGCCCGAGCAAGGCGGTTCTGGCTTTGCGAATGGCGCCGTCCTCCGCCACGTTCAGGGCATGATCCATCTGTGCGAAGGCGCGCAGGCGGCCGTTGCGATCAACCACCGCAACCACGATATGCCAGCCCTGTTTTTCGGCGTGCTCAACGGCCGCCTCCACGATTTTGCTGGCAGCCTTCTGGCTAATCAGTTTCTCAGTCACTACCACCTTACTCATTATTCGTATCTCTCTGTTGCTTGTAGATCGGTGAATAAGCTACTCGACAACCGCGTCACCAAAGCTCGTCGTCTCACCGAAAAATGCGCGGTGTGATGGCGGCTGCGCACCGTTGATATCGGTGACGCCGTAGGCTTCTCCCAGCTCTGCACCAATCCAGACCTTGCCGCTTTTCTCCATGCGTTGCGGATCTCGCGACAGGGCATCGATGACCCTGCCGCTGAATTCCGGATTCTCTGCAGTGGCAGCGAGGTCGGCATACATTTCCGGCTCAGCTTCAAACACTGCCCGGGTGCGCTCCGTTAAGAGTAGACCCATCCACAAGGAAATCACGGCAACATCAAAGGGTTTGAAATCGATTGCCATATCATGGGCCATCTTGTCGGCCCCGGCCTTGCCAGCACCATAGGCGGGACCATGCATGTAAATGCGGCCACCGAAAGAGGAGGTGATCACCACCAGGCCCTTGCGCTCTACCAACAGCGGTGCCGCATAGTAGGTTGCGGTGTAATGAGAGCGCATGCCGACATCGAGGATATCGGTGAGGCTGAGCGGTTTCTGCCAGAACGGTCCCTGATCAGTGAGACCGTCGGGCACGCAGGTGGCGTTATTCACCAAAATATCCAAACCGCCCTGCTCTTCCTGCACCTGCTCAAACAATGCCTGCACCTGGGCGTCGTCAGCGTGATCACAGATCACCGCAATACCCTTGCCGCCAGCAGCTGTGACGGCTTCGGCAGTGGCATAGACCGTTCCCGGCAGCGCAGCCTCCCCTTCTTGCCGGGTACGGCCAGTGACATACACCGTTGCCCCGGTTGCACCCAGTGCTTCTGCAATGCCACGTCCGGCCCCACGACTGGCGCCGGTGACCACGGCCACGCGATTATTGTCTGCCATTTTGTTCTCCCCCTGGCTGGTGCTTCTGTACTAGTATCCGAGGCAACATCCTAGGCAAGCGGAACCGGTCCGTCCATGAGCGAACGTCAGTTACTGGTAATAAGCGCGCACGCAGCAGAATTTTCTAAACTGCTGGCGCAGGCAGAGCTGCCCGACCTCGCGGTAACCGCTGTCACCAGTCCTGAGCAGGCACTGCCCCACTGTGCTGGCGCGCAATTGCTGTTTGGCGCGCCCGATATGATTGTGCCGATACTGCCGCAGTGCTCAAAGCTACAGTGGGTACAATCCAGTTGGGCGGGCATCACACCTTTCATCGATCATCCGCGCCGTGATTACCTGCTCACCGGCGTGAAAGGGATTTTTGGCCAGGTCATGGCGGAGTATGTGCTGGCGTGGTTGCTGCATATAGAGCGCGACATTCCCAGGCACCTCGGCGCCCAGAACTGGGACGAACGCCCCGACGGCAGCCTGCGCGGCAGGCAGATCGGCATCATGGGCGCAGGATCGATCGGCCAGGCTGTGGCCGGGTATTTACGGCCTTTCAATATGACTATCCGTGGTCTCAATTCTGATGGCTCCGTGCGCCCGGGTTTTGATCACTGCTTCGGCGACCAACAGCGCTTTGAATTTGCCAGCGAACTTGACTACCTGCTGGCGATCCTTCCGGACACGCCGGCCACTGATGGCATCGTCAACAAAGCGCTGATCGATCAACTCAAGCCCGGCGCCACACTGATCAATGTCGGCCGTGGCAACAGCGTGGTGATGTCCGATGTCACTGAAGCCCTCGATTCAGGGCAGCTTGGCGGTGCCGTTATCGACGTACTGGAACAGGAACCATTACCTGACACCGACCCACTCTGGCAGGTACCTGGCCTGGTGATTACCTCCCATACGGCGGCGCCATCCCTGACCCCTGCCATCGTCTCAGTGTTCTGCGACAACTACCGCAGATTCCACGCTGGAGAAGAGCTGCACTACCTGATTGATTTCGACAGAGGATACTGAGCCACAGCACGAGGAACTTTCAACGATGGACGGCACGACAATGCAAACGATCGCCAACTACGCCGAGATCATAGGTGCGGGTTCAATTCTTACAGGCCTGCTGTTCGGTGCGATGCAATTGCGCCACTGGCGCAATCAACAGCGGGACAGTGTCGCTGCCAACCTGGCGCAGACCTTCTATAGCCGCGACCTGGCAGAGGCGCTGGCCCTGCTGCAACCACTGCCTGATGGCATCAGCCTGGAAGAAATGCGCAGCCTGGGACCGGAATACAATGCCGCCGCTATCACTGTGACCACCTCTTTTGAAACCATGGGTTTGCTGGTTTACAAACGCATCGCCACCCTCGACCTGGTGATGGACTTGTGTGGCGGCATCATCAACACCATGTCACGAAAACTGGCGCGTTGGCAGGAGGATGTGCGAGAGGAACAGGACCAGCCTTACTGGGGCGAATGGTTTGAGTGGCTCGGCATACAGGCGGCCAAGCGCAAGCACAATGTCGAGCCCGCGCATATTCGCTATCGCGACTGGGATGCTACAGGAAAAGCCCCAATACCTGAAGATGAGCGTGCCGATCAGTGTACCCAGGGCATAGCCCAATACCCCCACCAGCACGCCCGGTGTCACCAGGTTGTGCCAGCCCTTGGTGGCAGCCAGGGCGGGCGCGGTGGTGGCCCCCAGAATCGCCGCATTGGAGGCGGTAATCAGCTCAGGCAGGCTCAGGCGCAACAGCGCGCCAAGGCCAAAAGTAACCAGCGCATGTACCGTGAGCAATATCAGCACCATGCTGACCAACAGCGGGGCAACTTCAATCATGGCAACAATATTCGCACCTGCCGCAATGGCAGCAAAAAAGACAAACGACAGCCCCACCCCCAATTCAAAGCTACCGGCAAAAGCTGACACGGCGCCGGGCCACAAGGTGGCCAGCAAAAGCGTTAACAGCGTAATCAACACATAGCGCCATCCGCTGAGGCCGAACGAGTTCACCAGCTGATCCGCGATCACCACGATCAGCAGCGCCACTGCCAGCGAAAGTGTCAGCGACATGGCGGAAACCGGAACGCTCACCTGCTCCACCGTGACTTCGCTGTGATCGTGCAGCACAAAGCGTTTTGCCAGCCAGTGCCAGCCCGGCATGATGGCCAGCAGACTCAGGAACAGCGCGCTGAACAGATTGTCAGTCGCGGTGGCCGCGGAAAAGAAATCCGCGTCGGCCTGCAGGCCGGTGACATCTCCGAGTGCTGCATAGTTCACCGAGCCGCCGATATAGGTAGAGGCAAAAAGGCCAGCCACCGCAGATTCACGCAAGCTTTCGTCGGCCACCACGCTGCTAGCCAGGGGGGCCAGGTCCAGTAGCAAGGCGGCTACCGTAACCCCGGCAACAGTGCCAAACGCGGCTAACAGAAAGGCCATGCTGGCCCTGGTGGTCTCCATAAAAATAGTGCGCAGATTGGCGCGAAACAGGAACAGCGGAATCAACACCGGCACGATATAGCTGAAGACAAAACCATACGCCGGCGCACTGTGTGGAATCAGGCCCAGATTGGCGAACAGGATAGCAGCGAGTATTGTCACCACCGTGCCGGTGAGCATGGCACCCAAGCGGGTTTTCTCCGACACAAAACCCAGGCCGGCAATGGCGAACAGTGTTGCCATCACCGCCATATGATTGTCTGCAGATATCACGCCAGCCAATCCAGAATGATTTGCGCCGCGCGTTCGCCACAGTCTTCCTGCCAGTAGTGCCCGGCTCGCTCCAGCACCTGGTGGGGCTGACCCTGAGCCCCGGGCACCCGTTCCTGAAACTGCGTCTCCCAGCCCCGAGTCGGCGGATCAGAGTCGCTGAACAGCGTCAGGAATGGCCGCTCAAACTGTTCGAGAACAGCCCAGGTCTGGCGGCAGATATCGGCACCTTCGTCTGTATCGGTAAGCGGTATTAGCAGAGGAAACTGGCGCATGCCCGCCTTGTGCCACTCCCCCGGAAATGGCACATCCCAGGCTTTGGCAATCTCGGGGCCGACATCGGTGACGGTGGCAACGTGCAGGGAATCGCTGGCTTCGAAATATTCCGAACGCTGGGAATGGCGGGCCCAGTCCAGCAGTGCTTTATTGACCTCACTGTTTTCATCGCCACGGGCATGCACGCTCCAGCCCAGTTGACCTTCAAGCTCTGCGCTGCCGGTATGCAATATGGTATTGCCTGCCACAACTGCTGCAAAGCGATCCGCCTCTCTCGATAATACACCCAGCCCGACCGGGCCGCCCCAGTCCTGGCAAATCAGGGTGACACCCCGCAGGTCCAGCTGTGTGACCAGGCTGCGCAGCCATTCGATGTGGCGCGCCGCGGTATATCGAGGTGAAAAAGTAAGTTTGTCAGACCGACCAAAACCAATCAGGTCAACAGCGATCGCGCGATAACCTGCCTCGGCAAACACATGTATCAATTTGCGATACAGGTAAGACCAGGAGGGTTCACCATGCACCATGAGTATCACCGGCCCGTCACGCGGACCCTCATCCACGTAGTGCATGCGCAAGGGAATGGACAGGTCTTCAGTCACCACCTCACAATAATTGGGTTTGAATGGATAGCCCGGTAGTGCGGCAAAGCGCTCATCAGCGGTGCGTACTACATCAGGTACCTCAGGTCCGTCGACTGGAACTGTCATGGCTGCCTCAATACTATGAACATTACCTAAGCATAACCCAGGAGCCTCCTGCTCATGTCTTCTTCGCAGATTCGATTTAGCCGATGGCTGTGCCTGAGCCTGTTATTCGCCGCGTGCAGTGTTGCAGCCCAGTTGCTGCCTCCCAACTCCGAGGGAGACCTGGCAACCATTGCCCAACAGCTGGAAACACGACGGGGCAGCAGCCAGAACTCCGCATTGAAACTGCAACGCCCCATGGACGCCTTTGAGGTTCGCATGGTGCTGATTGAGCGTTCATTGCAGCATCTGGATCTGCACATTCCCGAATGGGATAACGACGAGCTCGGTTTGTTATTCATGGACACGCTAACCGCAGCAGCGGACCGCGGTGTCCGGATAAGACTGCTGACTCACCGACTCTGCCTTGAAGCCGGCTCAGAATGCACCGATCAGGAAGGACAACTGACTTTGCTGAATAGCCATGAACACATCGAAGTTCGACACACCGCCAAGTCCGGCGATCAGAGTCTGTGGTTTGCTGACGGTTTGTTCCTGCTTATGGGCAAGGCTGAACTGGGTAACGCCAGCTTCGCAACACAGCAAACCGCTGAGCAGCCGGAGCTATTGATAAGTGGCAGCTCGCTCAGCGAGAAACGGATGCAGTTCGAAAGCCAGTGGAACGCTGCTGAAATCACCAATGACAAAGCAGACGAAGAGGCACTCAGCCAACAGATGCAAGCCAACCGGGAGCTGCTAATGGCCCAGGCCTCGCGACTGCGCGCGTTCTACTACTATCCAGGGCGCTGGCAGCAGCAATTGTTCAGCTGGCTGGACCTGATGGCGCCTTCAGACACTGTCCGATGAGTTAGCTGAAGAAGTCGCCATTGGGCTGACCGAACAAAACAGCACCCACATTCTTGGAACCGCTGTCCGGTTGGTTCGCCGCATGTTGTCGAAAAGCCAGCATGTCCTGGAAAATCTCATTGACCGGGTGACCATTGTAAATAGCGCTGCCGCCTGAGTTTGCCAGTAATTGCTGCACAGCGCCCACGCAGTCGTCTACAGAACGGGCCGCCTCATAACGAAACTGGGCCCGTTCTATATCGGTGAAGGCCTCACCCTGCTCCACTTTAGCCAACAAGGTATCGTAGGCATCCGCCATCTTGAGCCTGGCTGTACGAATACGGGTGAGGGCTTCGGCACCGGCAGCCTGGCTAGCGGGAAATTCCTTGGCCGCCATACCCACACTGTTGAGCCGGGTTTCGTTGTATTCACAATAAGCGTCCAGGGCACCCTGGGCGGCACCCACCGCCGGCATGGAGACCGCTCGCACAAAGACCTGGCCAAAGGGCAGTTTGAAAATGGGTGACGTATTCACGGACTGTCCGGCTCCCTCGCAGCGGAAGCCTTCATCAAAACCATGAATCCGGTAGTGAGGCACGAAGGCATCTTTGACCACCAGCGATTTACTGCCAGAGCCCTGCAAGCCTGTCGTGTACCAATCGTCAACAATCTCATAATCCTCGCTAGGAATCAGAAACGAGGAGATTGACGGTGGACTGCCGTCCGCGGTTGGAATCATGCCACCAACGAAAATCCAATCGCAATGATCACTGCCGCTGGAGAACTGCCACTGCCCCGAGAAGCGGTAACCACCTTCCACAGGCTCTACCTTGCCTTTGGGAGCATAGGAGGAAGAGATCAGCACATCCTGGTCTGTTCCCCATACATCCTGCTGAGCGCGGTCGTCGAGCAGTCCAAGCTGCCAGTTGTGCACACCGACTACGCTAAGCACCCAGCCGGTGCTGGGACAGGCCCGGGCAATCTCAAACACCACATCATAGAAGTGCTTTGGACTCATCTCGTAACCACCGTAGCGAGCTGGCTGCATCATCCGGAAAAAGCCGGCCGCTTTTAGCTCTGCCATACTGTCATCATGAACTCGCCTCAGCTCCCGGGTAGCAGCGGCGCGCTGCCGCAACACCGGTGCCATATCACGTGCACGCTGCACTAGCTGCTGCGGGGACGGGATCTCGGACAAGGCTTCAGCTTCAGCCATGATGTACTCCTGATTATTATGTGGATGCCATTAACTTTAGCCAAAGCCGACGGAGGTGTCCGACTCAGGGGTTCAAGCAAATGGACCATCCGGGGGCGGGTGTCTCCGGAACATTGCATGGCGGCAAAGCCTCCATATACTCTAAATCGGAGTAATTAATATCAGGAGCCTGTTATGCCTCTTCGCCACTGCCTCTGGATACTGCCCGCCCTCGCCCTGCTTGCCGCGTGCGCCAGTCCAACCGATGCACCGCACTACAGTGCCAAAGTGGAGCGGACCGCCTCAGGGGTTCCCCATATCACCGCCCAGGACTGGGGCAGCTTGGGCTTTGCCACAGGTTACGTGCAGTCCGAGGACAACGTCTGCATCCTGGCCAGGCAGTACATAAAATTCGGGGCAGAACAGTCACGATATTTCCCAGACGATGAGAAAGCCTGGGCCAGCGACTTCTTTTACCAACTGCTGATCGACCGCAAGGATGCGGAACAGGTGCTGCCGCCAAAACTGGAGGCCCTGTTTGAAGGCGCCGCAGCTGGCTATAACCAATATCTTACCGACACCGGCGTCGACCAGATCCCAGATCCTAATTGCCGTGGCGCAGAATGGATCAAACCTACCACCACGCTTGCGGTCAAACGGGTGTCCAGTGTCGATTACGCACTCGACTACATGCTGGGCATGATTGTCGCCGCCGCACCACCTACGAAAGACAGTGCTGCAATAGCCCTGATGGCAAGCGGTGAGCTGGTGGCCGCTGTTGATCGCTACATGGAAAAACCCAAGGAAGGCGGCAGTAATGCCATTGCCATTGGCGCCGAAGGTAGCCAGAACGCCAGCTCCCTGTTGGTTGCCAATCCGCACATGCCCTGGAACGAGCCCTTTCAGCGTTTCTACCCCATGCACCACATCATTCCGGGCGAGCTGAATATGCTGGGTGCCAATCTGTTGGGCCGCCCCAGGGTCGGTTTTGGCACCACCGAGCAGGTGGCCTGGACCAGCACTGTCTCCACCGCCAAACGTCACAGCTTTTACCAGCTGCAATTAGTACCCGGAGAGGCCACGCGTTACCTGTTTGACGGCAAGGAATACGATATGGTGCGGGAAACCGTATCTGTGAACGGCCGAGAGCATACGTTTTACAGCACCCACTTCGGCGCCTTTCTGGTCAAGGGTGAGTTCTTCCCCTGGACGGAGCAGATGGCGGTGGCAGTGCTGATGCCAGAGGTGGGTTACCGCGGCGAGATCTCAGCCTTTGAGCAATACCAGGCACAGACGGTTTCAGAGCTCAAAGCAGTGCACAACAAGTACCAGTTCATGACAGTGAATCTCATTGCCGCTGATGCACGGGGCGAAGTCATGTACACCGACCCCGGCCCCGTACCCTTCGTCAGCGATGAACAACTCATCAATTGCAAGGCACTGGGAGGTGCCGCCCTGGATGGCAGCCGCAGTGACTGTCAGTGGCAAAGCGATGACAGCGCCGCTGATGCAGGCATCCTGCCCCCGGATCAGCTGCCTCTGATCTACCGGCGCGACTATGTCACCAATTCCAATGACAGCTATTGGCTGGCCAACCCGGCACAACCGCTGGAAGGCTTTGCGGAGATACTGGGTAGCGAGCGCTCGCCGCGAACCCTGCGCACCCGCTCCGGACTCGACATGGTACAGCGTTACCTGAGTGGATCCGATGGTGACGGTGAGTTGGGCATCACACTGGAAGAACTGCTGGAGCTCACCCTGCTGAATGAGAACCCCGCCGGCCAATATATTCGCGACGACATGGTCGAATTGTGTCGAGCCCAACCGAGCGTGCAATTGGAAGACAAAACCGTGGACCTTACTCAGGCTTGCGAGGTGCTCGCCGATTGGGATCTGCACGCCAACCTCGAGAGCCGCGGTGCCCACGTTTTTCGACAGACTCTGGCGTTGGCCAACAAGGGTGAATACCACCGCTATTTGCCAAAAAGCTTTACCCCCGCGATTGCCTTTAATGTCGAAGAGCCGCTGACCACACCCAGCGGCCTTGACGAGAGTACAGGCAATGCGGTGCTGAAGGCGCTGGCCGAGGCAGTTGTACAGTTGCAGGATGCGGGCATTGCTTTAGACGCCAGCCTCGGTGAGCTACAGGGCGTCACTCGCAATGATCAGTTCATTCCCATACATGGCGGCCCGGAGATCGAAGGCGTCTTCAACAAGGTTGAAGCCAGCTTCCAGGGTGAGCAGGCCTATCCGGAGATAGATCGCTGGAGTTCCAGCTGGATCATGGGTACGGAGTTCACCCACAAAGGCCCTCGTGTCAAAGCCATACTCGCCTACTCCCTGTCGGCCAACCCGGAGTCACCCTGGCATCGAGACCAGACCGACATGTTCAGCAACAAGCAATGGCTGGATCTGCCCTTCTACCCTGAAGACGTCAGCCGCGCTGCCTTGCAGACTTACCAGCTGGAAGCCAGCCGCTAGCTGAAAAAGCATGGCGCGATATGAGAGCGGTGCCAAGCCGCTCTCGACTTGTGCTTGTCATAGCAACAGGCTGATTTTGTGGAACAAACTTGCCGCGTTGCATATTGGAACAAGCTCTATGAAAATCCTGGTTAAACTCAGTCTGGCTCTGTTGTTAAGCACCTCACTGGCTGCACAGGCAGAACAGTATGATCTGGTGATCAACAATGGTCGGGTGATGGATCCGGAGACCTATTTCGATGCCGTGCGCAATGTAGGCATCAAGAATGGCCGCATTGTGACGATCACCAGCGATCGTCTCGAGGGCAAAGACACGATAGACGCCAGCGGCCATGTGGTGGCGCCCGGTTTTATCGATACCCACCACCATGGCGCGGGTACCGCCTTCGGCGTCAAACTGAGCCTGCGCGACGGTGTCACCACCCCCATGGACATCGAGTTGGGCGCGATCAATGTCGGCAAGTGGTACAAGCAACGAAAGGGCAAGTGGCAAGCCAACTATGGCGCCGCCGCCTCCCATGAATTCCATCGCATGCGTGTTCTCGATGGCATGCCCATCAAAAAACCAATGGACGGCGGTGACTTCGCCGCTCTGCGGAACCAGTCCTATGAGGAAAATGACACCCCCGACTGGGCGGTAACGACCGCGGACCTGGACCAACTGAATACCATGCTGCAGAACCTGGACAGGGAACTGCAGGCTGGCGCCATTGGTATTGCCTCCACCACTGGCTATATGGCAAATGGGGTAACTACCCTGGAATTGTTTAACGTCCAGAAAGTTGCGGCAAACTACGGCCGGGTTTATGCCTCCCACGTGCGCCTGCTCGGCAATGGTAAACCGCCGACGGAAGCCACCCTGGGCGCTTTCGAACAAATCGCCAACGGTGTCGCCCTCGATCAACCACTGTTGCTCAGTCACAACAACAATGCGGGCTGGTGGGAAGTGGAGGAGCACCTGCAACTGCTGCGCGACCAGGGCTACAACGTGTGGTCCGAGTATTACCCTTACACCTGCGGCTCTTCCACTATCGGCTCTGAATTTATCAAGCCCGAGAACATCGGTCAGCTGGGCCTGGATTATTCCGACATGATCAACCCGCAGAATGGTGAGCGCTTCGACCTCGATTCGTATAAGAAAATGGCGGCAGAGAACCCGGCCTTCATCATTGTGTTGTGCATTCCCGCGCGAGCCGAATGGTTGCCTATGTGGCTGAGAGTGCCGCACATGACTGTAGCCGGTGACCAGATGCCGCCAGTAAATATTGAAGGCAAGCCGCTCGGTCCGGATGATGATTTCAGCCAGTACAACGGCCACCCCCGCAGCGCCGGCACTCACGCCAAGACTTTCCGGCTCGGACGGGAACACGACGTGCCGCTGATGCATACCATCGCGCAGAACAGCTACTGGAGTGCCAAGCACCTTGGCGATGCCAGGCTTAGGGCGATGCAGGAGCGGGGCCGAGTTCAGGAGGGCATGGTGGCGGACCTGACGATTTTTAACCCGGAAACGATCACAGACAACGCCGATTACACCAGCGGCACCAACGGCTTGCCCTCAACCGGCATCCCCTATGTGATTGTGAATGGCACCATAGTCGTCCGTGAGTCCAAAGTCCTGGATGGGGTTTATCCGGGCCAGCCCATTCGCTACCCGGTTAGTGACGAGCCCCGCTTTGAAGTGCTCGAAAAACAGAGCTATCTGGAAAACCTGCTGCAAACCGAATTACCGGAGTTCGGCGACGAATCACTTGGACCAAAAACCAGGTAGTCCAGTAGCACCGGCCAGTCCGTCTGCTGTCTATTGAGTCGTATCCTCCAGGCCTCTAAAATGCGCGCCTTTTTAGTCGGGAGATAAGGCATGTTCAAAATTAACCAATACTTTGACGGACAGGTGGCTTCTATCGCGTTCCAGGGCGAGGAGTTACCCGCCACCGTCGGCGTGATGACCGTGGGTGAGTACAGCTTCGATACCAGCCAGCACGAGACCATGACCGTTGTCAGCGGCGCGCTGACAGTAAAACTGCCCGGCAGCGATGACTGGCATACCTACAGCGCGGGCGACAGTTTTGAAGTTGAAGCGGGTAAAGTGTTTGACCTGAAGGTTGAGCAGGAAACTGCCTACCTCTGCACCTACGCCTGAGCAGCCTTCCTGCCTGCCCGGGCTAGGCCCGGGCCTCTACACCAAGGCCCTCGGCACACTGCACCCCGGTACCCCCCAGGCCACAGTAGCCACCGGGATTCTTGGCCAGGTACTGCTGGTGGTAGTCTTCAGCGTAGTAAAACTCCGGGGCCGACAATATTTCAGTCGTGATATCGCCATAACCCGCCGCGGACAGCGCGGCCTGGAAGGGAACCCTGGAGGCTTCAGCCAGTTCCTGCTGAGACGCTGAATAGGTATAGATGCCCGAGCGATACTGGGCGCCCATATCATTGCCCTGGCGCATACCCTGGGTCGGATCATGGCCTTCCCAAAAGGTTTTCAAAAGGTCCGCATAGCTGACCTCACCGGGATCGAACACCGCCAGCACCACCTCGTTATGCCCGGTCTGTCCGCTGCACACTTCCTGATAACTGGGGTTAGGGGTCAGGCCTGCTGCATAGCCAACCGCCGTGGTATACACACCAGGTAGCTGCCAGAACATCCGCTCCACACCCCAGAAGCAGCCCATGCCGAACATCGCCATTTCCAGATGATCAGGGAAAGGACCTTTCAACTGACGACCGTTGACGAAATGCTGCTCCGGCACGGGCATTTCCTGATCCCGCCCGGGCAGGGCTGATTCCACTGTAGGCATCAGATGTTTCTTGCGTATATCAAACAAACCCATGGTCAGATCCTCGAAACAGTGACAGGTATACCGCTCATCCGTGGCATGGCATTAATTGTAGCGCGATCAGAGCGGGTGCTGATCAGCAGGTTGGTATTGGCGCCCTCTCCATCGTAATCAATCTGATCGGGTAACCCCCCAAAGCCGTGGCTGACGGATATCACACCGCTGCGCACGGTGGCATCTGCCATTACCCGCGCTGGCATCACCCCATGGGGCGATTCGATACGCACCGCGGCCTCATCTTCAAGGCCAATCACCGCCATGTCCTGCGGATGCATATAAGCGTAGTTAACTGGCATACGCTCTTTAATAGAGGGCAGATCACGACTCGCTGAGTTCAGGGTGTCGCGCAGTCGGCGCACCGCCAACCTATATGGATAGGCGTGGTCGCTCTCACCAAGCCGGTAATCTTCCAGCTCCCCGGCAACATCTTCAGGCATCAGGGTAAAACGGGGATCAATGTCCGGATCCGCTGCGGCCACATATTGTGGCTGCTCCACGTAAACACCACGCTCAGCCGACTTGATCTCATCAAACGGTATCGGCGCGTGGCGAGCGGCGATTTGCAGAATATCGTCGGTAGACGGTGGCTCTGTCATATCCAGGGGTACATCCATATAGTGCAGCGTCAGACCCAGCCGCTGGGCCAGACCCCAGAAATAATGCTGATCGTCACACACCTCGGAGCCCGGCGGTGGCTCAGCGACGGCCTCCGTGTAGCGCGTGTAAGGCGCGTGGGTCACCATCGACTCATAGATATAGATCGGAAAATCAGCCCGTTCGTACTGCAGCGTAGGCGGCAACACATAATCCGAGAGCGCAGTCGTAGCGGTCATGAACGGCTCAATGCTTACCAGCAGTTCAAGGGACTCCAGTGCCTCCACAATGCGTTTTTGATCCGGCACCGCAGAGGCCGGATTGCCCCCATGCACAATCAGGGCGCGCAGCTGATCCTCGCCGGGTGTCAGTATTTCGTCGGCCAGGCTGCCACTGGGCAGTTCGCCCTCCAGCAGGCCGTAACCAAATCGACTCTGGTAGCCCTCTTCCCACCATCGCGGTGCTGGCATCACCTGGGCGGGACGCGGCCAACGCGGCATCAGCACACCCGGGTTGGGAATTTCTTCACCTTCACGCAGAAATCTTCCGCAAACCACGTTCAGCGCTTCCATCAAGTGTTCAGACAGGTTGCAGTACGCTGACATATCAGGACCTGTGGCGCTGCTGACGGCACCGCGCTTACCGTCTCCTGCAAACATGGCTGCAGCTGCCAGCAAATCCGCAGCGGCCAGGCCCGCCCGTTCGGCCACATACTCCGGCGTAAAGGCGGCGACTGACTGCCGCAATTCCTCAAGCTGGCTACCATGCACAGCTAGAAACTCTGAATCCTCCCAGCCCTCCCTAAGGATGATATGCAGTAACCCTGCGAGGATGGCCGGGTCTTCACCGGGCAGGGGCTGCAGATGTATGTCGGCAAATTTGGCAGTCTCAGTCTCCCGCGGATCGATGACGATCATTTTCATGCCTCGGTCACGCGCCTGTTTCATGCGCTTGACCGGGTTGCGGGTATCAAACCCGTTGTGACTGACTGACAACAGAGGGTTCGCACCCACCAGCATAATTACATCGCTGCGACCGAAGGGGTCTTTCCCTGCCGGCCAGATGCCAATGCGCCCTGCCGCCACTGTCTTTGCTGACTGATCGATGGTGACCGATGAGAAATATTTGGGGCTACCCAACTGCTGTAACAAACTGGACAACATATTGACCGAGGAAGAGGTAAAAAAGCCGCCTCCGCCCTTATAGCCGCCAATACAGTGGCTTCCGTGAGCTGCCTGCAATGCCTTCAATCTGGCCGCGATTTCATCCAGGGCCTGCTGTCGACTAATCGCTTCGAAGCTACCGTCCGGCATGCGTTTTAGCGGCTGCAGGATACGCTGCTCGCTACCTGCGGCCTCAACGGCTTTCAGGCCCTTGAAACAGGCAAAGCCCATGGTTTGTGGGTCATCATGATCACCACGAATGTCCAGCAGTTGCCCCTGCTCATTGGTTTTTACCACCACGCCGCAGTGCCCCATACACATACGACAAAATGACAAGGACTCAGTCATGCACACCTCAAGTCGGTTTCCTGTTATGGCTCAAAACAGCATAGGCCAGGCTGGTCAGGCCGCAATCGTCTGTTCGGACGAGGCATTTTGACCCCTTGCCGGTATTCTGCGATGCTGCCCGGGCACTGAAAGGCAGACTATGGCTAAACGACTTATTCTCGGCATGAGCGGCGCATCCGGCGTGATCTACGGCGTGCGGGCGCTGCAGCACCTGCGAAACATACCGGACTGGGAAGTCCACCTGGTGGTCACCGAAGGGGCGGTCATCAATCTTGCCGTGGAAACGGAGTACGACCTCGATCAGATTCGGGAGATGGCCGACGTCTTCCACCGCAATGACAATCTCGCTGCCAGTGTGGCGAGCGGCTCCTATCTGTGCGATGCGATGCTGGTGCTGCCCTGCTCCATCAAATCTCTGTCGGCGATTGCCAATTCCTATGCGGACACTCTGTTGGTGAGGGCAGCCGATGTCATGCTCAAGGAAAGAAGACCCCTGGCTCTTGCCGTGCGCGAGACACCGCTGCACAAAGGCCACCTGGAGCTGATGGCACGATGCGCAGACTACGGCGCTCACATCGTGCCCCCGGTTCCCGCCTTTTATCACAAACCGGAATCCATTGAAGACCTGGTCGACCAGGGCATTGGCAAGTGCTTTGACTTGCTCGGGATTAATCACGACTTGTATCGCCGCTGGGGAGGCGGCTGACACTGTGAATGACTTACAACGTCGACACTTTCTGAAACTGGCAGGCAGCTTCATCTGTACGGTGGGCCTGCCCTTTAGCACCACGGCGCTGGCCAAAACCTCTGAGCAACTCAAGTTTCCCCAGGGCGTGGCCTCCGGTGACCCTGAGACTGACAGCGTGATTTTGTGGACCCGTGCCTTGCACGCACAGCATCAAAAGGTTGTACTGCGCCTTCAGGTCAGCAGCTCTGAGCAGTTTGATGAGGTACTGGCGGAGCAGCTACTGCGCTGCGATGCCAGTAGCGATTTTACCGTGCGAGTATTAGTGGAGGGCCTACAACCGGGTCGGCATTACTTCTATCGATTCCTGGGCGCGGATGGTGGCATGTCCATGACCGGTCGAACCATGACTGCGCCGGCCGCGGACGATCCGCGCACGGTCAACCTCGGCTTCGCCAGCTGCCAGAACTTCGAGCAGGGCTATTTTGGAGCCTGGTCGCGCATGGTTCACGAAGACAAGCAACGCCCTGTGGATGAACAAATCCACTTTGTGCTGCATCTGGGTGACTTTATCTACGAACGCTATGGCTACCTGGACCGGGATGGCCAGCGCTACGTGCGCAAATTGCCCGACTACCCCGATGGTGATGGCGACAGTGAACTCTACTGGGCGGACAGCCTCAGCGACTACCGCCACCTGTACCGCCACTATCTTGCTGATCCACATTTACAGGCGGCCCGCGCCAGATGGCCATTCATCTGCACCTGGGACGATCACGAATTCAGCAACAACGGCGTCCGCGATTTCAGCACCTACCACGAGGAGCCGAAACAACAAACCACGCGCAAGCACTCTGCCAACCAGGCCTGGTACGAATATATTCCCGCGCGAGTAAACCAGAATTACCAGGATTTCAAAATTTATCGCAGCATGCGCTGGGGAAGCCAGGTAGACCTGTTGCTCACCGACCTGCGCAGCTATCGTAGCCTGCAACCCCTCCCCAAGGGCCTGACCCGGGAGCTTGGGCTTGGCACCACGCCTTCTGAGCTTGTAGACATTTATGATGGCGGCCGGGCTTACAATAATGGTAATCCCCCTGCGACCCTGCCCTTTGGCGATGGCAAGCATCCAAATACCGCCGTCGATCGCGAACCGGGCACCATGATGGGCGCAGAACAAAAGCAGTGGTTTAAAAAGCAGCTACGCAGCTCCAGTGCACAGTGGCGTGTATGGGGCAATGCCCTGCCAATAATGGCACTGCGAATGGATCTGGCCGAGCTGCCTTTTATGGGACTCGAAAACAGCGTCCTGGGCGATGACGCCTGGTCGGGCTATCCCGGCGAGTATCGCGAATTGATGAATTTCGCTGCCGATCACGGAATCAACAATTTCGTCTCCTTGTCTGGCGACCACCATTCTCACGGTGCAGGTAGGTTAGCGATTGATGTTGACGCTAAAAAACCAGTATTCGTGGGCGTCGATTTCAACGTGTCAGGTATTAGCTCCACGCCTCAGTTCAACGGCGTTCTGAATGTGGGACAAAGGGACAATCCCGAGTTCATGCAACTGGTGGCACGCGAGGAAGACGGAAAACTGCTGGAGACCTGGAACATGACCCTGACCCAGGGTGCGCTTTCCTCACTGACCTATGCTCGCACGGGGCTGGGCACGCTGGCAGATTGGCTGGCGCCCAACAAGGCGAATCCCGGCACCGTGTATGTGGACAGCAACAGCAATGGCTACGGCCTGGCACAATTCAGTGCCGAGGCCTGCGAGGTGCAGCTGATCACTATTGAAGCACCAGTGGTTGAGACAGGCAGTGAAGGCAGCCCTATCAGGCATGTGGCGAACTTCCGCCTGCCGAGCTGGTCAAAGCACCGGCAACCGGAACTGGAAGGTCCAAGTTTTGACGGACCCGCACCTTTTCCCTTTGCTTGATTAATTCATCCAATTGTCATGAAATGACAGTACATTGACTATAGATGAAAAGCGTTATCGAAGAAGTGGTTGTAAAGATGTCAGAAATGAAAGTATTTAATCCCGAAGAATTCTGCAGCAGCAAGCTGTGGGAGATTGTTTGTGCAGAAGCGGAAGCCAGTGGTTCCCGCGCCGAGCTGGAAGCCGCCGTGGGCGAGCTCAGCAACCGTCGTCACTACCTGGCAGAACTCGCTCAGTTAGATGAAAAGCTGGACGAGAAGCTGCACCTGAACCTGTAATTGTCCGACTACCCCACCCGCCGCGCCAGCCGCGGCGAGGTAGACCAGTTTATTTCCCGCTCCCGGCAGCTCGCCGACACCCATTCGCGCCGTCCTCGTTTACTGTTCGCCATAGATGCTACCGCCTCGCGGCAGCCTACCTGGGACCGCGCCTGCGAGCTCCAGAACAGCATGTTTATGGCGACGCGAAATCTCGGCGGTTTGGCGGTTCAACTCTGCTATTACAGGGGGCACCACGAATTGCGCGCCAGTCGCTGGCTGCTTGATGAGATGGCGCTTTTGCAGCAAATGAATCGAGTGCGCTGTGAAGGCGGGCTGACCCAGATTGAGCGCCTGTTAAATCACGCTCTGCTGGAGCATGCCCAACATCGCGTTCGCGCAGTCGTGTTTATCGGCGACGCGGTCGAGGAATCCGTTGACCGCATCTGCCACAAGGCCGGCGAGTGTGGCATGCGCTCGCTACCGCTGTTCATGTTTCAGGAAGGACGCGATGCCATGGTGGAAGACTGCTTTCGTCGCGCCGCCAGACTCAGCAATGGCGCATGGGCACGTTTTGACCATTCCAGCCCCAACCAGCTCGCCGAACTCCTGGGAGCAGTCGCCAGCTATGCCGCGGCAGGCACAGAGGGCCTGCTGGAATATAGCGAGCAGGCCGGCTCAGGCGGTAAAATGCTGTTGCAGCAACTCAACAAGGACCGCTGACTTTGCCACGTCTCATTCTAATCCTGACCATCGCCATGGTTGCTTACATTGTGTACCGGCGTATTCAGGCTATCCCGCCAGGCCAGCGCCGCGGCGCCTATATCAAACTGGGGCTGGCGCTACTTGTCATCGTTGTACTTGTCGGCACCATCACCGGCCGCATGCATTGGATTGGCGCTGCCGCAACAGCCCTGCTGGTAGGTATTGGGCGACTTATACCCCTTCTGATCCGCATGTTCCCAATGCTGCAATGGCTGCACGGCCAACGCGCCAGTACCTCTAGTGGCAGCGGCGGACAATCCACTGTGGAAACCTCGCTACTGCGCATGACACTGGATCACGACAGCGGCAATATGAATGGCGAAGTATTGAGCGGCGAGTTCAGCGGCCGCAGCCTTGACGACCTGGATCGTGAGCAACTGGATACTTTACTGGCATGGTGCAGGCAGCAGGAAGAGGACTCGGCGCGACTGCTGGAAACCTACCTGTCACGTCGATTCGGTGAAGAAGCCTACCAGGCACCCAAGACCCCGCCAACCAGCGGCGCCATGAATCGCAGCGAGGCCCTGGCCATCCTTGGTCTTGAGGAAGGTGCGACTGAAGACGACATCATGGAGGCGCACCGTCGCCTCATGCAGAAACTGCATCCCGACCGTGGCGGCAGCGATTACCTCGCCGCCAAGCTCAATCAGGCCAAGGATTTCCTGCTGGGCTGATAACGCCAAACAGGCTGGCGTGCGCACGGGTGAGCCGATACACTGCGCGGGTTTTTGCACCGCAATCTAGAGGAATACCTAATCCATGAGTGAATTTGTCGTTCGCAATCAACTGGGCCAGTTCTGGGGTAAAAAGAAAGCCTGGGTCGACGGCCGTGACGCCAAGCGCATCATGTTATGCAAACATGAGGACGAAGGCGTGAATCTACTGGTGGAATTGAGTGCCAAAGACATCGACCTGCGCGGTGAGGTGGTCGCGGTAGAAATGAGCGACAGGGGCCTTCCCCAGGTTGAGCCCAGCGAACACCTGATTGAAGACGAGCCCGCCCCCGCTGCCGAGACGGAACCAGAGAGTGATTCCGGGGTCGAAATATCCACAACCGAAGAAAGCACTGAATCAAAGGAACAAGCTGAATCATGATGCGTATAGCGCTGTTTCTGGCCACTAACTTTGCCATCTTGATGGTGGCAGGGTTTGTACTTAATTTACTCGGGTTTAACTCTTTCATGGCCGCCAATGGCGTCGACCTGAATCTGAGTGCGCTACTGGTATTTTGTGCGGTTTTCGGATTTAGCGGCTCCTTGATTTCCCTGTTTTTGTCCAAGTGGATGGCCAAGCGTGGCACCGGCAACTACATCATTGAGACACCGCGTAACAACGATGAACAGTGGCTGCTGGATACCGTGAAACAGCTGGCGGATGACGCCGGTATTGGCATGCCGGAAGTGGGCATATTCCCGAGCCAGGCCTCAAATGCGTTCGCCACAGGCTGGAATCGCAATGACGCCCTGGTAGCGGTCAGCGCCGGCATGCTGCAGCGTTTTCCCCGCGAGGAGGTGCGCGCGGTGATGGCCCATGAGATTGGTCACGTTGCCAATGGCGATATGGTCACCCTGACCCTGATTCAGGGCGTGGTAAATACCTTTGTGTTATTTTTCTCCAGAATCATTGGCCACACCGTGGACCGGGTCATCTTCAAGAATGAGCGCGGTTACGGCATCGGCTACTGGGTAACTACGATCATCGCCCAGGTGATCCTGAGTTTCCTGGCCTCAATGATTGTGATGGCCTTTTCTCGCTGGCGCGAATATCGAGCAGACGCTGCAGGCGCCAGCCTGGCGGGCAGCGCGGCGATGATCGGTGCATTGCAACGTCTGCGCGCCGAGCAGGGCCTGCCCCAGGATCTACCCGGTGAACTGACTGCCTTTGGTATCAGTGAACAGCTCAAGGAAAACGCCACCAAGCTGTTTATGAGCCACCCGCCCCTGGAAGAGCGGATACAGGCGCTGGCTTCAGCTGCCCGGTAATTTCACCACGTACTCGCTGGTGGGCACACAGTCGATCTTGTCGAAATCAATAAAGCGTGCACAGCTGTCAATCATCGCCTGGCGGTGTTTCTCCAGGGTCGCCTCATCTTCTGCCGCATAGAAGGCGTGCTGGGAACTCATCGCCTCAGGCGGAAAATGCTCCTCAATAATGGCATCGAAAGGTGGGGCCGCGTAGGTGACCGGCCGGGCAATCACATTTTGGCGGTAGCCAAAGGTGGACTGAGTATCGATCGCCACCTGGGTGTGACTGCCATGCCAGATCTCCAACCACTGCTGTTCGCTGAGTCGGCGTGGCCGCTGTAAAAACACCACCTGGGCCATCCCATAAGTGCGCTCGCCCTCCCGCTGGGGATGATCGGTGTTGAGAATCGGTTCGGACTCGGTCACCAGGTAACCCGCAAAACGCTGGCAGTGTGCAGCAATGTGTTCCTCAACTGGCGCCCGGTATACGGAGCTGTCCAGCCATACGGAAATCATCGCATCCATCACCGGCCTGGCGTTTTCGATGCGCAGACCGGCCGCAGCATCTACCTCGCTGTCTACCACAGAGAAGCGCAGGCCGCGAACATCCAGCGCCAACAGTGCCGGGGCCAGCTGTTCCAAAAGCTGGTCGCGAAACTCATCGCCACTGAGCGTTTCAGACTTCCAGACCGGGTACAGAATCTTTTCCATGAGGACTCCTCTTATTGTCTTGCTTATCCGGCGACCCAGCGCCGCATGATTCTTATGCTGTAAACGATGGTCAGTGCGGCCAGCAACACCGAGGACACCTTGCCCAGCTGAAACCCGGCCAACACCCAAACCACCACCGACCAGATGCCCCACCACTTGAACAGAGGCCAAACTTCTTCGCGGGCCGGGCTACGAAAGATGTAGGGGTATTCCTTGCCGCCCTCCGGTGTGCCACAGGCAGGACATTTGCCTGCCCCTTTGATCATCGGGCCCTCGCAGTAGCCGCAGGCGACCAGTTGCACCCGTTGTTCTGCAGGAGCGGGGGCCACAGGTTTTACATACTCCAGTAGGCGCGCATGGTCTGGACTTTGCCATCAGCGTTGAACTCGAACACATCAATGATCTCAATGCGCATCTCGCCGACTACCGCGTTGAAAGGGAACGCCACTGAGTCACCGGCACAGCGGGGATTGCCAGTCAATTCCAGGGTGGTCGGGCCCGGCACCGATTGCTCGTAGAAACCAATGATGGCCTCCATACCCACATAGGGGTCACTTCCCACAGGGTCGTGAACCACGGCATCCTCCGCGAAGATCTCGCGAATAATATCCAGGTTTGACTCGGCAAAGGCCTGTACATATTTTTCAACAACGGCCACTTTGTCACTTGCTTGCATAGGAACTCCAACTGCTAGTGTGTTCTGAGTACGGTATCGGCCAGGTGGCCAAACAGCGAGTACTCGGTTTCGTAAATATCCAGTACCTGGGTATGGGCACTGCTCCAGGCATCCTTGTCCTCCGGGGTCTGCACCAGGTGCTGCATGGTCGGCGACAGCGCGTTCCAGCGATCAGCAGCCTCCTGTGCCAGGTCGACGGTTACCGTGCTGACCAGATCAGGCCGGTGCTCACGGGCAAAGCGCATAAAAGCAGCATAGTGATCCCGGAAAAAGCCGCCGCCGGTACCGTACTTGATAATGGCATTGTCCACATACTGGGCACAGCCACTGGCATTGGTGTGCTCGACAAAGCCGGGTAATGCTTTGGAAAACGCCAACAGCCCCTTCAGGCCAGTTTCCACTGCGCCGCCCCCACCCTGGGCCGCACCCATCAGCTCTTTTTGGGACGAGTCAATTCCCTGCATGCGCTCCACCGCCATCTTGAGAGCGAGGCCGCAGGCATCGGGCATACTGTGTCGTTGGGCACCGGAGCTGAACTTATCCCACTCATTGAAAGTAGATATGCCCACTGGTGGATTACGACTCAGCCGAAGGGCTTGCATGGAGCAGGTCTCAGCCTCCGGCCTTATACGATCAGCAATATAGGTCTCGCCCGCCTCCTCGTCGAAACCCAGCAAGACGAATTTGTGAGCCGGAAAATGCACCTTGAAGTCGCGGTAATCCAGGTAAAAGATATCTCCGGACAAGAGCGTCGGCTTGCCCGCCTCGACCTCGGCCCTGACCAGCTCCCAGGCCTTATCGTCATCTGCCTCCATCTGCATGCTATAGTCCAGGCCCAGGGTCGTGGCCAGGTCCGCTTCCATCGAAGAGTTGCGGCCAAACAGCATAAAGGGCGCTTCTTCATGGTCGTAGCTAAAAAAGATGGCATCAATGCCCGCACCCAGACCGAAAATCACGCCCTCGGGCAAGTCCAGCCCGGTGTAGTGGTAAATCAGGTTGGCCATGGCACCGCTGCCACAGTGGCCAGCGGGGAGGTTGCGATAATCTTCGATCAACGTCTTCATAGCTCAGGCAACACCTTTTCTGTGTAAAGTTGCAGGCAGGACCAGACCTGCTCAAGCGGCATACCGCCAATCAGTGGATGCAGTGTGGCGAAGAAGTCAGCTTTACTGCGGTGACGCTCCAGGCACTCCTGCGGGGTGATGATTTCATAGCGCTTTTCCGCCCGCAAATCGGCCACACTGTCGCTGGCAAACTCCAATGGACGCTGCAACCCCTCCACCTTCCAGCTGGAATATTCCACCGCCTCCACTAAAAAATAGTGCCCCAGCTCATCCCACGCCTGCTCCGGATCCTCATGCAGGAACAAGACTGAAAAATCTTCTGGCGGCGTATAGACAAAACCGTTGCTGTGACCGTGGGCTGCTAGTTCCTCGTAATACAGCGCTTCCAACTCGGCATTGGCAATAGGAGGCCCAAAGGGCAGGCCTCGACGAGCGGCCCTTCTGGCCGCCGGCTTGCTCATGCCACCCACTAGAAACATGGGGTGGGGTTTTTGCACCGGCTTGGGTGTGACGTTGATCATGCGACCGCGATACTCGAAGGGTTCGTCTCCCCAGGCTAGCAATAAAGTATCCAGCACATGGTCCATCCACTGCCCACGCTCGGCGAAAGGTTTGTCCATGGCGTGAAATTCGAGCTCGCGATATCCCATACCCGCGACGAAATTGAGCCGTCCGTTACTGAGCAGATCGATGACCGCCAAATCTTCCGCCAGCCTGACCGGGTCATAAAGCGTTACCAGCAAGGCCATGACTCCAATCTGGCACCGCTCGGTACGCGCAGCGATCGCCGCAGCCATCGTCAGCGGCGATGGTAGCCAGCCATTATCAGCACAGTAATGCTCCTCGACGTTGACACTGGCGAAACCAGCCTGATCGGCATAGGCGGCCATATCAATCGCTGTGCGATAGCGCAGCGATGCGGCTGCGGCATCCTGTTCGGTGCCAGTCATATTGATTCGTAGGTTGCTGTTTACCATGTCAGACCGATTTCAGTTCCGATTCAGAGCAATCAGGTTACTATAGCCGCAACCATGACGCGCTTGAACAAAACCCTGTGGACCCTGGCCGTACTATTTGTACTGTTGGCTATCTTTGCCCTGTGGTCTCGCACATACCTGCAGGAACAACTCCGCTCGACGACCAATGACCCGGAGCAAATCAGGCAGTTTTTCAGCCAGCCGGCGCAGCCCTCTGAATTCGCCGCACCCTCGGAGCCATGCAGCAACTATCAGCCGGAACGACAAGCCCTGTTCGGCGGCCTGCATATTCACACCTCTGCCTCCTATGACGCGGGAGCCTTCGGTGTGACCAATACAGTTGACGACGCCTATCGCTTCGCCCGTGGTGAAAAGCTTCAATACCGGCTGGACTCCGACCCTGCTGATGCCCAAGTACCCCTGATTCAACTCGAGCGTCCATTGGACTTCGCCGCGGTAACCGATCACGCCGGCAAACTGGGCGAAAGACTCATTTGCTACGACCCCAGTTCTGCCGGCTATGATTCCATGATCTGTAACATCTATCGCGGCGACTGGCAGCTACCTCTGGGTGAGGCTATGACGCCACTGGTGAAGCTAGCCTCTCAGGCCATCTTTACGACCGAGCGTTCCCTTAAGGTATGCGGGCCAGGGGGCGGAGACTGCCGTGCCGCAGCTGTAGAGGCCTGGCGCGACAACCAGCGGGCCACGGAGCATTGGCAATCGCGGGACAGCGACTGCCAGTTCACCAGCTTCCACGGCTACGAGTACACGCTGGCGGCAGACGGTGCCAACCTGCATCGCAATGTGATATTCGCGTCAAGCAATGTGCCACGAGCAGTGGTGAGTGCCGCCGACATGAATACGCCGGAGCAGTTGTTACAGTGGCTCAACGACAGTTGCATCGAGGGCAACGAGGATTGCGACGTGCTGACCATTCCTCACAACAGCAACTGGTCCAGTGGGCGCATGTGGTTTCCTTACTCCATGAGGGAGGATCTGGATCAGGATCGGCGGCGTCACTTTGCCGGATTGCGTAACAACATCGAACGTCTGGTGGAGATCATGCAGGTCAAGGGTGATTCCGAATGCCGCAACGGACTAAGCAGCGTCTATGGTGTTGCCGACGAACTTTGTGATTTCGAAAAATTGCGTTCCCCCGCTGAAGAAATATTCGACTGTGGCGATGAGATGGGCAGCGGCAATATGCGCTTGAGCGGGTGCCTGTCCCGATTCAGCTATGCCCGCTACGCTCTGCCCAACGGGCAGGCAGAAGCAAAACGTCTTGGCGTGAACCCCTTCAAGCTCGGCATTGTGGCAGCCACTGACAATCACAATGCAACGGCGACCGCCGACACAGAGAACAACTACATGGGTGCCAACGGGCCCGACCGGGTCGCTCGCAACCGCCTGCGCGGGGATGTGGAAGTACCCGGTGGTATCGCCAAGGGCTCACCGGTGCGCTACGGGCCAGGCGGAGTGGCCGGTGTCTGGGCAGAGGAGAATTCTCGCGCTTCCATATTCGCCGCGATGAAGCGAAGAGAAACGTTTGGCACCAGCGGACCGCGCATCACTCCGCGCTTCTTCGGTGGCTGGCAGTTAGACACTGAGCTCTGCCAATCAACCAAAATGGTCGAGGACGCCTACAAACAGGCCGTGCCCATGGGCAGCGACCTGCCTGGAAGGCCCGCGGGCGAGGCCCCATCATTTCTGGTCAGTGCCAGTCAGGATCCGCTGAGCAATCCGCTGCAACAACTTCAAGTCATCAAGGGCTGGGTCGATGTCGAGGGTAAAACCTGGCAAAAGATCTACGAAGTGGCCGGCAACAGCAGCAATGGCGCCAGCGTAGACCTGAACAGCTGCCAGCCCCGCGGCAGCGGTTTTGCCCAGCTGTGCAGCGTATGGCAGGACCCGGACTTCGACCCCACCCAGGACGCGGTGTACTACAGCCGCGTGGTAGAAAATCCCAGCTGCCGCTGGAGCACCTGGCAATGCAATGCCATCCCGGAATCGGAGCGGCCGGAATCCTGCCACTATGAGGACCTGCCAAAAACGATCCAGGAGCGGGCCTGGACCTCGCCCATCTGGTACAGCGCAGCGGCCTCACAATAAGAATTTTCGGTTTAACTATTTGAATCGCTCTTGAGGGGCACGCTTTGTAATTCGTCTAATACAAAGTAGACTCGAAGGAGCGTGCTTCTAGTCTGCACTCTAACTATAAATATAAGTAAACAGAGGATGTACCTATGCTCGACCGTAGCAAGACTTTACGTCATACCCTCATTGCCAGTGCCGTTGCGGCCACCGTTTCGATGCCAAGCCATGCCCAGAACAGTCTTGCGCTCGAAGAAGTGATCGTGACCGCCCAGAAAAGGGCTGAGTCACTGCAGGATACCCCGATCTCGGTAGCCGCCTTCGCCCAGGAAGAACTGGAAGCCATTGGCGCTTTTGAGGCAGGTCAGGTCGCGGAATACACAGCCAACCTTAGTATCGACAGACAGCCATCGTCCCTCGATAACTATGGTTACAGCATTCGTGGTGTGGGCAGCGGCGAAACTTCGTTGTTGGTAGAGAACACTGTGGGTGTTTATATCGACGGCGTTTACGTCGCCCGTAACACAGGCGCGGTGTTCGACATTGTCGACCTCGAACGCATTGAAGTCCTGCGTGGCCCGCAGGGCACTCTGTACGGCCGCAACACCATCGGTGGTGCGATCAACATCATCACCGAAAAGCCCTTCGATGATTTCGCCTTCAAGCAGCACTTAACTGTGGGTAACCGGGATTTCTTCCGCTCAAAAACCACCATTGATACCGGTAAGCTGGGAGATGTTTTCGCCGCCAAGTTCACCTACAACTACAATGAAAAAGACGGTCTGGTGAACAACAGTATCGCGGGCAACAAGCTAGGTGAGCAGGAGTCGGATGCATTCCGCATAGCCCTGCAACTCACACCTGGGGATGTATTCCAGGCAGACTACAGCTACGACAAGTCTGAGCGGGAAAGTAACGCCGCCCTCTCACAGATTGTAGCGACACGTCCGCCGAATAATCAGCTGGGCGGCGCAATCACGCAGCAAGCGACTGATTTTGCCAGCCCCGATCGACTCGGTAGCCTGCCGATGCCTTTTGCTACGGGTAAGGACACCTACTCAGACATTGAGATGCACACCCTGACGCTGGCCTGGGATGTGAGTGAAAACATCACACTGAAATACATCGGGGCGCAAAGAGAATGGGATAGCGGCACCACGGGTACCGACTTCGGTGGTTTCCAGTCTGACGGGTTGACTGTACTGGAGGACGCGACTGTGGCACCGGGCCAATTGGTCCCTGCTGGCGAATACCGCTCCGTCTTCCGTGCCACACGGGAAAGTGACAACGAGCAAACGACGCACGAGTTCCAAATTCTGGGCGATGCTTTCGATGACCGCCTGCAGTTCGTAGCCGGTTACTACTGGTTCGAAGAAGAGAGTAACGAGGACAACCCACAGGAATTTATCCTGCCGGCCCAGTTTGCATACGGCTCACAACCCCCTCAAGTCCAAGCGTTTCTTTGTGCCGACTTTGTCAGCCCCGCCCCATGTCTGGGCAAGGACGCGCAGCTTAGCTCTCCCATATTCCAGTACGGCTCTAAAAACGAGTCGCAGGCCATATTCGGTCAGTTAACCTACTCCTTCACTGAGGCACTGGACCTGACTGTAGGCCTGCGTTATACGGAAGATGAAAAGTATGCCTACTTGCGCAATGGCCGTATCGTCGACGACCTCGGCAACATCAAGCTCAACGAGGCCGAGGATGACTGGGACAACACCAGTGGTGGTATTACCCTGAACTACGCCTGGAATGAGGACGTCCGTACCTATGTAACAGTGTCCAACGGCTACCGTGCCGGTGGCTTCGGCGCTCGTTCCACCAGTGAGGCAGATTTCCAGCAGGGTTTCGACGAGGAAACTGTGACCAACTACGAGTTGGGCCTAAAGTCGGACTGGATGGACTCACGAATTCGTTTGAACGGCGCTATCTTCTACATGGAGTATGACGATGCCCAGGTCAACAGCTTCCAGGCCGGTGAAGGCGGTGCCTCCTCTGTCACCCTGAACGCCGGTGAGTTGGAGATCAAAGGTCTGGAACTTGAGCTGACAGCGCAGCTGACCGAAGGACTGCGGCTGATGTTCAACTACGGCTATACTGATGCGGAGTACAAGGAGTTCATCACCCAGCGCATCGATCCTATCACGGCACTGCCTGATCCCGGCCCTGGCGCCGATCCGATCACGGGTAACGAGGATATTTCCGACGTAGCCAAGCAGGCTCGCACGCCGAAGAATAACGGCGCCTTGATACTATCCTACGATCGCCCTGCTTCCTGGGGTAACTTTAACCTACGCGGCGAACTGACCTATCGAGATGAGATGGTCTATCATCCACAGCTGAACTTTTACGATAGCACTGACGACCAGACCATGTTCCACGCTCGCGCCACTTTCAGCGAGATTCAGATCGGCAGCGCAGGTAGCCTCAGCGTAGGTCTGTGGGGTCGCAACCTGACTGACGAAGAGTATCGTGAGTGGGGTATCGACTTCGGCACCCTGGGCTTTGCAGTGAACAACTTCAAGGAACTGCGCAGCTACGGTGTAGACGTGATCTTCCAGTGGGGTCGTAACTAAAACTTCGCTGTTCTACCAAAAAGGCCGCCCCAGGGCGGCCTTTTTTATTTGTGTGAGGTCAGCGTATTACAGTTCAATCAGCAGATGGGCGGACATGTCGCCAACCAGGTCCACATGCATTTCTCGGCGAGCAAACTCCCAGCCCGTCGCGGCCTTTCGAAAGCTGTCGCGATAGCGGCCGGATATGATGGGTTGCAGCGGAAACTCAGAGGTACCCTGCACCACCGTAAAACATGAGCGCGAATCGGCCTGATCGCCGCTAACCTCGATGATGACATTGCTGGTGATATGCCGGGTCATCGGCGTGCCGGTATCGGGATAGAGGCGGGTTGCACCCTGGTACATTGCCAGCACGGCTTCATAGCCTTGCACCAGGCTCCCCTCTGTCGGTGCGGCGATCTCGCCATTGCGAAACAACTCGGCCACCCCCTCAAGGTCACCGGCATCTATGCGTTCGGCATAGGTATATATCAGGTTCTCAATCAGGCGACTGTCGTCCATCAGTTTTCTCCTGCCAAGTAATCCACACCCTCGGTCACTTCCTGCCATTCATCCAGGCTGGCCGTTAGCCCGGCCAGCTTCTCGCGATAAGTGGCAAGCACGCCTGCTCCCAGCAGTAGTTGTGCGGGGGGCTCATCCATATAGGCCAGGTCCACAAACACCCTGGCCGCCAATTTCGGATCGCCAGGTTGTTTCCCGTCAATCTCGGCAATCATGTCCAGGCGGCTGCCCACATGTTCGGCGTAATCGGACAGGCGCACAGGACTGCGCTGCATGGAACGGCCAGACCAATCCGTGCGAAAGGCCCCAGGCTGGATCGAGCATACTTTGATGCCCAGCGGCGCCACCTCTTTGGTCAGCGCTTCCATCAGGCCCTCCAGCGCATACTTTGAAGCACTGTAATAACCGGTGCCGGGATTGGCCATCAGGCCTGCCTGTGACGAGTTATTCAGAATATGTCCGCTGCCACGATGACGCATGTGTGGCAGCACGGCGCGGGTCAGTGCCAGGGCACCGAAGAAGTTGGTTTCGAACAGCTGCCTGATCGCCTCTTCTTCGCCCTCCTCTATCGCCCCCACATAGCCGTAGCCGGCATTGTTCACCAGCACATCGAGCTGGCCGAAATGCTCAATTGTCGTGGCGACAGCAGTTTCAATTTGGGCGGCATTGGTCACATCCAGTGATACTGCGAGGCAGTGCTCCGGGTAAGCGCTGACAATATCCTCGATACTTTGCAGCCATCGAGCGGTCGCTGCCACCCGATCCCCATGAGCCAACGCAGCCAGCGCGATTTCTCGTCCAAAACCAGTAGAACAGCCACTGATCAACCAGACTTTACTCATGCTGTATTCACCGCCAGGCGCCAGGCATAGCTGGCGGCACGTTCCTCACTCCACTGTTGTCGCTGCTCGACGCTGACCTGTTCGTTGGCGGCCACGGTGCGCTGGTAATCCTCGAGGTTCACCAGGAAGGACTGAACTCCCAGGCTCGGCGACGGCTTACCGCCTTCAAACTCAGCCCAGCGCAAGGTCAGGATGCCCTCATGCATATCGGTAGGGTCCAGCCAGTTGGCGACGCCGGGGTCGCGCATAGCCAGCACAAAGGTATAGCTGCCGTCAGGATTGGCCTGGGCTTGGTGCTTGTTCAAACAACCATTGCGATCGGTAATGTTATTTGTCGTGCCCCACAGGTTGGTAATTGGCGCAATAAAGTAGTCAGCGCCACCCATGTCCACCTGCAGAACAATGGCGTGGTCGGCGTCTGGTAGCAGGAAATGGCCCATGATGTAGATCTGCCCGACCTGGGCACCGTCGTCTTCACGATCTATCACAAAAGAAAAATCGTTAGGTTCTTTTTGCAGGGCCTGCATATTCCAGCGATGAGTATTGGTCGCGTACTTGCGCATGTAGGCAGCGGCAAGATCGATCAGTTCGTCGCGACCTTTCTGAGGTTCGGTGGGTGCCGGCCCCAATCGCTCTACACTCAACTCATTAGTACGATCATTGGCCCAGTCAAACACCACGTCGCGTATATAGAATTCGAAGGCGCTATCATCCGTTTGCACATGATTGGGGCGATCACCGGCGGGATCACTATCCACGGTAATCTCAAATCGGCCCTCCTCGTCCAGCACCAGGTCCTTGCCATCTACCAAGCCAACTGTGCGCATGTCCTTGTCCCAGAGGGTAAAGTAGTTCTCCACCAGCCGCTGCGAATGCACTTTTCCGCGAATCACATAGCGTTCAGAGCTGCATACGGGAATGACCCTGTATACGCTGTCGGGATTATCGATTCCCCAGCGTGAGCCCGGAATGCGCTGTCCATACAGCTCATGGGTCTGGCGAGAGATTGTGATCACCTTCGGATACAGCGGGTCCTGGTTAAGCGCCCATATCACCGCACCAAACATCACCTCTTCAAACGCCCAGTCAAAGCAGGACAGCATATCGGCGGAGGGCTTGGCGAGATCCAGCCAATAATCCCTAACCTGCCCGTAAACATCCTGCAGTTCCGGACTGTTGAACAGTTCCAGAGCCAGCAACTCGTGCTCGCGCTGCTGCGGTGTATCAATGGGATTGTTCAGCACGGCCATGGTGCATCCTTCTTATGTTTTTGCGTTCCACTCAGTGTAGGCTTAGACAGGCAAAAACGGGAGCGTGAAAACCATGACAATGCCATTGGCTCAGATACGTGTACTGGACCTGGCCCAGGTTCTGGCAGGTCCATTTGGGGCTGCTATGCTTGGCGACCTGGGTGCAGACGTCATCAAGGTAGAACCATTACGGGGTGATGAATCACGTCATCTCGGACCGGGAGTCGGCCTGGATAGTGCCATGTTTGTCGGCGCCAATCGCAATAAACGCGGCATCGCCCTGGACCTGACCCACGACGAAGGCAAGGCACTGCTGGCGAAGCTGGTCGCCACAGCCGATATCGTGGTTGACAACATGCGCCCCCCGGCCAAACAAAAACTGGGCATAGACTTCGACAGCCTTAGAGCCATTAAACCCGACATCATTGCCATAAATGTTACCGCCTTTGGCAATTCTGGCCCCTACGCGGGGCACGGCGGCATAGATCCGTTGGTGCAGGCACTGGGTGGCCTGATGGCTATTACGGGCAATCCCGACGAGCCTCCACTGAAAACCGGCAGCCCGATCGTCGATGCCACCACTGCGCACCTGGTGGTGATTGCTGCCCTGGCGGCATTGCGAAGACGCGATCAATCCGGCGAGGGCGGGCTGATTGAAGTGAATCTGCTGGACGCGCTGTTCAACCTGCAACCCACCATTATGTCCCAGTACTTTGTCGCCAATCACGAGCAGCAGCCTCGCGGCTGCGGCAGTGAACTAATGGCACCTTATGGTTGTTTCCAGGCTGCCGATGGTCGCTACTGGCAGATTCCAGCATTGAACCAGAAGTTCTGGGAAAACCTCTGTCAGGCACTGGACATGACTGATTGGCTGTCGGATGAGCGATTCGCACGCAACAGTGACCGCCAGCTGCATGAAGACGAACTCAATCAATTGGTGGCCGCGCGCATTGCTGAGCTGGACTCCCAGGAGCTGGAGCAACGCTTCCGGCAATACGACGTACTGGCTGCCCCGGTGAACGGGATCCGGGAGGCAACGGAAGACCCACAGATCATTCATAACCAGATGATTACTGAAACGGAGCACAAGCAGCTGGGCATGATAAAGACCGGTACCCTACCGGTGCGCTTCGCGGAAAGCATCGACTATCGCGCCGCACCGGCGCTGGGCCAGCACAGTGATGAAGTGCTACAGGGCCTTGGTTTAACCGCAGAAGAGATAGCCAACCACCGCAGCGCTAATATCGTCGGCTGATATGCACTAGTAGGACTTGGGTAAATCCAGCACGTTCTCGGCGATGTGCGACAGGATGAGCTGCTCCGTCACCGGAGCAATACGCGTCAAGGTCACTTCACGTAGCAGCCGCTCTACATGGTATTCCTTGGCATAGCCCATACCACCTAGCGTTAAAACAGCCTGCAGGCAGGCATCGTACCCTGCTCTTGCCCCCAAAAACTTGGTGGCATTCGCCTGCGGACCACACTCCTCACCACGGTCATACAACTCAGCGGCCTGCATAGCCATGGCATAAGCCGACTCAAGGTACATCCAGCGTTCAGCCAATGGGTGCTGAATTCCCTGGTTCTGACCAATCGGCCTGTCGAACACAATACGCTCGCCCGCATAGTGCGCCGCACGCTGCAGGGCATCCTGGCCGATTCCGATCGCCTCCATACCAATCAGGATGCGTTCGGGATTGAAACTGTCCAGCAGGTAGTAGAATCCCCTGCCCTCTTCGCCGATGCGATCCTCTTCCGGAATAAACAGCTCATCGATGAACACCGCATTGCTGTCCACCGCGGCACGGCCCATTTTGGGAATCACCTGCACGTCGACCTTGCTGCGATCCAGGTCGGTATAAAACAGGGTCAGCCCGCGCATAGGCTTGTCGCTGTCCTCCAGCGGCGTGGTGCGAGCCAGCAGAATCATCTTGTTGGCGACCTGTGCCGTAGTCGTCCACATCTTGCGCCCGCTCACCAGATAACCCCCCTCTACTTTCTCGGCGCGGGTAGATATCCGGGACGTATTTAGACCGGCATCAGGCTCGGTCACCCCAAAACAGGTCTGGTCGGTACCGGCGATTAAAGGCGGCAACCAGCGCTCCTTCTGTTCATCACTGCCATAGACAACGATGGGGTGTGGACCGAACAAATTGATATGGATGGTGGATGCCGCCGCCATGCCACCACCAAACCTGGAGACCGTATTCATCATCAGTGCAGCCTCGGTCACACCCATGCCCGAACCACCCTGGGCCTCAGGCATGGTGATACCCAGCCAACCGCCATCGGCCATGGCGCGGTGAAAATCGCGAGGGAACTCACTGCTCTGATCCAGCTTCAGCCAATAATCATCACCGAAGCTGCGGCAGATCTGCTCCACTGCAGTGACAATGCTTTTCTGATCCTGATTCAGGTTCATGCCATCATCCAGACCTCGGAGCGAGTACTAGGCATCCCAGCCGTTGAAGAAGGTGATCTCTTCCGGCGGCTGACGGGTTGCCAGTTTGAAGTCTGTGCCCTTAGTGTAGGCGACCGGAATCAGTGCCACCTGCTGCACATCTTCCGGGATACCCAAAATCTCAGCCACAGTATCCTCTTCGGCCAGGTGCAAAGTGGTCCAGCAGGTCCCCAGGCCGCGGGAGCGCAGAGCCAGCATAAAGCTCCAGACCGCCGGCATGATTGAACCGTAAATTGAGATGGCCTCTACCGCGGGAGCGCCAGCTGCGGGCTTGCCAATCACGCAGGGGATCACCAGGGCCGGCGACTCATGCAATCGTGTCACCAGATACTCCGCAGAATCGTAAACTCGATGGGTTTGCTCGGCACCCCTATCAAGCAGGGCAGCGCGAGCCTGTTCGAGGTACACCGCACCCCGGGCATAGACCTCGGCAATGGCCTTTTTCTTCTCGGCATCGGTAACCACGACCCAGCGCCACACCTGGGTGTTGGAGCCGGTAGGCGCCTGCTGGGATATGCGAATACAGTCGAGAATAGTCTGGTCGTCCACCAGCCGATCAAAGTCCAGCCGCTTGCGTACCGCCCTTGTCGTGGAAAGCAGTTTATCGGTTTGCGAAAGATCGAACGGGGCATCCATAATGCTTACTCCTGCGTAATAACTAAGTAGCCAAACAAGGGGGAGTATACGATGGCAGAAGAGACAGTCGATAGCGTTGCGGACGAACAGGCCTCGGTCACCATGACCGAGATGATAGACAGCCAACTCAAACCGGAGCTCAGCAACGCAGAAAAGCTCGGCATGCACGCCGCAGTTCATCTTTTTGTCGCCGTCGCTACCCTGACTTTATGGGCAGCAGCGGACAGCTGGTTCCTGCTGACCGGTCTTGGGCTCGCCAGCTTTCTGTCTGTACTGACAGCTGCCATTGCTGGCGCGGTGGTCAGCACCGTCATACACGAATGGTTTCACCTGGCAGGGGCCCGTTACTCCGGCGCCACCTACAAGATTCCTGAAAAGCCCGGCCTGTTTATCTACGACTGGGACTTCGGCAAGAACTCGGAACAACAGTTCAACACCATGAGCTACGCCGGGCAGCTGGGCAGCCTGCTGGCGGTCATTCTGCTGTTTGTGCTGGTGCCCATCGACAATGCTGGCCGTGCCATGCTCATCGCAGGAGCGATTGGTTCCGGACTGTTTGGTGCTTCCATCGAATGGCCGGTACTACAGCGCACCAAACTGAGCCATGATCCGCTGGCGGAACTCTCCAAGATCACGCCAGAGGTGTTCAAACGCAGTCTGTCTATTGGTGTCGGCGGTGGATTGTTGACCTGGCTGGCAATCAGCTGAGCGACGGCGCAAATTCGGGCTTGCGCATCATGGCCAACAGCACCATGGCCAGCAGAATCACCACGGCCACACCGCTAAAGGCACCCACATAACTACCGGTCGTATCAAACACATAGCCGGCTGTCGGGGCCGCAATCAGGCCCAGGGGCAGCATTAGCGGCGCTTGGGCACCATTGACTCGCCCCATCTGTTCCGCTGAGTAGTAGGCACTGTTGATGAACGGGTGCAAGAGTATGAAGGCACCCCCTGCCCCGCCAATCACCGCGGTGGCAGTCACCGCCAAAAGAAAACTATCGGCGATAACCAGAATGCCGTAGCCACTCATCATCAGTACTGCGGTCGCCATTGCCATCAACTTGATGTGGTGTCGCCAGCTGTCAGCAAACGTGGCCACAAGCAGTTTGCCGGTCATCCCGGCAATGCCGCCGGCAGCTAAAAACGTTGCCACGTCGGTATTGCTGAAACCCATGGTCTTGAAATGGGGCGCATAGCAGATGCCGGACAGCAACGCCGCGTTATACATCACGCTGGCACTAATACCGATTAGCCAGAAGGTGCGCTCACGCAAAAACTCATTGCCACCGCCGCTGCCCTCAGGTTCGGGGTCAGCTGGGGCGTCCCCTGACACGTGTTTGGGCAGACCCAGTCGCACACTGACACCCAGCAATACACCCAGGCACATAGCCAGTGTCAGCAGGGTGAAACGCCAGCTGTAGTGATCCATCAGCCAGGCGGTTACAAAGGGCCAGCTGATTGAGCCCAGGCTGACGCCCATAGCGGCAATGGCCAGCGCCCGAGCAATATTCTCCCGATAGATCTTTACCAGCAGGGAGTTGAGCACCACGGGGCCGTACATGGCCATACCCAGGGCAAAGATAAAAAAGCAGGCACCGGCCATCCAGAGGGCCGGCATTTGTGTAACCAGCACCAAACCCGACACCGCCACCAGTACCCCAATCAATAGAATATTGCGGATGGAGTGGGTGTCGACGAAGCGGCCCACAATTGGCCCCACGAAAGCCGGCGCTATCAACAGTAACACCGGGCCGAGGTTAATCACCGCCACTTTGGCATCGAACTCCTCAGCCAGAGGTTCGACAAAAAAGCCGTAGACCCCGAGCAGCCCGATACCCACCCCCTGGCAGACAAAGGCGACTGCAGCGGGCAGCCAGTAGCGAAAATTCAAGGTGTGCTGCCCAGCAGATCTCTCACCACAGCCGTCATCGCCGTCACGCCGGTGGTCAAGCTGCGCTCAGCATCCGGCGCGTAAAAAGGTGAGTGCATACTGGGCAGATCCAGCTTGCCTACCTTAAATGCGGCATAGCGTTCCGGTGCTACCGTGCCGAGTCGAAACATATGACTGGGAATCGGGGGATCAGTACGTCCATACCGAGCGAAATCTTCACCGCCCATTACCTGGGTGTCCTCCACAACCGAATTCTGTCCCAGCACGGCGCGCATGGCCGCTACGTTGCGATCAACCAGCTCCGGGTCATTCCACATCGCTGGCGTGCCCTCACTGCCAATTCGCACTTCAGGCAGTTTGTCTTCGGGGAAGCCATAAGCGCGCGCCTGCTGCAGCGCGATACGCTCAATCCCCCTCAGCAGGGTTTGTCGCACGGAATCACTGTAGGACCGCACGGTCAGCTGCAGATCGGCGCGATCCGAAATGATATTGTGCTTGGTACCCGCGTGTATGGAACCCACAGTGACTACCGCTGGTTCGAGTGGCGATACCTCACGGGATACCAGCGTTTGCAGGTCAGTGATAATGGCTGCCGCTAATACCACTGGGTCCTTGCCCTTGTGCGGGTAAGCTCCGTGTGCCCCCACACCATGAATGCGAATATCAACAGAATCAACATTGGCCATCATCCATCCAGGCACATAGCCAACAGTGCCTGAGGGCAGACTGGGAGAGACATGCAGGGCCACGTTGAAGTCGGGGCGAGGAAAACGCTCAAACAAACCGTCTGCCAGCATGATGCGTGCACCACTGCCACGCTCCTCTGCGGGCTGGGCAATAAAGACCAGGGTGCCACGCCAGTCGGCCTTGCTGGCCACCAGTTCTCTGGCAACACCAACCCACACCGCCATATGCAAATCATGGCCACAGGCGTGCATTACCGAAACCGCCTGTCCGGTTAACTCCTGTGCCTGCACCTGGCTGGCAAAATCAAGGCCGGTTTGTTCACTGACCGGCAGTGCGTCGGTGTCGGTGCGCACCATGACCACAGGTCCGTCGCCATTGCGCAGTACACCCACCACACCATAGCCACCGACCCGATCATTGAGCACGGCGCCACCCTCTGCCAGTGCCTCCCGCAAACCCTCGTGTCCCAGGCCTCGGCTCACTTCAAAACCCAGCGAGTCCAACTCCAGCGCCAGCTTCTCCGAGGTTTCCTTTTCCTGGAAAGACAGTTCAGGGTGCGCGTGTAGCTCACGATACAAGTCCAGAAGATTTTGTGGCTCAGCGTGTGCGACTGCGTGGGTCAGCAACAGCCAGAGAGTAAAGGTCAGTCGCATAGGTGGATTCCGTGCATTTTTTAGTTATTGCATTAACATAACAGAAACCGATGCCAGAGCGAGTGCATGCAGCAAGAAATATCAGAGTCCAACGGCGATGATCCCGATATTCCCGAGGGTGCCGTACTGGCCGCACTGGACCTCGGCTCCAACAGTTTTCACCTGATTATTGCCAAAATCGAGCACCAGGAGATGCGTCCGGTGGAGACCCTTAGTGAGAAAGTGCAGCTGGCGGCGGGGCTCAAAGGCGGCAGGCTCGACGAGGCTGCCATGCGTCGCGGACTGGACTGCCTGGCCCGATTCAAACAGGTACTGGACAGCGTCGAGCCCTATCGCACTCGTATTGTCGGCACCAACGCCCTGCGCCAGGCGCGCAACCGACGCGACTTTACCCGGGCTGCGGAACTACTACTGGGTGTGCCTGTAGATGTCATTTACGGCCGCGAAGAGGCACGCCTGGTCTACCTGGGGGTGGCGCATACCCTCGCGGATGACGAGTCGGCAAGACTGGTGGTGGATATCGGCGGCGGCAGCACCGAGTTTATTGTCGGGCAGCGCTTTGAGCCACGCGCGCTGGACAGCCTGCAAATGGGCTGCGTCAGCTGTACCGAGCGTTTCTTTAAAGGTGGGAAGATCACCCGCAATCGCTATCGCAAAGCCTATGAGGCCGCCCGGGTCGAGGTGTCTCATATCCGCAGCCACTACAATGCCAGCCAGTGGCGCGACTGCGTTGGCTCATCCGGCACGCTACAGGCTATAGAAAGCCTGCTGTCACACTTCGATTGGTCAAAGATGGGCATTAGCCGCCCAGGACTCGCCTGTCTTGAGGAGGCGCTACTCAGTTTTGCCCACATCGATGACATTCAGGTAGAAAGTCTCAGCGAGAACCGGCGCAATGTCATCCTCGCTGGTGTTGCCATCACCGCAGCCATATTTGATGAGCTTGGCATCGAGATGATGCGAAGTTCCAGAGGCGCACTGCGTGAAGGTGTCATCTATGACCTGCAAGGCCGGCTTTCTCATGAGGACGTGCGGGAGCGCACCATTAGCGCGCTGATGCAACGCTACAGAGCCGACGAAGCAACTGCTTCCACCGTAGAAAAGCGTGCGCGTATTTTGTACCGGGCCACGCAGAAAAACTGGCGCCTGAAGCGATCAGACTGGGACTTGCTGCGCTGGGCCAGCCGCAGCCACGAAATCGGCATGGCAATCGCCCACAAAAATTTTCACCGCCATGGCGCTTACCTGTTGCGCAACGCGGACTTGCCCGGTTTTGCCCAAGGCGAGCAGGAGACCATGGCGCTGCTGGTTCAACACCATCGCGGTAAATTGCTAAAAACCGATTTCAGCAGTCTCTTGAAAGCAGACCGCAAACACCTGTGGCGGCTGATTGCCCTGCTGCGGCTCGCGAATCGGTTTAAGTACGTGGAACAGCTTGAGTTTCTGCCGGAGTTCCGGGTCAAGGCTAGAGGCAAAACCATGGAGCTGGCCTTTCCCGATGACTGGCTGGAGAAGCATCCCCTCACCACCCAGGAACTAAAAGAAGAAAAGGTGCAGCTTGAACGCCTCGGCATAAAGCTGAAAATTCGCTGATGACGGCAAACTGACTGTCAACTGCTTTAGTTCAGTACCCTGTATCCTCGCCCACGCAGGCAATTTTTGACCACACCCGATTTCTCCCGCTCACCGATCTGGGCCGAGCGAGCGGCACCGGAAATAGCACCGACACCAGCGCCCGTACCAGCGTCACCCACCACTGCTCCGGTGGCGGCACCCACCCAGCCACCAGCTACCGCACCTTTGGCCACACCCTGCTCGATACGAACTTGCTTCGCGTAGCCCTCGCAATCTTCAAGGTCCTGTTGGTAGCGAGCCATATTGACACCCCGGGTATCAATGATCGGGCCACTGGTAGAAGAACACCCTGCCAGCCCTATGGCTGAGACCAGCAGGGTGAAAACAGAAACTCTATTTTTACTGCACATACAAAAACGCCCATTATCAGCTTTATGACTGACAACGGGCGTTGGGTACTAACGGCCGACCAACACGTGGCAGCTTTACAAAACTTTACCCGGATTTAGTCACGCGGAGGCAAGCCACGAACCATCGTCAGGAACTTCAGCTCGGTGCCTTCGCGACGGTGCTCGGACAAGGCCTGGTAATCGGCATCGGCATACCAGGCACGGGCGGTCTCTTCGTTAGGAAACTGGAACATGATCATACGGTCTTCTCGCGGGGCGTTGCCTTCGAATGTCTCAGGCTGATCATCAAAGGTGATGAACTGACCGTTGTACTTCTTCAGCAATGGGAAAAAGCCCTTTTCGTAAACACGGTAAGGGTCTTTATCGGTAATCTTGAGGTTGACCACCATGTAGACGGGTACATCAGACATCTTGCTTCTCCTTGTTTAAAGTTCTTTAAGCCAGCGGGCAACGGCCTGCCCGATTTCCACCGGCGAATCTTCCTGTATAAAGTGCGTGCCCTTCACGGTCACTTCCTGCTGATTGGGCCAGCTGCGGCAGTAGTCCCGCTGCCTACCCACCAGGATGGAACCGGGCTGCGCATTGACAAACAGCTTGGGCAAATCACTGCTTGTCTCCAG
The DNA here is from genome assembly GCA_963921335.3 of Halieaceae bacterium. GTDB lineage: Bacteria > Pseudomonadota > Gammaproteobacteria > Pseudomonadales > Halieaceae > CAWUFC02. Next base: position 2,015,425 of record CAWUFC020000001.1, on the reverse strand, counting down.
CCACTCGCCATAAGAGGTCACCAGATCAACCATGTGTGGTGGCTCGCCGCTAATGGGAATCTGCCGCGGCCAGTTCAAGGTCACCTGGCGATTGTCAGCATCCACAAAGGCTGCCCGATAGTGATTCATTTCTTCCTCGCTCAAATCTCGAATGATGGCGCTGGGTAGCACCCCTTCTATAAACATATTGCGATTCAGAATCAGGTCTTCGCCCTTTTCGGAACGAAAACCCTGGAAGATGCCGCGCGCGCTTTCCGGCCACTCCTCCCAACTGACCGGACAAACAATGCCTTCCATGTAGGCAATGCCTTTAACGGCATCGCGATGCTGGTTGGCCCAATGGAAGCCCAGCGCACTGCCCCAGTCGTGTATCACCAGGGTGACGTTCTCGGCAGCGCCAATCGTTTGCAGCAAACCATCGAGATACTCGTAGGCCACCTCAAAGCTGTAGCGATCGGACCCATCGCTGGGCGGCAACTGCTCTGAGTCGCCCTGCCCAATCAGGTCCGGCGCGATACATCGACCGAGACTCTCTAGCTCGGGAATAACATTCCGCCAGAGATAGGACGAGGTCGGGTTGCCATGCAGAAACACGATGGGGTCACCCGTGCCTGCCTCGATGTAAGCGATCTTCCTGCCATTGACCTCGGCAAACTGTTTGTCCGGTTTTGCTGCTGACAACATATTAGTGCCTCCTGTTAAGCTGCTCGATCCAGCAGCGAGAGTGTGGATGAAATGACCTGGCGCAACTCCGCCTCGGACGCCCGGGCCCGGCTGGACACCCGTATACCCTTGTTCAGCGTCATCACCACGGATGCGGCTTGACGAGGATCGTCGACATGATGTTCAAACACCCAAACAAATGTCTGTTCTATGCGCGCCAGGCAAACTGTTGCGCGGCGAGACAAATCGGCATCGACGTCTGACAACTCGAGAATCGTGTTCACCATCATGCAGCCTGCATCGACACGCCAACGCGGCACCGCAAAGGTGGTGTTTTCAAAAAAAGCCCGCGCCGTCTCTAACGGCTGCTGGGGAACATGCCCTTGTTCCAGAATCTCGCGAGTGCGCTCAGCAAACAACTCCAGGCATTCAATGAACAAGCTGCGCTTATCAGTAAAGGCGGCATAAAAACTGCTGCGACCGATCTTCATGGACTCAAGCAACTGGGCCAACGAGGTGGCTGTGTAGCCCTGCCGCCAGAACAGCTTCATGGCGGCATTGCGGGCGCGGTCTCTGTCGAATTCGATGGGGCGAGGCATGACACATTATGTACCGACTGGTACATAACTGGCAAGCCCAGATCAGAAAGGCGTTGCAGTTGTTTAAAAGGTCTTCAAAAACAGGGGTCAGAGTACTTTGGTATGGATCAAAGTACTCTGACGCTGTGATATCAGGCGAGAAATTCCGCCCGGGTGGTGGGGTCAGTCTTGAAAGCACCGCCCAGCGCGGTGGTCTTGGTGGCGCTGTTGGCGTCCATCACGCCGCGCGACTTCACGCAGTAGTGGGTCGCGTTAATGGTGACCGCCACGTCCTCGGTTTCCAGCAGTGTCTGCAGTGCCACCAGTACCTGCTGAGTCAGCCGTTCCTGTACCTGGGGACGCTGGGAGAAAAAACGCACAATGCGGTTAATCTTGGACAAACCGATGATCTTGTCGCCCGGGATATAGGCCACGTCCGCTACTCCATCGATGGTGACAAAGTGGTGTTCGCAGGTGCTGACGAGGCTGATATCGGACACTTTCACAATTTCTGATGCGTTCATCTTGTTCTCGATCAATGCGATCTTGGGGAAATCCCCGTAATTGAGGCCACCGAAGATTTCATCAACATACATCTTGGCGATACGGTGCGGAGTTTCACATAGGCTATCGTCTTCCAGATCCAGGCCCAGTGTCTCGACGATATCGGTGAATGAATCCTTGATTCGGGCGTACTTCTCGTCCCGGTCCAAGCCATTGTGGATAAGGGGGGTTTCCAGACCAGCCTCGCGCAGTGCCTGGCGTACTTTCCGGGCCTCGGTACTGATCTTCTGGGGAAGCGGTACTGCTACATCGACGACTGCGTTTTCCATGTCCTGATCGCTCTCCTTGTTTTGTTAATGTCAGAACAACTTACGCAGGTACTTTGGAAACGGATTATCGTGGGTTAGACCAACCGCTACTAACGGCCGGCTCTTCGGCGTAAGGCCAGAGTTCGGCGGCACGCTTGCAGTAGATCCAGGCGCCCTCAATGCTCGCTGGTGCCAACATGGTGTTGCGGCTGTTAAACGCTGGCTGATCCGCCATGCAGTCCGACTGCAATTGCTGCGTCTCATCAGATCCGAGATAGCTGGCGCGCAGCAAGTCAGTCTGGGTCGTGCTGCAGGCAGCCTGCAGAGCAATCAGGGCGATCAAAGCGCCGGTCTTGAAAATGCTTGATGTCATGGCGCGCATGGTAATTGCAGCACGCCCGGGGAACGATGAACTATTACCAAAACACCCCATTGTCGGCCGTTTAGGTGACCTAAATCACAAAAAGGCCAAGCTGACGGTATTGTGTTAGGGTTGCAGCCGCAATAATCACAACAATAAGAGGAGTGACACCATGAACAAAATCCTTCGAGGCATCTGCTGCCTGCCCGCTTTGCTGTTCATTTTTATGGGCATCCAGTGGGCCATTGACCCCGCTGCTGCTGAGGGCCTGGGCATGACTCTCATGGCCGGCAAAGGTTTAAGCACACAAATGGGCGATGTTGGCTCCTTTTTCCTGGCTGGCGGCATCATCACCGCCCTTGGCGTGATTACGCTTGAGAAAACCTGGTTTTACGCTGCAGCTTTACTGGTGGCGCTGGCAGCAGTATTCCGCTTACTGTCCACGGCCTATGGTGCCGAACTGGTGCTGGAGGCGATTATTCTGGAAGCGTTGCTGACCGCACTGTTCCTGTTTGCGGCCAGCCGTATTAAGCCGCAGACATCAAACAACGGCGAGTGATAATCCCCCGTCGACGGTGACAACACTGCCCGTCATGTAGCGGGATGCGTCAGAACAAAGAAGCAATATAGCGCCGTCCAGGTCTTCGGGCTTGCCGAGTCGGCGCTGCACTACTTTTTTGACCAGCGCCTGACCGCCAGGTGAGTCCAGAAACTCACCCGCCATGTCCGTGTGGTAGTAGCCCGGTGCCAGTGCATTCACCCTGACCCCAAACTTTGCCCACTCCAGCGCCATGCCGCGGGTCAGGTGTTCAAGCCCCGCCTTGGCTGCCGGATAAGCGCCAACGCCCTTTTGGCTGGCGCTGGCCAGAATAGACGTCACGTTGACGATGTTGCCACCCCCATTTTGTGCCATCTGCGTGCACAGCTCTCGGGACAACATCCAGGCTCCCTTGAGATTAGTATTCATCACCCGGTCCCAGTCATCTTCTGTCACATCCATAAGACTCAGATCAGACGAAGTACCCGCGTTATTCAGCAAGACCGTCGGCGTGGCAATGGCATTAACCTGCTCTAGTCCAGCGCGAATCGAGTCTATGCTGGAGACATCCATGGCCACGCAGTGGGCCCGCTCTCCAATTTCGGCCGCGGTTGCCTTCAGTTTATCGACCCTACGCGCGGCCAGGATCACCTGCGCACCGGCCTCCGCCAGCGTTTGGGCAAAGCGCGCGCCAAGACCGGTACCACCACCGGTGACCAGCACGGTTTCACCCTGCATATCAAATACTGCACTCATATTGTTTTCCTCAAGAAGGGCTCAGCCGTAGCGACGGCCAAGCTCCGCCATAGTCTCGGAAAACTCGCGCACGGTCTCCCCTATAATATCGGCCACTGGCTTCACCGCATCGATGCGCCCTGCAACCTCGCCCGTCAGAGGAATGGCCGCCTCCAGGTCGCCACCGAAGTAGAGATCCTGAATATTGGCCATGTGCTCCCACATCTCAAAGGAACCGAGCGGCCCCAGCTCTGCGGTGCGCGCTGTTTTGAGCGCACGCAATGCGGGTGAACTCTGCTTGTTAAGGAACACAGTGTCAGTGGCGTCGGCATCCACGATGGCCTGCTTCCAGTTGTTGTGTACAGGAGACTCAGCACAGGACACCATGCGAGTACCCATCTGCACACCTTCTGCACCCAGCGCAAAGGCCGCCGCCATCGACACCCCATCGGTAATGCCCCCGGCGGCTATGATGGGCACATCCACGCGGGAGCGAATCAGGGGCAGTAACACCATGCTGGACACCGGGGTCGGGTTTTTAAAGCCTCCGCCTTCACCCCCTTCCACAACCAGCCCATCAACACCTGCATCAACCGCCTTGAGTGCGGCGTCCAGAGTGGGCACCACGTGAAACACCTTGATACCTGCTGCCTGGAAAGGCTCGGTGCACAGCTTGGGGCTACCTGCTGAGGTGGTCACAAACTTGATACCGCGCTCAATGACAAAGTCGATGATATTGGCATCGCGACGCACAAACGCGAGCGCCACATTCATCCCGAAGGGCTGATCAGTCAGCTCCCGCATCTTGTCGATTTCTGCCGCGACATTATCCAGTTCCCCAGAGGACGTCTCGATAATGCCAAGCGCACCGGCGTTACTGACCGCCGAGGCCAACTGTGAGCGGGCAATCCAGCCCATAGGCGCCTGCACAATCGGGTAGCGCGCCCCCGTCATCTCCGTAACGCGATTGTTGATGTCCATCTATACGTATCCTTCTGTCATTTCCATGGAAACCTGCCACAGCTGCTCGGCCATGGCCTCATTAAAGACGTGATTCGGCACCAGCACGCGGACCGGGTTGCAGTCTTCAAAGTAAGCGCCGCTGACTCCCTCCACCAGTGGACTGGTCGCCACATAGCACTGGGTCGCAGCACCCTGTGCCGGCGATTTCGCAACCAGGCCGCCAAACAGGTCAAAAGCCGTGCGAATAAATGCCGGGGCAGTGCGAGCGATATTGGTTTGTACGAGCCCCGGGTGAATCACATTGGAGCTGGTGGATTCTTCCTCGAGCAATTTTGACAGCTGCAGGGAAAACAGCGCGTTGGCCAGCTTGGAACGGCCATAGGCTTTGCCAGAATCCCAAACTCCCTCTCCACGCAGATTATCAAAGTCGATGCCTTCCGCCGGCGCCTGTCCGTACCCGGAACGGCTACCCACATGCACAATGCGACTGCTGGGGCCATCGTTGAGAAGCGGCACCAGATTATTCACCAATACAAAATGTCCCAGGTGGTTGACGGCAAAAATCTTTTCAATCCCATTCACCAGCTCAAGTTCACCAAAGGTGTTGATACCGGCGTTGGCGACCAGGATATCCAGCCCGCGCCCCATGTCCTGAATCCCTTTGGCGCAGTCGAGCGCCGACTGAAAGTCGGAGAGTTCCAGTGCTACCGGGGTGGTATCACCTTCAACACTGGCGCAAGCCAGGGCCGCTTTTTCCAGCGTCCTGCCCGTGCCGATGACATGCGCGCCGCGCATCGCCAGAACGCGCATGGTTTCAAAGCCGAGACCGGAGTTGCAACCGGTGACCAGGGCGGTCAGTCCCTCGAGGTTCAGCCCCTCTGTCACTTCCTCTGCGGTAGACGTAGCACCATACGGGCCTACCGGCAGCGTTTCATCGATCGCAACCTGGGGCTCTCCGCCACAGGCAGTCACGGCTGTACCCACACCCACCGCCAGGCCCGCCTGCAAAAACTGTCTTCTATTTACGCTCATTGTGGACTCCTCTTGGCTACACAACGTTCAACTAGTACACCGGCATCCCTGCCAGCCAGGGGTGGGCAAAGATAAACACAGCCATCATCACCAGGCCAATGCTAATCCCAACCAGCTCTTGTGCCAGCGGCGGCGCATCCGGTTTAACCCACTCTCCCTCGCGGCGGCTGATCAGCACGATTTCAAGAACACACCAGATCAGCAGACCACCAAACAGCACCAGGGAACGAGAATCCCCATTCAGCAAAAGATGGGCAATCGCCCAAAGACCGACACCAGTCAACTGAGAATGACGCACGACACGCTTAATACGCCCGGGCGATTTGGTAAATCCGATGAGAAGGAAGCCCAGCACGGTTAAGCCCAGGGCGGGCATACGCAGCGCCGGGTCCGGAAGATATACAAGTTCGGGTTGGGTACCGCGCCATCCCATGATCATCAGCCCCAGCCCGGCAAGCACACCCAGGGAAAACAGGCCCATATAGGGACCCTCTCCCAATCTATCCCAAAGTGCCTGCTTGCGCTGCGGCGCCAGCGCAGGCGACAAATGTACGGCGGACCAAACCAGAACGCCCAGAACCAAGAGCACCATGACGCGCCCCCCTGCTTATTTTTTTAACAGGGTAAGGCTTGGCCGTCATCATCCGCAAGCCTCGATCGCCGCGCAGACACGAGGTAAGGAGGCAGGCTGTGACGTTCGATAGCGTTAGTGCAGCGTCTCCAGCTGCGAGCGATGCCCCATCTTATCCAGCGCCATATGCAGCATGGTGCGACTCAGGGTCTCGCGCTTTAACCAGCGATCACTGGTACGCGCGGGATGATTGGCCATCAAGCCTGCCGCCTCATAGGCACAGCCCAGGTGCGGCAGCGCGGCACTCCAATCCTGGCGTGACAGGTGTTGCTGCGCGGTGTCCATACCATTGCTCCATACAGCATCAATATTTTCAGGATTTTGCTCCAGCCACAGGGCATGGCGCGGGCAAAGAAATCGGCGTGGCATGACTCATCCTCGTATCACTTTCTATATGAGAATGATTATCATTAACATTATAGGTAAATACAAGCCCCCGAGCGGCGTTTTCTGCGACCCCAAACATCAGTACACTGAAGCAAACAACAAGACCCTCCCAGGGGCTGTCCCTATGCTCAGTATGATTGGCCTCGTTGGCGGCCTGTTGCTCCTTACCTTGCTGGCCCTGCGTGGCTGGAATCTGTTCATTGCCGCACCCTTTTGTGCCCTGATTGTTGGCCTGACGGGCGGCCTGCCGATCTTCCCCAGCGATGATGGCGAGGCGTTTGTCACGACCTACATGAACGGCTTTGCCAGCTTCGTGGCATCCTGGTTCCTGATGTTCCTGCTTGGATCCCTGTTTGGGAAATTCATGGAAGACACCGGCTCCGCCGACAGCCTGGCGCGCTATATCGTTGACAAGCTGGGCATGCAACATGCGGTAGCAGCCGTCGTACTGGCTTGTGCCATCCTGACTTATGGCGGTGTCAGCGTCTTTATCGTGGCTTTCTCGGTCTACCCGATGGCTCTGAGCCTGTTCAAGGATGCTGATCTGCCGCGCCGCTTCATTCCCGGCGCCCTGGCGTTTGGCTCGGTGACCTTCACCATGACCACTGCGGGCTCGCCAGAAATCCAGAACTGGATTCCCATCAAGTATCTCAATACCTCCCCTTTCGCAGCCTGGGAGGTGAGCTTTGTGGTGGCAGCATTCATGGCGATCTTTGGTTTCTGGTGGCTGAAGAAGATGATCGCCAAAGCTGTCGCCAACGGCGAGCACTTTGAAGTGCGTCCAGGCGATCCTGCCATTCCGGAGCGCGACTACCCGCACCCGGCCACCGGACTGGTACCACTGCTGGTCGTTCTGCTGATCTCGTTTTTCTTTCACCAGTCACTGTCGCAATACGCTTTGATACTGGCACTGGGTAGCGGCTGCCTGGCCATCATAGCCATCAACATGAAGCACTTTCACGATATGCAGCGCGCCATCAATGAGGGCACTACCGGCGCGCTCATCGCCATTGGCAATACATCCGCCGTAGTCGGCTTTGGCACCGTGGCAAAAGCGTCACCGGCTTTCGCAGTCGCAGTGTCGGCAATGACCGGCATCCCCGGTAACGAACTCATCGGCGCGGCTATCGCGGTCACAGTCATCGCAGGTCTCACCGGCTCTGCATCTGGGGGCTTGTCCATTGCCCTGCCGGTGCTGGCACCCTATTACGCAGAAACCAGCGTGAACCCGGATCAGTTACATCGAATATCATCGATTGCTTCGGGGGCACTCGATTCCCTGCCCCACAATGGCTATGTGGTCACCACGGTCCGCGCAATCTGCGGCGAAACACACCAGAGTGCATATTGGCCAATCGCCGCCCTGACCGTTGTGGTGCCCACCATTGGGCTGATCATGGCCGTAATACTCATGCAATGGATGTAAACTGATTCTGGACAAGGTGCGTACCCACAGCAGGTAACCACTGGAAAGCACCATGTTTCGTCCCCTTCTGGTCCTTGTCGGACTGCTTATACTGAGCGGCTGCTCCCAGCCGCGCATTGAAGATCACGCCGGTTTCGCGCCGAACTTTCAGGTCTCTGAGTTCTTCTCAGGGCAGCTGAGCGCGCACGGCGTTGTCCGCGATCGCAGCGGCACGGTCATTCGTACGTTTACTGCGGATATCGCCGCAAGCCAGGACGGGGCAACCGTAATTCTCGACGAAGACTTCGAATTTGATAACGGCGACCTCGACAAGCGGGTCTGGCGCCTGCAGCCCAACGGGGACGCCACCTGGCAGGCGACTGCCGGCGATGTGGTCGGCGAAGGCCTGTTAACCACTTCCGGCAATGCCCTATTTCTTGATTACACGCTTCGCATACCCTGGCGCGACGGCACCATTGATGTACGAGTAGACGATCGTATGTACCAGGTAGCCCCAGATCTGCTGGTGAACGAATCGGTCATGAAAAAGTTTGGTGTCAAAGTCGGCAGCATTTTGCTGGTTATTCAAAGGCACGCAGAACCATCATGAGTGCACCCGCTATCAAGGGCCCCTGGCAACAGCCCGAAATCGACCGCTTCCTAAGCCGAGCAGACTACCCTTTAAGGCTGGCCTGCAATGCTGAGGATGGCTGCCCCAGGGTGGTATCGCTCTGGTATCTGTATCGACAGAGCCAGCTCCTGTGTGTGACCCATCGCGAATCACAGATAGCACGTTTGCTGCGCCGCGACCCCCGGGTCGGCTTTGAGGTGTCTCCCAATGAACCGCCCTATCACGGCGTGCGCGGACAGGGGCTTGCAGAGCTGGAGCCACTCGACGACGAATCCACCCTGGAATCGCTGCTGCAGCACTACCTGGGCAGCAGTGACAACACACTCGGACAATGGCTCCTCTCGCGCAGCGAGGAAGAGCTTCTGATTAGCGTAACCCCCAGCCGGATGTTCAGCTGGGACTACAGAGAAAGAATGGCAGATGCCATTGAGGCTTGATACATGAAACTACACAAACTGATTCTACTCACACTAACACTTGGACTCAGCAATATGGCTAACAGCATTGAAGAACCTGACTACAACCTGGTGTTCAACCTGGGCAAGGTAGAGATTCGGCAGTACGAACCGGTGATACAGGCCGTCACCGAGCTGCCCAGTAACCGCGGCACCACCTCGGGCTTTCAGCGCCTGGCGGGCTATATCTTTGGCGGCAATGAGCAGGAGGCCTCGATCGCCATGACTGCACCTGTTCAGGAGAGCCTGAATAACCCCAATCCGGAAATGGCGTTCACTATGCCGAGCGCCTGGACTATGAACTCTCTTCCGGAGCCCGATGATGACAGCGTTAAACTGGTGGAAGTGCCCGAAAGGACCATGGCTGTGATTGAATTCTCCGGCTGGGCCACGCAGCGCAAAATCAACAAGTATCTGCAACAGCTGGAATCAACGCTGATGGCGCAGGACGTCGAAATGGTGGGTGTGCCCATGCTCAACCAGTACAACCCGCCCTGGACGCCACCCTTCCTGCGTCGCAACGAAGTTATGGTAGAAGTACGCCTTGCAGGCATTGTTGCCGACTATACTGAATTGGCTTACTAGGAGACGATCATGTTGGAACAACGTATCTCGGATAACCTGCCGGAATGGATCCACGACCACCTGAGCCGCTACCTGGCCTCGGACGGAGAGGACGGCCATCTTTGGGACGCCAGCGTTGGCGGTGGCGACGGTATGGTACCCACACTACTCCTCACCACCCGCGGCCGCAAATCAGGGCAATCCCTGACATTGCCCCTGATCTATGGTGAAACTGGTTCTGGCGGCTATTGCATCATTGCTTCGAAGGGCGGTGCCCCTGCGCACCCCGCCTGGTATTTAAATTTGGCAGCGGACCCCAATGTGCATCTACAGGTGAAAGCCGACAAGTTTATGGCCACAGCACGTGTCGCTGAAGGTGACGAGCGGCAAGAACTTTGGAATCAGATGGTGGGCATTTACGCGCCCTATACCCATTACCAGGAAGCGACTGAGCGTGAGATTCCTGTGGTGGTTATCGAGCGCGTTTAGCCGCGCTCAAGGCTCTTCGGAGCACTCCAGCGAAAGGATGCTCGCTGCGCTTCCGTCCTCTCGCTGCTGCACGTCAGCGGCTTCAACTCGCTTCGGCGTGCTGCTCGTGCTCTTCCAGCACCGCAGCCAGAGCCTTCTCCAGCAACCAGCGCGCCTGATTGGCATAGGCATAGACGCAGGCGTGAGTCGCCGCGGTCTGCCAGCTTTCGACGCTACAGCTCTTTGAGTACTCCTCAAAGTTAGCAACGGTCTGCACTATCGCTGACAGGTGCTGGTTACAGCCACAGTCAACGACGGGTTCTACAGCCCCCAGCTGCACCAACTCCTTATCTGAAAACAACCGGGGCTGCGGTGCCACAAGGTCACCGGCATCAGCATTCCCTCGTTGACGCTCCAGTGAAGCCATCAGCCAGCGCATTCCGGCGGCAATCTTCTCCACACTGAGGGGCTGGGTATCAACGCTGATATCCAGTTCCGCCAGACGGGTCAACACAGGCTGGCTGCTGAACTGATAAAACACCAGCACCGCTGCTGCTCTCACCCTGTCGCGCAATGCCACTATGTCTTCTACCCTCGCCTGGTTAAGACCGGGAACATCCAGCACCAGCAGCTGCGTTTGCTCCAACGGCTCTTCCGAGGTGTCGAGGCTCTCTTCCAGATCAGCCCTGACCAGGGTGCAATCCATCTGGGAAAATATGCCCGGATGATCTTCAACCCAGTCGCACAGGCTACTGCCGACAAAAGTGATCGTTGGTCTGCCCTGGGCCTGCTCGCGATTCCCGCCGCCGGACTTATCCAACATGGCATCCAGCGTCTTGCGCTGCATGGGTGCGATCTCGCCGATCCGATAACCATCGTTGACCAGGCGCGAGATGATCTGCAAATGCTCTAGGTCGGTCTGGGTGTACTGACGACGACCTGTAGCCGACTTCTGACTGGCTCCCAGTCCGTAGCGACGCTCCCACATCCGCAGAGTATCGGGTTTGATTCCCGCTAAACGCGCAACCGTGCCTATGCCGTACAGCGGACGTGACTCAAGCTTGCTTACCTGCATGTTCTACTCCTGCAAAACGTGTTCTTTCTGACCTATTACTACGCAGGAAATTCCAACTTGGCCTAATGTTTCACTTTTGTTCACCGGTAAATCTGGACAAAACGTTAGACAAAAAAACCACGTCGTGCTGATCCGTTCAGTCGACGGCTCGTAACAAAGACAAGCCCATACCCAACGAGAACACGCCTATGTCCCTACTAAAGACAACAGCTTTTGCTTCTGCTCTGATCGCAGCATCTGCCGCCAGCGCAAGCTGCCCTGATTACCTGAACACCGAGATGCGCAAGCTGCACTCTCGAGACACGGTCAACTTTTGTGAGCAGTTTGGCGGCCAACCCATGCTGATCATTAACACCGCCAGCCATTGTGGCTACACCCCCCAGTTCAAAGGATTGGAGGCTGTGCACCAGCATTACAAGGATCGCGGTCTGGCAGTTGTGGGATTCGCCAGCGATGATTTCCGCCAGGAAGACGACAGCGAAGAGAAAGCCGCGGAGATCTGCTACAAAAACTATGGCGTGAGTTTCACCATGATTGCACCGTCCTCAGTGAAGGGCGACGCGGCCAACCCGGTATTCAAGGAACTGGCCGAACAGTCCAGCTCACCGCGCTGGAATTTCAATAAATACGTGGTCGACAGCGAGGGCAAACTGGTTGCGAAGTTTGGCAGCAGCACGAAGCCTGAAAGCGACGACCTTAGAGCTGCTATAGAGAAGGCGTTGTAAACCGAGTGTCCAGAATTTGTCTGGGCATTTGGGTCGTTGCCGGCGCGAATGACTCATCTGACGCAAATTTGTCGTCGTAATTGACTACATCCTAACCAAGACGAAAGGAGTACAGGATGTTACGGGCAATCACACAGAGCCACATGAGGTGGCTCGCATTACTGGCGGTGCTGGGTCTTGCGGCCTGCAGCGACAGTGACAACGACGACAACTTTGCAGCGCCTGCTGCGGAAGCGCCGGCACCGGAACCGCAGCTGGTTAATATTGCGGAGACGGCCATCAATGCAGGTGGGTTTGAAACATTGATCGCAGCGTTGCAAGCCACCGGACTGGACAGCACGCTTGCTGACGACACCCAGACCTTCACCGTGTTTGCACCTACCGACGATGCCTTTGCCCTGCTGGGTGAAGACACCATCAATGCCCTGCTGGCTGATACCGACACCCTGAGCGACATCCTGCTCTATCACGTCATCGGCGGACAGGCGGTAGACGCTGACACCGCGATTTCGCTGGCAGGTTCCACTGTTGAAATGGCCAACGGCGACACAGTTGCCCTGACCCTGCGCGACGGCAATCTGTTCATCAATGACTCACAGGTCACCACGACTGACATTGAAGCCAGCAATGGCATTATTCATGTCATTGACGCGGTGCTGATTCCGCCGGCTGACGCTCCTGAGCCGGTCGCCAGCATCACCGAAGTTGCGGCCAGCACTGAAGGGTTTGCAACCCTGGTAGCAGCGCTGCAAGCAACGGGCCTGGATGCGGCCCTGGCGGACGAATCTGCCACTTATACCGTGTTCGCCCCCACCGACGATGCCTTTGCCCTGCTGGGTGAAGAGACGATCAACGCATTGCTGGCTGACACCGACACGCTGAGCGACATTCTGCTTTACCACGTGGTCGCTGGCACCGCGGTTGACGCCACCACGGCGCTGTCGCTGGCCGGTACCGACGTTGAGATGGCAAACGGTGACACTGCAGCCCTGAGCCTCGATGGCGACGCGCTGTTCATTAATGGCGCACAGATTATCGCCACTGATATCGTAGCCAGCAACGGCATCATTCACGTGATCGATGCTGTGATCACTCCGCCCGCCGATGCCCTCGGAAGCATTGTGGACGTTGCTGTGGCCAACGGCAGCTTCACGACCCTGGTCGCCGCCTTGCAGGCCACTGGTCTCGATGAAGTGCTGGCCGATACCGACAGCACCTTTACCGTGTTTGCACCCACCGATGAAGCATTTGCCTTGTTGGGTGAAGACACCATCAACAGCCTGCTGGCCGACACTGACACGCTGAGCAATATTCTGCTCTACCACGTCATCACCGGCAGCGCTGTCGATGCCGCCACGGCGCTGACCCTGGCTGGCAGCATGGTCGAAATGGCCAGCGGTGACAGCGTGACGCTGACACTGGATGGCGATGCGCTGTTCATTAACGAATCCCAGGTCATCATTACAGATGTTGCAGCCGACAACGGCATCATCCACGTGATCGACATGGTCCTTACCCCCTGAGAGCTTGCGTTTCCTGCTCTCATTCTTCAGGGCCGGCTTTGCCGGCCCTTTTCTTTATGAAGTCTCAACCAGTCTGTCTGCTGTTAAGATAGAACGATGAAACTCTATTATTTTCCCGTTGCTCCCAATCCTACTAAGGTCATTACCTTTGTCCGTGAGAAAGGTATTGAGCTGGATCTGGTCGAGGTCAGCCTGCGAGACGGAGAGCAGCGCTCTGATGCTCACCTGGCAAGAAATCCACGTGGATCACTACCTGTACTTGAGCTGGATGACGGCAGCTGTATCACCGAAAGCCTGACCATCATGGAATACCTGGAGGAGCTGTACCCCGAGCCTTGCCTGATTGGGGCGACACCGCGCCAGCGGGCCCATATTCGGCAAATAGAACGACAGGCAGACCTCGGTGTACTGACCCATGTGGCACGCTATATCCACAACAGTAACAGCCCGCTCGGCCTACCCTCGCGTCCAGCCGTTGCCGACGCCGCCATGGGCATGCTGGAAAACAGCCTGCCGCACGTGGATGCTGTGATTGCCGACCATCCTTTTGTCGCCGGCGAGCGTATATCCATCGCAGACTGTACATTATTTGCCGCCCTGCAATTTGCAGAGTTCTTCGACCTGAAGGCACACCATACGCACGGCAATATCATGCGTTGGTTGCAGGATTTCAGACAAAGACCGAGTACCCAGCTGTGAACCAACGCCAACCGATTCCTTTTGACAACACCTATGCCCGGCTGCCGGAGCGTTTTTACAGTCAACAACAGCCCGAACCGGTACCTGCTCCCGCAGGTATCGCTGTGAATGAATCATTATCTCGACAGCTGGGCATCGATCCACTGTGGCTGCAGGCAGAGGACGGGGTCGCCATGGTTGCCGGCAATCTAATGCCGCCAGGGGCCGAGCCCATATCGGCGGCCTATGCCGGGCACCAGTTTGGCAGCTGGAACCCGCAGTTGGGTGATGGTCGAGCTATCCTGCTGGGTGAGGTGGTCGCAGACAATGGTCAGCGCTATGACATCCAGCTGAAGGGCTCCGGGCCAACGCATTGGTCACGCGGCGGCGATGGTCGGGCACCCCTTGGGCCGGTGTTGCGCGAATATATAGTGAGCGAGGCCATGTATGCGCTGGGTGTTCCCACTTCCCGCAGCCTGGCCGCGGCAACTACCGGCGCACCGGTTTATCGGGACAGCGCTCTGCCCGGAGCGGTTCTCGCGCGGGTCGCCTCCAGCCACATTCGCATTGGCACCTTCCAGTATTTTGCCGCACGCCAGGATCGCGAAGCGCTGGAACTGTTGGTACAACACAGCCTGCAACGACACTACCCACACGCTACACAGCAACAGTCCAACCCTGCACTGGCTTTGCTGGAGGCTGTTGTAGAAAAGCAGGCGCAGCTGATTGCCCACTGGCAATTGCTTGGATTCATCCACGGGGTAATGAATACCGACAATGTCCTTATCAGCGGCGAAACCATCGACTATGGTCCCTGTGCGTTCATGGACGACTTCAATCCCGACACCGTGTTCAGTTCTATCGATCACGGCGGTCGATATGCTTATCGCAACCAGCCGTCCATCGGCCACTGGAACTTGAGCTGTCTGGCACAGTGTCTGTTGCCACTGATCGACGATGATGAAGAAGCCGCCATTGCCGGCGCGCAGGCAGCGATCGATCGCTACCCCGACTTATTCCTTCACAGTCATAACGGGGGCATGGCCAAAAAACTGGGGCTGGCGGAGCTGCGCGAGGAAGACGAGCAACTCATGCAGGACCTGCTAACGGTTATGGCGGAAACCAGGGCCGACTTTACCCTCTGTTTTCGCCGGCTTGCCGATCTCGTTAATACCGATGCCGGCCCTGGCATCAGTGCTATCTATGAACTGCCCGGTGATTTTGATCAGTGGCTGGGCTCCTGGCGAGCACGACTCAGCGACCAGACTATCGGTGCCACGGATCTGCAGCGCAACATGTATCAGGTGAATCCAGTGTTTATTCCCCGCAATCACCTGGTTGAGGCTGCCATAGCCTCAGCCGTGGGCGAGGAGAGTTTGGACAAGTTCCAGGAGTTGCTGGCAGTTACATGCCAACCTTTTGAATATAATGAAGAATTCTCGGAATATGCGTTACCACCACGCCCCGAACAGCAGGTTCACCAGACCTTTTGCGGCACCTGAAAAAGCTAGATTAAAGCACCTGCTTTAAGTACACTATCACCCAACGAGTAAGAGGGTGAGAAGATGGAACACTTCGACGTGATCATCGTCGGTGCCGGTCTGTCGGGCATCGGCGCAGCCAAACACCTGCAGGACCACTGCCCCGGCAAACGCTACACCATTCTGGAATCCCGCACCGCCATGGGCGGTACCTGGGACCTGTTTCGCTACCCTGGCATACGCTCCGACAGCGACATGCACACACTCGGCTACAACTTCAAACCCTGGATCGATGACAAGGCCATCGCAGAGGGCCCCTCCATTCGCTCCTATATTGAAGACACAGCAACTGAAAACAACATCCTGCCGCATATCCGATATCAGCAAAGGCTGGAACATGCTTCCTGGTCCAGCGCAGATTCCAGTTGGACCCTGACCACCCGGAATCCCGACACCGGGGAAACCAGTCAGCTCAGCTGCAACTTTCTCTTCATGTGCTCTGGTTACTACAGCTACAAACAGGGCTTCACCCCCGAGTTTGCGGGTCGCGATGATTTCAACGGTACGATCGTCCACCCCCAACACTGGCCAGAAGATCTTGATTACACCGGCAAGCGCGTGGTCGTTATCGGCTCCGGGGCAACCGCTGTCACCCTGGTACCCGCCATGCTCGAGGGCGGTGCGGCACATGTGACCATGCTGCAGCGCACGCCGACTTACATGGCCAGCAAGCCCTGGCGTGACAGTATTGCCAATGTGCTGCGGGCGATTTTGCCCAACAGCTGGGCCTACGCCATCACCCGCTGGAAGAACACCATGCTTCAGCAATGGGTCTACAATAAATCCCGCAATAATCCTGAAAGTCTGAAGAAGATGATCATGAAGCGGGTGCGCAAGGCGGTGGGGCCCGACTTCGATGTGGACACCCATCTCACCCCGCCCTACAACCCCTGGGATCAGCGCCTCTGCCTGGTGCCCGACAATGACTTTTTCAATGTCCTGCGCGACGGGACAGCCGATATTGTGACCGACCATATCGATCGCTTTACCGAAAAGGGCATTGCCCTGACATCCGGCGCTGAGCTGGAAGCAGATATCATCGTCACAGCCACCGGCCTCAACCTGGTGGTCATGGGTGAGATGAATATGGAAGTGGACGGCCAGCCGATTGATCTATCCAAAACCTGGACCTATAAGGGCCTGATGACAACCGAGGTGCCCAATCTGGTCTCGACCTTTGGCTACATCAATGCCTCCTGGACCCTGCGCTCTGATATCACCGCCGAGTGGGTGTGCCGTGTGTTGAATCATATGGATGCGACCAACACGCAAAAAGTCGTGCCAGTCATCGACGCTGCGGTAGCGTCTGCGATGCCCCAGCGCCCGTGGATCGATGACTTTGATTCTGGCTACATGCAGCGCATGATGCATGCCTTCCCCATGCAGGGGGACAAGCAGCCCTGGCTCAACACGCAGGACTTCAAAAAAGACAAAAAGATGTTCCGTGAAGGAGCGCTGGACGATGGCAGCCTGAGCTTTAGTAGCACGCCGCCTGCACAAGTTGAACCCACTCGCACTGCAGCCTGATTGATCATGTCAAAATCTCTGCGCATTCTGCTCGTTGCTGGCCTGCTACTCGCGATACTGGCGACAGTCGCTTATAGGAGCATCAATGCCTCTCTAACCGAGTTCGAGGTCGAACAGGTCACTGACGATCTATACATGCTGCACAACGAATTCGGCGGCAATGTAGCCGTGCTCAGGACTGGAGCCGGCAGCGTCATCGTCGATACACTCACCTTCTCGGTGCAGGGCGAGGCGATTCAGCGCCAGGCGCAAGAGCTGACCGGGGAACCGGTGACCGCCATCATCAATTCCCACTACCATCTTGATCACACCCACGGCAATCCGGCCTTCCCAACCGGCACCCAGGTCTATACCAGCAGCCGCACCCTGCATCACCTGCTGCAACTGGATAGCTCCACCTTTTCTGGCGATGCCGCCGCACTGTTGCCGCAAGTGACAGTGGAGCTGGAGGAAGTCATTGAGATTGGCAACAAGACGCTGCGCCTGTTTCACCCGGGCCGGGGGCATACTGACGGCGACCTGGTGGTCTTGTTTGTTGAAGACCGCACCCTGCATACCGGCGACCTGTTCTTCAACCGGCTGTACCCCCAATATCGACCTGGAGGCGGGAGGCAGCATCCAGGCCTGGGGGGATACTCTTGACGTGCTGTTTGACCTACCCTTCGAGCAAATTATGCCCGGACACGGGCCACTGGCCAGCGCCGAAGACATGAGACAGTTTCAAAGCTTCATCGGTGAGCTCGCCGAACTCGGCAGCTACGCTGCGTCTATCGATGGCAGCCTGACAGACACCCTGGTCAACGGCAGACTCACAGCAGACGAAGGCTATGGCGTAATCAGCCTCGGCCCCATCATGACCCTGGACAGAAGTTTTGTGATCCAGCGGAGCTGGGAAGAAGCCACCGGGAACTTTGAACTCTATCCCGGTTACTGAGCAACACTACAGCAGCTCAATCAACGCGCCGTAAAACAGCACAACAAAGCCACCCACTTCCGCTGCTATCAGTGAGTACATAAAGAGATTGGTGGCAGGGGTAATCTCTCGAAGCTGGTTATCCGTCTCCTGTTTATAGCCCTGGATCATATAGGTGGTAATGGCCAGTCCGAAATACAACAGGGCCGCTGAGGCGGCGACTAACTCCACCACGTTGGGCAACTGGCTGATGCGTGCAAACTCGGCGATCAATAAGGCTGCAAAGGCATATAACAGCAATGAGCGATGAGCGACATCCACGTAGGGGTGAGCGGTAGCGGTGTCGCTGGCAGCAATCTGGCGAAACTTCCAGATCCCCGTCAGCAGACCATTCAGAAAAAATACGCCCGCTGCGATTATCGATACGTCGTAGGCACTGATCATACTGTTTTCCCTATGCTGTTCAGTTGTTAGCTGCGGAATCATACACCACGCCATTAATTCACAGAGTCTGTTCTTGCAATCCCTGCCCCGCAGGTAGATAGTCCCCGCCCCATGCCAAAAACCCGACTGACACTGAATCGCGCTGATTTGCGCCAGCTTCTGGAAATATCACTGCCGATGGTGGTCTCCCAGGGTTCTTTCGAGGCCATGGTGTTTGCCGATCGCTGGTTTATGTCACTGCTGGGTCCAGTCTATATGGCTGCGGCCATGGGCGGCGGCGTCGCCTCATTTTTCAGCATTGCACTGTTTCAGGGTGTGATGGCTTACGCCAATGCTCTGGTCGCCCAATACTATGGCGCCGGCGAGCACCACAAGTGCCCACGCGTGGTCAGTCAGGGTCTGATGATGGCGGTGGCCAGCCTGCCGGTGATTGCGATTATCGCCTACTACGTACTGCAGCTGTTTGAAGCCATGGGCCACGAACCCGAGCAGGTGGTACTGGAGCAGTCCTACTACAAAATCCTGATGCTGGCCGCCCTGTTTAATCTGTCCAAAGTATGCATCGGTTCGTATTTCAGCGGCATTGGCAGGACTCGCGTGGTGATGGTGGCCGACGTACTGGGCGTGCTGCTGAATATCCCATTGTCTTACTTGCTGGTATTTGGCGTCTGGGGTTTCCCTGAGATGGGAATCTAGGGTGCGGCCTGGGGCACGGTGATCGCCTCCTTGTTTTCCCTGTGCGTGTTCCTGGGTTTCTACCTGTCGAAACAGCATCGGCAACAATTCTCGGTCATGGCCTCATTCCATTTCGACACCGGCATCATGCGCCGCTATGTCAGGCTGGGCTTTCCTTCCGGCTTTGAGATGTTTATGAATGTCGCCACCTTTAACCTGTTCCTGCTGCTGTTCCAGAGCTTTGGCATCACCTACGGTGCGGCTGCGGCGATTGTGTTCAACTGGGACATGGTGTCCTTTGTCCCCATGATTGGCCTGCACATCGGCGTGATGAGCCTGGTGGGGCGCTATGTGGGCGCCGGCGATATGAGCCGGGTCAATGGCATCATGACGGCGGGTTTCAGCCTGGCGCTGGCCTACTCGGGCATTCTTGCCACCCTGTTCATTATTTTCAGGGTCGACCTGATTATGGTATTCGCCGGCTCCGGCGAGGATTTCAGCGCCATCGTCGAGATCGGCAGCTTCATGATGCTGGGGCTGGCCTGCTATATGATGGCGGACGCCACCCTGTTGATATCTGGCGCGGTATTGCGTGGCGCCGGCGATACCCGCTGGCTGATGATTACTTCCATTAGCCTGCACTGGCTGATGCTGGTTATCCAGGTGATCATGATTCGAATGCTGGGTTACGGGCCAGAGCCCTCCTGGATTGTCTTCGTGGCCTCAATCCTGGTGATAGCCGTGTTCTACATGTGGCGCTTGCTGGGCGGTGTCTGGCGTCGACCAGAGCGCCTGGCAGCGGTCATGGCGGAGTCGTAACAGGCAGCCGCGACATTGCAGGCCTTGGATATCCCTGCTACATTTGCCCGGCTATGAATTGGCGTCGCTCACAATCTGCCCTGCTCACCTGCGCGTTCCTGCTCGGTTTTCTGACCCTGCAGTTCATCGATGCGGGTCACATGCATGCAGATCATGAGCTTAGCCAGGACTGTGTGCTCTGTCAGGTCGACAGCCAGCAGGCAGCCATCGACGCGGCTCCAAAGGCGACGGTCCCTGTCGCGTTTACCGAGCACTCCAACACCAGGCGTTCAGCGCCGTCTACCTATCTCACCAATAGCTACGAGGCACGCGCTCCCCCGCAACAATTCTCCTGACCCAACATCTTTCAAACTTTTAGGAGAATATCGTGTACAAGAAATTCGTGCCGGTGCTGGCCCTCGTCAGCACCCAAAGCTATGCCAGTGACGACCAGATGGAACACGTTCTGGTCTCCGTACCTATACACAAAGCAACCGCCGAAACCGCTCTGCCGGTGACTGTGCTCAATGGAGAAGAACTGCGAAGAGAAGCTGCGGCCACCATCAGTGAGACTCTGGCTTTTCAGCCCGGCCTGAGCAATGCCTCTTTCGGCCCCGGCGTGGGCCAGCCCGTCATTCGGGGTCAACAGGGCCCTCGTGTCACCGTGCTGCAAAACGGCACCCTCAGCGCGGACGTGTCTAACTCCAGCGCCGATCACGCGGTTGCGGCAGAACCCTTACTGGCAACCAGCGTAGAAGTATTACGCGGCCCGTCCACCTTGCTCTACGGCGGCGGTGCCATTGGTGGCGTGTTGAATATACTTGATAACCGTATTCCCACTACCGCAGTGAATGGTGCTCGGGGTGGCTTTGAGTACCGCTATGACAGCGCCTCGGAACTGAACGGACTGGTCGGTCGCATTGAAGCGGGGAACGAGCGCTTTACTCTGCACGCCAGCGGCTTGTTGAGAGACTGGGAAGAGGTCGAAATCCCCGGCACCGCAGAACGGGAGCCAGACCCGGATGAAGAAGTGGTCGATGGCATTATCGAGAACAGCGACGGTGAGACCTCTCAGTACAACCTGGGCGGTGCCTTTCACTTTGAGAAGGGTTTCTTTGGACTGGCCTACAGCAAGCTCGATAACGAATACGGTATCCCTCCAGGCGCTCACGGCCATCACCATGAAAAAGATGAGCACCACGATGATGAAGACCATCATGATGAAGATGAGCATCACGATGAGGACCTGTTCGCTGACGAAGATCATCATGATGAAGACGAGCATCATGACGAGGATGATCACGAGCATGGCGACGAAGAAGAGGAAGAGTTCATTCGCATCGACATGGCGCAGAAGCGCTACGATGCCAACCTGCACCTGCATGATGCCATTCCCGGCATTGAAGTATTCCGCGGCTTCCTGACTCGCACTGAGTACGAGCACGTGGAGCTGGAAGGTGAGGAAACCGGCACTCGCTTTGAGAACGACACCTGGGAAACACGCCTGGAGCTGGTGCACAAACAGATTGGCGCGCTGCACGGCGTTATTGGCTTGCAGTGGCGTGACAACGAGTACGCCGCAATTGGTGAGGAGGCCTTCGTGCCCCTAACCGATAGCGAGGAATTCGGCCTGTTCATCGTCGAGGACCTTCACCGCGACAACTGGACCTTTGAGTTTGGTCTGCGTTATGACCGCGTTAAGCGCGATCCGCAGGATTCACCTGTGGCGGAATCCAGAGACTTTGACAACCTGAGCGGCTCGATATCAGCGCTGTGGTCGATCAATGAGCAACTCTCACTGGGCGCCGGTCTCTCCAGCAACGAACGCGCACCGGTCACTGAAGAGCTGTACTCCAATGTTGAGGCCATGGACGAAGAAGACCTGGTACCCCACGCGGCTACGGCATCGATTGAAATCGGTGACCAGGACCTGGATCAGGAAACCTCTCGTAACCTGGACCTGAGCCTGACCTGGCAGCCAGACTGGATGACCTTGTCTGCCAGCATTTTCTATAACGACTTCAAGGACTACATCGCCCTGGCCAATACAGGCCTGGAAGTGGATGAATTACCGGTACTGCAATACGTGCAGGACGATGCTGAGTTCTACGGTGGCGAAATCAGGGCCAATATGACCCTGGCTGAAGTCGGCAGCGGTCGGCTCGGCCTGATCCTGCAAGGGGATGTTGTCCGCGGCGAACTGGATCAGCTGGGTGATGTGCCTCGCCTGCCTCCCGCCCGAGTTGGCGCCGAGTTAAACTGGGGTAACCAGAAATTGTTTACCTTCCTGCGCGCTCTGCATGCGACCGAGCAGGACAAGCCCGGAATGAACGAGGAGCCCACCGACGCGTATACCCGCTGGGATGCGGGCATTGAATACATGTTCGGTTCATCGCCGGACAGCGGAGTTAAAGTGTTCCTCAAGGGTAAGAACCTCACCGATGAAGAGATTCGACTGAGCACCTCCTACCTGCGTGATCTAGCGCCGGAGCCAGGCCGTTCGATTGAAGCCGGTCTTCGCGTGATGTTCTAGATCAATCCGGAGCCAGATCGGGGGCAAGCCCCGATCTGGCTCCAGCTTCTAGGTTCAGGGCAGGTAGCGTTTGGTCAGGCTGGTATAGCTGCGCTCAATGAACTGCACTGGATCTCCCATCTTTTCATCCCAGGTCGCAGTCACTCCCGCTGCCACAATCTCTTCAAGAGTTTTGCCTGCCTTGATCAAGGCAACCAGTTCGCCGCGCACGGTCTTCAGCATGTGCACATAGTTCTGCAAATCCGCAGTGGTGGCGACAGGGCCATGACCCGGCACCACGGTCGTGTCATCGTCAATCTCATTCAACACTGCCTCGCAGAACGCAATCACGCCGTCGAGGCTGCCGCCGTTGCCGGCATCGATAAACGGATAGCCGGCATTGTTGTAGACATCCCCAAGATGCACGGCGTTGCGACCACGAAAAATAATCGCCGTATCGCCAGTGGTGTGGGCAGGCCCGGTATGCAGCAGGTCAATCCGCTCACCATTTAGGTGAAACTGCATGGTCGTGTCATAGGTGATATCAGGCAAGGCATGTGCTGGATAAGCCGGCTGCTCTATCGCTACTGCCACAAGGTCCACGACCTGATCCTGCTGCATCATGGTCCTTGAATTGGCCTGGGACACAATCCAGGTGTCTTTGTTCTTACCCAGCTCCAGGTTTCCGTCGGCGTGATCGAAATGCCAGTGGGTATTGATAATGAAATCAACCTGCCGATCACCCTGCTTGCGCATGGCCTTTTCCAGTTTCTTCCACATGAAGGGAAACTGATCGTCCACAATCAGCACGCCATCCTCTCCGGAAGACACAAGAATATTGCCACCAACGCCGAACAGTATATAAAAACCCCCCTCCAACACCTCGGTCTCGACCGGATTTGAGGGATCAAAAGCCCCAGTCAACATGACGTCCACCGGCACGATATTGAGTGGGCGATCAGGCCCATGGGCAGCGACAGGTGCAGACAGAGCAACACTCAGCCCTGCAACGACAGCGATATTTTTATAATGCATTTGCAACTCCTTCAGCGATTAGGACAGCGGTTCGTAAACCGCATCTTCAAGCTCCTCGAAGGCCTCTTCAATGTAGCGGGCCAGGTCCTCCAGGTGTTCCATTTGATCAGTGGCCACCAGCCCAAAATGCAGGGTGCCTGAACAGCTGTAGAGGGTGATGTTGAGCTGGTTACCCGGTGGCAAGGTGCTGATCGGTACCATCTGCTCCAGCTTGGCGCCTTTGATATACATTGGCTTGCTGGGACCGGGTACATTGGAGACCAGGGTATCGGCGATGGCCGGCAACAGTTTGTGCAGCTTGAACAGCTGCATCAGTTCTATCAGCACCGCCAATACCGCCGTGTACTGGGCCACTGCGATAGAGGGCACACCATCGATCTGATTGCGCACATTGCGCAAGGTAAAACCGATTTCTCTCAGCCGCGCATAGGGGTCAGCATCGCTTGGGGCCAGATCCACCAGAACGATGCCAATCATATTGCCGCTGACATCGTTGTTTTCGTCGCGTAGGTTAACTGGCATTTGAATAGAGAGCGGCCTGTCCAACTCAATCAGGTGGTCCATGAGGTACCGACGCAAGGCGCCATCAATGCAGGTCAGGGCGACATGGTTCAGCGTACAGCGCGTCAGCTTGCGCAGCTTGTTGACCTGCTTCATTGGGACATGGGCGGTGGCGAACTGCCGGCCAGCCGTGACTTCGCCGGTTAGCGGGGTTTCACCGCTGGCCTTAAAGGGCAAGGCAACCGCATTCTTGGTCAGGCCAAACTGTTCCAGCGCCAGCTGAGTGGTCAGTTTTGTGACACCACGAATAATCTGCTGCCACTGCCGGGTGCCGCGAACCACCCTATCAAACAACTGCTCGCGCGCTTCACTGGCCTCATCCGCCTGGGCCGCAGCTTTGGCGGGCTGCTTCCAGAGCGCTTTAAGGGTTCTGGCCTTGGCACTGTCACTCATTGCATTAATGCCCCAGCGGGACATCGTTACGCCGTCAGCGTAGGCGTGGTGCATCTTGTTATAGATGGCAAAGCGTCCCCCGCTGACTCGGTCGATGACATGAAACTCCCACATGGGTTTGTCACGATCCATAAGCGGCTCATGCAGTTCGGAGCAATAGGCGAACAGGTCACGTTCGCTGAGCATTTTCTCGGGGCGGTGGTAAAACAAATGATCATCGATACTGAATGCGTCGCTGGTGCGCCAGCGGGGACCACCCAGGGCTCGGAAATCGATCACCTGGTTAAACGGTGCACCTGGTGAATCAAACTCGGCGTATTCTTGCGCCAGGTTTTGCACCCAGTTGGCACCGGCACCACTGGGCTTCTTAAAGATAGAAAGCCCCGCCACGTGCTTAGGGCTAGTCTCGGACTCGGTCAGGAAAAACCCCAGGTCCAACAGGGATAAACGGCTCATAATGATACCCAGGATAAGTTGTTTCGCTGTTAGTGTAGCCCACACCTCGTAGTCAGAGCGTATCTTGCTGATATTCTCTGGCCGATTCGAAAAGTTGACTGGGTTATACTCGCCGCCATGCTCATCTCCAGACTGCACAAATTTCTATTCATCGCAGTGCCAAAAACTGCAACCAGCAGCATTGAGCAGGCACTTCAAAAATATGGAGATTCTCAGGGCATTCCAGGGCTTGGCAAACACGCACTAGCAATGGAACTGCCAAGCATGCTTCAACAGGATGAACTAGCGAGTCTATTTACTTTCGGTTTTGTGCGCGACCCCTATAGCTGGATGTACTCCTGGTATCGCTACCGACAGCGCGATCAACTGTCTAATCCGAGTCATCGTCATCATAATCGCTACGCCGGCAACAAAAGCTTCGACGAGTTTATGCTTAGCTATAACGAGGGTCAGATATTTATGAAGCAGTCCGACTTTCTATACTCTCACTCTGGAGAGAAGCTAGTGGACTTCGTCGGTCGTTACGAAACGCTGCAAGATGACTTCGACGCAATATGTCAGAGACTAAATCTGCCTTGTGTCCAACTGCCGAGTATCAATGTCAGTCACAACAAATCATCTCGCGCAGATGCCATAAACAGTCGCAGTCGCGCGATCATTAATGATCACTTCAAACGAGATTTCGAGCTTTTTGGCTACCCGATGAAGGACTAGCCCCTATGCTACAATGGCGCTAAATGTTCCAGGCAGGCCAGACCATTAACGCGCCCCAAGTTCAGCCAAACCATACCAGTCGAAGGCAGGACCTCCCGCTCATCGAATTGCTGGATGTGAGCCTGAGTTATCGTCGTAAACGAAGTCTGTTTGCGACCGAATTACACCCGGTACTGCAGGGCATCAGCTTTCCGATCTACCCCGGTGAAACCGTTGGCATTGTGGGGCGTAATGGGGCCGGTAAGACCACACTTCTGAAGTTGATAGCCGGGATTATCTCGCCCGACCACGGACGCATCGAGCGCCGCACCGAAAGTATAAGTATGCTTAGCTATCAACTGGGCTTTAATAGACTGTTAACCGGCAGGGAAAACGCTGTTCACACCGCCATGCTGCAGGGCATGACCCGGTCAGATATCGAGGCCAAGATAGGCGATGTTATTGCTTTCGCGGGTCTCGAAGACATGATCGACGAACCACTATCCAGTTATTCAGCGGGCATGCGCTCGCGTTTGGGCTTCTCCGTTAGTTTGCAACTGGATCCCGACGTACTGCTGATTGATGAAGCACTCGGTGTTGGCGACCACGAGTTCAAAGAGAGATCAGGCGCAGCGATGCGCGCAAGAATGCGCTCAAACAAAACTGTAGTGGTGGTTTCCCATGATCCCTATACGGTAAAAGATCTTTGCGACAGAGCCGTATGGATTGAAAACAGTCAATTGGTGATGCAAGACATCCCAGAGAAGGTGATACACCAATACCATAACTTTGACCGCCTTACATCAGACCTGGCAGCCGTCATGGGCAGACCAGAGACGCTTATTCGTGCGAACCCGATCAATCGTAACCCTGTTGAGGTCATGCAGCGCCTGCGCAGCCATCTGGCGCTTGAGCGCAAGAAACAAAAAATCGACTACATTGAGGAAACCAAGGCTGCTGACGAGTTCGGTATGGAAATTTATATACCGGGAAAACGTCCTATTCTTTCGAATCTGATTGAAGAAGCCTGTGGGCAATGGAGTTGGGTAGAGAACACCCAACTGATCAGGCGTGGTGAAAGGGACTCAGTTTGTTCAGCTCACGAAGACTTTGAGCGTATGCTCTACAAGATGGGTATGGAGCTAAAGCTCGACCCGGTGAAGCTGCGCAACAGTGATTTGTATCGGCAGCTCACCGGGCTACTAAGGGCCCTAAGCTAACTACCAGCCCTCAATCTTGTGGATGTTTTTCCACACCAAATTGGGGAACACCCGCCGCATCCATGCACCAAAGCCGGTCTGGCCCGTGACGTAGACCCAGAACTTGCCTTTATCAAGATCCTGTTCGACGGCTGCCAGGACCTGCGGCGGAGTCGCCTCCTGGCCTTCATTCATTTCCATGAGTTTGGGCCAGGCGGTTTCCTTGCCCTGGTTTAGCAGCGGTGTCGCTACCGCAGGCGGACACACGCAGGCAAAACGCACGCCTGAATTGAGGTTCTCGTGGTAGAGCACCTCGGTGTACATGGCTACCGCAGCTTTACTGGCGTTATACCCCCCATCAACAAACCGGGAATCAGCCCTGCGGCCGAGGCAAAACTGACAAAATCGCCGCTGCCGCGCTCCACCATGCCTGGCAGGGTTGCACGGGTGATGCAGACAAGACCACCGAAATTAATCGACATCATTTTGTTGGTAACATTGGGATCCTGCTCGGTGAGCTTGCCGAAAGGCATGATTGCTGCGCAGTTATATACACGGTCCAACGGGCCCGCCTTGGCTTCAAAGTCCTGCACCGCGGCGGTGACTGCATCGTAATTTGTGATATCCACGGTGTAGCAGTGAATATTGTCGCGGCCCTCGGCAGTTTCCTGCATGCCCGCTTCATTCACGTCCAGGATAGCCACCTGTGCGCCGGCCTCGGCGAATTGCTGCGCTGCAAGGCGCCCCATGCCGCTGCCACCACCCGTAACCAGCGCTGATTTACCCGTGTAAGCCATCACATTACTCCGTTCAATTCTCTCAAAGCGCTCAAGATTAGCCTAAAGCAAGGGCCAGCACGATACCCGCATCGGCCAAAAACAGTGTACGGGGGGGTCATAATTGGGCAAAATTCGCGAGCTTCTTCAAACCATCCGCTCTACCAGAACTGATATCACGTGACCCTGCTCAGATTAGAGGCCGCCAGCCTGCACTATGGCACCCAGATACTGCTCGACGAGGTCGAGCTCACGATCAATCGGGGCGATCGCATTGGCCTGCTCGGCCGCAATGGCGCTGGCAAATCAACTCTGCTCAAAGTATTGCTGGGGGATATCCAGCTGGAATCTGGCGAGCGCCGCGTGTCTGACGGGGTAAAGCTGGCCTATCTGGACCAGAACTTGCCGGATGCAGACGAGGTCGACGTGTATGACGTGGTAGCCAGCGGCCTCAGCGAACTCGGTGAATTGCTGGCTCGCTACCATCATTGCATCGTCGGCAATGACATGGAGGGCATGGCCCGGGCGCAGTCAGCTCTTGAGGCCGCTGACGGTTGGCGCTTCCAGCAAAAGGTTGAATCCATTATCAGTCAGCTGGAGCTACCGGCCGACAGCCCGATGTCAGAACTGTCCGGGGGCTGGCGCAGAAGGGTCGCCCTGGGCCGCGCCCTGGTCAGCGACCCCGACATACTGCTGCTGGACGAGCCCACCAACCATCTGGATATTCCGGCAATCGAATGGCTGGAACGGCAAACCAAAGACTTTGCTGGCGCACTGGTTTTGATCACCCACGATCGCAGTTTTCTGCAAAACACCACCAATATCATCGCCGAGCTTGATCGCGGTCACCTGCGCCAGTGGCAGGCGAGCTACCAGGATTTCCTGCGATTCCGGGAGCAGGCACTTGCGGCTGAAGAAAAAGAAAACGCCCTCTTCGACAAGCGCCTGGCGGAGGAAGAAAAATGGATTCGCCAGGGCATCAAAGCCCGCCGTACTCGCAATGAAGGCCGGGTCAGGGCACTCAAAGCCATGCGGGAAGAGCGTCGCGCCCGCAGGGACCAGCTGGGCAAGGCAGACTTCAAGGCCGAAGACAGCACGCGCTCAGGCAAGCGGGTTGCCGAGCTGCATCAGGCGAGCATCGAACTGGGCGGCGAAACCATTATCCAACCCCTGGATTTACTGATTACTCGCGGGGACCGAATTGGCATCATAGGCCCCAACGGCGCCGGCAAATCAACGTTGATCAAGCTATTGCTGGGTGAGCTGCCACCCCACACTGGCAGTGTGAAACTGGGCACCCAGCTGGAGATTGCCTACTTCGAACAACTGCGCGAGCAGCTTGATCCCGAGCAAAACCTGATCGACAACATCTGTGGCGGCCAGGAATTTATCGAGATCAACGGCAAGCGCCGGCATGCCATCTCCTATCTTGGCGACTTTCTGTTTACTCCGGACCGGGTGAGGACACCAGCCGGCGCCTTATCAGGGGGCGAGCAAAATCGCGCCATTCTGGCGCGCCTATTCAGCAAGCCGAGCAATCTGCTGGTATTGGATGAACCCACCAATGACCTGGATATAGAAACGCTGGAGCTGCTTGAGGAGATACTGATCGACTATCAGGGCACCGTATTGTTGGTCAGTCATGACCGCAACTTTATGGACCAGGTGGTCACCAGCGTGCTGGTGTTTGAAGAGCCCGGTCGTGTGGTTGAATACGCTGGCGGCTATAGCGACTGGGTGGCCCGTGGGGGCACCTGGCTGACCCGGGAGCCTGAGCCGACGGAAGCTAAAGCCATCCCAGCACCAGAACCCCAGAAACAACAGTCCAATGCTGCAAATACACGCAAAGGCAACAAGCTCTCATACAAAGATCAGCGAGAGTTAGACGCCCTGCCCGCACGCATCGAAGAACTTGAAAAACAGCAGACTGACCTGGAAGCAGAACTCGCCGCGCCAGATTTCTACCAGCAGGACCACGAGCATACAAATGCGAGGCTGGCCGCCCTCAGCGACCTGCAGTCAGAGCTGGAGCAAGCCTACGAGCGTTGGGCTGAACTGGACGGGGAATAGCGTCGGCGCCCAACTGATGCGTACAATCGGCCCATGACGCGTCATACCAACCTGCTTTTGACCGCCCTGCTCTGCCTGCCTTGCCTGGCAGATGAGCCTTACAAGCCCGACGTGTTCCCCGGAGATGAGCGTGCCGAGACAACATACCCACTGACGGACAATGGTTTTTATGGCCCCAAGGGCCTGCAATACCAATCGCCCACCTCTGAGACTGACCTGTGGTTGGGGTTTCGCATGCAAACCCGCTATGACAGCTTGCCAGGCAATTTTGCCACGCTGGACCAACTGGAGAATCCGCCCGATGACGAAGTGGACTTTAATCGCGGTCGTTTCAAAGGCGGTGGTTCACTGGGCATTAAACCGCTGGTCATCTATAGCGAGTACGACTGGGTCGACAATCGATTGCTGGATCTTCGGCTCACCTACACCCTGAATAAGTGGCTCGACATGCGGATGGGGCAATGGAAGTCGGAGTACAACCGGGAACGAGTTGACTCCTCGGGCAATCAACAGTTCGCGGAGCGCTCGATTTCGACCTATTGGTTTACCGTGGACAGGCAGATAGGGTTGAGCCTGTCCCCGCGACTGGCTAGAGGCAGCCGCGCCGATACCCGTCTCTGGTTCCAGTATTTGAGCGGCACCGGCCGGGGCAATAATCCTGAGTCAGGGAGCGGACTGTTCCTGGCCAGAGCCCAGTGGAACCCGAGCGGAAACCAGCTGGCCTTCAGCCAGGCCGACTTCCTGCGTCGTGACAAACTCATCTCTTCCTTCGCTGTGGCCACTGTGCTTGGCGACTCCCCCTATACACGATTTTCCAGCAGCGGCGGCGGCCAGTTACCGGGCTACAAACAGGGCAGTTATGAGCTAAGGCAATTTCTGTTCGAGACAGCCTTCCACTATCGAGGCATGGGCTGGCAACAGGAACTGCACTTTAAAACCATCAAAGACAAGCAAACCGGCGCAAAGCGAAATATCTGGGGCGGTTACGCCCAGGTGGGCAGCTTCCTGCAGGAGTGGGTAGCGCGTGTGCCAAGCAATCTCGAGCTGGTAGGTCGCATTGCTTACGTTGATCCGGATACGCCGCAGCGCTCAGACGAACACTGGGAGGGAACCGTCGCGGCGAACTGGTACTTCAATCGACATCGCAACAAAATCACCGTGGACTACTCCCGCCTGTCTATTGAGGAAGGCGACACGAGCGGCAATGATCATCGCCTGCGCGTTCAGTGGGAGCTATCGCTGTAAACTGCGGAAGGGCGTCTAGCGTCCTTCAGTTGTAGAGGCCGGCAGCCAACCCCCAAGGTTGTCACTCACCAACGATGCCAGCATCTCAATATGCTCCGGATCAGCATTCAGGCAGGGAATGTACTGATAACTCTCGCCGCCCGCTTGCATGAACAGCTCGTGGTTTTCCATCGCGATCTCTTCCAGCGTTTCCAGACAATCCACTGAAAAGCCAGGGCAAATCACCTGAACAGATTTCACCCCCTGCTCAGGTAGTGCCTGCAGCGTGGCATCGGTATAGGGTTGCAGCCACTTGGCGGCGCCAAAGCGCGACTGAAAACAGATGACGTAGTCATCTTCGCCGAGCCCAAGCGACTCTGCCAACAAGCGCCCGGTTTTCTGGCACTCACAATGATAGGGATCGCCCTTCTCCAACTGAAACTGGGGTGCGCCGTGAAAAGACATCACCAGTTTGTCAGGCCGCCCCGCCTCTGCCTGGAAAGCGCGCACAGAGTTGGCCAGGGCCTCTATGTAATCAGACCGATCATGGTAATGACTAATAAAGCGCACATCTGGCACCCAGCGCTGCTGCTTGAGCGACTCAGCAACCGCGTCGAACACGCTGCCAGCGGTGGTCGCTGAGTACTGGGGATAGAGTGGCAGCACGAGCAGTTGCTGCACGCCAGCATTCACCAGCTTTTGAATTTGACCGGGTATCGATGGCTCACCATAGCTGAAGGCATAGTCCACAATCAGTCGGTCGCCATAGCGTTGTTCAAGCTGCTGCTCGAGCGCCTGTAACTGCGCCCTGGTGTGCACGAGCAGTGGCGAGCCTTGGTCGGTCCAGATTTTGGCATAGTTGGCGGCAGACCGCCGGGGTCGCGTCAGCAGGATAATCCCGTTAAGAATCAACCACCATATCAGCCTGGGTACTTCAACCACACGCGGGTCACCAAGAAACTGGCGCAACCAGGGCCTCACCGCGGCCGCCGTCGGTGCAGCGGGTGTACCCAGATTGACGAGCAGCACACCCACGCGCGCCTGCTCACCATGCTGATAGTCGGATCGTCCGTTATATTTCATGCAGGGTAGTACGCAGCAGGCTGCGTGATGGATTGTTAACCCGCTTTGGCCGCCATACTTTCAAGCATGGCCTTCATTTTGGCATGCAGCATGTTCATGGCCTGCAGCGGACGAACCATCACCTTGAATTCGGTGATCAGGCCATCGTCATCAAAAGTCATCATATCGATACCGTTAACGTACTTACCGTCCAGCTCGGTTTCGAATTCGAGAACAATGTGATTGTCGCCGACAATTTCCTTGGTGTACTTGAATTTGGAACCCACGGCACCCGGGGCTTTTTGCTTCTCGCCCTCGCTGAAGGTGCTACCCGCTGCCATCAGGTAGACCTTGGTGATCTCCTTACCTTCCTGCGGAGTAAACACCACCGGAGAATAAAAGGTGCAGTCATCGTGCAACAGGGTGTCTAGCCCCCCTTCCAGTTCACCGCGTACATGCGCGTGCCAGCGCGCCAGATTGTCCTGACTCATGATCGTTCCTCTTATTGTTCGGCTTTAATTCGCTGCAGGTAGTCCAGCAGTATGGTGTTGAGTTGCTCTGATGCCTCCAGCTGGATCATATGCCCGGCTTTGGGAATCATCTGCACGTCACGCAAATTAGGAAAGATAGCGCGCATTTGCTCTATGGGGTTATCGCCGTGAAAGCCCTCAAGATCCACATCTTCTTCACTGCCGATAAACCAGGCTGGCACATCGCTTTGAACCCCTTCAAATGGTCGGCGCTGCTCCCATTTCATGTCCATGGACTTGTACCAGTTCAGCCCACCCTCAAAACCACACTGCGCGTATTCGTTTACAAACACTTCCAGCTCCAGCTCGCTCAACCAGGGCCAGGGTAACGGCGGTGGCTCCACCATGGCATCCACGTAGGTAGTGCCGGGCGGGTGTTTGAACATATCGAAGTAGTCCACCTCGCCACTGAGGGTCCAGTACACCTTGTGCAGGAATCGTCGGGGGTCCGCCTCCAGATCTGCGGCGGCATTGGGATTGTCGACAAAATAGGCTATGTGCAGAAAGTGTTGCTCACCCATACGCCGATATTCAGTGAGTGGCGATTCGTCAGGGTTATGGGGCGCAGCCGGGTTCTCCAGGCCAATCACCGCAATGGTTCGTTCGGGATGGCGCAGGGCGAAGTCGTAATTGGCGAAAGCCCCGAAATCAAGCCCAATAAAAATGGCTTTCTCTTCACCTAAATGGTCCAGCAGGCCGAGCAAGTCAGCGGTGATGTGGTCGACATCATATTGTTGCGGGTCTTCCGGGGCCTCTGTTTGCCCCATGCCGCGCATATCAGGGGCGATCACCCGGAAACCGGCCTCAGCGAGTACCGGTATTTGCCGATGCCAACTGAACCAGAGGTGCGGAAATCCATGGCAAAGAATGACCGGCACGCCCTGCCCTTGCTCCACATAGTGCATGTGAATGCCGTTGATTACAGCATAGCGATGCTGCCAGCCCGCGTTTAGTTTTGTCATTCAATCAGGTTACCATGTTTGAAATCGTGGGGTCAGAGTACTTTGAAATGAATTCGTGGGGTCAGAGTACTTTGAAAAGTTGACCTCAGGGAAGGTCTGACGCCCGGTAGCATTTCAAAGTACTCTGACCCCAGCCCAGTGAACAAACAGGAATCAATAAGATGAAAGTAGATGGCGGTTTTGGCTTCGACAAAGAGTTTCACGACAGCGATCGGCTTGTTCGCAAAGCCCAGGAGCTGGAGGAGATGGGTTACGACGGTTTGCTGGTGGCCGAGATAGCCCACGAACCGTTTATGCCACTGGCGCTGGCGGCGCAGGCCACCAATAACATCCAGTTGCGCACATCGATTGCCGTAGCGCTGGCAAGAAACCCGATGAACATGGCCAATATTGGTCACGACCTCAATGCCTACTCCAAAGGGCGCTTTGTGCTGGGCCTGGGTTCACAAATCAAGCCCCACGTCACCAAGCGCTTCGGCATGCCCTGGCACGGCCCTGCCAAACAGATGCGTGAGTACATCGAGGCGATGCACGCTATCTGGGACTGCTGGTACGAGGGCAAAGACCTCAACTATGAGGGCGACTTCTACCAGCATCGCCTGATGACGCCGGAATTTACGCCAACCAACACCGAATACGGTCGCCCCAAGGTACTCATGGCCGCGGTAGGCCCGCTAATGGTGGACACCGCCTGCGCTGTGGCCGACGGCATCATCATTCACTCCTTCTGCACCGACAAGCACTTCAAGGAGGTGATGCGCCCCGCGCTGGAGGCCAATCTCGCCAAATACGGTCGCAGCCTGGAGGATTTTGAAATCCAGTTCCCGGTATTTATTGCAGCAGGCGAAACCGAAGAGCAGTTGGAGAAGGCAAAGGCCGGCATCAAATACCGCCTGGGCTTTTATGGCTCAACCCCTGCCTACAAGAACGTGCTGGACACCCACGGCTGGGGTGACCTGCAGCCGCGATTGAACCGCATGACCAAGGAAGGCCACTGGGACAAACTACCTGAACAGATCCCTGACGAGATGCTGGACGCCTTCGCTGCTGTCGGCACACCGGTTGAGGCTGCACAGCAAATCGCTGACCGCTTTGGCGGCATCATTGATCGCTGCGCGCTGGAAGCCAGTTTTGGTACTGAAGTACTTGAACAGCAAATGAACATCGTTAGATCAGCCTGAGCCGAACATCGCGGTTGAGAGTATGGCTGTCTTTCTCCCCTGTTTGGGCGATGCAAGACGCTGATATTTCAAAGTACTCTGACCCCATAGATTATTTGAGGATACAAGCATGATTGGAACACCCGAAGCGGTGCACTTTGGCGCCGACGACCTGCCCTTTGTGGACATCGGCGATGGCAGCCTGCTGAAAGTGCTGCACGTTCGTGTAGGCGAAGGCCTGTGGATCATTGAGAACATTTTCCAGGCTGGCTACGAGGTGCAAAAACACAAACATACAGGGCCGGTATTCGGTTACACCACCTCCGGCGCCTGGAAGTATAAGGAATATGACTACGTGAATCGGGCGGGTTCTTTCCTGTATGAGCCGGCCGGTTCTGAACACACTTTGCAGTGCATTGAAGACAATACCCGGGTCTGGTTCCAGATGTATGGCTCCAACATCAATCTCGGTGAAAACGACGAGATCGACATGGTGGTCGATGGCCAGCTGACATTGAACTACTACCTCGCTATCTGCGAGGAACAGGGCCTGCCCAGGCCAAACGTTTTAATCGAACCCTGATGCATACCGTTATTGACGGTTTGCTGTTTCCCGAATGCCCGCGCTGGCATGCCGGGGAGCTTTGGTTCTCAGATATGCATGCTGGCCTGGTCTATCATCTCGACGGCCAGCTGCAGCTGATTGAAACCATCAGTGTTCCGGGCGACCCCGCCGGTCTCGGCTGGTTACCCAATGGCGACATGTTGGTGGTGTCAATGAAAGGCAACCGTCTGTACCGCTACAGTGAGGGGGATTTGCACTGGTACGCCGACCTGGACGCATTTCACACCAACCAGAGCAATGACATGGTGGTAGCCGCAAATGGCAATGCCTACGTCGGTAACTTTGGCTTCAGCCTGCGTGATGGCGACAAGCCCACCCCCACTTGCGTGGCCCGGGTAGCACCCGATG
Source organism: Halieaceae bacterium (assembly GCA_963921335.3). GTDB lineage: Bacteria > Pseudomonadota > Gammaproteobacteria > Pseudomonadales > Halieaceae > CAWUFC02. The sequence goes on along the minus strand of CAWUFC020000001.1, from coordinate 1,979,697 downwards.
GCGTCGTTAGCTCTGCCGCCGATGAGCTGATGTTTCCCAATGGCATGGTCATCACCCCTGATGGAAAAACCCTGATCGTCGCCGAGAGTTTTGCCGGCTGCCTTACCGCTTTTGATATCGCTGAAGACGGCCAACTGAGCAATCGCAGGTTATGGGCTCAGCTGGAAAAAACAGCACCCGACGGCATTTGCCTGGATGCGGAGGGCGCGATCTGGGTCAGTGCCTGCACCACCCATCGATGCATTCGGGTCGCTGAGGGCGGCGAAATCCTGCAAACCGTTGAGACAGGCGAACTCAATCCATTTGCCTGCATGCTCGGTGGCGAAAACGGCACTCGCTTGTTTATGTGTAATGCCGGCACCTCAGACCCCACCCAAACACCTGATCTGCGCAGCGGCGCCATACAGTATGTCGACGTCTCTGTCCCGGCAGCGGGCCTGCCCTGATCAGTCTTCCGGGTCGAGGGAAATTTCCATCGAGGGGTGATAACGGGCGCCCTTGACGGTAGCGGGGCTGAGTATGTCACCTGCCCGTTTCAAATCTGCCGCGCTGATCTCAAGCCCTGAGGCAGCAGCATTCTCCTCCACGTAGGCCACGTGCCGAGTCCCAGGTATCGGCACATGAATCTGATACTGCTCCAGCACCCAGGCCAACCCCAGCTGTGCGAGACTACAGTGATTGTCAGCGGCAATGGCCGCCAGCTCCTCTCGCAGCGCCAGGTTGTGTTGATACTCCTCACCCTGAAAACGCGGCATATTGGCGCGCATATCCATCTCACTGAAATCCGTTTCGGCAGATAGCCTTTCGCTGAGAAAACCGCGCGCCACCGGGCTAAAGGGCACGAACCCAATACCGAGCTCAGCGCAGGTATCAATCACTTTGTTCTCGGGCTCGCGGGTCCACAGGCTGTACTCTGACTGCACCGCTGTCACGGCGCGCTCGGCATGGGCACGGCGAATGGTACTTGATGACATTTCTGACAAACCAATCGCGCGGATCTTGCCTTCGCCCATCAGTTCGCCCAGGGCGCCAACGCTCTCCTCAATCGGCACATTAAAATCGCGGCGGTGCAGGTAGTAAAGATCAATGACCTCGGTGTCGAGATTGCGCAGACTCTGTTCGCAGGTTTTACGCACATTTGCGGGGCTGCAATCCACTGCTCTGCCGCCATCTTCAGTCACAGTGATACCGCACTTGCTGGCCAGCACAAATTCACTACGGCGATCTTTGAGCACTCGCCCAATCAGCTGTTCGTTGTGACCCAGCCCATAAACACTGGCGGTATCCAGAAAGGTATAACCCACATCCAGCGCCCGCAGCAGTGCGCGCTCGGATTCGTCCTCATCTGCCGGGCCGTAGCCAAAGGACATACTCATGTAGCCCAGGCCGATTTCAGAGACCTCAAACTCACCCAACCGACGTTTCTTCATTGTGGCAATCACTCCTTCAACGATGTGCCGGCCGACAGATCCAGCAGCTCAGCATGACAGTGCTGTTCTATCCATGACCTTAGAGGGGCCAGGCAAGGCTGGTCCAGATGTGACAGCAACAGCCGCACCACCCTCGGTTGGTGCTTCAGGTACACATCCTTGCCATCGCGTTGGGACAGGCGTGCAAAGACACCCAGCACCCGACAATGGCGCTGTGCGCCCAGCAGGTGATACCAGTGCATGAACTGGTCCCACTCTTCAGCTTCCAGACCCATCGCGTGTTGGTAGCGCTGTAACAATTGACCCACCAAACCCGGCGCCAGATCACGACGTGCATCTTCCAACAGGGAAACGACGTCGTAGGCAGTGGGGCCGATACGAGCATCCTGAAAGTCCAGCAAACCACAGGCAGCCACCCCGTTTCGCTCCGGCAGCTGCATCATGTTGTCGACATGATAATCCCGCAGCACCAGGCTCTGCGCGGATGCGGGCGCAGCATCCAGCATCGTCGCCCAGATATGACAATGTGACGCTATTTGTTCGTCTGACACCTTCAGACCCTGCCAGGGCATAAACCATTCCGGAAACAGGGTGCACTCCTCCAGGATCACCGCCCGATCGTATGCGGGCAGCGCCAATTCGACGGCGCGGGCATCTTGGTGCAGTACGATCAGGGTATCCAGCGCCAGTTCGTAGAGGGCTTGTTCCTGCTCACCCGCAGCCAACAGGCGGGTATAGGTGGCCTCACCAAAATCCTCCAGGATGAGGAAGCCGTTGGTCACATCCCTCGCAAATATACGTGGTGCGCTAAAGCCCAGGGCACAAAGATGCTCACCGACCTGTATAAACGGCCGTACATCTTCCTGGGGTGGTGGCGCATCCATCAGCAGCGCAGGATTAGGGCCGCCGTGCAGGCGAAAGTAGCGACGAAAGGACGCGTCTGCCGGCAGCGCCTCGGGTGTGGCCCCGGCATACTCGGTACCTTTCAAAAAATGGGTCTGTAGCTGGCTTCGTTCCATGGTCAGGCAGTGTACCCCGTGGCTGTAGCGGGCGAACAGCTTACATAAGCGGACACAGCGCAAATAGTTAGTCCGGAGCAACGTTGCAATAATTCTGGTGCCGGCCAAAATGAGGGAATCAGAACAGACAATGAGTTGAGCTATGGCTTCGTTCCCCCACCTGTCCAGTCCCGGCCGTATCGGCAATCTGGAGCTGAAAAACCGCATGGTCGTCACGGCGATGGGCACCAACTTTGCCGAGGAAGACGGCAGCATGGGCCCGCGCCTGCTCGACTATCACGAACGTCAGGCACGAGGCGGCGTAGGCTTGATTATTGTGGGTGTCATGGGCGTGATGTGGCCTCATGGCGGCAACAAGCCAAGACAAACAGCGATCTCTGAAGACCGCCACATTGAGGGCCTGAAAGCTGTAGCTGATGCGGTGCACGCCCATGGGGCCAAGATTGCGGCGCAGCTTCATCACGGTGGCATGGTCTCGGTGCAGGACATGAAAGAAGGCCGACCGGTATGGACGCCCTCCTACCCTTCACCGGGTGGTCACAGTGACCTGGGCGACGGCATGCTGTTTGAAGAAATGGCAGCTTTTCACGATCCGGATGCACCGGAGCCCATCATCCACGTGATGACCCAGGAAGATATCAATACGCTGGTTGGACGTTTTGCAGATGCGGCTGAACGCGCCCAAAAAGCAGGCTTTGACGGTGCGGAAATTCACGGTGGTCACGGCTACATCCTGTCCGGATTTCTCTCCCCCGCGCTCAACCAGCGGGATGACAACTACGGTGGCAGCCTGGAGAATCGCGCCCGCCTGTTGCTGGAAGTAGTGACTGCGGTGCGCGAGCGTGTCGGCCCCGATTTCGCGGTATGGGTGAAGCTGGACTCGGAAGAGTTTGGTAAAGCCGAAGGCATTACACTGACCGACGCCACCGAAGTAGCCAAGATGGTCGAGGCGGCCGGCGCCGATGCCATTACCGTGTCTTCGTATCACGACACCAATCGCGGCGCCCTGCACTCTGAATCCAATATCCCCCATGTGCCGGGCCGTATGGTCAGTAATGCCCAAGCCATTCGGACACAGCTCAACATCCCGGTCATTGCCTCTGGGCGTATTGAAGTGGATGAAGGGGAAAAACACATCAGTGCCGGCCAGTATGACTTCCTCGCCATGGGTAGAAAATTACTGGCGGACCCCGACCTGCCCAGCAAAGTCTGTGCGGGCAAGCCCGAGCAGATTCGCCCCTGTGTTTACTGCTATTGCTGCGTCAGCCAGATCTACGTGCTCAAGCCCACCAAATGCGCGGTCAATCCCGAGACTGGTCGGGAGCGGGAGCGTGCACTGATCGCCACGGATGTCCGCAGGCACATCGGCGTAATCGGCGGCGGCCCCGGCGGCATGGAAGCGGCGCGGCGCTTATCGATTCGTGGCCATCAGGTCACCCTTTTTGAAGCGGGCAACCGACTGGGGGGCACGCTGCAATTTGCCAGCATCGCCTACAAACCCAACGAGCGCTTACTGGACTGGCTGCGCTTGCAGATTCGCCTGTCAGACGTGAGTGTCAAACTGAACACAGCGGCCACACCCGAGCTGCTGAAGCGATTGGGCATCGACGAAGTGGTTGTGGCGACCGGTGCAAAACGGGATATGCCGGAACTGCCTGGCAACGATCAGGACTTTGTATACAGCGGAGATGAAATGCGTGCGCTGGTGATGGCCCAGGATCACCCCAACCTGCAGGCTAAAACAGATGGCTTTACCCGCTTTATGGTAAAAGCCGGTTCGCTTACAGGTGCCACGGGCATCCCGGAAGTGGTCCGCCAGGCCTCCAAGTTGTGGCTGCCCCTGGGTGAGCGCATCGGCATTATCGGCGGCGAGCTGGTGGGTCTTGAATTGGCGGAGTTTCTGGCCGAGCGCGGCCGCAAGGTCACCGTATTTGAAAGCGGACCCAGGGCCGGCAAAGGGCTGTATCTAGTGCGCCGCATGCGTCTGCTCGATGAACTGCAACACCTGGGTGTTACGCTCATCAAAGACACCAAGAATGTCGCCATTGAAGATCACCGCATCGCCTACAGCAACGCCCGCGGGCAAGAGCGGCATGTGGATTTAGACCACGTGATTGTGGCGCAGGGTGCGACCGGTGATGAAAGTCTGGCAGACTCACTGAAAGCCGCTGGGCTCAAGGTGCACGCCATTGGTGACTGCACCGGTGTCAGCTATATCGAGGGAGCGATTGAAGCCGCCGCTGAAGTGGCAATCGCGATCTAAGTCTATTCGGTGACAGCCCTGCGCAGCAGCTCTGTCACCACGTCGACACTCTATTTTTTGCGGATAGATTCCAGCGCGTGCATGACCCCGCGCAACTCCGCCAGGCCCTTCATGCGTCCACCGAATGAATAACCTGGGTTAACGCCGGGCTTGCCGATCTCATCCCCCATGGCATGACCATGATCAGGCCGCATGGGAATACGGTCGGTACGCCCTGCTGACTCGCGCCGCTCTTCTTCATCCAGCAGAGCCGACACCAGCCCAACCATGTCATTGTCGCCATCGAGATGTTCAGCTTCGTAGAAGGAGCCATCGGCTTCGCGTTTGACGTTGCGCAGGTGCACAAAATGAATATCCGGCCCAAACTCGTTGACCATGCCAATCAAGTCATTGTCACCACGGGCACCGAAGGAGCCTGCGCAGAGGGTGAGCCCATTGCTGGGGCTAGGTACCGCCTGCAACAGCGCACGGGCATCGTCCGCGGTCGAGCCCACGCGCGGTAGGCCAAACAAGCTGAAGGGCGGATCATCCGGATGGATGCACATGCGCACTCCCGCTTCCTCTGCCACCGGAATCACGGCCTCCAGAAACGCAAACAGGTTGGCACGCATACCGCTGTCACCCATGGCGATAAACTCTGCGATCGCGGCACGAATACTGTCGCGATCATATGAGCCCTCACCACCCGGCAGGCCTGCGATAATATTTTTCTCCAACAGCTCACGCTCGGACTCACTCATTTGAGCAAAACGCTGCTCTGCCCGGGCCAGCACCTCAGGCGCATAATCAGCGGCGGCATTGTCGCGTTTGAGCATGTGAACGTCGTAGGCGGCGAAGTCGCTCATTTCAAAACGCAGGGCACGGGACGCATTGGGTAATTCGTAATCCAGGTTGGTTCGAGTCCAGTCCACCACCGGCATAAAGTTGTAACAGACAATCTCAATACCGGCCGTGCCCACGTTGCGAACCGATTCCTGATAATTGGCGATTAACTGCTCGAAATTGCCGGTGCGGGTTTTGATGTCATTGTGCAGGGGAATGCTCTCGACCACTGTCCAATGCAGGCCCGCGGCTTCTATCTCGGCCTTACGCTGTTGCACATCGGCCAGCGACCAGGCCTCCCCGGTGGGCACATGATGCAGGGAGGTCACCACCCCGGAGGCACCCGCCTGCACAATATTTTCCAGGCTCACGGGGTCATCCGGACCAAACCAGCGCCAGGTTTCCTGCATGAAATCAACTCGTTAGGTAAATTGGTCAGACCACTTTACCACTCCAATGGGGTCAGACTCCATTGAAATCGGGCAGCTACCAGAGCTCATCCTGCAGACGAGCCGCCACATCAGGGGCACAGAGGGGAATCAACGCCATACGCAGCCCGCGCCTGGCCTGGTTGAGGTAATCATCAAGCGCCAGCAGGCCCTTCACCCACAGCAACACCGCGCTCCACTGCTGACCGGCAATCAGGGTCGCAGCAGCCTCAAGATCAACTTCTTCACGCAGCTCACCCTGCCCCTGTGCGAGCTGCAACTGTTCCAGCACCCCTGCCCTGGTGTTGCCCAGCAAAATTTCGACCAGGCGGTGTTCGCGATCTGCCTGGAACAGGGCTCGAGCCATGGTCTCAGCATAGGCCGGGGTGGCAACAATTTGCGCGGCAGTGACTTCAAGATTGGCCAGCATACGGGCAATACCCGGGGCAGCCTGACTGACCTGGGGGCTTTCGGACAAATCAGTCAGCAGGTCTGCCACCGCCAGCAGCAACAGCTCGTCTTTACTGCCAAAGAGGTTATAGAGGGTTTTGACTGACACGCCGCTAGTGGCGGCGAGGTCGTTCATGGTCAACGCGTCGTAGCCCGAGTGATCGATGGCCTCACGGGCACACTCAAGAATGCGTTGCTGGCGCTCCAGTTGCCGAGGCGAGTTGTAGGGACCACGTTTTGCAGACATTGACAAATTTTACAACCAATTGTAATTTTAGTCACTTCCTGATGACATCTACGGTAAAGATAATGAACTTTAATAATCCCGAGCTGTTAACAGACCCCTACCCGCACTATAAACAGTGGCGTGAGGAACAGCCCATCTGGTGGGCAGAGGACGTGCAGGGCTGGGTGATCAGCCGCTATGACGATGTGCGCGCCGTGCTCAAAGACGCCGCCCTGTTTTCTTCCAACAGCATGGGTGAAATGGACCAACAGGCCATGGCCCTGCCGCTGCTTACCGATGACCCGCCCCGCCACACCCAGCTGCGCGCGATTGTGAACAAAGCCTTTACCAGCCGCACGCTGAAACAGATGGAAGTGGAGGTGAAGGATTTGGTGGACGAGCTTCTGGACGGTCTGCAAGGCAAGACCCTGATCGATATTTCAGAAGAATTCACCATTCCACTGCCCATCTACATCATTGCGCGCCTGATGGGCATCCCGGAGGAACGCAAAGACGACTTCAAGCGCTGGTCTGATGCACTCACGGGCACCAGCGAAGCCACCAACCTGGAAGACCGCCTGCCGGACATCATGGAAATGGCCGGCTACTTCCAGTCGTTGATACCCGAGCGCCGCGCCAATCCGGGCGACGACCTGATCAGCAAAGTCGTACAGGCCGAAGTGGATGGCGAAGGCATCAGTGACCAGGATATTGTTGGCTTTAACATTCTGCTGCTGATTGCTGGCAACGAAACCACCACCAACCTGCTGAGCAACCTGTTGAACTACCTGGCCAACGACCCGGCCATGTGGAACGAGCTGCGCGATAACCCGGACAAAATCGAAGCTGCGGTGGAAGAAACGTTACGCTTTGATGGTCCCGTACACTGGGTCAATCGCAAGGCCACCGCTGACACCGAGATGCACGGCCAGACCATCAAAGCCGGAGAAACTGTGTATGCCATTATGGGCTCAGCCAATCGTGATGCACTGCATTATGAGGCCCCGGATGAGTTCAGGCTCGATCGCGGTCGCAGCGACCACCATACCTTTGGTCACGGCATCCACTTTTGCATTGGCGCACCCCTGGGCCGCATGGAAGCGCAGTATGCACTGGAAGGGCTGTTCCGCCGTTTCAAGAGTGTGAAGCACCCCACCAGTGGTAACAACGAGCGCACCCATTCCACCATGTTGCGGGGCTTTCATCACCTGTGGCTGGAGTTTGAACCCGCTGAAGAGGAGGCCGCTGCATGATGACGCCGGAATACATTCAGCAACTGCGTGACCTGATGGAATACGAGGCCGCACGCACCGAACCGCCCAAGGCCTTTCCTACCCTGCCTGACATTCCGGCCGGTCGCTATGTAGACCAGCGCTATTTTCAGCTGGAGCTGGATTATGTCTGGCGCAAATCCTGGTTACTGGCCGCGCACATCGACGAAATACCCGAAGCGGGCTGCTGGATGCTCTGGGAAAACGCCGGCGAACCTGTGGTGATCGTGCACGCCGAGAGTGGCGAGGTGAATGCCTTCTACAACACCTGCCAGCATCGCGGCGCACCGGTTGTCACAGAAGCCAAGGGCAAAAGTCGTCGGCTGACGTGCGCGTACCACGGCTGGAGTTACAACCACGAAGGCGAATTGAAAGGCATGCGAGATCCGGAGGACTTTCGCGATTTTGACATGTCCTGCCGTTCGCTGAAGAAGGTACGCTGCGAGCGCTTTGGCAATTTGATCTTTGTGAACTTCGACCCCGAAGCCCCCACCCTGCTGGAGTGGCTCGGCCCCATAGCCGATGAGTGGGAGGAGTTTCAATTTGATAAATGCAGACTGGCCGCGCGCCATATCTTTGACCTGGACTGCAACTGGAAGATCGCCATGGAGGCCAATACCGAGGTCTACCATGTGCGCAGCATTCACCCCACAACGGTAGCGCCCATTTTGGACGACCGGCGTAATGTGAACACGCTGTACCTGAATGGCCACGGTCGCATGATTGCCCCTACACCTGCCGGGCGCTCCGCCCTCGAAGCGGTAGGTGTCGACGATAGCCGGCCACAAATTGACGGGGTGGGAGAAATTGCCCGCACCTGCACCCAGTCATACGGCTTGTTCCCCAACTTCGTCGCGCCCCTGAGCCAGTTCGCGATACCGCCGATCACCTTCTGGCCCAATGGCATCAATAAGTGCCGTATGGAAACCTGGACCACCACCCCCGACTGGCGCGATGGTCACCCCGAGAGCATGTGGACCGTTGGAGATGAGTTGGGCCCCGTGTTGCAGGAAGACACCCAGTTCGGCGAAAAGATTCAACAGTCGATGGAATCCAAAGGCTTCAAAGGCGTACCCCTCAGTTACCAGGAGGCGCGTATCTACCATTGGAACGAAGCCGCCGACCGCATTATCGGTATCGACAACATCCCGGAAGAGCTGCGCGTACAGCAAGTCATCGGGGATGAATGGATTTACCCCAACGACCCGAGAGTAGAGGAAATGCGGGCTGGTTAAACTCACGCGCCAGCCCCAGCCTATTCATTTCTCCCTTGCACCCCCGCGCATCCACGCGGGCGCCGGCGTCCTTGTGCATTTCGAATCATCTGCCAGAATTGTAGCCGTGAATAGTATTTCCATCGGCAGCCCAAAACCGGAGATATGCGGCACCATGACGCATTACAACGCAGCACTCGTCCATAAATTAAGCTGTTATACGCCTTAGTCCCGAGTACTACCTTGAGCGAACCGAAAAGCAGCATTGTTAGCTCTCTTGAGATCGCGGCGAACTTAGGCATTGTTATAGGTCTTCTGCTCGTGGCTTTCCAAATAGCGCAGCAAGAGGATATTGCGCAAACTGAAGTTCAGGGTGAGCTCTTTTCCGAAGTCACTGCACACTACCAGAATCTTGCGGGTGAGAATCCAGCAATATCAATCGCTCGTGCGATAGACGAACCGGTTTCTCTTTCCACTGAAGACCATGTCGTATTGTTCAACTTATATATGGCAGAGTTTTCGAAAGCCATGCGGCAAGAGTCAATGCCAGGATATAAACTTAGTCGCTCCGCAGTAGCACGTTGGAGTGGGCTTGTTAGCAATCCCTATGGGTATGCGTGGTGGAAAACGGTTGGGAGCAATCTCGCTCCGTTCATTCCTCAACTTTATGCAGCCGTTGAGGAAGAGCTCGAACCTCATGGCATAGACCATGCCGATGGATTTCAAAACACCCAGGCCGCTATCAAGACTGTGCTGCTTGAGATACAAGAGAGAGAATAGTCGTGCAAGCGTATAACATGCGGTTGAAGTCATCCGCTACGCTCACTCGGACGCAGCACCTGCGACCAAAATGTGAATCACATTTTTGTCCTAGGCGACTGCGCCGCTTAACCGGGTGTTATATTTCCTCGAAAAATGAGCCATGAAAACAGTACTTCTTCTTGGGGCAGGTAGTAGTCGAGCTCTGGGTAGCAACAAGCCGATAGGCAAGCGGCCGCCACTTGATGCAGACTTTTTTGAGATAGCACGCATCGGAAAGGCGCCAGCGCTTGAGCCGGTAGTCGAAGTGCTGGAGGATCTGGTAGGCGACTACTCCTCAAATTTGAAACAATCGTTGGAGCGCGCGGCAACCTATTTGTACTTGAAGGCTATTGATTCGCCTCCAGGGAGCCCTTACCACAAAGGGTTTGTCGCCTTCCTCAACTTGCTAAACACCGTTTTGGCTGAAACTACCAACCCACTCAAGGTCGGCCGAAGATCTCTGTTATACAGGTTTCTTTTGGGGGAATTGCGCAAAGCGGGGTCACCGGAAGACATTTCCGTGATTACCTTCAACTACGATTTAATGGTTGAGCGTGCGCTGGATGAGATAGCAGCCAACAATGGTGAACACATTTTCCAGTTCCCAAATTGCTACTGCCTCAATGACATAGCTGGTACCCCGGTATAAATGGATACCCGAACTTTGCTAACAGCGGAATGCCGCATAAAGGCGTTGAAGTGCTAAAACTGCATGGCTCTCTAAACTGGCAGTCTGTACACACCTCGGATCAACCCAAGCCGCACACTTTGTTTGCATCTAATAGGGAGATCAATGTTATCGATTCGCCGATGATCCCTTCCAGCCTAACTTGGAAGAAAAAAGCGCGAAAAATGTACATGAAGCCAATAATCGTGCCTCCAGTAAGTGGTAAACGAGGGATGATGCACAGGAGCTTCGAGCCTCTATGGGAACTGGCTGGAGAGCGCCTTAGAGCGGCCGATAGAGTGGTTGTTGCAGGATACTCCTGTCCCCCGTTGGATATCGAGGCGAGAATGCTACTAAGCGAAAACTTGAGGAAAAATGAGGAGAAAAAACTCTATGTAATCGATCCTATTGCAGAATCCGCTGCAAAGTTTGTCGAAATATGTGGAGTGAACCACTGCACTATTTATTCATCCATTGGCGCATGGGTTGATGATGCTTAGAAATATAACAAGTAGCGTAAACGGACGGTTGCCCCGCTGTTTCGCTTGGCGTTATAAGTCCAACCTAGGGAAACCCTCGATTCTTGAGGAGGTTTTATGAATTGGGAAGCCATTGCCGCGATAGCGGAATTTGCAGGCGCGATCGCCGTCATTGCCACGTTGATCTACCTCTCTTACCAGCTTCGGCAAAGCAACCAGATAGCCAAGGCGGAGGCGATTCGTGAGCTTACCAACACCTACGAATTGCACTTCGCTCACCTACACTTCCCAGGTCTCAATGATCTTCTTCGTCGGGGATTCGATGATTTCAATGCATTATCAGCAGAGGAGCAAGCAAAGTTCAACGGCTACCACTATCCACTTTTAAATCATGTGGAGACCGTTCACGAGATGCGAGACCTGAAGCTGGTTAGTGATCACCAGCACGATGCTTGGATGGCTGCAGTGGTCGCCATAGTCATCACCCCTGGCGGGCAACAATGGTGGACCCATGCGAGAAACACAATGTCTCCAGTATTCGTAGAGGCGATTGAGGCTCTAGTTGAAGATGACAGTTATGCGAAAGTGCCATTTACTCAGTTATGGCCGTGGACGAACTCAGAGCACAGTGATGCAACGCAAAGTTAGGCCTAGAAGAGGCGCGGGCTGCGGACAACAGAACCGCTGCGCCATTTAGGCGCCCTCAGCCTGAGGCGTTATACCTAAACAGAGGCAAAAGTGACCTTAACATTAGAAAGTGCAAAACAGATTTTGGATCAGCGCGATCGCAGCTTTATGGATTGTGACTTAGCAAAATATCTCGACATCTGGCATGACGATTGTGTAGTGGAAGTCCCGGGCACCACCCTCAATGGAAAGCAAGAATTGAAAGCCACGATAGAGGCTATATGGAGTGCCATGGAGCCCGTACATATGGAAACTCGCAGCTTCGGAGTAAATGGCTCCCTAATCCATCAAGAATTCGCAATTGTTTGGCGAAATAGAGAAACGAATGAGCGTACCTTGCAAACCGGTATGAGCGTCTGCGAATGCGGGGCAGATAATCGCTGGCTGTGGCTCCGCGACTATTTCGATTCAGTAGAGCGAGGCAGTGCGATGAAGTCATCAAAAGTAGCACAAGCATTACAGGACAAAAAATAAGACGTCACAAAAACACATAACAACTCAGGACTATGGACGCCAAAACCGCTACATCTGCGAGAGTTAGGCATACCGGAGATCGAATGAAAGACGCCATAGTTATCCTGCTTTCAATCGTATCTCAGTCAGTCCTATCAGATGAGATGCAGCCGATCATCGATGTGCACATCCACTCCTATGGGGAAGTATCTGAGTTCGGAGCTTATGGCGAGAGGGGCCCTCACGGTTTGGAAGGCTCTAAAAGTCAGGCAGAACATATCCAGGAAACTTTCGAGCGATTCAGAAAATACAATATTGTGAAAGCTGTTGTTAGTGGCTCACCAGATAGCCTGAAAGCATGGAAAGCTGCGGACGATGACAACCGAATAATCACTGGACTGATGATCGATGCTCCCAATGACTATGGAATTAACGTCGAAAAATTCGAACACCTCATTCAGTCCGGTGCTGTTCAAGTTTATGGCGAACTTGGACCGTATTATTCAGGCACAAGATTAGCTGATCCGGTGTGGCAAGAATATTTAGAAATCTGCGAGCGCTATGGCGTCCCGGTAGCAGTCCATACTGGTGGCGGGCCGCCAGGTGGCACGTATGGCCAGCATCCGCATTCACGACTGTCATTGGGAGATCCATACCTTCTCGAGGATGTTCTAGTAAAGTACCCCAAACTACGCATTTACATGATGCATGCTGGAATAGAGTGGCATGAGCATACACTGCGACTCATGGTCAATTATCCACAGGTATACGCTGACATTTCGGTATTGCTCTGGGTTGATCCTAGTCTACAGCGCTACGCGCGGGAGTTTTTGCGGAACGCTAAGGAGGTAGGCATATTGGATCGGGTGATGTTTGGATCGGACCAGATGCGCTGGCCAGATGCAATCGACCTTTCAATTGAATATCTCAATAGCCTGGATTTTCTTGACGAAGCTGAGAAGCGGGCCATATTTTATGATAACGCAGCGCGTTTTTTCGAAGTCGAGATTAAGGCCCCATCTAACGAGTCAAGCAATCGGGTAGCCGCTAGCGGCGCCCCTTCTTGAAGCGTCATGGGGTGGGGGCACAGTGCAAGGAAATGAGTGAAGCTGAGCTATTAGAAGTATCACAAGCGGTATGGGCAAACTCGATTTCGATGTCCATCTATTTTATAACTGTGTTGAGCGGATACCTGGTAGTCGCTTATTTAGTCGGGAAGTCTCTTACCTCTAGTCAGGCCATCATTATCAATTCACTTTACATTGGGCTCAGCACATTTTTGATTCTGAGTTCTTTTTCTTTCGCAGTCGCTGCTGATGAACTTGAACAAATAGCTTTCGCCATGACTACCCAGAGAGAGTATGAACCACGACCATGGATAGCCTATGTCGTAGGTGGGTTTCTTTGGTTTTGTCTTGCAGCTAGCCTAAAGTTCATGTGGGATATCCGGCATGCAGGACCAGATACAGAATGACGGCCTTATCAGATATTTCCTATTCCAGCTGCCTCATAACAAGTAGCGCAAGCGGACGGCTATGCTGCCGTTTCGCTTGGCGTTATAGGGCTGAGCTATGACCGAAGCGGAATTGATGAGCCTTGGACAGGAAGCATGGAGTAATGTCCTGGCGCTGACTGCTCTCTATTTGTCTGTCCTTACGGGATACCTAGTTGTAGCGTATAGCGTTGGAAAGAAACTAACCTCTAGACAAGTTCTTATAATCAATAGCTTTTTTGTTATTGTTGCGCTCTTCCTGATTGCGGCACAAGGGGGTTTTGCTCAGCTTGCGATTGAGGCTGAACTCGAAGCCAAGGAAATGAGCTCATGGCGCACCTCGCCCGTCTATCCGTTCATACCGTACACACTTGGAACATTCTATATACTATTTGTTTTTGTAAGTCTTAAATTCATGCGCGATACAAGAAACGGTAAAGAATAAGGGTGTAGCCCGATAACAAGTCAAGGCTGCAAGGGCGCTTCGCAGTGGCCTATGCCCGCGGCGTTGTGAGTCAATTGAGATCGTGCTAACCAAAAAAAGAGGGTGCTAAAGAATGACTTTCGAGCAGCTAGGCAATCTCGGCGAAGCACTAGGTGGAATTGCGGTCATCGTGTCCCTCCTCGCTCTCGTTTACCAGATCAGGCAGAACACTATAGCCATACGCGCCCAGACTGCCCGTGACTCCGAGGCCGTTTGGTCTCAAATAAATATTAGTGCTGCTTCAGACCCAGACCGTGCCGCCTTGGCCACTAGAATTGGTGTTGATTCACAAATATCAGACTTCAATGAAACAGAACGATACCGCTTACACATGTGGACGCGAGGTATTTTTCAGCAAATCCAATCCGACTACTTTCTATGGAAGGCGGGCATCCTCCAGGACGATTTATTCGAACGCAGGATGCGTTGGTGGAGGAGCTATGTCAGGACGCCAGTGGTGAAAGAAGTTTTCGAACTGGAGGTCAAACAGGAGCAGCTTGATCCGAAGTTTATAGAAATGATCTCTGACGGCCCTAGGTTAGAGAACCTCGTACTAGAAGGTGTCCATGTCGCAGGCAAAAATAGTTAAGACTCATAGCAATGCGCAGCAAGCGTTGCGCTCGTGCGGCTCTAGCTTCCGTCAGCTTGGCGATATGTGTGGATCTGGTAAATCGTACTGAAGATCATTTGGAGAAAGTGAATGAGAGAAGAGGAAACCGAGGCCCTGATTAACGAGCTGATTGAGCTTTCTAACGGGACTATCGATCCAAGCGCGGAACAAATTCGAAACCTTTTGCGCGGCAATCTAGAGGGCCCCTTTCACTTTGTGAACCTGTTAGCCTTCAAGGAGGCTGCAGATTACCCCGCTGATCATGAGCTGGCCAGTCATCAGCTAAGCGGCGCCGATGCCTATGACAAGTACGGAGCCGTAGCGTTTTCGCAAGTTACCCAAAGGGGTGGGCGCCTGATGACCCTGAACAATATTGAGAAAAAAGTCGTAGGGGATTCGAGAAACTGGCATCGAATTGCAACGATGGAATATCGAAATATTGCGGCATTCACCGACATGCTCATGGATCCAGAGTATCAGGCGGCACTGGTCCATCGTGAAGCGGGCCTGGAAGCTACGGAGGTATTAGTAACAAGACCTCTGATCATAGAACCGATCGGATGAACGCCCAGCTGCACATCACACGCACAGGCAGCGCGAGCGCGCTAACTCGTTTGCCTGTCGAAGGCTGAAGCCATCGAGTAAAGGGGCATCATGAACGCTGAGAAAACACGATTCATCGTTGAAATAATCGGAATAGCGGCCATCGTGGCGTCATTGATCTTTGTCGGCCTGCAGATGCGACAAACTCATGAGATTGCCCTGGTAACGCTCATGCAAATGAGATCCGACGCTGCGCGTGAACTGGCTTCCGCTCAGATCGGCAGTGAACCCTTGCTGCAGATCGACGCCAAAGTGCAAGCAGGGGAAGAGCTAACTTCTTACGAAACACTGACGCGATCACTGCAACCGTTTCTATTCTTCAACCAGTTTGAAAATTCGCACTTCCTCTTGGAGCAAGGCTATATCACAGAGGAACGGTGGGAGTCTGACCTGGAGGCGATCGTCATCTTTCTCGACAGGTACCCCACCTATGCGGAGTATTGGGCGGAGTGGAAAGTTATTTTCAGGGACTCCTACGTCGCTGAGGTTGAGCAGGCAATAACAAGGTGATCGCGTCTGCACCTGACAAGTCTGGCACAAGTACACCAACATCGTTGCGCGGCTTCGCTGCCCGCGGCCGGAGGTATCCGGAATGAACTGGGAAGCTATAGGTGCTATCGGTGAAATACTCGGCGCACTCGTTGTTGTATTCACCATCGGTTATCTGGCGGTGCAGGTTCGGCATGCCAAGGCATCCATGGCGGACCAGAATAGGCTTGAGCGATCTCGAGCTGTCAGGGAAATGGTGCTGTCGCTGATGGACAACCCGCAGCTCGCGAAAGAACAGATGAAAAACTGGGGGCTTGAAGATCACTACACAGCGCTCGGCGAAGAACTGGGCCTCTCAGCTGAACGAGCTGTTGTTCTGGATATGACAAATGGGTACTACTTCTGGATGTATTGGGGACAGTACACGTCAACAACCAGCTCAGAGGATTTAAAGGAACTGGAGCATGTGTTGTCTGCATTGCGTGGCGTACCTGGCATGAAGAAAACCTGGGAAGAAAGCCCTCTTGTCAGACCGCTTCTTGAACCGAGGTTTGTAGAATTTGTAGACCGCATCATGAGCAGCTCTAGCTAGCGCGCTTTCTAACGAGCAGGCATAAAAAAGAGCCACTCCTCTCGAAGCAGCCCTTCCCTTTTGCAGAAATCAGCCCGCTCTCACGGGCCTCTCTCTTAGTAGCGGTAAGTCAGCTGAATGGTGTACTGACGTCCCAGCGATGAGGTGTAGATCTGGTCGAGCTGGTCGTTGCCAACCGTACCAGCTGCCACACAGCTACCAGTCAACGGATCGGTACCACAAGCAAAGGGACGGCTCTGGGTAGAGTACGCCACCACTTCGTCGCCCAGGTTACGACCAATGGCTGCAAGCTCCCAGCGATCATCAGAGCTGTAGAAACGCAGCGCCGCATCGTACATCCAGAAGCTGTCCTGCTCCGGTGCAGCAATCGTATCGGTCAGGCGATAACCGTCGTTGTAGCGAGCATCAGCACTCAGGCCAATGTTCCAGTTGCTGTTACCCATCTGACGATCAAAGGTGAAGCCGAGGTTACCCGTCCAGTCAGCGCTGCGCGCCACTTTCTCACCGTCCATGTCATCGCCTTCGGCGTTGATGAACTCGTCGGTAAACTCTGCATCAGTCCAGGCCAAGGAGCCGTTAAACAGCAGGCCTTCAACAGGGGTCGCCCACTGGAACTCAGCTTCAATACCCTGGGTAGTGATTTCACCCGCGTTGAAGGTAGCGAACTGAATAATGGTGGAGTCAAACTGCTGAACTTGCAGGTCTTCGTAGATGTAGTAGAACGCCGTTGCGTTAAAGCGCACGCGACCATCTGCCAGATCTGACTTGATACCTGCCTCGATACCGTCACCGGTCTCAGAGTCATACAGCAGAGGCGACACATCACCGCTACCCAGGCTACCGGAAGGCAGTGCACTGTTGTCGAAGCCACCGGCCTTGTAACCAGACTTGTAGGCGATAAACAGGATCACATCATCGCGCACAGCCCAATTAAGGGCCACTTCAGGGCTCCAATTCTCGTCTTCAAACTCAAGACCTTCAGTAATCACGGTCCCTGAAGGCAGGAAGCCACTAGCCACCAACGCTGAATGCATGTAGGGCAATTCAATAGAACCTTCTTTCTCATCCTCTGAGTAACGCGCACCAGCGGTCAAAGTCAGATTTTCGGTGAAGTCCACATATATCGCTGCGAAGGCAGACCAGGTTTCAGTATCGGTATAGTGATTTTTGTCCCAGTCATAGCGGTTACCTGTCACGGGGTCAGGCAACGCAAAACCGATATTGACTGCGTTCTGACCGGTCACAAACTCCTGTTCTGTATCGGCATAGTACAAACCGGCAGAGAAGTTCACCGCACCGTCAAAGCTGGACTCCAGGCGGAACTCCTGGGAGAAGCTCTTGTACTTGTTAAAGGCGTGAGAAGAACCGGGGCCCTGCGAGTAATCGAAGGTCTCCATGAAGTCGTTTTCCAGATCGATCCACGCGGTCAGCGAGGTCAGGTCCAGATTGTCGTTAATGCCCCAGTCCAACTGCAGTGAGTACAGCTGAGTTTCCTGCTCCACATACTGCACACCGTCATTCCAACGATCCGCTGTGGGGTAGTTGGGGTCGGGCCGATATTCTTCGCCCACCACAGGGAAAGCTACTTTTTCATCCAGCTTACAGTTGCTGAAACCAGGCGGCAGAATCACACCAGCGGGGTTATCCGGACTCGTCAGAAACTGGGTCTGCTGCATGGAGCCTTCTGGACAAATAATGTTTGAGGTCCAGTTGGGGCCATCATCTTCATACTCAGACACGTAGCCCTTGAACTTCAGAGCCAGGTTATCGCGGGGATCCCAGGTCAGGGTCAGGCGAGCGTCGGTGCTCTCACGGCCGCGGTAGTCATCGGCGGCGCGTGGATCCAGGTTTTCTTTAAGCTCTGCGTCTTCGCGGGTGGCAATCGCCAAGCGTGCACCAAAGGTGTCACTCAGGGGGCCAGATACAAAACCTTCCAGCTTGGTGCCGTCGTGCTCCGGTGAGTAGGCGGCACGAACCATCACTTCCAGTTCATCGCCCGGGTCATTGGTATTGATTGACACCACACCGGCAGTCGCGCTCTTACCGAAGTACAGAGACTGCGGGCCTTTGAGAACTTCTACCTGCCGCATATCAAGCTGCCCGGCAACAATCAGACGAGAGGCGCTGGTCACCACACCATCGATGGTCAGGGCTACCGCCGGGTCAAAGGCGGCGCTGATGGTTGAAGAACCAATACCACGCAGGTAGATACCGGAGCCATTACCCGAGCCGGCAGAGTAAATCTGCATATTGGGTACCAGGCGGCCCGCATCCAGCAGGGATTCCACGCCGCCACGCTCCAGTGTCTCCGCGCTCAGGGCAGACACTGTCAGTGGAATATCCTGCAGTGTCTCCTCGCGTTTACGGGCGGTCACGATAACTTCCTCTAGCGCGCTGGCGCCAACGGAAATTTGTGGGGCTACAGCCATTGGCAGGGCCATGGCACAAGCCAAACTCATAGCATTCAAGCGGAACGAACCATCTGTTCGCGTCATAGGGCAACTCCGGGTTTATTGTATTTCTGGGTAATCGCCGAGCCGGTGACGGGCGCCACTAGCTTGCGGATTTATGCATAGATACAGCTACTACTTTGTTATCACTTATATTTATAAAAAACAGTCAAACCTGTTTGTTCTATAAAGATAACGGCACCGAAGGGGTAAAACAAGCCCTGAATAGCAAAAATTTGAGTGAAATTAGGGGCGGAGAGTGCCGCCCCCGGGTGTTTTAACTGAAGTTGGCGGCGCGCTTTTCCATTTCGGCCATCACCGCTTCAATCTGGTTGGGCGTGCCGATGATGCCATCCTGTTCCACCGACTCCTGCACCAACAGGTCAGCAATCGAGGAATCTGTAGCTGTATTCAGCAGGCGTTTGTCCGCACGAATCGCATCCGGGTTCTTGCCGGCAATCTGGGCGGCCAGCTCCAGCGCATGGGCTCGCGGATCTTCGACCACTGCAGTCACAAAGCCCAGTGCCTGGGCTTCTTCAGCTTCAAAGATACGGCCGGTGTAAGTGAGTTCACGAATCACGTCGTCCCGGGCCAGGTTGCGCATCAGGGGCATACCCGCCATATCAGGTACCAGGCCCCACTTAATCTCCATCACAGAGAATCGCGTACCGGGTGCGGCATAGCGCATGTCAGCACCCAGGGCCACCTGGAAACCTCCGCCCAGGGCCACACCATGCACCGCGGCAATCACCGGCACCGGCAACTCGCGCCACATCCAGGCCGCGTGCTGGGGCCCATTGGCCAGGCCATGGGTTCTCTCGGCAAGGGTCTTGGGTACCGAAGCGGCATTGCCCTCTTCCTTGTCTGAGGTATCAGCCATGGCGGCAAAATGGGACATATCCAGGCCGGCGCAAAATGAGCGACCCTCGCCTGACAGCACTACCACGCGCACATCCGGGTCTGCCGCCAGCTGCTTGCCCGCCTCTTCAATCGCGTCAAACATCTTACGATCCAGGGCATTCATCTTGTCAGTCCGCACCAGGCGCACGTCGGCCACATGGTTCTGGACATCAATTTCTATACGGTCTTGCATGCTTACTCTCCTCTGCTGGCGACAGACTATAACGCAGCCACGTAGGCTTCCAAACCCTGGGCCATCTGCCCGTAGGAACCACCCAGGCCCGCCGCCACCTCATTTGTATCCAATCCAGCCGCTGCTTCAAAGGTGGCATGCCACAGCAGCTTGCAGCGTTCGGGGGCCGTCAGCAACTACCTGCACCCTGGCCGCGTATTCATCCATGCCTGCCATCCCCTTGCTCAGCAGGGTATAGCCCAATGTGCAGGTGTCGTGCTCCAGCGCATCCAATCGTTCAGCAATGGGCCCCAGACCGGGAATGTCTAAATGACGCACCATCCCAATGCCCTCTCCTTCAATTCTGCAGCTGCCGACGCCGCCGGATGCCCAGGCCAAAAAGTTGCCAAAATCAGCCAGCACCGACCAGGCTTTGTCGGCGCTGACCGCCAGTAAGCTCTCCGTCTGGTAAACGCTCATTGCTTCTCCCGAAATATATTGAACACGCCCGTCATGGTAGCGAGCACTTTATCCTCACAGGTGATTCGCCCGGACACATGAGCAGTGCGCTTGCCCAGGTGCTCGATACTGGATTCTGCCAGCAGCCAGTCACCTACCCGGGCTGGCGCTATAAAGTTCGTCGTGAGACTGGTGGTAGTCACGGTGGGGTAAGGCTTCTCGCTCACATACACTTGCATACTCAAGGCCACATCCGCCAGCGTGGACAGCACCCCACCATGAGCGATGTCGATGTAGTTACCGTGCTCTTCGTTCAGGCGAACGCCCAATAACCAGCAGTTCTCTCCGCGCTTGATGTAATAGGGACCCGCGTGGGCGAGGAAACGACCGCTGAAATCAGCGGGTTTAAAACCTTCGGGGATATCAGCCATCAAATCTAACCATCTACTTTCACGAACGGCAGCATGCGCTTAAGCACATTGTCTTTGTCGACAAAGTGATGCTTGAGCGCGGCCACCACATGCACCAACAGCAGCAGAAGAATAATGTTGTAGATGGTTTCGTGCACATCCAGCATCAGGTCGTAATTACTGTCTGCCACCAGGTTGAACGCGCTGTAGTTGATGTTGTAACCAAGGGCGATAAAGTCGCGTTCGGTGGTGGAGGCCAGCAACACCCCGGCAATAATCTGGGCGAACATGGCCACGTACAATCCATAATGCACCAACTTTGCTGCCACCACTTGCCAACCCACCATCGCCTCGGGCAATACGGGAAAGCCCCGAATCGCCCGCCATATGGCGCGAATCACCAGGCAGATAGCAATGGTCGTCACAGAAGCACCGTGCTGGCCATATTCGATAACTCGCTCATCGATGGGCAGGTGCGACATATCCCTGGCAAACACTAGCGTCAGGCCCACATTGATCGCCATTAACCAGTGTATAAACTTGTCGAACTTACCGTAGGTGGTGCGCTCGCTCATGCTTGCTCCCGCTTTTTGTCATCATTGTTATTGGTCGGACCTTGATCAGGCCGGCAACACCAACTGTGCGCCGGCTACCAGATCATCCCAGTCACCCTCGGGCTGCAACACAAGGCCTCGGGCATCGGGGAAACCGCCCAAGACCATATCGTTGCGCATCGTATAGGGGCAGGTTCCGAAATCCTTGTAGCGTGGATGACTCGAATAAATGGCGTTGCAGTAATCCATGGGGAAATACAGCTGAGTGGTCAAGACTCCCTCGCCCTCGGCAAACACTTTGACGTGAATGTGCGGTATACGCGGATCGTACCACCCCGGAAAAATCGTCTGAAAACGCACCAAGCCATCACTGCCAGTACGCTGAGATCCACGTAAAAAAGCGGTGTCATTGCTTGGCGGCACGTGTCCATCCCTGCTCTCGGTCGCCAGAAGCTTGAGCGTCTCAAAGGGTTTGCGACTGATACCGGGAGGATACGAACTGTAGTCACCCCTGGCATCACAGTGCCAGATCTCAACCAGAGCATCAGAAAAAGCCGAGCAACCATCACCGGCCACCAATCTCAGATCCAGTTGCAATGGAATACCATGACGATCTTCTCGAATATCAGCGCGCTCAGGCGCGGGCAAGAAAAACGGCCCCTCGTCCTGCACTGGGGTCAATATGCAACTGTCCTCATAGGGGAGTTGCGCGGCTGACGCCAGAGTCCCCTCGTTATTGCGTGCTAGCAACGCGCTTCGCACCAGCTCATTGCGAAACACCGCGGCCGTACCAATACCTGCAGCGACAACGCCCAAGCCCAGCATTGTTCTTCTTTTCATGTTCTCAATCTAGTTCATCTGGGCTGGCAAGTCACTGGCAGGCGTATAGGCTTCAACTAGACTGCGGTGAGCAATTCAAATACAGGAGCCAGGGCATGGGCACACCGGCCAAGCTGGATGAGTTTCTCGACACACTCTATGGCGCGCTGAGCAGCGCAGACCTCGAAACCTGGGCCAGCCTGCAGGCTGATGACGTCATTTACAACGTCAACGGCAGTACCGCAGTATCGGGACGCACGGTGGGCAAACAGCAGTTGATCGAACAGTTGCTGCCCCTGCTGTTCTCAAGGATAGAGCCCGAGAGCGCGCGCATTGGGATCAACTGGCGACTGATGTGCGCTGATGAGCACCGAGCCGTGGTGATCTTTGAAGGAGAATCCAAAACCCTGGAGGGTGCCGACTACAACAATCGCTATGTGCAGATCATGGCCTTCAACGACGACGAGAAAATTCAGGAGGTTTGGGAGTTTTTCGACAGCGCGCTGGCCGAAAGAGTACTATTCACCCCTGACCAAACAGCACCACCTGGGACCGGGAGGTTTCAATACTGATGCAAGTCACGCCAACGCAGGGCGCCTGCGGCGCCATCATCAGCGGCCTTGATCTGAGCACGGAGCAAGGCCCGGACACCATAGCTGCACTCAGGACCGAGTTTTTGAAACACCACGTCCTGGTGTTTCCCGAGCAAGAGCTGGGCATTGAGGACCTCGAGCGTTTTACCCAGTACTTTGGTCCGTTTGGTCACGACCCTTTCTTTAGCCCCATCGATCAGAGCGAGCACATCTGCGCCATTGAGCGCAGGGCAGACGAAACCGCGTCAATTTTTGCCGAGAACTGGCACTCAGACTGGAGCTTCCAGAAAGTGCCGCCCGCCGCCACCCTGCTCTATGGCATTACCATTCCCCCGAAGGGTGGCAACACCGATTTCGCCGACCAGCACAAGGCCCTGGCTGCCATGCCAGCGGAGCTGCGCGAAAAACTGGAAGGCAAAATCGGTATTCATACCGCAAAGGTGGCGTACTCCCCAGAGGGCATGTACGGCGATGCCGACAAGGATGCCAATCGCGCCATGCGCATCGTCATCTCTGAAGAGGCCAATGAATCCGAGCCCCACCCCATTATTCGCAAGCATCCGGAGTCCGGAGAGGAAGGCTTGTTCAGCACACTTGGTTATATTCTCGGCATCGAAGGCATGGCAGACGAGGAAGCTATCGGCCTGTTGATGGAGCTACAGTCCTGGCAAAGCCGGGAAGAGTTTGTCTATCACCACGAGTGGCAACCCAATATGCTGGTGATGTGGGACAATCGTTCGGTACTGCACAAAGCTAATGGTGGTTATGAGGGTTACGACCGCCTGCTACATCGCACCACCGTGGCTGACGATCCAACCTACTACTAACGCACCAGTGACGCGCGCTACAAGCGCTCCCGAATCACACGCTCCACCTCATCGGGGGCCTGCATGGGTATAAAGTGCGTCAACTCCTGGTAGTGGTGCTCGGTGGCATTGGGAAATTCATTCACCAGACCAGACCAGGTGGGTGAAAACGCAAAATCCACAGAGCCACCCTGGCGCGCGTCACAGGCCTGGGCACGCATAATATGCACCGGCACCTGCACTGAGCGTACGCTCTCATAAATACTCGCGTTAGATCGTGAGCTGACATAGACGCTGGCTTCCACTTTGGGCTCGCAGGCGAGGCGGAAACTGCCATCATCCTGCTCTAAAAGACCGTAGCGACAATAATCATCATAGGCGCGCGGGGTATAGACCGGAAAGCTGCCCTTGGCGGCCAGGCCCTCTTTCATTGCCTCGACGGACGGAAACTCGGCCCGACGGCGCTCGCTGGGTGCACTTCCTGCTTTGAAGGCCGCCCGGTACTCTGCGTCATGCTGATAGGCTTCGGGATTAAAGATGGTCGGATCAATCAGCAAGATCTGATCAAAGGCGTTGGTCTGGGCAGCAGTCACCGTCAGCACATGACCACCCATGGAATGACCGATCGCGAGCGCAAATCGATAGTCGCGACTTTCTATAAAAGCGCTCAACTGCGCTGCGATATCAGCCCAGCTGTCGATGGGGCCACCTTCACTGCGCCCGTGCCCCTGCTGTTCCCAGCTAACCACATGGCAGTGGGCAAAGCGCTCTATGATTTCGTCCCAGCAACGGCCGTGAAAACCCGTGGCATGTACGAACAGCAAGCTGGGTTTGTCGGTCGCGGGTGTGCCCCACTCAAAATAACTGAGCTTCACTCCGTGATGATCAAAGAAACACTGAACCGGTTGAAATTCTTCCGCCATGGATAAGACTCGAACACGCAAAGCGCGCTATTCTAACCGCTTTTTGCGGAGAGCTGACATGAGTGAATTTCCCACTCCCAATTTTTCTATCGACCTCACTGGCGATGTCGCCCTGGTCACCGGCGCGACCTCGGGGCTGGGCTGGCGCTTCGCCCATGTGCTGGCGGCCTGTGGTGCGAGTGTGGTGGTTTGTGGCAGGCGTGAGGAGCGTCTGCAACAGCTCACGCAGGACATTCGAGATGCCGGGGGCCAGTGCGATCCGGTGGTGACCGACATGACCGATCGCGAGGCGGTTCGTGCCAGTGTCGATGCGGCGGAAGCAGCCTTTGGAACTGTCAATATCCTGATCAACAATGCCGGCATTCCCGATGCCGCCTACGCCACCAAAATGCCGGATGAATTGTTCGATAAGGTGATGGACGCCAATCTGGAGGGCCCGTGGATTCTTTCTACCGAAGTAACCAAGCGCCTGATCGCGAACAAGCAGCCCGGACGTATCGTCAATATTGCCTCGGTAGCCGCTTACGTCACCATGGCTACCGCACCGGCGGCCCTGTACTCAGTCACCAAAGCTGCTGTAGTGCGAATGACCGAGGCGCATTCGGTCGAGTGGGCACGCTTTAATATCAACGTGAACTGCATTGCGCCAGGCGCATTTATCACAGAAATGCTGGAGGGCATGTTTGAGCGTATGGGCGACTTCAGCGGCATGTTCCCTCGCCAGCGCGCACTCGATCCGGCACAAATGGACTCCACACTGCTGTTTCTGGTGTCGCCCTCCTCCGAATGCGTTACCGGCACGTCCATCATTGTCGACGACGGACAGAACCCGCGCTAGCTTTCGGCCGCTTCAATCTCCAACACCAGCTGGTCAGCCGCCAGCTGGTCACCTTCACCCGCAGCGATACGGGTCACAACACCGGCCGTACCCGCCTCCAGGGCATGTTGCATCTTCATGGCTTCCATCACGGCTACCGTCTGTCCGGCACTGACAGAATCACCCTCTTCGACCTCAACACTGAGAACAACCCCATGCATCGGAGCAAGCACGGCACCATCACCAGCAACTCCGGCAACGCCAGCTTCGCCTGCAGCCAGGTTAGTCACGCTGAAGACCGGCCCAGAGCCGACGCTCAGGTGCAGAGAAAACGCATCAGGCGCATAGAAACGCAGTTGCTCAGTACGGCCCTGCAAGCGGATTTTCGCTGACGCGTCATTAAACGCCAGTACCCGGCAATGGATAGCCTCGTCACCCAAGCGCACCGTGTAATCCTGGCCACTTGTGGGCGAGACATGCAGGTCAAAAGGCTCCTCGGAGACAATGTAACGATAGGCGCTTTCCAGGTCGTTGGTACTGGACCAGTTGAGTAATTCGTTATTGGACGACAGTGCGGATTGTCGCGCCGTGGCACGAGCCTGCAGAAATTG
The DNA here is from genome assembly GCA_963921335.3 of Halieaceae bacterium. Taxonomy (GTDB): domain Bacteria; phylum Pseudomonadota; class Gammaproteobacteria; order Pseudomonadales; family Halieaceae; genus CAWUFC02. The sequence goes on along the minus strand of CAWUFC020000001.1, from coordinate 1,953,703 downwards.
CACCAATGCGGCAGCTGCCAGTTCGCTTGAGCCGGGCAAGTCTGAACAATAACCCTCGGGCCAGGTCTCTCCAATAAAGGCTGTCGTCGCCTTACCCGCAACAAAACCTGGCTGCTCCAACACATCGATCAGGAAATCGCGATTAGTGGTGGTACCAAACAGGGCCATGTCCTGCAGTGCGCGCAGCAAGCGGCGGCGAGCCTGCTCGCGATTGCTGCCATAGGCAATAATCTTGGCCAGCATGGGGTCATAAAACGGCGAGACCTCGCCGCCCGTGCTAATACCAGCATCAACTCGCACACCTTCACCGCAGGGGGGCAACCACTGCCAAACAGGACCCGTAGCGGGCATAAAGTCTGCATTGGGATCTTCGGCGTAGAGTCGCACTTCCATGGCGTGACCGCTCAGGCTGATATCAGACTGATCCAGACCCAGCGGTTCACCCTGCGCCGCAGCGATTTGCAGGGCCACCAGATCGAGCCCGGTGACCAGTTCTGTGACCGGATGCTCCACCTGCAGGCGGGTGTTCATTTCCAGAAAGAAAAACTCACCGCTGGTGTCCAGCAAAAACTCCACCGTTCCGGCACCGACATAATCAACGGCCCTGGCGGCTTCAATGGCTGCCTGGCCCATCCGCTCGCGCAGCGCTTCGGTCATCACCGGGCAAGGGGATTCCTCAACCACTTTCTGATGACGACGCTGTACTGAGCAGTCGCGCTCACCCAGGTGCACCACCTGCCCGTGCTGATCGGCAAAGACCTGAATCTCTACATGCCTGGGCTCCAGCACGGCGCGTTCGATAATCAGCTCGCCATTACCAAAGGCGTTTTCTGCTTCCGACCGGGCCAGCGCTATCGCCTCTGGCAGTTGTGCAGCATCGTGCACCAGCCGCATACCGCGACCGCCACCGCCTGCTGCGGCCTTCACCATCAGCGGGAAACCCACTGCTTCAGATTCAGCGATCAGGGTGGCATCTGATTGATCTTCTCCCTGGTAACCCGGAATACAAGGCACACCGGCTTCGATCATGGCCCGCTTGGATACCGCCTTATCCCCCATCACCTCTATCGCTCGCCGAGGCGGGCCAACAAAAATGATGCCAGCCTTGTCACAGGCATCAGCAAAGTCTGCGTTTTCTGACAGGAAACCATAGCCGGGATGAATGGCATCGGCACCGCTGCTGGCTGCAGCCTCAAGTATTTTCTCCGGCAGCAGGTAGGACTCGCCCACAGGCCCGCGACCGATGCAAATCGCTTCGTCGGCCATTTGTACATGGGGCGCAGCGGCATCGACATCGGAATACACAGCCACTGTTCGGATACCGAGGTCACGGCAGGTTTGCATGACGCGCACAGCGATCTCACCGCGATTGGCCACCAGCAATGTTTCAATCGTGTTGCTCATATCACATTCTCCCCACGCCAAAGCTGTTGGGCTGCAACTCTCGCTGCCGGCCCTCCAGGCAGGTTTGCAGGACAAAACCGATCACCTTGCGGGTATCGCGCGGGTCGATCACTGAATGTGACAGATTGCGACCCGCAGAGTAAAACGCACTCTCCTGTTTCTCGAAGTGAGCAATAATGCGCGCTTCCTGCTCGGCCAGTGCATCGCGATCGGGCTCCTCACCCTTCCGCTGGGCCTGCACCTCGGCCACCTGGCTCATAGTGCGCGCTGCCTGCTCTCCGCCCATCACATGGGATGACGCATTGGGCCAGGCGAACAGAAAGTCGGGCTCATAGGCAAAACCACACATGCCGTAATTACCGGCACCGTAGCTGGCGCCGACGTAGAGGGTGATTTTTGGTACGCGGGCATTGGCCACGGCCTGAACCATTTTGGAACCGTGCTTGATCATGCCTGCCTGCTCGTACTCAGTGCCAACCATGAAGCCCGTGATATTGTTCAGGAACACCAACGGCAGTTGGGCCTGGTCACAAAGCTGGATAAACTGGGCTGCCTTGTTGGCACCGGCGGGATCAATCGGGCCGTTATTGCCCAGAATGCCTACCTTGATGCCCATGATGCTGGCATGGGTGCAGACCGTGGACGCACCAAAGCCCGGCTTGAAATCCTCCATATCGGAACCGTCCACTACTCTGGCCAATAGCTCATGCACGTCATAAGCCACCCGGTAGTCCACCGGTACCACACCACACAGCTCATCCGCATCGTAGCGCGGCATTTCAACGGGGTCAGAGTACTTTGATTTTTCGAAGTACTCTGACCCCGATTTGGCGTTCCAGTCGAGGCGTGCCATCACGTCCCGCGCCAGGACAATGCCATGGGCATCGTCCTCAGCCAGGTATTCCACCAGGCCGGATACGCTGGCGTGCATTTCCGATCCACCCAGTTCGCGCTCATCGGCTATTTCGCCTGTCGCAGCTTTTACCAACGCCGCGCCAGCCAGGGCTGCCATGCCATTGTTCTTTACGCCAATCACGTAATCAGACAAACCCGGCATATAGGCCCCACCGGCGGTAGACGGGCCGTGCAACACGGTGATCACCGGCAGACCTTTGGCTGAAGACCAGGCCAGGTTGCGGAACATGGCACCTGCACCGATCCAGTTCTCAACGGTGAAGTCCATCAGATTGGCACCCGCGCTTTCCACCAGGTGAACCAGCGGAAGGTTCTGACGCATAGCCATCGCCTGAATACTCTGCGCGGTCGCCACTGTGTTCTTGGAGTAGGCACCGGCACGTATTCCGGAATCGTCCACCCACACCATGCAGCGCACACCGCTTACATAACCAATACCCAAAATCATGCTGGCACCGGGAATACTGGTTTCGGGGTTTTCATCTTCGTACAGATAATTGGAGAGCGTATGCAGCCGCAGAAACGGCATACCCGGATCCAGCAAGCGGGCAACCCGCTCATGGGGCGGAATCTGGCCGCGCTTTTCGAATACCGGTAGGCGCTTATTGGATGCGTCTACCGCGCGCTGCTCGAGCGCACGCAGTTCGTTGACCAGTGCCAGCATAGCCTGGCGATTCTTTTCATAGGTATCGGACTTCACCGGCACCCTGGATGTAAAAACCGGCATGAGAGACCTCGCACTCCGGGTTGTAGTGTGCCAGGGTTCGGACTATAACTTTTTATTGAGCTTTACTCAATATCTATATTTTTTCTTTATTTTTCAATGTTTTTTGTTTAAGTTATGCTCAATATGAACACCACACAAACACGCAAACGGGCCCCGCGCCAGTCCCGCGAAGCACGCTCCCAGGCCATTCTGGCAGCCGCTCGCCAGGTGTTTGAACGCGATGGCTATGCCGCAGCCAAGGTCGCCGACATTGCCGCCGAGGTCGGTGTCGTCGAAGGTACGGTGTTCCACTACTTCCCTTCCAAGCGCGCGCTGGTCACCCGGGTGATGGAGGAGTTTTATCAGAACATCACGCAAGAGGTATTAAGCGGGCTGGCTGAGCATCCAGGCACCTATGAACAATTATTGTTCCTGGTGCGAACCCACCTCGGTGTCATGCGCGACAACGCGGCACTGTGCAGCGTCATCCTGAATTCGTCGCGGGATGCAGACCGCGAACTGAGCAAAGATATTCGCCAGCTCAACCGCGACTACACTCACCCTATCGTCGACATCATCAAGCAAGGCATCGCCAGGGGTGAACTGCGAGCCGACGTTTCGATTCCGCTGGTGCGCAACACCCTCTATGGCAGCATAGAACACGCCATGTGGGTGCAGCTTGCAGACGAAACCGCCATCGACGTGGACAGTACCGCCAGGCAGCTGACCGATCTTGTGTATCGCGGCATTCGCGCGCCGACCAGGGACACATCACACAGCACTGAGGTGGCACAGCTGGTGAATCGACTCAATTCAATACTCGACAATTAAAGAGACTTATTCAGAGAGACATATCATGGCAGAGGAACTGATCAGCGAGCTGGCAGACAACGGCGTACTCACCATTACCCTGAATCGACCAGAGGTGCACAACGCCTTTGATGATGCCCAGATCGCTCGAATTACCCAGGCCCTGAAAGCCGCCCAAGCTGATGATGCAGCGCGAGTCATCGTCATTACCGGCGCCGGCAAGAGCTTCTCGGCCGGGGGCGACATCAACTACATGCGCCGCATGGGCAGTTTCTCTTATGAGGAAAACCTGGCTGACGCGGGCTTGTTGGCTGAGATGCTGAAAACACTCAACTTTATGCCCAAACCCACAGTAGCCAGAGTCAAAGGTGCAGCAATGGGCGGCGGTGTCGGACTGGCCTGTTGTTGTGACTTTGCCATTGGCACGCCTGCCACTCGCTTTGCGCTGAGCGAGGTCAAACTGGGCCTGGCGCCGGCCACTATTTCACCCTACGTTGTGCGAACCCTGGGTGAGCGTAATGCGCGCAGACTGTTCCTCAGCGGACAACCGGTGGTTGGCCAGCACGCCTTGCAGCTGGGCCTGCTGGATCACGTGGTGGAGGAAGACCAGCTCGACGAAGCAGTAAATACCCTGTGCACTACCCTGCTCAGCAATTCGCCGAATGCCATGAAAGTGTCCAAGGAGCTGGTTTTCCGGGTCGCCGAGGGTGATGTCGACCAGGCCATGATTGACTACACCATCAGATGTATCGCCGATGTGCGTGACAGTGATGAGGGCCGGGAAGGCACCACCGCGTTTCTGGAGAAACGCCCAGCCAGCTGGGTACCCGTTAAGTAAGGTCTTTCTCGTACATGCGGTAGCGCTTGTAAGGATCGCCACCCAACTGCAGGATGATGTTGTTCATGGCCTGGTTGTCTTCAAGAATCCAGCCCATTTCAGTTTTCTGCATGCCGCCGGCCACTGAGGCACTGCGCACCGCGTCGATAACCATAAAAGCCATCACCGGGCCCAGGGGGCCGTTCTGAAAACCAGTACGCACACCCATCAGGGGCACCCTCCCGGTTTTCAGGCCTTTAACCTTTAGCCGCCAAATTGCCTTGAGCCAGCCAAAGGGAAACAGGCTACCTTTCAGGTCTGCAATGGCTTCGTTGATATTCGGCAGCATCACAATGAAAGCTGCGGGCTCGCCCTCGTGCTCGGCAATTTGCACCTGCTCGGGAGGCAATAGCATCGTGAGGGTTTTCACCGTGTCCAGAAACTCCTCCTGGGTGAACGGCACAAAGCCCCAGTTGTTCTGCCAGGCATCGTTGTGGATGTCGCGCATGATCTCAGCCTCTTCTTCAAGGCTGTCCATGCGAATGGTGCGCACCGTCACCTTGCGCTGGGCACGCCTGACCAGCTTCTCCATGACCGGCGGTGCGACAAAGTCTGTATCGATCAGGTAGGCCAGCAGGTCCTTGGCACCGCGATAACCCTGCGCCTTGATGCCTGCATCATAGTACGGGCGTCCGTGACCCATCATGATGTACTGGGGAGTTTCAAAGCCCTCAACCAGCACACCCACTTCCTCATTAATCGATAGATTGTAAGGACCGCGCACACGGCTCATGCCCTGCTCTTTCAGCCAGCGCTCTGCCGCATCAAAAAGTGCTGCGAAAACCTGGTCGTCATCAATGGCCTCCGGCAGGCCAAAATAGCCGGTTTTGTCCTGGTAACGCTGCTGGTGCAGGTCATCCACCTGGGCCGAGATTCGGCCCACAGGCACACCATCTTTCAGAGCCAGGAATGCCTGCGCACGCGCGTGCTGGAAGTAGGGCCGCTTCTCATCGAAGCGATGCTTCTCCAGCAACTTCAGGGGCGCAACCCAATTGGGGTCATCCGAGTATATGCGATAGGGCAATTCGACAAACTGACGCAGCTGCGCCGAAGACTCTACTGCAACGACTTCTATTGCCTGTTCACTCATGACATTGATTCCTGTTCAAGACACGCAGTCTAGCATCTGCTACCAGCGCCGACCCTCTTGCATTTTAACCAGCTGCTTGCGCCAACCATTAAGCTTCTTCCGCAACCTGCGATCCTGGGATTCTGTGCGCATGTTCAACACGTCAGCCACCGCCGCATACATGATCGGTCGATTGTGGGTATTGAGCTCACGGTATTCAGGCAACTCGCTGCTCTCATAGGACAGCACCAGCTCCCGTGCGCGCTGCTGCCAGCCTTCATCGCGCTGCAGCACATCTTCCATCTGCGCCATATAGTGCTGGCGCTGCGCCAGGTAAACGCTGTCAAAGCGCTTCATTTCAGATGCCATGAGCTGCAGTCTTTGCTTCTGTGCATTGTTCAAGGAGCCCAGAAAGGGCTTCATTCGCCTGGCGCTTTCCTCTGCCAGAGACTCCCTGAACGCCTCGTCCGAGAGCTCCAGATAATCGGTTTCCATCTCCGATTGACGCTCTTTCATGGAGGTCATGAACTCAGTCATCTGTTCATCACTGAGGCCTTCACCAGTTGAAATGGCCAAGTCCAGCACACGCGCCTGCATACGCTCTCCCGCTTCACGGAACTGCGACTCCCAGCGCAACATGGTATCGGCGGTCACTTCGCTATAAAGATCCAGCTCCACGTTGTCCAGCAGCACCACATAGGTGGACAGCTCTTCGCTGCGGTGCCACTCGAGGAATTGCTCAAGCTCGCTACGGAAGCGGGCGCTTTGCTCCTCATCGAGGGTGACATACTCACTCACGTACCAGGGCGCAATGCGCGCTATCTGGTTGTAGAGCATGCTGGCGCTGCAGCCACTGAGCAGCACAAGGGCAAGAGCCGCTATTGTCAGTTTCAATGTTTTCATCCGGACAGTGTGACAGCAGCGCCGCAGCGCCCACATGACCTGAAGCGACAAGCTGATGATTTTGACCGCCAGCACCGCTATTCTGGGCCCATGGGGAATAACAAAAACAATCCTGCCTACACTCGCTACGTACTGGTCATGATCTTTCTGGTCGCTGTATTCAATACCTGTGACCGCACCATCATGTCGGTATTGGTTGAGGACATCCGCGCGGATCTGGCACTGAGTGATCGCCAGATGGGCTTTATTCTTGGCTTTGTCTTTGCGTTGGTACATTTCCTCGCCGGGATACCACTGGCACGTATTGCCGATAAATGGTCGCGCCCCAAAATGATTGCTCTGGCCCTTGGCGGCTGGAGCGCGATGACCGCAATTGGCGGCATGGCGCAAAATTTCATGCAGCTGGCCGTTGCGCGCATGGGTGTGGGTATTGGTGAAGCTGGAGGCAGTCCGCCCTCGCATGCCCTGATTGCTGAGTACGTGAAGCCTGAAAGACGCTCTGCAGCGATGGCGGTTTTAACCCTGGGCGCTATTGCAGGGCTGGGCCTCGGTGTCATCTATGGTGGCTGGGCCAGCGAACACTATGGCTGGCGCTTTGCACTCATTAGCGTGGGCTTACCAGGTATTGCGCTGGCTATCCTGTTCTGGATGACCGTGGCCGATAAACGCACGGCGCCGGGCAAGAGTAGCAGCGAGGAGCCCCTGCTCTCGGTGCTGTCGGTTTTGTTCAAGAACAAACCCTTCGTTCTACTGGTATTAGCCGCCTGTGCCATCAATACCACCAGCATGGGGCTGGCCATGTGGACACCCACCTTCCTGCGCCGGGTTTATGAATTCAACGCCGCCGAAGCGGGCACCTGGTACTTTGTTCTGAACACCCTCCCCACCGCTATTGGCGCACTCGGCGGCGCCATGGTGGTTGATCGCATGGCGCGGCGAGATTTTCGCTGGTACGGCTGGCTACCGGGCATCTCCGCCATGCTGATGGTGCCACTGGGAATCGCATTTTACCTGTGGCCCACCGAACAGACCCTGTTTGGGGTCATGCCAGCCGGGTTCATGTTCTCCATTATTCAATCACTGCTGGCAGCCACCTGGGCGCCGGTGACCATGTCTCTGGCGCAAAGCCTGGCGCCAGATTCCCATAGGGCTACTGCGGCCGCCAGCTGGTCCATGATCAGCAACTTTATCGGTCTGGGCCTGGGCCCGCTGCTCGTGGGTGATCTCACGACCCGACTCACCCCCTCTCTCGGTGTGGATGCCGTATCCTGGTCACTGGTGATCATGACCAGCACCGGCCTGGTCGCCTCGTTTTTCTATTTCCGTTTGGCGGCCAGCCTGAAGAACCACTAAACTGCCGCCATGCGACTACACATCATTACAACCGGCGGCACCATCGACAAAATCTACTTCGACGCCAAGAGCGAATATGAGGTCGGCGAGCCCGTGATTGCAGATTTGCTGCATCGCATGAACACCACCTTTGAGTTCACAGTGGAATCACTGATGCGCAAAGATAGCCTGGTAATGACCGATGCCGACCGGTCACTGATTCGCGAGCGGGTCATCGCCGCCGACGAGGAATGTGCACTGATTACCCACGGCACCGACGGGATGGCCGCCACTGCCAGGGCATTGCAAGACATTGCCGGCAAAACCATTGTGCTTACCGGCTCCATGCAGCCAGCAGCCTTCAGGGAAACTGACGCGATCTTCAATATCGGCTGCGCCATTGGCGCTGTTCAGAGCAAGCCAGAAGGCGTTTACATCGCCATTAATGGCCAGGTATTCGATGGCGACAAGGTCGAGAAAAACGTCGCCGCCAACCGCTTCGAATCCTCATAAAAAAACCCGGCGAATGCCGGGTTAATCATCTCGAGCTATCAGACAGTCACTGTCTGTCAGGCACCTGCCATCGGGGGCACAGGTTGAGTTTTGTTGAGGATCATATCCGCACGGGCGCGAATCTTCTCTTCAGTTTCCGGTGAGGTTTTCAGCAACCAGAAGGCGTCCTTCTCTATGCCCTCTATCGCCGTCTCCGCTACCTCATCCGGATGCGTCACCTGCATTTCGATACCAAATTCGGCAGCCATCTTCTTCATATCATCGACAGAGTTGATGCCGGTTTCGTTACCCTCTCCCGAAAAGTCCTTTTTCAGCTCTTCCGGGCGAACCCGGCCGGAATTGAACAGACCTGTATCGACGACATAGGGGCCGGGGAACAAGGCAGACACCTTCACCGGCAGCTGCTGAGCCTGACACTGGAAGTGCAGGTTTTCGGTAATCGACTGCACCGCAGCCTTGCTGGCGGTGTAAACCGGGCAATCTGGCAGCACGATCATGGCGCCGTTACCGGAGCCAGTGATGACAAAGTGCGCTTCCTCACCCTGCTCCACCAGTGTTGGCATGAACTCGTAGATGGAGTTAATGGCCCCCCACATATTCACGTTCATGGTCCACTGCCAATCGGTCTCAGCGTATTCCCACATATTGCCGGATTCACCCGCGCCAATGCCCGCATTGGCAAACACCAGGTGAATGGCACCAAACTCCGCAAGCGCTTTATCGCGCACGCTCGCCAGGCTGTCACGTGAAGTCACATCGCAGTGCTCGACCAGCGCCGTAATACCCTCAGCGACAAGATCGGCAGCAATGGTCTCCATTGCCGCCTTGTCCACGTCACCCACTACAATTTTGGCGCCGCGGCGACCAAAGGCAAAAGCGAGCGAGCGGCCGACACCGCTGGCGCCACCAGTGATGATGGCGACCTTATCGGTAAAATCTTTCATGTGTATCTCTCTTGGTAAGACGTGCCTTTAAGCGAGCTCAGCAGGCGCGCCGTTCACACCAGGCCAGCGAGAGCCGGAAATCACATCCGCGAAAGGTGCAAAGCCCTCTTCGTCCAGTTTGCCCGCGAGTTTGATAGAGCGGTCCTGGAAAATCGGCCACCACAGGTGCCCACCGACATACTCAGTCATGGGCAGCTTGCTGGCCAGCGGATCCCAGGGGCTGTCACGCAGGATCAGTTCACCTTCGACCTTTTCGCGACGCTGGGTGCCATAGGTGCTCTGCACATGTACGACATGAGGTGGGAAGTCATAGCCAGGTACCTCACCGGCAACGCTGACTGCGCGAGAGCTCTTGATCCACCACTCGTTCTGTACCCAGGGCTCATCATCCATCGGCTCGTTCTCGCCGGTGTTGGTGCCATTGAACTCAACGAAGGTGTAACCCTGGTGCGTGCAACGGGCCACGACCTGGTCCATGAAGCGATAGTAGGTGGTCTCACAGGGATACTTGGGCTGACCATTTCGCTCCTGGCTGATAAAGATCGCTGACTCCTGGTCAATGCCGTAACCCAGGGTGTACTCACCGGCCATGCCGTCGTAGTCGGCGTCAACCGTGGTGACGATGCCGTACTCGGGGATATTGGGTACCGGGAAATTGTAGATGGTCAGGTTTACATTGGGCTCGGCGCCTGGCTCGATGCCGGGCGGCAGCAGTGCAGCGATCTTGTCCGCATCAGTACGGTACTTGATCTTCAGCATGGGCCAATTGAGGATGTCGCCAGTGTTGCCTTGAATGTCAGTCATGGGTTGTTTCCTGTTGCTGTCGTTATAGATGATTTAGAAAGTGGGCTTAATCGAGATAGAACTGTTTGACCCATTTGCGGAAGCCCACCAATGAGGTGTCTCCTTTACAGAAAATGGGTTTTTCACGGTAAATCTTGTGACGCCAGATCGGCATATCGTCGTTGATGCCTTCCTTGATGCCGCGCATCACGTCATCACCGACCAGATCGATAATTTCCTTGCGCACGGTCAGCGTCCAGCGCAGGTGGGTTTCATTGAGGGTCGTCGGCTGTGCAGTGGAATACACCAGCATCTCGGCACCTTCACCGTAAACCGTGCGCACGATGGCCAGGCCCGGGTTATGCATGGTGGCATGCAGGGTATTGGGGAACTCGGCATTGCTGGCGTCAGCAATCATGCTGAGCACGCGGCCGTCCTCGGCAATCTCTACCGTCTGTGGCGGCGTGTCCTGCATGCGGTGTACATACTGGAAGTGCTCCGGGTCACAGGTATTTTCTGCAATGTTCTGCACGTGGTTGGGTACGGTAAATTCCCAGACCTGCGGCTCTGACCACTCATCACTGGATAGTTCCGACAATTCGGGAACTTCCCAGGCCGGCGCTTCCTCTTCCGGGTGGTACCAGACCATGATGTCGCCATTGGTCTCGCTGACATGCCAGGAGCGCACCTTGGCCCGCTCGGGAATATCTTCGCAGTAGGGAATTTCGACGCAGTCACCGGACGCATCAAACTTCCAGCCGTGAAATGGGCAGCGAATAGTTTCACCATAGACACGACCTTCCACCCCCAGGTGTGCACCCAGGTGTGGGCAGAAGGCATCGGTCACCACTGCTTTGCCGGAACGCGTTCTGAACAGGGCCAGCTCGCGATCAAAGGCAATCACCCGCTCGACCTGGCCAACACCAAGATCACGGGAGCGAAACACCGAGAACCAGCCGATCGGAAACGTCGGGCCTTCCTGGGTTTTGGATTCACAAACACCAAGGCTCATTGCTAAAACTCCTTATTGAAACTGCGAGTAAGTGGGGCCAATACGATCGGCAATAGGCTGCAGATCGTCTTTGGACATGCCGTACCAGGCCATGGCGTTCTCACCCATCAGCTTGCGCAGTTCAGCTTCTTCCAGACCGCTGAATTCCTCAGTGAGACGTGCCCGCGTGTGCGGCCAGGTGCCCTCGGGATGCGGGTAATCACTGCCCCACATCAGCTTGTCTTTGCCAAGGAAATTTGCCACCTCAATATCGGCGCGCTTGGCACAGCTGGCACCAACACCGACATTGCGTTTGAAGTATTCAGAAGGCATCAGGCTCAGGTGGGCGCGGAAATCACCCATTTTTGCGGATTCAGGGCCTTCAGTGGCATGGAAGTCCAGCATGCGTAACCAGGGCTGCAACATCCACTGGGTGCCACCTTCAGTGATACAGGTGCGCAGCTTGGGAAACTTCTCAAACACACCGCCCCAGATCATGAAAGCAATTGGGCGATACAGCCACCACATCACTTCGGACACATACAGGCCCATAGCGCCCACGTAGTCGCTGGCATCTTCGGCCGGCCAATCAGGGCCAAAGCAATCCACTTGCGAACCGGGGCCAGAGTGGAAATGCACCATCACACCCAGGCTCTCACAGGCTTCCCAGAAAGGGTGATAACGCGTGTGGTTATAGCCGGGGAATTCGTGATGCTGCACCGGAATCATGCAGTGGCGGAAACCGTTGTCATAGCACCAGCGCAGGTTCTCAATCGCCAGGTCCACATCCCACAGCAGCGGAATAATGGCGACGCCAAAGTGCCGCTTGGGATCGTTGGCGCAGAACTCGGCCAGCCAGCGGTTATGGGCCATGGCGCCCGCCCACTGAATCTCTGAAGTCATATCCTTGGTCGGCATGGACAGCCCTGCTCCGAAAGGCGGTGTATTCACCTCGGTGATGCCGTCAGGGAAGATAATTTCTGCTGCAATGCCATCTTCGTCCAGCATCATGGTGCGCTGCTTGATGTCCCAGGCTCCGGTGAGGCGCTCTTCAATGCCTTTGCGCCACTCATCGTTCACCTCTTTGATCAGGAAACTCTCTGAGGCCTTGTTGGACATTTCGATAGTGATGGGCACTGCCATATCGAAGATTTCGTGAAACTTTTCCTCCACGTAGGGCTTGTAATCAGCGATGTGAAGACCGGCGTGACAGTCCGAAGACACCACAATCATACGCTCAGACATAAGGGCTCCTGCGGTTATTCCTGCGCATTATAAAGGGATACAAATGAGCATTTGTGCTCAGATGTATACTTTTATAGACTATACGTTTCGCCAATGCAATAACCTGACAACGATTTAATGGACGCGACTGAACAGTTGGACTCTCCCCCGGAAACCAGCCGCAGGGAGAAACGCAAGCAGGAAATACGCAACCGCATACAGGACGCGGCCTACGTTCTGTTTCGCGATCAGGGCATACGCGATACCAGCATTGAGCAGATCTGCGTGGCCGCGGATGTGGCGCGACGCACCTTCTACGGTTACTACCCCGACAAACAGGCGTTGCTGAGGGAGCTGAGCAGAAGCCGTGTGCAAACCACCGCCTCGGGACTGGTACAGCAAGTCATGGACGCCCACCTCGACACTGCCGATCGCATCAGCGCCATGATCGACTACATCGAGAAGAACATTGCCGACTATACGGAAATCGACCGTCAGTTATTGTTGATCACCCCGGCCGGTGGCGAAGGCGACGACAACCACCTGCACGATCTCAGCTATTCCTTGCAGGACCAGTTTCGCGAGGTCTTCCAGGCAGGCATTGAAAACGGCGACTTGAGCGGTCGATTCTCCGCCGATATTCTCTCTGAGATGGTGATGGGCACTTTCAACAACATGATGGTGCAATGGGCGCTGGATCCGACGTTTCCCCTGTACGACAAACTGGAAGAAGCTCGCGACCTCTTCACCCACATTCTCAAAGGCAATTAAACAAAAGGATAAAGCCATGCAGATCGACGCGTATAACCCCGACAACTATCTGCAGGGTATTCCCCACGAGCAGTTTGCCTGGCTGCGCGCCAATGACCCGGTGCACTGGCATGCACACCCCGAGGGCGGGGGCTACTGGGCCTTGAGCAAACATGCAGACGTGATGGAGGTCAGCCGTGACAACAAGACCTTCTCCGCCCAGAAAGGGTTTGTGCTGGTAGACGACTTACCCGAAGACATACTCGGCATGGCCCAGGGTCAGCTGCTGGGCATGGACCCGCCCAACCACGGTCCTATTCGCCGCGCGGTGATCACGCGCTTTACTTCAAAAATGCTGGCGGGACTGGAGCCGAAGGTGCGGGAACTGACTCGAGGCATTATGAGTGCCGCTCGCGACATCAGCGAAGTTAATTTCGTTGAATCCCTTGCCGGCGATCTGCCGACTGCAGTGATTTGCTCCATGCTGGAAATTCCCGAAGACATGTGGCGCCAGATTCGCGACTGGTCCGACATGCAAACCTCTGCCTCAGACCCCGATCTTGGCGGCACACCTGAAGAGGTCAACCAGGCCTCTGTGGCCATGGGTACCTATGGCTTCGAACTGGCCTGTGAGCGCAAAGGTAAAGGCGGCGGCGACCTGATTACCCTGCTCACTACCCAGGAGGTCGATGGGCACCTGGTGGACGAGGCTGAGTTCGCCTCCCTGTTTATACAGATCACAGTGGCTGGCAACGAGACCACGCGCGGGTTGATTTGTTCGGGCATGCACGAGCTGATGAAACAGCCCGAGCTCTACCAGCGCCTGAAAAACAATCCCGATCAAATTCCTTTAGCGGTAGAAGAAATGCTGCGCTGGAGCTGTCCCCTGCACTACTTCCGCCGCACAGCCCTGCGCGACACCGAAATCCGCGGGCAAAAAATTGCCGAGGGTGACAAAGTGGTGATGCTTTACAGCTCCGCCAACTTTGATGAAGAGGTCTTTGACGACCCCATGACATTCAATATTGCCCGCGATCCCAACCCGCATATGTCGTTTGGACACGGCATACACCTTTGCCTGGGTGCCAACCTGGCGAGAATGGAAGCGCGCATATTCCTGGAAGAGTTTTTCGCCCACTTCGCTGGCATCGAGATGACTGGCGAACCCAAATATATCCGCTCGAATATGGTCAACGGATTTAAAGACATGCCGGTACGCCTGATTGCAGCGTAAAAGAGGGCCCAAAGATGCAACGACTGAAGAATAAGATTGCAATCCTCACCGGCGGCGCAGCCGGCATGGGCGAGACCCACGCCCGACGACTGGTCGCTGAGGGCGCACGGTTGGTGTTCACGGATGTGAACGACGATGCCGGCAAGAAGCTGGACTCTGAACTGGGCGAGAACGCCGTGTTTGTGAAACAGGATGTCTCCAGTGAGGCAGACTGGGAACAGGTGGTACAAACGGCGCTGGATCGCTTTGGTGGCATCGATATCCTGATCAATAACGCAGGCATTCACAGTTTCGGTGGCTTTCATGAAGAGAGCGTCGACAAACTTCGCAAAATTCTCGACGTGAACGTCGCCGGCAGCTGGCTGGGCATTCAGAAGGTCGCACCACATATGCAGGCCCGTGGTGGTGGCTCTATCGTCAACCTGTCTTCAATGGCCGGTTATGTGGGCATGCCGTTCTACTCTGTTTACAGCGCCTCCAAGTGGGCGGTTCGGGGTATTACCAAGTGCGCCGCCAGTGAGCTGGGCACCTATAACATCAGGGTTAACGCCATCTGCCCCGGTGCCATCGATAACACCGGCATGTTCAACAGCAAGGAGGCCGAAGAGGCTCTGGAACGACTGGGCAATTCCACACCCCTGTCGCGCGTTGGAGAACGGGAGGAAGTCTCCAATCTGGTCGTCTTCCTGGCCTCGGATGAGTCGGCCTTCATGACCGGCACTGATCAACTCATCGACGGCGGCAACAGCCTGTCCTGATGCGCGCGCCACAATATTCTGCCCGCGCGGATGAACTGCTTTCAAAAGCGGTCATTGATAACCCCTACCCATTCTATGAAACGCTGGTGAGTGAAAAGCCCCTGTCCCAGATCGGCGAATCAGGTGTTCATATTGTTGCCAACTGGGCGCTCAATGAGGAGGCCCTGCAGCGGGAGACCGACTTTTCAGCCAACCTGACCGGCGTTCTCTGTCGCGGCCCCGATGGTGAACCCACCTGCTTTGATCTGCCCAGCACCGGCTCGGGCGCAGCCAATGTTATAGCCACCGCTGACGAGCCCCGCCATAAAGTGCATCGCGATCTGATTCAACCGCGCTTTACCGGCCGGATTGCTGAAATGGAAACCCTTATTCGGCAATGGACACGCGACTCACTTGAGCTGTTGATAAGGGCCGGAGGTGGCGATGTTGTGCCTACCAGCGAACGTGTGCCCGCGCTGATTGTGGCCCACCTGCTGGGCCTGCCGATGGCTGATGTCGACGATTTTCGGATCTGGGCCATGATGGGTGGCGATATTCTCGCTGGCGATATCGGCGAAGACACACTGGTGAAGCTGGCGCGGGAAACCGGGCGCATGGCAATCTACCTGGGAGAGCATTTTGATCATGCCGCTACCAATCCGGACCCGGCACCAGATACCCCACTCATGCACGCCCTGGCAAGGGGCGTTGCTGACAACACCATTTCACATGACGAAGCCTTGGGTATTGCTACGGTGCTATTTGGTGCGGGCGGCGAATCTACCGCTGCGTTGATAGGCTCCTGCATCAAGTGGTTGGCAGAGGATTCGACCACTGCAGCTAGACTGCGCGCGGACTCCGCGCTGATACCCCGCTTTGTAGAAGAGGTCGTGCGCCTGCAAACCCCTTTCAAATTTCACTACCGGGTAGTGACTACTGATTGTCAGCTAGGTGGTTATACGCTCAGTCGAGGTGATCGCCTGATGCTGAGCTGGGCGGCGGCCAACCGGGACCCCGCCATGTTCGATCGGCCAGCTGAAATGCTGCTGGACCGCAAGCACTCCAAACAGCATATGAGCTATGGCCGCGGCGCCCACTTTTGTATCGGTGCGGTTCTCGCGCGGCTGGAAGCCCGCATTATGGTCGAGGAGTTACTGGCAGCGACCAACAGTATCGAGCTGTCAAAATCTGAACCGCCGGTCTACGCTAAGAGCATCTTCATACGCCGACTCGACGAACTGAGCCTGGCACTGACATAAGGGAAGTGAGCCGCGTGAATAAGAATACCCTGAAGACGACCTGGGGCTTTATTGTCACCATGATTCGCAAATACGCCGGTATGCCGGCTGGCGGCAAGCAACTGGATGACATTTATAACTACGTGCGTATCGACGACCGAATCGGCACCTCAGGCCAGCCCACTGAAAAGCAGTTTGAACTGATCAAGGCCGAAGGTTTCACATCTGTGATCAACCTGGCTCCCGCCGATACTGAGAATTCGCTCAAGGATGAAGCCGGCACGCTGGCCAGCCTGGGTCTTCGCTACGAGCATATTCCAGTCAACTTCGCGAAACCCAGCCAGAGAAAATTCAAAATGTTCACCGAGGCGATGGCCGGTATGGAGAATGAAAAAGTCTGGGTTCACTGTGCCGCCAATATGCGGGTATCAGCGTTCATGTTCCGCTACCGGACCGAAGTGCTGGGAGTAAACAAGGCCACTGCGCAAACCGACCTGGATAGAATCTGGGAACCGTTTGAAACATGGCAGCCGTTTATGGCCGGAGAACCGGACCAATAACTCGCTACTGCAAGGCGGAGCCATCCTCAGAGTAAATCACCCAGATTTTGGTATACCCTTCGGTCTCCCAAACACCGGTCCACTCTTTGGGGATGGTGACGCCCTCTCCCTCTGACACCGTCATCACACTGCCATCACTGCTGGTCAGGGTAACGCTGCCACTGAGGAAATACATAAACTCGTCAACGCCATAGGGCTCATCAACAGGCAAGCGGGTCTTACCGGATTTGTAGACACCACTGGCGAACTTACCATCACTGCTCATCAAACTGGTGACGTCCTCGGTTTTGTGGCCATCGGGATGCACTGTGGCTACCATATCGGGGCGGCTGAACGCGGCTCCGGCGAGATCATCACTGCCCAGCTTTGCGGGCAACACAACATCAGACTGCGCCATTGCGCTAGACAACAGCGCGGCGATTAACAAAACCACTCGCATCCTTATACTCCCGTGCACTCAGGTCTTATTGGCTTACCGGAACACCACACACTTATTGCCGCGCACAATGACCCGGTCCTCCAGGTGATAGCGCAGGGCGCGTGCCAACACGGATTTCTCAACATCCTTGCCCAGTCGCACCAGGTCGTCCTTGGTCATGCTGTGATCCACGCGAATCACGTCCTGCTCGATAATCGGACCTTCATCCAGGTCTTCAGTCACATAGTGACTGGTGGCGCCGATCAGCTTCACACCACGCTCGTAGGCTTTTTGATAGGGGTTGGCGCCAATAAACGAAGGCAAAAAACTGTGATGAATGTTGATCAATCGGCCGGCAAACTCCTCGCAAAGAGCCGGCGGCATGATCTGCATATAGCGGGCCAACACCAGCGTGTCGGACTCATGCCGGCGCACGATATCCGCGACCTGATCAAATGCCGGCTGCTTGTTGTCTTTCGGCACGGGCACATGATGGAAGGGAATACCGTGCCACTCCACCATGCTGCGCAGGTTGTCATGATTGGATATCACGCAGGGTATCTCGCAGGCCAGTTCGCCGCTGTGCCAGCGGTGCAGCAAATCCGCCAGGCAGTGGGACGCGTGGCTGGCCAGCAGGACAACTTTCTGGGGCTGGGCAGAATCGCGGATATACCACTGCATGTCGTATTCCTGAGCCAGTGGCGCAAAATCGGCGCGAAATTCATCCAGGCTCACTGACAGCGAATCCGCCTGTATTTCATTACGCATATAAAACCACTGGTGCTCGGGATCTGAGTGGTAGTTGGCCTCAGTGAGCCAGCCACCGTGGTCGGCCACCATCTGAGCCACGCGGGCCACAATACCCACCTTGTCGGGGCAAGAGATCACCAGACGATAACTGCGCTCGGCAACCGAGTCATTCATAACAAATCCTTCATTCGATAATAGAGCATTCCCAGCGCCACCATCTGGCTGCCAAAACGCTGGCCGAAGGGTATCTTCATATGGCTGATGGTTTCAAACAACTCCAGGCGCTGATAACGACCTTCCACCGCATCAGCCATGATCTCACCCGCCACATGGGTGGCATTGACACCATGCCCCGAGTAACCCATGGCATAAAATACATTGGATTCGATTCTACCGAGCAAGGGCACCCGGTTGACCACAATGCCAATGTTGCCGCCCCACTCGTAGTCGATACGCTTGTCTTCCAGCTGTGGGTATATCTTCAACATACGCGGTCGAATACTGGCACTGATACTCGCAGGCACGCGCCCGGAATAGTTGCAGCGACCGCCAAATAACAGACGCCGGTCGGCGGATAGTCTGAAATAATCCAGCACATAGTTCGGGTCACAGACCGCAAGGTTCTGCGGATTGATGTCTGCGACCTCGGACTCTGTCAGCGGCTCTGTGGCGATGATGTAGCTGCCCGCGGGAAACACCTGTCCCCGCAATCTGCCGCGCTCGAGGCGGTTATAGGCATTGCCGGTGAGGATCAGGCTTTTGGCCCGCACTTGCCCCAGCGCTGTGCGTGCGATCACTGGCTCGCCATACTCAATGCTCTCCACCGGGCTGGCTTCAAAAATCTGCACACCCAGTGAAGCCGCCGCTTCAGCTTCGCCAATGCAGAGATTCAGAGGGTGAAGATGGCCATTGCGCCGATTGATCAGCCCACCGATATAAGCCTCACTACCCACCACTGACTGGATCTGGCCGGCGTCTACCAATTCAACCTGGTCGCCAAATCCACGCCGTTGCAACTCCGCATAGTGGGTCTCAAACTCGCGCATATGTCGGTCTTTAAACGCAACGTCGATATAACCGTGGCGAAGGTCGCAGTCGATCTTGTAGCGATCAATCCGCTCTTCAATGATCTCGTGCCCGCGATAGCCTATATCCCAGACCTGGTCGGCAACAGAGGGGCCGAGCTGGCGCGCTATCTCCTCTTCACCACTGATACCTCCGATCATCTGGCCGCCGTTGCGCCCAGAGGCACCCCAGCCCACCCGGTGTTGCTCCAGCACAGCCACGCTGTAGCCGCGCTCCGCAAGTGTGAGGGCACTGGCTATGCCGGTGAATCCTGCTCCAATGACGCACACATCCACTTCCAGCTCTCCCTCCAATGCAGCAAAGCTGGTTTGCGGGTGGCTGGTAGCCGCGTAATAAGAGTCGGTATGCGCTTCACCGGCGCTTGTTGGCTGGTTCATGAAAGATGCTCGTGCTAACGTGCCCGCAGACACTCCGGATCATAAAGACGTGCTCTACAGTAACAGCAAACCTCGCTATTTTCCCCACCTGGACAAGCCCGAAGTCCTGCTCATGGGCCTGGAGCCTGTCGAGGCATCCAGTTGGATCGAACCGGACGAAGATCTGCCCCTTTATCTGGACAACAAAACTCTCCAACGCGAGAATTTGGGCCCCCGAGTTTACCGGGCCATGGACGAATCACTGAGCGGTCAGCTTGAAGCCCGCGCACTCTTGCTCAATCATCTCTTGCGCGATCACGCCGACTGCTACAGTCGCCAAGAAGACACACTGATCTGGCGGAACGGTAAGCTGAGCTGGCAACTCACAACGGAGGATCCCCTATGGCAGGCCTCGACCTGGATTGAAGACGACCTGGTGCTGATGTCACCCCGTGGCGATGATTATATTATCAGCGCCGCCAGCCTGGCCTGCGCCAGTCATTGGCTGTTGGAAGAAAAATTCGGCGAACCACTGGCAAGTGTGCATCAACCTATACCTCGCTTTAACGAGCAACTCACACCCTCTGTGACGCGGTTTTTCAAACACCTGCGCGCCGAGCACCTGGTACAGCGCTTTAACTGGTCGGTGCAGCGGGGTGATCAACTTAACGACCGACCCGGCACGGACGAACATAGCAATAAGCTGTATTGGCGAACCGAGCGGCAAAGCCTACGACGCCTACCTAAGAGCGGCGACATCCTGTTTACTATCCGCGTTTATATACATCCCCTGGACTGTCTGCAGGCCAAGCCGGGGGCTGTGGCCGCGCTTATGCAGGCCATTGAAGCAACGCCGCCAGACGTCAGGGCCTACAAGGGCTTTGATGAACTTTGGGATGAACTGCGCGACTGGAGCCGCTAGTCACCGCGCCAGGTGAGCAAGGTGATGGTGACGCTGGCTGTCGCACAGACCGTACCCTCGGTATCGATCAGTTCGATATCCGCCACATACTCGCTGCGCCCCCTCCTCCAACTCTTTGAGGATGCGGTCGATTTCTGATTGTTGCAGTCGATATTCCGAAGACAAGTCAGTATAGGCGGGTCTTAGAAAGTCCATCTGGATACTGCGTACCACCGGAAAATGCTTCTCAAAATCAAACAACGTAGACACGCAGGTCGCTGCCCCTGCCTCTGCCAGAACGCCGTAGGCACCCATGTACATGCTTTTGAAGTGATTATCGTTGCCTTTCAGTGGCAACACCGCACGACCAAAGCCATAACTCACCTCATCGGCGCGAATGCCTGTTCGCCGCATGAACTCAATGGATTCCATGCGTTGCTGTACGACTTCACGGGTGACTTCCTGCATAAAAAATCTCTCTTATAAAACGGGCTCAGCCAAACATCAGGTTTTCTACAAAGGCGGCCATCACCCAGGTGATTGGTGGCAACAGCACAAAAAACCCGATTCGACCCAACTGGGCTGAAATGGGCCAGGTCCAGACGCCATCAACAAAGGCCCGATGGGCGTAGAGATCCGCAAGGCTATGACTCTCTGCACATCTGGCAATCCAGGTATCTTGCAAGGCTGAGGCATCACCCGCTATGGCCAGATTCACAGTATCCAGCTGGCGTGCTTTTTCCGCTGCGATCCGACGCTGCAACCGAATCACCGGAATGAAAAACAGCGCCGCGTAGATCGGAGTCACAGCCGACCCAATCGCGCACAATCTGACAATGTGCTCTAGAGGCTCCCAGATTTCAGGAGGCATTAAAATATACATACACCCGAAAGCTGACAGGCTAAGAAGCGTCCAGATCATCAGGTAAAGGCTGGGCAGGATCAGGGGCGTATAGACATCGACATTGAGCAGTTCTATACGCACACGTTGGGACAGTTCCATGTTGTACCAGTAGTACTGCCACACTACTGCGCCCACGACACCCATAGCCACACCATAGAGGGCGAGAGGAATATGAGGTAGTAAAAACTCAGGCACCACCATATCTGCAAAGACAGCCCCACCCGCCTCGACAGCCTGGTAGTTCATCCATGTAGTAGTGCCATAGACAAGCAAAACATTGATCACACAAATGGTGCGCCAAACGATCGCCCGGGGCTCGAGGTGCTCTCTCGCCGCGAGCTGGGCGTCGAAATAGTGACCGAGGGCTCCCGCACTCTCTCGATCAACCTGCCGGGCCATGTGCAGAAGAAAACACAGCATGCCTATGACCAGGGGTGTAATGATCAGGTAGCCATTGAGCCAATTCTGCTGACCTTCCAACACCGAACCGCCTTGCAACTCGGCGCCCAGCCACCATAAAGCCCAGAACACAATGGTAATGGTCACCAGACCTGCAACCGTCAGCAGGAGATACTGCCGCCAATACCCACTGCGGGCATTTGCCTGCCTATCCAGCAACCAGATGTCTTTGACGAGAGTGGCCAAAGTAATGACTGTGGCTTAGAACGGCACCCAGCTACCGTGAAAGCCCATGGGTACTCGTGAAGGTAGCAATACGCGAGCTACAGGCTCCTCGGCCATGGTGCTGGCATCCAGAATCAGGACCTCGCTACGCTGGGTCTCATTATCGAACAGGTAGGCCAGCAACCAGCCATCGTCTTCGCTGCTGCCATCGGGATCTTTAACAAACACCGCTTCGCTGCCCTCTCGACCGGCGCCCAGTTCCACCGTTTTAGAGCTGAAGTCATTCAGGTCATATTTAATATAGCGCTCACCGTAAGGTACAGAACCCGCCAGGCCAGCCATATAGCCATAGCGATGCTTCAATCCCACAACCGAATCACAGACCCTGGGAAACTCGGTAGAACGGTCATCAATCTGGGTTTCGCTGACAGTGCCTGCCTGCTGATCGATCACCCAGCGATAAAGCAATGCCGGGGCTTCAATCTTTTCGCTGGCAACACTCTCTTTTCGGCAAACATCCAACACCAGTTTGTCGCCATCTTCATGGGCGTTGAGTGGATGGAAGACATAACAGGGATCGATGTCGTACCAGGTCACATCGTCACTGCCACCATTGCGTGGCATCACACCCAGTCGTGCACCATAAGAAGGATCCCACTTCACGGGTAGCCCGCCATTGGCGATATCCTCAACATCCCAAACCGCTGGCAGATCCATCCAGATCACGTAATTACGGGTGATATTGAAATCGTGCATCATGGTACCGCCGGGTACCGCGATCTCTTCCGACTGAACCAGCTCGCCGTCGGCGCTGACGCGATGATAGGTCAGGAACGGCGGGAAGATACCGTAGCCGAAAAACAGCAGCTCACCGGTCTCAGGGCAAATCTTCGGGTGGGCGGTCATCGCCGTGCTGAGCTTGCCATCAAAATCATGGGCCTTGATGGTGTCCAGGTCAGTAGACAACTCCCAGGGCAGATGCGCCTCCTCCAGCGCCAGAATTTTTCCCGCGTGGTGAATCACGTGGGTGTTGGCCGCCGACTTGGCGGGATCCAGGATCGCCTCGATAGGATCGCCTTTGGGGTCATCGTATAAAGGCGTGCGCACGTAACGATTGCGATACCAGTTGGCCTTGCCGTTCTCGAACTCGACTCCATGCACCATGCCATTGCCCAGGAACCAGTGGTCCGCCCAGCCGGTTTGGGGATTCGGGCCGTTGCGCAGAAAACGTCCGTTCAAGGCGCTGGGGATTGATCCCTCTACCTGTAGGGCATCGTCGGTGATTTCTTCGAAAACGGGGGCAAAGTTGTCCCGCAGGTAAAAGGGCTTATCGATTGCCTGGTTCATTGGCGCACCTCAATCAGGGGTCATCATGGCAAACAGGTAGGCCGTGTCCATAATTTCCCAGGTTTCAAAAATCTGTCCGTCTTTTATACGAAATAGAGTGTGGTACAGATTCTTGTATTCGTCACCCTTGGCGGTGATCGCAGTGAGGGTGAACAGCATACTGACCCGGTCTTCGTCAGCAGTGAAATAGTGATAATCAAACTGCATGGTCTCAGTTTTGTAGTAATCGCCAACATCGCCACTGAAGAGTTCAAGCACGTCGTCGCGTCCGTAGCGATCACTGACACTGGGGCTCGACTGGGGAATATGCCAGGACGCGTCCGGATGAAAATAGACAGAAAGGTCTACTTCTTCACCACGTAGATTTTGTTCCAGCGCTGCCTGGACGGACTTAATCAGGTCTTTGTTTTCAGAACTCATATTGATTTGTGTAGAAAGCAAAACGCTCCCTCACCTGCTCCTCGCTCATGCCAAACTGTTCAAGATTATGCCCGTGCTTGCCGTGCTTGCCCTGCGGATGCCCATCAATATGGGTTTGCAGAGCCGCGGCAACCTCAGGCGGCGTATCAATATCAAAATAGTTGTAGATAGACTGCACGGTTCCCAGTGAATCCTGCACGAAACCATCGTGGGTGTAGTCAGTAAATCGCTCGGTGGGTAACTGAGCGCGATCCTTAAGGCCGCGCTCGAGAGAAAGCGCATACCACTCCATCGCCTGCTCGCCCAACCAGGCTGCATCTACTTTGGAGGCGTCACCCGAAAACATATTCTGGACCATGATGTGATGGGTCATGGAGCAAATGGATGACGTGACACTAACCACATCGCGATGTCCCCAGGCGACAGCCACATCGGGGAACAGGTCGACGATCTCGGGCAGGGCCCACATATGGGCGGGAGCCTTCAGCACCCAGTGCTGTCCGGGGCGCTGCCACTGCAATAAACGCAACTGGTCGCGATACTCGCGATAGAGTGGTTTGAGGTCGTGATTCATAAACCAGCTGCGATAGGGCTCCAGCATGATCTCCCAGCCCGTTTGCACGCCGTCGCAGGAATATTGATGCATCATCACGCATTCCTCAGGCAGATCCGGGTGAGCATAGTGAATCTTGTCGAACTCTGGATTGCGGTTGGCCTCCATGTACTCGACCATGCCGTCATGACGCGGGTCAGGCTGACCCAGCTGCCAACCCGGCAGGGGCTCAGGGCAGTAGATTTCCCATAACAGCAGTGACTTGGCCCGGGGGTCTGCAGACAGCAGATTCACTAACGCCGAAGTACCCGTGCGCGGCAGGCCTGTGACAAAGATGGGCTTATGCAGGGGTACCTCCAGGATCTCGGGGTGCTCATCATAAGCAGCCTGGATTTTCAGGCGCGTGGTGAGTTTTGTCAGCACATGACTGCGACAGCTCTGCCGAGCTGCCTCGTCGGTGACATTGCGGTCATAGGTTTCCAGCAAAATGCCCAGCCCCTCGCGGAACCAGTCATCGCCAAAGTTTTCCAGGCCGGTAGCGGAAATCGCTTCCGCCAGCAGCTGGTTTTCATCAAAAAGAAGGTCAGTCATGTCGTCAATAAAAACAATTTGGGGACGACGATGCCACCCCCCAAACGGACGAATTCACGAGATACCAGTAGAGAGCCAGGTCAGAGTACTTTGAAAATCAAAGTACTCTGACCCCATCGAGATCACTTTTTCTTAGCAGCGGCCTTTTTCTTAGCCGGAGCCTTCTTTTTGGCTGCAGCTTTCTTCGGAGCGGCCTTGCGCTTTGAAGGGGCCTTTTTCTTCTTGGCCGGTGCTTTCTTGGCTTTGGCCTTAGGCTTGCTCTTGGCTTTTGATTTGGCCTTACGCTTGGACTGGGCCTCTGCGGCTTTTTCTACCGCAGCGGCAGCACGCTCAGCGGCTTTGGCTTTGCGCTCCTCCAGCATTGCGTCAGTCTTCAGTGGTACCAGCCGCTCTACGGCATCTGCCAGCAGCTTGGCGATAGCACCTACTGTGTCTCCCATCTCACGCGCTTGCTTAAGCAATTCGTCCACGCGCTTTTCAGCATCCGAAGTCGGCTTACGCTTCAGGGACGCGCGAGCCTTCTTAAGGCGCTCATTGGCAGATTTCTGCTTCTTGCGGGCTGCGCTCAGTTCACGCTTACCCTTATCGACTGCTTTCTGCGCGTCCTTCAGTAACTGCGCACGTAATTTCTCAACTTCCTTGTTGGCCTCTTTCGCGTATTTAACCGCTTGTGCCAATTCTTTCTCTAACATGCCTCTCACTCCCGGATTGGATGAATACCACTATTGTTGAGTGTAGGAACAAACCCAGACTTTTCCAGTGTCTAGAAACACAAACTTGATACACAACAACATATACAGATCCATCGGCATCCAAAGCAACAAAACCCAAAACGTTCTGGCCTCTATTGTCAGCGGTTTTTGACCCCAGAGACACATGGCCGAATAGCTGCAGCTGGGTATACTTTTGCCCTCTTTTAATCTGATTGAGGGACGTACCGTGAGTGACGACAGCATCCACCACCCACCCCTGATGGCCGATCTTCTGATTGAAGGCCTGAACCGCTACGAAGATGAACCCTGCCTGTTCTTGGGTGACAAAGTCGCTACTTACAAAGACGTGCGCGAGTCCACAAGCCAGATGGTACAGGCCCTGCAATCAAAAGGCCTCGGAATCGGCTCAAAGATTGCGGTCATCTCCGCCAACCGCCCGGAAGTTCTGTCCAATATTGCTGCCATGCAGCTGAATGGCTCCATCGGTTCGCCCCTGCATCCGCTGGGTTCGCTGGAAGACCATAGCTATGTGCTCGACCACGCCGAGATCGACGCACTGGTTTTTGACTCCACGGTGTTCGCCCCACGCGCGGCCGAGCTAAAAGAAGCATTTCCCGATCTGATACTGCTGGGCCTGGGCCCCAACGATATAGGCGACGACTACCTGGCGCTGGCCGAGAGCTTTGAACCACAGCCACTGACAGCACCGGACGTTCAACCCACCGACGTGTCATCCATTACCTACACCGGTGGCACCACCGGCAAACCCAAAGGCGTTCTAAGCACCTATCGCGCCACCTCCTACATGACCCAGATTCAGATGGCGGAGTGGGAATTTCCCGAAGATCTGAGAATGCTGATCGCCACGCCTCTGTCTCATGCGGCGGCAGCGTTCTTCATTCCTGTCCTGCAAAAAGGCGGCGCCTTCTATGTGATGCAGGGTTTCAGCCCGGATGAATTCTACGGCATGGTTGAACAGCACAAGATCACGGCCACCATGCTGGTGCCAGTGATGCTCTATTTCCTGCTGGATTCGCCGCTGTCGGCAACCGCGGATATGTCCAGTATGGAAACCATTTTCTACGGCGCATCACCCATGAGTCCTGCCCGCCTGCAGGAAGGCATCGAGAAATGGGGCCAGATCTTCTACCAGTTCTTCGGTCAGTCAGAGGCACCCATGGTGCTCTCCAACATGAAGAAGAAAGAACACGACCTGAGCAAGCCCGAGCGCCTCAGCTCCTGCGGCCGCCCTGCTCCCTGGGTACACATGGCACTGCTGGACGATGACAACAATGAAGTCGCCCATGGTGACGCCGGAGAGATCTGCGTGCGGGCGCCACTGGTCATGAAAGGCTACAAGGACATGCCTGAGCAAACAGCTGAAGCCATGGTGGGCGGATGGCTGCACACAGGCGATATTGGTCGCCTCGACGACGATGGCTTTCTCTACATCGTGGACCGCAAAAAGGACATGGTAGTAACCGGGGGCTTCAATGTGTTCCCGCGCGAAGTGGAAGATGTGATCTCCCAGCACGAGGCTGTAGGCCAGGTGGTGGTGATTGGCGTACCCGACGAAAAGTGGGGCGAGGCTGTCAAAGCCGTCATCGCCCTCAAACCCGGTCAGGAATCAAGCGACCAGCTGAGCGACGAAATCACCGCCATGGTGAAAGATGCCAAAGGTTCTGTGCAGGCGCCCAAGTCTATCGATTACGTGGAAGCGATTCCGCTGACCGCGGTGGGCAAGCCCGACAAGAAAGCCGTGCGCGCCCAGTACTGGGGCGACGGTCGCGCCGTCGGTTAAAGCTCGATGAGTTTGATGACGCGGTTCGGACAGTAGTCCACCGCGTCCTGAACCTGCGTTCTCAATGCTTCCGGCGGGCTGTCTGTCTTGAGCTTAACTTTGGCATAACCCTCGCCCTCATAGTCAACCTCAAAGA
The DNA here is from genome assembly GCA_963921335.3 of Halieaceae bacterium. Classification (GTDB taxonomy): domain Bacteria; phylum Pseudomonadota; class Gammaproteobacteria; order Pseudomonadales; family Halieaceae; genus CAWUFC02. Next base: position 1,926,113 of record CAWUFC020000001.1, on the reverse strand, counting down.
CCTCCGGGCACTCCTCCATACACACGCCGTGTCCCTGGCAGAGCAAATGATCAATTTCAATCCTGTAAGCTGCCATTAACGAACTCGGCGTCGGTATTTGAGTCGGCAGGGTTCAGCAGGGCGCAGTATCAGATTGGGCATTATTTCCGCGTAAGTTTCGCTGGGGCCCGCCAGTTCAAATTCGTACTCAGACAAAAGAATGGCGAAGATCACTTTGACCTGCAAAAAGGCGAAATGATTACCCACGCATTTGCGCTGACCACCACCGAAGGCGATCAGGGCAAAAGGATTCTCGGGGTTGGGACGCGTAGGATCAAACGCCTCCGCATTGGGAAAGTGGTCATTGAGTCGATGCGCCACATAGGGGCAAAGCATCACATTCTTGCCCTTCTCGATGACGTGTCCCTTGTACTCGAAATCCTCAATGACTCGCCGGGTCAGCGTGTTTAGCGGTGGATGTACTCGCAGTGTCTCGCGAATAAATCCTTCGGTTGCCTCCATGCGGCGAATGGTGCGAAGCGTAATATCATCCCCCTCCTCCTCCAGCACTCTATCGATCTCGGCAATCATGGCCTGCCCCAGCTCTGGATGGCGTGCCAGTTCGACTAACACCCAGGCCGCAGTATTGGCGCTGGTGTGGTGCCCGGCGAAAATAAACCAAACCACCATGCCCGCGATCTCGCTCTTGTTAAGAGGCGTTCCATCTGAGTAGGTCGCATCCATATAGACCTGCAGCATGTCATCGTGCACCTCCCCGCTGGCGCGGCGCGCCGCGACACGCTCGGAGATAAGCTCCTCCAGCCGTTTACGCGCATTGTCCCTGGCTTCATAGGCAGCCTTCTGAGCATTGTGATCCTGCAGGCCGCCGGCATCGGTGGCAGCGCCGAGGGTGTGGTAGAGGTCAGTGAATTCATCCGTCAGCGAGTAGCGAAAGGCAGAACCCAGCAAACAGTGGGTGGAGGTTTTCATGGTCAGGTTGGTGAACCCCTCATAAAAATCCAACTCACCTTCATCCCCCCAGGTCTCAATCCAGTCACGCACTTCACGCGCAATAAGAGGCGCGTAAGGGCTCATGCGGGGGCCTGTTAGTCCTCGGGAATGCATCTTCAGCTGCTGTCTTTCGATGTCCAGCGGTGCGCCGTACTGCACCCCCTCTCCGAATATCGGAACCATGAACTGGTAGGCCTCGGGCGCGCTAACCTTCACATCATCCACCCGAAATACTGCCTCGTGCGCCTCTGGACCCACCATTAGCACAGTGTTGGTGCCGCCCATATCAAACTCAGCAAGCTCACCGCACTCCTCAAAAGCACGCTGCAGAAAAAAGGCCGGGTGCTCACAGAATTCAGTGAAATGCCCACCCTCCTCAGCGGAGAGGGAACCACTGACAAAGGGTATTCCGGGAGTCACGCGAGACTCAGAAGTGTTGGTTGCAGTCATAGAAAGCTCACCGATAAAAACATTTTGACTAAAATCTTTCTGCTCCAGTATAGTGGCGCCATTCAGGGCTCACAAGCCCCGAGCCGGGCTTGGTTTAACTATTCAGGAGTTGCGCAGTGGTGGATTTAAATCCCGCTGAAGTGGATGCCATGGGACGCCAGGCGGCCAAAAGCAAAGCCACTCGCGACAAGCTGGTCAACGCCGTGGTTGAGCTGATCAACGACAAGGGCTTTGCCTACGCCAGCTCTACTCAAATAGCCAAAAAAGCAGGAGTGACATGGGGCGCGGTGCAACATCACTTTGGCAGCAAGGAAGATATTCTTGAAGAAGTACTAAACCGCTCGCACCGGCGCTTCCATGAGGCGCTCAGCGGCTCCCACTTCACCACCGGCGATTCTCACAAACGGGTCAGCAAATACGTGGACGCCGCCTGGGCTCACTACCAGGGCAAGGAATACATGGCCACGATAGAGATCCTGTTAGCGACACGAGGTAACAGCGAGGCGGCGACCGAGTTGTCGATCAGCACCACCCGGGAACAACATCTACAGCTGGGACGTCGGATTTTTCACGACAGCCAGGCATCAGACAAAGTACTTAACGAAGCCATCTATTTAGTGCACTGCATGCTCACCGGCATCCTTATAGAAAGCGCCCTGGAGCCCGGTAGCTTCGCTGCTCGCACCTATATTAAGCACCTCAAGCGCATCGTCCACGACTTACTCTACTGACAATTTTCTGCATCATCACGATAGTGGCCGCTATCGTGATAACCGGCTAAGCTTGACGAAGCTAACCAAGGTAATTCCTATGTCACTACGATTACTTGTCAGTGCTCTGCTGGCAGTCACCCTCATTGCTTGCAGTGATGATGACGGTGGCTCACTAGAATCACCCGCTACTGAATCTCAGCGCCTGTTTGAACAGTTTGGCAGCGCCCGTGACATGTTCACGCAGCGAGGCATGCAAGCCCTTCTCGACTACCAGGACCATTCGAGCCCTGTCGTGCTAGTGCAAACGATATCGGTTAGCGATGCCGGAAGCTTTGCAGAGTACGAGGATCTGCTCTCGTCCTTATGGGAAAGTGTTGGAGGCAGCGAGCAACTTGCCAGCACCGCCTTCGCTCAGATGCTAGGGGAACGCCCTATGAGCGAAGCTCGTGTTGTGAGATTTCCTAACATTAACGCCTTACTTGAAGCCATTAGAAGACCCGTTTTTACCGAGGCCATGGAACTTCTCTACCTGGCCAGCGATGACGTCACCTGGGTTTTGGGCGTTGAGGACAAACTTGGTTTAGAACCCGGCGGTAGCTTCTTCGACCCCAGGCTGCAGGGCATTGATGAAACACGGATTCGCCTGTTGCTTGGGATTCCACCTGGCATCGAACCCCCTCCTGAAGCCAGCAATATCATTAACATGCTCGTGAGTGATTCCCCCAGTCCTTTCTGGATGGTCAACCTGATTGAATATAAAGAACAGGCTGAATATGAAGACGGTCGAGAAACAGATCTTACCGGTCGCGAAGCGGACGAAATTTATGGCGCGTTAATCCTGCCTCAGCTGGCCGCTTATAGTTCACTGCCCAGCCTGACCATGGACGTCGACATTGTCCTGAGTAATGAGCCATCAGATTGGGACCGAGCTGCCATTGTGCGGTATGCCAGCCGCGATGCCTTCCTAAACATCTTTGCACTTAACCCCGAATCACCAGATGCGCTGGCTCATAAGAACGCAGGCATTGAAAACACCAACGTCTATGCCACCGAGGTGCCCAGTGAAATAATCGCGGCACCCGTCTCTGGGCCGCTCTACAATTTCCGCTACTGCGAAGTACTGCTAGTCAATTTTGATGAGGGCAGGCCCTTGGCGGATGTATATAACTCTATGGGGCTGGGAACATGCCCTCAGAACCAATGGGACGCACTGGACCCAATCTCAATTGCCCAAGACAATGACGCGGTCGCGGCTGCACTGAATGGACCCCGTTTTTGGGTACTGGATGGCATACAAAACACACTTGAGAGCGAAGAAGACCCTGTACTAGAGACTTTTGGCGAAATACCCATGTTCCTGGCGGCAAGTGTCGACATCGCGGGGGATGGTAATGCTGAAAGCGGCCGCTACCAAGTCAATCGGGTCAGCCGCAGCACCATCTTTTTCTACGTGGCTGGCCGCCAGGTCTACGAGTTGACGGACCCCGACGGCACGCGCTACATGATGCAGTCGTTTACCCAACAGAATGATCCCAACCAGCTGTTGGTCGATCTGCAGTTCCTGGGGCGAGTGTTAGATTTACCGGATGATTGGAACTTCAACGCTCGCATACTCACGGAGAACTTTCAGCTACCCAGTATCGACGGTATCGCTGAGGTCATCACCGATGACCTGGGCAACACCTATCAGCGAGTACCCTGAGCCTCGGGCATTGGCTTTCGGAATGAGCTCAGGGCTCGGCCGATATCGGCACCAATAAAATAAAGTGTAGGCACTAGCAGCAGGGTAACAAAAGTTGCAAACAACACCCCGAATGCCACCGAGATCGCCATGGGCTTCACAAACTGCGCCTGGATGGCTGTTTCAAGCTGAATGGGCATCAGGCCTACAAACGTTGTGATCGAAGTCAGCACTACCGGGCGAAAACGCCGCACCGCTCCGTTAATCACGGCATCCCGAAAGCTCTCTTTGCCGCTGCGCAAGCGGTGGTTCACATGATCTACCAACACCAGGCTGTCGTTAACCACAATGCCGGTCAGACCAATGATGCCGATGAGCGACAGCACGCTGATATTGGCACCCAATATCATATGCCCGAGTATGGCGCCGATGAGGCCAAAAGGGATTACCGACATAATAATAAAGGGCTGCGTGTAACTGCGCAGTGGTATCGCCAGCGCTGCGTAGATGGTGATCAGTATCACCAGAAACCCCAGCTCAAGTGACTCGGTGGTATCAGCCTGTGCCTCTGCCTCACCGGCCAGGCGTCGATCAAGGCTGGGGTAACGCTCCAGGATACCGGGCAGAATATCCCGGGTAATCACGCGATTAATCTGGTCAGGCTCCAATACGGATTTGTCGACCTCGGCACGCACGTTGACCACGCGTTTGCGGTCAAACCGGCTGATTTCACTAACACCAACCCGCTCCACTGCTTCACCCACCACGCCAAACGGCACCCGGCCATGACCGGGCACGTTAATCCACAGATTATTTAACGCATCGATGGAATCGCGCTGGCTTAAAGGCAGTCGCACATAGACTTTGACCTCGTGCCGGCCCCGCTGAAAACGCTGTATTTCGGCTCCAAAAAACGCCTGCCGCACCTGCCGGGCCAATTCCACCTGGCCGAGGCCCAGTGCCTCGCCCTGAGAAGACACGCGAATGTCGAGCTCTGGGCCACCGCCATTAAAGGTATCGCGGATATCCGACAGACCCTCAAAGTCGAGCAAAGCCAGTTTCAGTTCATCCGCTGCGGCCCTCAGGGTATCCAATTCGCCGCCAGACAACTCCACGTCTATCGAGGAGCCTGACGGTCCTGCATTGGCATCGAAGGTCAGGCTTTGCACGCCTGGCAATTCACCCACTGCCTCACGCAACCATCCTGCCAGCTGCACAGAATTAATATTGCGCTCGGTGCTGGGAATCAGATCAACATTCACCCGCGCTTCGGTGTCCGATTCCGACACAGTCAACAGCTCACGAACGACATCTCGGTCCTGCCCGGTCTCTTGCCGATAGCGCTGGTTCAGTGTGACAGCGGCACTTTCCAGGCGCAGGGCATAATCATGTGTCTTTTGCCAAGGTGTGCCATTCGGCATGGTCAATGTCGCCAGCACATTGTCTGACGGCACATTCGGGAAGAACACGAAACGCACGATGCCAGCGGGCACCAGCGCCATGCTCACCATGAGAACAACCAGGAAGATGGCCAGACTCACATACCGGTAATGCACTGCGCGCTGCAGCAGAGGTCGATAGACGTGTTCGCTCCAGCGAACCATCGCGCCTGCGCAGGCTGCCTGGACGCGGGCGAAGCCGCGTGAGAAAGGATTCGTCGGTTGTCGACCACCATCCATCCGGATATGCCGGAGGTGTGCCGGAAGTATCAGCTTGGTTTCCAGCAAGGAAAACGCCAGACTAAAGACCACAACCGGTACAACAACTGAAATCAATCGACCAATGCCCTCGGTGAGTATGCCAGCCGGAGCAAAGGCCACCATGGTCGTCAGCGCACCAAACACTGTGGCCACTGTCACGCGTTTCACGCCGCGAATGATACTGTCCACGCCCTGGCGTTCATCTTCCAACTGAGCATAGGCACTTTCAGCGGTGACAATGCCGTCATCAACCAGCATCCCCAATACCAGGATGAACCCAAATACCGAGAACACATTAATCGACAAATCAATGCCCGGCAGACTCATCACCGCGAGCGCGCCAAGAAACGAGAACGGCACACCCAGGATGACCCAGAAGGCGAGCGAGGTATTGAGAAACAAGGCCAGCGTAATGACCACCAGCACCGCACCCTGAGCGGCACTTTTCAGCATCAGGTTAATACGCCCCTTAAGGATCTCACTGCGGTCAGACCAGGCGGTGATCGAGACGCCCGGCGGAAGCAGGCTGCTTTTGGTTTCGGTGTAGCGTCTCAGGTTTTCCGTCATTGCCAGTACGTCTTCTTCACCGACGCGATCTACTTCCAGAGTGACTGACGGGCGGCCATTGTGCCGCGTTAACACCGGCTGCTCGGCAAAGCTGTCTTTAACACGCGCCACATCACCCAGTCGGAGCACCGTGCCATCGGCGCGTACGATCAGGTTTAGGTCTGCAAACTCAGCCGCGGAATAGGCCTGGCCCACTGAGCGAATCGTCAGGGAGCCCCCTTTCGTCCGCAACTTGCCGCCGGGCAGGTCCAGCGAACGATTCTGCACAGCGCGCACAACATCATCAAAGCTCAGGCCATAGCGCTGCAGATCGGTGTCTGACACTTCGATAGAGATCTCGTAGTCGCGCAAGCCCTCGATGCTGACCTGGCTAATCCCGTCTATGGCCAGCAGGTCGTCGCGTACCTGGTCAGCCAGCTCCTTACGTTGGTATTCGTCCAGATCGCCGTAGAGCGTAATATTCATCGTGCGGGTACGCGCCAGCACTTCCTCTACAATCGGTTCCTCTGCGTCCAGCGGAAAAGTAGAGATGCCATCAACGGCAGTCTTAACCTGCACCAGTGCACGCGCCATTGGCGTACCCACGTTCATCTGTACGGTTACCACCGCAGCACCCTCGCGGGCAACGGAGGATATCTCATCGACATCAACCACTTCGAGCAGCTTCTCTTCCAGCGTGCGCACAATGCCCGCTTCGACTTCCTCAGGCGAACTGCCGGGATAAGGCACCGTGATGGTGATGCGCTCCGTGGGAAAGGTAGGGAACACTTCTTTGGTCAGTGCGCCAGTCGCCGCAAGACCTGCGACCATGATGATCAACATCAGCAGGTTTGCTGCAACGGGGTTTCTCGCCATCCAGGCGATCACCCCGCGCTCTTCAGTATGATTCACGCGTCAGGCTCCACACGAACCGGCATGCCTTCCACCATGATATCGAGTTGACTGGTGACCAGAAGATCGTCATTTGACAGCCCGCCGGTGACGATCACCGAATTACTCTCGCGCCTGACTACCGTCACAAACTGGCGCTGCAGCTGGCTGTCTTTAACGACATAGACCGAATTGCCATTGACCAGGGCGCCACGGGGAATACGGGCCGCACCATCAATCACAGCACCGTCGAACTCAGCTTCGACAAACTGGCCCAGAGGCAAAATCTGACCATGCAGTTCAATGTTATAAGGCTCAGTCACCTGGGCGATCAGGTAATACACCCGGGTTTGACTATCGAGGCGCTGTTCGAAACGCACCAGTTGGGCTTCCCAGAGAAAGGTTTCCGGCCCCAGGGTTGTGGCCAGCGTGGCCGTTTCCGGTTGCTCGGTATTCACGCTGACAAAGGCGACATCCGCCCCCAGAATGGGCAGCCGTACTTCGGCCAGGTCACGGCTGAGCAGCCGCATGATAGACATTCCGGTCTGCACATACTGGCCGAGGTCGACCTGTTTGCTGTCAACCACTGCGTCAAAAGGCGCTCGTATTTCGGTGTTGGTTAGATCAGCCTCGGCCTGACGCAGTCGCGCCTTGGCCGCTGCCAGCCTGGCCTCTGCCTCTTCGATGGCAGCCTTCCTGACAATAACCTGCACCTCGGTCAACGCGAGCTCGGCACTGGCTACTGCTGCCCGGGAATCAGACAGAGCCACTTCGTAATCAATAGGATCGATTTTCAGGAGGGTTTGCCCCTCATCGACAAAACCCCCTTGCACAAAGGCTGGGTCAACCCACACGACCTTGCCCGACACCTCGGTCACCAGATCAATCTCATACAGGGGCCGAACCACGCCGCGAGATTGAATAGCACTGGCCAGGGGCCCAACCGTGACACGCTGTGTATTGACCAGTGGCGGCTCAAAAGAGGAATCACGGCGAGGGATATCATCGCGACTGGTGGCCAGCATCAGTGCACCGATTGCGCCAACCACAAGCAGCAATACGGGAATTATCACGCTTCTCAACAAATCCAGAGGCCTCGCTAGAACATCGATAAAGAATGTGTCGTTGACTCTGACGCCCCTGCGTCAGAACGGCGCCATTCTAGCTGTGACCTGAAATGGGGTCGACGCCGCTATCGACATTTTACAAATAATTACAGTGCCGGTCAGTGCTATGCCGACTGTACGGGTATTCGCTGTGATGGCCTGATGTCGACCAGGATGCCAGACAGGTGCGTCATGCCTGACAGTTTCTCTACATTGCTATAGCCGTCACCCGCCAGATGATTCGAATTAACACCCGGATGGGCCTGGGCATGGCGCAGACCGTCAGCCCGGGCGTGCCCCCAGCACTGGGGAATGGCCACGGTGCCGGGCATCATCTCATCGGTAATCTTTACCGGAATGGCAATGCAGTCATGAGCAGACTCCACGTCAACCCAATCCAGCTCACTGACGCCAATTCGCTCAGCATCCACCGGACTGATATAAGCGTAATTGGTGCTCTCCTTCACCAGGCGTGCTGAGTTGGCCGAAGAAGAGTTCATGCGCTTGATTTCACGCTTACCGATCAGCTTCATCTGCCCGAGAGTTTCTTTCTCCTCAGCGAAAGCTGATTCAAGGCACTCATCCGCGCGGGCAACAAAATCAGCCGGAGCCAGATCGACCAGCCCGTCTTCGGTCAGCACCCTGTCGGTGCCCAAGAAGTTGTCCCCGGGATTATCGGGCAAGCGCAAGCCATGGGGATGCTTCTTGAGCATGGTCGAAAAATCAGGTTGCCCGGACTGCTTGAGCATGCCGCTGATGATCATCTTGGGTACGTGCACAAATGGAATCCGGGTAGGCGCCAGCCGTGCCGCCAGCTTCAAAAATCCACTCAGCAAACGATTACCCATCAAGGTGACGCCCATGATGTCAGCCAGTCGTGTGTACATCCACCACTCTTCGCGCACGCCGGGTGGTGGATCAATCACTTTATCCGCTGCGTACAGGTAGGGCGTGGGTGTACAGCCGGCAAAGGACTGTAGCGCGTAAGGCATGCCAGCCCGCTCCATCCAGGTGGCAGCCGGCAGAATATAGTGGGCCAGGTTTCCCGTTTCATTACGAAACCAGTCGATACTGACTAACAGATCCAACTCAGAGAGTGCTTTCTCAAGCCGATTGTCGGGATTGGGCACCGCCAATAATGGATTGGAAGCCTCGACAATCAGGCCGGTCACGTGTCCATTGAGAATATCGTCTGCCAACATGGCAGCTGGCTGCTGACCCGAAACGCTCGGTAGGTCGTCCTCGCGATGAAAACCGAGCTTAAGTACTGGATCATCCTTGGCCTGGGCGGCGAAATCGATAATGCCCTCCCCGATCAGGTTGCCACCTCGACGATCAAAATTGCCGGTAATGGCCGCGATCGACTCCAGCAGCCAATAGCACAGGGTGCCGTGGCGCCCCTGGTTTACGCCGGTAGCCATATTCAAGGCTGCGCCGTCTGCGGCCAGGTAGGCGCTCACCAGATCAAGCAGCGTCTCGGCGCTGATCCCGGTCACCTCCGCCTGTCTTTGGGGAGTCCATGCACTCACCACGCGACGCAATTCATCCAGGCCTTTCATGGTGGTGGCGATGCGATCGTGTGCCAGCGCGTCGCGCCGAAAAACCTCGTTACAGAAGGCCGCCAGAAAATACACGTCGGTATCCGGCCTGATAAACTGATGCTCACAATTGCGGGCGCTTTCCACCCGCCGAGGATTGACGAACACCACGCGCCCGCCCCGCTCGATGATGCCAGCAAAGCGATCCCGGGATCGCGGCAGATGATAGAGTGTATTGCCAGAAATATTGGGATTGGCCCCCAGAATCATCATGAACTGGGTGTGATCAACATCCGGGTAGGCCAGTCGCATCGGCGAGCCGTACATGTCGCCATTGGCCCGAAACTTGTTCATGGTGTCGCAGCTGCCGGTACCGTACATGCGATTGGAACCAATGCCTTTGTAAAACTCACCGCGAAAGATGGGTGACATCAAATTGGCGCCACCCGGAGCACCCACAAAATGGCCAAAGGACTGCTTGCCGTGTTTAGCCTGCAGCTCGGTGATCTTGGCCGCGATCTCGCTCAACGCCTGCTGCCAACTCACGGGCTGCCAGCTGTCACCCACCCGCTTTAGTGGTTCAGTGATGCGGTCGGGACTGTGCTGAATAGAGTCGAAACGGGTGCCCTTTACACAGACGTAGCCGCTGCTGACCACATGCTCTTCATCGGGGCGGATTTTGACAATGCGATTACTCTGCACGTCCACCTCCAGGCCACAAAATGACTCGCAGAGAGAGCAAAAGGTCAGCTTGGTCTCGGACATGGGCAAGGCACTCCGCAGAATGAGTAACGCAGGCTACAACTTGTTACAGAAGCTAGCAGAAACCTGGCCAGAACACAGCAATTACCGAAAGCCCCGTCCACTAGATCGCAGGGCTGCGGCATCGCTGATTACTTCAAAAATTCGCCGGCATCCAGATCCAGGTAATGTTGCAGGTGTCCCTGGATCATCTTGGTGAACATGCGATCACTGCGCTCGCCAGGGGACGAGAAAGAGGCCCCCGGCACGGTGATGATAATGCCGTGCATGGCCTGCTGACGGTATTGCTCCCAGCAAGCATCAAAGGACAAGGATACCCCCTGCTCCGCCAACTGCTCGCAATAGTAGGCAATTAGTTCCTGTTCCCAGGCGCGTCGATCTTCCAGCGCCAGGCTGCCGCCTATGAAATAGGTAGCATCTGTGAGCGGACTGGATTCACCTGGTGTCTGCCAATCCACAATAGTGGCGCGCGTTTCACCAAACAGCACATTTTCACTGCGCATATCTCCGTGAACGAGGGTTTTGGGGCCCTCATAGAGTGATACAAACTTCTTGTGGTTGGCGACATACAAATCCCCAAATGCCAGGCATTCAGGGCTGAGATATTCGCCGAAACGTGCGACAAACTTGGGCCAGTTCTCTTGCATCAGCAGGCCGCCAAATTCACCACCATCATCGCGCGCAGCGCTCATGACATGATCACGCGCACCGAACTCGGTATCACCGTAAAAGGCCGCAGCCAGGCGAGCTGCCTCTGCCAGTGGCCTCTCGGCCTGCTGGCGGCTCGCGCCCTCCAGGTTATTGCCAGGCTGCGCCGGAGCCATATCTTCCATCAGCAGGACAAACTCGGTCTTATCCTCTGACAGAGCATCCGCATAAATGCGCGGTGTAGACATGGTGGTGCGAGGTGCGAATTCCCGATAAAACATCACCTCGTTGTAGTAGGCGCCACCAGCCGAGGCCATGGCTCGCGCCGTATCATCTGCCGCGGCAAATTTCCCCACTACCGTTGCTGGCGCCGATCCACGTTCACCCGCATATTGGAGTGTGAATCTGGCGTTATCACCCATCTTGCCAGTGCCAATCAGCTCATACTCGAAGGCGCGGATCTCAGTGCCATCCAATACGCCTGCCTGGGCCATAGCCTGGTTGAGCCACTCCACGGTGATCTCATCGGGTCGCAACACCAAATCAACCATGGGCCGTCTCCTTACTCGTGAGTTCGCGATAGGCATCGAGCGCCGGCTTGAATTCCGCCGCTGTGGAACCGTGAATACAAACCGCATCGGCGCCCGCCTCCAGTTCAGCGCGCCAATAGGCCGCGACCTCCTCCGGGCTACCGACTGCCGCTGGCAACCATTCGGCAGGGATCAGGGCTTCTATCTGTTCCAGTTGTTCCAGAGTGGCCACTGAATCAATGGGACCCGGTATCGACTGAACGATCTCAGAGGCACGGAAGGCATCCAACACTTCCATGTCCCAGCCATTGAGCGCCACCAGAAAATCAGCGTAGGCAGGCGCCTGCATGTAGGTGGCCATTCGCGCGATCATCTTACGCAAGTGATCTTCGCGACTGGGATTAACTGCCGTCGCACAGACGCTGGTGATCTCCACACTGTTAGGATCGCGCCCAGCTGCCTCTGCACCCTCTTGCACCAACGCCCTGGCACGACTCAGGCCTTCAAGCGTGATAAAGGTGTGAAGATGCACTCCATCAAAATGCTGGCCCGCAAAGCGCAGGCTGTTGGGACCAAAGCCCACAAAATGAATCGGGATGGATGCGTCCATCCAGTCGCCACTGGCAAGATAAGGCAAATTGCCCATGGGGCCGTCATAGCCCATGACCTTTTCTCCGCGCCACAGGGTACGCAGAATATCGATACCATCTACCAGCTGCGCGTTACTAACGCCGTCCAGACCCATCAGCTGGTTGCGAATAGCCACACCGCGAGCCAAACCCAGCTCGAAGCGACCGCCCGACAGGTAGTGCATAGAGCTGCACATGGCCGCCAACACCGATGGATGCCGGGTATGAACATTGGTGGCAGCGGTGGCCACCTTGATTCACTCAGTGACCGCCAGCGCAGCAGAGCAGATTACGGCTGCATCTTTGACATCGAAACGCTCTGACAGCCAGACGCGCCCCAGACCTAACTGCTCAGCAAGGCCTGCCTCTGGCAATGTGTCCTGCGGCCTCTGCGTATGGCCCGGCAACAAATAGCAGTTCAGTTCCGGAAATTCCTGCTGCGACATAGTTTGATTCCACTCTGTTCACTGAAGATTGGACGGCACCATCACCTGTTCGACTAAGCCCAGTGCATAAAACCTTGTTTTTAAACTGTTTTTGATTCTATGGCCGCACCAGTAACCACGCAACAAAGATCGCCGGATACCCTGCATGAATAGTCGTACCAAGCTGGTCTATACACGGGCAAACTAGAGCCTTTGTGCGCGGGACGGGATAGATTATCACCCGTAAAGGAATGCCAGAGGCTCTGAAGAGTATGCAGTGGGATTACACGACTGATTTTATTGTCGTAGGCAGCGGCGCAGGAGGGATGGCCGCCTCAGTTGTCGCCAATATCGAAGGCGGCGACAGCCTGGTGATTGAGAAGACCGACAAGTATGGCGGAACCACCGCCATGTCGGGTGGTGTCATCTGGATCCCAAACAATGACAGCATGCGGGCAGCCGGTATTGAGGACAGTGAAACGGATGGCCTGGCCTACCTGAAACAGGTGGTGGGTCCCGATGTCTCGGAAGAAAAACTGCTAACCTATATTCGGCAGGGGTCAGAGATGTTGCGCTACCTGGCCAAACATACGCCCATCGCGTTTATGGCCTGCACCCGCTACGCCGACTACTACCCCGAACTTGAGGGCGGCAAGTCCGGTGGCCGCTCCATGGAACCCATGCCCATCAGCTGGCGCAAGCTGGGCGATGAGCGCCAGCACCAACGGCTCCCCAACTGGGTCAACAGCGGCTTCATGCGATTCCAGATGACGGTTAAAGAAAGCCGCGAAATCATGGACATGACCCTCAAGGGCAAATTGCTCATGGCACGCAATATGCTGCGGTATTACCTCGATATTCCCAGCCGATTGAAGGGCCTGCCAGCCAATCGCTTCACCCTGGGACGCTCCCTGGTCGCTACCTGTCGCAAGGCGATGCTGGACCGCAATATTCCACTCTGGCTCAACACTGAAGCCGAGGAAATTATTGTCGAGGATGGGCGCGTGGTCGGCCTGCGGGTCAAACGCGAGGGCAAAACCATGCACCTTCGCGCCAACAAAGGACTGCTGATGGCATCCGGGGGCATGGGCCACAATGCCAGCATGCGCCAACTGCACGGTCAGCTACCCACAGGGGAATCTTTCAGCAGCGAGGCACCACAAAATATGGGTGACGGCATTCGCCTGGGCGAAGACATTGGTGCAGCGCTTGAGAACATGGGCGGCGCCTGGTGGACGCCTGCTATTCGCCAGCCCGATGGTGAACTCCTGGCTTTAATCTCAGGCAAAGCCATGCCCGGCACCATCTTCGTGGACAGCCACGGCAAGCGGTTTTGCAATGAGGCAGCCCCCTACGAAGATGTCACCAAAGAACAGTGGAAGAATCACCGCAGCGGCGTGCCCAGCGTACCCTGCCACCTCATCTTTGATGCACGGGTTCGCCATAACTATGTGGTGGGCACAGTACCACCGGGCAAGGTTCAGCCCGACGAACGTTTACCGAAAGATATTCTGGAAAGCGGCTTCCTGAAAAAGGCCAATAGCCTCGCAGAGCTGGCGGGCATGATCGGTGTGGATGCCAGCCAACTGGAACAGACGGTTGATCGTCACAATGGTTTCGCCCGCAGTGGCAAAGACCTGGACTTTGGCCGCGGCGACAGCGAGCACGACCGCTATTACAGCGACCCCAAGATTGAACCCAATCCCTGCCTGGCACCGATTGAGGAAGGCCCCTTCTATGCCATGGCGGTTTATCCCGGAGACCTGGGCACCAAGGGCGGACTCAAATTCGACCCACATGCGCGGGTACTGGACAAGGACGACCAGGTCATCGAAGGTCTCTACGTAACGGGCAATTGTGCCGGCTCAGTGATGGCAGACAGCTATCCGGGGGCGGGCTCAACGATTGGCCCGGCAATGACCTTCGGTTATATCGCCGCCCGTCACGCCATCAATCGCTGAGAAACTGCTCTTTCACTTTCAGTTTATGCAGCTTCTCGCTGGCGTTTCTGGGCAGCGGTTCATGCACAATGCGTATTTCTTTGGGCACTTTGTAGCCCGCCAGGTTTGACGCGAGGTGCGCTCTTAGCTCATCAGTCGTGAGATCACGGCCCGGCGGCACATAGGCCACCATCACCATCTCCTCCCCCATATCGGCATCGGGAATACCGAACACGACATTCTCCTGCACCGCATCCAGACGGTAGGCGACATTCTCGATCTCGCCGGGGTAGATGTTTTCACCACCACGAATGACGATCTCTTTGATTCGGCCAGTGATGCTTAGAAACACGTCCTCGTCAATCACGGCGATGTCGCCGGTTTCCATCCAACCCTCGGCATCGAAGGTTTTCTGGTTCGCCTCAGGCTTGTTCCAGTAGCCGGTAGTGCAGGTAATACCGCGAACCTTCAGTTCACCGGGCACGTGAGGGGGCAAATCAGCGCCGGTGTCATCGACAAACTTCATCTCTATGATCGGCGACTGTATACCCGCCGTTGTCGGTTTGAGGTCAAACACGGCACCACTCATAGTGCCGCCCACCGCCATGGTCTCCGTCATACCCCATCCGGCAGAGCGACTGGGGCGATCACATTTTTCATCAATGAGTTCAGGCATGCCATCTGGCGTTGCCGCGCCGGCACCCGTCACCCGGATCAGGGAGCTGGTTTCAGTGGCATCAAAATCGGGATGCCCGAGCAGATCCAGCACAATGGCAGGTACCGTAGACAGCATAGTGACCTTCTCACCGGAAATCAGTTTCAGGGCCTCCGCTGCATCCCATTTGTACATCAGCACCGCCTTCTGCCCCATTTGCAGGGGCATCAGCAAACTGCCCAGCAAGCCGGTGGCATGGAACCAGGGGACAGTCACCAGGGCTGCCTCGCGCTCCGCCCCGCCCTTCAGTTCTCTGGGACCTTCCAAAGACATGACCAGATAACCCAGCCACATCATGTTCATCAGCGACTGAGTCACGCCGATATGCCGATGAACGACACCTTTCGGAAAACCTGTACTGCCTGAGGTGTAAAGGATCAGGCAATCGTCTGTCTCCTGGGGCTGATGGGGCTGAGCCGCTTTGCCCTGCCCCCGTGCCACGGCATCTTCAAAATTCACGACATGCTCATTCTGCTCAGCGGGCTCAACAACCAGCGCCCGAATACCCTTGTCACTGAGTTCATCGGCTACCAGGCTATGACGCGCCTGGTCGGCGATCAGCAGGGAGGCGTCACAATCGTTGATGGCATAAGACAATTCTTCGGCCTTACCCCAGGAGTTGATGGGCACCACCACTGCACCAATCAGGCTCGCGGCGACGAGGCCGACACCCCATTCAGGGCAGTTGCGCATGGCAATTGCGATACGATCTCCGGGTTTAACGCCACAATCATCCTGAAGATAGGCCGCCAGTGCATCCACATCGGCGTAAAAACTTGTGAAGCTGTAACGCCGCCCCTGATAGACCAGAAAATCCTGATCACCGTGATTGCGCCCGGATTGCAACACGTCCAGCAGTGTGGCCGGGGCATGCTTGTAAACGGCAAATGATCGACCAGCGATCTCTCGCTGCTCTACCTCGAAATACTCACCTTCGCCGGTGATTTCAGCTT
This sequence comes from Halieaceae bacterium, assembly GCA_963921335.3. Taxonomy (GTDB): domain Bacteria; phylum Pseudomonadota; class Gammaproteobacteria; order Pseudomonadales; family Halieaceae; genus CAWUFC02. The sequence goes on along the minus strand of CAWUFC020000001.1, from coordinate 1,909,896 downwards.
TTTTTTCGTGCACTGCGGCGATTGTCAGCGACATGGTCTACTCCCATTGAAAATCTGTTGAGGGGCTTGCTCAGAGCTGGTTATGGTCATCTCTGCGCTGATCCCGAAACTGTTTGATCGATCCGGCGGCACCAAGCCGACCAAAGCCAGGCCAGATGCGTGCCAGCAGCGCCAGCACTTTGGCCAGCCGGGTCACAATGATCTTATGTTTGCCTGAACCGAGATTATCCACAATATAGCGCGCAGCGACATCTGTTGGCATCACCTTGGGCAGATTGTCCAGCACCTGCTGGGCCGAGGTGCCGCGGGTCTTCGCCTTATTCAGCATGTCAGAAGCCACGTTGCCCGGACAGATGGTCTGGAATTGCACGCCTAACTCACGGGCTTCGCCTGCCACCGACTCGGTTAGCCCAACCACCGCATGTTTGCTTGCTGAATAAGCCGCCATGGTGCCGACGGGCATCAATCCACCCTGCGAGGCAACATTGGCGATCAGCCCATACCCCTGCTCCTTCATAATGCGATACCCATACAGCGTGCCGATCATGACAGCTGTGATATTCACATCAACCAACTGCTTCAGATAGGCCTCATCCATGTCGAAGTACTCGCCTACGTAGATCACGCCGGCGTTGTTCATCAGTAGATCGATTTGCCCCTGCTCTTGCACAATACGCTCCAGTACCAGCTGGAACTGAGTGCTGTCGGTAACATCCAGGGCTGCGGAAACTGCCTTATACCCCTCAGACGCTATCTCAGCTGTTACCAAGTCTGCCTCAGCCTCGGAAAGTGCCGTCACATAAACCAACGCTCCGCGTCGAGCCAACTCTTTGCTGACCTCTTTACCGATACCTGTTCCCGCACCGGTGACCAGCGCTATTTTCCCCTGCCAACTCTTCATGGTCGCACTCCACCATCAATGGTCATACAGCTGCCAGTGGTATAACTGGAAGCTTCTGAAGCAAAATACAGGGCTGCCCCCACAACCTCCTCGGGCTCACCCACACGCTTAAGGGCCACTGGCTCGACAATATGTTGGCGAATACTCTCATCCGCCAGCATCCCAGAGGCGGCATCGGTGTCGAAAGTCCCGCAGATAATGCAGTTAACCCGCACACCTGCCGGGACGCACTACTGTGCAGAAGCCGCGGTCAAGGCATTCAGGCCAGCTTTCGCCGCGCTGTATACGGTGGTCACCGGGCTCGGCTTGAGGGAGGCCAGTGAACTGATATTAATCACAGCGCCACCACCTGAATTCGCCATACTGCTGGCACACAGCGCCGTCAGACGGGTAGGCCCTTTCAGGTTCACATCGATAATTTTGTCGAACAGGGCCTCACTGGTTTCAAGCAGCGAGGGTGCGAGCGGCGACATGCCAGCGTTGTTGATCAGCACGTCAATGCGACCGTATTGAGTAATTACGGAATCGACTGCTGCCTCCAATCCGTCCCACTGACCCACGTGACAAGACAGGGGCATGGCCTCACCGCCCTGAGAGACAATCTCAGCCACCACTTTCTCGCATTCCTCCAGCTTGCGACTGGCCACTACGACTTTGGCACCGCCCTCGGCAAAGGCCAGGCTCATAGCCCGCCCCAAACCACGACTCCCTCCGGTGATGAGCACCACTTTGCCGCTTACATCAAAACGATTCGTCATAAAGGTTCCCTATGCCGCGAAGCGCTGGGCGCGTTTCATCAATTCATCCACCACAAAGCCAAAGAATTCGTGGCTTGGATTCTTGGACTCACCTGATAGAAATTTGGCGTAGGAACCTTCCAGCACAATGCCCAGCTTCCATGCCGCAAAAGCCTGGTACCACTGAAAATGGTCCAGATTCCTGCCAGTTCTGTCGGCATAGCGCTCCACCAATACCTCAGGAGCCTGACAATACGCAGCATCCATGCCTCCTTCACTGCCAGGCGCACAAATAGCGATCAAATTTCCCTCTTCAGGCCAGAAGATCATGGCCCAGGCCAGATCGATCAACGGGTCACCCACAGTGGTCATCTCAAAATCAACCAACGCCAAAACCTGCGGCGGCACTAATTTGGAAAACATCATATTGTCGAGCTTGAAGTCGCCGTGCATGACGGTCAGATCGCCGGAATCCGGGCGATTTCGTTCCAGCCAGTCGCCAACAGCATCTACACCCGCCAGCTCGCGGTTGCGGTAACTTTCCAGCTGAGAACTCCAGCGCTTCACCTGCCGCTCCAGAAAACGATCGGGTTTGGCCAGGGTTTCAATCGCAGTGCCGCGCCAATCGAATCTGTGCAGCTCCACCAACGAATCGATCATCTCCTCACCGATACTGGGCTGGGTCGAAGGACTATCGATATATTGAGTTGGCAATTTGCGACGAATAACTTCGCCATCGATATAACGCATGATATAGAACGGATTGCCCAGCACGGAGGGATCTTCGCAGGAGGCCAGTAGCTCAGGCACACGCACCTCGCTACCCGCCATAGATTCAATCACCTGGAACTCACGCACCACATTATGGGCGGTATCCGCCACGACGGCCTGCGGTGCCTTGCGTATCACATATCGCCGACCCTCTCGCTGTAGCTCAAACATTTCGCAGGAACCACCCCCACGCATTGGCGAGACGGTAATCGGAGCATCTATGCCGGTCTGTTCATCCAGCCAACTTTTCAGCGGGCCGATATCAAATTCGAGCTCGCTCATTGTCAGCCTCGCGCTTCCAAATAATCTGCAAATCGTTTGCGAGCTGCAGCCAACCGAGTGGGAACATGTTCGCTGGGCCAGCCCTCTACCGCCTCATAGGCCTTGAGCTCTTCGCGGGCGATGGTGACCTTGTGTACCTCGTTGGCACCATCCACCAGCGGCGCCATTCGAGCCGAACGGTACATCAGTTCCAAAGGCATATCGCTGCTGTAGCCCAGCGATCCATGAACCTGCAGGGCGCGATCGACAACGTTGTAGAGCACCCGCGCATTGTTCACTTTCACCATAGCGATCTCTTTGCGAGCCCCGTGGTGTCCCACCTTGTCCATCTTCCAGGCGGCCTGGAGCGTCAGCAGCCTGGCCATATCGAGCTCCATGCGGGAGTCCGCGATATATTCCTGGATCATCTGGTGTTTTTCATAACCCTTGCCAAATGAGGTGCGAGACTTGGTGCGCTCGCACAGCATGTCGTAAGCACGCTCGGCTTCGCCCAGCCAGCGAGTCGCGTGGTGGATGCGACCTGGGCCCAACCGCACCTGGGAGAGAATGAAACCGCCCCCCCGCTCACCGATCAGGTTGTCCTTTGGCACCCGCACATTGTCCAAGATGATCTCGGCGTGGTTGCCATTGGCTCCATATTCACAGTGCGGGTGATGCATGGTGGGAATATCCCTGAAGATATCCATACCCGGCGTACCCTTCTCAACCACGATCATGGAGCATCGCTGGTAGACGTTGGCCTCGGGTTCAGTCACAACCATAAAAATAATAAAGTCGGCTCGGGAAGCATTGGTGATCATCCACTTGCGCCCATTGATCACCCACTCGTCGCCATCCAATACCGCCTTGGTCTCAATCTGGGTGGGATCTGTACTGGCCACAAAGGGCTCGGTAATGGCGAAGGCACTGCGCAGATCGCCGCGCAGGTTAGGCCACAACCACTTCTCCTTCTGCGCTTCGGTGCCACCCTCTGCCAACAGTTCTGAGTTACCAGAGTCGGGTGCCATGTTGCCGAAAATTTCCTGGGCAAAAGGCACGGCCCCGGTGATCAGGTTCATCTGCGCCAAGGGCAATTGGCCCATGCCCTGGCCACCCAGTTCTTCCTCCAGGTGACAAGCCCAAAGGCCCTGGTCTTTCACCTTTTGCTTGAGGGGATCCTGTATCGCTTTTAGTTGTTCTTCAGAGAGCTCAGGTAGCAACGGCTCGAGGGGAATCAATTCGTCCTCGACGAACTGTTTTACCCAATCCAACTTCTCCTGAAACTCTGGTTCTGTTTCAAAATCCCATGCCATTGCAGACTCTCCTCATGCGGACTTGCCAACAAGTATCTGTTGGCGTATAAAAACACAGTGTTTTTTTAAAATAACAGATAAACCGGGAAAGTTGAATCCGGATATTTCAATCCATGGACCAGGTATGGCTAAGCCACTGATTGCAAAAGATTTAATTCTCTCAGAAGCATTAGATCTGCTCGACGAACAAGGCCCGGAAAAGCTCAGCGCACGCAACCTGGCGACCCGCCTGAACTGTTCTACCCGCACTCTCTACGAGCAGGTAGGCAAACGGGACGCCCTGCTGAAGGAACTGGTGGGTCACTTTTTTGCCAACTTCCAGATCAGTTTTGTGCCCGCCGAAAGCTGGCAGGATTCTGGCCTGGCCTGGGCAAAAGCCCTGCGCGCAGGACTGCTCACCCACCCTAACCTCGCCAGGTTAATCACCGCAGAAACACGCCCCGCCATTGCCGCGACGGTAAACCTGCTATTGAGGGACTGGCTACAGAAAGGACTCCCTGACGAGCTGGCATTGCGTGGCTGCAGGGTGCTGACCCATACGGTCATTAGCCTCGTACTGGCAGAGATTGAAGCACCAGCCCTGCCAGAACGCCGACAACGACGCAGACGCCAGGAGATCGAGTTTGAAGACCTGATCATTGCCCAATCTGGCAAGGCGGAGAACCCAAGCTTTCAGGATATTCCCGAGGTGTTTGAGAACGCGGTGCACTGGATGTTGACAGGTATCGCTGTTGAGCTGAACGATCGCCAGAGAGATTTGTAAGCGTGGAGTATTCGAGACCGCAGATCGATCTGGGCCTGCTGACCAACCAAAAAGAGGCCATGCTGTCGTTCTGGCACCAGACCCTAGGGCTGGATATCACGCAGGAGCTGCATCCTGCTGAAGGGGTCTGCCAATACAAGCTGGACCTCTGTGGCGCGGTGCTGAAGCTGAACTGCGTGGAAATGAATTTGCCCAGTCAACGCCCCCTGAATGGTATTCGAATGCTGCTTTTGGCAAAGGACGACATCGATTCCCCGCGGCACCTGCAGGACCCGGACGGCAATCTGGTCTGCCTTGTACCACCCGGCTACTCGGGCATTCAGAACTACGGCATCCATATGGCAGTGTCAGATGAGGCGACTTTTGAACAGTTCTACGGCGAGATACTGCAACTCACCAAAATTGGCGATAGAACCTATGATTGGGCTGGCACGATTGTCAGCTTTGCCTGGTCTCCAGAGGTGCAGCCAAATGCAGATACTACCGGTATAGGTTATTACTACCTGACCACGCAGGTTGTAGATACGGTATCAGCGCACGAAAAGCTCATGTTACGAGGCGCCAGAGAACTGGCCACGCCCAGCGACCAGCACACCAATACCGACTCGATTATTTCATTCATACTCGACCCGGATGGCAATCGGGTAGAAATATCCCAGCGACCCGATCTGGTCGCTCATCACCTGAACACTCTTCGAGGAAAGACAACATGAACACCCGCGAACTCACGACGCAATTGGTAACAGCTTTTGGCAAACCGGACGAAGTGCTGGCATTGCTGACGGATGACACCACCTGGGCACTACACATCGGCAGCATGGAACCCGGCGGCACCTATAAAGGCCTGACTGATATTCGAGCGCTGATGGAGAAAGTGTTTGGCGAAATCTACGACCCCGCCAGTGTTGAGGTCACCATACATACCATCACCGGAGACGACACCCAGGCTGCTGTTCGATTCAACCTTAAGACCAAGACCACCTGGGGCCTGCCCTACGACAATGAGTATGCAGTTTTTACACGCTGTTCAAACGGCAAGATCATTGAGATTAATGAGTACCTGGACGGCTTTACTGCCATGGACCAGTTATCGGGCGAGTCATAGAAATTAAACTAACTGCAGTATCAGCCGGGGCAATGCGTTGCTATGGAAATGTTTTCTGATGGACAATAGGGCCCGGATGTATTCTGAGCTAAGTCTCAATGAAACTGTTGTCCCCATTCCAAATTGGCGACATGCGCATAAAGAACAGGCTGGTCATGGCGCCCATGACCACCAATTATGCGCGCGAGGATCAGCATCCTTCTGAACGACTTGAAGCTTTCCTAACAGAACGCGCCCGCGGCGGTGTCGGCCTGATCACCGTGGAAGTGTGCACTGTCGATGTTAAAGAAAAATATCAGCCACAATCCATGACCCTTGGAGCTGACGAGTTTATCGATAGCCACAGGCGACTCACCGACGCTATCCATGAACACGGCGCAAAAGCCCAACCCCAGATCACCCACCCCGGCCCGGAATCAATGACATCAGTCTATTTCGGGGGCACCTCTGTAGGCCCCAGCCACGGCATGGGCGCCACCCACGGCTTGCCAGCCAGGGCGTTGGAGCAATCAGAACTGCCGGGCATCATCGACCTCTACGCCCAGGCTGCGTATCGCGCCCGCCAGGCCGGTTACGACGGCATTGAGCTGCACGCCGCACACGCCTACATGCTGCTGGGCAGCTTTTTGTCGCCGCTTAAAAACAAGAGACAGGATGAGTACGGCTGCCAGACACCCGAAAATCGCATTCGACTATTGGTCGAAGTGCTTCAGAGAATCAAGCAGACTGCAGGAGAGGATTTTCCAATCACCCTGCGCATCTCTGGCTTTGAACGTGTACCCGGTGGCCGCGATTCCTATGACACAGCCACCATAGCGCCTACCCTGGTTGCGGCGGGCGTGGATGCCTTTCATGTATCCGGAGGCATCTCCGACCCCATGGTCAGTCAGATGATTTGCGGATCAGAATTTGTAGACGGTTATAACCTGCCCGAGGCGGAAGCCATCCGTCGAGTGGTCGACGTACCCGTTATGGCGGTGGGTCGCTTTCTGGATCCTGAATTTGCCGAGCAAACGCTACAGGAAGACCGGGTGGATGCCATTGTTATGGGGCGTCCTTTACTGGCGGATCCACACTTACCCAACAAACTTGCCAGTGATCGCATCAACGAGTTGAGGCGATGTATCTCATGCGCCAACTGTATCGATTCCATGTTCATGTGGCCGAATGATGCCCGCATGAACTGCGCGGTAAATGCCGCAAGCGGGCGCGAACAGGCACTGAGCTATCCACCCGCTCAAGAGACCAAACACGTACTTGTCATCGGCGCAGGCCCAGCCGGCATGGAGGCGGCGCGGGTTGCCAGCGAACGAGGTCATCGCGTCACCCTGCTGGAACAACGTAAGCGACTTGGGGGCTCACTCATACTCGCCTCGACGGTACATAAAGACAACGGCAGACTGCTGGATTTTCTCAAGGCCGAAATGGCGAGGCTGCCGATTACTATCAGACTTGGAGCTGCCGCAACCCCAACATTGGTGAAATCGCTGAAACCGGATCAGATCGTGGTGGCTACCGGCGCTACACTGAAATATCCGGATATCGACGGAATTGACGGCGACAATGTGATTACCGGCAGCCTGTTGCGAGAGCTGGTCAATGGAAAAATCACTTCTTCCGCACCCGCACTGCCCAACTGGGTCAAAGCCGGTGTCAACGTCGCCGGAGCTCTAATAGATGCGCACCTGACACCGGAAAGACTGCGCACGGCAGCTGACTGGTACCTGCCACTAGGTAAAAAGGTAGTGATCATTGGCGCAGATCTGGCGGCCATCGAAGTCGCCGAGTTTCTCGCCAGAAGCGATCGTGACGTGGTTGTGCTTGAGCCTGGACCAATCATCGCTCCTGAAATTGGGCCAAAGCGGCGCCTGGAACACGAAAAACGACTTGAGGCGCTGCGCGTCAGCATCAACTGCTCCGTCGTCATAGATGGCATTGATGCCGCTGGCGTCAAGTTGCTTCTCCCATCGGGCGCTGTAAAAGATGTGAAGGCGGACTCTGTAGTCGTCACCGGGGAGCCAGCAGGTTCGTCAGTACTTTTCGACGAATTGTGCGCAGCAGGATTGAGTTGTGTCCAGGTGGGCGACGCCAATGGACTGGGCTTGATCGTCAACGCAATCTACCAGGGGGCGGAAGCTGCCCACCAACTTTAAGCGAGCCGATATGAATAACTACCAGGGTGCGTTCAATCCGGATTTACAGCTGACAGACTTTGATCACGGAGTGCTTGCGAACTACGGGCGCGACATTATGCTCGCCAACCATATCCACGATCGCAGCGCTCTTTCACAGGTTGCGGTTCAATTTGGAGCAGAGGGACAGACCGCAGTCGCCTGTGACGAGTGGATGAGCAGCAGCCCGATCTACAACCAACGCATCAGGGAGCTAATGAATATCTCCGGTGACGACGTCAGTGTTGCGCTGAAAGGGCTTCAACTGGACATTGGTGCACCGCACAACTACCTCAACTTTCACTACGAGCTGACTTCACCGGATGAGGGGTACTTTTGGACCAGCACCTGTGGTCCCTACAACTACATGCGCGAAATGACCAACGCAGACGAACAAGCCCAGATCCAGATCTGTCACCACATGGAAGATCCCACTTTTGACGCCACTGTGATGGCAGTGAATCCACTCATGCGCTGCCGACCTGTGTATCGCCCGCCTGTATCGGAAGTACCAGAGAGAGGGCCCTGCAAGTGGCTGGTATCGATACAGAGGGATATCGGGCTGGTGGAAGACTGTCCCAATCTGGATAAGGTTCGGGCAACCAGGGCAGCTAACTTCGAGTTTACTCAGACTGAAGACAGCGGCGACGGACTGCCAGATTACTCTGGCGAATTTCTGCGTGATATGTGCCTTGAGAAGTTTTCCCACTCCGCCCTGGGTATTCAGTGCAAAGAGTTTATGCTGGATGTACTTCTGCTCAACTACGCCTGCTACACCTCTATTGTGGAGCGCTTCGGGGAAGATCAAATGCATGCCATAGCGGGTGAACAGTGGCGGGCCCTGGCACCAGTAACAGTTCACCGCCTGCGCAATACTTTCGGCATTACCGGCGACGACATGGGCGCAGCCTTGAAGTGCCTACAGCTTAACCCCTTTATACCCTGGGAATATTGCGATCTGGGCATGGAACAGCTGAGCGCAAGCAGGGGTAGAATTTGGCTCAGGGACTGCGAGGCTTACCGGGAATCGATACCACGAGGACTCGCCGGACGAATGCTAACGCATCCGGAACAGCCAGGATTTGAGGCTATTGCGCAAGCGGTCAATCCCAGGAGTGTTATTCGCCAAATTGACGCGGCGGAGATAGACGACAATGCCGTGATTGCCTGGGAGCTTGAGATCGACACCTCGGTTCCCGCTGCTGAGCGCAGCAGCTGGGCCGACATTGTCGGGCAAAACATGTGGGACCTGGACAATAGCAGCCATCGCTATCGCTACGAGTATTACGACGCCCTGGCTGGCCAGCAGAACTAGCTGCGCAACTCCCGGTCAACTTCGTCTACAAACATCTCCATTTTATTGAGTAAGCGAATATAGATTTTTAGTTCACGCTCGGTAACATCGCCCATGTACTCATTAAACTTCATGGCATAAGCGGCCATACCTTTGCGAGCCTTGCCACCCTTCGCCTTGAGCGACAACAGTCGTACCTTTGAGTTATTGGGCGCCTGGCGTTTAGAGAGATAACCCCGCTGCTCCAGCTTGTTAACGATGGGCGACAAGGTCGCCTTGGTCACCCCCAGCACGCTGGACAATTCCGTCAGATTTATATCCGGATACTGGCCTACCTCGTTGATCACCTCGATCTCAGACATATAGAGAAGCTCGCCAGTTCCATAGTCACGCGGGTGCTTTCGCCCCCAGAGCATTTTGTTGGTCAGGCGCAGCAACTGCTCATTCGCCTCCAGCTTTAGTTGTTCTATTGGGTCGCCTGTCATTGATCTGAGATGTCCGAGTGAGTCTACCTTCGCAGCGAAGTATATCCTCGGCTTGACACGCAGGAAACATAAAGTTAGGCTACCTAACAATATATACAGCATTCAGAGTGTGAGCGATAACGATGTGGAATGAAGATTCATTCGTAGACAAGGTAGTCGTAGTAACGGGCGCCGGATCGGGCGTTGGCCGCGCTACCGCTGAGATCTACGCCGAGTTAGGTGCAAAACTGGCCTTGTTGGACATTAATGAACAAGGCCTGCAGGCCACGGCAGAGCATGCTGGGCTCGAACTGGCCGAGACCCTGCTTATTCCCGGTGATATCGCGGATCCAGGCTATTGTCGCGAGGCCATTGACCATGCCGTTAATGCTTTTGGCGGGATTGACGTTGTCTGTAATGTGGCGGGTATCGTTTCGTTCAGGGCAGTTGCAGATATAGATCCAGATTTCTGGCGCAAGCACTTTGCCGTTAATGTCGATGGCCCATTCTTCTTGTCACAAGCTGCACTCCCCCACCTGATTCAGAGAGGCGGCAATATTGTGAACGTTGCCTCTTCTGCAGCCCTGGTAGGCGAAGCGTTTCTCGTGCCCTACGCGGCCAGCAAGGCGGCGCTGGTTCATATGACCCGCTCCATGGCCATGGAGCACGTGAATGACGACGTGAGAATCAATGCCGTAGCCCCGGGGGCCATCGACACCAATATCATGGAGGGACAAAGCTTCCCCGACAATATCGATTTCGATCTTGTGGCTCGATATACCGGCCTGCGCTCAGCCTCCAGCCCGGAGGAAATCGCAAGGTTTATCGTTTTTGTTTCGTCGTCATTTGCAAGCTCCGTGCACGGTGCCTGCCTGTCTATTGACGGCGGCATCAGCGCCGGCTGAGCATTCCTAGAGGATCTTATCAATGAAAGTACTACTGACTGGCCCGAGTGGCAGGGTGGGCTACACCACCTTTACCCGCCTTTTGGAGGCCGGACACGAGGTGCGCTGCTTCGACACCCGCAACGATTTCCTGAGCCATCCCGCCGGCTTCAACGAATCGATCGAGCGCTACTGGCGCAACAAAGGCCATGCGTTTGAATGGCAATGGGGTGATATTCGCGTACTTGATGATGTTATTGAAGCGGTAGCCGACGACATCGACGTGGTCATACATCATGCCGCTATGACCTTGCCCTCCCATTGCGAGGAGGAATGGGAGTACTGCTGGGATATCAACTACCAGGGCACACTGAACGTTATCAAGGCGATCCAGGGTTCCTCGAAATCCCCCAAGCTTCTGTATTCTTCTTCCGTTGCCAACTACGGTTACCAGGTACCAGGCAAAGAGCACTTTGTGGAATCAGACCTGCAACCCTCCACATGCACGTACGCCGCCACCAAGATTGCCTCCGAGTTGGCGATCCGGGAATCCGGCGTTAACTACACCATCATGCGCATGGCATCTGCAATTGACTATCGGGCGCCCCATATGGTGATGATGGGTTCGACCGAGATGCGCGAACGTGGCGACAAGGAGATGAAGCTTAAAACCCCTACATCGCCTGCGCATTGGGTATCCACCGATGACGTCAATACCGCCTATCTGAATGCCATTGATAATCCAGCCTCCGATCGAAGAACCTTCAATATCGCGGGCCCCGAGGACTGCAGGGTCACGTTCAAATCATTCCAGGACCAGATCGCCACAGCCATGGGGGGCACTGCATCCAGTGATGAGAACTGGGGCGAATTTCGCTATCCACAGCACTACTACGATGTCTCCACCGCCGACGAGGTGCTGAATTATGTCAGCACCCCACTGACACAGATTCTTCAGAACATGGTGGACTCGCTGGATGATATTGGTGAGTTTCTTGAGCTGTCCCAGCCAGGCTAACTACAAACATCTGGGAGATTAATCATGCGATTACCGTATTTGGCCTGGTACGTCATTTGGGTGCTGGGCTGCACGACGGCCTTTGCCAGTTGGCACGCCGAGGTACACGGCGGCTTCAATGCTTGGCAAATAGCCCTGGCACTGTTCCTCGCGATTAACATCATTACCTGCATTCAGGAGATCTGCCTGGGCCTGAGAATCAGCAAGATCGAATACTGGCATCACGATCCCGAGGGCAGGCGCAGCAAACCTCGCGGGTCTATGTGGTTCGCCAGGGTATCTCCAGGGCAACTGCTTTCGGCGACCTTCTGGGCCCGGATGTGGTCAGAGTACGCATACTTTGATCCAGCCTACGCCGACCGCCGCTCGTTCGGCTTTTCCGTTGACGTTGGCAACGGCTGGTCGACACTCATACCCTCAAGCCTGTTCCTGGTGGGGATGACCGCACCGAGCTTCTCACCCGCGGTAGTAGGCATACTGGGTATCATCATCTTCTACCAAAAACTGTACCGTACGTGCCTGTACTTCTTTTCATACAGCTTTAATCAGTACTACAAGCTTCAGCCGATGGCGCGAGTTATACCTGTAGTTGGCGGCACCAATGGCGTATGGATTATCTTTCCGGCCTTTGGCTTGTACGTATCCGTGCAGATAATCCTGCAAAACAGCTTTGCGATACTGCGCTAGCCAAAGGACCAGCACACAGTGATTTACTGCATCAGGCCGGGTTTGCGTCTGCTCGGTCGAAACTTTCGCTCAGCCTTTTAAAGCGCGCCTCAATAGCTCTGCGCTGCCCACTGCCAGGGTTGATCCAGGTTTCATTGTTGCGCAGATCCTGAAGCAAGGTGCGAATACACTGTTCTGTTGTGACAGGCGCTTCAGTTTCACCAATATGCTCCAGCATCTTAACGAACTCCTGTTCGCTGATGGGTGTGGCTCGACCACTCTCTGAGGGACGATTGCGCTCGCTTTCCGTGATCGCAGACACCGTACCACCAGGCAGGAGTATGTTTACCTCAATGCCTTCATCCACCAGCTCGTCGCGCAAGGTCTCTGCGTACGATAGCTGGGCGTGCTTCGACGCGTTATAGACCCCTTTTCCCGGTGCCGAGGCCATCAGCCCTGCCATAGAGCAGGTAACAAGAATCTGTGCTTCTCCAGAATTCTGGCGAAGCTGTGGCATGAAGGCATTCACGGTGCGTATCGTGCCGAACACGTTGACCTCGAACACCCACCGCCAGTCCTCTTCCGTGCGTGTTGCCAAACCACCCAGCATCAGAACACCGGCATTGGCGACCAACAGGTTGCATCGGCCGAAATGGGCGTTCGTATGATCGGCCAATTGTTCACAAGATTCGGTACTGGTTATGTCCACGAAGCATGCAGTCGCCCGAGCACCCGTATCTACCAGCTCAGCTGCCACAGCTTCAGCCTTTGCTAACTCTATATCCGCGACAACAACACGAGAGCCCTCCCGTGCAAAAAGCGCACATATCGCCGCACCGATGCCGCTACCACCACCGGTCACAACGACCACTTTGCCTTCAAAATCTCGCATAGACTGTCTCCATAATCACCGGGAGGGTTGATACCAAATTGCAGAAGTGACGGCGCGCTCCTGTATTGAGGCGGGTTCTGGTGCTTCGATGCCCAGCTGATTGGCGTCATAGGTACTCCAACGAGGGGTCGGTATCTGAATCACCCGAGCGTAATAGAAAGTCTCCTGCGATGGGCTAAATTCAGGATCTACCCAGACCGCGGACAACTGATGGGCGCCAATGCTGTTTGTGTAAGTTGCAGCGGCGACATCCACTGTATTGCCAACCGCAGGCAATTTGCCATCGGAATCAAGTTGCCGTTCACCAGACCACGCGACATTGAATATTCGTTCCTGGGAATTCCCCGCGGTGTCAATCCAGGCCTTGATAATCTGGATACGATCCAACGGCGCGCTGTCAGAGTCGCGCATAGCCCAAACCGCAAACGAGGGAGCATCCGCATTTGCAGCCTCGGGCAGCTGGCCGCCCATAGCAACCCCGTCCGACTCCGCCTTATCGATCCAGGCTTCCTGAGTCGGTAAGTCAGATGGATAATTCCAACCGCCGAAGAATCGGACAAGAATACGCGGTCCAGACGTGGCGTAGGTTTCCTTACGACGCATGGCGTCGAACAGAGACTCGCGAGTGTTCTCATGAGCCCATATCGCGGCCAGGCCACCGCCACTCCAACCGGGACCACCCTGAGATACGAAATCAGGGATGTAACTGCTGGTACGCAGACGAATACCAGCACTGCCATCGAGCAGCGGCAGCTTGCCATGGTGGCTGTCTTCCTCAATCGGGGAACTGGAGTTGTGCCCATCGGTGCTACCAATAACACCAAAGCGATAGGGGTTAAATCCCTCGGCGCGAGACATCTCCATACCCCTGCGCAAGGCGTCCCTGACGTAACTCCCGGCTACACGAGAATCCCCACCCTCCTCCGATAACTTGGCCTGATGAATTTCGAAACCGGCGAAATCATCCCCCGGAGACAACTCAGGGTGTGTCTCGCTGGAGCCCTTGACCTGAAAAATCTCAGACAAGGGTTCGTTGCGCATCCGGCGCTCAGCATAGTCTGCATCGATGGTCCCGCCGTCATACATTACGGAGTCGTACATACGCCCATCACTTAGATTGCCGTTGTGAGGGATAAGCAGGTTATCTTTGCCCTGCTCGCGTTCGGCTTCCAGGGCAGACCATAAATCACGTGGATCTTCGGAATCTTGAGCGCTGAAGGGTAGGTCCCCAACATCTGAAGTGCGATAGATCACATTGCGATGCAGGCTCTGCCCCCCGGCATGGATGTCCACTCGTAACCTACAAATGCGGTAAACACGCCTGGCAGGTAGTGGCGATTTGCCGCAGCGATGGTCTCTTCCCAAGCCGAAACCGCAAAGTGCTGCCAATTGCTGAGGTCGTACTGGCTCAGATCTCTTTTCCCAAGCGCCTGAAAAATCATCCAGGTGATACCGAGACGACTGTCGTTCAACAAGCGCTCTCGCAATGAACGCTCCTGCAAGGGGTGTGACTGTCCGCTGTTGAGAAAGTACCCAAGATACTCCGCGTGATCAGTCACAGCCGCAAAATCCAGCGGTTTGCGAAGCTGAATGCCATAGCCAGCCGTATGTTCAATCTCTCCACCACGGGCGAAGGTGTAGGCATCATCGGGACGGGTTTCAACGCCCTGTACCCAGGCACCGGTAGACAGGCCAGTATGGATATGCAGATCACCGAAATAGACGTTGCGCTGCGGGTTATAGTCCGTGGGTAACTTTTCAGGAATTGATCCAGCCGTCTCGGAATCAAAGGCCGGGAACAGACTGGGATCGTCGACCGGACTGCAGGCCACCAGCATGCATAAAACGAGAGTCGATGCGATACGAGCCTGCATGCGACGCCTATTGAGCTTCGATTTGAGGGGCGTACCAGATCGCCGAGCTTATGGCGCGCTCCTGAATGCTGGCAGGTTCAGGAGCTTCGATACCCAATAGCTTGGCATCGTAAGTCGTCCAGGCAGGCGTCGGAATCTCGATTGCCCTGGCGTAGTAAAAGGCTTCTATAGACGGGTCAAAATCAGGATCGCGCCATGAAGCCTGCAAGGTCGGTGTACCAATACTATTGGTGTAACTGGCATTGGCAACGTCAACCGTATTCCCAACCGCTGCCAGCGAACCATCCTCAGCAATCTCTCGAGACGAATCCGCAGCGATATTATAGATGCGCTCGTGGCTGTCCCCGTTGGCATCTACCCAGCCTTTGATCACCTGGATACGGTCCAGGTTGGCACCATCAGGGTCTTTCGCTGCCATCACCAAAAACACAGGGGACTCACTGCTGCTATCACCTCGCAACTCACCACACATCGGCACACCGCCAGCGTAAGCTGCTTTCAGTACATCCGCGTTATTCAGGTCGGCACTCTCAAGCTGCCACCCTGCAAAAAAGCGCAGGCCTATTCGTGGGCCTGAGGTGGCATATGTTTCTTTCCGACGCATGGCGTCAAACAGGCTGGCCCGGGTGTTCTCCTCAGCCCACACCGCTGCAAGACCCATCGCATGCCATTGCAGGCCGCGATTCTCACTGTCTGGAATCATCATGGAAACGCCCATGCGCACACCGGCACTGCCGTCGAGAATTGGCAGCTTGCCATGGTAGTTGTCTTCCTCTGTCGGCGAGCTGCTATTGTGTCCATCGGTGCTGCCAATGAAACCGAAACGGTAGGGATTGAGCTTGGCCCGGTGGGACAATTCAAGCCCTGCGCGCAAGGCGTCACGCACATAGCCACCCTCGTTTTTCTGTTTCCCACCCGAGGTTTTAAGCGGCACATCGTAAATGCCAAAGTCTGCAAATTCGTCGTCGGGTGAAAGTTCAGGGTGAGTCTCGGAGCCACCTTTCACCTGCAGAATCTCACTAATAGGCTCATTGCGCATACGCTGCTCAGCATACTCTGGCGTCAGCGCGCTGCCGTCGTAACTGAAATCGTCATACATTAAGCCGTTGCTGGCGTTACCGTTGTGCGGGATCGCAAAGCTATCCATGCCCATGGCACGCTGCTCATCCAGGGCATTCCACAGGTCCTCGGGGTTTTGTGAATCCAGTGAACTGTAGGGAAGGTCTGGCACCGCATCACTGCGGTAGATCACATTGCGATGGAGATTCTGAGCCTCGGGCATTGACGTCCACTCATAGCCAATCAGGGTGGTGAACTGGCCGGGTTGGTTGTGCCTCTCGGCAGCGTCGAGAATCTCCTGCCAGGCAGTGCGATTCACTTGATCCATACCAGGTACGCCAAACGCCTCAGCTTTCGCCTCGTCCGAAGAAACCCTGAGCATTGCGGTCAGAAAAAACTGCCAGGCGATATTGATAGGTCGACTGCTTTGGAGGGCTTCGCCAGCAGGGTTTTTGTCGGCCTCATCGCCAGCCATGTAGCGCGCAACGCCAAGGTACTCCGAATGATCGGTCACCGCCCCAAAATCAAGCGGCCTTTTGGCGCGAATGGTATACCCCCCACCATGCTGAATCGTTTCGCCTTTCATGTAACGCCATGCATCGTCAGGAAAGGTACGAACACCCATGGTGTAAGCATCGAAGGACAGCGCGCTGTGTACATGCAGGTCGCCCCAGTACAAATTGCGCTCCTGATTGTAAGAGGTGGTCTTCAGTTCAGGTGCTGGCAGATCGGGGTCGTGCCTCACTGTCAGACTCGGATCGTTAACCTTAGCGCAGGCACTCAGCGCAATCGCTAGCGTCAGGTAGGCCATAGGACGCAAGCACGTGTTCCCTCTCTCCACACGGTTCCAACTAAATATCTTTTTCATGTTAGTTATCCTAACTCTGTACTTGTAGCTATACCTGACTCTGAACTCTCAAAGCGTCTGAAACAGGTAAAGCCAAACTGATGTAAAGCTGGCAGACACTTAGTGTTTGCCAGCAAAATGTTCTAAGAGCTGATGCCCATAAGGTCATCACGCTGACCCATGGTGACCTCGGCACAATAACCAAAATCGATAGGCAGGTTCACACCACTGATGAAGCCCGCCAGCTTACTGTTAAGCAGGACTAATGGCTCACCCATGTCAGCACCACTGGCGTACTTACCATTGGGCGGCAGAAACAGGTCAATCATCTCGTCGGGCATCTCGCCCTCACCCTTTAGCTTGTCCATAAAGCCGCTATTGGTCGGTGACGGCGCAATGCAGTTGATCCTGATTCCGCGCTTGGCCAATTCGGCGGCCCGGGTCATGGTGTACACAATCATGCACTGCTTGGAAAAACCGTAGCCATCAGCGCTCTTGTCCGGGTTAGCCTCGATCCATGCCTCAGCGGCAGCAAAGCTGTTATCCAGTGCTAAAAACTCGTGCAAATCATCGAGCTTTGGCTTCCAGCCCATACCGGCCGTCGAGGCGATCGAAGCGATACCACCCCCATCATTGATGCGGTCCAGCAAGGCCTCAGTCAGGTAGCGCATACCGGTGAAGTTGATGAGCAGCGTATCAGCCGCTGAAAACGGCGGCGAGGGTACGCCAGCACAGTTAAACAGGGCGAAGATATCTGCCGGCATTTGCGCCACAGCAGCGTCGATACTGGCCTGGTCTTTCATGTCTGTCTCGACGGCCAGTTCGACCGGCACTGAGACCGGCGCAATATCCAGCGCATAAACCTTTGCGCCAAGATCGACCAGCAATTGAGCGGCAGCCGCACCCATACCGGACGCCGCACCGGTAATGACTACATTTTTATCCTGATACCCCAGCACGTCATTCATAGCCATCTCCTTATTGCCTGCCTATGGCGATTGTTTTTGTTTCCAGGTACTCCTCAAAGCCCTCCGGCCCCATCTCGCGGCCAATACCACTCTGCTTATAACCGCCGAAAGGACAATCGGCTGCATAGAAATTTCCGCCGTTGACATTCACAGTACCGGTACGAATGCGGCGGGCCACTGCCAGCGCGCGCTCTTCATCTGCCGACCAGACACCACCCGAAAGCCCATAGTCACTGTCGTTGGCAATACGAATCGCATCTTCCTCATCGTCGTAGGCAATCACACACAACACGGGCCCAAAGATTTCTTCTCGCGCAATGGTCATATCATTGGTCACGTCTACAAACACGGTCGGCTCGACGTAGTAACCCTTGTCCAGGTGAGCTGGCTTGCCACCACCTATTAGTAGTCGAGCGCCCTCGGCTTTACCTTTCTCGATATAGGCCAACACGCGCTCTCGCTGGCGAGCGTTTACCAGTGGACCCATAATGGCGCCCTCCGCCGCAGGGTCGCCATATTGAATGAATCCAAAATAGGTCGGCAGCAGCTCTTCCACCTCTGCCTGGCGGGCTCGCGGGATCAGCAGCCGCGTGTGAATCGCACAGCCCTGACCAGCGTGAAAACACACGGCCAGTGCGGTCAACAATGAACTGCCCAGGTCGGCATCATCGAGAATGATATTGGCGCTCTTGCCGCCCAGCTCCAAAAAGACTTTCTTCACACCCTGGGCTGCGTCAGCCATGATCGCTTTGCCGGTCTGGGTGGAGCCTGTGAAAGAAATCATGTCGACCCTGGGGTCGTTCACCAACTGCTCACCCACCTCTCGGGGATCGCTGGACGTAATGACATTAAACACGCCAGCGGGGATATCTGTTTCTTCCTTAACGATCCTGCCCAGCATGGTGGCAGACCAGGGCGTGTCCGGTGCCGCCTTCAAGACAATCGTGCAACCTGCCGCCAGCGCGGGCACACATTTGGCCAGGTTAATTTGAAGCGGCACATTCCAGGGCGTGATGCAGGCCACAACGCCAATCGCTTCCTTCTCTACCAGTCGCTCTGACTTCTGTCCCAGTGGTTCGGCAATGCCAATATTGCGACTCCATTCAAACTCCGGCAGCGAAGCGATGGTGTAATCCATAAAACCGATGGGCACCTCGCACTGGGGTCCACCCTCGCCACAGGTGGTATGGGTAGCACCGGTCTCCACTGAGATCATCTGTTTGAACTCGTCCATGTGCTTCTGCAAACCCGCCTGCAACTGCTTGAGGCACTCAAGACGAAAGGTATGATTGGTGGACCAATCAGTATTGTCGAAGGCTTTACGTGCGGCCGTAATCGCTGCATCCATGTCAGCGGGTCCAGCATCGGCCACCTCACCGGCTGCCTCTTCATTAGCAGGGTTAATATTGGGATA
Source organism: Halieaceae bacterium (assembly GCA_963921335.3). Classification (GTDB taxonomy): domain Bacteria; phylum Pseudomonadota; class Gammaproteobacteria; order Pseudomonadales; family Halieaceae; genus CAWUFC02. The sequence continues at coordinate 1,890,494 of CAWUFC020000001.1, read as the reverse complement.
GGTCTTGCCACTGGCAGCGTCCACCAGTTCACCGTTGATAAACAGTCGTGATTCCGTATTCATAGCAATATCTCTGAACTAAAACTTGTTAACGAACATATCGTAGACACGGGGCTGCAGATCTGCGGTGAAGGGCAGTTCCACGCCGAGCTGGCTGGCGCATTCCAACGCACAGGCCAGGTCTTTTTCACCCAGCTGGCCAAAGGGTCCAAACATGGCAGCCATGTCTTCCTCACTGCAGGCGGCCGCCATGGCATTGCGACCACTGATAAATGAGTGCATCTGCTCACTGATCACGCCGTTGGTCTCACCTACCCGACGCAACACATCGACTGGGATGCCTGAGGCTTCGGCCAAACGTGCGGCCTCGGACATGGCCTGGAACTGCAGATAGGTCACCAGGTTGTTGCAAAGCTTAAGCACCATACCGGCGCCCACGTCGCCCGCATGGATAACATCTGCTGCCGAGGTCATAAACACGGGACGGGCACGCTCAACGGCTTGCTCGTCGCCACCCACCATGTACACCAGGGTGCCCGCCTCAGCACCCTGGGCACCACCGGAGATGCCAGCATCAATCAGCTTGATATCGGCAGCTTCGGCATCAACGGCCCATTTGATGATTTCATCGCGACTCACCGTGGAGTGTATGGCCACCACTGTTCCTGGCTGTGCGTTACTGAAAATGCCAGATTCACCATAGATGAGACTTTCGACCTGTTCACCGTCGCGCACGCAGATGCCAATGTGCTCACACTGGCTGGCCATCTCCTCGACCGAGGCGCAGGCAATGGCGCCCTCTGCCGCAAGCTCTTGAGACGCCTCAGCAAAGACGTCGTAGACATAAGCGTCATACGCGTCACTGATCAAATGCCTTGCCGATGGCTTGCCGATATTGCCGAGACCAATGTAGCCCACTTTTGTTTTTGTTGTCATCGACCGTTCTTCCAATTCAAAAATATATAGTAATGCTAAGTTGTCTTTTTGGTCAATCTTAATTTACTATACCGCCCTCAGCGAAACAGGACCCTGGCGGCGTCCACACATCAACAGAGGGAAACAGCTATGGATATCAGCTACAACTGGCAGGCGGCCTCGCTGACCGTAGGATTGATCATAGGCACGGTTGTAGTGGGCCGTTTCTTTGCATTCAAGCTGCCGGCGTTCAGGTCCGCACTTGAGTTCAATAACGCCGACCGCAAGCGCAAATGGCGAGAGCTGGGACACAAATACCACGCTCGAGTTGTCGTAAATCAACGCATTGGCCTGTTTGTTAGCCTCGCCTTTTTCGCGCTGTTTTTGCCATTTATCGTCAGCTTCGAAGAGCAAGCCATTAGCAAGATCTTGCTCAATGCCTTGCTGGTGCTGATGATCTACGATCTTTTTTGCTATCTTACACACCGCTTCCTGTTCCACGGCAAGGGCTACTTTCGCCGAGTTCACGCGGTGCACCACCAGGCACGCAGCCGAATCTCCGCGATCGACGCCCAGCTGGTTCACCCCGTCGAAACCAGCATCGGGATCGGGCTGTTTTATGTCGTCACGGTATTGCTGGCATTGATCTCCGGGGAGACGTTCCATATTGCCACCATAGTGATTACTTTCGTGGCATTCACTCAGCTTAACCAGCTCAACCACGTCCGCTTCGATGCCAGCTCAGGCCCTCTGCAGAGGTTGGTTCACTACATCACCACCATGCACGATGCCCATCATATAGATATGCATAAGGGCAATTACGCCACCATTACAATGCTATATGACTGGGCATTCGGCACGCTGGAGCAACCAGCGACGAACAGTACAGATTAGCCCTGTTCAGCCTGATACTCGGCTATCGCCTCCTCGACAGGACCAATCATCGCAGCTGCACGAGGGTAGCCTGCGTAGGGTGCAATGAACAACAACAGCTCACGCAGTTCCTCCGGACTCATTTCACCATTCTTCAAGCTGGCCTTGGCCTGAATTTTGAACGTGGTGGGCTCTCCCTTTTCGGCAATGATTCCCAACAACAAAATACGCTTATCCCGCATACCCAGGGTGTCACGAGTCCATATTTCAGCAAACAATTGCTCAAGCATCACATCAGTGAAAGGCATTGCTCCTCGCGGTGGCGTTACCACGTCACCGGCATAGACTTCTTTGATCTTCTCCGCACCCTTTTCCCAGCGCTCTTCATTGCTCATCGAGACAATCTCCTTTATCACGGTACCGTTACAGCCTACCAGCTGTAACGGAACTCTACACCGTAAGTGCGCTGCATACCTGGCACCAGAGTCAAGGCACCCACACCCTCAACCGATGAAATACCGGTACCAAAATACTCTTCCTCAGTGAGATTGTTCACAAAGCCAGCCAACTCCAGGCCTTCCGCCGTGCTGGATTGCCAGGCCAAGCGGAAGTTCCAGAGCGTATAACTCTCAAGATAAGCTTCATCTACCAGTGCAGAACTGGGATCGAGACCGATGTACACCTCGTCTCGATAGTTGGCACTGAGCCGGGGGATAATACTGCCGATTTTGGTTTGCCAGTCATGCTGCGCAATCGCCGCCACTGTCCACTCGGGAATGAATGCAAAATCTTCATCGGAGCGATCAATCGGGTTGCCGAAAGCATCTTCATCAACGAACTCGTCGTACTCGGCCTTGGTGTAGCTGGCATTCAAACGCAGCAGTAAGCCTTCTACCGGCAACACACTAAACTCCAGTTCAGCGCCCTGAATAGTCGCTTCACCGGCATTGGTAATCCCATTGAGCGTGGTTGCAGGAAGCCCAGGATCTTCAGAGGGGAAAGTACGAGTAACGCTGATCTGAATATCGTCATACTTTGAGTAATAGAGGGCTCCGTTCAGTCGGATTCGATTCGACCAGAAGTCCAGCTTGGTACCCAGTTCTGCAGTGATGACCTCCTCTGGATCAAAGGCCAGAAATTCAGTACCAAACGGCGCAAAGCCACCAGCCTTGAAACCTTCGCTGATACTGCCGTAGAACATGCCTCCATTGAAACTGTCGCCACTCTCATCCAAAAACCAGGTTAACGTGGCCGCAGGGTTAAACACCTTCCAGTCATCTTTGCCTTCCTGACGGGGGTTGTCTGCAATGGGCACGACAGGGTGAATAAAATCCTCAAGCGCATTGAATTCATCAACGGTCAAAACCCCCGGTGAACTCGCTGCAGTCGTATAGTTGTCCTGGGAGACTTTTTTCTCATCCCAGTTATATCGAGCTCCCAGAGTCGCCTGCCAGTTGTCTGAAAAATTCAGGATAGCCTGTCCAAAGATGGCGGCGCTGGTGTTCTCAAAGTCTCGAATTGTAGCTTCACGAAATCCGACCGCGGCGGGGGGCAGCACCGATATATTGCCGTCCGGCCGGACCGAACCCAGGAAGCCGCCAGGGCCGAGCATGTTGCCGAAACCATCTTTCTCGATTTTCTCACTCGAGTAAAAGACACCGACTGTGTAGCCGAGAAAATCGTCAAACGCATCGCCGACGAATTGAAACTCCTGAGAAAAGAACTTGCGAGTCTGATCATCCGCATCGATGCCATTTGCCAGCATCTGGCGACGCGGCTCATATTGGTTCTGGATACTGAAAATACTGCTGGCATCAGTGTCACCTGAGGTGGTGATATCACTCTGATACAGGTAGCCGGTGATGCTTTTAACGGTAAAGTCATCCAGCTCCCAGGTGAGCTTAAGACCCGCCATTTGATTCTCGACCTCGAAATCGAGGGGAGAGCGATCCATCAATACCTTTTCGTCATCCAGCAAATCCCAGCTGCGATTACATTCATCCGCATAGGCATTGGTATTGCCTGGAGCAACAAAAGTCTGAAGTGCGGTCGGGTTAACCAGGAGGCAACTATAAGGCTCGATATTTTCTTCGGTCTTGCCCCAGAACAACATCAGGTCGCCGGTAAAGATGTCGTCAGACTGAACGCGAAGCTGTGCCATCACAGACTGCCGATCGACATCGCCATAGTCGCGCCCGGTATCTGCATCCTCGCGGTATCCTTCTTGTTGTCGCGAATCGATCAGAATGCCGCCTGCCAGTCGATTCTCTATCAATGGGCCACTGATATTGAATCGGAGATCCTGTCGATCAAGATTACCCAGTCGCGCCTCAACAGCACCCTGCACGGCGCCAGTATCGGGCTTCTTCCTGGTCAGCAGAATGGCTCCACCGATGGTGTTCTTGCCAAACAAGGTGCCCTGTGGCCCTCGCAGAACCTGGATGGATTCCATGTTGGCCACATCGACCAGCTGCGCATCGTTGCGCGGTATGTAGATTTGATCGACGTATACGCCAACGCCCGGCTCCGCATTGATAGCAGAGACACGGGTACCAATACCGCGTATGGCCAGATCCGCAGTCTTGCGACCCTCTCGACGCGTCAACCCTGGCGCTTCACGAATCAGATCACCGACATTGTTGATTTGTGCCTCTCGCAGCGCTTCCGTCCCGAGTGCAGTGACAGCAATAGGCGTCTGTTGCAGCGATTCCTCGCGTTTACGGGCGACAACAATCACCTCCTCCAAAACCGCCTGCGCGTGCGCCGGTGTGATGGTGCCCAGATCGATCAGACCAGCAGCTGCCAGGGCAGGCAGCGCGGCAGTCCAGCGCGTGAGATTTCTGGAGTTATCCATGTGTAGCTCCCCCTGTATGGGTGTTATTAAATTTATGCAGGCGCCAAAAAGCTGTTTTACAGATTTAGCATTTGTGTAAATGTAGTGCCCAGAAAGGGCGAGCGCAAGCACCACTCAATCTGAGAGGATGGTTTGCCTACATATGCCAAGAATTTGTACCTGGAGTAAACGTGGTAGAAGAATCAGCAAGAGCGAAGTCACCCGACTGGTCAGGGGATATGCCCGCGAGCTTTGAAGGGCGTCGCGAGCGGATCATCCAGGCATTCATTCAAACGAGCATGGAATCTGGACTGCAGAAGGCCAGCATTGCTGAAGTTGCGCGCACCGCAGGCGTTACTCGCCCAACGCTATATAAGTACTTTGCGAATATCAGAGTGCTCTACCAGGCGGCAGTCCAGCACATTTTCATCGAAGCGGCCAGGTCTGCGGCGGAGTCCATAAGAGGACTTGAAGATTTGGATCAACAGCTCCTGACGATCATTCAGCTACAGAACGAGACACTAAAAACCGACTCGGTTTATTCACGCTTTCTGAGCTCGATTGTGACGTCCCATCGACCTGATTTGATCAACCAGGAAGACAGCGCAGCGATGCTGAGGGACATTCTCGCGATATCCTTGCAACCCGTGTTTAACCAACATCCGCACCTGGAATCAAAACGCGAGGCACTACTCGATTGGTTCGGGCGCATGTCCATAGCAATGGTCGTCAACCCTTACTCAGATGACAGCGATATAAAGCAAGCCATTGATCTGGTGATCCACGGACTCTGAAACAACGGCTGCTAGCGGGTCTCCAGAATATCCACCAGCCGATCAATCTCGCAGAGCTCCGCAGTTACCGGCGATAGCATAATCTCCTCACAACCCGCTTCTTCCAGGTTATCCAGTGCCTCTTTGACCGCATCGGTGTTGCTGCGGTGCTGATTACCGGCCATCCACTCGGCAATGTCCTTGCCCGCGATTTCCAGGTAGTCATACACATACTGGTACAGGGTTTGCTGGCCACCGTCGCTCAGCGTGTACCAGAAACCGCCCAGGTGGTACGGCTTGTCGCTGCGACCGGCCTCGGCCCACCAGGAGTCAGCGAGATTCAGGGTGTCGCGGATTTCGCTGAGCTCACCATTGCCAGAAAAGGCATAAACGCCATCAGCCCACTGGGCACTGCGGGCCATGCCTTTAGGACCCATGGCTCCTGTATAGATTTGCGGGCCACCAGGCTGAACCGGCACAGGCCCCACCGGATCGACACCTTCAAACGGCGGCTGCTGCGCCCAGATCGACTTCATCGTTGCGACCTGCTCGTCCATGCGCGCGTGACGACCCTTGTACTCCATGCTCACCGCCTGGTAGTCCCAAGGGCGACCACCGTAACCCACGGTCACTTTAAGACGACCGCCAGACATCGCATCAAGGGTGGCGATTTCTTTGGCGGCGCGCACCGCATCGTGCATGGGCAACACATACAGGGTGGTATTGATCTCTATCCGCTCGGTGGCAGTGGCTGCTGCCGCCAGCATAATGCGCATGTCATAGGTTGGCCCCAGAATGCGCTCACCGCAGGACAGACTGTGGAATGGACCCTGGTCAATGGCTTTAAACCAGGCATGGAACTGCTCGCGTGTGACGCCAGCCTTAAAGTACGGCAGACATAATCCGATTTTCATTTACCGCTCCAATTTGAAATCAGTGTGGGTACGATCCCAGACCTCTTGTGCCAGAGGCTGTTCACGCAATTTGTACTTCTGCACCTTGTTGGTGGGGGTATAGGGTAATGCCTGCACGAACTCGATGTAACGTGGCACCATAAAATAAGGCGCCCGTTCATTGATATGACGGGCAATGTTTTCTGCCGAAGGGCCCTGCCCTTGCGCAAGAATCACATCGAGCTTGATCTCATCTTCAGTGTCCAGCTCATCGGACCGCACCGCGTAAGCGGCAGCACCGGCCACGGCAGGGTGCTGCATGGCAATCCCCTCCACCTGTACTGAAGATACATTACGCCCTTTGTAACGGATCACATCCTTCTTGCGGTCGACAAAGAAATAGTTTCCCTCGTCGTCCTGCAAGCCCAGATCCCCGGTGTGGTACCAACCATTGGTAAAGGCGGCTGCCTCTGCTTCGGGGTTTTCAAAGTAGCCGTTAAATATCTGGTGCGGCTGGGTTTCCTTTACACAAAACTCACCGGTGTCCCCGACCGCCACCGGCTCCCCGTCGTCACCCAGCAGTGCCAACTCCAGGCCTTCAGACAGACCACCCAGGGCATTGGCCTTCCAGGGTTTCTCTGGTGTGTCTTTGCGACTGAGTAGCAGCATGACCTCACTCTGGCCAAAGCCCTGCAGAATCCCATCAATACCAAATCGCGCGCAAAACGGTTTTAGCAATGGCTCGGGCATGGGCACCATATTAGCCATGCGCAGGGGGTTTTCGGCATCACTGCCCTGCTCTGGCAGATTCCAGAGAAACATGTGCATCGCACCAAGGGTCATCCCCTAGGTAGCGCCATAAAAACGTATGCGATCCCAGAACTCGCCCACAGAGAACACCGAATCAATCGCCACGCCAATACCTGCGATCAGCGCGTGATAAATATTGGCCACCCAGGCTGCCGAGTCGTACATGGGCAGGCCGTTGTAGGCCACGTCGCCTGGGCGGGTCTCGTAGTTGGCGTGGTTATTCAGGCAGGCACGCACCCAGACATTGTGGCTTTGCATCACGCCTTTCGATTTACCGGTAGTGCCGGAAGTCCACAGAATCGCACAGGTATCGCCATAATGAATGTGCGACATATCCGGTTCGCCAGCATCCAGTCTGTCAAATTGCGAAAGCTCGGATTTGAGCAGCTGCGGCCCAAACGCCACCTGGTCGCGTACCTCATCAATGCGTTCCAGCAACTCATGCTCGGTCACCAGCAGGCTGGCGCGAGTGTCGTTGATAGTCTCCGCCAACCAGTCGCCGCGATAGTCAGTATTGACCGGCACCCACACCGCACCCAACTTGCTGGCCGCCAGAGCCAGGTAAATAAACTCGCTGCAACCGTGAAGAAAAATCAGCAGGCGATCGCCGGGCTTGATACCCAGTTGCTCAAGGCCGCGCACATAGCGATTAACCGTGGCATTTACCTCCGAGTAACTGTGGCGGGCATCACCCTCAAGAATAAAGCAGGTCTCACCATTGTGCTGCGCCTGCAGCGCAAGAATGCTACCCAGTCGACGATTGGCATCGTCGTCGTAATCAGGAAAGTACATCGATCAGGCGTAGAACTGCCCGGCCCACTTTCGGAATCGGGCGATCGGCCCATCGCCATCGCACAACTTCGGGTCAGACCTGTAAATCTTGTTCTCCCAGATGGGTATGTCATCTCCAAACTGGCGATTCACCTCTTTCACAAAGGCCTGACCGATGCGATCGGTTTTTTCATCGCGCTCGGGATTTTTGTAGTACACGTGAAAGTGCTGCTCTACCTGCTCATCATCCACGGCGACCGTGGTACCCACCATGCAGACATCTACCAGTGTCTGATAGCGGGTCACAGAGAAACCAAAACCCATGGTGTCAGTGCCCAGAGTGCCCTCCACCGTTCCCTGTGAGCTCGGGAAATGCTGGGTGCTGCGCATGATCATGCTGGGGCCTTCAAAGCGAAAGTCACCGTACTCAGCATCCCCGGGGTGATTATGAATGGTCACAAAGTGGGCGCCGTCGGCGGTGTTCTCTGCCATCTCCTGCAGTGCGGTGCGCACGGTATGTGCTTCCGAGAAAGGACCTACCCATTCCTCACTGTCTGCCTCAGGTATAGGTGGCAGTTCCCACAAGGGCTCCACACCCTCGGGGTGGTACCAGGCCATGATCACGCCGTAGTGCTCGACAACGGGATAGGTCGGCAGACAGGCTTTATCGTTCAATCGCTTGGCATAGTCGATCTCGGCAACATTACCTTCACCGTCGAAGCGCCAATGATGAAATGGGCACTCCACCAACTCGCCTTTGACCTTACCGCCAACCCCAATGTGGGCGCCCAGATGCGGGCAGTAGGCGTCCTGCAAATGGGCATTGCCGGCCTCATCGCGCCAGAGGATCAGATCGCGCCCAAAATAGTGCAGAGAATCAATCTGGCCTTGCTCGAGCTTGTCGCTGTAACCCACATGAAACCAGCCGTGAGGCAGTGGAAACGGAAAGCGGCTCATGGACGCACACCTCTGTTAGATAACGTCCAAATAATAGACAAGGCCTTGAGGGGCCTCAACAAAAGATTTCTGTTGAATTGTTTTTGGTCTAAGTAGTTAGGCCCCGCAATCTGCGGGGCCACCAGGCTAGCTGAAGCTGTACTTAACGGGCATAGACTTTAAGCCGCCGACGAAGATGGCATCCACCCACTTGGGGTCTACCGTCATCTCTATCTCGTCCAGCCTTGTCAGCAACTCCCTGAAAAAACGCCGTGTGGTCAGGGTGGCAAGATGCTGCCCCAGACACATGTGCGCGCCGTAGCCAAAAGCCAGCTGCGGCTTGGGATCGCGGCTGACGTCGAGCTCATTGGGGTTGTCGTATATGCGCGGATCCCGGTTCGCGGCCGGGTACCACAGGGCAATGTTGTCACCAGCCTTGAGCTGGGTCCCGTGCAGCTCAAAATCGTCAGTGGCCGTGCGCACCATGTGCCTCACCGGGGAGGTCCAGCGAATCAGCTCCTTGGCAGCGCCCATATCGAGGTCAGGGTTATCGCGCCAGATTGCCATCTGTTCGGGGTGATCAAGTAGCGCTTTCATGCCGGCACCCAGGGTGCCCGAGGTGGTGTCGTGACCGGCTGCTGCAGTAATGATGAAGTAGGACATCTGGTCGAGGGGATCCATTGGGGCTCCGTCCACTTCCGCATTGGCGAGAATCGTCGCCAGATCGTCTTGCGGATTGGCCCGGCGATCCTTGATGACATCGTCGAAATAGGCGCCGAACTCCATAATGGTATCGGCGTTCATAACCTCGGAGCCCGGGTTACGGGCAAGATCCGCATCCTGACCACCGAAGATCTCCTGGGTCAGTTTGAGCATGGTGGGCTCGCTTTCTCTGGGTAAACCCAGGATAGAAACAATAATTCGCAGGGGATAGTGCAGAGTGATGTCCTTAACGAAGTCACACTCGCCACCCATTTCCTGCATTTTGTCGACATACTCTTTTGCGGTGGCTTTCACCTCGGCATCGAGCTTTTCGATTGAGCGAGGCAGGAACCAGTCTTTGGTGACGCGTCGCAACTTCAGGTGTTTGGGCGCATCCATATGGATCAGGGTTTCCAGTCCATTCGGGGTGCCAAATTTTTCCCTGAAAAATTCTTCGGCGGCTGCGGGCAACAAGGTGGTGCGCGGATTACTGAGAAAACGATCATTCTCGCTGCCAATCGTTCTCACGTCATCGTAGCGGGTGACGGAATAGAAGGGACGATACTCAGGGTCCTCGCACAGGGCCACAGGCTCGTTTTCGCGCAGATAATCAAAGAGGGCGTGCATGCTACTTTCATTGCCCATAATTTTTGCGTTAACGAGGTCATTGGCTGAATAGCTCATGCTGCTTGCTCCGGCAGTAATTTGTTGAGGATGCTGCGACACTGGTCTGGCTCCATAAAGTGGGGTACCGAGTAACCAGCCCCCTCTTCCACTGCGCGATTCTCAATCGCTGGGATATCGGCGGCCTTCAGCTGTTCAACGGTTTCGGGAATATCCAGGGTCGCATTCAGTTCGCGCACTGCAGCAACAAACTCTTCAGCACTGCTCTTGCCGATTAACTGTGCCAGCTCGGTCAGGCGAGTACGCGCCGAGTCCAGTGACATGTCCAGCACATGGGGCAACACCATGGCATTGGCCAGCCCGTGCGGAATACCGTATTCAACGCCCAACTGGTGAGCAATGGCATGCACGTTACCCACATTAACCTGGTTGATCGCCTGGCCGGCCATATAGGCGGCGTGCGCCATGGCATCGCGGGCTTCAATATTGGCGCCGTGGGCATAGGCCGTTGGCAATTGCTCAAAAACCAGCTTTACAGCGGCGCGGGCCTTGTCCTTGGCGTCGCCTGCATCCCACACACTGATGTAGGCCTCAATCGCATGGGTTAGCGCGTCCAAACCGGTAGCCGCGGTGATGTGAGGCGGCAGCCCTGTCAACAAGCTCGCATCCAGACAGGCTGCGGTAGGACCAAGATTCGCGCCAGAGATAATGCCTTTCTGGTGCGTCTCGGAATCAGAAATCACAGCGCCGCGTGTCGCCTCGGACCCGGTACCTGACGTGGTGGGCACCGTATAGAGCGGTGGGATAGCTTCCTTGGCTTTACCAAAACCCACGTAATCGCGAGGATCACCGGGATGGGTAGCACCCAGGCCAATGATCTTGGCCGCATCCATGGCGGAACCGCCGCCAATCGCCAAAATACTGTCGCAGTTGTTGTCGCGATAAACCTGCAAACCCGCATCAACAATCTGGAAGGTCGGATCTGGAAGCACACCGTCAAACACCACGGTCTCAACCCCGGTACCCGCGAAACCCTGCAGCACATTGTCGACCAGGCCCAGCTCCACCAGCGGCTTGTCTGTCACAACCAATACCTTTTTAACACCGGTATGGGACATATGACGGCAGAGCTGCCTGGCACTGCCTTCACCTGCAAACAACATGTACGAGGGAGAGCCGAGGAACTTCATCATGAAGCCCGCGAAGCTGATGTATAAATCGTGTTTGAACTTGCGCAATGACATGTGGGTAATACCTTTGAAAAAGCATATTGGATTTATCAGCCGCTCATTATGTCGCGGTCATCCAAACGGCTTCACCCGCAAAATATAGTCAATTTAGGCCAACTTGGTGCTGCACATAAATCGGGGAGGACCAGGCCCGATGTTGCACCGGCGCCAGGCAATCTTCCGCGCGGGGAGTACGATCATCACCGTGACAGAATGTCACCGCGACGCATTGCCCTGAGTCGTCGAGTTCGCAGTCCAGGCCCGCCCCGTTAATGGTGGGCGTGGCCACCTGCAGGGCGCGCACATAATAAGTGGCCGGGCGCCCATCCTCGAGAAATGCCTCATCGCTAAAGCTGATCTCACAACTGGGCCCGTTACAGTCAAAACGTCGCCAGGGATCTATGATCAAATCCTCCAGGCGCTCATCGGCAGACTGTTGCGGCAAAATCTTGATGACCTCGATGGCCGCAAGATCTAGGCGGGTATCAGCGGGGTGGTAACACTCACCCCCGCACAATCGTTGCAATCGATCGCCCAGCGCATCGATTGAATCCTGTGGGCAACCCGGCTTTTGCTGAAAAGAACCCAGTGCCCGCACGCTGAACCTTGGGTTATCTCCAGCACTCACCTGCTGCCCCATGGGGGTCTTCTGCCCGTCACTATCCAGGTGATCAAACCACAACAGAATACGCGGGCCAGAGGTGCCATACACTTCGCGTCGCTTCAGTGCATCCCATACCTGCTCTCGGCTACGACCCTGGCTGTGCACGGCGGCAAGGCCGCCTGTGTAAAGCATCGAGGCATTGCGCTCGCTATTGAACACTGTGTACACAGAGGCCTGCACTTGCTCGGGCGCAAGAGATTCGATGGGACCGTTACTCTGGATACCGCCCCCTCGCCGACGGCCACCGACAAAATCAACGGTACGAGCGCGATCCTGTTCCTTGTAGCCGGTTCCCGGCCGAGCGCTATGCACATCGCTGGCCGCAATAAAGCCAAACTGAAAGTGTCGCGGCTGATCACCGCTGAATGCAGCCTGGGCCAGAGCCGCCTGTGCCGAGGTGCCGGGGCGCAAATCGTATGCGGGTAGAAAGCAGTCTTCACAGACCCCCGCAGTTGAGCCAATCTTCCTGAGTCACGTTGTGCAAGGTGAGATGAGCAGAGGGCCCTGCCGCCACCGCATTGGCACGAGCCTGTGACACCTCGGCTTCGCAGGCAGCTGTGTCCGGGTCGGCACAGTTTGCGCGCACAATTTCCCCCGCCTGCCAGCAACAGGGCAAGTAACCATCGGAAGGCGGCGGACAGTAGGCGCGGTTGTTTTCGTCATAAGCGACGCCACCCCAGGAACGATATTCTTCAGAGTTCCCGTGACCGGAGTAGACCTCGATCAATGTCTGGTGATCGGGATCATGCATATCCCCCACCAGCTGCTTGCGCCAATTGGCGCCCGGCGGGGTATACAACCCCCAGCTGGTGCCGTGGGGAATCACCAGGTAGTCGTCGCTTTGGCGGCGCAACCTTTCAAACAGCTCTGACGGATTGTGCGCCACTTCGCGACAGTCCAGGGGCAACTCACCAAAGGGCACATCGTCCTCGCAGCTGGGCACAGTGAATGTAGTGAGTGAATAATGCAGGTTGCGCCAATGGGATTGCTGATGCCCCTCGTCCTGAAACAGGCCCTTGATCGATTCAAGCAGCAGGCCTGCGGCATCCAGAGGCACGTTAAAGTTGGACAGGTCAGAGGCAGCAGCAATCGGTCGCCTGGGCAGGTCTGCATCACTTAGCCCGGGAAAAATGACGTTCTTGTGCCCGTAATGGGTATCGGGCACCGTGCCATTCTGGGTCCACTCGTAGCCGACAAAGGCGACCGTATCCGGCTCATCACCGCCAACGGCATTGCAATCTCGCAGGCTCTGGCGGGTCGCGGCCCAGCGCTCGGGCGTCAGCGAAAATGCGTGATCATTGATACTCCAAAAATCCAGGCGGGAGCAGAATCTCGCGTAATCGCAGGCGTCAGCGGGCGGTTGCGCGCCCTCTCCCCCATAAAAGCTGAGACTGTGCTGAAAGGCATCGGTGGAGTACGTGGTGTGCACATGCAAATCCCCAAACAGGATGTGCTTGCCTCCAGACCTTGCACCAGCAGCAGAGCTATCGAGCGCGCGGGCTATGGGGGTTACCTTGCCCGCATCCTCATAGGGGGTGTCGCAGGCAGCAAGCCCAAAACACAACAGCAAGATGATTAGCTCAGGACGTCGTAAGCGCACGTTGGGTGGTCTCATAAAGGTAGTCGCTGGCGTCCTGTAGTGGCATCGCCTTGATCTTGTCGCTGAACTGCTCACTACCCAGCGGGCAGTCAGCGTCAATGTCGGCAAGGATTGCGCGCAGGCGCCGCCAGTCCAGCACGCCCTCGCCGGGTGCCACCCGAGCTGCTAACGTTTCCTTGAGCGTGTCCGGGTCGGCGTCAGCCCTGAGGTCAGAAGTTTGGATCAGGTGCAGTCGTGAGCCATCAATAGCCGCCAGTGCCTTGTAGTCGGCACCTGATTTGGCAAAGTGCCAGGTATCCAACACGTAACCCAGGTTGGTCGCCCCTACCTCCTCGATGACCGCCGTCGCGGAAGGTAAATCCGGTATGGCTGTCCAGGGCAGAAACTCCAGCGCAAAGCTAAACGGATATGACGCAGCCAAATCGCACTGCTCCCGCAAACGGCCAATCGCAACACCCCTGTCGGCCCACTCGGTATCCATACAACCACACATCACTATATCGGGCTCAAATACCTCTGCAGCCGCCAGCATTACGTCCAGTTCCTCCCGATGTCCCTCGCCCTCTGCTTGTGTCCATGCGGTTAAAAACTCCAGGGAGCTGGCGCGCACACCGTGGTCGTCCAGAACCTGCCGCACTGCCTCCAGGCTGCCCAATTCCTGACGCGCTTCATCAATACTCATCAGCCAAAACGACAACTCTTCAAAACCGGATTGGGCAGCCGCGGCGATACGCTCGCGAAAACTGTAGGCATCCGGCAAGGTGGCATAACACAATAATTTGCTGCGATTCAGACTCATTCACTCCCCCGTTCAAGCCAAATTAATACATTTGTATTATATTTGCAAAAACCCTATTCTTATCCCCCCAGTGTAGAGGAGAGATGCCATGTCAGCAGAGATTCAGCAGCAGTTGGGGCTGCCCCCTATGGACCAGGTCGGTTTTGTCTACCGCAACCTTGAGGACGCCATGGCATTGTATGGCCCCATGTTCGGCCCCTGGGAAGTACAGGAATACGGCAGCTTCGACTACGACTATCGCGGCAAGGAAGAACCCGCCGAGCTGCGTATGGCTTTTGGTAAAAGCGGCGATATCGAGATTGAATTGATCGAGTGGGTATCCGGCGGTTGTCCGCACAAGGAATTCATCGACGAGGGCCGCGAGGGCATGCATCACCTGCGCTTTCGGGTCGACAATGTTGATGCCAAGGTCGCCAAAGCGGAAACCATCGGCTGGCGCACGGTTTGGTACAAGCAATTCGGCGAGGGCCTGGCCATGGCCTATATGGAACGCGAGGGCGATCCCCTGCTCATCGAATTTTTTGAGAATAAGCACGGATAAACCATGGACACAGCATTTTTTAAAGACCGCTATGGCCCCACCGCCGTGGTTACCGGGGCGAGCTCCGGTATCGGTGAATCGTTCGCCCACCTGCTGGCACAAGCCGGCCTGGATTTGGTGTTGGTCGCCCGCCGGCGCGATCGCCTGGCCGAGCTGGCCAATGAGCTGGGCAGCGCAAACAATGTCGCGGTGCACATCTGCCAGGCCGATCTCAGCGAGCCGGCAGGCATCGACACGATCATCACAGCCTGCGCGAAACTCGACATTGGTCTGCTGGTGAGCAATGCGGGCTTCGGCCTCAAAGGTCCGCACGAACTCAACGATCCCGGCACACTGACACAAATGCTGGCCCTGAACTGTCATGCGCCGGCACAGCTCACCCGCGCGCTGATTCCCGCCCTCAAACAGCGCGGCAAGGGCGGCATCATCATTACCAGTTCGGTGGAAAGCCTGCTGGGGTTTGGCTACTCCGCCCCTTATGCCGCCAGCAAGGCCTTCGCGACCAGTCTGGCAGAGGGATTGTGGGCTGAGCTGAAAGCCGATGGTATCGACGTGCTGGGGCTATGCCCGAGCAGCACCGACACCGACACCCTGCGCTTACAAGGGATCGACAAATCGCTACTGGAAGGCCTAATGCAACCCGAAGAGGTCGCCCAGGAGGCTCTCGACAACATCCAGAATGGGCCTACCCATATTCCGGGCGCGCATAATCGAGAGACTTTCGGCGGGCTCGCGGCCATGCCCAGGGATGAAGCCATCACCATGATGACGGCAGCCATGAAAACTGCGGTGGGACGCTAGAGCGGTTTAATCGCCTTTAGTGGCATCACTGACCGGATAGTGCTCAAGACCGTTAATGATCGCACTGCCCCAGCTCATCATGTCCACTGCAGTGGATCGCCCTTCCAGGTAACCTTCGGGCAAACGCTCCCGATTGGTTTCGCCGGCCACCCAGAGCGGCCCCTGACCCAGGTGTGACAGACCTTCCCAGGCCGCCTGGTCGCATTCCATACCACCGCCAAAATCATCAAAATTCACATGAGAATGGCTGGGGGTTTTAGTTGCACCCAAGGTCAGGCACATGGCGTCGACCCCACGAGGTTTGAGATCTGCCCACAGGCCCTCAGCCAACATCTGGTCAAATGCTTTGGTGGCGGGGTAGACCGAGGCCCAGGCGGACCCGGCCATTGCTGCCATAGACGATAAAAAGATCAGACCACCTCGGCCGCGCTCACACATACTCTTCGAGAAATGGTGGGCGAGATGCAGAGGCGCCGTGCAATTCAGCGCCAGCATAAAGTCGAGCTTCTCCCTCGGCCAGTCTGAAAAACGATCATAGTGAACATTGGAACCCGCGTTGTAGATCAGCAGGCCAATCTCCAGTGCATCAGTCACGTGGCGCACCTGGTCCAGCAAGTTCGGCGCCGTTAAATCCGCGCTGCAGGTTTTTATCTGCACGGAATAATCTGCACCAATCGATTCGGCC
This sequence comes from Halieaceae bacterium, assembly GCA_963921335.3. Classification (GTDB taxonomy): domain Bacteria; phylum Pseudomonadota; class Gammaproteobacteria; order Pseudomonadales; family Halieaceae; genus CAWUFC02. The sequence goes on along the minus strand of CAWUFC020000001.1, from coordinate 1,874,045 downwards.
AGTTCCTGCAAGGGCCCCTCGCGACGGGCCAGCAGCACCAGGTTAATGCCTGCTGCCGCCAGCATTCGCGCAAAGGATTCGCCGACTCCTTCTGATCCACCAGCAATCAGGGCCCAGGGGCCGTAGCGCTCGGCGAAATCAACGGGTAGCGAATGATCGCTCATTGTTAAGCTCCGAACACCTCGTTGGCAGCCGCGACCGCAGCCCCGCCCTGCAGGGACAGGCCCTGACCCATCAGGGTATTTTCAAGGGCGGCCAGGCACAGGTGCACGTTGACCGGATTACTGGCATAACCCATCAGGCCAATGCGCCAGACCTTGCCAGCCAGCGCGCCGAGGCCTGCACCAATTTCCAGATGATAGTCATTCAGCAAAGTACCACGCACAGCGGCATCATCGACCCCATCAGGAATAGACACCAGGTTCAGCTGAGGCAGACGATCGGCCTCGTTCACCACCATTTGCAGGCCCATCGTATCCAGGCCCGCTTTCAGGGCCTCGTGGTTGCGGCGATGACGTGCCCAGGCGTTTTCCAGGCCCTCCTCCTTGAGGATGGTCAGCGCCTCATGCAAACCGTAGAGGGCATTAATCGGTGCGGTGTGGTGATAAGCGCGCTTGGCGCCGCCACCCCAATAACCCATGACCAGATTCATATCCAAGAACCAGCTTTGCACGGGTGTGTTGCGATTCTTGATGACATCCACCGCGCGCTCGGAAAAAGTAACCGGTGAAATACCAGGCACACAGGACAGACACTTCTGCGTGCCGGAGTAGACGGCATCGGCACCCCAGCCGTCCACATCAACATTAATACCAGCCAGCCCGGTCACTGTGTCCGTGATGCTGAGCATGCCCGCCTCTCGCGCCATGGCACAAAGGGCCGCAGCGTCAGACTCGACGCCGGTGGAGGTTTCTGCGTGCACAAAGGCCAGAATGTTGGCGTCGCTGTTCTCAGCGATAGCCGCTTTGACCTTGTCCAGGTCAATGGCACTGCCCCACTCGTCCTGAACCATCACTGCCTCGCAGCCTGCACGGGTGACGTTTTCCTGCATGCGTCCGCCAAACACACCGTTCTGGCAGATGATCACTTTGTCACCGGGCTCCAGCAGGTTCACAAAGCAGGCTTCCATACCGGCAGAGCCCGGCGCAGAAATCGGCAGCGTGAGTTCATTGGACGTCTGGAAGGCGTATTGCAGCAAACCCTTGATCTCGTCCATCAACTGAATAAATGCCGGATCGAGGTGACCAATGGTTGGGCGCGCCAGCGCACTGGTAATACGGGGATCCACATCCGAGGGGCCAGGGCCCATCAGGGTTCGTTTGGGGGGGTGAAAACTCATGAATTGTTGCCTGTAGGATCAGTAAAGCGCGCTAGTTTAGCGTATTAACTGAGCGCGGCAATGACATCTGCTATTTCCTGTCTGATTTGATTGCGACTGTACCCCAGCAGTGCGGTTTCTTCCGGGTCTGGCTCATGGCTGACGGTGGCACCCACCCCGGCAAACATGAACGCATCGGGCATGATCGGGTGGTCCTCTTCGCGCACTTCAAGCTCCAAGGGGGTACCGGCCAGTTCAGCCCACAGCTCCATGTAGGCCTTATGACTGTAGTTCTCGTCCCCGACGAGATACGGGGTGCCGCCGACACCTCGCTCCAACGCGCCTGCGGTGGCCTCAGCCAACGACTGCGCACTAATGTGATTGGTGCCGCCCGGAGGTGCAAACATGGGCAAGCCCAACTGCCCGGTCACATAAGCCAGCATCCCACCCAGATGCGGCACCGGCACACCCTGCAACACGCCCAGCACAAAGGGTGCGGCCAGGCTACAGACTCTGAAGCTGTCAGAGTTCATAGCGATGACCGCGGCATCTGTCTCAACCCGTGATTTCACATAGGGGCAAACAGCCGCTCGCTCTGGCGCCACGTGAGAATAAAAACTGCCAATGTAGATACCCACGCCAACGCCCGCGTCACGGGCGGCCTCAAAGAATCGAGGTACAGCAACGGTGTTGGCCCGGTGGTAAAAGTCTTCAGGGCTGACTGAACCGTCCTGGGGCAGCAAACGAGGATCTGCAGCCGCGGCGTGAACCACCGCGTCAAAACCTTCAAGGCGTCCGTCTGTGCAGTCATCTTCAATGTAGTTACAAGCCAGGAAAGGTAAGTGGGCCACCGCAGTGTCGACGGGTTTACTGCGCGAGGCGATGGTCACGTCGTGACCGAGCGACTGCAGGTGCAGCGCGGTCTTACCACCAATCATTCCAGTACCGCCAACAATTAATATGTTCATGCTCTCTCTCCCTCAGGCTGGTGCGCAGACAAACACAGGGATCTCTCGATCGGTGCGGGCCTGGTAGTCTGCATAGGGGGGATAGGCTTCCACGCAAACCGGCCACACCGCCTCACGCTCTGCCCCCTCCACACGCCGGGCCTGCAGGGACTTTTTTGTACCACGGTGTAGAACTTCAATGTCGGGATGGGCGATCAGGTTATTGAACCAGACCGGGCTTTTCGGGGCGCCACCCAGTGAGGCGACCATGATGATGCCCTCGTTATATGGTACATACATCACCGGGACCCAGCGGACTTTGCCAGTTTTGGCACCGCGGGTTTTCACCACGCAGACATCGTAGCCAAGGTAGCGCGTCATCAGGCGTCCGCCACTTAGCCGATAGACGAAGGTATTGATCTTGCCAAACAGGCGCGCGCCTTTTTTGGTGCGCTGGTACTCTTCTTCAGTCATGGGGTTATCGGCCATAGTGTCTCCCGGTGAAATGCCAACTAGACTTTAACAACAAAAGTGTATGCCAATTGAGGACCGCCTGTGTACGTACCCGAATTTAACGACATCACCGAACGCCACCTGGGTAAAGCCATTGCCCTTCAGGCCGTGCACAACGGCGACACCACCTTCATCATGTTTGATGAAACCCGCTACACCTTCGCGGAGACCAATCAGCGCGTCAATGAACTGGCAGATGGTCTGAGCCAGCAAGGTGTTGGCGAAGGAGACCGAGTAGCTTTTTTCATGTCCAGCTGCCCCGAGGTGGTGTTTCTGGTGCTGGCGGTAAACAAGCTCGGCGCGGTGTGGGTACCCGTAAACACAGACTACAAAGGTGTATGGCTTCAGGACACCATCGCCCGCTCCCGACCCAACATTCTAGTCACAGATACCGCCCACGCCGAACGGCTGGCAGAGGTACAGTCAGATCTTCCGGGTATTGAGGTGGTGGTTCTTGGAGAACCCGGCCCGCTGACAGGCACAATGGACTTTAACAGCCTGTATATTGCCGACGCCCCGGAGCGCGACCTCAGTAAATACGGCTACGGCGACACCTGCGCTGTGCTGTGGACCTCGGGCACTACCGGTAAATCCAAGGGTGTGATGCAAAGCCACAACGTCTGGTTTGAAGCCTGCCTGTCAGCAACCCGGCAGTATGAGACCAGCGATGGCGACGTGATTTTCTGCGTGCTGCCCATGTACAACTCTGCGGCCTGGGTCACCTCGCTGTTTCGTGCCCTGCTGGCGGGGGTACCACTGGCGATTGATACCAGCTTCTCTGTCAGCAACTTCTGGGAGCGAGTGAAGTACTACGGCGCCACCCAGATCTTTACTCTTGGCGCCATGCATATGTTCCTTTGGAATGCCCCGGAAAAGCCAGATGATTCAGACAACAGCCTCAATAAGATTATGGCCGTACCCATGCCCACCGATATCGTAAAGCCGTTCGCCGAACGCTTTGGTGTGAAAGTGCTGGGCCAGGGCATGTCCCAGAGTGAGGCCATGATGATTGTTAACCAGGCCAAACGCAGCCCCGACGAATGGCCAGCGGGAAGTTGCGGCTCGGTTACTGACCTGGTCGAGGTGATGCTGGCCGACGATGACGGCAATGAAGTCGGCATTGGTGAGCATGGCGAATGCTGGGTGAAACCCAGGCAGCCCTTCGTGATTTTTAATGGCTACTTTGACGACCCCGATGCCACGGCGAACGCCTACTCCGGGGAATGGTACAAGACCGGCGACCTGCTGAAACGCGATGAAAATGACGTGTACTATTTTGTAGACCGCAAGAGAGACGCCGTGCGCTTCAAGGGCCGCAATATCTCCACCTTTGAAGTGGAAATGGTTGCCAGGCAGCATCCTGCCGTGCTGGACTGCGCCGCCTTTGGCATACCCAGTGAAGAACTGGAGAGTGAAAACGAAATCAAACTGGACATCATCTTGCGCGAGGGGCACTCACCGGAGGCCGTCGAAGTCGCGCAGTTTATTAATGACAACGCACCCTACTTTTTCGTGCCGCGCTATATCGAGTTTGTCGGCGAACTGCCCTACACGCCCACCAACAAGATTCAGAAGTACAAATTGCGAGACAGGGGTCTGACCGACAACACCTGGGATGCCAACAAGGTAGGTTTTAAAGCGACCCGCTAAAAACTAGGAGCGCTCGAGAAGGATGACCGGCAGCTCTCTGCTGACCCGATCAGCATAACGCTGATATTGCGGGCTGTATTCCACCAGGCGCTGCCACATCTGCACTCGCTTCTCACCTGTGAGCTCGCGGGCCTTCACTGGCCCAACATAGCCACGAAAGCGAATACGCGCCTGCGGGTTGCTACGCAAATTGAACACCCATGCGGGGTGCTTTTCGCGGCCCCAATTGGAGCCGACCAACACAACATTCGGCCCGTCGGGCATGCACAGGGTCACGGTCTCGCGGGCCTCGCCACTGCGAGCGCCGGTGGTTTCCATCCATACAATGGTCTGCATTGCAGTGCTTAGCCAACCGCGGGAGATCTTGAGCAGGAAGCGGTCGAGAGGCGGCACGAAGCGCTCTAATAAGCGGACAAGCCACTGCTGCTGCACCGCACGCTGGAAAAAATCTGTTTGCAAAAGACCCACATCGCCAGCGTAACAGAAAAAGGGCTATGACACCTTTTCTGGGAAAAAGGGATCAGAGTCCTTTTTCAGGTAGCGGGTACCAATTCGCGCACATCAAAAGGCTTCAGACGCACCATCAGTTTGAAGGCACAGGGAACCAGAATAAAAGACAATAGCGTCACCAGCACGGTGCCACCAACAATAGCAGTGGCAAAAGGCGGCCAGAACAAGCCACCCCCAAGCAACAGGGGCATAAAACCCGCCACAGTGGTAATCGTGGTGGAGGTGATGTGCCGGGTGCAGCTGAATACTGCTTCGATGATTGCATCGCGCTCACCCACACGTGCCTGCGGATTGGAACGCAGCTCCGCCAGAATCACAATGGCACCGTTGATCGCCAGGCCCATCAGTCCCAGCAACGCGATGATGACCTGAAAGCCAAAGGCGTATCCTGAGAATGTGAGGCTCAGCATGCCCAAACCAACCGAGAGAAATGCCACAAACAAAATCAGCAGGCACAAGCGCCATGAATTGAAGGACAGCACCAGCACGACAATCAGCATCACAAAGATCAGGGGCACGCTGCCCGCCAGTCCCGCCACCGATTCGCTGCGCTCGGCCAGCTCGCCACCAAACTCCATGCGATAACCCGCTGGCAAGGTGTAGCGCTCTTCATCCATGAGCGCTTGTAAATCGCGGGCTACCTGATCGGGCAAAATGCCGGAACGCAAATAGGCACCCACTGCATTGACCCGCTGACCATCCCTGTGTGGAATGCTGATAATGCTGGGCTCTATTTCCATATCGGCCACAGCCTGCAGCGCCGTGGCGTTAAAACTGCTGCGATCCTGGTTGTAGATCACATTCATGCTTTGTAGATCAGAAGGCGTGCGCCGCTCCCCAGCATCGAGCCGCACCCGAACCGGCACTTCCTCAGTGCCTTCCAGCAGCGACCCGACGACCAATCCGTCAAGACTGCCGCGCAGATTGCCGGAGGAAGCCATGGGGTTGAGTGCAGTACCCGTCAGCACCTCCTCGCGCATCTGAAACCTGACCGAGGGGATGGTCTGGCCCAGGGTCATCGTGGTGTCGGTCACACTGGGCAAAGTGCTCAGCATTAAGCGGAACTCCTGCCCAAGCTCTTCCAGCACGGCCAGGTCAGGCCCGAAAATGAGCACCTCTACCGGTGTTTCAACTGGCGGCCCCTGCTCCAGTTTGCGCACAATAATCCGCGCCGAGGTAAATCGTGACGGCAGCAATTGCTGCAACTCGGCAACCAGCCGCTCCGTATCCTGCGGACTGTCTGAGACCACCATGGCCTGTGCGTAATTCTGGGTACCGAACTGACGCTCCACCAGGTTGTAATAAAAAGGCGCCGCACTTTTACCGATAAACCAGTCGACGGACACCAGCCCATCGACATCGCTAAGCACGGTATCGATTTCTCCGACCAACTGCTCGGTGTTATCAAAGCTGGCCCGGATCGGCAGTGTGACCTCAATGGTAAACATGTCCCGATCGACGGGCGGAAAGAAAGACTCCGGTAGCGTGGTAACCCCATAAAAACCCAGTGCTGGTAACACCATCACCATGGCAATCGTGCGCTTGGGGCGATCCAGCGACCAGCCCAACACCCGACCAAAGGCGCGAGTCAGCGCCGGGACCGATATGCCTCTTTGCAGCCAGCCCCCCTGGTCTGCCCGAGGCACGATCTTCCCTGCCATCGTTGATACCAGCGTGAACGAAATCAGGTAGGAGCCAATCAGTGAAAACACCACACAAACTGCCAGGGGACCCACAAATTCCCCACCCGGACCCGGCATCAGGATAATGGGCATAAACGCCAGTATCGTGGTCGCCGTTGAACCGAACAGCGGAATCCATAAGTGTGCGATGGCGCCCTGCACAGCCTGGAACCGTTGCTCCCCCCGCTGCAAGCGCTGGGCCACGTCATCCACCATCACGATGGCGTTATCGACTGTGATACCCAATGCCACAACCAACCCGGTCACCGACATCTGGTTAATGGGCACATCCGTGAGGTTCATGAGGAAAAAGGTAAACAGGGTCATCAGCGGCAGCGCTGCAGCGACCAGCAGTGCAGAGCGCCAGCCCAGAGTAATGAGCAGGATCAGCAGGATCAACCCAAAACCGATGGCGATATTACCCATCAGGTGGTCCATGCGCTCATCGGTGTACTGGAGCTGGTCGAATACAATTTCCAGCTCAATGTTGCCTGGCAGGTTGCTTTCAAACTGCTCCACCTGCTCGACAATTCGTCCCTGCCAACGGGCGATACGCTCGGTATGCAACATACGTACACCCACCACCACCTGGGCCTGGCCGTTGCGCAATACCTTTTCAGTTTCAGGCTGCCTGACCACCCGCTCTACCGTCGCCAGGTCACCCACACGCAGCACCTGGGCCCGACCGCCTACATCAATCGGCACCCGGCTAACCCGTTCCACCGTGCTCAGGTCACCGGCAATTTCTACCTGCATGCGAGAACGGCTGTTCTCCAACACACCGGCGGCAGACTTGGTGTCATACAGACTCAGCGCAGCGGCAATGCTGTCGACCGTCTGGCCGGCGGCTGCGGCCTGGGCAGAATCCACCCGCACCTGAATTTCTTCGGCCACCTCACCATCGATATTGACGATCTCGGTGCCCGGGTCAGCTCGCAACTGACTCTGCAACTCTCGCGCATAACGCTGCAGAATCTGGCGGGGCACCTCAAAGCCCTCCGGAGAGCGAAGGGCAATCAGCATGGTGTAGGCATAACCGCGCTTGTCTAATAACTGGGAGGGCATCGTACCCACGGGCAGTTCGGCCTGCACATCGGCGATCTGGTCGCGGGCGCGACTCCATATCGGATCGGGCTCGACAATTGAATCTTCCAGCACCACCGTGATACTGGACAGGCCATTGCCAGAGCTGGAATAGATTTCCTTGATCTCTGACAGCTCCCGCAGCTTAAGCTCGAGCTTCTCGGTGACCAGTGCTTCAACACGCTCCGCACTGGCGCCGGGGAATGGCGTTAGCACCAGGGCGAAGCGGTTTTCCATGCGTGGATCTTCTGCGATCGGCAGAACGTACACAGCACCCAGACCTGCCACCACCAACAACGCCGTCAGCAGGCTAAGCAGGCGGCCGTTTTCAAACAGCGCGCGAATCACGATATCAACTCAGGGTACTGAGACGAACCAGTTGCCCGGGCACAATTTTATGCACGCCATCGGCAACAATGGATTCGCCTTCACGCAGCCCGCCAGTGACATAGGCTCGCGCCTCACCGCTGTAACGTAGCTGCAGGTCACGGGCTTCAACCCGATACAGATCATTGTCTTGAGGCACCAGCACATAAACCCGCCACAAGCCGCGCATACTGGCAGTCAGCGCACTCTCCGGCACGATAAAACCGGTGTCTTTAATACGATCTTCCAGATGCAGCTCTACCACTGAGCCAGCAAGGCTTTCACCTTCGGGCACGGTGGTGCGGATCATCACCGCATGGGAGCGCGCTTTCAACTCGGCACCCACCGCCAGCACTTCGCCATGGGTATCGCGTCCCGCAATCGTCAGGCTGACGACATCACCCGGTGTCACGTTATGAGCTAGCTGGCGAGGCACGCCAATATGCGCCTCCAGCCGCCCGGTCTCGAGCACTCTGAAGGCGGGCACACTGGGAGAAGCGGCGCTGCCCTGCTCCAGAAAACGCTCTGAAATCACACCGGCAAATGGTGCCAGCAGATGGGCCTTTTCCTGGCGCACCATGTTGCCGTCCAACGCTGCCTCGAGATGATTGATGTTGGCATTGATGGCATCGCGACTGGCTTCCAGCTCGTCGCGGCGCTGCCGAGAAGCGTACCCATCCGTTTCCAGAGAAGTTTGGCGAGAGAGATTGGCCTCGGTCAGGCGCAGGTTAGCCTGGGCTTCCTTCAACTGGGCCTGTAACTGACGCCGTTCAATATCCAGCAGGGCGGTATCGAGGCGCGCCAACAACTCGCCCTCCTCTACCCGGTCACCCTCGTTGACCAGCACTACCTGCACCTTGCCGCCAAACTCAAAGGCAATCTGGGCCGATTGGGCGGCCTCAACAACGCCTGTAAAACTGCGGTTGAGCGTGAATTCGTCCTGCTGAGACACGGTATACGCACTCACAGGCTGGTAAATCACCTGACGATCGGCTTCTGTGGGTGCTGAGCAACCGCTCAGCTGATGGGCAAATATACCCAATAAAATCAATGAGATAATACGCATCTATGGACCCTTCCGGGATTAAGTGGACTTACTAGTCCAGTAATTAGTGTGTATACTAGACCCATTAGTCCACTAATTCAAGGTTTCTCAATGGGTACGCGCGGACGCCCCAAATCGGATGAAAAACGCCAAAAGATTCTTGCGGCGGCCATCGAGCACTTCACGGAGCACGGCTACGGTAATGCCAACCTCAGTGACGTCGCCAAAGCCGCAGGCGTCTCCAAGCAAACCATATACAGCCACTTCGCCGGTAAGGCCGCCCTGCTGGAAACCTGTATCGAAGAAAAAGGCCGGGAAAGTATTCTGCCCGCCGACCAGGTCAACTTTGACGAACCACCGGAGCAATTCCTTGGCAGCTTTGCCAAGCGCTTCATCGAAACTCTGTGCGAACCCGGTCCACTCCGACTATGGCGGCTGGTTGCCCACGAAAGTGAACGCAACGAAGAGATCGGGCACGCCTATATGACCTCCGGCCCGCGTAGGGTGATGGCCGCGGTCGCAGAATATTTGCGACTGGCTGACCGGCGCGGTGAACTCAGGGTGCCCAACGCTGAGCTGGCTTCCGCGCAGTTCCTGTTTCTGCTCAAGGGTTTACCTGTAGATACTGCCCTTCTGAATCTGGAAGAGTGGCCGCACCCCTTCAGCGCCGAGGAGTATACTTCCGAGTCTGTTCAACTGTTTTTGCGCGCCTACGCGGTCTAAACATGAAGATCATGCTCCGTCAGCTGTTTCTAATCATTTGCCTGTGTCTATCGCTGCCAGTGACGGCAGTGGAATTACGGCAGCATACCGTCGAGGTAAACGACCATCCTGTAGCCCTCTGGAGCAAAGCAGCGAATGCAAGCCGTCGACCCATACTCCTGATTCACGGGCGCACCTGGAGCGCCCTGCCCGACTTTGACCTACAGGTCAGTGGCGAATCACTGTCCGTGATGGACAGCCTTGTTGCGCAGGGATTGGCGGTCTATGCGGTGGACTTGCGCGGCTACGGCGCGACTCCCAGAGACAGCAGCGGCTGGAATACACCCGACAAGGCAGCACGCGACACTCGCGCGGTCCTCAACTACATCAATCAGCGACACGCGCAGAAAGTGGCCGTGCTGGGCTGGTCCAACGGGTCCTTGGTGGCACAGCTGGTCGCGCAACGCCATCCCGAACTGTTTAGCGAACTGATTCTATTCGGCTACCCTGCCGACCCAGCCATGGATTTCAGCAAGCTGCCCGCCGCGCCTGAGGAACCATTGCGCGAACCAAACACCGCCACTAATGCCGCCAGTGACTTCATAACACCCGGCACGATCAGCCAGGCCGCAATTGATGAATATGTGCGCCACTCGCTAGCAGCAGACCCGGTTCGTGCTGACTGGAATCGTTTGCAGCAATGGGCCGAGCTTGATCCTGCTCTGGTGAACGTGCCAACACTGATACTGCACGGCGAGTACGACCCACTCACGCCAGACGCCAATCAGTCCAGGCTCTACACCGGACTGGGCACGCGCGACCGGGCCTGGATTACATTGCCGAATGCCGACCACGCCGCCCTGCTGGAAACTGCGCACGGGCGCTTTATCCAGGTGATCGTCAACTTCCTCAACCGACCGATTTATTGATGAGATATTTACTGACCGGCTTGCTGAGCGCGGGCCTCACTGTCTCGGCACTGGCACAAGACCACAGCAATTGGGCTGTCGTGGGCGGCGACGACGCCAACAGCAAGTATTCCAGCCACACCCAAATCAACCGCGACAACGTCGGTCAGCTGACTCCGGTATGGCGCTACGCCAGCGCAAGGGGCAAGGCAATTGCACCCACCTCCGAACTGCAGGTAAATCCCATTGTGGTTGATGGCGTCTTGTACGGCCGCAATCCGCTGCATCACGCTTTCGCTATTCGTGCGGATACCGGAGAACAGCTTTGGCACTTTGATCCCTTCGCAGAGGCACCCGGGCTCATGGGCAGCTACATGCGCGGCGTGACCCACTGGCGCAAGGGCGATGACCAGCGCATCTTTTTCAGCGCCTCCCACTACCTCTATGCCGTGAATGCAACTGACGGCAAACTGATCGAAAGCTTTGCCGATGCAGGCAAACTGGATTTACGTGAGCATCTGGGCCGCCCGGTCGAGCAGGTCTCAGTCTACAGCCCCTCGCCCGGTGTGGTGTTTGAAGATCTCATCATCATGGGCAGCGCACTGACCGAATTCGCTGGCTCTGCACCCGGTGACATTCGCGCCTACAGCGCTATGACTGGCGAACTGGCCTGGCGCTTCCGCACCATTCCACACCCCGGCGAATACGGCTACGACAGCTGGCCTGAAGGGGCCTGGAAAACAGCGGGCGGTGCCAACAACTGGGCTGGCATGAGCCTGGATAGAGAGCGCGGCATTGTCTATGTGCCAACCGGCTCACCCGCACCGGACTTTGAAGGCGCCGGGCGTCAGGGGGCCAACCTGTTTGGCAACACCATACTCGCGTTGGATGCCCGCAGTGGCAAACGACTCTGGCATTTCCAGGCTGTGCATCACGATCTTTGGGATCGCGATCTGAGCTCGGCACCCAGCCTGGTCGATCTCCACAAAGATGGCGAAATCATCCCGGCCCTGGCGCAGGCCTCCAAGCAGGGTGTGATTTACCTGCTGGATCGCACCACCGGCGAACCGATCTTTCCCATCGAAGAAGTACCGGTCCCCGCCTCAGATGTACCCGGCGAAAAAGCCCACCCGACTCAGCCCCGGGTTACCCTGCCCGAGCCATTTACACGTCAGGCATTTACGCCGGATATGATTACGCGGCTCACCCCCGAGTCTCACGCCTACGTCAAAAAGCTCTATGAAGAGTCGCAGCCCTTCGCCTATATGCGACCAGTCGGGCTGAAACCGACCATCATCTTTCCCGGCTTTCCCGGCGGAGCCAATTGGGGAGGTGCTGCGGTGGATCCGGCGCGCGGCATCCACTACATCAACGCGACCGAAACCGCCCACCGCACCAGCATTGGACCGGTTGAAGTCAGCACCGGCGAAGGCCACGGCTTTGGAGAATTCATCTATCGAAAGACCTGTGCCGGCTGCCATGGCATCAACCGCGAGGGGTTTTACCCCTACGCGCCGAGTCTGCAGGGACTGGCCGAGCGCCGCACCCCGGCTGAAGCCAAAGCAATCATTGTGCAGGGCAAGGGTCGCATGATGCCCTTCGGCAATCTGCCAGAGCACGAACGCAGGGCACTGGTGGACTATTTATTCAATGCCGACAAACCGATCAGTGACACCGCCGACGCCGGCAACAAGCGAACGGTGTACATGTTTAATGGCTACGCAGATTTTCTCGACGATCGCGGTTTTCCCGCCAATACGCCGCCCTGGGGCACACTCACCGCCACCGATCTGAATTCGGGCAAACGCCTTTGGCAGGTTCCATTGGGTGAGATAGAAGCGCTGACCAAAGAGGGAGCGCCTCCCACCGGCACTGCCAGCTATGGCGGGCCTATCGTCACCGCCGGTGGTTTGCTGTTCATTGGTGCCACCCCGGATGAACAACTGCGCGCTTTTGATGTAGAGACCGGCGAACTGCTGTGGCGTTACAAGCTGCCCGCGGCGGCACACAGCACACCGGCGACGTATATGATGGATGGCGTGCAATACCTTGTGGTGGTCGCCAGCGGCGGCAAGCTGGGCACGCCCGCCGGCGATGAATACATCGCGTTCGCCCTACCTACAGTTTCAAGGGGTCAGACACCTTGAAATACAGACCAAGGGGTCAGACACCTTGGCTTAGAAATCAAGTTATCTGACCCTTTGATTTAGCTGGCTTTGTACCAGATCGGTGAGGACCAGGCGCGTTCCTGAATCACCGGGCGATGATCATCCGCGCAGCAGCCCTCCAGCCCGAAACCAATAGTGGAAGGATCCTTACAGTTCACCTCGTTGGCCGCGCACATACGCTGACTCCAACGACAGGTGGGATTCTCCACTACACGACTGTAATACCAGGCATCTACAGCGGGATCGAAGTCAGGATCCTGCCATACGGCGCAGAGTGACTGGTAGCCACTGCCGCTGGTCTGGCAGCTTTTCAGATCCACACTGGCGCCGTTGTTGGGATTGCCCGCAACCTCGTAAACTCGCTCCTGATTTTCACCCTGGGCATCCACCCAGCCCTTGATGATCTGAATGCGCTGCAGCGGCGTACCCGGCGAACCAGGCACTCCTGCATCGGCCTGGGCACTCACCGCGAATCGGGGTGCACCTTGCCCTCCGGCGCTGAGCTCGCCTCCCATGGGAACCCCTCCGTCATAGCCTTGAGCTACAAAGTCAGCACTGTCACACATGGCTGCGTCATACTCCCAGCCGCCAAACATGCGCGTGATAATGCGAGGCCCACTGGTGCCATAGGTTTCCCGGCGCTGCATCGCGTCAAAAATCGCATCGCGATTGTTTTGTTCGGCCCACACCACTGCCAAACCGCCGGGACTGTAATCCAGTTTGTCGGGCAATCCCGGTGGCATGATGGTTTCTGCCGGAATGCCTGCGCCGCCATGCCCCAGAAAACGATCTTCATCGGCAGCACCGGGGGCACCAAGATGGGTATCCGTGCTTGCAATGACGCCGAGTTTGTAGGGGTTCACGCCCAGCTCATCCTCCAGTGCCAAACCGTCACTGAGGGTACCGCGCAGCCAACCGGGCTCAGCATCTGGCGGTGTACCTGTCGCCACACCGAGTGTGTTATCACGCAGTTGCTCAAAGGCACACAATTCGTCAGTGGACACGCCGGGCTCAAAGTGACACTCGGAAGCCCCCTTGTGCTGCATGATCTCCATCACTGGCTCGTACTGGGCACGCAGGCGCGCATAATCTGCGGTCATGGGTTCGCCATTATCATCATTGCGACTGAACATGCCGCCCTGGCTGACATTGGAGTTGTGCGGAATCGACAGCGCTTCACAACCGTTACCGGCTTCACTGCAGTCATCCCTCAGCGCCTCCCACAATCGCGCCGGTTGCACCGCGTCAATAAACGAGGCCGGTCGCTCCGGTACCACTGCATTGCGAAACATCACATTGCGATGCCAGTTGCCTGCCTGGGGTGTCAGGCCGGTCCACTCGTAACCGACAAAGGTGGTAAAACTGCAGTCGTCGCTATTGTTGTCTGCGGCTGCTTGTTGAATCTCCTGCCAGGGTTGCAACAGAGCTTGCGCACACAGCCCGGTCATTTTGTCGCCGCAGAAACCGAGGCGATCACTGGTAAAGGACACATAGGCATTAAACAGATAGAACGCGCCGCGGCTCCAGTTGCGGTAGACAATACACTCCCAGCTATCGTGACCCTCCAGCTCCGGGTTGTTGCAGATGTTGACCTCACCCAGCAGCTCCGCATGATCAGACAACATGGCAAAGTCGAGAGGGCGCGAGAGCTGTAGAGAACGCCGCGCCTCGCCACTGCGCGTCCAGGGCTGAATGCCCAAGGCCTCGCCCCTGGCAAATTTATAGGCCTGGTCCGGCGTAGTGCGCGTGCCCTGAGTGCTGGCGTCAAGCGACCAGCGGGTATGAATGTGAGTATCCCCAAAGTAGGCACGACGCTCCGGGTCAGGCGGAGGGCAGCCCTCTGCGAGAGCCAGTGTCGGTAAAACCAGAAGTAACAATGCCAGGTAGCTTTTCATTATTGTGTTCCTGTTGCTTCGCGCCCAGCTTATCAAGTAGCGGGCATCAGGGCATCGCCGAGCTGGGTTTTTCCATCCAGGCTATGCACCTGCCTGCCCTCTGCCAGCAATAGCTCGCGACTATACATGACCTTGCCTGTATGGGTACCTGTACTCAGCACCAGGGCCGCCTCAACCATTAACTCGATAGGCTCCACCATATCAGGCCGGCGCTCGGCAATGGCCTCCACTGCATCACCCACATTGGTCAACACTATCGACTGTGGTGCCAGCGAATTCACCTGTACGCCACTACCCAACAGTTCATGGGCCAGCGCTTCAGTGTAGCGATTGAGGGCCGCTTTGCTGGCACCATAACCGCCAATGACATGGGCCATGATAGGGCTGTCGGGATAAGGCGGCCTCGGCTGCTCGACACTGGCGGTGGAAATATTGAGAATCCAGCCGGAACCGCGCTCACGCATGCCCGGCAGCGCCTGCTGCGCGAGGTCGATCGGGGCATTCAAGTTCAGCTCGTGCATAAAATTACGATCGGCGCTGGTCAGCAGGCTGGGCAACTGCATGCGCGCACCAGCGGCGTTATTGACCAGGATATCCAGGGGACCAAAATGCGACTCGGCCCGGGCCACCAAATCGGAGCGGGCCTGCTCATCTGACAGGTTTGCGACCTCCGCTGCCGCGCGTCCACCCTGCTCGATAATGGACTGCACCGTGCCCTCAAGTGTGCCCTCGAGATCCCCATGGCTGCCCATACGACTAGCACTGACGATCACCGCTGCACCTTCGGCGGCAAAGCGCTGGGCAATGGCCCGACCGATTCCGCGACTGGCTCCTGTAACCAGCGCTGTCTTTCCTTTCAATTCACTCATACTTCCTTCGCCTCTCTTGGCCAGCCGTAGTCGTCGTAGAACACTGCGAGCTCCTGCTCGATGCGCGCCCGGGCGAGATCGTATTCACCCAGGCTGTATTCAAACTTGGAATGGTGTTTCTTTTCTTTCTCCGCCTGGGCCTGCAGCCAGGCGTCAAAGTCATCACTCATCTCAATACCCAGTGCTCGATATGTCGACTGCACTGTGCCGCGGGGATCGCTGGTGAGATCGCGATAGTCCACCAACATACGCGGGGTCTGGGGATTCTCCAACAGGGCGCGTCGAGGATTGTGAAAATGCTCAAAACAGATATCGGTCAAAACCTCGAGGGATACCCCATACTGCTCGCGGCTCCAGCCTTTGCCGCGCCAGCTATGCTCTACGAGCTTCAGGCAACTGGGAATACAGTCAGCCGGGTCGCGCAGCATCACCACGATGCGCGCATCAGGAAACGCCTCAATCAAGGCGGACACCCAACCACTCATCACGGGATTTTTGCTTAAGTGTACCTTGTCACCACCGCCGTTGAGCAGCAGCTGTCGCTTTACCAGCTGCTTGTAGTGGTTGAGCCAACTCTGACGCCGTTCTCCCATCTGATCCACGTGAAAAACATCGATGACGTCCATCATCGGGATATCCAGCGTCCATTGCTGAGACACAAAGGCAGAGGCCATCGCAAAGCAGTCTTCCTCCGCATTCCACAAACTCATATTGTGCATGTGCCGGTAGGGCCCAAAAGTTTTATCGTCCCAGGCCACCAACCGTCGCTTGATGGGGCCACCGAACCAGTGCTGATCAATCCAACCCAGACCGCGAATCAGCTTCTTCTGCAACAGCGACGGGAAAAACATTTCCCAATAGAGAAAGTAAGAGAACTTATCGCCATCTGCGGACATCAAGCGATGCATTAATGTTGTGCCGCTGCGCCCGTGGCCAACGATAAAAACCGGCGCCTGCACCTGCTGCTGCCATAGTCGCGGGAACAACAGGTAATCGAGTAAAAAGCAGAGTGTGTTGATCAGGTAGCCCAGCGGTACCAGCACCCAAAGGCGAAACAGCATGCGCGGCTTGGCTTTGTAATCAGGCAGCTGCCACACGTGGCGTACCACCCGCCACCAGTATGCCCAGTCAAAATACATAGCCTGCTCCCCGTCTTTAATCACGCCAATGTAACCGCTGGCCGCAGTCGGCGACAGTGGCATTAGCCCCAGCTTAATCTATTCGCTAACTATATGTTTTTATTTGATTTTATAGAGATTCAGCGATGGCAGCGCCAGCGACTTACATTTGTTGATATCATTTCTCCGCGGATTCTGAAGAGGGTAAAAATGAGCACAGCACTGCGGCTTACACTGTTGGGATGTGTGTTGGTACTGGCGGGGTGTTCCACCAACCCGGTGACGGGTGAGCGTGAGTTATCGCTGGTCAGCGAACAACAGGAAATAGCCATCGGCAGCCAGCAGTACGCACCCTCGCAGCAATCCCAGGGTGGCCCCTATGTAGTGGACCCCTCACTGCAGGACTACATCAACAACATCGGGCAGCAACTCGCCGCTGTCAGTGAGCGGCCACAACTACCTTATGAATTTGTCGTCCTCAACAATAGCGTGCCCAACGCCTGGGCCCTGCCCGGCGGAAAGATCGCCATCAACCGGGGTCTGTTGCTGGAATTACAGGATGAGGCAGAGCTGGCCGCGGTAGTTGGACACGAGATCGTACACGCCGCGGCCCGCCACGGCGCCTCGCAGATGAGTCGCGGTCAACTCACCAGCCTGACCGCAGGTCTCGCAACGGTAGCAGCCGCCGCTGCAGGTTACGGTGAGCTGGGACAGGCAGCCTCCCAGATCGGATCCGCCGCGTTCATGGCGCGTTACGGCCGCGACGATGAACTGGAAGCTGATCGCTACGGCATGAACTACATGGCGGCACTCGGCTATGACCCACAAGCAGATGTCAGTTTGCAGGAAACCTTTGTACGCCTGTCCCAGGGCCAGCAGCAGGATTTCGTCAGCGGCCTGTTCGCCAGCCATCCACCGTCTATGGATCGGGTCAATGCCAACCGCGAACACGCCAAAAAGCTACCCTCTGGCAATCGCTATCGACAGCGCTACCAGCAGGCCATCGCGCAACTGAAGAAAGACCAACCTGCTTACGCCAAACAACAGCAGGCCCAAACCGCACTGAAAAATAAAGAACCGGATAAAGCGCTGGCGCTGCTGGATGAGGCCATCGCTATTCAGAGTGCAGAGAGCAGCTTCTGGGAAACTCGCGGCCATGCCTGGCAGATGAAGAAGGATCTCGGCAAAGCGCAACAAGCTTACAGCACTGCAATCAGAAAAAATCCTGACTATTTTGGCCCGCGCCTGTATCGCGGCCTGGTGCGCTTTGAGTTGAAGAAATACGCCATCGCCAAAGAGGATCTTCTGACCAGTCACGCACTGCTGCCCAACGGTGTCTCAGCCTATTACCTCGGCGAGACTTCTGCTGCGCTTGGTAACACCGAGGAGGCCACCCGGTATTACCAGCAGGCACAACAGGCCGGTGGCGATATCGGAAAGCAGGCGGAATACAAACTGGTATTGATGGACCTGGCGACTAATCCGGATAAATACGTGGCCAGCCAGGCCTACACGGGCAACGACGGCATCCTCCGTGTCGCCATCAAGAACAACACCGGAATCACACTCACTAACGTGCGTGTAAGCGCACTGCGCTCAGCAGACGGTTACAGCATCGCGGAGCGCAGAAACCTGCGAGGCAGCTACACATTAAAGGCTGGCCAACGCATAGACATCAACACCGGTATTGGACCGATGACCAGCAATGCGCAGGCGCAACAGTGGCGCAGCCGAGTGGTGGCAGCCGAGGTTGCCAACCAACAGTGAATAATCCCACCCCACCACAGCCGCGCAAACGGCCGCGCCAGTCCCGCTCACAAATGCTGGTGGAATCGATCCAGCAAGCCTGCCTGAATATCCTGCGGGACGAAGGCCCAGACAAACTGACGACACATCGCATCGCAGAGGTGGCAGGTGTCAATATTGCCTCCCTCTACCAGTATTTCCCGAACAAAGAGGCTGTGTTGACCGAGATCTTCGAACAGGAGATTCGCGACTACGAACAACGCGCTGCCTCGCGTTTCAAGGAACTGGCCGCCCTGGCCAATCACTCCCTTGAGGAGACCCTTTCGGCCGTGATCGAAATGGAGTGCGATCAGTTACTGCTACTGTATCGACTCAATCCAGAGTTCTACCTGCAGTACCAGCAGAGCTTTGACATTCACCAGCGAGTCAACGACGTCACCCTGGCACTGAAAAACCCGGGTTGGGAAGAATGGTTTGCTGGCTTCCTGCACAGGCACCGCGCCAAGTTGCATCCGGGCGACACCGAGCAGATGGCTTTTATGGCACGGCGCGCACTGGAAGGCTGCCTCATGGGCGCTCTGCGCGAGCAACCCCAGCAATTAGAGTCTGAGCAGTTTCAACAGGAGCTACTGGCCCTGCTGCTCAGCTATCTGACCCGACCCTGACCCGCACTAGAAGACGCGGAATCGGCGCTGCACATGGCGTGCCCGCGCGCGTATTTCTGCGGCGCGCTCCTCGGCTGATAGCAGCGGCATATCTTCGGGAAACTGCTGCCTGACCTCGGCAAAGGGAACCTTGCGACAGCTGATCGTGGGCCAATCACTTTTCTCAGGCAGTTCCGAATATGCCCAGCGGTGGGACAGGAAGCCTTTGGGCAGGCCAGTGGTGTCGATCCAGTTCTTTACGCCTGGATCTTTGTGCGCCACAACCCAACGCTGGATATTGTCATCGGCCATATGCATCTGAAAATGATTCAGGCTGCTCTGGTGGTTGGCGTAGTCAGGCGACTCACCCCAGAGGTTGCCCAGGTGCATACTGGTATACACCGGCTCCCCGGTAAAATGCGCCTCAATATACAGCGCCTCGTCTTCCGCCAGATCAAACAAGCCACCGGCATAGATGTTAGTACTCATGCCGCCGCCGGTGTCACTGCTGGCGGCATTGGGCTGGTTGTAAGCGTTGACGGGCATGAAGTACTGCCCCGCTGTGTCGTGACTGCCGTTCACGTTGAGCACCACGTCGTAGAAGTGCAGCCAGAAGCGCATCTGCCCGCGCACAATATCCCCCATGCGCCGCAGGTTGGCGGCCACTTTCTCTGGTGTTAATGGCTGCGGGTGCTGGCCGATGGTATCGAGGCACTCGATCTCCAGATGCACGGCTTCTTCATTGGCCCAGTCGTAAAACAGTTGCCGTCCGCTGATATAGCCGGCGAATCGGTCGTCGCCGTCCGGGTTCTGCTTGCTCGGCGGTTTGCGTGTACAGATGTAGTTAGCGGCACCGTCCAGGCTCTCCTCAGGACCGAGAAAGATCTCAAAGCTACCGTCGGCGTCCAACTGCAGGCTGGCATTGTCGAGGGTTCCGAAGCCGGTGCGGAAACCCGGCATAAGTTCTGCCAGGTTGCCGGTGTCCCCTGCCATAGGGCCGGTGGCCACTTCAAAGATCAGGTACTGGGGTGCCAGGCCTGAACCCTCGGCGCGCGGCTCACCGCGCCAGTGTGCGCTATCACCCATCTTGCCGCTGACACGATAGCGCTTGCTTCCGTCGATGGGTGCATAGAAGTAAATGGCATCACTGTTTTCAATTGTGGACTTATTGAAAATCGACAGGGCATTGCGGAAAGCCGGAAAGTCCGGGTCTTCATGAAAGGCGCGCTCCACGCCGTGATGCATAAAACCACTGAGGTAGCAGTAACCTTCAGCCAGTACTCGTTCGCTGGCCTCAGGCGGAAACAGCTCCGGCGTATCAATGGTGTCGCGAGTATCCTGCAGCGCCTGCATGAAATCGTCCCAGGCAGCTTTCAAATCTTGCTGTGCTTGTTCGGTACTCATCACTTTGTTCTCCGAATTAGTTCTGTAAAGGTTCCGCCGCAGGATGAATCGGCAGATCCCGTGCTCGGTGCTTCACCTGGGGCCAGACTTCACTGGCAAACAGCTCCAGGCCATGCCAGGCGAAATCCGGGGCAATACCACCCAGCAAGGGCGTGAGGATAAAGGTGTGTGCATCGGGCATCGCCAGAATGCGGTCAATGCACTGTTGAGGGGTCAGCACCTGGTAAGCGCCACTCGCGCGCAGGTCATCAGGATCTACGCCGTCCGCAAACGGTCCTACTGCGCGGCCATAGGCTTCTACCGTCCACTCGGTGTAGGACTCCACACAGTGCACCGCATGGGGTAACAGTGTCTCCCAGGCCTGTTCGGGTTCATGGCTGATATGGGTGTAAATGGGACCGAGGGTATGAAAAGACTCACCGGGATCTTCGCAGCCCAGCTCGATACGCGCCTGTCGATAGACGTCCCAGTTTTCTCCCATCGGCGGGTAGAAACCATCGGAGATGCGCGCCGCTCGCTGTGCGACTGCAGGATGCGCACCACCCAGCATCAGGGGAATGGGTTGTGCCGGCAGCGGGCGTACTTTGACCTGTCGCCCTTCATATTCAAATTCTTCCCCTCGCCATGCCCTGCGCAGAACCTCAAATGCGGCGAGATAGCCCTGCTTGCGATCCTCCCTGCGAGTGCCAAACATCTGGAATTCGTAAGGCCGGTAACCGGCACCGATCACCACCTGCAAGCGCCCCGACGCCAGCAGTTGAATCACCACGAGATCTTCCGCCAGCTTGACCGGATCGCAGAGCGGCGCCAGCAAGACATTGGGGCGCAATTTGATTTGCCGGGTGCGAGCGGCCAGCGCCGCGGCCATGGCTATCGGCGAGGGCAGATAACCATCGTCGGAGGCATGATGCTCACCGAGGCCAACACAATTGAAACCCAGCTCATCTGCCCAGGCCGCCATATCCAGTGCTGCGCTGTAGAGCTGCTCGGGGTTCGCACCAAATTCAGGTGCGCGCATATCAAAACTGATGACAAATTCCATGGGAACAAGCTACCTCAAAAGATACCGGCTGCAACATTGCGTTTTACGGGACATCGTAAAACTCGCAAGCCATTGTTTTTTATTATTTTTTTACCTTCCGATGAAGGCCTACTTACATTTGCGGCAGCGCGAAGGCCACATACTCACTACCGGTAGGCTGGCCCAGCTTACCCCCGCCCGCGGCAATAACGACATACTGGCGACCATCCACCGCGTAGGTGGTGGGCGTCGCAAAACCCGCGGCCGGTAATTCTGCCTGCCAGAGTAATTCGCCATTGCGTCGATCATAGGCCTTGAACATGCGGTCAGGGGTAGCGGCTATAAAGAGCAGATCGCCAGCGGTAACAACAGGACCGCCGTAGTTTTCTGATCCCAAACCGCTGTACCCTTTTGCAAGCGCTTTGGGGTAGTCGCCCAAGGGTATGCGCCAGGCTATCTGTTGACTGTTCAAATCAATGGCACTGAGGCTGCCCCAGGGTGGTTTCGATGCGGGCAAACCCTCTTGATCGACGAAGCCCTGAAAGCCAGCATTCAGGTATTGCTGGTTATCGGCAATATTGCGGCCGGCTTTTTTCTCAGCCTGAAGTGCGAGGTCCTCATCACTGACCGTGTAGATATAGGCCAGTGCTGCAGCGGGCATATACCAGGGCAGCTGATCGATGGCAGGCATACGTCCGCCCCCTGAGCGCACAAAACGATAGGCATCCAACGGCCCCATGCGATCGCCCAGGTCAACCAGGGAAGGAATCGATATCCCGTCACCACGCATATCGCCGCCGTGACAGGCAGAGCACAGCATGACATAGGCCATACGCAAACTAAGGTCTTCACCCTGCTCGATCGGCACCAGTGTTAGCAGAGACGGCACCTCATTGGCGTTCACGTAAAGCATATTACTGCGCTGGTGATAGGCCATACCGCCCCACTCTGCCCCGCCATCCGTACCCGGATACAAAATGGTGCCGCGTACGCTGGGCGCACGGAAACTCGAGAAAGGGTCCAACTCCTTCATGGCCGCCAGCACATAAGCCGAGGAGTCAGGACTGCGATCGGTAGGGCGGTATTGGGTTTCTATAAAAGGTGGCGGCGACAGCGGCAACGGTTGGCTGGGACTGAGCTGATCGCCCACTATGGGTTGGCCACGCACAGGCTCTTCATACACCGGGCTCAATAGCTCGCCAGTTTCACGATGAAACAAAAACACATGGCCTGTTTTAGTGGCTTGAGCCACAGCTGGCACAGACTGTCCGGCTACGTTGAGAGTAACCAGGTTGGGCGGCGCGGGCAGGTCACGATCCCACACGTCATGCCGCACAAACTGGTAGTGCCAGACGCGTTTCCCGGTACGGGCATTGAGTGCCAACAGGGTGTTGGCATACAGGTTGTCGCCAATGCGATCAGCGCCATAGAAATCAAAAGTCGCCGAGCCAGTGGGCACAAACAACAGCTCCCGCTCCGCGTCCAATGCGAAACCGGCCCAGGCGTTAGCGCCGCCGGCTTTTTCGAGGGCCTCCGCAGGCCAGGTTTCAGAGCCCGGCTCTCCGGCCGCAGGGATGGTGCGAAACAACCACTGCAGTTGGCCAGTGACCACATCGAAAGCCCGCACATGCCCGGGAGCCGAGCCGGCGAATTCACCGACGCGCGCGCCCAGTATCAAGAGGTTCTCGAACACAGTGCCTGGCGTGGTTGAAATGACCAACTGCTCGCGGGCCCAGTCCGGCAAGCCGGTATGCAAGCTGACTGAGCCCCCATCGCCAAAGCTGCGAATAACACGACCGGTCATGGCATTGAGTGCATACAGGCGATCGCGAGCCGTAAACAGAATGCGTCGATCATCGCCCTGTTCCCAGTAGCTGACGCCGCGACTGTGGTAGACGCCAATGCCGTCGTCGGCACTGGCATCTTCAAAACGCCAAAGCTCTTCGCCCGTCGCGGCATTAAGAGCAAATGCAGTGAGATCGGGTGCGGTGCAGTAAAGAATGCCCTTCACAACTACTGGATTGCACTGCATCTGCGAGATGCCATTGCTCAGCGCACCACCTGCGTCGTAACGCCAGGCTTCCTGCAGCTGGTGCACATTGTCGGTATTGATTTGTTTGAGCGCGGACGCGTGGGTATTGGCCTTGTCACCCAGGTAGCTACGCCATTCCTGGCCGGGCTCTGCATTCGGCCGATAGGCGCCACTGTGTTCTATATCGTTAGCTGATTGTACGTAGCCTGTTAACAGCGCTAACAGGGCCGAGTGGAAGAGCAGAATACTAGCTCGCATACGTCGGGGAGACTTTGGCTCGCCAGCGACCCAGGGCGACCATGGCAAAGGCCGGCACAAACATGGCTGCCGAATAAAACAGATTCGGAATAATCAGCGCTTCATTTTTTAGCATCACGATGGCCAGGGTAAAGGCCAGTGCACTATTCTGCAGACCGGTTTCGATCACCAGCGTAATCACACGCTGCTCACTCAGCCTGAACGCCAGCGCGAGGGCGCCAGAGATCAGTGCGCTGAGCAACAAAAGGGCCACCACTGCACCGCCGGTCTGTGTCATGGCATCGACAATGTTCGCGCTGTTGGAGGACATCGAGTACAGGATGTAACCAAATAGCATGAGGGATGAAATCCGAGACATCCAGGGCGCAAGCTTGGTGGCGAGTGCGGCAGAGCGAGCGTGAACCAACATCCCGAGGCCCACGGGAATCACGGTGACGAATGCCATAAACTGCATGGTATCCAGTACCGGCAGCTGAACTTCTGTTTCTGTGGCACCCAAACCTGATTGCACCAGCCTCAGCATGACTGGCACGCTGAACACCGTGATAAAGCTGCTGATGACCGTGAGGCTCACTGACAGAGCCACATCGCCGCGGGCCATGAAACTGATGTAGTTCGACAGCACGCCACCGGGGCAGAGGCAGATCAGCATGAGACCCAGTGCCATCACCGGGGGAAGATCAGACCACAGCACAATGACCCACCCGATGGCAGGCAATAACAACAACTGGCAAAAGCATCCCAGCAGCGCTGCGGTGGGAAAGCGCATCACCCACGAAAAATCGGCAAAGGTCAGTGACAGCCCCATGGTAAACATCATGAGGGCCAGCATCACCAGCAGGAAATTACCCACGATTGAGCTTAGCTCGCCTCCTGCAGCTGACGTCCAAGGGTGACGTCACCCTCGATGGTGGTGCGATTGATCAAGCGGCGGACCCCGGGTTTGGTGCCAGTCGTACAGTGCATACAGCGCCAGTTGTCCCACAGCACCATATCGCCCTCGGCCCAATCATGAAAATAGTGAAACTCGGGCTTGCGCGTGTGCGCCACCAGGTTGCGCAGCAGCTCATCGGCGCTATCGGGTGTCAGGCCTACCGCCTCGGGCTCAATCACCCGGTCAAGAAACTGCTCGCAGATCTCGAGAATCTTGCGCCCGGTAACAGGATGTTCAACCACGGCGGGGTAGATAGAGTCGGGAAAATCTGGAAAACCCATGTCGGATGGTTTCTTGGGACTGAATGGCCCTGGCTCGTAGCCCTCAACATCCACAAAGCGCATTTGTCGCCGCTGCATATTGAACTGGTAGGCCACTTCAATCTTGCTCAGCAACGCCTGGGTGTCAGCATCGAGCGCGTTCCAGGCTTTCTCGAGATCGCCAAAACCGGTCAGGCCGTCCTCTTCCGCAACAATCACTGCTCGCAACAGCGCCCCGTGATTGGGCTTACCGGTGTAGTGCAGATCCATGTGCCAGTCGAGGCGGCCGACGATTTCCTTACCCTGGTAGAACGCGGTCTGGAATTTGTCTTTATCGCTGCCGTTTTCCAGCACAAACAGTTCAGGGTATTCCTGCGACGTGGTAGTGCTCAGCGGGTGTGCTTCCAGTGGGCCAAAAATGCGGCTGAACTCGATCTGCTTCTCAGGATTAACGTCCTGCCCGCGAAACACCAGGATGCCATATTGATACCAGAGCGCTTTGAGCTCTGCGGCCATTTCAGGCGTCATTGGGTCATTGATATCGAAACCCTTTACCTCGGCACCAACGCTGGCTAGTTCTTCTACGATAAAACTCATGTCTGCTACTCCCTAGTCCAGGATCGACGGATCAGCGCGCAGCTCTCGCCGGGCCATGGCTTCAAACTGAAACGGGAAACCATTGGCGTCGGTAATCCCTACCTGTTGCACAATCTTGTCAGGCAGGGCCACCCCACCCCCAATGGCCTCAGCATACCAGGCACGCTGGGCGCGCCATTCAAGGGTGAGCACCCTCAGGTGCGCCTGGCGCAAGTCCTTGGCGACGACCAGTGAGCCATGATTGGCCAGCAAGGCCCAGCCGGCATCGCCGAGGGCCTTGGCCGCCGCCATCGTCGCATCGTCATCTTCGAAAGTGCCGTCATACTCGTCAAACAGGGGCAGATCGCCGGGTACATGGGCAGCAGTCTGGTCGACAATCGGCGGCACCCGTTGCGCATTGGCCCAGATACCGCTCCAGTGGGCATGGTTGTGAATGACCACGTTGATCTCGGGGCGAAGGGCGTGAATCTGCAGATGAAGGCCGATGGCAGGTGTGACGTTCCAGTCGCCGTCGATCACCTCACCTTGTTCATTCAGGGTGAGGATATCGCTGGCCGTCAGCTCATCCCAGGCCAGCTCCCAGGGATTCACCAGAATATTGCCATCGCTGGCCCGATAGGTGATATGGCCGGCGATGTGCTCGTTCCTGCCCTCATTGAAGATCATCCTGCACAGCAGGGCCACCTGCGCTTTCTCACTCATGGGTGGCAATAACTCCCGTCGACCGGGCCGTGGCGCGAAGCGCTTCACTATGTCCTCATTGAGGCCATCGTACTTTTGCATGACTCTTCCTCTGGCAAGATTGCATTGAGTATAGTGCAGGCGGACAGACGATATGGTTCATGAATCTGCACCGAGTGTGCGCTCTGGCCCAGCGTGCACTACTCTGTAGGCATGGAACAGACACAATTACTCAGCGAATTTAAGTCGGTGCTGAACGAGGAGCTAACGATTCTCGAAGGAGCGCTGCTGGTGGCCCGACTGGTGCAACCCGATACAAACACAGACTGGTGTCGTGAGCGTATTGCGCACCTGGCGCAGATGATGGGCACTGACGTGAGTGCACTGCGCATTGTCCGCAAGCTCCGGGACGCGGGCTTCAACGGCTCCGAGGAATATTACAAGTCGGAAAACAGCGCCCTGGAGCACGTTCTGCGCCACCGCGAGGGCATACCGATCAGCCTTGCTGTGGTGATTCTGGCGATTTGCGAAGAGCTGAATATCAAGGCCCACGGCGTCAACTTCCCCAGCCACTTCCTGGTGTCTGTGGGCAGCCAACTGGTTGATCCCTTCCGCATGGAACTGGTGGACGAGGTGAACTGCCTGGAGTGGCTGAAGGAAAACGGCATCAGTAGCAGCCAGGCTTTCCGACCCGCTTCTACCCGCGACATTGTGACGCGCATGCTCAACAACCTGGGCATGCTGGCCACAGCCAATGAAGATAATGCCCGAGCCCTGGAGATCAGTGACTTTAAACTTCTCGTGACGCCCGACCCGTTCTCCGTGCACCTGGAACGTGTGGACTATTGGTTACAACTGGGTGTAACCAGTATGGCAAAGCACGACATGGAGCAGGCGATCGCCGTGGCGCCGGATGAGAATACGCGAGCCAAGTTAAAGCAGGGTTTGGACAGCCTCAGTGCACAGGGTTCACAGCTGCACTAGGAGCTGTTCTCAACCTGGCCGCAATCTAGCTCTGCCATTTGTCCAGGTGAAGCTGAATGAGCTCGATTAACGTGCCGTCAGGGTCCTTACAGACAGCAATCTCTGCCATACCCTGATGACCGGGTTTTGGCTCACTCAAAAACTCTACTCCCGCTGAGACCAGTTCTTCGTAGTCTCGACCTAAATCACTGCTGGCCAGGCAGATTCGAACCACACCCAGATCGGCGTTCTCCAGGGGCTTACGCCCTGCGCCGCGATCAAACTCAGTCAGGTCAAGCATGGGAAAGCCATCGCCCAACTGCATGATGCAGGCTCGACCCGCACTGCCCTGTGGCACACCCAGCGCATCGCAGATGGCCTCGGGTGAAACTTCTCCTGTACCTTCTTGCTCAAGCGCCAGATAGGGAATGCCCGGTAACGCTAGCCTGAAACCCAGTTTTTCGTAGAACGCGACAGCGCGATCCAGATCGCTGACGTTAACGTTGATGTGTCCCCATGAAAGATGTGCCATGGCTGCCTCCTATATGTCTGCCAAAAAGTCGCCGACTGCTGAAAGCGGCTAGCTTAATCTGATAGGTCTTTCTGAGCTTTCAAGTCCGCCAGTTCACGGATAATGGATTTAACTTCCAACTGAAATTTTGGGTCGAATTCAGTTGCATATTGCTCCCAGAACCACTGGCTACCCGGAGTTGCCAAAATTCGGAAGAGTAGATTCCGCTGAGAAGACCAGGAGTCTCTACCGCCCAGCTCGGATTGTGCGTAGGTATTCCAAATTGCCCAAAGCGCATTGGTTAGAAGCAAACGAAACCTCTCGCGGTCCACAGCCTCAAAGCCAAGCGGATCAGCCAATCCGTCAAGATAGAGTTTGGTAACAGCTGGATCGGAATATATAGTTTCTCGAATATCGTTCGAGGTCTGTGTAGTGGAGTCCATGCTGGCCGCCTGCAAGGCGCGGGTATTTTGGCGTAACTGCCCAGCCAGATAAACCAGAGTAACAACTACAGCGATTGCTCCGCATACTTCGCCAATAGCTCCGATCGCATCCCAATTCATGACAGTGACTCTTCTCGCCTAAACATCTAATAAATAGCACAACGCTACTGATCCTCCACGTGAAGGATTTACCTGCACCAACTCACCTATAGAGAAAGGGGCGCAATATCCTCGGGGTTTATTTTCCGGTCCGCGATGCCGGCGAAGCCATCAGTGCCGGTATAAGTCTCTTCACCAATCAATAAGCCACTCTCGGGGTCTACCGGCCAGACCACGCCCATGCGTGTCTGGTAGAGGTAATAGGCGTCAGCATCATCCACGTCAATACCCATAGCGATCAGCGTCTGCCCCGGGTAGGCCATACGCATAATGCCCTCGGTCATGACTGCACTCTCGTCGGCAATCACGCGGTCACAGGCCAGCTCCAATTTATGAGCGCCGGTTTGCACAATGGTCATATCGTAGAAACCGCGCACTGCATCCTTGTCACCCGTCGGGTTCATAATGGGCTCATCCGGCATATCGTGGGTCACATATCTAGGGCTGTCGCACAGTGTTGCCACAACCCCTTCGATGTCTGCGGCGGCCTCGCGTTTCATGTGCTCAAGCACCAGCTCAAGGTTCCTTCGCACTGTGGGATTGCTCTCGGATTCCATGCGCTCTTGAACAAAGCGCCACGTGTTATTGGGATTCAGTTTCATCACTTACTCCTAGCCAAAGTGCGGTGACTGTATGATTTTCTCGGTCAGACGCCCATTCCCTCAAAAATAAACAGTCACCGCCATCTCCGCGGCATATTATTCGATCCAACCCAGCACATTGCGAATCACGGACCAGCGTGGTGTCTCATCTTCAGCGCCCTCCCCCAGTATCCAGTGCTGGAACAGTTGTTGGATGCTGCCATCCTTCTTCTTCAGCGCCACCCACTCATCCACATACTTGGCCCAGCGATCATCCTCGTGCGGCACCACGAAGCCGGCTGGTATTTTTGTGATATGAGGCTGAGGGACTACTACGGCGTGGCTGGGATAAATGAGGGTCCAGGCGGCACCACCTTCAGCGGAAAACACCACCGCGTCCATCTCAGGCATGCGGCCGCGCAAAAATGCGCGCGGCGATTCTATTTTCACAATGTTGGCATCAGGATAGGCCTGCTCCAGCAGGCGCCTGAATGCGATATCGGCCTGCACCATGCCTATGGTGATATCACCCATCGCTCGCACTTCACGGTCAGCGGCGAACAGTTTGCGATTACTGTCGTGAACGATGAAGCCCATAGTCAGGTCCAAGGGTGATCCCGCAAATCGATAATGCCGCAGTCGCTCTGCCGTTGTCGCCAGACCCGACATAACGATATCGATCTGACCCGTAGCAAATAGCTGATCGGACTCTCTCAAGCGCACATTGACCAGTTCCAGGCCAACACCGAGATCTCCTGCCAGCTGGTGTGCCAGCTCAATATCAAAACCGGTAACCACGCCCTGCTCGTTACTGAACGCCCAAGGCAGAGAATCTGACAGGTAACCCACCCGCAAAGTACCCCGCTCCTGAATTCGCTGTAAGCGACTGCTGCCTATCACCAGGGGATTAGGTTCGGGTAGCGAATCACGAAAGGCGGTAGCTTCTACCGTGCGCTGCATCCATCGCATCTGCACCAGCTCGGCGTCTCCACGATACTCGCCCCCGGTAACCTGTGCCAGATACAAACGCGCGCCACCCAGTGCAGTCAGCAGCGACAGCACAGATAGCAACAGCGCGATTCCCAACTTGCGCCAATTAACTTTGAACACACCGGCCCTGATGGAAAGCACGATCACCGTCAGCGCCAGCAAGTGCATCGCGCCCAGCACGACTCGGATGCGGTCGATATACACCGTGGATACTACAAACAGCTCCATCACATCGGCGGGTATGCGCATTAAGTCGAGAAGGAATGGAATGCCAACAATCGGGGCGATAAAACTGGAGAAAAATGACGCCAGCTGCAGGGTGATCTGGTCGCCCAGGTCCAGAGGGCGATCCAGGTACCAGGCCGAAAAGCTGACAAACATCAGGATCACATAGGTACCCAAGTTGGGGAACGGATAAGCCAGTGGCAGCAGGATCTCGGCCCCACTGTTACTCTCCTCCGTTTCGAGATCGTATTTTCTAAACAGCTCTTTGACGTTCTCGATCAACTGCGGCATCAGCACAATAATTTTGCCGGTGGCAAAAATGGTGATCAAAGACGCCTGCGGAACGCCGAGCAAATCCCTGATACGAAATGGCGTGAGCGCGCTGACCAGCAGCGGAATCACCACAAAGGTCAGCGCCAACACAAGCAGGGAATAAGTGACCAGAAACCCCTGCAGGCGGCTGATATCGTCAACCGACAGGGTGCCCGCCGTTCCCGCGGCAATGGCGAACAAGCCATACGGCGTCAGCTGAATCACCAGCTTGTTCACCCGGTTCAGGGCATCTGCCATGACACTCAGGCCGTTCAGCAAGCCACCGTTGCCCGGCACCCCACTGAGCCCCACGCCCAGTAGGATGCTGAACAGCACCGTGGCAGGCACCATATTGTTGGCCATCGAGGCGAAGGGGTTCGAGGGTATATACAAGCTCACCAGATCCAGTGGCTCTGGCGCCGCCACCAGTGTTGCGCTGAAAAAGGAGGCGTTCTGGGTGGGCGGGAAAGCCAGCGGCGACAGGAACAAGACCCCTGCCCCGCCCAGCAGCATCACCAGGAACACCAGTATTGCCGCGAGCAACAACTCCTTGCTCTGCGCCCAGCTGATTTTGCCAAGGTTAACCAGCAGGGACAGCACGATGTAAGGCAGCACGGTCATCTGCAGCAGCCCGATAAACACATCCCCGGCGGTATTGAGGGGTGCTGCCAGTTCGCCCAGGAACAAGCCTGTGGCAATACCGACTATCAATCCAACAAGAATTTTGCGGGTAAACGACATGCGCCTACTCTCTTTTATGTGCAGACAGTGTACTAATTTCTTGGCTCTGTGGAATATGGTGCCCGCTTACTTGTTGAGGGAATGGGGTTCTGACCGAAACAAGTAAGCGGGTACATTAGACGACTATTGAAACGGAAAGAATATGGGAATCAACAGAATCACACCCACCGAGTAGGTGATAGACAGGGGCAATCCGGCGCGGAAGTAGTCGCGGAACTCATAGCCACCCAGGTTCTGTACCATCAGGTTGGTAGTGTACCCGTAGGGCGTGAGGAAACTGGCACTGCCGCCATAGGCCACGGCCATGATGAAAGGCATATGGCTAAGCCCATAGCTCTCAGCCAATCCGTAGGCGATAGGAAAGCTCAGGGCCGCGGCCGCGTTGTTGGTCATCATCTCGGTCAGGGCCAGGGTCATCAGGAAAATGCCCACCAGCGCGGCATAAGGCCCAAGCCCGTCCATGCCGCTGTGTAAACCGTCGGCAATCAGTGCCACCAATCCCGAGTTATTGAGCGCCTGCGCCAGGGTCAGTGCCGAAGCAATGATCAGCCAAAGTTCAAAGGGGAACCGCCGTCTCAGTTCTCCCCCGGATACCAGGCCCATCACCAACATGACCGTTAACAGAAACGCCAGCCCCTTGATCAGTGGCAGCATGTTCAGAGTTGCCAGTGCAATCACGGCAATCAGGCCAAAGGTGGCTACATTGTTCTGCAAGGGTGTTGCCCTGGCCTCCACCACCTCGTCATCAATAATGGCAAAGTTTTTGTCCAGGTTTTTCCGCTCGTGAAAGTCGGGACCAACTGCCAGCATCATGCTATCGCCGGCCTGGATACATATATTACCCAGCTTGCCCGACAGGCGTTTACCGCCGCGGCGCATGCCCACCACTGCCGCATCAAACAGCGAACGGAAGCCGCTTTCCTTGATGGTGCGCCCCTCGATGGTAGCGTTAGGCATCACCACCACCTCGATAATGTTCTGGGTCAGCAGGCCTTCATTCAGGGCAAACATGGTCAGACCTTTGAACTTCTCCAGTGCACCGACCTGCTTCACATCACCCGAAAAAATGAGTTTGTCGCCGGCTTCAATGTGCTCATTGGGACCCACCGGGGAGATCAGGTATTCGTCGCGGACAATATCAACCAGGAACAGCTCTTCCAGATCGCGAAGCTTGTTTTCGATCACCGTCTTACCGACCAGGGGCGAGTCCTCTGCCACCTCGGCCTCGATCATGTACTCGTTAAAATCCACCGTCTCAACACCGCGGTCGGGCAGCAGTTTGCCACACACAAATAACACCACCAGGCCGACCAGAGTGACACTACCCCCCACTGCCAGGAAGTCAAAAAAGTTCAGACCCTGCCCGGTGACGTCTTCAAGAAAACTGCTGACGATCAGGTTAGTAGAGGTGCCGATCAGAGTCATGGTGCCGCCGAGTATGGCGGCGTAAGACAGGGGAATCAGCAATTTGGAGGCAGCGTGATGGCGGTTATTGCGCACCGCGTTGGCCAGCGTCGCCACGACAGCGGAGTTATTCACAAACGCAGAGAATAAGGCAGTGACACCCCCCAGTTTCAGCAAACTCAGGCTATAGCTGGGTGACACCAGTTTTTCTGAAACCCGGTTTAGCCAGCTCAACTTTTCCAGACCGACCGACACGAGTATCAACAATAAGAGAGTGATCAAACCGGAATTGGACACCTTGGCCAACACCTCTACGGTATCCACCAGACCGAGGAAATAGGCCGCGAGCATGGTACAGGTAAATACCCAGGCCGCCGGCCAGTCGGTAAACACCAGTGAGCCGATCAAACTCATAAACAGCAGAGAGATGATGACCTGTTCGATCACGAGTTCTCGGCCTCCAGGCGCACAGGGAAGACATCGGTGTAGTACTCAAAGTCCTTGTACAACTGCTGACGACTCAGACCGAACTGCCCCTCCAGGTCATACTGTACGCTGCCACTGCGACCGCGGGGATGTGTCTCGATATAGTGCTCGATACTGGCCCTGGCTGATTCCTCCATGCCTATACCGGCAAGGTTATAGATGTCGGTCAACATGCCCATGTTGTCAGCCATGTATTCATGAAAATACACGTGCTTGGTCTGTGCCTCGGGCAGCATTGCAATGTCTTTGACCAAACCCTGCAGCAGGCAGTCCTGAATCTGGCGACCGTGCTCCACCACGCTAGCCAGGTCCACCTCGTCATAACGCATACGCGAGGCGTAAGCATTCATGGTGACCCAACTGGTGAAGATGGAGACCGGATCGCGGTGAGTCACCACGAAGGTCGCGTCTGGAAAGGTCTGGTAAAGCTCGGGCAAAAAGGCCAGGTGCGCCGGGCTCTTCAGCACCCATTGCTCGGGGCCTCGAAGCCATTGCAGCGCTTTTAGCACCCGCTTGAGAAAGTCATAGTGTTCCTGGCGACGGTTCCCCAGGTACCAGTCGAACCATTCGGGTATGTTCACCACCGTGCCACACATCATGGAACCAAAATCCAGCCACTGCAGCTCGATTTCCTCATGAATGCTTTCCACCTGCAGGTCATGCATCGCGCTGAAGCGCGGCATCATGGCATTGAGGGTATCCAGCTGGGCAACGCAGTTGCCATAACGGTCATCGCTGACCTGACCGCCCTGGGTGGCCAGGGAGGGAATCGGTTCCAGGGACTCCCAGTAGCGCAGCGAACGGAGACGGTCATCCGCCGCAATCAGGTTAAGCATATTGGTGGTACCGGAACGCGGCAGGCCGGCGATGATCAGCGGACGCTTGATTTCAACATCTTCGATTTCCGGATGCGCCTGGTACAGGGCCTCCAGGCGACTGCGCTGAACCACGGCATTCACGATGAAATTAAACACGGTCATCGTACCCATGGCACTCAACCCGGTATCGCGATGCACATGTTCGATGAAGAACCTCATGCGCTCGATAAACTCAGGGGCCTCAAAAAGAGCTACATCACACTGTTCGCGTGCCTGGGCCAGCACGGCATCAACACTGATTTCCAGCGGCAGCTCCGCCACCAAAGCCATGATTTCCTTTGCCTGCGGCGTGTGCTGCGGCTCGGCGAGATCGTCGAGAATAAAAGTCTCAGTCATTATTGTTCCTTATTGGACAGCCCATAGTATGCCAAAGGCGGCCACCCTCTTTTATTCTTTATTTGACTAAGATTATTGCTAGTCGCTGAGGTTCACCACGCTGATGCGATCCGCTGGAGGCTTATCGAGACCGAGATTGTTTTGCTCCAGAATACGGTCTGCGCGGTAACTGGAGCGTACCAGCGGCCCGGACGCCACCTCGGTGAATCCCAGTTGCAGACCCAGCTCACGATAGGCGGCAAACTCATCGGGATGCACCCAACGCTCCACCGGCAAATGGTTCGGCGTGGGCCGCAGATATTGCCCCAGGGTTAGGATATCCACACCGCGCTGGCGCAAATCCTCCATGCACTGGCGGATTTCTTCATCGGTCTCACCCAGGCCCAGCATCAGGCTGGACTTGGTCAGCACCTCGGGCTGACGGCGTTTTGCGTATGCCAACACTTCTAATGTCTGCTCGTAACCAGCCCTGGGGTCACGCACTCGCTCAGTCAAACGCTCAACCGTTTCAACATTCTGGGCAAATACCTGTAATCCGGAATCCACCACCGTCGCCACAGCAGCTTCGTCACCGGAAAAATCAGGTGTCAGCGCCTCCACCGCTGTACTGGGGTTCACTTCACGAATGGCGCGTACACAGGCCGCGTAATGTGAGGCACCACCATCGGCCAGATCGTCACGATCCACCGAGGTCAGCACGACATAGCGGAGGTTCATTAACTGCACAGAACGTGCAGCGTTGGCAGGCTCTTCTGCGTCCAGCCAACCACCGGGGTTGCCGGTATCCACCGCACAAAAACGACAGGCCCGGGTACATACAGAACCCATCAACATAATAGTGGCCGTGCCATTACTCCAGCACTCGCCCATATTGGGACAATGGCTCTCTTCACAAACAGTGGCCAGACGATGCTCGTGCACGGTCTCCATGACCGCTTTGAATTTGTCGCTGCGCTCCAGCTTCATGCGCAGCCAGGGCGGTTTTCGCTGACTGGGAATGTCCCGATTGGCATTGTCCTTAATGCCATTTTTGATGGCAGAAAAGCCCTGCTCGGTGCTGAATTTGCTGCCGCTGTCGGGTTTGTTTCGAGGGTTTTGACACATGGGCGCTATTCTAGCCTGAATAGCGCGGCAACGCAGGTGCTCAGGTCAGGCCAGCGGGACTGACCGTTTCAGCCTGCGGGTTTAGGCGCCGCTCGCTGACCACGGTGTTTCGACCCTCTGCTTTGGCCACAGCCAGAGCCTTGTCGGCGGATTCGAGCAGATCCTGCACGCTGCGTCCGTCGGCTGTGGCAAAGCCACCACTCAGTGTATGAGGTACCTGGGTGCCATTTTCGGTACGCGTATGCTCTTCGGCGAACTGTGAACGAATCCGATCCAATACCGCCGCGCAGGCATCATGGCCCACACCGGTAAGCAACAGGCAAAAACTGCCGCCACGATAACGTGCCGCTGTATCGGTAATACGCAGGGTGCTGTTCAGGATATGCGCCAGTTCGAGCAGCGTGCGGTCACCTGCCTCAATACTCCAGCGATCGTTCAGTCTCTTGAAGTCGTCAATATCCAGCACCGCCAGATGACATTCGGCGAGGGCAGATGCCTCATCGATCATTTCTGTGGCCTTGCGTTCAAACGCGCGTTGGTTTGGCATATGGGTTAGAGAATCGATCTCACCGCGACGCTGGGCCTCCCGCCACTCCAGCTCTATTCGCTCGGTAGCACGCTGGCGCTCCACGATTCTCTCGGCCATTGCCAAACCGAGGAAAGCCGCTTCAAGGACCAGGGTGATCTGGCTAATCGTGTACCAGGGTGCTGGATCGCCGGCAAAACCCAACGCACCCATACTGAGGAGGGCCACAGAAAATGAATGCACGGTCAGGCCAATCAGGAACCAGAGCACATAACCGCCCACGCGACGCCAGACAAGAAACACCACGATTGGGAACAAGCCAAAGAACAGAGCAATGCTGTACATGATGACCGTGCTGATGGTGCCAAAACCCATCAAGGCAGTGAGTATCCCCAGGCCTGAGACACCGTGCAGCCCCAGAAAGAATCGGTTCATCAGGGGCCAGTTGCTCGCCAACCGCAAAAACCGGCGGCCCAGCTCAAACATCATGGACGCAGTTACGAACAGCGACCAATCGGACACAATAATTGACAGCTCCGGTCGTCCGGGCACCACCATCTCACTGAAGTGACCCAGTAGCTCAGACCAGCTGATAGTTGACATGAGCAGGTAGGCTGAATACAAGGCCAACATCATGGACCCCGAGCGCAGGCTGACCATCCCGGAGATCAATACAAACGCAAATAAAATGCCATAAAAGAAAAAGTGGAAGGCACGGTCGTTCCCTGCCCAGGCGTCAAAGACCGTCCGCGGCGCCACACGCATCGCCAAAATTTGTGTATTGGCGTAATTCACGCCCAAGCGAAGGTAGAGAATATCCAGCTCGCCAGGTCTGGTTTCAAAAGGTACTGCGAAACTGCGAAAACGGATAGGTCGCTGGCTGTAAGGCGTCTCCTCAGCGAGGGACAGGGTTATGGCCCTGGAGCTGTCGCCGGTAATCTCCTGCTCCGCATCAATCAGGTAAACATCCATCAGCTGGGTAAAACCATAGTCGTGACTGAGCACCCACTGCAGTCGTCGACTATCGATGTTGCGCACGGCGAGACGCACCCAGAAAACCGAGCCTGTCACTCCACGGGACAAGTCGGCAGTGTCGAGTACTGCGAATCTGCCTTCGCTGTGCGCACGCATGGCATCGGCCAGCAGCATGGCACCACCCGCGTCCTCAAGGAACTGGGCATAGCCGTCCAAACGCTGGCTGGCGCTGTCGCGGTTGAGATTCAGATCGGCCACAGGCACACCCAACTGCGCCTGCGCAGGAAGCGCAGAACCCAGCAGTATCAGCAGGACACTGATGTAGAGCCAATCTTTCATAGGGCTGACATGGTAGCCAGCCCCCCGCAGATATGGAAGCACGAACTCCTAAACCATTAGTGAGATTTCACGCACTGCTCGGGCAGGCCAAGAAAACTTGGTATAAGCTGCCTGGATGACAGGAGAGATGTATGTCCCGTAACAATAAAAAGCGTGTGATTGTCATTGGGGCCGGAATGGCCGGCATTCTGGCTGGCATCAAACTGAAAGAGGCGGACGAGTACGATTTCACGATTTATGAAAAAGCCGACCGGGTTGGCGGCACCTGGCGCGAGAACACCTACCCCGGACTCACCTGCGACACGCCCTCCCATCACTATACCTACACCTTTGAGCGCAACCCGGAGTACAGCCGCCATTTCCCGCCCGGCGCTGAAATTCAGGCCTATTTTGAGAACACCACCGCAAAGTACGGGATACTGGATCACATCAGTTTCAACACCGAGGTCACTGCGGCGGAATTTACTGACGGCTGTTGGCACATCCAGCGCAAAGACGGCCAGACTGACAAGGCGGATTTCCTGATCGCCGCCACCGGCGTACTGCATCATCCGAACATACCGGACATACCGGGCGCGGACAGGTTCAAAGGCGCCCTGTTTCATAGCTCGCGCTGGGATCATTCGCTGAACCTCGACGGTGCGCGCATAGCGGTCATCGGTAACGGCTCTACCGGCGTGCAGATTGTCGGGGCACTGACTGGCAGGGTGCAGATCGTGAAGCACTTCCAACGCACGGCCCAATGGATCATGCCCATGGAAGACGGCGACTTCAGCGAAGAAGAGATACAACTTTTCCGTGAGAACCCCGAGGCCCTTGCCGAAGCCATGGACGTGGAGACCTACAACCACAACGTAGAGCTCTACACCCAGGGCATTACCGGTCAGAATCCTGAATTGGCCAAGACCTTTCAGCAACCGTGCCGCGACAATCTGGAAAACAGCGTGCATGACCCAGAGCTGAAAGAACGCCTGCGTCCGGATCACGAGCCCATGTGCAAACGGCTGGTCTTCTCCGCCAACTATTACGATGCCATCCAGCACCCCGGGGCAGAACTGGTAACCGCGGGCATTGAGCGTATTGAACCGGAGGGCATTCGCACCAATGATGGGGTGCTGCACGAACTCGACATCATCGTCCTGGCCACTGGCTTTCATGCCGATCAGTTCATGCGTCCGATGACCATGAAAGGACTGCATGGCACGACCCTGGATGAAGCCTGGGCCACTCGCCCCACGGCCTACCTGGCTGTGAGTATCCCCGACTTCCCCAACTTTTTTATGCTCAACGGCCCGACTGGCCCGGTCGGCAACTTTACCCTGGTTGATATTGCTGAGTTGCAGTGGGACTACATTAGTCAACTGATGGATAGAGTGAACAGCGGGCAGTGTGACGCCATCTGCGCCAGCCACAATGCGCTGCGCGCATTCGACGCAGAACGACTCGAGGCCGCCAAGAGCACCATTTGGTATACCGGCGGCTGCAACAGCTGGTATTTGGATGCCGAGGGAATACCTGCCAGTTGGCCCTGGAACTACCGGCGATTCGTTGACGAAATGAACGCTCCGAAATGGAATGACTTCGATCAGTTACACGCAGGAGATTTGAACAATGCCTGAATGGAATCAACAAGTGTGTGTCATCACCGGCGCCGCCAGCGGTATTGGTGCAGGCCTGGCCCGGCACGCTGCAAAACTTGGCATGGCACTAGAACTGGCAGACATCGATACCCGCAACCTCGAGAGCCTGTGCGAATCGCTGCGCGCGGCCGGCGCTGTGGCCGAAAGCCACAAGCTGGACGTTCGCCAGGGTGACGCCTTTGAAGAATGGGCCAAAGACGTATTCTCACGGCACTCTCAGGTCAACTTGTTTTTCAACAACGCCGGCGTACTGGTGGATGGCAAAAGCTGGGAACGCTCCGAAGCCGACTGGCGCTGGAACCTCGACGTTAACATCATGGGTGTGGTGAATGGCATACGTGCTTTTGTGCCACTCATGCTCACGCAGAATGCAGAAGGACGCGTGATCAATACCTCCTCCATTGGCGGACTGGTGGGCGGCGGGCAGTTCATGGGCCCCTACCAGGGCAGCAAGCACGCGGTGGCGGCCATCACCGAAACCCTGCACCAGGAACTCAAGCTGGAAGCGGCCCCCATTTCTGCCAGCTGTCTGTGCCCGGGCGAAGTGGATACCGGCATCTGGGAATCTGATCGACTGCGGGAAGGTAATAATGAACTGCACAGCACCGAAGAACAGGAGTTTCACGACTTTGTTGCCGGCATGGTGGCGGACGGTCTGTCGCCCGATGAATTCGCAGCCCGGGTCTGGCAGGGCATTGATGCAGAGAAGTTCTGGATATTCCCGCAATCGGATTTCAAATCGATGTATCAGGCCCGCGCAGAGTCGGTTATAAACGAAACCAGCCCACTGACCATGGCGGAGATGATGGGCGGAAAATAAAATCCAACCGCCGGCTACAGCTGGCGCCAATGGGCAAGTGACTATGAAAAGAATAATAAGCTCTATCACCCTGGTCTCTGCAGCTGCGCTGGCGCAGGCCGACAACTATTCGCCTTATGCAGGCGACGATTATCCGAGACACCTTTACTGGGGCGACACGCACCTGCATACCTCCTTTAGTCTCGACGCCAACACCATGGGGAACACCGGCCTGCCGCCGTCTGCCGCCTACCGGTTTGCCATGGGCGAAGAAGTAGTGGCCACCAATGGCATGCCCGCCAGGCTGGAGACGCCGCTGGATTTCCTGATGGTCTCAGACCATGCCGAGCACATGGGCATCATGCTGAAACTGCGAGAGGCTGACCCTGAGCTATTAGCTGACCCCGACGGCAAGCGCCTGTATGACATGATCAACGGACCGGACGGGTCGACAGCACTGATGATGGAACTGCTCAAATCCACATCCGCTAACGAGCCCATGGTCGATAACAAGGTCATAGAGCGCAGTGTCTGGCAGGAATCCATCCGGCTTGCAGACGAATACAGTCGGCCCGGCCAGTTCACAACACTGATCGGCTACGAGTGGAGCTCCATGCCGGGTGGCGACAACCTGCACAGGGTGGTGGTATTCGCTGATGGCGCTGAAAAAACCGGCACAGTGCTGCCCTTCTCTTCCTTCAATAGCGAGCTGCCAGAGGCCCTGTGGGATTTTCTGGCCAGGTATGAAGCCGACACCGGCGGTCGAGCCCTGTCGATTCCACACAACAGCAATATCAGTAACGGACGCATGTTCGCCCTGAGCGATTCTTTTGGGGAGGCCTTCGATCAAACCTATGCCGAAAATCGGTTGCGCTGGGAGCCGGTGATGGAGGTCACCCAGATCAAGGGTGACAGTGAAACCCACCCACTGCTGTCGCCAGACGATCCCTGGGCCGATTTTGAAACCTGGGATTTCGGCAACTTTAACGCCACCGAGGGCGACAATAAAACACCGGACATGTTGCCCTTTGAGTACGCGCGCTCCACCCTCAAAAATGGATGGAGTGAGCAGGCGCGCATTGGCGCCAACCCGTTCAAATTTGGCCTGATCGGCAGCACCGACTCACATACATCGCTGGCCACCGCCCAGGAGAACAACTTTTTCGGCAAAGCCAGCAACGCCGAACCCGGCGGAACCCGCACCGTTCCCGACAGTGGCATCGTGGGCCAGGGTGGCAATGGTCATTCCATGTTTGAGCCCTGGGAGTACGCCGCCTCGGGCTACGCCGCGGTATGGGCGCGGGAGAATACACGGGCTGAGATCTTCAGTGCCATGCAACGCAAAGAAGTCTACGCCACCACTGGCTCTCGCATTGCGCTGAGATTTTTTGGCGGCTGGCAGTTCCAGGAGGATGACATCTTCAGGCCCGATTGCGCTCGCCACGGTTATCGCAATGGCGTACCAATGGGCGGCGACCTTCCCGCAAAGGCCGGCCCTGCTCCAGGCTTTTTGCTCATGGCTTTAAAAGACCCCAACGGCGCCAACCTGGAGCGCTTACAAGTGGTCAAGGGTTGGCGCGACAGCAAGGGACGCCTGCATGAAAAGGTCTATGACGTTACTGTGGCGGAGAACGCACGCAGCAAGGGTAAGCGTTTCAGACTGCGCGAGAGCACAGCCGATACCGCTAACGCCAGCTACAGCAACAGCATTGGCAGCAGTCAGCTTAGCGCCTATTGGCGCGACCCGGATTTCGACGAGCAGGAGCAGGCCTTTTACTACGCGCGGGTCATTGAAATACCGACGCCTCGCTGGCCTGCCTATGACGGCAAACGCCTCGATGTAGAGGTGGCCGATAGCGCCCAACGCGTGGTGCAGGATCGCGCCTACTCCTCACCCATCTGGTACACACCCTGACAGGAGCTTCTATGGATACCACAGCCGACGAACTGGCTATTCGAAGGGTACTTGCCCACTACTGTCGCGGCCTTGATCGGATGGACAAGCCCTTGTCCTATTCTGTGTTTCACCCGGAGGCTACCGCCCACTACATCGACATGTATGAAGGTAGCGGGCATGGATTTATCGACTGGGTGTGGGAGTCACACGGCTATATGGAGCGGCACTCCCACCAGATCTCCAACGTGCTGGTCGACATTGATGGCGATACCGCGATGAGCGAGGCGTATGTGACTGTAGTGCTTTGGACTTTGCCGGACGAGCAGGGGCTGCAGAAGCATATTGAGGCCAAGGGTCGCTATCTGGACCGATGGGAGAAGCGCGACAACCAGTGGGCGATTATTGAACGCACTCACGTATTGGATATGCAGACTGCGCGGGATATGGACGGCAAGGGGTTAAGCAAGGAATACGTCAATGCGGAGTCGCGTCGCGACAACGCCGATCCCTCTTTCGAACTGTTCTCTAATT
Organism: Halieaceae bacterium; assembly: GCA_963921335.3. Classification (GTDB taxonomy): domain Bacteria; phylum Pseudomonadota; class Gammaproteobacteria; order Pseudomonadales; family Halieaceae; genus CAWUFC02. The sequence continues at coordinate 1,831,854 of CAWUFC020000001.1, read as the reverse complement.
TCAGGTAGGGCCACTCGGACATATACTTATTTCAGTCAGAACCCCATTCCTTCAATAAGTATATGTCCGATCGTCTACCCGAATGATTGATAGCTCTCGCGGGGCAGTTTACTTTTTGAGGGAGTGGGCTTCCGACCGAAAAAAGCAAAGTGACCCGCAGGCTAGCTATTGAAAGTAATCTAAAAGAAGTCGGCCATCATTTCGTCGACTTCCCAGAAGGCACGCAAGGACAGCACCTTGCCATCGCCGTCGACTTTGTAGACCATCACCAACTCACAGCGACCCACAGCGCCATCTGCTGAGCGCGTGGTAATGGTGCCGACATTCGCGCACTCATTGCCACAGGCGAAGCTTTCGCGAATATGAAAGCGCACGGTACCCGTACCGATAAAGTTATCCCAGAACGCAGCGATGGCTTCAATGCCGCGATGGCCTTTGCCCTGTGGATCCATGGGTGAGATGCCCACCGGGTCCTCAACAATCGCCTCGGGATGAAAATTCGCCAGCCAGCCCTCGCGATCACCGGCCTGCACCGTTTCAATGGAGCGGATGGCTGCATCCCGAGCCGGATGTTTGGCCCGGTTTTTCAGTAATTCATGTGACATGTTCTTGATCCTGCAGTTAACAAAACTGTGGCAAGTGTATACCGTAAGTCCTATGCGAGCGTTCTTTGCCATTAAACCAGCCCCGGAAATCTGCCTGGCCATCGACAGTTGGCGCCAACGCAATTGGCCGCTGCTGGAAAAACCGGTGCCGGTCGCCAATTTTCATATTACCCTGGCGTTTCTCAGCGAAGTCAACGATGCCCAGCTCGCCTATTTGCTGGAGGCGGCAGACACCATCAAGACACCGGGGTTTGAGCTGACGCTAGACCAGGTCGGCTACTGGCATAAGCCCGCGCTGCTTTGGCTGGGGCCTTCTGACAGCCCACAGGAATTGACAACGTTGGCGGCAGAACTCAAACAGCTGGCCCGCAACTGCAAATTGCCCACAGATAAAAAGGCTTACAAGCCGCACCTGAGCCTGGCGCGCAAAGTGCACGAAGCACCGCCAGCGGCGATTGATGAGCCCAGCTTCCAGCTCCGCTGCGGCGAATTTACGTTGTTCGAATCAGATACCCGACCCAGCGGCGCGATCTATAGGGAAGTGGCGAGCTGGCCCCTCAGCAAACCCTAGCCCAGCTCTTTGCGCGAGGCAGAATCATCTGCCATGGCGACGCCATTGAGCTGGTCGATCTGGTTGCGTAACCAGCTACTCAGCCAGAAGTTTTCGCTCTGCTCGAGTAAGCCCTCATGCACTTCAATCGCCAGCGCCAGCGCGCCGCCATGCCTGGGCTCGACGGAGAGGATAATATCGGTGAGATGCAGGGCCTGCTCAGGCTCACCTGAATCGAGATGTTTGCGGGCGCGCCCAGCCAGGGCATCGGCCCCCGCCAGCTCAACCAGGTCGGCGTGCACGGCACTGCGCGGCACGTTGTACAGTTCGGTGGTCGACTGGTGCTTGAACCAGCCCGCGTAGTTCTCCCAAATTGCGCGGACGCTCCAGTTGACCTTGCCGTAGCCCTCCCCCACCTCAATTTCGGCAGGCACCTGAATTTCGGCCATCAGGGTCTCGACGTCTTTGCCGCCATTCATACCCGCTACCACTTCGTCGTGAACGTGAAGAATAGCTTTGTGCAGGCAATCCAGCTCGGTGGCAATGACGTCAGCACCCACCACCGGCTCGTGGTGGCCATAGAGAATCAGTTCAGCGCCCAGGTCTTTCACCACCTCCACCGCGTGAGCCACTGTAAGCGCATCGCGATAGCGATCGCCACGAATAGTGACCAGATTGGGAAAGTGGCCGAAGGGACAGCCGAACAGATTGCCGGTAAAGCAGATCTTGTGCTGCGGCAACCAGACAATCAGCGAGTCGTTGGTTTCTGCACCGGGCACCGCGATCAACTCTACTTCCAACCCACCCAGGGTGAACTGGTAACGATCTTCAAAGGTGATATCCGGTGTGGGAATGTCCTGGGCCGGGTAGTCGGTATAGCCCTGTTCCTGGTAGTACTGGAACGCGCCCGCCATTTTGCTGGCGAAAGCAAAGGCAGAACGATTACCCCTGAAAGGCGCGAGGCGCTGGTCATAGGCCTGGTGCTCGGCGTTGGCCGCGGTGGCGATCAACTCCATCTTTGGATGGTGCTCGCGAAAATGCCCCACCCCGCCCAGATGATCCACATGGCCCTGGGTCAGAATGCAGTAGCGGATATCGTGGTCTGAGAAGTCTGCATAGTTTTGCCGATGCACCGGGGCTTCAAAAAATATCCCTGCATTGATGAGAATGTCACCTTCATCGGTTTCAATCAGATAAGTATTGGAATAACCCTCTGACATGACGATGAAATCGTTAATCCGCTCACCACCGAATTTGGCGGGAAAGGGTTCCACAGGACGTTTCTTGTAGATTGGGTCGCGCACAGCACTGCCTCCGACGGGGTTTCGGAGAAATATAATACACTCGTATTATATTTGTAAAGCGCTAGTCGTAACTGGTGACCCTGAACATGGGCAACTTGAGTTCACCGCGGGGCACGAACACCACCTCAACAGGCAGGTCGACCCGCAACTGATCGATACTGAGCTCCACCAGGTTACTGAGCATGTGCCAACCCTCCTCCAGCTCAATGATGGCACCCACATAAGGCACCTCGAACTCCGGTCGCTGGGGACGATGGATCACCGTAAAACTATAAAGCCGACCCCGCCCACTGCTCTGGACCCAGCGCAGGTTTGAGGACAGGCAATGACTACAGGCCAGCTCGGGAATAAACACGTAGCCACCGCAATCCTCGCAGCGCTGCACCAGCAATTCATCCCTGAGGCAGCCCTCCCAATGCGGGCGAGACAGGTCTGTGACCGCGGGCACTGGTAGCCCGGGCGTGTTGAGCTGTTCAAGATCACCGTAGGTACTCATTGGCTGGCCTCCTTGCCCAACAGCATCACATCACAAAACAGGGCGCCGGAGCCGCCATTACTCACCATCGCCACATTGGCATCTGGCACGGTTGTCTCTGCGGGCATCTGACCGGTCAACTGCTCATAGCCGGCAATCACCTTCTGCAGCATCTGTAGGGTTCCAGCGTGACTGAAGGACAAGGTTCCCCCGTTGGTGACCACCGGAAACTCACCGTCGATGGCGATTCGTCCGTTCATCACAAAATCACCGCCCTCGCCTTCCGGGCAGAACCCAAACGCTTCAAACTGCCCAATGATTTCGAAAGAAAAAGGGTCATAGAACTCGCACACATCCACGTCGGCAGGCTTGAGCCCAGCCTGAGTGAAACTGCGCTCGGCAGCACGTCGACCAATCCAGCCATAGCGATCCCAGACCGGCGCGCGGGTGTAAGCCATACCCTGTCGATCGGTGCCACCGCCGAGTATGTGCACCGCCTGCACATCCATATCGCGGGCGCGCTCAGCGGTGGTCAGTAGCAAACCGCCCCCGCCTTCGGAATTAATACAGCAATCCAGCAAGTGGAATGGCGATGTCACCATCCGGGAGTTCAGTACGTCTTCCGGCGTGACCGCACCTTTACCAAAGAAACAACCCTTGGGGTTGTGATTGCCGTTGCTGCGAATCGTGGCCGCCACCTCAGCCAGCGCTTCCTGCCGGGTGCCGTAAAGCGCCATATGCCGTTGCGCACAGAAGGCGAACTCTGCGGCCGTATACAGGCCCCAGCATTCGCCGAACTCGTGGGTGGGGCGAGTCCAGGGCGAAGTGGCCTCACCATAGGAGTATTCACCGGCCTGCGCATTGGCAATCATCACCACGTCTGCCTGTCCAGTCACAATCGCCCCGGCCGCCTCCATGACCGCGCCAATGCCCATAAACTCATTGCCGACCCAGCGCGGCTGACAGTTCAGTAGTTGCGTCACTTCACGACCATTGAGCCCGTAGACAGAGGTGCTGACATTGAGGCCATCGACCTCGTTAACACCCAACCCCGAGGTCGCCAGCAGCTCGCGAATCACTTCGAGAATCAAATCGGTTTCCGATCGATCCTCAAAGCGCCTGGCCTGCTGCGTGTTGTGAGTGGCGACAATCACCACATCCTGAAGCGTTCGCAAACTATTACCTTTCAATCGAAATGTTTTGATCACTCAGCATAGCACCCCCCCGCGACTTGTATTAGTCTGTTGCGCCCGAGAATGTTTGGAGTTCGACATGGCAGACCAGGAATCAGGCTACGCCGCCCAGGCTAACGGCATCACTAATTACGGCGAAAATGGCTACGAAGTGGTGTTGATTGACGAACCTGCGGAGGGCATACGTCGCATCACCCTAAATCGTCCTGAAAAGAGAAACGCCCTCAACCATCAATTGCGGGGCGAAATCATGCATGCGCTCACCGCCGCAGACAGGGACGATTCTGTGCGAGTGATGATCGTTCGCGGCGCCGGCAAGTGTTTCTCCGCCGGCTACGAGCTGGGCACCGGCAACGCGGGCACGGACTACCCCTTCCACACCGCCGGAGGGGATTCGCAATGGCCGCGCCACGTCGTGGAAACCTGGATGCGCATTTGGGATTTGCGCAAGCCTGTGATTGCCCAGGTACACGGTTACTGCCTGGCAGGTGGCACCGAGCTGGCCACCGGCTGTGACCTCGTCTATGTTGCCGAGAGCGCCCAGATTGGCTACCCGGCAGTCCGCTTCGGTGTGCCAGATATGCAATTCCACCCCTGGCTGGTGGGGCTGCGCAAGGCCATGGAGATGGTATTGACCGGTGATGCCCTCACCGGCCAGGAAGCGGTCGATTATGGCTGGGCCACTGGCGTTTACGCCGATGAAGAACTGGATCAGGCTGTGACCGACAAGGCCCAGCGTATTGCCCAGGTCCCGGAAGACATCCTGTCACTGAACAAACGCGCCATGCACCGACAAATGGAAGCCATGGGCATGCGCGATGGGCTGCGCCAGGGCACCGAGATATGCACCCTGGCCACACACCAACCCAGCTTCAAAGAGTTTTTGAAAGCCACCCAGGGCGGCACCAATCTTACCGGCGCCTTGCAAAAACGGGATGAAAAGTTTGGTGACTATCGCACCAGCGACGACGAGCAGTAACAGGCTATGATCAATATGGATTTCAGCCAGCGGGTGGTGGTGGACACCAACCAGTGCGATTGGCAGGACAGCCCCATGCCGGGGGTGCAGCGCAAACCATTGGCACGCGAGGAGGCAGAGCGGGGTCACGCTACGAGCATTGTGCGCTACATGCCAGGCTCTCGCTTTTCTGAGCACCCCTACCCTCTCGGTGAGGAGATCCTGGTGCTTAGCGGTACCTTTTCAGACGAAACCGGCGACTACCACGCCGGCACCTATTTTCGAAATCCCGAGGGCTTCAGTCATGCGCCTTTTTCCGAGCCTGGCTGTGAGCTACTGGTGAAGCTACACCAGTTTCAGCCAGACGACAGCGCCCACGTCGTGATCGACACCCACAATGCAGAGTGGCAGCCAGGGCATGGCGGCCTGCGAGTCTTACCCCTGCATCAACATGGCACGGAACAGGTCGCGCTGGTGCGATGGCCCGCTGGGGAGGTGTTTCAGCCCCATACTCATTACGGCGGCGAGGAGATCTACGTGATTGAGGGTGAGTTTATCGACGAATATGGCCGCTACCCCGTCGGCAGCTGGATCCGCAGCCCTCACCTCAGCCAGCATCATCCGCGGGTTGAGGTGGACACCCTGATCTATGTAAAAGTGGGGCACTTACCGACATGAGTGCTGAAATGATCTTCTACCGCTACTTGCTTAATCCAGTCATGCGAGGCCTGTTGCGCTCACCATTCCATGGTCTCGCCAGCGGCAATATTGGCATATTGCATTTCACTGGTCGCAGCAGCGGCCGCGAATTGAATACACCCCTTAGCTACATGCGCGAAGGCGACACCGTGCGCTTTCTCTCCAATCACAACACCGTGTGGTGGAAGAACCTGCGTGGAGGTGCCAGCGTTAGCGTCGATGCGGCAGGAGAGCGATTGTCGGGTACAGCGACCGTGCTGGAGGGCGACAGCGAGGCTTTGCGAGCCGGGGTGCGCAGCTTCATCAATGCCGTACCCAGGGATGCCCGGGTTTATGGCATGAAGCTGGATAACAACAAACAGTTGCGGGAAGACAGCCTGATTGCGGTAGCGAATGAGCTGGTGCTGGTTGAAGTCACTCTGAATTGATTTTGATCACTGCCCGCCCGGTCAGTTGACCGGCACCAAGGCGGCCATAAGCGGTTTCCAAACCCTGCTCGGTAAAATCAAACAGTTCTATCTCGTTTTTCAACTCTCCCTGCTCGGCCAGCGACATGACCGCACGCGTGTCCGCCAGGGTCGGCCCCTGGAAACAGTATAACTCTGCCGCCTTGATCGCCATGGCCGGAAACAGTGGCGCCGCATGGCCACCATCGGCAGCGCCAATCAACACGAAAGTACCGCGGGGGCCAAGTGCAGCTATGCCAGCAGCTATCGTGTCGTCATTACCCACGAAGTCCAACACCGCCTGCACGCCGCACCCACTGGTGAGTGCGCCAAGCTCTGTATTCATATCCACCTTGCCAGTGTCGATCAGGGCATCAGCGCCATAGGCATTGGCACGCGCCAACGCAGTTTCACTGACATCAGCAACAATAACCTCGGCGGCAGTCAGCAGTTTTAGATACTGCACTGCAAAACTGCCAAGCCCGCCGGCGCCTATCACCAGTACCGCACTGCCACGAATCAGTTTGTCGCGAACCCGGTTCACCGCGTGGTAGGACGTGGAGCCCGCATCGGTCAAAGGCCCTGCGGTCAAAGGGTCAAGCGTATTCAGGGGAATCAGCGGGCGCACTGAGTCCACCAGTACATATTCTGCCAGCCCACCGTCTCGACCGTAGCCGCGCCCTACGGTGTTGTGACTGCAGATATTGTCGAAGCCATTGCTGCATTCCAGGCAAGCGCCACAGGATTGCGGTGATAACAGGGCAACTGGTGCATCTTTGTCCAGCCCGGTCACGCCCTTGCCCCAACTTTCGATCCAGCCCCCCACTTCGTGCCCCAGGGTGAACGGCACCGACCAACCCAAGGGCGCACAAAAGGCCTCAGGCATATGCGTCATATGCAGGTCAGACTGACACAGACCATTGCCAGCCACACGCACCAGCACCTGACCCGGGCCCGGTTCAGGGACCTCAATGTCTACCAGTCGGGGCGCTTCTTCCCAGTTGTTAATGCGATAGGCGTACATGCAGATGATTATAGCTGCAGCGCTGCAATAATCTCATTGCGTAAATCCTGTGGCGCAATGATCTTGTCAAAAGCCATGGCATCGGCCGGCACCCAGGCACCGGATTGAACCGCCTGCATCTGCTGCGCCTCTTCCTCAGTTGCGCGCGCCGCCTCGGCACCCCCAATAGCGGGAACCCCGCCGAGATTCGCTGACGGCAAGGCCAGGCTGATAGTCTGGCGATCCCAGGGATTCATACCCATGACCGAGCTGCCAAATCCAAAGGCCTTGCGCAGGGTACAAACCACTTTCTTGCCGCGATAACTGCGCTGGGCGGCAAACATGTGTCCGGCCGCTCGCAGCACCCCGGCCTGTTCTGACACCGGCCCGGGCATCACCCCAGGGTTGTCCAGCAGGGTCACCAGTGGCAGTCCAAACTGGTTAGCCACCTCAATAAAGTGTGCGGCCTTGAGCGCGCTGTCTACCGTGATGGCACCGGCCAGCATCATTGGATTGTTGGCGATGACCATGGTCGGCACGCCACCAAAGCGGGCCAGCGCAGCAACAAGGCTGCCACCATAGGCCGGCTGTAATTCAAACATGCTGCTGTCATCGGATATTTCGGTAAGCAGCGCACGCATATCGAAAGGCTGGTTGGGTGCCGGTGGAATCAGATCCAGCAAGGCATCACAACCGCATGGCTCGGCAGCCACAGACCGCACAACCGGTAAATCATCACCTGCCTTTTGCGGCAACATAGACAGGAAATAACGCGCCATGGCGATGGCGTCTTCCTCTGTCGCCGCCAGGTTGTGAGCCACCCCACTGCGACTGGTATGCATGCGGGCGCTACCCAATTCCTCGGGTGTCGCCTCTATACCGAGGGAGGCATGCACGAGGGGTGGACCGGCAGTAAACAGAGCCGAGCTCTCAGTCATGATAATCAGGTCGGCAAACATGCCGGTCAGTGCGCCGTGGCCGGCGGAGGTGCCCATCACCAGACTCACTACCGGCACCTGGCCTTTCAGATCTGCAACCAGCTGCAAATCATTGGGGCTCACGGGATAACGCTCACTGCCATTGCTGGCTCTTTCGCCAGCGCCGTCGAGCATGATGACCAGCGGTATCTGTTGTTCTTGTGCCATGCGGACCAGACGCGCGCGCTTGGCCGCATTGGGGTGGCCGATACTGCCACCTTTGACGGTAAAGTCCTCCGCCATGGCAACCACACTGCGGCCATGTATTTTGCCGCTGCCACCCACCAGACCATCGCCAGCCAGTGGCGGTTCACCGCCTGGGTGATTGCTACCTGCCAGCATTCCCAGCTCGTTGAATGTATCGGGATCGAATAACAGAGCTAAACGTTCCCGCGCGGTTTTACGCTCGCGCTGGTGCTGCCGGGCAATTTTTTCTTCCCCGCCCATGGCCAGTGCCTGTTGATTGCGATCAGCCAAATCATCCAGCAAGGACTGCCAGGCTTGCCTGTTACTCATATCGATGTACCCCCTGGTAAAACTGTACCCGCAAGCGCTCGCTGATCTGATCGCGGGGATGAGCATCCGGCGTCATCAGGTGCTGTACTGCGAGCCCGGTAATCAAAGCTTCAAGATCTGTGGCTAAGGCGCGACAGTCGCCCCTGACATCACAGGCCTCAAGCGCAGCGGCCAGCATGTCCATGAACGCCGCACTGGCCTCCTCTTCGTAATCCCTGATCGTCTCCCCGAAATCGCTGACACCCCAGAACGCGATTCGCACGCGCCATTCGGCCAAGCCATCGGCATTAGTGGGCATACTGCTTTCCAGCGCGGCCAGCACCCCATCCAGCCCCGGTTGCTGATCAAGCGCCGCCTGAAAACGCCGACCGCTGGAATGGTAGGCCGTGCGATAGGCCGCAAACAGCATGTCCTCACTGTTCTGGAAGTAGTGGCTGACAACGCCGGTCGATACGCCGGCAGCGCGCGCCAACCCTCGAACAGTGACGGCAGCAACACCTCTTTCGGCCACTAAAGATGCGGCAACCATGGATAGCTCGTGGCGTCGGCGGTCGTGATCAACTAATTTCGGCATCCGCGCAGGATACGCAGAACATTTATTTAATACAACTGTTATATTATATAGATTCCCAAGAAAAGGGGTCAGAGTACTTTGATTAAAAATCGATCAAAGTACTCTGACCCCTTTACAGGTTATGGGTTGGCGACGCCGTTGGTGTGCAGGTGACCATAGTGATTCTGGTAGTCGGCCTTGGCCGCCTCAATCACCTTAAGTGCCTCTTCGCGACCGTAGACAAAATCAACCTTGATGTCGATTTCTTTGCCAGGCTGCATTTTGTAGGTGGAGAAGTAATGTTGCAGACGTTCGGTTTTAATCTTGGGCAGATCAGTGATGTCCTTTACATCGCCCCAGATGTTGTCACCTTCCAGTACCGCCACAATCTTGTCGTCAGCTTCACCGCCGTCAATCATCTGGATACCACCCACCACACGGGCGCTCAGCAAGATATCGGCACGGGTAATGTGGCGCTCAGAGTAAATACAGATATCGAGCGGATCGCCGTCTGCCACATCCACGTCCGGACAACGCTTGGCCACTTCCTCGGCACAGTATGTGCGGGGGATAAAGCCATACAGTGCCGGCGGACTGGAGGTAGTACGCTGGGGGCGATCGACCATCAAAAAGCCGGTGTCCTTGTCCAGTTCATACTTGACCACGTCAGCCGGGGTCATTTCTACGTAACAGGTAAATACGTCATCAGCTGCACCGGGCGCCTGGGCACGCAGGCCGTGCCAGGGGTGTCGGCGCCAGCGGTTGAAATTCTGGTTGCTGTACATGAGATTCCTCAGAAAGATAAAACGGAAAACTATGGAAATTCCGGGCGCGAATTCTACCCGAAAACCACTCCGATAATCTCGTCTGAAAGTACTAAATATGGGTGAATTACTACCCAATAGCTCAAAAAGACCGCTCTAACTGGTTTCCTTCAGCGAATTCCCCAGGGCTTCTACCAGCGCAGAGATTTCTGACTGCTCAGTAGTAAACGGCAAGCCCAGCTGAACGGTGTCGCCACCGTAGCGCACATAGAAGCCCTTTTCCCACATTTTCATCGCCACTTCATAGGGGCGTTTCAAGGGTTCACCGGGAGCAGCTTCCAGGGTCAGGGCAGCCGCGGCGCCGCAGTTACGGATATCCGTCACAAAAGGCAGGCCCTCGAGGGTGTGAATGGCCTCTTCAAGCTGAGGGGCGACTGTACTTCTGACTCGCTCGACTAATTGCTCCTGCTCCAGCAAGTCCAGTGCGGCCAGACCGGCAGCACAAGCCACCGGATGGGCTGAGTAGGTGTAACCGTGGGGCAGCTCAAGCGCGTATTCCGGCCCGCCCTGCTCCATAAAGGTGTCGTAAATATCCTGGCGCACGGCGACTGCACCCAGCGGAATAGCACCATTGGTCACCTGCTTGGCCATGTTGAGAATATCGGGCTTGACACCAAAAGCCTCAGCACCCGTATTGGCACCGACCCGACCGAAGGCTGTAATCACCTCGTCAAAAATCAGCAGAATGTCGTGCTTGTCACAGATCTCGCGAAGGCGCTGCAGGTAACCCACCGGCGGTGGCAATACACCCGCGGATCCAGCCATGGGCTCCACAATCACGGCAGCGATGGTGGAAGCATCGTTAAGCTGCACAATCTGCTCCAGCTGATCTGTCAGATAAGCGCCGGTCTCAGGCAGACCTTTCACGAAAGCATTTTCAGGTAAAACGGTGTGAGACAGATGGGCGGCATCCACACCCACTCCGTAAAGCATGCGGTTCGGCGCGAGGCCGCCGACCGAGATACCGCCAAAGTTAACGCCGTGATAACCCTTCACCCGGCCGATCAGCCGAGTTTTCTGCGCCTTGCCCTGCTTTTGCCAGTAGGCGCGAGCAATCTTGAGCGATGTATCTGCTGACTCCGAGCCAGAACCGGTGAAGAACACCCGGTTGAGACCTTCGGGCATAAATTGTGTGATGCGCTCTGCTAATTGAAAGGCCTTCGGGTGACCGAACTGGAACGCAGGGGAGTAATCGAGTGTGCTGATCTGCTCAGAGACAGCGGCGCTGATTTCCGGCCGGCAGTGACCCAGACCAGTGCACCAGAGGCCGGACAATCCGTCAAAAATCTGGCGTCCGTCAGCACTCTGGAAATAGCGCCCTTCTGCCTTCACGATAATACGGGGGTCCTGCTTAAACTGGCGATTGCCGGTAAAGGCCATCCAGTGAGCATCCAACTGCTGCTGGCTCAAGCCGGCGCGAGGATCAAATTCTGCCTGGGTCATATCCACACTCTCTGTCAATCAACGGGGTGATTGTAGACGGCCCGTTACTCAATTAAAATTCGTAATTATTTAAGTTTATTTAAGTATTTAATTAATTATGCCGCGCCCCGCTATCAGCAGAGACATTGGTGACGCCGACATCCGCCAACTGCGAATCTTTCGAGCCGTCGTGGAGAACGAAGGTTTTTCAGCGGCCGAGGTAGAACTCGGTATGAGCGTCGCCGCCATCAGCATGGCGGTGGGTGAAATTGAGAAAAATCTTGGCCTGCGGCTGTGTCAACGAGGTCGTGCAGGTTTTTCTCTCACCGATGAAGGGCTGGAGGTGTATGAAGCCAGCCTGCAACTGCTGGCAGCCCTGGAGAACTTCCGCACCGAGGTGAACAGCCTGCACGCTCAACTGAGGGGCGAGCTGAACATCGCTGTCACTGACAACCTGGTCACGATGTCCAACCACATGCGGGTCACAAATTCTCTCGCTGCCCTGAAACACCGGGGCCCAGAGGTGAAGATCAACATTCGTATGATGCCGCCAGGAGAGATCGAAAAGAGTGTGCTCGATGGTCGCATGCACGTCGGCGTCATACCGGGCATCAAGGTGGCATCAGGCCTGAACCAGCTGCCGCTCTATGAGGAGCGCTCCTCGCTGTACTGCGGCCACAACCACCCCCTCTTTCCACTGGCCTCCAAACAATTGAGCTACCAGCGCGTGCTGGCACAGGATGCTGTGACCACTGCCGCCAGCCTGCCAGACACCGCCCGTGACTTTATGCAAAAAATGCGCACCGCTGCCACGGCTGCAGACAGGGAAGGCGTCGCCTTTTTGATCCTGTCGGGTGAATACATCGGATTCTTACCCAACCACTACGCAGAGAGATGGGTGCTTGAAGGTCGAATGCGCGCCCTGCTGCCAAAATCCATGACCTACCAGACGCCCTTCGTGGCGATCACCCGCAAAGGGGCACGACCCAACCGGGTACTGCAAACTTATCTGGAGGAACTGGAGAAGCCAGAGAACGATTTACCCGTCCTGAGCTGAGCGAGATTTTCTGCATAGGCAATCCTATACTAGGCTCGACTTAGCCTTTGATGTTTGAGTTCATAGCTTATGACAAGGATTACCCACACCGGCAAATTTTCGGTCACTGCCCTCTTTTTGCTGCTAACCCTGAGTATTGCCGACCCTGTCGACGCAGCTGGCAAGGGCAGAGTTAAACAGGGTGCGGCCGCCGGGGCCGGCATCGGTGCCGGGATCGGGCTATTGCTTGGCATTCTTTCTGGCGATGCTGATGTGGCGGTCGAGGCTATGGCGACCGAAGCTGCCGTCGGCGCTGGTGAAGGGGCCTACCGGGGTTGGCGCGAGAAACAGCACGATCAGCGAACCCAACAATTGACCGATGCGATAAAGAGCAGCGGGCAGCCCACCGCTGCGGCCGATCCCGAGGAAGGTGCACGCAAACAGCTCGAACGCTTCCTGGGCGATTGGGAGCTAAGGGGCTGGATGCGCGAAGAAAACGGAGAACGCGTAGAGCTGACAAGTCGCCTAGAGGGCAGACCGCATATGTCTGTTCTGGTAGAGCTCAGCTACGTCGACATTAAGGCTACCAGCATGGCACAGCAGATCTGGGGCACCAGCGTTATGGGGTTTAATGGTCAGACCGGCTACAGCATCAGCACTCGTTTCAATATTGCACCGGACAGCATCGACATCGATAACGGCAGCTTTGAAATCGCCTCTCGCAGCTTTGAATTCGAGGAAGAAGGCTATCGCTGCAAGATCAAATTCAAGACCCCGGATCATTTCACAGTGCTCACGACCGACCCCGCCGGCGAAACGGTCGAGTCTTACAGCGTTAAGCGCCTTTAGTGAGGCCGGTTTCCATAGGCCGCCCCGTACAATGGGGTAAGACCGCGCAAGGTGGAAGGACCATCCAAAGCCGCCTTCAGATCATCTGCTACATTTATTCCGCATGAAATATCCAATTGCATTGCTGCTCGCCGCCTCTTTAATGGGGTGTTCACAGAGTAAGGATTTCAAAGATTATCTGGTGCTGGCGGATCGATATGACGTGACCATCGAGCGCGACAGCTACGGGGTCCCCCATGTGCACGGCAAAACCGACGCCGACGCCGCCTTCGGACTGGCCTATGCCCAGGCTGAGGACCACTGGCAGCTGCTGGAAGATTCTTTCCTGCTCTACCGCGGCAAATCCGGCAAGTACAAAGGGCCGGATGCTGCAGTCACAGATTTTCTGGTCCAATGGCTGGGCATCTGGGAGGACGTGGAGGCCGGTTATGAAACAGCGCTTAAACCTGAAACTCGCACCTACCTGCAAGCCTTTGCCGATGGCCTGAACTACTACGCTGCCAAGCATCCAGAGGTCGTTAGCTACGACCTGTTGCCACTCAGCGGCAAAGACCTGGTTGCAGGCAGCATGCTGCAACATCTGCTCTTCTGGGGTTTCGACAACCATATCAAAGAGCTGAACGCTGACGTACGCGCTCGCGATATCAGCGGTGGCGCCGGTGTCATTCGCGAAGGCTCACCGGTAGGTTCCAATGCGATCGCAGTGGCCCCCCATTACAGCGAGGATGGCGCAACACGGCTGGCGGCCAATTCCCACCAACCCACCACCGGGCCGGTCGCCTGGTACGAGGCACATATACAAAGCGACGAAGGCCTCAACGTCATGGGCGGCCTGCTCCCTGCCGGAAGCCCGACCATTTCGGTGGGCTTTACCGAGAACACCGCCTGGTCTGCCACGGTCAACAAGCCGGACCTGATTGATATCTACGTACTCGATACTGATCCGGGCAATCCGATGCGTTATCGGCTTGACGGCGAATGGCTGGAGCTGCAGCAAACCGACATCAGGATTGAAGTAAAGCTGTTTGGCTTCCTGCCATGGACAGTTACCCGCAAGGCACTGCGAGCAGTGCACGGTCCCGTGATGCAAACAAAGCATGGCACCTACGCGGTGCGCTACGCAGGCATGGGTGAGCTGCGCCAGATGGAACAATGGCTGGCCATGGACAAGGCACAGAATATGGAGGAATGGCTGGATGCCATGCGCATCCACGCCTTTTCGAGTTTTAACTTCGCCTATGCCGACAGGGACGGCAACATTCTGTTTGTGCACAACTCGCTGACGCCGGTTCGAAAAAGCGGTTACGACTGGCAGCAGTACTTACCTGGTGACGATAGCTCACTGATCTGGAGCGAGTACATCCCCTTTGATGACCTGCCCATGGTGATCAACCCCGCCTCCGGCTATGTACACAGCGCCAACCAGAGTCCGTTTCAAGTCACTGCGGACGCAGACAACCCGGACCAAAGCCGGTATCGGGTGGAAGACGGCTTCCCAACGCGCATGACCAATCGCGCCTATCGGGGACTGGAGATGCTGGAATCACTAGGCCCAATCTCCGAGCAGGAGTTTTTCGACATTAAGCACGATAAAGCCTACTCCGCTTCTTCGCGTTCATGGGCCTATGTGCAGGCCGCCATCGCCCTGCCCGATCTCGACGCACCCTACACAGAGGCGCAGGGCATTCTGCAGGCATGGGACTTCAACACCGACATCAATAACACCGGCGCCGCACTGGGCACCTGCGTGCTGGGTGGAGAGTGGACCGCAGAGAGCCGCGGCACAGCCGTACCGGATGTGCACCAGGAGCTGATTCGCTGTACCGATCTGTTAATTGATAAGGTGGGCCGCCTGGATCCAAGCTGGGGTGAGATCAATCGACACATTCGCGGCGACATTAATCTTCCAGTAGGTGGCGGCCCTGATACCCTTCGGGCCATCTACGGGCGCGGCATGGAGGAAGACGGCTACCTCACCAATGTTGCGGGTGATGGCCTTTACTACCTGATCGCCTGGAGTGCTGACGGTAAACAGAGCATCCAGGGCATACACCATTTCGGCTCAGCCACCCTGGATGCGAACTCGCCGCATTATGCAGACCAGGCAGAAGCGTTCGCGAAAGAGATGCTCAGGGACCCCTGGTTCGATGCGGAACGACGGAAAGGCAACATCACGCGCAGCTACCGCCCCCAGGATTAGCCGCTAGCCGCCATGGGATGCACCGTTCAGTGCGAGACAGTGACCACTGAGCCAGGCTGCTTCGTCTGAGGCCAGATAGACGCAGGCGGCACCCACATCCTCAGGCGTACCAATGCGCCCAACCGCATAATGGCTTTCGGCGCCGCGGCTGAATTCCTCAGGCACGGTATCGATCAAACCCAGCGCTACTGAGTTTGCAGTTATTCCTTTGGGCCCCATCTCTTTAGCCAGAGATTTCATCAGGCCGATCATGCCCGCCTTGGCCGCGCTGTAAATCGAAGAACCGGCGTGCCCGACACGACCGGCATCGGAAGAGATTGCGATCAACCGTCCCCAGCCACGCTCTGCCATGGCCGGCGCACAGGCATGCACACAGTTCAGCGTGCTCACCAGATTGTTATCGATATGCTGCTGCCATTCCCCCGGATCCATTTTTAGAAACTTCGTAAGTCCCTGACCGTGGGGCAATGTACCTACGTTTGCGACCAGGATATCGATGCCTCCCAGCGCAGCGCTGGCTGTCGCAACACCCGCCAACACCGCCTCGCGGTCGGTGGCATCAAAAGGGACTGCAATGCTCTGGGTGCCACCCTCGGCCAAATCTGTAGCCTGTTTTTCTGCCCGGTCAGCGAAATAGTCATTCACCGCGACACTGGCTCCCTGGCTAGCCAGCGCTCGCGCGATGCCGGCGCCAACACCCTGCCCTGCACCGGTCACCAGTGCGGTTTTTCCACTGAGATCAAACATCGATTTTTCTCCTTATCCCCTAGCGATCAGGTCCGCGGCTTCTGCCATATTCAGGCGCTCAAAATACTGTCTGGGAATGTCCTGAGGGCGTTTATACATGTAAGTGACACAGGGCCCGGCCTCCAGGTCAGCAGAGGGCACCACAAGGAACAATGGCGCACCAAATTTTCGAACAGCCGCCATCTCTGCCGCTGGCTCGTGACAGCAATAAACAGGCAGGTGGTCACGGCCCCAGCTCAAGGCAGAACTCGACACCAAGGCAGCCGCCTGGTCACCCTGGTAGGCCCCTTGCTGAATCAGCCTAGCACCGCTGGGGCAGACATCGGGCCGAAAGGTCACCTTCTCGTCATCTTCGGTTACCGTGAAAGGCAGCAGATGGCAGCGGGTAAAACCGATCAGGACTTCTACCCGCTGTTTGAAAGACTTGTCGCCCTCCGGATCCAGCATCGCCGGATCCATCACCTGTTCCAACAGTTTGCCCAGTACTGTCTCGCCCTGCTCGCGATACAAACGGCTCATCAGGTCCGTGATGATATGCATACGGCGATCGTGCTCCGCCAGCATGTCTTCAGCGAGCACACGACTTTGCTCAAGCTGCTGCTCGAAGTTACCCTCGCGACCTAAGTCCGCTAGTGTCTCAGTACGCTGTTGCCAGTCGTTCAATATGACTTTGGGTGATTCCGCCCTGGGAAGTTGTAATCGCCCTCTAACCGCATTCTCCCAGCCCGCATAACTGTGTATCACCAGGCTAGCCTCACGTAGCAGCTGCGTTTGCAAGTCTGGCAAATCGGTGGCGCGCCCTTCCTGTAATGCACGTGCCTGCAGATCGACCGTGGGAACCCCTGCCCGCGCCAGGTACTCTTTCGTAAACAGGCGATCAGTCATGCTGGAGTTGATAGATGACTTCTGCACAGGCCTCATCATTGGCAGGGTCTTCAGGCATGGGAAAGGTCAGGCGATTGGTGAGGTGCCCATAGCGCTGCTTGTAGATGGCGGCGATGTCTTTGTAGGTCCCTCTCGGTACGATTTTCTCCAGCACCTCGTCAGTGATGATCTCGGGCATTTTCTGCCAGGCACCCTCTCGGGTCATATCCAGCAGTTGCTGGCCCTTGTCTTGCCAGCTGAACAACTCAAGGCTGGGCCAGTAGGCAGGGGTTGAGAACAGGAAACCCAGCATATTGCGCTGCTTCTCCCACTCTGCAGCCACGCTCTCTTCATCGGGGCCAGTGGCGCACAAAGGGCCCAACACCAGCTTGAAATCTTTCTCATCGCGCCCGGAGGCAGCCAGCCCCTCACGCAATCGCGGCCAATACACATGTTCGATATATTCCGGCGGCGTATTGGTCGGGTGGGTAATCACACCGTCGGCGATCTTACCCACCATTTTGGTCATGGCCGGGCCCACCGCACCGGCCATCACCGGAATATCGGGGTAATCAATGGGACCGGGATTAAAGAACGGCTGTAGTTTGGTCAACTGGTAGTGCTTGCCCTCAAAATTCAGACGCTCACCAGTTTGAAAGCTGTGGAAGATCGCCTTCATGGCCTGCATGTATTCACGCAATTGCGGTACCGGGGAATCCCAACGCGCGGAATATCGCTTTTCGATATTGGGCTTGATCTGGGTACCCAGCCCCAGTTCAAAGCGTCCACCGGACATGCGCTGCAGGTCCCATGCCGCGACAGCGGTAACCATGGGACTGCGCGGAAAAGCCAGCAGTACACTGGTGCCCACCACCAACTTCTCGGTGGCATTGAGTGCCATCGCGGACAGCAACAAACCGTCGTGCAAGGCGTCGGGTACCTGCAGGCCCCGGTAGCCCATCTGTTCTGCCCGGCGGGCGCGCGGGCCCACTTCCTCAAGTGTGGTGGACTCCAGCGAATTGGCTAAAACCTGAAACATAGGACGCTCCCAAGGCATCATCTGCATGTTGACGGCTGCATTTAAACAGCTAAACTGATAGTAAGTTTAACTGACTATATGCAAATAGCAATGACCATGACACCGCCCAGTCATCTGGGCCAGGTACTAATGCTGACCCTCAAGGATTTCCAGCAGCGGCTGGACACGGACCTGCGCCGACGTGGTGTGGACGGCATTGGCGCTCGCCACAGAGCCGTGTTTTTGCATCTGGGCCAGCACGGCGCCAGTCGCAGTGTCGACCTGGCTCAGGCCGCCGGCATCAGGCCGCAGTCAATGATGGTCATCATTCACGAGCTGGAAGACATGGGCCTGATTGAACGACGCCAGGACCCCACCGACTCGCGCGCCAAACTCATTGATTTCACCAAAGCGGGTAAGACCTTCGTGGACGAACTGACCCGCTCGACCGAGACCGTCTGGCAACAATACGCCGAACAGCTTGGAGAGGAACAACTGGGCAGCATCGTTGATGCCCTGCAGCAGCTTATTGATCAAAAGGATCCCCACTATGACGACACCCAGTGAACACAAAGTCGCCTTTATTACCGGCGCCAGCCGCGGCATCGGAGCAGAAACTGCTGTTGCGCTGGCCAGACTCGGTTATTGGGTCGCCATCACCGCCCGCACACTGAGCGATGGGGAAAGCCACGATCACGTGGGCACTATTGCACCCCTGCCGGGTAGCCTGGAGGCCACCGCTGCAGCGGTTGAAAGCGTGGGTGGTGAGGCTCTGTGCCTGCGAGGAGATATTCTAGACGAAGACAGCATGATCGCTGCCGCCCAGGCCACGCTGGATCATTGGGGGCGCTGCGATCTATTGTTCAACAATGCGGTCTACCAGGGCACCGGCAATCAGGAACGGTTGCTTGATGTGAGCCGCGAACAGCTCCAGGCCATCTACCAGGGTAATGTATTTACCCCGCTGGCGCTGATCAAACAGTTTGTTCCCGCTATGGAAGAAAACAATGGAGGGCTGATTCTCAACATGCTCTCTTACACCGCCTTTAATGATCCGCCTGCGCCGGCGGACAAGGGCGGTTGGGGCTATGCCTACCCTTCTTCCAAAGCGGCCTTTGGGCGCATGGCCGGTGCCCTTCGGGTTGAGCACCCTGACAAAGGGGTGCGCGTATACAACATCGAACCAGGCACAGTGGTCACTGAGGTCATGAAAGCGGCCGGCGTCGATGAGGAAGTACTGGCACGCTTTAAACCCTGCACACCGGCTGCTATCGCTGCCGTGGTGGCATGGCTCGCAGACAATGAACCCCGAGAAGAATGGCAGCCACTGGACATTCTCAGGGCACCGCGTATCGCCAAGGAACTGTCGCTGCTGGACGCCCCCTCATTATTGGGAGAAAGCACATGAGCCTGGTACTCACCGAAAAACATGATGGTTACGCCATCATTACCCTTAACCGTCCCGATGAAATGAACGCGCTGTCCAAGGCCTTGCGAGCAGAGGTAATTGCCGCCTTCTCGGATTGCGAACAGGACGACAGCATCCGTGTCGTTATTCTGACCGGTGCTGGACGCGCATTCTGTGCAGGCTTCGACCTGAAAGAGATGGCGAGTTCTGACATGGACAATACGGCTGATGAGGTCGGGAACGATATGGCGCGGGCCGTAGACGGTTTCACAGGGGTGTTGATTGGGGCCATCAATGGCCATGCTGTGACCGGCGGCTTTGAGCTCGCTCTCGCCTGCGACGTATTGATCGCCTCTGAAAACGCTCGCTTTGCCGACACTCACGCCCGGGTCGGCATACTGCCGGGATGGGGTTTAAGCCAGAAACTACCGCGCATGATTGGGTTGTCGCGCGCCAAAGAGATTTCTTTCACCGGCACGCCGGTCTTTGCCCAACAGGCGCACGAGTGGGGCATCGTGAACCATGTAGTGCCCGCCGAGGAGCTCCTGCCGAGAGCCATCGAGATGGCAGAGCACATGTGTGCCTGCGTGCCGCATGTGCTCAAGCAGTACAAACCCCTGATCGAAGACGGTTACAACATGCCCTACAAAGAGGCGCTGCACTGGGAAGAGCAGCAGGCCATCGAATCCGCCAAACAAATGAGCGCGGCAATGATGCGACAGCGGCGCGAAAAAGTGATGGAAAAAGGCCGCACCGAAAAAGGGGATGAACAATGAGCCAAAAAATTGCACTGGTCATGGGTGGCGGCGCGGGCACAGGCAGAGCCACCGTGCTTGCTTTCGGAGCAGCCGGCTACCGCGTAGTCATTGCCGACATAAACACCAAGGGCGGTGCGGAAACGCTTTCGCAGCTACAGAAGGCGGGTAGCGAGGGACTTTTCGTGCAAGCTGATATGGCAAGACTGGAAGATATTGAGCGAGTGCTTGGAGTCACAAGAGAGACTTACGGCGGCCTGCACGCGGTCTCCAACAACGCCGCCCTTGGCACAGCCAACAAACCCTTCACTGAGATGAGCGAAGCCGACTGGGACGGCTGCATGGACGTTGCGCTCAAAGGCGTTTGGCGAGCGATGAAATTGCAGCTGCCACTGATCGAAGCATCCGGCGGCGGCGCCATCGTCAACATTGCCTCGGTATCTGGCATCCGCGGTGAAGCCCATCAGTCGGTTTACGCGACCGCCAAGGGTGGTGTGCTCACGCTGAGCAAAGCGGCGGCTGTGGAATACGCGAAAAGAGGGGTGCGGGTAAACACAGTTTGTCCCGGCGGAATTAACACTGGCGGCATGCAGTCCTACCTGAAAAACATGCCGGAGATGAAAGATAAAGTTATGGGCGTACATGCCATGGGAAGACTGGCCGAGCCAGAGGAGATCGCTGACGCTGTGATCTACCTGTGCTCAGAGCAAGCATCTTACATTACCGGGCACGACCTGGTGGTGGACGGCGGCGTCATGGTGCGTTCAAACGTCTTGGATCTATAGAAAGTAATACGCCAGGAACACAAGGCTTAGCAACACAGCCATCCAGTGCAGTTGCCTGGCTCTACCTGTGGCGAGCATGGTCACCACATAAATCATCAGGCCAATGGCCATACCATCACTGATTGAGGTCAACGCCATCAGCAGCAGGGTGACGACAGCCGCCCCTGCCACAGGCAGATTGGAAAAGTCGATGGCGCGGATTTCGGAGAACATAATCAGCCCGACGATAACCAGGGCAGGCGCTGTCGCTTGAGGTGGAATGATCAAGAGCAGAGGATTGATAAACAGGGCCAGAAGAAATAACACCCCCACACCAATGGCAACCAGGCCGGTGCGACCCCCACTCTCTACGCCAGCAGCCGACTCCCCATAGACGTTGGTGGTGGAGGTACCGGCAACCGCGGCGCCCATGGTTGCCAGCGCATCGGCACTCAACACACGGGTCGGCTCACGCATATTATTGTCTGCATCCACCAGCCCCGCTCTCTGGCAGACCGCATTGGCAGCTGCCAAGGAACTGAAAAGATCAATGAATACCAGTGCCAGCAGGGCCGGGAATGCCTGACCCATGTTTTGCCAGAGGTAACGCAGGTCAAGCGCCATCCACAGATCCACAGGCGCCACTGGCTGCGCTAACCATTGATCTGGCACCCTCACTAGGGCGGCCTCGCCATGGGGAACAAAAAATCCAATAACTGTTAACGCCGCAATAGAAAGCAATATTGCGGCAGGCACCTTCAGCACAATCAGGCTCATTGCCAAGGGTATGCCTGCCAGTGCCAGCAAAGTCGAGGGCGCCTTCATGTTACCCAGGGTTACCAAAGAAGGTGCCGGTGCTTCTACAAGGATGCCCGCGGTTTTAAATCCAATGACCATAATGAACAGGCCTATGCCCGCAGTCAGCGCGCGCTTTAGATCAGCGGGATATGCCTCGAGTAGAATGCGTCGCACGCCGGTTACGGTGAGCAACAGGAAGATAACGCCGCTCCAGAAAACCAGGCCCAGCGCGGCCTGCCAGCTGTAACCCATAGCCAGGACCAGCGTGTAGGCAACCAATGTGTTGGAACCCATACCCGGTGCCTGCGCAATTGGCACATTGGCCATCAATCCCATAAGAATAGAGAAAAAGCCTGCTACCAGGGCTGTAACGGTAATAACTTGCGCACGGTCCATTCCGGCATCGGCCATGATCATCGGGTGCACCGCCAACAGGTAAGCCATCGTGGCAAACGTGGTGCACGCAGCAATGGCCTCAGTGCGCCAGTTGCTGCCGCGGGCGGTCATTTGAAAATGCCGATCCAGCCAACTAATCAATATGAGTGGCCTTGAGTTTGGCAAGAATATGCTCGCCCGCAAGAATGGGTGGATACCGCCGCGGTCGGCCTGCATCGGTGCAAGAGTCCAGACAAGACACTTCCGTATCGGCATCAGGATCCACAAAAAAGGCAATGGAGTAACGGTCACGCCCGGTGTCCCTGGGCCTGACGCGGTGACGGGTCGAACGATAAACATCATTCGTCCAACGCTGCAGAAGATCGCCGGCGTTAATCACCACAGATCCCGACCGTGGGGGTACTGGCAACCATCCGCCATCCTCTGCTTGCACCTCCAGCCCGCCCTGGTCATCCTGGAATAGCAAGGTCAACATGCCATAGTCCGTATGGGCCCCAGCCCCCATTTGGCTTGAGTTGCCCGGCTGCAAGGGGGGATAGTGCAACATCCTGAGGGTGACATTCTCACCCTTGTGGCAGCTAACGAAGAAATCATCCTTCTGCCCTAGCGCCAATGCCAGAACTCTCTGCAGACGATGCGCTGCCTGCAGGCATTGTTCGTAGAAAGTTTCCACCAGTCTCTGAAAATCGGGGTCGCCCCAAGCCAGTGAACGCCGCGACAAGACATCGCGCAAGGTAATCGCTTCTTTAAGATCCGGACAGGCGCCAGGTTCCAGAGACTCCTCACCGATGCCCTGATAACCGAAATTATCCTCTGCACTGCCATAACCCAACTTACGTTTCTGTGTTGTGGGCTGGGCAAAAAATGCCTCGCTTGCGGCAAATACCTGGTCGAGCAGCTCTTGGGACACGCCCAGGCCAGTAATGGTCAAAAAACCTGTTCCTGACAGGGCACTGTGCAATTCGTTGGCCAAGGCTTGGTTAGACCGAGGACCATCTGCTGCATAGCTAGAAAAATCGACCTGCGCTATTTCTACTTCTGACATATATTGTCATCATCTAACGAGTAAGCATGGCGATCAACAAACAATAAGAGGAAACCCGCATGCAAGACAATATTCCACAGCGACTAGCAATGCAGTATGCCCGCATTATTGATGACAAGAGTTTCGATGATCTGGAGACTATATTTACTCCCGATGCGGTAGTGGCCGCACCCGCATTTGAATCCAACGGAATGACCGAATTTCGAGGGCAGTTGGAGTTCCTGCACCAGTTCAGCGCCACCATGCATATGATCGGAAATCAGCTGGGCGAGTGGGATGGCGATAGCTATAAGGGCGAGACCTACTGCCTGGCGTCCCACATCTACGAGCTGGAGGGCGTGCAACGAAAAATGGAAATGGGTATTCGCTACAAAGACGAGATCAACCTGGTTGAGGGCGATTACAAATTTACCCGCCGCTACCTGGACGTGGTGTGGCAGCAGGATCTGCCGCTGACGGATCTGCCTGCGGCCGAGGAATAAGCTCTCAGCCCAGCAAAAGAGCCCGCTGGATTCTGCCCAGCAGCTTTTTCTGCCGGGTCACAACCTCCGGATCGGTGACCTGCCCCTCTGCCATCAGCTCAAACGCTCGCTGTGACAGGAAGTAGCCAGTCGTCAGGTTGAACATGGCGATGGTCTGCAACGCCAGGTCAGCGGGATCAACCTCGTCCACACCGGCCGCCCGCACAATCGCAGCGCCCTGCTCGAATAATCGATCCAGCCAGCGCTTGATCATCTGGTTACCCACTGACTCGGGATCACCCTGCAGCGCCTGCTGAAACAGAGCCGCCATTTGCGGATGCTCAAGCAACAGGTCAGTCATAACGGCGGGCAAAGATGCATAGGCCCGAATGCCCTCCGCAGAGGAGAGATGATCATCCAGCGTTTCAACCATAGGCGCCAATGCTCGCTCGAGCACCGCCTCGTACAAACCCTGCTTACCCTTGAAATGGTTGTAAACGCCGGGCTCCCGGATACCCGCCTGGCTGGCGATGTCACGCAATGAGCTGGCCTCATAGCCGCGCTGGGCAAACTGCCGCTCCGCCGCATCCAGCAGGCGCTGAGCGGTTCTCTCACCTTTGCTGAGGGGTTTTGGCTCGCTCTCAAGCGCACGCATTTATTAGCACCTGTTCGTATATTTAGTCGATGAAACGCACTTATTAAACGATCACGGCCAATTTATTGCAAATTTTATTAACGAGTGATAATTTCTGATGCTTCGAGAGAGGACATCATCATGACTGTAGGCATCCGCGATATCGTCAACGAAGACGCCACCCTGGTCAGCCGCCGCGCCTGGAGCGATCCCCACGTTTACGAGCTGGAAAAGAAAGGCATATTTGGCAAGGCCTGGCTGTTTCTGGGCCATGAATCCCAGATCCCCAACCCGGGCGACTTTGTACAGGCTTACATGTGCGAAACCCCGGTTATTCTGGCCCGCGGCGAAGACAGCAAGATTTACGCATCCATTAACAGCTGCACCCATCGCGGACTGCCCGTGTGTCGCGCGGATCACGGCAACACCAAGCGTTTCGTGTGCCCTTATCACAACTGGGCCTACACGGTATCCGGAGAGCTGGTGGGCATCCCCCAGGAGCGAACCGTTGAAAACAAACCCTGCAAAGAAGAGCTGGGACTGAAACGCGTCCCCAGGGTTGCTAGCTGGAACGGCATGATTTTTGGCAGCTTCGATGAAAACATCATCTCGCTGGATGATTACCTTGGCGATATGCGCTGGTATCTCGACGCCTTCTTTAAGCGCTTTCCCAAGGGTATCGAGTTTATCGGGGCACCGCACAAGTGGGTGATCGACGCCAACTGGAAGCTGCCCATGGAAAACCAGCTGGGGGACGTGAACCACGGCCCCTTCCTGCACGCCGCCGTCATTCCACCTGAAGCCAATGACGAGATTATGGAGGTGGGACACTCCTGCGTGCCAGCGCCTGGCCACGGCGCCACCTTCCGCCTCATGCCCAATGAAGCCCCGGTAGAGAACGTCGCCTGGGGCTTTGAGTCTATTGCCGGCCAGCTTGGCGGACCGGAACTACACGAGTACCTGAAAGACATACAGGCACAAGCGGCAGAGCGAGTAGGTCCTGTGCGGGCACAGATGAAGGGCCTGACTTACGGTGTTTATCCCAACCTCTCCTTCCTATGGTCCAACTGTTCTTTCAAAGTGTCCCACCCCCGCGGCCCAGGCAAGGTGGAGTAATGGAGTTGGTCGGTGGTACCCGCGGATGCCCCCGACGAACTGAAGAAGATCATGCGCACCAACTACTCCTCCTTCTTTGGGCCCGGCGGCATACTCGAACAGGAAGACAGCGAAGCCTGGATCCAGCAGTTTCGAGGCGCCAATATCGACTTTGCTGACGACCGCCCCTTCTTCTACGGGCTTGGGTTTGGGGAAGAAAAGCCACACCCGGATATGCCAGGCCTGGTCAGCAATACCGCCAACGAATACTACGCCCGTGCCTTTTTCCAGCGCTGGCGTGACGCCCTGATGGCTGTGGAGAAAACCGGGGAGGCTGCAGCATGAAAACCTGCCTGGATGCGGTGACACCGGAATTACTGTTAAACATCGAACAGTGGTACTACCAGGAGGCACGCCTGCTGAATAACCGTCAGTACCAGACCTGGCTGAGTCTTTGCGCTGAGGACATCAGCTATACCATGCCCTCACGTACCAACCCACTGGTGAATAATCGCGAACAGGGCAACGAGTATATGATCGCCACCGAACGCGAACTGGAGGGAACCGAATCTGACGGCAATCCGTTGCGCGATGAGAATATCGTCCACTTGTTTCTTCGGGTTGACCGCAGCTTCAAGATGAATGCCTGGGCGGAGAATCCACCGGCGCGTACCCGCCGCATTATTGGTAATGTTGAGATCACCGCGATTGAGGATGAAGAAGTGTCGGTCACCAGCGCCTTCCACCTGTTCTACGCGCGCCCGGGGATGCAGGATTTCATTTACGCAGGCCAACGCAACGACGTGCTGCAGGAAACAGCCGATGGCTACAAAATCGCAAGGCGCGAAATCATCATGGATCTCGCCGACATCAACGTGCCCACCCTGGGCTTGTTCTTATAAGTATCTGAACCCGCCTGGGCTACGCGCTGTGCCATACTGGCTTCAAGCAAAGGAGTCTCAGCATGGCGAACTTTAAGGAACAGTACGGCCCCTGGGCTCTGGTGGCAGGGGGAGCACAAGGTATCGGGGAGGCCTATTCTCGAGAGCTCGCCCGAAGGGATTTGAATGTCGCGGTGCTGGATGTCTCCGAGGAAGCCATCCAACAATTTGTGCCGACACTCTCTGAGTACGGCGTGGACACCCTGCCCCTGTGCCTCGATCTTTCCAGTCCGAGTATCGCCAGGGACGTTACCGAACAACTGGCTGACCGAGAACTGGGACTGCTGGTCTACAACGCCGGTCTTGCAGACGTGGGGCCGTTTTACAAGTCCGACCGAGACCTGGGCTGGGAGCGGAGCAAGCTCGCGGTCAATGTGACTGGTCCCTTCGAATTGACCCATGCCCTGGCTCGACCGATGCTGCAACGACGGCGCGGGGGCATCGTATTGATGTCATCTGGCGCCGGCCTGCAGGGCTCGCCTTTCTATGCACACTATGCCGCAACACGTGCCTACAACCTGGTGCTGGCAGCTTCACTGTGGCGGGAGTTTAAACCCTACAATGTAGACGTATTGGGCGTGGCCGCCGGCATGACAATATCCACAGCTGCGGCGGGTTACCAGCATCTGGATACCAGCGAGTTTCAAACCACCGATGCCCTGGTAGGCGAAGCACTCGAAGCGCTCGGCAACCAGCCTACCCTGGTCGCAGGAGAGGCAAATCGCAAAGGCAGGGAATTTCTCAATCAGCTACCGGAGGCTGAGTTAGTCGAGATGATGGCGCAGCACGCCATCACCAATTTTCTTGAGGGCGAGGAGCCAGAACAAGTGCTCTAGAGCAGCAATGGGCTCAGGAACAGGAAGGCCAGGCCACCATCTACGATAAAAGCGGGGATTGAGGTCTTAATGGTCATGTCATCTTTGAGGATGGACCAGAAGCGCGCAAACAGTCCAAACAGCCAGGCCAGACCGAGCGTCATAAAAACTTCCGGAGCCTGGAAGATCAGAGCCCCGAGTGCACCGCCCACGTTGAGGCCACCCATCACCGTGCGCAGCTCGGACCAGGCCTCGGGTTTGTTCAAGCCAATGCCCATATTGTCAGCGAAAGCCTGAGGCTTGAAAAAGCCAACCAGACCGATCAGTAGCATCAGAATCGCACCGACTCTGGGCAACCATTCAATAACTGCATCCATGGGTCTATCCTTTAGTAAGAAAGCAAAGAGATTAGCAAGATGAGAACAGCTCAGAAACCCCTCAAGCTCTGGCATGCGCCCAACACCCGTTGTTTTCGTATCGTCTGGTTGATGGAGGAGCTAGGACTGCCCTACGAACTGGAACGTGTCACCTTCAAGCCGCCATCAACCACTTTTTTTCAACAGGACACACCCACTGGCAAGTTCCCGACGTTACAGGATGACGCAGTCGTCATGTGCGAGTCCGGCGCCATTATCGAATACCTGCTGGAGTGTTATGGCGAGGGGCGACTGGCACCGGCCATCGGCAGCGCTGAGCGGGCGGCCTATCTGCAGTGGCTGCACTTTGCTGACAGCACCGCATTTCCACCAGTGGGCATTCTCGTCTGGTTGCTGCTGTACCGGGAAGGCAGGGATGACAACCCTGAGCTGGTTGAGGACGCGCGCGGACGCGCAAGTGTGGGCATAGACTACCTGGAGGGCGCTCTGGGAGACAACACCTACGTCCTGGGTGACGAATTCAGCGCAGCGGATATCATGCTTGGCTTCACCCTGATGGCAGCACAACTGCTCGGCGTACTGGATGACCGCCACCCCCTCACTGGTGCATACTTGCAACGCCTGCAGGAAAGACCAGCTTTTCTGGCAGCCCAACAACAGGAAACCGCGGAGTAAAACCCAATGAACTACGAATTAGTCGGCGACGTTGCCGTACTGCATTTTGACGATGGCAAAGCTAATGCAGTCAGTCACGTATTTATCGATGAGATGAATGAAGGGCTGGACAAGGCAGAGGCAGAAGCCAAAGCCGTGCTGATTCTGGGCAAGCCGGGGCTGCTTTCCGGCGGCTTTGATCTCAAGGAATTTGAGAAGGGCGCTGACAACATGAAGGACCTCGTTGTTCGCGGCATCCAGATGTTCATTCGCCTGTACGATTTTCCGCAGCCGGTGGTCATCGGCTGTACCGGGCACGCGGTAGCTGCCGGGGCGTTTTTACTGCTGGCTGCAGACAATCGAATCGGTGTCAGTGGCGACTTCAAAATCTGCCTGCCCGAGACAGCAATCAATATGACGATCCCTCGCCCGCTGAACGTACTCTGCCGCGATCGACTTTCCCCAAGGCACCTGACTCGCGCTGCGATTCAGGCCGAACAATACGATAGCCAGGGCGCCGTAGAGGCAGGTTTTCTTGACGAGCTGGTTGAGGCCGATGCACTCAGGGAGCGCGCCCTGGCTTTAGCCACCCAATTGGCTGAATTACCTGGCCGCCACTACATGGAAAACAAGCGCAATATCCGCGAAGCCGGGCTTGCCGAAATGCGCGCCGAGCTCGAACCCTTTATCGCAGGTGGAAATCTGCGATAAACCGATCAGTAGGAGCGCGGCATGTCCAGTTCGTGCTCACCGAGGTAGGAAAGTATCAGGTTGGTTGAGATCGGGGCGATCTGGTAGAGCCGGGTCTCCCTGAATTTGCGCTCGACGTCGTACTCCTCGGCCAGACCGAATCCACCGTGTGTTTGCAGGCAGGTATCTCCTGCGGCCCAGCTGGCTTCAGAGGCCAGCATCTTGGCCATATTGGCTTCCGCACCACAGTCTTCGCCCGCGTCATACAACTCAGCCGCTTTACCCACCATCAAATCAGCTGCTTCGGTCTGGGCGTAAGCCCTGGCGATTGGAAACTGCACACCCTGATTCTGTCCAATCGGTCGACCAAACACCTCCCGCTCGCAGGCATAGTCGCGGGCAGTCTTGATGAACCAGCGAGCATCACCAATGCACTCGGCAGCGATCAGGATACGCTCTGCATTCATGCCCGACAGAATGTAGCGAAACCCCTTACCTTCTTCACCCACCAGACTGCTGGAGGGTATGCGTAAATTGTCGAAGAACAACTCTGTGGTCGCATGATTGAGCATGGTGCGGATGGGCTTGATGGTCAGGCCGTTGCCAACGGCCTCTCGCATATCGACCAGAAACACCGACAAACCCTGTGTCTTCTTCTCAACCTGATCGAGCGGTGTTGTGCGCGCCAACAGCACCATCAGGTCGGAATGCTCAGCGCGGGAGATCCATACTTTCTGCCCATTCACCACGTAGTCATCGCCGTCACGTACTGCTGTGGTTGTCAGACTGGTGGTGTCGGTGCCTGCAGTCGGCTCCGTCACCCCAAAAGCCTGCAGACGCAACTCACCGCTGGCAATGGCTGGCAGGTATCGACTTTTTTGCTCCTCACTGCCGTGACGCAGAATCGTACCCATGGTGTACATCTGGGCATGACAGGCTGCCGCATTGGAACCCTGTTCATGGATGCCAGTCATGATTTCCAGCGCTACCCGCAAGGGCAAGCCACTGCCACCGTATTGCTCCGGTATCAAGCTCGCCAGCAGCCCGGCGTCGGTGAGCGCCTGTACAAACTCACCGGGGTAGTCCCGTTCTCGGTCCTTGGCGCGCCAGTACTCACCGCTGAAATCGGCACAAATCTGCTCAACCGTCTTGCGAATCTGGCTGATCAGTTCCTTTTGCTCACTCATACACTTTTACTCATAAACAGGTACTTTCAACATATCTGCACCGCTACCACCATCGACATACAGGTTCACACCACTGATATAACTGCCCGCATCGCTACACAAGAACAGCACGGTATTCGCAATATCTTCAGGGCGGCCTTTGCGACGCACCTGACCTTCGTTGGTGAGCGTGTCGCTGAGTCTCTCTACCCCCTCAGTCTGTTCAATCTCACCGGGGGCGATGCCATTCACTCGAATACCAAGCCCACCCCACTCTGCCGCCGCAGTGCGCGTCAAAGACACCACGCCAGATTTGGCCGCTGCGGCATGGGCCTGCCAGGACACACCCATATTATCGAAGGGCGCAGTAATATTGATGATGACGCCGCCTTTTTCCTTCATCACAGAACTAAAAGCTGCCTTGCACATGTTGAAGGTGCCCTGCAGGTCAATATCGACAATGGTTTTAAATGCGTTGTAGGAGAGGTCTTCAATGCGCGCAGGGAAATTGCCTGCCGCATTGTTGATCAGAATATCGAGTCGGCCGAAACGCGAAAGAATGCTCCCCAGGGTCTGCTCCACCTGATCGCCAATGCGAATATCAAGAGGCAGCCCCAGACACTCTATGCCCAACTCGCATAACTCCGCAGCACTGGCTTCAATCACCTCCTGTTTGCGCGAGGCTATGACAACGCTGGCACCATGCAGGCCGAGCTCTCGAGCAATGGTCTTCCCGATACCGGTTCCACCACCGGTCACCAGGGCTACCTTGCCCTGCAGCAGATCGGACCGGAAATCTGACATGAAAAATCCCCTTTGCAGCGGCAAAGGGGACAGTGTACTGGGAATTCGCCCTTAGGGCATTTCGGTGGCGCGCTGGCCTATGTTGACCGGGGTGCCGCGCTGCTCGAGGCCATTTTGACCACTATCGATATTCTGATCCCGGTTCAGGGTAACCGGCAACTCCTCCAACGCGAAGCCACCCCAGCGATGAGTAGGCAGGGGTTTCGTCAGATCGCTGACATCAACCACGTCTACCACGCTGGCCAGAGCCTGAATACCCTGGCCACCACCGGCGTCGCGATCAAAGGCATCGAAACGACTATCGATAAGGCGATGTTGCCGATCAAAGCTCAGCAATAAGTATTCGCCACTGGTTTTAGCTTCACCAAAATCTATGGCAATAAAATCGATACCCAAAGGTGCCAAACTGATGCCCAGTTTGTCCTCAGAGATGTACCAGTATTCATAGGCCAACACATAACCGAAGCTGGCCGCCGACATTCGCACCGGCGGTCCCAGCTCATCCAGCACCGCCTGCAGAGAAGTGCCGGTGTCGTAGCCATGCTCCGGCACAGTCTGGCCGATGTTGTATCGGTTCTGGCTACAGCCAGCCGCTAACAGCAGCGCACAGAGCAGTAAAACCTTACTACTTCGCATCTGGATTGATATGACTTGCGGCTTCAGTCAACGTGTCATCACCGTCGAAGAAAAATACTGCGCGGTCATAGTTGGTGGTGACGTCAAAGCGGTTGTAGACAATCAGGATGAGGCCTTCGCCCGCGCGCTTCTCGTAGAGGTAATACAAGACAGTTTCGTCATCCATGGTGATCACCTGGGACGGCGGCCCGAGGCGTGTGAGCACTTCATTGCGGGTGGTTTCCCCAACCTTGAAGCTGTTCATGACTTCAGGTTGCCAGGTGACTTCAACACCACGCTTGTCTTTATACTGGGCACAACCACCCAGAACCATGGCGATCAACAGAACAGTGAGACTCTTTCGCATAATTCAGCCTTTTTGGCGATAAATTGAGCAGGAATTATAAATAGTTATAACTATCTTTCAATGGCCAGTATGTCACGCGCACTGGGTACACAGTCTACGCCAGCCGGCCTGCAAACGATCACTTCACCTTGATAATCGCTTTGCCCCTCAGGCGACGCTCTGCCATCTCCTTAAGCATACGAGGTAACGCATCAAAACCATCAACGCGCCCCACCAACGGTACCAGCTGCTGCTTCTTATACAAGGCTAACAGCTCTTCATGCACGGCCTGGCGCTGCTCGGGACTATACGCGCCCACAAACACCCCCATTGCAGAACAATTGCGAATCACAACTTCGTGCGGCGGCACCCTGCCCCACTTGCCGCTGGCAAAACCCACCAGCAGCAGCCTGCCCTCACTGGCGGTGCAACTCACCACCTCGGCGCACAATTCACCGCCCGCGGGATCAAAGACGATATTCGCACCCAGCCCAGCGGTCAGGGCATTGGTTGTCTCCACCACTTTATCCGCGTGATGGTCGATGACCTCATCGGCACCGAGCTCACCGCAATAAGCAGCCTTACCAGCGCCACCGGCCACCGCGATCACCCGCAGACCCAGGGCTTTTCCCAACTGCACAGCAGCAGAACCGGAACCGCCGGCAGCGCCCAGAACCAGCAGGGTTTCACCCGCTTGTGCCGCTGCTCGGTTCACCAGCGCAATCCAGGCAGTATGCCAGGGAATCACAAAACCCGCGGCATGCTCATCGGACATGTACTCAGGGGCCGGATACACCATGCCGGTCATGCTCATGCACTCTTGGGCATAACCGCCCTGGCCGTTAAAGAATGACGTCACGCCCATCACCCGATCACCCGCCTGAAAGCTCACCCCTTCACCGGCGCTGATCACTCTGCCCACGACCTCCTGCCCGGGTGTGAACGGCAGCTGTGGCTTGTATTCGTATTGACCTCGGCACATCAGCACATCCGGCAAACCCAGACCTGCAGCGTCTACAGCGATACTCAGTTCGCCCGGGCCGGGCTCGGGCAACTCAGTATCGACGAGCTCGAGCGCCTGCTCCGGCTCACCCAGTTCGGTAATTTGCCAGGCTTTCAAAAAGCGGCTCCATCGAAGCGATCCCGCACCACAAACTCAGAGACTTCGCGACGCTTCAATCTGGTGAGCTGCTTCACCGGTTTGCCCAAGGGCACCAGCGTGGCCAGCGCCCAGTGCTCCGGCACATTCAACAGCGGCTTGATTGCGGGCTCGACGGCGAGACTGATGGTCGTCATCGTGCCACCAAAACCCTCTGCCCGGGCACCCATGAGGATATTCCACACCAGGGGATAAATAGAACCGCCGGCGGCCAGGGGGAGTCGGCCCAGATCTTTGTCCAGCGCTGCAATACTGGACAAGTCCAAGCACACCACCAATAGGACACTGGCATTGCGCAGGTGATCGGTAAGCAGCGGCAGGGCCTCGGTCGCCTCGATCTGCTCCGGGCTCAAGCCAGTTTCATGCACCGGGTTATAGGGTGTCTCGCCGGCCATGCTCTGGGCTGTGTAGCGCTGAGCAATCGGCAGGGACAAATCGGCAATCTGTGCCTGCAAGGCTTTGTCTCGCAGCACGAGTATGCGACCAGCCTGTCGGTTCCCTCCGCTTGGAGCGAAGCGCGCGTTGTCGAGAATCCGCTCCAGCACCTCGTCGGGCAGATCTTCGCCGGTGTATTCACGCGCAGCAAACGTGGTGCGCATGACCTCATACAAATCCATAAAAAAACTCCGTTAGCAGGACGCTAACGGAGTTTATCAGAAGTGCTTTGCGGCGGTGCTTTAGAAGCTGTACTTCAGCTCAACACCGTACATGCGGGGCGGTTCGCGGCGGTCATAAGAAGGTGCGCCATCGGTAAAGGCCGATGAAATCTCTGTGCCATTACCACCGGCTTCGCCGCTATCGTCAGACCAGTTGGTCCAGTTGGTGACCCATGCTGCGACTTCCCAGGCACCGCTGGCGCTGAAATATGCCAGTCTGGCATTCAGGTTTTCACGGTCGTCGAGGTCTGGACAGCTCTCGAAGGGCGGCTCGGTCAGGGTGCCTACCGCAGAATCCTTGGAGATAATCAGGCTGCCGCTGTCTGGATCAGTATCAAATTCGTAGTAAGCGCCAGTGTCGCCACCGGGCTCCTGCACGAAGGAACAGTTGCGACGACCGGTTTCACCTTCCTGCCAACCGTAAGAGATCGAACCGGTCAGCGCGCCACCGCCGGAAAAATCGTGGGTATAAGTCGCCCCCAGTGCATAGGCCAGCTCGGGCGGCCCCTGGAACTTCTCTCCAGTCTCATCGATCGGATCACACACACCGTCTACTGCGCGCTGACGAACGCGATCCGAGTACTCGGCTTCGAGAGTACCGAGACTGCCCCAAAGCTGAAGGCCCGCGATCGGCGCCCAGTCAATTTGCAGCTCCAGGCCCTCTCCCTCTGCGTCGGAGTTCTCAAACTGGAACAGCGCAAATGAAGAGCCGGGAATACAGGCAGCGGGAATCTGGTTCAGCTCCTGCAGATTGGTGTAGTCATACATGAAATAGGCTGCATTCACCCGCAGGGTGTTGTCCAGCCACTGCGACTTGATACCAAATTCAAGGTTCTCAACACTGGCAGGGTCGAATGGGGGCTGGGCCACGTTGGCGCTATTGAAACCGCCCGCTTTATAGCCCTCAGCCCAGCTGGCATACAAGAGCACATCGTCGGCAACGCGCCAGTCCAGCACCACACGCGGGGTGAACTCATCCCACTTGCCGTCCTGCTCAACAATACCCAGCATGCTGCCGTCTGGATCGTAATCACCATTCTCATCGACAAAGGTGGGCGCCCACTGAAAGTGCACACCGTGATCGTTGATCGGCACAAACTGCTTAAAATCTTTCTTGTCTTCGGTGTAGCGCCCGCCCAAGGTCAGGGCCAGCGTCTCGGTAATATCGAAGGTAAAGTCAGCGAATATTGCCCAGGACTCATAATCACCCTCGACATTTATGTTCTCCTGGTAAAAATCACCAGACTCAAGCGCTTCAATACCGCTTTCATAGATTCGTGGCAGGTCAAATACAGCGAAGGCCAGATCGAAACCAGTACCTGGTGGCACCGCCTCGTAGGGGAAACCGGCCTCGGCTTCCACAACCAGCTTATCAAACGCATTTGGATTCAACTCCAGGCCAGTTCGCTGCTTGGCATTTTCCTCGTGATAGTTGAACCCTGCCGTCCACAAAAGGCGACCCGCTTCACCGCTAAAGCGAAACTCCTGACTGAACTGTTTATTGTCCTCGGCGTTGTAATCATTGAACTCAAAGAAAGGATCGATCCAGCCATCCTGATTCTCGGGGTTCTCTGTTTCGTAGGTACGGTAGGCCGTAATCGAGGTGAACGTTGCCCAGTCCATGTCGTAAGTCAGATGCAAACTGGTACCGTATAGTTCGCGCGTCTCATCCAGACGTCGATTAGTGGTGGTTTCATCAAAGCCGGTGGCATCGAAACGGTTGGGGCCATAAATGGCGCTGGTTACCGCCTTGGAATCCTGATCAATCTCGTCATACTCAAAGCGCCAGATCAGATCCAGTCGATCGGTTGGTTCCCAGCGCAGCGCCGTAGTAAAAGCCCAGTTCTTCTGGAACTGGAGACCCCCGGCCGGGCCGTTGTTCTTAACATAGCCATCGCGCTCGTTGTACAGCGCGCCAACACGCCAGGATAGCTCGTCGTTGATCGGCAGGTTGTAAACACCGTCCAGCTGCATACGCTCGTAGTTGCCAAAAGTGCCTCGTACCCAGCCACCCTGTTCCTGATCTGGCTTGTTGGTAATGTACTGGATTGCCCCAGCCGCAGCGTTGCGACCAAACAGCGTTCCCTGGGGGCCATTCAATATTTCGATGCGCTCGATGTCATTAAAAGCGACCTTGGAGCCACCGCCGCGGGCCACATAGACGCCATCAATGTAAACGCCCACAGCAGGGTCGGCTCCAATCCCGAAATCGTCGGTACCAATACCGCGAATCTTGTAGCGGGGCTGGTTGACACTGCGCGGAATTTCCACGTTGGGGGTAAACAGATCCAATTCACCGATGTCCTGGGCAGTCAGATTATCCAGCGCCTCAGTATTAAAGGCCTGCACCGCAATCGGTACATCCTGCAATCCTTCCTCGCGCTTCTGGGCGGTGACGATCACCTCTTCCAGCTGCGCCAATGCAAACGGTGCTGGCAGCACCATCATCGCGGCCAGCGCAGTCGCTGTGCGGTTCCTAGTTGTCATTGCTATCCCCTCGGGCTCGTTGAGCCATTTCTTATGAATCTGCCGTTTATTAGTTTTATTTTTTCGGCGGTGTTAATTAGTACGATCGTACCATTTGTCCACAGTCACTTCCAAGACCCGCTCAATCTGGCGGGTGATGACTTTTCCTATCTTAACCTCATCAATACTGTTAATCACCGCTTGTTGCTCCAGCCGCAGAATCACGGCCAGGATAATCTCGGCTTCACTATCAGGATCGCGATTGCCGGTCGCTGACAACATGGCAAGCACGTTATCCACAAAGCGCTGATCCTGCTCGATCACAAGCTGTCGCAGGGCTTCGCTACGCAGAGCCTCATGCTTGAACGCCAGTTCAATGACTCGATCGTCAGTCATTCTCGCCTGCTGCAGCACATAATCCACAGTGGCATCACGGATCTTGCCCGCCAGTTCAGAGCGCTCCGGTGAGCCTGCCGGTGCCGCTGCCACTGCAGGCAAATGCTCCGCCAATGACTGGCTGTACTGAGCCATGTGTACGTCTTTGGTTTGTGTCCAGAAGCGGAAGCTCTCGGTCAGCAACTGCTCGATACTGTCGAAATAATAGGTGGTGGCCGCCAGGGGTACACCAGCTTCGCTGGCGACAGCGCGGTGTTTGACCGCCCTGATTCCCTCCCGGGCTACCAGTCGCAAGGTCGCTTCCAGCAGCGCCTGCCGCCGTTCTATCCCACTACTGCGGCGGGGCTGGGTTTTGCTGACAGTGGATGTCATAAACAGATAACAGCGCGGCTCAAACCCGCATCATAGCACGGGCTTCATGCGGCCAGATGGATTGAATCACTCTGTGGAGACAACAGCTCAAGGTCTTTGTTGCCCGCATGATTCACCTCACGCGACAGCGCGCTGATTTTCAGATCCTGTTTCAGCTCAGGTCGAAACAGCGGCGTGTCTGCAGCAAGTGGCTGCTCGCAGTTCAGCCAGGTCTCGTATTCATCTGAGCTCAACATCACCGGCATACGCTTGTGCCAGGCTTCAAACTGCGCAGCCGCCGCGGTTGTAACAATAGAACAGCTTTCGATGATGGCCTCGGCCCCCTCGAGCTGCCCCTCCCAGCAATCCCAGACGCAGGCCAGGGCCAACGCCCCGGAGTCGGCCTCGATGAGGTAGGGCTGGCGCACCCCCTCTTCGCTGCGCCACTCGATAAAAGAGCTCACCGGCACAATACCCCGCTTATAGCGAAACGGTCCCTTGTAGGCCCGGCTGGTGGCAATGGTCTCGCTGCGGGCGTTGAACATGGCGTACTTCTGGTCTGGCTGGCGCGCCCAGGACGGCGTCAGCCACCAGCGAGCCTGAGTGACCTCATTGCGGCCTTCATGCTGGCGAATCATCAGTAGCGGCTCGGTGGGCGCAATATTACTGCGATCAGGGAGACCGAGATCGACACCCAGTTTCTTCAACAGCGCCTGTAGCTCAGGATTATCAATGACATTGACGCGTCCGCACATAAACGGCGTCAGGCCCCTTCGCGTGCCTGATCGGCCAAAGCCTGGGCGCGCATGCTTAGCTCTGCCGCTTTAAATGCATGGGCTTGTGTCATGGCATTCTCGGTGCCCTTGAGACAATCGAGAATCAACTGACCGAAAAAGGGAAAACCGGATTGGTCCAGGCAATCAATTTCCTGCTCACCCTCACTATTCACCCAAAGTATTTTCGAAGAAGGTGCATCGCGCGCCACATCCAGATACTTGCGCACCTCAAGCGTGCCCTCGGTGCCAACAATGAAACTGCGCCCGTCGCCCCAGGTCCTCAGACCCGCCGGCGTAAACCAGTCGACTCGACTATAAAAGCGCGCACCGTTGCTGCCGGTCAGCGCCAGCTCGCCAAAATCCTCCAGGCCGGGCATCTGCGGATTGTTCAGATTATCGACCCTGGCCAGTTCGATGTCGGCATCGTGGCAGCCAGCATAGGTCAGAAACTGCTCAACCTGGTGCGATCCTATGTCAGTGAGAATGCCGCCATAGCAGTCCTTGTCGAAAAACCACAACGGTCGGGTCTCCAGCGCGAGCCGGTGCGGCGCCAGGTTAATGACCTGCAGTACGCGCCCCACCGCACCTTCGGCGATCATCTCGCCGGCCATCCACGCG
This sequence comes from Halieaceae bacterium, assembly GCA_963921335.3. Lineage (GTDB taxonomy): Bacteria > Pseudomonadota > Gammaproteobacteria > Pseudomonadales > Halieaceae > CAWUFC02. Next base: position 1,793,429 of record CAWUFC020000001.1, on the reverse strand, counting down.
GCGTCGTTATGCAAGCGCTCAGCGTAGTAGACCATATATTTGCGACCGGTCACGGCAACCACATCCTTAATTTCAGCCAGTTGCTGCAGGCTGGTAAAAGGCGACTTGTCCGTAAAGTAGTGCTTGCCCGCCGCCAGCACCTGGCGACCGATTTCTGAACGCTCGTTGGGAATGGCTGCGCTGGCCACCAACTGTATCTCCGGGTCCTGCAGAATCTGGCTGAACCTTTCCGCCACCTGCACCCCGGGAAATTGTTCCTGAAAGCGCGCAATACGGCTGGGATCCGCATCGTACACCCACTTCAGGCTTGCGCCTGCGTCACACAAGCCATTGCATTGCCCGTTGATATGGCCGTGGTCCAGATGGGCTGCCGCAAACTGGAACTCGCCGGGGCCAACCACCGGTTCAATGTCGGCAGTGGGCGCGTAATTAGCCCCGTCTTTAATATCAACCATATGCTCTACCACATCCCCATTTTAACCAGTGTGCTGTAGGTAACACTGGCCAGCACCACCAGAATACACAGCACCATGGCAGTGTTATACATCATGGCCTTGTGCCCCCGGGGCATCGCATCCCCGAGGTAATCCTCGCGGTTATTGAGCACCAACCAGCCCAGGTAGGCAATGGGAAGCAGAAAGCCACAAATGGCGGAGGTGGGCAGCACCACATAAGCCCCCATGGTTGACCAAACGAAGACACCAAGCACTGCCGGTGTTGGCAACAACAGCGCCAGGCGATAGCGCCGACTGTTGTGTTCCCAGCCAAACATTTCAGCGGCGGCAGCGCCACAACAAAGCATGTGCATCACCAGGGAACCCACCGCCATACCCAGGATGCCAAAGGTAAAAATCAACTGCCCGGTCAGTTCACCCAGTCCTGCCTGGGCGAACAGTCGACTGGCCTGGGCTGGGGACAACTTGCCGGCGATATCCATATCGCTGCCGTAAAAGGCACCTGCGGCGGCAATGGAAATCAGGCTGGTGACCAGCATGTAAGGGATGACCAGGCCAAGCACAATATCGTAGCGTGACAGCTCCCTGTGCTGTCGCCCCCAACCGCGCTGCAGCAGCGTATAGCCATATACAAAGGTCATATTGATGCCGACCGCTGTGCCCAGGGCCGCCATAATCGTGGTGACACCGGCATCGTCCGCAGGTAGTGAACTGGGCACATAACCCGCCAACACCGCACCCCAATCGATTTGTCCCTGCACTGTGGAGGCAATCACTACCCAGGCGAAACTGAGGATAATCATGCCGCTGAGCAACTTCACACCGTTCTCGAACAGGGTCACCGCGCGCCCACCGCTGCCGTAGTGCCACGCGGTGTAGGCACAAACTATCCACACCAGGATCGCCAGCCCCAGCAAATAAAGCTCGCGCCCGATTCCCCCGCTGTCCTGCAAACTGAAGCCGGTCGTCACCGCGACAATCTCTTCAAGCATGCCGGCGCTGAGTGGGTAATGGGAAAAGCCCCAGATAATGCTGGAGGCCAGGGCGGCAATTGCCCAGGCCCAGGCGAGCGAGGGATGTACGTGTTTACGCATGGATTGAAACGGCGGCGCACCCGTGCTCAGGGTCTGGTGCGATAGCGCAAACAACATGATGCAGCCAATCAGCATTGAAAGGGGCTGCACCCAAAGCAGTTCATAACCGTAGACACCGCCAATGGTCAGCGAGGTGATGGCGCTGCCACCGCCGAGGGTCATGGCACCCTGCAACCAACCGGGTCCGCTCAGGCGCAAATAAGTGGGTAGGCGCCGGTGCAGGGGCTGCAAGGCCAGCGCCTGCAAATCGACAGACTGACTCATCGGTAGGATTTATCCATATCTACATTGACTTCCAAATCTGCTTTTTCGCGCAGACTGGAGCTCGCCAACCGATGCGCCAGAGCATGTTCGTAGTGGACGGGATCCAGAGGCATCTCTACGGCAGCGCCCTCCCAGCTGGACAGCAGGATGGCATTTGCCAGCGACAGTGAATGCAAGCCCTCGGCTGCTGGTGCGATGAGGTCTTCACCACTGGTAACGGCATTCACAAAATTCTGGATCACCAGCGCGTGCTGATTGACGCCACCCTTTGGCGTAATGTCCTGAGTGACGGTTTCAGGCTGGCCAAACATATCTCGTGTACTGCCATTGTAGGCCACAGTGCCCGGTTCGTTACGAGTGTGCAAAAGGCGCTCGCCGTCATAGCTGAGCATGCCCAGGTCGCCCACAATATCGAGCCGGTTCACGCCGGGCACCTCGCCCGTAGAGCCAACAAAGGTTCCGGTAGCGCCACTGGTATATTCGAAATAGGCGGTAGCTTCATCCTCCACCTCAATGTCGTGGTATCGCCCAAAGCCGCAAAAGCCGTTCACTCGAACGGGCATGCCGCAGAGCCATTGAAAGATATCCAGATTGTGGATGCACTGGTTCAGCAGCAAACCGCCGCCCTCCCCAACCCAGGTCGCACGCCAGTCGCTGACCTGGAAATAGACCTCGGGCCTGAACCAGTTGGTCATGGTCCAACTGGTGCGCTGAATGGGACCCAGTCTTTCCTCATCCAGCAGTGTTTTCATGTCGACAAAAACCGGATCGAGTCGCTGGTTCAGCATCAGGGCAAACACCTGATCACCGGCGGTGTCGACCATCTCTGCAGCCTGACCCACGGACAGGCCCAGCGGTTTTTCCATCAGTACATGCAGACCGCGTTCCAGCGCATACATGCCAATATCGCGATGGGACTGCGTCGGCGTCGCTACCAGGACCGCGTCGACCAACCCGGAATCAATCATCTCGCGGTAATCGGCAAACTGCGTTGCACCGGTCTCCGCTGCCAAGACGCTGGGTTGTCTTGCGCACAGCGCGGTGACCTCACATCCCTGCACCGCGCCTGAGCGAATATGGCCGAGGTGTTGCTGGCCAATATTGCCCAGGCCAATCACGCCGAGTCGAACACCGGCCCCCACAGCTCAGCCCTCAACCCGACTGACAGGAAACTTCTGCCCCTGGCGATGCATGATGAACTTGGGCACCGATCCGTCCTCCTCGACAACAAACTCAACCCGGACAGTCTCGCTGCCCGCCGAGCCCGAGAACACCGTGTCTGATTCGGGAGTCATCTTACCGCCACCGTACATGGGTACTTCGATGTACAGGTCACCATCCTGTTCATACACACTCATGGTAATGAATGACACTTTGTATTTTCCGGCAAAACGGGCGAAACCACGGTCATAGGGCACTTGTTCCAGTTCAGCCACGGTCCAGGGTGCGCTGCGTCCGCCGCTGGCTTCCCGGATCGCGGCAACCTGTGACACCGTGACCGGATCAGCAGTGTGGCCCCAACTGCGGCGCAAATACGTCATCAGGCCAGCCAAAGTGGCATCGTCCAGCTGCGGCTGCTGCCCGTGGGGCGGCATCACACCATCAAACACTTCACCGTTAACTTCGACCGGGCCCGTCATGCCCTGCAAAATAATGCGGCCCAGCCATTCGGGCGGCCCGGTCACCCAGGAAGCGTCGGCCAGAGCTGGCGCCAGACCGGCAACACCTTTGCCATCGCGTCCATGACAGGTGGCACAACCCGCATAAAATGCTTCGCCCTGCTGCATTAGTGCCAGCTGATCTGGACTGAGCGGTGTCACACCAGCAGCCAATTCGTCGCCGGGCCATGTATAGGCGCGGCGACCCTGCAGGCGTGCTGCCCATAGTGGTGAGTCTCCGTCGATTTCAGTGTCAGTAAAGATGGGCGGCGCTTGTGGCAAACGGGCGGGCTGAAAACCGCTACTGGTACTGACTCGATTGAGGCCTTGCAACATGGCAATCTGCTGCCACTCCTGCTCACCGGCGCGAGAGGCAGCCAGTGCCAGAATCTCCGGCAGCTCGCTCGGCGCTTCCTCGGTACTGCTGAGATCACCACGCAAACTGCGATAGGCTGACGCAGTGAGTTGAGAAAATAATTTTGCCGAAGACGCTCCTTCGGCAAACTCGGTGTCCGCCATCATTTCTTCCAGCATGGGTAACTCATGCCCAACACTGGCTCGAATCACCGCCTGGCTGACGAGCTCCGACTCTGGATGCGATAGCAACAGTTCACGCAATCGCGCTCGCACCTGGGTGGAGTCGCTGTAATCGCCCAAGCTGAAGGCCACCTGCATGGCAAGCATCACTTCATCAGTGCCCACGGCAAGCAGATCCTCTGCCTGAAGCAGACCGCGGCCCGCGCGCAACGCCTGTTGCGTCCTGCGCGCATCGCCTTTGGCGATACCGGCCAGCAACAATTCGCGATCAAGTTGGCCGCGCCCGTGCAGCGTCCACAGGGCGTGAATCGCCGCATAGGTACTCTCGGCGCTGACCACCTTGGCTAACTCCGCGCGGGCCTCATCCGGGCGCGCCAGCAATAGACGCTGGGCGGTATCGCGCACCCAGCCGTTGGGATCGAAAAGCGCCAGTACCAGTTCCATGCTGCTGGCATCACCCAGGGAACTGGCCACCTGGCCCGCTCTACCCTCGCGATGTCGTACCCGCCAGATGCGACCATAACCAATAGGGGTTTCCAGCTCGCGCTGGAAGATCTGCTCGCGTAATTCTTCAGTCAGAAAATGCTGTTCCTGGATGATGCCCCGGTACATATCAATGATGTACAAAGCGCCGTCGGGCCCAATGTGGGCATCAACCGGGCGGAAACGTTCATCAGTGCTACCCATGAACTCGCGCTGCCCCCAACGCTCATCCGGGTACAACTGATGTTCCGCGCTTAACGCCAGATCCTGCTCGGACAGCGTGAAGCGTGCCACCACATTGGCACCAGGCTCAGGCACAAAGACATCGTTACGATACTCGATGGGGAACTGGTCTCCTCGATAAACCGCCAGCCCGCTCACCGCAGTAGCATTGCGTAGGCGGCCATCCTCACGCAGGGTGTCGTCGAGATAAGCCCGGTTTACGCCCGGGTTAACGCGGATGCTGAACACTTCTTCAGGCGCGGTCAGCACATAAGACAAACCACCACCCTCAAGGGGTACGCCGGACTGCAACAGGTCCTCCGCGGCGAAGAAGTCTGCGCTAATAAAATTGGAATTGTTGTTGGAAAAGATGCGCCCGTAATTGTCCTTGCTAATGCCCCATTGACCACGGAAGTTGGTGCCTCGCTGCTGGAGCTCGCCATCCACAATGCGCAGTTCACGATCGGACTTTGCACTCACCAACCAGTTGTCCAGACCGAACATCAAACCATTCTCCAGGTGCTCGATGCTGGTGCCCTCGGGCGCTGTACCGTAATCACCCAGATTGCGCTTGCTGTCACAGACACTGTCTTTGTTGGGCATTTCACACAGCCACAGGGCGGGCGGTTCTGCCACCAACACACCGTCATTGGTCACTGCCACTGCGCGTGGATTGACGAGCTTATCGAGAAAGACTTCACTGTCATCCATTGCGCCGTCGCCGTCGGTATCAGTCAGGCGCACAATTCTGCCCACCGGTTCTTCCTGCCCGGTGCCGTAGGCGTCCGGCATGAACCCCCGCATTTCAACCACGTACAGGCGGCCGTGCTCATCCCAGTCCATCGCGACCGGGTCGCCTACCAGAGGCTCGGCGGCCACCAGCTCAACCACAAAGTCGTCAGGCACCACAAAGTCTGCAAGTGCCTGCTCTGGTGTCAGCACCGGCGCCGGTTCAGTATCCAGACTTTCGTAGAACTTCGGCTCGCGACTACCACCGTTGAGATCCAGCCAGGCAAAGTTCTGCAGCTGCAAGCCCTCGGCGCAGCCCCCCGGTGCCAGGCTGAAGCGGCCGCGATCGGGCAGGCCAGGCTCATCCCAGCGCAGCACTTCCTGTTCATCGACCGTGATCACCACCGCATCACCCTGAGCCAGCAGGCTGATACTGGCACTGTCTTCCCCGGTTAAGTCGACCGGTTCAAACTCTTCCACGGCACCATCGGTACCCACCCGGGCCTGGGCGCGCTGGCGGCTGATTTCAAGCTCAGCAAATTGCTGATCGTGAGGTCGACTGCGCACACGCAAGCGCTGGGGCTGATCGCACAAGGCCAGGTCAAAGGAGAACTGGGCATCACCAAACTGCCGGCGGCTGCTGGCCTCACCCTCCTCGCCACGCAGTGACAGCGCGCCATCCTGCCATTGGATATCATCGACAGCACGCAGCTGCCATTCTTCCAGGCGATCCAGCGCAACGCCGAGCGCGGTTACGGGAGGCAATTCCTGGATCCGAATATTGCGCCAACGCATGATCCCTCGATTGCCCGAGTGCACCTGCAGTGCAATAAAGCCTTCCGCGTCCATACCGTCGACAAGATCCGCAACCGGCACTTCATTGATGAAGGTCTTAATAGATGTCCCACGCGCCTCAATGCGGATGTCGTTCCAGTCATCCAGCCTGATCGCGGCACGAGCCTCATCACGACCTTCAAGGGTTTGCAGCCATCCCCGCCGCGCCTCGTCATAGATACCGCCCGACCAGGCGCGCTCACCATCGTCGAGTTCACTCTGGTAACCGTAAACGCGACCATCACCATCCCGTTGCTGACCGCGCAGCATGATCCCCGAATTACCGGGCTCGTCCCACCGAAACTGCAGCTTCAGGATAAAGTCGCTGTAGGTCTTGTCGGTGCGCAGAAATGTGTTTTCACCAGGGCCGTGCGTACCCACGATTTCCCGGGAATCTACATGAAAGGTAGATTCCCCGCCCACTGTGAGCCAGCCCTCGAGGCTGCGGCCGTCAAACAGCGATACGAAACCGGGTTCCAACTCACCTCGCGATTCGTTTTGTATTTGCCAGGCTGCCGCTACGAACATTAGCAGCAGCACAGCAAGAATTGATAAGCGGGCTGCCATAACACCTCAAATAAATTGGCCTGACCAATTTGCCAGTCTACCCGATCACCTTGAGGCTGCAAACTGGTACACTGCCGTCCCCTGATTAATTAGTACTTTTGTATAACTCTGTGAGCCACAGCCTCTCACATCGTTTCTGTATTGCCCCAATGATGGACTGGTCTGATCGCCACTGTCGCTATTTTTGGCGCCTGCTCAGCAAACAGGCTCTGCTGTATACGGAAATGGTCACCACCGGCGCACTGATCCATGGCGATCGGGATCGTTTCCTGCGCTTCAACGACGAAGAACACCCTATCGCGCTGCAATTGGGAGGAAGCAATCCCGCAGAACTGGCGCGCTGCGCTCGCTGGGCCGAGGAATGGGGTTACGACGAAGTAAACCTGAATTGCGGCTGTCCATCAGATCGGGTTCAGTCCGGTCGTTTTGGCGCTTGCCTGATGGCAGAACCTGAACTGGTCAGAGACTGCCTGTCCGCCATGCTGTCAGCCTGCGAGCTGCCTGTCACCGTCAAGCATCGCATCGGCATCGACGACATGGAGTCCTATCAAGAAATGCTGGATTTTGTGCTGACGGTAGCGGAATCCGGCTGCGAGGTGTTTATTGTGCATGCTCGCAAGGCCTGGTTACAGGGCCTGAGTCCCAAGGAGAACCGGGAAATCCCTCCATTGCATTACGACTGGGTCTATCGTTTGAAGCGAGACTGTCCGCAGCTCTGTATTGTCATCAATGGCGGCATTACCAGCCTCGAGGAATCGCAAACCCATTTGCAGAAGGTGGACGGTGTAATGCTGGGCCGGGAGGCTTATCAAAACCCTTACCTGCTGGCAGACGTCGATAACACGCTGTTCGGCGGTACCGCGCCGGTAGCCTCACGCGCTGCAGTACTCAGAGAACTCATGCCCTATATTGACCAACAAATGTCGGCAGGGGCCTCACTGCACCATATTACACGGCATATACTGGGCCTGTTCCAGAACGTACCCGGCGCACGCAAGTTCCGCCGCCACATCAGCGAAAACGCCTTTCGCAAAGGCGCGGACCTCACCGTGTTGCAGGATGCGCTAGCGCTTGTAGAACGGCAAAGGACGCACAGCCAGAACACTACGGAGACTCTCAACGCATGAGCAACAAGCTCGATCAACTCAAGGCCATGACACTGGTGGTGGCCGACACCGGCGACATTGAAGCGATCAGGCAGTTCGCTCCGCAAGATGCCACCACCAACCCGTCACTGCTGCTGAAAGCGGCACAACTGCCCCACTACCAGTCGTTACTCGACCAGGCCCGGCAACAGGCTGCCAGCGAGTCCGGCAGCAACAGCGAACAGATGGCCTATTGTTGCGACCTGCTGGCTGTCGCTATCGGCGCGGAAATCCTGGAAATTGTGCCTGGGCGGGTATCTACGGAAGTGGACGCACGCTTGTCCTTTGATAGCCATGCCACCATGGCCAGGGCGCGCAAGCTGATTGACCTCTACGAGCAGCGCGATATTCCCCGCGAACGCATATTGATAAAAATTGCGGCCACCTGGGAGGGCATTGAAGCGGCGCGCCAGTTGGAGAAGGAAGGGATCAACTGCAACCTGACCCTGTTGTTTGGCTTTGGCCAGGCCGCAGCCTGTGCCGACGCCGGCGTTTACCTGATATCGCCCTTCGTCGGTCGCATCCTGGATTGGTATAAAGCCAACACAGAGCTTGATATGCAAAACCCCTTCGATGACCCGGGTGTCCAGTCTGTCACGCGCATTTACAACTACTATAAACAGCACGGGTATCAAACCATTGTGATGGGCGCCAGCTTTCGCAATTGTGGTGAAATTGAGGCCCTGGCAGGCTGTGACAGGCTGACCATCTCTCCCCAGTTATTGTCAGAGCTGGCAGCAGACCATGGCGAGCTGCCCCGGCAGCTGTCACCGGGCTCAGGCAGCAGCGACGAGGATCGCCTACAATTGGATCAGGCCGACTTCCGCTTCGCACTCAACTCTGACGCCATGGCGACAGAAAAGCTGGCAGAAGGAATCCGCAATTTCGTGGCCGACCAGATCAAGCTGGAATCGCTATTGAGGGACCAACATGATTGAGACCCTGAAATCGCTGTTTGCCAAACCGGAGCAGGAAGACCCGGCGGAGCTACAGCACCGTCTGCAGCTGGCAGCTGCCGCGCTGCTCATCGAGATGTCTCGCGCCGACTACGTGGTCGAGCCCGAGGAGCAACGTACCCTGGAAGTGGTGCTTCACGCAGCGCTGGGTCTGTCACAACAGGAAATTGTCGAACTGATCGAACTGGCGGGAGATGCCGCCGACAAGGCCACCTCTCTCTACGAGTTCACGCGTCAGATCAATGACCACTACACGAAGGAACAGAAATTACTGCTGATTCAGTCCATGTGGCGAGTCGCGTTTGCGGATGGCGATCTGGATAAATACGAAGAGCGACTGATCAGACAGGTAGCCGATCTGATTCACGTGTCACACAAGGACTTTTTGCGCCTCAAGCTGGAAGTTTCAGAACTCTGAGGTAACTACTGCTCCAGAGCCGTCATAAGGTCCTGAAAGCACTCGCGGTTTTCCTCGCTGAGATCCATCAGCACCCTGTGCGCTTCAATCACCTTCTTCTTTACCGCGGCCATGTCCTCGGACACAGCGGGAACTTCCCTAATGCTGTCAGGGTTGTCACAGGCCTCTTCCCGTATGTCAAAAATCCGATGAAAGGCCATACTCTGTAGCAGGCGATTGATCGCGGGGTCGCAGGAATAAATGACCGGCTTGAAGCCAAAATCCTGCTGGGAGCGCAATGCCAGTTTTGCCAGTATGCCGAGGGTTGTGCTATCGATTCCTTCCGCTTCGCACAGGTCGACAACGACACTTTCAAAACCGCTGTCCTCGAACATCCGGTCCAGGTAATCCTCAATGGCGGCACACAGGCTGACTCGAACATCCCCTGTCATCTTCAGGGCATAAGCACCGTCGTGCTCAGCTGCCAGTATCCGCCCTTCCACGCTCAGTTCACCTTGCCAATAAACATGGCGGCAATGTCATCGGGGGCATCACTGACCCGATCCAGGCCCAACTGCACCACCACCTGCTCGGGGGTTTCTGCTGCGGCATCGAATACCTCGAGAAAGTACTTCTCTTTCTCAACGAGGTTATCGGGAGGGAGAATTTCGAGAATGCCATCGGTAAACAAGGCCAGCATAAACTGGTCGGGCAGCTGAATCTGGTATTCCCTGTACTCGGCATCTTCCATGATTCCCACCGCGGCCCCCTCACCCTCAAGGTAGCTGGCACCGCCATCGGAGACAAGCACCGGCAGGGGCAGATGCCCGGCAATACTGTAACGCAGGCTGTTGCTGGCCAGTTCAATCACCCCCACGATCAGGGTGGCAAACTTGCCGATTGCCAGATCGAGCAGATCGCGGTTGGCGCGAGCGAGCATCTCGGTCGGATTGAGAATCGTGTCATCGTCGCGGTGGATGTAATCAGAGCGCTTGCGCGCAAACAGGTTCTTCAGCAGTACTGTGACAAAGGCTGACGAAGAGCCATGCCCCGACACATCGGCAATGACAAAGGCGACATGACTGTCTCCCACCAGGAAGTAGTCCGTGAAATCTCCACTGAGGTAGAGAGAGGGAATCACGGAATGACTGAACACGTAGTCGCCAAGGCGCAGGGGTGATTCCGGCAGCATTCGCATTTGCACATGGCGACCCGCCTGCTGGTCCTGCTCGAGAACTCTGACATTGCCCTCCAGCCTGCGGCGATAGGCCTGGTTCTCGCGCTGCAGCGCGCGCTGGGCCATACAGCGATCAATCGATGTATACAGTGCGTCCCAATCATCGATGGGCAGAGCGAAATAATCACTGAAACCCAGCCGCAAGGCCGTCATAACCTGCATCTGGTCAGGTTCAGCCGACAGCATCAGCGCGGTGATTTCCTGCTGCCGTTCGGCCAGCACTTTCAGCACGCTGTCCCAGGAGATACCCGGCATGGCAATATCGCACAGCACCACGTCCACATCTTCGTCGATGTCAGCGTCCAGGGCAGGATCCACCTCAGAGACGATCTCAACATAGTAACCGCGCAACGCCAGACGCTCAGCGATGATTTCCGCCGCCGCTGCGTCGTGTTCAAGTAGTAGAAGATGTCCCTTGCGATCGCCCATAGAGCCACGCTTTGAGCCAATGGTCGCGGAACACTACTCCCATCAGGAGAGTGCTGCAAGGAAACCGGCTGGGAACTGCCAAAGATTTCACAAATTCAAGAAGGCTACTCTTCCCACTCAAAATCTTCGTCAAAGTCCGAGAAGCTGTCCTGCACCACGCCGTCGTTGACGAAGGCTTCCCGCTGCTGCAGATAGATATCACGAATGAAGATATAACGATCCCCGGAAATCAGGCTTTCCGCATCCAGCACGGCGGCCCGGGAATCTATCACCTCTACGCCGTACAGCGCTATGCGCGTGGCCCAACTGTCGATGGCGAGGCCCTGCACGGAGATAAAGGTATCGGCGACGAAGCCACCACCGCTGCGAAGTGTTCTCGGGCCAAAGAAGGGAATCATCAAGTAGGGACCAGGGTCAGCCCCCCAGCGGGCAAGCGTGTGTCCGAAATCCGTGCGATACGGGGGAATGCCCATTTCAGAAGCAATATCGATAAAACCCAGCATGCCAACCGTGGAATTGACCAAAAAACGTCCACTATTCTGGGCCACGCCCCGCCAGCGCCACTGCAAAATGCCGTTAATCGCTCCGTTAAAGTCATAGAGATTAGCGAAAAAATTGCTAATGCCACGGTCCACCGGCGCTGGCATCACCGCGTCGTAACCGCGAGCTACCGGCGCCAACACCTTTGAATCCAGGGCGTCGTTGAATGCGAATATTTTCCGATTGACGTCCTCGTAGGGGTCCGGCACCGTACCACTCTGGGTAGACGCGCAGCCACCCATCCCCAGCAGGGCCAGGCACAGAACGAATGTACGCGCGGTCAGATTCATAAGGATTTATCGTTAATCGGCCAGCAGTCTAGCCAGCCGGCACTAAGCTAGCAAGCGTTCTCAAAGCCGCAGCAAAAGCAGCTAGGCAGGCTCGGCCAGGATGATGGACTGCTCTACCAGCTGCCGCAGCATAGTTGCACCGAATGAGAGAACTGGGGTGACGGATTCAGCATTCATCTCGTCAGCCAGCTGGGTCAGTAGTTCACTGCCCAGGCGCTGCCCTTCTGATTCCCTGACCAACTCGAGTAAACGTGCCGTCGCAGCATTCAACTCCAGAAAACCCACCTCGTCATCGCGGTTTCGATAGACCACCAGATATGTGGGTTCTGCCGGTGGCTGATCGGGCTCCACACCGGGCCCAATCAAGTGCACGGGGTACTGATAAGCCAGGTTCCAGGCCAGGGGGGACAAGCTTGGGCAACCATCGACCGGATCGGCACCACTGGGCTCGGGCAGTTCTTCGACATCCACATCAAGAGCCAGCTCAGCCCATTCATAGTGGACCAGCTCCAGCAAAAAGGGCGGGTCAACTGGGTTGGCCTGGTATTCCTGCATGAGGTATTCGATAAATTCCTGGCTGATCTCCAGAAAGTACGGCGTTTCGCAGCGACGCTCGCGCACAAAACTGCGCACCAGCCGATGCCAGTCTTCATCGCGATAAAGGCTTCGGGTCACGGGGAAACCACCGGAGAGAAAGCCTTCAATATTGTTGTAGATCAGATCGTTGTAGATCTTCATGCGCCGACTTTCGATCCCGGAAGGTGCTGCCACCGTGGCCGGATCACGAATGTGGGCCGTAAATTCGCGCTGCGCCTGCGCCAGCGAAGACTGCTCAGCCATAGTCAGCCACCGTGGATTGCTGCGCCTGCTGCTGGAGGGAGCGGATACGCTCTACTTGTTGCAGCAGCTCAGCCAGCGGAGGGATATTAAAGTCACGTTCCAGCAGCGTCGGCAGGGGCCCACAGCGCTGGTACGCCTGAACCATTATCTCCCATACCGGCTCGATCACATCAGAACCGTGGGTGTCGACTTTCAGATCATCTGCTTCGTCAAAATGCCCGGCGATGTGCATGTAGACAGCTCGCTCCAACGGCAGCTCATCAAGAAACTGCAGGGCGTCGTAATCGTGGTTAATGCTGTTCACATAGATGTTGTTAATGTCTAGTAGCAGATCACAATCTGCTGTCTCCAAAACTCCGCGAATAAACTCACTCTCGCTCATCGCCTGATGTGGCGCGGCATAGTAAGAGGCATTCTCCAGCGCGATGCGACGACCCAAAATATCCTGCACCTCTCGGACTCGAGACGCGACATGCTTTAGTGCTTCCTCGGTAAATGGAATAGGCAACAAATCATAGAGATGACCCTCGTCGCCGCAGTAGGTCAGGTGTTCACTGTAGATTGGGCAATCAAACTCATCCATGAAATCGCCTATAGCGCCAACGAGATCTCGATCGATGGGCGCAGTGCCGCCGATATTGAGTGACAGCCCGTGAAGCGCAATGGGGTGACGCTCAGCCAGCTCCCTGAATTGGCGCCCAAAGCGGCCACCCACTCCAATCCAGTTCTCAGGCGCAACCTCCATGAAGTCGACACCCTCTGCAGGCATAGACGCAAGCGGGCCCATGAGGGCCCGCCGCAATCCCAGCCCCGCTCCCGCGAAGCCGTTTTTTCCTTCAGACATAATCTAGCGGTTCCTGCTTACTGACCGCCGCATTTGCCTTCGCCACACTTACCTTCGGCGCCTTTAGACTCGCCGCACTTGCCCTCGCCGCACTTACCTTCAGCGCCTTTGGACTCGCCGCACTTGCCTTCACCGCACTTGCCTTCGCCGCACTTGCCTTCGCCGTGAGCTTTGGCACCGCCGCATTTACCTTCGCCGCACTTACCTTCTGCGCCTTTGGACTCGCCGCACTTGCCTTCGCCACATTTGCCTTCGCCGCACTTACCTTCGGCGTGGCCGCCGTAGTTCACGAGGTCGTAGCCGCCGCTCAGCTGATTTGCAGAAAAGGGATTGGTTTCAGCAGATGCAACCGGTGAAATTGCACTTGCCAGGAATGCCGCACCCAGGGCAGCGGCTAAGGGTTTCTTCGTGTAGGCCATTTATGACTCCTGTTGTGTTCAGTTCTAACGACTGGTTATTTGCGAAGAGCAGATACCGCAATGACTCATCGTGGTACCTATGACACAAGTTTAGACAACAAGTTTCATGACTGCGGCGAGAATTTTTCAGAAAACTGAATCTGTCTCCCAGTTCCAGTATTTGCGGGGCCTGCGGCGACTTAACCAGGGTGCGCAATCAGGTATTCACTGACTTTCTGCCATTGTTCTTGCAGGCGTTTCTCCGACACCGGCATAGCAGTGCCCAGGGATTGGGCAAACAGGGAGACCCGAAATTCCTCCAGCATCCAGCGGTAATGGCTCAAGGGAGGCACCGACAGCAAAGCGTCATCCCTGTCGGCGAGAAGCTCATGCAAGGGTTTCTCAAGAGCTTCGAGCATCTGTCGATACTGCTGGTCTTTCTGATGCTGACCACTAAGCCGCTGCAGGCGATTTAGCATGACCTTAAAGTAACGGGGATACTGCTCGAACCAGCGCCGCTCCGTGTCTCGCATAAAACCTTCGCACATCAACTGCGCTGTCTGTTGTTCTATATCTTTCACGGCTGCCACCCCGGGACCCTGACGGTGTTCGCCACAGAGCTTTCTGACTTGCGCGAGGGTCTCCAGACTCTGCTCGAGAAGACGCGTATAGTCAGTTGCCACTGGCACCAGTTCTGCCCGACCTTTATCAATACAGGCTTTGTATTCAGCCTCAGTGCGCGGATCCTCGCCCCCGGCAAACAAGGCCTGGTTCAACACACCATCCACCAGCTGCGCCAACAACCAATCTCGCTCCAAGCCAGCGCCAGCCACCAGCAAACTGGCCTGGTTGCCACGCAGCATTTGCTTGCGGATATAACGTACCTGCTCCTTACATTGGTGTCGCGCCAGAGTCACCAGCCCGCGACGATGGGCAATGCGCGCTTGCTCTGCATAATCCATTAACTTGAGCGCGACGGTGTCGCCCTCGTCCACCAGCGCGGGATATGCCTCAATATCGATGCCGGCCTGGCGCATGCGCAACACCGGGGCGACATTCTGATCAGGCCAGCGCTTGAGGCCCTTCTTTTCAATGGACTCGCCCGGGCTTTCGTCCTGACGCTGTCGCGGCAAAGCCTGGCATTGAGCAATCAGGATCGCCAGATCGCGACCCATAAAAAGCAACTTGCCCTCTGCATCCACCACTTCGATACGCATGCGGTAATAGTCGTCGAGTTCTTCCTCGCGCCAGTCACTCGCCTGCAGGCGCACCCCGGCCAGCTCTTTCAGCTTCTCCGTGAGCACCTGGGTCAGAGGGCGGTCTTCGACCTGCATATGGCTCAGCACCCGATCCACATAATCAGGTACAGGTACCAGCTGCTTGCGCTGCGCCTTGGGCAGGAGCTTGAACAGGGCAATACATTTCTCGCGCAGCAGCCCGGGTATCAGCCATTCAAAACGATAGCGTGGCACGCGATTCATCAGTCCCATGGGAATGGTCACGCTAACACCATCACGCTCATGGCCGGGTTCGAAGTGGTAGCTCAACTGCAAACTGTAATCCTGCCAATGCAGCTGGTCCGGAAACTGCTCACCCAGCGCTTCGTCGGTCTGGCGCAGAGACAACTGCTGCCGAGTCATCTTCAGCAGATCGGACCCGGCTTTTTCGCGCTTGAGCCAGGCCTTGAGACGATTGATAGTGGTGATGTTGTCAGGCAGGCGCTCCAGGTAGAAATCCACCTGCGCTTGCTCATCCACCACAATATCCCGGCGCCTCAGCTTGGACTCCAGCGCTTCCAGCTCTTCGATTAGCTTGCGGTTGTGACGCAGGAAAGCTGGCGGCTGTCGCAAGCGACCCACCACCAGACCCTCGCGAACCAATATCTCCCTGGCCTCTGCGGGCGCAATTGGCCCGTAGTGAACACGCTGCTTTTCTACCAGCGGCAGGCCATACAGGCTTATTTTCTCCCAGGCCATGACGCGCCCGGTACGTCCCTGCCAGCGCGGCTCGAAGTAGTGATGCTTGAGCAGCTCCTGATTAATCGGCAACGCCCACTCGGGCTCAACGGCGGCCACACAACGAGCATAGACCTGGCTGGTTTCAACGATCTCAGCCGCCATCAGCCAGCGCGGCCGTTTTTTGAACTGGCTTGAGCCCGGGAATATCTTCAGCTGACGGTTACGCGCTCCCACATAAACAGACCCCTCGTGCTGGCGCGCCAGATTACCCAGCAATCCTGACATCAGCGCCTTGTGCACAGCCTCGTAAGTTGCCGCTTCTGTATTCGACTTTAACCCCTGCTGCTTGCAGGCCAGGGTTAGCTGGTAGTGGATATCCCGCCACTCCAGCAAACGGGTATAGGACAAAAACTCCTTCTGGCAGCGCCTCCGCCACTGGTTCTTGCTCAGCGCCTGGCGCTGTTCTTCGCAGTAGTCCCACAGCGACAGCCAGCCCATAAAGTCGCTGCGCTGGTCCTGAAAACGCCGGTGTTTTTCATCGGCTGCCTGCTGTTTCTCGGTGGGCCGTTCACGGGGGTCCTGCACGCTTAGCGCACTGACAATGATCAGCAGCTCACGCAGACATTCGCCGTCAGCGGCGGCCAGCAACATTCGCCCGAAACGCGGATCAACCGGAAAGTCCGCCATGCGACGACCCAGTTTGCTGAGTTGCCCCCGCTCATCCACTGCACCCAGTTCAGCCAGCAGTGCCAGCCCGTCACGTACCTGGCGAGAATCCGGCGGATCTATAAAAGGAAAGCGAGCGATATCGCCAAGCTGCAGGCGCAGCATTTGCAGAATAACTGCAGCCAGGTTGGTACGCCTGATTTCCGGTTCGGTAAATTCATCCCGCGCCAGGAAGTCGCTTTCGCTGTACAGCCGCAGACACACACCCTCAGACACACGGCCACACCGCCCCTTGCGCTGGTCGGCGCTGGCCTGGGAAATTGATTCCACCGGCAAGCGCTGCATCTTGCTGCGAGGGCTGTAGCGGCTGATTCGCGCATAACCGGGATCGATGACGTAGCGAATACCGGGCACGGAAAGGGACGTTTCAGCCACGTTGGTGGCCAGTACGGCCCGAATGCCGCGCTTGCGGCCACCCTGAAACACTTTTGCCTGTTCTGCTGCAGACAAACGGGCATAAAGCGGCAGAATGTCCAGATCGGGTAGTTGCATACGACGCAGGTGCAGGGCTAACTCCCTGATCTCACGCTCGCCACTGAGAAAGACCAGCACATCACCGGGATCGCCATGGCGCCGCTGCTGAATGTCCTGGATACACCCCCCAATGCGCGCATTCAAATCGGGAATGTCCTCAGCCTCATCCAAATATTCCACTCGCACCGGGTAGGTGCGACCGGATACCTCTATGATCGGCGCGCCGCCAAAGTGACTGGCAAAGCTTTCTACATCAATGGTGGCCGAGGTGATGACCAACTTCAGATCCGGGCGCTTGGGTAATAGCTGGCTCAGGTAGCCGAGCAGGAAATCGATATTCAGACTTCTCTCGTGAGCCTCATCCAGTATCAGCGTATCGTACTTGCGCAACAGTCGATCACGCTGAATCTCGGCCAACAAAATACCGTCAGTCATCAGCTTGATGCGGGTGTCGTTCGAAGAAGTGTCCGTAAAACGCACCTGATAGCCCACGGTCTGGCCCAGCGGCTGCTTCAATTCTTCGGCAATGCGTTGCGCGACCGTGCGGGCAGCTATGCGCCGCGGCTGGGTATGCCCAATCATGCCATCCTGGCCCCGACCCAACTGCATGCAAATTTTTCCCAGCTGGGTGGTCTTGCCCGATCCGGTCTCGCCAGCAACAATGACCACCTGGTTGTCACGGATTGCCGCCGCGATCTCTTCGCGACGTGCGACCACCGGCAGCTGTTCCGGAAAATTGTAATCAGTCACAGGATCAAACATGAGTACTTTGAGTAACTACACCTTCGATGAAATCGAAATTGGGCAAACCGCCAGCTACAGTAAAACGATTGAAGAGCAGGACATTCAAATGTTTGCCGCGGTATCGGGGGATGTCAATCCGGTTCACCTTGATGCCGAGTTCGCAGCGACCACCCAATTTAAACAACCCATTGCCCACGGCATGCTGACCGGCGCTTTTGTTTCCGCCGCACTGGCGATGGAGCTGCCGGGGCCGGGCACTATCTACCTGGGTCAGTCCCTGCGCTTCAAATTGCCCGTGCTGATCGGGGATCGCATCACCGTTGAACTGGAAGTCACCGAGAAACGGGAAGATCGCGGTTTTGTGACTCTGGACTGCAAGGCCATCAACCAGGACGGCAAAGTAGTCGCCAGTGGCACGGCCGAAGTGATGGCACCAAAGGAAAAATTGGAACTGCCACGGCCGCAGGTGCCTGCATTCAAACCCGCCTGATTCAGGCGGGTTCAGCGTTCTTTTCGAGAAACTGCCCGGGCTCCATATACTGCAGCTGCAGGTGAACCGTACCCGGCTGAGAGAAATCAGCGGCCATCAGCAGCGCGTTCAACTCCCCTTCTTCCTGGGTAATGCCCGGCACGCCAAACAGGGTGGCGCCGGTATTTTGCTCGGTAAAGGTGACGATGTTACGTTCGTTTTCCAGCTGGGCGGAAGCAGTGCCCAGCAAGGCCTGCAAATTGGCTCGAAAAGCCCCGAAGTTGATACGGCCGTTAAACTCGCTGCTGTTGAGGCTGGCGTCCACCCGGAGTTCAGACTCGTCTTCCATCTGCAGCTTGATCAGGGCAACTCGTTTGCCCTCCTGCATGGTCTTGAAGATGTTCTTGGCATCCGTGCGAGCCGACTCCAAAAATGCCCGGTTAAGCACATTACAGGCGATAGTCAGGAACTTTTCGTTGGTAAATTCGTGTTGTGTGGTGTCGTTCATGGCGGCAAGTCTAACCATTCACCCTGGCAAAGACCAGCATAGCGCTTTACTTGAGACGCACCTGCTCTGCTATGATGGATAGCATGATACTCAGTACAAGCATTCGCCAGTTTTGCCAGCTACTCGGCATGTCCATGCTAATTATGGTCAGTGCTACTGCTGCAGCCCAGTCTGGCCTGCAGGACCGTGAGGCCCAAGAAGTGGAGCGGCTGAAAACGATTCTGCGCAGCTACTATGCTGAAGAGGAGGCCCGGGCCGCATCTGCCGCAGCAGAAACTGAACAGGAGATTGGCGATGTCGAGCAGACCGGCGTGGCTTATGAGTTTGAAAAAGTTGCCCTTACAGGCACAGAAGGTATTTCCGCCCTCGAACACATGTCCCAGCGACTGGAGGACGACGCGATTCCCACCCTGCGCCGCGAAACAGACATTATTTTTAATGTTGAGGTGCGTCGCAGCAGCAAACTGGTCAGCAGCAAGGCCCACAGTCTCAAAGCACTGGGCAAATCTCAGTACATCGCCAAAGTGTCGGTATTACCGGGTGATGCCGTCATCACGGTACGCACAAACCAGTGGGAGGTCAGCATTCCCGGATCGCAGGAAGGCAGCAACCCCAGCGATTACCTGGTGACCCTGAATGCCCCGCACGACCGCGACCCTGAGTTACACGTTATTTCAGTGGATGAACTGAAGGCTACCAACTGGGCCCAGATTCCACCCTGGCTTCCGTTCATAGGCGCCCTCCCCTCCCAGTCGTGAGCAGTACCAAGGATCACTGGTGCGCGGTGCCCGCCGCGCAATTGCAGTGGCATCAGGACCAGCCTCAATCGACTCAGTTTTCAGATATCTATTACTCCAGTGACTCTGGACTGGACGAAAGTCGCTATGTGTTTTTACAGGGCAACGATCTTCCCGCACGCTGGTCCGGGCAGTCCACCTACAGCATTTTCGAGAGCGGCTTTGGTACCGGTCTCAATTTTCTGAACACGCTGCAAAGCTGGCTGAAAGATGCACGGGCCAGCGACTACCTGCACTACACGGCAGTCGAAAAGTTCCCCCTGCGCAAAGACGATCTGTCACGCGCCCTGGGTGCCTGGCCACAACTGCATTTACAGTCAGAGCCTTTGTTAGCGCAGTATCCACCCCTGATACCGGGCCAGCATCGCTTGCTGCTTGAAGATGGCCGGGTACGTTTGGACTTGTGGTTCTGCGACCTGCATGAGTGCCTGGAATCGCTGCAGCAAGACCCGGGCGTCGGTATCGACAGCTGGTATCTCGATGGGTTTGCCCCAGCACGCAATCCCGATATGTGGACCCAGTCGCTATACGACAGCATGGCAGCGCTCAGCCGCCCCGGCGCAGGGTTCTCTACGTTTACCGCTGCGGGCCACGTGCGGCGCGGATTGGAGCAGGCCGGTTTCGCTGTCGATAAAGTGCAAGGTTATGGGCGCAAACGCGAGATGCTGAAAGGCGCGCTGAATGCCCCTCCCCGCCAGCGACAACACACATCTCTGCAATGGCATAGGCCTGCAAACCACATTCCGCTTGATTCAGACATAGTGATCATTGGTGCCGGTCTCGCGGGGGCACACACTGCCGCGGCATTAGCATCGCGCGGGCGGCGTGTTCGGGTGCTGGATGCAGGCAGCGCGGCGGGCGCAGCATCCGGCAATACCCAGGGCGTGCTGTATACGCGAATGTCCCACAGGCCATCAGCGCTCAACGACTTTTCACTGCACAGCTTCAGCTATGCACTGCGACACTACCGCACCATGTTCAGCCAGGGGCTGTTAAGGCAGGGCCAACACGGTGAATTTTGCGGCGTCCTGCAATTGCAGAATATTCCGGATAGCGGCAGCTTACTGCACCAAACGGTCGACAGCCTGCCTGAACTTTGCCGGTATCTGGACGCCGAGCAGGCCGCTGTAGAAAGCGGGCTTGCTGATTGCCCGGAGGGTTTGTACTTTCCCTGGGCTGGCTGGTTACAACCCGCCGCCGTATGCAAGGCACTGCTGGCAAACCCATTGATTGAGCTGAAAGAGAACTGCGGTGAGCTGTACCTGCAGCAGCATGACGATTGCTGGCGCATTATCGACACTGACAAGCAATCGATTGCCGAGGCGGAGACGGTGGTGCTGGCGGCTGGCAGTAACAGCAATCAGCTCGCACCCGACAGTGAGTGGATACCACTGCAATCCATCCGCGGACAGGTTAGCCACCTGCCCAGTCAGGGTTCATTGGTAGCGCTGAAGACGGTGATTTGCCACGACGGTTACCTGCCCCCTGCACACAATGAGGAACACTGTATCGGCGCAACCTTTGACCTGAAAGACCCCGATCCGCAACTGCGTGCCGATTCGCATCAGTTCAATCTGGACAAGCTTAAACAGGCGCTTGGCATAGAACTGGCCGACGTCGATCTGTCTGATATGGGGGGACGCGTCGGGTTCCGCTGTGCCAGCCCCGATTACCTGCCAATGGCAGGACCCGTGGTGATGCGTGACAGCCTGCTGGAACATTTCGGCTTTCTGCGCAAGAACGCCCGCCAGTTGAGCAGCGCCAGGGCAGACCACCATCCTGGCCTGTATCTTTCCACCGCACACGGCTCCAGGGGGCTAACCTCTACACCGCTATGTGCGGAACTGCTGGCCAGCCAGATTTGCGACGAGACGGCACCCCTGCCGGTTAACTTGCAGCAGGCTTTGTCACCCAGCCGTTTTCTGATTCGGGACCTGATCCGCAATCGCATCTAGGGGCAATCGGGTCGGAACAGTCAGTGCAGGCGCGAGCACTCTCAGGCGGTGCCATCCATACTGCGTTGCTGGCCCCTGAACACGCCCTGGGCCAATAGCACCACGCGACCCCCTGAACGCAGTTCGGCATTGGCAAAGATGCCGGTATCATCGCTGTGATTCACTTCCGCGCGACCTTCAACCCATTCTTCCTGCCTGGCGCTAGCAACAAAGTCACACACCAACCGCACTGTCACGGGTGCGAGACGCACATTTCTGTATACCGCTAACGCTAGCAGCGAGTCAGCGAAGGCTGATAACAGACCGCCATTGGCGATTCCCATGCTGTTGCAGTGACGCGACAGCACATAAAAGCCGCGGTAAGCCACCGCCCCGTCCAGACGCCGGTAGAAAGGCCCATTGTGTCGAGTAAACCCGCCTGCACTCATGTGCGGTTCATAGCCCTCGGGGGGCCTGCGATGACCTCCAGGCTCGGGAGCAAACTGTGCCAGATAATCATCCAGCTCGAAATCGGAATCAGTCATCATCACAGCCTACCCAAGCAGGCACAGAACTGTCTAATACATGACGACCCAGTGGACTCAGCTACACTGAGTCAGTTGATTTAAGAGGGCATGAAATGATTATTGTTGTCGCCAAACTCCGCTTTGAAAACCGCCAGGCTCGCGATCGTGCCGTGGCCCTGTCCGGTCCCGTACAGCTGGCAACACGAGAACAGGAAAGCGGATGCCACGATTATTGCTTTGCTGCGGACCCCTGCCACGACGACATCATCCAGGTCTACGAATTATGGGAAGACAGCGACTCGCTGGTAGCGCATTTTGACCACCCGAATTACCACGCCATGGTAGAACTGCTTGGATCAAGCGGCCTGGTAGACAGCGTTAACCGAGCTTACCTGACAGAACGCGACGAGCCCGTATACGGGCCCAACAACGAAAAGAAAACCGTTTTCTTTGAATAGAACTGGGGCAGGCAGCAGCCTGCCCCCGCTGTTCAACTAGGCAGCTTCGACGTAGAACTGCTGGAACCACTTGCGATACTTGTTAATCGGCCCATCGCCGTCGCACAGCACTGGTTCTTCCAGATAAACCTTGTTTTCCCAGATAGGAATATCCTGCTCCACCTGGAACTTAATCTCCTTCATAAAGCCCTCGGTGTAGAGCTTGTGCAGGTCGTTCTGCTCTTTTGGGTAAGCTGAAGTTAAAGCGCAGCTCCAGACTCTGGTCATCAATGGGACTGACGGTTCCCATCATGACGATATCGAACATGCGGGAGAAGCGCTGATAGGTAATACCCGGGCCAATATTCCAGGACTCCAACTTGGAGTCTTCGCCAACGGTGTCGTCGCGGTGTACAACTCCATCCTCGTCCATCTGGTTAGTGCGGCTGTCCATCATGGTCAGGCGTTTGTGGCCCTCCAGAGTGACAACCCCCTCAGGCATCTCTAACGCACTGTGCACGGTGACGAAGTGCGCAATATCTGGGCATTTTCACCAGTTTCCTGGATGATGGTATTGATCTTCCAGCTGGTGGTGTGGATTTCACTCCAATCGTCAGAATGCAGCTCGGCAAACTCCTCCACATCAAACAGCGGCTCAGCACCCTGCGGGTGGTACCAGGCCCAGATCATCTGATTGCGCTCAACGACAGGGTAAGCATCGATGGCACGCTTGCCATCAATTTTTGGCGGAATCCGTTTGGCATAGGGAATGTCGGTGCAAAAGCCATCACCGTTGAATTTCCAGGCGTGGAACGGGCAGCTGATGCTCTCCCCTTCTACATGACCACCGTGGCCCAAATGGGCACCCAGGTGAGGGCAGTAGGCCTTCAGCAGGGCCGGCTGACCCGATTCAGTGCGAAACAGCACCAGATCCTGACCAAAATAATGCAGTGGCTTTACATCGCCCACTGCCAGTTCGGCCGAAGTGGCCATGGCGTACCAACCATAGGTAATGGGTTTGTCGTAGCGTCCGCTCATCAGATGTCCTCCAGTTCTTACACATCCGCTGCATGCCGAAGCATGCTGTTCTTTAGAAATTCGGAAAGCTCGCGGTAGCGGCTCTCTGCGTCGTAATTGTCCTGGTGCAGCCAGTTCAGGGTGACCGAGTTGCTCATGCCAACAGTTAACTCTGCACACCACTCCGGGCTGAGGCCTTCTCTCAACTCTGGTTGGTGGTGTCGGTAGAGCTGCGTCCAGTAGTCGTTCATCGACGACAGCTGTCCCGCACCCTCGCTGGGGTTGGCTGCCAGGTTACTTACCATGAATTCGATGAGCGCTTTTTCCAGATCGCCAGCGGCACTGTTGCGCTCTGCGATCTCGCCAAAAATAAAATCCCACTGCTCGGCCAGCTTACGCTCAGTTTGCAGCGCGCCGCTGACTGTTTCACCCAGCCGCCGCATCAGCAGGGACTCGCACAGATCGATGACCATCTCGTGCTTGGAGCTGTAGTAGTTGTAGAAGGTCTTCTTGGCGATATCCGTGCAATCGCAAATGGCGTCGATGGTGGTGCCCTCAATACCGTAGCTCGCAATCAAGCCCAGGGTTTCTTCCAGAATCCTGTCTCTGACCGCCTGCTTTTTGCGCTCGCGGCGGCCCAACTCAACCACTGCGCCGCTGTTTTCGGTGACTGACACCACTACCGTGCATCCTGACCAAAAGGTAACTTGATGCTAAATGTATACCGCAGTATACTTTTTTTCAAGTCATAGGTATCAACACCAGCCAGAAGCAGCGACAGGAGCGAGACCATGGGTCAGGCCGAAACCGAATTGCCACCAATTGCCGAGGTATTTAATCCCCATTCTGTGGAATACATGACCGATCCCGTACCCCAGTGCCTGGAGCTGATGAAGCGCGGCCGCCTGGTCTGGTTTGAGCCCTGGCAGGCATGGATCATGACTCGCATGGACGACATCATGGATTGCTGGAAGAGTGAACCGCTCTCATCCGACTTCTATGACTGGGAGTTCGCGCCGCAGCGGCCTCCCGAGGACCAGTGGAGCAACTTCGAGCGGGCCATGATTGGCCACAGCTTGCTGGCAGATCACAGTCACCACCGCCTGGTGCGCAAAGTGGTCTCCCCCGCCTTTAGCCGTAACGTCGTCGACAAGATCCAGGCCGCAATCGAACCGGACGTTAAAAAACTGTTTGATGAACTGGGTACCCCTGAGGTGTTTGACTACAAAGCGGAGATCGCCGAGCACATTCCATTCATCTCGATAACCCGGATGGTCGGCATCCCCGAGAAATACTGGCCCAATATTCGACAGGTGATCCTCAGTTTCACGGAAACCTGGAACCCCACGATTTCCGACGAAAGACGGGAAGCGGCGCGCCAGGACTGCAATACGGCTATCGACATTCTTAAAGAGGTGATCGCCGAGCGCAGGGCATCGCCCGCCCAGGACGATTTCCTGTCAACGCTATTGGCCATCGAAGCGGAGAACGAAAACTTTGAGGAGTGGGACATCGTCACCCTGATTCTGGCGTTGATCGGTGCCGGCGCTGACACCACCCTGGTGGCTCAGCAGTGGAGCGTGTATGCCTTCCTCAAGCACCCGGACCAGATTGCGCCTGCTCTGGAGACTGCTGACAGCTTCAGCAATGCCTTCAGCGAGATCAATCGCTGGTCTACACAATCCAAAATGGGGTTTGCCCGTTATGCCCCTGAAGATATGGAGCTGCTGGGACAGCAACTGCGCAAAGGGCAGATGGTGCTGATGATGCCCCACCTGAAAAATCATGATCCCAACTACTACGCTGACCCGGAGAGCTTCGATGTAAAACGGGTATTCGACCCGGATGTGATGTTTGGTTACGGCCCCCGCTACTGTATCGGTGCCGCACTGGCCAAGCGCCAGCTCTACCTGACCATGTGCGAGCTGTTCAAGCGCTTCCCCAACGCCGAACTGGCCGCAGAACCTGAAAAAGGCCTGGAGGATCACAATGCGATCACCTTCAAGTCGCTGATGGTCAGAACCAATGCCTGAGTACCTGTATGGGGGCCAGACGCCGGTCTGCCCCCCCCTTGACCCTGATCTGACCCTGATCTGATCCCAATACTTGGGGAATATGGCGTGCCTTTGGTTTAGTATAAGCTCCCTTTTGTAGAGGTAGCAGCGCGCATGAACCAGGCGATTCAGCCCCATCCCGCTTTCGAGTCACTTCGCAGCGAGTACATCGATTCCCTGAACCTTCAGGTTGAACAATTCCGTCACCGGGATACCGGCGCCATGCATTACCATCTAGCCGCCGACAACAGCGAGAATGTGTTTCTTGTGGCCCTGCGTACCGTGCCACAGGACAGCACAGGGGTTGCCCATATTCTTGAGCACACCGCTCTGTGTGGCAGCGAACGCTACCCTGTACGAGACCCCTTCTTCATGATGCTGCGCCGTTCGCTCAACACCTTCATGAACGCTTTTACCAGCAGCGACTGGACCGCCTATCCCTTCGCCAGCCAGAACCGGAAGGACTTTAGCAACCTGCTCGACGTTTACCTGGACGCGGTTTTCTTCTCACGCCTGGATCCGCTGGATTTCGCCCAGGAGGGCCACCGTCTGGAGTTTGAAGAGTCAGACAACCCCGAATCAGAGCTGGTGTTTAAAGGCGTTGTGTTCAATGAGATGAAAGGCGCCATGAGCAGTGTCACTAGCACCCTCTGGCAAACACTGTGCCACCACCTGTTTCCATCTACGACTTACCACTACAACAGCGGTGGTGACCCGGTATATATTCCAGACCTAAGCTATGAACAGCTCAAGGCCTTCTACCAAAGCCATTACCACCCCAGTAATGCCATCTTTATGACCTTTGGCGACATTCCCGCGGCAGAACATCAGCAGCGCTTTCAGGAACAGGCACTGTCGCGCTTCGAAAGACTGGATCAACGCATCGCGGTACCCGCAGAACAGCGTCTTACCGCTCCACTGAGGGTCCAGGACAGCTATGCCTTTGACGAGGTCGGCGAGTGCAACAACAAAACCCATATCGTGATGGCCTGGCTGTTGGGAGAGAGCACCGATCTCGAACAACTGCTGGAGGCCCAACTGCTATCGAGCGTATTGCTGGATAATAGTGCATCCCCGTTGCAGCAGGCACTTGAAACTACCTCCCTTGGCCAGGCACCCTCGCCCCTCTGCGGCCTGGAAGACTCCATGCGCGAACTGGTATTTGCCTGTGGCCTCGAGGGAAGCGAAGCGGAACATGCCGACGCAGTAGAGGAAATGATTCTCGGGGTACTCGAGAAGGTTGCAACTGAAGGCGTCAGTTACGACCGGCTGGCGGCAGTGTTGCACCAGCTTGAATTGCACCAACGGGAGATCAGCGGTGACAGTTATCCCTATGGCCTACAGCTGATTCTGACTGCACTGGGCTGCGCGACCCACTACAGCGACCCAATTGCGGTGCTCAACCTCGACCCGGTATTGGAGCGCCTGCAGGAACAAATCAAGGACCCCGACTACATATACAAGCTGGCGCAAGCGCTGCTGGATAATCCACATCGCGTGACCCTGGTGATGACGCCGGATCAACAGCTCTCCGCGCTCAAGCAATCCAACGAAGCAGCGCGACTGGCCGCCATTCAGCAGGGTCTCGATGAGCAACAGAAACAACAGATTGTTGATCTTGCCGCTGCCCTGGCTGAGCGTCAGGAACAGGTGGATGACGACAGCGTACTGCCCAAGGTTGGGCTGGAAGATGTACCCCCAGACATACCCGAGCTCACAGCGCAGACTGCTAGCGGCGACACAGCGATCAGCTACTACCAGCAGGGCACCAATGGTCTCGTATATCAACAGGTATTGGCGCCACTGCCGGAACTCAAGGAATACCAGCAGCACCTGCTGCCCTATTACAGCAATGCACTGACCGAGCTGGGTCTGGGCGATGAAGACTACCTGAGCGTACAGGACCGACAGTCAGCCACCTGTGGTTCGATCAACGCTTTCAGCAGCATGCGCGGTGGCGTTAGCAACGTACAGGACATGCAATCCTATCTGGTACTGTCGAGCAAAGCCCTGCGCCGCAACCAGCAGGCCAGTGCCCAGCTGATGCGAGATACTCTGGAACAGTTGCGCTTTGACGAGGTCAGTCGCCTGCGTGAGCTGGTGTCTCAACAGCGGGCAAGAAGAGAACAATCCGTCACCGGCAATGGTCACGGCCTGGCTATGACAGCCGCCAGCGCGGGACTCAGCCCCTCTGCCCAGCTGAGCCATCAGCTATCGGGGCTGGCGGGCATCAAGTTTTGCAAGGATCTGGATGAATCCCTGCGCGATGACAGCAAGCTGCAGGCATTCGCGGATCAGTTGCAGGGACTGCATCAGCAAATTCTGGCCATGCCCTTTCAGCTGCTGACCGTCGCCGACATCGAGGATGCTCAGGGACTGATGCGGGAGACAGCGGAGCTGTGGCGAGAGTTCGGCGGACAGTCAAATGGCCAGGCGGTATTCAGCCCACCGGCACTATCGGAAACCCGTCGGGAAATCTGGATCACCAACACCCAGGTCAACTTCTGCGCCCAGGCTTTCCCCACGGTAGCTATGGGTCATTCCGACGCGCCAGCATTGACCGTTCTGGGTGGCTTTCTGCGCAACGGCTACCTGCACCGCGCTATTCGCGAAAAAGGTGGCGCCTACGGTGGTGGCGCATCCCAGGATTCCAGCAGTGGTGCTTTCCGCTTTTTCTCCTACCGCGACCCCCGCATGGGTGAAACACTGGATGACTTCGAAGCCTCTGTGCGCTGGCTGCTGGACAACCAGCATGACGGTGCCGAGCTGGAGCAGGCCATTCTCGGTGTGATTGGCACTCTTGATCGCCCCAGCTCTCCCGCAGGTGAGGCCAAGCAGCATTTTCACAATGCGCTGTTCGGGCGTGAATACGACACCCGCAAGCGTTTTCGCCAGGCAATACTGGAACAGCAGATCGATGATCTGAAACGTGTTGCTGAGACTTACCTGTTGCCTAAGCAGGCCAGTACTGCGGTGATTACCAGCGCTGCTGGTGCTGAGGCGAATGGGGAAATGATTGAGACCAGAAGTCTCGAAAGAATTGAGCTGTAGTTAAAGAACTTTACGAAACTTGCGCCGCTCCGGAATGCCGGACCACGCCATCTCTGGCTACTGGGGCATACGCCTGCTCGGCCCGGAACCTCCTGCACATAAAAAAGGGGGCTATGCCCCCCAAATGACCTACGGGGAATCTATTCCTCAATCAGGAAACCTTCGTCACCACCGCGCTTACCTCGAAACCCTTTACTCCCTCCACCGCGGCGCTCTCCCATGCGCGCGAGCTGCTCCTCGGTTAGCACAGCCCTGACCTGGGACATGGTGTAAATACGGCTGTAAGTCAGCCGAGACATTACCTGGCCCAGTTCGTCGGCCAGGTTCTGGGTGGTACCGGTATCGAAATTCTCGGCCTGCAGCTGCAACTCTTCCATCAACTGACGCTGGCGCTCGCGATCGACTGCACTTTCCAGTTTGGCGCTATTAATGACCCCGGCGATTTGCTCACGCTGCTCATCCGTTAAATCCAGGTGACGTGCCAATCGATTCACATTCAAACCCTCACCACTGCGATCACAAAAACCCGGTTGGGCAGTAGCCTCAATCGACAGGGCCAGGAAAGACGCCATAAACGCTGATACCAGAATGAATTTGTTCATTGGAGATGCTCCTGCTCACTTGTTTAGATGGCACCAGTGTAGGGCCAGACTCAGTAAAGGTATGCAGCAGCTTTGTAAAGAAGGGTAAAGACCCACGCCTAAACCCTGTAGCGGGATGACAACAGGCGCCGCTTTATTCACACTGAGACCATGGAAAACGGAATACTGATTATCGACGATGACCAGGAGCTGTGCCGACTTCTGTCAGACTTTCTGGAGTTGGAGGGCTTTAGCGTCGCGGCCATTCACGATGGCGCGGACGCCATCGAGCATTGCAAAAACCACGAATACGATGCCCTTGTACTGGATGTCATGTTACCGCGGGTACAGGGCTTTGACGTGCTGCGTAAGCTGAGGGAATTCACTGCAGTCCCGGTCATCATGCTGACCGCCCGCGGCGAGGACACCGACAGGATCGTCGGACTGGAAATGGGCGCAGACGATTATCTGCCCAAGCCCTGCAATCCACGGGAACTGGCCGCGCGCTTGCGAGCCATTCTGCGTCGCTCTGACCAGGGCCAGCGCAGCGCGGCACAGCTTCAGGTGGATGACATCGAGCTGGACCGTTCCCGCAGGAGCGTCAGCGTCAATGGTGAATCGCTCAAATTGACCACGGCAGAGTTCAATGTTCTGAGTGTACTGCTGGAGAATGCCGGCGAGGTGGTCAACAAAGAGTTGCTGTCGCAGAAAGCCCTCGGTCGAGCCCTTATGGCCTATGATCGCAGTATCGACGTGCATGTCAGCAACCTGCGCAAAAAACTGTCGGCCCATGACAGCGAAGAGCGCATCACCAATATCCGTGGCGTTGGGTACCAGTTTACTCTGCGCGAAGGCGGAGCAGGTTCTTCTTGAACCTTCACGCCAAAGTATTTCTGGGCTTCTGGCTGTCCATGCTGGGCATCGTTGTTGCCTGGCTGATTACCGACCAGTATATTCGGCTCAGCCAACCTGACCTGTTAGGCCAGGAATCAGGCGCCTGGGAAGCTGACAGGCCCCCACCGCGGCCAGGTGCTGGTGTGCCTCCCGGCCCGTTACCCGCCCCGCCGCAGTTGATATTCCGCGTGCTGTACAACCTGCAAACTAAATCACTGGAAGAACTGCCCGATTGGATCGCTGATGTAGAGAACAAGCTCAACCTGCGCATTATGATCTTTAATCGCTACGGCGAGGAGGTATTCGACGCCGATGTCGTCCCGGGCTCCCTGGATACTTTGCGCAAAATTGGCGTAAAGCGACAGCGCGCAGCCCATCGGGAAGGTAACACCAACTTATTCGCCCAGGAGATAAACCGCACCGATGGTGAACGCCTGGCTGTGGTGGTCGCCACCCTGCCACCCCGCTCCCCAATTATTCATGCACTCAGCCAGTACCTGTGGCTGCGCCTGGCACTGGCGGTGGTGTTTACGGCGCTGATCAGCTATCTGGTCTCGCGCTATCTCACAAGACCTTTAAAAGCGCTGCAAGCTGCCTCTATGCAACTCGCAGCAGGAAAACTGGATACACGTATCGCCACCCCACCTAGCGGAGGCGATGAGACCGTTAGACTGGCGCGGGATTTCAATACCATGGCCGATCGGCTGCAGGAGCAGATTCAAGCCCAGAAGCGGCTGCTGAGTGATGTCTCCCACGAATTGCGCTCACCCCTGGCACGCCTGCGAGTGGCCCTCGCACTTGCCGAGAAAGACCCAAACGGCGCCACCGATCAAATGACCCGGATTGAGCAGGAGACTGAACGTCTTGATGAACTGATCGGTCAGTTGCTGGATGTACCCGAATACAACATCGAACTGGAAGACAGTGTCGACCTGGTGGGACTGGCAGAAAAGTTGTGTGCAGATGCCCGCTACGAAGCGGAGGCCGTTGGCAAGGAAGTGACGTTCACCACCGACCTTGAAGAAGCGCTACTGCACACCAAAGGAGACTTGCTGGTCAAAGCACTGGACAATGTCATTCGCAACGCGGTCAACTACACGCTACCGGCGACTGCAGTGGAGGTCAGCCTGTATAGTCAGGACAAGACCTACCTGCTGAGCGTATGCGATCGCGGCCAGGGCATACCCGATGATGCCTGTGAGCGCATCTTTGAGCCTTTCTTCAGGGTGGACGAAGCGCGCACCCGGGAGACTGGCGGTTACGGCCTGGGCCTGCACATTGCAAGGCAATCGGTGCTTAAACATGGCGGCTCGATACGCGCCTACAATCGCCGCGGCCAAGACCAGGGCCTCTGCATCCAGATGACTTTCCCGGCCGCCAGCCTGCTCGCCGAGAGCATCGACAACAGCTGAGAAATAAGGGGAGAACACATGTTTGCTGATGATATTCTAGGGCCCGTGAAGCAATGGGGCTACCTGATCAAGGACCTGGACGAGGCCATGGCATGCTGGGTGGAGCAACTCGGCATTGGGCCCTGGTGGGGCTACCGCAACGTCCCCGCCAAAGCCATCGTCAATGGCCAGGAAAATGATCTGGTCATGAGCGTCGGCCTGGCTTATCACCAGGGCATGCAGATAGAGCTGATTCACCAGACCAATGATGCACTGTCCCCCTACAGCTACTTTTACCTGGGCAGCGACGATGCACAGGTGTTACAGCAAATTGCCTATATGGTCCCATATGTAGACGCTGCGATCGCGCAGTGCCAGCAGCGAGGTATGGAAGAAGTAGGTCGCATCGTGCCCGCGCCGGGCTCCAATTATGTGTACATGAGCTCACCTGCAATGAAGGGTCTGGCCATTGAACTAATGCCCCATGACCAGGGCTTTCTTGATGAATATGAGCGCTGCGCTGCGGAGGCCGACAGCTGGGACGGTAGCGATCCCTACCGCCTGATTAGTTTCTGATGCGATAGCCGCTCGCTATGATGGCTTTCGATCAATAAATGCAGTTAGTCCGCGAAGGCTTCATTAGCGTAGTCACCGCCAAACCCGCGGTAATGCAAAAAGCGCATCTGCCGTGACTTCTCCTTAAAGTCTGCAGGCACCTCGGGGCCAAATTTTTTCAGCCGGGTGGCGCGCGCCAATTCAAACCAGTCAGATTCACTGGACTCGAAAGCCAGTGTTATCTCTTCCGCGGGTGCACCCTTTTGTTGTAGCTCCTGTCGAATACGCTGG
Organism: Halieaceae bacterium; assembly: GCA_963921335.3. Taxonomy (GTDB): domain Bacteria; phylum Pseudomonadota; class Gammaproteobacteria; order Pseudomonadales; family Halieaceae; genus CAWUFC02. The sequence continues at coordinate 1,761,102 of CAWUFC020000001.1, read as the reverse complement.
GGACCATAACCTTTGTTCCCGCGCTGGCGAACATAGCTTTCACAGAAACGGCTATCGGACTGCAGGTTCTCTTCAGCAAGCTGATCTACCACCCAGGCCACCAGCTCACTGTCGGCAAAACGTCGAAACAGCTTGGTTTGCAGCTCCGCCGCCAGGTGTTCACGCCGGGACAGCAGATCCATGGCTTGACGACGGACATCGTTGCGGTTAATCAGCTCAGACATGATTCTCTCCTGCACCGCGTCGCTTTGGACATCCTGTACCTCGTCGCTCCCCGGGCGCGGATCGGTGGTCCGGCATTCCGGCATCCTGTCTTCTCGCGACAGGGCCTGCCCCTCTTTTCGGGTATAAGCCTACGCGGGACGGATGGTCCGGCATTCCGGCCTCCAGTACCTCGTCGCTCCAGGCATCCTGCCTTCTCGCGACATACCATACGTCCTGTACATAAAAAGGCGCGCCACCGTGGGAGTGGCACGCAAATGCGCAATCACCTGGATAGGGTGAGCCGGCTCGTGCGGTGGGAGGCACTGACCGGCAATGCGCAAGGCTACTCTTCGGTGAGGGCAGCCTCTGCGGGGTTGGAATCTTCCTCGGCCTCTTCCTGGGGTACCGCTGTATTCAGCAGCTGAGCCCGGATTTGACCTTCGATCTCATCTGCTACCGCCGGATTTTCCTCAAGAAAACGCGCCGAGTTGGCCTTACCCTGACCAATCTTGTCACCCTTGTAGGAATACCAGGCCCCGGACTTGTCCAGCAGGCCCTGTTTCACACCCAGGTCGATCACCTCGCCCATGTGGTAGATGCCTTTGCCGTACATGATTTGGAATTCAGCCTGTTTGAAAGGTGGCGATACTTTGTTTTTCACCACCTTCACCCGGGTCTCGTTACCGACCACTTCGTCGCCATCCTTGACGGCGCCAATGCGGCGGATGTCCAGTCGTACGGAAGAGTAGAACTTCAATGCATTACCACCCGTAGTGGTCTCCGGGCTGCCAAACATCACGCCAATCTTCATGCGAATCTGGTTAATGAAGATCACCATGCAATTGGTTTGCTTGATGGTGGCAGTGAGTTTGCGCATGGCCTGGCTCAACAGGCGGGCCTGCAGGCCAACGTGGGAATCACCCATCTCGCCTTCAATCTCTGCCTTGGGTGTCAGCGCTGCTACCGAGTCCACCACAAGCACGTCTACCGCACCGGAGCGCACCAGCATTTCTGTCACTTCCAGCGCCTGCTCGCCAGTATCCGGCTGCGACACAATCAGATCGTCGATCTTTACGCCCAACTTCTCGGCGTAAAGCGGGTCGAGCGCGTGTTCCGCGTCGATAAATGCAGCCGTACCGCCCGCCTTCTGAGCCTCGGCGATCACCTGCAGTGTCAGGGTGGTCTTACCGGAAGATTCCGGGCCGTAGATTTCTACAATCCGACCTTTCGGCAAACCGCCGATGCCCAAGGCAATATCCAAGCCCAGGGAACCGGTAGATATGGAAGGAATAGCAGCCTGTTCGGTATCACCAAGGCGCATGACCGTGCCCTTGCCGAATTGACGTTCAATTTGTCCCAGTGCTGCTTCGAGTGCTTTTTCTTTATTTGCGTCCATCAGATCACTCCTGTTCTGATTACCCCCTCCCGCTCAGGGGGTGTATTCGCTCAAGTGGTTGGCCATTGTGGCCACAGGGATTCACCTGTACGAAGTACTGTATATGTAACCAGTATTCTGTCAACGGTGCAAGCCCCCTGCAAAACTTTTTTTCTACCTATGCATTCAGTCGGCCTTAAAGCCCTTAAACTAAGGGCTTGAATAACAATAACCATTGCAAGGAGCTCCCATGGCCGACGTCATGTTCCGTTTTGATATGCGCCAGCCGGCTATATGTACCGCCTCGAAAGCCGACATGTACCAGGCTGCCATCGACATGGCTGAATGGGGTGAGTCCAACGGCTTTAACAGCGCCCACCTCTCGGAACATCACGGCTCTGACGACAATTACTGCCCTTCGCCACTGGTTTTCGCCGGGGCCATCGCCAGCCGCACCACCAGCCTGCGACTGTTCATCTCTGCCCTGATTGCCCCCCTTCACGACCCGGTACAACTGGCGGAAGATCTGGCGGTGCTGGACATCATCAGCCGCGGCCGGGTTATTCCGATCATCAGCGGCGGTTACCGGGAAGAGGAGTTTGCAGCGGTCGGCAAGACACTGAAAGATCGCAAGGCTTACATGGATGCCATCGGCCCTTTCCTCAAACAGGCCTGGAGTGGCGATACCTTTGAACATGAAGGACGAACTGTCACCATCAAGCCCACGCCCTTCACCGAACCGCGCCCCATGATCCTGATGGGTGGCAGCAGCAAGCCCGCGGCCAGACGCGCGGCCGAGCACGCAGATTTTTTCATTCCCTCCGGGCCAGAGATTTTTGAGTATTACCGGGAAGAACTGCGCAAGCGCGATCTGCCAGACCCCGGGCCAATGCCCCACGCCCCCTCAACCTGCACTTTTGTCGCCAAGAACCCGGATGAGTATTGGGACCAGATCGCGCCCCATGTGCAGCACGAGACCAATATCTATGCCGAGTGGGCTGAGAAAGCCCAGGTGTTCAGCCCCTACAAGCACTACGACAATACCGATGACCTGCGTGAGGCCGGCGCTTACAAAGTGCTGAAGCCGCAGCAGGTGATTGACGATGTGCGGGCAATGATTCCCGAGCAGCCTCTGATGTTTCATCCGCTGTGTGGCGGCATTCATCCCGAGCTGGGTTGGCAAAACCTGAAACTCTACGGTGAAGCCGTACTGCCCACGCTGCGCGAGGAGGGGCTAATCCAGGGTCAGTAAATCCAGCTTGGTCAGATAAAACAGCCCGCGATAGGCTCCAGACGCGTCCGGGTGATTGTAAAGAATCGCATTTGCCGCCAGGCTCACAGGCGTTTGTAGTCCCGGTAGGCGGCGGCGTAGTCAATAGCGTCTTTGTTGTCGATGAGGCTACCGTTGGCCAACTCACCAGTGCGTGCGCTTATTTCCAACATCGCACGACCCAGATCAATACCACGAATGACCTGGTAACCCGGCTTAAACAGGGGTTCAGCGGCATAGATCACCCAGTTCGAGTTTTCATCAGTAGGTCGAACCCAAGCGGACCGATGACCGAACGTTCTCAGGCCGGATCCCGCTGCTGCCGCCAGCTCAGAGACTTCACGCTCGGCTCGCCCCTTGTCTTTGGCCCACTGGGCGTCTTCCTCCTCGCCGGTGCCAATACCGGTGACATAGTGAAAGGCCATCGGCCCTTCTGTGCGCTGCGCTAGCCAGGCTTCTACGAAACTGACAGGAAAATCCAGATGGATCCAGCGGTAGGTGTCTTCGTCCATACCGATGGAAGTGGTCCCCAGCCCCCACAGCACGGTGTTCACTTGTGCAAGCTCCTCGGCGAGGTTTGAATAATCGGTGAAGTCCTCCTGCATGATCACCTGAACTCGGCCCGAGGCCTTGCCCGCTTCCAGGCGGGGCGACATGCGCCGGGTAAGGGCGTAGATGGTCTGAACCTCATCGTCCTGCATAGCGGCCTTGAGCAACCCGTCACCCACGGAGCCAGTAGCACCGGTTACCAGTACCACCTTATTGGCCGCCGGGTCACGAAAAGCATTGGGGTCGGGCTCATAGGTGCCCATGGTAGCCAGGCCCCAGAGATTGAGAAATACGATCAGGGCGAGGAACAACCCCGCGATGCCCAACAGGGCGTACTTAATATATGTCATGGCTATGCTTATTTGTCTGGCCAGGGAGTCCCAAGAGTAGCCAATCGCGGGGCGGAAAGGCAACCTCCGGCCTGCCCTGGGGATTTTTAGGCACCGGCGAGGAACTGTGAGACAATTCCACGATCCCGGTTCGAACCCCAATAAATCGAGTGAACACCACCAAAACCGAAAAACACACCCCCATGATGGTGCAGTACCTGGCCATCAAGAAAGACCACCCTGAAGACCTGGTCTTTCACGCATGGGAGACTTCTACGAGCTGTTTTTCGACGACGCCAAGCGCGCCGCTGACCTCCTGGATATTACGCTCACCGCCCGTGGCAAGTCTGGTGGCGAGCCCATTCCTATGTGTGGCGTGCCCTTCCATGCCGCTGAAGGCTACCTGGCACGACTGGTTAAAGCCGGCGTCTCAGTCGCTATCTGTGAACAAATTGGCGACCCCGCCACCAGCAAAGGGCCGGTAGAACGCCAGGTCGTCCGGGTGGTGACTCCGGGCACCGTCAGCGACGAGGCATTGCTAGAAGAATCCCGTGACAGCCTGATCATGGCCCTGCATTGCGACGGCGAGCATTATGGGCTCGCCAGCCTGGATATCAGCGCCGGCCGGTTCAGGGTGATGGAAGTCAGTAGCAACGAGGCTTTGCTCAGCGAACTGGAACGATTAAACCCGGCAGAACTGTTGTATCACGAAACAATCCTGCTTCCCGAGATCACCCAACGCCGGGGGGCACGCAGCCAGCCGGCCTGGGAATTTGACCTGGCCAGCTCAGAGAAGGCACTGAACGAGCAGTTCCAGACCCACGACCTGCAGGGATTTGGCTGCCAGGACTTGCCGCTGGCGATTACCGCGGCAGGCTGCCTGCTGCAGTACGTCAAAGACACCCAGCGCACGCAACTGCCTCACATTGCGGGCATCGCCCCGGAACGCCGTGAAGACAGCGTCATTCTCGATGCAGCCACCCGGCGCAACCTGGAGATCGAACTGAACCTGATGGGCGGCGAAGACAACACGCTGTTTGCTGTTCTCAATCACTGCGTTACCGCAATGGGCGGACGCAACCTGCGCCGCTGGTTGCATCGTCCCCTGACAGGCACCCACCCACTCGGCCAGCGACACGATGCTGTGGAGGCCCTGTGTCGGGATTATCACTTCGAACCGGTGCGTGATTGCCTGAAGCCCATAGGCGATACCGAGCGCATTCTGGCGCGGGTGGCCCTGCGCTCAGCAAGGCCGAGAGACTTGTCCCGCCTGTGCCAGTCACTGGCCGCGTTACCTGCCCTGCGTAATGAACTCAATCGCTGCCAAACGCCCTTGCTGGCCGAGCTACAACAACAGTGTGGGGAATACCCTGAAACCGTCGACTTGTTGAGCCGGGCCATCATCGAAAACCCGCCTGTGGTGCTCCGCGATGGCGGCGTAATTGCAGATGGCTACGACAGCGAACTGGATGAGCTACGGGAAATCAGCAGCAATGCGGGTGACTTCCTGCTGGAAATAGAAAACCGGGAACGGGAACGCACCGGTCTCAGCACCCTCAAGGTTGGGTACAACCGGGTACACGGTTACTACATCGAAATCAGCAAGGCTCAGGCTGAAGCGGCGCCAACGGAATACATTCGCCGGCAAACCCTAAAGAATGCTGAACGCTACATCACCCCGGAACTGAAAGAATTCGAAGACAAGGCACTGAGCAGCAAGAGTCGCGCCCTCACTCGAGAGAAATATCTGTACGAGCAGTTGCTGGACAGCCTCAACGAGCAGTTACTGGCCTTGCAGCAGACCAGCCAGGCCATCTGCGATCTGGACGTGCTGGCCTGCCTGGCCGAGCGCGCCGAGAACCTGCGCCTTTGTCGCCCCGAGTTCACCGAGGAACAGTGCCTCGACATCCGGGCCGGTCGCCATCTGGTGGTGGAACAGGTACTGGATGAACCGTTTATTGCCAATGATTGCCTGCTCGACGACAGCCGGCGCATGTTACTGATCACCGGCCCCAATATGGGTGGTAAATCAACCTATATGCGCCAGACCGCCGTGATCGCGCTGTTGGCCCATGTCGGCAGTTTTGTGCCGGCCGACGCCGTGCGCCTGTCGGCGGTGGATCGTATTTTCACGCGAATCGGTTCTTCCGATGATCTTGCCGGTGGGCGCTCCACCTTTATGGTGGAAATGACCGAGACGGCCAACATTCTCCACAACGCCAGCCCCGCCAGCCTGGTGCTGATGGATGAGGTCGGTCGCGGCACCAGTGCCTTTGACGGGCTGTCACTGGCCTGGGCCGCCGCCGTGGCACTGGCGCAACAGGTGCGCGCGTTCACCCTGTTTGCCACGCACTATTTTGAACTTACCGCCCTGCCCGAGCAGTGCCCCAGTATGGCCAATATTCATTTGGATGCCACCGAGTACCAGGATCATGTGGTCTTTCTGCACAACATCCAGGAAGGCCCGGCCAACCGCAGCTACGCCTGCAAGTGGCCAAACTAGCGGGCATACCGGCTGATGTACTGGCCGCGGCCGGAGAAAAGCTGCAGGAGCTTGAAAACGGCGACAGCGCAGAAAATAGGACTGTTGCCAGTCCACCGCCCTCGCCCCAGGCTGACCTGTTTACTGCGCCCTACAGCCACCCGGTTATGGATGCGCTGGAAGATCTGGAGGTCGACAGCCTCAGTCCCCGCGAAGCCCTGGACCTGCTCTACCGGCTCAAACAGCAGATTTAGTCCAGCAGCTGTTTTCCCGCTTTATCACTGCGGAAATCCCTCTAAGAAAAGCTGTTCACTAACGAGGATTGTCGGGGTAAACTAGCGCCCGTTAGTTAGGACACCCCCAGAGGCTGATAAGACATGACGTTTGTTGTTGCCGAACAGTGCATCAAGTGCAAGCACACCGACTGTGTAGAAGTGTGCCCCGTAGACTGTTTCTACGAAGGTCCCAATATGCTTGTGATTCACCCGGACGAGTGCATCGACTGCGCCCTGTGTGAGCCCGAGTGCCCTGTCGACGCGATTTTCTCTGAAGACGAGCTGCCGGAATCCGAGCAGGTCTTCCTGGAGCTAAATGCCGAGTTGGCGGAAATCTGGCCTAACATCACTGAGATGAAAGAGTCTCCGGCTGATGCGGAAGAGTGGGAAGGCAAGCCCAACAAGCTGGAGCTGTTGGAGCGCTAGTCTCTTCAGGTTTCCACAAAAAAGGCGGCCATTGGCCGCCTTTTTTTATTTCTATGGGGTCAAGCTACTGCTAGCCAAAAATGGATTCGCTGGACAAACCCTGGGTCTCCATAATGACACGCAAACGCTTGAGCGCTTCCACCTGAATCTGGCGCACGCGCTCACGAGTCAGGCCAATCTCCTGCCCCACTTCCTCCAGCGTGCTGGTTTCATAACCGCGCAAGCCAAAGCGACGCGACGCCACTTCACGCTGCTTGTCAGATAACTCACTGAGCCAGGCGCCAATGCTGTCTTTGATATCGCTGTCCTGCAGTAACTGGGCCGGGTCAGAGACATGAGTATCGGGGATGGTATCCAGCACTGACTTGTCTGAGTCGGGCCCCAGTGGTGTGTCTACCGAGGTCACTCGCTCATTCAGGCCCAGCATGCGCTTCACTTCGCTGATCGGCTTATCCAGCTGCTTTGCGATCTCATCCGCAGAGGGCTCGTGATCCAGCTTCTGGGTCAGTTCCCTGGCTGCCCGCAGATACACATTGAGTTCCTTCACCACATGTATAGGCAGACGAATGGTGCGAGTCTGATTCATGATGGCGCGTTCGATGGTCTGGCGGATCCACCAGGTTGCGTAAGTAGAGAAGCGGAAGCCTCTCTCAGGGTCGAATTTTTCGACCGCGCGAATCAGGCCGAGATTGCCTTCTTCTATGAGGTCGAGCAGCGTCAGTCCCCGATTGATATAACGGCGCGCGATTTTCACCACCAGTCGCAGGTTGCTCTCAATCATGCGCTTGCGGCCAGCCTCTTCACCCCGTCGAGACATGCGAGCAAAGTGCACTTCCTCTTCGGGCGTCAGCAGCGGTGAGTAACCAATTTCATTGAGGTAAAGCTGGGTGGCGTCCAGGGACTTATTGAAATTCTTGTCGTCTTTACGCGTCGTTTTCTTACTGGCAGTTGTCGCAGTTTTGGCCGCCGTACCAGCCTTGCCATTGCTCGCTGTTTTCCCGGTCGCGGTCTTGGGCTTAGTTGCAGATTTTTTTGTCGCTGCTTTCTTGGCAGCAGGCTTCTTGGCAGCTGTTTTCTTAGCAGCAGGTTTCTTAGCAGCAGGTTTCTTAGCAGCTGTTTTCTTGGCGGCAGATTTCTTAGCAGCTGCTTTCTTGGCAGCAGGCTTTTTAGTCGCTGCTTTCTTAGCCGACGCTTTTTTCGCGGGTGATTCGGTCGCAGTCTTCTTTTTTGCTGCAGGTTTAGCGGCAGCTTTCTTCTTCACAGCAGGTTTAGCCGCAGCTTTTTTTGTCGCAGCGCTTTTCTTCGCTGAAGCCTTAGCTTTGGCTTTGGCTTTGGGCTTAGTACTAGCCTTGGCCTTTGTGGTGGAACGACTCGACGCCTTCGCGGCTTTTCGAGCGGTGGTACGTTTAGTCCCTGTTGTTTTTACTGCCTTCGCCGTTTTGCTATCCGATGCAACGGTTGTCGCTTCCATGGCAATACCTCGTTATGTTTTTTGTTTTCGAGCGTATCCTACAGCCGGCCGAGTAGATTAGCGCGAAGCGAAATCAACTACAAGCCGGTACTTTTACCCATATTGGGCAAAGCCTAAACAAAGCGATCGCTATATTTATGGCGAATAAAGCCGCGTCAGCGGCGGGGCAACAGCTTCACCGGGTCCACCGGCTTACCTTCCTTGCGAATCTCAAAGTGCAGCTTGACCGAGTTGGTAGCGGTGTCCCCTTTCTCTGCAATACGCTGTCCCTGCTTGACCACATCTCCCTCGGCAACCAGCAGACGCCGATTGTGACCATAAGCGCTGAGGTAAATCTCACTGTGCTTGACGATCAGCAGGTTGCCATAGCCGACAATCCCGCTGCCCGCATAAACGACCCTGCCGGGAGCGACCGCCATAACACTGTCACCCGCCTTGCCGCCGATATCGATGCCCTTGTGCACATCACCAGAGAAGCCGCGCACTACTTTTCCTTCGGTCGGCCAGCGCCAGCTCAACTTGCCCGTGACCAACCCCTTACTGTTGTCTGTCGCGGTTGGTTTAGCCTTCACTGTAGTCTGGCTGGATGACGATTTCGTGACAGTGGATTTGCTGGTGCTCGACTTGGTCTTGGTCTTGCTTTTGGGCTGGCTACTGGTACTGGCTACGCGATCAGTCAGCTTGATACGCTGCCCAGGATAAATGGTATAGGGGGCGGCGATGCTATTAGCTTGCGCCAGTTTTCGAAAATCATAACCAAAGCGCCAGGCAATGGCGTAGAGGGTGTCTCCACGAGCCACTGAATAGTAGCCGGAAGCAGGTTTGCTGGCTGAGCCGCGGGTGGTACGCTCCTCTACCGGTGCGCGATGGGGTTCGCCGGCACAGGCCACGAGCACAATGGCCAGCCCCAGGTTCGCCATTAGCCGCAACCTCGTCATCACTAGGTGCCGTTGGTGTTCATGCTACCCAGCGGCGGTGCAGCAACCACACCAGCACCACACCGCAAAGGCCGAAAAGCAGACAGGCCCATACCAATGGGTCCTGGCCAGTACGCGCCAGGTACTCCACCGGCATCACCGGCCACTGTTGGGCGGGCTTTGGCTCACCGCTGCTGTCAATCACCCAATTCAGAACCCGCTTCCAGGGCCAGATAGTCGCCAGGGACCCAAACAGGAACCCGGCCAGCAAGGCCATGGTCTGGGAGGTAAATGTCTCCAGTAGCCAGTGCAACAGGCGTGAAAACACCAGCAAGCCGCAAACAGCACCCAGGCAAAGTATCAATAAAAAGCGGATATCAAGGGACGTCACAGCCGCCAGCACAGGGGCGTACATACCCAGCAGAACAAGGATGAATCCGCCGGAAATACCCGGCAGGATGGTGGCGCAAATCGCGATGAAGCCCGCTAGAAATACCCCGAGGTAGCCGTCGATAAAGCCAGCTCTCGGTGCCAGCGCAATCAGCAACGCGATAACTAATCCTGCCAGTAAAAGCAGGCGTTCCTGCCAGCGCCAGCGGGAAACTTCACCCAGCAGCAAAAATGCCGAGGCCAGTATCAGGCCGAAGAAAAAGCCCCAAAGTGGCTCCGGATAATGGGTCAGCACCCAGGTAAAGGCGCGAGCCAGCGAGAAAATGCTGGTGGCAATACCCAGTAGCAAGGCCAGTAAGAAATTGCCATCCACGCGTCGCCAGGCACCAGCGATATTGCCCTGCAGCAGCAACTGCAACGCGGTGAGGTCAACCGACTTGATGGCCTGCAGGAGGCGGGTATAAATGCCCGTTATAAATGCAATGGTTCCGCCAGACACGCCTGGCACGATATCGGCGGCCCCCATGGCCAGACCGCGCAGGAAGATGCCGACAGCGCCCAAAGAAGACTCCTAGCGAACCAGGCCCGATCGCAGGGGCACGAATCGCACCTGATCGACGGTTTCAACGACCAACTCATTGGCCTCGCGCACAACGACTTGCAGATGCTGGGTATCGCCCCCGACCGGTATCACGAGACGTCCACCCACGGCGAGCTGGTCAAGCAGGTCCTGGGGGATTTCTGCGGGCGCCGCCGTACAAATAATGCCGTCATAGGGGGCATGTGTATCCCAACCCATGCCACCATCACTGTGACTGAAGGACACATTATTCAGACGCAGCGAGCGCAACCGCTGACGCGCTTTACTCTGCAAGGGTTTGATGCGCTCGGTGGTGTAGACCCGGCCAACCAATTGCGCCAATACAGCAGTCTGGTAGCCGGAGCCGGTACCCACCTCCAAAACGTTTTCGCGAGCCCCCGCCGACAGCAGCAGCTCGGTCATTCGGGCCACGATATAGGGCTGTGACAGCGTCTGGGAATATCCGATGGGCAGTGCACTGTCTTCGTAAGCTCGCTGGGCCAGGGCCTCATCAAGAAACAGGTGACGTGGCGTATTGCGCATCACATCCAGTACCGCCTGGTCAGCAATACCCTGCTCTCGCAGGCGTCCGACCATGCGTTCACGGGTGCGCTGGGAAGTCATACCAATACCCCTGGCATCAAGGCTATCGCCCAACTGCATTACCCCCCGTGTTCACTCATGTCCTGATAAATCAGCAGTTCCCGCAAGACCGCAGTGGCAAAGCCGCCTCTGGGCAGAGAAAAGCGCAACGTCAGCGAATCATCATCACAAAACTGCCAGAAAAAGTCATCCATCGACAGGCGCGCGGGACGATAATCCAGGTCCAGGCCCTGCGCTACTAAAAAATCGCCCAATGCTCCCAAATCCGTGGGCAACTGCTCAGGATCACCGCCTGCGCCCCACAATGGCAAGGCCAACTGCAGCTCACCCGCTGCAATACGATCTGCTACCGATTCGTCACTACCGTCGTGAACAAAGCGACTACGGCTGCCCCCCAGAAGGCAAACATCACCGGTGCGAGCCTCAGGCCAGTCACCCTGCGTCAACCGCTGAGCCAATAGGTGATTAAACACCGCCGAGCGCAGTGCTGATAGATAGAAGTCACGCTGTGGCCTTCGCGGCTTGCGGCCTATCCCTTCGAACCACTGCAAACCCGCTGCCACATTGTGACCATTGCGACCGAATCGCTGCTCGCCAAAATAATTGGGCACCCCGCTGTCGGTGATGCGCTGGCAACGTTGCTCAAGGTCCCGGCAATCACCACTGAGCTGGCGCAATGTAATTTCGAAGTGATTTCGGCGATGCACACCCCGGCGCAACTTCCGCCTGTGCCTGCCCTGGCGGCAGAGGCGCAGCTGATCACTCTCCAGACCAGCGAAATCCGCTTCCGCAGCGATGGCGAGGGGCACGCTAAACCACTGCCGACACACAGCGTGACGATCTTTAAGCCCGCTGTAGCCAACGTCCCTGCTGTTGCAGCCAGCCCAGTCTGCGAGCTGCCTCACCACGTATTGGGTGTTGCTTGAGGTCTTTTCTAATTCCAACAGCAGGTGTTCACCCTCACCATCGGGCTCGAAACCCAATTCTTCCACCACCCGAAAATCCTCAGGGTGCGTACGCAACTGCCCGCTTGCGAGCGGCTCACCCAGATAGCGTGGCCAGCTGAGCTGCAGGGGGGATTGTTCGAGCTGACTTTCCTGGGCTAACACAGCAACACGACCGCATGCACAGCAATACCTTCGCCCCGGCCACAGTAGCCCAGACCCTCTGTGGTGGTTGCCTTAATATTGATCTGGCCAATGTCTGCCTGCAGGTCTGCTGCCAGCAACTCACGCATGGCATCGATATGAGGAGCAAGCTTTGGCGCCTGGGCAATAATAGTGATATCAACGTTACCCAGCGAAAGGCCCTGTGCCTGAACCAGCTGAACAACCTGCCGCAGAAGCTCGCGACTGTCTGCGCCTGCGTACGCTGGATCGTCATCCGGAAAATGTCGGCCAATGTCGCCAGCACCGATCGCGCCCAGCAGCGCATCACAGAGCGCGTGTATCGCCACGTCGCCGTCAGAGTGGGCCAGCAGCGCACGGGTGTGCGGAATGTTCACCCCACCCAGCACGATGCCGACATCGCTCTCGGGGCTGAAGGCATGCACATCAAAGCCATGGCCAATTCTCATGACTGATCCTCCAGATACAACCACTGTTCAGCCAACACCAGGTCCGCCGGGCGGGTAATTTTAAGATTGGCCGCACTGCCTGCGACCAGCTTCGGCGAATGACCCGCCAACTCAACTGCCATGGCTTCGTCGGTCACTGCTGCCTGTGAAGCCAGGGCCGAAAGGAGTGACTCACACAGCAGGCCATAGCGAAACATCTGGGGAGTCTGAGCCAACCAGAGCGTGCTGCGATCAAGGGTGGCCGAGACGCGCTGCCCTGCGTCAGACAATTTGACCGTATCCGCCACAGGAGCGGCCAACAACCCGCCACAAGGATCCTCTGCCAATTCATTCATCAAACGCTCGAGATCGGCGCTGCTTATACAGGGACGGGCAGCGTCATGGACCAATACCCAGTCATCGGGACCGGCATGAGCGGACAGTGCCTCCAGCCCGGCGAGCACTGATGCGGCCCGGGTACTGCCACCGATACAGGTACTCAGCCCCGCACGGCTCGAAATGGGCAGCCCCCCAAACCAGATGTCCTCGGCTGACAGAGCCACCACGATTTGCTCCAACAGGGGAAAAGCCAACAGGCGCTGCAGTGTATGTTCAATCACGGCGCGGCCAGCGCATTGCAAATACTGCTTTGGCAGTTCCGCACCCATCCGCGCACCGACACCTGCTGCAGGTACGACGGCAAAATACTTCTCAGCGCTCATCGGCCTCACTCTCGTCCACGACCTGGTAGTACACCTCGCCTTCCTTGATCAAACCCAGGTCTTCCCGGGCACGCTCTTCAATGCTCTCAAGTCCGGACTGCAGTTCAAGCACTTCCAGCTCCAGTTCGCGGTTACGCGCCTGCAATTCAAGATTGTGCTGTTCCTGCTGCTGAATCTCGGCGCGCAGTCGAGCCAACTCGGCCTTGCTGCCCTCGGGAAACCAGAGCCGGTACTGCAGGAACAAAAGGAGTGCCAACAGCGCCAGGGCCAGCCACTTCATCGCAACCGGACCCTGGCAAAACGGCCGTCGCTAGCCGACCGCTTTAAACTCATCGCGCCCACGATAGGGCGCAGATGCGCCCAGTGCTGCCTCTATACGCAGCAGGCGATTGTACTTGGCCACCCGGTCTGAGCGACACAGGGAGCCGGTTTTAATCTGACCGGCCGCGGTGGCAACGGCCAGATCAGCAATAGTGGCGTCCTCCGTCTCACCGGAGCGGTGCGAAATCACTGCGGTGTAACCAGCTTCTTTGGCCATCGCAATGGCATCCAGGGTTTCGCTGAGGCTGCCGATCTGGTTGAACTTGATCAGGATAGAGTTGCCCACACCCTTTTCGATGCCCTCGCCAAGAATGCGCGTATTGGTGACAAACAGGTCATCGCCCACCAGTTGCACGCGATCGCCGATTTTATCGGTCAGAATCTTCCAGCTGTCCCAGTCGGACTCATCCATGCCGTCTTCGATAGAAATAATGGGATAGCGATCAGACAAATCAGCCAGATAGTCGGCAAATTCGCTGCCACTATACTTTGCACCTTCACCGCTGAGGTCATACACACCATCGCGATAAAATTCCGATGCGGCGCAGTCCAACGCCAGGGTGATGTCTGAACCTAATTTGTACCCGGCACCTTCCACCGCTTCGGCAATGACCGCCAGCGCCGCCTCGTTGGAAGGCAAGTTAGGGGCAAAGCCACCTTCATCACCAACCGCGGTATTAAGGCCCTGCGATGACAGCACCTTCTTCAACTGGTGGAAAATTTCAGCACCGGCACGCAGCGCCTCTGAGAAGCTGGGTGCTGCAACCGGCTGCACCATGAATTCCTGAATGTCGACGTTATTGTCGGCATGCTCACCACCATTGAGGATATTCATCATCGGTACCGGCATGCTGTACTCATCAGTGCCGTTGATGGTGGCTATGTGTTCGTACAAGGGTACGCCGCGACTGATCGCCGCTGCTTTGGCAGCAGCCAGTGACACGGCCAGAATGGCATTGGCGCCAAACTGGGCCTTATTGTCAGTACCATCGGCATCAATCATGGCCTGGTCCAGACCGCGCTGATCCAGCGCGTCCCGTCCCTTAAGCAGGTCGGCAATGGCACCGTTGACATGGCCCACAGCCTTGAGCACCCCTTTACCCAGGTAACGGCCGGCATCGCCGTCACGAAGTTCGAGGGCCTCGCGCGAACCTGTGGACGCGCCAGAGGGGGCGCAGGCACTGCCAACGCTGCCGTCAGCCAGGACGACATCCGCCTGTACAGTAGGGTTTCCGCGCGAATCCAGGACCTCAAAGCCCTGCACATCGGCAATCGTGCTCATCTGATGGTACTCCGTAAAAATGTAATAGCAGAGATAGTAATGTTAACTGATAGCCAGGGCCGGCAACGCTTTTACCGTGTCGTCCACTGCCTTCATGTGGGTGAGGAACGCCTCCAACTGATCCAGGGGAAGCGCACTGGGGCCGTCGCACTTGGCTTTGTCCGGATCCGGGTGGGACTCCAGGAACAAACCCGCGATGCCCACAACCAGGCCTGCCCGACCCAACTCAGCGACCTGGGCACGGCGACCGCCCGAGGCAGCACCAAGGGGATCGCGACATTGCAGGGCATGGGTCACATCAAAGATCAGGGGGGCGCCTTTGCTGACGTCAATCATGGTGCGGAAACCGAGCATATCGACCACGAGGTTGTCGTAGCCCAACTGGGTACCGCGCTCACAGAGCATAATCTTCTCATTCCCACACTCGGCGAACTTCTCGGCGATATTGCCCATCTGACCTGGGCTTAGGAATTGCGGCTTTTTGATGTTAATGACCGCACCGGTGTCAGCCATGGCGCGCACAAGGTCGGTCTGGCGTGCCAAAAAGGCCGGCAGCTGAATCACGTCACAGACTTCGGCAACAGGCGCGGGCTGATCGGGCTCATGAACATCGGTAATCACCGGCACGCCAAATTCAGCTTTTACCGCCGCAAGGATTTCCAGGCCTTCTTCCATACCAGGGCCACGAAAGCTGTGAATGGATGAACGATTGGCTTTGTCATAGGAGGCTTTGAAGACGTAGGGAATACCCAGGCGTGCGCACACCTCCACGTAAACCTCGGCAACCTGCAAGGCAAAGTCGCGGCTCTCCAGCACATTGACACCGCCGAACAGGGTAAAGGGCCGATCATTGGCTACTTCGAGACCGGCGATTTCAATGACGCGATTGGACATGATCAGGTTTTCTCCTGTTGCTGCGCCAAGGCAGCTTTGACGAAGCCGGTAAACAGAGGATGCCCGCCACGTGGCCGCGATGTAAATTCCGGGTGGAACTGACAGGCTACAAACCAGGGGTGATCGGGCAGCTCAACCATCTCAACCAGTGAGCGGTCTGCGGACCAGCCGGCAATCTTCATGCCGGCATCCTGCAATGCATCGGCATAGTTGTTGTTGAACTCCCAACGGTGACGATGGCGTTCAGTGATGGTTTCAGCGCCATAAACTTCTCGACTGCGGCTGCCCTCTACCAGGTGGCATGCCTGGGCGCCCAGGCGCATGGTGCCGCCTAGGTCAGAATCAGCGCTGCGAATTTCGGTAGTGCCGTCGGCGTTCTGCCACTCGGTAATCAAGCCGATCACGGGGTCACTGCATTCCAGGTCAAACTCGGTGCTATTTGCACCGCTCAGTCCGAGCACATTGCGGGCGTACTCAATGATAGCCACCTGCATGCCCAGGCAAATACCCAGGTAGGGAATGTTGTTCTCCCTCGCGTATTGAACCGCACGTATCTTGCCTTCTACCCCGCGCTCACCAAAGCCACCCGGCACCAGGATCGCATCGGCGTTGGCGATCAGTTCCACGCCCTCGTCGATGATGCGCTCGGAATCGATATGCATGATATTGACTCGCGACAGGGTCTGGATGCCTGCATGCTTGAGTGACTCGTTCAGGGATTTGTAGGCATCCAGCAAATCCATGTACTTGCCCACCATGGCGATGGTGACATCTTTGTCTGCCTCAATCTCACCGCGAAGCACCTCGTCCCATTCGCTCAGGTCCGGTTTGGGGCACTCCAGCCCGAAACGATCGACAACGATATCATCGAGGCCATAAGAGTTGAGCATGGCGGGAATTTCGTAGATGGAATCCGCATCCAGCAGCGGGATAACCGCACGCTCTTCCACGTTTGTGAACAGCGCGATTTTCTTGCAGGCACCGGGCTCAATCTCTACCTCACAACGGCACAGCAGAATATCCGGCTGCATACCAATAGAACGCAGTTCTTTCACCGAGTGCTGGGTCGGCTTGGTTTTGATTTCGCCGGCTGCGGCGATGTAGGGCACCAGGGTCAGGTGCATCAGCAAAGCCCGGCTGTGCCCCAACTCAACCTTGAGCTGGCGAGCGGCTTCCAGGAACGGCAGACCTTCAATGTCACCCACTGTACCGCCAATCTCCACCACGGCAATATCCGCACCGTTGGCGCCTTCCAGCACCCGGCGTTTGATCTCGTCGGTAATGTGGGGAATCACCTGCACAGTGGCGCCCAGGTAATCACCGCGGCGCTCCTTGCGCAGCACCTCGTTGTAAACCCGACCGGTGGTGAAGTTATTACCCTGCTTCATGGTGGCGTGGGTAAACCGCTCATAGTGTCCCAGGTCGAGGTCAGTTTCGGCCCCGTCTTCGGTGACGAACACCTCGCCGTGCTGGGAGGGCGCCATCGTACCCGGATCCACATTGATGTAGGGATCGAGCTTGAGCAGGGTTACTTTGAGGCCGCGGTCTTCAAGAATTGCGGCCAGAGAAGCGGCGGCAATGCCTTTCCCGAGAGAGGAAACAACACCACCTGTGACGAAGACAAAACGCGTCATGAAAAGCCTTATTTAGCTATTTGTGGACGACTCACCGGGCTAACCCGATGTCAGCTTAAACAACAGCTTGATCGACAGCAGCAGCCCAAACCAGGCGGTTGCGGCCGCGCCAAAGATGGGACGCCAGTTTAACAGAAGAGTGCATGGCCCTCAACGCCAGACCAGCTGCAAACCCGCCTCCCCCTGCCCCGCTTCAAAGCCGCTGCAAACCCACAAATCTGCCACCGCCACGATGTCGCCATTGGCATTCACCACCAGCGGCAGTGCCTCTCGCTGCCAGGTCGGCAGACCGTATTCCTGCAGCAGTTTCTTCAGGCTCTGGCTGCGGCTGCGACCGCTGGGCTGACAGCGCTCGCCCCCGCGACGACTCACAATCGAGAGCTCTGGTTCCAGCGCCGGGTTGATGCCCCCACCGGGCACGCGCTGCAGGCAGGGCTGCGGCGGATGTGCACTATTTCGCAAAAACAATTGCTCACGATAACGACTGACGCAGTACTCGGGACGCCTCAGCTCTGGTTGGGCCCCGGGCTGCGACTCAACTACTTGCCGCAGAAATTCGGTGAGCACCGAACGGTCAGGCAGGGGGCATTGATGTAACTGCAACCAGCTCCGCAACAGCGCCGCCTGTTCAATGCCATCCAGCTGTTCCCAACCGGCCAGCGAGAGGGTCGGCACGCCGTAAGCCAGGCCGGCACGGGCTTCCAATTGTGGCTGCAGATAGCGCTGCAGCAGCTGTTGGTTGTCGATCAGGTTATCGATAGCCTTGAGCATATTGCCGCGGTAGGCGGGCCAGCGCTGCTCCAGTATCGGCAGGACATCATGGCGCAGAAAATTTCGGTCGATGCTGGTATCGACATTGGTATCGTCTTCGATCCAGTCGAGGCCCTGCTGCACGGCCCAAGCCCGCAACTGCTCCCGGCTGTAGGGCAACAGCGGTCGCGCCAACATACCCGCGCCAATGGCGCGAACCTGGGGCATTGCCGTCAATCCTTCAAGACCAGCGCCACGCATCAAGCGAAGTAACAGCGTCTCCGCCTGGTCGTCACTGTGATGGGCGAGCAACAACAATTCATCGGCACGAAGCTCTTCAATGAAAAGCTCATAGCGTGCATCCCGCGCAGCCGCCTCTTTGCCGTAACCGTCAATCTCGACCTGCACCTCGTGCTCAATCAAGCTGATGCCCAGCGCCTCACACTGCGCGGCACAGTGTCGCTGCCAGTCCGTGGACAGCGGACTGAGGTGATGGTTGACGTGGAAAGCGACTAGCTCAGGCAGTTGCTGCTCTTTCGACCACAGCCACAGGGCATACAGCAGTGCCGTCGAATCGACGCCACCGCTATAGGCGATGAGCCACCTTGGGCTTTGCAAGTGTGGCTCCAGGCAGGCTTTGAATGCGCTTAGATCAAGGGACATGTTTGTCCCCCCGGACTAGTTTCCGTAGGACATCAGGCGCTGGTAACGCTGTTCGAGCATTTGCTCGGTGGGCATTGCCCTAAGCTGTTCCAGCACGCCGCTCAAGTGAGCCTTGATGCGACCGGCCATTTCATCGATATCGCGATGGGCTCCGCCCAGCGGTTCTTCGATGGTGGCATCCACAATACCCAAATCCTCCAACACGCTGGAGGTCACGCCCATCGCCTCGGCAGCATCTGCCGCCTTCTCGGAGGTTTTCCAGATGATATTGGCGCAGCCTTCCGGCGAGATCACAAAATAGGTGGCGTACTGCAACATCGCGAGGTGATCGCCGACCCCGATGCCCAATGCACCCCCGGAGCTGCCTTCACCGATGACCACGCAAACCACGGGCGTCTGCAGGCGAGACATGACAGCAAGATTTTGGGCGATTGCCTCGGAGATACCACGCTCCTCGGAGTCGATGCCCGGGTAGGCCCCCGGCGTATCAATCAGCGTGACCACCGGCACCTTGAAGCGTTCAGCCATTTCCATCAGGCGCAGGGCCTTGCGATAGCCCTCTGGCTTGGGCATACCGAAATTGCGAGCGACTTTATCCTGCACGCTGCGGCCCTTTTCCTGACCGATCACCATCACCGGTTCACCATCAAGACGCGCCAGCCCGCCGACGATAGAATTGTCATCAGCAAAATGACGGTCTCCGTGTAACTCCTGGAACTCGGTAAAAATACGTGGGATGTAGTCCAGCGTGTAGGGGCGTTGTGGGTGGCGCGCCACCTTCACAATGTCCCAGGACGTGAGGTTGGAATAGATCTTCTCGGTCAGCTTGGTGCTCTTTTCACGAAGAGTCGCAATTTCCTCGCTGATATTGATGTCGTTGTCAGAGCCAACCAACTGCAGCTCTTCAATTTTGACTTCCAGTTCAGCAATGGGCTGCTCAAAGTCGAGGAAATTGGGGTTCATAAAGGGCACATTCCCTGATGAATATGGGCGGCAATTCTACACTGTGGCACTGCGCCGAGCCAGCAGCCGATAGGCCCAAACGGCATTTCTATGTTGACAGCGTTCACTGACAAACCGCCCGCCAGACCCGAATGTTATTCCGCTTCGGGCAGGCTGCGCTTGGGGTGCATACCATTCACCATGCCCATAAAGGGCGGGTAAATGGAGTATCCCAGCATCCGGCGCAGATCCTCTGAGACATTGGCGGCGGTCTCTTTGGACACGGATAGAAAGTAGTTTTCCTGGGTGCGGGCCCAGGGCTCGCAATACTGACAGGTCAGCGCGAGGCGATCTGCGCCACTGTTGTTCTCGCCACCCCCGTGCCATAGATTGCCCAGAAACAGGATACAGGAACCAGCCGGCATCACAGCCTTAACGCGCTCACCCTCGGCTTCCGGGCCACGCTCCTCGCCCCATCGGTGGCTACCGGGAATGGCCACAGTCGCACCGTTGTCTTCGGTAAAGTCGTCAATAGCAAACACCGTGGCGACACTGAATGCGGGCCGCGGTCGCGCAATAGGATAAAAGCCATCATCGATGTGCAGGGGCTGGGCCGGTGAACCGGTTTTGATATTGATCACCTGTGCCTGTGACAGCAGGTAGTTGGGCATCAGCAAGCGGTCGAGGTGGGCCAGTATCAGCGGATGCACAATAAACGGGTCTGCCGCGCGCAGTTTTTCAGGAAGGCCATAGATGCGTTGAGTCAATTCCCCTTCAAAGGAGTTCCGCCCTACATGATCCAGGTGTGGTGCCGCCTGGTCGCGCAGTGCCTGCATCTGCTCCTGGGTGACCATGTCCTCGAGAATGATGTAGCCATCGCGAAGCAGAATGTCCTGCTGCGCATCAACCAGCGCCTGATCGACAGCCAATGCCGTCTCGCTGCGGGTCGCGGGGTGCGTGCGCGCAAGATCTGCCTGGAAATAATCGCCCATTGAATCGACCTGGCGAAATCGCCAGTCATTGCGGCCGGATGTAGTGTTACTCATGATTGTTCCTCCATGCCTAACCCACGGCGCACATAGTGCCAAATGGTGTCGGCGAGTTGCGCTGCATCGGTTGCAGCGCTGCTGGTGAATTCACTGGTGACCGCTGAGCGCACGGCACCCAGCGTCATGGCAGCGAGCAGCCTCGGCTCGCTGGTGCTGATGATCGAACCCCTCGCCTGCCCGTCAGCCATATTGCGGGCGCCCGTTTCCACCAGCCGTTGCCAACGTTCAGTCTCCACCGCAGCAACCGCTGGTGTGCCCGCAAGCCTGGTGATGATGGTGATGGCGAGCGGGTCACTAATGAGGAAGTCGATGTAGCTCTTTACCCGCTGGCGTTCGCGAACTTCCCAATCCTGGATATCGTCAAGCCGAACCATCAGCACAGCAGCCTCGATACGGTCGTAGAAGTCGTTAACGATGGCGCTGAGCAAACCCTCCTTGGAACCAAAATGGTGGTATGCAAGCCCCTGGGACACGCCGGCCGCTCGAGCTACCCAGGACATCTCAAAGGCACCCTCACCGTCTACCAGCAACTGTCTGGCGGACTCCAGGATACGTGCTCTCGTGAGCTCCGGGTTGCGTTTTGGTTTTGCGGACATGCCGAGTGGCCCTCATCAGATGAGGCATCCTAGATTTTTATTGAACTGAAGTCAATTCAATTAATAAGCTGCACTTCGACGCACCGGCTACTCCGCCCGAATCTTTTAGTCAACTAGCTGAATTTACTGGGAAATTTGGCTCGCGCCGTACTGTAGTGAGACGCTCTGCTGGCCACATACATCCCTCAATTGCTGCAACAGCTCGTCACTGGGGGATACTTGCCAGTCCTGACCAAGCCGGATACGGGCCTCGTTTTCTGCCTGGCGGTAACAGATGGTGACCTGGCAGTTACCCTTGGCTCGTCCGAGCAATCCCTCCAGTTCACTGGTGAACTTCTCGTCGACCATGTCTTCACACAGGCTGATCGTGAGCTCAGACGCCCTCGCCTGCCGGGTCTGCAACAGGCCGCTGACCCTGGAGCTGCGCATGGAGTTGCGCTCTGAGTAGTCGTCGTAACTGACGCTGCCCTCCACTACCACGATATTATCTTTAACCAGCAGTTCGCGACTCTCATTAAACACATCCGAGAACACCGTGACTTCCATGCGTGCCGACTGATCGTCCAGCGTCAGCACCGCCATGGTGTCACCCCGCTTGGTTTTCATGACACGCACCGATTCAATCAAGCCCGCCGCAATCTGGTTCTTGCTGCCGTTGGGCTGCAACTCGACCAGGCGATTGGGCGCAAACTGGCGTAGCTCATGTTCATACTCCTGGATCGGATGGCCGTTAATCCAAAGGCCCAGGGTTTCTTTTTCACCGGTCAGGGTTTCCTTGGACGACCAGGGGCGCGCTGCCCGATGGGCGGCGTATACATCCTCGTTACTGGCTGCCTCAACCACGTCACCGAACATATCCGTCATGCCCGCGTCTTCATTGCTGGCTTTTTGTTGAGCCGCGGCGAGGGCATCATCCAGGCTCGCCATCAAAGTAGCCCGATGCTCACCAAAGCCGTCGAAAGCACCCGATCGAATCAGCGCTTCGATCGCCCGACGATTCACTTTCTTGCTATCGGTGCGGGCGCAGAAATCAAACAGGCTCTCAAACGAGCCCTCTTTGCGGGCCTCAAGAATATTTCCGATAGGCCCTTCTCCCAGACCCTTGATTGCTCCGAGGCCATAGATAATCTCGTTGGCCTCATTCACGGTGAACATGTAGGCACCTTCATTCACATCCGGGTGCTTCAGGGGCAGACCCATGCTGTGGCACTCGTCCACAAAGGTCACAATCTTGTCGGTGTTCTGCAGTTCCGAGCTCATCACCGCCGCCATGAAGGGCGCGGGATAATGACGCTTGAGCCAGGCGGTCTGGTAAGACACGAGCGCATAGGCGGCAGAGTGTGACTTGTTGAAACCGTAACCGGCGAACTTCTCCACCAGGTCAAAAATTTTCATGGCGAGGCTGCCGTCGACCCCCTTCTCCACGGCACCTTTCTCAAACACTTCCCGCTGTTTGGCCATCTCCTCAGGCTTTTTCTTACCCATGGCCCGGCGCAACATGTCAGCACCCCCCAGGGTATAGCCCGCCAGCTCCTGGGCGATCTGCATCACCTGCTCCTGGTAAAGGATAATGCCGTAAGTGGGCTCCAGAATCGGCTGCAGCCATTCATGCTGGAATTGGGCATCCGGGTAGGAAATCGCCTCACGCCCGTGCTTGCGGTTGATAAAGTTGTCCACCATGCCCGACTCCAGCGGGCCGGGACGGAACAGTGCTACCAGGGCCACGATGTCTTCGAAGCAGTCGGGCCTGAGCTTTTTGATCAGCTCCTTCATGCCCCGGGATTCAAGCTGGAATACCGCAGTGGTCTTGGCATCCTGCAACAGGGCGAAGCTGTCCAGGTCATCCAGGGGAATGCGATTGATATCCAGCGGCTGTTCCGCCTGACGCGAGCGCTGCTCGTTAATAATATCCAGCGCCCAGTCGATGATGGTCAGTGTGCGCAGGCCAAGGAAGTCAAACTTCACCAGGCCCACATCCTCCACATCGTTTTTGTCGTACTGGGTCACCAGGCCAGAGCCGGATTCGTCGCAAAACAGGGGCGAGAAGTCCGTCAGTTTTGAGGGAGCGATCACCACACCACCGGCGTGCTTACCGACATTCCGGGTGATCCCCTCCAGCTGCACAGCCATATCCCAGATCTCCTGGGCCTCATCATCCTCATTGAGGAAGTCTCGCAGCACCTCTTCCTGGTCCAGTGCCTTGGCCAGGGTCATGCCCACTTCAAAGGGGATCATCTTGGAGAGCTTGTCAGCCAGGCCGTAGGATTTGCCCTGCACCCGGGCGACGTCTCGCACCACCGCCTTGGCAGCCATGGTGCCGAAGGTAATGATCTGTGACACCGCATCGCGACCATAGGTCTCGGCCACATAATTGATGACCTGGTCGCGATTCTCCATGCAGAAATCGACATCAAAGTCAGGCATGGACACCCGCTCGGGGTTCAGGAATCGCTCGAACAGCAGGTCGTATTCAATGGGATCCAGATCAGTAATTTCCAGGGCATAGGCCACCAGCGAACCGGCACCTGACCCACGCCCGGGGCCAACCGGTATGCCCTGTTCTTTGGACCAGCGTATAAAGTCCATCACGATCAGGAAATAACCAGGAAAACCCATCTGGTTGATCACATCCAGCTCAAAATCCAGGCGTTCCCGATATTCTTTCTGAGTGTCGGCAAATTCCGGTGCAGCGGTGTCGAAGAGCTTCGCCAGTCTTTTGTCCAGCCCTTCATGGGAGAGCTGGGCAAAGTACTCCTCCATGGTCATGCCATCGGGCACGGGGTAGTCAGGCAGGCAGGGTGTACCCAGACTGAGCTCGACGTTGCAGCGCCGGGCAATCTCGACCGTGTTTTCCAATGCCTCTGGCAGGTCACTGAAAAGCTCTGCCATTTCCTCAGGGCTTTTCAGGTATTGTTGTTCGGAATAGGAGCGGGCCCGGCGCGGATCATCCAGGGTGCGGCCATCGTGAATACAGACCCGAGCTTCGTGGGCTTCAAATTCACTGGCATCCAGGAAACGCACATCATTGGTGGCCACCACAGGACAGTCTGCCTCTGCCGCCAGTGCCACCGCGGCATGCAGATAGCTCTCCTCGTGCTCACGGCCGGTGCGCTGCAGCTCAAGGTAATACCGATCCGGGTAGGCCTGCATCCAGAAGGCCAGCCGCTCCCGGGCCAGGTCCTGTTTATTGGACACCAGCGCCTGCCCCACATCACCGAGGCGTCCACCGGACAGCGCGATGACACCCTCCGCATACTCGGGCAACCACTCACGGTTAACCTGCGCCACCCCCAGGTGCTGGCCCTCGGTATAAGCACGCGAAATCAGTTCTGTGAGATTGCGATAGCCGCGATCGTTCGCCGCCAACAGGCAAATCGGGGTGGGCGCATCGCGCTCATCCCCTTCATAAACCAGTAAATCGGTGGCAAAGATTGGCTTAACACCCTTGCCCCGGGCGGCTTTGTAGAACTTAACAAGTCCGTAGAAATTGCACTGATCGCTGACGGCCACGGCCGGCATGCCCTGCTCAGCAACCGCTGCGGCCAGCGGGCCAATCCGCACCAGGCCATCAACCAGGGAGTACTCTGTGTGAAGGCGAAGATGGACGAAATCAGGCATAACTCATGGTAACAAATCTTTGACCGGGGCAAAGGAGCGACGGTGAATTTCTGTGACACCCAGCTCTTTCAGTGCACTTAAATGGGCTTTGGTGGGATAACCCTTATGCTTGGCCAGGCCATAACCGGGAAAACGTGCATCCAGCTCAACCATTTCATTGTCTCGCTGAACCTTGGCCAGAATGGAGGCAGCGGCGATAGCGGGCACCTTGTCATCCCCTTTCACCACAGCATCTGAACGATAGGGCCACTGGGGTAGCTGATTGCCGTCTACCAGCACGTATTCAGGCTGGGGCTGCAGGGCTTCCACAGCGCGCCGCATGGCCAGCATGCTGGCGTGGAGGATATTGATCTCATCAATCTCGGCAACGCTGGCTCGCCCCAATGCCCAGGCCAGCGCACTGTGACGGATCTCCCCCGCCAACTCTTCGCGCTTGGCCTCGGTAAGCTTCTTTGAGTCACGCAGGCCTTCTATGGGTCTGTTGGGGTCGAGAATAACGGCGGCGGCGACCACATCACCCGCCAGCGGACCGCGGCCGACCTCGTCGACGCCAGCCAGCAATTCGGTATCAAATGATGGAGTAAAGAGATCGCTGTCCAGGGACATTCAGCAGATCAACGAAAAGCTAAAGTAAAGAGGAGCCTTCAGCCGGCAGGTCGAAGAACTACCAAAACAAAAAGCTTCAGCCCGCAGATCAACGATCTGCACAGAGGATAGTAGCGGAAGCACACATCTCGCCGTCAACATCGGCGCTAACATCAAACTTCCAGATGCCACGGCGATCCGACAGAACGGTGGAGCGCAGGAATACCTGATCACCGGGCACTACCGGCCGCTTGAAGCGCAACTTGTCAGCGCCGGCAAAGTAGTAAATAGAGCCGTCGGCGGGTTTTTTATCCATGGTCTTGAAGCCGAGAATGCCCGAGACCTGGGCCATGGCTTCTACCAGTAAAACGCCGGGGAATACCGGCTGCTCGGGGAAGTGACCGTCGAAGAAGGGCTCATTCACGGTGACATTCTTGATGCCGACAATGGATTCGCCCAAGTTTAATTCAATGACTCGATCGACCAGCAGGAACGGGTAGCGGTGAGGCAAATACTCCCGAACTTCGTTCACGTCCATGATCATGCGATTCCCCCTCCCCGCTATGTCACTTATTGTGCAGCGGCGGCCTGCTGATTCAGCTTGTCGGTCACCTTGGCAGTAATGCTATACCCATTGTCGGCATGAATAACAGCACTGCGTTGCAAAAGCAGGCCAATGCCTTCACTGGCGATCAGGTCACGCAGCACCGCTTGCACCTTGGGGGTCATTTCCTGCAGCAGAGCCTGACCCAGCTCCTGCTCAGACTTCTGCAGCTTGCGCAGCACGTGCTCCAGGTCTGCATTCTTGTTGGCCAGGCGCTTGCGCGCAGCCTGCTGCTGCTCAGGGCTCATCACAGCCAGATCATTCTGCAGTTCCTTGATCAGCTCTTCGCGCTCGCCCTGCAGGCGATCCAGCTCGGCCTTGTCTGCAACATAGTCATCCTGGGTACGCAGGCCATTGAGACGCTGTTGCGCTTCATCGGTCTGCAGGATGGCTTCTTCGAGGTTCACCACGGCTACACGCCCCTGGGCGCTGGCCAACTGACCACCCAGACTCAGGGCCAGGGCAATACTCACAATACTCAGGTACTTAAACACAATTATCTCCAGGTCAATCAAATAAGTTTCTAGAAGCCTCTGCCCAGGGTGAACTGGAAGGGCTCGTCTTCATCAAATTCGCCTTTGTTCAGCGGCTTGGCCAGGCTGAACGTCATCGGGCCAAAACCGGTAATCCAGGTCACGCCCACACCGACGGAATAGCGTATCTCGTCTAAATCCACATCAAAGCAGTTGATCTGCGCAGGACTACATTTGGTGTTGAACACGTTACCCGCGTCTACAAAAAATGCCGAACGGATCGAGCGCTGATCTTTGATAAACGGCAGCGGGAATATTAACTCAATACCGCCTTCCATCAGAACATTTCCGCCAAACGGATCAGGGTCGTCCAGCACGTCATCAACCACCAGTTTGCCGTCCTGCTCCACATAACCGAAGAGGCTGCCATCGGGTCCACCCACCTCGGTGGGCTCACCGTCTTCATCGATCTCGGTCACGGGCTGACGCAGGCGATACAGTTGCGCCGGCGTACTGCGCGGACCCAGGGTGTTGCTCTCGTAACCGCGCACCGATCCGAAACCACCGGCATAGAAGTGCTCGTAGAAAGGCAGCTGGGTGGTATCGCCAAAACCATCGCCATACCCCAGCTGGCCGCGGAATCGGAGTGTCAGCTGGCGATACAGGGGCATGTAATACTCGGCCCGATAGGTCAGCTTATAGAACTCCAGATCACTGCCCGGCATGGAGACTTCCAGCGCCAGCGCCTGGGACAGACCGCGGGTCGCGTTCACGCCCCGGTTCAGGGTCGACTGGTTCCAGCTGGTGGTGATGGTCCAGTTAAGGAACTCATCGCCATTTTTTTCCAGGAATCCGAGCTCACTGGGCAAAGTAAGCTGGTCAATACTCAGGGTATCCACCGGGAATACTTCCTCCGGTGCAAAGTAGGTGCCGTCCCCTACTTCCTGGGACTCAAACCAGTAGTCCACGCCCTCTTGCAGTCTTGGGCTGGCCTTGATCTCCTGCACTGCAAAACGACCGGCGGTAATCTCGGTATGACCAATACCCAGGCTAAAGCCGAGTCGCTCAGTCTCTTTGATCGGGTAACCGAAGTTGATCGCTCCGGCAAAGGTGTCAGTGGTGTAACTGGCCACATTCACTTCCGAGAGATCGGTGGCGCGGTAGAAGATATTGAAACCGCGGCTGACACCATCTTCGGTGTAATAGGGGTTGGTATAACTGAAGTTGTAAAAGTCCTGGTAACTGGAGGAGTTGAGACCAATGCCCACTCGCTTGCCCGTACCCAGCCAGTTGTTCTGCTGGATATTCACACCGAGGATCAAGCCGGTGCCCTGGGCGTAGCCAAAACTGGCTCCAATGCTGCCTGAGGACTGCTCCTCAACCTCAAACTCCACATCAATCAGGTCATCGTGACCGGGCACTTCCGGCGTCTCTACCGTCGCCTGCTTGAAGAAACCCAAACGCTCCAGACGGATACGGGAGGATTCAATAGAAGCTGCAGAGGCCGGTGCACCCTCCATCTGGCGCATTTCACGGCGCAGTACCTCGTCAACTGTGCGGGTATTGCCCTTGAAGCTAATGCGGCGCACATAGGTGCGCTTGCCCGGATCCACGAAAAACTTCATGGCCACGGTTTTTTCGTCTTCGTTGATCTCTGGAATCCCAGTGACCTTGGCAAAGTTGTAACCCTCGTTACCCAGTCGCTGGGTCAGGTATTCCTCGGTACTGGTGACCAGTTGCTGTGAAAAGGTCTGGCCTTCACGAACGATCAGGAAACGGCGCAAGTCCGCCTCTGGCAGCACCAGGTCGCCGGACAGGTCGACCGTATCCACGACGTATTTTTCACCCTCGGTGATATTGGCGGTGATATAGACCGCGTCTTTCTCGGGGGTCACAGATACCTGGGTGGAGTCGATACGAAACTGCAGGTAGCCGCGGTCCATGTAGTAAGAAGTCAGGGTTTCCAGGTCACCGCTGAGCTTCTCTCGGGAGTACTTGTCATCGCTGGTGATCCAGGACAACCAGTTGGTGGTTTTCAGCTCGAACAGATCGTCGAGATCTTTATCCTTAAACACCTGGTTGCCGACGATGTTGATGTGCTTGATGGCAGCTACCGTGCCTTCATCAACGTCGATGTTGATCGACACCCGGTTACGCGGCTCAGGAATCACATCGGTTTCGATGGCGGCATCGTATCGGCCCTGCTGCACGTACTGGCGCTGCAGTTCCATTTGCATGCCTTCGAGGGTGGAGCGCTGGAACACCTGCCCCTCGGCCAGGCCGGCACCTTTCAAGCCATCCAGCAGGGCCTCGGTTTCGATGGCCTTGTTACCCTCAATGACAATCTCGGAAATACTGGGGCGTTCCGCCACCAGGATCACCAGCACATTGCCGTCACGACCAATCTGGATGTCGTCAAAGTTACCAGTGGAGAACAGGGAACGGACCGACTGGCGGATAATCTGCTCGTCGATGAGATCGCCCACCGCCAGCGGAACCGCCGCGAAAACCGTACCGGCAGAGATACGCTGCAGGCCCTCTACCCGAATATCGGAAACAATAAAGGACTCCGCCCGCGCAGGCAGGCTGGCCAGCATGGCAAGACTCAGTACAAGGACCAGGGTGAGGCGTTCAAAAAGGCGCATTAGAGCGTGTTATTGTTCCTGTCAAAGGCGGGCAAAATCGTTATACAGGGCGAGCATCATCACCCCCACGATAATAAAAAGACCCACCTGGTAGCCCAGCATCTGCACCTTCATCGGCACAGGGCGGCCCACCAGTAATTCTATTGTGTAATACATCAGGTGCCCGCCATCCAGAACCGGGACAGGCAACAGATTCAATACCCCCAGACTCACGCTCAACAACGCCATGAAGGCCACGAAGGCCTCTAGACCCGACTGAGCTGAAGCGCTGGCCACTTTAGCAATGGTTATGGGGCCACTCAAGTTTTTATGTGAAATCAGCCCCGTCAGCATCTTTTTGATGGATTTCAGGGTGAAAACCACCAGATCCCAGGTGCGCTGGGTGGCCATGCCCAGGGCCTGAATTGGCCCGTAGTGGAATTCACGCAACATGTGATCAGGCCACGCGGGAATCTGTACGCTGAGACCGACCTGACCGTATTCCTGCCCATTACCGTCAGTTTTACTGGCGGGCGTAATATTGGTTGTAAAGCTGCTGTCATCACGCAGCACGTCAATCGCGATACTTTCTCCTGGACGGGCCCGCACATAGTCCACCCACTCGGGCCATTGCTCCAGACGTTCGCCGTCCGCATGGGTGATTTCGTCACCACTGCGCAAGCCACTGGCCTCCGCTGGACTACCGGGCACCACGTCAGCTAATACCACTGGCACATCGGGCCGGTACATCTCAATACCCAGTCCGCCAATCAGGTCAGGCTGCTCATCACCGGCCAACCAGCTGTTCAACTGGCCACGGGATTCATAAACCAGGTCAGAATCGGTGTAGCGCACGGAGAAGCTGATGGGGCCGGTATCACCGATGCGATCCAGCAATCGGAAGTTGACGGCCTGCCAGGTCGGCGTATCGTGGCCATCAACCGCCACAATTTCCTGACCCGCCTCCAGACCCGCTACATGGGCCACAGAACCTGATTCCACGGCTTTAATCACGGGAGCCACACCGCTTTCGCCGGATACAAACACAAACCAGTAGGCCACCACCGCCAACAACAGGTTGGCAAGAGGTCCAGCTGCGACAATCGCAATGCGCGCCAATACGTGCTTGCGGTTGAAGGCCATGTGCTCCATGCCGGGTGTGACCTCGTCAACCCGCTCATCCAGCATTTTGACGTAGCCGCCCAGTGGAATGGCGGCCACCACATACTCTGTGTCCTGGCGATCACGCCAGCGCAGCAAAGGCGTACCAAAGCCAATAGAAAAACGTTCTACTTTGACCCCACAGCGGCGAGCTACCCAGAAGTGTCCATACTCGTGAATGGTCACGAGCACCGCGAGGGTAAACAGTGTCACCAGAATGGTATATAGCAGGTCCAAACTACTCACTTACTCCGCGATTGAATGACGTCCCCGGCCAATACCCTGGCCTGAAGATCTGCTTGTTGGACAACAGCCAAATCGAGCGGTTCAGTCAGAGTGGCGCGCGCCAGCACTTCCTCGTTTACCCGGGCAATATCGACGAAGCCAATTTGCTCGTCCAGAAATGCCTGCACCGCAACTTCGTTGGCCGCATTTAGCACCGCAGCCGCAGTCTCTCCGCGCGCTGCAGCCTGCCGAGCCAGGGCCAGGCACGGAAACCGGTCCATATCAGGGGCGGCAAAATCCAGCCGCCCGGTGCTAATAATATCAAGATCAGCCACCCCTGAGCCAATCCGCTCGGGCCAACCCAATCCATACGCAATGGGTGTGCGCATGTCGGGATTACCCAACTCTGCCAGCACGCTGCCATCACTGTATTGCACCATGGAATGAATGATGCTCTGGGGATGCACCACGACCTTCACCAGGGATTCGGACACATCGAACAGCCAACAGGCCTCGATCAGCTCCAGCCCCTTGTTCATCAGGGTGGCTGAGTCCACCGATATTTTTCTCCCCATATCCCAGTTGGGATGCGCGCAGGCCTGCGCCGGGGTGGCTTCTCGCATTTGCTCAAGCGACCACTCTCTAAAGGGGCCACCGGAAGCGGTCAGCAATATCTTGTTAAGCCCATGCCGCTGAGGACGGGCCTGCTCATCGACCGGCAAGCATTGAAAAATGGCGTTGTGCTCACTGTCGATCGGCAACAGCAGCGCATTGCTGCTCGCAACGGCATCCATGAACAGCTGCCCAGCCATGACCAGTGCTTCTTTATTCGCCAGTAGCACCCGCTTGCCAGCGTGTGCAGCAGCCAGGGTAGGCTCGAGAGCTGCTGCACCCACAATTGCCGCCATCACCACATCTACTTCGGCATCCGAAGCAACGCTGGCCAGGCCACTGGACGCCGCAAGTACCTCGGTATCCGCGCCCTCAGCCTGTAATAGCACCCGCAACCGCTCTGCAGCGTTTTCTTCTGCCATCACGGCATACGAGGGCCGGTGTTCAAGACACTGCTGCAGCATCGGCTCAACACTGGCGTTAGCGGTCAAGGCATAGACCCGGAATCGATCGGGATGACGGGCAATCACATCCAGGGTGGATACCCCGATCGAGCCGGTGCTACCGAGTACCGTAACCTGCTGGATGGACTGACTCACTGGTCTATAAACCTGCCAGGATGATTCCAAGCGCAAACACCGGAGCCGCTGCGGTATGACCGTCGATACGATCCAGCAGTCCACCGTGGCCGGGCAAGATAGTACCGCTGTCTTTGACCCCACTCTCACGTTTGACCATGCTCTCGACCAGATCACCCAGCACCGATGCCAGTGCAGTGATCAGCACAACCGCCAGCGTGGCCTCCAAACTCAAACTTGCCAGGCCTGCGTAGTGCGTGCCAATCGCCAACAGGGCACAAACGGCCAATCCCCCCCAAAAACCCTCCCAGGACTTCCCGGGGCTAACAGCCAACGCGAGCTTGCGGCGACCAAAGCGCTTGCCGGCGAAATACGCGCCAATATCAGCGGCAGCGACGACCACAAACAAATATAGCAACAACCAGCGGCCTTCAGCCTTGTGCAGGACATAGATCACTGCCAGCCAGGCCGGCACCAGAACAAGCAATCCGATCAGGCCCAGCATAGGTCGCGTCTTCCAGAAGGCCGCACTACCCGGGTAGGTCATTACCCACAGCAGCGCGATTGACCACCACAGACAGGCCAGACCTAAAATAGGTTGCACCATATCCAGCTGCGGAATGCCGGGGAAACCGCTGTGTTTGTATACCGCCAGCATGATCAGACCAGCCACAAAGGCGTAGGCAACACGCGCCCAGGACTCTTCGTATCCGGCCAGCCGAGACCACTCCCAGGCGGCAACGAGGATCGCGGCCCCAAAAATGAATGCAATGACAGTAAATGGCGCATAGAGCACCGACGCGACGAGCGCAACAGCCAGACTGACACCTGTCACTATTCGCTGTTTAAGACTGGCTCTCACCACGCACTCCAAACCGGCGTTCTCGCCCGGCATAATCCTGAATGGCCAGAGCGAGATCCGCCTCGCTGAAATCTGGCCATAGGGTTTCGGTGAAATAAAGTTCGCTGTAAGCAAACTGCCACAACATGAAGTTACTGACCCTGTGATCACCCCCGGTGCGGATACAGAGATCGGGACGCGGCAGGTCTGACAAACAAATTTCTCTGTCAATGGCATCCGGGGTAATGGCATCGCTGGAGATATCACCAGCCTGCACCCTCTCAGCCAGACGCCTCGCCGCAGCAGCGATATCCCATTGACCGCCATAGTCTGCCGCAATGACCAACGTGGTCTCGCCGTTATCTGCGGTCAGGGTTTCTGCAGATTGGATGAGCTGCTGGATACGATCAGGAAATCGGTCGCGCTCGCCGATAAAACGAATGCGTATGCCATCTGCGTGAAGCTCCTGGGTTTCATTGCGCAGATAACGGGCGAACAAGGCCATCAGGTAACGGACTTCGGGCCGGGGCCTACCCCAGTTTTCGCTGCTAAATGCAAACAGTGTGAGTACTTTTACACCGTGATCACGGCAGCCGCGCAAGACGTTGCGTATAGCTTCCACGCCGGCACGATGACCGGCGGGACCTGGCAGGGAGCGCTGGCGAGCCCAACGGTTATTGCCGTCCATAATGATCGCAATGTGTCGCGGAACCATGGCGTTGCTGGCCTAGATTTCCAGCAGGTCTGCTTCTTTCTCCGCCAGGGCTTTCTCTACATCGGCAATAAACGCGTCAGTAATTTTCTGAATTTCGTCCTGGGCACGACGTTCCTCGTCCTCTGAAATCTCCTTGTCCTTAAGGAGCTCTTTAAGCATCGACAGCGCATCGCGTCGGGCATTGCGCACGGACACGCGCCCTGATTCCGCTTCGGCCTTAGCCTGTTTGATGTAGCCTTTGCGCGTTTCCTCAGTCAGGGGCGGCATGGGAATGCGGATTACCTCGCCCGCAGTCGCAGGGTTCAGACCAAGGTCCGATTTCATAATCGCTTTTTCAATGTCAGGCACCATCGCCTTGTCCCAGGCTGTGACCGCCAGTGTGCGAGCGTCTTCGACAGAAATGTTGGCCATCTGGTTAAGAGGGGTATCTGCGCCGTAGTACTCCAGACGAATGCCGTCGAGCAGACTGGGATGAGCCCGACCGGTGCGGATCTTGTTAAAGTTGTGGCCGAGAGCCTCCAGGCTCTTGCCCATGCGCTCGCGCGCTTCGGCCTTGATATCGTCAATCATGCGTTACTCCCTATCAGGGATGGATTAGCGTGCCCTCGTCACTGCCGCGAACAATATTCAACAGCGCCCCGGGCTTTTCCATCTCAAAAACACGTACCGGCAAATCGTGATCCCGGCACAAAACAATTGCGGTGAGGTCCATCACCCCCAGCTGGCGATTCAGTACCTCGTCAAAACTCAGCTCTTCATATTTTTCGGCGTCTTTAACCTTCATTGGATCGGCTGAATACACGCCATCGACCTTGGTGGCCTTGAGCATCAGATCCGACTCCACCTCAATCGCGCGCAGACAGGCTGAGGAATCGGTGGTAAAGAAGGGATTACCGGTGCCGGCGGCAAAAATAACGACATCGCCGTTGTTCAGCGCACGCATGGCCTTGCGCCGATCATAGTGATCAACCACCCCGCTCATGGGAATGGCCGACATCACTTGGGTAGCGATATTGGAGCGTTCGAGCGCATCGCGCATGGCCAGTGCGTTCATCACCGTGGCCAGCATGCCCATGTGGTCACCGGTGACGCGATCCAGACCCGCTTCCTGCAGGGCTGCGCCGCGGAACAGATTACCACCGCCGATCACCAAACCCACCTGTACGCCAATACCCACCAGCTGGCCGATTTCCAGTGCCATCTGGTCAAGGATTTTGGGGTCGATGCCGAAATCCACCTCACCGGTGAGGGCTTCACCACTGAGTTTCAGCAGGATTCGCTTGTACTTCTTTTCACCGCTCTGTGGCATTGCAGGCTACCTGTTTATTGTTGGGGAGCTATGTTAACTGCCACCCCAGATATAAGAAAGCGGGGCTGCCATATTACCGGCAGTACCCCGCTCCTGATGCGACTGGCAGCTTAGCCCTGCAGCTGTGCTGCCACCTCGGCTGCGAAGTCGACTTCTTCTTTCTCGATGCCCTCACCCACTTCAAAACGAGTGAACGCAACAACCTCTGCGCCAGCGTTGGCAACCAGCTTGCCGACCGTGACGTCAGGGTCCTTAACAAAGGCCTGCTCTACCAGGCTGTTCTCGGCCAGGAACTTCTTGATACGTCCACCAATCATCTTCTCGATGATCTCAGCGGGCTTACCACTTTCCTGAGCCTGGGCAGTGAAGATTTCCTTCTCTTTGTTCACCACGTCTTCGGGCATGTCTTCCGGAGCAACAACCTGAGGGTTAACGGCTGCCACGTGCATGGCCACATCTTTAGCCAGCTCTTCATCGCCACCTTTAAGTTGAACCAGCACAGCAATACGGTTGTTACCGTGAACGTAGGCGCCAACAACGCCATCTTCAGCGGATGCCGCAGTAGCACGACGTACGCCGATATTCTCGCCGATCTTCTGCACCAGCGCTTCGCGAGCTGCTTCCAGCTCACCGGCCATCAGTTCTGCAACGTCAGTCTGCTTGCCTTCAAAGGCTGCATCGACCACCTTGCCAACAAAGCCCAGAAAACCTTCGTCACGGGCGACGAAGTCAGTTTCACT
The DNA here is from genome assembly GCA_963921335.3 of Halieaceae bacterium. Lineage (GTDB taxonomy): Bacteria > Pseudomonadota > Gammaproteobacteria > Pseudomonadales > Halieaceae > CAWUFC02. Next base: position 1,725,738 of record CAWUFC020000001.1, on the reverse strand, counting down.
GTTTACTTCCAGCATTACGCCGTAGCTGTTGTCGTCTGCGGTACGAATGGCAACAACACCATCGGCGGCAGTACGGCCAGCCTTCTTGGCTGCTTTCATACCACTGGACTTGCGCAGCTCTTCAATCGCCTTCTCGACGTCATTATCAGCTGCTGCCAGTGCTTTTTTGCACTCCATCATGCCGAGCCCGGTACGCTCGCGCAGTTCCTTAACCAGTGCTACAGACATTGGTATACCTCCATTGCTCCCATCTAAGGGATTCAAAAAATTTTGGGACTGATCGGGGCTTACCCCGGAACGCGGAACCCGGCAAACCGGGTTCCGTGCAAAAAGCCTTATTCGGCGGGAGTTTCCGCTTCCTCAGCAGCCGCCTCTTCAGCAGGGGCTTCCTCGGCAACGGCTTCTTCTGCTTCGGCTTCTACCTCGACGAACTCGTCCTTGGCAGCGATCATCTCACCACCTTCAGCACGGCCATCCAGGCATGCATCTGCAACGGCTTTCACGTACAGGCGGATGGCGCGAATCGCGTCATCATTGCCGGGAATCACGTAGTCAACGCCATCGGGATTGCTGTTGGTATCCACAATACCGATCACGGGAATACCCAGCTTGTTGGCTTCGGTAACGGCAATACGCTCGTGGTCAACATCAATCACGAAGAGCGCATCGGGCAGACCAGCCATATCCTTGATACCACCGATGGAGCGCTCGAGCTTCTCCATATCGCGGGTACGCATCAGGGCTTCTTTCTTGGTCAGCTTCTCGAAGGTGCCATCAGATTGCTGCGCTTCAAGATCGCGCAGGCGCTTGATAGAAGCACGGATGGTCTTGTAGTTGGTGAGCATGCCACCCAGCCAGCGATGGCTGACATAGGGCATACCAGCACGCTCCGCTTCGTCCTTGATCAGCTTGCCAGCTGCGCGCTTGGTACCAACGAACAGGATCTTGTTCTTGTTGGCCGCCAAGCCCTTGATCAAGTCAAGCGCTTCATTGAAAGCGGGAACGGTGTGTTCCAGGTTAATAATGTGGATCTTGTTGCGGGCACCGAAAATGTATTGATCCATTTTCGGATTCCAGTAACGGGTCTGGTGCCCGAAGTGTGCGCCTGCCTGCAGCAGGTCGCGCATACTTACCTGCGTCATAATGATTACCTTGTAAGTGGGTTAGTCCTCCACCTGCCCCATTGCCCAACCCTTTGATTCATAAAGAAAAAAAGAGCACCCTGAACAATGTGTCGACAGATGTGTGTCGTTTATTCGCCAGCTCATGCCGTGCGAGGCGCGCTTTATACCATAGCCCGACCAGCAAATAAAGGCGTTTTGAGTCCTAAGCTGCTGTTTTTCGCCGGGAATATGCGTAAAATAGCCGCCTTTTTGCACACCCGTCCGGAGACACCCCCAATACCATGGCTGTAAGCATCAAAACCGCTGACGAACTGGAGAAAATGCGAGTGGCAGGGCGCCTGGCCGCCCAGGTTCTTGAAATGATCGAACCGCATGTGCAGGTGGGCGTGACCACGGGTGAGTTGGACAAGATCTGCCACGAGTATATCGTCAACGAACTGGACGCGATTCCTGCGCCGCTAAATTACAACGGTTTTCCGCGCTCCATCTGTACATCCATCAACGACGTGGTCTGCCATGGCATTCCCTCGGACAAGAAAGTTCTGAAATCCGGCGATATCGTCAACATCGACATCACCGTGATCAAGGACGGCTACCACGGCGACACCAGCAAAATGTTCTGTATTGGCAAGGTCGCATCCCATGCTGAACGACTCATCCAGATCACCCAAGAATGCCTGTACCGCGGTATCGAGGTGGTGAAGCCCGGCGCCACGCTGGGCGATATCGGTCACGTGATTCAGACCCATGCCGAGAAAAACTATTACTCTGTGGTGCGCGAGTATTGTGGCCACGGTATCGGCGCCATTTTTCATGAAGAGCCACAGGTTCTGCACTACGGCAAACCGGGCAGCGGTATCGAACTCAAACCCGGCATGACCTTCACCATTGAACCCATGCTCAATGCCGGCAAGCGCCATGTGAAGCTCAACCGCAAAGATGGCTGGACCGTGACCACCCGCGACGGCCGGCTCTCCGCCCAATGGGAACATACCCTGGCGGTGACGGATAGCGGCTACGAGGTCTTCACCACCCGCTCCGGCGAACCTTTCTAGGACCGCCGTGTCCGCCCTGCCCGAAACCCTGCTGCCTCGCAGCGAATTATTGGCCGCCTGCGAAGACAGCAGTGGCCGCATCAGTGCCCTGCGCGATATCTGGGAGCAGGGCTGCCAGCGCCTCGACGAACAATTTGATCCGAAAGCCGAAATTGGACCGCTGATACACCTGCGTGCCGACTACCTCGACCAGCTACTGGCTGCCATTTGGGACAGCTTTGACTGGCCTGCACAGGACATGGCACTGGTGGCTGTTGGCGGCTATGGCCGGGGTGAGCTCCACCCCCATTCAGATGTAGACCTGCTGATCCTGGTCGCCGACGAATGCACTGGCCACGAGACGGCCCTGGAAGGTTTCCTGACCCTGCTCTGGGACATGAAGTTGACCATAGGCCACAGCGTGCGAACCATCGCAGACTGTGTCGAGAACGCACGTGACGACATCACTGTCACGACCACACTCATGGAGGCGCGCCTGATAGCCGGTAAAGAATCACTGCTGCTGGCAATGACCGAGGCCACAGGTCCGGACAAGATCTGGCCAAGCGATGAATTCTTCCGCGCAAAATGGCTGGAACAGCGCAGCCGCCACCTGAAGTACGCCGACACAGAGTACAACCTGGAGCCTAATGTAAAAGCGTCCCCGGGCGGCTTGCGTGATATTCAGATGATTGGCTGGATCGCGGCCAGGCACTTTGGCGTGCGTGATCCGCGCATGCTGGCCAGGATGGGATTTCTCACCGACGATGAGCTCAGCATCCTGTTGCGCTGTCGAGACAATCTCTGGCGTGTGCGCTACGCGCTGCACATCCTCAATCAGCGCGAAGAGGACCGCCTGCTGTTCGATCATCAGCGCGAGCTGGCAAAGCTGTTCGGCTATGAAGACAGTGACCGCCGCCTTGCCGTTGAGCAGTTCATGCAATGGTATTTTCGTAATGCCATCGCGCTGGGGCAGCTCAACGAGGTGCTCATGCAGCACTTCGACCAGGTGATCCTGCGGGCTGATACTGCCGAGATCGTCGAAGAAATCAATAGCCGCTTCCAGATCAACAACGGCTACATCGAGGTACGATCGGATGAGGTGTTCAAGAAGACCCCCTCAGCACTGCTGGAAATCTTCGTGCTCTGCGCCAACAACCCGGCCATCGAGGGTGTTCACGTCTCCACCATCAGGTTGATCCGCGACAATCGCGACCTCATCGACGATGATTTTCGGGCCGACCCTCGCAACAAGCGCCTGTTTTTACAGCTGATGCGCTCGCCACACAAACTGGCACGACAGCTGCGCCGCATGAACCGCTACGGCATTCTCGGTAAGTATCTTCCCGAGTTCGGTAACATCGTTGGCCAGATGCAGCACGACCTGTTCCACATCTACACCGTCGATGCGCACACCCTGGAAGTGGTGAAGAATATGCGCCGATTCCAGTATCCCGAGTTTCGCGAGCGTTTCCCCGTGACCAGCCGCGTTGCTGCGCGACTACCCAAGCTCGAACTGCTTTATATTGCCGGGCTGTATCACGATATTGGCAAAGGCCGCGGCGGCGATCACTCCGAACTGGGCGCCGTCGACGCTGAGGCATTTTGTCGCAGCCACGGGCTTGGCGAAGAAGACACCAGCCTGGTGAGCTGGCTGGTGCAGTCACATCTCTATATGTCCGGCGTTGCCCAGCGTAAAGACATCTCCGATCCCGAGGTGGTACAGGAGTTTGCCCAGACTGTGGGGGACCAAAATCGCCTGGATTACCTGTTCGCCCTGACCGTCGCCGATATCAACGCGACCAACCCTACCCTCTGGAACGCCTGGCGCGGCTCGCTGTTGCGCCAGTTGTACACAGAGACCAAACGCGCCTTTACTCGCGGCCCGGAACAACCGGTAGAAAAGTCACAGCTGATCGAGCAGAGCCAGCGCCGCGCCATCGAACAGCTTGAGGATCGCGGCTTTATCGCCGAGGAAGTGCATGCGCTCTGGCAGGACAGCGGCGACGAATACTTTCTGCGCGAAAAACCCGAAGACATTGTCTGGCACACCGAGGCGATTGCCGAGCACTTCGACAAGGACACGCCGCTGGTACTGCTGAAGCCCAGTACCACCGACAATGATATAGAGCTGGCAACGCAGATATTTGTGCACGCCAGGGCCCAGGATTACCTGTTCGCCGTGGTTGCCGCAGCGCTGGAGCAGCTGGAGCTGAGCGTACAGGACGCGCGGGTCTACAACTCCGGTGACGGTATGGCCATGGATACGTTTTATGTGCTGGATGCCAACGGCATCTCTATTGCCCGCGATCCTGATCGCATCCGCCATATCGCCGAGACGCTGTCATCCCTGCTGGCAGACCGTGACCGGTACCCCGAGATCGTCAAACGGCGTACGCCAAGACAGTTCAAGTTTTTCTCTGTACCCACAGAGACTTCGATGGAGATCGACACTGTCAAACAGGTGACGGTGCTGGAGGTCAGTACGCCCGACCGCCCCGGACTGCTGGCCCGGATCGGTCGTATATTTTTTGATTACGGCATCGAACTGCAGGCAGCAAAAATCGCCACCCTGGGAGAACGCGTGGAAGACGTGTTCTTCATCACTGACCACCAGAGCAGACCTATCGAGGACCCGGCTCTCTGCAAAGAGATCCAGGCCGCCATCTGCAAAGAACTGGACGAACAAGCAGCAGCCTGATGAATTCCGACCTGGAACGACTACACCCCTACCCCTTCGAAAAACTGCGTGTGCTGCTCGATGGCGTTACACCCAATGCTGAACTGACGCCGATCACACTGGGAATCGGAGAACCGCAACACCCTGCTCCAGAATTTGTATTGCAGGCCCTGCGTGACAATCTCGATCTGCTGGCCAAGTACCCCGCCACCCGAGGCATGGATGAGCTGCGCGAAACCATCGCGCACTGGGCCCAGCGCCGCTTCAACCTGAAGGCACTGGACCCTGCCAAAGAGGTGCTACCCGTTACAGGCACACGAGAGGCGCTGTTTGCCATCGCCCAGGCTATTGTGGATCGCAAGCCGGACGCCACGGTGATCAGCCCCAATCCTTTTTACCAGATCTATGAGGGAGCTACCCTGCTGGCCGGAGCGCGGCTGCAGTTTCTGAACTGCACCGCAGACAACAACTACCTGCCGGACTTCGACAGCGTCACCTCGCAACAGTGGCAACAGTGCCAGCTGCTGTTTCTGTGCAGCCCTGGCAACCCCACCGGTGCCGTGGTTGACCAGGCGACTCTCACGCGCCTCATTGAACTGGCGAGAGAATACGATTTCGTCATCGCCAGCGATGAGTGTTACTCGGAAATCTATCCCAATGAAGACAATCCACCAGTGGGATTGCTGCAGGCCTGCGCCGAGGCGGGCAACCACGACTACCGCAACTGCCTGGTGTTTCAAAGCCTGTCCAAGCGCTCCAACCTGCCCGGGCTGCGGTCGGGCTTTGTGGCGGGAGACGCCGATATTCTCGAACGTTTCATGCTCTATCGAACTTACCAGGGTTGCGCCATGCCCCCGCATCACCAGGTTGCCAGCATCGCCGCCTGGAGCGATGAGAACCACGTGCGCGAGAATCGAGCGCAGTACCGACAGAAGTTTGCCACGGTGCTGGACATACTCGGCAACACGTTGCCCTGCCAGCAGCCCCCGGCCAGCTTCTATCTCTGGCCTCGCACGCCGATCGACGATACTGAATTTGCCCGAGGCCTGTATCAGGAAAAGAACCTCAAGGTACTGCCAGGCCAATACCTGGGCCGCGATCAGGACGGCATTAACCCGGGCGCCAATCACGTGCGCTTAGCGCTGGTCGCACCGGTGGAGCAATGTCGAGAAGCGGCACAGCGGCTTTGCCGGTACGTGGAGTCGCTATAGATGCTGAAAAAGGAGCGCGCCGACTACGTCCTGCAGCGGCTGCAGGAGCTCTACCCGAAGCCGCCTATTCCACTGGATCATAAAGACCCCTACACCCTCCTGGTTGCCGTCTTGCTGTCTGCCCAGTGCGCGGACGAAAGGGTCAACACAGTGACACCCACACTGTTTGAGCGCGCCGACAACGCACATGACATGGCCATGGTCGAGGTTGAAGAGATACGCGAGATCATAAGACCCTGCGGATTGTCACCGCAGAAATCCAAGGCTATCCGCAAACTCAGTGAGATGCTGGTAGCCGACCACGACGGTGAGGTCCCTGCAGACATGGCCATCCTTGAAACCCTGCCCGGGGTTGGTCACAAAACCGCCAGCGTCGTCATGAGCCAGGCTTTCGGCGTGCCCGCCTTTCCAGTGGACACCCACATTCATCGTCTGGCACAGCGCTGGGGCCTCACGAGTGGCAAAAATGTGGTGCAGACCGAGCGTGACCTGAAGAAACTGTTTCCTGAGGAATACTGGAATCGCCTGCACTTGCAGATCATTTTCTATGGCCGCGAGTTTTGTACCGCCCGCGGCTGCGACGGTACCGTTTGCGAGATATGCACCACCTGCTACCCCAATCGCAAGAACCCCAAGAAAACCAAGAAGGCATGATCGACAACCAGCCCTTTGTACTCTCTTACCCCGATGAGGCCCCGGAGCGGTTGCGAGAGCGCTACCAGGAGAGTGGGGCTACCTGCTCATCAAGGGTTTGGTGCCTGGCGATACCTGCGACGCCATGTTGGCTGAGATCACGGCAGCTGCCTCGCCCTATATCGCTAGCGGCACCAACTATCCCAGGTTGGCCGGACAGCCCTTCAGTGAAACCGATCCCGCCTGGGACGAGGTTTACCCCAAAATCCAGGCACTGGAGAGCTTTCATCGATTTTTTCATCAGCCCCTGTTTACCAGTGTGATGGCGGGCCTGGTGGAAGCAGAGCCATTTATCTATCCAATGAAAATGGCGCGTATTTCAACGCCCGGTAAAGTCGGCTACGAAACACCTCCCCACCAGGATGCTCATTCGCACAATGCCGGCCCGACAATGGCGGGTATCTGGGTGGCCCTGCACGATGTCGGTGCCGATATGGGCCGGGTCAAAGTACTGCCTAAATCCCATCTGGGGGGCAAGCGGGAAGTCCACGAGGCACTGGGCGTGGGCGGTGTGCAGTGTAAAATCCACGATCACGAAACCACCTGGCATGTCAGCGACTATGAGCAGGGCGATGTGCTGATTTTCAATTCCTGTTGCGTGCATCGCGCCGAGCCAAACAGCCACGATGAGGCAGTGCGCATCAGTGTGGACACCCGTTTCTGCGATTACGGCGCTCCAGTGTTTTCCCTCAATCTTGATCCCCACCACGGATGGCGAATACCGGAGCTGGATTGGGACTATATTTATCGTCACTGGCAGGGCCGGGACCTGCAGTACTACTGGCGTGATTATCCAGGCCTGTTTTAAGCGGCCTGATCAGGGCCAACGCCGCACCGGGTAAAACATGGCCACAGAAGACAGCTGGTATGAATCATTGCAGCGAGGGGACACAGTTCGCCTGGTCATCGCCGCGGATTATGAGCAGAGTTTCGACAACAGCATTGCCCGTTTGGCCCGCCTTGAGGCACTGATGGCCAGAGGCAACAACCTAGTAGCACTGTGCTACGCACTATACTGCAGGCTGCGGACAGGCTGGCTGGCACTGGGTAACCGTGAACTGACCGTGCCGTGCTTTTGGCCCAGGTCGCCTGGCCCAATATTGCGGGAATCGACAAGCAACCCCTGTCGGAGGCCTTTGTTGAAATCAGTTACAGGGGCCGACGCTAGCTGCCAGTTGGCGGTGATTCCTATATACTGCGCCCCTCCTGAAACCGGCCTCTCGGGGCACTTCCTGGACAGTACACAGTAAGGAACAATTATGAGTGAAGGCATCTACGCGTTGGGTATCGGCGTGGGCACACACAACAGCAAGGCGGAATGGCTTGAGGTGTTCTACCCGCAGCCCCTGCTCGAGCCCCAGCAAAACCTGGACGAACTCTTGAAGGTGCTCAACTACGAGGGCGGCAACGCCGCCATCGAGCTTAGCGCTGCACAAATGGGCGACGCCGCCAATGCGCTGTCTGCCGCTGGGCTCACGGAACTGGCGAACACCGCAAAAGCCATGAGCGCTGGCGATGCCCCGCTGGTGGCCTGTGTACTCGCCAGCGATGAGCCACCTTCGTCTGTGCCCGAGGCCTACCTGAAACTGCAATTGCTCTCACATCGACTGGTGCGTCCCCACGGCACTAACCTGGACGGTGCATTCGGCGTACTGCCCAATGTTGCCTGGACCAATGAAGGTGCCATCGATCTGGCCGAGCTGCCCCAGCGCCAGCTGCAGGCACGCCTGGAAAACCGGGTGCTGGAAGTGGCCTGCGTCGACAAATTCCCAAAGATGACCAATTACGTGGTCCCCGCTGGCGTGCGCATTGCCCACACTGCGCGAGTGAGACTGGGCGCGTACCTGGGCGAAGGTACTACCATCATGCACGAGGGATTTGTGAACTTTAATGCGGGCACGGAAGGCCCCGGCATGATTGAAGGTCGTATCTCTGCGGGCGTCATGGTTGGCGCAGGTTCTGACCTGGGTGGTGGCGCTTCTACCATGGGCACACTGTCCGGCGGTGGCAAACTCATCAATGGCATGGGTGAAGGCTGCCTGGTTGGCGCCAACGGCGGCACCGGTATCCCTCTCGGCGATCGCTGCACCATCGAAGCTGGCCTCTACCTCACTGCAGGCACCAAGGTTAACCTGCTGGATGATACAGGCGAGCTGATCGAACGTATCAAGGCATCTGACCTGGCGGGCAAGCCAGACCTGCTGTTCCGTCGCAATTCAGGCACCGGTGCCGTGGAGTGCCTGACCAATAAGTCAGCAGTTGAACTCAACGAGGAATTGCACGCGCACAACTAGACGCTATGAGTAACAGCCTGGATCTATGTATCGATTTAATGCGCCGCGCATCGGTAACACCCGAGGATGCGGGCTGCCAGAAGCTCATGATGGAACGGCTGAGCGCGATAGGTTTCGATTGCACGCCACTGCCTTTTGGCGAAGTTGAGAACTTCTGGGCGGTACGCGGCAGCAGCGGCCCCATCCTGGTGTTTGCGGGCCACACGGACGTGGTACCCACCGGTCCACTGGATCAATGGCACAGCGACCCGTTCGCACCTGAGATTCGTGACGATTTACTCTATGGGCGCGGTGCAGCAGACATGAAGGCTTCCCTGGCTGCCATGGTCGTGGCCTGCGAGGAGTTCGTCGCTGAGCATCCGGATCATCCGGGCCGAATCGGCTTTTTGATTACCTCCGACGAGGAAGGCCCGGCTGTCGACGGCACTGTCAAAGTCATGGAATGGCTCGGCCAGCAGGACGAGCACATTGACTACTGCCTGGTCGGCGAGCCCTCCAGCAGCAAGCAACTGGCCGACGTGGTTAAAAACGGACGCCGTGGCTCATTGGGCGCCAAGCTGACCATCAAAGGTGTGCAGGGTCACATCGCCTATCCGCATCTGGCGGACAATCCCATCCATCGGGCCGCGCCTGTGCTGACGGCGCTGTGCGCTGAGCATTGGGATGATGGGGACGAATTCTTCCCACCGACCTCCATGCAGATCTCCAACATCAACGGCGGTACTGGTGCCAGTAACGTCATTCCGGGTGAGCTGTTCGTGCAGTTCAACTTCCGCTTTTCACCGCAGGTGACCGACGCAGAGTTGCGCGAACGAACCGAAAAAATCCTCGCAGAGCATGGGCTCGAATACGATCTCAATTGGGAACTGAGCGGTCAGCCCTTTATCACCCGTACAGGCAAGTTACTGGACGTAGCCCAACAGGTGATTCGTTCGGAACTTGGGCGGGACACTGAATTGTCGACAGCCGGCGGCACCTCAGATGGACGCTTTATCGCCCCCAGCGGCGCCCAGGTGCTTGAACTTGGGCCGGTCAACGCCAGCATCCACAAGCTCAATGAACATGTGCAGGTCGACTCAATCGCTCAACTGACCGCGCTGTATCGGGGCATCATCAGCGGATTGCTGCTGGAGAAGGCTTAGTATTTAGCCAGCTGTTGTTCCATGGCCCCCCTGGCCACGGACCGGTTACGTTCGCCAGTCACCACAATGACCTTGTCCCCACCAAGTGCGGCCAGGCTTTCTGCAACCACCTGTTCAGCGGTTTGCCAGTGATCTTCCGGTACCCACTCGCGGTCAAAGGCAGACATGGCATCCCGGTCGTGAAACTCTGACCAGGTATAACCGGGGCACAGGCTTTGCACACGAATATTATCGCTCGCCAACTCCAGTTGCAGTGACTCGCTGAAGCTGTTCAGGAAGGCCTTACTCGCACAGTAAATGGCCACCCCCGCAATCTCCGAAAAAGAAGCCAGCGAAGAGACATTGATAATCGCCCCGCCACCGCGCTCTTTCATAAACGGTATCGCGGCGCGGGCCAGCGCCAGGCTGGCTGTAATATGCAGATCTACCATTCCCTGCTGGGGCTCCAACTCGATCTCGGCAAAATTGCCCATCGTGCTGTAACCGGCATTGTTGATGAGATAGTCCACCGGACCTTTTTGTCGCAGGCACTCAATGACCGCGGTAATGCCGAGACGGGTTTCCAGATCTGCGCTTACCGTGTGGACCTCCGCCTGCCCTGCCAGCTCTGCAGCCAGGGCATCCAGCTTGTCCTGGCGCCGGCCCACGGCAATGATCACCTCACAGGTCTGCGCCAGCTGACGACAGAATTCGGCGCCTATCCCGGCGCTGGCACCGGTGACCAGTGCAGTTTTCTTAATCTCAGACATTGATTTCCCCTTTTAGCGCTGGCGCGGATGGTACCCGCGCTGTCTCAGCATCGCCACCATCCCCATGTCACCCACCAAATGCCCCGCACCGACCACCACAAAGTAGTCGCCACCGCGACGCATGAACTGCTCCAGTTTGTTCACCATGCCGCGGTTACGGTCATCGAACATCCGCACGTGCAGGGCTTTGTAGCGAGGATTGCGAGCCAGCTCGTCGTCAATCACCAGCTTTTCCAAACGGGCCTCGTCTCCTTGTTTCCAGGCACTGACCAGCTCAGCCATTAATAAATCCATCTGATCCATCTGCTCCAGGGTTTGCCGTACCAACAAATCCTGATCGGGAAAGTCCAGCAACAGGCTGATCTGCTGATCCATAGTCTCCAGCTCAAGAATCTGCTTGGCCCCCTGGGCCTGCATCAAAAAATGACGATCAATTCCCAGCTCCGGGCTGAGCCCCATCTGCATCATCTGCATCGTCGACAGCGTTGTCACCAGCAGGCCAGGCCGCAAGCGCGCCATGGCCTCAATCGGCATGCCGTACTTGCGGATTTCCTTTTGCAGCATTGCCCAGGTAGACGCTGACAGATCCTGTTCAATGGTTTGGCCTGGGGGGTAGCTGCCGCGCTCCAGCATCATTTGCTGTACCAGGAACTGATTAGCGCCGCTGATATCGACTTCCACCACCAGTGCGTCGGAGGACTCAAAGGCGCGGGTGATTTCCTCGCGCAGAGGATAAATATTGGGCCTTGCCAGGTGCATCGATCCCAGCAGGTAGACCGTTCCGCGGGGGCCATCGAGCTGGTAAAAGAACAGCTTCTCACCGGCAGCCTGTGTCAGAAGACTGAGACCGCTGAGTAAAACAAATATAAATATCTTCATCGCTACCTACTATAACTGAATATGAACTCTGCCGGCTTTTTGCAGTCGCATTAATGCGAGACACAACAATATATTCTGGAGGGGGTCATGGCGGTAGTGCTGGAGCGCATTCTATTCATGTGCGGATGCGCCATTGTGGGCCTGATCCTGGCGCGACTGCTGCGACAGGACGATTCTATTGGCTGTCTGCTATGTGGGCTGGCAGCGGGCGCCGCATTGCCCTGGCTGGGTTTTGATACCGGCATTCGGGCAAGTTCTCTGCAAGACCTTGTGTTTTTGGTGATACTGCCGGTGCTGATCTTTGAGGCATCGTGGCAACTGAAACCAGACATGCTGCGACACTGGCTGCTGCCATTGCTGCTGTTGGCCATTCCAGGCGTCATTCTGTTTACGCTGATCGCAGCCGCGATGATCTATTTCGCGATTGACCACCCCAGCGGTTTTCCCTGGCTGGCCGGCCTGCTCGCCGCAGCCATACTCTCCGCGACAGACCCATCGGTGGTGTCGGCAAAGCTGCGTGGACTGGACGCACCCGATGGCCTCGCCACCCTGATCGAAGGAGAGAACCTGCTCAACGATGCTTCAGCGGTGCTGATTTTCAGTGCCATCCTGATGCTGGCACTGGGGCAGGCCAACCCGGATCCCTCAAGTTTTGTGCCCGACTTCCTGCTGATCTTCTTTGGCGGGGCTGTTGTAGGTATAGCCTTGGGACTGCTCACAACTGCGACCATCCTGTTCCTCTCTTCGAAGGCTGCCAGCGCGGTGGTGATCGTATTTTCCGCCCTGCTCAGTTCTTATGTAGCGGAAGATCAACTGGGTGTCTCCGGTATCATGGCGGTAACCAGCAATGCCCTGCTGACGCGCTACCTGCTGACCCGGCACTCCGAGAAACTGGTTCACAGCGCCAGGCATGCCATGGACTGGATTGCGCTACTGCTGCAGGCCTTGCTGTTTACCCTGCTGGGCCTGGTCGTGACCTGGGATATGTTTGGGGCCATGTGGCTGGCGATGCTGATTGGTATTGCGGCAGCGATACTGGCCCGCTTTGCCAGCGTGTTCTGCATCGCCTCTTTCAGTGGTCTGCTTTCCCGCCCCATACCCTGGCGCTGGTCAATACTGATGAGCTGGGGCGGTTTGCGCGGCGCAGTCGCCATTGCTTTGGTATTGGCCCTGCCCACCGAACTGCCCTACTGGTGGGTGATTCAATCCATGGTCTTTGCGGTGGTGTTATTCAGCTTGTTTGTGCAGGCACCCAGCTGCGCCGCAATCATCAGACGGCTGCGTCTGCAGACTGGCGATTGAAGCTGCGCAGGCCGTATATATCGAACCTGATCGCCTTGCCCTTGATACTACTGCTGGGCGCGTGCCCCGACAGCGGCGGTGCTTTCAACGGGCGTTTGACCACCACTCGATAGCGCGCTGACGCCAGTGCTGCAGCCAGCAATTCCTCAGCATCAGTCTGTGCTTCCAACAACTGCTGAAACAGCCACATTTCCTTGCGAGCACGCGCTTTTTTTCCACCGCCGGGAAACATGGGGTCCAGATAGACCACATCGACCTGCTGTCCAGGCAGGTAATCGAGGGCATCAGCGCCATGGAGCCGTATGCGAGAACAGGCCTGGCGAACACGATCAGCATCGCCGACGCTGCCGCGTCTGAGCCCATCCTCAAGCAGTGCGTGAATCAACTTCGAGCGCTCAAGGCTGATCACATTGCAGCCCAGATCAGCGAGCACGTAGCTATCCCCACCCAGGCCCGCGGTCGCATCCACAACGGTTAAATGATCAAGTTTGCCAACCCCTACCGCGCGACCCAGCAGTTCGTTCTGACCACCGCGCCGGCGATGAGTCATTCTGGACGAGGCAAAATCAACGCGCACCGGGCCGGGTGCGGCAGGTCCAAGTACCTGGATAGCCAACCCCTCATTGCCCAGCATCAAGCAGGCGTCAGCATCATCTCGCTGCCTGGGTATATCTAAATGCCGGGACAAGTCGTCAGCCCGGGTAAGGAGTTCAGGAACCTGACAATCCAGGTAGAGTTTCAAGGGGAGTTGGGGGACAGTGCATCGCCAAGCAACAACTTGGGATCATTCTTGGCGAGAATGGCCTCGAGCCGATTGCAGTTCTCCCAGATCGCATCCATATAGAGATCGCGACCACCAAAATGATCGGCAGCGTAACGGTAGTAGGAGTGAAAATATCCGTCGAGCCGCACCTGAATGGCACTGCGAATAAAATTGGGGGTGGACTGCATCAGGTGCGACGGCGACTTGTAGATAATACCGGTCTTGGTGTACCTGCCTTGGGCCCCCGCCATACCGCCTTCGACGAACTCCGGATAGAGCCGATCGCGGCATTTTTCGAGATACGCGCAATCTGCCATCTGCGCAATGAGGTCGGCAGTGCCCAACAACCAACCCAGAATTCGCTCCTTGTCGGTAGGTACGTCGATGTCGGCCGGGTTCACTTCATAACCGGTGAAATGAACGATGCGCTGACAAATCGGCACGGCGTATTCCAGACCCACAGTCGGCAGGTACTCGGTCATAAATACCGCACTGCGGCTGACGTGAGTGCGAGTGTATTCAGCCCCATTTTTATGACGACTGTCACGGGTGCGAAGGATATAGCCGGAATCGTGAAACAGGGCACAGGCAATGCCCGCCACTGCAAGTTCAGCACCCAGCTGGTCTGCGTCGGTCTGGGCGCTCTCAAAGCCATCCACCAGTCGAGCCATCGCCAGCGTCACATCCAGTACATGCTGCACATTGTGGTAAGGCACATCACAGGCGCGAAAGCCCGGGTACTCACCACCATAGAGGCGCGCAAAGTCGGCAAAAAGACGCGGAATAACCGATAAATCTGCGCCTGGATAACGTGCCTGCAACAATGCCACAACGGCTGCGCTGACCACATCTGGATCAGTCACGTCGACCTGGTTGGCCACATCCATATGCCGTTGCCGAATCGCCGCCACAGTCATCTACTCCTCAACCACGGACTTGGTGGCCCGCTGATGAATATCTTCCACACTGTGGCCATCCACACCCTCGCCACTACCGCTGGCTGCTGTGTCCAGCGGTTCAGGTAGTTCTGAATCCTGCAGTCCCAATGACAACTCACGGCCGCTGGCAAAGGCAATATCGAATTGCAGGCTGTAAGCACTGCGAGAAATACCGTGTTTATCAGTGAGGCGAAAGCGTCTGGGTTTGCCATCCAGCTGGGCGGGGCGGCAATTCATGCCTGAAATGGCTTCTCCGGATAATTGCACGCCGTTCAACTTCTTCAGCTGTTCGGAGCAATAGTTAAGGAACGCAGGTGTATCGGCCTTACCCGCCAGGCCTGAATCCTCGGGCAGGCTGACTTCAAAATCGCCGATGTATAACTGGTCCGGCCTGGCCAGATCGAGCATGCGGGCCAACTCAATAGTTACATCACCAACAATGTAACTGAATACCGTCGGGTTGACCCCCTCCGCCTGGTAAAGTTCGTAGTGGCTGCCGATGTGGTAGGCCATGCGAATTACCGGCACGGTATTCCCCTTACTTGCCTGTCGGGCAATGGCGTTATCGGCGATCACCAGCAACAGGAAGTGCAGTAGATCGCGGTTAGCCCCATCGGAAATATCCCGATTCCAAACGTAATAGCCGTCGCCGGTAGTGGTGCGAGCGAAATTTATTTCTATGCCCTGAGCCAGCAACTTGTTGTAGGCAGAGTTCATCGAGTAAGACAGACTGTTGAGCTGACCGGCTTGTTCAAACGGGGTGTAAAGGGAGAACTCGGCAATATCAAACAGCAGTACCGCCCTGCTTTCCACGTAACTGATGCCGTAGCGCTTGATGATCTGCTCCACCGAGTCAATCAGGCGGGGATCTTCCTCCAATGGGTGTTGCAGCTTGATAAATGTTGGTGAGACATTGAAGCGATTGGCGATCTCAAAAATCTCTTCGCGCTGTTTACGGCGTTCCCCGGAAATCAGCTGCCGGATAAAAGCCTCATTGCTGTCTGCGTCTTCACCGGCCCCACCATCACTACCAAGCGCAGAATAGTTGCCCAGGAAATAGTGAGGCACCAGCAAGACCACCACGCCTTTCTCGCTGGAGCTCCAGCACAGGACGATATTCTGCCCCAACCGCCACTGCTTACGCAGGGTGGTTTCCAGGGATTTGATATTGCCCCGCTGAACAATGCTGATGGCGTCACCTGCGACTGAACCAGCGGAATCAGCGGCAGTCGGTGCATTGGACATGCTCTACCCAGTGTTATTATCTGACTGTCCGGCATTATAGTGTTAAACATCGTGTCGGGGCTATGTCTGGCTGGCGAGGAGAACTGCGCTAAGATGCTGATTTTGTTGAGATCCGTGATCGGGATCACGCTATTCGGAAGCTTTTTGCTGGGTTGTTCAGGCTATCAGCTCACAGTGAATGAACGTGTGGTGTATACGCCAGAGGAGCTGTTCGCCGACTACCAGATCGAAGATGAGGCCTTGGCAGCCTGCGTCGAGCAGGTCATCGCCGACAACAAAATCACCTCCGCCGTCAGTTTGGAAGAACTCAACTGTTCACGCGCAGGCATCACTAGCCTGCAGGGGCTGGAGAGCTTCGCCGGGCTGATTCGCCTGAAATTGACCAACAATGCCATTGTCAGCGTGCAACCCCTGCTTGAGATGCAGCGGCTCAGCGTGCTGCAACTGGAGGGCAACGCCGAACTCAATTGTGAAGAGCTGGGCCTGTTGCAGCGACGCCTGAGCCTGACCGTCGGTGCGCCCAGGCACTGTGCCAGCTAGCGGCACTCCAGCCAGTCAAAGCCCGCTTCCTGATCGGCCCAAATCGGTTCATTGCCGCTCCAAACGTCTGTCAGCGACCGGCTGACGGCTTCGGGGCAGTTGTTTTTGTCGCTGATATGCGCGATGACAAGATGCTCTGGCACTGAGGCCAGCCGAGCAAGCAATCCTGCAGCCTGTGCATTACTCAGATGCCCCCAGTCTCCGCCGACCCGGCGCTTGAGTGACTCGGGGTATGGGCCACGGGCCAGCATATCCAGATCGTGGTTACACTCCAGCAGCAGCACCTGGCAGGCAGAAAAGGCCTCCAGCACCAGCGGGGTGACGCTGCCAAGATCTGTGAGCACTCCCAGCTGCTGGGCGCCACAGCTGAACACAAACTGACAGGGCTCCCGGGCATCATGAGGTACCGCCACCGGCAAAACATGGATATCACCAATCTGGAAAGCGCACTCGCTCTGAAAATGACCCAGTACCGCTACTTCACTGCAGCGCCCGCTGGCCAGCGTGCCGACGGTCATATACACAGGAATATCATAGCGGCGCGACAGACGTTCGACCCCTGAACAGTGATCACTATGCTCGTGGGTCACCAGGATCGCGTCGAGCTGTTCGGGCCTGACCTGCAGCCGTGCCATACGCTGTTCTGTCTGGCGCAGGCTGAAGCCACAGTCGACCATTAAAAGGGTCTCGCCATGCTGGACAAGGGTGGCATTACCGCGGCTACCACTGCCCAGCGAGGCAATTCTCACTAGCTGATGTTGCCCTTGATCATAGCCAGAATGCTCTGGGCGTGACTCTGGGTAAGGGGGCCACCGTCTTGGCGATGAATCGTGATATGCACGGACTCCTCAGTGATGGTGTCCAACTGCAGGCGGTAGTCATACTGTTCCAGCTCTGCTGCCGGGGCATCGTCATCATTATCGAACAACCAGTCCAGCCAGCCGGAATCCTCATCAATCGGTGCTACATAGTGGATGAAGTAGGCCTGCTTGCTACGATCGCGATCGAGGATCTTGAAGCTGGCATCCCGCACTGCCCGGTCCATGGAAGCCCACGCCCGGTGGAAGGGCAGGTCCAGCTTGATGAACGGATTGCCGTCCTTGTCTTCTTGCATGCTGACCCGACCACTGGCGGAGATCGCCTGCTGGGCCATCATCGACACCGACGCCTGTTCCACATTGTTGGCGACGAACTGCGCCAGTTCCCGCAGCATCACGCGTTCTTCTTCGGGGTCCGCTGATACAGCCGGCCAGCTGCCGATGTCGCCGGCCTGGTACATTTGCAGCACATGCAGCTCGGCGGTATTGCGCTGCACACCCTGTTCGATGCGGAAGCGGAACCGCTGAGCCATCTTGCCTTCCTGGCCGGGAATCCAGGCGGATTCAATGATGCCCTGCCGCGCCTCCAGCCGAGCAACCGGCACTGCGTTTTGACTCAGGTAACCACGTACCTGCGGCCACAACTGTCCGGGCGCAATGCTGACCAGCATCCACTCCTCGCTGCCAAGCCTTTGAATACGCACTAATTCGTCAGAAGCACCCGCTACCAGCGGAGCGGGACGCGGCGCTTCGAATTCACCGGTGACACGGATGTCTTCAGTAATCGGGGGAATCACATAGAGCTGTTGCAGTGACTCTGTATCTTTACCTGCCGGCACCTGCAATTCAGGTTCGGAACGGGCCTTTCTGTAGTCATCACTGCGATCACGAAAATAACCCTCGTCACCGGTCAGCCAACTACATCCGCCGAGTGCACCCAGCATTAGCAGGACAATCAGGGACAGTCTCAGCATCAAATCAGGTCTGCTGCGCGCAGGGCAGCCTCCACATCTGCATGATAGGCATCAGCCAGTGGCGTCAGCGGCAGTCGAATACCCCCGCCCATCAGGCCCATGCGTTGCAGGGCCCATTTCACGGGAATGGGATTAGATTCGAGAAACAGGGCCGCGTTAAGCGGCGTCAGCAGATCGTGGAATGACTGCGCCGTGTCGCGATCACCAGCCATCGCCGCGGCACACAAATCGGCCATGGCGCGCGGTGCAACATTGGCGGTGACAGAGATATTGCCCTCGCCTCCCATCAGCATAAGCTCCATGGCAGTGGGATCATCGCCTGAAAAGACCTGCATGCGACCCGCCACCAGTTCCAGCACCCGACGTCCCTGCTCGAGATCACCGGTGGCTTCTTTGATACCCACGACATTCTCAACGTCAGCAAGTCGCGCCACGGTCTCCGGCAACATATTGACGCCGGTACGACCGGGCACATTGTAGAGAATCTGGGGAATAGGTACCGCCTCAGCCACTTTCTTGTAGTGCTGATACAGCCCTTCCTGCGTGGGTTTATTGTAATAGGGTGTAACCAGCAGGCAGGCGTCAGCACCCACGCGCTGGGCTGCTGCCGTCAGCTCTATGGCCTCGGTGGTGTTATTGGCGCCGGTACCGGCAATAACAGGTATTTTGCCCGCCACAGTGCGCACACTGCGTGCGATCACATCACAGTGCTCTGAAACCGATAATGTGGCGGATTCACCGGTGGTGCCGACGGCTACAATACCGCCAGTGCCCTGGGCTACGTGCATCTCGAGCAGGGAATCTAGACTTTCCCAGTCGACTGTCCCATCATCGTGCATGGGCGTCACGAGAGCAACCAAACTGCCGCTAATCATGATTGAACTCCAATGGAAGACCGCCATTATCCATGCCACGACGGAGATAACAACCGGGGCGGGAGATACAGACCAATGAAGCACCTGCATTCCCTGATTTTACTGGTATTGGCCACACTGTTCGCAGTATCTGTGCAGGCACAGGAAGGCCAAGTCCAGGTCTCGGCACTGAGTGCCATCGATCGGCAATGGCTACAGATTCAGCGGGCAAGAATTGACGAACTGGCGCGGCCCCGGCTCGGTCAGCAGGTCAATGGCGACAAAGTGAATGACCTTGACCTGCTGCAAAAACTACTCGACCAGCGCCTTGTTCGCGCCGATGAAACCGAGATCCTGCAATCCATGGGCGTGGTATTGGGCGACCTGCTGGCCGCTGAGCTAGGCATGCAGTGGGTGGTTTACGAGGACCAACTGGGGCGCAGCCGGGCCCTGCAAATGCCCGGCACGGACTACCACCTGTTCCCAATCACCATGATATCGCGCAGGGTCGAAGCGGGTGCGCGTGTATGGGTGCTGGCGGTATACAACAAGGCCTACAACCTCGCCCTGCCCTACAAGCCAGCGCTGCCCTTTACTTATTCTGAATAGAATTAATTAGCGCAAGCGAATAAGCGCAGATCGCGAATCAGGGATTCTGCTCTTTGTACTCGCGAATTTCTTCATTGAATTCATTGGCAACAGCTTCCATGGAGTCCACCGATGAATTGTGCTCTTCAATCCGAGCCATTTTCTCTTCGTCGGATTCAGTCTCCATCGACGCCTCACCTTCCTTGTTCAGACAGTCAAGGTAGGCTTCGCTGTCGGCAACATAGGCTTTAACCGCCTTCTGCCCTTCCACCATGGTCGCCAGGTCGGCAGTAGAGCCGTCTGGAATCACCGGTGCCTCCGGGCGCACGCATTCCGCATAGGCCTGGGTTGTCAGCAACAGTGCTAAAAAGGCAAACAGGGATTTCATCGCTTGGAACCTCATGATTATGTTATTTCGCGAAAGACCTTATCAGGTTCATTCATGCTTGCCAACGCGACAAGTTCGGTGCACGCACCAGTGCAGCCAGTTGCTCCGCCGGTAAGCGCTGTAAGTAGCTATTCTCACCGGGCTGCCAGGCACTTCCTGCCGGCCACTCGCCGTCACCGTGACGACTGAACAGATCCTGAATCAGGTCTGCCATCAACTGCTTAATACGCTGATAGTTCACCTGATAGCTGCGCGTGTAGTCTATCGGCAGCGCCCGCTGTTCAATGATGGGACCAGCGTCAATCTGCTCTGAATCGATCCTGTGTACAGACACACCAAACTGATCGTGTCTGGCCTGGATAGCCGCTGCAACAGGCTGCGGTCCCCGACACTGTTGCAGCAGACCCGGATGCACATTGATCACCGTGGCACAGCGATCAATAAAATCCTGCTTCAGGATATAACCGAAACCGGCTACTACGCAGAGATTAATTGGACCCTGCTGTTCAGCCCAACGATCAAAGTCCGCACGCGCCGACAGCTCATCCCATTCGGTACCGCCCTCGCGCAAGCTCCGCTCCAGCCGCGCATTACGCAACTTACCCTGCTGCGAACGCACCTGGCCGACGTCCATATGTGCGGACATGGCAGCCAACACCCCATCGAAGGTGCCGAGAAAAACGTTCACAAATTAACCCAACTGTTCATAGCGCGCAGGCGAAACGCCTGGCCCTCATACTCGAGCACGATGGATTGCGGCAGTATTTCAACAAGCCTGAGGCCGGGAGCGACCTGATCGCCCTCTGTGAACGAGCCCTTATTCAAAAACACGCGGCTCTGCTCAACACTGGAAGACCACTCATGCTTGCGATAAAAAATCGTCGGGATGCGGTCCTTGCGATTCTGCGCAAGCTCGCTCAGCCATGGCGCAGGATGCTCATCCAGTGCCGCAACCTCCAACTGTTCCTGAACCGCGGTCGTCAAAATATCCACATCGAGCGCTGGATTAGCCACGATTGGCTCCGCACGCGGCTCAGCATCGGCTTGCTCTGGAGGTACCTGCGGCAATAGGGTGCCGCTACCCGCAGCGGTTTCAGGTGCAGTGGACTGCACCTGCCGGTAGAGATCTGCCACCTGAGTCTGAGCCTTGTCTTGACTGGGCGGGATAGACGGCTCAGCTACCACAACAGGCTGAACGGCTTCGACTGCATCCACTGCTTCAGGGATTGCAGGCGCCTGCACCTCCACAGCCGGGGTATGGAGTACCGGTGTATCAACTGCCGGCTCTGACCCCTTTTGCCTGGTGCCCAGGTACCAGCCCAATCCGCCGACCAACAAAACCATCAGCAGCATCAATATACGCGGCAGCCAGGGGGAAGACTCAGCTTGAACAGACAGGTGGCGGGTGCTCAAATCGGGGGAGCCATCACTCAGTTGCTCCTGTTCGGATCGCTGCAGCGCATCAAGTATCAATGACATCAGTCCTGCCCCGATTGCTGGGCCAGCACGGCCTGCAGCCGCATCAGCGTTTTGATGCCTACAACACCGTCTTCATCCAGCCCTTGCTGCCGCTGAAACAATCTCACCCTCTGAGCCAGGGCTTCATTGAACTCCGCGGTGGCCAGCGCCACAGACTGACCATCCAGCACTGCAAACTGTTCACCCAGCCATGTCACCAGTGGGTCGCTGATGCCTTCGCTAAGGGGCTGACTGAAAGCGGCGGGCGGCCGCCACAGCAGCGTAAACTCCCCGCTCCAGAGCTCGGCCAATTGGGCCACTGGCATCTCTTGAGTCTCACCGCTGGCAGCGATCACCATTGCCGACTCGGTATCCAGTTGTAACAAGGTTAACCAGGCTTCAAAGCGCTCAGCGGTCACTAGTGACAGCAGCGCTGGCTGGCCATAGTCGAGCACCTCATTCCAATTGTCAGCCTGCAGGCGCAGACACTGCCAGCCGCTGTCTTGCAAGCGAGCACAGGGCGCGCCCAGCAGTTCCGCGGGCACACCCGACCGGGCGGCCAGTTGAGCCAGTGCGGCAGAATAACTCAGCGACGGCACGACAGGCGAAGCTTCAGCCACTTTAGCGGGCTCGTCATTCCCCGGAGCCGCCGATGGCAGGGGAGAAACAGATTGCGATACCGGTTCGGGCTGGAACGCCAGCCACGCCAGACCTGAGATCAACACCAGCATGAGCGCAACCGTTGCCGCCCAGCCGAATGTTTTGGGCTGGCTGGCAGGGCTCGATTCGGATCGACCAAACACTTCGGCCTCGGCACTGCGATACATGGACATATCAACCCGAGACTTGTTCTGGCCATAGCAGCCCAACAACATGCGGTCGCACAGCAGGTTTATTAGCCGGGGCACACCGCCGGTGCGCTTGTAAACCGCCCTGACGACTTTCGACGGAAAAATCTGTTGCACCGAGGAGTCGCCCGCAACCTGCAGCCTGTGCTGAATATAAGCCTGGGTTTCAGGCAGGTTCAGGAGCTGAAGTTCAAAACGGGCGGAGATGCGCTGATTGAGCTGGCGCAATTCGGGCCGCGACAGCATCTCGGACAGCTCTGGCTGCCCCACCAGGATAATCTGCAACAGTTTCTGGGTATTGGTCTCAAGATTCGTCAACAGGCGAATCTGCTCCAGCACGTCAAACTGCAGATGCTGGGCTTCATCGATCAGTAAGACCGTGCGCCTGCCGCGCTGGTGGTTATCCACCAGGAAGGCGTGCAGGCGATCAGTCAGCTGCTTCAGTGTGGCCTGCCCAGGCTCGTAGGCAATATTCAATTCATCGCATACGGTTGCCAGCAGTTCTTCGGCGTTCAGAGCAGGGTTGAGAACGATGGCGATATCTGTGTCAGCAGGTAACTGCTCGAGCAGGCAGCGGTTGATGGTGGTTTTGCCGGTGCCCACTTCGCCGGTCAGCAGCACGAAGCCACCCCCGGAACCGACGCCGTAGAGCATATGCGCCAGGGCATCTCGATGGCGGTCGCTCATGAACAGGTAGCGAGGGTTCACAGCGATGGTGAACGGTTCTTCCTGCAGGCCGAAGTAGCGATGATACATGCGCGACATTATGCCCAAGCCCCACAATGTGATCTATAGTAGTGGGACACATCTGCATCACTGAGGTCTATTCGATGAGCAAGGCAGTGAAAATTGGCGCCGGCGTACTGATCGCCGTCATAGCCGCAATCGCAATCGTGGCGAGCCTGTTACTGAAAAACCTGGACGGCATTATCAAGCAGGTCATTGAGTCTGCTGGCAGCCAGGCTGTTGGCACTGCCGTGACCCTGCAACAGGTCCAGCTGTCACTGCAGGACGGCCGCGGTGAACTGCACGGATTGCGCATTGCCAACCCGGCGGGTTACTCAACGCCCAATGCCTTCAGCATGGATCAGGTCGCGCTTGAAATTGATCCCACCAGCCTTACCGGCCCGGTGATCGTTATTCGAGAAGTCCTCGTGGATGGCGCGCTACTGCAAGCCGAGCAAAAAATGGCCAGTACCAACCTGACTGAATTGCTCAACGGCATGCAGGGCTCAGGTCAGCCAGCGGAGCAGCCAGCTCCCACCGCTGGCGAAAGCACCGCGGACGTGCGGCTGATGATAGAGAAGCTCAGTGTGATCAATAATAGCGCCAGCCTGCTGACCAGCCAGTGGGGGGAAAAATCTCTGGATATACCGGACATCCGCATCAACAATATCGGCGACAAGGAAACCGGGCTGACCCCACAGCAGTTAGCCAACCGCATCACCGGCATTCTGGTGAAAAGAGTAGAAAAAGCTGCCTCCAAGCATCTTGAAAAAATAGCCAAGGAGGCGGCCCAGAAAGAACTAGAGAAACAGCTCGACAAGAATCTTGACGAAGACGACAAGAAAAAACTGAACGCCCTCAAGGACATGTTCAGCAAATAGGGAATGGCGGGGGCAGCGCCCCCGTTAGCGTTCAGGGAGTACGCCGGATCGCGTAGACATAGAGCACAAACAGGTTATTCTCCGACTGAATAACCGGCACCTCGGAACCTACACCCGCCACCGGTGGACTGAGAGTAAATTGCTGCGCATTAACTAACTGGGCCACAACGTCTTCGCCGGAAATCACTTTTGCAAAAACTGCGTAACCCGGTTCGCCTTCCTGGTAATCAAGACCCGTGTTATCCGCCAGATTGATATAAAACTGTGAAGTAGCAGTGTCTGGTTCTGCGGTACGAGCCATAGCTACCGTAAGCACCGTATTGGACAATCCGTTATCAGACTCATTCACGATCGGATCGTTCGTTTCTTTCAATCTGAACTGAGTGGGATTTTCCGGTTCGAAAACAACACCACCACCCTGCAGCACGAAACCTTGGACCAACCGGTGAAAAATGGTGTCGTCGTAGAAATCCGAGTCAACGTACTCCAGGAAATTGGCTACCGTCACGGGCGCCTCGTCTGAATACATCTCCATCACAAAGCTGCCCAAAAGGGTCTCGACCTGAACGCGAATAGCACCGCCCGCGGGGAAGGTCTCCAGCAGCACCGGCAGCTCAGCAAGCGCCTGGGTAACCGAAGCGTCAGTCGCATCGACGTTATTCATCAACAGCTTGGCATCTTCGGCCGCCTGGTCACCTTCGTAACGGACATTGGCCACCAGGTAACCCTCGGTGAAAGCGTTGGCGACTTCCAGTTTATTGGCGATGGTATCAACGTCCTCGTTCTGGGCACCGTTGGCGATATCCAAAGCCATGGACGCCAGTGTGATACGACCAGCCTGCAACTCTCCCACGTAAAACGCGAGACCGCCGGCGTCTGCATCCCGGCCAAGCAGCTGTAAGAAGATGTTGTTAACCAGGGTTTCGTCATCCAGATCGCCAAAGCGGCTCTGGAATTCCACACTATTACCGAAAGAGTCAATAATGGCTGACAAGTTGCCATTCACGCCAACCAGTTCGTTGGCCCAGAAGTTGATGCCACCTTCATCGCCGGGGCGACCATAATAGGCCACAAACATGGTTTGTACTTGCTCGCGAAATGCAGAGGTATCCTGCGCCTGTACCTGGGCAACCATCACACAACCCAGGATTAGGATAGACAGCTTCTTAAACATCCGATTCACCTGATTTTGGGGGCAGCGATCTTTTCATAATCAAGCCGCACAAGCAAGCGCCCAAAGTAGAAAATAAATGCCACAAAAAGCAGCGGTAAGAGCAAGGTTTGCAAGACAAAAACCGTGATCAGATCCAGTGCCTGCTGGAGGGTCTGCTCGGCCGCCAGACGCATCGCGGCGAGCCTCTGGGCGGGATCGACACTGCTGCGCACATCGCTCCACCAGCTGGAGATCCCGTCCGACTCCGCCACCTCTGCCGCGGCCGCACTTTCATTGAGACGCGCTTGCTCCAGGGCGGCACCAGCTTCAGCCAGCTCACGATTAGCCAATTCGTATCGCTCAGACAGTACTGCCTGGTAAACCCATTGATTCGCCATCACCACGGCGAGCAGTGCAAACCTGAGGGCCAACAGCAGCATAAAGCCGCGCATAAAGGGATTAAACAGCCCTCGCAGTGGCACCCAGAATAGAGCCGCCAGACTGAGCCCTCCCAACAGCAACAGTAATCCCGACAACCAGGGCAGTGACATCAGTTCCAGCAGCACCACCTGAATGCCGAGAGAGGTCAGTGCCACCAGTAAAACGGTGGACAGCTGTTCAATCAGGTCGTGCAGGGGATCGAGTATTTCGCCGACAGAGAAGGTCAGGGTACCACCCACGGCCACGCCGACCTCAGTGCCTTTCAATACTGAAATAGCACCATTAATGAGCCGCGCCGAGGCGAAGGTTACCGCGGCTTTGGTCAGCGCTTCCCGGGTGAGTGCCTGACCCGCCTGATCTGCGCCCCGCGTCAGCGAAAGCAGCAGAGCCAATGCGATAAATACGCTGGCCAGCCAGGCCGAACTGCGCCTCATCCGCGGTCGTGGCCGCCCTGTACAAAGCTGGCGGCATCAATGCCCATCGGCGGCAAGCTGGCACTTGAAGTGGACTCGTGGACGCAGGTTCGGCGCGAAATTCGCCACTCGCCATCTCGTTGGGTGTATTCGTCGAGATAACGACCATGCCAGGTATCCTGCCGACCGTCGCCGGCCACCAGGAAAGTCACGTTGTAAATCTCGCCAGTAGCGCGCTGACCATCGGCATCAAGCTCAATACTGTGGTTAAAAATGCAATGCATGGTGGACTGCCAGTCGCGATGCGCCTCCATGCAGAAATCCACAAACTCCCAGGCATTACCGACAAACACACCATGTTCATCAATGGCGTCGGGCCAGTAGGCCGATTTCATGACATCTGGTTGCAATCGATCGAGCCCATGACAATAGCGCAGGGCCGCGCCACGAATAGATTCAAGATCGCTCAGTTGCTGAGGCGTAAAAGCCATAGGAAACCCCGAAATGCGTCAGTCCTCGGCATTTAATCGGGAAATGACCGCCTCCACAATAGGCAGGTTGGCAGCTGGAAACTCGTAGCTGGCCAGATCAGCAGCGGAAGACCACGCCAGCGCCTGGCCCTCGCGGCCCTGCTCTTGGCCTGCAAAGCCCTCTATCCACCAGACGTCCAGTAACACGGTTTTGTCGCCATAGTCGTGAGAGACCTCAAGCATTGCCTCACAGGGACCGATGAGAATACCCAGTTCTTCTTCAAGCTCACGCGCCAGCGCCTCAGGCACGCTCTCCCCCGACTCTACTTTGCCGCCGGGAAATTCCCACAGATTACCCTGGTGTGCATCGGGGTGACGCAGGGACAGTAAAATCTGCCCATCCCGGTGAATAACACCTACCGCAACGTGAACTGGTTTCATTCAGGTGCGGTACTCGGCGTTGATGCGCACATAGTCGTAAGAAAGATCCGAGGTCCAGACGGTGGCGCTTGCCTCACCGCGACCCAGGCTAACGCTGATGGTGATCTCCTCAGGCTCCATGGCTGCCTGCCCAAGATCCTCGGTGTAGCTGGCGGCTCGCTCACCCTTGTCGGCAATCAGCACGCTATTCAGCGAGACCGAGACTCCACTGACATCGAGATCTGCAATATCGGCGCGGCCGATGGCCATCAGCAGCCGGCCCCAGTTGGGATCACTGGCAAACAGCGCGGTTTTCACCAATGGTGAATGGGCGATGGTATAGGCCACTTCCAGGCACTCGGCTTCATCACGGCCATTGTTGACTTCAACCGCCACAAACTTGCTAGCGCCCTCGCCATCGCGCACCAGCCACTGAGCTAACTCCAGGGAGACCTCGAAAATAGCTTGCTTGACTGCCTGGTAACCGGGCGAGTCAGCGCTTTCAATGGTTTGAACGTTCGACTGCGCTGTCGCAATCAGCAGCGCTGCATCGTTCGTTGACGTGTCACCATCCACGGTGACCCGGTTGAAACTGTAATCGACGATCTCGGACCAGAGCCGCTGCAAACAGTCTTTCTCGATAGCCGCGTCGGTGGCCAGATAAGCCAACATGGTTGCCATGTTGGGCTTGATCATTCCCGCCCCCTTGGCCATACCCGTCACTGTAATCAGTTCGCCCTCGATCTCAACGGCGCGGCTACAGGCCTTGGGTTCGGTATCGGTGGTCATAATGCCTGCAGTTGCCTCTGCCCAGGGCTCGACGGAGAGGCCGGCAAAGGCCTCAGGCAAGACTGCAACAATGCGTTCTACCGGCAGGTGTTCACCAATCACCCCGGTGGAAAATGGCAATACCTGCGCTGCGCTGGTACCGGTCACCTCCGCAACCGCCTCACAGCAACGCCTGGCATCCAGCATGCCCTGCTCACCAGTGCCAGCATTGGCATTGCCGGTGTTGACTAACAGGTAGCGCGGCGCAGCCGCAGCAAGATGCTCTTTGGCCACATGCACGGGAGCAGCGCAAAAGGCATTGCGCGTAAAACAGGCCGCAACCTGCGCCCCCTCGGCCAGCTGCATCAGCACCAGGTCCTTGCGCCCCTCAGTCTTAACGCCAGCGCTAACCGTCGCCAACTCAATACCCGCTACGGGCAGGATCTCAGAGTTTGCCATGGCACTGCTTAAACTTTTTGCCGGATCCACAAGGACAGGGCTCGTTGCGCCCAACCTTGCGCGACTCCCGGGTAAAGGGTTGCTGCTGTGCTGCGCTCTCAGGTTCAGCGCCGCTCTCGTCTTCGGGCACGGGCTCTGCCATGGCCGATGCCTGAGCGTGTTGGAAGGCCATTTTTTCTTTCTCCGCGGCCTCGCGACGGCGTTGTTCAATCAGCTCCGCTTCATCCTGGCGCTGCACCTGGATATGGCTGAGGAACTTGATGACCTCGTACTTCAGGTTATCGAGAAGACGCTGGAACAGCTCGAAGGATTCGCGCTTGTACTCCTGCTTGGGATTCTTCTGGGCGTAGGCCCGCAGATGAATACCCTGGCGCAGGTGATCCATGGTGGACAGGTGCTCTTTCCAGAGGGTGTCGAGAATCTGCAACATGATCTGCTTCTCGATCTTGCGCATATCCGGGCCTACGTCATCACACTTGGCCTGGTAGGCAGCGTTAACTGCATCCACAATTTTTTCGCGAATCAGTTCCTCGTGCAGATTGTCGTCGTCATCCAACCATTGCTGCAACGGCAGGTTCACGGCGAACTCACCTTCCAGCTGGCGCTCAAGACCTGGCACATCCCACTGCTCCTCCAGGCTCATCGGCGGTATGTAGTCGCTGATGGCCTGATTCACCACATCCTCACGGATGGCGGCGATGGTGTCGGAGATATCTTCTTCGGTCAGCAGTTCGTTGCGCTGCTGGTAAATGACCTGGCGCTGGTCGTTGGCAACATCATCGTATTCCAGCAGCTGCTTGCGAATATCGAAGTTGCGCCCCTCAACCTTGCGCTGGGCCTTTTCAATGGCATTGGTCACCATCCGGTGCTCAATGGCTTCACCCTTCTCCATCCCCAGGGCCTGCATAAAGTTCTTCACC
Source organism: Halieaceae bacterium (assembly GCA_963921335.3). Lineage (GTDB taxonomy): Bacteria > Pseudomonadota > Gammaproteobacteria > Pseudomonadales > Halieaceae > CAWUFC02. The sequence continues at coordinate 1,696,565 of CAWUFC020000001.1, read as the reverse complement.
CGATCGGAGGCAAAGATACGCATCAGGTTATCTTCCAGGGACAGGTAGAAGCGCGAGGTGCCCGGATCACCCTGACGGCCGGCACGACCGCGCAGCTGGTTGTCGATACGACGACTCTCGTGGCGCTCAGTGCCAAGGATATGCAGACCACCAGCCTCAATCACCTGGTCGTGTCGTTGCTGCCAGGCTTTTCTGATATCAGCCACTTTATCCTCAGCCGGAGAATCCAGGGCCGAGATCTCCGCCTCGGCGTTACCACCCAGTACTATATCGGTACCACGACCGGCCATATTGGTGGCAATCGTCACCGTGCCCGGCACACCTGCCTGGGCAATGATCTCAGCTTCTTTTTCGTGGTACTTGGCGTTGAGCACCTGGTGCTCGATCTCGGCTTCTTTAAAACGCCGCGACATCTCTTCTGACGTTTCAATCGAGGCAGTACCCACAAGCACCGGCGCACCCTTTTCGATACAGGCGCGCACATCGGTAACAATGGCATCATACTTTTCGTCACGACTCAGGTAGACCACGTCGTTAAGATCGTCGCGCGCTGTAGGCACGTTGGTGGGAATCACAATCACCTGCAGGCCATAGATCTGACGGAACTCGAAGGCCTCGGTATCTGCGGTACCGGTCATACCTGCAAGCTTGTCGTAAAGACGGAAGTAATTCTGGAAAGTGGTGGACGCCAGGGTCTGGCTCTCGCTCTGGATCTGCACACCCTCTTTCGCCTCAATGGCCTGGTGCAGGCCCTCGGACAGGCGACGGCCCGGCATGGTGCGCCCGGTGTGCTCATCAATCAGAACCACCTGGCCACCCTGGACGATGTATTCAACATCGCGCTGGAACAGCACGTGGGCGCGCAGCGCTGAATGCACATGGTGCAACAGGTTCAGGTTAGTTGCCGAGTACAGGCTGTCGCCCTCCTCCAGCAATTTGTCCTGAATCAGCAGGTCCTCCACGAACTGGTGACCCTCCTCGTTCAGTTCAATCTGGCGCTGCTTTTCATCGACCGTGAAGTGGCCGTCCTGGCCCTCCAGATCCTGTGACAGGCGCGGGATGAACTTGTTGATACGGCGATACAGCTCCGAGCTGTCTTCTGCAGCCCCCGAAATAATCAGGGGAGTACGGGCTTCATCGATCAAGATAGAGTCCACCTCATCGACAATCGCAAAAGCCAGGTCGCCCTGCATACGGTCTTCCAGGGTGAAGGCCATATTGTCGCGCAGGTAATCGAAACCAAACTCGTTGTTGGTGCCGTAAATGATGTCTGACTCATAGGCGGCACGTTTCTGCTCCGGCCCCTGCCCAGACAGAATCACACCCACCTTCAGACCCAGGAATTCATAGAGGGGACCCATCCAGTTGGCGTCCCTGTGGGCGAGGTAGTCGTTGACGGTAATGAGGTGCACGCTGCGCCCGCTCAGGGCGTTCAGATAGGCGGGAAGCGTCGCCACGAGAGTTTTACCTTCACCGGTACGCATCTCCGAGATATTGCCCTCGTGCAGGGCGATACCACCGATCAACTGCACGTCAAAATGGCGCAGCCCCAGACTGCGCTCACCGGCTTCGCGCACGACTGCAAACGCTTCGGATAAAAGCTGGTCGAGACTCTCTCCGTCGTTGAAGCGACGGCGAAACTCGTCGGTCTTTGCTGCCAGTGCAGCATCGTCGAGGGACGCAATGGATTCGGTCAGTTCATTAATCTGGCGAACCATGCGCCCCATGCGCTTCAGTTGCCGATCGTTTTTGGTTCCAAACAGGAACCGCAGTATTTTTGAAATCATGCCTAATTCATCAAAAAGATATATGTGGGTGCCACAGCTGTCAGCGCGGCCGCATAAATTGGTTACTACCTGGGATGTTTAAGGAAGCCGGATTCAGCGTCGGGTGCGGGCGATGTAACTGGCCGGGTCTACAGCACGGCCATGCTTGTACACTTCATAGTGAACATGTGGGCCGGTAGAACGGCCGCTGCTACCCATCAGGGCAATGACCTGGCCTTTGCGAACCAGATCGCCCATCTTGACCAGATTGTCCTTGTTATGGGTATAGCGCGTGGTATAGCCACCGCCGTGACTGATCTCCACCATTTGCCCATAACCGTGACGCTCGCCGGACCATGTGACGACACCGGAGGCCACGGCAATAATGTCTGAACCTGATTTCCCAGCGAAATCCACCCCTTCATGCCAGGCTGTAGCGCCGGTGAAAGGGTCTTTGCGCTTACCGAAAGTGGACGACATCCAGCCCTTGCGAATCGGCCGTCCGGATAGATAAAGATCTTCTGCGATTTGACGGTTGTGCAACAGCGCCTGTAATACCTCAAGCTGCTGCTCCCGATCTGCAATACGGGCCTCCAGAGATTCCATCTCCAGAGACAGTTCGGTGCTATTTGCAGCCTCACCGGCGCCAGTGAGCGGTCCACCCAGCGCGGGATCGCTGTCAAAGTCGAATTCGCCCTGGTCCAAACCCGCCATGTCGGTGAGGCGATGACCCATGGCATCCAGACGCAGCAGGCGCGCCTCAAGTTCTGCCACCGACAGGCTAAGGGCCTGCAATTTGCGCAGGGCGTCAGCCCGCAGATCTGTCACGGCACGGTTCTGGGCATCAAGTTCGTCTTGCAGACTGCCCATGGAAATATCCCGGGCACTGGGCTGTGCGGCGTGAGCCAGGTAATAACCCAGCCCAATCAGGCTCAGGGGCAGACCGAGGAAACACACAGACAGCAAAGCCCGGGACCAACGCCCCAGCCACAGTGTCCTGGAGCCACCGTGCCCCTCATTTATGAAAATAACTTTCATTTAACCCGTAAACTCTCCCCGAGAGCCGGGCACTATCGCATATTCAGGCGGGATCTGTCACGCTGCGGACGGGCGCAGCAGCGGGCACAACGCACCACCAGGGGAGGCGGTGGGAACGCATGCACCCGCTCTGTTCGGCGCCTTGGGGCGCCCTGATTCAGCCTTTAGTCGGCCTGGCGACGCAGGAACGCCGGGATGTCGAAGTAATCCTCCTGACCGACCGCGCGACCCAGTTCTGGCTCTTCCTGCTCGGCAGTGGCGGCCGCTGTCTGGGCAGCACCGCGGCGAATACCCGCCGGCTTGTCCAGTTCACCATAGTCCAGAGTTTCCGGGGCCGGTGCAGCGGGCCTGGTTTCCACCAGGGTCATGGTGCTGCCAGCCAGGGCTTCACCACCCAGACCCGTCGCCACAACGGTCACTTTCAACTCTTCAGACATATCGGGATCAATCACCGTACCCACCACAACCGTGGCGTTCTCTGACGCAAACTCCTCAATGGTGTCGCCCACTTCAGAGAACTCACCCAGTGACAGGTCCAGACCCGCAGTGATGTTAACCAGGATACCGCGGGCACCCTGTAGGTTGATGTCCTCGAGCAGCGGGCTGCGAATGGCTGCCTCAGCTGCCTCGCGGGCACGGTTCTCACCACGGCCGCTGCCGGTACCCATCATGGCCATACCCATCTCTGACATCACTGTGCGCACGTCGGCGAAATCCACGTTGATCATGCCAGGGCGGATAATCAGGTCAGCAATACCCTGTACCGCACCCAGCAAGACATCGTTGGCTGCCTTGAACGCATCCAACAGGCTGGTGTTCTTGCCGAGCACATCCAACAGTTTCTCGTTAGGAATGGTAATCAGTGAGTCAACATGCTGCTGCAGCTCCTTCATACCCTCATCGGCAATGGCAGTGCGCTTCTTGCCCTCGAACGGGAACGGACGTGTGACAACAGCCACAGTCAGAATACCCATATCGCGAGCCACTTCAGCGACCACCGGTGCGCCACCGGTACCCGTACCGCCACCCATGCCAGCGGTGATAAAGACCATATCGGCACCATTCAAGGATTCGGCAATACGGTCGCGATCTTCCATGGCCGCTGCGCGACCCACTTCAGGATTAGCGCCAGCGCCAAGGCCCTTGGTGATATTGCCGCCCAACTGCAAAACGGTTTTGGAATCGATATCGGCGAGCGCCTGAGCATCGGTATTGGCGCAGATAAAATCCACCCCCTCTACCGAATTGGCGATCATGTGTTTGACGGCGTTGCCGCCACCTCCACCGACCCCGACTACTTTTATGACTGCACTCTCAGGTACATTGTCGACTAGTTCAAACATGGTGTTTCTCCCCTTTTTTATCAAAATGCCGGACTCCGCCCGACGGTTCTACCGCTTAAAAATTGTTTTGAAACCAGGTTTTGGCCCGCTCGATCAAACCTGGCTCTGAATGACTGCCACGGCCCGTGGCAATCCCGTCCTCCATTGCCCGCGCACCGTACTGCAACAGGCCTACACCCGTGGCGTAAATTGGGTTGCGCACAATATCGGTCAGGCCAGTGACGGTTTGCGGAAAGCCCACCCTCACTGGCATGTGGAAAATTTCTTCCGCCAGTTCCATAGCCCCTTCCATCTTGGAGGTGCCGCCAGTCAGGACGACGCCGGCGGGAATCAGGTCTTCAAATCCGCTGCGACGCAACTCGGCCTGCACTAATGTAAAGAGCTCGTCGTATCGAGGCTCAACGACTTCGGCCAGAGCCTGGCGCGAGAGATCCCGCGGCGGCCGGTCACCGACACTGGGCACCTTGATCGTCTCCTCCGCACCTGCGAGTTGGGTCAGTGCACAGGCGTACTTGATCTTGATCTCTTCTGCGTGCTGAGTGGGGGTGCGCAAAGCCATGGCAATGTCGTTGGTCACCTGGTCACCCGCGATTGGAATCACGCCGGTGTGACGGATAGAGCCCTCGGTAAACACAGCGATATCCGTGGTACCGCCACCGATATCCACCATGCAGACACCCAGTTCTTTTTCGTCCTCGGTCAGCACCGAGTAGCTGGACGCGAGCTGCTCGAGAATGATGTCTTCCACTTCCAGACCACAGCGGCGAATACACTTTTCAATGTTCTGTGACGCGTTGGTGGCGCAGGTCACGAGATGGACTTTGGCTTCCAGTCGCACGCCAGACATACCCAGAGGTTCTTTAATGCCCTCCTGGTTATCGATGATGTATTCCTGGGGCAGAATATGAAGTACACGCTGGTCAGCGGGAATCGCAACCGCCTGGGCCGCATCAATCACGCGCTCGAGATCCAGGGCGTAGACCTCGCGATCACGAATGGCAACGATGCCGTGAGAATTGAGACTGCGAATATGGCTACCAGCGATGCCGACAAATACAGAGTGGATCTGGCAGCCAGCCATCAACTCCGCCTCCTCGACGGCGCGCTGTATTGAGGCAACCGTGGATTCGATGTTCACCACCACACCCTTTTTCATCCCCTTACTGGGATGAGAGCCAATGCCGACCACCTCGATGCCGCCATCAGCAGCGACCTCGCCAACGATCGCCACCACCTTGGAGGTGCCGATATCCAGACCGACGATCATGTTCTTGTCCTGTCCACTGCCCATGAGCAGAATTCCCCTTTTTATCGTTACCCGGTGCCCATAGCCACGGCCAGGCCGTGCCCATAACGCAAGTCCACTGAACGCAGTCGTTCGCTCTTGTCGGCGAGGTCCGCGTAATAAACACCCATGAAGCGCGCCAGTTTGCGTTCCAGTTGCCCACGTCCGAATACCAGCTCGCTGCCGGTATGCAGTCGGGCCACCAGACCGCCGCGCTGATCCATTTGCAGTGCCACCACCTCCAGATCAAGGGGCTGTAACTGCTCCCTGATATATTGGTAGCGCTGCATGAGTTGCAGCTGGCTGCCCTGCGGCCCTTCCAGCAATGGCAGCTCAGGCATGGCTTCGTATTGAATGGGTGCGAACACTTCACCCTGCTGATTCAGGTAGGCCACATCACCCCAGCGTGCGATCGGCACCTGCTCGGTGACGACAATTTCCAGATGACTTGGCCAGCGTCGCTTGACCACTACTTTGAAGACCCAGGGCAATGCCTGCAGTGGCGCCCGAATCTCCTCGATATCAATACTGAGGAATCCGCTGTCGAGTTTATCGCTCACCATGGCCTCAAGCCTGGCCTGCGGCACTCGCCCAAGATCACCGCTAAACACCACCCGCTCAACCGGTAACTGCGCCAGTTTCCAGCCACCGACCAGCACCAGACCAAAGGCAGCGAGCAAACCTATGCCTGCGATAATCATCCGCAGCGGCCGCACCAAACGAGACAACCGGCTACTGGGCTCAGGGCCGCGAGCGTGTTTGCGTGTGGCACCGCGGCTCATGATCCTCGCTCCGCTGTCAGTGCATAGCTGGCAATGCGTCCAACCAGTTCAGGCAGCTCAATACCTGCGGCCCGAGCGGCCATGGGGACCAGACTGTGATCGGTCATCCCCGGCACGGTATTCACTTCAAGAATCCAGAACCGGCCATCCCCGTCGCGCATAAAATCCACTCTTCCCCAGGACTCGCAGCCCAGGGATTCAAACGCCAGCACCGCGAGACGCTGCAGCTCAGCTTCGTCGTCTTCCGGCAAACCACAGGGACAGAGGTAGCGAGTGTCATCGCTGAAGTACTTGGCCTCGTAGTCATAAAAGGCGTTGTCGGTTTCCATTTTGATAGCCGGCAGGGCCTCACCGTCGAGCACGGCCACGGTGTATTCATCGCCCTCGATGAGCTGTTCGGCGATGACCTTGTCACCGTATTGCGAGGCCTGGCGCCAGGCCTCGCGCAGCGATTCAGCGCTATCGGCACCGGCAGTACCAATGCTGGAACCACCGCTGGCTGGCTTCACAAACACCTTGCCCAGCTGCGCCAGCAAAGCTTCGGCATCCGAATCCTCTTTCAACTCGACAAAATCGGCCGTAGGTAAACCGATGCCGCGCCACAGGCGCTTGCTGCGGAGTTTGTCCATGGCCAGCGCTGAGGCCAGCACACCTGAACCGGTATAGGGAACCGACAGCGTCTGCAGGGCACCCTGAATCGTGCCATCCTCGCCGTCGCCTCCGTGCAGGATGATGAAGGCGGCGTCGACACTTTCCAGCTGCTGCCACCAGCCACTGCTGGCCGTGTCCAGACCCAGTACTTTCGCATCCAGATCCGACAGCGCATTGCAGACGGTTGCACCGCTCAGCAGCGAGATATCCCGTTCGGAAGAGGTACCACCCAACAGCACTGCTATCGCGCGTCCGGCGAGATCGACACTCATGCGCGAGACCCTCCGGTTAGTTCTGACAAACCAAGCTGCTGCAACTCTGCAGCCAGGGCTCCGACATTGCCGGCTCCCTGGGTCAGCACAATGTCACCATTGCGAACCACGGAAGAGAGCACCTTTGGTACTTCTTTGACCGATTCCACAAACACAGGATCAATCGCGCCGCGCTGACGCAGGCTACGACTCAGGCTGCGGCCATCAGCACCGCTGATAAACGCCTCACCCGCGGGGTAGACCTCCAGCAATACCAGCACATCTGCCCGTGACAGGACCTGCACAAAATCCTCGTACAAATCGCGCGTGCGACTGTAGCGATGGGGCTGGAAGACCAGTACCAGGCGTCGATCCGGCCAGGCCTGCCTGACCGCATCAATCGTCGCCTTCACTTCCGTGGGATGGTGACCATAATCGTCCACCAGCAGCGCGCTGCCCGCTGCCAAAGCCAGTTCACCGCGCACGTCAAAACGTCGACCTACTCCCTGGAAACCGGCCAGCCCACGCTGAATGGCCTCGTCTGAGACGCCTTCATCGCAAGCCACGGCGATCGCCGCTGTGGCATTAAGCACATTGTGCATGCCGGGCATGTTCAGGCTCACCGACAGCGCCTGCGCGGGCGCGGGACGCTGAACATTAAAATGCGTCACCAGCCCTTCCTTTCGAATATCGGTAATGCGGTAGTCAGCCTGCTCGGCAACACCATAGGTGAGCACGGTGCGACCGGCTTCGGCCACCAAACCTGTGACGACCGGATCGTCAACGCAAAGCACGGCCACGCCGTAAAACGGCAGGTTGTGAAGAAAGGCGATGAAAGTACGACGCAGCACCTGAAGGTCGCCGTCGTAGGTCTCCATGTGATCCGCCTCAATATTGGTGATCACCGATACCATGGGCTGTAGATGCAGGAAGGAGGCATCGCTCTCATCCGCTTCCGCAATCAGTATGCGGCTATCGCCGAGACGGGCATTGGTACCGGTACTGTTCACCACACCGCCAATGACAAAGGTGGGATCCAGGCCCTGCTCGGCAAAAATGGCAGCGATCATGCTGGTCGTTGTGGTTTTGCCATGGGTACCAGCTACCGCGATACCGTGACGATAGCGCATCAGCTCTGCCAGCATCTCTGCGCGCGGCACAACCGGTATTCGATTGGCCCGGGCAGCCTGCAGCTCTGGATTGTCCTCAGACACGGCGCTGGAAATCACCACCACGTCAGCACCTACCGCCTGCTCACCGCGATGGCCGATATAAACCCGTACACCCAGACTGCGCAGCCGGTCGATATTAGGACTCTCACGCATGTCGGAGCCACTGACGTAATAACCCAGGTTAGACAGCACTTCTGCAATGCCGCACATGCCCACGCCACCGACACCGATCATGTGGATCGAGCTGATGCGGCGCATCTCGGGAATAGAGAACTGAGGCTGGTCGTCAGTCACGACACACCTCCTGACAAACATCCGCAACCTGCCCCGTGGCTTCAGGAAATGCCGCTTGCCGGGCCGCCGCCGACATCGCCTGCAACTGCTCAGGGTTGGCACGCAGGCCAGCAAGATCGCTAACCAGCCTGTCACTGGTCATCTCAGACTGCGACAACATGAGCGCAGCACCGCGTGAGACTAGCCAGTCTGCGTTGTGATACTGATGGTTGTCGATAGCATTGGGCAGCGGCACCAGCACTGCGGGGCGCGCCATGATGGAAAGCTCCGCCACGGTCAGGGCGCCGGCTCGGCACAACACCAGATCGGCCCAGGCATACATGGCCGCCATATCTTCTATATAAGGAAGCACTTCAACCGGCAGTTGCCCCAACGCAGCATAGGCCGAGCGCACATCCTCGATATGATCGACACCTGTTTGGTGCCGCACTTCTATATCGCCGCCCTGCACCAATGCTGCCACCGCTGGCGGCAATGCCTCATTGAGCGCCTTCGCGCCAAGGCTGCCACCCACCACAAACAACCGCAGCGGACGCTGGCCCCGATAATCGTATTGCGCCTGTTCGCCCGCACTCAATAAATCAGCGCGCACCGGGTTGCCCAACACTTTCGCCTGCTCAAAGGCAGCCGGGTAAGCAGCAAGAACCCGGGTTGCGAAGCGACTCAGCAGGCGATTGGTTGTACCTGCCACGGAATTCTGCTCGTGTATCACTAGTGGCCGACGTAACAGCCAGGCAGCCACACCAGCGGGGCCCGCCACATAGCCACCCATGCCCAGAACGCAGGCAGGACGAATCCGAAACACCAGCCACAGACTCTGCAGAGCCGCCGCCAGCAGTGCGAACACACCAAAGATTCGGGACAGCAACCCCTTGCCGCGCAGTCCGCGTACGGCAACAAAATCAATCACCAAACCCGCCACCCGGACCACTCGAGCTTCAAGACCGCGCTCGGTGCCCAACCAGCGAATACTGTGGCCACGATTCTGCAGCTCCAGCGCAACAGCCAACGCCGGGTAGACATGCCCCCCGGTGCCACCGGCAAGCACCAGCACTGTGGGAAGTTCAGCGGCCACGTTTACCACCTCCCCGACGCTGTTCAATCTCGATACGCAACACCAGCGCCAACATCGCGCAGCAGGCGATCAAGCTGCTGCCGCCATAGCTGATCAGCGGCAGGGTCAGACCCTTGGTGGGCAGCAAACCGGTGCTCACGCCAATGTTGATAAAGACCTGGGCAGAAAAAATCAGTGCGATGCCATGACAAACATGGGCACCAAACAGGTCGCCGCGCTCTACGCTACGGCGGGCAATCTGGAATATGCGCAGTACCAGGGCCAGGTACATGCCGATCACCAGCGCCGCCCCGAGCAAACCGGTCTCCTCCGCCCAGATGGAAAAGACAAAATCAGTGTGGGCTTCAGGCAGGTAAAACAGTTTTTGCACGCTGTTACCCAGGCCGACCCCGAACCACTCACCGCGACCAAAGGCAATCAAGGACTGGGTCAACTGGTAGCCGCTGTTGAATTGGTCTGCCCAGGGATCGGTATAGGCGGTCAGACGCTGCATCCGGTAAGGTTCGGAGACAATCAGGATCACTAGCGCCATCACACTACCCAAGACCACGAGCATGAAGTGCCCCAACCGCACGCCGGCCAGGAACAACATACCGAAGGCTGTACCTACAGTGACAACAGTGGCGCCAAAGTCGGGCTCACCCATGAGCAACAGGGTCAGGGCAAACACCACTGCCATAGGCTTGACGAAACCGCTCCACTCGCTTCGCACCTGCTGCTCTCGACGCACCAGGTAACCGGCGAGATACACCACCAGGAACATTTTGGCGAACTCAGAGGCCTGCAGAGTGAAACCACCCAGAGCCAGCCAGCGACGGCTTCCGTTCACTTTCAGGCCGATACCGGGCACCAACACCAGCATCAGCATGACCAGTGCAAGAAAGAACCAGACCCAGCCGGTATTGAGCCAGAATTTCGGCGGCGCCAGATACACCAGAAGTGCGGCGGTGAACGCCAGACCCACGTAAATCAGGTGTCGCAGGCTATGATGAGCGCTGTTGCCATAGTTGGTCGCGGCATACTCCACCGAGGCCGAGCTAATGGCGATAAAACCGATCACGACCAGACCGAGCGCCAGTGACAGAGTGACGGCGTCGGGGCCTGCAAAAAGACTCACCGGGTTGGCGCGAGAGGAACTGGCAACAGCGCCGGCCATCAGCGCTCGCCCTCCCCAGCCATGTTGCGAACCAGGGCAGCGAATTGATCGCCGCGATCACCGAAACTGCTGAACATGTCAAAACTGGCGCAGGCTGGCGACAACAGAACAAGATCGCCCGGCTGGGCAAGCTCGCGCGCCGTGTGCAGCGCCTGCTCAAGGTCTGTCACCCGATGCAGTGCGATGGTATCGCCCAGGGCCTGCTCAATAAGCCCGGCATCCTCACCAAACAAAATGACCGCGCGACATGCGTCGACCACTGGCTCTGCCAGTTCGCCAAAGTTTGCGCCCTTACCCTGGCCCCCGGCGATTAACACGATATTGTTGTCTGCGGACAAACCCTGCAGAGCGGCAATCGTGGCACCGGTGTTGGTGGCTTTTGAATCGTTGATGTACTTGACGCCATCAATGCTGGCGATCAGCTCGCTGCGATGGGGCAGCCCCGGGTAGTCGCGCAGGCTGGCCAGCATCACTGGCAATGCCAGACCCATTGCGTCGCCAAGTGCCAGACAGGCCAGGGCGTTGGCATAATTGTGGCGCCCTACCAGCTGCATCTCGGCACAGGCCATCAGCGGCTCTTCACCACGGCACAGCCACTCTTCACCGGCGACAAGGCGCAGGCCGTACTCTTCCGGGCCCGGCTCATCAAGCCCAAAGCTACCGACAACAGACACGGCATCTGAGGGTTTCAGACTAGGCTCATCGCGGTTTACAACAGCACGACTGGCAGCGTCATAGATGCGCAGCTTGGCCTGCCGATAGTTGTCGAGACTGCCGTGACGATCCATATGATCCTCACTGAGATTGAGAATCACCACCAGGTCCAGCGGCAATGCGGTGGCTCGCTCCAGCTGAAAACTGGACAACTCAAGCAGGTAGCCATCGGCATCATCGCGCAACAGATCCAGCGCGGGCTCTCCGAGGTTACCGCCAACACCAATATTGCGGCCTGCTCGCGCCAGCATGAGACCCAGCAGGTCAGTCACCGTGGACTTGGCGTTGGAGCCGGTAATGCCGACAATCGGCGCGCTGGCCTGCTCACAAAACAGATCAATATCTCCCGCGACTTCCACGCCGGAGGCTATCGCCGCCGCAATCCCCGGCTCGTCCAGGCTGACTCCCGGGCTCACCAGCAAACGACCGGCACCGGCCAGTACCCGCTCAGGGAATTCACCCAGATGCAGAGGCACCTCTGGCATTTCTGCACGCATATCCGCCAGACCGGGGGGCAAATCACGGGAATCGACCACAGCAAAAGCAACACCCAAGCTGTGCAGATAGCGCGCACAGGACAAACCCGTGTGGCCGAGGCCGACCACGACGACGGGGTTCTGCTCTGTTGTCACTGACTTGCTCAATGCCACTCCCATTCCTGTGTCTCAGCGCAACTTCAGCGTGGCCAGCCCAAACAGGACCAGCATGACGGTGATGATCCAGAAGCGCACGATGACGCGCGGCTCCGGCCAACCCTTCAGTTCAAAATGGTGATGAATAGGCGCCATGCGGAAAATACGGCGACCGGTTAACTTGAAAGATGCCACTTGCAGAATCACCGACACGGTTTCCAGCACGAAGATGCCGCCCATGATGAAGAACACGATTTCATGACGGGTAATGACCGCCACTGCGCCCAGGGCGGCGCCGAGAGCGAGCGCACCAACATCACCCATAAATACCTGCGCGGGATAAGTGTTGAACCAGAGAAAACCCAGCCCGGCGCCGGCCAGGGCACCGCAAAACACCACCAGCTCACCGGCACCGGGTACGTAGGCGATATGCAGGTATTCAGAAAACTGGGAGTTACCGCTGAGGTAGGCGATGATGCCAAGCGCCGAGCCCACCATCACGGTAGGCAGGATGGCCAGACCATCCAGGCCATCTGTGAGGTTCACCGCGTTACTGGCGCCAACAATGACGAAGTACGCCAGCACAACAAAGAACAGGCCCATCTCCCAGGCGAAGTTTTTGAAGAAGGGGACGTAAAGGGTGGTCGCCACGGGATCGTCGATCATGGTGAACAGGTACAGTGCCACGGCCAGACCGGCCACAGACTGCCAAAAGTACTTCCAGCGTGCGGGCAGGCCGCGAGAGTCTTTCTCAATGACCTTGCGATAGTCATCCACCCAGCCGACGGCGCCGAACACCGCAGTGACAAACAGCACCAGCCACACATACTCGTTGCTGAGATCACTCCACAACAGGGTACTTACGGCGATGCCGACAAGAATCAGGGCGCCACCCATCGTGGGCGTACCGGACTTGGTCAAATGTGACTCAGGGCCATCTTCACGCACCGCCTGCCCAATCTGGTGATAATTGAGACTCCGGATCATGTAGGGCCCAACCAGCAGCGATATGGCTAGCGCGGTCATGACTCCGAGAATGGCGCGGAAGGTCAGGTACTGAAAAACCTGGAAACCGCTGTCGAAGCTGCTGAGGTACTCTGCAAGCCAAAGCAACATATCAGTCACCTCCCCCGCTGGTAGTGAACGCTGAGACCACTGCCTCCATGCCAGCGCTGCGCGAGCCCTTCACCAGCACTACATCCTGCTCATCGAATTCGCCCAGCGCCTCAGAGACCGCCGCCGTATTTTCGAAGACACGGGCAGTGCTTCCGAATCCTGCCGCTGCGGCAGCAGCCTTCCCGACCAGCCACAAGCGATCCAGTCCCGCACTGCTGGCATAACGGCCCACCTGCTCATGCAGGGCATCACTATCAGGACCGAGCTCCGCCATGAAACCGAGAATCAAAGTGCCTCGTCCGGGGCTCGCCACCAGCAAATCAATGGCGGCTTCTACGGAACCCGGGTTGGCGTTGTAACTGTCATCCACCACAAGCGCCCCACTTTCAACCCGCTGGGGATAAAGGCGCCCGGGGCCGGACTGAACCTGTTCCAGACCGGCCGCAATCGCGACCAGATCCAGACCAATGGCATGGGCAGCCGCAGCGGCCGCCAGGGCATTCATCACATTGTGTGCGCCAATCAACTGCAGATTGACTACCCCGTCACCAACCGGCGTGTGTAGCTGAAAACGGCAGCCGAGTGCGCCCTCATCATCGATTGCGCTGGCGCGAACATCGGCATCCTCACTCAGACCAAAGCGAATCATTGAGCGATCACCAACGAGACCTTCCCACAGGCCGCGATACTCACTGTCGGCGTTGACTACGGCGATGCCATCAACTGCCAGCGCTTGATAGATTTCACCCTTGGCTCGGGCCACACCGTCGACGCTGCCAAATCCTTCCAGGTGGGCAGGCATGGCATTGAGCAACACCGACACAGCGGGCCGCGCCAGTCCCGCCAGGTAGGCTATGTCACCCGCACCCGCTGCGCCCATCTCGATGACGGCGAACTCGTGCTCCGGCGACAGGCCCAACAAGGTCAACGGCGCACCAATCTCATTGTTGAAATTACCCCCGGTGGCATGGGTGACTCCGCGCTGGGAACAAATGCTGGTGAGCATGTTCTTAACCGTGGTTTTGCCGCTGCTTCCCGTAATTCCAATCAACGGCCCGGTAAAGTAATCGCGATTGAGCGCCGCCAGCTGACCCAGGGCCAGCTGGGTATCTGACACTTTCAGGCAGGGCACCGAATAATCCGCGCCAATACTGACCACTGCTCCCGAAGCTCCGCGCCCGACCACATCCTCAATGTAATCGTGTCCGTCAAACTGTTCTCCCGTCAGCGCCACAAACAGGTCCCCCGGCTGAAGAGTTCGGGAGTCGGTGCATACGGATTCAAACCGACAATCACCGCTCAAAAGCTCACCCTGCAGGGAGTCGGCAATATCTGAGATCTGCATGGGCTTCATCACAGCTGCACCGCCTCAGCCGCGGCCAGGCGAAGCTGTTGCACGTCGCTGAAGGGCAGGCGGTCCTGACCGAGCTGCTGATAGGTTTCATGTCCCTTGCCGGCAACCAGCACACAGTCACCCGGGCGCGCCATTTTCACCGCGCGGGCTATGGCCGCCGCGCGATCCACTTCTACATCAACATCCAGCTCACAGCCGGACATCACCTCAGCCACTATGTGGTGTGGGTTTTCGGTACGCGGATTGTCACTGGTCACCACCACACGATCAGCGTGCTCAGTGGCGACCCGCCCCATCAAGGGACGCTTCTCCTGGTCCCGATCACCGCCGCAGCCGAACACACAGATCAGCTGGCCACGAGTGTGGGGGCGTAGTGCGTTCAGCACTTTCAGTAATGCGTCTGGCGTGTGGGCATAGTCAACCACCAGCTGCACATCCAACTCGTTACCCACATATTCCATCCGTCCCGGCACCCCACTCAGGGTCGGCGTACGCTCCAGAACCTGCTCAAACGGCACTCCGGCACAGCAGGCTACGGCGAGCGCCGCCAGCAAATTAGACAGATTGAAATCACCGGGTAGCGGGCAGTGCAGCTCACCGCTGCCCCAGGGGCTGCTAATGTTTGCGCGCACGCCATCCGCGGCGTGGCGGATATCTGAGCAACTCAATGCGGCGGCAACATCACTGAGGCTGTAGCCGATCACTTCGGCGGCGGGGTTAAGCACAGCCAGCATCTCAGGGGCGTAAGGGTCATCCAGGTTTACGATGGCCTGACGCAGACCTGGAAAGGCAAACAGGCGGCTTTTTGCCTCTGCATAGGCGCTCATACCATCGTGATAATCGAGATGATCGTGACTCAGATTAGTGAACACGGCGCAGTCGAAGTTGAGGGCCGCCACGCGGCCCTGCACCAGACTGTGTGAGGATACTTCCAGCGCTGCGTGACCGACACCAAGGTCTCGCCACTGAGCCAGCTGACGCTGAACGGTCACCGCATCAGGGGTGGTATTGAGTGCCTCATCAACACTGTCATCCAAGACTGCACCGAGGGTACCTATGACACCGCACTGGCCGTAATAGCCCCGAATCAGCTGGGCAGCCAGGCGGGAACAGGTAGTCTTGCCATTGGTGCCAGTGATGCCGGCCAGGAACAATTCCCGGGCAGGCTCTCCGTAACAGCGACCGGCAATGGCGCTGACATGAATAGACAGGTTCTCAATCTCAACTAGCGGAACAGCGTCAGCAGCCTGACGCTGCGACGCACTGACACCGGAATCAGCGACAATCGCACAGGCGCCCGCTGCGACAGCTGCCGCAATATAGTCACGGCCATCGTGCTGTTCACCGGACAAGGCCAGAAACAGATCACCGGGTTGCACAGCACGACTATCCAACTGCGCACCGCCAACCTCCACGGCGGGCGCGGGCATATCCAGCACCGCTGACAAGGGCTGCTGCAACCGGGTTTGATCGTTCGCGACCATCACCCGCTCACCCCTGCCAGTTGCAGTCGCTGTGGCGCGATATTGAACAACCGGAGTCCCGCCTCTGTCACTTCAGCAAATACCGGTGCCGCCACTTCACCACCGTGGTAGAGATCACCTTTTGGCTCGTTGATCAGCACCACCGTCACCAGGCGCGGCTCATCGATGGGCGCCATACCAGCAAACAGCGCAAGATACCGGTCGTCGGCATATCCACCCGCGCTAGCCTTGTGCGCGGTACCGGTTTTTCCACCTACCCTGTAACCTGCTACTCGGGCCCGTTTGCCGGTGCCGTAGTCCGCGGTGACACCCTCCAGTACGGTTCGCAGTTGCGAACTTAATCGCTCTGGCAGTACCCGCTCAGCCATCACTGGCGCCTCGGTGGGCACCAGGCTGGCCGGGAAGCGCAGCCCACCACTGGCAATAACTGAGTACGCCATTGCTAGCTGCAATGGCGTGACCGTCAAACCATGGCCGTAAGCCAGGGTGGCTCGCTCAATGTCTCGCCATCGCTCCCGATACTGTAATTGGCCCGCACTCTCACCGGGGAAGCCAGTACCGGGGTTCTGGCCCAGCCCGATGCGGTTATAAAGTCCCCATAAAGCCTGCTGGTCCAGCTGCAGTGCCATTTTCACAATACCCACCTGGCTGGACTTGGCGACCACCCTGGCCAGGGTTAGATCGCGATAATTCACTGGATCGTGCAGCACCTTGCGACCGACTTTGTAACGCCCTGGCGAGGTATCAATCACGGTGTCGACTGAAAACTGCTCCGATTCCAGTGCCGCCGCCAGCGCCAGGGGCTTCAGCACTGACCCGGGCTCGAAGGCGTCGACAATGGCACGGTTACGCATTTGTGCTGGCCGCAGCCCGCTGCGGCGATTCGGATTGAAAACTGGATGATTGACCAGCGCGAGCACCTCGCCATTGCGGGCATCCACCGTCACCACGGATCCAGAGTCTGCCCCGGTCAGGGTCACTGCCCGCTGTAGGGCCTGATGCGCGACATACTGCAGCCGCAGATCGATACTCAAACGCAAGTCTGCACCTGAGCGCGGCGTTTCCAGTTCGCCGACATCGCGCACCACCTCACCATAGAGATCCTTGATCACCCGCTTGCTACCGGGTGCACCCTGCAGCAGGCTGTCATAGGCCAGCTCCATACCTTCGATGCCGCGATCATCAACATTGGTAAATCCGACCAGATGTGCAGCTGCAGCACCCGCCGGATAAAAACGCTGGTACTCGCGCTGCCCCTGCACACCCGCCACTTTTAACTTCAAAATGGCCTCGGCCTCAGCCGGACGCATGTGGCGCTTCAGGTACATAAATGACTTGTTGCGGTAGCGGTGCAACCGCTCTGACAACTGCAGCTCAGACCAGCCCAGGGCAGACGCCAGCTCGCCACCGCGCTGGGAGTTGGCCAGCAATCGAGGATTGGCCCACAGGCTGACCACCGGCGTACTCACCGCCAACGGCTCGCCACGACGATCGCTGATGGTGCCGCGATAGGCCGGAATCACCGAGGTGCGTAAAAACCGCGCCTCTCCCTGATCCTGCAGAAACTCATAACCCCGATCTGTTTCCAGCACCTGCAAACTCACCACCCGCCCAAACAACATGGCGAATAATAGGCAGACAAAACCGACCATCAGCTGCCAGCGCCAGGGCGAAACCGGCACGTATTGTGTCTTCCCGCGGGCAGCCGTTTTGACAGCAGCCGGCTTACTTGACGCAGGCTTGCGCTTGCCGACCACTGATCGCTTGCCGACTGACTTACTTGCTGAGCGAGCGCTCATCGTACCAGCACCTTGATAGCATCCGCCTTGGGCGGGTGCATGTGTAACTTCTCTTCCGCCAGTTTGGCGACGCGATGATGAGCCGCCCAGGCGCTCTCCTCCAGCAGCAGACGCGACCAATCTTCCTGCATATGCCACTCCTGGCTCTGCAAGTTCTGCAGCCGCGCATACAGTGCCCGACTCTCGTGTGTCGCACCGATCACTGCCAGCGCCGTCCATACGGCAGCCAGCAACAAGCCAAGGTTAATGAGCGGCCAGCGGTACGCATCAATGGACATGGCTACGCTCCGCTATCCGCATAACCGCACTGCGCGCTCGCACATTGCCGGACACCTCATCAACGCTGGCCTTGACAGGCTTGCCCACCAGCGAAAGATCGCGCTTGACCTGGTCATCGGTCAGCGGCACTCCTTTAGGCACTGGCGCACCGCGGGAGCGCTCGCGCATGAAGCGTTTCACCAGTCGATCTTCGAGCGAGTGAAAACTGATAATGACCAGCCGGCCACCGGGAGCCAGCAACTCGACGGACTGATCCAGAAACTGCTGCAGATCATCCAGCTCACGATTGATGTAGATGCGAATCGCCTGAAAAGTGCGGGTGGCGGGATGCTTGTGCTTCTCCCAACTAGGGTTCGCGTCGGCCACCACTTTGGCCAGGCGGGCAGTCGTCAGAATCGGCTCGAGCTCGCGCTCGCGCAGGATGGCGTTGGCAATCCGTCCGGCATGACGCTCTTCACCGTATTCCCGCAGCACTCTGGCCAGATCTCCATGCTCCACATAGGCCAGCCATTCGGCAGCCGTTTCGCCCGAACTGTTATCCATGCGCATATCGAGCGGGCCATCATGACTGAAAGAAAAGCCACGCTCGGCCTGATCGAGCTGCGGACTGGAAACGCCCAGATCCAATAAAATGCCATCAACTGCGCCGATCCCCCACCGGCGCAGTTGATGGGGAAGCTGAGCGAAGGACGTGTGTTCAAAATCGAACCGTCCATCACTCTCCTTAAGCTCTGCCGCTACCGCACAGGCCTGCAGGTCTTTGTCCACTGCCAACAATCGACCCTCCTGACCGAGTACCGAAAGTATTTCGCGAGAGTGACCACCCCGGCCAAAAGTGCCATCTACATAGACACCATCGCTCGCCGTTACCAGAGCCGACACCGCCTCTTGCAACAATACTGTCTGATGCATCCCCACCGCCTACAGGGTCAGGGACATCAATTCTTCGGGTAACTCAGCCTCGGGGCCCGACTCCTCAAGCGCCTGATCGCGCTCGGCCAGCCAAAGCTCCTCAGCCCACAATTCCATCTTTTTGCCCTGCCCCACCAGCACCAGTTTTTTCTCCAGACCGGCGTAATCACGCAATGAGGCGGGCAACAGCACACGGCCGCTGCTGTCGAGTTCAAGATCGGTGGCATAACCGATCACCAGACGCTGAAAGCGTTTGACTGCAGGCTTCAGCGCCGGCAACTCCTGGATTTCGCGCTCGATTTTTTCCCATTCAGGCAGGGGGTAGATAAAGAGACAGCGTGATTGGGTATCAATGGTGGCTACCAGTTGACCATTGCACTCACTCAACAACGGCTCGCGCTGGCGTGCTGGCATAGCCAGTCGCCCCTTGGCGTCCATATTGATGTGTTGCACCCCACGAAACACGGTCTGTTTTCCCCACCTCTTGACTCTTTAATCCCACAAAAAGCCAATTTTTCCCACTTATTTCCACTTTGCGACACTATAGGGACGCGGAAAGCGCACTGTCAAGCAAGCCTCAGGGGAAAAACCCAGCTATATCAGGGGTTTGGGAGGATTTTTAAGCAGAAAAGCTGAGCCTGGCTGGGTCGAAACTGGACCGAAAACAGCCCTATAAATCGTATTGTTCACACTTTACATTAAGTATGAAACTATTTTGGAATAAAAAAATTATTTATATAACCAAAAACTATTAAAAACCGGCCGGGGTCAGAGTACTTTGATCGATTTTTGATCACAGTACTCTGACCCCATTGGTAGTTAAGAGAGGGAGTCGGCCGATAAGCCGGGTTCTGTCATGGACGGTCATTCATCTGGGACTGCCGTCGCCGGCAGCCTCAAGCAACCTACCCGAATCCACTGCGGGCCGCAGCTCAGGATTCCTATTTGGTCTTGCTCCGAGTGGGGTTTACCATCGCCACGCCTGTTGCCAGCCGCGCGGTGCGCTCTTACCGCACCTTTTCACCCTTACCGGCCTTGCGACCGGCGGTATCCTTTCTGTTGCACTTTCCGTAGGCTCACGCCCCCCAGGTGTTACCTGGCACTCTGCCCTGTGGAGCCCGGACTTTCCTCCAGCAGCACGGCTGCCAGCGACCGCCTGGCCGACTCCGCGCGGGATTTTAGCAGATCAATGGGGTCAGAGTACTTTGATTCTACTTCAATGGGGTCAGAGTACTTTGGTTGACGATCAGGGGAAGAAGCGGGAGATGGTGTCGATCACGCATGCTGGCCGATCGCCCCCTTCCACCTCTATGGTCATGCGCACCACCACCTGTACGCCACCTTTTACTTCTTCAACAGAGATCACCTCACCGCCGCCGCGAATACGGCTACCTACCGGCACAGGCGCCGGAAAACGCACTTTCTCACAGCCATAGTTCACGCCCATGGAAATGTTCTGCACTTCCATAATCTGGGGCAAAAACAGATTGGCCAATGAGAGGGTCAGGTAACCGTGGGCGATAGTGGCGCCAAATGGACCATCCTTGGCGCGCTCGGGATCAACGTGAAACCACTGGTGGTCGCCGGTGGCATCTGCAAACAGATTGATGCGTTCCTGGTCGATATCCAGCCATTCGCTGTAACCCAAATGTTGCCCTTCGGTGCCCAGCAAATCTGCGGGTTGTGCAAATACAGTCGTCATTACTTTTTAGTCCTTAGATTCAGAAAGAACAAGGTTATACCGCAGCGTCATTCGGGGCGTCCAGTTGTGAACTGCGTCAAGCTCTGACGGTTGAATATGGCGCACCACATCACGGGCGCTATACTCGTGACAGGCTGCTTCAATATTAATAAAACAACAAGGAATAACGACTATGCCGGAATCTTTCGATATTAACGCGTTGATCAACGACTACGCGCTGCCCTGGGGCATCAACATCGCCATGGCGGTGGTTATTTTTGTCCTTGGCCGGATGGTCGTCGGCCTGGTCGTGGGCCTGTGCGAACGGCTGATGGGCAAAGCGGGCATGGACGCGATGCTGGTCACTTTTATTTGCAACATCTTGCGCTGGGTGCTGCTGCTCTTTGTCATTATCGCCGCCCTCGGGCAGTTGGGTATCGACACCACGTCACTGGTCGCCCTGCTGGGTGCCGCAGGTCTGGCTATCGGCCTGTCGCTGCAAGGCTCCCTGCAGAACTTCGCCTCCGGTGTGATGCTGATCGTGTTCCGCCCCTTCAAGAACGGTGACTTCGTTGAAGTAGCGGGCACCTCGGGCATTGTTGAGGCCATCGGTATCTTCACCACCACCATGCGCACGCCGGACAACAAGGAAGTCATTGTCCCCAATGGTGCGATTTACAGCGACACTATCACCAACTACTCAACCCGCCCAACCCGCCGGGTGGATATGGTGTTCGGCTGTGGTTATGGCGATGATATCCGTGCGGCCAAGGCCTTGCTGGAGAAAATTGTCAGCGAGGACGATCGCATTCTCGCTGACCCGGCGCCCCAGGTGGCGGTGAGTGAACTGGCTGACTCCAGCGTTAATTTCGTGGTTCGCCCCTGGGTTAACGCCGCCGATTACTGGGACGTCTTCTTCGAGACAACGGAGAAAGTAAAACTGGAGTTCGACGCCAACAACATCTCCATTCCCTACCCGCAAATGGATGTCCACGTCGATAAATCAGACTGATTTACTGGACAGACTCGCACTATCCACCGGCGGCAGTTGACACTGCCGCCACGCCCAACCTAGCTTATGCGCTCCCCTGCCTGCACTGAATACAAATAACAGGAGAGAGCATGCGCGCAGCTATTTTGAAAGTTGGCGGAGAACCGCTGGAAATCGTCGATGACATCGACATCATGGAGCCCCGCGCCGGCGAGGTGAGAGTACAGGTGAAATACTGTGGCCTGTGTCACTCTGACCTTTCCATCGCCAATGGCACCATGCCGTTCGGCGACAACCCCATTATTCTCGGCCACGAGGCCTCGGGCGTCGTGGAGAGCGTTGGCCCCGGTGTCACCCACCTCGAACCCGGTGACCATGTGGTGCTGACACCTGCCCCACCCTGCGGCCAGTGTTACTACTGCCAGCGTGACGAGCACAGCCTCTGCGTAAACACCATGAACATCATGACCAACACCCTGCTAGACGGCACCACAGGTCTCAGCCGCGGCGACACCACGGTCATGCGCGGCGTCGGCGTGGCCGCTCTCGCCGAAATGGTAGTCGCACCCGCCACCGGAGCTATCAAGATCGACAAAGACATCCCGTTGGATGTGGTCTGCGTCATCGGTTGCGCCCTGCAAACCGGCGTTGGCGCAGTACTCAATACCGCTCAGGTTGAAGAAGGGGCCACTGTGCTGATCATGGGTGCGGGCGGTATTGGCATTGCAGCAACCCAGGGCGCTCGACTCGCGGGAGCTGCCACCATTCTGGTCTCAGACCCGGTAGCGGAACGTCGGGAAGCTGCGTTGGAGTTTGGTGCAACGCATGTCATCGACCCCATGGCCGAGGATGTGATGGCGCGCGCTTTTGAACTCACTGAGGGCATCGGCATGGACTACGCCTTTGAAACTGCCGGCGTTGGTGCACTCATCGATACAGGCATGAATTCAATCCGCATGGGCGGCAAGATGGTCTGCGTGGGCGCACCACCCATTGAAGATGCCATTCATATTCCTAGCGCAGTAGTGTTTGCCATCTCTGAGAAGAAACTGTGCGGCTGCCTGCTGGGCAGCAGCAACAGCCTGCACGAAATTCCTCGGCTGATTCGACTCTGGAAAGCAGGCAAGCTGGACCTGGAAGGCATGGTGACCGCTCGCAGACCCCTTGAGGAAGTGAACGAAGGGCTGGCCGATCTGTCCGCAGGCCGCGGCATCAGAACCGTTCTGACCATCTAGTCATTATTCAGGCAACATTGCCGATCGGTAATGTTGCCTGTCCGAAATTTAGTCTAAATTTCAGCCACAGTCGTAATAATATCAATAACTTGCGGTGATTCCTGAGGCTCGCAACCTTATAATGCGGGGCGAAAATTCACCGTCTGGTCGTTGGCCAGGCTTATTGAAGGGGAACAAAGTCTTACTGTGGCTTCCAAGAGTTTCAAAATACTACTGCCGTTTCTAATGGTTGGCGCCTCCCTCGTGGTGGCACTAATCCTGTTTTTTAGTCGGCCAGATACTGCACTGGCGCCTCCGCCTGAGCGGGTCGCACTCGTGGATGTTGCAGAGGTGGCGCTGCAGGATTTGCGCATTCCCATTCAGGCACAGGGTACAGTGAACCCGCATCGTGAAACCGCCCTGGTGTCCGAGGTAGCAGGTCGTATCCTGGAAGTGTCCCCATCCTTTAACGCCGGCGGTTATATCAGCCAGGGCGAACTGCTGGTTAAGATTGATGACCGCGACTACAAAGCAAATCTGCTGAGGGCCAGGGCCGCAGTAGAATCCGCAGAGAGCAACCTGGCCCAGGAAAAAGGCCGGGCAGAAGTAGCCTTCAAGGAATGGAAGCAACTGCCCAACCGCGACGCGCGCTCTCCCGAGGCGACTGACCTGTACCTGCGCAAGCCGCAGTTGGATACCGCCCAGGCGCAACTGCTATCCGCCCAGGCTGATCTGCGCAAAGCCCAGGACGATCTGGATCGCACCAGCATCCGCGCACCTTACGATGCCATTATCCGTAGCAAGCGCAGCGATCTGGGCCAATACGTTTCCCCCGGCTCTCCCATTGCCGAGATTTTTGCGGTGGACTACGCCGAAGTACGACTGGCTATTTCCCAGTCCAAACTGTCCTACCTGGATCTTCCGGGTGTTGGGCTGCGGAATCAGTCAGTGCCCGGCGCCGTCGTTGACCTATACACGGACGTAGCCGGCGAAGTCACCCACTGGCAGGCAGAACTGCAGCGTACCGAGGGCGTGTTCGACGAGCGCTCACGGGTGCTGTTTGCCGTGGCCAAAGTTGAAGACCCATACGCTTTGCAGGTGGGAGACAACAAGCCCCTGCGAATGGGCACCTTCGTTAAAGCCAATATTCTCGGCCGCCAGATGAACAATCTGGCGGTACTGCCGCGCTATGTGCTGAGAGCTGGCAACTATGTCTGGGTGATTGATGAGCAGATGACCCTGCGCAATCGCCAGGTACAGACCCTGCGCACTGAGGGCGACGAAATATTTGTGACCGCGGGCCTGCAGGACGGCGACCTGGTCAGCCTGACCAATGTCAGCGGCGCCCTGCCTGGCATGCGGGTGCGCATTAACGAGCGTATCAGCACCCTGCGCCAGCAGGACGCGATGCTCGAAGCGGCAGGTATGCCGCCACAGGCACCAACCACCAGCGAAGACACTGAAGGCCCGGACCAGTCCGCTACCGAAGCCGCTAGCGAGTCCGTCAAAGCCGCATGAGCGAAAAGCACCGCAAAGGCATTATTGCCTGGTTCGCCACCAATCCGGTAGCGGCCAACCTGTTGATGCTGATGATCATTATTGTCGGCCTCTACTCCGGACTGAATATCAAGCGCAGCATGATGCCCGAGTTTGATATCGATATGGTCATGATCTCCATGCCCTACCCAGGCGCGGCGCCAGAGGAAGTCGAGCAGGGCATTATTCTCAAGATCGAGGAAGCACTGGCCGACCTCGACGGTATCAAGCGTATTGAATCCGACGCCCTGGAATCCGTCGGCCGGGTCATGATCGAACCCGAGAATGAAGACAACATCATGGAGCTCATGAATGATATCAAAACCCGGGTAGACGCCATTGCGCATTTTCCGGAGGGCGCTGAGAAGCCCATTGTCGGACGCATTGAACTACCTATCCAGGCCTTGATGATCCAGCTCAAGGGCGACCTCGACGAACGCTCCATGAAAGAGCTGGCGGAGCAGATCAAGCTGGACCTGATCGCCCACCCCAATATTTCCTCAGTGGATATCTGGGGGGCTCGCGCCTACGAAATTGCCATTGAGATCTCTGAGGATCGACTGCGCGAATACCACCTGACCCTGGGTCAGGTCGCCAATATCGTCGCCGCCTCCTCCATCGACCTGCCCGGTGGCTCGGTACGCACGCGCAATGGCGACATTATGCTGCGCACCCAGGGCCAGGCCTACCGGCAGGGCGATTTTGAAGACATTGTGCTCAAGACTTTCCCAGACGGCACCCGCCTCAGCCTGGGCGAAATAGCCACCATTGAAGATGGCTTCACCGATACCACCGGCTTCGCCATGTTTGACGGCAAGTACTCCATCGGCCTGCCGATCATGGCCATCGGTGAGCAGGATATTCTCAAGGCTGCCCGCGCCGCCAAAGCCTATGTGGTGGAACGCAACAAAACCCTGCCCGACAGCGTGGAGCTGGTGGTTTGGTCTGATGCCTCCTACTACCTCGAAGATCGCCTGGCGATGATGCTGAAAAACCTAACCATGGGCGCCATCGTTGTGTTCCTGGTGCTGGCCCTCTTTCTCGAGATCAAACTGGCTTTCTGGGTCATGGTGGGCATACCCATCTGTTTCCTGGGCGCGATGGCCGTGTTCGCCTCACCGCTGGTGGGCGGCACGCTAAATATCATCAGCGTATTTGGCTTCATCCTGGTACTGGGTATCGTGGTGGACGACGCCATTATTATCGGTGAGAGCGCCTATACCGAGCAGGAACACCACGGCCATAGCGTTGACGCGATCATTCGCGGCACCCACCGTGTGGCCACCCCCGCCACCTTCGGGGTGCTGACCACCATCATGGCGTTCGCGCCGCAGCTCAATCTGGATGGCATATTCTCGGCCTTCGGCGAGGCCATGGGCTGGGTGGTTATCCTGTGCCTGGTGTTTTCACTGATCGAATCAAAGTGGATTCTGCCGGCCCACCTGGCCCACTCCAAGCCGGCTACATCTCGCTGGCTGGTCGCAGTCGATCACATCCAGGAAAAGGTCAACAAACGGCTCAAGCATTTCGTGGAATACCGCTACAAGCCTTTTGTCGAAAAATGTATTCGCAATCGCTACATCACTGTTGCCAGTTTCCTCAGCGTACTGATCCTGACTATCGGCCTGGTGGCCGGCGGCCAGGTGCGGCTGGTGATATCCCCTGAACTCGAGGGAGAATTTATCCAGATGGATCTGCGCATGAGCGAGGGCACTCCGCAAGAGCGCACACTCGAGGCGACCGGTTTTATCCTGTCAGCGGTTAAGGAAGTCGAAGCGGAATACCAGGCTGAATCGGGCAATTCCGATGATTTGATCAAGCATACCTTTGCCTATGGCAATGGACTGATCGAGGCCAGCATGATGGTGGAGCTGAGCCGCCCCGAGACACGCCAGATTGGCGCCTCGGAAATCATGCGGCGCTGGCGTGAAAAGGTCGGCGAAATTCCTGGCTCAGAGGCTGTCTCTTTCAGTAATGCAGACGGCCCCAGCTTCGGCGCTGATATCTCCTTCGACCTGAGCCATCACGACTGGGAGGTATTGAAGGCTGCCTCTGCCGAGCTGGAGGAAAAACTGCGCAGCTACGATGGCGTCTATGACATCCAGAGCAGCGCCAGCACCTCAGCCGAAGAGTTTCACATCGATATCCTGCCAGAGGCAGAGGCACTCGGTATCAGCCGCTACGATCTCGGCAGTCAGGTTCGCCACGCCTTTTACGGGGCGGAAGCA
Source organism: Halieaceae bacterium (assembly GCA_963921335.3). Taxonomy (GTDB): domain Bacteria; phylum Pseudomonadota; class Gammaproteobacteria; order Pseudomonadales; family Halieaceae; genus CAWUFC02. The sequence continues at coordinate 1,669,812 of CAWUFC020000001.1, read as the reverse complement.
CAGCGCATTCAGCGCGGCACTCACGAGATTAAAGTGATGGTGCGCTATCCGAAACTGGATCGGCGCAACACCGCCAGCCTGGACAGCATGTTCATACGCACGCCCGACGGCGACGCGGTGCCCTTTGGGTCGGTGGCCAGCCTGGAGGTCAAACCGGGGCTCAGCAAAACCACCCATATCAACTTCCAGCGGGCAGTTGAAATCAATGCCGAAGCCGATACCGAGCGTGTAGAACCGGGCCCCATCACCCGGGAGATTTTTACCCAGTTCCTGCCAGAACTGGCGAAAAAGTACCCTGGCCTGACATTCAGCCGTTCCGGCATGTCTGATGAAGAGGAGAAAATGACACGCAGCCTGGCCCTGGGCTTTGTCATTTCCCTGTTTGGCATCTACGCACTGCTGGCCATTCCCACCAAGTCATATATGCAGCCGTTAATCATTATGGGGGTGATTCCCTTCGGTATCATTGGTGCCGTGGTGGGTCACGTGATCACAGGGTATGCCATCAGCATGATGTCATTGATGGGCATTATTGCCCTGTCTGGTGTGGTCGTGAATGACAGCCTGATCATGGTGGATTTTGTAAACCGCGCCGTACGCGATGGGTCAACGACCAAAGAGGCCGTGGTGATGGCCGGCACGCGACGCTTCCGCGCCATTCTGCTGACTTCATTGACCACCTTCTTTGGGCTGGTGCCGATTCTTACAGAGAGCAGTACTCAGGCCCAGGTGATCATACCTATGGCCATCTCACTGGCTTTCGGCATCGTGTTCGCCACGGTCATCACACTGCTGTTGGTACCCTCGCTGTACATGATCCTACAGGATCTGGGTCGTTTGTTTGGCCTGCGTAACGAACAGGATCAGGAAGACGATTTTACAGGTAGCGCAGAAGCACGCTAAGGCCGATCACGGCTGACACCAGCGCGCAAATCAACACCCCCGCAGCAGCAACATCTTTGGCCTTGCCGATTAGGGGATGTTGTTCGGGCACCACGGCATCACAGAGATATTCCAAAGCCGTGTTGATGGCTTCGGCCATCCACACCAGTGCAATACACAACAAGAGTACCCACCACTCCTCGCGCTGCACCTGCAGCCACCAGGCACCAGCCAGTACCAGCAGAGTAGCGAGTAGATGAATGCGGGCATTGTGTTGTTCGCGGACCAGCGTCGCCACACCGCGAAACGCGTGGCCAAAACTACGAATACGATCTGACAGGCTGAAAGGCTCACTCACGGGACATGTATTTTCCGTCCTGGGTATTGATCTTGACTCGCTCGCCGCTCTCCAGATACTCGGGCACCTGAATGGTGAGTCCGGTAGCAAAGTGTGCGGGCTTGGTGCGCGCAGAGGCGGAAGCACCCTTGATACCCGGAGCAGTATCACTGATGGCCATCACCACCGACTGGGGCAGCTCGATTCCAATGATCTGGCCATCGATGAGGAGACCCATAATGCCTTCCAGGCCTTCGGTGATATAGAGACTCTGATCGCCCAGGGCCTCAGGATCCAGGCTGTACTGGCTGTAGTCTTCTTCATCCATGAAAACGTAGGCTTCTCCATCCATATAGGAGAACTGCACACGCCGGCGCTCCAGATCGATGTCAGCCAGCATGTCTTCGCCTTTGAAGGTCTCATCGAGCTTCTGTTTACTTTGGGCGTGGTTAAAACGCACCTTGTAGAGGGTATTCGCGCCACGACTGGACGGTGCCTTCACATCAATCTGGTTAACAATGTAGGGCTGGTTGTTGATCGCAACCACCTGCCCCCGTTTCAAATCACTGGCTTTCGGCATTCGAAGAGTCCTGTATCGATTCCTGTTGGGCGTTTATTTGCTGAGCCCGCCAGCGCGCGTACAGCGTGGCGCTGCAAAACAGCACCACCACCGCGGCCAGGCTGAGCCAGACGGTGAAGACCTGCGGTGTAGCGAACACTCGCAATACGTCCACCATAAAGTAGAGTAAAGAGACGAAGCAGAGCCAGATATAGCTGCGCGGGCGATCCGCCAACATCCCCGGTAAGAACATCACCAACGGCCCTATGCGCAGCAGCCAGATCGGCCAGGGGGCACCATCGTGCAACGACAACCAGACCTCTGCCCAAACCATCACCAGCAGGGCAGCAAAGGTGACTCTTCTGGCGAGAAGTAAGCGCGACTCAGCCATTGGGCTTAACCTTGGCCCAGCGTGCGACCCGTGCGCCGAGGGCGCGACACAGCCCCAATTCGTTGTCATCCGGCTGACGCTGGTTATCCGGGCCAGCCCAATGGGACGCGCCATAAGGTGTACCGCCGGCCTCAGTGCTCATCAAACCTGGCTCACTATAGGGCAGCCCCAGAACCACCATGCCCTGGTGGTAAAGCGGCAGCATCATGCTCAACAGCGTACTTTCCTGGCCGCCGTGCAAACTGGTGGTGGAGGTAAACACCGCAGCGGGCTTATCCACCAGCGCCCCGCTCAGCCAAAGAGCACCGGACTGCTCCAAAAAATATTTCAGTGGCGCAGCCATGTTGCCAAAGCGGGTGGGACTGCCCAGCACCAGGCCGGCACAGTCTCGCAAATCATCCTGGCTGCAATACAAAGGGCCCTCTTCCGGTACCGGGTCGGTACTGGCCTCAGTGTCTGCTGATACGTCCGGTACCGTGCGCAGCCGTGCCTGCATACCCGTCACGGATTCAGCGCCGCGCACCACATGTTCAGCCATCGCTGCGGTTCGACCACCGCGGCTGTAATACAGCACCAGCACATAGGGCTCGGACATATCAGAGGATATCCAGCACGTTTTCAGGTGGGCGACCCAGCACTGCCTTATCACCTGCAACCACGATGGGACGCTCAATCAGCTTGGGGAACTGATTCATTAAACCAAGAATAGATTCGTCGGAGAGGCTGTCATCGGCAAGCCCATTGGCTTTGTAGTCATCCTCTCCCTTGCGCAGCAACTGGCGCGGGGTGATACCCAACTGCGCCACCAATGCGGCTAACTCTGCGGCGCTGGGGGTGTCTTCCAAGTACAGCACAATCTCGGGTTCGATGCCTTTCTCCTCAATCAGGGCCAGGGTCTGGCGGGACTTGGAACAACGGGGATTGTGGTAAATGCGAACCTCGGACACGGTGCCTCCTGCGGCATGATCAAATGGGAACGGGAGTATATCAGAGCTGAAAACATGCCATACTTCACCCCCATGCCGACGGACTGGTCACAGCTATGGCCCTGGTGCAAATATGTCACCGGGCGTTTCTTCGCAGACGACTGCATGCGCAGCGCCGCAGCGCTCACCTATATGAGCCTGTTCGCGCTGGTGCCACTTCTGACCGTGATGTACGCAATGATCTCGGCGATTCCCACCTTTCAGGGCGTGGGCGAGCAGATCCAGAGTTTCCTGTTTGAGAACCTGGTGCCGGAGACCGGCGCAGAGCTGGAAGGCTATCTGTCGGACTTTTCCCGCCAGGCCAGAAACCTCACCGGCGTGGGTATAGGCTTCCTGGTGGTGACCGCTGTATTGATGCTGCGCAATATCGAAAACGCCTTTAACGTTATTTGGAGAGCCCGCACCAACAGAGGACCGGTCAGTAGCTTCTTGCTGTACTGGGCCGTGTTAAGCCTCGGCCCCATCTTTATCGGCCTGGCGCTGGGCATCAGCACCTATATCACCTCGGTAGCGGTGTTTTTTGAAGACATGGACCTGATCGGCGTCGGCGCCGCCTCGTTGAAGGCCGCGCCGGTTATTCTCAGCGCGGCAGCATTCACTCTGATCTATGCCGCGGTGCCGAACTACCCGGTACCCATCAAACACGCGCTGATTGGCGGTGTCATTACGGCCATCGTATTCAACGTTGCTAGAAGCCTGTTTACCAAGTTGGTCGTGGGCTCCAGTATCACCGTCATCTACGGTGCCTTTGCCGCCTTCCCGCTGTTCCTGCTATGGATCTATGTCTCCTGGAATATCGTGCTAGGCGGCGGCATTGTGGTGAACTCTCTTTCTGCCTACCAGAGCGATGCTGCCAGCAGGCGTACACCGCTGATCAAGGCCCTGGCTGTATTACACCTTTTCTGGGAACGCCAGAAATCCGGCTCGGATCTATCGGAGGCCCAGATTCTCAGGGAAGCGAACCGCGATACCCGCGGGCTGGACAGCGAGACCTGGATTAAAATTCGCGACGTGCTGCTGAGCAATCGCATCCTGCGGATCAGCGAGAACGGGCGTTACCTGCTGGCCAGAGACCTGCACGACATTTATGTCTGGCAGATCAAGGAGTGGGTCAACCGGGAAATATCCCTGGAGGACCTCGATCTCGAGCATGAGGGCAATGGCTGGATGGGTCGTGCACTTGGCATGCTGGCAAACCAACGCGAACAACAGCGCGATCTGCTGAAACTGAGCCTGGCTGAACTTTACTCCCAACAATGAAACGATTTCTGATATCCCTGGCGCTGCTGACGCTGGCGTCCTGCAGCACTGAAAACCCCCCCCTCGGCATCGAGCAACTCAGCGCCGACGGGCGCACGGTCATCATTAACTACTGGGCCATCTGGTGCGCGCCCTGCCGGGAAGAAATTCCGGAGCTCAATGAGTTCGCTGCAGAACACGCCGACCGTGTTGCGGTATACGCCGTCAATTTTGACGGGGTTATGGGTGAACAATTGCTGCAGCAGGCCGGCGAACTGGGTATTGAATTCGCCCTTTTGGAGGAGGACCCGGCAGCGGAGCTGGGCTACGCTCGTCCAACAGTACTGCCCACCACGCTGTTCATCAGTGCCGACGGGGAGGTACTGCAGCGCCTGCTGGGGCCACAGACCCTGGCTGATCTGGAACAGGCTTTACAATAAAGAGGCAAGACAATGATTATCCTGCACCAGTACCGCATGTCGCCCTTCAATATGAAGGTTCAGCGCATGCTGAACTACAAGGGCGTTCCCTTTGAGGAAAAATACTATCGGCTGATGGATCGCAAAGAGATCGGCAAAATCAGCCCCAGCAATAAATTGCCCGCACTGGAGCACAACGGCCAGTTGATTGTCGATAGTACTGACATGGCCTGGTACATCGAAGAAACCTGGCCCGACAAACCCATGATTCCCGACAATCCCCGCCAACGCGGGCTGATGCACGCGCTGGAAGACTGGGCAGATGAGAGTCTGTACTTCTACGAGATGCGCTGGCGTTTTGCCACCCCTGGCAATAGCGAGCGCAATGTGCCGCGTATGTTGGAGAACGAGAAACCGCTGGCGCGCTGGTTCCTAAATAAAGTGCTGGCCAAGGGCCTCGGTAAAATCCTCGACAATCAGGGTACCGGCCGCAAGAGCATGGAACAGCTCAGCATTGATACTCGACGTCATGTACAAGCGGTGACCGATTTACTGGTAGAGGACGAATGGCTGCTGGGTGAACAGATCTCGCTGGCGGATACCGCGGTGCACACCATGCTCGACTGTTTTATGGATGCCGACGAGGCCAGGTCCATCGTCGAGGAGCAACCGTCCGTGGTCGCGTGGATGCAACGGCTGGAGGCCGCCACGGATACCCGCGCGTGAAACTCGATTTCCAGGAACACGCACCGCTGCACATGCTGGAGCGGGCGGAAGCTTTCCTGGAGTTAATGAGTCGGCGACGCAGTGTCAGGGACTTCTCTGACCGCCCGGTAGATCGATCGCTTATTGAACACTGCCTTCTCACCGCTGGCAGTGCACCCAGCGGCGCTAACCGTCAACCCTGGCATTTCGCCGTGGTCAGCAAACGGGATATCAAGCGCCAGATACGTGAGGGCGCAGAGGAAGAAGAGCGCGAGTTTTACCAGCGTCGCGCGCCTCAGGACTGGCTGGATGCACTGGCGCCGCTGGGCACGGATGAGCACAAGCCTTTTCTGGAAACCGCGCCCTACCTGATTGTAATCTTTGCTGAGAAGTATCAGCTGGATGAGAAGGGGCAGAAACAAAAGAACTACTATGTTCCGGAATCCGTCGGTATCGCCAGCGGCATGCTGATTGCCGCACTGCACAATGCCGGGCTGGCCACGCTGACCCACACCCCCAGCCCGATGAAGTTCCTGAACAAGATACTCGGGCGCCCGGAACAGGAGAAGCCGCTAATGATATTGGTTGTGGGCTATCCGGAAACCGACGCCGAGGTACCGGACATCAGCCGCAAAACCCTGGCGGAGATTGCCAGTTTTATCGAATAAGCGTTGCACACTATAAGAAGGAGAACAGTATGAGCGATGAAATTTCAGAACGCGTACGCAGCGGTCAGGCCTGGGATGAGTTTTGCGACAGTCTCAAGGAACTGGGCAAACAGATTACCCGTGACGATACGCCAGAAAACGACTTCGACCGGGCCGAAGGCTTTCGCTACCTGACGCGGCTATTGCGAAACGGACTGGAGTCCACGATCGAAGGTGGCAGCCCCGAGTTTCCGGCCATGCGCAGCCTCGGCAATATGGTGAAGATGGGGGCAGACAACCCTGACAACCTGTACCAGGGGGCCTCGATCAGCGGCGAGTATGACTATCGCATCACCGGACACCGGGGATCTGTCTATTACCTGAGCTTCGCTTCTATCTCCGGCGGATACGGCACCGACGGCACCATGATCACCGACGGCTTTATTGACGACAAAGAACTGCAGGTGAACGACGATGGCAGCTTTGAAATCATACTGAGTCAAAACGAGCAGCCGGGTAACTGGGTGAAAATGACCGAGAAAACCCGCTCATTAAATATTCGCCAGACATTTCTGGATCGCAGTACGGAAAAACCAGCCCAGTTAAACATCGAGAGAGTCGACCTGCAGGGTACCCCGCCCCCCTACTCCGCCGACCGGCTGAATCGCGACCTCAATCGGGTCAGTGCCTATCTGCATGGCACTGTGAAGCTGTTTGCAGACTGGTCCGCCAGTTTTAAGCCAGACATCAACACCCTGCCGCCAGCTGATCAGGCTTATTGCCAATCCATCGGCGGCGACCCCAATATCTTCTATTTCCACTCTTACTGGGAACTGGCCGAAGACGAGGTGCTGGAAATTCGCGCGCCACGCATCCCCGAGTGCCAAACCTGGAACTTCCAGCTGGACAACTATTGGTTGGAATCTCTGGACTACCGCTTTCACAAAGTCACAGTCAACAAGCACACGGCCAGTTATGAAGCTGATGGTTCAGTGGTGTTGTATGTTGCACACCAGGACCCAGGCGCGGGTGGCAACTGGATTGATACCGCGGGCCACCATCTGGGCACCATGTGCTGGCGCTGGATCGGCACCGACGACCATCCGGAGTTGGAGACTCGCGTTCGAAAGCTGTCCGAGCTCTGAACCGGAGAGCGTTTCCCGCTCTTTTTTCGACCCATTTGATTCGCAGTGGCAATCTGCCTGATCTGCAACTCCGCAGATTGTCACCAATATTACCCTTTATTTCCGTAACAAGATCCGTAGAATTCGCGCCCGATTTTGAGGTCATAAAGGCCTCCTGGCGGTGTATTCTGCATGTTGATCCAGCCTGAATCCCACCGCGTACAAGCCCCTTTCCAACAGGTATTAAAAGGCATGAACACACATCTGCGACGCGCTCTTGGCGCCGCAGCGGCAATGCTCGTCCTGAATTCGGCATTTGCCTCTGCGGAAGAATCTCCCCCCCAATTTGGACCCTGGGTCCGCGGTCTGGCGGGCGGTGCGGCCCATCAGGGCAAAACCGACTTTAGCGATGGCCCCGGCGATTTCAGCGTCAATCGCGGTTTTTTCCAGGGCAGCATGGGCTATGCATGGAACCGGGACACCAGTGTATCGGTATCTCTAGGTGCAGGCAGTTCGGTGTACAACTTTTCTGACGAAGTAACCGTCGGCGGTGAGACGCCCTGGGAGGAAATACGCGACTATCGTATATCCACGCCGATTCGATTCGCACCTACCGAGAATACCAACGCCATTATTATTCCCAGCCTGCGCAGCTATGCAGAAACGGGTGCCGACCTTGAAGACGGCCTCAGCACGGGCTTATTGGCTGGCGTCAGCTGGACACTGTCTGAGGACCTGAGCATTGGCCCCGGCATTGGCTGGTTCAGCGAGCTGGGCGGCGGTAGCAGCATTTTCCCAATCCTGGTGATCGACTGGAATATTACTGACACTCTCAGTCTCAGCACTGGCCAGGGCATGGCTGCTTCCCAGGGCCCGGGCCTCGGCCTTTACTACAAACCCACCAAAAAATGGAGCCTGGGACTGGCGGGACGTTACGAAAAAACCCGCTTCGCGTTGAATGACAACAATGGCGCCGACCGCATCGGCGAAGACAAAAGCCTGCCCATCGTATTCACGGCAGAATACAGCCCCTGGCCCATGACCAGCATCAGTTTCATGGCCGGCGTGGAAACTGAGGGACGTCTCAAATTGGAAGACGGGTCTGGTAAATCCCTCGGTGGCTCCGCCTTCAAGCCCGCCCCCATTGTTGGCATCACCTTCTCAACCCTCTTTTAAGACTGGGAACAGTGATCTGATCGATATCCGCCAGAGAGCTGTTCACCACATTTTTCAGGGCAAAAAAAGCCGGGCGGTGCCCGGCTTCGCAATCGCTATCGCAGTGCTTAGAACTCCATGGAGAGCTCTACACCGTAGCTGCGCGGCTTGTTGAACTGATGACCAAGGTCCGTGAGGTTGTAGATCTCTTCGGCTTCGTCAGTCAGGTTCTTGCCCCACAGGGCCACTTTCCACTCGGTGGCACCCAGCTGCATTCCCGACAGGGCGATACGGCCGTTAAGCAGACCCAGCTCAGGCACGGGCAGCCCACGCGCAGGCTGTGAGAACAACTCGTCGCGGTACACATAGTTCAGGTGGAAATCGATTGCACCCCAGTTCATTACCCAGCTGTGATCCAGCGCCAGGCTGAACGCATGCTTGGGCGCGAACGGAATGAAGGTGCTATCTGAAATATCCACCCCGCGCAGGTCTAGCGCACTGGCGGGCGGTCCGCTCAGCAGGAAGCTGTTGTCCGGCACGATCACACCGCTCAACTTGGTGTCGATGTAGGCGTAGTTGAAGGTGATCTGGGTGTTCTCTGTCGCCAGGGCGGTCAGATCCAGCTCAAAACCCTGTACTTCAGCTTCACCAGCGTTGAATACTTCAACGAAGGAGGCATACAGCGGCGGCTCACCGGTAATAGTCAGCAACAGGTCTTCGTAGTCAGACTGGAACAAGGCTGCGTTCAAACGTATGCGGCTGTCGGCCCACTCGCTCTTCAGACCCAGCTCGTAAGTGGTGTTCTCTTCCTGATCGAAGGTCTGGGAGAAATCCAGCGCGCGCTCTGCAGAGCCACCAGCGCGGTAACCGGTCGCTACACGGAAGTAGGCGTTCACGGTTTCCGCCAGTGCGAAGTCCAGGGTTACGTTGTAATCCCAGTGCTCGTACTCATCGTCGTTTGCGCCGGGCAGGAAGTTAATAGACGGATTGCCGGGAACCAGGGTACGCACTGCATCACGCTCATCTTCGGTGTAACGCAGACCCAGTGTCAGGTCGAAGCGCTCAGTGGCGGCAATGGTCGCCTGTGCAAAAATAGCCTGGGATTTCAGGTCAGTATCAAAAACAGTACCGCCCATGTTGGTGCCGCCCAGGAACAAACCAATCTCACTCTGGGGCAGGCCCAGCGCGTCGAAGATCACGATATCAGGCAGGAAAGCACCGTTGGTGTACTGGGTTTCTTCCTTGTCACCTTCTTCTTCGAAGTAGTACAGGCCGGCAATGTACTGCAGGCGGTCTTCAAAGGCGTTACCCAGCAGCTGGAATTCCTGGCTGAAGGCCTTGGTGCCCCAATCGATGTCGGTGGCGAAGAACAGTGTGTCAGACCAGTTCTGTACGCTGGTTTCTTCCATTTTGCGATAACCGGTGATCGACTTCAGGGTAATCGCGTCACTCACATCCCAGGACAAGGTCAGGTTATGACCGTAGTGCTCATTGTCACTGGTAGGCAACACGTACTGATAGGGCGTGTTGCCCAGCAGCAGGTGCGTGGTTTCTTCCTGACGGGAATCAGACTGTGCCTGGTAGTAAGGTGGCGTGGCTTCGACTTTGGAATAGTCGTAGCTATAGTCTGCAGTGAAAGTGTCGCTGGGACGCAGCTGCGCTGCGATGCGGAAGCCTTCGTTTTCACTCTGGTAAAAATCTTCCGCATCCAGCAGAACCGGGTTAGGTCCTTTGTTCTCTACCCAGCCATCTTCCTTTTTCAGCACACCGCTCAGCTTCACAGCGAACTTGTCGCCAATCGGCACGTCGATAAAACCAGTGGCTTTCTGCAGGCCGAAGTTACCGGCACCCAGCAGCACGCGGCCGGCCAGTTCGTCACCGGGCTTTTTGGTGATGAAGTTCACCGAGCCCGCAGATGAGTTCCGGCCAAACAGTGTACCCTGCGGGCCGCGCAGAATTTCCACACGCTCCAGATCGAGTACATCCAGGGTGGCACCTGAAGTTCGGGCCACGTAGACATTATCAATGTAAATGCCCACTGGGTTGTCGATGGTCAGGGTTTGAGAATCTGTATTACCAAAACCGCGGATAAACAGTGCGATGTTGGTGGTGGTTGTCGGAAAGTCATACGACTGCAGGCTGGGTGCCTGTACGCTCAGTTCCGACAGGTTAGTCACGCCCAGGTTCTCCAGCGCCTCAGCGTTGTAGGCGGTCACGGCGACCGGTGTATCTTGCAGCGACTCGGTACGTTTGGTGGCTGTAACCAGCACTTCTTCCAGCCCCTGGCTGTAAGCGCCAGTGCTGCCCATAGCTGCAGCGATTACGGCCGCCAGCGGAAGTTTCTTCGCGGTAATTTTCCCTACCATTGTTTTTCTCCTAGGTGCATTTGATGTGCATCAAATCAGGTCTTGCGTGCCTGTGTAAGATTGCCAGCCTATTATGTCTCAGAAAGAGACGGGCATTGGTTTCATTGATAAAACCGTTATTTGGTTTTATCGGTAAAATTACCTAAAACCAGGTTGTATTAACCAGGAAGCACTCATGACAGCGACTGCAATCCGGTATTTGAATACCGAAATGATGGACAACTTCGACGACCAGGACTTTCAGGGGAAACAGCCCTTTCCCTGGTGCAATCCCCAGGGTTTTTTCAATCCAGAGCACTACCAGGAGCTACTGGACAATATGCCCCCCCTGGAAAGCTTCCGGCCCTCCTTTGGCAAACAGCGCAAAAGCGGTCAATCACCCCACGATCGCTATATTCTCGACTACGAGGATGGCGTTGAACTGCCAGCGCCCTGGGCGCAGGTGATGGAGGAGCTTTTGAGTGACAGGTATCGCAAGTTTGTGTGCCGCCTGCTGGGCGTCAAGCGGGTGCGCTTTCGCTTTCATTTTCACTACACCCCTGCCGGTGCCGAAGTGGGGCCACACTGTGATTCAAAGGGCAAAATTGGCTCGCAGATATTTTACCTGAACACCTGGGATGACTGGGACCCTGCCTACGGCGGCGAAACAGTCATACTGGATGACAACGGCCGCTTTGAAACTTACAGCGCGCCCCAGTTCGAAGAGTTTGACCAGGAATGGCCTGCACAAACCATGGACAACCGCTGCATTATCTTCGGCCGTCGAGGCAATTCCTGGCACGGTGTTAAGAAGATCCAGTGTCCAGAAGGCAGGCACCGCAAGGTCCTTATTGTGGTGTTCGAAGAGTACAAACCGGTCAAGGTGTTCTTCAAAAAGCTGGCGCGCCTGCTGACCGGCAAGCCCTGGATCGACGAGAAAGAGCGCCTGACGTTTTAGTCAGGCGCTGTTGCGAGCAACTATTTCGCGTGAAGGATAACTGGTAGTTCCTGGTAACCGTGTACAAAAGCAGAGGGCACACGTACGGGGTCTGCCACTACTTCCACGAAGTGGAAGCGTTCGAGGATTTCTTCCCACAGGATGCGCAGCTGCAACTCTGCCAGGTGACTGCCCATGCAGCGGTGAATGCCGTAGCCAAAGCTCAGGTGCTTACGCACCCCCGGGCGATCAATGACGAAGTCATTGGGGTTATCGAAGGCGCTGTCGTCGCGGTTACCTGACAAATACCACATCACCACCTTGTCACCTTGTTTGATCTGCTTGCCGCCCAGCTCGGTGTCTTTCAGGGCCGTGCGACGCATGTAAGCCAGCGGTGTTTGCCAGCGGATGATTTCACTAACCATGGAAGGAATCAGCTTAGGGTTGGCCCGCAGTTTGTCGTATTCCGCAGGGAACTGATTCAGCGCCAGCACGCCGCCGGTCATGGAATTACGGGTTGTGTCGTTACCACCTACGATCAACAAAATCAGGTTACCGAGGTAGGTGAAGGGATCCATGTCGCGGGTGGCTTCGCCGCGCACCAGCATGGAAATCAGGTCATTGGCGGGCTCACCTGCCTCCTTGCGCTTCTGCCACAAGCCCTGAAAATACTCCAGGCATTCCAGCATTTCAGCACGGCGCTGTTCCACGGTCTCTACCACACCCATGCCCGGCGCAGAGGTGGAGATATCCGACCAGCGGGTCAGCTTGCGACGGTCCTCGAAAGGAAAATCAAACAGCGTCGCCAACATCATGGTGGTCAGCTCTATCGACACCTTGTCGACCCAATTGAATGATTCACCGACAGGAAGCGAATCCAGCACATTCTGAGTACGCTCGCGAATCAGCTCAGCAAAATTGGGCAGGTTGCGGGAGCCGACTGCAGGGTTAACGGCGCCACGGTGCTCAGAGTGATTGGGCTCATCCATGGCGATAAACATCGGCAGCGGGAAGTCCTCATCAGGATCACGCAGCACGATCGAGGGCTCCGAAGAGAAGACGTCGTGATTGGTATCCACATGCATGATGTCGTCATAACGGGTCACCGACCAATATGGGCCAAACTCACTCTCGGGCGTGTAGTGCACCGGGTCCTCACGACGAATGCGCTCAAACCAGGGCCACTGCCCGTCTTCCATCCACAGCTTGGCATTGATCAACTGTATTTCGTCGAGGGGTGTAGTGGCCGGATCGGCGGCCAGCATGTCTTCAATCATGGCTGTTCTCTTTATGTATGCAGTGCACACTATAGCGCTGTGCTAGCATGATTCAAGACTATAAGAATGAGGGAGAACTAGCATGTCTGGAAGGATTCAGGACAAAGTTGCGGTGATCACCGGGGGAGCCTCTGGCATTGGCGCCGCTATGGTCCATCGCTTTTGCAGCGAGGGCGCCACTGTCTACCTCTGCGACCGGCAGGCCGAGCTGGGCGAGCAGGTCGCCGCAGATTCCGGGGCATTGTTCGTGCCCCTGGATGTCACCAGCGAATCAGACTGGCAGGCTTTGGAATCACGCATCAAAGCCGAACAGGGCCAGCTCGACATACTCTGCAACAATGCCGGCATTGTCTGTAACCAGAGCATTGCAGATGCCGACGTCGCGACCTGGAACCAACTGATGGCCGTGAATCTTACCGGTGTGATGCTGGGATGCCAGATGGCCTTGCGGCTGATGCGTGCTGGCGGCTCAATCATCAATACTGCCTCGTCGACCTCTTACTCTGCCATACCCGGCGACTGTGCCTATGTGACCTCGAAAACCGGTGTGGTCGGTCTGACCAAATCGGTTGCCGTTTACTGCGCCAATGAAGGACTGAACATTCGCTGCAATTCCATTCACCCGGGCGCAACACCAACCGCCATCCTCAATCCAGCCCTTGAGGCAGCGCCAGAAATCAAACCCAATCTTGATCGCATGTCGCCCATGAACCGTATGGGCAAACCGGAAGAGGTCGCGGCCATGGCCCTGTTCCTCGCCTCGGATGATGCCAGCTACTGCACCGGCGGCCAGTTCCCGGTAGAGGGCGGCACCGTCAGTGAACATCCACGCATGATGTAGCGATCGAGGTGTCCGACCCCCTGAGTGGCAACTGCCGCAACTGTGGCAGCAAACTAACCGGCGAATACTGCAGTCAATGCGGGCAGCGGGAGGGACGACCCAATGTGACCCTCAGCGATGTCGCTGGGGACGTTGTGGAAGATATACGCAGCCTGGATTCGCGCATGTGGCGCACCCTGTTGGCCCTGCTGTTCAAACCAGGCTTTCTTAGCGCGGAGCACTTCGCCGGACGCAAGGCCTCCTACATTCCGCCGTTTCGACTGTATCTGATTGTCAGTTTTGTCATGTTTATGCTGCTGTCCCTCACCGCCAATCTGGATGTCAGCATCGATACCGGCGCGCGTATCGAGCCATCTTCGGTGAGCAGTGTGGAGAGTGATCGCGAGATCGGCCTGGCTGATGAGAACAGCCCGGGATGGCTAAAAGATCTGGAACAACGGCTGCAGGAGAACCTGCGCAAAGCTGAGAGCGATTCCAGTGACTTCGAAGACAAGCTGTTCCAGTTCCTGCCCCAGTTGGTGTTCGTACTGGTACCTTTGCTGGCCCTGCTGGTCTATCTGGCTTACGCCAGGCAGCCCTTCCACTACCTGCAGCATCTGGTGTTCGCCATTCACTGTAACTGCTTCATTTTTACCGTGGCCAGCATCGGCCTGATTCTGGATGCGACATTCGAGTGGGATGTCGAGGGTATCATCATTCCCCTCAACACCATCTACTTGCCACTTGCCTTACGACGCGCCTACGGCAGCAGTTGGAGTGGCGCGATCTTAAAGAGCCTATTTATCTCACTGAGCAATGCGCTGATTGTGATCATGGGGCTGGCCGGCCTGGCACTGTTTACGCTGGCGATGCTTTGAGGAAGGTCTATGCCTTGAAGGGGGAGCCGCTGTCCTCGAAGATCCAACCGCCCTTCTTCATTTGAAGACGATGGCGAGCACCCTCAATCGTCGCATCACCGGCCTCATAGCCGGCGTCACCCTCCCACAGCGCCACCAGGTCATCATCCAAAGCGCTGATGTGAGTGGCGTAATGAGGCGGATCACGGCCCTCGACTGCGGCCAGCGCGGCCGCCACCGACTGATACTCGGCGAGATAATGCAGGGTGACATGAGTGGGCGGCGCCAGTTCAATATCGCCTGCTGCCTGCTTGGCCAGCGCTGCAGCGGGTGACAACCACTCGCTTTCCTTGATCTCACCGTCGTCAATGGTGACCTCGCCTTCAGGCGCGGGCGCCACATAAAACCAGGTGATAAAACGCCTGTTTCCCAGCTCCGGCGGTGTCCAGTGTGAAAACCAGTGCATATCGTTCAGCGACACTTTCAGGTTGACCTCTTCTTCCGCCTCGCGGACCGCTGCATGGCGCGCCTTGGTTTCGATGGGATCATCCGACTGGCCATCCTCATCGTCGATGCGGCCTCCCGGAAATACCCACATACCCCCAAAGGCAATCTTGCTGTTCTTCTTCAGCATCAGGGTTTCGATACCGTCATCGCTGTCACGCAATAAAATCACCGTGGCTGCATAGAAGGTCTGGGTTTGCTTTTCACCCTCGGCGGATAAACGCTGGGCAAATTCACTAATCTTTTTATCACTCATGGCAACAGGGTAGCAGTGAACGCAGGTGGGGTCATTGAAAGTTGAGAGTCCGAATCGAAAGTTGCCCATGTACAATGCGGGCATGACTTCAAAATCTGTGCCGCCGAAAGAACGCGTACTAAATGCTGCTCAGCAGCTGTTCCTATCCCATGGCATTGAGGGGCCGGGTATGCAGGAGGTCGCCGAGGCAGCAGGCATGGCCCGATCTACCCTGTATCGCTACTACGCCAGTCGCGATGAGGTACTGATTGCATTGGTACAAAGGGACATGCTCGACATGGCCACGCTCCTGCAGAAGCGGCTGGCAAGATTCTCTGATCCTGCCGAGCACCTCGTGGAAGGCCTGGTCATAGCCATTCATGACATTCCAAAACGCCCCTTGCTCAACGCCGTATTTGCAACCGACGAAGCCAGCCGCGTGCGCCGCGCCGTATGGAACTCCAGCGCTATCGTCGAACTCGGTGAAAGCTTTATGGCAGATGTCATCACGCCAGCCCGCGAGTTGAACCTGCTGAGCGAGGACGTATCGCCAGAGGTACTGGTGGAATGGGTATACCGCATTTTGATTTCGTACCTGACCCTGCCCTCAAATCACCTGCGCAGCAAAAAACAGCTGCGGGCTACGCTGCACGCGCTGCTGGTGCCGGTGATTCTGAAACGCTAGTCACATCCGTCGACGCCGAGAACTCACGCGCGTACACCTCAAAGCCGCAGTTGTATCCGGGCAGGAAGGTCACTCCGGGCCCGGGATGACAGGCAGAGCCGCACATGTACAAGCCGGGTATAGGCGTCAGGTGGGCAGATCCCGCCACCAGGGCGCGCTCACCGAGCATGTTCTCTGGGTGTATCAGCCCATGCGTGAAGTCGCCCTCCGTGGCACCGTGCATGCTGGCAAAATGATCGGAAGAGAACACCGCCTTCTCCACAATCAGTTCGCGAAAGTCCGGCATATAGGAGCTGATCAGATCAATAGCCTGCTCGGCCATCTGGTCACGGAACCTGCCTTTATCTTCTTTAGCGGCCTTGCAGGGGAAACAGAACCCATAGGCGCTGGCGATATGTTGCCCCGACGGCGCCAGGCTGGCATCCATCAGGCTGGGAATTTGAAAAGCGACCGGCATAGTGGGGGGTAACTCCCCGGCGTCGCAGGTGTCAAAACTCTGTTGCAGAGCCTCCGGGCTGCTTACCATGGCTCCGCCAAAGCGGTTGTGTATGTCACTGTTGAGCCAGGCCCACTCTCCACCGTAACCGGGTAAGCCATCGAGGCGGAACAGCATGTGCACCCAGGCACCGCGATGTTCCGACTCGTCGATGTTCTTGCGCAGACCGGCATCCAGGTATTGCTCGCCCACCAGGTGCTGGAATGTAGCGGGCTTATCGAGATTGGACAGAACGATCTTGCTGCGAATGGTAGAGCCGTCCTTCATCACGACGCCGGTAGCACGCCCATCCTCCATCAACACATGGTCCACTCGCGCCTTCATCCGCAACTCACCGCCAGCCTCCTCGAAGGTACGTGCGAGCACTTCACTCAGTGACCCGATACCACCTTTGACCCGCTGCATCAGGCCACCCTCACCGCTCTGGGCAAAGGTATACACCAGGCACAGCGCAGAACCGGGATCAAAGGGCCCTTTATAAGTAGACTGAATCGCAGCGAAGGCCAGTAGCGAGCGAAAGGTGTGGTGCTTTTCCTTGTCGGGGAAAAACTTGTTAATCAAATCCATCGCCGAACCGGTATAGGTCAGGCGCAATTGCTCACGGGCTTCATCGTTTGGCGCTTCTGCCAGCAACTGGTCGAGCGTCTTGGGAGCGCGGCCTGCCGTAAAGCGATCCATCACACTGGCTGGATAGGTAATAAACCGAACCAGCTTGATAAAGCCAAGCAGCGCGCCAAAACCGTGATGACGCAACAGGTGCCAAAGCTGGCGGCCCTGTTTTTTGTAGAACATCAGGGGTTTGGCGCCCGGACCGACAAGATTAATCGCCATCACCGGCAGCTCGATAAATTCTGCACCGTGCTTTTCAAACTGGAAGTAGTCAAGAATCTCGTCAGCGATAGGAAACAGGCAGCTTGCGCCTACCTCGTTGCGACAGCCCTTGAAGATTTCACGGGTGCCCGCCATACCACCGACATAATTGTTTTTCTCCAGAACCAATACCTTCACGCCCTTGTCGGCGAGAATACGGGCCGCTGCAAGCCCGTTGTGGCCGGCCCCAATAACGATGACATCGTAGTCCTGGTTCATCTATGCGCTCCCGTGGGATCAAAATAAGATTCGGACATATTCTGCATTTTGTCCGATTCAATCTCAAGTTATCATTCACACATGAGTAAAGCACAAGCGCTGATTTCAGCCATAAACAGTACGGGGCGCGTCACCAGGGATGCGATTGAGGACGTCTTCGGCACCAGCCTGCCCATGCATCCCGATAAAGTGATCACCACCGAGTTCCTCAACCAGCTACTGGCAGAGCACGGCTGCGACCCAGACATTCGCAATGCGCGCGCTGTCGCAGTGCGTAAAACCGACATTCAATCGGTCAGCAGCAACTGCAATAACTTCATTATCGAAGTGGATTGGGAAGCAGGCTGCGACATGCCCACTAGCCTGTTCCTGAAACTGCCCTGCCCGGAGTTGATGACGCGCTGGTTCTGCAATGTTATTCGGGTGTGGGAACTTGAATGCCGATTCTTCCTGAATTTTCGCGACGACTTCCCTATCCGCCTGCCGAAAACCTATGCCATTACCACCCGGGGTAGCCGCTTTGTGCTGCTGGAGGAAAACCTGCACGCCGATCCCTCTGTGGTGCTACACACAAACCCGGATATGCTGGTCGGCCCCGACCTGGCCAAGGTTCATAAATGCCTGGATGCCTTTGCCCGTTTTCACGCCTTCTACAATGACAGGCCACGGCAGGAGCAGGAGCAACGCCTGCCCTACCATACTCACCCGTTCATCTCGCCGGTGATGAAAGAGATTTCAAGAGCCATCAACAAGGCCGCCATAAAACCCTGCCGAGACGGTTATCCAGATGCATTTCCCGAAGAAGCAGCCGAGATGTACAGGCTGGCTATGGCGCACTGGGACAGGCTACTGGAGGTCTGGTATAGCGGCCCGCTCAGCCTGATCCACGGTGACAGCCACCTGGGTAATTTCTTTGTCGACGGTGACCGTATGGGCATGATCGATTTCCAGGCCGCCCAGTGGAGCAAGGGCGTGAGGGACGTGCAGTATTTCCTGATTGATTCACTGCCAATTGAAGTACTGGCCGCCAACGAGCAGGCGCTGGTGCGCTATTACAGCGAGCAATTAATCCGTCATGGTGTCAGCACAAGTTTTGAGGAAGTCTGGGATCAATACCGCGGCTTCAGCTTCCAGACGCTGATGACGATTGTGGTGTCCCTGGGCCTGGGTTCGCTGACCGAAGGCGATGCCCTGATGGAAGAGATTACCCGCCGTGCTGTAGCCGCCTGTGAGCGTGTTGATTTTCATGGCTGGCTCGAAGGCCGGGTGATCGGCTCCAATAGTTAAAGCGCAGTGGCCCGCGTAAGATAGGCACTCACGCATTCGCCGCGAGACCATCCATGGCAAACCCCAAACGCGCCACCAGCATCGAAGAACTGCACCTTGTGTTGAGCCAGCTGTTTACGCAGGAAGGTCGCGCGGCCGGTGATGCCTTTGCAGCACAGCCGGAAGACATCATCATCTCCCCCTACTCCAAGTGCGGCACCACCTGGTTACAACAAACGGCTCACGGCCTGCGCACCCGCGGGGACATGAACTTTGGCGAGATCACCGAAGTCGTGCCCTGGATTGACGCCGCCTTCGACCTGGACATGGACCTCAACGCAGAACAGGTGGCGGCTCCCCGCCTGTTTAAAAGCCATGCTGCATTCGAGCAGCTGCCGGCCAATTGTCGCTACATCTGCATTTTGCGCGACCCCATCGATGCCCTGATCTCACTCTACAACTTCTTCGACAACTGGATGATGGAACCGGGTTGTATTGGCATCGAGGCGTTTGCTGAACGCCATTACCTGGCGAGAAAACCGCCTCATGATTTCTGGCATCACCTGTGCTCATGGTATGAGCAACGAAACAACGCCGCAGTGCTGCTGCTGACCTACGAGCAATTCAAGAGCGACTTCCCGGCACAACTGGAGCGCCTGGCCAGATTCATGGGCATTGAACTGGATACGGCGCTGCGCGACATCGTCACCGAACAGAGCAGCTTCGCCTTCATGCAGGCCAATGATCATCACTTTGATGATCATTTTCTTCGCCACAAGCGTGAGGCAGCCGGTGCCCTGCCGGTTGGCGGCAGCACCTCCAAGGTCAACCGCGGAGACTCACGCGAGACCCGTGATAATCTTCCGGCGAGTATTGCTGATGCGATGAATGCCCGCTGGGACGACTACGTCACCCCTCGCACCGGCAAGGATAGCTACCAGGCGCTTGCTGCCAGCCTCAATTGAGGGTCAGGTTGCAAACAGCTGGCCTTCAATATCCCGAAAGGCCTTGAACTCCAACGCATTGCCCGAGGGATCAAGAAAGAACATAGTGGCCTGTTCACCCGGTTCGCCAGCAAAGCGCACATAGGGCTCGATCACAAACTCATCGACAATCCCCCGAGCGCGGTCCGCCAGGGCTTGCCAATCATTCATCTCCAGCACCACGCCAAAGTGCGGTACCGGTACCGCTTTGCCGTCCACCGGGTTACTGATGTGGGCGACCTGCCCCTGCGGCCCCATAGACGGATCGAGATGGGTCACCAACTGATGGCCAAACAGATCAAAATCGATCCAGTGCTCGGCACTGCGGCCCTCGGGCAGGTTTAGCTGAGCCCCATAGAAATCTCGGGCTTCGTCAATATCACGCACGGCAATAGCAAGGTGGAAAGGTGTTAGCTGCATGTATCTATTATAACGACCGTTTGCTGCTGTTGACTTATGTAATTTCATTGCATAACATATGCACCATCATTACATAAGTAGCTAGATCGACAGGCATCTCCCCATGAATGAACAGCTCAGCAAAGCCTTCACGCCCGCCAACCTGGGCAAACTGGAACTCCGCAATCGTGTGATCAAAGCTGCCACCTACGAGGGAAAAACCCCCGACGGCGTGCCCGGTGATCTGTTGTTCGATTTTCATCGCGAAGTGGTTGAGGGCGGCACTGCCATGACCAAGATCGGCTATTGCACCACCGAGGCCGATGGCCGCATCAACGACCAGATGATGTGGATGCACGACGGCATTCGCAGCGAACTCACCAAGCTCACCAGCGGCCTCAAGGCAGCCAGCCCGGGCGTCAAGGTGAGCGGTCAGATGACCCACTGCGGTAATTTTTCCAAAAACCGCAAGTTGCAGCGATTAAAACGTCCGCTGGGCCCCTCGCGACAGTTCAATATGCTCGGCGCGCCTTCGGGCCTGCCCTTCGCCGGCGCCATGAGCATTGCCGATATCGATTACCTGGTGCAGACCTATCACGA
This sequence comes from Halieaceae bacterium, assembly GCA_963921335.3. Taxonomy (GTDB): domain Bacteria; phylum Pseudomonadota; class Gammaproteobacteria; order Pseudomonadales; family Halieaceae; genus CAWUFC02. The sequence continues at coordinate 1,648,875 of CAWUFC020000001.1, read as the reverse complement.
TGCTGCCCTGCTCATGAAAGAAGTCGAGTTTGATGCCGCCGAGATTCACTTCAGCCACGGCTACGGCATTAGCCAGTTCATCAGCCCCAAAACCAACCGCCGCAAGGACGAGTACGGCGGCTCTCTTGCCAACCGCATGCGCCTGCCCCTGCGCATACTGGAAGCCGTGCGCAAGGCGGTGGGTGATGACTTCCCAATACTGGGCAAAATCGGCATGACCGACGGCATCAAAGACGGGCTTCAGTTCGAGGAAGCCATCGAGGTGGCAGCCATGCTGGACCAGGGCGGCATCGACGCACTGATCTGCTCCGGCGGCACCAACTCCTACAACCCGATGGTCTACTTCCGCGGTGACACCCTCGACAAGGGCCTGATCGCCGTCGAGAAAAACCCGATCACCAAGCTGGGCCTGAAGCTCATTGGCCCCAGCATGTTTCGCTATTACCCCTATGAAGAACTGTACTTCATGGAGGATGCCAAGAAGATTCGCGACCGCGTGAACTGCCAGATGATCTACATCGGCGGCTGTAGCGATCTGAACAGCCTGGAGACGGTGATGGCTGAGGGTTTTGATTTTGTACAGATGGGCCGCCCACTGATTAAAGACCCTGCCTTTGTGAACAACGCCAAGGCCGACCCCAATTACAAGAATGGCTGCATTCACTGTAACCGCTGCGCCTCCCTGATCGAGGCGCCCGGTGGCGTCTACTGTCCGCTCAACCGCGGTGAAGCCATCAATTGAGCGGCAGCTCAGGAGAACAACATCATGAAAGCTGACTTTGACACTATTCGCGAACTACCGCCGATTTTTGGTGAAGTACGCCAGCTCGCCTACATCGTGCCAGACATCGACGCTGCCATGCAGCAATGGGCGGATGAGGCGGGTATCGATTCATTTATCGTGGCACGCAACCAGGCTCCCATGAAAGGCGCCTGGTACCGCGGCGAACCCGGCGAAACCGCCCGGGTGAACATCGCCTTTGGCTACATCGGCGATATGCAGTTGGAACTGATCGAGCTGATTGGTGACACCCCTTCCCTGTACAAAGAAGCGATTGATCGTGAGATCACCGGCCTGCACCACTACGCGGTGTGTGTGGAAAACTTTGCTGAAGTCTATCGCTGGGGTCTCGCCAATGGCTACGAATCGGTCGTGGACACCGGCGTCGATGGCCTGGTGCGCATGTCCTACATTGAAAACCGCCAGGAAAACCTGATTCTGGAAGTGATTGAGTGGAATCCGCTGACCCGGCCCTACTTCGACAGCATCGAGAAGCTGGTTAAGGAATCAGACAAGTCACAGCTGGTGCGCGAGTTTCAATTGTCTGACATCACACCCAAAGCTGCCGCCCTAGTGCAGCTGATCAAGTTCATGTTTAAAAAGTTGCTGGGACAGGTAGAGAAAACCCACCCCGCATCACTGGCCCGAGGATAAATCCATGCAAGACTTCAACAACAAAGTAGCCGTCATCACGGGCGCCGGCGGTGGTGTGGGCTCGGCATTGGTGCGCGAACTGGCCGCTCAGGGTTGTCACATGGCGCTGGTCGACATCAGCGAAAACGCCCTGCAGAAAACGGCAGAATCTATAAAGAGCGCCGGCGTCAATGTCTCCACTCACGTGGTTGATATCACCAGCAAGGAACAGATGGCCGCGCTGGCAGACGCCGTGGTAGCCGAACACGGCAAGGTCAACATCCTCATCAATAATGCCGGCATTACGATCCAAAAGTCCTTTGCCACCCACACGATGGAAGACTGGGAAAAAATGGTCAACATCAACTGGTGGGGGCTGCTGTACGGCTGCCACTACTTCCTGCCCCATCTGGAGGCGGCGGACGAAGCGCATATCGTCAACCTGTCCAGCATGTCGGCCTTTGTCGGCCTGCCGGGTCAAACCAGCTACTGCGCAACTAAAGGCGCCGTAAAGCTGCTAAGCGAGGCTATGTGGGCAGAAATGGACAAGATCGGCGTTGGCGTCACTTCAGTGCACCCCGGCGCCATCAAGACCGAGATGATTCAGGCGACATTGCAAAATTCCGACGATGTGGAAGCGGCACAACGCAACTACGAGCTGGCCCAGCGCATCGGTGTCACACCGGAACACGTGGCCCAGCGCATCGTGACAGCCATCAGGAAAAAGCAAATGCGCATCCGCGTGGGCAAAGATGCCTGGTTGCTGGAAGTCTTGAAGCGCATCATGCCGGTGGGACTGCAGAAACTGCTAAAGGGTGTCGCCTGATATCAGGCTATCAGGCGTCAAACATCTCTTTGATCAGGGCTTCAGATTCAACCTGGGCCATGTCGAGGTCGTCCGCTTCGGCCACCATGAGGGCCGCTTCCGCCAGCGCACCCATCAGCATGCGGTTGCGCAGCTCGCTCCGAAACTTGCCGCTATTGCTCTGGTCTTCGACCGCAGCCCCAGCCACCTTGGCGTTGCGGGTCACCGCGCTGTCAGCCCAGCGGGCCCGACCCAGCACATTGGGCCCATCAATCAGCACGATGCGGCGAAAAGCCGGGTCTTTGCAAAACTCCAGGTAATGGTGCCAACCCTCCACAACGCTCGCGCCAGGATTCGCCTGCATGTGCTCGACAATGCGTTCCTCCGTGGCTTCCAGCGCCTCACGAAACAGACCCTCTTTGTTGCCAAAGTAGTGATACACCGGCCGCGTGGTGAGTCCGCAATCTTTGGCGACATCATCGAGCGAGGTGCCGGCATAGCCTTTCTCGCCAAACAGGCGAATGGCGCTTTCAAGCACAACACGACGCGTTTCCTCACGTCGCTCTGCCTGGGTTCTACGGTTCTTGGCCATGCTTGAATCAGGTCGTCAAATAAAATGTAATTGTATTGCATAACTATAAGAAAAACATCCATGCGCTTCACTGAAGACATCGACCACTGGCAGTGCCCGGGGCTTGAATTGCACCAGCGCTTTGACCAGCTACGGCAGGACGGCCCTGTGGTGCCAATCAATTTCATGGGCGCGGACGCCTGGCTGCTGACCAGCCATGAGGCCGTGCTCAGCGGCTTCAGGGACAACGAGAACTTTCCACCCGCCACCCCCTACAAGCTGGGCATTGAGCCCATGATTGGCGAGACCTTCCAAACCATGGAGGGAGAGCGCCACCGCTTCTATCGCAAGCTGGCCACCCCCAGTTTTCGTCCGCGCCAGATCGAGCAGATGGATTCCAGCGTGTTGTCCGACATTGCAGAGGAGTTAATCACGGGGTTTGCGTCTGATGACCAGGCAGACCTGGTCAGCCAATTTACCGAACTCTACCCCTACGCGGTGATCGCCGAGCTGTTGGGCATACCCAGAGCCGAACAGCACCAGTTCAATCAATGGGTCAATGGTTTGCTCAACTTCCGCTGGCAACCGGTGGAGGCGGAACAGGCACGCGATGCGCTGTGGGCCTACCTTGACCCCATCATCGAACAACGCAAGGTTGAGCCCGGCGACGATGTGATATCCCAACTCATCCACGACGAGCTGGACGGCGTGCGCATGACCGATGCCCAGGTGAAGGCGCACATCGGCATTATGTTCACCGCCGGCTCTTCCACCACGCACGATTCACTGGGCAATCTGCTCTACGCACTGCTGGTTGAGCCTGAACGCTGGCAACGATTGCAGCATGAACCCGATATGCGTGCTGCAGCCATCGAAGAGGCCCTGCGCTGGGAATCAGCGGTGTCGGTACTGCCGAGAATGAGCCGCGAGGATCGGGCCATTGAATTCTTCGGTCAAACTCTGGCGCCAAATTCAATCGTGTTCTTTGGCATTACCGGGGCCAACCACGATCCCGCGGTGTTCGACGATCCACACAGCTATGACATGGACAGGGATACTGAGGGCCTGATGTCGTTTGGCCCCGGTCCGCGGATGTGTCCCGGCATGCACCTGGCACGCAAAGAGCTGGCCATTACCCTCGACATTCTGTTGGAGCGACTGCCAAACCTGACTTTGCTCAACCCGGACACGGCAAAGCCAACCGGTACCGTATTTCGGAATCCCGACAGCCTGCTGTGTCGCTACTGATCTTTGCGATCAACAAAAATGGGTGAGGACCAGGCCCGCTCCTGTACCGGAGCCAGGCAATCATCAGAAAAGTCAGTGCGATAATCACCATAGCAGGGATCAATCGCGGTCACTTCGCCCTCTTCATTTAATGACGGTCGGAGATTAGCGCCATTGATCGCCGGGGTTGCCGCCTGCAGGGCGCGGGCGTAGTAAAGGCTGTCCCGCTCAAATTCTTCATCGCTAAACTGCACCACACAGCCCTCTCCTTTTGCAGGGCAATCAAAACGGCGCCAGGGATCCTCTATCAACTCTGACACGGCCTCGCCGGCAAAGGCCTGCGGCCGAATGCGGATGATTTCAATCGATGTAATCGCAGTGCGCTCAGTACCCGGGTTGTAGCACTCGCCCGCACACAGATAGTCCATGCGCTCTGCATCGAGCCCCTGCTTCTGGAAATCCTGGCATCCCGGCTTCTGCTCCAAGGCGCCCACTGCCCTGACCTCAAAACGAGGGGCTTCACCCATGCTGGTCTCCCTACCCATAGGCAGCCTGCCCTTTTCAGCATTGAGCAGGTCGAACCACAGCAACATGCGCGGACCTGAGGTGCCATAAACCTCCTTGCGTTTCAGTGCGGCCCAGATATCTTCGCGACCGCGGCTGTCGCTATGCACTGCGACGATACCACCCGGATACATGAAACTGTTTTGTCTCTCCAGATCAGGAATCGGTCGATCGTGGGCTATGCGCTGAGGCATCTGCGGATCGTCCGCTTCACCCGCCAGGTTCATAAGGCCTCCATAAAACTCACTGCGCGGCCCGTTGACCATGGTCATCTTGCGCCGCTCATACTGCTTGTAACCCGTACCCGGACGCGACGTGTGATCATCGGTAGATGCAATAAAGCCGAAGCGAAACCGCAAAGGCTCACCCTGCTCATCCACCTGCTCAAAATTACTGAGGGCCATGGCGTACTGACTGGATTCCTTGAACACCTGGTTGAATGACGGCTTGAAACAGTCCTGACACTGGCCACATTGCTGCCAGTCGCGCGCGCCCGTGTCCGGGAAAACTGCCATGTAGCGATTGCCAGCCTCAAGGACGTACTGCTGAGCCAGCTCGACCCTGAATTCGCATTCCTCTATGCTCAAGCCATCACAGCGCTTGCGCATGATCGTCGCGGCCTGCTGACAGCAGGGGACATAGTTGCCCTGTACAGGCGGGCACTGCAGACCGCCATTCTCATCCAGCACTGCACCCACATATTCGCGATACTCCTCACTGTTGCCATGACCCGACATGATTTCCAGCAGGGGTTGTTGGCTATCGCTGTAGTACTGCCTGTTCAGCGATTTATCCCAACTGGCTTCGGGCGGCGTATAGGCACCCCAGGCGTTCCCATGGGGAATGATCATATGATCCAGGCCCCACTCCTTGAGCTTGCGGTTGAGCACATCGGGCGTTGGCGCATTCTCATGGCAGTCTGCCGGCAGGTCGGGGCTGGCAACACCCTTGGCACAGGCGGGCACCTCTTCGATACGATCGAGCAGATAGACCAGGTCCGCATAGGCACGCCAATTCAGCGGATCGATATAACGACCTGCCTCAATATTGCGGGTGCCGGCAAAAATTCCCAGCGGATCTTCGTCTGAGCGGGCGCTAATAGCGCGCGCCGGTAATTGACTGTCATCGGTATCGGGAAAGATCACGTTCTTGTGGCCCCAGTGGGTCTCGGCAGTGGTACCGATCTGGGTCCACTCCCAGCCTGCAAAGGCAACCAGGTCGGGGTTATCTGTATCGCCGGCACGTGCATTGCACTCTCGCACGGTTTCACGGCTCACCTGCCAGTGCTTGGGGGTCAGGGCTTCGGCGTGATCGTTATAACTGAAAAAATCCAGATTGGCGCAATAGCGTGCAAAGTCACAGGCATCTGCCACGGTGTGAATACCCTGCAGGCCCATCATCGGCAATTCGAGCGCCTGAGCATCCAGCGAGTAGGTGGAATGAACGTGCAGGTCGCCAAACAGCACCTGCTTGTTGTGCTCCGGGCTTTGTGCACGCGACATGCTGCGCCGTTCGACTTCGGCCGCGGGCAAGGCGGCACCAGTTATCTCGCCATCCGGATGCGGACGGCCTTCGCAAGCCATTAGTACTATCAGCACCGGGACTGTGAATGTTCGAAAAGCTGTCCTCATATGCCATTGTCCCCCGGCGACACCTTATGCAACATATGCATTAGTATTACATAAATTAATTTGCGCAGGAAAATAACCATGTTGAGCTCTATCATTTTGGCTACCGCGGTCAGCATGCCTGTACCAAACCCCTATGTGGCCGATGCCAGCTACGCCATTTCACACCATGACCCGGCCCAGACCGACTCCACGCTGGTGGACGGCCCACGCATCGGCAAACAGCTGACCCTCGACGACACCCAGTATGTGCCGGTGCTGTGGTGTTCCGCTCCCACTTACAAGCACGTGGGTGATGACACCATCGTAATTGCCTCGACCCCACTGGGACTGGTGAAAATTCGCGCCACGGGCGAGGACTTTACCCGCATCTCCAGCGTGCCCTACCCCGGACGGGAAGACGTGCACGCCGAGGGTAGCGATGAAGCGATCCGCGAGGTGATGGAAAGCATTGACCACCATCGCCGCGAGAAAAACGACCTGCGCCTGCTGTGGAACAGCTGGTACATGTACTACAAGCTCAACGTGAACACACGCACCATACCCTCCGGCGCCTACGCGGTGATCGACAATGACGGCTACCACTACACCACCTTCGACCGGGTGAACCTGGTGAAGTCTTTTGACAACAACGAGGTGGATGCGCCGTTGGTGCCGGTGGCGCATCGCAACGTGTTTGAGCAACTGCCGCCGGAAATCGCCGCCGACCTCAGCCCCGGCGAGGGCTTTTCCACAGACTATAAAGGCCTGATGGGCATCACCATGACCTACGATGGTCACCTTGCCCTGGCTTCTGCGGGCGCGGTGATCATTGCCGACCGCGACCTCAACGTTAAAGACTGGATTGTGTTCCCCGGCGAACGGGTGGAGAACTCCATTGCCTCCGACGAGAACAATGGCATCTACGTGGTCACCTCACAGAAGATGCACAAGCTGGTCTGGACCGGTGAGCGCTTATCCCAGGAAGCTGCAGACGGCGCCTGGTCCTCTCCCTATGAGCACATGGAGGAAGGTGTCGCCAAAGCCCAGGGGGCAGCATCACACGGTTCCGGCACAACACCCTCGCTGCTGGGTTTTGGCGAAGATGACGACCGCCTCGTGATCATTTCCGACGGCAGTCCCGACGGCGCCAATATTGTTGCCTTCTGGCGGGATGAAATCCCGGCAGACTTCGAGCAGAAACCCGGCACCCTGTCGCGCCGGATTGCCGACCAGATCCCCATGACCTTTGGCAGCGGCACCACCGTGGAAGCCTCACCGGTCACATTCGACAACGGTGTCATCGTCATCGACTCCACCTATCCAGAACCCGGCCCGATTCCCGGTGATTTGATCAGCAGTGCCTTCCTGTCCGGCACCACCCGCCCCGCTCCCCGCGGCCTGCAGAAGTACACCTGGAACGCCGAGGACAACCGCTTCGAGAAGAGCTGGGCCATTGAGAATGTGGACAACACCGACTGGATGCCGCCGGCTGTGTCTGCCACCAACGGACTGGTCTACATCGCCAACAAGCGAGACGATGTGTACGAGTACTTTGCGGCGGATTGGGAAACCGGCGAGATCAAGGCGACCTGGCGATTCCCTGACGACAGCGTGCTGTGGAATACCTGGGGTGGCATCACCGTATTCCTGGAAGATGGCGACTTTCTACTGGGCGGATTTTTCGGCGTCAAACGTTTCGACACGGGTGACTTGCGCTAACACAGCGTCTGATCGCTGATTCCAATTTCTTATACCAACACGGCAAAGCAGTAGCGAGTGTCCACACGAGGAGGTACGTGGGCACTACACTGACACTCAGGTTCTCGCAGGAGTTATCGCTTTGGTGTGGGATGAAAGTGTTGATGTGATCGTGGTGGGCAGCGGCAACGGCGGAATGACCGCTGCGCTGACCAGCAAAATCTCGGGTGCCGACGAGGTGCTGGTGATTGAGAAAGCCAGCCAGTATGGAGGCACCAGCGCCCTCTCGGGAGGCGGCGTCTGGGTACCCAATAATCGCTATGCCAAAGCCGCTGGTGCAGAGGATTCATACGAAGACGCGCGCGAATACCTGCGCCAGACGGTTCCGGAACACATGGTCGACCCGATCATGATCGAAACCTATCTCAAAAAAGCGCCGGAGATGGTGGACTTCCTCCACGACAATACTCGAGTTCGCTACGAGAGCCTGCTGAAATATCCCGACTATTACACCAACCTGCCAGGCTCGCGCACGGGGCATCGCTCTATGGAGCCGGCCCCGTTTTCCCGGGAAGAACTGGGCGAGGACGCTGACCACATTGTAGAACCCTATGCCCTGATGTTCGATCGCATTGGCATGACCCAGGTGGAAGCGCAAATCCTCTTGGGCAAACACCGCGGCTGGATGTTTCTGGAGCTTAAGATGGTGCTGGCCTACGCGCTGGATATCCCCTACCGCCTGAAAACCAAACTGCCCCGCCGCATGACGGTGGGCAATGCAGGTGTCGCCCGGCTGCGTGCCTCGTTGCGTGATCAGGATATCCCCCTGCGCCTCAATTGCGCACTCAAGAAACTGGTCATGGATGGCCAGCGTGTTACCGGTATCGAGGTGGAAGACAACGGCGTCACTAAACGCATCGAAGCACGGCGCGGCGTCATACTGGCCGCCGGTGGCTTTGAACACAACCAGGCCATGCGCGAACACTACCTGCCCAGCCCCACCAACACCGAGTGGAGTGCCGGCACTAAAACCAATACCGGTGACGCACACCGGGCCGCCATTGCGATCGGGGCAAAAACCGGCCTGATGGAACACACCTGGTGGTGTTCTACTGTGAGGGCGCCAGGCATGCCGTTTCCCTACCTGAGCATTGGCAATAAGTCCTATCCGGGCTCGATAGTGGTGAACGAGCGGGGTCAGCGTTTCAGCAATGAATCGCAGAACTACATGGCCTATATGAAGGAAACCTTCGCTCTGCACTCAGACGAGAATCCGGTCATTCCCCACTACATGATCTGGGACAGCAACTTCAGAAAGAAATACCGCGTGTTTCCACTGCCAGACCGTGACAAGAACATTCCTCAGAGCTTCTTCGGATGCGGCTTCTTCGGTATGGCAGACACGCTGGAAGAGCTGGCGCAAGAAATGAATATTGACCCAGCGGGACTGCGCCACACGGTAGAGAACTTCAATCGCTACGCTGCCGAGGGCAAGGATCCCGATCTGGGCCGGGGCGATTCCACCTATGACCGCTACTACGGCGACCCCGAGGTCACTCCCAACCCCTGCCTGGGCCCGGTGAACAAACCACCGTTTTACGCACTGCGCCAGGACCCAGGGGATTTTGGCACCCAGGGCGGCATGGTGGTCACTCCCAATGCACAGGTGCTGCATGAAGACGGTCATGTCATTGAGCGCCTGTACGCCATTGGCAACTGCGCCAAGGCGGTGCTGCCGACTTATCCCGGGCCAGGCTCCACCCTCGGCCCGGCCATGACTTTTGGCTATCTTGCGGGTCGACATATCACCGGCTGACCAGCCTCGGTTTAGATTTCTGGTACGCGCGACTGGAACAGGTTGCGCGGGACATTTATGCTCTACTGTCCGAACATCAAGGGGTCTGACCCCTTGCATACTTTTTCAAGGGGTCAGACCCCTTGATGCGAGATTGAGGTCACCATCATGTCGAAGATCACCGTCATCAGTTCCGATTGCCATGCCGGCGCACTGCCGGACGGCTACAAGCCATTTATGGACAAGGAGTTTCACCAGGCCGCTGAAGATTGGTGGCTGGTGTATGCGCGGGAAATGATGGCTCGCATGGGTACCTTTTTCGACCAGGAAGCCGCCGATGAATTCGCCGACAAGGTCGGCAATGAAGGCAGTGGCAAGTTCCAACAAGACGCTATGGCGAACGCGCTGGAAGCCACCGATGATCAGTTACGGGACTTCCTGGCTGACCCGGATTCCATCATTGCCCCACGTCACGGGGAATATGATGCCGAGGTACGCCTGAAAGAGCTGGAAGATGACGGCATTGCCGGGGAAGTGGTGTTTCCGCAAATGGCACCTTTTGGTGCGGGCCTGATGATGTACCGCCACGATGTCACGCCGGCTCAGCGCGCCGCAGGTAATCGAGCCTACAACCGCTTTCTGGCTGACATGTGCAGCCGCAACCCAGGCCGCCACGCTGGGGTGATCGTGATCGACGTGGATGATATTCAGGAAACCATCCGTGAAATCCGCGAGTGCCATGCTATGGGTCTGTTCGGCGGCATCCTGCTGCCCGCCAGCACCGGCCACAACCCCTATTATCACCACTACGACCGCTACGCGCCTTTGTGGGCCGTGTGCGAAGAACTGGACCTGTGCGTGCACACCCACTCCGGCTGGTCACCGGACTACGGTGACAGCCCTGCTGCAACCCCGATGTTTATCTCGGAAGTGGATATGTGGGCCCAACGTCCCTTCACTGCACTCCTGTGGTCGGGCGCCTTCGAGAAGCACCCAAACCTGAAGCTGGTGTTTACTGAAACCGGCTGTGGCTGGATCGTGGAACACCTGCGTAAGCTGGAGTTTAAAGCCGACAACCCCATCTTTGCCCACTTCACCAAGGACCTGTCGCTCACACCCAGCGAGTACTGGCAGCGCAATTGTTACATCGGCGCTTCCTTCCTGCCCCGAGTCGAAGCGCATTTTCGCGACCAGATTGGCGTTAATAAACTGATGTGGGGCTCTGACTATCCGCACCTGGAGGGCACCTGGCCCAATACCGGCGCACACCTGAAGGAAACTTTCTTCGATTTCGAAGAGAGCGAAATTCGCTCAATCATGGGCGACACCGCCATCAAGGTATTCGGCTTTGACGAAAAGCTGATGCGTGAACACGCGGATCGGGTAGGCCCGGACCTTTCTGCCTTCAGGGTTTCAGACGCCGCCTGAGCCATGCGCCTGCTCGGCTATACACTGGCAGCAATACTGGTGTTATTGCTGGCATTCGGCTATCTGCTGTATGCCAGGTTTCCCAGTGAGCCGGTATTACCCGGCACGCTGCAGCAGGCCAGGCTGAACTGGGACGGCCATGAGCGCAGCTACAGCTGGTACCTGCCTGACAATGTCGCCGAGACGCCCGCGCTTGTTTTCGTGCTTCACGGCTCCATGGGTGATGGCAATGGCGCCCGGCTGACCTACGCATACGAATTTGAACAGCTCGCAGAAGTACACGGTTTTATCCCGGTTTTTCCGACCGGATTTGAAAACCACTGGAACGACTGTCGCAAACAGGGCCCTTATAGCGCAAAGGCTGAGGGTATTGATGATGTGGGTTTTCTATCGGCGGTGGCTGCGGAGCTGGTCGGCTCGCACGCTGCAGATCCCAACCGCGTCTTCGCCACTGGCCTGTCCAATGGCGGCAATATGGCATTGCGCCTGGGGCTTGAAGCGCCCGATGTCTTCTCAGCGGTGGCGCCGGTAGCGACCAACCTCCCGATACCTGCCAATCTGGACTGCACGACCTCCGGTAAAGCTGTCGCTTTCTTGCTGATGAATGGCAGCAACGACACCATGAACCCTCACGAGGGAGGTACCGTTGCACTGTTTGGGCTATTGGGCAATCGCGGGGAAGTGGAATCCAGCGTAGACACTGCCACTTATTTTGCCGAGCTGGCGGGCCACAACACGGCACCGCTGGCACGCACGCTGCAGGACACCAATCCCAATGATGGCTCCATTACTGAAGTACTGGAATGGAAAGCTTAGGGTAAACCGCCAGTGTCTTTATACAGCGTGATGGGCGGGGGTCACGCCGCCCCGCACCCTGACTACACCATGCCCAGACTACTCGGCGGCAATGGCCGGGACTTCGTGGCGGCCGAGCTCATCTGGCAGTTTTTTGAAGCCAGCAGCCGCTAACGATTTTCGTAGCGGTTGAGGTCGAACAGCCCACCCCGAATCGGTTTTTGCTGCATCTGAACCTGGTGTAGCTTGTCACTCACCGCCCAGAAATAGGGTGCATTGCGACGCACCCCATAGCGCTCCATCAGTTGGGCGTAGTCGGCTTCACTGCCCAACGACAGCACGTCATCAACAAACCGCGGAAGCTCTCTCTCGGTGACCTGGAAGAACGCGTTGGGATAGTAGCCCACAAACCCACGGGTGACGGTCATATTGTCTTCATCAGGCAGGCGTCGCTTGTCTTCCTCAAACAGCTGCGCCACGTTGCTGAGCCCTGTGTTTCGAACCAGGGTATAGACACTGTCAGAACCGTCACTGGTAATCACATCGAGAAATGCCATTTCGGGCATATGGCTGAAATGCCGTCCGGGTCGCTGCTGCAAACGTGCCAGCACCGCGTTATCCAGGTTGTACTCCGAGCTGCTGGCGCCGGCCAGGCGCTGGCGCATCTCCAGCAACAGTTCTGCCTTGGGATTGTCAGTTTTGTAATCAATATCGCTGTCGCGGTCGAACCAGGCGCGGCGCCCAATCACGTACTCCTTGGTTCGCTCGCTGGCGCCACGATACCAGTAGTCTCGCAGCCGCAGACGCTCTTCTTCGGGCATCATCACCAGGAAGTTGTACTCGCCTTCCATACGCAGGAAGTCCATGTACAACCGCGTTTCCAACTGATGCCCCAGGTTACCGTAGACATCAAAACCCGCCACCAGCAGGTAGTGAATGCGCTCCAGTAATGAATAGCCAATCACCCAGGCGGTTTTAGGAACCTGACCGATGAAGCCCCGGTGTACCGAAGCGCTGTCGAAGTGACGGAACACGGTGAGACTGGCGTTGGTGTTATCGCCGTCGCCGTCCCAAATAAGGTTCTCATCAATCTTGATCTGATATTCGTCAACGATTTGCTCAAGTGCCTCTGACTTTGCTCGCAGGAATCGTTTCTGGGCATTGGCGTACTTGTTCCAGCCCAGCACGGAGCCAAGCGCGCCCTTCTCTACCCCCGGCAGGATCAGGTTGTCCTCCTGCGTGGCAAGAAATTCAGCATCGATCTCGGAGTCCTCCAACGCCGGGTCAATAAACATGACCCAGAAGTGATCCTCGATAACGTTGATGGCCACCTGGCCGCGACAAACCGGCCCTTTGATAAAGCCCATAATCGTGAACTGGGCTTCTTCCAACATAAACTCGTAGCGCGCACTGATAGGCAGGGCACTAAATGTCTTGAAGGGGTTAGCCGCAGCAACCGGTTCATAGGAAGGCAACTCTGCCACCTCGTAGTCCGGCTCTAAAAACAGCGCCTGCCAGCGAGACATGCGCTGGGGGCTGAGCGCATAGGGCATATGTCGTTTGACCAGCGTGCTGGTCACGATCGGGCGGATTCGATAGTACAAACCGTCCTGGCCTGGATCGTCGAAAGGCCGACGCGTTGCAATGACTTATATAGGCTGTCCCGTGGGTGTGCTTGAGCGCACCACCTCAAAAAAGCCCGGCTCGTCGAGGTGATCAAAATACAGGGCGCCGATGTAGAGGTGCTCATAAATGTAGCGAGCCATCAGCTGCTCTTTGTTGCTGGTGCCATTCAGAAACGCTTCCCACTCCTCAATAGCCGCCTGCTGCGATGCGCTGGGCTCAGCCCGCACAACCCCCTGAGCACCGGAGGCAGCCCAGTCACTCAGGGTTTTGAATTCACTATCCGGCAACCCAGGAAGCCCATAGGGCATGCCCCACAGTGGCTTCTCCTGTTCATAGGTTGCCATTTCCTCAGGTTTTGGACATTGCTGGTCGCGGGCGAGGGAAAAATCGAAGCTGTCCGGTAACACACCGGTGGCGGGCAAGGGGTGGTCTTTCTTCAGCTGCAGCATGCGGTAGAGGGTGCTGTCACGGGCTTCCTGTTCGGACAATACCGGATAGAAGCCCCGCTCGCGCCACTCGGCCACGCTGTGTGCATCGTAATGCAGCCGACTAGGCTGGGCGGTTTTGATGCGCGAACCCTCGTAGACCAGGTCTTTGCTGGCCCCACGTTTGAGCCCCTCGTAGGCATCGAGCTTGAGCTGACAGGGGGCGTCATAACAGCCGTGGCAGACCATGCAGCGCTGTTCGACGATGGGTTTTATTTCAGCGGGATAATCCTGGGCTGCCTGTAGCGGCGCAGACGCGGTCAGCGCCAACCCGAGAAACTTCCAAAATCGCATCACTACTCTCCTTCTGGCAGCTGCTGTTGGAGAAAACGCAGCATATTGCCACCCATCACCAGACGTATTTCTTTTTCGGTAAATTCCGCACGCAGCATGGCATCGGTCAACAAGGCCAGCTGTGAGGTATCGAAGGGCGCGGTAATCGCTCCATCGTAATCCGAACCCAGCGCGACATGCTCTAGCCCTAGAAGGTCAATACCATAGCGTATGGCGGAAACGATCCCGTCAGGACTGGGGTCACAGACCGCCGCGTCCCAATAGCCGACACCGATCAAACCACCGGCATCAGCGATCTGAACCATCAGCTCGTCGCTGATATTGCGAGGCGTATCACAATGCCCATTGAAACCGGTATGGCTGACGATCAGCGGGCGATCGCTCATGGCCAGCACTTCGCGCACCACTGCCTCTGAAGAGTGCGCCACATCAATCATGATCTCGAGCTCGAGCATGCGTTTGACGGCACTGCGACCGAAGTCTGTTAAGCCCTCACCCGAGTGGCCGTGAAGCGAGCCTCCGAGCTTATTGTCGAAAAAATGCTGTAGGCCCACCATGCTGTAACCCGCCGCCACCAGCCGATCAATATTGGCGAGCTCACCATCGAGGGCATGGGAGCCCTCAGTACCCAGCAACGCGGCGATCACCGGCTCCCCGGCTTCACGGCGTAGCTGCCAGGCAGCCAGCTCTGACTGATTGGTCACCAATGCGATCTGCTCGGGATGCTCTGCCGCTGCTTTATGCAAACGCTCGGCCTGATACAGGGCGCGCTCGGCCAGGCTACCCCAGGTTCGTAACGGCCAGGCCTGCACCAGAGCCAGGGCCGTGATCGTGTCCATGGTCTGGCTGGAATTGCTCTCATAGTTTTGCCCCGTCGGCGAGCGGGTGACCGCTGTGAACATCTGCATGGCGACGTTGCCCGCCTGTAATCGGGGTATATCAACATGCCCGTAATCTGACTCACGGGTGAAGTCGCGTTGCCATAACAAGGTATCGGTGTGCAGGTCACCAACAATCAGCGTCTGGTGCAGGGCCTGCGCCGCTACTGAGGCCGGGGGCCCTTCATACGCATTGACCTGGTTGGTGCCCTGCTCCAGCCGTGCAGGCACCAGTAAAAGCACTAATGCCAGTATAAGGATTAAAACTGCGAGACTGATTGAAAGGATCTTGTTCACAAGCTGGTTCCACCAGATTTACTATGCTGAGGATAACCCAGCCAAATAAAAAGGAAACAGCAGGCATGGATGATTACGCGCCGATTAGCGAACAAGACATCGACCAATGGCATCGGCAGACCGAGGTATTGGTTGTCGGCTTTGGGGCTGCTGGCTCCTGTGCTGCAATCGGCGCCTGCGAGGTTGGCGCCGAGGTGCTGGTGTTGGAACGTGCCAGCGGTGTTAGCGGCACTACCTGCGCCGCGACCGGCCACTTTTACATGGGGGGCGGCACCCCCCCGCAGCTCGCCAATGGTTTTGAAGACACCGTGGAAGATATGTACCAGTACCTGCTGGCAAATACACCGGTGCCTGATGAGAACAAGATACGCCTTTACTGCGACAACAGCGTGGCTCACTTTGAATGGCTGACCGCACAGGGTGTGCCATTTAACAATGGATTCTGGAAGACCAAGCATTACGAACAACCCACCGACGAGTGCCTGATCTGGTCTGGCAATGAGAAGGCCTGGCCGGTCAACCAGGTGGCGAAAGCCGTACCCCGGGGTCACAAGATTGAACATGTGGGCAGTGAAGGCGGTGGCAAGCTGATGCACATCCTGACCGCGCGAGCTGAAGAAGTTGGCGTGAAGTTTGAATTTGATGCCCGAGTTCGCCAGCTGATCCTGGCCGAGGATGGCCGCGCAGTGGGTGTGCGCTATACCCACTTTGGCGGAACCCGCGACGTGCGTGCCAGCAAGGGCGTGGTGCTTGCCGCAGGTGGCTTTGCCATGAATCAGGCCATGCTTGAGGAGCACTGTCCCAAACTGGCACAGCCCGGAGTGTTCAAACAGGGCAACCCCAATGACGACGGTGGTGGCATTAACATGGGTCTGGCAGTGGGAGGCGTGGCTGAGCACATGGATGGCGCCCTGATTACAGCGCCCTTCTATCCACCGGAAAGCCTGCTGAAAGGCATTTTGGTGAACAAGCACGGCAAGCGCTTTATTAACGAGGACTGCTACCACGCCAAGACCATGGACGCCTGTCTGGACCAGCCTGACGGCATTGCCTATCTGATTTGCGACAACGCGACCTTTGGGCGGCCGGAGATCGGGATGCAGGAACTCATAGATGCCTGGGAAACGGTGGCCGATATGGAAGCCGATCTGAAACTGCCGGAAGGCGCCCTGCAGCAGACCCTGACCGGTTACAACGGCCATGCGGCAAACGGCGAAGACCCCGAGTTCCACAAGTACGGTGACTGGCTGCAACCGCTAAGTGAGGCGCCCTACGCGGCGCTGCAATGCAGTGTGAATCAATCCGGTTACGTGGGCTTTACCCTCGGGGGTTTGAGGGTCTCAGCGGATGCCGAGGTGCTGCGAGAAGATGGCTCAGCCATCGTTGGCCTGTATGCAGCCGGTGCTTGCGCCTCGAATATCGCCCAGGATGGAGCAGGCTATTCCAGCGGCACCTGTATTGGTGAATCGACCTTTTTCGGGCGCCGCGCCGGCCACCACGCCGCCGCCTCCAATTAAGCCGGTAAGGCGCCGCGAAAACGAAGGAACAAGACCCGAAACGCGACCCTCCAACGCTCCCAGCCGCCGATGTCGCCAGCGGCGACCTCCATAAGGGTATCAGGCAGCACACTGCTGTAGGTGGGAATGGCGTGCTCGTGGCGAATTTCGGGCAAGCTCTTGTCCCATTCCTGCTCCCATTCAATATCCATCATTGGCGGCGTGGCTCTGCCATGCTGCCAGGCCTCGCTGATCAACTGCATTAACATGCTGAATCCACGGGGCTCAACGAAGATTGAAATGCTGGTCACCGTGGCCAGGAACATGGCCGAATAATTGTGACCAAACTGGGCCAGCTGAAACGCGGAAATAGCGATCTCATGCGTCGCAGTTGTCCGGTAACCGGCCACCAGGTGCCAGACATCGTGCATCTGCAGAATGCGGGTATTGAGGTAAGCCAGACTGGGGGGCAGCTCTGATAGCTTGATGGCCTCCCTGTCCAATACCTCAAGATCATAACCATTCTCGACGATCATACTGTGCAAGGTCTTACCGAGACTGTCCGGCGGGCAACAACCCAGCATATCGATATCGGTCATGCCCGGAATCGGATTCACCAGGGACGCTTTTGCACCCGGGTGATTACGAGCATGCTGCTCGGCGATCTCCCCGAAGGACTCATCGACCACGCCACCCAGGGCAGCAACCCGGGTTGTAATACCGGTCGCGTCATAGCCCTCATGAGCGCCGTCCACGACGGCCGCAAACTCAGTCCAAAACCCGTCATTAAGCGGAGCCATGGGCAAGTTGCAGTCGATGTCAGGCGAGTCTCCGCGACCGAGCCACGCACTGGCCAGGTTGTCATAGACCGCCGGGGTCGCATCCGGGCAGGCGAAAGCAGCCCACACCAGCGCTGCAGCCACCTGTTCCCGGGCGGCCGTATCTCCGCCGCGGGCCGCAGTTACCTGCGCCCGCAGGGTCGCCCGCTCCACCGGGGCAACCTTGTCTTTGAAGTCAGTGAGATCAGGCATCCAGTTCACCAGTTGTTTTTATTGTCTGCTGAGCCGGCTGGCGATACCAAACCAGCCCGCTGCAATCATCAATAGTAGCATCAGCCCCAGAAATGCCACCTGATAGCCCTCGGCGATCTGCGCGGTGGGATAAGAGTCGAGCACCATGCCTACAAACCACTGTACCAGGGCCGTGGTCATAAAACCCAACAGGTTAAAAGCGGTATACACGCGCCCCACCAGCTCCAGTGGAAAGCTGCGTGCCAGCACCGCGTAGGCTAGCGTCGATGTGCCCACCAGCATCGTCCAGGCGATCCATTGCGGTACAACTGCCACCAACACCTGCGCCGCCAGCAAACCCAGACAAACGATCGCACCCAGCTGTGCCACCACCGGCAGTAACAGGGGACTGTGACCGCGGCGCTCCAACCACTCAGACAGGGGGCCCAATAGTGCAAAATTCAACACCGAGACCAGGGTGATCAGTGTCACATTGCTGGCCGCTAAAGGTGAGGGCTGCTCTGCCACGTCGGTAAACCAGGAGAACAGGTACAACGCACTCAGACCCTGGGAAATTCCCATGGCGACAAACATCCAGGGAGCCAGACGCCAGAAATACGCGTCCCGATACACGCCCAACAGACCCCGTAATTGCTGACCCAAGGTTTGAACCTGGCCGTCATGTGCTCGCAGTGGGCTCACCGTCATCATGATCGCGGCGGCCAGCACGGTAATGACAGCGAACATCAGGTAAATGTCTCGCCAGTCCATATGCGCCAGCATGTACTCCACCGGTTTGGTGGCACACCAGGCGCCGAGCACGCCGATCATGAACTGCACACTATTGAGGGTGACCAGCTTTTCTCGCGGGAACCACATCGCATAAATCTTCAGAGAAGCCATCAACCCGGCGGCGAAGCCAACACCCATCAGGGCTCGACCCAGGGTCAGACCGAGGCTGGTGTAGGAGAAGGCCATGACTACTGAGCCCACTGCTGCCAGCAGAAACATCAGCGCGTTCACCCTGCGCGGATCGTAGCGGTCGACCAGCACCCCCACCGGTAATTGCATCAGACCAAACGCCAGGAAAAAGCTGGTGCCCAGAGCCAGTCCAACCGCCTCCTCCCCCAGACCCAGTTCCAACTGTATCGGCTGCTTCACCATGTTAGACAGGGTGCGGGTAAACATGGACAGGAAAAAACCGAAGCCGAAGGGCCCGATCAGGCGGAGCGCAGTGCTTAGCGGCAGGGAGGCAAATTGCATGGCGTCGACCTTAGCACAGGCCGTGTGACGCCGTTGGGATTAATCCGGACCGTGCTCCAGGGCAAACAGAACCGCCTGCACAACAGTCTGATCAGGCGCGCCGTGTTTATCCCTTGGGTTAGTGACCACCCGATCGAAATAACTACCGATCAGCGAGCGGTACTGGTAGCGGGCACCATCACGGTCGAAGCTGCGCTCCAGTGAGCCATCGTCCAGCATGGCCGCGGAATGGTATGGAATGAATGTTGAGCGCAGACTCTCCAACTCGAAGTAGGAGGACACGGGTTTGTAGGGGCCGTGCAGGAACACGTCGCTCCAGGGCAGCACCCAGCCCTCCGGTTTTTGTTCACTGAGCGTGATTGCCAATGTAGACATTGGCGCCAGCACCCGTTGACGATAATCATCGCTTTGCTCTATCGACTCTAACCATCCATAGTGGGTGAGATAGTCGGCGTGGCCGTATTGCATCTGGCGTGCAGCGGGCACATTAATCGCCAGCTCGGCCAAATCATTGACCCAGGTGCTCAGCATCACGCCCTTGTGTGGGGAATCGATGGTGATAAAGGTATCCACGCCGAGATTGTCGTTATGGGCGGCGAACAGAGTGCGCCCTACGATACCTCCCATAGAACCGCCGACCAGCGCGAGATGGTAGTCAGGTTCCGCCACGCTGTTGAGATAATCGATAAACACCGAGAGGTTGTCGGCGTTGTCATTGATATCAATGGCGCCGTCCACGTACTCGAAGTAAATGACGTCCCAACCAAATAAGCCGATAAACCAGGCCACTGGACCCAGCACGCCCTCGAAAGCCTGCGCAGGTGGCTCATCGTTGACGAGATCAAACCCCGGCACCACCAGGATGACCTTGTCGAGCTCGCCACTCACAGACCACGCAGACTGGAAGCCGGGATGCCCGTTGACCTCAACTTGTTCGTAGAACTGCAGCTCCGCGCTGGCGGTACCGGCCAATGCAAAGGACAACAGGAGAAAAAGTAAAAAGCGCGCCACAGCCTTTTCCAGCAAAAAAAGGGCGCGAATCATACCCAAAAGCGCATGAAAAGGCGGCCCTAATTGATGGAAATTTGACCTAAATCCAGAGCTTATTCGCCGAACAGGCTGACAATAAGCTGGCGAGCCTTAGCAGCGGGAGTAGCATCATGGAAAAAACCAGTGACGTACTCTGGCAGGACACCCAGCATCAAACCCTGTTTGCCTTACTCGACGATATTGCCTGCTCCGATTCAGAACAACATGTGCTGGAGCAGCTCAGCTTCTATGCTGAAAGCCACTTCGCCCTTGAAGAAGCCTATATGCGAGATCTGGGCTTTCACGGTTTTGAGCTGCACCAGGCGGCGCAAAACAAATTTCGCCAGGAACTCGGCCAGATGCTGGAACCGGGGCAGGCCCACGATGCCATCTCCCGCCAAATTATCTCCACCTTCCTGAGCGAATGGCTAAAGCGGCACATCTTCGGTATCGATAAAGAGCTGGAAAACTTCCTGCTCGAGCGTGGCATCCAGTAAACACGGGCTGGCCGTTCACTGATTAACGCCGACCCATGCAATGGGTAGACTGTAGGATCAATACAGTGACATTACCCGGAGTATCATCGCCATGCGGATTTTTGCCAGTGCAATCATTTTTGGCCTATGGGCAATGCCCGCGTTTACTCAGACTATCAGTGAAGAGCAACAGTCGATCGATCAGCTCTATGCTGATTATCGGACAGCGGTAGAAAGTTCGGATATCGGCGGCTACGTGAATGCACTGCACCCCGACGTGCGGCTGTTGCCGCCGGGTGCTGCCGCCATCGTGGGTGCATCCAACTATGCGGGCTTTCTGGAGCCGGTTTTTGCCACCGCAGACTATCGCATCGAGGTAGTGAGCCTGCCAGCTATTGAGGTGATGGGAGACACAGCCACTGCAGAGTACACCTACATCATCCACCTGAAGCTGAAAAACCCTGACGTTGGCGTAACCGAACCCGGTGCACTCACAGATTCACGTACCGTGTCGCGCTATTTCGATGTACTGCGCAAACATGAAAACGGACGCTGGGCGATCTGGCGACACACCTGGACGACGCTACCGGAATAGCGACGGCTTCGAGCGTCCTAAAGTTTGTTACTGCAAGACACGAAGACTTACCCCACGGACGCCTTTCCTACGGCAGCGTTCGCGGAGTGGGCAAAGTGCCTGGCGTGTTACTTCGCAATAAAACGCGCCATTTGTTTGCTGGGCCCATAGAGTGTTGTGCTACCGGGCAGCTCGGGCTCACCAATTAACTCAATCTGCTTCACGCGGCTCATCACTTCACCCAGCGCCGCATTGGCTTCAATGCGAGCCAGCGGTGCACCGATACACATATGCGGGCCGTGGCCAAAACCGAAATGAGGGTTGGGTCGACGATTGACATTGAATTCATCGGGATTTTCAAAAATGGATGGATCGCGGTTGGCAGAGGCCGTCCAGGTCAGAATCGTATCGTCTTTGTAGATATCGACGCCGTGCAGGGTCAGGTCCTTGGATGCGCGCCGCTCTACCAGTAGCACCGAGGGTGTCATCCGCACACTCTCTTCAATAGCTTTCGGAATCAGGGCGAGATCACTTCTAATCAGATCGGCCTGCTCAGGAAAGCGCACCATATTGCAGATAAAATTGCTGATCAGGTTAGTAGTGGTGTCCTGGCCAGCGAACAGCAGCAGCATGGCGGTGGCCTGGATTTCCTCATCGGTAAAGCCAACACCATCGACTTCAGCCTGCATCAGCATGGAAAACAGGTCCCCCTCTCTGGGGTTCTTTTTCCGCTCAAGCAAATAGTCGCGGAAGTAGTCGCCCATCTCGCCGTGTACGCGGACAAACATGTCGGCAATGTCGGGGTCGAACTCCTGACAGAAGTGAGCTGCCATATCCTTGTCACCCAACTCTTTCGTCCAGCGGCGAATCAGCTCGAGGTCGCTGGCGGGAAGCCCCAGCATGGTGGTCAGCATACCGACGGTAATCTGTACCGCGAAATCATTAACCAGATCGACTTCATCGTTTTCCAAAAGGTGGTCGGTGCGCTCGCGGGCCATATCCTCAGCCACCGACTTCAGGGAATTCAGTGACGAGGGCAGAAACGCTCGCTGGGCGATGCGACGCAAATTGGTATGCCTGGGGGGATCCAGATTGATAATGGTATTGGAGAGCACTTCGTCGCCGGCAAGTTCTTTGGCTTCATCGCTGCGCTCCATGGCCGAAGAATAAGTGGTCCAGTCTTTCAGCGCGGCTTTAATGTCTTCGTAACGAAACAGTGACACCGGCTTGCTTAAATACTGGTCATGCCGCACCACGGGCTGATCGGCAATGGCTTGACGGAAATAAGGCACAAAGTCGCGGCGAAAGTCTTCGTTTTCGATTGGGCTGATTGATTTCAGATCTAGCATAGTGTGTTCCCCTCGGTGGCCAGCTGGCGGTGGATCTCAACGCTTCTAAATCGGAGTGAACGCTGGCATGGCGGGACTTTAGCCTACGCCTCATTTTTGTTTATACCATTACAGGCCTAAGCTATACCATTACAGGCCAGTCAATTCAGGGGCATAGAAAATGACGGAACGCATCTGAGGGGTGCTGGATTGGTCGAGCAAAAGTGCTGGATGGGAGTGCTGGATTGATCACAACGCGTGCTGGATTGACCACAACGGGATTGCCTCTCCCGTTGTGGCCCTTCGGGCATCAGACGCTTCGCGTTGATGTCCAAACTCGGCTCTAAGCCGAGTTTGTCGAACATCTGGTTCGCATCCGCAGCAACCCCATAAACGAAAAAAGCCACCCGATGGGTGGCTTTTTTCGTTTATATGGTGGGCCGTGCTGGATTCGAACCAGCGACCAATTGGTTAAAAGCCAACTGCTCTACCAACTGAGCTAACGGCCCTCAGAAGGAGGTGCGTATAGTACGGATTTTCAGAAAACAATCAAGCGTTTGAAAGGGCGTTCAGCGATAGCGCGTGGGGTCCTCTACACCCGCATCAGCAAAGCCCTGACGGCGCAGTCGGCAGCTGTCACACACCCCACAGGCAAGTCCTTCCGCGGTGGCCTGGTAACAGGATACGGTCAGGCTGTAGTCCACCCCCAGATCCATGCCGGCACGGATAATCTGTCCCTTTCCCATGTCTTCCAGCGGGGTCACAATCTTAAGGCCCGCCCCCTCAACCCCTGCCTTGGTGGCCAGGTTAGCCATGGTTTCATAAGCCCGCACGTATTCCGGACGACAGTCGGGATAACCGGAGTAATCCACGGCATTAACGCCAATCCAGATGGTTTGCGCGTCCAGCACTTCAGCCCAACCCAGGGCGATGGACAGGAAGATAGTGTTACGCGCCGGTACATAAGTTACCGGTATGCCCTCGGTTTCCTCCTCGGGCACTGCAATATCGGTGTCGGTTAGGGCTGAGCCACCAATGCTGTCAAGATTGAGGTGAACCACCTTGTGTTCCACCACACCCATGGCGTTCGATACACGCGCGGCCGCGGCCAACTCAGCGCGATGCCGCTGGCCGTAATCAAAACTGTGGGTATGACAGGCATAGCCCTGCTGCTGGGCCATCGCCAGCACGGTGGTGGAGTCGAGACCTCCGGATACTAGAATCACCGCTTTAGGTTGGGTATCGCTCATCGTCCCGGCTCATCCTGCCAGAGTATTTTGTGGAGCTGCACCTGGAATCGCACGGGCAAGTTATCCGCCACAATCCAGTCCGCCAGCGCCGTGTGATCAATCTGCCCAAAGCTGGGAGAAAACAGAACATCTCCGGCCCGCTCAGACAGTTTGTACTCATCCAGCTTAAAACGCGCCCAGTCGTAGTCCTGACGATCACAAATCACAAACTTGACCTGGTCATGAGCCTGCAGGCGACTCAGGTTGCTGTAATCGTTGCGCTCTACTTCGCCACTCGCAGGTGTTTTAAGGTCCACCACTTTCACCACCCGCTCGTCCACCTCGGCAACACTCATGGCGCCACTGGTTTCCAGCGACACTTCGTAACCGGCGTCACAAAGCGCGCTCAGCAAAGGCAGGCAGTTCGGTTGGGCCAGGGGCTCACCGCCGGTGACACAGACATAACGCGGGGAGTAGGCAGCTACCTGCTCCATAATCGCATCGATTGTCATGATGTCGCCGCCATGAAAAGCGTACTCAGTGTCACAATAGACACAGCGAAGGGGGCAGCCAGTCAGGCGTACAAACACCGTGGGCAAGCCCGCCGTGCGAGCTTCACCCTGCAGGGAGTAAAAAATCTCCGTAATGCGCAGCGTTTCTGACACGGGGCATCAGTAGTTTTCGGCGATAAAGTCGCGCGCCAGCTTGACCGCAGAGCTATTGCTGCTGCCATGCTCGGCAATCACCCGGTCCAGATACTCACGGGCCTTATCGCGATTGCCCTTCTGGAAATACACCTTACCCAGTTTGTACATGGCATCCGCTTCTTTGCTGTTGCCGGGATATTGCTCCAGCAGCAACACAAAGGATTGCCGCGAACGCTCCAGATCTGGCGGCGATATCACCAGGTAAAGCTCGCCCAGCCAATAGTGGGCATTGGGGGCATAGCGACCATCCGGGAAATCCAGCAAAAACTGCCTGAAGGCATTCACCGCATCGTCGAACTTCTGGCTCCGCACCAGGCTGTAGGCCGCACGATAGGCGTCCCCTTCCCCTGCCGGTTCCTGCGCAGGTGCTGTCGGCGTGGCACCGGTGCTGGTTTCCTCCCCGCCGCTCGCTACTTCACCACCATCGCGCAGCCGACTATCCAGGTCCTGGTAGCGCTCCAGCCCTTGTTGCTTTAACTGCCGGATTTCAAAAGCCTGCTCTTCGACCTGGCCACGCAGTTGCATGACCTCTTGTTGTAACAATTGCACCTGGTAGAACAGTTCTCCCAGATTACCCGCGGCAGAGGGTGCCTGAGCGGGGGAAGGTTCGGGTGTGGGGACAGTATTTACCGTCGTCGCAGCCGACTCGGCAAGGCGTTCCGCCTCCAGATCGATGTAATCCTGGGCGTAAACGAGAACGGGGCCAGCACTCAATGCCAGCCCCGCTAACAGGGAGTAATACCGCTTCATCAGTAGTCCGTCTTACTTGATCTCGACGCGGCGATTCTGGGACCAGTTGGATTCACCAGAGCCGTATGCCACCGGACGCTCTTCACCGTAGCTCACCGTCTCCACGCGATAACTGGCAACGCCGTTAGCGCTCATATAGCCACGCACGGCCTTAGCACGGCGCTCACCCAGAGCGATGTTGTACTCACGAGTACCGCGCTCGTCGGTGTGACCTTCCAGGCGAATATCGCCATTGCCGGACTTGGCCAGGGCTATGTGTGCATCCAGGATGTCACGCGAAACGGGCGTCAGAGTGGAGCTGTCAAAGGCGAAGTACACCACGTTGCCTACACTGGCTACGGCATCCTTCATAGCCTGCATGGCTTCTTCCTTCGCCTGCATCTCAGCCTGTTCCGCCGCTTCCTGGGCGCGGCGTTCCTCTTCTGCGGCTGCATCAGCGTCGGTTTTATACGTCTGACCACCACAAGCGGCGAGGAAAATGGCTGCAAAAATGAGTGTGAGCGCCTTACCGGCGAGAGGTACTTGTTTCATAGCGTGCCCGTTCCTTTATTTGTTCAGGGATTTCCCAAGTAAGGAGACCAGGCGGGTTCCCGCACGTCTCCCTCGCGTAATGGCAGTCGAAATCTAACCCCACCGTCGACCGACACCGCGGCAAGTATCCCGCGACCATCATACTTAGTGGCGTACAATAACATAGAGCCATTAGGTGCGACACTGGGAGATTCATCCAGTTCCGTCGCCGTCAGCACCTGCATTCGGTTGGTTTGCAGATCCTGTACCGCCACATGAAAGCGACTGTCGCGCTGACTGACCAGTGCCATGGTGCGGCCATCTGCTGCCAGGGTGGCCCTGGCGTTCCAGCGCCCCTCGTAGGTCACTCGCTCGGTCTGCCCGGTCTTGATGTCTACTTTGTAGATCTGCGGACGGCCACCGCGATCCGAGGTAAACAGGAGGGTGCGACCATCCGGCATCCAGGACGGTTCTGTTTCAATGGCGTAATGACGCGTCACCCGGCGCAGATCACGGCTGGCGAGATCCATGACGTAGATATCGGGGCTGCCGTCCTTGGACAACACCAGCGCCAGGCTGTTGCCATCGGGCGACCAGGACGGTGCGCTGTTAATACCTTTGAAGTTGGTCAGTTGCTCTCTTTCACCACTGACCAGGTCGTGCCGGTAAATAGCCGGGCGACCGGTTTCAAATGACACATAGGCCACTTCGCGACCGTTGGGGGCCCAGGTGGGGCTCAAAATGGGCTCATCAGATTCCAGAATCACACTTTCCCGGGCACCGTCAGCGTCCGCCTGCATCAGCCTGAAGGTGTCATTGGCGCCCACGCGCTGGGTCACCGCCACATACATGATCTGGGTCGCAAACGCACCGCGAATACCGGTGAGCTGTTTATACACCGCATCACTGACCCGGTGCGCCAGCATACGGAGATCGTCTTTAGGGCCGGAAAACTGACCCCCGAGAATGCGCTCCTGCTTGAAGACATCAAACAGCTCATATTCAACATTCATGGTGGTGGCGCCAGAGACCCGACCGATCAGCAGGTATTCGACCTCAGTGGCGCGCCAGTCGCGGTAGTAAACTTCGCTCTCGCGGGTGGGCAGGCCCAGCATGTCTGCGCGCGCAACTGGCGCAAACTGGCCACTGCGGCGCAGATCTTCCTGCACCACCAGCGCCGCATCTTCGGGTGCGCTGCCCCAACCAGACCAGGCAAATGGGACCACCGCGATCGCTGTGGGGTTGTCGCGCCCGGCAGTAATTTCAATCAACAGCTCTGCCCGCAGCGGCGCCGCCATGACCATGGCACACCAAAACAGTGCCGGGACCAGGTAAGTCTTCAAAATCTCAAATCCTCCGGTTTAAACAGCAGCCTGAACTGCCGAAAATTGCGCTCGAACACCCGCGAGGGCAACTGCTGCAGCTCAGGAAAACGTTCGGCTTTCTGCACGGCGTTGACAGCACTGCGGTCAAAGGCCAGCTGACCACTGGAGCGCGCCACTGTCACACTCACTACCTCGCCAGTGGGAATCAACTGCAGCACCAGTTCCGCCTCCATGCCGTTGCGGGCGCTGGGCGGTCGGCTCCAGTTATTTTGCACTGTCTGACTAATCAACGCGATAAAACTCTGCGCCAGTTGCTCATCACTGGCCTCTGCCAGCCACTCGTCTTTTTCCGCCATAGCTACCGCCAGCTCGGCCCGGGCCTGCTCAGCCAGTTCCTCCGGGCTCGGCGTATCAACTGGCTCCGGTTTAGGCTCAGGTTTTACTGCCGGCTGCACCGGTTTGGGCTTGGGTTTGGCGGGCACCGGTTTGGGTTTTGGCGTCACCGTCTTGGGCTTGGGCGCTACCGGCTTCGGTTTGGGTTTAACCGTGCGCGGCTTGGGCTTTGGCTTGAGTGCCTCCACATCAATCAGCCTCGCCTCCACATAGCGCGGTGGCGCCTTGGGTGTGGCCAGTGTGGTGTCAGTGTGGTCCAGCCAGTTCATGGTCAGGGCCAGCACCAGCAGAGCGTGCAAGGCCACGCTGATCGCTGCCGGACGCCAGAAA
This sequence comes from Halieaceae bacterium, assembly GCA_963921335.3. Classification (GTDB taxonomy): domain Bacteria; phylum Pseudomonadota; class Gammaproteobacteria; order Pseudomonadales; family Halieaceae; genus CAWUFC02. The sequence goes on along the minus strand of CAWUFC020000001.1, from coordinate 1,620,968 downwards.
ATCACGGGGCTGTTATTCAGCGCCATCATTCTGGAGTGTCAGTGACCAGCCCCACTTTGGGAGCACCCGCTTCCTGTAGGGCCGCCATCAGAACCACGACTTCGCCGTAAGGTACCGCGCGATCCCCCCAAACCATCACCGGCTTGTCTGGATTGCGACGCATCACCGCCCCCACCCGCTGTTTGACGGTAGCCAGGCTCAACACCTGTTTTTCATCGGGACCACCCAGGTTCAGAAACAATTCGCCGGCAGCATTGATGGACACGATCAAGGGTTCCGGGTCCTGGTTGTCTACCGGATCGGCAGCGGCCTCAGGCAATTCTACCTGCACACCCTGCATCAACATCGGTGCGGTCACCATAAAGATAATCAGCAGCACCAACATCACGTCGATGTAGGGCACCACGTTAATCTCTGACATGGGCCGGTGCTTGTTACGGCTACGAACCATCAATCAGTCCTGCTGCTTGCGCGCCGCCATGGCGAAAGCCTGGCGGGCCAGAATACTGGAGAACTCGTCCATGAAGGTTTCGTAGCGGTTGATCGCTATGTCCACTCGCGCGGCAAACCGATTAAAGGCGATCACCGCGGGGATCGCTGCAAACAAGCCCATGGCTGTGGCAACCAGCGCCTCGGATATACCCGGCGCCACGGTAGCCAGCGTCGCCTGGGTGGCATTGGCCAGGCCACGGAAGGAGTGCATGATTCCCCAAACCGTGCCGAACAGGCCGATATACGGACTGGTTGAGCCCACTGTGGCCAGGAAGGGCAAGTGTTGCTCAAGCTTTTCCTCCTCCCGCGACAGCGCTACCCGCATGGCTCGCTGGGCGCCTTCCATGATGGCTTCAGACTCCAGGCCGGACTGTTGGGCGAGACGGGAAAATTCCTTGAAACCAGCGCGGAAGATATTTTCCATACCGAGGGTCGCGCCCTCGCTGGCACGCTCATTGCCCTCGCGATACAGCTCGGACAAATCGATGCCCGACCAGAACTGCTCTTCGAAGTCGCGCATCTCATTGCGCACCTGGGAGAAGTAAATCAGTCGCTGAACAATCATGTACCAGGACACTACCGAGGCCAGCATCAATATCGCCATCACCGCCTGCACGGTGAGACTGGCATTGAGTACCAGGTCGATCAGGCTCAATTGTTCGTTCAAACTGTGTCTCCCCCATTCATGGATTCTTGTAATGGCCCCAGCATCTCTTTGGGCAGCCGCCTGGGCTTCAGCGACTGCCGGTCAACGCAGGCAATCTGGACCTGCCCCGACACCAGCATGACGTCATCGCGTTGCACCGACTGGGCCAGGGTAATACTGGCCCCACCAATGCTGTCTATCCGCGCCGTGGCCACCAATTCATCATCCAGCCGGCCCGGTTGCTGGTAGCTCAGCTGCACCGAGGTCACCACAAACATCAGGTTCTGGTTGAAAATGAAGTTTTTGCCAAAACCCAGGCTGCGCATAAATTCGGTGCGGGCCCGCTCAATGAACTTCAGGTAGTTCACAGAGTAAACAGTGCCACCGGCATCGGTATCCTCTATGTAGACCCGCAGGGGCAGGGAAAATTCCGTGCTCATAGGCGACTCAGGGGTCAGAGCCCTCGTCTTCGGGGTCATTCAGATCGAGACTGAGGTTATTGCCCCCTTCCGGATGGGGCAGCCCCATGTGCAGATAGGCATGCCGGGTGGCAATACGTCCTCTGGGTGTGCGGGCAATATAGCCCTGCTGGATCAGGTAGGGTTCCAGCACATCTTCCACGGTGCCGCGCTCCTCAGATATGGACGCGGCCAGGCTGTCCACCCCCACCGGGCCTCCGTCAAACTTCTCGATCAGCGCTTGCAGCAGGCGCCGGTCAAGATGGTCGAAGCCTTCACGGTCCACGTTCAGCAAATCCAGCGCCTGCTGTGCTACCTCTTCGGTGATCCGGCCATCAGCGCGCACTTCAGCATAATCACGCACACGGCGCAGCAGGCGGTTGGCGATGCGAGGTGTTCCGCGTGACCTGCGCGCCACCTCGGCGGCACCGCCTTCATCAACCGGTATCTCCAAAAGACCGGCTGCGCGGGTCACAATACTGGCCAGATCCGCCATATTGTAAAACTCCAGCCGCTGCACAATGCCAAACCGGTCCCGCAGTGGCGAGGTCAGCAGTCCCGCCCGTGTGGTCGCACCCACCAGGGTAAAGGGCGGCAGTTCCAACTTGATTGAGCGGGCGGCGGGCCCCTCCCCGATCATGATGTCGAGCTGGTAGTCCTCCATGGCGGGATAAAGAATCTCTTCAACATGGGGGCTGAGTCGGTGAATCTCATCGATAAACAGCACATCGCCGGCTTCCAGGTTGGTCATCAGTGCCGCGATATCCCCGGCTTTCTCCAGCACCGGGCCGGACGTGGTGCGCAAGTCGCCACCCATCTCATTGGCGATGATATGCGCCAGCGTGGTCTTACCCAGGCCGGGTGGGCCGAAGATCAGGGTATGGTCCAGGGGTTCGCCGCGCTTGCGGGCTGCGTCCACAAAAATGGACATTTGCTCACGTACCTGGGCCTGGCCCACATACTCCGCCAACGCACGCGGACGCAGGGCACGGTCGGAGGCGTCTTCACGGCCGGTCTCTTTAGCTTCAGGTGCTACCAAGCGATCGGTTTCAATCATCAGGCTTTCACCATCGATTGCAGCGCGCGGCGAATCAACTCTTCGCTGCTGCTAATGTCTTCATCATTGGCCGCTTTAACCGCCTTGCTGGCCTCTGCCGGCTTATAACCCAGCGCCACCAGGGCACTCTCGGCCTCGGCCACAAGCTCGCGCTGACCACCAGTGACGGGCGCACCGGCATCGGCATCCAGTTCCAGCATCCAGTCACTGAGCTTGTCACGCATCTCCACCAGTAAGCGCTCAGCAGTTTTTTTGCCAACGCCGGGCAACTGCACCAGGGTACTGGTATCGTCCTGCTGCACACAGCGAACAAAGGCATTGGCGTCCATCCCGGAAAGAATCGCCAGGCCCAGCTTTGGTCCCACACCGCTCACCTTGATCAGGCTGCGAAACAGCATCCTGTCCTGCTCGCGGGTAAAGCCGTACAGCAGCTGGGCGTCTTCCCGCACTACAAAATGGGTGACCAGTGTCACCTTGGAACCGAGTTCAGGCAATTCAAATAGCGTGGTCATGGGCACCTGTACTTCGTAGCCCACGCCTCCCACATCCAGCAGTACCTGGGGTGCCTGTTTTTCTATGAGTATTCCGGTAATTCTTCCGATCATGCAGGTCTATCTTGGTGTCCGGCTTGTTAGCGAATCCGGCCGCGCTTGAGCTTACTGGCGCCGGAAAGCTTAATCATACTCTGTTGTGTATGCGCATGACACAAGGCGGCCGCCAAAGCGTCAGCGGCGTCCTCTTTCGGCGCCGCAGGCAGCTTCAGCAGGCTCATCACCATGTGCTGCACCTGCTCCTTACCGGCGCTGCCGGTGCCGACCACAGCCTGTTTGATGGACTTGGCCGCATATTCATAAACCGGCAGGGATTGATTCACGCAGGCGACAATCGCGGCGCCGCGGGCCTGACCCAGTTTGATGGCTGCCTTGGCGTCACGGGCCAGAAACACTTCCTCAATGGCCAGTTCATCGGGCTGATAGGTCTTAACAATTTCGGTCACGGAGTCGTGAATGATTTTGAGGCGCTCCGGCAGGGGCGCCTGCGGCAGGCGAATGATACCGCTGGTGATATAGCTGCTTCTGCCGCCCTGAAAGTCGATGACGCCGAAGCCGGTTTTTATGGATCCTGGATCAATACCCAGAATTAGAGGCATGGATGCTCCCGCAGGGCTGCCGGGCCCTTAGTCCAGACTTTGCAGCACCTCATCGGGAATGTCTACATTGGTGTAGACGTTCTGCACATCATCCAGATCTTCCAGTGCATCCACCAGACCCATGATCTTCTCGGCCCCATCGGCATCCACCGGTACCGTGGTACTGGCAATCATGGTGACCTCGCCCGCCTCTGCTGTCAGACCAGCCTCTTCCAGGGCCTGTTTGATGCCGGCGAAGTCTTCCCATGGCGTGAGTACGTCGATAGAACCATCGTCGTTGCTCTCGATGTCATCGGCACCGGCTTCCAGGGCCGCGTCCATGATGGCCTCTTCATCGGCGCCTGGGGCGAAGGATATTTGCCCCACGCGGGAAAACAAATAGGCCACGGACCCATCCGTGCCCAGGTTGCCGCCGCGCTTGGAAAAAGCATGGCGTACTTCAGCCACGGTGCGGTTGCGATTGTCAGTCATGGCTTCTACCAGTACAGCGATACCACCAGGCGCATAACCCTCGTAGGTCAGCTCCTCCATGCTATCGGCATCGTTGGTGCCAGCGCCGCGAGCAATGGCACGATCGATGGTGTCGCGGGTCATATTCGCACCCAGCGCCTTGTCCACAGCAGCGCGCAGTCGCGGATTATCTTCGGGGGCCGGACCGCCCTGCTTGGCAGCCACTACCAGTTCGCGAATCAGCTTGGTAAACACCTTGCCGCGTTTGGCATCCTGCGCCGCCTTGCGGTGCTTGATGTTCGCCCATTTACTGTGACCTGCCATAACTTACTCTCCGCTGGCCTGCCCTTCCTCGGGCTTGGCGGTTTCGCGCAAACGAATATTCAATTCGCGCAGGGCCTTGGCGTCGACCACACCGGGTGCTTCGGTCATCACACAGGCCGCGCTCTGGGTTTTAGGGAAGGCGATCACGTCGCGAATAGACGTTGCGCCGGTCATCAGCATCACCAGGCGATCCAGGCCAAAGGCCAAACCACCGTGGGGCGGTGCACCGTACTTCAGAGCATCCAGAAGGAAGCCAAACTTCTCGCGGGCTTCTTCAGCACCGATGTTGAGAATCTCGAACACGGCACTCTGCATGTCCTGCTGATGGATACGAATAGAGCCGCCACCCAGCTCGGTACCGTTGAGCACCATGTCATAGGCGCGGGAAAGCGCATTGGCCGGATCGGCTTTCAGCTCTTCTACCGAACAGGAGGGCGCGGTAAACGGATGGTGCAGAGGCGTCAGGCCACCCTCACCATTGTCTTCGAACATGGGGAAGTCGATGACCCAAAGGGGCTCCCAGCGATCGGCAACCAGGCCCTGGTCTTCACCCAGTTTGACCCTCAGGGCGCCGAGAGACTCGTTCACAATATTGGTCTTGTCGGCACCAAAGAAAATGATATCGCCGTCGGCCGCTTCCAAACGCTCCATCAGGCTCATCACGATCTCATCAGGCATGAACTTCAGAATTGGCGACTGCAGCCCTTCGACGCCATCGGCCAGGGCATTAACCTTGATCCAGGCCAGTCCGCGCGCACCGAAGATAGAGACATACTTGGTGTAGTCGTCGATTTCCTTGCGACTGATACTGGCTCCGCCGGGCACTCGCAGCGCTGCCACACGGCCGTCATCGTCAACTGCAGGACCGTGGAATACCTTGAATTCCACCTGCGCCATCAGGTCATCAATGCTAATCAGCTCCAGCGGGATACGCAGGTCGGGCTTGTCAGAACCAAAGCGTTCCATGGCCTCCGCATAAGTCATATGCGGAAATTCAGGCAGGTCCACGTCCAGCACGTCTTTGAACAGCTGGCGCACCATGCGCTCGGTGATGTCCTGGATATCACCCTCTTCCAAAAAGGAGGTCTCGATATCAATCTGGGTGAACTCTGGCTGACGATCAGCGCGCAGGTCTTCATCCCGGAAACACTTGGCAATCTGGTAATAACGATCAAAGCCCGACACCATCAGCAGCTGCTTGAACAGCTGGGGCGACTGAGGCAAGGCGAAAAACTGGCCCGGGTGGGTACGGCTCGGCACCAGGTAGTCGCGGGCGCCCTCCGGCGTGGCTCGGGTCAGGATTGGGGTTTCGATATCGAGGAAACCCTCATCGTCGAGAAAGCTTCTCACAGCCGCGGTGATTTTTGAGCGCGCAATAAAGCGCTGCTGCATCTCGTTGCGGCGCAGATCCATATAGCGGTATTTGAGGCGCACGTCTTCGCCAACAGCTGTGTGTTCGTCCAACTGAAAGGGCGGTGTGGCAGCGCTGTTAAGAATCTCCAGCTGCTTGCCCAGCACCTCAATCTCGCCAGTCGCCATATTGGGATTCACCGTACCCTCGCCGCGGGCGCGCACGCGACCGGTGACCTTCAGCACATACTCGCTGCGCACTTTATCGGCGCGCTCGAAGTGTTCCTCAGTGTCGGGATCGAATACGACCTGTACGATGCCGTCCCGATCGCGCAGATCAAGAAAAATCACGCCCCCGTGGTCACGACGACGATCTACCCAACCACACAGGGTTACGGTTTCGTCGATATGGTCAGAAGTGAGGGCGCCACAATAATGACTGCGCATAATGAATAGCCTTTATAAGAGTAAGGCGACCGGTTTAACCGGCCGCGGCGGAATTGTTTGAGCTGTCGCTGCTCTTTGCTGTGGAGGAGCCGGAGGCATCGCCGCCACCGCTGCTGTCGGAGCTGGATGACTTATCCCCGGCCAGATTCTTCTTGTCGCCGGTTTTGAAGTCTGTTTCATACCAGCCCCCGCCTTTCAGGCGAAAAGCTGCCGCAGATACCTTTTTCTTCAGGTCTGCTTTGCCACAGGCGGGGCAATCCGTAAGCGGATCGTCACTGATTTTGCGCAGTGCTTCCATTTCGTGGGAGCAGGATTGGCACTGGTATTCGTAAATGGGCATAACGCCGGTCCGAGGTTTAAAACGGCGCGAATTTTACAGGAAAAAGAGCACTTCAGGTAGCCTTTGGCGGGCCGGCCTGGCAGTTGGGGTCTTGTATCAAAAATAGAGGTGGTGCGAGGAGAGAAACTGGCCATCGCCCGCAGGGGCGATGGCTAGAGCTTACTGGGAGCTGGCTTAAGAGCTTGCAGCGTCCTTGAGCTTCTTCAGGGGACGAACCTTAACAGCGATGCTGGCAGGCTTGGCCTTGAAGGTGGTTTCTTCACCGGTGAAGGGGTTGATGCCCTTGCGCGCTTTGCGAGCAGGCTTCTTCACAGTGGTGATTTTCATCATACCGGGAATCGTGAACTCGCCTACGCCGCGCTTGGCTACGCTGCGCTCAATCAGAGAATCCATTTCTTCCAGTACGGAACCAACCTGCTTCTTGGTCAGACCGGTGCTTTCAGCGATCGTGTTCAGGATCTGGCTCTTGGTCATCTTGGACTTGATGGCAGGAGCTTTCTTAGGTGCGCCAGCTGCCTTCTTCTTGGCAGCGGCTTTCTTCTTGGCTGGAGCTTTTTTCTTCGTAGCCATGTCAGGTAATGATTCCTCTTTGTGTTTTTAATTTAGAGTCGAGATATAAGAAGGATTTCCACTTCCCCCGCGGGTTTGACAGATCGATCCGTGATTCCCGGGTGAAGGTATAATCCATGAACCGCTGCAATACAAGGCTTGCCAAGCCATTTCTTTCCTTTTTTGCTTCCAAACAAGAGGTTTGCGAGCCCGCTTCACCAAACTGGTGCAAAATTACCCAGCCAGTGCATTGGCAATGGCCAGGCCAACTGTTACCAACTGCCAAAGAATCGTAGAATACCCGCCCTGTTTTTTAGCCAATAGAGTGCACCATGCGCGCCAGCCATTTCCTCATCGCCACTGTCAAAGAAACACCTTCCGACGCAGAAGTCATCAGCCACCAGTTGATGCTGCGCTCGGGCATGATCCGCAAACTTGCCGCCGGCCTGTACACCTGGCTGCCGATGGGCCTGCGGGTGCTGCGCAAGGTCGAGAACGTTGTTCGCGAAGAAATGGAGAACGCCGGCGCCCAGGAAGTGAGCATGCCGGTGGTACAACCTGCCGAGCTCTGGAAGGAATCCGGTCGCTGGGAACAGTACGGCGCCGAGCTGCTGCGCATGCAGGACCGCCACCACCGCGATTTCTGCCTGGGACCTACTCACGAAGAAGTCATTACCGACCTGCTGCGTGATGAAATCAAAAGCTACAAGCAGCTGCCTGCCAATTTTTTCCAGATCCAGACCAAGTTCCGCGATGAAATACGTCCGCGCTTCGGCATCATGCGGGCTCGCGAATTCCTGATGAAAGACGCCTATTCCTTTCATGTGGACCAGGCATCATTGCAGGAAACCTACGACCGGATGTACCAGGCTTACTCCACCATATTTGAGCGCCTGGGTCTGGCTTTTCGTCCGGTGATTGCAGATACCGGCAGCATCGGCGGCCACGCCTCCCATGAATTTCATGTGCTGGCAGATTCCGGCGAAGATGCCATTGCCTTCAGTAACAGCGGCGATTATGCGGCCAACGTTGAAATGGCCGAGGCGCTTGCGCCCTCCAGCGATCGGGCTGCTGCGACAGCCGCGATGGAAGAAGTTGCCACCCCGGGTGTTCACAGCATTGAGGAAGTCGCCGCACAACTCTCGGTGGATGCATCTCAGTGCATGAAAACCCTGATTGTCGAGGGTGAGGAAGAGCCTCTGGTGGCCCTGCTGCTGCGCGGCGATCATCAGCTGAATGCCATCAAGGCTGAAAAGATTGAGGGCGTTGCCAGCCCCCTGAGCTTTGCCAGTGAAGAAGCGATTCGCGCTGCCTGTAACTGCGGAACCGGTTCGCTGGGCCCGGTTGGCTTGTCCATCCCCGTGATCGCCGATCGCGCCGCCAACCATCTTACTGACTTTGTCTGCGGTGCCAACAAGGACGGTTACCATCTGACGGGCGTGAACTGGGAACGGGATCTGCCTGAGGCGCGAGTGGCAGACATTCGCAATGTGGTTGAGGGCGACCCCAGCCCCGATGGCCAGGGTAGCCTGCAAATCAAGCGCGGCATCGAGGTCGGGCATATTTTCCAGTTGGGCACCAAGTACAGCGAGGCCATGAAGGCGGACGTGCTCAACGAGCAGGGTAAAAGCCAGGTCCTCGAAATGGGCTGTTACGGTATCGGCGTGACTCGCATTGTCGCCGCGGCAATCGAACAGTACCACGACGACGCTGGTATTACCTGGCCAAATCACATTGCACCTTTCCAGGTCGCCATCGTGCCACTCAATATGCAGAAATCTGAAGTGGTCGCTGCGGCCGCCGAAGCGCTCTACGCAGACATGAAAGCCGCGGGCATCGATGTACTGATGGACGATCGCAATGAACGCCCAGGTGTGAAGTTCGCGGACACGGAGCTGATCGGGATTCCCCACCGGGTGGTGATTGGGGATCGAGCTCTCGCCGAAGGCAATGTGGAGTACAAAGCCCGTACCGGGGGAGACTCCGAACTCATACCCCAAGGCGACATTCTCGACTTCATTACAAAGACACTCGCCCACTGATGCGAGCCCTGTTGCTGTCGCTGTGTCTGCTGAGCGCGCCACTGGCAATAGCAGACGACGCAGAGCAGGCCCAGCTGCGGGCCTTCCTGGAAACGCACATTGCCAGCGCCGCCAGCTTTGAGGATCGCTTTGATGCTGAGGTCTGGCTGGTGGATATGTCACAGCGGCTGACGCCGTTTATGAAAAACCCCGAGCAGCGCCTGCAGTTGCTGAAGGATGTCCACCACTTCGCGCAGCTCAGCAAATTGCCACCTGAATTGGTGCTCGCGGTGATCGAGGTCGAGAGCACATTTGACCGCTATGCGGTGTCCCGCGTGGGCGCCCAGGGTCTCATGCAGGTGATGCCTTTTTGGAAAAATGAGATCGGCCGCCCTGAGGACAACCTGATTGATCCCCAGACCAATCTCTCTTACGGCTGCAGAATCCTGCAGTTCTATTTAGAAAAGGAGAACGGTCGACTGGCCACTGCGCTGGCACGCTATAACGGCAGCGCTGGCAGCCGGGTCTACACTGACAAGGTGGAAGCTGCCTGGCGCAGAAACTGGCGACTGGCGCCGCTGGACTGGCAGTAAGGCGTTCGGCGCTGCTACTCAGGCCGCCAACTGCTGCTGGTATAACTCGAACATCTCAGCAGCAAAGCAGACAAAAACCACATCCTGCATGGATTGCAGGTCATACTCCCTCACCGCACGCACGGCGATTTCGACGGCCGCTTCTATCGGGTAGCCGTAGACGCCACAACTGATTGCAGGAAACGCGATGCTGCCCAGCTGATTCGACTCCGCCAGCTGCAAGCACTGCCGATAACAACTGGCGAGCAATTCAGGCCCGCCCCGCACCCCCCATGCCAGACAGGCCCCACCGTGTGAATCACGTGCAGGCAGGGCAATTCATAAGCTGCCGTGATTTTCGCCTGGCCGGTGTCACAACCGCGCAGCGTCCTGCATTCAGCAAGTAGCTCGGGCCCGGCAGCTCTGTGAATAGCACCATCTACCCCGCCACCGCCCAGCAAGCTGTTGTTAGCGGCATTGACGATGGCATCGACGGCCAGGCGGGTGATATCGCACTCCCAGGCGCGCAGGCGGCTCATCGATATGCCCCGGGGGACTGGCCGGTCCACTTCTTAAAGGAACGATGAAAGGCGCTGGGATCGCTGAAACCCACCCGCTCAGCCACCTCGCTGACGGTCAGGCGATCCCTGCTGAGCAAGGAGATGGCAACGTCACGACGAGCATTGTCTTTGATCTTCTGGTAAGACGTGCCCTCTTTCTCCAGACGCCTGCGCAGTGTTCGCGCGGACATATTCAGGGCGCCGGTAAGATCGTCGAAACTGGGCAGTTCCCTGGCCAGATCGTTGCCAAGAATCTGGCGAATGCGATTGGTAATACTGGCATCGCTGGCAACGGGCTTGATCACCACATGATAGGGCGCCACCCGCATGAATTCGCGCAGCTCTTCTTCACTGCGCACCAGTGCAGCATCCAGATGCCTGATGCTGAAAGTTACGCTGTTAGAGTCTGAGCAGAAGGCTACCGGACAGTGAAAAAAGTGACGCACTGGGCCCGGATCATCCGGTTCGGGGCCGGCACAGCTGGCGCTGACAACATCGATGTACTGGCCAATCAACCAGCCACACAGCCGCAGCCACATAGCCATGCCACAGAGCACGCCCTGCTGGGATTGAGGATTAGCCCCCGGGTCACCAGACAGGTAATGCAAACTGGCCAGGCCCTCGGCCTCATCAATACGCAATTCGTTGACACGAACTTCACCCTGGCGTTCGCGACAGCAGCCGTTGAATTCAATCGCGCGGGTCATGGCCTGACGCAGGCTTGCACACCTCAACACGGCAAACAGCAATAGCCGGGTCGTACCGTAAGGCGTGGGATTTTCACCCAGCACACCGCCACCTTCATCACCAATAGCGCGGAACAGTTCTACGCAAAGCCGGCTGTACTGCTCTACTGAGACAAATACCGGTTCAGGAGGCGGTGACATGGGATCAAAGGGAAAACCAGCGGCATTCAACATGGCCGAAGTATCACAGCCATAGGCGCTGGCCTGCACCAGCAGAGCGCGGGTAAAAGCCAGCGGTACCGGCTCATTCATGGGTTCCACGATCTCTGCAGTGTGCGAGTTCACAGCAACGCCGCCGCCCCGTCAGACCTAGTGTACGACACCGCTGCGAGCAGCTGCCTCTGCCGTGGAGAGCGCGGCAAACCAATCCGCTTTTTCTGCAGCGCGGCGCAGCAATTCGTAGACCTGGTGCTGCATGTTGCGGTTCAGGTTCAGGGTCATGCCCTTGTCCTTGCCGTCACTCAAACCCATTTGCATCACGCCTTTGTCGTTCATGCTGTACTTGAGCGTGGTCAGCAGCACGCCATTCTCTCCCAGCGGGAATTCCGTGGGCAGGGCTTCATAGGGCTTTTCAAAGGCCTCTTCCTTCACCGCCTGGCTGTGCTGCATCTGGGCGACTTCTTTACGCGCCTCCTGCGGCACAGGAACCTCGGCAGCCACCTCGCCCTGGAACTCATGCTCGAAGCGTTCCAACAGCAAGCGGGTAAAGCGGCGGGTACACCAGAGACGGTACTCAGCGTCATCACTGGTGGAAATCCGCAGCATGAGTCGGTCTTCGCGATCAACATAACTGACATTGATTTGTTTGAGCTGTGGTGACATGAAGCAGCCTGTTCGCCTGATGAAGGGCCGATTATACTCTGCTGCCCCCAATGACGACAGGAAGCCCACAGGTGACACATCGATTCCGCAGGCCTGAGGTGCTGCTATTGATCGGCGCAGTTGCCGGTGCACTGCTGGCCACCACCGGTCTGCTTGCGCCCAGACCCTCCGCAGACGGCAATACTGTCGCGGCCATCAATGGCAGTGTCATCAGCAAAGCTGACTACCTGGGTTACCTGGATCTGCTGGGACGCGACAAGCGCAATCCAATGAGCGCGGAAGACCGGCGCCACGTGCTCGACAGGCTCATTGAAGAGCGACTGCTGGTAGAGCGCGCCCTCAACATAGACCTGCCCAGGGCCGACCCGAGGCTGCGCAAATCCATCGTCAATACCATGCTGCAGACTGCCGCGGATGAAGCCGACATGAGTGGTGTCGATGAACAAACACTGGAAGCTTTTTACGCCGGCAATCTCTCCTATTTCTCCAGCCCCAGCCAACTGGCCGTCAGACGCATGGTATTTCGCGGAGAGGATGCAGAAAGTCGGGCGCAGCAGGCCGTCAGTCAGTTGGGGGGTCAAAGCTGGGAGCAACTTTCTGTAAAGCTCGCTGATCGCGACATTCTGTCGCTCCCGTCCGGCCTGCTGCCATTGAGCAAACTGCGCGGCTACATTGGCCCCAGTATGACTGATGCGGCGGCGGCACTCATGCCCGGGCAGCACAGCGCAGCTCTCGCCGACCAGGGGGGCTATGTAGTGTTGCAATTACTCGATCGACGTGAAAGCAGTGCTGCGCCGCTGGCAGAGATTCGCGAGCAGGTGCTGCGTGAATACGAGCGTCGCCAGCGGGAACAGGCCGTGCGCGATTATCTCGACATGCTGCGCGGCGAGGCGGACCTGTGGATTGATGAGGATTTCCTCATCTCGCTGGACCAGGTCAGCGCCCAGTGAAGTACGGGCTCTACCTGCTGATAATCTGCACCCTCGTTGCGCCCGCCTGGGCCGACCCTCAGAGCAAATCTTTTTCCAGCTGGAGTATGGAACAGGACCAATTGGTCGTGAACTATCGCATCAGCTTGCGGGAAGTCACCCGTCTGCCCGATGCGGCCCACAATGCCGACCTGACAGCGGTGCTGGCCGCGCATCTGCAACAACAGCTGTCCGTCACTGCAGAGCAAGCCTGCATACTAACCAATGGCACAGCGTTCCCGGCGGGCACCGGCTATCTGAATTACCGCGCCAGCTGGCGCTGCCCAGAGGACGCAGCTTCCGCTGTTATCAGTATCGGGGCGTTTTTCCAGGCGGCTCCTGCGCACATCCATTTCGCGCGTTTTCGACTGCCGGAGCAGGCTCCTTTCGAGCGACTGTACACACGACACAACAGTAGCCAGCGGGTTCAACTGCAACCTGGGGCAGACCAGAGCGAGCGCTGGCAGGACACCTTCCTGGCCTATGTCAGCTTCGGCTTTGAACACATCCTGATCGGACTGGACCACATCGCCTTTCTGCTGACGCTTCTGATTCTGGCCCAGCGATTGCGAGACGTGATCTTTATTGTCACCGGCTTCACCCTCGGTCACAGCGTCACCCTGAGCATGACAGTGCTGGGCCTGGCCACACCCAGTATCAGCGTGATCGAGGCCTTCATCGGCTTCACGATCGCTTTTGTTGCTGTCGAGAACGTCGCGGCGGAGAACGGACAGGCAGCGCGCGCAGCTAACTGGACTGCGGCGGCAATGCTGTTACTCACGGGCCTTGGGGCAGCGAGTTTGTCGAATTTCCCGGTCGTTCCGTTACTGGGCTTATCACTGTTTGCCTGGTGCTATTTGCGGCTGGCCAAAACAGGCGAACGCGCCAGGGCCATGCGCCCCGCCATCACCACCCTGTTCGGGCTGATTCACGGCTTTGGTTTTGCCAGCGTGCTACTCGAGGTCGGCCTGCCCGAGCAGGCTATTGTCCCAGCCCTGGTTGGTTTCAATATCGGGGTAGAGCTGGGACAGATTGCCATCGTATTGGCACTGGTTGCCATCGCCGCGCTATGGCGGCGCTGGCTGCCAGGGGGATTACCAGCCGCAGCGGTCCTGAACGCCAGTCTCTGCGCGATTGGCAGCTACTGGTTTGTGCAGCGTCTGATTAGCGCTTAAACGCCCAGTTGGCGAGCGGTGTCATCCAGCGCACGGCCAGCTTTTTCCACCAGCTCATCCACCTGGGCTTCACTGATGACCAGGGGCGGTGCAATGATCATGGTGTCGCCCACGGCCCGCATCACCAGCCCGTTGCTGACACTGGCATTACGGCACAGGGCGCCGGTGCTGCCATCATCATCAAAACGTGAGCGACTGGCCTTATCACTCACCAGTTCCATGGCAGCGACAAAGCCTGCGCCACGGGTTTCACCCACCAGCGGGTGATCCGCCAGTGTCGCCCACTGCTTCTGTAAGTAGGGCCCGATATCTTCGCGAACGCGTCGCACCACGTCCTGCTCCTGCAAAATATCCAAAGTGGCCAGACCGGCTGCACAGGCCGCCGGGTGTCCAGAATAGGTATAGCCATGGGCAAATTCACCGCCATCATGCTTGAGCACGTCTGCAAGCCGGTCAGAGACCATCACGCCGCCCAGGGGCTGATAGCCATTGGTTACCGCCTTGGCAAAGGGCATCAGGTCCGCCTGCACATTAAAGTAGTCAGCCCCAAACCATTCACCTGTGCGGCCGAACCCGCAGATGACTTCATCGGTAATCAAGAGCACATCATTCTCTTTGCAAATGCGCTGAATCTCGGGCCAGTAACTGGCCGGGGGCACGATCACACCGCCGGCACCCTGAATCGGCTCGGCGATAAAGGCGGCGACCTTGTCGGCGCCCAGCTCCTGAATCTTTGCCGCCAGCGTTGCCGCCACCTGCAGGCCAAATGCTTCAGGGTCACTGTCACCACCCTCGGCAAACCAATAGGGCTGGTCAACGTGATCCACATAGGCAAGGGTTTCAAACTGCTTGTGCATAAAACCCATGCCACCCAGGCTGGCACCAGCAATGGTGCTGCCGTGATAACCATTTTTGCGCCCAATCACGAAGCGCTTTTCAGGCTTCTCGCAGAGATCCCAGTACCGCCGCACCAGTCGCAGGCAGGTGTCATTGGCCTCGGAACCTGAGCCGGTGAAGAACACGTTGTTCATGTGCGCAGGTGCCACGTCGGCGAGGCGCTTGGCCAGCTCAATGGCCGGAGGATGGGCACACTGGAAAAAGCTGTTGTAGTACGGCAACTCCTGAAGCTGGGCGGCGACAGCGTCGGCAATGCGCTGCTGACCATAACCCAGGCTGCAGCACCATAAACCGGACATACCGTCGAGAATCTCGCGACCTTCGTGGTCGTAAATATAGGCGCCCTCTGCGCGGGTGATAATGCGCGCACCCTGCTCACCCAGCTCTTTAAAATCGGTAAACGGATGCAGGTAGTGAGACGCATCCAGAGCCTGCCATTCGTGCTGATCTCGCTGCTCTACAATCGTGTTCATCAAAGGGTTCTCCGAGGGTTTCTGACAGGGGCACATACTCCACACTCAGAGCATGTCTGGGTATACCTGTTATCTGTTAGAAAAGGATGAAATCCCTTCACATTGACATCACATCTGGGGCTCAGCCATGATTGTGCCACACACTCACACGCGGTAAAGCTCTGCCCATGGCCATAACAGACTGATGCCCGTTCCCAGTACCCTCGCTAAATGGAACCAGGATCTGGCTGAAGCGATTGCGGCAGTAGGCAGTGACCAGTTTTTCGGTCTGCTGATCAAGGCTATTCATAACCGCATTCCCGTGGATTATCCCCAGGTCTGGCTCTATCACACAGAGCTGCCGCCGCAATGTATTTACCACGAGATTCCCGCGGCGGCCCAGCAAGCCCAAATCGACGACTACCTGGACGACCCCTACCGGGAAGACCCCTTTTATCAGATCTCGCTGAAACAGCCCCGGGGGCGGTTCTATCGCTTGTGGGACCTTGTAGAAGATGAAATTGAGGGCAACAGCTACTACAGCGAGTATTACAAAGACACCCGCACCGTTGACGAAGTGATCTACCTCTCCCTGCTGGACTCCGGCAGCATCGTCAATATCAGCCTGATGCGGCTGCCGCGGCGAGGGCGCTACGACAACAAGTCATTGGAGATTTTGCACTCGCTGGCCCCCGCAGTTTCGGAACTGATCCGCAGCCACGCGAAAATGGCGGATTTCAGCACTCGCTATTTTATGGGGCCGGACATTGACGGTGTGATTGACCACGCTTTCACCGCGTTCGGTTCTTCGGTGCTGTCTCCGCGAGAAAAAGGGGTGCTGGAGCTGATGCTGCGCGGGTATGGCACCAACTCCTCGGCAGACAAGCTGGGCATTGCTGTGGAAACCCTGCGCCGCCACCGCAAAAGCATCTATCGGAAGCTGGACGTGGGCTCACAGACCGATCTTTTTTCCCTGTTTATTAATTCTTTGTCCTATCTGGGCGAAGCGGGTACCGGTCACCCACTGAGTATTTACATGTCGCCGCCCAAGCAAAATGAACGGCTGATTTGAAGCACGGACGCCGCAGTGACCCAGCTGGGTCATTGCCATCAAAAAACACAGGGAAGACACTCAATGCTTAGGGATAGAGTGCGGGAAATATATGTCAGTTGAAGCCGACTGGTTCTTGCGGGCTCACCCCGACATCACCACCATCGAAGCCCTGTTGCCGGATATCAATGGCATCATGCGCGGTAAGTGGGTTCCCCGCCATAAGTTGGCCAAGATGTTCCAGGGGGACTTCAAGCTTCCCGTGACCGCCATGTGCCTTGATATATGGGGCAGGGATGTCGAGGAGCTCGTCTTTGAATCAGGTGACAAGGATGGCGTGTGCCGCCCGATTGAGGGCAGCCTGCATCCTACGCCCTGGGCCGGGCCAAACCAGGGCCAGGTCATGCTGTCCATGTACAACCTGGACGAAACCCCCTACCTCGGTGACCCCCGACATATCCTCAAACAGGTGCTGGAGCGGTTTCACTCCCGCGGCTGGCGCCCGGTTGTGGCTGCTGAGCTGGAATTCAGCCTGGTGTCCTACAACCAGGACGGGATTCACCATACCTGCCCGGTTCCCGCCGGCGACAGCCCCATTGGCGGCAATCTCTACGGCGTTGATGTACTCGCCAGCCACGCAGAGATGCTGGAAGACATTCGCCGCGGCTGCGAAGTACTGGAGTTACCCTTCGACGGCATCGTCAAGGAATCCGCACCTTCCCAGTATGAAATCAACATGCAGCACGTGGACAACCCGGTGCTGGCGGCGGACCAGATTCAGGCCATGAAGCGCCTGATCAAAGGTGTCGCCCACAAGTTTGGCCTGGTCGCCAGCTTCATGGCCAAACCCTTCGAGAACGAAGCCGGCAACGGCATGCACGTTCACTGCAGCGTACTCGATGATCGCGACAACAATATCTTCGACAATGGTGGCCCGGAGGGTACCGAGCTGCTGCTCCACGCGATCGGTGGCAGCATGGCCTTTATGGCGGAATCCATGGCCATTTTTGCGCCAAACTACAATTCATATCGGCGGTTTCAGCCCGGTGCGCACGCCCCCACCTCTCCCTGCTGGGGTTATGAAAATCGCACTGTTTCAGTGCGCGTGCCCGGGGGAAAGCCCAACGCCCGCCGACTGGAACATCGCCTGGCCGGAGCCGACACAAATCCCTACCTCATCTTTGCCGCATTGCTGTCGGCGATGGCTGATGGCATCGACCAGCGAATCGACCCAGGCAAAGCGATCGAGGGAGACGGTTATGAACAGGCTGGCTCCACCCTACCCCTCTACTTCCCTGAGGCCATTGCCCTGTTTGAAAAATCTGAATTCATCGAGCGCAATCTGGGCAAGGAACTCAAACGCATCTATGGGCTCAGCAAGGCGCAGGAAAACGCCGAGTTTCGAGCCCGCGTGACCGACCTCGAGTATCAGTCCTACTTGGAAAAACTCTAACCGCACTTGCACCCCCAGTCCCCTTGCCCCATGCTGTTAACCAACTGGCAAAGGTAAGGAGTGTGGTACATGGGCGGTCCGCTGGAAGGCTTCAGAGTCATTGAACTGACATCAACCGTATCTGGCCCGCTGGCTGGCATGATTCTCGGCGACCAGGGTGCCGACGTCATCAAGGTGGAACCACCGGGCATTGGCGATCTGGCCCGATTCATGGGCGATAGTCGCAATGGCATGGCTGCCATGTACGCGACGCTGAACCGCAACAAGCGTTCGCTGGTACTGGACCTGAAAGACGCTGCCGATATAGCGGTATTGAACCAACTGGTAGAAACCGCCGATGTGCTGATCGAGAACTACCGGCCGGGTATCGTGAAGAGGCTGGGCATAGACTATGACGCCCACAGCAAGATTAACCCAGGCCTGGTTTACTGCTCTGTATCAGGCTACGGCCAGTCGGGACCTTACCGGGACCGCAAGGTATACGACCCGTTGATACAGGCGACCGTCGGCACCGCCAGAGAGCAGCATCCCAACGATCCGCACAACATCCGCACGGTCATTTTCGACAAGGTCACCGGC
Source organism: Halieaceae bacterium (assembly GCA_963921335.3). Taxonomy (GTDB): domain Bacteria; phylum Pseudomonadota; class Gammaproteobacteria; order Pseudomonadales; family Halieaceae; genus CAWUFC02. The sequence goes on along the minus strand of CAWUFC020000001.1, from coordinate 1,602,409 downwards.
TATACGGTTGCGCAATCTGTGACCGCAGCACTGCTGCAGCGCAGCAAGACTGGCCGCGGCCAGTACCTGCCCATTTCAATGATGCAGTCGGCACTGTATTACCAGTGGCCCGACGTGATGTGGTCGAGAATGATTCAGGAGGATGGCAGCCATCACTTTGGCGAGCTGGCTGATTACTTTCAGCTTTACCAAACCAAGAACGGTTATATCGCCATTATCCTCATCGCCGATGACGTGTTCGCCCATGTTTGCGAACTGGTTGGCAGTACTGCGCACACTGAAGAACGCTTCCTCAACTTCCCGAACCGCCTGGAAAACCGGGAGGAACTGCGCGAGGAGCTGGCAAAGGCATTCTCGGACTGGACCAGCGAGGCATTAAGCGAACGATTTGATGAACTGGGTGTGCCTTGCGCCGTTGCCAATACCCTGGACGACATTCATGAGGACCCTCAGGTCATTCAACAAGGCGGCGTTATAGAAGTTGAACATCCGATCGCAGGCCGGCTGCGCATGGCGAGCACACCATTCCAGTTTGAGGGTCAGATTCCACTCCAGAACTCCCCTGCCGCATCTTTGGGGCAACACAGCGAGGAAATCCTGTCTGAACTTGGTGTGGCGCAATCCGACGTCGAGAGAATCCTGGCCAGACTGGGCTAGCCGGCGTGGCCCTGAAAGGGCTGTGCTACGCTAAACGCATGGCTCGTATCTCAATCCAGATGCCCGCTTTTTTCTGGGCGCTTGTTGCAGCGTTTGGCTTGCTATTGTTCCCTGCAGCAGCCAGTTCTCAAGATTGCACCGCTCTGGAAAATGCCCTGCCAGACACTGCCACCCAACTGCCGGGGCTGAACGCAGACTCCATAAGAATGCTCAACTGGAATATCCAGAAGGCCAGCCGGGACGGCTGGATTGAAGATCTGCAGCGCCTGGCCACGGGCAGTGACCTGGTACTGTTACAGGAGGCAGTTCTCGAAGCGCAGTTAAGGGAAAAACTGGTGGGCGATTACCATGCCGTGTTCGCACCAGGCTACACTACCAGCAATTACCGCTCCGGGGTGATGACAGTGAGCCGAGTACCGCCACAGGTCTATTGCAACCTGTCGCATATGGAACCCTGGCTGGGCAGCCCCAAGGCAACCAGCGTCAGCCGCTACCGCATTGAAGGCCACGAGCAGGCCCTGCTGGTTATTAATGTTCATGGCGTTAACTTCACACTGAACAGCAGCGCCCTTGCACAGCAGCTTCACGATGCAACCCGCCTGATCGAGCAACACGCGGGGCCGGTCATTTTTTCAGGTGACTTCAATACCTGGAGCGACGGCAGGATGGCCGCGCTAGAGGCTGTGGCAGAGCAGTTGTCATTGATGCCCCTGGACTACCCCGATGACCGCCGCACCCAGGTATTCGGCAATGTACTCGACCACATCTACGTGCGTGGGCTCAAGGTTCTCAGCAGTGGCAGCGTCGAAGTCACCACCTCCGACCACAATCCCGTTTTCGCAACCCTGGCCCTGCAGTGAACATCAAAATCTTTCTGCTGATGTTGATCGTCGTGACAGCGCCCGCACATGCGGATGAGCATATGAATGCTGAGATCGAACAACTGATCAATTTTGTTGCCGATAGCGGCTGTGACTTTGAGCGTAACGGCACGGTGCACGACTCCCAGAGCGCCGCCGCTCACATGCGGCTCAAACTAAAAAACGGCAAGCGCTACGTCAAAAAAACCGAGCACTTTATCGATCGACTCGCTAGTGAAAGCAGCTGGACCGGCAAGAAATATCACGCCATCTGCGATGGCCAGCGCATCACGTCGGGCGACTGGTTGCACGCTGAGCTTGATCGCATTCGCACTACAACTCAGTAACCGCGCTCGACATTCACCACACTGAGCAACGGCTCACCGGCAACATAGCGACGCAGGTTTTCACCGATCAGGGTGAATATCCGTTGGAATGTCACCGGCGACATCGCGGCCATGTGCGGCGAAATAATCACCCGTGGGGTCTGCCATAACTCGTGATCAGCGGGCAGCGGTTCAGGGTCGGTTACATCGAGACCGGCTCCGGCGATCTGCCCGCTCTTGATCGCAGCCACCAGGTCATCAGTCACCGTACTTTCACCGCGACCCACACTGACAAAATAGGCGTGTGATTGCATGGCCTCAAAGAATGCCTTGTTGAACATACCCCGGGTAGCAGGGGTGAGCGGAGCCGCGTTGACCACGACATCAGCTTTTGCCGCCAGTTCTATCGCCTCATGGGCAAGACCCACATACTCAATATAATCAGGCCCTTCTCGACGGCTGCCGCGTGTGGCCAGAACGGTCATGCCCAGCGCGTGTGCTCGCTTGGCCACCTGTGTACCTATGCCTCCCAGACCGACCACCAGAATGGTACGGCCAGACACCTCGCCAAAGCGCTGTACCTGGGGAACCGCATCGCGCTGCCAGTCACCTTTGGCCTGCAGGCCGATGTAGCCATCCAGCCCGCGCACCAGCGCCATCATCAGGGCAATACTGTGATCGCCAATAGCGGTGGAACTCAGGCGCTGGCCATTACTGAGCACGACCTGACCGCCTTTGAGGGCGGGCTGGCTGACACAACTTTCCACACCGGCAAAATAGGTTTGCAGCCAGTGCAGTTGCCCAGCAGCTGCCAGAACTTCTTCCTCGCAGGTTCCGATGTAAACGTCCGCATCTACCACTTCATTGACCGCCTGTTCCTGGGTGTCTGCTGAAACCAGGGTGACACCCGGAGCAAACCGTTGCAGCGGAGACACCACATCGCTGCCAAACAAATTGCGAATCACCACTTTTTCGGGTTTGCTCCAACCGGGCAGATCCCTGGACGCCACCGGCGCTTCTCGCAGGCCAAGTCCCTGCAGTATGGGCGGCAGATCCTGCGCGAAGGCGGACGGTACGGCCAGCAGGCCAATCAGTAACAGCTGCAGTTTCAACATGTTTACTCCCAGGTCAGTCGAATGCCCCGCGGTGTCACCTCGACACTGGGGGGACGGTGATCGGTAAGAATACGAATGGCGGAAAAACCGCCGGAGAAAATAAGAATAGAGCCACCCATCACCAACAGGCCCAGCTTGCTGGTCGGCTCAGGGCTGACAATGGCGGTGACAACCATCCACAAACCAGCACCAGACATACCCAGCGAGATCAACACGCTGGCCCACTGCGCGCGGTCCAAACCGGCCTGTCGTCCCATGGCCAGCAAGCTCTGGTTTTCCGGGTCTATGCCAACACCGGCGTCATCAACAATAATGACATTACGTCGCTCGCGATAGGCGCTGGCGACCTGCTTCAGCCAACCGCTGTCGCTGGTCTGCACGGTTATTTCATCACTCATGGCCATCAGTTTAGGAAGAGGGAGCCGCCGGGTCTAGCGCAGCTTGTTGAGCCTGATTCTGGTGCTGACGTCCCAGGACCTGCACCTGCCAGAGCACTGCCACGAGAGCGAGGCAGCCAAACAGAACAGCGCCAGCCGCCTCACCGGCCAACACACCGGGCGCCCCGTACCACTGGGAACCCAAATAAACGCAGGGAATGGTGCCCAACAGTGCGCGGCTGAAGTTAAAAATGGTGGCGAGATGAGCACGGTGAAGATTGTTGAAGCTGGCGTTGGCGACAAACAACATGCCATTGAAGAGAAAGGCACCGACCAGAAAATTGATGTAGAAACGGATCAGCTCGGCAGCCTCACCACTGGCAGAGAAGGCCGCGACTATGGCGTCCACCAACAGCCACAGTATCAACCACACCAGGAATATATAAATCAGATTACACAGCATGGCGTCGAGCAGTGCGCGCCGCACCCGGTGGTAAAGCCCTGCACCGGCGTTCTGGCCAATGATGGGGCCTATCGCACCGCTAAGCGCAAACACTGCGGCGAAGGCCACCGGCGTCACCCGTCCGATAATCGCCGCACCGGCGACGGCACTGTCGCCGTACTGGGCCATGGTCTTCAAGACAAAGCTGCCGCCGATCGGTGTGGCCAGATTGGTCAAAACAGCCGGACCAGCGACTTTCATAATACTGGGCAGATCCTGTCGCAGACTGGTAAAGGTTGAGGGTCTGGGCAGTTTATGGACATGAAAGATGGCGTGAAAAGCGATAATCATGAGCGCCCAGCGCGAAACTACCGATGCCACCGCCGCACCTTCAATGCCCCAGCCCAGGCCAAAGATCAGGATGGGATCCAACACTGCGTTAACAAAACTGCCACCCAGTGTCGCGTACATGGAGCGCCTGGCATCGCCCACCGCGCGCGTCGCATTGGCGGCACACATGCCCACAGCCAGAATAGCCGTGTTGGGAATAATGATGCTGCTGTATTGCAGGGCGTAGTGCAGGGTTTTGCCCTCCGCGCCCAGAAACCGCAGTAGGGGTTCCAGGTTGAAATATGCCACGCCGCTGATCAGTGCCGCTACGAGGCCGCTGAAAACAAGGATGTTGGTGCAATAGCGACCGGCCAGCTCGCGCTGATGGGCGCCCTCAGCCCGCGACACCAGCGCACCCATGCCGATTTGAAGGCCGATACTGACGGCGGTCAGGAAAAACAGCAAAGTGCCGCCAAAACCCACAGCGGCTGCCAACTCCTGCTCCCCCAGCAGACTGAGGAAATACATGTCCACCAGGTCGACAGTGAACATCGCCACCAAACCCACTGTGCTGGCGGCGGTCATTTTAATGACGTGCTTGAGGGTAGAGCCGCGGGTGAACACGGCCCGGGAATCTGACATCTCGATCACGGTACCAATAAGGGGGCATCTCTTATACCATTTCCCATTCCCATTTGCCCAACCAGACCGATTCAATGAGTATTGAGAAAAATCTCCCGCCCCTCTACAGACTGAACGTCGTGATTTTTATCGGGCTGCCCATTATTGCCCTCTTCGCCATACCCGCCTGGGGTATCTATCAGGGTTATTCGGGCTGGGCCTGGATTTGGGGCGTGATCTTCCTCTACCTGAACGGGCTCTCGATCACCGGTGGTTTTCATCGTCTGTGGGCGCATCGGTCCTACAAAGCCAGCACCCCCCTGAAGATTTTCTATGCGCTCTGGGGAGCGGGTGCGCTACAGAACAGCATTCTGATCTGGGCCTCGGATCACCGTCGCCACCACCGCTATGTGGATGACAACGAGCGCGACCCCTACAGCGCCGGGCGCGGCCTGTGGTTCTCACACATCGGCTGGATGCTGCGCGACTATCCCACCAATGAGCAGGACTTCAGCAACGCTCAGGATCTTTTGGATGATCCGATTGTGATGTGGCAACACAACAACTATGTCGCCATCACTGCGGTAATGAATATAGTTCTGCCACTGCTGTTGGGTTTCGCCTATGGCGACCCGATTGGATTTCTGTTGATTGTTGGCCTGCTGCGTCTGCTGGTTAATCATCACACCACCTTTTTCATCAACTCACTGGCCCACTACTGGGGGAGCCAGCCCTACACCGATGAGAATTCTGCGCGTGACAATACCCTGCTGGCCGTTCTGACCTACGGTGAGGGCTATCACAATTACCACCACATCTTTCAAACCGACTATCGCAATGGCATTCGGTGGTACCAGTGGGATCCCACCAAGTGGTTGATCAGCCTGTGCAGCTGGCTGGGGCTGGCCAGTGACCTGAAGCGGGTACCTAACTTCAAGATCCAGCGCGCCAAAGTGGCCATGCAACTTAAACGTGCCCAGGCCACGCTGAGCAACAAGACCGTGGCAGAGCCCTTGCGGGAGTCCCTGGAACGGGAGCTGCAACTGTTCAGCGAATCACTGGCACGCTGGAAGCAGCTGCAGGCTGAGCGATACGAGGCCCGTGTGGGTGAGTTGGGCAGCGCTCTGGAAGAAAAGAAGCAAGAGCTACAGGACAAATGGGACCAGGCTCGCTTCCGCTCCTGTCTGAAAGGGCTGGAATACTCCCTGAAGCTGCAGTGCGGCCGCCTCAACCTGTTGCAGGCACAGTTGCAGGCCGCCTGAGCCTGAATGGCCACTGCGGAATCAGTCAAGGGAGAGGCTCGGCAACTGATTCTGGATGCCGCAGAAAAGCTGTTTGCAGAGCGCGGCGTTGAAGCGGTTTCCCTGCGTACTATCAACGCCACCGCCGGGGTCAGCCCCGGGGTGCTGCACTACCATTTTGGCAGCCGCGAGGTACTCGTCAGCGAGCTGATCAATCGCCACATGGGCAAGCTGAACCAGACCCGCGAGCAAATGCTCGACGAGCTGGAGAAAGAGCCGCCCAACGTGCGCGGGCTAATGCGCGTGATGATCGAACCGCTGGCGGAGCTGGCCCTGTCTCCCGGCGAAGCCGGCCAGCGGTATGTGCGACTGATCGCCAGGCTCTACGCCGATCGCAGCCCAATATTGGAAGAGGTCAGCAAAAGCTACCGCCATGTGACCTCACGCTATCCCCGAATACTCTACGCGGCGGAACCACTGCAGTCTCAGGCGGCACTGGATATCAAGTTTGAAATGGCGAATCACGCCACGCTGCAGATGCTGGCCGACTTGACCAATGAAGCCCGCAGCTGGCTCAGGGAGGACCTGGCACAGACAGACAGTGCAGCCGTGATCGAGTTACTAGTGGATTTTACCTCTCACGGCATTAGTGGGCCGGAGGGGTAGTCCAGCCGACCCGGCGTTGCGTAACAACCTGAACAAAACTTGATAGAGGACTCACCATGGCCGACAGCATTCACAACTACTCCTGTAAAACACCCGGCGGCGATGATCGCTCACTGGCGGATTACAAAGGTAAGGTACTGCTGATTGTGAACACCGCCTCCAAGTGCGGATTCACCCCGCAGTTCGAGGGTCTGGAGACCATGTATGAGAAGTACAAGGACCGCGGCTTTGAGATTCTTGGTTTTCCCTGCAACCAGTTTGGCAAGCAGGACCCGGGCAGCAATGACGAGATCATGGAATTCTGTCAGCTGAACTACGGCGTGAGCTTTCCCATGTTCGGCAAAATCGAGGTCAACGGCTCTGGCGCCGACCCGCTGTACAAACATTTGAAGAGTGAGGCTCCGGGGGCGCTGGGCACCAAGGGCATCAAATGGAATTTCACCAAGTTCCTGGTGGATACAGACGGCAATGTCGTCAAACGCTTTGCCCCGGCAACCAAGCCAGAGGACCTGGAATCAGAACTGGAAGCGCTGCTCCCCGCTTAAGCCCGCGGTCATAGACCAGGCGACTAGCGTAAGCGAGGCAGCGAGCGCGCGGCAAACAGAAGCGAAAACGCGGAGTTTATAAGATGATAAATGAGCAGTTTTAGCTTCTGTTTAACAATGCGATCGCAACGCAGCTAGCTAGTGCTCCCGGGTGGCGCGGAAATCAATGTCGGGCCACCGCTCTTCCATAAGATTTAGATTCACGCGGGTGGGTGCCAGGTAGGTGAGGTAGCCGCCCCCGTCAACAGAGAGTTGGTCCGCAGCCTTTTTGCGGAATTCTTCGAGCTTGCGCTCATCCTCGCAGTAGACCCAACGCGCCGTGTAGACGTTCACGGGTTCATAGATCGCTTCAACTTTGTATTCGTCCTTGAGGCGAAAGGCCACCACATCAAACTGTAGCTGCCCCACCGCACCGACAATCAAATCGGTATTGCTGATGGGGGCGAACACCTGGGTAGAGCCCTCCTCTGACAGCTGCTGTAAGCCCTTCTGCAGCTGTTTGGACTTGAGCGGATCAGCGAGCCGAATGCGTCTAAACAACTCTGGCGCGAAGTGGGGTATACCGGTGAACTGCAGTGCTTCGCCACCAGTGAAGGTATCTCCAATCTGAATTGTGCCGTGATTGTGCAGCCCGATAATATCGCCGGAAACAGCCTCTTCCACCACTGCGCGCTCGCCCGCCTTGAATGTCACCGCATCTGCGATTTTGACGTCTTTACCCAGACGTACATGGCGCATTTTCATGCCCTTGCTGTACTGTCCGGAACACACGCGCATAAAGGCAATCCGATCGCGGTGGCGAGGATCCATATTGGCCTGGATTTTAAATACAAATCCGCTGAATTTTTCTTCATCGGCTGCAACCGGTCGCTCTTTGCTTTCCCGGGGTAGCGGCGCGGGCGCCCACTGCACAAAATCATCGAGCATCTCGCGCACACCGAAATTGGCCAGTGCCGTGCCAAAGAACACCGGCGTCAGCCTGCCCGCCAGAAATTCCTCCAGCTCAAACTCGTAGCTAGCGCCGCGCACCAACTCAATCTCTTCAACGAAATCCTCGTAGTCCTCGCCGATCAATTCGCGCGCTTCGGCGGAGTCCAGACCCTCTATGCGCAGATCCTCCGGCAGGCTGTGATTAAAGCCCCGTTGGAACACGTGCACGGTATCCGTGTAAAGGTTGTAAACGCCCTTGAAGTGCTGGCCCATGCCAATAGGCCAGTTAATAGGCGCCCCACAGATATCGAGCACCTCTTCAATCTCATCGAGCAGTTCTACCGGGTCGCGGATATCCCGGTCCATCTTGTTAACAAAACTGATGATAGGCGTATCCCGCAGCCGGCAGACGTTCATCAGCTTGACGGTGCGATCCTCCACACCCTTGGCACCATCGATCACCATCAATGCAGAGTCCACCGCGGTCAGGGTGCGATAAGTGTCTTCAGAAAAATCCTCGTGCCCCGGCGTATCCAGCAAGTTGACGGTGCGCTCGCGGCAGGGGAACTGCATCACCGACGAGGTCACAGAAATACCCCGCTCCTGCTCCATGCTCATCCAGTCGGAGGTGGCGTGTGGGCCTTTTTTACCCTTGACCGTACCCGCCACCTGAATGGCGTTACCCAGCAGCAACAGCTTTTCAGTGATCGTGGTCTTGCCCGCATCCGGGTGCGAGATGATGGCAAAGGTACGCCGGGCGTCAATTTGTCGGCTCAGTTCAGACATGGATTCTCTGGAATGGGCACTGGGTGCCGGTGAAAAGTGCGCGGATTATACGCCAAGCCGGGGCCTCAGGCACAAGACCTGCACCGGATCAGCACCTATAATAAAAGGTGTGAGTAAGGAGCCAACGATCCGCTACAGCGCCTCGCTGAGCAACCTGCGCAGCCTGCTGATCATCCGAAGCCTGGTGATCGTGGGTCAGTTGCTGTTGCTTTGGTATCTGGGTGACAAAGACATCAGCGCCGGTGCACTGACTGGGCTGCAATATACCGTCGCAGTGCTGGCTGGCCTTACCCTACTCAGTTTTATCCGCCTGCGCATGGGATGGCCAATTACCGATGCCGAGTATTTCGCCCAACTGATCGTGGACGTTTGTGGCCTGTCGGTGTTTTTGTACTTCTCTGGTGGTGCCAATAATCCCTTTGTCAGCTATTACCTGATCCCGGTGGTGATTTCGGCTGCGGTCCTGGGGCGGCATTTCACATGGATCCTGGCCCTGCTGTCGCTGGCCGCCTACAGTGCGCTGTTGTTTTACTACCTCCCGCTGCCACTATTCACGCCGCCTCATCACGGCCACACCCCCAATATCCATGTGGCAGGCATGTGGGTGAACTTCGTGATTTCCATCGCGCTGATCACCTGGTTCGTGGTTGGAATGGCTGCCTCTTTGCGCCGGCAGGAACAGGACCAGGTGGAGGAACGGGAGGACCAGCTGCGCAACGAACAGGTGCTTGCGGTGGCCGGGCTGGCTGCGGGCACTGCGCATGAACTGGGCACGCCGCTAACCACCATGACCGTGCTGCTGGAGGAATTGCAGGAAAAACAACCCGACAACCGCGATCTGCAGTTGCTACAAGAGCAGCTCGGGCGTTGCCGGACGATTCTTGAGAAACTCTCCAAAACTGCCCAACTCAGCGACGTGGGTGAGACGCGACGAGTGGATTCGGCTGACTACATGGCGGTGGTGTTTGATCAGTGGCAACTGATACGGCCTGACGCCACCGCTACCTTTATGATTGCCGGTCGTGGCCAGTCACCCATGATTGACGTCGAACTGACTCTGGGGCAGGCCATAGAAAACCTGCTCAATAACGCCGCTAATGCCTGGCCCAAGGACATTCAGGTAGAGCTGGACTGGAGTGACAGTGAATTGATGATTTCCATTGCGGACCAGGGCCCCGGCATTTCCGCGAAGCTGATGCAGCAAATCGGAAAACCGATTATTCGCGAGGGTGGTCGCGGCATGGGCCTGGGCCTGCTGCTGAGCCACGCCACCATTAATCGCTATCGCGGCCGCATCGAGCTGCAGAATCGACCCAGCGGCGGCACTATCGCGCGACTGTATATCCCGATTAAACGCAAATGACGACTGGCCGGCGTATTTTACTGGTGGACGACGACGTCACCTTCACCGAGGTTATGGCCCGCAGCCTGAGTCGCCAGGGTTTCGATGTGGCTATCGCACACGATGCAGAGCAGGCTCTCGACGTCGCCGCCAAACACCAGCCGGAGGACATTCTGCTCGACCTGAATCTGCCGGGGCCCTCCGGGCTTGTCACCCTACCTCGCTTGCTGGAGGTCGTGCCCGCCGCCACTATCGTCATACTCACCGCCTACGCCAGCGTTGCCACCGCGGTAGAAGCGATGAAGGTCGGCGCCAGGGACTACCTGGTCAAGCCCGCCAACAGTGCTGAAATTCTCGCCGCCCTGCGCGGCGAGGGCGGTACTGCCGCGGTGACAGAGGCACCCCTATCGGTGGAACGACTGGAATGGGAACATATCCAGAAAGTGCTTCACCAAAACGAGGGGAACGTCTCAGCCACCGCCAAGGCATTGGGCATGCACCGCCGCACACTGCAGCGCAAATTACAGAAACGGCCGGTAAAGAACTGACTACTGCAGCCCCAGCTGCAGCTCCTCAAGCAGCGCCTCTCCAACTTCATCCATATCCAGCTCTATGTCATCAGGCAGACACTGGCGGATCGAAGTCACCTGCAGACCCTCGTAGCCACAGGGATTGATGCGGGAAAAGGGTTCCAGGTCCATATCCACGTTCAGAGCCAGGCCATGGTAGGAGCATCCTCTTCGAACCCGCAGCCCGAGGGAAGCTATTTTATTACCAGATACATACACACCCGGTGCATCCGGGCGCGGCTCTGAACTAATGCCCATGGGTGTCAGCAGCCGAACAATACTCTGCTCGATCAGGTCTACCAGATCGCGCACCCCAAAATGACGCCGGCGGATATCAACCAGGAGATAAACCACCCACTGGCCGGGACCGTGATAGGTAACCTGGCCACCCCTGTCCACCTGCACTACCGGTATATCGCCGGGGGCCAGCACATGCTCAGCCTTGCCGGACTGGCCCTGGGTAAACACCGGCGGATGCTGCAGCAGCCAGAGCTCATCTTCAGTATCGGCGCTACGGCTGTCGGTAAACGCCTTCATCTGCGCGAAGGTTTCCTCGTAGGGCACCAGGCCGAGGCGGCGGATGTGCATCAGATCACCATCTGCACCAGCCCGGTGGCCATCAAGTCCTGATGCAGCGCTTCTAACTGCGGCTTGCCGGTTGCGGTGATATAGATCGTTACGGAGACAAAGTTGCCCTTGCGGCTGTCTCGAACCTCTATACGATCTCGCTCAAAGCCGGGTGCGTGTCGCTCGGTTACTTCCAGCACCACCTGATGAAATTCGTCACTGGAACGGCCCAGCACCTTGATCGGGTACTCACAGGGAAACTCGATCTTGGGCGCATCGGGGTCATTGATATCAACCACCGAACAAACCCTGCAAAAACATCAGAATGGAATCCCAGAGCCTGGCGAAGAAGCCAGACTGCTCAATCGACACAGCTGCAACCAAAGCTGTTCTCACCAGCACCTCACCGTCCAGGCTGACCGTCAACTCGCCGTAACTTTGACCCGCCTCTACAGGTGCCACGATGCTGTCCTGTACTTCCATCACGGCTGCCAGATCGTCGTGACGGCCGCGGGGTATAGTCAGGTAAATCTGCTCATTGACCGCCAACGCCAGTTGCTGCTGCTGACCTTTCCAGACTTTCGCCTCACTTAACTGCTGACCAGCCTGGTAGAGCTGGTGAGTCTCGTAGAATCGAAAGCCATAGTTGAGCAGTTTGCGGGTTTCGCTGAAGCGGGAGCGCTGGCTGTCAGTACCCAGCACCACTGAAATCAGGCGCATCTGTTCACGCTTGGCGGATGCCACCAGGCAATAGCCAGCATCGGCGGTATAGCCGGTTTTCAGGCCATCCACGGAGGGGTCTTCCGCCAGCAGTGTGTTGCGGTTGTACTGACGAATGTTGTTGTAGGTGTACTCACGCACACTGTGCAGTGCGTACTGGTCTGGAAACCGGTTTATATAGGCATTGGACAACAGCGCCAAATCCCGCGCAGTGGTGTAGTGATCCGTGGCGGAGAGGCCGTGAGAGTTCACAAAATGGCTGCCGCTCATACCCAGGGCCCGGGCGTGACCATTCATCATGTCGGCAAATGCCCCTTCGCTGCCGGCCAGGTGTTCGGCAATAGCCACGGCGGCATCATTGCCCGAGGAAACCACGAGGCCCAGATGCAGGTCTCCCAGGCGAACGCGCTTGCCCGCTTCTACCCACATCAGCGAGGAACCCGCGAACACCGGGTTCTGAGCCCAGGCATTCCGACTGATCAAAACCTGGTCTTCGTTGCTGACCCGACCTTCAGCCAGCTCATGGGCCAACACATAGCTGGTCATTAGCTTGGTCAGGCTGGCTGGAGCCAGCGCCTGGTCGGCATTGTATTCAACAATGATGCGGCCACTGTCGGCATCCACCAGCAGATAGCCTGCTGCGGCGACCTTGGGGGGCGGCGGCAATATAGAGGCGGCTTTTGCCAGCCCTGCGTATGCAGAAAGGAGGGTCAGCAGGGCTGAAAACAGAAGGACAGGCGTACGATTCATGCGGACTCTTTTGACAAGCAGGGACCAGCGAGCATGTTAACGCATCACCTATTCCGCCACCAGTTTGGCGCCGCTGAAACCCTGCTCAAGATAGCTCTCACGCAGGGCTAACAGGGCCTTGCGATCGTCGACAGGCCCGAGCTGTACCCGATAGTAATTTCGACCATTGATCTCGACATCTCGCAACACCACCGCCACCGCCTGGCTCGCCGCCAGCTGGTCGCGCAGGCGTTCAGCAGACTGGCGCTGACTGAAAGAACCCAACTGCAAATACTTATAGTCCTGATGCCAATCGGCAAGGGCTGCATCAGCGCGCAGATCTTCAGTGCCTTCCACAGCTAACGCTATCACCTCCACCCGGGCAGTGCCCTGCTCAGCAAAACCCAGCTTCACGGCTGCACCATAGGACATGTCGATGATCCGATCGGGATGAAACGGGCCGCGATCATTGACCTTGACGACCACGGAACGCTGGTTTTCCAGATTAGTCACCCGCGCATAGGCAGGCAGAGGCAGCGAACGGTGTGCCGCACTGGCCGCGTAAACATCGAAGATTTCACCCGTCGCGGTTTTACGGCCATGAAACTTGGTGCCATACCAGGAAGCAATGCCCTCCTCCCGATAGCCTGCTGAGCTGTCCAGCACCTCGTACTCTACGCCATTCACGGTGTAGGGACTGGTATTACCAGCCAGCAGGATTGTCTCCGCTTTGGGTACCGCATCAACCACCTGATCGGCCTGAAGCTCACCCAGGGGTCGACCGTCGGAGATTTCAGGTGTAACCGGCAACTCACTGCAGGCTGCCAGCAGCAGGGCCGACAAGCCCAGGCTGCAGCGCTTCAGGTGCTTCATCAGGGCAGGCGCTGGTCGATTTCCAGACTGAGCTGGTAAACGCTCATGGCGTACATGGAGCTGTGGTTGTAACGGGTGATCACGTAAAAATTGTGCAGACCCAGCCAATGCTCCAATCCGTCCTCGCCCTCAAATTCCCACAGGGTGGCCTTGGCGTCTGCGGGCAGTTCATCCGCCGCGGAGACCTTACCTGCCTCAAAGTCCGCCAGTGTCAGCTTGGGCTTGAGCCCTGCATTGGCAAGATCGCGTTGATAATCCTCAGCGACAACGGCAGCGCTGACGACCTGCCCGCCAGTGCGCCAGCCATGTCGACTGAAATAATTGGCGACACTACCTATGGCATCCACGGGGTTGTTCCAGATATCGACCAGACCATCGCCGTCAAAGTCCACGGCATAGGCACGATAGGAGCTGGGGATAAACTGACCATAACCCATCGCCCCGGCATAGGAACCCAGAAGGTCGGTCGGCTCCAGTCCCTGCTCGCGAGCCAGAATCAGGAAGTGTTTCAGTTCCTTGCTGAAAAACTTGGAACGCTTGGGGTAGTCAAAACCAAGCGTGGACAAAGCATCAATCACTCTAAAGCTGCCCTTGTTGCGGCCGTAACGCGTCTCTACTCCAATGATGGCAACAATAATCTCAGCGGGTACGCCGTATTCACGTTCGGCACGCTGCAGTGTGGCCGCGTAGGCTTCGTAAAATTCCACCCCCTGCTCGGTGCGAGTCTCGGTGACAAAAATGTCCCGGTACTCGTGCCAGGCCTTGGTCTTCTCCGCCGGTCTGGAGATGGCCTTGAGAATCGATTCCTTGCGCTCAGCCTGAGCAAACAAAGCCTCCAGCTCGCTGCGCTCGAAACCCTCCTCTGCAACCAGTTCGTCAATCAGGGTCTGCGCCGCGGGGTGATCGCTATACCCTGCGGCCTGGGCCAGCATGGACACTGGTGCGCACAACAGCAGACAAAGTGCCCACACCAAAGAGGACGAAGTAGATTTTTCCATGCTGAAACACTCCTTTACCGCTGTAATGACGGGTTGATTACTGACCCACCAGACGTTTCTCAGTACTGATGGCCATCAGAATTCCGAACCCTGCCATCAGTGTCACGATTGAGGTGCCGCCGGCACTGACCAGTGGCAGAGGAACACCCACCACGGGCAGCAGCCCCGACACCATACCCATATTAACAAAGACGTATACGAAAAATGTGAGAGTCAGACTACTCGCCAGCAATCGCGAGAAACTGTCCTGGGCATTCAGGCTGATCCAGAATCCCCGCAAAAGGATCAACAGGTACAGGGACAACAGCACCAGCACGCCGCGCAATCCGAACTCTTCGGCCAACACGGCGATAATAAAGTCAGTATGGCTCTCGGGCAGGAAGTCCAACTGCGACTGGGTTCCGTTGAGCCAGCCTTTGCCGCTCCAGCCGCCAGAACCGATCGCGGTCTTGGATTGAATAATGTTCCAGCCCGCACCGAGCTTGTCCCGCTCCGGATTCAGCAGCGTCAGGATGCGCTGCTTTTGGTAGTCGTGCAGCATATATACCCAGGCCGGCCAGGCTGAGGCGATCGCCAGCGCTATTGAACCAACAATGTAACGCCAGCCGATACCCGACATGAACAACACAAATAATCCGGAGGAGGCCAGCAACAGGGCCGTACCGAGATCGGGCTGCAGAATCACCAGCGCAGATGGCAAACCGATCAGAACCAGGCTGATGACCACGTACTGGAACTTGGGTGGCAACACCCGCGAAGACAGATACCAGGCCAGGGCCAGCGGCACCATCAGTTTCATAATTTCTGAAGGCTGAAACCGAAAACCCGGCAGAGCCAGCCAGCGCTGTGCACCCTTGGCACCGGTGCCGAAGAAGATGACCGCCAGCAACAGGCCCACACCGGCCAGATAGGCCCAGGGAGTCCAGCGCTGGTAGCGCTGAAGGCTGACCTGTGCGGCCACCAGCATGACCACATAGGCGAGTATAAAGTAACGCCCCTGCCGTATGACCGCACCCATCTTCTGCCCGCTGGCACTGTAAAGCACCACCAGGCCGAGGGTTGTCAGCACCAGCAGCAAGCCCAGCAAAGGCAGGTCGATGTGGAAACGTTCAGAAAAACTGGGGTTGCGTGCCAGATCGGCACTGGCCTCAGGCATCTGGCGAACATAATCGCTCATGATCGCTCTGCCGTGTCTGCCAGATAGGCATCCATCACACGGCGCGCAATCGGGGCTGCCACTTTACTGCCACCGCCGCCGTTCTCTACCGCGACCGCCACGGCTATCTCGGGGTCTTCGTAGGGCGCAAACGCGATGAACAGCCCGTGATCTCGATGACGCTCGTAGACTTCTTCCTCGTTGTATTCCTCATCCTGGGCAATGCCCACAACCTGGGCAGTACCGCTCTTGCCCGCCATGATGATGCTGGAACCGCGCCCCGTGGCAAAAGCACTGCCACGCACATCGTGAAACACCGCGCGCATGGCATCATGCACCGTCGCCCAATTGGCATCATCCGCCTCGACCAGCGTCGGGGCACCGGGATCGACCGGTTTATCATCAATCTTATACAGCAGGCGCGGCTGGTAGTGCAGGCCTCGGGTGGCGAGGATGGAGGTCGCCAGAGCCAGTTGCAGGGGTGTGGCCAGTAGATGCCCCTGACCAATACCCACATTCAGGGTTTCACCGGGGAACCAGACCTGGCCGCGGGCGCGCCGCTTCCAGGACCTGGATGGCAGGATGCCTGCACGCTCGTGAGTGGTATCAATGCCAGTCACTTCACCCAATCCGAAAGGTGCGGAAAAATCATGCAGGGCATCAATGCCCATCCTATAGGCGAGGTCATAAAAATAGGTATCGCAGGATTCTTCGATAGCCTGGTGCAGGTTAACTGCATCGCCGTGACCGGTACCGCGTACCCGCAGGGTCCAGTCGCGAAAACGACGCTCCTCGCCGGGCAGCACATACCAGCCTGGGTCTTTGATGGCGGTCTCGGCAGTGACAGTGCCCGCCTCAAGACCCGCTAGCCCAAAAATGGGTTTGACCGTGGAACCGGGCGGGTACTGACCCTGAATCGCCCGATTAAACAGGGGCAGATCGCGAGAATCACGCAAGGCACTGTAGTCGGCAGAGCTGACCCCGTTTACAAACAGATTGGTATCGAAACCCGGGGTACTGACCATGGCCAGGACTCCGCCACTGTAGGGGTCCATCGCTACCACCGCGCCACGGCGTCCGTCCAGTGCCTCATAGGCCGCCTGCTGTACACGAATATCCAGAGACAGGGTCAGATTGGCTCCAGGCTCTGGTGGCGTGCGCTCCAACACCCGCAGCACCCTGCCAAGCGCGTTGGTTTCCACATTCTGGTAACCCACCTGACCGTGCAGAAGATCTTCGTAGTGTTTCTCCAGACCGATTTTGCCGATGTGGTTGGTTCCCCGATAGTTCACTTCGTCAATCAGGGCCTGTTCTTCTTCGGATATACGGCCGACGTAACCAAGCGCATGTGAAAACAGGGATCCGTGCTCGTAATGGCGGACCAGTTGGGCATCAACCACCACACCGGGCAACTGAAACCGGTTTACCGCCAGCTGTGCACGCTCTTCTTCACTCAGGCGAAAACGCAGGGGCACTGCGTCGTAGGGTCGCCGGCGTTTTGCCCGCTGTTCAAACTTCTCGATATCGTTTGCGCTGACGGGCAAAAGCTCGGCCAGCTTATCGAGTGTGCTGCCCAGCTCAGGCACTCGCTCCAGCACTAGCGAGAGAACATAGCTGGGGCGGTTCTCTGCCAGCAATACGCCGTTGCGATCGTAGATCAGCCCACGCTTGGGGGGCAGTGGCTGGAGCTGCACACGATTACGATCAGACTCAGTGCGATAGGTTTCAAACTGACTGACCTGCAGGTTGAAGTAACGCAGCAGCAATACCCCCAATAGCGCTAACACCATCAGCATCACTAACACAGTACGCGCACTGAATATCCGCGATTCCAGGTAGGGGTCTTTGAGGGCTATGTACTTGGACATCAGCTGCGATGATAAGGATGCTGGGCGGTAATTGTCCAAGCCCGGTAGAGCTGCTCGGCCAAAACCACGCGGACCAGTGGGTGCGGCAGTGTCAGGGCGGAGAGCGACCAGCGCTGGTGGGCCTGGTCGAGCAGGTCGGCAGCGATGCCATCAGGCCCGCCGATCAACAGGCTAACGTTGTCGCCATCCATCTGCCAGCCCGAAAGCTGTTGCGCCAGCTGCTCGGTGCTCCAGCTTTTGCCTTTGACATCAAGAGCAATGAGACGGTCGCGGTCGGGAATCGCCTTACGCATGGCCTGTGCTTCTTTGGCCATGTATGTCTGCGGGTTATCACGTCCGCGAGCGGCCAGGGGCACTTCTTTTAACTCGAGACGAATCTCGGCGGGCAGGCGCTTGCTGTACTCGTCGAAGCCCTGGTTCACCCAGGCCGGCATTTTGCCGCCCACCGCGATGATGGTCAGCCGCATAAGGCTTTAATCCTCAGCGGGTTGGGCAGGCGCACTCCAGAGGCGCTCCAAGTCATAGAAGTCCCGTGTCGCCGGCAACATGACATGCACCACGACGTCACCAAAGTCCACCAATATCCATTCCGCTCCATCCTGCCCTTCTACACCCAGCGGTCGCCCGCCGGCCTGTTTGGCTTCCATGCTGACATTCTCTGCCAGGGCTTTGACGTGCCGATTGGAGGTGCCGCTGGCGACAACCAGGTAATCCATGACATCGGTAAGACCGGATACATCCAGGGCCACCACATTGTTGGCCTTGAGATCATCCAGTGCGTCCAACACGATCTGTTTGAGTTCCGAAGATTCCATGGATTGTTCAGCTGTCTCCTGTGTAGAGTGCATTATCGCGAATAAAGTTCCATACCGGGTCAGGTACCAGGTAACGGGCCGAGCCACCTGACGCCAGCGTGTTACGGATGGCCGTTGAGGAAATATCGAGTGCCCTGAGGCTCACTTGCAACACCTTCCCCGCCGGACTGTTTACAAGGTCTGCCATGGTGTCACAGCTGCGCGCTTGCAGCCAGTCAGCGACCTCATTGGGCCAGTCTGGCAAATGTCCAGGGCGGTTCAGTATTAACAGGTGCGCCAGTTCAGGCAGTTCCTGCCAGCGGTACCACTGCGCCAGCCCGCGGGGTGCATCGCTGCCCATCACCAGCACCAGAGGCTGCTCGGGGCCAATTTCACCGCGGATCTCCAGCAAGCTGTCATAGGTATATGATGGCCCGGTACGGCTCAGTTCCCTGGCATCACACACCAGCCCGGGCTCATCGGCCACCGCCAGTTCTACCATCTGGCTACGCAGCTCGGCACTGAGACTGGGCAGTTCCCGGTGTGGAGGCACCGCTGCAGGCATCAGCCGCACTTCCTGCGCGCCCATCAGCTCGCGCAATTCCAGCGCCGAGCGCAGGTGGCCCAGGTGTATCGGGTTAAAGGTTCCGCCGAGTACAGCAACCGGTGCTGTCACTGGCGAATGTGACCGTCACCAAACACCACATACTTCTGCGAGGTCAGGCCTTCCAGACCCACCGGCCCGCGAGCATGCAGCTTGTCGGTGGAAATGCCTATCTCTGCGCCCAGGCCGTACTCAAAACCGTCGGCAAAACGGGTAGAGGCGTTGATCATGACACTGCTGGAATCCACTTCGCGCAGGAACCGCATATTATTGCCGTGATGCTCGCCGACGATGGCATCGGTATGCTGAGAGCTGTATCGGTTGATATGCTCAATGGCAGCATCGAGACCGTCCACAACCCGAATGGCCAGAACAGGCGCCAGGTACTCGGCATACCAATCGGCTTCTTCTGCCGCCACCGCATCGCTGAGAATTTGGCGCGTTTGCTCACATCCGCGCATCTCGACCTTGTGCTCGCGCAACTGCGCTGCAATGGCGGGCATCAGCTCTGCGGCGCGGCTGGCATGAACCAGCAAGGTCTCAGCGGTATTACAGGCGCCATAGCGCTGGGTCTTGGCATTCACTGCAATAGCCACGGCCTTGTCGAAGTCGGCGCTGTCGTCGAGGTAGACGTGACAAACACCGTCGAGATGCTTGATCACTGGTACTCGCGCATCCTGGCTGATTCGCTCAATCAGGCTCTTGCCACCCCGGGGAACAATGACATCGACATATTCAGGCATGGTAATCAGCTCACCGACTGCGGCGCGGTCGGTGGTTTCAACAACCTGCACAGCCGTTTCCGGTAAGCCGGCGTGACGCAGGCCTTCAGCCACACAACGTGCAATAGCCTGATTGGAATCAATAGCTTCTGAGCCGCCGCGAAGAATGGTGGCGTTTCCGGATTTGAGACACAGGCTGGCCGCCTCCACCGTCACATTGGGGCGGCTCTCGTAGACGATGCCGATGACGCCAAGGGGTACGCGCATACGACCGACCTGAATACCGCTGGGCAGAGCATTCACCTCGCTGATGCTGCCAACCGGATCGGGCAGGCTGGCCACCTGGCCCAGACCCTCCAGCATGGTGTCGATGCGCGCCGGAGTCAGTTCCAGTCGATCGAGCAGCGGCGCATCAATGCCCTTATCGCGACCGCGATCCAGATCGATCTGGTTGGCGCTCATGAGGGCCTCACGCTGGCTCGCGATTGACTCGCGAATCGCCAGCAGCGCGGCGTTGCGCTGAGCTGTGGTAGATGCGGCGACCGCCCGGGACGCATCCCGCGCCCGCGCACCGACCTCGCGCATGTACTTTTCTACATCCATTAACATCAACTGCTGTCCACAACCGGGTGAAACAGCCATTATAACTGATGCCCTACCCCCTGCCCGAGCCCGGATTTCCGTGATTTGTGCCATTTCGGATAATCTTATTGACAATCATTCTCATTTCTATTAACTTTTGTGCCGTTCAGTTAAACAAGTCAGGAAAAACGCTCGATGTACGTATGCCTGTGCAAGGGGATTACCGACACCCAGATTCGCGCCGCCGTTGAAGACGGGGCCAGTTCCCTGCGCGATGTGCGCAACACGCTCGGCGTTGCCAGCCAGTGCGGCAAATGCGGCATCCTGACCCGCGAGATCGTTCGCGAAACCCTGGACAGCACCACTGACAGTGAGCAGCTGTTTTACGCGGTTAGTTGAGGCTGGCTCGCAACTGCAAATCTAACTGATTCTCATTTCATTTTATCTATATAAATCAATAACTTAGCTTGAAATTAGCTTCGAGTGACCCCATACTATGTGGACGTCACACGGAGGTAAGATTATGAAAGGCGATCCTAAAGTTATTGAGCATCTCAACAAAGTCCTGGGCAATGAACTGGTCGCAATTAACCAGTATTTCCTGCACGCAAAAATGTTCAAGGACTGGGGGCTAAAGGAACTCGGCGATCACGAGTACCACGAATCCATTGATGAGATGAAGCATGCGGACAAGCTGACTGAACGCATACTGTTTCTGGAAGGCCTGCCCAACCTGCAGGATCTCGGCAAACTGCTGATCGGCGAAAATACCGAGGAGATGCTGCGCTGCGACCTGAAACTGGAAATGATGGGCCACGTCGATCTCAAGGAAGCGATCGCGCACTGCGAGTCCGTGGGTGACTATGTCTCTCGCGAGCTGTTTGAAGAGATCATGGAGTCAGAGGAAGAACACATCGACTGGCTTGAAACGCAGCTGAGCTTGATCGAGAAAGTCGGCATTCAGAACTACCTGCAAAGCCAGATGGAAGGCCACTCCTCCTGAAGGGGTTAATCCTGCAAACTTAGCGGGGTATAACCCAGGCCATCGGGCTCCCGCCCGGTGGCCATCAACCTCACCGTTTCAAAGGTCTCAAGGTCAATTTCCTGAACGCGGTCCACCGCGGCATGGGCGATCCAGGCGCGCTTGCTGTCTGGTGAAATTTCTATTCCGATCGGCACCGAACTGCCACCCATCCGATCACGAAACAAGGTATCGCCGCCGGGCACTTTATCCGCCAGGTTGATATCGACTCGGCGCAACAGCTTCAGGGCGTGATTATCTACCACCGTCAACGTGGCGGAGGCAGCACTGCTCACCAGCACCAGTTTGTCATCCGGGCTAACCTCCGCGCGAATGGGAAAGCCTGGCACATCAATCTTGTCCAGCAGATCCAGGTGATGACCATCGAACAGACTGAGACTGCCCTCGTCCCGATTGGTTACCCACAGATGCTTGCCGTCACTGCTTACAGCAATACCCTCTGCACCGGCACCCGACTGTTTGAACGCCAGTAGATCGCCGTTCTTGATGTCCAGCAAGCTCACAGAAGCGGAACCCAGGTTACTGACGTAGGCGCGCTGGCCACTGGCATGATAGGCCAGCATATGGGATACACGCTGCCCGGTGGGGACAACCTGCACCACCTTGCCCAGGTAAACATCAACTTTGAGTACTGATTGACTGCCCTCAGTAGTGACCAACAGGTGACGCGCATCCGGCAGGAACACCAAGCCATGTGGGCGGCTATGTTTGCCGAGGTC
Organism: Halieaceae bacterium; assembly: GCA_963921335.3. Lineage (GTDB taxonomy): Bacteria > Pseudomonadota > Gammaproteobacteria > Pseudomonadales > Halieaceae > CAWUFC02. The sequence goes on along the minus strand of CAWUFC020000001.1, from coordinate 1,580,228 downwards.
GATGGTGCCCACGGACTCACCCTGGGGCATTTCAATCACCGTAAGCGTGTTGCCGGGCTCATCGGTGCCGTAGTTGGACACCAGCGCCAGCTTGCCGTCACCGGACACGGCAATCTCATGAGGGCCTTCGCCGGTTGGCAGGGTGCGCCGAACTTCGCCACTGGCCAGATCAATGGCCGAGACTGTCGCCTCGGATTTGTTGCCCACGAACAGGGTTTGGGCCGTGCTTAGCGAGGAGCACAAACAAAGGCCAATCAATAAAAACCGCATACGGACTATCCCCATCGCTGCTGACATAATTCAACAAATTTGCTGGCACCGGAAGACAGACTGGAGTCGCGGCGATAAAACACGCCGACGCTGCGTGCAATGCGCGCGAAGGGCAATGCCTCCAACACGGCCAACTCGGCACTCAGTGGCTCTTTGGCCAGCACCAGGTCACTAACATAGCCGACACCATAGCCCGCGGCCAACAATTCCATACGCAATGTAATCGAGCGCACTTCCCACACCTGGCTGAAACGATCGCGAATGCGTTGCATGGCCGGCCGCTCTTCAGGATCGTCTATATATGAAGCAACCAGGGGCACCTGTGACAGAGCCGACATGGGATCTTCCATCAAAGTACGGATGAGCGGATGGTGTCTGGAAACCACCAGCGTGCGCACTTCGTCGAACAGGGGCTGGCAATGAAATGCCTGCATATTGGTCTGGAAAGGTCCCATGCCGACCTCCACCCCTCCGGAAATGACCGCCTGGATAATCTGCCGCGATGGCAGCTCCTCGATCTGCAAACGGGCGTAGGGATTCTGGGCACAATATTGCTGCAGCAATTCTGGTGCATGGTATCGGTTTATAGCGCTATTCACCGCCAGTGAGAGCTTGGCGCGCTGACCCTGTTTGATATCGGTGAGGTCTGCCAACAACAGTTCCTCTTCCCGCGCGGCGTGCTGCGCATGCGCCAGTATGCGCCTGCCCGCCTCTGTCACCTCAAGCGGTTTACGCTGCAACAAGCGCTGATCCAGCTTGCGTTCAAGATTGGCCACGGCCTGGGACACCGCAGACTGACTGATATGCAAACGGTCGGCCGCGCGCTTAAAACCGTTGTTTTCAATGACGGCAGCAAAGATACGTAGTTCCTGGGTTTCGAGCCGCATCGCCTCCCTTCCCATTACATAAGTAAATACGATTGAAATATAAGATAGTTTATATTTCCTTATACAGCAAGTTCACCAATAATGCCGCCACGACCCCGATCAGTGGGCTCGAATAATCTGGTAGGAGGAATGAATGAACAACATTAACATTGGCCTGGAAGGTGTCGAAGTAGGCGCCACTGCCATTTCCAACGTCGACGGAGAACGCGGTGAACTGAGCTATCGGGGACACCCGATTGCTGAACTGGCCGAGCAAAACTTTGTGCGCGTGGCCTGGTTACTGCTGTTTGGCGAATGGCCAAACCCCCATGAGGAAGCGCAGCTGGGGCAGTTCCTGTCCAGCCATGCGGTATTGACCCGCGCAGAACGGGACCTGCTGGCTGCCATTCCCGCTGACACTCATCCCATGCTGATGTTGCAGGCACTGGTGCCGCTGCTCAATACGGTACCGCTGGAATCCATCGATTTGCCGAGCGAAAGCTCCGACGCGGTCGAAGGACTGATTGTCGCAGCCAAGATTCCCAGCCTGGTGGCCGCCTATTATCGCCGCGAGCAGGACCTGGAATGGCCACTGGTCAGTCACGGCGGCGACCCCATTGCCGCCTTCCTGAAGAACCTGCATGGGCGCACCCCTGCCAAAGCGCAGGTGGATGCGCTGCGGGTCGCCCAGATTTTGCAGATGGAGCACAGCTATAACGCCGGCACCTTTTGTGGGCGGGTAGCACTCAGCACAGACGCGCCGGTGGTCTCCAGCATCTCGGCTTCGATTGGCACGCTGTTTGGTCGCCTCCACGGCGGAGCCGACCAGGCGGCGCTGGAAATGGCCGTGGCCATCGGCTCGGCAGACAAAGCGGCTGCCTATGTTCAAGAGCAGATTGCACGGGGTGAGCGCATCATGGGTATTGGGCATCGCGAATACCAGACCCTGGATCCCCGCGCGGCGGTGCTTAAACCCCTGGCAAGATCCGTTTGCCAGCAGCCGGAACACCTCGCACTGTTGGATACGCTAGAGGCGGTGGAGCAGGCCTGCGTCGAGGCGCTGGAAAAGCCGGGCAAGACCCTGCGCGCCAACGTGGAGTTCTACAAAGGAGCCGTGTTCTACGCCCTAGGCGTACCGCCCCACTTTTTTACATCGCTGTTTGCGATGGCGAGGGTGTGGGGCTACCTGGCCCACGCGCTGGAGTTTCGCCCCGAGGCCAGGCTGATTCGACCCAGAGCCCGCTATATTGGTCCCGAGATCAAGCACTGAAAATAAAAAAGCCCGCCAATAGGCGGGCTTTTTTGATCGTCTGGCAAGCTGCCACTAGAAACGGAAGCGAACACCCGCCATCAGCGTGCGAGGTTTTTGCCCGCGGGCACCTGCTTTGGGCTCACGGGAGATAATGTCACCGTCATTGTCAGTCAGGTTGTCCACATTAATATAAACGCGGGTCTGGCTATTGAATGAATAGTGCACTGCCAGATCGAGGGTATAGAACTCATCGATCTCCTGAAAATCCCCACAGGCTGCGGTAGAGCAGGTCTCGTCGAAGTAACGCAGGCTCAGGTCGCTGCCAAAACCGTTGTCGAGGTACAGGCCCGCGCTCAGTGCCAGCTGGTTCTCCGGCAGGTTGGGCAACTTGTCACCGTTTTCTACATTGCCCCAGATAGAACCCTCAAAGCTGCTTTTAAATTCAGCGTTGGTGTACGCGTAGGAGGCCTGCAGCGGAATCTGGCCGGACGCCAGGGCGATGGTATAAGCCGCCGCCAGCTCGAGTCCCTTCACTTCGGCTTTACCGCCGTTTTCGGTGTCGCCAGGCTCACAGTCACCATTAACCGCACCGGAGTTGGTGCATACGCCAATGATGTTGTCGTAGTCACTGTAGAAGCCAATCAGATCCAGGCTGGAGGCTGAACCGCGGTAGCGAAAGCCCGCTTCAAAATTGGTAGCGGTTTCCGGGTCGCTGTCTTCGCTGGCACTCGGCGAATGACCTTCGTGCACGCCAGCCAGCAGCTGCCAGCTGTCATTGATGTCATAGGTCACGCCCAGTCCGGGCAGCAGCTCTTCGTGGTCTGCGTTGCGAATCGTGTAGTCTTCGTAGCGCAAGCCCGGCGTCAGGGTCCAGGCACCGTAGGCAATGCTGTCAGTCAGGTAGACAGACAAGGCTTCCGACTGGCGCAGTGAATCGCTGCCCGTTCCCAGGTCAACCAGCTCGAAACTGCCGTCGTCACCCTGGAAGTAGAGATCCACGGGCTGATTACGGCCCTCCTCGTCTTCATGGTAACGAGCGCCAAAGGCCAGCTCGTGATTCCAGTCGCCGGTGTTGAAGGCTGTGGCCAGGCGAGTCTGAATGCCCTTGGACTCATACTCACGATTGTTGTTCTTGAGGTACACATCAGCCTCGGCTGTGCCGTTCAATACCGCGTTGGCAAAGCCGGGATTGTACTCTCCGTAGTCAGAGGTCAGCCCATCACAGGAACCACCATTGGCGCAGGTAATCACATCATCAATACCTTCGCCGTCAATCTTGTCGACCTTATACCAGTTGCGTTGAAACTCGTTGTAATACGCCGTGGTGGTCAGGCTGGTACGCTCCGAGAATTCAGCCACGTGGGTCAGGGTTACTGACTTGTGCTCATTCTCCATGATGTCTTCCCGGCTCATGCCGTAGCGACGGTAAGGAGACTCGTCAAAGTGGGCCTCGGTCAGGCCCACGTAGGTTTGCTCTGATTCTTCTTCGCTGTATCCCAGCTTCAGTTCCACCTGCTGATACACATTGGCATCGGAGCCGGTGTTGTAGCGCAGCTTGGCCATCAGGTCGTCTTTTTGAAAGCCGGTACCGTTGTTGGTGTAGTCAATGCTGGAAAAGCCATCGCTGGAATGGGTGTGCCCCTCAAGCAGAAAGCCCCAGTGCTCGGTGCTACCACCGTACAGAGCGTGCAGGCGATAGGTTTCGTTTTCGCCGGCTTCAGCGGTCACTTCACCGCCGGCTTCGTCTGGAATGGGTGTGCTGATCAGGTTAATGGCGCCACCGACCGTGTAGGGGCCGTGCTCGATCGCAGCAGGACCTTTGAGTACCTCTACGCCAGTGATGCGCCCCATGGTCGGAAAGTAATAAGCAGATGATGCCGTATAGGGAGCTGGAGCGATCAGCACCCCGTCTTCCATCAGGGTAATTTTGCCGCTGCGGTCGCCGTAGGTACCTCGAATACTGATATTCGGTCGCAGGCCATAGCCCTCTTCGGTGCGGGTATACACCCCGGGCACCTGTCCCAGCACGCGCTGGATATCCGTGTACTGAAAGCGCGCCAGATCTTCGTCGGTGATCACTTCACCTGAGCCCGCCAGCTTATCGACATCCTGCTTGGTGCCGATGATGGTCACTGTCTCCAGTGGTCCGTTAGTTTGCTCCTGCGCTGCCGCCATGGTGGTGGCCGATGCCAGCAATACCCCTGCAGCTATGGCTTTTAATTCCATTCTTCCCCTCTCCCTTTTACAACTAGAGTCCTATCCGGGCCGCGTGATTTGGGTCGCGGCCTCATTAAAGAGAGCGCAGATTAATCTAAATGAGAATAGTTATCAATTAGTTTTTCACCACTTATTGCAACAAAAGAGGCCGCCCCCATTTCACGGCCTCCGGGCACGCCATCCTGCATCGACAAACGCTTACGGAGCCCGATATATCTCGCCCATAAAAAAGCCCGCACTGAGCGGGCTTTTCAATCAACAGAAACAGCCTGCTTATTCGGCAGGGGCTTCCTCGGCCTGTTCGGCAGCTGCCTCTTTCACCAGGGGCTGCAACTCGCCGCTTTCATACATCTCGCAGACAATGTCACAACCGCCGATCAACTCGCCACCGACCCAAAGCTGGGGAAAGGTAGGCCAATTGGCATAGGTGGGCAGGTTGGCGCGAATGTCCGGATTGCTCAACACATCCACATAAGCAAAACGCTCACCACAGGCCATCAGCGCCTGCGATGTGCGCGCGGAAAAACCACACTGGGGCTGATTCGGTGAGCCTTTCATATACAGGATGATCGGGTTGGTCTCGATCTGATCCTTGATGGCATCCATTATGTCCATGCTGTTTGTCACTCTCGTTAGTTTCTTCAGTATCAGGGGGCGGCCATTGTACCTGCTTCTGCGGCAAAATTCCCTATACGCAGGCCGCCAAAGAGCCCCGTGCACGCGTTGCCTTCATTTTATATTACGCGTATTATTTTCAACCGGATGGGCAGCTCGGGCTGCCTTTTTGCGTTTTTTGGACCAGAGAATTTTTCAGACAGCAGGACAGAACAGTGACTTCACCAGTAATGGACACCTACGCCAGACTCAATGTGAGCTTTTCACATGGTGAGGGTATCCGACTGTTCGACCAGAACGGCAAGGCTTACGTCGATGCGATTTCAGGCATCGGTGTTAATGGGCTGGGCCACGCCCACCCAGCTGTCACCAGTGCGATCAGTGAACAGGCCGGCAGGCTGATTCATACCTCCAACCTGTACCAGGTTGAACTGCAGTCAGAACTGGCCGCCACCCTGACCCGCCTCGCGGGCATGGACAATGTCTTTTTCGGCAACAGCGGTGCCGAGGCCAACGAAGCGGCGATCAAGCTGGCGCGTCTTTACGGCCATCAGCGCGGCGTCAAACAGCCCGCCATTGTGGTGATGGAAAACGCCTTTCATGGCCGCACCATGGCCACGCTTTCGGCGACCGGCAATCGCAAAATTCAGGCGGGCTTTGAGCCCCTGGTACAGGGTTTTGTGCGTGCGCCGTTTGGCGATCTGCAGGCCCTGGAAACCATCGCCCAACACAATACTGACGTGGTCGCTGTGCTGGTTGAACCGGTTCAGGGCGAAGGCGGCATTCAGGTGCCTTATGCCGGCTACCTGAAAGACCTGCGAGAATTGTGTGATCGCAATGAATGGCTGTTGATGCTGGATGAGGTGCAAACCGGCAATTGTCGCAGCGGCAACTTTTACGCCTGCCAGGGTGAGCAGGTTACTCCAGATGTGATTGCCACCGCCAAAGCATTGGCCAATGGCCTGCCCATGGGCGCCTGTCTCGCCAGCGGCGCAGCAGCGGATGTGTTGCAGCGCGGCAACCACGGCTCTACCTATGGCGGTAACCCGCTGGCCTGTGCGGCTGCACTAGCGACACTGAACACCATGGAGCAGGACAAGCTCGCAGATCGGGCCGCCTACCTGGGCAGTATGATGCTGGATCAATTCCGTGAGCGCCTGCTGGAACTGCCTGGCGTGAACGACGTGCGTGGCCGCGGCTTACTGCTGGGCATTGAACTGGCCCAGGATTGTGGCGAACTGGTGGGTATTGCCCTGGAACAGGGCTACCTGATTAATGTCACAGCCGGCAACGTGATGCGCCTGCTGCCCCCGCTGGTCATGCAAGACAGCGAAGCGCAGGAACTGACCGATTTCATCTGCAACCTGGTCTCTGATGCAGCCGGTGCCCATGCACCTCGCGCCGCTTCTGCCTGACCCCTCTCCCAACACAGGAATAAACCCATGAGTGCCAGACATTTTCTGTCCCTATTGGATTTCAGTCCCGAAGAGCTCAAGCAGGTGGTGCAACGCGCCATTGAATTGAAGGCCCTGCGCAACTCAGGCAAAGAGCCGCGCCCTTTTGAAGGCAAAGTGCTGGGTATGATTTTCGAGAAGGCCTCCACCCGTACCCGGGTATCCTTCGAGGCCGGGATGGCGCAGATGGGCGGTCACGCCATGTTCCTGTCACCCCAGGACACCCAACTGGGACGGGGCGAACCGATAGAGGACAGCGCCCGGGTGATTTCCTCGATGGTAGACATTGTGATGATCCGCACCTTTGGCCACGATATCGTGGAACGCTTTGCTGCAAATTCCAGTGTGCCCGTCATCAACGCACTGACTGACTCCTTTCATCCCTGCCAGCTACTGGCAGACATGCAGGCCTATACCGAAACCCGCGGCGATATCAGCGGCAAATCAGTGGCCTGGGTTGGCGATGGTAATAATATGTGTCAGTCCTATATTAATGCCGCGCGGCAGTGGGACTTTGAACTGCGTGTCGCCTGCCCCGAGGGATTCGAGCCGGACGCCACATTGGTAGCAGCCAATGCAGACCGGGTTAGCATCGTGCGCGATCCTGCCGAAGCGGCTGCAGGTACCAGTCTGGTGGTAACCGACGTATTCGCCTCCATGGGTCAGGAAGCAGAGCAACAGGCGCGACTGGAGGCCTTCGCCGGTTACCAGGTGAACGCCGAGCTGATGAGCAAGGCAGCCGCTGACGCTATTTACATGCACTGCTTGCCCGCTCACCGCGGTGAAGAAATCAGCGCCGAGCTGATGGACAGCCCCGATACCGTCATCTGGCAGGAGGCGGAAAACCGTCTGCACGCGCAGAAAGCGCTGATGGAATTTTTGCTGGACAGTCTTAGTAAATAACTAAAACTATTTTTCCTACTGCCTGTTTATAACAAAATAGTCGAAAGCCTATTTTGGTGCACGCAAGTGCCTGATTTCACTAGGCTTTGATCCCATGCGGGCTGGCGGGTTAGTGCTCGCCTACTCCCTGTTTTACACACATCTTATCCACAGAAAAACCCCAAGCTGTATACCTTGCAATTGGGGATAAACCGCATTATCTTGTATTCAGATTTCCCAACACCCCCAATATATAGGGGAGCAGGCGCGCCAAACCCACTTTTCGGCGCTCTTGAGCGAATAAATAGAGGGGAGAGGGAAATTTCAACGGTTGGCTAACAGCGCTGGCGCTGCAAAGAGGGGTTAAAAACCCTCTGTTTCAGTCAGTTTCGCTGTCAAAAGCTCGCATAGCACTCGCTATAGGGGCTTCAGGGGAAACCAACCGGTGATGCCATACGGCAAAAGCGACAGAGTGATACCAGTTGTAAGCAGTTGTAACCCAACAACAATAAGGCGAGCAGCCAACCCGGAGTAGAGATGCAAACAGAGACCAATCAGCCCAGCAGCAATCCCACTGCAGCACCCAACGCAGACAGCACCACCCCTTCAGCCAACATCACAGCCACAGCACCCGGACAGATTCGCGTTATCAAACGCAACGGCACCGTGGTGCCCTATGATGACAGCAAAATTTCTGTGGCGATCACCAAGGCCTTCCTGGCTGTGGAAGGCGGCACTGCAGCAGCCTCTTCGCGCATCCATGAAACCGTGGCCAAACTGACCGAGATCGTCAGCGCCACGTTCAAGCGTCGCATGCCCTCCGGTGGCACCATTCATATTGAAGACATCCAGGACCAGGTTGAACTGAGCCTGATGCGTGCGGGCGAACACAAGATTGCCCGTGACTACGTGATCTACCGGGAATCCCGCGCTCGCGAGCGTGCCGAAACCACAGACGCCAGCGCCGAAGCAGCTGAAGAAAATGGCGTTATGATCACCCTGCCCGACGGCAGCCGTGCACCGCTGGACGTGGAGCGCATCAATACCATCGTGCGCGAAGCCTGCGAAGGCCTGGAAGATGTCAACGAAGCCGACATCATCGATGAGGCCCTGCGCAACCTCTATGACGGCGTGTCCTCAGAAGAACTGAGCGATTCGCTGGTCATCACCGCCCGCACCCTGATCGAGAAAGAGCCCAACTACACCTACGCCGCAGCGCGTCTGCTGCTGGACAATCTGCGTGCCGAGGCCCTGAACTTCCTCGGTGTGGCACCTAACGCCACCCAGGAACAAATGAGCGAGCTCTACGCCAAGGCACTGCCGGTGTATATCAACAAGGGTATCGAGCTGGAACTGATTGCCCCGCACCTGCGCGACTATGATCTGGATATGCTGGGCAAAGCACTGCTGCCCGAGCGCGACCTGCAGTTCACTTATCTGGGCCTGCAGACCCTTTACGACCGCTACTTTATCCACTGTGAAGAAACCCGCTTTGAGCTGCCGCAGATCTTCTTTATGCGCGTGGCCATGGGCCTGGCCCACGAGGAAGCTGACAAGAACGAGCGCGCGATTGAGTTCTACCGCCTGCTGTCCTCCTTCGACTATATGAGCTCTACCCCGACCCTGTTCAACTCCGGCACCCTGCGTCCGCAGCTGTCTTCCTGCTACCTGACCACGGTACCGGACGACCTCAGCGGCATTTACGGTGCGATTCGCGACAACGCCATGCTGTCCAAGTGGGCCGGCGGTCTCGGCAATGACTGGACACCGGTGCGTGCACTGGGTTCCTACATTAAAGGCACCAACGGCAAGAGCCAGGGTGTTGTACCGTTCCTCAAGGTGGTCAACGACACCGCCGTAGCTGTGAACCAGGGTGGCAAGCGCAAGGGCGCGGTCTGTTCCTACCTGGAAACCTGGCACATGGACATCGAGGAATTCGTGGAGCTGCGCAAGAACACCGGCGACGATCGCCGCCGCACCCACGACATGAACACCGCCAACTGGATTCCGGATCTGTTTATGAAGCGGGTCTTCGACGGTGGCGACTGGACCCTGTTCAGCCCCAACGACGTGCCCGACCTGCACGACCTGTATGGCCAGGCCTTTGAAGAGCGCTACACCCAGTATGAAGCCATGGCCGCCAGCGGTGAACTGAAGCTGCACAAGACCGTGAAAGCGGAGAACCTGTGGCGCAAGATGCTGGGTATGCTGTTTGAAACAGGCCACCCCTGGGTCACCTTCAAAGACCCCTGTAACCTGCGTTCACCGCAGCAGCACATGGGTGTAGTGCACTCTTCCAACCTGTGTACCGAGATCACCCTCAACACCAATGAGGAAGAGATCGCGGTCTGCAACCTGGGCTCTGTGAACCTGGCCCAGCACATTGACGAGAACGGCCTTAACCTGGAGAAACTGCAGGAAACCGTTCGCACCGCCGTGCGCATGCTCGACAATGTGATCGACATTAACTACTACTCAGTGCCCCAGGCGCGCACCTCCAACCTGCGCCACCGTCCGGTGGGCCTGGGCCTGATGGGCTTCCAGGATTCACTGTACAAGCAGCATATCGCCTACGGCTCTGACGCCGCGGTCGAGTTTGCCGACCGCTCCATGGAAGCAATCAGCTATTACGCCATTCAGGCCTCCAGCGAACTGGCCCAGGAGCGCGGTGCTTACACCAGCTTTGAAGGCAGCCTGTGGAGCAAGGGTGTACTGCCCATCGATAGCCTCAAGAACATGGTTCAGGTTCGCGGCGAAGGCTATATCGAAGTGGACACCAGCGAGAGCCTCGACTGGAGCAGCCTGCGCGAGACGGTGAAGTCTAAGGGCATGCGCAACTCCAACGTGATGGCGATTGCGCCCACCGCGACCATTGCCAACATCACCGGTGTCAGCCAGTCGATCGAACCGACGTATCAGAACCTGTACGTGAAATCGAACCTGTCCGGCGAGTTCACCGTGGTCAACCCCTACTTGATCAACGACCTCAAGGCCCGGGGCCTGTGGGACGGCGTGATGGTGAATGACCTGAAGTACTACGATGGTAGCGTGCAGCAGATTGACCGTGTACCGGAAGACCTGAAAATGGTATACACCACTGCCTTTGAGGTGGAACCGCGTTGGATCGTAGATGCAGCCAGTCGCCGCCAGAAGTGGATCGACCAGGCCCAAAGTCTGAACCTCTACATCAACAATGCCAGCGGCAAGAAACTGGACGTCACCTACCGCATGGCCTGGTTCCGCGGCCTGAAGACGACCTATTACCTGCGCTCACTCGCTGCCACCGGCACCGAGAAGTCCACCATTGATACCGGTGCACTGAACGCAGTGTCCGCAGCAGAGCCACAGCCGGCACCCGTGCCCCAGGCCTGTTCGCTGGATGACCCGGATTGTGAGGCCTGCCAGTAAGGCAGGTCGCGCGATCATCACGACCATCAGGAACAACAAAAACAGCGGTAACAAAAGCAGTAAGCAAGGGGATAAACAATGTTAAGTTGGGACGAATACAACACCGAGGAGCCCGTCGCCGCCAAGCCGGCACCGGCACCCGTCGTTGAGAAAGCAGCCGAGCAGGTCGCTGAAGCGCCAGTAGCACAGGTAGCAGAAGCACCAGCAGAGCCGGTTGCCCAAACCGCGCCTGTGGAAACAGCCGCAGAGTCAGCACCACAGCAGGTAGATACATCAGCGGGTGATCACCTTGCCGCCGCTACTGCCGCAGTGGAAAACATGGATGTCGCCGCCGGCCTGGAAGAGCTGGAGATGGGGGCAGCCCGGGTATCCGTCGACGAAAAAGCCATGATCAATGCCCGCGCCGACCTGAACCAGCTGGTGCCCTTCAAATACGATTGGGCCTGGCAGAAATACCTGGATGGCTGTGCCAATCACTGGATGCCCCAGGAAATTAATATGACCGCCGACGTGGCGACCTGGAAGAGCGCTGACGGCCTCAGCGAAGACGAGCGTCGCATTGTCATGCGCAGCCTCGGCTACTTCTCTACCGCTGACAGCCTGGTCGCCAACAACCTGGTTTTAGCCCTGTACCGCCACATCACCAACCCCGAGTGTCGCCAGTACCTGCTGCGCCAGGCCTTCGAGGAAGCCATTCACACCCACGCCTACCAGTACTGCATTGAATCCCTGGGTATGGATGAAGGTGAAGTCTTCAACATGTATCGCGAAGTGCCTTCGGTTGCCAAGAAGGCAGCCTGGAGCCTGAGCCACACCCACGCCCTGAGCAACCCCAACTTCAAGACTGGCACGCCCGAAGATGATCAGGAACTGCTGCGCAACTTGATTGGCTTCTACGGCGTGACCGAAGGCATCTTTTTCTACTGCGGCTTTACCCAGATCCTCAGCATGGGTCGTCGCAACAAGATGACCGGTGTTGCCGAGCAGTTTCAGTACATCCTGCGTGATGAGTCTATGCACCTGAACTTCGGCATCGACATGATCAACCAGATCAAACTGGAAAACCCACACTTGTGGACCGAAGACTTCAAAGAAGAAGTGATCCAGATGATTCTGGAAGGCACCCAGATTGAAATCGAGTACGCACGCGACACCATGCCCCGAGGTGTACTGGGCATGAACGCGAGCATGATGGAAGAGTACCTGCAGTTCATCGCCAACCGCCGCCTGTCCCAGCTGGGGCTGCCCGAGCAGTTTGCCGGTGTGCAGAATCCCTTCCCCTGGATGTCGGAAATCATGGACCTGCGCAAGGAGAAAAACTTCTTCGAAACGCGAGTTATTGAGTACCAGACCGGTGGCGCACTGAGCTGGGATTAATTCCCCGCTCACGCTTAACCACCCCAGCCAACCTTTCAGGAGGCAACGATGGATAACGATAACAGCAATAAGCGCATCTCAAGGGAAACCGAGACCATCCTCATGGCTCTGGACCAGATTTCCCAGACCATCGACGTAATGACCAGTGTGGTCGGCCGCCTGCGCACCTACGTGCAGGAGCAGGACACCGGAGAAGCACCCACCGCTGAGACCACCCAGAGCGCTGCCGAGCAGCTGGAGACCAGCCGCACAGTGCACTGACTGATAGCGGGGTACACCATCTGCGGTATACCCCGTTCTCTGCTGCCCTCCTACACTACGCGAATAACCCGTGTTTCGTGAGGAAGACACCATGGCAGACAAACCCGAGAACAACGACGCCATGTTCTCACCCCGCTACGCTGAGATACCCACCTTTATGCGCACCCCCCAGGCCAGCAACCTAGTTGATCTGGATATTGCGTTAGTAGGCGTGCCCTATGATGGCGGCACCACCAATAGAGCCGGTGCGCGACACGGTCCCCGCGAAATTCGTAATAGTTCAACAATGATGCGAGCCATACACCACGTTACCCGGCTGAATCCATTTGAGGTGTGCGTGGTGGCTGACGCGGGCGACGTGCCATTCAGCAATGCCTTTCATCCGGAAGGTGCCATGGCGGACATTGAAGCCTTTTACCAGACCCTGGCCGCACATCAGGTCATCCCGCTATCCGCAGGCGGCGATCACTCCATCACCTATCCAATTCTGAAAGCGATCGCCAGCCCCGACCAGCCCGTGGGGCTGGTGCATATCGACGCCCATACCGACACCTGGGACGAGTTCCAGGGGTCCAAGTTCAGTCACGGGGCGCCGTTCCGTCGCGCAGTGGAAGCTGGCGTCCTGGACCCGACACGCACCATACAGATTGGCATACGCGGCGCCCAGAACACCGCAGAGGGCTGGGAGTATTCCCACGAAAAGGGCATGCGCGTGGTATTTATTGAAGAGTTTGACGAACTGGGAGTGGATGCGGTGATCGCCGAAGCACGGCGTGTGATCGGTGACGGACCCTGCTACCTGAGTTTTGATGTGGACGGGCTGGATCCCGTCTATGCACCCGGCACCGGCACACCCGAAATCGGCGGCATCTCCACCCTGGATGCCCAGAAGCTGCTGCGCGGTCTGGACGGGCTAAACTTTATAGGCGGTGACGTTGTGGAAGTGGCGCCGCCCTTTGATCCCAGCGGTAATACCGCGCTGGTCGGAGCCACCCTGATGTACGAGATTCTGTGCCTGCTGGCGCGCTCCGTGGGCGAAAACTAGGGGAACGCTACTCGGCGTGCTCCGCAGCAAGCACGGTGGCGAGCTGATATTCCGCCTCGTCGAACTGGTATTCCTCACGCACGACTTTGCCATCGGCAATAGTGAAGATGCCCACCTCGCGGAAGATATGGCGAGTATTGGTGGCGCCGTGGGTAAAGTCACTTTTGATAATCACTGAGAAACCATTGGCACCGATAAAGGGGCCCTCAGCCACCTGAATCTGGTGGGTTTCCATCAGCTCCTGCTGGATGGAGTCCTCCTGAGCGATCAGATTTTCCAGCCCCTGGATTTCATTGGGAAAGTCGCCGATCGCGGTAGGTTCACATTTGACGGCATCCTCTGCGTAATAAGTGGTGTATGCGCGATGAAAATCCATGGCATTCCAGCACTCAATCAGGCCGTAGGCGATTTCCTTGATGGAACGGACCTTGTCACTGTCCAGTTCGTGGATCACCGGCAGGCTCATCAGGCGGCCTCCCCTGCGAAAGTAGCGTCAAATTCGCTGATAACCTCACCCAGCTGCTGGCGCAGGATCTCAGCGAACTCGGGATGCGTGAAGATATAGGGTTTACCGCCTTGCTGTACCGCTTCCAGCACCCGCTGCGCCACTTCGGCGGGCGGAATCAGGCGATCCTCTGCCGGGAACTCCACCCCGTCATTCATGGGTGTGTCTACCGCGCCGGGGCACAGCACAGAGACATCCACACCCTGCTCTGCCAATTCATAACGCAAGCAATTAGAGAACCCCACCACCGCAAATTTACTCGCGGTATAGGTGCTGGCATCCGGTGCCGCCAGCATGCCAGACAGCGAGGCGGTATTCACAATGTGGCCACTTCCCTTGGCCACCATGTCTTCGGCAAAGGTGTGGCAACCCAAAATTACCCCGTCGACATTAACCCGCGACTGGATAAACCAGTCACCGAGGTCAGAGCCGCTGAAAGGTCCAACTCGCAATACGCCCGCGTTGTTACACAGCACATCGCAACCGCCATAGCGCCGATTCACCTGTTCACGCAGGGCCTGCCAGGATTCCTGGGAACTCACATCAAGCGTCATGACCGCTGCAGACTGTCCACGGGCGAGAATACCCTCGCAGGTCTCTTCTGCCGCGGCGGTATTAACATCAGCGGCCACCACCTGGGCGCCTGCGCCAGCAAAGACTTCGCACATGACCCGACCAACGCCGCTGCCACCACCGGTTATCACAACTGTTTTACCCTGCATGTCCATCACACGGTTTCTCCTATATCTTCCCACGCCGGATTGCGACCGGCGTGAATACGTTCGTTTTTAGCATCAATGCAGGGCTGATATTCCGCTGCATTGCTCAACACATAAAACTGGTTACTGCGAATCGCCTGCATCACATCCTCTGCGACCTGATCAGGCGACATACCCGATTCCTGTACTTCCCGTATCGCTGCCACCAGTTCTTCAGGCTCATCACCGGTCAGGTTGGCATTGACCATATTGGTATTCACATTACCTGGGCACAGCAGACTGACACCTATGCTGGAACCAGCCGCGGCAAGATCGTAAAAAAGCGTTTCTGCAAAAGCGTTCAGGCCGGCTTTGCTCGCAAAATAAGGCGCCTGCATGGCGCCGGCGAACAATCCAAATACGGAAGAGGTAAAAACTATATGCGCTTGCTCTTGCTGCTGCAGCAGGGGCAGGAAGACTTTGGTGGCATAAACCGGACCGTTCAGGTTCACCGCCATGTGCTGGTCCCAGTCCTCGATACTCATATCCGGAACCGGGCAAAGGCGCGAGATACCCGCGTTCAGACACAGCAGGCCCACTCGCCCCCAACGCTGTTCGACCTGACGTGCCAGGTCTTCAATGGCTGCGAGGTCGCCAGCGTCGCTGGCCAGTGCCATCAGGTCGTCCCCCCCATCGAGTTCGGAAGCCGCTGCTTGAGCGGATTCGGTGCGCGAGGCGGTCAAGGCCACCTTCATGCCCAGATTCAAACAGGCGCCAGCTATAGCACGGCCGATACCGTGTCCGCCCCCGGTTATGACTGCCACTTTGCCTTCAAAGTCTGTAATCATTGATCGTTCCACCAGATTGATCGGGAGAGTATGACAAAGGCCGGATTCAGCTGAACATGGCATTTACACTCGGCTGGCAGTCATTTTCACTCGCCCGAAAACTGATCGCAAATGACCTTCATAGGAGTGAATCTGCCATGTGTCCGGACCGGCACCATTGCCATACTGCGGGCCAAAAGTGGGAGTGGCATTCTTATGATTAAGGATCTTACAGACAAGGTCGCAGTAATTACCGGTGGTGCCGGTGGCATTGGGATGGCGATGGCGAGAGCGGCGCTGGACGCCGGCATGAAGGTCGCCATAGCTGATATTAAGCAGGAACAACTCGACGAGGCCGTGCAGACGTTGGGTGCGGGCGACAAACTGATCGCCATTCGCTGCGACGCATCGACCGCCCAGGGCAATCGCATCCTCGCTGCACAGGTCCATAAATATTTTGGGGCCATCCACCTGGTTTGCCTTAACGCCGGACTGGGTCGCTTGCGCCCGCTGCAAGAAGTCAGTGAAGAGGAGTGGCTGCTGCAGATCGGCGTTAACCTCAACGGTCCCTTTTACGGCGCACAGGCGTTCCTGCCCTATCTGGAACAGCAGCGGGACGCCCATATTGTCATTACTGCCTCGGTAATGAGTTTGTTCAGCGCACAGATGATGGGCCCCTATTACGCCACCAAGGCGGGCGTACTCAGCCTCGCCGAAGGTCTCTATTTTGACCTGCGCGCAGCCGGCTCAGCTGTGGGTATTTCGGCGTTGATGCCGGGCGACACCCGCACCAACGCCGTACTGAACAGCATCACCGAAGATACAGACCCGGAGGTCGCCGCGGCTGCGGCAGAAGAGCTATCGCAGGCTACTCCCCCTTCGGTGATCGCCGAGGCGGTGCTGACGGCCGTGCAGGAGGATCAGTTCTACATTCTGCCCAACCCCGGTCGCTACTGGGATGTCATCGACGCCCGTATGCAACGCATGCGCACGGGCCAGAACCCTCAACTCGATTACGACACGGTGTAGATCATGAGTCTTGCTATCACTGATTTCACCGACAAAGTGGCCGTGGTCACAGGGGGCGCCAATGGCATCGGCCTGGCCATGGCGGAGCGCTTTCTCGCTGAGGGTGCCAAAGTCGTCATCGCGGATATCGACGCCGAGGCGCTGGCCACCGCTGAACAGGCGTTAAATGCAGGCGATCGCCTGCTAACGCTCAACTGCGATATCTCTACTCTGGAAAACAACCAGCGCCTCGCCGCGGACACCATTGAGCGATTTGGCAAGGTCAACATTCTCTGTCTCAACGCGGCATTGCTGGGCGAAGTGGATGGCTGGCGAGCCTCCGATGTCGGCCCCGAGGGCTGGCGTAAAACCCTGGACACCAATCTGGACGCTCACTATTACGGTGTGCACGCTTTTATGCCCTACCTGCGTGAGCAGGCGGAAGCGCGCATTGTCTTTACCTCATCATCTTTTGCGTTGATGTCAGGCCTGGGCGATCCGGCGCCGTATTTTGTTGCCCAGTCCGGGCTGATGGCCTGGGCAGAATGCCTGTACTGGGACTTGCTGGGTCGACCGGATAATCGCGTCGGTCTCAGTATTATCCTGGCGGGCAACACCCAAACCGGACCCTATTTCTTCCTCAAGGAAGAACTGGCGCGTACCGCCGACAGCCCGGAGGAATGGGACAGTGGCACCTGGGGCAGCCGTGACTATATCGCGGCGCTGATTGAGCACTTCACCAATACCGGCACACCCTGCGACGTGGTTGTACAGGGCATGATCGACGGCATCCGGGAAGACCGCTTCTATCTGACGCCCAATATGGATGTACACTGGCCCCATATTGATCATCGCATGGCGACGATCAGGGCGCAGGGCAATCCCAGCTTCTTTGAAAAAACCCTCTGCGTCTATCGAGACCTGGACGCAGATCCCACGGAGACCTGACATGTCTGATCCATTTTCCATCAGCGGTAAAACCGCGCTCATTACCGGTGGTACCAGCGGTATCGGGCTGGCCACCGCGAAACATTTTGTCAGCGCGGGGGCCAGGGTGGTGATCACCGGCAGGCGCGAGGAAGGCGAGACCATCGCTGCAGATATCGGCGCTGAATTTGTCCCCTGCGATATGCATGAGGCGCAGCAGATCGACAACATGGTTGAAGCCAGCGCCGAGCTGCTGGGTGGTATCGATATCCTGTTCAGCAATGCTGGTGCCGTCATCGAATTCCTGACGGTGGAAGAAACCGATGACAGTATCCTTAATGACATGTTTGATGTGAATGCGCTCTCGCACTACAGGGTGCTGCGACGCAGTATTCCTCACCTGAATCAGGGTGCCTCGGTGATTCTGAATGCCAGCCTGATTACTCGCATGGGCAACATCGGCGAAACTGCCTATACAGCCGCCAAGTCCGCACTGGTGGGACTGGCCAGGGGCGCAGCCATGGAACTCGCCGGACAAAACATCCGGGTGAACGCCATCAGCCCCGGGCCGATAGATGGCCCCATATGGCCCGCCGACCACCCGCAGCGCGACCTGATAAAAACACTGTGCCCCATGGGGCGTTTTGGTAATCCGGAAGAGATTGCCAGCATCTGCCAGTTCCTGGGTTCCGACGCCTGTCAGTATCTGACCGGCGCAAATATTCCGGTAGATGGCGGTATCACCTCGGGGTTTGCACCCCAGATGCTGGAAGTCTTGATGGGGGAATAAAGGAGGCGCCGGAATGGCGCCTCACTGGTTGTCTTACTCCGGGTCAGCCATCTGCACGATGACAGACTTGGTCTCCAGAAAGTAGGCCAGTTGTTCCTTGCCCTGATCCTTGCCCAGGCCTGATTGCTTGTAGCCGCCAAAGGGCATAGAGACATCACCCGCGTCATGGGTGTTTACAGATACCGATCCCGCCTCAAGCTTCCGCACCACCCGCAACGCGCGTGAAATATCCTGTGTGAACACTGACGCCGCCAGGCCGTATTCACTGTCGTTAGCCATAGCAATCGCTTCAGCTTCTGTGTCGAATGGAATCAAACAAAGTACGGGACCAAAGATCTCTTCCCGGACGATACGCATACTGTTGTCACAGTCTGCAAATAGTGTCGGTTGTATGAAATAGCCGGCACGATCCAGCGCCTGGCCACCACAGACCAGCCGAGCGCCCTCCTCCTGGCCCACGCGGATGTAGTCCATGACTTTATTGAACTGCTTCTCGGAGATCTGCGGCCCCTGGGTACAATCCGGGTTGAGCGGATCATCCACAACGACCTCATCCAGCGACGCGGCCAAAGCCGCTACCGTCTCTTCGTAGATACCGCGCTGCACGTACAAGCGAGACCCCGCAGAACATACCTGGCCGGCATTGAAGTACACACTGTTGTGGGCACCGCCAATGATGTCATCAACACTGGCATCATCAAAGGCTACCATAGCGGACTTACCGCCCAACTCCAGGGTGACGTGATTCACATTGTCCATGGCGGCCTTGCCTACAATCTTGCCCACTGGCGTAGACCCAGTGAAGGACACTTTGTCGATACCCGGATGTGCAGCGAGATGACTCCCCGCGACAGCGCCATCACCGACGATGACGTTAACCACACCATCGGGCAAGCCGGCCTGCTGCCAGAGCCTCATCAGGTACAACATGCTCATGGGCGTCATTTCGGAGGTTTTCAAAACCGCCGTGCAACCGACGGTGAGCGGTGCCGCCAACTTCCAAAGCGCCATATTGAGAGGCCAGTTCCAGGGCACAATGGCACCCACCACACCGACCGGCTCTTTCAGGGTGAAGGCGAAACTGTTGGGGAAAGAAATATCACGGGTATTGCCCTCGATCTTGGTGGCAAACCCGGCCAGGAAGCGCAGGTGTTCCACCGATCCCAGAATATCCACCTCAAGGCAGCCACCAATGGCCTTGCCTGCGTCAATAGATTCCAGCTCCGCCAGTGTCTGGGCGCGCTCTTCCATAATGTCCGCCATGCGGAACAGCAGCGCCTGCCGCTCACCGGGCAACATCTCAGCCCAGGCACCCGTCTCAAAAGCGGCGCGAGCGGCGGTCACTGCGGCATCGACATCTGCCGTGGTCGCGGCAGGTGCGGTCAGCAGGATTTCACCGGTTGCCGGGTCTTCAATATCAAAACAGCCACCATCTGAGGCATCAACAAACTGGCCGTTGATGAACATGGGCTGATGACCCGCCTCAAGAAAGGCTCGGGTCTCTTCGGTCACCTGGTACTTGTCGAGCATGGCGGCAATATCGGGGTGCATGAAATTTTCCTCGGGGTTATCCAATCACAGCATATTAGCCACGCCCCCGCGCAGGGGGTATACCCTAATTGATGTAGCCTCTATTCAGGCCGCAAATGCGGGGAAAATCGAGAGGAATCGTTCGATCAGCCAGTAGGATGACAGCACGCCGATTCCGTAGACCGTCGCAAGCTCTGCTCGCCGCAGCACCAGCCCCTCCCGGGCCAGCCCGAACAGGCGCTGCACACCCAGTAGCAGCAGCACCACAGCAAATACAAAGACCAGCTGCCCCAGCTCCACCCCGATATTGAAGAACAGCAGGGCAATGGGGATTTCCGCTGGCGGTAAGCCAATCTCCGACAGGGCACCGGCGAAGCCGAGCCCGTGCAACAGCCCAAAGGCAAAAGCCACCACCCAGGGGTAACTGAATGTCAGGCTTGTACGCCCCCGCTGGTAATGCACGATCTCGACGCAAAGGAACACAATGGAGAGTGCAATAGCAGACTCAACGGGTGCCGATGGCATATTGATATAGCCCAAAGTAGCCAGACCCAGGGTAATGCTGTGAGCAACTGTAAAGGCCGTGATGGTCTGTACCAGCTTTAATCCGCTGCGCACAACAAACAGCAGCGCCAGAACGAATAACAGGTGATCGATGCCTTCAAGGATGTGCTCAAAGCCCAGTATCGTGTAACGCTTGGCTGCTCGGGCAAATCCGCCGGAGCCGGCCAGATAGTCCGCCAGCGCCAGGGTAATGACCCCGCCCTCTTTACCCGCAAAACGGGTCACGGGTTCGGCGCCACGCCAATGGACCGTCATCATCACACCTTCACGACGCCAGGGCAGCTCTATGCTGTCGTCGGCGGTGAGTGGCTCCGCGCAGCTGAAAATCCAGCGCACCTCGTAACTCCCCCGGTCACCCCTGCGGTCGTTGGTCAACTCGCAGCGCTCAGGCAGATGAATGGTAGTCACGAAGCCCTGAAACTGGGGCGGCACGATCGACACCAGATGATAGGAGCCATCTGCTTTTTCGGTCAGGGTGCCTTTGTCTATGCCCAGGGTGTGAGCCTGGGAAGTCACAGGCAGCAACAAGCAAACCAGCAGTGTGAGCGCTCGTATCACTATTCTGCTTCTTCCGACTGCAGATACTCCACACGGTAGTTCTTGCGCATATCCACTAGCGCTGCGTCCATTGCTGCAAGCTGCTGATCGGCAACCCACTGGGTTTCCAGCCACATACGCGACTCTTCAAAGCTGGGCACCCATTGAGGGTGCCGCTCGGTCACGCGGAGAAAATGAACACCCAGGTTGGAGTTAAACGGGCCGTGCCAGCGCTCGTCAGCGATCGCCACAATCTGCTGGGCTGACTCCCGATCGAAGGAGGACGCAATATCCCTGGGCGTCGCCCGACTCACCCGCCTGCTGACACTCAGTGCCGTATCACCGAATGGCGCCGGGTCGGCACCATTGTTGAGCGTCTCCAGCAGTCCATCAGGCACGGTGTTCTGGCTTTGGAAATAGACTTGCTCCAGGGTAACAGAAGGGGGGCGCGTGAATCGCTCAAGGTTCTGTTCGTAGTAAGCACGCAGGGTATCCTCGGAGGCCACCGGCAGATCCTGCTTCACGAAAAATCGCATATTCTGGATCAACAGGGTGCGAACACGTGAACTGTTATCAAAACCGCGCTTGCGCGCCTCACGCACCAGAATCTCGTCATCGACAAACTGGTCAAACACGTCCTGACGCTCTTCCTGGGTTAACTCCCGCAGACGCAGATCTGCTTCCTGCTGCACAAGGTAGTCTATGGTGGCCGAATCAACACTGATCAACTCCCGGTCATCGCCGCCAAAGTTGGCATTGATCCAGAAAATCACAGCGGCAAGGCCGAGAAAATGAACGAGGGGTTCTTTAAGAAACTGCACGGCTAACGCTCAATGTCGTGTTGGGAGTCGGTAGAGCAAAAGCATGCCATTGCTCTTTAAAACTTGCTACTCGCAGATAAAAAAGCCCGCTGTGGCGCGGGCTTTGTTCGTTGCAGTTCGCCTGCCTTACTTTGAGTTGTCCTTGAGCATGGCGGGATGCACGTAGTCGGGATCAGTAATCCCCTGCTTGCGTGCTGCCATGGCGGCGAGGGCATGCCGCTGCAGGCGATTAATCACGTTGCCGGTGGAGCGGCGTCGATCATCCAGCAGGGGTGAGTATTCAACCCAGTCGATCAGCAGGACTTCATTCTGCAGAATGATCTTGCGAAGGATCTTCTGGAATTCAAGGGTGGTAAAGCCACCAATCTCCGGGTTGGATACACCGACTGCTAGTGAAGCATCAAGCACATCCATATCGATGGAGATATAAACGCGGCGTCCTTTCAGCTCTTTCACCAACTCATCGACGGTTTCGTCGAAGCCGTTCCTCTCGAAGCGCGGCATAAAGTAATAGTTGGTGTTGTTCTTCGCCATCCAGTCCATGCGCTCGATGCTTTCGTAAACACCGCGCAAGCCCACATGAAAAATCTGGTCGCCCTTGATCCAGCCATTCTCATGAGCAAAGCGCAGGGAGCGGCCACCATGATGAAACATTCCCAGGGCACCATCCGGTGGCGCGAGGTCGGTATGCGCGTCAAAGTGGACCACGGTGAAGCTCTGGGGACCGTAGTGATCGACCAGGGCCATCATTGAGGCCACCTGGGTACCGTGCTCGCCACCGATAATCATCGGCATGGTACCGGCGTCGAGAATCTCCTTGATCACCATGGCCTGATCCGCAAAGTTCTGGACCATCAGAGAGGGATGGGCATTGGTATTGCCGTAATCAACCACGTTCAGGATTTCAAAGGGTTCGTTGTTGAACCACATATCGTGGCTGGTCTGAGCGAAATCGTAGTTGTGATTCAGCCGCATATAATTCGCCGCCCAGCCGGTACCTGCTGCCGGGTTGAAACTGGAGGGTGCGCCCAGGAAGGCCACATCCACCTTACCGGCCACCAGGTCTTCGGTGGTCATGGCGTAGGGCAGGCCAAAGTAGGTCGGGAAGGCATGCTTGGTAGGCAGCACATGATAGCGCTGTAAATCGATCGGCCCGGGTTCCCGCTTGGGATTATCGCCAACCATGTCCTTGCGCTTGTAGTACTTGTCCCAACCGGGGTCGAGTATTTGCACGTTGGGGTTATCGGGATCACGCCAGGGCAGCATGCCCGCGGGTAGTCCATCAATACGCTTGTCATCACTGAAGTCAGGGGCTGGTTTGTCCTGTGAAAACACCGATGAGGCCGCCATGAAAGTCATTAGAGTGACCGCAACCAGCCTCGAAACTTTTATTTTTAGCTTTCCCTTTGCAATAGCCATCACTTGCTACTCCCTGATATCCATCCTCCAAGTATGGTCAAATAGGCTAGACTAGAGGGGGCGATTTATGAACAAAATATTGAAGATCATATGAACAAGACTGTGCCCGATGATCGTTTTATAAAGCATGGTTTCCGACTGCCTAATGCCTACGCGACCATGCTGGCAAAGGAATTCGGCGTGCGCACCCGCACACTGCAGCTGTCTGACGGGCACACCGATACCCGCTTCGAATGTTTCAGCCTGCTAAATAAGGCCCTGCGGGTCAGTCGGACCCGAATTCGGCAATCAGAGTTTATCGAGTTTGAAGTACCGCGAGGCTATACCCTCATCTCTGCCAGTCGCGAACGCAGGCCCTTCTTCTGTAACGGCGTCAAAGTGAACGCTGTGCACCTCTCTCTCTACCCTGGTGGTTACGAATACCGCGGGCTCTACCCCAGTGATTGGGAGGCGTTCGACATACTGATCAACAACCAGTTCGCGCGAGAAAATGAGATTTTGTTGCCGCACATGATGCGCGCCAGTCAGGAGCTGGAGCTGCAAATCGCAGAAGCTCAGGGCGACTCCATGGCCGGCCTCGCCGTGCTCTTCATAACGGCGCTTCCAGCGGTAAAACGCTGTTCTGGAGATACCGAAGTAACGGCATGTCCGAGAGACTTGCCGGGGCTCACCATCGGCCCAATTGAGGATTTTGAGGCGCCAGGCGACCAGCCTGGCTTGCTGTGCTTTGGTCATGTTGCTTCCCCTTCAAGTTAACCTTGAAACGAAAGCTTAATGTGTCACGCATCTAGCGAGAATTCACAGAGTGAAAGTACAGACCTCGCGGCGCCTCATTGGCACGAAAGGCTGCGACAAGAAAGTCCTCAAATCCTGCGACTTGGGCAAATAAACGATGCAGAGCGGACATGAAATCGTCCTTGCCCACGCTGCTAAACAAGGTCGCCACCTGCGCGAGGCAGCTGGCGTTTTTAACCAGGCGCGGGGTAACAGCGGTTTTCGACTGGGTGGGAAATTGGGCAACGCGATGACTCATTTGCAGGTACTCCCGATCACGCTATAGTTGCAGAAAGTCTATCTAAATCAGCAACTTCTACCCTTGTCACTAGGAATCAGAATGAACGCCCGCGGAGTGCAAATGACATGAGCCATGAGCTGCAAAACAGCCACGTTTACTGCCCTTACTGTGCGGAGAGGCTGGAGGTATTGCTGGACCCTTCAGAGCTGGGACAGACCTATACGGAGGACTGCCAGGTGTGTTGCCAGCCGATCCTGTTCTCCCTGCAGGGTGACCAGGACCAGCTGTGGGCAGAGGTCAGGAGGGAGGACGATTAGCCTCTTTTCTGGGCCTTTTCCAATTCGGAACGCAGTTTTCTGGCGGAGCTACGCGCCCAGCGCTTGATATCGTTCAGCTGAGTCACCGAGTTAGAGGGCATTGAAAATTCATCAATGCGGTTGCCACCCGGGGGAGTAATGGTACGGCGCTCCTCAACGTAGGCGATGACCTCTTCGGTCTCGGCGTCAAAGATTTCGAACACCAGGGTCACGGTGCCGATTTTTGAGATATACAACTCATTACTACCCACAAACTCAGGCGGAACATGAGACACGATGTCCAGCAATGCACCCTCGATATACAGCGTGCCGGGGCCAGCTTCGGTGACAATGTCGAACTTCTTGCTCTTGTTCATCTCCTCGTCGAAGACTTCCGCAACAATGGCTTCAAACTTGGCCTGGTCTTCGGGCAAGACACCAAACTCGCGCTTGCTGCTGCTGCGGTAGGTGTTGGTGCGATACTTGCGCGCAGGGCCTACATCACGCCACTCGAACTCGCCCTTACCGAACATGATTTTGTTGTACTTCTTCCAGTCGACATCGGGGCGCACCCAGGTGTCTTTGTACTTGCTCTTGCCCTCTTCCATTTCATTGGCTTCTACCGCCGCCTCTGTGGCGCTTCCCAGCTCATGGGCAACTGCCAAAGACCCGGTGAGCAACCAGGGCATCATCACGATCAGAGACAAAATCTTTCGAGTTGTAGACATTGTAACCACCTCTTTCTTTAACGAGATCTAAAAACTATATCCAACGGCCAGGCCAGCATAGGTCGTGTCACTGGCGTCTTCAATCCAATCGTGGCTCACGGTTGGCCCAACAGACCAGCGACCGATATGCCAGTCGTAGGCAAGGGTTGCGCGGAACAAACCGAGGGTTTGGTCCTTCTTTACCTTGTACTCCACCCCCGGTCCGACGCTGAACTTGAAGCCATTTGCAAAGGTTCTACCCAGCATGATTCCCACCGCCTGCAATTCGTAGTCACCACTGACGCCTTCTATAAATGCACCAAGGGTCACTCGATTGGCGAAGTTATAGACGTAATCCGCACCGAGATATACCGCCTCCTCGTTGCCGTGCCAGGACCAGCCGGTGACCACAGCCACATGATGGGAATAGTGCTCGTCCGCTGACATGACCGAGGGCGACAACAACATGGCCGAACATACCAATAGACATCGAATAAAACGCAACACTAACAACCCCCTGCAGTGATATGGGCAATTTACTCCTTCATATTGTAGTCTCGATGTGGCGTATTGATGCAGGCAAAGTACATGTTTCGAACAACTGGATTTGCAAAGCTATTGCTCGTTTTTCTGATCAGCAATGCAAGCTGGGCACAGGAAATCACCGCCACACCTGGCACCTACGAACTGCTGGAGGGTGCCACCATGCAGTTCAACGGCAAAGTTCAGCAGGGCGCGCCTCAACCTGAGCGCTACCAGTGGGAGATATTTTCAGGCGATGGGGCCCAACTGGTGGGTGCCAACCAGGCCCGGGTGACTTTCATTGCGCCAGTCATCAATGAATCCAGCCGCAACTTTACCCTGCAGCTAAACCTGCACTATGCCGACGGAAAAAGCTCCGCGGCTCAGATCAATGTGCGCGTCCATAAAAAGACATCAAAAGTGAGGGCCCGGCGCACTGGCCCCTGGCTTTCCGGCGCCATCGGCTTTGGCTTCGGCTACCTGTGGGGCGACTGGTGGCCCTGGCCGCCCATTGTGGTGATTCCCTGCCCCTGGCCAGACATCATCTGGTACCCGGATGACTACGACCCCATTGTCATGCCCTATGACAATGATCCGCAGTACAACGACTGGCTATCGGAGAACCCTGACTATGCAGACCTATACGCTGAGGACGGTCTGCTTGCCGAGGAGTTTTACGATGACTACCAGAGCGACATGGATAACTTTACTTACGAACCTTTCATCGAATCTGAAGCCTATGAAGCTGAGGCGATGATGGAAAGCGAGGCCTTTGACACTCCCGAGCCTATGATCGAACCCGAACCGATGGATAACGGCGGCTACGACTACGGCGGCTATGACGATTACGATCAGGGCGGCTGGGACAGCGGCGGTGACTGGGGCGGTGGCGGCTGGGATGACGGCGGCGACTGGGGTGGTGACTGATAAACCGCCAAGCAGTGACAACCGAGGTCGCCTTTGTGTTTAGCTGATTTCCCTGGTGAAGGGTGGCAGTGAATCCAGAATCGCCTGCCCATAGCGGCGACTGACCACCCTGCGATCCAACAAGCTGACCCGTCCGGTGTCCTCTTCGGTACGCAACAACCTGCCACTGGCCTGCACCAGCCGCAGCGCGGCATCAGGCACCGATATCTCCATAAAAGGGTTGCGACCCTGCGCCTCGACCCACTCTGACAGGGCAGACTCCAGAGGGCTATCGGGCACTGCAAAGGGTATCTTGGCGATCACCACGTGAGAGCAATAGGCGCCGGGCAAATCGACGCCCTCAGCAAAGGAGGCCAGACCGAAGATCACACTGGGCTGGCCTTCATCCACGGCTTTTTTGTGGCTTCGGATAGTCTCCTGCTTACTGTAATCGCCCTGCACCAGAATGCGCGCCTGCCAGGGCGACCCAATGCCTTCAAAAACATCCAGCATCTGACGCCTGGAAGAAAACAACACCAGGCTGCCCTCGTCTTCTCTCAACAACTGCGGCAATACGTCTATCAACGCAGCAGTATGCGCTTCTGGGTCACCGGGGTCAGCACTCATGGCTGGTATCGACAACACCGCCTTGCTGTAATCGAACGGACTCTCTACCACCTGAAACACTGCGTCCTCTGGCACACCACTGCGCAAAATAAACCGTTCAAATGAATTGAGCGCGGTCATTGTCGCAGAGGTCGTCACTACTGCAGCGGCGCGATCCCAGAGAAATTCACGCAGAATATCGCTGGCCAGGATAGGGCTGGCACGCAGCTCGTAGCCCATGCCACCGCCGGCGGTCACCAGGTTCACCCAGCGGGCATTGGGGGGATCCTCATGCTCACCGGATACCGCGTATTGCTGAAACAATGCCAGGTTGCCCTCAGCGCGGCTGACCATGGCGCCGAATACAGCGTGCCAGGCATCGGCTTCGGCTTTGTCGAGACCAAACACCTCACCTTCAAGCGCGTCTTCCATCACGTCTTCGAGCTGCTGCATGCGCTGATGCATACGCGCGAACTGCTCGCTCAGGGTCAGGCTGGGTTGCTGCAAATCGGCAGGCACCAGGCCATGCGGCAGACGATAGTGCTGGCGATCACCGCGATCGGACAATTCCTCCGGATCAATCAGTTCAGACAGGGCGTGATCAATTTGCTGCAAGCCCGCAATGATATCATCGAACAGGGGCAGAACCCGCTCCACGGCGCTGGCGATACCGTCAATCTCTGCCAATTGGCTACTGGCCTGCAGCAGCTGTTTGCGTGAGTCCTCCAGCCATTGCTGGCTGGAACCCAGGCGACAGAACGCGGAGAAGTGACTCAGCGCCTTGTCGGGCAGATGATGACCCTCGTCAAACACGTAGATGCTGTCTTCAGGTGCGGACAAAATGGCGCCACCCCCGAGTGCCAGGTCTGACAACACCAGGTCGTGGTTAGCCACGATGACGTCTGCATTCTGCAGGGCATCGCGCGCTTTGAAGAAGCTGCACTGACTGATATTGGGGCACTTACGACCGCTACACTGATTGTGATCGGTGGTGGCACTGAACCAGATGGCCTCGTCCAGCTCCTGGCTCCAGTTGTCACGATCACCATCCCACTCGCCGCGACCCAGGGCATCTATCATGGCGTTGTAGACGGGCATGGCTTCAGCCGACAGGGGCTGACTAACTTCATCGGGATACAGCGGGAGTACCGCGGAATCCTCATGAGCGGTACTCAGCAGCTTGTCCAGTCGCGACAAACACACATAGCGGCGCCGACCCTTGGCCAGCACATAGTCAAAATCGAGCCCGCTGTGCTTGCGGATGTCGGGCAGGTCTTTGTGAACAAACTGTTCCTGCAAGGCCACCGTAGCCGTGGCGACCACCAGTGTCTTTTTCAGGGATTGAGCAACAGGAATTGCAGCAACAGCATAGGCGATAGTCTTGCCGGTGCCGGTGCCAGCCTCTATCACGGCGACAGCTGCCCCCTCCTCCGGCTCATCTACCCGACCCAACGCATTGGCGACAGCGGCCACCATCTGCCGCTGCCCCCAGCGCGGGCTCAGTGATTTCTCCTCAATGAGCCGAAAGTACGCGTCGCGAATCTGTTGCTTGGTGTCGTCAGCCAGCATCTGCCAACTGCAATTTACTCACCACTGCATTGGCATAGGTCGCCAGGGCGAATTCACGATGCTCAGCGGGCAGGGCCTCAATACGCTGCCGGAACGCGTCCTCAGAACAACTGGCCTCGGCGAGTTCGAGATTATCCGGCAGAGGCACTTCTTCACCGTGCAACATCCGATAGGCGCAGATATTGGTCGGGTGCAAGCGATAGCTCTCAATGATCTGCCGGTCCATTTCGGCAGCAACCGCTTCCGGGCTGTCAAAGTCCGCCCCCAGCACAGTGCCAAAACTGACGTGTACATGGCCCTTGGTACCGGCAATGCCCTGGGCAATGCTGGCAACGTCTTCGTGTTCGGCCTTCTCGTATTCACCAGTCGCCGCACGCTGACTCAGCTCAGCTGCCTTCATGCCGTCGCAGGGGTCTAGCTCGTAGGCAATCGCCATCGGCACAATGCGCAAACTGGCGATGTATTCGCCAAAGTCCATCTCTTTGGGCTTGGCCATGGCCAGCATTTTGATAATGGCCGGTTCAGTACGGTCCAGCCCATCTTTAGCCCGGCCTTCACGCTGGGCCATCCACACCGGCGCGCGGTCTTCGACAATGGAGTGATGAATATAGGCAGACAATTGCCGATAAGCCTTGAGGATCTGCCTTGGTGCAGTGGCTGACCGGTTCACGATAAAGCTCTTGTTCAGCCGCATCAGGTCGGACACATACGGTTTGGTCAGCAGGTTGTCGCCAATAGCGATGCGCACGGTTTCGTGTTGGTGATGGTACAGGGCGTAATTGGTAAAAGCGGGATCCATAGTGATGTCACGATGGTTACTCATGTAGAGGAAGGGCTCACTGGGGTCCAGCGCTTCCAAACCGCTGACCGAGAGACCCGCAGAGGTGTCCTCAATCATCTTCGACATGTATTTTTCGATCACAAACTGAAGGCTTGCAACATCCACCACATCGGCCAGCTCGCGACCCAGCGCACGACGCACCAGCGGTGCCAGCAGTCTGCCGAGGAATGCGGGCATAGAGGGAAATTTCAGACGGGTGATCGCGGCAATGAACTCCGCATCGGCCAGTAGCCGCGGTAACACCTGTGCTACTTCGTCGTCGTTATAAGGCCGTATTTCGGCAAAGGGATCCATGGAATTCTTATTGTCAGAGCAAGAGGTGAACGATAGCGAAAACCGGCTGCCTAGTCATCATTCAATGGCTGGATGTATTGCTCGGCGAACTGCTCCATCTGGGCAATTTTCGCCTCGATACTAGACTGCCAGCCCAGGGTGATAGCAAAGGGCAGGTTGACCCCGGCACTCATGCCCGCATCGCCCAAACGGCGATAGGTATCAAGCGATGGCGAGTCCATCAGCCCCAACACCGTTTCAAAGGGCTGATCCGCGCGACCTGCGTCCTGGCGCAAGCGCCCCAGCGTTGCCAGAAGCTCAGGCACTTCATCCGAGGTATTGCCGTTGCCAATAAAACCGTCGGCGATACGAGCACAACGCTTGAGGGCGACGGAGCTGGAGCCGCCCAGGAAAACGGGTACTGGTTTTGTGGGTGCAGGCAATATCCGCAAGCTGTCGAAATTGAAGAATTCTCCCCGGTATTCGGTCCATTCGCCGCTCCATAGCAAGCGGATGATGTCCAGGCACTCGTCGTAGCGCTTACCCCGGGTATGAAAATCGACGCCATAAGCATCAAACTCCTCTTTCATCCAGCCGACACCGGCGCCCAACACGAAGCGATTGTCAGACATCAGCGCCAGCGTCCCGGTCGCTTTGGCCACCTCAATGGGGTTGCGCAGGGGTAACACATAGACGGATGTGGAAAAGCGAATGTGCTCGGTGACCGCCGCCATCTGCGCCAGGCTGACCCAGGCATCTGGGTATTCGCTGTCGGAGGGCATCGGTGGCTGCTGGTCTTCAGAATAGGGGTAGGGTGAATTGACCTGCTGTGGAAACACCGCGTGATCTGCATTCATAACCCCGCAAAAGCCAAGACGCTCAGCCGCCCTGGCTATGTCCCTGTACTGACCGGTCTCGGCCCATGTCACCATCTGCCAGAACTGCATATCTGAATCTCCCGATTTCCTTCAGTTATTGTGTGCGATAAGCGCCGAGTGAAGCAAAATGCGTGTGCGGGCGCGGTGATCGTGCTATTCTTGCGCGCCTCGAAAATACCTGATTCTGGAGACCCAAATGGAAGCCACTTCTGCCCTACTGATGACGTTTGGTGCGTCTGCCCTGCTTGGCAGTTGGATCCTCTTGCTCATCACCTCCTGGCGTGAAGATTTCGCCTGGGGCCTGTGCTCCATGATCCTGCCGCCCTTTTCCTACTTGTACGCCCTGTTTCGCCTGGACAAGGCCTTTGAGTCTCTGGCCCTGGCCGCCATCGGATGGGTGCTCATTTTCCTGTCGTTGTAACTTCTCGACACATTTTTTAGCTTTATTACCAATCTTTAATAAATCTCAAAAGGGCCTTCAAGGCGCTTTTTTGTTATTTATTTCAATAAGTTACATACATTCATTACCGATTTGTAACCTTTCCACCCAAAGACTGTGATCTAGATCACTAGTGTTGCCGTACCCCGACAATATAATCGCCATCGCGGTTCCATAGTTTGCTTTTTAAATTAACCAATTGAGGTTTTTATTATGAACGTTATTGTTAAATCTGCAGCTGCTGCTGCTCTGTTGTCTCTGTCTGCCGGTGCTTTTGCTGCCAAGCCTACCAGCATCGTATTCAGCGCAAACGGTTCTACCGACGCTGGCACTGACTACTCCACTTACATGGTTAAGTGCTCCAACGGCAAGAAAGCTGAAATGACTGCCTGGGACAACCGCAAGAAGTGGTGTGTAGGTGACGCCGCCTCTGAGCAGTGTGAAAAGAAGCAAATCAAGGCTGCCAAGAAAGCTTGTAAAGCTGCCTAAGTCTTCTGCTTTGGTCCCTGCCTGAGCGGGGACCAAAGCCTTCGCTACCTATTCAAGGTAGTGCGAGCGCAGGCGTTCCAGCTTGCCCTCATGCATCCCCAAAACATCTTCAAGATAGTGCTCGATTGAGTGAAATTGCTCGTCGATAGCGTCCAGTGCCGCCTGCAAATACTCAGGGTGAACCTGTAGTACCGGCAGCATCGTGTCTTCCGGCAGATCCATTTCGTATTTCTCAGCGAGGCGCGCCATTTCACGCTCGGGAATAAAGTACTCAGCGGTCAGCAGGTAGTCCTGCATGACCTGTTCGCGAGACACGCCCAGCGCCAGCAGGATAATAGCGGCTGCAAAACCGGTGCGATCCTTGCCCGCGGCGCAGTGAAAGAGCATGCGAGCCGGGCGATCACCGGAGAGTTGCTCAAACATGTTGGTATAGGCCTGGGCCTGGCCCAGGGCAAAGTCGCGGTTAATCTCCACCATAAAGTCGAACATCGCCTGGCGATCGACATTGTTCTCAGTGGCTTCGGTAAAAAAGCTGTCGTTGCTGCCTGGAGAGATGGATACGCTGAGCTGCATCGGGCCCGGTTGCGGTAACAGGTTGGGATCGCGCTCCTGCTCCTCTTCACGGCGAAAGTCACAGACCACATCGATGTCCAGGCTGGCCAGCAAATCAATGTCGGCAGCATCCAGGCGACTGAGCTGTCCGGAGCGAAACAGATGCCCCCATTTCACACTGCGACCATCAGTGGACTGATAGCCACCAAGATCACGGAAGTTGGGGGTGCCGGTAAAGGGCAATCTGCGCATGTGAGGTACCGCTGTGTTTATTCGCTGTCGATGGCCAGGTGAGCCAGCTTCATGATCAGCTCGGTTTGCTTTTTAAGCGCCTCCGGACCGAAAGGGTCTTCGCCAAGTAGGTCACGATACATGGGTGCCATGGTGACATAGGACATGATCATATTGTTGAGCGCCATCACCGCCCAGGGCTGAAGATCACGACCACCCAGCACAGGAATAAACTCCTGTTCGAGGGGCGTATCCACATCAAACATGGGGCTGAACAGGCGATCGATTAACTCGTTGGTCTGCGGCCCACCACTGAGGGCGGCATGCTGCAGCAGCCGCGCCAGGTTGGGGCGCTGGTGGTGCATACGAATCACACCTTCGAGCCAGTCGTAGATGCGCTCTTTGGTAATGGGACCCTGGGACATCTCGCTCAGGGGCGCTGCAAACAAATCCAACAGCCGCTCCAGGACAGCGCTATACAGCGCTTCCTTGTTCTTGAAGTGGTTGTAGAGACTGGGTGAGCGGATGCCGACCCGGTCGGCGACGTCGCCCAGTGACGTGGCGGCATACCCCTTCTCCGCGAAAAGATCTTCTGCGGCGTCCAGAATTCGTTCGGCGGTTGGCCGGGTTTCGGTGGCTTGCTGTGCGTCCATGGCGAACATGGTAACTAATAGCTGTTAGTTTGGCTAGATAGAGAGATTTTCTTTATAGTTTTCAGAAGCTTATATCGGCCGCAAAGCCTTGAAATGACGGGGCTTTCGTACATTGTTCCAGTTGACATCAGCGGACGAAATGTGAATAATCGCGCCTCTTTTATTTACGACTAAACAACTGAGGTAAACACATTGGCCAATTCACCCCAAGCCAGGAAGCGTGCCCGCCAGGCCGAGAAGCGTCGCAACCACAACGCCAGCCTGCGTTCACTGGTACGCACTGTGATCAAGAAAGTGGTCGCAGCCATTGATTCTGGCGATGCGGAACAAGCCAAGGCTGCCTACGACGCTGCCGTGCCGGTAATCGACCGCATGGCAGACAAGGGAATCATTCACAAGAACAAGGCCGCTCGTCACAAGAGCCGCCTGAACGCTCAAGTGAAGGCCCTGTCAGCCTAAGCCACGCACCACCCGAACACCAAAGCCGGCCTCGCGCCGGCTTTTTCATTTCAAGGGGTCAGATAACTTGAAATTTATTTCAAGTTATCTGACCCCTTGATTGATTTATCCTTCAGGAGAGAACGAGATTGTCCCGGTGAATGAGCTCGGGGGCACCCTGATACCCCAGCGTTGATTCTATCTTTTCAGTAGCCAGGCCCATGATTTTGCGGGCTTCATCCACGTTATAGTTCACTAGGCCTCGGGCCACTTCCTGACCGTTGCCATCAGTACAGACGACCATATCACCCCGGCGAAACTGGCCACTGACAGACTGCACACCCACCGGCAACAGACTGCGACCAGAGCGCCGCAATACGTCCACAGCGCCATCATCCAGCACCAGCGTTCCTGAACCGCGCTGCAGGCCGGCAAGCCATTGTTTGCGCGCACGAACGGGTTGTTCGCCAGCATGCAGCCAGGTACCCACAGCTTCGCCACGACTGACTTCAACGATCACCTGATCCCGCTGACCGCTGGCGATGACCGTATCGGTACCGGAGCGCGATGCCAATCGTGCGGCACGCACTTTCGTGAGCATGCCACCGCGTCCTAGACTGCCGCCACCGCCCGCCATGGACTCCAGTTCGGGGGCAGTTGCTGATACTGCATCAAGCAGTTTTGCCTCTGGATTGTGCCGTGGGTCGGCGTCGAACATGCCTTCCTGGTCGGTCAGGATCAAGAGTGCATCGGCATCGAGTAGATTAGCGACCAGCGCGCCCAGCGTGTCATTGTCACCAAAGCGAATCTCATCCGTGACTACGGTGTCGTTCTCGTTGACTACTGGCACAACACCCAATTCCAGCAGGGCGGTCAGTGTGGCGCGTGCATTCAGGTAGCGATCGCGTGCGGAAATGTCGTCATGCCCCAGCAATACCTGGGCAGTATGCAAGCCATGCTCCTGAAAAGCGGACTCATAGGTCTGCACCAGCTTCATCTGGCCAATGGCGGCCACTGCCTGTAATTCATGCAGGGCATGGGGTCGTTCCTGCCACCCCAGCCGACTCATACCCGCGGCAACGGCACCACTGGATACCAACACCACTTCGCAGCCCTGGGCACGCAGTGCCACCATTTGCGCAACCAGATTTTCGATCAGCGGTACATCGAGCCCTCGACCTTCATCGGTCAACAGCGCACTGCCAATTTTGATCACCCAGCGTTTGGTGCTGGCTATAGAGGCGCGCTCAGGGGACATATTCGACTTCCACATCGTAGTCGTCATCATCGTCATCGGTATCATCCCGGTGACGGCGTTCCCTGGCAATCTCACGCTGCAGCGCAATGCGCTGGCGGGCCTGCTCCTGAATCAACGCTCGCTGGGCTTTCTCTGCCTCCGCCAGTTCAGGATCAGCTGCCTCAGCCTCATCCCACTCTTCCAGCTGAACCATAATGTCGCCGCAAAGCTTGTCGGTGCCCTGCCCACTGATTGCTGATAACTCGTACACCCGCCCGCCCCAATTCAGGGCTTCCAGAATAGCCGCGCGACGCTCCGCCAGCTGCTCTGCATCCAGCAGATCCGTTTTATTCAGTACCAGCCAGCGCTCACGCTCCGCCAATGCAGGAC
The DNA here is from genome assembly GCA_963921335.3 of Halieaceae bacterium. Lineage (GTDB taxonomy): Bacteria > Pseudomonadota > Gammaproteobacteria > Pseudomonadales > Halieaceae > CAWUFC02. Next base: position 1,544,913 of record CAWUFC020000001.1, on the reverse strand, counting down.
TGAACAGCTCAAGCTCCTGGGCAATGACCGCCGCGGAATCTGCGGGATCAGTGCCGTCATAGGGCGCCACATCCACCAGGTGCAGCAGCAATCGATTGCGGGTGAGATGACGCAGGAAGCGAATACCCAGACCGGCGCCTTCAGATGCCCCTTCAATCAAGCCGGGAATATCTGCCACCACAAAACTGCGATGGGCCTGTACTTTAACCACCCCCAGGTTCGGCACCAGGGTGGTGAATGGGTAATCGGCCACTTTAGGTCGGGCCGAGGATACAGCGCGAATCAGCGTCGATTTACCCGCGTTGGGCAAGCCCAGAAGGCCCACGTCCGCCAGCACCTGCAGCTCTAACTTGAGAGAGCGCACCTCACCTTCCGAGCCGGGTGAAGTCTGCCGCGGAGCGCGGTTGGTACTGCTTTTAAATCGGGTGTTACCGAGACCGTGATAACCACCCTGTGCCACCAGCAACTCCTGCCCTTCTTTGGACAGGTCACCGAGAATTTCGCCGGTGTCTTCATCGAGCACGGTGGTGCCTACGGGTACGGGCAGGTAGAGATCCTCGCCCTTGGCGCCGGTCATGTTCTTGCCTTTACCACCCTCGCCATTCTCCGCCTGGTAGGTTCGCTGAAAGCGGTAATCCACCATGGTATTGAGAGCACTGTCGGCGCGCAGGTACACGCTACCACCGTCACCGCCGTCGCCACCATCGGGGCCACCTTTAGCGATGTATTTCTCGCGGCGAAAGCTCAGGCAGCCGTTGCCGCCCTTGCCGGCAAGCACCTTGATCTTGGCTTCATCGACAAATTTCATAGTGGCGCCAGTATAAAAGTTAAGTGACAAAAAAGGGGGCCTCAGGCCCCCTTTTTATAACGTCTTGCTCAGTCAGTTCAGGCGGAAACAACCTGCACAAACTTGCGGTTTTTCGGGCCCTTGGTAACAAACTTCACAACGCCGTCTTCAGTGGCGAAGATGGTGTGGTCAGTGCCGAGGCCAGTGCCGTCACCAGAGTGGAAACGGGTGCCGCGCTGACGCACGATGATGTTACCGGCTTTAACTGCCTGACCGCCGTAGACTTTGACGCCAAGGCGTTTGCTTTCGGAATCGCGGCCGTTACGAGTACTACCGCCTGCTTTCTTATGTGCCATGCTGTCTCTCCTTAGCCGCTGATGCCAGTGATTTTAACTTCGGTGTACCACTGACGGTGACCCGCCTGCTTACGGTGGTGCTTACGACGGTTAAACTTGATGATCTTAACCTTGTCGTGGCGACCGTGAGATACGACCTCAGCCGTCACCTTGCCACCGTCAACCACAGGGGTGCCGATTTTTACGTCTTCTCCGCTACCTACCAACAACACCTTGTCAAATTCGATGTTGTCGCCAGTAGCGGCTTCAATTTTTTCCAGTTTGAGGGTTTCACCCTCTACTACGCGGTGCTGCTTACCACCGGCTTCAATGACTGCGTACATGTCATACTCCAAAGTTCGCCGGCTCGCAGTTGGTTGCAGACCCTCCGAGGAGGGGGCAGAGCCCGGCACTTACAGTTTTTGCCCCCAAAAATAGGTCTCAGGAGCAGTTAAGGGCGGCGATTCTACTGAAATTAACCCCCTTGGGCAAGCCTCAATTACTATATTTCACAATAACTTAGGGGCCTCAAAGCCGGCTACTCGGTTGACACCGTGTGGCAGCCTTCATAGCATGCCAGCCGTCTGACGAGCACTGTGGCAACATGCAACACATCAAACAAGTCGTAGCGGCGGAATTCGACGCCGTTAACACCCTGATCATCGATAATCTTGAGTCCGATGTGGCCATGGTTGAGAACATCGGCCATTACATTGTCGATGCAGGGGGCAAACGCCTGCGTCCGCTGCTGGCGCTGCTGGCCGCACGCTGCTGTGGCTACGAGGGCGAGGCCCACATTCGATTTGCCGCAGTCGTGGAGTTCATCCACACCGCCACCCTGTTACACGATGACGTGGTCGATATTTCCAGCCTGCGCCGGGGCCGACCCACCGCAAATGCGGAGTTTGGCAATGCACCAAGTGTACTGGTGGGTGACTTTCTCTACACTCGCGCCTTTGAGTTGATGGTGTCGCTGGAGAATATGGATATCCTGCGCAACATGGCCAGTACCACCAATACCATTGCTGAAGGCGAGGTCTTGCAGCTGGTGCGTGCCGGCGATGCCGGTGCCACAGAAGCCCAGTACCTGGACGTGATTACCCGCAAAACAGCGATTCTGTTTGCGGCTGCCTGTTATGGTGCCGCCACACTGGCGGGCGCCAGTGACAGTGAGCGCGAAGCGCTGCGAGAGTTTGGCCTCAATGCCGGCATTGCCTTTCAGATCTACGACGACGTATTGGATTACACCGGCGATCCGGAAACCATGGGCAAGAACGTGGGTGACGACCTCAATGAGGGCAAACCTACCCTGCCCCTGATTCACCTGTTACAAACCGGAAGCGATGCTCAAAAAGCACTGGTGGCGGAGTCCATTACCAACAAGGACGCCAGCCAGATTGACGCGGTGATAGAAGCCGTGCAGGCCAGCGGCTCGCTGGATTATGCCCGAGCCGTCGCCCAGGGCTACAAAGCGCAGGCGCTCGCCAACCTCGATGAGTTGCCCGACAGCGAGTTTCGGCAGGCCCTGGCCGAGATCGCCAAACTCTCGGTGAATCGCGACCAGTAGCAGCGGCATTATTGTCACATCCTGAGCAAGTCCCCATAATCAGGGGATGAGCCTCCCCTATCCCGAAAGCAAGGCGCTCTCTGCACTGGCAGAAGACCTGGCACAAAAACGCATTGGCGATCTGAACAAGGCCGATGCCGCGCGCAACGCTGAGTTCAAGGTGCAAGCTGCCGGCATCCAACTGGACTTTAATGGCGCCCTGCTGGATCGCGGCGGAATGGCTCAACTACTCAGCCTTGCCGCCTCTGCTGAATTACCCACCGCCCGCGAACAGCTGTTTGATGGCAGCCTGCTTAACAACACCGAACAGCGCGCCGTTGGCCATTGCCTGTTAAGGAGCAGCGAAGCGCCAGCAGGGCTGGAGCAAGAATACGCCGAGGTGCAGGCTTGCATGAACAGAATGCGCGACTGGGTGGATGCGGTGCATAGCGGCGATCATCGCGGCTATTCAGACTTGCCGGTTAGCCATGTAGTGAACCTGGGCATTGGCGGCTCAGACCTGGGACCGCGCATGGTCTGCCAGGCTCTGGCCGACTGTGAGCTCAGCAAAACACAGGTACATTTTTGCGCCAATGTTGATCCCGATGAATTGAATGATTTGCTCAAGGCCCTGCCCGCCGAGCAAACCCTGTTTATCATCTGTTCGAAAACAATGACCACCGAAGAAACTCTCAGCAATACCGAGCGGGCACGGCAGTGGCTGCTCGACGAGGGTTGCCCTGAAGGCGAACTCGCCAAACACCTGCTTGCTGTCAGCACCAACACCGAGAAGGCAGCGGAACTGGGCATTCCCGAGGCCAACATGTTGCCGATGTGGGACTGGGTTGGGGGGCGCTTCTCACTGTGGTCAGCGGTGGGCCTGAGCATCGCCTTTGCCATTGGCTATGACGGCTTTCGACGCTTGCTGGATGGGGCCGCCGCTATGGATCAGCATTTTCGTCGCGCGCCACTGGAGAGCAACCTGCCGGTCCTGCTTAGCCTGCTTGAAATCTGGTACGTCAACTTTCTGGGCGCGAACAACTACGCCGTACTGCCCTACTCGCACAGGTTGCGCCGGCTGCCCGCTTTCCTGCAGCAGCTGACCATGGAGAGCAACGGCAAGCAGGTCAACCGCTCGGGCCAGCCTGTGGATTACAACACCGCACCGGTGCTTTGGGGTGAGGCGGGCAGCAATGGCCAGCACAGTTTTCACCAGCTTCTGCACCAGGGCACTGTGATGTGCCCGATTGATCTGATACTGATAGACCTGAAAGATCCACACCAAAGCGATGCCCGCACCCGCCTCTATGCCAATGGCCTGGCCCAGGCCAGGGCCTTTACCTTTGGGCGCACAGAGACTGAGGCGCGCGCCAGTCTGCTGCAAAGAGGTGTGCCTAAAGAAGAGGCCCAGCAGCTGGCAAGTCACCTGGCCATTCCGGGTAACCGACCCTGCCATTTGATTTCACTGGATGAACTAAGCCCGGAAACGGTGGGCGCGCTGATTGCCCTGTATGAACACCGCACCTTTTGCAGCGGGCATCTCTGGCAGATTAACTCGTTTGATCAGTACGGCGTAGAGCTGGGTAAGGTGCTTAGCAAAGGGATTTACCAGGAGCTGCTCAACCCCCGATAAGGGCAAGCAGCTCTTCTGTTTTGGCCTGCATTAACGCAGCGTCGGCGCGGCTTTCCACATTCAGGCGCACCACCGGTTCGGTATTGGACATGCGCAGGTTAAAGCGCCAGTCGCTGAATTCCACACTCAAACCATCGGTGTGATCCACCGATAAGGCATCGCTACCGTATGTGGCTTCGGCTTTGGCCAGCACCGCGGTCGGATCTTCAATCTGGCGATTGATTTCCCCAGAGCATGGAAACGCCGCCATGCGTTCAGCCACCAGCTGGGACAGGGGGCCTTTACCGCTGACCATCGCTGCTACCAGCAACCACGGGATCATGCCGCTGTCGCAATAGGCGAACTCGCGAAAATAATGGTGGGCACTCATCTCGCCACCATAGACAGCATTTTCTGCGCGCATGCGCTCTTTGATAAATGCGTGACCGGTTTTGCTCTGCACAGCCTCGCCACCCAGATCGCTGACAATGGCCTGGGTGTTCCAGGTTAGCCGAGGATCGTGCACCACCTTGCCACCGCCCTGCTCGCGCAAAAACGCTTCTGCCAGCAACCCCACCAGGTAGTAGCCCTCAATAAACTCGCCGCTCTCGTCAAAGAAGAAGCAGCGGTCAAAGTCACCGTCCCAGGCGATGCCCATATCAGCGCCATGTGCTTTCACAGCGTCAATCGTCACGCCGCGATTCTCTTCCAGCAAGGGATTGGGTACACCATTGGGGAAGTGTCCATCGGGTTCGTGGTGTAGCTTGATGAATTCAAAGGGCAAGGCAGATTCTATCCGGTCGATCACACCACCGGCGCCCCCGTTGCCCGCGTTTACAACCAGCTTGAGGGGCTTGAGCGCAGCCACATCTACATAGCCCAGCAGGTGATCGATATAGGCCTGGGCGGTATCCAGCACTTTGAAATCACCGCGAACAGCGGCCGGGTCACCGAAATCATTGGCCTCTGCCAATGCCTTGATGTCGAGGAGGCCGCTGTCACCGCTGATCGGCTCAGAGCCGGCGCGAACGAACTTCATCCCGTTGTAATCTTTGGGATTGTGGCTGGCCGTCACCGCAATGCCGCCATCCATGTTGGCATGACTGGTGGCAAAGTAGATCTCCTCGGTACCGCACAAACCAATATCGTGTACGGTCACCCCTTCGTCACGCAGGCCATCGCTGAGTGCGAGCTTGATCTCTTCGCTGGTGAGGCGGATATCGTGCCCAACCACCACGTTGGATGGCTTGATCACACGGGCAAAGGCTCGGCCAATGCGATAGGCGATATCGTTGTTAAGTTGATCGGGAATGCGGCCCCGTACATCGTAGGCCTTAAAACAGCTCAGCTCGGTCACAGCTTATTCCTGGAAAATGTTCTCGTAGACGTAATTCGTGGCTTCAACAAAACCGGGCACACTGCCGCAGTCGAAGCGACGACCCTGAAACTTGTAGGCCATAACGCAGCCTTTCTTGGCCTGCGTTAACAGTGCGTCGGTGATCTGCATCTCGCCGTTCTTGCCCGGTGGGGTGTCGCGAATAATATCGAAGATATCGGGGGTCAGAATGTAGCGGCCAATAATAGCCAGGTTCGATGGCGCGTCTTCGGGAGCGGGCTTTTCAACCATATCATCGACCCTGTAGATGCCGTCTTTCAGTGCTTCGCCGGCGATCACACCGTAGGCGCTCACCTCTTCCGCAGGCACTTCCTGAATAGCAACAATACTGCAACGAAACTGTCGATAAAGCTCAGCCATCTGGGCCAGCACGCCAGGCCCGTCATTCAGGCATAGATCATCAGACAAAACCACACCGAAGGGCTCGTTACCTATCAGGGGTTCGCCGGTCAGAATGGCGTGGCCCAGGCCCTTCATTTCACGCTGACGAACCATGGTAAAGACACCCTGGTCCAGCACGTTACGGATGCTGTCGAGATAGGTTTCTTTCCTGGTACCGGCGATCTGGTGCTCGAGCTCGTAGCTGATGTCGAAGTGATCGGCAATGGCTCGCTTACCGCGACCGGTGACAAAGCTAACCGTGGACATGCCAGCCTCAATGGCTTCTTCTACGCCGTACTGAACCAGGGGTTTGTTCACCACCGGCAGCATTTCCTTCGGCATACTCTTGGTGGCAGGCAGAAATCGGGTTCCATAACCAGCCACGGGAAAAAGGCACTTATTGATCATCCGTTGATCTCCCTAAACATTGAGCCCCAGTTACGAGGCGACCTCGCTGCGTCCGTAGACGTCTTCATACCTCACGATATCATCTTCCCCGAGATATGTACCCGATTGCACCTCGATGATTTCCAGTGGGATCTGGCCGGGGTTGGCCAGACGGTGTTTGTGACCCAGCGGTATATAAGTTGATTCATCCTCGCTCAGAGTAAAGACTTTGTCTTCGCAGGTCACTTCACCCGTGCCGCCCACCACAATCCAGTGTTCGGCGCGGTGATGGTGCTTTTGCAGCGACAGCTTTTGGCCGGGGTTAACCACGATACGTTTCACCTGGAAGCGATCGCTGACAATCAGTGATTCATAAGAGCCCCAGGGGCGATAGACGCGGGCGTGCAAATTGGCTTCACTGCGTTCCTGCTGCTTGAGGGTGTTCACCAGGTTCTTCACACCCTGAACTCGGTCACGGTTGGCAATGAGTATCGCATCGGTGGTTTCCACCACAACCAGATCGTCGACGCCCGTTGCCGCCACCAGGCGGGTTTCGCTGCGCACAAAACTATTGCGGGTATCGTCCAGTAGCACATCACCCTGTACCACGTTGCCCTGGCTGTCGGCCTCACCGACCTCCCACAGGGCTGACCAGGCTCCCACATCACTCCAACCGCAATCCAGAGCAACCACTGCGCCCTGACTGGTTTTTTCCATCACCGCATAGTCAATGGAGTCGCTCGGGCAGGCGGCGAACGATTCGCTGTCCAGGCGCACAAAGTCGAGATCGTCGCTAGCCCCAGACAGAGCCTGCTGGCAGGCTGCCAGCATATCGGGCGCCAGTGCCTGCAACTCATTGATATAGGTTTGGGCGCCCAGAAGGAACATGCCACTGTTCCACAGATAATCACCGCTGGCGAGGTATTGCTCGGCGGTGGCCAAATCGGGCTTTTCAACAAAGCGCTCGATGGCGTGGCCGGCCTCGCCCAGAGATTCTCCCTGCTTGATATAGCCATAGCCGGTTTCGGGTTTGTCAGGTACCACCCCAAACGTGACCAGCCAGCCATTCAGTGCCAACGGCAAAGCCGTTCGCACCGCATCGGCAAAGGCCTTGGGTTGAACAATCACATGATCCGCCGGCAGCACCAGCAAAATAGCGTCAGCGTCAGTTTTTAGTGCATGCAGGGCGGCGATGGCCACCGCGGGTGCCGTATTGCGACCAATCGGCTCGAGAATGATCTCGCCATCAGTCACCCCACAGCTGCGCAACTGCTCGGCAACGATAAAGCGGTGCTCCTCATTACAGACCAACATGGGGGCACCGCCCTCCAGGCCCTGGGTGCGATTAAGGGTATCTACCAACATGCTGTCTTCGCCCGCTAGCGGCAGAAACTGCTTGGGATAGGCCTCACGAGAGACTGGCCACAACCGACTACCGACGCCGCCAGACAATAAAACGGGCTTGAGCATGCTTTTTCCTTGCTGAAATCGCCTAAAATGGCAAAGCGCGCTAGTGTAACGTAGGCTGGACATGTGGTCACCAGACATTAGAATACGCACCTCTCTCGACCCCGGAACCGGTTATGACCCCTCAAAGCTCCTATACCAAAGAAGAACTGATCGCCTGCGGTAACGGTGAACTTTTCGGCCCCGGCAATGCTCGACTGCCAGTAGACAACATGCTGATGATGGACCGCATTACCCACATCAGTGCCGATGGCGGCAGCCATGAAAAAGGGCATATTGTGGCGGAGCTGGATATCACGCCGGACCTCTGGTTTTTCGACTGCCATTTTAAGACCGATCCGGTGATGCCTGGCTGTCTGGGCCTGGACGCGATGTGGCAGATTGTGGGCTTTTACCTAGGCTGGCGGGGCAATCCCGGCCGTGGACGCGCCCTGGGTGCCGGCGAGATTAAATTCACCGGCGAAATTTTGCCCACGGCCAGTAAAGTCACCTACGATATTCATATCACCCGCCTGATTGAACGCAAGCTGGTGATGGGTATCGCCGACGGCACCGTCTCGGTAGACGGCGAAGAAATTTACACGGCAACCGGCCTGCGTGTGGGCCTGTACCAGTAATTCGACTCAGGAATTCGATCATGACAAAACGCGTTGTAATCACCGGCCTTGGTATTACCTCATGCCTGGGCCTGGATGCTGAATCAGTCACTGAATCCCTGCGGGAAGGCCGCTCTGGCATTACCCAGCAACAGGAAATGATCGACATGGGCATGCGCAGCCACGTGGCTGGCTCTATCGATATTGACCTGAGTGAACACATTGATCGCAAACAACTGCGCTTTATGGGTGGTGCGGCAGCTTACGCCTATATCGCCATGCAGAAAGCCATTGCCGATGCGGGCCTGTCTGAAGACCAGATTTCCAACCTGCGCACCGGCATTGTGGCCGGCTCAGGTGGTGGCTCTTCCTCCAGCCAGGTGGAAGCTGCTGACATCATGCGCGACCGCGGCCTGCGCCGGGTGGGCCCTTACCGTGTGACCCAGACCATGGGCAGCACCGTGTCAGCTTGCCTGGCCACACCCTTCAAGATTAAGGGCACCAACTACTCGATTTCTTCTGCCTGCTCCACCAGCGCCCACTGTATTGGCCACGCCGGTGAACTGATTCAACTGGGCAAGCAGGATATGGTGTTTGCCGGTGGCGGTGAGGAACTGCACTGGACCATGAGCAGCCTGTTTGACGCCATGGGCGCACTGTCGACCAAGTATAACGACACCCCCGAACGAGCCTCTCGAGCCTATGACGCAGACCGCGACGGCTTTGTGATCGCCGGTGGTGGCGGCATGGTCGTCGTAGAAGAGCTTGAACACGCGCTGGCCCGCGGCGCCAAGATTTACGCCGAACTGGTGGGCTACGGTGCCAGCTCTGACGGCTATGACATGGTAGCGCCTTCAGGCGAAGGTGCGGTGAGCTGTATGCAACAGGCCCTGGCCACTGTTGAAGGCGATATCGACTACATCAATGCTCATGGCACCAGCACCCCTGCCGGTGACATGCAGGAACTCAAGGCCGTTAGGGAAGCCTATGCTGGCCGCACCATTCCGATGGTGGGTTCCACCAAGAGTTTGTCTGGTCACTCACTGGGTGCTGCCGGTGTGCAGGAAGCCATTTACTCGCTGTTGATGATGCAGGGTGACTTTATTGCCCAATCCATCAATATTGAGAACCTGGACCCGGAAGCCGAGGGTGTGCCGATTGCGACTGAACGCAAAGACAACGCCGGCCTGCAACGCGTGATGTCTAACAGCTTTGGTTTTGGCGGCACCAATGCCAGCCTCGTGTTTCAGCGTTACGACGGCTAAATACCCGTTACGGCACCGACTATGGACAGAATAAGCCACTGGCTGGTACTGCTTCCGCTGCTTGTTCTGTCCCAAACGCTTAGCGCATCTACTTACTCCCCGGGTGGTTGGCCCACCCTGCACTACGACGCCGGCAATCGACGCTCGGTTCCCGTCGACGTGGCCGAGTTGAATTACCAGAGCTGGACTGCCCTTGCGGGCGCCTCTGTGTTGACCGCGCCTGTCACCAGCCCCGATGGCCAATCCCTCTATGTCACCACCGGCATGGCAAAAGGCCACAGTAACCTGCATGCCTTTGATATAGACGGCGAACTGCTGTGGCAATCCGCGCCCTGGTCTGACCCCGATACTGGGGTTGATGGCTGTGCCATTCTCTCCAGCCCCATTGTGGATACAGAAGGCGATATTTACCTCAGCGACCGCAATCAGTTGTTCGCCTTTAAGCCCAATGGTGAGATCAAGTGGCAGATCCCTTTACCTGAGCTGCAGCCCGGAGATTGGGTCGCTGCCGGCGATCACTTGGTAAACGCGTTTACCACCGCCGCTTTTACCAAAGCGGGCCATGTATTAGGTGTAACGAATTTCGGCGACGTCATGGTCATAGACAGGGAGACTGGCAAACAGCTGAATGAGCCCTACCGCCTGCCTGCCGTGCTGGCACCCTACTCTGAAACCGTGGCCATGCCTGACAGCTTGCTGGGGGGCAACATCATGGACCCACAACTGCGCGAGTGGGCCTGGCAACTGATTTTTGGCGGCAGCATGCGCTCTGCCAATACACCAGCGGTGAGTGATGATGGCCGCATCTACGTGATTGGCAGCAGTGCCACCCCCGCCATCGGCGCACTGTATGGGCTGGACCTGAACGAGGAAAACAATGCACTCATAGTGAAGGAAGCCTTTATCACCGAGATTGGTATCGGCAGCGGCTCAAGCCCGGCGCTGTAACCCAGCGGCCATCAGGTGTACGTGAGTGATGAGGAAGGCTGGTTTTACGGCATAGATGCAGTAAGCGGCGAGATTTTGTGGAAGCAGAAAACCCAGGCTGCTGCTGGCGCAGCTGCGGTGGGACCGGACGGCACCGTGTATGCCCTGCAATCCAGCGGCGCCTCGGTGATTGCCATGCGCGCCGATGGCGAGGTTGCCTGGCGCAGTGACGGCAGCGCCCTTGACCTCGGCTTGCCTGACTCATGGCTGCTGGGAGAGGCAGAATACACAGCCAACGGCAACCCGGTGGTTACCGAAACCGCTGTGCTGGTGCCCATGATGTATGGCTACAGGATTCCATTTACCGAGTTTCGCATTCCCGTCAGCTCGCAGGTCATTGCACTGGATATACACACGGGAAAGGCCGTTCGAGTACTGGCCCCGCTGGTTGACGATTCCAGTGGCATTACCGGTGTGCTGCCAGACGGCACGCTGACCAATAGCCTGGGCGCAGTAATGACCTCAGCGCTGGCGCCACTGGACTGGCTATTGAACTGGCTGTTGCCAGGAGATCTCGAACTGCTGCCTGTGCAGGGCGGCCTTCAAATCTCACGCCCCAAGGATCAATAAATCAATGGGGTCAGAGTACTTTGAAAATCAAAGTACTCTGACCCCATCGGAAGCTACAGCTGATCGAGCAAAATCAGGTCGACTGTGTCACCCGCTGCTATGGTTTGCCCGGGCGGCACCACGGCCAGCGCATTGGCCCAACTGACCGAACTGAGCACACCGGAGCTCTGGTTATCGTGCAGCCGTGCGACCAACTGCCCGTTCTCCACCAGCGCGCGCACCCGAACATACTCCTCACGCCCACCAGCGCGCTTGATCTCAAAGCCGGCCTGAGCGGGCAAGTGCAAGGGTTGAACATCTTCGATGCCCTGGCAACGCAACAGCCAGGGCCTAACGATCAGGTTAAACGTGACGAACACCGCAGCGGGATTGCCGGGCAATCCGAAAAACGGCGTATTGCCCACACGCCCGTAGGCCAGTGGCTTGCCGGGCTTGATGCGCAGCTTCCAAAGGCGAAGTTCGCCCAGCTTCTCCACCTGTGCTTTGACGTGGTCTTCTTCGCCCACCGACACACCGCCACTGCTAATGATGCAGTCGGCCTGTTCAGCGGCGCGTTGCAAGGCATCTGCGGTGGCCTCGGCGGTGTCTTCCACCATGCCGATATCCACCACCGTCATACCCAGCTTCTGCAACAGGCCCCGCAGGGTGAAACGGTTGGAATTGTAGATCTGGCCCGATTGCAGTGGGCCTGAACCGGGTTCTACCAGTTCATCCCCGGTTGAGAGAATGGCAACTGTCAGCGCCGGACGCACCGGCACCTCAGCCAGACCAATTGAGGCGAGCACCCCGAGATCCTGAGCCTGCAGACGACGACCGGCTTCGAAAACCACATCTCCTTCGGCAATGTCCTGCCCGGCCGGACGAATATTCTCCCGCGGCTTCACAGTTTGAGTCAGCGTGAGCTGATCACCATCCTGAACCGCATTCTCCTGCATGACCACGGCATCAGCGCCCGGCGGTACCGGCGCACCAGTAAATATGCGAGCGGCCGTACCGGCAGCCACCTCGGTACCCACGCTGCCCGCTGGTATGCGCTGGGTAACCGTTAGCGGGCCAGCGCCATCGGCACTGCGCACGGCATAACCATCCATAGCCGAGTTGTCATCCAGGGGCACCGCTACCGATGATGTGATGGCTTGTGCCGTGACACGCCCGAGGGCGCTGGTAAGGGGACAATGCTCTACAGACTGCACGGTTGGGCCTCAGCCAGTATCAGCGGCAGTGCCTCCTGCAGCGGTGTTAATCCACCCATTATTTAGTCAGTAGCCTTGGCGTGGCGAATGACACCAACAAAGTTGCAGGGCCGATAGGTGCTGTCGAGTTGATCGCGAATCAAGCCAGTCCACGCTGTTTTGCAGGCACCCGTGGAACCCGGCACACAGAAAATGGGCTTGTGATTCGCCAGACCGCCAAGTGCTCTGGACTGTACAGTAGACGAACCGATCTCCTGGTAAGACAGCGAGCGAAACACTTCACCGAAACCTTCGATTTGCTTGTCGAACAGGGGGGCCAATGCTTCTGGGGTGCTGTCGCGACCCGAGAAACCGGTGCCGCCGGTAGTGAGAATGGCATCCACGCCTGCTGAGGCGATCCAGGCTGAGACCGCCGCGCGAATCTGGTAAATGTCGTCTTTAACAATTTGTTTATCGGCCAACTTGTGGCCGGCACCTTCCAGGGCTTCAACCAGGTAGTGGCCCGAGGTGTCTTCCGCTTCGCCGCGGGTATCAGACACGGTCAGCACCGCTATATTGAGGGGCTGGCTTTCAGTATCAGTTGCTTTCGACACGCTGTGCGGCCTCCTGAGCGTAAAACTCTTTAACATGCCCGGCCACGCTGGCGCGCCAGGGCTGACGTTTAATGGCAAAGGTATTACGTATACGTTCGCAAACCAGCTCCCGATTACGCCGGATTGGGCCTTTGCTTTGTTGCACCCTGTCGTCACCCACATCCAGGTACTGCGAGGCTGCGGCCAACAGGACCTCACCAAACTCATAGCAGCTGGTGGTGTCTGCACCGCAGTAATGGTAATTGCCCCAGTCCTCCACCCCGCAGCTGAGCTGATCGACCAGCGCGCTGATCACCCAGGCCGCATCCTCGCAATCGACAGGGCTGCCGGTGTGATCTGTATCTAACGTGAGTGCCTCGCCCGCGCCCAGTTCTCGCAGCATATGGGTGAGCACGTTGATGCCATGGGGCGCAAACACCGGCCCCATGCGCAAAATGATGTGCCGCTCTGCCAGTTGCCGCACCTGCTCCTCGGCAGCAATCAAGAGCTGGGAAATGGACGACTCGCCGTTGGGCACGTCGTCTTCGCCGTAGGGCTGCTCGCGGTCACCCTTGAACACCCGGACACAGGACAAATGGATAAACGGTACCTTCACCCCCTGGGCGGCACGGGCCAGCCAGGTGCTGCGCTCAACATCCACCTCGTGAACCTTAACGCCACCATCGGCGGAGGCCTGAATTCGCAGATCGATGGCAATGTCGCAGTCTGACCGGCGCAGGGCCTTCTTGGCCTGGCGCTCGCTTTTCCAGCGACAGTCGGACCGGTTCAGGCCAACAAAGTCGCGACTGCGAGAAGTAAACAGCTGCTCAAGCGCATGCCCGACCGGCGTATCGATGCCAATGACTAGAACGCGCAAGCCGGGTAACCGCCTCTAGAAAGGGATATCGTCGTCGAAATCGTCGAAATTGCCAGCCGGCGCACCCTGCGGGGCCTGCTGTTGCTGCTGGGGTGCCTGCCCCTGGGGCGCAGCTGACGGGGGAGCTTCCTGATAGCCAGGGTCACCACCCATGCCACCACCCATCTGACCGCCGCCGCGGCTGTCGAGCATTTGCATCTCACCGGCAACAATCTCGGTGGTGTAGCGGTCGGCACCGCTTTGATCCTGCCACTTGCGGGTGCGCAGACTGCCCTCGACATAGACCTTAGAGCCCTTGCGCAGGTATTCACCGGCAATCTCGGCCAGACGATTGAAAAACACCACGCGATGCCACTCGGTGCGCTCCTGGGGCTGCCCGGTTTGCTTGTCTTTCCACTGCTCTGAAGTGGCGATAGAAATGTTGGTAACGGCGCCACCGCTGGGCATGTAGCGGGTTTCGGGATCGTTGCCCAGATTCCCCACCAGAATGACTTTATTAATGCCACGTGCCATGGGTTTTTCCTCTCTTTATTGAACCGAAAATCATAACAATCCCCTATCGCAATTGCGACAGCTGGAGCGGCGAATATGCTGCTGCAATTGCTCAGTCACGAAATAATCTGGAGTCGTTGGCGAGTCACTGTTGATCAATAGCAGCCGTCCCACCAAAACCGGATCATCGCGGGTGCTCCAGTAGGAAGCGAACTGGTGCGGCGTAAGAATTCTGTTACCCCAGCTGGGATCAGCAAGCCACACGAATCCCTCGTCATCGACACCCCGCAGGACCGAAAAGTGCTCATACTGCCCGATCTTCAAATAAACCAGTGCCGGCGCTGCCAAGCTCTGAAGCGATTGGAGACTGGCCGCATAACCAGTGGCTTCGAGGCCATAGTGCCGGCGCACGACTTTGGCCATATCTTCAAAAGAGGCGGCATCGTCACCGACATCCATGAGCGATAAGACAAGCATCTCATCGGTTTCGATACCATAATAAGCGCTGAGTAACGTAGCCAGAGACGCCGCTCCACAGGAGAAGTCCCAACGCTGTTTGTGGATACCCTGATCTCTCAACGATTTCCAGCTGGTTAGTGGCAACGGACCGCGCAGCTGCCCCTGATCAACCCAGCCATCGCTGGGCGAAGAGGCCAGCACGAGAGTCAGCAACAGCCCTCTCACATTAGCCACCGGGTACCCTCACCGATCACATCAAAAGCAATTGCAGCCGTTAGAGTGACGCCATACAGAAACGCGGCCACGATAAACTGCCAGCGCGACACCGAATTACTACGCCATAGAGCGACAAGCCACAACGCGCCAAACACCACCAAACCGTGTATCAGAGCCAACAATGCAAGGAATGGAACGAGATACCCCGCCAGGTAAGCATTGTAAATGCGAGCCAGATTCCACCAGGGTCCAGCGGCAAGCAATAGTATGAGTACCGCGGACACTGCGCTGAAAGTCGCCGTAACGATAAGCGTGAACTGCATTGAATGCAGGCCCAGCGTAAAAGGCAGAACCGCAAACAGCGCCAGCCCGGCCAGCAGCAGCCAGGCTTGCATGTCTGAATCTAACCATAACGCCTGTCGCCGCAGAATGACCGAGCCAAATATAGACATGACGGGGTCGCCGTTTTCCCATGAAAACATTTCGCGATAGGCGAAGGGCCCACCAAAATGAAACACCCCAGGTGCGATTTGCTCTCCTGCGCGATCATTACTCAAGTACTGGCCGCCGACGGTGCGCACCTCCCGAATCATTGGATGGTGGAGTAAACCAAATAGGGCTTCGGGGGATTTTAAAGCGCGCTTGTCTGAAACATAGGTCCCACGCAGCTCCCCCGGATTGATGAATTCACCATCACCAGCGGGCGGCTGATAAGGCACCAGCAGATCCCGCACAAAACTGGCGGTAAGTCTTGGCGCACTGATAGGCACGGCCGCGTCACCCAGAGACGAAGATACGTTCTGGTGGCCTGCCAGCGCGATAAAGACTCCAAGGTCACGCGCCGGAACTAACAACAACTGAGAGCTATAACCCCTGGCATCGCCATTATGGGTATAGAGCGTGAGGTCGTCGGTTTGCCGCACGATATCCAGGATCATGCCAAACCCACTGCTGTGTTCGTGATTACGAAAACGTAGCTTAAATAGGCTGGCATGTGCTGGCGTCTCCAGCAGCACTGCGCCGCTGTGTGTCTTGCCAGTCAGCAAAAACCGTGCGAAACGCCCCATATCGTGCATGGATGACTCTATACCCATTGATAGGCTCATCGTTCTGCCAAAGTCTCTGACTGTTGTGGGGCTGAACACCATGGGCGCTGTGATGCCATAGCTGCTGGCGAGATTCACACTGCGACCAGCACGAAACAGCTGAGTGCTGTTCATGCCCAGCGGAAAGAAGATTCGCTCGGCTAAGAATCTTTCCAGTGATTTGCCAGTTATTTGCTCGACCACGTATCCCAATAACGCGCCACCATAGTTGGAGTAAACGGCCCAACGACCGGCAGGACGCGCAAAAGGCGGTATTAACTCTTCCACACTTGGATCAGTGTGAGTCCAAGAGGTGTTCCCCGCGCTATAGACACCCTTAACTGAGTAGTCAAAACCAGCTGTATGCGTGAGCAGGTGATGAAGAGCGATGGGTTCACCCCTATTATCGGGCACACGAAAATCCCGCAGATAGCGATTTACTGGATCTTTTAGCGACTCGATCAGCCCATCCTGCACCAGCATCGCGATAGCAACCGCGCTGAATACCTTTGTGATTGAGCTGATCCTGAAACGGGTACGATGTGGATCCGCAGCCAAGCTGGATTCCTCATGCTGGTAACCCACAGTCAGTGTCAACAGTTCCTGCGTATCACTGAATACAGATATACCACCTGCAGAGAAGCTGCCCTTGTTGAATTCCTCAACCAGATTCTCTCTGGCCCAGGCACCCAGGCGCGCCTCGAATGGCTCGGCGATCGCCCAGTCAGCGACCAGCAGCATCCCCAGCAAAGCTGTTATGCGAAAAAACTGAAGCATGAACTTGGGGACCAACAATGGGGCCCCCGTCAGTTTCAGAAATAGAGGTAGTGTTCTACGCCAGCGCCGCCAGGCGCATCTTCAAACGGCAAGCGCACTGAAGGCTGGATAGACGCAGAGGCTGGAATGTTGGCATCCAAAGCAACCCCTAGCCCCACATCCACGGCCGCCGCACCGGCGATAGCAATCGGACTTGATGTGGCGGCCGCCAAGACCGAAACAGTGGCAACGGTAGCTCCAACAACTGCACCAGCGGCCACTGTTCCAAGACTCACCTGCCCCACGGCATTGTATTCGCCTATAGCAGCGGTAGCTGCTCCAGAAGTACCTCCAACCGCAATCGTATAACCCGCAACGGCTAAGGGTCCCAGCTCTCCGCGAGTAGATGTCATTTCTTCCTGACCCAAGACCTGCCAGTCACCATCCAGTGTTCGTCCATCTCCTTCTCTTTGATAATTGGGTTCCGCTGGGGCCACCTGGGCGCCAAAAAGTGCCATCGCAGAAACTATAGCTAAAGACTTATTCATGATTCCTTCCTCCTAGTTGTGCGTCCTGCACGTGTTATGGGTTCATCTTCTTTCTTAGGTATTCATATATCGATTTATCGCCGAGATTGAAGATTTCTCGGGCCACAAAATATGAGAAAAATCCGATAAGGCTGGCTAAGCCAATACTAAGTAGAGATTCGATTAGCTTCGAGAATGAAATTGGACCGCCGAGAAAAACTCGTATTAGGACATCGACCGCAAGAAAAATAGCCGCTACGCACAGAGCTCTCGGATAGCTAGCCTTGGAAAGATATACCAACAAAATGACAGAAAGGGTTGCGGCCAGCGCGACATGCGTGAAAAAGAAATTTCCCATTTTTAGACCTCAAGCGTCTTTAGTAATTACCACTTTAAAAGTTGCGTCTTGGATTGTTGAGTCGAGCACACTTGGCTCTAACGGGGGGCTATCTACGCTAGCGGGAACTGCCTCGCAAACCGTCGCGATAAGCAAATAGAGAGTCGCGAAAAAAGCTGATAAGAAAGGATTCATCAGTCACTCCTATCGAACGGATCGATCATCAAACTTATAAACCACAGACAACTTCACACTAGAGCCTTCGGCGTCCGTAATGGCGAAATCGCCGTTTACGCTAATCGAGACATCTTCGTTCCAACTATAGCCCAGGCCCAGCAACAGACTGGTCCTGTTTCTGGATATAGACAGGTTTTGCTGCTCTAGGCGCGGACTGTCGTACCACTGCCACCTAAGTCCCCCTGTAAGAGTCACCAGGTGGTTTACCGCAAAGGCAAACTGGGGGCTCAGTGACAAGCTGTTTCCCGGTTCCAGCGCTATGTCATCTATCTGGTATTCACCGCGATATTCGTACGTAGCCACCGCCGACAGCAGCAAGGGATCCAGTGCACGATAAGCAGTTAATCCCGCAGTAATATTTCTGCCACTGCCGGTATCCGCATCCGGATGGCCTGGCTTGTCCCACACATCAATGGTCGCGAAACCCAGCAGGCCCGGTGTCGCGGCATCATCAGAAAATTGATGATTAATACCGACCAATACTCTGCTCCAATCAGCATCAAAGCGCCGCTCCTCGTCATCGGCAACGCGGGTTCTGGTGTATGACTGATAGGCATACGCCCGCGCGAGCAGCTCAGTGCGCAGGGTCCAGCCCCAACGCAATCCAAGACTCAGCAGAGATAGATCTGTACTGCTGATGTATCCGGAAGACAGATCTGAATATTCTCGATTTCTATACTCAACGCTCGATTCAAACCGATAACGATGATGAGCGGTTAGTAGATCCTCCACGCGCAGAGGCAACTCTGCTGCAGCGGCGGAGGAGGCGAGGCATAGCAGCAAGACCATCGTTCTCATGACGCCACCTTTGCCCGCAAGAGTGGCATCTCGCTGAGGGGCCTCTGAAACAGCAACACCTGGTGGCAGACCAGAGCCAGCAACAAGCCTGTCAGCACATCCCAGACATAATGCTGCTTGAGGGTCATCACGCTTAACACCACCAATATCAGCCAAACCCACTGTGCTACCAGCACCCTCGGGGGATACAGTCGGCATGAACTGACGACCAAAAGAATAAAAACAGGCTGGGACACGTGAATACTCGGCCAGGCATTAACAGCCGGATCAAGCAGAAACAGGCCACCACAGGCATCGGCCAGCCAGGATGGGAAGGCGCCGGTTGCCAGACTCAGGCTGGCAAACTCCCTCAGTTCGATGCGAGTTGGAAAGAGCAAAAAGCAGACGCAACTGAGCATTGTCATTGCGATGAGTAGTCGCTCGACTCGCCAGAACTGCTTCTGCCCCTGATCACCCATTCGCAGCATCGGCTTGTGCAGCAGGTAAAAGCCGAAGAAGCTCAGATAGAGAAGAAGGCTCCCCGGCACGAATGGAATATGTGGATCCAGCGGCAGACCATACTCAGCCAGCCCAGCCATTCGAGTGTCGGTTGCCTGTGATAATCGTGCCGCCAATTGATAGGCAGCAATCATCAGATAGAATGACAATGGCAGTAAAGGCCAGCGTACAAATCGCTGTTGCCAGTCTGTCAGGCCATGCAAATGGCCGCTTCTGAACTCACCCATTGAACGTCCCTGTGTCAACGTGTGCCGGTCAGTTCAAACTAGACCCTCCACAACAGGACAACAAGAGGCAGTATTATTCTGATTCGTTCAATCTGAATTACCTGGGCAAAGAGGCTACCAGGCCTTGGTCAAACACCCTTTCATCCACCCTTAAATACAGGGTGAGCTCCTCTTGCAGCACCACCAGGTCTTCCACACCTTTGGCACCCTGCAATTGCTGCAGGGTTTGCTCCAGTTGGGCCGGATCATCCAGCGTAAACACCAGGTTGGCCATGTGCTTAGGCGCTTCAATGGTCAGGGCAATCAGCACCCACAGCATGGCCACAACCACGCAGAGGCTAAACACCCCGGCGCTGCCTGCCACCTGCAGGGCATATCCGCCCGCTGCACCACCGGCAAAAGCACCCAGAAACTGAAAGGTGGAATACACCCCCAGCGCCGTACCTTTGCCACCGGCATACACCGTCTTGCTGACCAGTGATGGCAAGGTAGCTTCCAGATAGTTAAAACCAATAAAGAACAGCCAAAGACCGGTATAAAACCACCATGCAGAGGCCTCAGATGCCATCAGGGCCTGGGAAAGCACCAGCAGCAGCACGGCCCCCACAAAAGCCTGCTTCAGGTATCCACGCCGCTCCGCCAGAATCATCAGCGGCACCATGCCTGCGATAGACAGTAACAGCGCGGGCAAATACACCAGCCAGTGGTTGGTGCGATCCAGACCCAGGCGCTGTTCCAGTATCAGTGGCACCACCACAAAGCCCGCCATCAGAATAAAGTGCAAAAAGAAGATGCTCAGGTTCAGCTTGGTCAGGCTCATATCGAAAAATGAGCGCTTGATCAGTCCCGGCACGGTGCCAGTCTCGCGGCGGTTGCGGTGTGCCGTGACCGGCGTGGGCACCAACTTTATGACGATGCCGATGCCTATGACTGCCAGCACCGCTGTGAAATAAAACACACCGGGCAAGCCTGCCCAGCCAGCCACAATCGGGCCTACTATCAGGGCCACGGCAAACGAGGCGCCGATACTCATGCCCACCATGGCCATGGCCTTGGTGCGCTGCTCATCGCGGGTCACGTCGGCCACCAGCGCCATCACGGTACTGGCGATCGCGCCGGCACCCTGCAGGGTACGCCCTGCAATCACACCCCAGATGGTGTCAGCGTTCGCGGCCAACACGCTGCCCAGGGCAAAGAGAATGAGCCCACCAATAATTACCGGCTTGCGCCCTACTTTGTCAGACAGCAAACCGAAAGGAATCTGGAAAATAGCCTGGGTCAGGCCATAACAACCCAGCGCCAGCCCCAGCAGAAAGGCCGTGCTGCCCGCCAGCGTGTCGGCATACAGCGACAACAACGGCAGCACCATAAACAGCGCCAGCATGCGAAAGCTGTACAGGGCTGCCAGGCTGGCAACGGCGCGCCTTTCCAGCGCTGACATGGGGTGTTCGGTAATCAAGGGGTTTCCTACTGTGCGCCTTTGTGGCGCGGCGCGCATGGTAGCAGTTTTGACCAGTGATTTGGCATAAAAGCCACTGAAATTTTGCGCCGCAGTTGGCCGCCGGATTATAATTTCCTGTTTGGTTTTAGCAGGTGATCTATGGACACCATTCAGGTTCGCGGGGCCCGCACCCACAATCTCAAGAACATCGATCTGGACATCCCCCGGGACAAGCTGGTGGTGATCACCGGGCTGTCTGGCTCCGGCAAGTCCTCGCTGGCCTTCGACACCCTCTATGCCGAGGGGCAGCGCCGCTATGTAGAGTCGCTGTCCACCTATGCCCGGCAGTTCCTGTCGATGATGGAAAAGCCCGATATCGACCACGTTGAGGGCCTGTCGCCTGCCATTTCAATTGAGCAAAAATCGACCAGCCACAACCCCCGCTCCACCGTAGGTACCATCACCGAAATTTACGATTACCTGCGCCTGCTGTTTGCCCGTGTTGGCACGCCGCATTGCCCGGACCACGACCTGCCGCTGCAAGCCCAAACCGTTAGCCAGATGGTGGATACGGTGCTGGCCCTGGACGAAGGCAGCAAGCTGATGTTGCTGGCCCCCGTAGTGCGCGAGCGTAAGGGTGAACACCTGCACGTATTTGAAGAGTTGCGCGCCAGCGGCTTCGTGCGCGCGCGCATCGACGGCATTGTGACCGACCTGGACGACACCCCCGAGCTGGACAAGAAAAAGAAGCACACCATCGAAGTGGTGGTGGATCGTTTCAAAGTGCGCGAAGACCTCAAGCTGCGACTTGCGGAGTCCTTCGAGACCGCCCTGAACCTGACCGATGGTATTGCGTCTATCTCCTGGATGGACGGCGACGGTGAAGACATTCTGTTCTCGGCGCGCTTTGCCTGCCCCCAGTGTGGCCACAGCATCAGCGAGCTGGAACCCAAGCTGTTTTCATTCAATAACCCGGCCGGTGCATGCAGCAGTTGCGACGGGCTGGGCATGAAACAGTACTTCGATGCCGAGCGCATCGTTTTGCACCCGGAGGCGAGCCTGGCGGAAGGCGCCATTCGCGGATGGGATCGCCGAAATGTCTATTACTTTCATATGCTTACCTCTCTCGCCGATCACTACGGTTTCGACATCGACACCCCTTTTGAGAAGCTGAGTAAAAAGCACCAGAAAGTGATTCTGCACGGCAGTGGCAAGGAGGAAGTCCAGTTTTCCTATATCAATGATCGCGGCGACGTCTTCCAACGCACGCACCCGTTTGAAGGCATTCTGCCCAACATGGATCGACGCTACCGCGATACCGAGTCCACCTCCGTGCGTGAAGACCTGGCCAAGTACCTGAGTACATCGGCCTGCCCGGACTGCGGCGGCGCACGCCTGTGTCGCGACGCCCGTCATGTGTTTGTAGATGGCCGCACTCTGCCCTCTATTACCAGCATGCCGGTGGGCGATTCGCTGGACTACTTTGAACAGCTGGAACTGGAGGGACGCAAGGCAGAGATCGCCGACAAGGTGCTGAAAGAGCTGCGCGCCCGTTACCGCTTCCTCGTGGATGTAGGGCTCAACTACCTCACCCTCAATCGCTCGGCTGAAACCTTGTCTGGCGGTGAAGCCCAGCGGATTCGCCTGGCCAGCCAGATTGGCGCCGGCCTGGTGGGCGTGATGTACATTCTCGACGAGCCCTCCATTGGCTTGCACCAGCGCGATAACGAGCGCCTGCTCAACACCTTGATTCACCTGCGTGATCTGGGCAACACGGTATTGGTGGTGGAGCACGACGAAGACGCCATTCGAAGTGCTGATCACATCATTGATATTGGCCCGGGTGCTGGTGTGCATGGTGGTGAAGTGGTCGCTGAGGGATCGATGAAGGACATCGTCAAGTCCAAGCAGTCCCTCACCGGTGCGTTCCTCTCCGGCAAGAAAGAAATTGCCATACCCACCCATCGCCATCCATTCGACAAAGACAAAACCCTGGTGCTCAGCGGGGCGACTGGCAACAACCTGCAGTCAGTAGACCTCACCATCCCGCTGGGATTAATGACCTGTGTGACGGGCGTGTCCGGCAGCGGCAAGTCCACGCTGATCAACGCCACGCTGTACCCCATTGCAGCCACCGAGCTGAATGGTGCGACCACCCTCACCCCGGCAGCCCACAAAAAGGTCAGCGGGCTCGACCAGATCGACAAGTGCATCGACATCGACCAAAACCCGATCGGTCGCACACCACGCTCTAACCCCGCCACTTATACCGGCATCTTCTCGCCGGTGCGGGATTTGTTCGCTGGTACGCAGGAAGCGCGCTCGCGGGGCTACAAGCCCGGCCGTTTCAGCTTCAACGTGAAGGGCGGCCGCTGCGAGGCCTGCCAGGGCGATGGTGTCACCAAAGTCGAAATGCACTTCCTGCCAGACATCTACGTGCCTTGCGATGTGTGCAAGGGCAAGCGCTACAACCGCGAGACCCTGGAGATCCGGTACAAAGGCAAGAACATTCACGAAGTGCTGGAGATGACCGTAGAGGATGCGCTCGAGTTCTTCGAGGCCGTGCCCTCCATCCACAAGAAGCTGCAAACCCTGATGGATGTGGGCCTGTCCTATATCCGGCTCGGCCAGGCGGCCACAACCCTGTCTGGTGGTGAAGCCCAGCGCGTGAAACTCTCGCGAGAGCTATCCAAGCGCGACACTGGTCGCACGCTCTACATTCTGGATGAACCCACCACCGGCCTCCACTTCCAGGACATTCAGCAGTTGCTGAACGTACTGCACCGGCTGCGCGATCACGGTAATACCGTCGTGATCATTGAGCACAACCTCGATGTCATCAAAACCGCAGACTGGATTGTAGACCTCGGTCCCGAGGGCGGCAGCGGTGGCGGAGAGATCATTGCCACCGGCACCCCGGAAGAAGTAGCTGGCATCAAGACCTCGCATACGGGGCGCTTTCTGAAGCCCATCCTGGATGCCAAGCGCGGTAAAAAGGGGAAAGCTGCCTGATTGACTGAATCCGTTGGAACATAGTTCCAACCGGCCTTCATTCCCCCGCTATGTTTAAGACTAAGACAAGGAACTGTCCATTTATTAGTTTTTAAACTACAATTTTGTGTACGATCTTGAATACACGGATGTGTTTGAGCGTTGGCTTAGCAGGCTCAAGAATCGAGAGACCCTGGGCCAGGTGAGCTTCGCAGTTAAGAAACTGGAACACGGCATTGGAGACCGCAAATCTCTTGGCAAAAAGAAAACAAACTTCTGCTGCTGGTCGGCGGAAGTAAACAAAGTCAGCCGCAAGATATTCCTCTTGCCAGAAAAGCACTTGAGAAGCTGAAATGAGTATAAAAACCTACAAGTGGGATGCGGCGAAATTCCTCGATACTACAGAATCGCAGCGTGCTTACTTGGAAGAAGCCTTCGAAACCGGCAATCATGCTTTGATTGCTGAAGCTATCGGCGAAGTGGCGCGTGCCAGGGGTATGCACAACATCG
The DNA here is from genome assembly GCA_963921335.3 of Halieaceae bacterium. GTDB lineage: Bacteria > Pseudomonadota > Gammaproteobacteria > Pseudomonadales > Halieaceae > CAWUFC02. Next base: position 1,520,368 of record CAWUFC020000001.1, on the reverse strand, counting down.
CAGAAGATACTGGTCTTTCACGTGAGCAGCTCTACCGAACCCTGAGCAAAAAGGGTAACCCAACCCTGAAGAGCTTATTTGCGATTCTGGCGGCTCTGGGTTTAAAGATCACGGTGACGTCTGCCTGACGTCGTCCATTCAATCTCGCAGGAAATAGCTATAGTTGTTAGTAAACCCGACCCAGAAGAATCAAAGGTTCCCTCTAATGAAGTTGACCAACATCGCTGTATTCACACTAAGCATGTGCGTTAGCACCGTCTTATCGGCTCAAAACCTCGGCAAATCAGTCGGCCTGTTCGATTACCCGGCACAACAACAAAGCGCCGAACAACAGGGCAAGGACGACTACGAGTGTTACAACTGGGCTCAAGAGCAAACCGCCTACGACCCCATGAACCCTCCAGAGTTTCAAGCTGCCGAGGTTGAGTCTGGCGCTGATGGTTCTCGTCTGCGAGGAGCAGCACGCGGTGCAGCGCGAGGCGCCGTGATTGGTGAAATTGCCGACGATGACTACAAGAAAGGCGCCCAGATTGGCGCAGCTGCTGGCGCCATGCGCGGCGGCGCACAAAGCCGACAACAGAAAGCTGCACAGGCACAGGCCAATGAACAGGCCGCTGCGCAGCAAGAAGCCGCCGGCCTCGATAACTTCAAACGCGCCATGTCGAGTTGCCTCACGGCAAAAGGCTACTCTGTGAGCTAAATCGCTGCTGCCTAGGCAGCGCGCTGCGCGCCCCCCGGGCCCTTAAAGATTTCTTCCGCCATGGCATCGGCAATGGCGCCGGTGGCCTGGCCGGTTTTAGCCGAGCGCTCAAAAATCTCGGTCAGGCAGTTACCAATATGGTCGACGTGCTCGCGCAGCATCTCCTGGTCGCGCTGACCCTGGGTTTGGTAGTACACATCGATGATGCCGCCTGCATTGATCACATAATCAGGCGCGTAAAGAATACCGCGACTCATCAGAGCTGCATCCATCTCGGCGGTATCCAGCTGGTTATTGGCTGCACCCGCTACAATCGTGGCCTTGATGTCATCCACACTGGCCTCACTGATCGCACCGCCCAGCGCACAGGGTGCCAGCACATCAACATCTGCACTAAGAATATCTGACAGGGCAACAGGCGTTACCCCAAGGTCGGAAACAGCGCGGTCGATATTACGGGTATTAATATCGGCAACCAGAACGTCTGCACCCTCATCCACCAGAAATTTAGCCAAGTGATAACCCACGTTGCCCACGCCCTGCAGAGCTACTCGCACGCCTTTTAAATCACTATTAAAGCGGAACCGCACTGCTGCCCGAATGCCCTGATAAACCCCATAGGCAGTCGTCGGCGACGGATCGCCACCGCCGCTTTCGCCTTTCACAACCCCGGAGACATGACGGGTTCGCTCAGCGATCACCGCCATGTCACTAACACCGGTACCGCTGTCTTCAGCGGTCACGTAGGCACCGTTCAGGCCCTGAACAAAATCACCCATCGCCAGCAGCAAATCGCGACTTTTGTGCTGGGCAGGATCGCCAATGATCACGGCCTTACCACCCCCAAGGGGGATGCCCGCCATGGCCGATTTATACGTCATACCCCGCGACAGGCGCAGCACATCTGCCAGGGCCGCGTGCTCATCGGCATAGGCAAACATACGGCAGCCACCGGTGGCCGGCCCCAATCGGGAACTGTGCACCGCGACAATGGCGCGCAGACCACTGGCCTCGTCCTCTTTAAACGCCACCAATTCGTGCTGATCAAAATCAGGATGACAAAATACAGACATGGATCACTCCTCCACTTAAACCTAGGCTGCCGACTCGTACAGGTTTACAACTTGAATGTTATCGCCACGTAACAGTCCCATGAGATATTGATGACGGGCGCGGGCCTGCGCCACATTGCGCTCTTTGACATGCCCGTAACCACGCATCTGGGCGGGCAACTCGGCCAACTCCAATGCAGTGTCGTAATTGGACTCCGACAGCAGTGCAATCACCTCATCCAGATTTTGCTCGTAATCTGCAATGAGTTGACGCTCCAGCTTTCGCTCCGCCATATAGCCGAACGGATCAAAGGCCGTACCGCGAAGGCCGCGCAGTTTTGCCAATACAGAGAACACCGGTAACACCCAGCCGCCCAGCCTACGCTTTGTAGGCAGCCCGCTGTCCGCGTCTTTACCCGCCAGGAAGGGCGGCGCCAGGTGAAACTCCAGCCGGTAATCGCCCTCAAATTCACTGGCAAGCTGTGCCTTGAATGCCGGGTCGGCATAAAGACGCGCCACTTCGTACTCGTCTTTGTAGGCCATTAGCTTATAAAGGTTACGAGCTACCGCCATGCTCAAAACACCGTCAGAATCAGCCTCGCGTACGCGCGCAATGGTAGCCAGGTAACGCTGTGCATAGGCCTCATTCTGGTAGTCACGCAGGCGAGATGCCCTATCGGCGACCAGTGCATCCAGATCGGTAATGGGCTCAAAAGAGTCTTCCAACTGGGCAACCTTGACGACCTTATCCAGGTCATGGGCCGCTCGACGACCCCACAAAAATGCCTGCTGATTGAACTCGATGGCTACGCCGTTTAGTTCAATCGCTTGAGCCAGGGCTTCTGCTCCCACCGGCACCAGTCCCTGTTGGTAGGCATAGCCCAACAGAAACAGGTTACTGGCAATCGAATCACCGAATAACTGGGTCGCAATGTCAGTCACGTTGAGAAAGTCGACTTTGTCTGCACCGACTTCTTCACGAATTGTGTCTTTCATCGCCTGAGACGGAAACGCAATATCGGGGTTAGTGATGAACTCGGCAGTCGCTGATTCGAAATCGTTAACTATCGCGTGACTGCGCTCTAGGTTCACCTTGGCCATGGCCTCATCGCCCGCGGCCACGACCAGATCGCAACCGAGCAACAAATCGGCATCGCCGGCGGGTATACGTAAAGAGTTGATGGCATTCTGCTCGCGACCTACCCGTACATGACTCACCACGGCGCCAAACTTCTGCGCCAACCCGGTCTGGTTCATTGTGGCGCAGCCCTTACCCTCAATATGCGCTGCCATGGCCACCAACGCGGCAATGGTCAGTACGCCAGTGCCACCCACCCCGGCCACCACAATGTTCCAGGGCTGATCTTCCACAGGCGCCAAACGTGGCGCGGGCAATTCGCCAAACCCGTGTTCGTCGTTGGCCAGGGTGCTCTTGCGCAGGGAGCCGCCCACCACACTCACAAAGCTGGGGCAAAAACCCTTCACGCAGCTGTAGTCCTTGTTACAGGCGCTCTGGTCAATTTGCCGCTTGCGACCCAGCTCTGTCTCCACTGGCATCACCGAAAGACAGTTGGACTGAATGGAGCAATCGCCGCAACCCTCGCACACCGCCTGGTTAATCAGTACCCGGCGCGCCGGGTCTTCCAGCAAGCCTTTCTTGCGGCGCCGGCGTTTTTCCGCAGCACAAGTTTGCTCATAGATCAGCACGCTGGTGCCTTCTACTTCGCGCAGCTCTTTTTCAACCGCCATCAACTCGTCACGATTATGCAGGCTGAAGCCCGAAAAGCTACTGAAAGCACCTCGATGCTTGTCAGGCGCGTCTGACATCAGGGCCAATCGCTTCACGCCCTCACCCTGTAGCTGTTGGATCATTTGCGCCACCGACAGACTGCCGTCTACAGGCTGGCCGCCGGTCATGGCGACCGCATCGTTGTACAAAATTTTGTAGGTGATATTCACACCGGCGGCGATCGCCTGACGAATAGCCAACAGTCCCGAGTGAAAATAGGTGCCATCGCCCAGGTTCTGGAACACATGCTTGGTGTCGGTGAAGTGCGCCTGGCCAACCCAGCTCACACCCTCGCCACCCATCTGCGAAAATGTCTCGGCGAGGCGATCGCCCTCTTCCCAGGTGCCCATATAGTGGCAACCAATACCACCAAGGGCGCGGCTGCCTTCCGGTACACGCGTGGAAGTGCTGTGCGGACAACCCGAACAGTAGTGAGGTATGCGTTCCAATTGCTCGCGGGGTTGCGCCAGGGACCGCTCTTTCTGGTTGTAAAACGCCAGGCGCTTGTCGATCACCTCGTCCTGGTAGAAACGGCGCATACGCCCGGCAATCGCGCGGGCCACCATGGCAGGGGTCAACTCGCCCAAATTGGGCAGCAGGTCGCGCCCGTCTTCATCAAACTCCCCAATCACGCGAGGCCGCTGATCAACTGGCCAGTTATAAAGCTGCCCGGTGAGCTGGTCTTCGAGAATTGAGCGCTTTTCTTCTACGACCAGGATTTCTTCAAGGCCAGTGGCAAACTCATGGGTCCCCGTTGGCTCAAGCGGCCAGCTCATGCCCACTTTAAACACCCGCAGACCGATGGCGGACGCTCTCTCCTCGTCGATGCCGAGGTCTTCCAGCGCCTGCATAACATCCAGGTAGGCTTTGCCGGTAGTCATGATGCCCAGGCGGGCATTCGGGCTGTCCAATACGACTTTGTTCAGGCCGTTCACGCGAGCAAACTCACGCGCCGCGTAGATTTTGTATTTGTTCAGGCGCAGTTCCTGATCCAGCGCCTTGTCTGGCCAGCGTGCATGCACGCCGTCTGCGGGCAACTCAAAATCCTCGGGCAGCACAATGTTCACCCGACCCGGATCAATCTCGGCGGAGATGGCTGAATCCATATTCTCGGTGATGGCTTTTAGGGCAACCCAGGTGCCGCAGTAGCGAGACAGCTCCCATCCGTAAATACCCAGGTCTAACACTTCCTGTACGTTGGCCGGGCTGAGCACCGGAATCGATGCGCCAATAAACATGTGTTCCGATTGGTGGGGCAAGGTCGAGGACTTACTGGCGTGGTCATCACCGGCTACCGCCAGCACGCCACCATGAGGCGAGGTACCAAAAGCATTGGCGTGCTTGATCACATCCATGCTGCGATCCACACCGGGCCCTTTGCCATACCACATGCCAAAGACCCCGTCGTAGCGCGCCCCCTCAAACAGGCCAACCTGCTGGCTGCCCCAAACCGCGGTTGCGGCCAGGTCTTCGTTTACACCGGGCTGAAACTTGATGTTGTGAGCGTCGAGATACTTTTGGGCCTTCCACATGGCCTGATCAACGCCGCCCAGCGGAGAACCGCGATAGCCGGATATAAATCCAGCGGTATTGAGGCCACGCTCCTGATCACGCTGATGCTGCAGGATGGGCAGGCGAACCAGCGCTTCAATGCCGGTCATATAGGCCCGAGTGGTATCCAGTGCGTACTTGTCGTCTAGGGAGATCTTACGCTGCGCCATCACTCTGCTCCGTCCGCGGGCCGGGTTTATAAGTATGGTGCAGATTCTAGCGATATCAGGCGCGCAAATTTATGCTTTCCATGCCCGATAAGACGCTATAATGGGTCTATATTTTTCATATTCCGAAACTTTACTGTAATTTTTATTCAAATATGTCCGATGATTCGATAGAACTAAGCCCCCAGGATGTTCGCATTCTGGATTTACTGCAGCGCGATGCCAGCCTCACCACCCAGGAAATAGCAGAGCGTATCAACATCTCCCAGTCTCCCTGTTGGCGACGCATCAACCGGCTGCAGGAGGCGGGACTGATCAATCGCAGGGTTGATCTGCTGGATCGGGAAAAACTGGGCATGGAGCTGGTGGTTTTCACCACGATCAACTTGTCCAGCCAGGGTCGGGTGTACCTGGAGGCCTTTGAGGAAAAAGTGCGGGAATTCCCTGAGGTACTGGAGTGCTACACCATGGCCGGCAGCTGGGACTACATGCTTAAGATCGTGGCCCGGGATATCCGTCACTACGAGCGCTTTGTCAGAGAGCAGCTGACTGCGCTGGACCATATTGGCGAAGTGCACTCCCATATCGCGGTTACCGAGATTAAAAACTCAACCCAACTGCCATTATTTAGCCAACTTTGACCACTTCAGTGCTCTCTGCGCTAGTGCGGGGGCCAACTTAGTGCATAATGGAGGGCTTGTTAGAAACTAGCCCCGTAAGGGTTTGCGTGGAGCTCTACCCATGGCGATTACAGTCAACGCCCTGCCAGAAAACGAACGCGGCGCCGTACCGGAGAACATCCGTTTCGGCACGGTGTTCTCAGACCATATGTTTTCCCAGGTCTTTGACCAGGGTGTGGGCTGGCACGAAGCTGAAGTACGCCCCTACGCCAACCTGTCACTGGATCCGGCAGCGGCAGTGCTGCACTACAGCCAGGAGATTTTCGAGGGCTTAAAAGCCTATCGTCGCGATGACGGTGGCATCAATCTGTTTCGCCCCGAGCAAAATGCCCGGCGCCTGAACAACTCTGCTCGCCGCATGGTCATGCCCGAAGTGGACGAGGCGGTGCAGTTGGAAGCCCTGCAGAAGCTAGTGAGCCTGGACCGCAACTGGGTACCCGACGTAGAGGGGTCGTCCCTGTACATTCGCCCCACCATGATTGCCACCAGCCCAAAGCTGGGACTGGGTGCGGCCGCTAATTACATGCACTACATTATTACCGGCCCGGCAGGCCCCTACTTTGAGACCGGATTTAACCCGGTGTCGGTGTATGTGTCTGATGTTTGCCGGCGCGCCGTTGTCGGTGGCGTGGGCGACGCCAAAACCGGTGGCAACTACTCCGCCAGCCTGCAGATGAGCGAAGAAGTCGCCGGCAAGGGCTTTACCCAGGTGCTTTGGTTAGACGCCATTGAAGGCCGCTATATCGAAGAAGTCGGCGCAATGAACATCTGCTTCGTCTACGAGGGCAAAAAGATTGCTACGCCCTCACTGAGCGGCAGCATTCTGCCGGGCATTACTCGAGACTCCCTTCTGTCACTGGCACCTCATCTCGGTTACGAGGTCAGCGAAGAACGCCTCGACATTGAACAGGTGCTGGCAGATATCGAGAGCGGCGTTATTACCGAGGTGTTTGGTTGTGGCACAGCAGCAGTGATTTCACCGGTAGGCATGTTGGCCTTTCGTGATCGTGAATACGTGATCAATAACAACGAAGCGGGCAGTGTCTCCAAACACCTGTATGACGAGCTCACCGGCATTCAGTATGGCCGCAAGGAAGACCCTTTCGGCTGGATTGTTAACGTCGACTAAGCCGTCGTCGCGCCCAGGTGCTGCCCATCCAGGTAGTACCAGCGCCCATCAATTCGCTCGAAGCGGCTGATCTCGTGCAGGCGATGTCCTTTACCGTGCACCTTGAAGCGAGCCTCAAACTCCACGATACCCGCGCTATCGGTCTCGGTGCCCGCCTCAATGGCTCTAATTTTTAGCCCCAACCAGCGCTGGTCGGGATCAAAACGCACTCTTGAGGGTCGCGTGTCGGGGTGCCAGCTGGCCAGCAGGTAGCTGTCGTTACACTCAACAAAGCCACTGTAGCGACTGCGCATGAGCGCTTCGGCGGTCGGCGCAATATCGCGGCCGCTGACGTAGCGGCCGCAGCAATCATCGTACTCAGGCTGCAAGCCGCAGTGGCACATTACAAAGCAAACAGGTGCTCTTTCTCGAAGGCACGGGTCTCAGACACCTGGCCCGCGCGCACCTTGTTGGCCCAATCGGGATTGGAAATCATGGCCCGTCCCACTGCTACAAGATCAAACTCATCACGATCCATTCGCTCCAGCAGCGCATCCAGGCTAGCGGGCTCCGCTTCGCGGAAAGTTTGCTCTCCAGGCAGGGGAATGAAATCTGCGTTCAGCCCAACACTGCCCACGGTAATCGTCGGCTTGCCGGTAATCTTGCGGGTCCAGCCGGCCAAATTCAGGTCGTTACCTTCAAACTCGGGCTCCCAGAAACGGCGGGTGGAGCAGTGGAAAATATCTACACCGGCTTCAGACAGCGGCAACAGGAATTGCTCAAGCTCTGCCGCATTGTGTGTCAGGCGTGCTTCGTAGTCCTGCTGCTTCCACTGTGAGAAACGCAGAATGATGGTGAAGTCAGGGCCGACTTCTTCGCGGCAGCGTTCGATAATCTCGCGAACGAAGCGGCCGCGATTGTCTATCGAGCCACCATACTCGTCCTCACGAATGTTAGTGCCTTCCCAAAAAAACTGATCCAGCAGGTAGCCGTGGGCGCCATGAATTTCTACCGCATCGAAGCCCAGAGCTTTGGCATTGGCGGCACCGCGCACAAACGCCGCCTGCACATCTTCAATATCCTGTTTGCTCATCACATGGCGACTGACTTTGCCAGGTACGTTCATACCACTGGGCGTATAACCATCCACATCCCCTTCAGGGGGCACACCCTTTTTGCGCATGCCACCGCAGTGCCACAGCTGTGGAGCGATTTTCCCGCCCTCTGCGTGCACAGCGTCCACCACTTTCTTCCACCCCGCGAGACGCTCTTCGCCATGAAAATACGGTACATCGGGATAACCACTGGCGGCGATATGGTCCACACAGGTGCCCTCAGTCACAATCAGTCCCGTGCCCCCCTCTGCACGGCGCCGGTAATACTCCACCACGTTGTCGCCCGGTACGTTGTTCGGGGACATATTGCGGGTCATAGGCGCCATTAGATTGCGTTTGTCCAGCTGCAGCTGGCCCAAGCTAAATGGTTTAAACAGGGAACTGGTGTCTGACATTTACTCTCTCCTTCAGCGAGCCAAGGAGACTAACACTGTGAATTTTCAATTGCAGCAGCAGTTGTGAGGCAAGTCCGGTCACCGGATAATGCAGCCCCATGACAAACACCACTGATATTCGCATTGCGCATAGCCAGCCCCTGGCCGCGCCTTCAGAGCTGGCCGCAGACTTGCCGCTGCCCGAGCAGGCTGCTGAGCTGGTAGCGCAATCACGCCGGGATATCGGCGATATTCTCAGCGGCGAAGACCATCGCCTGCTGGTGATTACCGGACCCTGCTCGGTGCATGACCCGGAAGCGCTGGTCGACTATGCAAAACAGCTGAAAACCTACACCGATCCCCTGCAGGACTGGATCTACCCAGTATTGCGGGTTTATTTCGAGAAACCCCGCACCATTGTCGGCTGGAAGGGATTGATCAATGACCCCGATCTGGATGGCAGTTTCCAGATCAATAAAGGGCTGAAGCTGGCGCGCCAGGTGTTGCTTGATGTACTGGAACTCGGTTTACCTGCAGGCAGCGAGTTTCTGGATACCACGCTGGGCCAGTACTATGCCGAACTGGTGAGCTTCGGTGCCATCGGCGCGCGCACGGTGGAAAGCCAGGTGCACAGGGAACTGGCCTCCGGGCTGAGCATGCCCGTTGGCTTCAAGAACGGGACCAGCGGCGCCATCAGCGTCGCGATTGATGCGATTCGCTCCGCACGCCACCCACACTGGTTCCCGTCACTGACTCACGAAGGCAGCCCCGCTATATTGCGTTCTACCGGCAACGAGCACGGCTACCTGATTCTGCGCGGAGGCTCCGAGACTGGCCCCAACTACCAGTCCGAGTCGGTGCGCCACGCTGCCAGCGCATTGGCCGATGCTGATTTGCCAGCCTCGGTCATTGTCGATGCCAGTCACGGCAACAGCCAGAAACAATATCAACGCCAGGCCGAGGTGGTGTCTGATCTTTGCCATCAGATCGAATCCGGTGAACGGGCCATACGCGGCATCATGCTGGAATCGCACCTGGTGGATGGTCGCCAGGACGTCGTAGGCGGTAAAGCAGCCACCTATGGCCAGAGCATCACGGATGCCTGCCTGTCACTGGAGAATACAGTTCCCCTACTGGAACAACTCGCGGCAGCTGTCAGAGGCCAGAGGGACTGATCGAAACCAGCATGCCGTGCACGCTGGTGCCCTCCGTCATGTCAGACTTCTCACCCTTGTGCAGGGCATTGAGGCCGATACCCCCAGGCTCCAGCTTGGGCCAGCGCCCTTTGTAGGACAACACAGTAACGGGTAATACCCGGTCGCTGATACCGGCCACCAGCTGCAGGCTGTGAAGTTCGGTGCTCACCTCTACAGACGCGCCGTCAGCCACGCCTAGCGCCGCCGCATCTGCCGCGCACAGCCATAATTCTGCTTCACCTGTTCGCCGCTGTATCGCCGGATCGTTGGCGTATTCGTCGTTTAATCGCCACCTGGAGGCCGGTGACAACAGCCGAAATTGTCCCGCAGGCGGCTCCGCATCCACCCTGGCATGAGGCACACGTGGCAAGTCCATGCTCTCAGCCCTGGCTGAAGCCACCTCTATGCGACCACTGTCTGTGCTGAATTGCCGGTCCGCATGCAGGATCAAGGGCTCATCACCGTTCACATAGAAAAAGCCCTGCGCCTGCAAATCAGCAAAGCTGCCGTCATAGCTCATTTGCTGCAGCAGTGTGCTGATCACGGACGCATCACTCTCAAACAGTGCCGGCTCCTCAACACCCAGGGCTGCCGCCAGGCGGCGAAAGATCTCCTGGTTGGACAGGCTCTCACCGATGGGCTCCCTGACCTTACTCTGGGCACCAACGGTCAGGTTCATATAGCTGCCAGCAATATCGTCCACTTCCAAAAAAACTGGCAGCGGGCAGCATGATATCTGCGTAATTGGCGGTATCCGTCTGGAAACACTCGAGCACTACAGTAAACAGGTCTTCACGGCGACAGGCTTCACGCAGGGCCAACTGATCGGAGCAGGAAGCCAGGGGATTGGTATTCCAAACCAGGAATGATTTGAATCTATCAGGGTCAGCCAGACTATCAGCCAGATCCAGCGCGCCCACAGTCTGGGGCGTTTCAGGACCCAGCGTTTCCCCTGAGACGTAGTCATGATCCACGCCAGCAATACCGTGGGTATCATTGACATAGAAAAAACCAGCTCCGGGCTTGCCGACGTTGCCTGTCAGCGCGGGCAGCAAGCCCACCGCGCGCATGATGTTGCCGCCCTGGGGTTGCCGCTGCAAAGCCTGCCCCGCCCATAGCAGTGCCGGGCCAGCGCCGTAGTATCGTGCAGCACGCTCAATATCAGCGGCCGGCACCCCGGTTTGTATCTCGCCCCAGGCCGGAGTGGCACGTTCCAGGTCAGCACGTATTTCATCGGCACCCAGCACATAGGCGTCTATAAACTCAGAGTCAAAGGCGCCGTCCCGCTCAAGACAGTGCAAGATACTGAAAGCCAGTGCAGCGTCAGTGCCCGGCCGCAATTGAAGGTGCAAATCTGCTACATCGGCGGTTTCAGTGCGCACGGGATCAACAACAAGGACCTTCCCAGGGCTTTCCTGTAACCAGTGCGCGTGCATATGGGGTGCTGAATGCGAGGGATTGGCACCCCAAACCAGGATACAGCTGGAGTCTTTTGCAGTGCGCGGATCAAAGCCCACGTAGGCACCGCCGAACATCAGCGTCCAGGCCAGATTGCCCGCAGTGTTGCAGATGGTTCCGTAATTCACCTGGCTTACACCCAGTTGGTTGAGCAGGCGCAAGGGAAACGCCGAGCCCAGCAATCCGAGTGTGCCGGTGTAGTTGCAGTTGAGTATGGCCTCCGCGCCGTGCTCGGCAATAATGCCTTGCCAGCGCTTTGCGATCTCTGCCAGCGCTTCTTGCCAGCTAATGACCTGATACTGTCCGCTGCCCTTTGGGCCGCTGCGCTTGAGGGGCCGGGTCAAACGGTGTTGCTGGTCCTGCCAGACGCCGTTGTAGGCCACACCACATTTACCGCACAAGCGCCCGCGCGAAACGGGATGCTCAGGGTCGCCAACAACCCTGGGCTGCTTGCCCTCCTCCAGGTGCACCAGGATGCCGCAACCGTCATAGCAATCCCTGGGACAGGTCGATCGAATGGTTTGAGCCATGGCTTACTCCGTTTAAGAAGCCTGCTTGGCCAGCAGAGCGCTGGCCACTTTAGAGCCGTTCTGGCGGGACAGCTGCTGGCAGATAAAATCGCCCGCCTGAACCAGGGCTTCCAGATCGATGCCGTGATCGATACCCAGCCCATTGAGCATGTAAACCACGTCCTCCGTGGCGACATTGCCGGTAGCCCCTTTTGCATAGGGGCATCCGCCGAGGCCGGCTACTGAGCTGTCCATCACCGCAATACCCAGCTGCAGCGCCGCGTGAATATTGGCCAGTGCCTGCCCATAGGTGTCGTGCAAGTGTACGGCCAGGTTTTCTGCGGGCACCTGTTGTAACACGGCCTCCAGCATACGGCTGATACTGGCGGGTGTGCCGACACCAATGGTGTCGCCCAGTGACACTTCGTAGCAGCCCAGATCAATTAGCGCCCTGGTCAGCTCAGCCACTTTTTCCGGCGCCACCTCACCCTCATAAGGGCAGGCAATCACGCAGGAGACATAGCCCCGCACAGGTACGCCATCCGCCCTGGCCGCTTCTATCAGTTCACGGGAGCGCTCGATGGCCTCAGCAATCGAGCAGTTGGTGTTCTTCTGGCTGAAGCTTTCACTTGCGGCAATGAACACTGCGACTTCTGAAGCCTGCACAGCATGGGCCCGCTGGTAACCTTTAAGATTAGGCGTGAGAGCGGCATAGCTGACCGCCTGGCGGCGGTTAATGCCCTGAAACACTTCCTCGCTGCCAGCCATTTGCGGAATCCATTTCGGGTTCACGAAAGAACCGGTTTCAATACAACTGACACCGGCATCCGCCAGGCGATTGACCAACTCTATCTTGATATCCGCTGAAATCGCCTGCTTCTCGTTTTGCAGGCCGTCCCGCGGGCCTACCTCTACGATTCGCACTTTGGTGGGCAGTGCACTCATCACTGGGTATCCGCAAACAGCTCGCGGCCAATCAGCATGCGGCGAACCTCCGAGGTGCCGGCGCCAATTTCATAGAGCTTGGCATCGCGCAGCAAGCGCCCGGTTGGAAACTCGTTGATGTAGCCGTTCCCACCCAGGAGCTGAATCGCGTCCAGTGCCATTTGGGTGGCTTTTTCAGCCGTGTAGAGAATGACCGCCGCTGCATCTTTGCGACTTTCTTCGCCGCGATCGCAGGCCTTGGCCACCGCGTAAAGAAAAGCCCGCGACGCATTCATATGGGCATACATGTCGGCGAGTTTGCCCTGCACCAGCTGGAACTCACCGATGGACTGACCAAACTGCTTACGATCGTGCACGTAGGGCAGCACCTGGTCAAAGCAAGCCAACATGATGCCGGTGGGACCGCCAGACAACACAGTGCGTTCATAGTCGAGGCCACTCATCAGTACCGCCACACCTCGACCCTCCTGACCCAGGATGTTTTCAGCGGGTACCGGACAATCCTCAAAGATCAGCTCGCAGGTGTTGGAGCCACGCATACCCAGCTTGTCGAGCTTCTGCGCCTGACTAAAGCCGGCAAATCCACGCTCAACGATAAATGCGGTAATGCCCTTTGAACCCCCATCGGGATCGGTCTTGGCGTAGATCACATAGGTATCGGCATCGGGTCCATTGGTAATCCACATCTTGTTGCCATTCAAAATGTAGTGATCGCCCTGCCTCTCAGCTTTGAGCCGCATGCTGACGACATCCGAACCGGCGCCAGGCTCGGACATCGCCAGCGCGCCGATATGCTCGCCACTGCAGAGTCCGGGCAGGTATTTCTGCTTCTGCGCCTCGGTGCCATTCTTAAAAATCTGGTTCACGCAGAGGTTGGAGTGCGCACCATACGACAGTGCCACCGACGCCGACGCACGAGAGATTTCTTCCATCGCCACAACGTGCGCCAGGTAGCCCATCGCGGAGCCACCGTACTCTTCACTCACGGTAATGCCCAGCAAACCCAGATCACCGAACTTCTTCCACAGATCCATGGGAAATTCGTTGTCCCTGTCGATCGTCTCAGCGCGGGGTGCAATCTCGGCCTGTGCAAAGGCGTGCACGGACTCCCGCAGCATGTCGATCTCTTCACCGAGGTCGAAATTTAGCGCGGGATAAATGGTGCTCATGGCTTACTCCTGTTCTGACGTCTCTGACTGCTGTGCGAGAGCCTGCTTCAGTGCAACGGCAGTGCGCTGCCTGACTTCACTGAGACTTCCCAGCAGATCCTGTATATCGAGCAGTTGCGATTGCAGCTGCGCTTCACGTTTGTCGATCTGTTCGAGCAGGTAACGATACTGCTCAATATTGCCCCCTGCGGGGTCGTACATGTCGATGATTTCCCGGCTCTCTTCGAGCGACATGCCGATGCGCTTACCCCGTAGGATCAACTCCAGCCGCACGCGATCAGTATTGCTGAAAATTCGGGTTTGGCCACTCCGCTCAGGGTGAAGCATGCCTTTCTCTTCATAAAAGCGAATCGTGCGGGTAGTGACTCCGAACTCGGCAGCCAGCTGTGAGATGGAATAGGTTTTGTGCTCAGACATAGGCCAGCCCCTCAAACCGGAGAGGCAGCATAGTCAAAGTTTACGTTAACGTCAACGTTATACCCTACCCTTCTAGAGGGAGAGTTTTTTGAAAATGCGCTCCGGAATGGATTTGATTGCCAGCATGATCAAACGCCAGAATCCCGGCAAGTAGAGCTCGTCGCTGCCTTTCTCCAGACCATTCATAATGCCGGCCGCAATCTGTTCTGGCTGAGCCCACAGTGCCCCCTTGGGCAGGTGCGCGGTCATGGGCGTATCGACAAAACCCGGTTTAACCGTGAGTACCTGAACACCGGATTTATTGAGCCTGTTGCGCAAACCCTGCAAATAGGCAGAGACCGCCGCCTTCGCGGCACCATAGACGTAGTTGGATTGGCGCCCGCGATCCCCTGCCACACTGGATATCACGACGATCTGGCCGTGGCCCTGCGCCTCAAACCGACCTGCGAAGGCTGCCAACAGGCTGATAACGCTGAGCCCGTTGGTTTCAAACTCAGCACGGGTAGCGACAACATCATCCTGGCTCTCAGCCTGGTCTGGCAGGGAGCCGTGCGCCATCAGCAGGCAGTCAATGCCCTGCTCCCAAATGGCCTGAGCCAGCCCTTCGTAGTTGGTATCAGCCGCAGCTTCAAACAAGCCGGTGTCCACAGCGGCTGCATTGCGAACCCGAAGGTCTGCAGCAATGCTGTCCAGGCGCCCCTGATCACGCGCTAACAGCAGGAGCTCATCGCCGCGCGAGGCAAATTGACGGGCTGTCGCCAGGGCAATCGCAGAAGTGGCGCCTATAACAACCGTTCTCATCAGACCCCCGTTACCCGCTGCCAGAACAGGGAATTCAACTTAGGGTCTCTGCGCTGTTCTATTTCTTCCCAAGCGGGATACGACATTTTGAAATCCAAGGCAGACATATGTGCGTCCTTAGCAGGATACAGCGCGCCCCCGCTGCTGAACACTATGGCGTCCAGCTGCTTGAACAGATCAAGGGTCTTGGTACCACGCCAGGGGAAATCCAATGCAAGCGTGGTGCCCTGACGCGGAAAAGAAATCAGTCCGGGTGAGGGCCGATCACCAAATTGCTTCAGCACCGCCAGAAACGAGCCTTCACCTGAATGCCGAATGGCTGCAAGAAGCTCGGAAATCTGCTCATCAGGAACCACGCATTGGTATTGCCTGAACCCGCGCCGGCCGTACATGCGATTCCAGTTGGGAATGGCATCGAGCGGGAAAAACCAGCGATCCCAGGGTGCGAGCTCGCTGACCCTCGCACCGCGCTGCCGATGAAAGTACAGGCTGTTAAACGCCTTAAGGGTCCATCGATTTATCGGGCTAATCGGCAGCTCCACCGGCACACCCGGCAGGCCTTTGCGTCGGGGTAGAGGTGCGGCGGTATCTGCATGGTTAGCACGATTGAAGTGCCCGCGCACTTCCTGGCTCAAGCAGTCAATCCATGACACGGTGTACACATGCGTTTGCGCTGAGCTCTCACTGAGCTCAAAGAACTCCTGCAAACTGTTGAACTTGATGGTCTCGCTGTTGAGCCAGGCACCGGATACCGGACGCAACTGGATCTCTACCCAGGTAATAATCCCGGTCAGCCCCAAACCACCCACAGTAGCAGCAAACCATTCTTCACAATCGTTAGGGCCGCATTCAATCAATTCACCACTGGAACGCAGCAAACCCAGGCGGGTGACATACGAGCCAAAACTACCCGTGCGATGGTGGTTCTTGCCGTGAATATCGTTAGCGACGGCACCGGCTACCGTGACAAACTGAGTGCCCGGCAGGACTGGTAGCATCCAATCCTGAGGCACCACCAGACGCATGATATCGCCCAGTTGGACACCTGCTTCGCAGCGTATGAGCCCAGTGTCAGTATCAAAGCTGATGATTCGATCCATGCCCCGGGTTGACAGCATTTGCCCACTGGCGGCCAGACCCGCATCACCGTAGCTGCGCCCCATCCCCGTAGCGAGGGTTTCCTGCTGCCAATGCGTTAGAATCTGATCCTGCCAATGGGCGCTGCGCACAGTCTGGGGCTGCTCCGGTAAACCACCCCAGGAACGCATTAAACAGCCACCACGAAGCTGATACCCAGCGCCAGTGCGCAGCCGAGGCTGACCGGATCTCGAGCCGCAAACAGGATAGGATCATCGAGCATCCTGCCCTTCAACGAAGACCGCCACATGTGCCAAACCCAGAGCAGCAAGATTGGACAGGTGAGCCAGAGGGCTGTCAGGTTGCTGTAGTGTTGCTGAACTGCAGCACTGTCGATGTAAAGGAATAGCACCGCCACCGCCGCCAAGCCGGACACCACGCCCAGCCAGAGCACCAGTTGACTGTGCCCGGCGCGATAGCCGCGACCACCGGCGCTGTCATCGCCCTGTTTAACCACTTCACGCAGTTCGGTATAGCGCTTGAGCAGGGCCAGCGAGAAGAACAGGCACATACTGAACAACAGCAACCAGTCCGTCAGGTAAATATCGAGAGCCTCACCCCCGGCAACAATACGCAGAGTGTACAAGCTTGCCAGTACTATCACATCGACAATGGGCAATCGTTTCAGCCACACCGAATAGGCTGTGGTGAGACCCGCATAGGCCAGCAGCACCCAAAGGAAGTCCGTCGGCAGAAACAAGGCCAAAGCCAGGGAAAGTACCAGCAACAGGGGAAACAGCAGGATCCCGACCAGCATGTGCATATCGCCATTGGCCAGCGGCCTGTAACGCTTCCTGGGGTGTCGCCGATCATGAGGCAAGTCCGCCAGATCATTCATCACATAAATAGCACTGGCGCACAGTGAAAAGGACAAGAAGGCCAGTACGTTGGTAGCGACACTGCCTGCATCGCCATAGGCATGACCAACCAATAGCGGCACAAACAGCAGCAGGTTTTTAAGCCACTGGTATACACGCATCTGACGCAGCCACGTCAGCGGGCTGTCACCGTGATGCTGAAACAATTTGTCGATGGTGAATCGGCTTTCAACGGCCCGGGTAAACCTTTCACTGGCAGATACAACGTAGACCTGCTGGCTGTCTGGCCACACCCGATAGTCAACAGAGCTGTTGCCGATGTAACTGTAGTTGCCAGCGCCGTAGGCTTCATCCAGGGCAGCGACCTTGTCACGGCCGGTCTTGTTGGTCACGCCATCACTGGCGACTACATCGTCAAAGCAGCCCACGTGCTCTGCCAGGGGCTTCACCAGTATTTCGTCGGATCCGGTCGCCAGGCAGGTGCGGCGACCTGCGGCCTGCTCGCTGGCGACAAAGTCGACCACATCCTGGTTGTAAGCCAGGTGCTCGTAGTCGATCTCGACGCGCTCGGCCAGTTGGCGTTTAACGTGGGCCTTGCTCACACGGGCCCACTTGATCACCTGAAATACACGCAGGGGATTAGCGCGCAGAAAGACAAGAAGGGACTCCCCCGCGAGATCACCACGCATAAGGGTGCCGTCGAGGTCGACGGTGAGTACCGGTTTCTGGCTCTTATCTGTCATGGGCGAAAAGTATACTTCAAGAAGTAAAAAAAAAAGCCGGGCATTGCCCGGCTTTCGATGCACTCAGTGGTGCTTAATCTTCTTCGGCCTCAAAGGCATCATCGTCGTCGATGTCTACCTGCGGGCGATCAACCAGCTCAACAAAAGCCATGGGGGCCTTGTCGCCGGCTCGATAGCCACACTTGAGGATACGAATGTAACCACCGGGGCGTTCCTGATACCGGGGACCCAGTTCAGAGAACAGCTTACCGACGGCAGCCTTGTCACGCAGGCGGTCAAACGCCAAACGACGATTGGCCACACTGTCTTCCTTAGCCAGGGTGATCAGGGGCTCAGCGACACGGCGCAGCTCCTTGGCCTTGGGCAAGGTGGTTTTGATCAGCTCGTGCTCTACCAGCGAGGCAGTCATGTTACGGAACATGGCCTTGCGGTGAGAGCTGTTGCGGTTTAACTGACGTCCGCTATGACGATGACGCATTTTTCCAGTCCTTTAAATACAGTGTGTTAGACGCTCAGTACCCGGTCGTCGTTTTTCAGGCTGGCCGGCGGCCAGTTGTCCAGGCGCATACCCAGGCTCAGGCCGCGGGATGCCAGTACGTCTTTGATCTCGGTCAGTGATTTCTTGCCCAGGTTCGGGGTCTTCAGAAGCTCGACCTCGGTGCGCTGAACCAGGTCACCAATGTAGTAAATGTTCTCTGCCTTGAGGCAGTTGGCGGAACGAACCGTCAGCTCCAGGTCGTCGACCGGACGCAGCAGAATCGGATCGACATCGTCCTCTTCTTCAGGTACGTCTTCCAGCTTCTCGCTCTCGAGGTCAACGAATACAGCCAGCTGCTGCTGCAGGATCGTAGCAGCGCGACGAATCGCTTCTTCAGGGTCGATGGTGCCATTGGTCTCGAGATCCAGAACCAGCTTGTCCAGGTTGGTGCGCTGCTCTACACGAGCAGCGTCAACTACATAGGACACGCGGTGAACCGGGCTATAAGTGGCATCCAACTGCAGACGGCCAATCGCACGAGTCTCTTCTTCTTCAGACTCACGGCTGTCAGCGGGAGAGTAGCCACGACCACGAGCAACGGTCAGGGTCATGCTGATCTCTGACTTGCCATTCAGGTGGCAAATCACATGCTCAGGGTTGCGAATCTCGATCTCGTGATCGACCTGAATATCACCAGCGGTGACCGCACCCGGGCCTTTCTTGCTCAGGGTCAGCTCGGCGGTGTCCTTGCCGTGCATCAGCAGAGCAACACCTTTCAGGTTCAAAAGGATTTCGATCACGTCTTCCTGCACACCTTCGATAGCGCTGTACTCGTGGAGTACGCCGTCAATCTCAACTTCAGTGATGGCGCAGCCCGGCATAGAGGACAGCAGGATGCGACGCAGGGCGTTACCCAGAGTGTGGCCAAAGCCACGCTCCAGCGGCTCCAGGGTTACCTGGGCACGGGTATCGCTCTTGGCGTCTACGTTAATCACGCGCGGAGTCAAAAATTCGTTTACTGCAGTCTGCATATAAGCTCCTGTGTATCTTTGTCCGATCAGTGGATTACTTGGAGTAAAGTTCGACGATCAGGTTTTCATTGATCTCGGAAGACAGATCCTGACGATCGGGATAGGCCTTGAAAGTACCTTCCAGCTTGTCGCTGTCTACTTCAATCCACTCAGGCTCACCACGCTGGGCTGCCAGTGCCAGGGCAGACTGAACACGCAGCTGCTTTTTGGCTTTCTCACGGATGGAAACCACGTCACCGGGGCTTACCTGGTAAGAAGGAATGTTGACGCTCTGGCCATTCACCAGAATCGCGCGGTGAGATACCAGCTGACGCGCTTCTGCGCGGGTAGAGCCGAAGCCCATGCGGTAAACCACGTTATCCAGACGCGATTCCAGCAGACGCAGCAGGTTTTCACCAGTTGCACCACGCAGACGCGCTGCTTCTTTGTAGTAGTTGCGGAACTGCTTCTCCAGTACGCCGTAAATACGACGAACTTTCTGCTTTTCACGCAGCTGTACACCATAGTCAGACAAGCGACCGCGACGGGCGCCGTGCTGGCCAGGAGCATTTTCTACTTTACACTTACTTTCCAGTGCACGAACGCCACTCTTGAGGAACAGGTCAGTTCCTTCACGGCGGGACAGCTTGCACTTGGGTCCGATATATCTAGCCATGTTGAATACCTGCCTTTATACGCGACGTTTCTTGGGAGGACGGCAGCCGTTATGGGGAGTCGGCGTGACGTCAGTAATATTGCTGATCTTGAACCCACAACCGTTCAGGGCACGAACGGCAGACTCACGACCCGGGCCGGGGCCCTTCACCTGGACGTCCAGGTTCTGCAAACCGTATTCCTTGGCAGCTTCGCCAGCACGCTCAGCTGCAACCTGCGCAGCAAAGGGGGTGCTTTTACGAGAACCACGGAAACCTGAACCACCGGCGGTGGCCCAGCTCAGGGTGTTGCCCTGACGGTCAGTGATAGTGATGATGGTATTGTTGAAGGACGCGTGAATGTGCGCGATGCCGTCAACAACGGTCTTGGAAATTTTTTTACGAGTGCCCTTGGCACCTGGCTTAGCCATACTTAAGTTCCTGTCTTAATATCAACGCTACACTTCGGTGTAGCTACACTAATAAGGTGTGTCTCTACTCTTTTTTGAGGTGCAGTAGCCTCACCTTTGTCTATTTAGTGACTTAGCGTCACCGTTCCCGCTACGAAGCCCGGGCCTCTAGCGGTTTTATAGATTACTTACGGATCGGCTTGCGCGGACCCTTACGAGTACGGGCATTGGTCTTGGTACGCTGGCCACGCAGCGGCAGGCTGCGACGATGACGCAGGCCACGGTTACAACCCAGGTCCATCAAGCGCTTGATGTTCATAGACACCTCACGACGCAGGTCACCTTCAACCGTCAGCTTGCCGACTTCCGCACGCAGTGCATCCATCTGCTCTTCGTTCAATTCACCGATTTTTGTCTGCTCTTCTACACCAGTAGCAGCACACATCTCTTTGGCCTTGGTTTTACCCACGCCATAGATGTAGGTCAGCGAGATAACAGCATGCTTGTTATCGGGAATGTTTACACCGGCTATACGAGCCATCCAAAACTCTCCAAAAATACTTACGCGAGACTCACTCGCCCGAATACCCCTAGGGGTAAAAGGCGCGCAATTCTAGCGATTTCATTTAAAAAAATCAACAACTTGGCGAAACCCGGCCAATCAGCCCTGACGCTGCTTGTGACGCGGTTCCGCGCTGCAAATAACGCGCACTACACCCTTGCGGCGCACGACTTTACAGTTGCGGCAAATTTTCTTTACTGAAGCTCTAACCTTCATGACTTCTTCTCCACTCTTGCGGTTTACCGGACCTTTCCGGCGCCGCCGTAATTCTTCAGGTTGGCCTTTTTCATGACCGAGTCATACTGCTGCGACATCATATGGCTCTGTACCTGGGCCATGAAATCCATGACCACAACCACCACGATCAGCAGGGATGTGCCGCCCAGGTAAAAGGGCACGTTCCACATCACCACCAAAAACTGTGGCATCAGACAAACCAGCGCGATATAGGCCGCTCCAAATACCGTCAATCGTGTCAGCACGCCGTCGATATAGTTGGCAGTCTGCTGGCCGGGACGGATACCCGGTACAAAAGCGCCTGAACGCTTCAGGTTGTCAGCCACTTCTTCCGGGTTAAACATCAACGCCGTATAGAAGAAGCAGAAAAACACAATCAATACCGTGAACAACAAAATGTTCAGCGGTTGCCCCGGACCAATGCCAGGGCCAGTTCCTGCAGCAGATCCGATTCGCCGCCACCGCCGAACCACTGCGCGATCGAGGCGGGGAACAGCAGAATACTGCTGGCAAAAATCGCCGGGATTACGCCCGACATATTGACCTTGAGCGGCAAATGGCTGCTCTGGGCCTGGTACTGACGACGTCCCTGTTGGCGGTTAGCGTAGTTCACCGTAATCCGGCGCTGCCCCCGCTCAATAAAGACGATCATGTAGATCACCGCGATGGCCAGCACCAGGATAAACAGCAAGATCAGGATATTGAGTTCACCCTGACGCGCCGACTCTAGCGACTGTCCGATCGCTGCCGGCAAGCCAGCAACAATACCTGCAAAAATCAGGAGAGAAATGCCGTTACCAACACCCTTCTCCGTAATCTGTTCACCAAGCCACATCATAAAGACGGCCCCGGTTACCAGGGAGGTAATCGACACCACGTAGAACAAAAGGTTCACGCTGTATGCCATACCCTGGTTGGCCATGCCTACTGACATGCCCGTAGCCTGGATGATCGCCAACACTACCGTCAGGTAGCGTGTGTACTGGCTGATCTTGCGGCGACCAGACTCGCCCTCTTTTTTCAGCTGCTCCAACTGCGGACTCACTGCCGACATCAGCTGCATGATGATCGATGCAGAGATGTAAGGCATGATGCCCAGTGCGAGGATACTCATGCGCTCCAGCGCACCCCCGCTAAACATATTGGCCAGACCCAGAATGGTGCCCTGGTTCTGGTTAAACAGCGCCGCGATCTGGTCCGGATTGATACCCGGCACCGGAATATGGGTGCCGATGCGATACACAATGATCGCCATCAAAACAAAACGAAGGCGAGCAAAGAGCTCGCCCAGTCCTGCGGTGTTTACACCGCCGGGCAGTTGCGGTTTACCCATTTATTCCTCGATCTTTCCGCCGGCTTGCTCGATAGCTTCACGAGCGCCCTTGGTTACCGCCAGACCTTTCAGGGTTACAGCTTTATTCAGTCACCGGACAGGAACACACATGCACGCTGCACATTGTCCTTCACCAGGTCAGCCGCTTTCAGCGCTTCCAGATCGATCACTTCTGCTTCGACAGCATTCAGTTCACCGAGGCGAATCTGCGCTGTGGTGCGAGCAATGCGCGAAGTAAAACCATACTTCGGCAGACGCTTCTGCAGAGGCATCTGGCCACCCTCAAAACCGGGCTTCACAGAACCGCCTGAGCGTGACTTTTGACCTTTGTGGCCACGGCCACAGGTTTTGCCAAAACCGCTGCCAATACCACGGCCGACGCGCTTGGCATCCTTGCGCGAACCCGGAGCTGGGCTCAGCGTGTTAAGACGCATAGATTCACTCATCGCCCTTACTCCTCAACTCGAAGCATGTAGTTAACTTTGTTGATCATGCCGCGTACGGAAGGAGTATCCTCGACTTCCACGGTGTGACCAATGCGACGCAGGCCCAGGCCAGCAATGCAGGCCTTATGTGCCTTCAGGCGGCCGTTGCTGCTGCGAATCTGCGTTACCTTGATGGTTGCTTTAGACATGACTCAGCCAATCCACTCTATATGTCTTAGTTCAAAATCTCTTCAACGGTCTTGCCACGCTTGGCGGCAACAGCGTCGGGAGATTGCATTTCCTGCAGGCCCTTGATGGTGGCGCGAACCACGTTCACCGGGTTGGTAGAGCCGTAACACTTGGCCAGTACGTTGTGAACGCCAGCGATTTCGAGAACCGCACGCATTGCACCACCGGCAATTACACCGGTACCTTCAGAGGCCGGCTGCATGTAAATCTTGGAAGCGCCGTGGTTCGCTTTGATCGGATACTGAATGGTGCCGTTATCCAGCTCCACTTCGATCATGTTGCGACGGGCATTTTCCATGGCCTTCTGGATAGCAACAGGTACTTCGCGCGCTTTACCGCGTCCAAAGCCAACCTTGCCGTTGCCATCACCAACTACGGTGAGTGCGGTGAAGCCGAAGATACGACCACCCTTCACTACTTTCGCAACCCGGTTTACCTGAACCAGTTTTTCCTGCGGGCCTTCGGAGTTGTCTTCTTTCTTGCGATCGTTAAACGCCATAATCGGTAACCTTAGAATTCCAGACCATTTTCACGAGCAGCGTCAGCCAGGGCTTTTACGCGACCGAGATACTTGTAACCGGCGCGATCAAACGCTACCTTCTCAATGCCAGCTGCCTTGGCGCGCTCGGCTACCAGCTTGCCAACTTCGGCAGCTGCGCCCACGTTGCCAGTGCTGCCACCGCGCAGGTCTTTGTCCAGGGTGCTGGCCTGAGCCAGAACCTTGTCACCAGCAGGAGCCAGTACCTGGGCATAAATGTGCTTGGGCGTACGGTGAACCGACAAACGGTTTACACCCAGTTCCCGCATTTTGGCGCGAGCGCGACGTGCGCGACGCAGCCTTGAATCATTCTTAGCGCTCATACCTTTACCTACTTCTTCTTGGCTTCCTTACGACGGACATACTCATCCGCGTAACGAACACCTTTACCCTTGTAAGGCTCTGGCGGACGGAAAGCGCGGATCTCCGCTGCTACCTGCCCCACAGCCTGCTTATCAATACCTTTAACCACGATCTCGGTCTGGCTCGGAGTTTCAGCTGAAATACCCTCGGGCAGTTCATACTCAACCGGGTGCGAGAAACCCAGAGTCAGGTTCAGCTTTTTGCCGGAAACGGAGGCACGATAACCAACACCGTTCAGCTGCAGCTTCTTCTCGAAACCCTCTGAAACGCCAACAACCATGTTGTTGACCAGGGCACGTGTGGTTCCGGACATCGCAACGCTGGCCTTGTCGGCAGCGGCGAAAGTCAGCACATTTTCTTCCTGCGAGATGTCTACTCCTTCAACGATAGTCATCTGCAGTTCACCCTTGCCGCCTTTAACGGTGAGGTCTTTACCGTTTAGCTTGACCTCAACGCCGCTGGGCAACGTTACGGGGCTGTTAGCAACTCTGGACATAGTGGACGCTCTTCAAATACTCGTGTTTAGAATACGGTGCAAATTACTTCACCGCCGACACCGGCAGCGCGAGCAGCACGATCAGTCATCACACCCTGGCTGGTGGAGACAATCGCCACACCCAGGCCAGCGCGCACGCTAGGCAGCTCATCTTTGCCTTTGTAGCTGCGCAGACCAGGACGGCTGGCGCGATCAATCTCAGCGATAACCGGCTTGCCGCCGAAGTACTTCAGGTTGACCCGCAGGTCAGCTTTAGCACCATTTTCGATACGGGCCACATCCTCGATGTAACCTTCGCTCTTCAATACTTCACATACCGCCAGCTTCAGCTTGGAAGCAGGGATATCAACAGTAGTCTTACCAGCCATCTGCGCATTGCGGATGCGGGTCAGCATGTCGGAAACTGGATCTTGCATACTCATAGTCGTTCTTCCTCTTACCAGCTGGCCTTAACCAGACCGGGCACGTCGCCGCGCATAGCTGCTTCACGCAGCTTGTTGCGGCACAGGCCAAACTTACGATAAACGGCGTGTGGGCGGCCGGTAACCTGACAGCGGCGCTGCTGACGAACGGGGCTGGCGTTGCGAGGCAGCTTCTGCAGCTTCACCTGGGCATCCCACTTCTCTTCGTCGCTCGCTTCAACGGAGTTGATAACTGCTTTCAACTCAGCACGCTTCGCTGCGTATTTTGCTACCGTACGCGCTCGCTTAGCTTCACGCGCAATCATCGATTTTTTAGCCATACTCTATTAGCCTCTTTGCTCAGCTCTTCAGCGGGAAGTTGAAAGCACGCAGCAGTGCGCGACCTTCATCATCAGTGCGAGCTGTAGTAGTAATCGTGATGTCCAGACCGCGCAGGGCGTCAACCTGGTCATAATCAATTTCCGGGAAGATGATCTGCTCGGTCACACCCATGGCGAAGTTGCCGCGACCGTCAAAAGACTTCGGGCTGATGCCGCGGAAGTCACGAACCCGGGGAATCGCGATGCTGATCAGGCGCTCCAGGAATTCGTACATGCGGTCGCTGCGCAGGGTTACCTTGCAACCGATCGGCCAACCTTCACGAACCTTGAAGCCAGCAATAGACTTGCGAGCCTTGGTTACGATCGGCTTCTGACCGGCGATCTTCTCCATGTCACCAACGGCGTTCTCCAGGACTTTCTTATCGCCCAGAGCTTCACCCACACCCATGTTCAGGGTGATCTTGGTAATACGGGGTACTTCCATCACGTTATCGAGACCCAGCTCTTCTTTCAGCTTGGGCGCGATGTCGTTCTTGTAAACTTCTTTCAGCGTTGCCATTGTCTTTACGTCCGCTTAAGCGTCTATCGCCTCACCACTGGATTTGAAGATGCGCACCTTGGTGTCGCCATCCACCTTGAAACCCACCCGGTCTGCCTTGCTGGTGCTGGGATTAAAAATCGCAACATTAGAGGCCTGAATAGGCGCCTCCTGCTCAACAATGCCGCCAGCCACGCCCATCTGGGGGTTAGGCTTGGTGTGCTTCTTAACCATGTTGATACCGGTCACCAGCATTTTGCCGTTGTCCAGCACCTTACGTACCTTGCCGCGCTTACCCTTGTCCTTGCCGGCCAGGATAATCACTTCATCGTCACGCTTGATCTTCAACATTTCTCGTCCTCTCTCTGCTAAGTCCGGCTACAGTACTTCCGGAGCCAGAGAAATAATCTTCATAAACTGCTCGCCGCGCAGCTCGCGGGTTACCGGGCCAAAGATCCGGGTACCGACGGGCGCATTCTGTGCGTTCAACAGCACGGCAGCGTTGTCGTCAAACTTGATCAGGGAACCGTCCTGGCGACGAACACCTTTCTTGGTGCGCACCACAACTGCGTTCATAACCTGGCCTTTTTTGACCTTGCCGCGGGGAATTGCTTCCTTAACGCTTACTTTGATCAGGTCACCCACACGCGCATAACGACGCTTGGAGCCACCCAACACCTTGATGCACATAACACGACGAGCACCGCTGTTGTCGGCTACGTCCAAATAGGATTCTGTTTGAATCATCTTCTACTCCAAGCCTCTAAATGCGCTTAAACCTGGGTGGCGCTTTCTTCAATCTTTACCAGAGTCCAGCTCTTGGACTTGGAAATCGGACGCGTTTCCGCAACCGTTACCGTATCGCCCATGCCGCACTCGTTGTTTTCATCGTGCGCGTGAATCTTGGAAGAACGGGTGATGTACTTGCCATACACCGGGTGCTTCACACGACGCTCGATCAGGACGGTTACCGTCTTGTCCATCTTGTTGCTCACTACACGGCCAGTTGCCGTGCGTGCACTGCTCTGAACTTCAGCCATGTCTTACTCTCCTGCCTTTTGCGTCAGCACGGTCTTAACGCGTGCGATATCGCGCTGGTTCTGCTTCAGCAGGTGCGTCTGGGCCAGCTGACCCGTCGCTTTTTGCATGCGCAGCTTGAAGCCCTCTTCCCGCAGGGAGAGCAGTTCCTTGTTCAGGTCCTCAGCGGACTTGTCACGCAGTTCACTTGCTTTCATTACATCACCGACCGTTTAACAAAAGTGGTTTCAACGGGAATCTTGGCAGCTGCCAGAGTGAACGCTTCACGCGCCAGCTCTTCAGATACACCCTGTACTTCGTACAGCATCTTGCCTGGCTGAATCTGCGCAACCCAGTACTCGACGTTACCCTTACCTTTACCCTGACGTACTTCCAGGGGCTTGGTGGTAATCGGCTTGTCCGGGAACACACGAATCCAGATTTTTCCGCCACGCTTAATGTGACGAGTCATGGCACGACGTGCAGCTTCGATCTGACGGGCAGTGATACGACCACGGCCCAAAGCCTTCAGGCCATATTCGCCGAAGCTGACCTTGCTGCCGCGATGCGCCAGGCCACGGTTACGGCCCTTCTGCATTTTGCGAAATTTAGTACGCTTTGGTTGAAGCATCTGCGTAACCCTTAATTAGTTGCTGTCTTCTTCGCGGGCGCTTCGGTCTGCTCTTCAGTGCCGATCACTTCGCCTTTGAAAATCCATACTTTTACGCCCAGGATGCCGTAGGTAGTGCTGGCCTCGTAAGTGGCGTAATCAATGTCTGCGCGCAGGGTGTGCAGAGGCACACGACCTTCGCGGTACCATTCGGTACGGGCAATTTCAGCACCGCCAAGGCGGCCTGCTACCTGCACCTTGATGCCTTCAGCGCCCTGGCGCATGGCATTCTGTACAACCCGCCTCATAGCGCGGCGGAACATCACACGACGCTCCAGCTGCTGGGCCACGTTCTGGGCAACCAGCTTGGCGTCCAGATCGGGCTTGCGAATTTCTTCGATGTTGATGTGCACGGGCACACCCATCTTGTCACTCAGCTGCTTACGCAGCTTGTCGACATCTTCACCCTTTTTACCAATCACAATACCGGGACGGGCAGTGTGAATGGTGATGCGCGCAGTCTGCGCCGGACGCTCGATCACGACACGGCTGACTGAAGCGTGCTCCAGGGCTTTCTCTACGTATTCACGAACTTCCAGATCAGTGATCAACTGCTTGGAGTAGTTCTTGCTGTCGGCATACCAGACCGAGTTGTGGTCTTTAACAATGCCCAGTCGAATGCCAGTTGGATGTACTTTTTGACCCATGTGGTCGTCTCCTAAACTCAGTCTTCGCCGTCAGCGACTTTTACTGTGATATGACAGCTGCGCTTGAAAATGCGGTCAGCACGGCCTTTGGCCCGCGGACGCAAACGCTTCATGGTCATACCCTCGTCTACAAAGATGCTGGACACTGTCAGCTCGTCCACATCGGCACCTTCGTTGTTCTCGGCATTGGCAATCGCCGAGTCCAGAATCTTCTTAATAATGTGCGCAGCCTTCTTGTTGCTGTAAGTCAGCACATTGAGGGCCTCTTCCACACCCTTGCCGCGAACCTGATCAGCAACCAGGCGGGCTTTCTGTGCAGAGATGCGCGCGCCTTTTAGTCTTGCTTGAACTTCCATCACTAACTCCTCGGCCCTTAGCGTGCTTTCTTGTCCGCAACGTGACCCTTGTAGGTACGCGTTGCCGCAAATTCACCCAGCTTGTGACCAACCATGTCTTCGTTGATCAGTACGGGCACGTGCTGACGACCGTTGTGTACAGCGATAGTCAGACCAACCATATCCGGAGAAACCATTGAACGGCGCGACCAGGTCTTGATCGGACGGCGATCGTTTGCTTCAACCGCGGCTTCGACCTTCTTCAGAAGGTGCAGGTCAATAAAAGGACCTTTTTTCAGTGAACGTGGCACTTTATCTATCCTCTCTTACTTCTTACCGCGACGACGGACAATCAGCTTGTCTGTACGCTTATTCTTACGAGTCTTGTAACCCTTGGTCGGGGTACCCCAGGGCGACACAGGGTGACGACCACCAGAAGTACGACCTTCACCACCACCATGAGGGTGATCAACCGGGTTCATGGCAACACCGCGAACCGTGGGGCGAACACCGCGCCAGCGAGCAGCACCGGCTTTACCCAATTTGCGCAGGCTGTGTTCGCTGTTGGACACTTCGCCCAGGTGGCACGGCATTCCGCCAGTACCTTGCGCATTTCACCACTACGCAGACGCAGGGTGGCATGCTGACCTTCACGCGCTACCAGCTGCACGGAAGCACCGGCGCTACGCGCCATCTGTGCGCCCTTGCCAGGCTTCAGTTCGATCGCGTGTACAACAGAACCCACCGGAATGTTGCGCAGCGGCAGGCAGTTACCCACCTTGATCGGAGCGGTGTCACCGCTCTGCAGCTGATCGCCAGCTTTAACACCCTTGGGTGCAATCACGTAGCGACGCTCACCGTCGGCGTACTTCAGCAGCGCAATGTGTGCGGTGCGGTTGGGATCGTACTCAATGCGCTCAACCTCGGCGGGGATACCGTCCTTGGTGCGCTTGAAGTCAATAACGCGGTAATGCTGCTTGTGACCACCGCCAATGTGGCGCGTGGTGATGCGACCGTTATTGTTACGACCACCGTTTTTGCTCTTCTTCTCCAGCAGCGGCTTGTAAGGAGCACCTTTGTGCAGATCCTCACTAACCACGCTGACGACATGACGACGCCCGGGGGAAGTAGGTTTTCTTTTAACAATTGCCATCTTCAACCAACTCCTTATTCAGCCACGGCAAAGTCGATGTCCTGACCCTGCTCCAGACGTACATAGGCTTTCTTCCAGCTGGGGCGAGTAGAGAAACCGTAGCGGTTACGCTTCACCTTGCCCTTTACCTTCAGGGTTTGAACGTCGGCGACATTCACCTTGAACAGCTGCTCAACGGCCTTTTTCACTTCCAGCTTGGTTGCATCAACCGCAACCTTGAATACGTACTGGTTGTTGGCATCAGCAACGATGGCCGCTTTCTCGGAAATGTGCGGACCTACCAGCACTTGAAATACGCGCTCCTGGTTCATCCCAGCATCTCCTCAAACTTCTTGACCGCATCGACAGTCACCATGACCTTGTCGTAGGCAATCAGGCTAACGGGATCTACTGCATCGACATCGCGCACATCAACCTTGTGCAGGTTGCGCGCCGCCAGATACAGGTTTTCACCCACTTCAGCAGAGACGATCAGCACATTGTCGAGACCGAAGTCAGACAGCTGCTTAACCAGCAGCTTGGTCTTGGGCTCTTCCACGTCGAGACTCTCAACCACAACCAGGCGATCCTGGCGGGCCAGCTCAGACATGATGGAGCGCAGGGCTGCACGATACATCTTGCGATTAACTTTCTGGGAGTGATCTTGCGGTTGCGCCGCAAAGGTCACACCACCACTGCGCCAGATCGGCGAACGGATGGTGCCGGCGCGAGCACGACCTGTGCCCTTCTGACGCCATGGCTTCTTGCCACCACCGCTGACTGCGCTGCGATTCTTCTGTGCACGAGTACCCTGACGAGCGCCTGCCAGGTAGGCAGTAACAACCTGGTGTACCAGGTCCTCGTTATACTCACGTGCAAAGGCAACGTCGGACACGGACACTTTGCCCGCATCTGCGTTACCCGACTTAACTATGCTCAATTCCACTGTTGAGACCCTCTAAACCTTATCCTTTGACCGCGGGACGTACGACAACGTCTCCGCCCGGAGCGCCGGGGACGGCTCCCTTGATGAGCAGCAAATTGCGCTCAGCGTCTACTCGAACAACTTCCAGCCCCTGGGTTGTGACATTTTCAGCACCCATATGGCCGGCCATCTTCTTACCCTTGAACACGCGCCCCGGAGTCTGGCACTGCCCAATGGAACCGGGAGCCCGGTGAGAAATAGAGTTACCATGGGTAGCATCCTGCATGCTGAAGTTCCAGCGCTTCACAGCACCCTGGAAACCTTTACCCTTGGATTTACCGGCCACATCGACTTTCTGGCCAGCTTCAAATGATTCTACGGTGATCTCGGCGCCCACTTCGGGAGCCTCGTCAGCGTCTTCCAGGCGGAATTCCCACAGGCCACGACCGGCTTCAACGCCCGCCTTGGAATAATGTCCCGCTGCTGATTTGCTGACGCGATTGGCGCGACGGGAACCCGTCGTTACCTGGATGGCACGATAGCCATCGCTGTCTGCGTCTTTGACCTGAGTAACGCGATTGGGCTCTACCTCAATCACAGTTACCGGAATTGATGCGCCGTCGTCGGTAAACACACGAGTCATACCGGACTTACGGCCGACTAAGCCAATAGTCATTTTGCTAACCTCTCAGTGTACGGGGCTAATACCCTCTATGGCCGCTCATCTCTGAGCGTTACACGCCCCCGGGTGCCACTTGTCCGGGGGCTGGTCTGGATTTTTTTAACCTAGACTAATCTGTACTTCGACACCTGCTGCCAAATCCAACTTCATCAGAGCGTCTACTGTCTTCTCAGTAGGCTCCACGATATCCAGAAGGCGCTTGTGGGTACGAATTTCGTACTGGTCACGGGCATCCTTGTTCACGTGTGGTGAAATCAGGACGGTGTAGCGCTCTTTGCGGGTCGGCAGCGGAATCGGGCCCTTAATCTGGGCGCCGGTGCGGCGTGCCGTCTCAACAATCTCCTGGGTAGACGAATCTATCAGGCGATGATCGAATGCTTTTAAGCGAATGCGAATTCGTTGGTTTTGCACTTGATCAAACTCCTAAAACAAAAATAAAAACCAGAGGCACGCACAGGTACCCCCTGAAAAAGGAGTGCGAATTCTAATGAGGCCCCCCGGGGCTGTCAACGACAATTTCCAAATAAATTCAGTAACTTTTACGCCATGCTGCCCGCGAATAAGTTTTGAGGGAAAATAAGGCCAAACCAGCTACTTTTGATCATTTTTTGATCAAAAATGGGGCATAATGCCACTCGGGCCCTGACCTGGATCAAAAGGCGGGATTCTGCCGCTGCAGACTGTGACATATTCACTGTCAGTAGAGGATGTCAGCAGGTATAAAACCGCCCTATTTTTACTGTGAAAAGGCTATTTGCCGGGAGCGATACCCTCTATGAGCCCCAAACCCTGCGTCTTTATACATACGAACCACAAGCAGATCCTCGGTGCCCACGTTGGCGAGCGGGCGTTGCGCCGCTTCTCCGAGCACAACGACAAGTTCGATGTGAAGTTTATTGAAACCAAGGATCATCCCTGGCTGGCGGCCCGCGAAGGCGAGCTGTTTCTGCGTAATGGCGTACAGCGCGCCTGGCGCATGGAAGATCTGCAATCATTTACCCCACTGCGCTTCATGCCGCCCCAGCTGATGGGCTATGAGGGCCGCGCCCTGGTGATTGACCCCGATGTATTTGCGGTTGCCGATGTGTGGGAGCTGCTGAACCGGGACATGGGCGATAAAGCCATCCTTTGTCGTCCGCGCTCGCGGGTTAGCAAAGACATCAAGGGCCCCATGGCCAGCAGTGTGATGCTGCTGGACTGCGCCAAGCTCAAGCACTGGAAGCCCGAGCAGCAATTCAACGAGATGTTCGCCGGTGAGCGCGATTACAAAAAGTGGATCACCTTACAATATGAAGAGCGCGAGCTGATCGGCCTGCTGGAGAAGAACTGGAATGACCTGGATGTGCTCAACCAGGATACCCGCATGTTGCACACCACCAAGCGCTGGACCCAACCGTGGAAGTCAGGCCTTCCTATCGACTTCGTACCGGCAGACAAGTCCAAGTATTTCCCGCCCATTGGCTGGGCCATGCACCTGCGTCGCAAGCTGTTTGGCGACTACGGCCTGCTGGGTAAGTACAAAAGCCACCCGGACAAGAATCAGGAGGACCTGTTCTTTGGCCTGCTCAAGGAGTGCCTCGAGCTGGGTACTGTGACCCCGGACATGGTGAAATTCGAAATGTCGCAGAATCATGTGCGACATGATGCAGAAGGCGTTCTGGAAAAGGTGCGCCCCCTGCAGGATACCCTGTCGGCGATCCCTGCATGATCTGACAATTTGTGTCAGCAAAAGGGGGACCAATGGTCCCCCTTTTTGTTTGGGAATCGTACTCAACCGTCGCAAACGCCGGGCTGTCGGCCACAATGCAGGCGCGTTAAACTTAGGTCTGTAAGTTGGTGGGGAGTACTAGGAATGTTCAAGCAAATCGCGGCAATCTTGCTTTGCCTGTTCAGCCTAACCAGTCAGGCTGAAGGCATTCTAAAGGTAGGAATTGCGACAGACTGTGAGCCTCTGGCCTTCAAAGAGGATGGCGAGCTCAAGGGCATCAAGGTAGACAATGCCCGCGCGGTTGGCCGCTATCTGAATCGTCAGGTGCGCTTTATCGAAATGCCTCTGGCTGAATTCATACCCGCCCTGCAGATCGGCAAGATCGACGTGGTCATGTCTGGATTTTCAATCACCGAAGAGCGTGCCAAAAGTGTCTTGTTTACTGAGCCCTTCCTGCGGATAGGCCAAATGGCCATTATTCGAACCGCCGACGCGGTGGATCTGTCACATCCCTCTGCACTGTTCCGGGACGGGCTGCGCATCGCTGTGCAACCAGATACCACGGGCCAGGCTTTCGCGACTCAGCATTTCCCCAAGGCGCTGATACAAACTTTTGAAGATGATCACGCGGCCTTTAGAGCCCTGCGCAATAACGTGACCGACGTCTATATCCACGACTCCCCTACCAGCTGGTTGATGATGCGCTCAAAAGATAATCACGACCTGTTCAGCCTGGCCCGTCCGATGACTGAGGAAGGCCTGGCCTGGGCCGTAGCCCCAACCAGCGCCTGGCTGTTGCGGGAACTGAACCAGATCCTGTCGCAAATGCGCATTACCGGTGAGCTGCAGGAGATTCAACAGCGCTGGATTCCCACCACTAAGTAAGGCCCGTTGAGCCTCACAATCAGGGGCTAAAAGCCATTTGCAGGCCCATGGCGCATTGCCAATTCGCGCCATCTTGGGTCTGTCCGCAAATTTGCCAAAAAAAACAGCAATTTGTGGACAAAAAATAACTATTTCGCGATCAATTTACTGTAAAATGCGCGCCGAAATTCAACCGGCACTGTGCCCATTTTATTGAGTAGAGCAATGACTGATTTAGCCTTGTACAGAAATATCGGTATTTTCGCGCACGTGGATGCGGGAAAAACCACCACGACTGAGCGGATTCTCAAGCTCACCGGTAAGATCCACAAAACGGGTGAGGTGCATGATGGCGCCGCTACCACTGACTTCATGGAACAGGAGCAGGAGCGCGGTATTACCATTCAGTCTGCTGCTACCACCTGCTTCTGGAATGACCATCGCCTGAACATCATCGACACCCCAGGACACGTGGACTTCACCGTAGAAGTGTATCGCTCCCTGAAGGTTCTCGATGGCGGCGTGGGCGTATTCTGTGGCTCTGGTGGTGTAGAGCCCCAGTCCGAAACCAACTGGCGCTACGCCAACGACTCCGAAGTTGCACGTCTGATCTTCGTCAACAAGCTGGACCGCATGGGTGCAGACTTCTACCGCGTGGTAGAGCAGGTGAAGAAAGTACTGGGCGCCAACCCGCTCGTTATGACCTTGCCGATCGGCATCGAGGACGACTTCAAAGGCGTGGTCGACGTGCTGACCAAGAAAGCCTACATCTGGGACGACTCCGGTGCGCCTGAGAACTTTGAGATCACCGACGTACCCGCCGACATGGTGGATGACGTGGATATGTATCACGAGCAGCTGATCGAAACTGCCGTTGAGCAGGACGACGACCTGATGATGCAGTACATGGACGGCGAAGAGCCTGCCATCGACGACATCAAGCGCTGCATCCGCGAAGGTACCCGCAAGCTGGACTTCTTCCCCACTTACTGTGGCTCTGCGTTCAAGAACAAAGGCGTACAGCTGGTACTGGACGCTGTTGTTGACTACCTGCCCAGCCCGACTGAGGTTGACCCGCAGCCGCTGACCGACGAAGAAGGTGAGCCGACTGGCGAAGTAGCCACTGTATCCGTGGACGAGCCTCTGCGCGCGCTGGCGTTCAAAATCATGGACGACCGTTTTGGTGCCCTGACCTTTATCCGCATCTACTCGGGTGTGATGGAAAAAGGCATGACGGTACTGAATTCTTTCACCGGTAAAACCGAGCGTATTGGCCGGATGGTGGAGATGCACGCTGACGACCGTAACGAACTGGATCGCGCCCAGGCTGGCGACATTATCGCCTGTGTGGGTATGAAGAATGTTCAGACCGGTCACACCCTGTGTGATCCTGACAACCCCTGCACCCTGGAAGCCATGGTGTTCCCGGACCCCGTGATCTCCATCGCCGTTGCACCCAAGGACAAGGGTGGTTCTGAGAAGATGGGTGTTGCGATCGGCAAGATAATTGCAGAAGACCCCTCCTTCCGCGTTGAGACCGACGAAGATTCAGGTGAGACCATCCTCAAGGGTATGGGCGAACTGCACCTGGATATCAAGATCGACATCCTCAAGCGTACCTACGGCGTAGAGCTGGAAGTGGGTCAGCCCCAGGTGGCTTACCGTGAAACCATCACGGCACCCATCGAAGACACTTACACCCACAAAAAGCAGTCTGGTGGTTCTGGTCAGTTCGGTAAGATCGACTACCGCATCACTCCAGGAGAGCCCGGCACCGGCTTTGCGTTCTCCTCAACGGTTGTGGGCGGTAACGTACCCAAGGAATTCTTCCCGGCGATCGAGAAGGGCTTTGCAGGCATGATGGAAGAAGGCCCGCTGGCCGGCTTCCCGGTACTGGACGTAGAAATCGAACTGTTCGACGGTGGCTTCCACGCGGTTGACTCCTCTGCGGTAGCGTTTGAGCTGGCTGCTCGTGGCGCCTATCGCCAGTCGATGCCAAAAGCTGGCCCGCAGCTGATTGAACCGATCATGAAAGTGGACGTGTTCACTCCGGAAGATAACCTGGGTGATGTGATCGGTGACCTGAGCCGTCGCCGCGGCATGATCAAGGACCAGGAGCCCGGCAGCACCGGTATCCGCGTTAAGGCTGAAGTACCCCTGGCCGAAATGTTTGGATACATCGGTAGCCTGCGCACCATGACCTCTGGTCGTGGCCAGTTCTCCATGGAGTTCTCGCACTACCTGCCCTGCCCCAGCTCTGTGGCAGACAAGGTGATTGCAGAAGAGAAAGAGCGTCAGGAAGCCAAGCGTAAGTAAGGCAGGTCCTGAAACAGAAAGCCCCGCTCAGCGGGGCTTTTTTTTGCCCCCACTATTCTGGCTGGCCCTCCTGACCTGCACCAAGCCCAGGCCCCGGAATGATCCTGACCATACCTGGCTTAACCACGTCCCCGCTCTCGGTATAGATATCCATCTGGCGCAGGGGTTCACCACTTTCGGCATCCAGGAACTCGTAGCGCTGGCCATTCGGGTTGGGACGATATTCATCCCCCCAATGAATCAGGGACAGAATCACTGTGCGTAGCGCACGACCCTGCTCGGTGAGGATGTATTCGGTGTGCGCGGTCTCAGTAGCCTGACGCTTTTCAAGGATGCCCTCGTCCACCAGGTGGTTTAAGCGGGCCGAAAGAATATTGCGCGCGATTCCCAGCTCCTCCCGAAACTGGTTAAAGCGGGTTTTACCGTAAAAGGCTTCTCTCAGAATCAGCAGCGCCCAACGCTCACCAATGGCGTCTAACGCCTGGGCCATCGAGCAGTTCATACCTTTATAAGATTTGTACTTCATAAGCGCATTCTACCCGGGGCTTCATCATGGAACCACTAGGTTGCATATTGATACCGAATGGTTTTATAATGAAACCATATTGGACATGAGGTACAGCAAATGCATAGCGCACATCGATATCTTCTTCTTATCCTTGGATTGAGTCTGGCCGTGATTGGGTTGGCGTACTGCATTGATCCCAATCTGCTCCTCGCCAGATATGAACTCGCTGCTGAGAGCAGTTCAGAGGACAACATGTACCGAGGCGCTTACGGCGGTCTGTTTCTTACACTGGGTACTGCAATTGCCTTCGGGTTCTTAAGCGCTTCGTTCAGGCAGCCCGCAACGCTCATAGCGCTGTTGTTTATGTCTGGATTTGCCCTGGGACGCATTGCAAGCATCATCGCCGTAGGCATGCCTCATGGGCAGATCATGAACCTGCTAGTGGTGGAGTTGCTGTCCAGCGCGATGCTGACCTGGTTTTTACTGGAGCCCTCTCGCAGAGGCGTCGGCACAACTGGACGCAATACAACTGACAAGGCCCTCAATACACCGGGATGAGAACATGATCGACGAACCCAAACTCCCCAATCATCCAGTGCTGACTTTGATCGCTCTGCTACTGTTCACGTCCCTATTCTTCATCTCAGGGTTGACCCACTTTACCGATATACCCTACTACGTCGGCCTGATGCCTGAACCGGTACCATACAAAACATTTTGGGTACTGAGCTCCGGCGTAGTTGAGCTTGCCGGCGCCGCCATGATTCTGTTTAACTGGCGTCCGCGACTGGGTAGTTGGTTGCTCATCGTGTTTTTGCTGCCCGTCACAGTGTTAGTACATGGCTACGAGATGATGAACGCAACGGACGAAACCATAAGATTGCTGCAACAGGCGCATTTTCTAAAAGGATTTGCCTTAATAGGTGCCGCCTTGTTCATTTCACAGATCGGGGTGAACCACCGCCATGTTTGAAACCATCCTGATTGCCAATGCCATCTGGTTTGCGTTGGGGTTTCACCTGTTTTCGCTGCGAAACCACGTGTTCGCAAAGATCCTGGTTCCCAAGGAAAATCGCGATACGCCCGTGATGGAGACACTGGCGGCCTCTGGCCCATTCCTCGGCGGATTTAACTTCGCGCTTTGTGCTATGAGTTTGATGCTGGTGTTTTACGCAGACAGTTTTGCCGAACCAACCCAGCGCATCATACTGCTAACGAGCTTCGCACTGGCACACGGCTCGCAGTTTGCCGGTAATGTTGCGCCAGCCCTGGATAACCTCAAGGGTAAGGGCGTGTGGCAGGTGAAAGGACTGATGCGCTTTATTTTTGTCACCGACTTTGTGCTCATGCTAGCCAATGCGGCGCTCGCGCTCTCCTACCTGTAAATAAAAAAGCCGGGCATTGCCCGGCTTCTTTTTTGAAGGGGTCAGAGCCCCTTCGGGGGTCTGACCCCGGAAAGCGAAGCTTTCCTTACTCGATGATCTTGGCGACTACGCCAGCACCTACAGTACGGCCACCCTCACGGATAGCAAAACGCAGGCCTTCTTCCATCGCAATCGGTGCAATCAAGGTCGCAACCATCTGCACGTTGTCACCAGGCATCACCATCTCAACACCATCAGGCAGCTCACATGCACCTGTCACGTCAGTCGTACGGAAGTAAAACTGCGGACGATAGCCCTTGAAGAACGGCGTGTGACGACCACCTTCGTCCTTCGACAGAATGTAAACCTCTGCCTCGAACTTGGTGTGAGGAGTCACTGAACCCGGTACCGCCAGTACCTGGCCACGCTCTACTTCTTCACGCTTCGTACCACGCAGCAGAACACCAACGTTCTCACCAGCGCGACCTTCGTCCAGCAGCTTGCGGAACATCTCAACACCAGTACAAGTAGTGGTCTGAGTCTCTTTGATACCTACGATCTCGATCTCTTCACCAACCTTGATGATGCCGCGCTCTACACGACCAGTCACTACAGTACCGCGACCAGAGATAGAGAATACGTCTTCAACAGGCATCAGGAACGGCTGGTCTACAGCACGCTCAGGCTCAGGAATGTAAGAATCCAGAGTCTCAACCAGGGTCTTAACCGCAGTCGTGCCCAGCTCATTGTCGTCCTTGCCTTCCAGTGCCATCAGCGCAGAACCACAAATGATCGGAGTGTCGTCTCCGGGGAACTCGTACTGGTCCAGAAGCTCACGCAGCTCCATCTCAACCAGCTCTTTCATCTCTTCGTATTCCTCAGAGTCCGCACCGCCACAGTCTTCTGCCAGCAGATCAGCCTTGTTCAGGAATACAACAATGTAAGGTACGCCTACCTGGCGAGACAGCAGGATGTGCTCGCGGGTCTGAGGCATCGGGCCGTCAGTCGCACCACAGACCAGGATCGCTCCGTCCATCTGCGCAGCACCGGTGATCATGTTCTTCACATAGTCAGCGTGTCCGGGGCAGTCTACGTGGGCGTAGTGGCGAGTCGGAGACTCGTACTCAACGTGAGACGTCGCAATCGTAATACCGCGCTCTTTCTCTTCGGGCGCGTTATCGATACCGTCAAACGCTACCGCATCACCACCCCATACTTCAGAACATACGCGGGTCAGCGCTGCTGTCAGCGTCGTCTTACCGTGGTCAACGTGACCAATCGTGCCGACGTTAACGTGCGGCTTACTACGTTCAAATTGCTCTTTTGCCATCTCAATTTACCTTTTGAATAGAAGCTGCACTAAATCAGCTGTTTTTGGAAATAATGGCCTCGGCGACGTTGTTCGGCGCTTCAGCATACTTGGAAAACTCCATGGTGTAGGTGGCGCGACCCTGGGTTGCACTGCGCAAATCAGTGGCATAACCAAACATCTCGGCCAGGGGTACTTCAGCCGTTACTACCTTGCCGGAGGGATTTTCATCCATCCCGCCAATGATGCCGCGGCGACGGTTCAGGTCACCCACCACATCACCCATATTCTCTTCAGGGGTAACCACTTCTACCGCCATGATGGGCTCCAGCAACACGGCACCACCGTGGTCGGCCAGCTGCTTACATGCCAGTGAGCCCGCGATTTTGAACGCCATCTCATTGGAGTCCACATCGTGGAAAGAACCATCATAGAGCGTGGCTTTCAGGCCCAGCAGCGGGTAGCCAGCCAGAACACCGTTCTGCATCTGCTCGGCAATGCCCTTTTCCACTGCAGGGATATATTCCTTGGGTACGACGCCACCAACAATCTCGTTGACGAATTCCAGCCCTTCCGCGGACGCGTCTTCAGCAGGCTCGAATTTCACCCAAACATGACCGTACTGACCACGACCACCGGACTGACGCACAAACTTGCCTTCAATCTCGGCGGTATTGCGAATCGCCTCGCGATAAGCCACCTGGGGCTTACCGATATTCGCTTCTACGCTGAACTCGCGCTTCATGCGATCGACAATGATGTCGAGGTGCAATTCACCCATGCCAGAAATAATGGTCTGGCCGGTTTCTTCGTCGGTCTTAACCCGGAAAGACGGGTCTTCCTGGGCCAGCTTGCCCAGTGCAATGCCCATTTTTTCCTGATCAGCCTGTGACCGGGGCTCTACTGCCACAGAAATCACCGGCTCGGGGAATTCCATACGCTCCAGCACAATGGGGCTGTCTACGCTGCACAAGGTGTCCCCAGTGGTAACATCTTTCAGGCCCACTGCGGCAGCAATGTCACCGGCCAGTACTTCTTTGATCTCTTCGCGGCTGTTGGAGTGCATTTGCACCATACGACCAACACGCTCTTTCTTCTCTTTAACAGAGTTGAAGACCGCAGTGCCGCCTTCCAGCTTGCCGGAATACACACGGAAGAAAGTGAGGGTACCGACGAAAGGATCGGTCGCTATTTTGAAAGCCAAAGCCGAAAACGGTGCATCGTCGTCGGCTTCTCGACTGGCAGCAGTCTCATCTTTGTCCAGCAGATGGCCCTCGATGGCCTTCACCTCGGTGGGAGCGGGCATGTACTCAATGACCGCGTCCAAAACTGCCTGCACGCCCTTGTTCTTGAACGCAGAACCGCCCAGTACAGGCACAATCTCGTTAGCCAGTGTACGCAGACGGATGCCCTGCTTGATCTCTTCTTCGCTGAGCTCACCGTCTTCCAGGTACTTGTCCATGAGCTCCTCGTTGGCTTCGGCAGCAGCCTCAACCACGTATTCGCGCATTTCATCGACCTGGTCCTGCAAATCTGCAGGCACGTCGTCGTATTCAAAGGTCATGCCCATATCATCTTCATTCCAGATGATGGCCTTGTTCTTGACCAGATCTACGACACCTTTGAATACATCCTCAGCACCAATAGTCATCTGCAAGGGCACCGGGTTTGCACCGAGGCGCTCCTTCAGCTGATCTACCACCATGAGGAAATCAGCGCCCGCACGGTCCATCTTGTTGACGAAGACCATGCGCGGCACTTCATATTTGTTGGCCTGTCGCCACACCGTTTCGGTTTGCGGCTGCACGCCAGAGGAACCACACAGTACTACGACGGCACCATCCAACACCCGCAGAGAACGCTCCACCTCAATGGTGAAGTCCACGTGTCCGGGGGTGTCGATGATGTTGATACGGTGGTCGTCAAACTGCGCATCCATGCCCTTCCAGAAACAGGTGGTAGCAGCTGAAGTAATGGTAATACCCCGCTCCTGTTCCTGCTCCATCCAGTCCATGGTTGCCGCGCCATCGTGCACCTCGCCTATCTTGTGAGACAGGCCGGTGTAAAACAGTACGCGCTCCGTGGTCGTGGTTTTACCAGCATCCACGTGGGCGCAAATACCAATATTGCGATAGCGGTCAATGGGCGTTTGACGAGCCACTGTGTGTTTCCTGTTGTTGGGTTCCCAGTTGGGCCCGGCGATATAGCCGGAAACTTAGAACCGGTAGTGTGAGAATGCCTTGTTGGCTTCAGCCATACGGTGCACATCTTCACGCTTCTTCACGGCATTACCTTTGCCCTGGGATGCGTCGATGATTTCACCGGCCAGACGTTGGCGCATGGACTTCTCACCGC
Organism: Halieaceae bacterium; assembly: GCA_963921335.3. Lineage (GTDB taxonomy): Bacteria > Pseudomonadota > Gammaproteobacteria > Pseudomonadales > Halieaceae > CAWUFC02. Next base: position 1,478,773 of record CAWUFC020000001.1, on the reverse strand, counting down.
GGGCACGGGCGTATTCCACCAGCCAGCGCATGGACAGGGCCATACGACGTGAGGGGCGTACTTCTACCGGCACCTGGTAAGTCGCACCACCAACACGGCGAGATTTAACCTCAACCATGGGGGCAATGTTTTCCAGTGCTTCGTCAAAGGCTTCCAGCGGGTCTTTGGACAGGCGGTCTTCCACGATGTCCAGTGCGCCATATACGATGCGCTCCGCTACAGATTTTTTACCACTTACCATCACGTGGTTCATGAACTTCGCCAGGGTCACGTTACCGAATTTGGGATCCGGCAGTACTTCGCGCTTGGCGACTACTCGTCTTCTAGGCATTTTGCCTTCCTCTCTTCAGGTTGCCCGGACACCGACCTGCCACGTTAGCGGGGGAGGCAGGGTTCCGGCCTTACTCTTGGTTGTCAGCTATAAGCGTTGTTGCTTAAAGGCTTGCTTACTTGGGTCGCTTGGCACCGTACTTGGAGCGACCTTGCTTACGGTCGGCTACTCCAGAGGTGTCCAGGCTGCCACGTACGGTGTGATAACGCACACCAGGCAAGTCCTTCACACGACCACCGCGAATCAGAACCACACTGTGCTCCTGCAGGTTGTGACCCTCACCACCGATGTACGAAGATACTTCGTAACCGTTGGTCAGGCGCACACGGCAGACTTTACGCAGTGCTGAGTTCGGCTTCTTCGGCGTAGTCGTGTAAACGCGGGTGCACACACCACGGCGCTGCGGGCAGGCCTGCAGGGCGGGCACGTCGCTTTTTGCAACTTTGCGCTTTCTAGGCTTACGAACCAATTGGTTGATCGTTGCCATTAAATAGAAACTCCAAATGTTGTTAATAATCATGGTCTTAGACCATGCCCTTCTGCGGGTTAAGACTATATGCAGCGCATAGGAAGCCACCCCCAACTAGAAGGAGCGCGCATTCTATAGATGGCCCCAACCCCCGTCAAGGGCGCAAATTCCCATTTTCAGGGCTTCGCCGCGCATTTTCGCCCGAACGGTTCCACTGTGCTCTAATGAGGGCCTGATTCAGCGATTTCGGGACTAATAATGAAGAAATACCCGTTTCTGGCCCTGGCGGCCCTGCCCTTAGTCATCCATGCTCAGCCCGCCGAAAAATCGCTACTTTGGGGCGATACACACGTACACACCAATCTCTCCACCGATTCCTATATCAACCAGAACTTCGACCTGGGCCCTGACGCGGCCTATCGCTTCGCACGCGGGCTTCCCGTGATACACCCCACAACAGGACACAGGGTCCAGATACAGACCCCGCTGGATTTCCTGGTGGTGGCCGATCACGCAGGCCCGCTGGGCACGATGAAGGCCGCGAATACCACGGATCTTCCACGCGAAGGCCTCAACATTGGTGGCAAGATTCACTCCTGGCTGATGGAAAGACTCTATCGCTACCTGGCCTCAGAGCCGGACAGCGTGATCGCTCTGTTGAGCTACGCGGCGGGTGACGAAACCGATATCGTCAAAGCGGCACTCAATCCCCCGGCAATAGCCACACCGAACAACGATCTCATACGGACTACCGCCTGGGAAGAGAACATCACTGCGGCAGACGCCAACAATCGACCGGGAGAGTTCAGCGCGCTCATCGGCTTCGAGTGGACATCCATTCCTGCCGGGGCCAACCTGCATCGTGTAGTTTTTACCGATGGTGACGCCAAATCCGCGCGGCAATACCTGCCTTTCTCGGCTCAGGAAAACACCTATCCTGAGGGACTCTGGCAATGGCTTGATCAAACCGCCGCCAGCACCGGTTCCGATTTCGTGTCCATTCCTCACAACTCCAATATCAGCCGGGGCACCATGTTTCCCGCTGAAGCGCGTCTAAACGGTGCATCCATTGACCTGGACTGGATCAACCTGCGGGCTCGCTGGGAACGCGTGGTTGAAGCCACCCAGATCAAAGGGGATTCGGAAACGCATCCTCTACTCTCACCCGGCGACCCCTTTGCCGACTTTGAGGGTTATCCCCACTACATCATGGCCAATCCGGTGCCCTATAACCCCAGGCCAGCTGATTTCGTGCGGGGCGCCCTGCGCACAGGCCTGCAACTGGAGGCACAGTTTGGCAGCAATCCCTACCGCTTCGGGCTCATCGGTTCCACGGACTCGCATACCAGCATGGCGACCGCGGAAGAACCCAATTTTTGGGGCAAGTTTCCCACCGACTCAATTCCAAGGGACAAAAGTCGGTCCGTCAATCGCATTAAAGACCAAGGCTGGGTCATGTCCGCCCAGGGGCTGGCTGCTGCCTGGAGCGAGGACAACACACGCGAGGCCATTCTCGCCGCCTTTAAACGCGGTGAGGTGTATGCCACGACCGGCCCACGGATTGCCGTAAAAGTCATGGCGGGAGACTCGGCAGCGGAAACCGAGCCTGACACCCCTATGGGCGGCGCGCTCAAAAAACTCATTGGCGCACCAATATTCAAGGTAGAGGCCGCGAGAGACCCAAAAAGCGGCGCACTGGACCGCATTCAGATGATCAAAGGCTGGATGGATGGCGACGGAGAAACCCACGAAAGAGTCATCGACATTGCCTGGGCCGGCGAGCGCACACCGGATAGCGATGGTTTTGTGCCGGCACTGCCCGATACGGTTTCGAGGGAGGATGCCGGCTACAGTGATGAACACGGTGCCGCAACCCTGAGCGTGAGCTGGCAGGACCCGCTGTTTGATCCTACTCAGCCCGCTTTCTATTACGTGCGAGTACTGGAAACACACACACCGCGGCACTCTACTTTCGACGCTATTGCTATGGGGATTGACCCAGAAACACTCGACCAACCTGTTTCAATCCAGGAGCGGGCATATACATCCCCCATTCACTACGATCCCTGAGGCACAAAAAAGGCCCACCTGATTCAGGCGAGCCTTTAGTGGCCTGACAGGCGCCGCAGCTGCGGCGCACTGGATCAGATGTCGGCTTTCAGCGCTTCGGTCAGAGCCGCTTCGATTTCTGCAGCACTTACACTGCTTTCATCGGACTCAATGTCACGCTTCCGCTTGCGCTCTTCGTGATAGGCAAGACCCGTACCGGCCGGAATCAAACGCCCTACTACGACGTTCTCTTTCAGGCCACGCAGACGGTCACGCTTACCGGTCACCGCAGCTTCAGTCAGAACACGGGTGGTCTCCTGGAAGGAGGCCGCGGAGATGAAGCTCTCAGTCGCCAGAGATGCCTTGGTGATACCCAGCAGCTCGCGCTCGCCATGAGCGGCAATGCCACCCTCATTGACGATACGCTCGTTCTCTTCAAGGAAGGTCGTGTACTCAACCTGTTCACCCTTGATGAGCGTGGAGTCGCCCGGTGCCGTGATCATGACCTTACGCAGCATCTGGCGAACAATCACCTCAATGTGCTTGTCGTTGATCTTCACACCCTGCAGGCGGTATACATCCTGAATTTCGTTCACGATGTACTTAGCCAGTTCCTCAATGCCTTTCAGGCGCAGAATGTCATGCGGGTTGGGCGGACCTTCCGATACCACTTCACCCTTCTCAACACTCTCACCTTCAAACACGGACAGGTTACGCCACTTGGGAATCAGCGCCTCATAGTGATCGCTGCCATCCGCCAAAGGCTTGCCATCGGTCGGAGTAATTACCAGGCGACGCTTGCCCTTGGTTTCCTTACCGAAGCTAACGGTACCGGAGATTTCTGCCAGGATGGCAGGCTCCTTCGGCTTACGTGCTTCAAACAGGTCGGCAACACGGGGCAGACCACCGGTAATGTCACGGGTCTTGGAACCTTCCTGCGGAATACGTGCAATCACGTCACCAATTCCGATCTCGGCACCATCTTCCATGCTCACAATCGCATCAGCAGGCAGGAAGTAGTGTGCGGGAACATTGGTACCCGCCAGGCACAGTTCATTGCCCTTCTTGTCTACCAGGGTTACCGCAGGACGAATGTCCTTACCCGCAGCAGGACGCTCAGCCGGATCCACGACAGAAATGCTGGACAGACCGGTCAGGTCGTCCGTCTGGCGCTTGATGGTGATGCCCTCTTCCATTCCGGAGAATTTCACCGTACCAGCCACTTCCGTGATGATCGGGTGAGTGTGTGGATCCCAGGTGGCAACCACATCACCAGCGTTCACTTCAGACTGGTCGTGCACCTTGATTACCGCACCATAAGGCAGCTTGTAGCGCTCGCGCTCACGGCCCTTGTCATCAGAGATGGCAAGCTCATCGGAGCGGCTCACCGCGACCAGGTTGCCGTCGGCACGCTCAACAAACTTCAGGTTGTGCAAACGCGCAGTACCGTTGCCCTTAACCTGAATGCTGTCAGCAGCGGTAGCCCGCGAAGCCGCACCACCAATGTGGAAGGTACGCATGGTCAGCTGGGTACCCGGCTCACCAATGGACTGGGCTGCAACCACACCAACCGCTTCACCCATATTGACCTTATGGCCTCGAGCCAGATCACGGCCGTAACATACAGAACAGATACCGTGGCGCACTTCACAGGTAATCGGCGAACGAACCATAATTTCGTCGATACCCATTTCTTCCAGGCGTTCAATCCAGCGCTCGTCCAGCATAGTACCAGCGGTCACTGCAATCTCGTCCTCGGTACCGGGCTTGATCACATCGTGCAACACGATACGACCCAGTACACGATCACCCAGTGATTCGATGATGTCACCACCTTCGATCACAGGTGTCATCAGCAGGCCATTGTCAGTGCCACAGTCTTCCTCGGTCACAACAACGTCCTGGGCTACGTCTACCAGACGACGCGTCAGGTAACCGGAGTTCGCGGTCTTCAGAGCGGTATCCGCCAGACCTTTACGAGCACCGTGGGTCGAGATGAAGTACTGCAGCACGTTCAGACCTTCACGGAAGTTCGCCACAATCGGCGTCTCGATGATAGAACCATCCGGCTTCGCCATCAGGCCACGCATACCAGCCAGCTGACGAATCTGTGCGGGCGAACCCCGTGCACCAGAGTCAGCGTAGATGTAAACCGAGTTGAAGGAATCCTGCTCTTCTTCCTCACCGTCGCGATTCACAACGGTTTCCTTGCTCAGGCCTTCCATCATGCTCTTGGACACAAGGTCGTTGGCACGGGACCAAATATCGATCACTTTGTTGTACTTCTCACCCTGGGTCACCAGGCCTGAGGCGTACTGATCTTCGATATCCTTCACCTCGGCGTCAGCGTGAGCAATGATCTTGGCCTTCTCATCGGGAATTTCAAAATCATTTACACCGATCGAAGAACCAGACTTGGTGGAGTAGTCGTAACCCATGTACATCAGCTGGTCAGCGAAGATGACGGTAGACTTCAGACCCACCAGACGGTAGCACTGGTTAATCACACGAGAAATCGCCTTCTTGGCCATAGGTTGGTTAATGAGCTCAAAGCCCAAACCATCCGGCACAATTTCCCACAGCAACGCACGACCTACAGTGGTTTCCTTGATGCTGGTTTCGCTGTAAGACTCGCCTTCCTCAGTCAGCAGGTGCTCAGTCACACGCACTTTGATGCGAGCCTGAAGGTGCACATGACCGGCCACGTAGGCGCGATGTACTTCAGACACGTCAGAGAACACCATGCCCTCGCCCTTGGCATTGATGCGATCGCGAGTCATGTAGTACAGACCCAGTACCACGTCCTGAGACGGCACGATGATCGGCTCACCATTGGCGGGAGACAGAATGTTGTTGGTCGACATCATCAGCGCGCGCGCTTCCAGCTGCGCTTCAAGTGTCAGCGGTACGTGTACCGCCATCTGGTCACCGTCGAAGTCAGCGTTATAAGCAGCACATACCAGCGGGTGCAGCTGAATGGCCTTACCTTCAATCAGCACCGGCTCAAAGGCCTGGATACCAAGACGGTGCAGCGTAGGCGCACGGTTCAACAGAACCGGGTGCTCGCGAATCACTTCAGCCAGGATGTCCCAGACTTCCGGCGGCTCACGCTCAACCATCTTCTTGGCAGCCTTAATGGTGGTAGCGAGACCACGAAGTTCCAGCTTGCCGAAAATAAAAGGCTTGAACAGTTCCAGCGCCATCTTCTTGGGCAGACCGCACTGATGCAGTTTCAGGGTGGGGCCAACCACGATCACTGAACGACCGGAGTAGTCCACGCGCTTACCCAGAAGGTTCTGGCGGAAACGACCTTGCTTACCTTTGATCATGTCAGCCAGCGACTTCAGCGGACGTTTGTTGGAGCCAGTAATGGCGCGACCGCGACGACCGTTATCCAGCAGGGCGTCGACAGACTCCTGCAGCATACGCTTTTCGTTGCGCACAATAATGTCGGGCGCATTCAGGTCCAGCAGACGCTTCAGACGGTTGTTACGGTTAATGACGCGACGATACAGGTCGTTCAGATCAGACGTCGCGAAACGACCGCCATCCAGCGGTACCAGCGGACGCAGATCCGGCGGCAGAACCGGCAGCGCATTCAGGATCATCCACTCGGGCTTGTTGCCAGAGTTGGCGAAGGCTTCCATCAGCTTCAGGCGCTTGGACAGCTTCTTGATCTTGGTCTCACTACTGGTAGCGGGAATCTCTTCACGCAGCGTGGCCACTTCCTGCTCGATGTCCAGCTGCATCATCAGCTCCTGGACAGCTTCGGCACCCATCTTGGCGGTGAATTCATCGCCAAACTCTTCCATGGATTCGTAGTACTGCTCATCGGTCAGCAGCTGGCCATGCTCCAGGGTGGTCATACCGGGATCGGTGACCACGTAGGATTCAAAGTACAGCACGCGCTCGATATCACGCAGGGTCATGTCCAACAGCAAGCCAATGCGCGAAGGCAGTGACTTCAGGAACCAGATGTGAGCAACCGGACTGGCCAGCTCAATGTGGCCCATGCGCTCCCGGCGAACCTTCGCCAGTGCTACTTCTACGCCACACTTCTCACAAATGACACCGCGGTGCTTGAGGCGCTTGTACTTGCCACACAGACACTCATAGTCCTTCACCGGGCCAAAGATCTTGGCGCAGAACAGACCGTCCCGCTCCGGCTTGAAGGTACGGTAATTAATGGTCTCCGGCTTCTTCACTTCACCGAATGACCAGGACCGGATCATTTCCGGGGAAGACAGGCCAATACGAATGGCATCAAATTCTTCCGATTGTCCCTGGGACTTCAACAGATTCAATAAGTCTTTCAAGGCTATTCCTCCGCGAGGTATTTATTGCCAGGGGCCGCAGTGCGACCCCGCGAGTCCATAACTGTTAGTCGTTCTCAAGCTCGATATCGATGCCGAGAGAACGGATTTCCTTAACCAACACATTGAAGGACTCGGGCATTCCCGGTTCCATGCGATGATCACCATCAACAATGTTTTTGTACATCTTGGTACGTCCGGCCACGTCATCCGACTTAACCGTCAGCATTTCCTGCAGGGTGTAGGCAGCACCGTAAGCTTCCAGTGCCCAGACCTCCATCTCACCGAAACGCTGTCCACCGAACTGCGCCTTACCACCCAGCGGCTGCTGGGTAACCAGGCTGTAAGAACCGGTAGAACGTGCATGCATCTTGTCATCCACCAGGTGGTTGAGTTTGAGCATGTACATGTAACCAACGGTCACCGGACGATCAAAGGCATCGCCGGTACGGCCGTCATACAGCGTGAACTGACCGCTCTCAGGCAGGTCCGCCAGCTTCAGAAGATCCTTAATGGACGCTTCTGCGGCACCGTCGAAGACCGGAGTCGCCATTGGCACACCGCCGCGAAGGTTGCCGACGAGTTCCAGGATTTCCTCGTCGCTGAGGCCTTTAACGTCCTCCTTGCGACCAGCGCCGGCGTTGTACACCTGCTCCAGGAACTTGCGCATTTCAGCAACTTTCTTCTGCTCGCGAATCATCTCGTCGATCTTGTCACCGAGGCCGACAGCTGCCATGCCCAGGTGAGTTTCGAGAATCTGACCCACGTTCATCCGTGAGGGCACGCCCAGTGGGTTGAGCACGATATCAACCGGCTCACCGTTTTCGTCATAGGGCATGTCTTCAACCGGCATGATCACAGAGATCACACCCTTGTTACCGTGACGACCAGCCATCTTGTCACCAGGCTGGATGCGACGCTTAACGGCCAGGTAGACCTTAACGATCTTCAGTACGCCAGGTGCCAGGTCGTCGCCGCTCTGCAGCTTGCCTTTCTTGTCTTCAAAGCGATCATCCAGCAGCTTGCGCTGATCTTCCAGCTGGGTCTTGGCCGCAGCCAGTGACTCATTGATCTCTGCATTGATCTTGAGCTTGAAGATCTGCTCGCGGTCCAGTTCTTCGAGAACCTTGGCCGTCAGGCTGGTGCCCTTGGTCAGGCCACCACCGCTGACAGTCTTCTTGCCTTTCAGCAACTGACCCAAACGCGCAAACATGGCTTCTTCGAAGATTCGATACTCTTCGTTGAGATCCTTGCGGTACTCGTCCAGTTGGTGCTTCTCGATCTGCTGGGCGCGTGCGTCCTTCTCAAGGCCGTCACGGGTAAATACCTGCACGTCGATGACCGTACCCTTGGTGCTGGAGGGCACGCGCAGGGAGGTGTCTTTTACGTCAGAGGCCTTCTCACCGAAGATGGCACGCAACAGCTTCTCTTCAGGAGTCAGTTGGGTCTCGCCTTTCGGCGTGACCTTGCCCACCAAAATGTCACCGGCATCAACCTCGGCGCCAATGTAGACAATACCGGACTCGTCCAGCTTGCCCAGCGCACCTTCACCGACGTTGGGGATATCCGCAGTCACATCTTCAGGCCCAAGCTTGGTATCGCGAGCGATACAGGTCAGCTCCTGAATGTGAATGGTGGTAAAGCGATCTTCTTTTACAACTCGCTCGGACACAAGGATGGAGTCCTCAAAGTTGTAACCATTCCAGGGCATAAACGCGATGCGCATGTTCTGGCCGAGTGCCAGTTCGCCCAGGTCCACAGAAGGGCCATCCGCGAGGATGTCGCCGCGCTCAACCACGTCCCCTTCCATCACGATGGGGCGCTGGTTAATGCAGGTGTTCTGGTTGGAACGGGTGTACTTGGTCAGGTTATAGATATCGACCGGCGCTTCGTCCTTGCCGACATCGGCATCGCGCACACGCACAACGATACGGCTGGAGTCGACACTGTCGATGACACCAACGCGATCGGCAACCACACAGACACCAGAATCACGAGCAACGTAGCGCTCCATACCGGTACCTACCAGAGGCTTGTCTGCACGCAGGGTCGGCACTGCCTGACGCTGCATGTTGGAGCCCATCAGTGCACGGTTTGCGTCATCGTGCTCCAGGAACGGAATCAGGGATGCTGCCACAGAAACCACCTGCTTGGGTGACACATCCATGTAGTCCACATCTTCCGGCGGCTTAACCGTGAACTCGTTGAGGTGGCGAACAGCAACCAGGTCTTCTACGAACTTGTTGTTTTTGTCCAGCTCGGCGGATGCCTGTGCAATCACGTAATTGCCTTCGTTAATAGCAGACAAATACTCGATGTCGTCGGACACCTTGCCATTTACTACCTTGCGGTAAGGGCTTTCGAGGAAACCGTAATCATTGGTGCGGGCATAGGTTGCCAGCGAATTGATCAGACCAATGTTCGGACCTTCAGGGGTCTCAATCGGACACACACGACCATAGTGTGTCGGGTGTACGTCGCGAACCTCAAAACCAGCTCGCTCACGAGTCAAACCACCCGGGCCAAGCGCGGAAACACGACGCTTGTGGGTCACTTCTGACAGCGGGTTGTTCTGATCCATAAATTGAGACAGCTGGCTGGAGCCGAAGAACTCTTTAACGGCTGCAGCAACTGGCTTGGCGTTGATCAGGTCCTGAGGCATCAGGCCTTCGCTTTCGGCCATGCTCAGGCGTTCTTTTACAGCGCGCTCTACACGAACCAGGCCTACGCGGAATTGGTTCTCGGCCATTTCACCGACGGAACGCACACGACGGTTACCCAGGTGATCGATATCGTCGACCACGCCTTTACCGTTACGAATGTCGACCAGTGTCTTGAGCACATCGACAATGTCGTCACGGTCAAGAATGCCGCTGCCGGTAGACTCATCACGGCCCAGGCGGCGGTTGAACTTCATGCGTCCAACAGCAGACAGGTCGTAGCGGTCAGCAGAGAAGAACAGGTTCTGGAACAGGTTCTCGGCAGACTCCTTGGTCGGCGGCTCACCAGGACGCATCATGCGGTAAATCTCGACCAGCGCCTCCAGCTCGTTGCTGGTGGTATCCGCGCGCAGGGTATCCGAGACAAAAGGACCGCAATCCAGGTCATTGGTGTAGAGCGTTTCCAGCGCTTTGATTTCTGCCTCATCGAGCTTGGCCAGAACTTCTTCCGTCAGCTCGGTGTTACAGGCAAACAGGACTTCGCCGCTCTTCTTGTCGACAATGTCCTTGGCCAGGGCGCGACCCAGCAGATACTCAACCGGCACATCCAGTTCAGTGACCTTGGCTTCTTCAAGATCGCGAATGTGACGCGCGGTAATACGACGCCCGCGCTCTACCACCAGCTTGCGACCAAGCTTGATATCAAACGCAGCGACTTCACCGCGCAGACGGGCAGGAATAACCTGCATGGTGTAGTTGCCTTCGCCGTCAGTGGTGAAGGTGTTCACGTCGTAGAACATGTCCAGGATTTCTTCTGAGCTGAAACCCAGGGCACGCAGCAGAATCGTGGCCGGCAGCTTGCGGCGACGATCGATACGCACATAGACCAGGTCCTTGGGGTCGAACTCGAAGTCCAGCCATGAACCACGGTAAGGAATGACGCGTGCGGAATAGAGCAGCTTGCCCGACGAGTGGGTCTTGCCGCGATCGTGGTCAAAGAACACACCGGGTGAACGGTGCAGCTGGGACACGATGACACGCTCGGTACCATTGATGACGAAAGTACCGTTGTCGGTCATGAGGGGAATCTCCCCCATGTACACTTCCTGCTCTTTAATGTCCTTGATGGTCTTGTTCGCAGAATCCTTATCATAAATGATCAAGCGAACCTTGACGCGCAGGGCCACAGAGTAGGTCACGCCGCGCAGCTGACACTCGTTAACGTCAAAAACTGGGGTGCCCAGATTGTAGTCAACGTATTCCAGAGCCGCGTTGCCGCTATAGCTCACAATAGGGAATACGGACTTGAATGCTGCGTGCAAACCGTAGTCACCGCGCTCTTCAAGCGGTGTACCGGCCTGGGTGAACTTCCTGTAGGAATCGAGCTGAATGGCCAGCAAATAAGGCACATCCATGACTTTGGGCATCACGCCAAAGTCTTTACGAATCCGTTTCTTTTCAGTGTACGAGTATGTCATCTCTACTCTACTCCCGGCGTCTTAAAAATACTCTTTAATGAAGCGGCAAAAGGCCGGTGGCAAAACCACCAGCCTTCGCACACTTCAGCAACTAAAGCTGTACAAGCTGAGCTTACTTAAGCTCTGCGCCGCCGCCAGCTTCTTCCAGTTGCTTGACGATGTCTTCTGCTTCGTCCTTGGCAATACCTTCCTTAATGGCAGAAGGTGCACCATCAACCAGACCCTTGGCTTCTTTCAGGCCCAGGCCGGTTACAGCGCGTACAACTTTGATGACGTTAACTTTCTTGTCACCAGCGCTGGTCAGCATGACATCAAATTCGGTCTTCTCTTCAGCAGCACCGCCAGCGTCACCGCCAGCAGCAGCAGCCGATGCAGCAGCAACAGCTGCGGCAGCAGATACGCCGAATTTCTCTTCCATTGCTTCGATGAGCTCAACGATGTCCATTACGCTCATTTCTGCGATTGCTTCTAAAATATCGTCTTTAGACAGAGCCATGACTCTATTCTCCTTTAGCTAAGTATTTAGAAACTGCTTACGCAGCCTCTGTTTGCTTCTGATCGCGAACCGCTGCGACTGTACGAACCAATTTTCCAGGTACTTCGTTCATGGTACGTACCAGCTTGGTTACCGGTGCCTGCATCACACTCATCAACATGGAGAGTGCCTGATCGCGGGTCGGCAGCTTCGCCAGAACGTCCAATTGCTCTGCACCCATCAATTGGCCGCTTACCGCCAGTGCTTTCACCTCGAACTCTTCGTTCTCTTTGGCGAAATCTTTGAACAACCGTGCTGCTGCACCCGGATCTTCCATTGAAAATCCGAACAGGGACGGGCCGCTCAGTGTTTCAGAAACACATTCGTATTCCGTACCTTCAAATGCGCGCTTGGCCAGGGTGTTACGCACAACACGTAACGTCACCTGGTTTTCGCGAGCATCCTTGCGCAGTGCGGTCATATCGTCCACGGTGCAGCCGCGAGAATCGGCTATCACCAGAGACAATGCACTGGTGGCAGTCTCGTTAACTTCAGCGACGATCGCTTTCTTGTCTTCGAGTCCAATTGCCACTGGATTACTCCTCAATTGGTGTTTATTACGGCACCTGTACCAGCGTGCCTCCATCTGCGTAGGCCCAGGCATCACTGCCTTAGATTAAGCTCACAGCCAAGCTGCTCGCGCCTACGGTCTTTGATGGTCTTCAGTACTCAGCTAAAGCCCGAATGGGCTGGCGCCTTCTTCCAAAGACCTCAAAGCTGATCGGGGTCGCCAGTAGGCTAAACGTCCGATCAGTTGCCCGACTTCCTGTCGAGCATTTGAGAGCAGCCCTCTTGTGGAGGGCTACCGATCAAATTCTGCTTAAACTTCCAGGCTGGACTGGTCGATTGCCAGGCCAGGACCCATGGTGGTGCTGAGGGTGATCTTCTGCATGTAGACACCCTTGGCAGCAGAAGGCTTGGCCTTCTTCAGATCTGCCAGCACAGCCTCAAGGTTTTCCTTGATAGCGTTGAGTTCGAAATCGATCTTGCCGATGCCGCCGTGAACGATACCGTTCTTGTCAGTACGGAAACGCACCTGACCAGCCTTGGCATTCTTGACCGCACCTTCAACATCGGGGGTCACAGTACCGGTCTTGGGGTTGGGCATAAGGCCGCGAGGACCCAGAACCTGACCCAGCTGACCCACAACGCGCATAGCGTCGGGAGTAGCGATAACCACATCAAAGTCCATCTCACCGGCTTTTACTTTCTCGGCCAGGTCTTCCATGCCAACCAGGTCAGCACCTGCGGCGGTGGCTTTGTCTGCGTTTTCACCGGAGGTGAATACGGCAACACGAACGTCGGAACCAGTACCGTGAGGCAGAGTGGTTGCACCGCGAACACCCTGATCGGACTTCTTGGCGTCAACACCCAGGTTCACAGCGACTTCAACAGTTTCGTTGAACTTAACGGTAGCAAACTCTTTCAGCAGGCTAACCGCTTCTTCCAGAGGGTACTGCTTACCGGGTTCTACTTTTTCCTTGAATGCGCGTACGCGCTTGGAGAGCTTGGCCATCTTAAACTACCCCCTCAGTTTCAATACCCGCAGAGCGAGCGCTGCCAGCAATGGTACGAACCGCTGCATCCATGTCGGCTGCAGTCAGGTCGGGCCACTTGGCTTCGGCGATTTCTTCCAGCTGGGCACGGGTTACCTTGCCAACCTTGTTGGTGTTGGGAGTACCGGAACCCTTGGCGATCTTGGCTGCTTTACGCAGCAGAACGGCAGCAGGAGGCGTTTTCTTAATAAAGGTGAAACTGCGATCAGCGTAGACAGTGATCACAACCGGAACCGGCAGACCCTGCTCCATACCCTGGGTTTCTGCATTAAATGCTTTACAGAAATCCATGATGTTCACACCGTGCTGACCCAGCGCGGGGCCGACAGGCGGACTGGGGTTGGCCTGACCAGCAGGCACCTGCAGCTTAATATAAGCTTCGATTTTCTGAGCCATTGCTCTTCTCCCTGGGTTCAAGCGCCGTACTGACCGCAAGCGGCTTTCGGGCTCCCCATCAAGTTAAGGAAGCAGGATATAAAGCCCTGCTCCCGAATTTCTAACTAGGCCTTCTCTACCTGACCGAACTCAAGTTCGACCGGGGTTGAGCGACCAAAAATAAGAACAGCCACCTGCAGGCGACTCTTCTCGTAATTCACTTCCTCTACAACGCCATTGAAGTCGTTGAAAGGACCGTCGATAACCCGCACCATCTCGCCGGGCTCGAACAGGGTCTTGGGACGAGGCGCTTCGACACCGTCTTCAACCCGCTGCAGAATGGCGTTCGCCTCTGCTTCAGTAATCGGTGCCGGGCGGTCGGCCTTGCCACCAATAAAGCCCATAACGCGGGGCGTGTCTTTCACCAGGTGCCATGTATCGTCGTCCAGATCCATCTGCACCAGCACATAGCCTGGAAAAAAATTGCGCTCACTGCGGCGCTTCTGTCCGCCACGCATTTCCACCACCTCTTCAGTCGGCACCAGGACCTCGCCGAAGCGGTCAGTCATGCCATGCAGCTCAATACGCCCCTTGAGCGCATTGGCTACCTTTTTCTCGTAACCGGAATAGGCGTGCACTACATACCAGCGTTTCGACATTGCGATTCCTTCTTCCACCTATTCTTACCCAATCACCAGTGAAACCAGCCAGCCCAGCAGACCGTCCAGTCCCCACAACATCAGGGCAACCAACAACACGAACACCAGCACAATCAAAGTGGTCTGCACAGTCTCCTGACGGGTAGGCCACACCACCTTGCGAATCTCGGTGCGCGATTCACGCACCAAATTCCAAAAGGCTGCACCCTGAGCTGTTTGCAAGGCAATAAAGCCGGCGACAACCGCCAGCGCCAGCAAACCCAGCACTCGGTATAGCAGTGACTCGTCAGCAAAATAGCTGTTGCCATACACACCGGCTGCAACAATAACTGCGACCAGTGCCCACTTCACATTGTCAAAGCGACTCGCGGTCGCTTCTGTATTACTCATTCCTGCTATCCATCCAGATATCGGCAATACCGATACCTTTATGTATGGCAGGCCAGGAGGGAATCGAACCCCCAACCTGCGGTTTTGGAGACCGCTGCTCTGCCAATTGAGCTACTGGCCTAACGTTCTTTCTCTGACGACAAAGCCGAGCAGGGCTCGGCTTGGTCTAGTTACTTCTCTTTTGGGGACAGAGCAGCATAGCTGGTCTGCCCCCGAGAAGTCTCGCCCCATTCAGGGCCTCGACTTACTCGATGATCTTGGCGACTACGCCAGCACCTACAGTACGGCCACCCTCACGGATAGCAAAACGCAGGCCTTCTTCCATCGCAATCGGTGCAATCAAGGTCGCAACCATCTGCACGTTGTCACCAGGCATCACCATCTCAACACCATCAGGCAGCTCACATGCACCTGTCACGTCAGTCGTACGGAAGTAAAACTGCGGACGATAGCCCTTGAAGAACGGCGTGTGACGACCACCTTCGTCCTTCGACAGAATGTAAACCTCTGCCTCGAACTTGGTGTGAGGAGTCACTGAACCCGGTACCGCCAGTACCTGGCCACGCTCTACTTCTTCACGCTTCGTACCACGCAGCAGAACACCAACGTTCTCACCAGCGCGACCTTCGTCCAGCAGCTTGCGGAACATCTCAACACCAGTACAAGTAGTGGTCTGAGTCTCTTTGATACCTACGATCTCGATCTCTTCACCAACCTTGATGATGCCGCGCTCTACACGACCAGTCACTACAGTACCGCGACCAGAGATAGAGAATACGTCTTCAACAGGCATCAGGAACGGCTGGTCTACAGCACGCTCAGGCTCAGGAATGTAAGAATCCAGAGTCTCAACCAGGGTCTTAACCGCAGTCGTGCCCAGCTCATTGTCGTCCTTGCCTTCCAGTGCCATCAGCGCAGAACCACAAATGATCGGAGTGTCGTCTCCGGGGAACTCGTACTGGTCCAGAAGCTCACGCAGCTCCATCTCAACCAGCTCTTTCATCTCTTCGTATTCCTCAGAGTCCGCACCGCCACAGTCTTCTGCCAGCAGATCAGCCTTGTTCAGGAATACAACAATGTAAGGTACGCCTACCTGGCGAGACAGCAGGATGTGCTCGCGGGTCTGAGGCATCGGGCCGTCAGTCGCACCACAGACCAGGATCGCTCCGTCCATCTGCGCAGCACCGGTGATCATGTTCTTCACATAGTCAGCGTGTCCGGGGCAGTCTACGTGGGCGTAGTGGCGAGTCGGAGACTCGTACTCAACGTGAGACGTCGCAATCGTAATACCGCGCTCTTTCTCTTCGGGCGCGTTATCGATACCGTCAAACGCTACCGCATCACCACCCCATACTTCAGAACATACGCGGGTCAGCGCTGCTGTCAGCGTCGTCTTACCGTGGTCAACGTGACCAATCGTGCCGACGTTAACGTGCGGCTTACTACGTTCAAATTGCTCTTTTGCCATTTTGACAGTCTCCTAAAAGTAGCTATATGGCGACGTGTTTCAGTTAAATTGTGTTACCGCTCTGACCGTTTCAGATCAGCCGCTCCAGATTCAAGAGGTGGAGCTCATAACCGGACTTGAACCGGTGACCTCTTCCTTACCAAGGAAGTGCTCTACCGACTGAGCTATATGAGCACTCTGTTCTCTTTCACTGGAGCGGGTAGCGGGAATCGAACCCGCATCATCAGCTTGGAAGGCTGAGGTTCTACCATTGAACTATACCCGCCACACACCACGAAAATCATGGTGGAGGGGGGTGGATTCGAACCACCGAAGCTTACGCGTCAGATTTACAGTCTGATCCCTTTGGCCACTCGGGAACCCCTCCGAAAGGCGACGTATTGTCCTTACGAGCACCCTGCTTGTCAACCGCTAAAACCAATTAAATTATCGACTTACGAACTTTTGCCAAAGCCGCCTGTTGCGCGGGCTGCAGGGGATTTTGGAGAATCGGTTAACAGCGTCAACTTGACCGACAATTTTGCCACTACATAAGTTGTAGCCAGGGGCATATTCGGACGTCAAAGTATGCCTGAAAAAAGGTCAAATACGGCCAATATCGATTGGAAAATGGAGCTGGCGAGAGGAATCGAACCCCCGACCGGCTGATTACAAATCAGCTGCTCTACCTACTGAGCTACGCCAGCCAAAAAACTATCAACTTGGCATCCATGCCGCATCGCAGCGCGGACCGGCGCGCATATTAGTCAAAGCAAGATCAACTTGCAACGGACCAGCGATAAAACAGATCACTTTCGCTTAAGGTTTAGACGTCGCAACATCTTATCGTCCGGCTCCGACTTAAATCCAAACGCACATACCTCCAACCCGCTGACCCAGCAGTAAACTCTCGCAAAACCGCTAGCCTTAATCGCCTTGAACAAGGATTTCTTTGAAAAACCCGTTTTGTGAGCAAAGTAATCATTGCCACTTCGCGCTATTTCGGCACCAAACCCATAAATAACGTCATTGACTGTGATCGGACCTGCGGGCGACTTGTAGAGCACGTCGTTTAAATCTAGCTCTTCTTCGACCACCCGCTGCATGACTCCAGCAATATCCGGCACACGAATGAGCGCGAATCCATCTTCTGCGAGAACGTGTAGAAAACCAGCGAGAACTATAGGCACTTCATGGCGGTAGTAGTGCTCAAGGTTATGCGAGCAATAAACTGCATCGAAGCTTGCTGTCGACAGCGTTCCATGCTCGCGGGCATTACAGAGTATGTCAGGCTTACCTTTTGCATCTATATCTAGCAACAGATGCTCATAACCATCAAAAACGTCAGGGATGGCAATGTTTTTGTTATTGCCACCTACATTTAGAACTTTCTTCATCTTCAAAATAAAACAATGCCAGCGTACGAATTTCCAGGATCAAATATATCCTCGTGTGTTCTGGGTATCCACAGACACCGTGAACCTAAATTGTTCATGCAGGAAAACAGGAGAGGCTGACTGCTTGTAAAGGTGCGAGAATAAGGACACAAAAATAACAAGCTTGTCAGGCAAAGTCAGCTCATGAGTGATTCTCACCCAATAATGCCAGGGCCACTATCGGCGCGCCGCTGGCGGCTTTCAGCTGTTTTCATGGTGACGTTGTTCGTGGCTTTTATTGATCGCCTTAACATCACCTACGCGCTCCCCCTGATGGCCGCAGAATATAACTGGAGCTATGAACAACTGCAGGAATATGGGGCACAACTGATGAGCGCCTTCTACGTCGCCTACGGTCTCGCAAATATCTTCCTGACCCCCATCGCGGCTCGCTGGGGCACCAGGAACTGCCTGATCATCATCGTTTGCCTGTGGTCGATATTTACCGCGGCAGGGGCCTTTATCAGCCAGTTCTTTATGTTATTCCTGCTCTCGCGGGTATTACTGGGGCTTTCTGAAGGTATTCACGTGCCTATGATGATGACCACCAAGGCCTGGTTTCCTCCAGCGGAAAGAAGTCGGGCCAACAGTGTTGTAGCGGTAGGGATATTTTCCGCCGCACTGGCAGCGCCCTTCGTCCTGGTGCCACTCATGGCAGAATTCGGTTGGCGATCGGGCTTCCATCTACTGGCATTACTGGGCCTATTAGTCAGCCTGCCCCTGGTTATTTTGTTCGTGCGAAACACACCGGCAGATGAGCCCACCTTGTCAGCAGCAGAACGAAACCATATCCAGAGCGGCATCGCCGGTGAGCAGGACTTTCAATCCAGTGAAATGGCCTGGCTGGACGTCGTGAGGCTTCCGGGATTCGTGCTGATACTGGCGGCCGCCTCTGCCTACAGCGTCATTGGTCTGGGTCTTACCAGCTGGATTCCCACTTACTTTACCCAGAACCGCGGCATCCCCTTCTCAGAGATTACTTGGCTAGTGGCCGGGCCAACTGCATTTTCACTGTTGGGCATCGCTTTGTGGGCTGTCATAGGCGACCGATTTAACCGGCGGGCATTGATGACAGGGGCGGCTGTAATGATAGCGGGTACATGCCTGTTCTTCGCCTTGGGCGCAGAAAGCCTAACGCGTGTCATCATACTCATGTCACTGGCGGTATTCTGCCTATCTACATTTCAGGCGTCGGAGTTTGCATTGTTACAGCGTGTTGTACCGCAGCACCATTTCGCTTCTATGGCTGGTTTGTATAACGGCGCATCCATCATTGTAGGTGGAGGCATTGGACCTTACTTGATGGCACCGATGATCGGTGATGGCGAGGGTACTTGGACGATCTCATTGGTAGCGCTCGCTTGCGGCGGCGTGTTTATGATGCTCCACCGAACGCTTCGCTACTAGAGTGGCCGCTGCTAGCGAGGCAAGTCATAGCTCTGCGGTGAATCGGCGCATACGCTTTTAATAAAGCGCGTCGCAGGTCGATAAATGGGAAATATTAGTCACTGGGTAAGGAAAATTCTCATAGCCCTGCCCCCAGCCCTTCGCCGACGCGACCTCGCTGTTGGCAATCAACCAGAACTCATCTCTGAAACGCTGACGCTCAAAGACCACAGCGGGCAGGTCCCGCTGCTGCATTTGCCGCTGCAGGCGCTGGGCCCGCTCCAGAGTTGAAAACAGGCCCAGGGACATCATGCCCTGTAAAGCACCGCTGGCAATGGGATAACTGTCCACTCCCAACTCTGCCAAGCGCTCGCGTGCAGGTCCCAGACCGCCCAGCTCTTCCGGATCCAGATAGGTCCAGTAGTCGGCACGATCAGGCACGGTTCGTTTGGTCAGCCGGGCAGCCAACCCTTCATCGTCAATCTGGTTTCTAAGTGGAGCCAGAGCACCTCCAGGCAGGGGGCCTAACTCATAGCAAACCGGTGCTTGAACAGTTGCTACACGCTCTTCCTCCACCGGTACTGCCGCTAGAGTTTCCACTTCAGTCGACACTTCTGCAGCTGACTCGATTGACGACTCAGTCTCACGCACTGCCGGCGCCCTTTGCTGATCCACAGTTACTGCATGAGGTTGATACAACTGCAGGGTCTCAACACCTACCGCGGGTGCAGGAGGCAAGACCTCAGCTCTTGGCCAAAAGTAAACAGCCAGGTTGGCGAGCAGCAGCACAACCGCCAGCATTCGCCAGGCTCGCCGACTCACACTGCAGCCTCGCGCCCCAACAACAGCAGACCATCCAGCACCAGGTTTTCTGAGAACTGGCCGCCCCGACCCACTGCCGCGCACAATGCCGCACCATCACCGCCTGTAAATACAAGATCGAATTCGCCCTCTATACGATCAAGTGCCAGCGCCACTGCGCCAGCCTGAGACAGGAGCAAACCATTAAGCACAGCTGATTCGGTGGAGGTACCCGGGTCGAGTCTGTCCCTGGCGGCATCCCCAAAACGTACCCGATCCGTATCCTGCAACAGGGCCCTTTCCATCAAAGACAGTCCAGGGATGATGTAGCCACCGACGTGTGCACCACCGCCGTCAACAAAATCAATGGTCAGTGCGCTGCCCGCGTCCAAGATACAAACCGGTTGTTGGGTCGGATGCCAGGCAGCCAGCATAGCCAGCCATCGATCCACCCCCATGCGAGAAGGATCCGCATAACTATTGCGCAGGCCCATCACAGATGCGGAGCTACCGGCAAACCAGATTGGTAAGCGAGCCCGATCAGCAAACAACTGCCGAATCTGTTCAGCCATATCGGGCCCCGCGACACTGGACACCCATACCGCCTGCAAGTCGACACCAGGCCCCAGCCTTGCCGGCAACTCAGACAACTCAGCACGCAGCACAAAGCCCTCGCCAACCACCCGGTGGTCTTGCATGAGCCGCCATTTGATCCGCGTGTTGCCAACATCCAGCAGCAAAATCACGACCGGGCCCTCAGGCTCACTTCGCCACCATATATAGGCTGCACACCCAGCTCCGTTTCCAATAGCAGCGCGCCATTGGCATCAATACCTCTCGCAGTGCCGGCCAGCTTTCGTTCCCCAGCCGTAATCATCACCGGACGATCTGCGTAAGCGTCTAACGATTTCCAGCGCTCCAGCCAGGGCCCAAGACCCTCGCGCTCGTAGGATGCCAATAGCGGCATCAAATGATTCAACATAGTGGACAGCAAACGATTGCGATCGAGGGAGTGCTGCTGTGATGCCAGGTCGGTCCAGCTTTGGTCTATGGCACCGGCAGCAGCCTCAGGCATGCACACATTCAGGCCCACACCCACCACCGCCGAGCAGGGCCCTGCCACATCACCTGACATCTCGATCAACACTCCACCCAGCTTGGCGGAGTCAATCAACAGATCATTGGGCCACTTCAAAGCCAGGCCATCGACACCGAACTCACTCAATGCGTCGCTGATGACCACCCCAACGGCAAGGCTAAGACCTTCCAGAGCAGCAGCACCATTTTCAAAGCCCCAGCTGACTGACAGGTAGACATTGCTACCGTAAGGACTGATCCACTGCCGCCCGCGACGACCCCGTCCCGCGGATTGCTGCTCTGCGGTGCACACCAGTCCCTGCGGACCATCTCCGGCCTCGAGTCGACGCATCAGCTCAGCGTTGGTTGAATCAATCACATCTACGATCTGCAAATCTGAGAGCAGGCCAAGGGTCTCTTCACTGAGATGAGACCGCAGCAGCGAATCCTGCAGCAGGTCCAGCCCACCCACCAGGCGATACCCCTTGCCTTTAATGGAGTCGAAATTCAGCCCAAGCTCTTCGAGCTTGCCCAGCTGCTTCCAAACAGCGGTACGGCTCACACCCAGCACATCGGCCAACTCCTGGCCGGAGTGATATTCCCCATCCGCCAGCAACTGCAGTAACTCCCGCCGATTCATCCACAAACTCCACTTGAATTAGCGCCGCATAATAGCAAAACTCCTGCACAAACATTGACGAGATCACGAACATGACACTTTCACCCGAGCAACTTACCCAGGCGGCGCAGCGTTTGATCGACGCCCATCACCAGGCAGAACAGAGCAACGAGTGGACGTTTTTCGTAGACGAACTATACGCGCCGGACTGCATCTACACCTGCGAGTACGCGGGCACTATGAAAGTGGTCGCTGACGGCATCGACGAGATCAAAGCCACCCATTATGGCCGCGATATGCAACGCGGTTGGGAGGGGTGGACTTTCCCCTATGAGGGCGTTTACGTGGGCCAGGATAACCAGGTTATTACCCACTGGCTCAATCGCGGGCCAGGCTCGCGCGCCGACGGCAGCCACTTCGATACCCCGGGTATCTCGTTTATCAATTTCGACGAAAACAGCCGAATTGTCAGGCAGTTCGATATGTTCGACCTCGCCCACCAGATGCTGCTATGTGATGAACTCGAGGATGCAGGCCTGCTGTCAGCCGAACTGAAAACCAACTGGGTGCTGCCCATGAAGGCCAGGCTGCAAGAGCAACTGGGCCGGAATACCTGAGTCAGAATTTTGTGACCATTGAGTCACATACGTTATACTGGGCCGATGACACAGACTCCCGACAAAGTTAAACCCTTCTGGCAGGCCACAGGTCATGCCGGCGAAGCCAGCCCGGGGCAGCAAAGGCCACTGGATTTCTCGGACCCAGAAGACAATCTCTACGCCTTCGGTAAGCTATGGGCTGGTTACGGGGAACCGGTGTATTCCGCTTTTCATGGCCTCATGTTCGGCATGGTTGGCAGTGAGCGGCTCAAGCCCCTGTTTGGCTATACGGGCTTTGGCAACTTTCAGGCCCGCGTATTGGACAACGGCAACATTCGCCTGCGGGGTAAAGAAGTCGGCTTTTTCACGGACCCGCTGAGCGGAGACATCCTCGAGACCTGGGACAACCCCTACACCGGCGAAACCGTGGAGGTATTCAACTTCCTGAATGAACGAATTCGGGGTGAGCTGACACCCGAAATGCCCCGTTTCCAGTTCGGGGATGACAGTGATGCACCCACCCTGATGAATGACGGTACCGCTGTGATTCGTGAGGATGGCAGCGTGCCATTCATACTGCCCTGGCAGATCTACGACAATCAGGTCTCGCTGGCCTGGGACTATACCCACCGCTATCGCAATCCGGTGACACCACAGCAATGGCCGAGCGCTTCCACAGGCGAATTTATCAATCCCTCAGAGCACTTCACCTTCGCCTGTGATCTTCATGAGCTGGAAGACCGCAGCAATCCCTGCGCCCGTTTCCATTGCGGCTTCTCGCGTCTGTCACCCTGGTGGCCGTGGATGCGCATGGGACAGAGCGGCATCGAAGGCGTGCTGTTTGGCCGCATGCACTCGCACAAGAGCAACAACGGGCTCAGCGATATCCCACCGAAAGTGCTGGCCTACGCCGAAACCCACCACCCGGAATATCTAGAACCCTGCACGGACTGGGACGACGGCTACCCGATCGGTACATGGGAAGCGTATGCCAGAGATGTTCCCCCGGAAGTCTGAGCTACCGGTTGCCGGAGCCCAAACTCTAGAAGCTGTATTTTAGTCGAGCACCCCAGGTACGCGGCGCACCCAGCGATACCATGTATTTGTTCTGCTCCAGAATATTTAGCACGCCCGCCGCATATTCCTCGTCTGCCAGGTTTTTCACCCACAGGGCCAGCTCCCAGTGCTGCTGAGGTGACAGAAACTGGATATTGGCGTCCAGCAGCGTTCGCTCGGGCACATAAGCTTCATTGAGTGGCGTGATGTATTGTTTGTCCTGGTAGTTTGCAGAGAGCCGCGCGTCCAACTGCCAGTCTCCGAATACCGCTTGCTGATAATTCACCGCCAGCAGCAATTGGTGCTCTGAGTTACGAGGCAGCTTGTTCCCTGAGATATCGGTATCACCGCACAAGGCGCCTGCGGGCACCACGTCCAGATCGCAGCCATAGTAGAGGTAGCGCTGGGCCGCGTCGTAGTCGCCATCGTCATACTCAGCGTTGTTGTAGGCATAGGCCAGGTCAAATGACCAGTGAGTTGTGGCAAACCATGTGCCTTCAAGTTCTACACCGGCGCTAGTGGCATCACCAATATTGCCGATCACCGCGGCAGAGTTAATGCTGGTGTCCTGGGGTGGCTCTGAGCCCTGAATATCCTGCCAATCGATGTAATACAGCGCTGCATTAAGTCTCAGGCTGCCATCCAACAATTCGTTCTTGCTGCCCAGCTCGAAGGTCCAGTTCTTTTCCTCATCATAGGTTTGCTGGGCTTCTGCCGCGGCGTTATTAAATCCGCCTGCTTTCACGCCACCGGCAATAGAGCCATAAAGCATGGATGATTCTGCCAGTTGCCACTCCAGGCTGATGCGCGGGGCAAAATAGTCAAAGGTCTCGTTGTCCTCAGCAGTGATAATGCCCGAGGGCAAGCAGAAAGGGATAGCACCAGGCGAACAGCCCACCTCGCCGGGGGCCAGCGAGAACCCGTCGGTAAGCCGTTCAATACTTCGATCTTCCTCGGTATAGCGCGCTTCGGCACGAAAATTAAATGCCTCCCCGAACTGCACCTCCACATTGGCGAAGATGGCCCAGATTTCGTCCTCGAAGACCGTGTGGTTGCCGCGATTACCATGCCAGTTCTCACGGGCGAACAACCAGAATGGATTGATCTGGATCTGATCCAGCGGCGTGATATCCAGCGAATCGGCGTACGCCACAGCACAACCGGCCAGCTCGTCTGCGTTACTGCCATCACCATTGAGGTCGCGATCACTGCAGACTGGCGCCATCACGGTAAAGTCGTATTGCTCATCCTCTACCTCGGCGTAGAACAATCCCAGGCTGGCGGACACATTGCCGTTGCCCTGCCAGTCCAGTCGCAACTCGTGGGAGTCACTCTCGAGATCGGTGATCGGACGCGCGCTGGAAATGCTGGAGTGAACGGTCTGAATAATATCGAACAACTCAGAGCCATTGGCCTGGTCACGTTCTGCTGGCCCTGCCGTACTGCCCTCGTGAGCTACCTTGCCGAACTGATACGCCAGACGCAGCGAGTCGCTGGCCTCCCAGATCAGGTCTATGCTGCTGACCCGCGTCTCGGTCGCCATGCCGTAGGCACGCGGATCAACCATAATGTCAAAAGAGCGCAGATCACCATCGCTACAGGGATTTTGGAGCGTTTCATAAATACAATTGCCGGGGCCGGGTGAGCTGTCGGGCAACTCGCCCTGCCACATAGTATTGCCCGTCACCAGCCCAGCATTGGGGTCATCGTAGGTGATCTCGTTAAAATTGAGATCATCAAAACGGCCCACCTGGATTGCCGCAACATCGCGCAGACCGCTGATAATGTAGTAAGGCTGGCTCTCGCGCTTAAGATCGGTGTCGTAATACTCTCCGCGAATAGTCAGTCTTTCAGTGGGTCGAAACTCCAGAGCGGCATTGAGGGTTTCATCGTCCCAACCGCCGAGCTTGCCTTCGTTGTGAAAACCGCGTGAGTCGATACCATCTCCCGGGTGGGCATTACTGGTGTGGCCATCGTATTCGCTGATACCCCAGGACACGCGACCCAACACCTTCTCGGTTCCCAGTGGACCGCTAAGTGCAACACGATAGTCCTGTCGCTCGTTGTCACCCTGGGTCGTCGAGAGATAACCGGTAAACTCCTCGGTGGGTTTTTCTGTCACGTAGTTGATCGCCCCGGTGAAGGCCGAGCGTCCATACATGGAGTTTTGCGGCCCCTTTAGAATCTCGATGCGCTGCAGGTCAGTCATACCGATATTCATCATGCTCTGGCGCTGCAGATAAATGCCGTTGAGGAAGGCGGCCACGTTCTGTACCCGGTCCTGCAAAAAAAAACCTGTGGCCAGCCCCCGGATGGTCGGGCTGCTCTGAAAGCCGGAGGTGGGTGAAGACCAGTAGTTCATGCCAACGGTTTCACTGGCAATATCTTCAAGAGTTCGAAGGTCCCGGCGTTCCAGGTCAACGCCGCTAAAGGGCGTAATACTGATGGGCACTGACTGCAGGGATTCTTCCCGGCGCCGCGCACTGACCACCACCTCCTCGAGCAGCGTGGGCTGGTTTGTCTGTGCGAGCACGGGTGTGCCCTGGGTGGCGCCGGTGACAACACCGGCCAGCAGGATGGCTTTTTTCATTATTGCTCCTCCTCGGGCCACGCTCATAGCATGGCTGCTTCTTCAATCGCCTGGGTAGTTTCCTCGCCGTAAACGCCCACTACTTTGTCTCGGTCGGGATCGTTTTCAATGATGGTGCGGGCAATGATTTCGCGTCGGGTCAGTCGCAGTTGGGCGCCCTCTTCTGACAGCTCACCTTGCTCCCGATATATCTGCAGCCAAACGTCGAGATAGGTCTCGGCCCAGCTCTGCATGTCGTAAATGTGCTCCGGCTGAACGCTCTTTGCCATCAAGAAGTAGGGAGAACATAAGGCGCGCATATGCGGCAGACGCGAGGGCTCAATAACAATGTCTTTGTGGTTTTTGGCCTTGTCGTAAACCTTGTCCAGGCCGGCGTAATATCGAAACAGGTAGTCAAAGTTTTGCACCACATCCATATCCGGGTACAAGTCCATCGAGACCTGGCTGCCACGACTGGTGACCATACCCTCAAAGTTAAAGCGCGGTACCAGGTAGCGGTGATCCGGAATGGCGTGAATGTTGAAGTAGCGCATACCCGGCTTGATGTCGATAGACAGGCAGGCGAGCTTGGCCATGCGCGACGCTTCATAGGCTCTGACATAGCCTGTGCTCTCGCCCTGCAGGTTTTTCAAATCCAGCAGATGCTCATAACGAGCCATGGGGCCCGCCCCCAGTGCTTCGACCAGACGTGACTCTATCGCAAGGCCGAACTCAGCCAGCTCACCGGACAATTCGCCGAAAATCAACTTCGCCGCCAGCTTTTTGATATTCAATTTCGAGCCCCCTCGAATGCCCTTCACCGCGAATTTGCTTGTCTTAGCGGCGTAGACAGGTATTATGTGACTTCATAGTCACATAAACTCCGAACATCTGCAACAGGCGCTACGACAAAATGGATATGGATCATCCCAGGCATGTGTTGATACTCGGCGGCGGCGGCAGAGTAGGTCAGGTACTGCTGCAGCAAGCGCTGGACCGTGGCTATCGGGTTACCGCACTGCTGCGCAACCCGGATCGATTGCAATTACCTGAGTATCCGAATTTTTCTGTCACAAAAGGTGATGTCACCGACCAGGCACTCATCGCAGAACTGGTGACGCAGAATGTAGATGCAGTCATGTCGACATTAGGCATATTCCAGAAGGAGCCGGGCACCCCGCTGGCGGATATGACTGCCCCGTTACTGACAGCGATGCAGGCGGCAGGCGTTCGCAGATTGGTCTGCATGTCGTCGCTGGGGGTTGGCGAAAGTCGCAAGTTGGGCAACCTGCTGGTCAAAATGATTGTCTGGGTTAGATTGCGCTATGTCTTGATCGACAAGGCCTGCCAGGAAAAACTAATAGAGCACAGCGGGCTGGATTGGACGATACTCCGACCACCTCGCATTCTGCCCAGTACCGCATCCAAAGACTACCTGCGCTGGCAATCGGAACTTGGCCCCTTGCGACCACGCTGGCAGATTTCGCGGGTCGACGCCGCCAGGGAAATGCTCGATCTGCTGGAAAACCCGAGCAGCATCGGCCAGACCTGGCATATCAGTTACTGAGGGAGCTCCTGCGGCGCAACCACAAGGCGGCGGCACACAGAATCACATTGCCCCCAGCAACCAGCACGAAGGGGCCGGGCTTCCATACATCAAAAATCACGCCCCCCAGCTTGGTCACAAACATAATGCCCAGCGCACCGGCGATAGAGAACATTCCCATCACCGACTCGCGATGAGCAGCAGGTGCTTCCTGGCCAATCAGGGTCTGGCTTGCCAGCATCACGCTCATCTGCCCTATGCCCAGCAATACCGCAAAGGGATACATCCATGGGCCGAGTGGATTGCTCAGCAAACCCATCGCACCGTAGCCTAAAGCTGCTAGCGCCAGGCCCAGTGCCGTCGCCATGAGCCGATCAAGTCGGTCATTGAGCACACCGGCAAACGGGGCCCATAGCAGAGCCGCACCCTGCACGAGGCCAAAGAACAGACCAGCGGTTTTCACTGCATCGGCGCTACTTAACCCCTGGGCAATACCCTCCTGCGTCAGCCACAGGCTAAAGAACACCCCGATCACTATGAGGTCGCCCCGGGCGACAAAGGCGCAACCATAACTGAGCGCCACCCTCGGATTGTCGCGAGCTGCGTGCAGACTTAATCTCAGGGATTCCAGCCAGGGCACGGTTTCGGTGTGCTCATCAGCATGGCCACGCCCCCGCGCAAGCCCAAACCAGCAAACCAACGCGCTGAATAGCGCAATGACCGACACAATAAGCAGCGTGTAGCGTCCGGCCAGAACAGGCGCCACATGCTCGGCAAACCGACTGGGCAGCGGCGCCAGCACCAGAACCAGAAACAGGGCACCAAGGCCGATACAAAATCCGGTGATACCGACCAGTTTGCCGCGCGAGGCCTCCTGAGGGTAGTCCGCCTGCACGGTTGTCACCATGACATTGATACATGCCACCCCACAGGCGAAGAACAGGCGCAGCCAGAAAAGCTGACTGTAGTCATCGACATAACCATAGATTGAGAAGCCCACAGCAAGAAGTACGAAACCAGTCACAAAAACGGCGGTTCGCCCGAATCGATCAGCAGCAATACCGGCGACGCCGCAGGCGGCGAGCAATACCATTTCGGCGTAGAACACGAGATTGCCGCTAACCCTACCCTGCTCTGACTCTGGAATGGCCAGCTGTTCGGTCAATACATAGGGCTGTATGAAATTGACGAAGGTGTTGAGCGTAATGCCAATAAACGCGGCATACAGAAAGACCATCGCGTGAGAAGCGCGAATCCCTGGCGCCAGCTCGATGGGACCCAGGCTCGCGCCACCGATATTAGTGTTCGCTTGTGACTTCATAGTCACATACTAACGACTCTCCCCGAACTGGGCAATATTTCAGTGCGCCGCCAGGAACCGGTCAGATAGGGTATCAATCAGCTGGTCGATGCGTTCCCAGCTTTGCTCTTCACGCAGGTCCATATCAAAACAGTCAGGGCTGGTCACCGCGCGCATGCACAGATAATTGAGCATGCAGTAAAACACCAGACTGAGATCGACCAGATCTTCCCGCTCCTGGTCGTCGAGATCGGTCATTATCAAAGCCAGTTCCCGGCCGATATTGTCGCTGCTCTTCTCCAGTACAGCGGTGACCGCTGTGGGATGCATGAGGTCGCTGGCCATGATGCGCATAATGACCGGCCGCTTGCGTAGCGCCCGAACATAGTTGCGCTGAATGCATTTGGTTTTTTCAGGAAAACTAAGTGCTGCAAACTGTTCGCGGTCCCCAACCAGTTCATCGGCGCTGATCCAGTTAGCGCCACGCTCCAGCCAGGCCGCGACCAGTCCGGGTAAACCATCGAAATATCGATACAGCAGTTGCTTACCCACGCCCGCCTCTTCTACCACATTGTTAACCCCGATACCGTCGGGGCCATGGCTCAACAGCAGGCGCTCACAAGCATCCAGCAACAACTGCTCTGTAGCCTGACGATCACGGGTACGACTGCTGCGGGGAGGTCGTTTACTCATGCCGCAAGCATACGGCCTCAGCTCGCTCCTGCCTAGCAGTGCTGGCTGAAACCAGCGTTACTGTGTACATTGCCTGCAGGGATCTCGAAAGGGTATTCAGCATGGAGCACTACGATCTGGTGGTTATAGGTGCGGGGCCGGCCGGCGAAAAGGGCGCGGCACAAGCTGCCTACTTCGGCAAACGTGTCGCCATTGTCGAAGCCGGTGATGATCCCGGCGGGGCCACGGTGCATACCGGCACCCTGCCCTCCAAGACTCTGCGTGAAGCCAGCCTGTATCTGTCTGGGCACCGTAATCGCGAACTCTACGGTGTTGCGGTGGAACTCAATGACGACACCACACTAGCCACATTACTTGAACGCAAAGGTGCTATCAGTGACAGTGAATCCAATCGCATGCGCGACAACCTCAGCCAGCATGGGGTTGATTATTACCAGGGTTGGGGTCGGCTGGTCGACGCGCATACCATCAGTTTCGGCGAGGACAGGATCAGTGCAGATTTCGTGCTGATTTCCAGTGGATCCGAGCCACACCGACCGGACTCTATCGCCTTCGAATCCGATGCCATACATGACACCGACGAGATACTTGAGATCACCTACTTGCCAAAGAGCATGAGCATCATTGGCGCTGGCGTGATCGGCTGCGAGTACGCCTGCATGTTTGCCGCGCTGGGCAGCCAAATTACCCTGGTAGACAGCCGTACCAGTGTCATGCCATTCCTGGATCGGGAGGTTGTCGAGCGCCTGCAGCAGGCGATGGAAAACCTGGGTGTCCGTTTTTTACTGGGCAAGGAATGGATCAGCATTAAGGAAGATGAGAGTGGTGTGCACACCCGCTTCAGCGACGACTCGGTGCTCACCGCCGACAACCTGCTATTTGCCGCGGGACGCACTGGGCAAACCAGTCAGTTGGGGCTGGGCAACATCGGCCTTGCACTCAACAACCGAGGCCACATAGAAGTAGATGAGCATTTCCGGACTCCGGTTCCAAACGTTTACGCAGCGGGCGACTGCATCGGCTTTCCCGGGCTGGCATCAACGGCCATGGAACAGGGTCGCGTTGCCGTGTGTCATGCCTTTGATTTTGGCTACAAAAGCCTGGTGTCCCAGGTGCTGCCCTACGGCATTTACACCATTCCAGAAGTAAGCGCCGTTGGCGAGACCGAGCAGTCCGCGCTTGAAGCCGGCCTGGAAATCGCGGTGGGTCGGAGTCTCTATAAAAAGAACGCTCGCGGCATGATTACCGGAGACCTCGAAGGCATTACCAAGCTGGTGGTCGATCGAAATAGCCGTAAATTGCTGGGCATTCATGTCATTGGGGAACGTGCCACCGAGTTGGTGCACATCGGTCAGGCGGCCATGCTGGCTGGCGCCACGGTGGACCTGTTTATCGACATGGTGTTTAACTTCCCGACACTGGCAGAGTCCTACAAGTACGCTGCCTACGACTGCCTGGCAAAACTCGACAATAGCTGATGCCCGTTCACGAAACTCGCAAGCTGAGAAACTTCGCGGCGACCCTTAGCCTGATATCAGGGGGCGCCCATGTCGGGCAGCTCTGGTATACCGAGCTTGATGCACTGGCCATGGCGACAGCGCTGCTGGGCATCTTCTATTTCCTGCTGGGCCTGGGACTGGCAGGCCAGTCCCGATTCAGCCTGTGGATGGCCATCGTAATACCAGTGCTGAGTGTTTTCGCGCTTGGCGAATACCTGCTGCTGGGGCCGCAGATCATGGTCGCGGTTCTTTTGATCACCCTGGATACGCTAATCATCGCGATCGCCGCATACATTCTCTTCAAGACTCGTCATGCAGAGATGGATTAGCCTTTTTACTGCAGGCCTGCTGTATGTCCTGCCACTGTCAGCCCCTGCTGAAACCCGCCTCAGCTGGGAGCTAGTTGAATCCTACCCCCATGACCGTGGCGCATTCACTCAAGGACTCCTGTTCCACGATGGCAAACTGTACGAGAGCACCGGTCGCTACGGCCAGTCAGAATTGCGCGAGGTAGACCTGGAAAGCGGGCGAGTGCTGCGCAAGCGGCGCCTGGCCCGATCTGACTTTGGTGAAGGTCTCGCCCGTGTTGGCAATGAATTGGTACAACTGACCTGGACCAGCGGACATGCTTACCGATGGCGATTACAGACTTTCGAATTGCTCGAAACTCTGCCGTATCAGTTTGCCCAGGGCGGCAAGCGCGCCCGCGGCTGGGGGCTTTGCTACAACGGACAACAGCTTGTACTGAGTGACGGTAGCGACCAGCTCTATTTCCTCGATCCTGAAAACCATGCGGTCATCCGGCAGATTGGCGTGCAACGCAATGGTCGCAGTCTCAGTCGTATCAATGAGCTGGAGTGCGTGAACGATCAGGTATACGCCAACATCTGGTTGCGTGACGAAATAGTTATCATCGATCCTCAATCCGGCAAGGTCACCGCCAGCGTGGATCTCACCTCGCTGTACCCCAAGCAACAACGCCGCAGCGCCGATGATGTGCTCAACGGCATCGCCTGGGACAAGGAGAGGAAAAGACTCTTCGTCACCGGGAAATTGTGGCCCCGGATTTATCAGATCGCCATCAGTGGCATCCCCGACTAAGCTTAAGCCATGCTGACACGAAGACACCTGCTACAAGCCACCACTGCCCTGCTCGCCAGCCAAGCGATGCCTGCCTGGACTGCCGCCCCGGCCTTGATCCGTCGCCCCATACCCAGTAGCGGAGAAATGCTACCGGTGATTGGCATGGGCTCGTCTCGCACATTTGATGAGACAGATACGCCTGACAATCTACAACGCCTGCAACAGGTGCTGGACCTGTTCTTCGAGATGGGGGGCACCCTGCTCGATTCGTCGCCCATGTACGGTCGAGCGGAAACCGTGCTGGGTACGCTATTGGCCAGCGTACCCACGCGCTACAAGCCGTTTGCCGCAACCAAAGTATGGACCTGGGGCGAGCAGGAAGGCATCGAGCAGATGCAGGCCTCCAGCGCAAAAATGGGCGTACCTGTTTTCGACCTGATGCAAATTCACAACTTGCGGGACTGGCAGGTGCACCTGAGAACCCTGCAGGCATGGAAGGAGCAGGGCAAAGTTCGCTATATCGGAATCACCACATCGCACCAGCGCAATCACCCGGAGCTGGAAAAAATACTGCGTGAACAAACCCTGGATTTCGTTCAGTTCAGCTACAACATAGACAACCGCCTGGCGGAAGAGCGACTGCTGCCAATAGCCGCAGATCGCGGCATTGCCACCCTGATCAATCGCCCCTTTCAGAAGGGCAAACTGTTCCGCAAGTCGAAAAACCAGCCATTACCGGCGGTGGCTCGAGATCTCGGATGTGAGAGTTGGGCACAGTTGTACCTGAAATTCATACTCGCGCATCCCGCTGTAACCAACATCATCCCGGCCACGGGAAAGGTCAAGCATATGCGGGACAATATGAATGCCAACGCTGGGCCTGTACCGGACCAATATCAGCGAGAGGAAATTCTGCGGGTTTACCAGGCTCTCTAGCGCATCAGGCCAGTGC
The DNA here is from genome assembly GCA_963921335.3 of Halieaceae bacterium. Classification (GTDB taxonomy): domain Bacteria; phylum Pseudomonadota; class Gammaproteobacteria; order Pseudomonadales; family Halieaceae; genus CAWUFC02. Next base: position 1,445,895 of record CAWUFC020000001.1, on the reverse strand, counting down.
CGGCGGCGAAGCTGGCCGCAGGGACAACCAGGCCAGGTAAAGGCCATTCAGCAAACAATAGCCCAGCAGGGCCGGCCCAAGTCCAGCGACTGACGGGTCAGTCCAAATCACTAACGACAGCAACAGCAAGGCCACCAAGCGAGCCGCGTCCCAGGCCAGCGCACTGGCGCGACTATCAAGCCACATACTGGTAGTGGTCATGCTCACAGCCAATACTCCGACTGCCAAAGCCATCTGCCCGTAGGACAAGCCACTCACAAACAACAAGGCCACCCCCGCCGCGGTGAGCACCACCAGCTGCATCAGCGCGTACAGCTGCCTCGGCAGCGCTATCTGGGGATCATACTTATGAAAATCATCGAGGTCGGTTTTTTCCCTGGGCCACTCTTGTGCCACATCCTCAGGGCGCCAACCAGTTCTGCTCAACCAGATCCAGAGCTTGTCTCGCCAGCTTCTGGCGCGCCATGCATCCTGCAACATAGCCGTGTAAATATGCAGGTTGGCCCACAGGGGGTTGAGGGTCTTTAACGGCCCGCGAATGCCATATATACAGGGCTCGTCTTCCAGCTCTTCCTGATAGGTACCAAACAGTCGGTCCCAGATAATGAACACACCGCCGTTGTTGCGATCGACATAGCGATCATTCTGGGCATGGTGGACACGGTGATTGGAGGGCGTAATCAACACCCACTCAAGCACGCCCAGTTTAGGCACATGTTCGGTGTGCACCCAAAACTGGTATATGAGGTTTGCCGAGGCAACCGTGACATACATCTCCGCCGGAACACCCAGCAGAAACATCGGTATATAAAAGATCCAGCTCAGCAGTGAGCCGGTACTGGTCTGACGCAATGCGGTGGACAGGTTATAGTCTTCGCTCTGGTGATGTGCCACGTGCGACGCCCAGAAAATCTGGCGCTCATGACCGATGCGATGATTCCAGTAGTAACAAAAATCGTAGGCAAACCAGGCAAAGATCCAGGTCCAGACTGACCCAGTGTCCATGCGATAGAGCGCATATTTTTGCTCTATTGCCAGAAAAACCAGTCCTCCGGCGCCGATAAAAATGAGTTTGACCGAGGTGCGCAGGCTGCCCATAAACAAACTGCCGATCGCGTCGTTGAGCCGGTAGGTGTTGCGCCCCACCCAAAGCCCATAAGCCAGTTCCAATAACATAGCGAGAATAAAGAAAGGGACGGCGTAGGGGACTAAATCCATGGCTGCATTTAACCACATCACGCCGATGCAGTTATACTCGGCGACTTCAAAACCGGACCGGAATCCCACATGAAAAAGCTCGTCGCCCTATTCGCCCTGGCTCTACTGTGTTCCGTTGCAGTAATTGGCATGTCGGTCTACGAAGAACTGAGCAAGGGCGCCAGTGAAGATCCCAAAGTCTGGGAAGAAGACATTAGCGACCTGGTAGCGAAAACTGAAGCAAACGCCCCGGCAGATGATGCAGTCCTGTTTGTAGGCAGCTCATCCATACGCCTATGGAGCACCCTGGCGGAAGATATGGCGCCACTGACGGTGATTCAGCACGGCTTTGGTGGTGCTAAAATCCAGGATGTGAACTACTTTTCAGAGCAGCTGATCACCCGCTGGAACGCGCCCAAGGTGGTGATCTTCGTAGGCACCAACAACATCAATGGTAATGAACAACACGCCGAGGCCCCCACCTACATCAGGGACCAACTTCAGCTACTGCTGGACACTATACTGACGGCACGCCCGAATACCGAGGTGTTCTACATCGAGATCACACCAACGATTTTTTCCTGGGACAAATGGGCCAGCGTGCAGGAAGCCAACGCGCTGGCCAAAGCCTTGATCGCGAGGTATCCACAGGTCAAATACATCAGCACAACTGACCTGTTCCTCACGGACAAGGGTGAACCCGACAAGAAGCTTTACCGCTTTGATGGCCTGCACCTCAGTGCAGACGGCTACGAGCGCTGGACCAGCCGCATAAAACCACTGTTGATGAAGTAACGCAATGGACCCGGAGTGGACTCCGGGTAGCCATCAGTCGTCGCCCAGAGCCTCTTCGATCTTCTTGTCAGTCTTGTACTGGCTCAGAGCGTATACCGACCAGATAGCCGCGGGTATCCAACCGATCATGGTCAGCTGAAGAATCAGGCAGATGATGCCTGCAAAGGGGCGGCCGATGGTAAAGAACTGCAACCAGGGCAGCAGCATGGCGAGCAACAAACGCATACATTATCCTCTTTTTATGATTGTTCCATACTGTCGATGAATTCGTTGGAGCTGGCAATCGCCGCACGCACATCGCGAATCAGGGCGTCGATATCTTTCTCAATCTGGCCAAACTCCACCTTCAGCGCTGAAATCGCCTGCGCATTCAGGTTGTGTTTCAAATACAGCACATTATCTTTGAGCGCGGCCAATACGGGCTCCATGCGCTCTTCTGATTTGCGCATCAGCTTAATCAGCCCCTCGTAGCGGCGCCGGGTATCACGCAGCTTGCGCTGGCTGTCTGACTTCAGCCGCGTGCTGGTGTACTCCTCAATCTCATCTTCCCACTCATCGAACAGGGCTTCGGCCACATGCTCGATGGCATCAATACGGGCACTGACATCCTCAGCTGCGTCAACCGAGGCTTCGTACTCATCATTGAGCGCCTCGTAGGCGTCCTGGAGGTCGCCACCATCAAAGTCGATCAACTCAATCAGCTGTTGCTGGGCAGACTGAAACTGCTCTTCCGCCTCCTGCTGGGAATCACGAGCATCCTCAACCCTGTCGACCATAATATCCCGTTTGTGTCGTCCAACGGTCTCAGCTACTTCGTAATACGCGGACTGGCACCCACCCAACACAAACAAGGCCAGAATCAGGCTCATCGCTGCTTTCATATTTTTCTCCTGTACAGCTCCTAACATCCTAGTCCATCCTGTGCCGGAATCCAAAACCGGGGATCCGACAGAGGCTCCGCGACAAATATTCCGAGGTCAAATCGCGACCCCATCCCGGTGCGAGATTGAGGGCCGTTTTTGGCTAGTTGCAGGCCTGATGGAAGTCTATAGTGTGCTCATGCTAACACTGGACGCCAACACCTGCCGCAACGCCCGCCTATCGAGGGACAAGCGCTTTGACGGGCAGTTTTTCCTCGCGGTGACCACCACCGGCATCTACTGCCGACCGATCTGCCCGGCGCGCCCACCCCGAGAAGAGAACGTACGCTACTTCCGCACCGCCGCAGAGGCCAATCACTCAGGCTTTCGACCCTGCCTGCGATGCCGGCCTGAATCCGCCCCGAACAGCCCCGCGTGGGCAGGCACATCCACGACTCTGAAGCGCGCCCTGGACATGATAAATGCGGGTCAACTGAACGAATTGAGTATGACCGAGTTTTGTGCTCGGCTGGGTGTTGGTGAGCGTTACCTACGCAAACTGTTTGCCAGAGATCTCGGGGTCTCGCCGGCACAGGTGGCCAAAACCCAAAGGCTGCATTTCGCCCGCAAGCTGCTGGCAGAAACCAAGATGCCGATGGCAGACGTCGCATTTGCCAGTGGCTATGGCAGCTTGCGCCGCTTCAACAGTGCCATACAGGATGCCTTTCAACGCACCCCAAGCCAGTTGCGACGTGACACCAAAACATCGAGTGGCGGCCTTATCAGTCTCGAAATGCACTATCGTCCACCCCTTGACTGGCCGGCTCTGCTGGACTTTTTCGACAGGCATAGCATCGAGGGTCTCGAAGCTGTCGAAGCGAACAGCTACTGGCGACGCTTTGAAATCGACAGCGTGGGCGCGCGCTTCACCTTGTCACCACATCCCGACAAGCCCTGCCTGCTGCTGCAGCTGGAGAACGTGGGCACCGCGCACCTCATGCCCGTTGTAGCGCGGGTAAGACGTATGTTCGACCTTGACGCCACCCCAGAGGACATCGGCACTGATCTCAGCAGAAACCCTTTGTTTAACGCATTGCATCGCGACTATCCGGGCATGCGCTCACCCACCCACGCCTGCCTGTTTGAAGCCGCTGTGCGCGCGGTGGTCGGCCAGCAGGTCAGCATCAAAGCAGCCCGGGGTGTTCTGGCAAAAATTGTGAATCGTTGCCAGGCCCAGTACCAGGACGTGGGGCTATTCCCTCAACCGCAACATATTGCCAGCCTGCCAGATGACGCCTTCGCCATGCCCCGCTCCCGCAAGCAAAGCCTGCGCGACTTGTGTCATTGTTTTATGGACCGCGATCACGATGCGCTGTCATTCGTGGACAGCCTGGCGGATATTCGCGGTATCGGCCCCTGGACCATCGCCATGATACGTATGCGCGGGCTGGGCGACCCCGATGTATTCCCCCCGAAGGACCTGGGCCTGATTAAGGCCGCCGAGGCCCGGGGAGTCGATGGCAAACAATTAGCCGAGCAGGTCGAGCACTGCTCGCCCTGGCGTTCTTATGCTGCCAACCTGTTATGGAGAGACCTGTCATGAGTATTTGGACTGAGCTGGACACACCCATAGGAACCCTGCGCCTGCACTCCAATGGGCTGGCGCTTACTGCGATCGAGTTTGAGAACAGGTATGAACTTGAGGGGCAGCGAGGTGAGGACAAGGTGCTGCATGAGGCATGCCGTCAACTCGGGGAGTACTTCGCAGGTGAGCGCCGCCGCTTTGATTTACCGCTGCAAGCCGGCGGCACTGAATTCCAGCAGCAGGTGTGGACTGCTTTACAACACATTCCGTGGGGTGAAACCCGCTCCTATGGTGAGCTCGCCTGCGAGCTGGACAACCCCAAAGCCGTGCGCGCGGTGGGCGCGGCCAACGGGCGTAATCCGCTTCCCATTGTCGTGCCCTGCCACCGGGTCATAGGCAGCAACGGCAAACTCACCGGATTTGCCGGTGGCCTGGCAGCCAAGCACGCCCTGCTGGCATTGGAAGGTGTTTTAACTACAGATCTGCCGCTACAAAACTGATGTAATTGGCCTCGTTGATAAAACCACCGCCCCAGCTTTTCCAGCGCGGGTCCAGCCCGCGCTTCTGCATCGCTGCCAGAGCAAGGCCCTCGGCTTTCATGGCAATGACTTCACGGCGCGTCGTCTCAAGCATGTCCAGGTAGCGTGCAAGATCAGCTTTGTCAGCCAGACTGCCATGCCCGGGAACAATAATCGTTTGGCTGTCTGTTCGCTGCAGCACCGCCTCAACGTTTTTCAGATAGGCTAGCGCAGAACCGCCGGAGCTCGCATCGATGAACGGGAAGCGATCTTTGAAGAACAAATCTCCCATGTGCACGACATTGCTACCGACAAAGAATACAACCGTATCGCCATCGGTATGACCGCCAGGTAGGTGACGCAGTTCAAGCGTGTCGTAGTTAAAATGGATCGCCATGGAATCGGCATAGGTCAGCACCGGCCAGGCAGCGGGCTCTGACGCGGGAATGGTGCGACCGAAAAACGGGCTGTCATGATCATTAGACAGGCGCTTGCGCACGTTGTCATGGGCCACCAGCGTCACGCCCCGGCCACCCCAGAAAGCATTGCTGCCGGTATGATCACCATGCCAATGGGTATTCACCACAAAACGCGGGCTGCCCTTGGCAAAGCTGTCCACGGCATCGCTGTATGCCTGTGCCAAGTCCCCGTAGTCGTTGTCGATCAATAACACGCCATCGCCACCCACCGAGGCCAGCACGTTGCCGCCGCGACCCTGCATCAGGTAAAGGGTATCCGTCATCGCGGTGACATTGACCGTCGGCGTCTGGGCCAGTAACTGGCTGGACGCAAAACTCAGGACAATTAGCGTTATCAGGTGTTTCATCATGTCTCCTGCCTTATCGAACACGTCCCGACTCAGGCATTCAGATCGGGAATCAGATCCCGGCGCAGGCGCGTGATCGCATCTTTGAGACGCAGCTTTTTCTTCTTCAGTCGCTGCAGCTGCAACTGATCCCTATAGGGTTGTTCTTCGAGCAACTCGATGGCCCTGTCCAGGTCGCGATGCTCCTGCTGCAGATTAAAGATTCGACCTGCCAGCGACACCTGGGGCAGGCTCGCATCGGGCTGGTTGGAATCCTCTGGTGGCATCTCGTCATTCACGAGTGCAGTAATAGCCCAAAGCGTTTAAATGGGCAACCGTGCAATCGTATACTCTGCCCAAATACATATAACACAAGGAAACATCAGGATGGCGATTGATTTCAGTTTTCCGCCCGAGGTTGAGACCGTAAGAACCAGGGTCAGGGACTTTATCCAGAACACCGTTAAACCGCGAGTCGACGCCGCAGACAGAGCCGGCGGTGGTCGTGAGGAGTACATCAAAGCCATCGCCGAGTTGAGACCCCAGGCCTATGAGCAAGGTTTATGGTTACCGCACATGCCCGAAGAATGGGGCGGCATGGGGCTTGGTGCAACAGCGTTAGCCGCCGTCAGCGCTGAGGCTGGCAAGGTGTCGATTGGTCCCTACATCCTTAATTGCCAGGCTCCGGATGAGGGCAACATGCACACATTGCTGCATTTTGGTACAGAAGCGCAGAAAGAGAAGTACCTGCGCCCCTTGTGTGAAGGCCGCAGTCGGTCCTGTTTTTCAATGACCGAACCCGAAGTCGCGGGCTCAGACCCTACCCTGATCCAGACCAAAGCCGAGCAGGACGGCGACGACTGGGTGATTAACGGTCACAAGTGGTTCACCTCGGGCGCCCGCGGCGCGAAATTCGCGATTGTGATTGCCTGCACCGACCCGGACGCTGAAATACCCCAGGCCCGAAATACGGCCTTTATTGTTGAAACAGACACCCAGGGATTCGAACTGGTGCGGGATGTTCACACCATGGCCGGCGGCCACAATCACTGCGAAATTCTCTACAAGGATGTGCGGGTCGGCAACGACGCCATTCTCGGTGAGCGAGGGGGCGGACACAAACTTGGGCAGGTACGCCTGGGGCCAGCCCGCCTGGCACACTGCATGCGTTGGATCGGCCAGATAGAGACCGCTCTGGAAATGCTGATCGAACGCGCCCAAAACCGCTTTGCGCATGGTTCGCTGTTATCAGACAAGCAGGGCATACAGTGGATGATGGCGGACAGCGCAAGAGAACTGTATGCCGCCAAGCTCATGGTACTTCACAGCGCCTACCGGATAGAGAATGGCATGGAGTTTAAACAGGAAGTGAGCATGGCCAAGCACCACGTGGCCAATACGCTATGGCGAGTCACCGATCGCGCCATGCAGGTCTATGGCGCGCTGGGATACTCCACCGATACACCGCTGGCAGCCATGATGCAGCAAGCGCGCTGGTCGCGTCTTGCCGACGGCGCCGATGAAGTACACCAGATGCGAACCGCTGAGTTACTGATGCAGGCCTACAACCGCGATGGTTCCATCAACGCCGGCGTCGGCAGCCTTCCTATCTAGAGAAGGTTCAACACCCACAGCGCTGCGCCGACCAGGCTGGTTGTGACAAACCGGTAAGCGCTGTCTTGGTGCCATGCCTGCAGGGTACGCATTTCTGCGTCCAGCCAGTTCCGGTCGTAGTAGTACCCACCTCGGACTATGGCTTCGATGGTATCGAGCTGCGCCAGGTCTGCCGTGGGATCCCCGCTGAAAATCACCAGGTCCGCGGGAGAACCCGGGTCAAGGCGACCGTATTCGTCGCCGAACAGATAGCGTGGTGTGGTGACGCTGGCGATCTCCAGCACCTGCTCCGGGCTGAGCCCGGCCCGCTCAAGCAGTCGCATTTCTTCATGCAAACCTGCACCGGGTACGATGGCCTCCGCCGGGGAATCAGTGCCGACATGAATTTCAAAATCCTGCTCATACAGGCTGCGCACCGCCGCAAGGGCCAGGGGCAATATCGACTCAAATCGGGCCTGCTCAGCCGAATCGAGTATTCTGACTGCCACCAGCCCACGTTCGGCATGCCACAACTGTTGACTGTATATCGCAGGCATCCACTCAATACCGGAAACCACCGGTAGCGGCGTGCCACTCAGGCTGAATTTGCGCTCCAGAGTCACCAGTGTCGGTGTGAAAGTGAATCCGCGCCGCAGCGCGGCAGCAGCAATCGCATCAAGCCGCTCGCTATTGAGGCCCTCAAGATTGAGCAGGCGTCGCACTGGCGCATCCTCACCCTCCCCGGCATAGGGCCAGCTCCAGCCCACAAGATGCTGAATATCATCAATGGAAGCCTCCAACAGATCCTGCTGCCAGGGCACATGGCCGATAACCGGCATTCCGCGTCGATTGGCGGCCACATGCAGTGCTACAGCGACCTGGGGGGTCAACTCGTTATACACCTTGAGGCAGTCGAAACCCTGCTGCTGGTGCAGCTCTACCAGTGCGTCTGCTGCGGCAGGATCAGTAATAACTTTTGAACCCGGCCACAGCGGCGGATCTCCATCGACGAAGGGGCCACAGCTTTGCAGCCTGGGCCCCGGGTAGCGACTGGCACGAATAGCATCGCGCATGTCAGCCTCGCCCGAAGCAAGGCGAGCACCGGTCACGCCGTGATAGAGATGAAGAAACGCAAAGAGTCGGCGATGACCCGGTAAAACCAGACTGGGCTCGTGCATATGAGCGTTGGCAAAGCCCGGTAACACATAGCCTTCAACCCGGGAAGACGTGGAGTTCTGGATACTAGCGATCCGATCACCGCGGATGCTGATGTCGACGATATCACTGCGCCCCCATCCGGGCACAACCAGCACCACACCGCGCAACTCCGCACCCTGTTGCGGTAGCGGTCGCACCGGTGGGGGTCGCAGAATCCAGGCCACAAGCAACAGTGACAACAGGCTGGCAACGAACAGAATGGCCGGCGTGCGGCCGAATGCCGCGCTGAGTTTCATTGACAGTTAGCGCCGAATTTTTTCAAACATACGCTGGCGAGATTGAATCATCTCACGGCAGGTTTGCACCAGGGAGAAGTCGATCTCCCGACCAGCCTGCTGCAGAGCCTCCAGCTTCTGGTCCAGCGCCTGGATTTCCTCCAGTAACTGTTCACGCAACTGTGCACTCTGGCACCAGTCGAGGGGATGATCATCACCAGAGCAATCACACTGATGAGGTTTCAGGGGCTTATAACTTTTATCACTCACAGTACTAGTTATAGACCAGGTTTGGCAGTTGAGGACAATTCACTACTCCACAACGACCAAAACCCGCATAATAGTCCTACCGCAACATTGCGCTGTCACCATGATCAACTGGGAAGACGTCGACACCGTTCTGCTGGATATGGACGGCACCCTGCTCGACCTGCACTTTGACAACTTTTTCTGGACCCAGCATTTGCCTCGCCGCTATGCAGAGATCCACGGCACCACCGAGCCCGAGGCCCGGGACCATTTGCTGCCCCAGTTCGAGGCGATCCGGGGCAGCCTGGACTGGTATTGCATCGACTACTGGAGTCGGCAGCTGGAGGTGGATATCCCGGCGCTGAAGCACGAGGTCGCGCATTTGATCAGCATTCGCCCCCATGTCGAGGAGTTCCTGCTTCGACTGCGGGATCGCGGTCACCACCTGCTGCTGGTGACCAATGCGCATCACAAGAGCCTGGAGATCAAACTGGCTAATACGGGCATCGATCGCTGGTTTGATGCCATCGTGGTCTCACACGATCTGCGACTGCCCAAGGAAAACCCGGGATTCTGGCAGGCGCTGCAGAACCAGCATCCCTTTTCACCCGAGCGCAGCCTCCTGATCGACGATACCGAAACCGTACTGCAATCCGCTCATGATTACGGCATTGCCCACCTGATGACCCTGCTGCAGCCGGACAGCCGCCTGCAGAAGCGACTGGATACACGCTTTCCGGGGATTCACCACTTCGACGAAATCATGCCGCAGGCGGCACAGGCATGAGCAAATTGCGCATCGACAAGTGGCTGTGGGCGGCACGCTTCTTTAAAACCCGTAGCCTCGCCAAAGCTGCCATCGAGGGGGGCAAGGTCTCTGTCGCCGGGCAGCGGGTTAAAGTCAGCAAGGAAATCAGCGTGGGAGATCGTTTACAGATCCGCCAGGGCTGGGATCTGCGGGACATCGATGTGCTGGCGTTATCGGATCAGCGCCGGGGAGCACCTGAAGCGCAAAAGCTGTATCGAGAAACAGAACAAAGCATCGAACGGAGGGAAGCCGAGGCCGCCGCAAGGCGCGCCGCGGGCGGCATGCTTGGTCGACCTGAGCACCGCCCCACCAAAAAACAACGCCGACAGATACATCGATTCCGGGAGGATATGGAATGAGTGGTTTGACCCGGGACAGCAGCATTAAATTCCTTTTCCGTGACACGGATGTCCGCGGCGAGCTCGCCTATCTCGATGACAGCCTGTTGGAACTGATCGCCATTCATCAATATCCACCGACTGTCACCGACCTGCTGGGTCAATTTCTCAGTGCCGCCGTACTGCTGAGCACCACCATAAAGTTTGAAGGGCGATTGGTCCTGCAGGCCCAAAGTGAAGGCCAGATTCCCCTGCTGATGGCTGAGTGCAGCAGCGAGCTGGTGGTTCGCGGCATCGCCCGTGGCGCCGAGCAAACAACATCGACTCGCTTCGAGCAGTTATTTCACAAGGGCCAGCTGGCCATTACGATCGAACCACGGCAGGGGCAGCGCTACCAGGGCATTGTGCCCCTGAGTGGCGATAACCTGGCCACCAGCATCGAGCACTATTTTGCTAATTCGGAGCAACTGCCCACGCGACTCTGGCTGGCGGGTGGACAACAGCGCTGCGCCGGCCTGTTGCTGCAGCAACTACCCGCGCAATTGATCAGTGACCACGATCAGCGCCAGCAACAGTGGGAGCACCTGTGCACCCTGGCAGACACCCTTCAGCCAGAGGAATTGTCGGGGTTGGCACCTGAGGCCCTGCTGCACCGTTTGTACCACCAGGAGAGTATCCAGTTATTCGAACCCCAGAGGATACAATTCGCGTGCAGCTGTTCACGCCAGCGCTGTCTGGACGCACTGCAAAGCATGGGGCCAGCCACGCTGGAAGAACTGCTTGAAGAGGAAGACAGTATCACCATGGATTGCGAGTTTTGTAATCAGCAATACCGCTTTGAAAGGGGCGATTTCCCTGCGCTGAGCGGTGCTGAACCGGGGCAATCAATACACTAGGCACGGGTGAGTCTCTATAAGTTTCACTTATAGACCATATTTGTCTTCTTATCTTCGCATTCTGTTGCGTTTCTGACATAATGGCGCGCATCAAAATACCCTGAAATTCTGTTCCTGCGGCGAGCGCTTAACATCGGGCCGCAGGTACCCAACATTGGTAGAACCGCATGACCGTAGAGCTCGACAAAACCACTGAACACACAGACCTCAGTTCCGCCCTGCTGATTGAGCAGTCGCTGACCCGAGGCGAAGGTACGCTGTCAGATACTGGCGCCCTGCTGGTCACCACTGGCAAGCGCACAGGCCGCTCCCCGGCCGACCGCTTTGTAGTTCGCGAGCCCAGCACCGAAGAGAGCATTGAGTGGGGGCCGGTGAATCGCCCTTTCGACGGCGACAAGTTCGACAAGCTGTGGCAACGCGTTGAAGATCACATTGCTTCTGTTGACCGCTTTGTCAGCCACCTGCACGTCGGTGAGCACGCAGACCACTATCTGCCTGTCAAAGTGATGACGGAGACAGCCTGGCAGGGTCTGTTTGGTCGCAACATGTTCATTCGCCCGAGCCAGTACAACCCCAAGAGCAAGGAAGAATGGACCATCCTCAATGCCGCCGGCTTTGTTTGCGACCCCGAGCGCGATGGCACCAACTCTGACGGTGTTGTGATTATTAATTTCGCCCAGCGCAAGGTGCTGCTGGCGGGAATGCGCTATGCCGGCGAAACGAAGAAGGCCATGTTCTCTGTGCAGAACTTCCTGCTGCCGGAAAAAGACGTCATGCCCATGCATTGCTCAGCCAATGTCGGTGAAGATGGCGATACCACGCTGTTCTTCGGCCTTTCCGGCACCGGCAAGACCACCCTCTCCGCTGACCCGGCACGTTACCTGATTGGTGACGACGAGCACGGTTGGGCCAAAGGTGCGGTCTTCAATATTGAAGGCGGTTGCTACGCAAAGACTATCGACCTGAGCCAGAAGAACGAGCCCATCATCTGGGACGCCATTCGCTTTGGCGCCATTATTGAGAACGTGGTGCTGGACAACAACAGCCGCACCGCTGACTACTGCGATACCAGCCTTACCGAAAACGGTCGCTGCTGTTACCCGCTGGAACACGTTGAGAAACGGGTTCCCGAGAACGCCGCCGGCGAGCCAAAGACGGTGATATTCCTGACCTGCGATGTGACCGGCACTTTGCCTCCGGTTTCGATCCTGTCCAAAGAAGCGGCAGCCTTCCATTTTCTTAGCGGCTATACCGCCAAGGTAGGCTCTACCGAAGTTGGCGCGGAAGCTGGCATCAACCCCACCTTCTCTACCTGCTTTGGCGCGCCGTTTATGCCCCGTCCCGCCGGTGACTACGCAGAATTGCTGATGAAGCGTATCGAAGAATTTGGCAGCCAGGTTTACCTCATCAACACCGGCTGGACCGGTGGCTCAGGTGCTCCCGGTGGCAGCGGCTCCCGCTTCCCGATTCCGGTGACACGCGCCGTGGTAACCGCCGCGCAGAATGGCAGCTTGGCCAATGCGCCGACTGCGCACCTGGACATCCTCAACCTGTCCTTCCCCACGGAAGTGCCCGGTGTCGATGCCAAATACCTGGACCCGCGCACCGGCTATGGCAGCGAGGCAGAGTATAATGAGCAGGCCGGCAAGCTCGCCGCCCTGTTTCAGGACAATATCAAGAACTTTGATGTCAGCGACGCCATCGTCGCTGCCGGCCCCAAGGCCTGATCAGGCACTCTCTCTGGCGACGGTAGCCGCGTCTCGCGATGCGGTTACCTTCGCTCCAAATCTCTCTCCAAACAGGTACAGACTGGGCACCAGCAACAGGGTGACCCCAGTGGCAAACAGCACCCTGAAAGCCAGAGATATCACCATCGGAATCAGGAAAGCAGCCTGCGGGCTGGTTTCCGACATGATCGGCAGCAGGCCGATAAATGTGGTGATTGAGGTGAGTATGATTGGGCGGAAACGATCCTGGCCCGCCTGCAGCAGCGCGTCTCGCGCCGCCAGACCGCTGGCCCGCAACTGATTGATTCGGTCAATCAGCACCAGGTTGTCATTGACCACTACACCGGCACAGGCCAGCACGCCGAGCATGGACATCATACTCACCTGCCAATCGAGGATGAGGTGGCCGAAGATTGCCCCCATGATGCCAAAGGGCACTGCGGTCAAGATGATGAATGGTTGCCAGTATGAGCGGAAAGGGATCGCCATCAGGCCATAGATGATCAGCATCGACAGGCCCATGTAACGAATCATGGCATTGAGGAACTCACTCTCCTCGCGCAGTTCCCCCTCCAGCGCAATATTGAGTCCGGGGTACTGGCTTCGCCAATCCGGCAACTGTTGCAGAAGAATGTTGTTGATGACTTCCGCCGGGTTGGAGGTACCCATCACCACATCCGCTGAGACTTCCAGCGTGCGCTTGCGATCCAATCGATCAATGGTCAGGTAGCCGGGTACAAATCTTACTTCGGCCACAGTTTCAAACGGCACTTCGGTACCCATGGGTGTGCGAATGCGCATCTCATTGAGGTTGTCGATAGAAATGCGCTCGTCCTCCGGGTAGCGCACCATGACTTTGACATCCTCGCGGGTACGCGGAATGCGCTGCGCCTCTGCGCCGTAGAAAGCTCGGCGCACCTGGGTGGCAAGATCGGCCAGGGTGATTCCCAGATTTTCAGCAGCTGGCTTCAGGTCCAGCTCAATTTCGTCTTTCGGGCTCTGGAAGCTATCGCGAATATTGTAGACACCCGGATAACGCTCGAGCTCGGCCACCACCAAGGCTGACACCTGATCCAGCGTCTCGAACTCGGGCGCGCTCAGCAGCAGGCGGATCGGTTTGCCAATGTGATTGAACGTGTAGCGCAGGTTGAATTGCTCGTACTCCCCAATGTCACCGATTTCTTCGCGCCAGGCATTGCTGATTTCCTCGGCGTCAATATCGGTGTCACCAAGCTCCAGCAGGGCAACCACCTGGTTATTGGTACTACTGGAGTAAACGTGCCCGACAATATCACCCGCGTAGTTTTCAAAGCGCTCATCGCTATTAAAACGCTCGCGGGTGCGTTCCGCAGCGGCTTCGACCTGCTGCTGCACCTCCAGACTGCGATTGTAAGCGCCACCTTCCTGCAGACTGACATCGGCGATGACCCAGTCCGACAAGACCTTGGGAAAGAATCCGGCCTTCATCCAGCCGCCCGCGTACAGAGACAGGGAAAACAACAAGACCATGAAGAACAGGCTGAGTGTCAGCAGGTATGAGTCCAGGCAGCGGGCCAGGAAGGGGCGGTACTTATGCTCAGCAAACCACAGCATGCTGTCGGCGGCCCTCTCACGCAGGATCTCCAGGCGGGCCAGGTGCGGATTGCGCAGGGGTTTTACCGGCGACATATGTGCCAGGTGAGCGGGCAGTATCAGCAAGCACTCTACCAGTGAGAAAAACAGAGCCAGGATCACCACGACGGGAATGGAGGCCGACACCCTGGCCATTTCTCCAGGCAGAAACAGCATTGGTGCAAAGAAAATCATGGTAGAAATCACCGCAAACATCACCGGCTTCAATACACCCTGTGCGCCCAGCACCGCACCGGGCAGACCCGGCTTACCGCTGCTTTGATGCGCATGGATCGATTCACCCACGATAATGGCGTCGTCCACCACAATTCCCAGAATCAGCAAAAAGGCGAACAGGGAAATCATGTTCAAGGACACGCCGGTGTATTGCAGCAACCAGAACGATCCCAGGAATGCCACGGCAATCCCCACGCACACCCACATGGCCAGCAATGGCCGCAGGAAAATCAACAGCAGGATATAAACCAGCACGAGACCGCCAACGCCGTTGTTGAGCAGGGTTTCAACCCGACTCTTGAAAGGCACCGTCTGGTTCTTCCACATCACCAGCTCTACCCCTTCGGGCAGACGGGATTGTGCTTCCTCCAGCCAGCGCGTGACAGACTGGTTGGTTTGCAACACGTCGGGGCTAGAGGTGACGTACACCTCGAGGTCCAGCGAGGGCTTACCGTTGAAGCGCGTTGTAGTGTCCTCATCGGCAAAACCATCAACGATAGTGGCGATATCGCCCAGCAACAGACGGGTGCCGTCGCGCTTGCCGACCAGGGCTATCTGTTCAAAATCCGAGCGCTGGTAAGCCTGCCCCCGGGTTTGCAATTGAATATCCCCGCCCTCGTCCTTAATCGAGCCCGCCGGCAAATTCAGGGAAGAGGCTCGAATGGCGTTAACCACGTCCTCAAAACGCAGGCCGTAACGGCGCAGGGTGTACTCACTCACTTCCACAGACACTTCATAGGGCCTGGGGCTTTTCAGGTCGACCACACTGACGTATGGCAGTGTCGACATCTCGTCGCGCAGCTCCTCACCGAGACGTTTGAGATTATCCTCACCGATATCCGCCGCAATGGTCAGGGTCATCATCTCATTGCGAAACGCGACCTCGCTGACCACGGGGCGCTCGACCTCTACCGGAAATGAGGTGATCGCATCGACGCGCGTCTTGATTTCTGATGTCAGGCGCTGCGAGTCGTAACCCAGCTCCGCTTCCACCATCACCGTGCCCATATTCTGCCGGGCGCTTGAGCGAATTTCCTTGATGCCGTTGAGGTCGTGAATCGCCTCCTCAATACGTATGCAGATTTGCTCTTCCACTTCACGCGGCCCGGCACCGGGGTAGGGCACCGAGACACTGACGACATCGCTTTCAAAATCGGGGAAGTACTTTTTGTCCAGCGCGGGGATGCCGGTAAGCCCACCGGCAATAATGAGCAGCATCAGCAGGTTTGCCGCAATCGGATTATGGGCAAACCAGCTGACCATGCCTTTCACGGCTGTTGGCCCCCTGCGATACGGTCAGAAGGCCGCGGAGTCACCCGCATGCCGGCGATAGCAAGAGGTAAACTCGAAACCACCACCCGCTCACCAGACTGCAGGCCCTGCAGCCAGGCCTGCCGAGGTGAACTTTTGAGCACTTTGACAGGCCGCGGCTGGATTCGATCACCCTCATCAACCACCAGAACAGTATCGTCGTTGCGCAGGGCCGAGCGAGGCAGGCTAGCCACATCATCGATCTGGCGGCCCGCTATTTCGGCCTGCACAAACAGCCCGATGGCCAATGGCGGTCGATCAGTGTCGGGGGCGGGCGCGAAAGGACGCTCAACCTCTACCACCGCGTATACCACTCGGCTGTCGAGATCGATACTGGCATCCGTGCGCACAATACGCCCCTGCCATTGCCATTGCCTGTCGGCAAAGCGAGCCGACAAAATCACGGGAGTGCCGGTACCGCGCACGCTGTGATCATCAAAACTCAGGGGCAGATCCAGCAGTGCAACCTGACGATCGGTCAAAGGCAGGCGCACTTCGACGACGTCAGTGGCATATACACGTGCGATCACACTGCCGGAGGTAACAAACTGCCCAATATCAACGTGCTTCTCTTGTATGCGACCATTGAAAGGGACTTTGATGGATGTTCTTTCAAGGTTTAGACGAGCCTGGCCAAGATCCGCCTCAGCCGCTTTTAGCGCAGCCTCAGCACTCGCCAGCTGGGGTTTGCGCAAGAACAGCGCATTGGCTTCTTCGTTGCCGAGATCACGCCATTCCCGCGCGGCCTGACGAACGCGCCCCTTTTCCTGGGCCACCAGCTGCGCCGCATCCGCGACACGCGCCTGAGCCCTGACCAGGGCAAATTCGTAATCAGAGGGTTCGACACGAACCAGTTGAGTATCCGCATCAAAAAAACCTCCCTCGGCAAACTCGTTGTCGACGGCGACCACGCGGCCTGACACCTGACTGACAATATTGACCGCTCGACGAGGCCGGACGCTGCCCTGGGTCGTCACGGGCAATGCTGTCAGTTCGGTTTGCACGGACACTACATCAACCACCGGCGCCCGCTGCGGCTCTGGTGTGCCCGCCTCGGGACGGGGTTTGCCGACTAACAGCGCGTAAGCCACCAATAGCCCGACCGCGGTCACCGCCGCAGGAGCTATTAATTTCCTGGATAACAACGCCATAGAAACCCCAATTAGTTGATTAGGCAGATGCTAGTGCAATGTTCTGAAGCCAAGCTTAAGCCCCACCAGCACAGATTCTAGCAATAACCGGGATATATACGCGTTTGGGCTTTCGCCGGACTAGCGGGCTCGCCGACGTCTCCACGGGGCAGCCAGCTCGCCCAGATGTCGCAACAACTGAAAGGGCCGCCATTCTCCCTCAGGCTGGGAGAGGCGAGTTGCAATCATGTAGAGAATCAGGGGATTGTGAGTCATACCCAGATGGCTGCTGGGGACCTGGATATTCTCGGTATTGTGGTTTTCTGCATCAATGCAGTAGCTCCAGTGGGCAATGCCGTCACCCTCACTGTAAATCGCAGTGGATGGCACGGGGGGCGGTGTTTTCCAGAATTCCTCCTGCTGCAACAGTGGGTCGCCGGCCTGGTCGGGGTTCATGCGCTCATAGAGGCGCTCTACCGCACCACTGACCGCGCCCATTTGGCTGACATTAAAGGGTGAACCCAGAGTAATGACCTGACGCACCTTATCCGGATATTTATGCGCCAACAGCCGCGCATAAAGACCGCCCAGGCTCCAGCCCACGAGGCTGACCGACTGTTGCCGCTGTTCGTAAAGGGCCAGCAGTTTTTCCTCCAGCCGCTGGTACAGGGCCTCACTCAGCCCCGGATTGCGCCCCTGCTCCCAGGCGTATGCATCATAACCGCGCCGATTCAGATAAGCGCGCATGCGAGCAGTACTGCGGTCAGCGGCATAAAACCCGGGAAACACCAGCACCGGCTGGCCCTCTCCTTTTGGCGCCAGATCCAGCATGGGGCGAGCCGGTAGCAGGGACATCACCTCAAACAGGGCACGAAACTCAAACGCGGATTGCCACAGCGACGGCCGGGCTACAGTTGGGGAGGCACTCATAAACGGGAATTTCCTTAGGGAGATAGAACGAAGCTGGTAAACACTATACGCAGCGCTTCTCAAAAGAGGCAAGCGAGGATATCGACGCAGGTACAATTTTTTGAACTTTATTCAAATTAGATACCAATGGCAAAAGATGCCGAACGCGAGCGTTTTTAGTATGCGCTTTCTAATAGCTGTCAGTAACCTGCCAGCATGAATCAACAAACACTGTGCCAGCGACTACGCGCCCGCATCGAATACCTTCAAAATCTTTTCAAAGAATTGGTGGCGAGAGGTGAGCAAGTGCAATCCGACGCCAAAGCCCGGATTGGCGAACACCCCATGGGCAGGCGACTGCTGGATCAGGCGCAAGCTGGGCAACGACACTAGGCGCTCGCCCCACACACGAAACTTATCCCGCATCTGCTTGGATGTGGAATCTTACGGGGGGCTTAAGCCCCCCTTTTTTTCTCGTGTATGATGAGCCCTTCGCAGGTCCCTGCAGCGAGGAGCAGATCATGAGCGACGACAAATCCAACGTCTCAGACAAAGCCAGTGAAATTGCCAAGAATATCTGGCTCGCGGGCCTTGGTGCCTACGGCAAGGCCCTTGATGAAGCCCAGGATCGCCTCGACAAAGCGGCCAAAGAACCACCCCGCCTGTTCAAGGATCTAGTCGCCAAGGGCGAGGCTTTGGAAGACGAGGTCAAAGAGACTCTGTCCAGCGCCAAGAAAAGTCGCTCCAGTTCTGTTGAAGAGCGCATTCGAAAGGTACGCGAAAATTTCAATATCAACCTGAACACGCGCCAGGATGATCTGGCATCTCTGCATGACAAAGTGGATGAACTGACCGCGAAGGTCGACGCCCTCACCGCTGCTCTGGCAGCCGCCACCAAATCGCCCCCTAAGAAAGCGGCGACCAAGAAAGCCGCGGTAAAAAAGAAGGCCGCCAAAAGCGCCACCACAGCGAAGAATAAGGCAGCCCCTGGCAAGAAAGCTGCTAAAAAGAAAGCGCCCGCAGCGGCCAAGCGCCGCAGCCGCTAAGTCCGGACAGACTCACCACAAGGGCCGGTCAGACTGATGAAGACGCGGGATCGTATTCTGCACACCAGCCTGTTGTTGTTTAACGAGGAGGGCGAGCCCAATACCACCACCGTCGATATCGCGAACGAACTGGATATCAGCCCCGGCAACCTTTACTACCACTTCAAGGGCAAAGACATCATCATCGAGGAGTTGTTCAGCCAGTTTGAACAGAGCCTCGATGAGATTCTCAAAGCACCGGTAGAGTCCCAGCTGAGCGTCGAGGACAACTGGTACTACCTGTATGTGGTGTTTGAGGAGATGTACAGCTACCGATTTTTCTATCGGAACCTGACCGACCTACTGGATCGCTATCCAGCCCTGAAAAAACGCTTCCGCCGCATTATGGGCCTCAAACGCGAGGCCCTCGTCGCCATCTGGAACACCCTGTCACGGGAATCGGAACTAGAGGTAGAAGCCGCTGAGGTTGAAGCCCTGATCGACAACATGGTGCTGTTGCTGAGCTACTGGATCAATTACGACAATCTGCTGCGCGATGAGCGCCCGCCAGCCCTGTCAATCCACCAGGGCGTCTACCACCTGATGACCATGATTGCGCCCTACCTGGGTGAAGCCCAGTGGGACTTTTATGCGCAGGTACAGATGATCTATCAGCAGAGCCTCAGCCTCGACGCAGAAAAATAACATCACTGCCAACAAACTCCAGCTCAGCCTCATACCTGCTGGCCCACCAGGAAAAAGTCTCACGGCTGAAAAAACAGACGTGGGTGGGGTCATTCTTGTAGTGCCATTTTTCAAACGCCTGGGCATCGATCACCAACTTGGTCATGACGCCAAGCCAGCCAAGCGGTTCAAGCATCGACCACAGGAGATCAAGTTCTGCGCCGGGATGATGCAGATGTTCGAGCACCTCCGTGGCGGTCACAAACTGATAAGTGCGCCCCAATACATCGCGGTCGGCAAAGTAAAAGGGGTCATAAAGGCTGATAGGATGCCCGGCCTCCCCGAGCATGGCGGCCAGCGCGGGCCCGGGGCCACAGCCAAAGTCCAGCCCCCTTGACGCTGGTTGCAGGCGCGCCAACATCGGCTCAGCCAACCTTGATAGGAACCCCCGATAGCCAGCATCGTCCACGCGATTTTGGTGCAAGTCATACTCTGCTTTCTCCAGAGCAGCACTCAGGTGAAAGCCCGAGGGCACAAAAACCAGTGCGCAAACTTCGCAGCGCAGATAAGGGCGCCGTTTATCTTCTGCGAAGTGATAAACGGATGCACTCTCACACAAGGGACAGGGTTCAAAAACTTCCACAACAGGCCCGCTTACTGTCTATACTCAGGCGCTGGGGCAATACCCCTTTAACTGCATTCATTTGGCACATTCACGGAGATTAGCATGACGATTCAAGTGGGCGACAAGATACCCAGCTGCGGCCTCAAAACTATGGGCGCGGAAGGCCCGCAGGACATTAGCACCGACGATATTTTTTCCGGCAAAAAGGTATTGCTGTTTGCAGTGCCCGGCGCCTTCACGCCTGGCTGTTCCATGACGCACCTGCCGGGTTATGTCGTAAACGCCGACAAAATCAAGGCTGCGGGCGTAGACACCATCGTGTGTATGTCGGTCAACGACGCCTTTGTTATGGGCGCCTGGGGCGAAGCCCAGAATGCCTCTGAACTGCTGATGCTGGCTGACGGCAATGGCGAGTTCACCGCTGCGCTGGGTCTGGAACTGGACGGTTCCGGTTTTGGCCTGGGCACCCGCAGCCAGCGTTTCGCTCTGCTGGCTGAAGACGGCCAGATCACCCACCTCAATGTCGAGCCGGGTGCTGGCGTTGACGTCAGCTCTGCTGAAACCATGATGGCCCTGCTGTAAGGCATATACAGGCCAAATCTGAGAAACAGTTCCCGTCTATACCTGCATTTTTTCGCTAAACTCGGTATAGATGGGAAATTCTGCTCCAGAATCTGCGGCGTTCGGCCGTTCCAGACAGCGTGGTCTCACCATGCTGGAACTGCTTATTGCCATGTTCATTGTCTCCATCCTGGCGATGGTGGACATCCCTTCCTATCAAGACCAACTGGTGCGTAACAAGGTTGCCAAGGACTTTGACCTGGTCAGTAAAGCCAAGGCTGGCATCGCCGCGTATTACGCAGTTAATCATGAACTTCCCCAAAACAACCGGGAAGCCGGGCTAGAAGACTGGAGCTTTGCCAACTTCAAGATCTACATCCACAGCTACGGCTCTTATGACGCCACTATTATCCTGGTCTATAACACCACCGAGATTCCCGAGCTGGACGGCTGGGAGATCATCGAGTTCTTTGCTGAAGAGAGCAACGGCAGGCTGGTATGGGATTGCACACGAGGTGGCTCCATGCCCAGCAGATATCGTCCCTCTGTGTGCAGAAGATAATCAGGTCAGGTTGATGTAGCAGAGCGTGGCAATGACCAGTACAGCCACCAGATTCAACACAAAACCTTCTCTCGCCATGCGATCAATGGGAATTCGACCACTACCATAGACCACGCTGTTGGGAGCAGTAGCCACAGGCAACATGAACGCACAACTGGCTGTCATGGCCGCGGGCACCATCAACACCTCTGGCGCGATACCCGCCGCCAACGCCGCGGCGGCCAGCACCGGCATTAGCAAGGTTGTGCTGGCCGTGTTGGAGGTGGTTTCGGTCATGAAACTCACAACCAGGCAGATCAGCGCGATCAGCACCCACAGGGGCAGGTAACTCATGGATGCCAGCCAGTCACCCATAAGAGTGCTCAATCCCGAACTGACAAAGGCCTTGGCCAGGCAAATGCCGCCGGAAAACAGCAATAACACACCCCAGGGGATTGTCACCGCCCGCTCCCAGTCCAGCAGTTTCTCGCCTTCGCGCCGACCACTGGGCACCAGAAACATCAACACCACTGCCATCAGCGCCACCGAGGCGTCGTTGGCATTGGGCAAATTAAGCAAGCCACTCCAGCCGCCAAACGGTTCACTCCGCGTAATCCAGGCCAGTGCTGTGAGCGCGAACACCATCATGACGCGACGTTCTTCGGTCCGCCAGGCACCCACTTCGGGAAGCTGCGCCCCACCACCGCCCTCCAGGCCCCGGGTCAACCAGAGACCAATCAAAGGCACCAACACCAGCACAACCGGCACACCCCAGGTCATCCAATGGGTAAAGCTGATCGACTCACCTGTGTTCTCCTGGTAGACCTGCATGAAAATCAAATTAGGTGGGGTACCGATGGGTGTACCGATACCGCCTACACTGGCAGCATATGCAATGCCCAACAGCATCGGGGCAGCTACCGCCCGGTTTTCTACTTTTTCCAGAACGGCGAGCGCTACTGGCAGCAACATCAGCGTGGTAGCAGTATTGGATATCCACATGCTAAGGAAGGCAGATGCGGCCATGAATCCGTAGATCAGGCGCCGGTCACTGTTGCCCCCAAACAGGTTGACCATGTTGAGCGCTATACGTCGGTGTGCGCCGCTGTGTTCCATCGCCTTGGAAAGAATAAAGCCGCCCAGCAGCAACAGAATCAGGGGACTACCGTAGGCCTGGCCCACCTGCGCCGGAGTGAGAATTCCGAATACCGGCATCAGCGCCAATGGCAACAGTGACGTTACCGGGATGGGTATCGGCTCAAAAACCCACCAGAGAACACACCACACAGTGACGCCAGCGGTTGCCGCCACATCGAAACCGGTACCCTGCTGCACCAGGAACCAGCCCAGCAAAAAAGCCAGCAGCGGCCCCCCGGGCAGGGCCAGGCGACGCATTCGTGTTGCGGTCATGTTTGTCTCCAACAGGTCCAGCGCACAGTTTAACTAGTGACGCGCCCTGGTTCACAGTAAAATTAACCACCATGGATAACCCAGGTAACATGTTGATCGACCGCTTCGGCCGAAGCGTTGACTATGTTCGGCTGTCAGTCACTGACCGCTGCGACTTCCGTTGTGTGTATTGCATGGCAGAAGACATGACCTTCGTACCGCGCCAGCAGGTCCTAAGCCTGGAAGAGTTGGAACAGGTGGCACAGGCCTTTGTCAGCCTGGGTGTGCGAAAAATTCGCCTGACCGGCGGCGAGCCGCTGATTCGCAAAAACATCATGACGCTGATCGAAAAGTTGGGTGCCATGGAAGGAGTTGATGAACTGGTGCTGACCACCAATGGCTCGCAACTGCCGAAACTGGCCACTCCCCTGCGCGATGCTGGAGTGAAACGTCTGAATATCAGTCTGGATAGTCTCGACGCTGACAAGTTCAGGCGGATTACCCGTACCGGTGATCTTGAGCAGGTACTGGCGGGTATCGAAGCAGCCAGGGCAGCGGGTTTTGAACGAATCAAAATCAATAGCGTCATTCTCAAGGGTCGTAACGACGACGAAATTCTCGACCTGGCCCGATTCACCCAGGAACACGGTCTCGACCTGACCTTTATCGAGGAAATGCCACTGGGCCTGATCGACGAGCACGATCGCGCGCTGAGCTTCTGCTCCAGCGATGAAGTGCGCGAGATCCTGTCACAGCGCTACCAATTGCAAGAGAGCGACGCCAACACGGGTGGGCCCTCGCGCTACTATGAGGTCGCCGGCAGCAGCGCCCGCTTCGGCTTTATATCGCCCCACAGTCACAACTTTTGCCATCTCTGTAACCGGGTAAGGGTGACCGTGGAAGGCCGCCTGCTACTGTGCCTGGGCAACGAGCATTCCCTTGATTTACGTGCCATACTGCGCGATCCGTCAAACGGGCATGACGAGTTGCGTGAGGCCCTGATAGGGGCCATGGACCTCAAACCGGAGAAGCATCATTTTGATCTGGACAGCGAACCGGACATCGTAAGATTCATGAACATGACCGGCGGCTGAACCCGGCTCATCACAAGGACGCATTTTGAATACCCTGGACTTTCCACAAATGGCCGATATTGCGGCCATAGAAGCCGGCTTTGAGAGTCACGGCTACATCTGCAGCCGCGAAATCGCCACCGCTGTGTTTCTGGCCTTTCAGCTGCGCAAGCCGGTGCTGGTGGAGGGTCCACCCGGGGTAGGCAAAACTGAACTCGCAAAAACCACCGCCATGCTGCTGGACGTACCCCTGATCAGAATGCAGTGCTACGAGGGTCTCGACGAAGCAAAGGCCCTGTACGAATGGAAGTATGGCAAGCAGCTGCTGTACACGCAGGTGCTCAAAGAAAAACTCGGTGACCTGCTGCATGGCGCGAAGGGTCTCGCAGAGTCGGTTGAACGCCTGCATGACTTTGGTGACATTTTCTACTCAGAGGATTTTCTGGAGCCAAGGCCCCTGCTCAAGGCCATGCGCCAGACCGAGGGTGCCATCCTGCTGATCGATGAGGTCGACAAGGCCGACTACGAATTCGAATCCCTGCTATTGGAGATACTGTCTGACTACCAGGTCTCTATTCCAGAAATCGGTACGGTCAAGGCCAAGGTCTCTCCCATGGTGTTCCTTACCAGTAACAACACCCGCGATCTGTCCGACGCACTGAAGCGCCGCTGCCTGCACCTGTATATCCCCTTCCCAACCACTGAGTTGGAAGAGCGCATCGTGCGCAGCCGGGTACCCGATATTGAAGAGAGCCTGCGCCACCAGTTGGTGGAGTTTGTGCACTCCCTGCGCCAGCTGGATCTTAAAAAGACCCCTGCCATTAGCGAAACCATTGACTGGGCCCGCAGCCTACTTTTGTTGCATGCCGATCATCTCGATGAAGAGCTGATTCGCAATACCCTCAACGTACTGCTTAAATTCCAGGACGATATCGAGGCCACAGAGCCTGAAATTCGGAGCCTGCTGGGCTAATACCCCTTAGTTTAACTATCTGACACTGCATAAATTTTGAGCGGTGGAGGCTTGCGTGCGGCCGCAATATCCATAGAATGCGCTCCAAATCATATACTTCAGATAGGAGTATGAAATGCCCGCATCCCGTAGATCCCTGATGGCCTGTGCTGTTGCAACTGCCCTGGCTGGTGCACCCCTCAGTGCCCTCGCACAGTTGGAAGAAGTGGTCGTTACTGCACAGAAGAAATCCGAATCCCTGCAGGACGCCCCGCTGGCGGTCACAGCCTTTAGCGAAGACATGCTGGAAGATCTGGGGGCCTTCGATGCCGTCGACCTGGCGGAGTACACGCCCAACGTCAACATCGTGCCCACGCTGGGCAGTGGTGCCAATATCCGTATGGAAATTCGCGGCATGTCTACCGCAGAGCCATCACTGACCATCGACCCCAAAGTCGGTATCTACCTGGACGGCGCCTACATCGCCCGTAATGCCGGTGCCGTGTTCGACATTGTCGACCTGGAGCGCGTTGAAATCATGCGCGGCCCCCAGGGTACCCTGTGGGGCAAAAACACCACCGGTGGTGCAGTGAACCTGGTCAGCAAAAAGCCCCAGGGCGAGCTGGGTTTTAAGCAGCTGGTGTCGGTGGGTAACCACGGTCATTTCCGCTCTGTTTCCACCTTGGATACACCGACATTTGGTACCGCTGCTGCCAAGTTCACCTACATGAACAAGCAGTATGATGGCTGGGCCAAGAACCACGGCATCGGCGAGAAAAACCTGGGTTCAGAGGACGTCGATGCGTTTCGCGCGGCGCTGAGCTGGGAAATCACCGAGCAGTTCTTCCTCGACTACAGCTACGACCGCACCAAGAACGACCTGGTTGCTACCCCGCTGCAGATCACTGCGGTCACCGAGGGCGCAGCTGATAAAATTGGTACCTACGACATTGCCACTGAAACGTTCTATCCCTACAACGCCCTGGTTGAGATGCAGGACGTTGTAAACACTGATGGGCGCGTCGAGGATTTCGAACTGGATGGTCAGGGTAAAGAGAAAGTCGACATCTCGGGCCACAATCTGACCCTGGCGCTGGAACTGAACGCTGTGACACTGCGCTCCATCACCTCTTACCGCAAGTACGAGGCGGACTCCCTGGAAGGCCTGGATCTCGATGGCGGCAGCTGGGGTTTCAATGGTGAAGCACTGCCTGTATTCCATAGCACCAACTTCAAGGATCAGGACCAGTTCCAGCAGGAACTGCAGGCCCTCGGTAATGCCTTTGACGACAGGCTCGACTATGTCGTCGGTCTGTACTACTTCGAGGAGCAGGGCCGCGAGGACAATCCCTGGAATGCAACCATCTACCAGGCAGAACAGCCGGTATTGCTGCGCGGCATTCCGTTGGGCAACTGGTACGGCATCGACAACAAGTCCGCCGCCGCCTTTGGTAACTTCACTTACCGACCAAGCGATTCCCTGTACCTTGTGCTGGGCGTTCGCTACACCGACGACCAAAAAGGTCTGGAGCTTTACCCCGAAGATCCGCGCCTGACCGAAGAGCGTCGCTTCAAAGAAGACTGGCAAAAATGGACCGGCGCCTTCACCCTGGGTTACCAGCCCAGTGATGAACTCAACGCCTACTTCAAGTACGCCCAGGGCTTTAATGCCGGTGTTTATGGCATCCCCTCTGACCCCACCGCGGCAGATATTCAGCCCGCCGACCCGGAAGAGCTGGACACCTACGAAATCGGCATTAAGTCAGAGCTGCTGGATCGCAGCATGCGCCTAAACGCTGCCCTGTTCTACACCGATGCAGACAACCTGCAGGTCACCGCCTTCATCGACGGCAACCGCACCGTGGTCAACTCTGGCACCGCTGAAATCTACGGCGGCGAAGTGGAGCTGCTGTACATGCCGAAAGCCAACTGGCAGTTCGATGCCAACTACGGCTATCGCAAGACCGAACGCGACACCCTGGAAGATATTGCTGATCCCTCGGGCAAGCACAGCGGTCGTCTCGGTGCTGGCTACAACACCCCTGCCGGTGACTGGGGCCTGTTCAACATCCGCGCCGATGCCACCTACCAGGATTCGGTTGAGTACTCCAGCAACGGCAGTGCCGATGTGGATTCCCGCTGGTTGCTGTCGGCCCGCGCCGGTCTGTCGGAAATTTCCGCAGGCCCCGGAGAGCTGCGCATCGCCCTGTGGGGTAAAAACCTGCTGGATGAAGAGTACGGCGTGCACGGTACCGACTTCGGCCTGGATTCCGGTTACGGCTTTGCCGGCATTACCTACGGTGCTCCCCGCTCCTACGGTATTGACCTGACCTGGGAGTTCTAGATCGATCAAGCGATTGAACAATCGTGACTAAAGGGGCGCAGTAGCGCCCCTTTTCTTTATAATATGAAGCATGCAATCAAAACTGGTCAGCTTCATCAACGTCCTGCGCAGCAACGAGGTGCGCATCTCAACCGCGGAAACCCTGGACGCCATGCAGGTGTTTGACCTGCTCGGTTACCAGGATCGCCAACTTCTGCGAGACGGCTTATCTCAGGCCCTGGCCAAGACACCGGAAGAGAAAGCCATTTTCGTCCAGTGCTTTGATCGTTTCTTCGAGTACGAGCTGCCCTCCGCTGCCAACCAGGCAGAGGAGCAGGATCGAGAAGACCAGCCTGACGCCTCAGATCCGGTCGATGCTGACGACACACCAGAAGCTGGCGAGCAGGGAGAGGTGCAAGCCGACCAGGGCCCAGCTATGGATCTCGCCGGAGAGATGGAAGCGAACCCCGATCTCCAGGCCCAGTTGGATACCCCGCTGATGCGCATGCTGCAGGCGGACGATCGCAACGACCTGGCCCTGTCGATTGCCCAGGCCGCAGAACGCGCTGGCTTGTCGCAGATACAAATGTTCACCCAGAAAGGCCAGTTCACCCGCAAGATTCTCGATGAGCTCGGGGAAGAGCATATACGCAGTGCTGTGGTTGATCTCGAGCAGCGCCACAGCCCTGCCCTGCTTGAGCTGCAGACCTACAGGGACAGATTGCGCGAACTGGTCCGCGACCACGTCGAACGGGAATACCTGCTGCAGGCAGAGGGCAAAAACAAGCAGTTCATGGACGATATCCTGTCCAAAACCAAGCTCAACAATATTGAGCACCACTACCTGCACAAAGTGCATGAACTGGTGCGCAAGATGGCCAAGAAGCTGGCCGCCCGACACTCGCGGCGACGGCGCATCTACAAGCGCGGCCAGCTTAATATGACCAAGACCATGCGCCGCGGTATTCCCCAGGACGGCATCATGTTCAACCTGTACTGGAAATCGATTCGCAAAGACCGCCCGCAGATTCTTGCGGTGTGCGATGTCAGCGGTTCAGTGGCCGCCTATGCCAAGTTTCTGCTGATGTTCCTGTACAGCCTGTACGACATACTGCCCCGCGTGCGCAGCTTCGCTTTTTCCAGCCATCTCGGGGAGGTGAGCGACATGTTTGATCAGTACCCCATCGAAAAAGCCATTGAGATGGTTAACTTCAGCTACGGTGGTGCAACCGACTACGGCAACAGCCTGCTGGATTTCGCAAAACTCGCCATGGATGACATCGACTCAAGAACCACCGTCATCATCCTCGGCGATGCCCGCAACAATAACGGCGACCCAAAGCTCGAGGTGATGCAGAGCATTTACCAGCGCGCCGGCAAAGTCATTTGGCTGAACCCGGAGTCACGCAAACTTTGGGGCAGTGGCGACTCGGAAATGGGCCGCTATCTCAGCTGCTGCCACTACGCGGCAGAGTGCAACAGCCTGCAGCAGCTGGAACGCATCGTCGACCAGTTGCTGCGGAACAACAACTGAGACCATGGCTTATCTCTGCAGGGATTGCGGACTCAAGGGCAAAGAGCGCGGCGCTGACGGACACTGCCCTGCCTGCGGCTCACCCAGGTTTCTGAATGCCCGGCCACAGACTAGTCAGGAGGTCGTGGAAACCCGCAAGGGACGCCTGGTACTACTGGCTGCGTTGTGGGGCGCCCTGATTTATATGATTTACCAAAAGCTCTACGGCGCCTGAACAGGTCTAGGCTTCTTCCTCGATTTCCTCGAGGCTCAGCCCCATGGCCCCCTCATCTTTCTCGGGGTCGTAGTCGTCAGCAAACTTGATCATCAGGCGCACCGTATTCTGCGAATCGGCATTTTTCAGCGCTTCTTCCTCGCTGATCTTGCCTTCCTGGTAGAGATTAAAGAGAGCCTGGTCAAAGGTCTGCATACCCAGCTGGGTGGACTTCTGCATGATTTCCTTAATGCCTTCCAACTCACCCTTCAGGATGAGTTCTGAAATCGTCGGGGTACCCAGCATGATCTCAATGGCTGCGCAGCGCTTACCGTCTACGGTGGGAATCAGTCGCTGGGAAATAAAACCCCTGATGTTGGATGAGATATCCATGAGCAGCTGCGGGCGCCGCTCTTCAGGGAAAAAGTTAATAATGCGGTCCAGCGCCTGGTTGGCGTTATTGGCGTGCAGGGTTGAAATCGCAAGGTGGCCAGTCTCGGCGAAGGCCAGCGCGTGCTCCATGGTCTCGCGATCCCGAATCTCACCGATCAGGATGACGTCCGGCGCCTGACGCAGCGTGTTCTTGAGCGCTGCATGCCAGCTGCGGGTATCCACACCGACTTCACGCTGATTAACAATACACTTTTTGTGCTTGTGGACGTACTCCACAGGGTCTTCGATGGTAATTATATAGCCGCCGCTATTGCTGTTGCGGTAGTCGATCAACGCCGCCAGTGAGGTTGATTTACCCGAGCCGGCCCCCCGACAAACAGGATCAATCCACGCTTGGACATCACCACATCCAACAGTACCTTGGGCAAGTTGAGGTCCTGCCAGTTTGGAATCGTGGTGACAATATTACGAGCAACAATCCCCACTTCATTACGCTGCAAAAATATGTTGATGCGGAAACGACCAATACCCGGCAAACCAATCGCCAGGTTCATTTCCAATTCTTGCTCAAACTCCTTCTGCTGGGTTTCGTCCATCACCTCGTAGGCGATCTCCTTGATTTCGCCCGGGCCAAGGATATCGGGCCCTACCGGTTTGAGTTGGCCCTGGAATTTGGCACAGGGCGGCGCTCCAGTCGCAAGGTAAAGGTCGGAGCCATCTTTTTTGGCAAGGATCTCAAGCCATTCCGCGATTCTCATGTCTACCCCCGTGTGCGGCTTCGTTTAGCGAACCGTGATGGTAATTTTCTCAGATATAACCGGCTGCTCATGTGGAATGTGCAGGTAATTTCCCATCAGCAGTTGCAGTGTGTGAGTGCCGGGCTCAAGCGTCAGAGTGGTTTCGGTCTGCCCTTTGCCAAAGTGTTTGACCTGATCTGTGGCAGGCAGTGGCTTGCTGAAATCCAGCTCTTCATCGAGATTGATCAACAGGTGATGGTGGCCGCTGGCAGGAAAATCAGCGCCGGCGGGAGCGACACCCATATTGCGCAGGCCGAACCGCACCGTCACCGGGCTGCTAACCAGCGCCCCGTTGGCAGGTGAAATAAAATACACTTCAGCACCCTCTGGGGTGGGTGAGCGTGGCAAATCCTGGGCCACCAGGCCACCTGCGAACACCAGGCAAGACATTGCCAATAACCGGGACAACACAGTGAGCATGGGCACTTCCCTATAGATACGCTTGTTATTAAGCCCCCACTTTAGCAGCTTCCTGTTCCCCCGCAAGCGCCAGTCCCGGAATCAGCGTTGTCCAGAGCTTTCATTCCCCGATCATGTTTTGCATACTCTACGCCCGCTTAAAGAACTGACAGGAACTGCTCGATGCAAGAGGAGAGACCCACACCGCTTGTTGAAGACCTGGACGGCACTCGCCGCAAGCTGGCCGCCTGGTTTAGCGAGCGCCGGGGCCAGGAAGTGACCGTATCGGATCTAAATATCCCCGAAGGAACGGGCATGTCCAATGTGACGCTGTTGTTCGACATCAGCTGGCAGGAAGATGGCAGCACTCACAGCGAGCCCTGTGTCGGGCGCCTGGTCCCTGAAATCGATCGGCCTGTCTTTCCAGCCTACGATCTCAGCCTGCAATACCGCATTATGGAGATCCTCAGCGAAACCGATATTCCCTCCCCCGACATGCGCGGCCTGGAAATGGACCCCGCCGTTCTGGGTGTCCCCTTCTACATCATGCGCAAGACCGAGGGGCGCATTCCGACCGATATGCCGCCCTACAATATGGACGGCTGGATGATGCATGAGACCACGCTTGAGCAACGGGAAAGCCTGTGGAATGCCGGTGTCGATACCATGGCACTCTTTCATCAGCTCGACTACCAGGCGCTTGGGCTGGAATTCGTCGACGACCCCGCCCTGTCAGGTACGCCCCTGCAAAAACAACTGCAGTACTGGCGCAATTATCACGATTGGGGCATGGAAGGCCGGCAACACATTATTTGCGAACAGGCACTGGACTGGCTGGAAGCCAATCAGCCCGCCGACGAAATCACCCGGCTGTGCTGGGGTGATTCACGGCTCGGCAACCTGATTTTTACCCAGGACTGCACCCAGGTCGCCGCCATGCTGGACTGGGAAATGGCAGTACTTGGCAACCCGGTTCAGGACCTGGCCTGGTACTGTTATCTGGACTCCACCTTCGCCGACGGGCTCGGCATGCCGAGACTGGAGGGTCTACCCGGCTACGAGGACACTCGCGATCGCTGGCAAGCGGCCACCGGTTACTCGGTGGAGGATTTCGACTATTACAGGATTTTCGCGGGCACGCGTTATGGTCTGATTCTGTCACGCATTATGCTGGCCCAGGATCAGGAGTCAGAAATTCAAGGCAACTTCGCGGTCAAGTTGCTGGAACGTACCCTCGAAGATCTGGGCTAAAGGGCAGCGTATGAGCATCAGTCTGACTGAGCAACTGACTACCCTGGGCAGTCGCGAGAACCAGGGCCTGCTTTGCGGCATACAGCGCGGGCTGGAAAAAGAGAGCCTGCGGATCAGCCCGGACGGCAAGCTGGCTCAAACACCGCATCCTGATGCCCTTGGTTCAGCGCTGAGCCATGATTACATCACCACGGACTATTCTGAGGCCCTGCTGGAATTCATCACTCCGGTCAGTGTCGACATCGACGATGCGCTGACGCAACTGGAGGAGATTCATCGCTTTACCTATGCAGGCCTGGGCGATGAGCTGCTATGGGGTGCCAGCATGCCCTGTGTGCTCGCCGGTGATGCCAATATTCCGGTGGCAGACTACGGCAACTCGAACGTCGGGCGCATGAAGAAGGTCTATCGATACGGTCTGGGTCATCGCTACGGGCGCCTGATGCAGACGATCGCCGGCATTCACTTTAACTTTTCCATGCCGGCAGGCTACTGGCAGATGGCCCAGGCATTGGACGGGGACACCCGCCCCGAACAGGACTACATCACCGATCGTTACCTGGGTCTAATCCGCAACTTTCAGCGCCACTCCTGGCTGCTGATCTATCTGTTTGGTGCTTCCCCTGCAGTTTGTAAAAGCTTTGTGCGAGACAATCCGAATCATGGGCTGGAGCCCTTTGACGAAGAGTCGCGCAGCCTGCACCTGCCCTATGCCACCTCTTTGCGAATGGGCGACCTCGGTTACCAGAGTAATGCGCAGAAAGAACTGAATGTCTGTTACAACCAGTTATCCAGCTATATCAGCACTCTGCATAAAGCCATTACCCAGCCGCATGCTGATTATGAAGCTATCGGCGTTGGCGACAATCACGAACGCCAACTGAACACCAGCCTGCTGCAAATCGAAAATGAGTTCTACAGCCAGATCCGACCCAAGCGGGTGACCCGCTCCGGAGAAATTCCCCTGGGAGCATTAAAGGAGCGAGGCATCGAGTACATTGAAGTGCGCTGCGTGGATGTGAACCCCTTTTTACCGCTGGGTATAGACGCTGAGCAGATTCGGGTAATGGACAGCTTTTTGCTGTATTGCCTGATGGAGCAGAGCCCTCCCTGTGATGAGGCGGAGCAGCGTCGCATGGCCGACAACCACGCGGCTGTCGTCAATCGCGGCCGCGACCCGAACTTACAGCTGCAGAGAGGCTCCCAGTCACAATCCCTGGAACAGTACGGCACAGAATTGTTGGACCAGATGACCGCGGTTGCCGAGCTGCTGGATCAACATCAGGGCGGCAATCTGTACCAGCAAGCTCTTCACAATCAGCGCGACAAACTGTCATACCCGGAGCTGACGCCCTCAGCGCGAGTATTGCGCGAGATGAAGGAGCAACAGGTCCCCTTCTTCCGTCTCGCTATGAATTACAGCGAACAATGGGCGAACCAATTTCGCCAGCAGCCACTGACAGAGGCACGCGCCAGACACTTCAATGACGCCTCCAGCGCCTCACTGCAGCGGCAGTTGGACATGGAGTCTGCGGACAGTGCCAGTTTTGAAAACTATCTGGCTAACTACTACCAGCAGTATGACGCGCTCGAACACTAACAATTGAATCATCTCGCCCACTTCCACCTGGCCTGGCCCGAAGATGACATGTTACTGGGGGCGCTTGAGGGGGATTTTTTCAAGGGCCCCATTCAAACCGACACCAGGCTTGCACGAGGTATTCAACTGCACCGGGCCATTGATGCCTATACCGACTCACATCCCCAGGTCAGCGCACTAAAACAGGCGTTCCCGGGGAAGTTACGGCGCTATGCGGGCATACTCATCGATCTGGCCTTCGACCACCTGCTCAGCCGCCACTGGGACCGCTATCACCAGCACAGCCTGACCCAGTTCAGCGAGACGATTTATCAGCTGCTGGCACGTGATGCGGAAAGCTTGTCGCCTGACGCCCGGCGCATGGCCGATAGGATACGGCAGCATGATCTATTGCAGGCCTACCATGATTTTCGGGCTGTAGCCGGCAGCGCACGCAGGATTGGCAACCGTTTCCGTCGCGGCAACCCTTTTGACAACATCGGTACCAGCCTGGATCCGCTGCATCCGCAGCTGGAGGCAGCATTCCTCGAGTTTTATCCCCAGCTACAGCAGTTCGCCCGAGAATACGAAACGTCATCGACCGCGCAGTAACACAGGACTTGAACTGTGGGTATTTGATACTCTGGACGCCAGAGCCGAAGATTTCG
This sequence comes from Halieaceae bacterium, assembly GCA_963921335.3. GTDB lineage: Bacteria > Pseudomonadota > Gammaproteobacteria > Pseudomonadales > Halieaceae > CAWUFC02. The sequence goes on along the minus strand of CAWUFC020000001.1, from coordinate 1,411,906 downwards.
GAGACGGAGCACGCAAAACATGCTGGATGACTACGGCAACGCCAGGGAACGCTGGAACGCGGTGGAAAAGCTGCTGCAAGGCTGGCTTAAAGAACGACGCGATATGCTGGTGTCCTATGCTGGCATTGCCGGCGCCTTTGAATTAACCAGCCAACCCGGCGACCTGGAACCGCGCCTGCAGCAGCTCTGTGAGATTCTGGTGGACTATGTCTCAGCAGGGCACTTTGAAGTGTTCTATGAGCTGATTCTCGAGGCGGAAGCCTTCGCCGATGGCAGTGATAAATTAGCCTCTTCCCTGATCGCCCAAATCGGCGACACCACTGAGGTAATCCTGGGCTTCGACGAAAAGTACCCCAGCGGCAACGCCGAAGCCGATTATCAATCCGATCTGTCCCTGTTGGGAGAGATTCTGGAAAGGCGATTTGAACTGGAGGACCAGCTGATTGTGGGCCTGCACAAGGCCCACGCGGTGCTGCTCAGCCAGTCGTGAGCAGGCTGATCAGGGGTTAATAGCGATCAGCTCTACATCAAACAGCAGGGTTGAATTGGGTCCAATAGGTCCGGTACCGCCCGCACCGTAGGCCAGGTTGGAAGGGATAAAGAGCTGCCACTTGGAGCCCACCGGCATTAACTGCAGCGCTTCAGTCCAGCCTGCGATCACCTGGTTCACACCGAATGTGACGGTCTGGCCACGACTGTAAGAACTGTCAAATTCAGTCCCGTCAATCAGGGTACCGCGGTAGTGGACCTCTACCATGTCTGTCGGCCCAGGGAGTTCACCTGAGCCGCTCTCCAGCACCAGATACTGGAGTCCGGACTCCAAAACCACAACACCTTCACGCTCTGCATTTGCGGCAAGAAAGGCCTCACCCGCAGCCTGATTGGCTGTGGCTTCAGCACTGGCCTGCTCCTCGCGCACGGCGTTTTGCTGCTGCTGGAATGCTTGCAGTTCCTGGCTGATCTCCTGCTCGGACAAACGCGCAGGGTCTCCATTGAAACCATCGGCGATGCCGGCACTGAAAGCTGCCACATCCACAGGAATGCCATCGCCTCCCAGGCGTTTGCCAAGCCCAAAAGCAATGCCATAGCTGATGCGCTGCTCGGTCGTTTCCAATTGCACCTCAGCGGGTTCAGCAGGTGCCGCTGCCTGTTCACCCTGGCCACAGGCAAAAAGGCCCAGCGTCGCCAGGAGTGTCGACGCGATCTTCATATTGATAGTCATAACGTGTTCCAGTCTAAAACGGTGGGAAAAGCGCAAGAGCAATCAGCTGAGGCTGGGAAGCTACAGGTGATCACCCATGCGACGCTCATGCGCATCCTGCAGCATCTCTTCGATGGCCTCCTTAGAGACACCTTCTGGCAAAGCGACAGGCGGAGACATACTACTATTAGCCGGCGGGCTCTGGCCAGTATCCATCTCCTCGGCCACCTCCACCGCCTCAATCGAGTTAGTCAGTTCGGGCAGGATTTCTGCCGTCAGATCTACTCGGCCCTCGGGTGGTGTATCTGAGAAGTGCCAGACACCACGATCATCCTGCCAGCGGTAAAAGCCGCTTGAAGACGGCTCACGTGTCATTTGGGATTCCGGGAACAAATCATTACCCAGTGCTGAATCAGCAGCCGAGCTGATTTGCTCTATCAAACGCGCGGGCGCGTCAACCAGGTCAGAGGGAACACCCACCAGGTCCTCAAGCTCCATTATCGACTTACCATCTGGGCCGCGCAGCCACAGGAGCGAGAACATAGCTCCTATTAGCAACATCAGCACTAGCTTGATAAACAGTTTCACTTGCACCCCCATAGCACCGCCTGACAGCAAACTTGCCAGCCTGTGCTACATTGTAGGTGATATCGTTTTGGTCGAGAGTCACTATGCACCAGCAACCACCGCGAGTCGATCCAGAAAATCGCGGAGCCGGCCCACTCAGGGTCATACAGCGTGAACTGCCACGCACCATTCTGGTGGCCAATGCCAAGGGCGGTTGCGGCAAAACCACGCTGGCGACCAATTTGGCAGCCTATTTTGCCAACTCGGGCAGAAATACCGCACTGGCGGACTACGATCCCCAGGGCTCAAGCAGCTATTGGCTGCAATTGCGTTCGGAAGATGCACGCAAGATCGCGGGGATTGCTGCCCACACCCAGCCCGGCGCCCATGAAACCCGAAATTTCCACAATCGGCTACCACGGGATATCCAACGCGTGGTGGTGGATACGCCCGCCGGGCTCAATGGCACCCATTTGTATAATCACATCCGCGACGCCGATCTTATCGTGGTTCCCATTCTGCCCTCCCCGATTGATATTCATTCCGCGGAGAAATTCATCCACGATATACAGATCACGGCATGCCTTCGGGAGAACAACAAAAAAATCCTTGTGATCGCCAACCGGGTGCGCAAAAACACGGTGATGTTTGGCGAGCTCAACAACTTCCTCAGGGAACTCGGCCTGCCCCGGGTCACCTACACGCGCGACAGCCAGCTCTATACCAGGGCGGCAGCCGCTGGTCTTGGTATTGCTGACATCGGTAATGCACAGGCCGAAAGAGAACGTGAGCACTGGGTGCGCATCGGGTCCTGGATTGAAAACCAGTTTGCGACACAGCCGGATCACCGAAAACTGCAGCCGACACAGGCGAATCAGAGCAGTAGTTCCTGAGCGCGTCGGCTCAACACATGTAAAGCGTGGACGGGTTCTGAATCCCACTTCAATTGCCACACGGTTTGCAGGTTAGTCGCCATGGCCTGCCCGGGCTCAAGCTCGGCGCCATCCTCGAGCACCCGGCTGTACAACTGCCACTGCTGCCAGCGTTCCAGCAACAGTTCCAAGCGTCTGGCACCAACCACCCTGTCATCTGTACCCGGCAAACGAGCCGCCAGCGAACGGCGCAGGGACCGCGTCGGTAACAACAACTGCTCACGCCAATCCGCCATAGCCTGCTGTATCTCAAGCAATTCACGCCGTGACAGCCCTACACTTCGACTACCCTGCCAACAGGCATATAACAGCAGATTGACATCATGATCATGCTCATCCTGCAGGTACAGGCAGGCAGCCTGCACTTCGGGGTGGTCGTACAGTGTCAGCGAATAGTCCCAAAATGGATTCACACTGGTCATATGCGTAGAATTCGCGGCGATGATTATCCTTCGCAATATTAGTGTAAGGCGCGGCCAAAAGGCACTCCTGAGCCATTGTGAGCTCACCGTGCAACCGCGCCAGAAAATCGCCCTGATTGGCGCCAATGGCTGTGGCAAATCGAGCCTGTTTGCCCTGCTGCTGGGTGAACTACAGTCCGACACGGGCGACATAGAGGGACTGGATGGCATGCGCCTGGCCAGTATGGCGCAAGAGGTGGCCTCAGTGGACAACTCTGCCATTGAGTATGTGATTGGTGGCCACAGCGAGGTCGCCGATCTGCGCCAACAAATCGGGACGGCGGAAGCCAGCGGTGAGTTCGAGCGAGCAGCCGTCTTGCATGCAGAACTGGATCGCCTCAACGGTTACGAGGTAGAGCGCCAGGCCGAGAAACTGCTGGTGGGGCTGGGCTTTCTGCCTACAGACGGCGCACGCCAGGTCAGTGATTTTTCAGGTGGCTGGCGCATCCGCCTCAATCTGGCCAGGGCTCTGCTCTGCCCCTCTGATTTACTGTTGCTGGATGAACCGACCAACCACCTCGACCTGGATACGACTGTCTGGCTGCAGCAATGGCTGCAGGCCTACCGCGGCACGCTGTTGTTAATTTCCCATGATCGCGAGTTCATCGATGCCTGCTGCGATCGGGTATTGCACATGCATGGTGGCGAGTTACACAGCTATCGCGGCAACTACTCCAGTTTTGAAACCCAGCGCGCTGAGCGCCTGGCCAACCAACAGGCCAGCTATGAAAAACAGCAGCGGCGCATCGCTGAAATCGACAGCTTTGTGCGCCGCTTTCGCTACAAGGCCACCAAGGCCCGCCAGGCCCAGAGCCGGCTCAAGGAGCTGGAACGCATGCAGAGCATTGCCCCGGCCCATGTGGATTCACCGTTCAATTTCAGTTTTCTGGCACCAGACAAGGCCAGCGACCCACTGCTCAACATTCGCTCGGCCAGTATGGGCTATGGGGATGAGCAGATCCTGGGTGAAGTCGATCTGAGCCTGCGACCGGGGTCGCGGATTGGCCTGCTCGGGCGCAATGGGGCCGGTAAATCGACCCTGCTAAAAAGTCTCATGGGCGAACTGCCGCTGTTGTCCGGCGAATGTGTTGCCGGCCAGTACGCAAAGATCGGCTACTTTGACCAGCACCAGCTGGAGGCCCTGGATCTGGATGCCAGCCCCCTCACCCAGTTACAGCGTCTGAGCCCACAGGCCCGCGAGCAGGATATTCTCAATTTTCTGGGCGGTTTCGATTTTCGGGGCGACAACGCCACCGGCAGCATTCGACACTTCTCAGGCGGCGAAAAGGCCAGGCTGGCGCTGGCACTGACGGTCTGGCAACAGCCCGCCCTGCTGGTGCTGGACGAACCGACCAACCATCTCGACATGGAGATGCGTCTGGCACTGACCATCGCTCTGCAAGGGTTCGAAGGCGCCCTGGTGCTGGTTACCCATGACCGACACCTGCTGCGCAACACCGTGGATGAACTCTGGCTGGTCCATGAGGGCAGAGTGGATGAATACGACGGCGACCTGTCCAGCTACGAAAACTGGGTGCTGCAGGGTAGCAACGGTTCGGAACCAGCACCGCGTCAGCGCGACAGCGCTGATTCCCGCAAACAGCAGCGCCAGCAGGCGGCACAGCGCAGACAGGCACTGAGGCCCTTGCAAAAAGAGATTGAGCAGACGGAGGCGATGCTGGCCCGCCTTGAAAAACAGCTGGCTGAACTCGATCAACAACTAGCACAGACAGACCTCTACGAGGAGGGCCGCAAGGATGAGCTGGCGGACCTGGTCTGGCAGCAGGGACGGCTGCGCTCAGAAGCGGAAGAGCGAGAAGAAGAGTGGCTGACGTTGCAGCAGCAATTGGAAGAGCTGGAGGCCAGCCTGAGCGCTTAGTTCTCGAAGAAAGTGACTGCGCCGGTTTGCAGCGAGTATTCGGCGCCCACCACCATGAGGCCATCAGTCTTGGCCAGATCAGCCAGAATCTCTGATTCGCTGGTCAACTGAGCCACTGCCGCGTGCACATTACAGGTCACCGCTTCGGCTACCAGATCAGTGTTTCCGGGGTTATCTTCCACAAGCTTTTCAAGCGCCGGTTTGATGCGCTCTACCAGCTCCGCAAGGTGAGGAGAACCGGGGTCGCCTGGTTCGCGAATATTCGACAGGCTGGCCTTGATCGCGCCGCACTCGCTGTGACCCAGGACCACAACCAGCCGCGTTCCGAACTGCGCGGCGGCAAACTCAATACTGGCGATCTGCGACGGCATCGCCACATTGCCTGCTACCCGCACAACAAACAGGTCGCCAAGACCCTGGTCAAAAATCAACTCCGCAGGGACGCGGGAGTCCGAACAGCCCAGAATAATCGCAAAGGGGGTCTGCCCCTCGGCGACTGCTGCCAGCTCCTCTGCGCCAATCGTGGCGCTGGTACTGGTCTGGTCTGACAGAAAGCGTTGATTGCCCTCCTTCAGGCTCTGCAGGGCATCAGCAGCAGTTTTCATGGATCTGGCTCTCCAGGCGTTGGATCAAAAAAGCGGGCGCATGATACTGGAGATTGGCGCAGTTTTCACGCCGGCGGGTCGAAGTTCTTCCGAAAGCTGAAGGCCTCAGGACCCGGACCCTGCTCCATCAGCATTCGCAGACGTTGCCCTGCCTCTTCCAAGCCGGGTTGATGACCCGCTGGCACCCACCACAGCACAAGATAGACCTGCTCGCTGCGCTCAAACCACTCGTTGCGCCGGCGCAGGAAGCTCGCATGGTCGGAGCTGAACACAAAATCCCGCAGACTGGAGAGATCGCGCCAGACACTCAGGTTGACCAATTTATCGTCGCCGAACAGCTCGTCATCCGGGTGGCGAATGGCCATTGCGTTTCCCGTTTCATCCTTGAGGCGCCAGACAAAACCCGGGGAAGATTCCGCCAGGCCGTTAATGCGATCCAGATTGGCGGTGAACTCGGCCAGCTCGGGAGAATCCGCCGGGTGCAGAAGCGTGCCGATGTTCAGTTGTGCGAGTTGCCACTGCTCAGACATAGGTTTCAGAACTCCTTGATCAAATAGTTCAATCTGGCGTCGTCACCAGGCAGGTTCACCGTGCCTCGATCCTCAAAGCCAAGGGCCTCAAGCAAACTGATAGAAGCACTGTTCTCGGGCAGGGTGATTGCCGCCAGCCTCGGCAAGCCCAGTTGCCGATCACTCCAGGCAAGGATGGCAGCGGCAGCCTCACGCGCGTAACCCTGACCGCGACCCGCGGGTAAAAAGGCGAAGCCAATATCTTCCTCTGGAAGGCCCTCCCGCCGGACCAGGCCACACAGACCCAGGGGAGTGCCATCCTTCAGCGCCACCACATACATGCCAAAACCAGTGTCGCGGTAGGAAGCCTGCAGTTTGTCTTCAATGTATGTGACCGCAGTGGCGAGATCGCTGACGCCTCGATCACCAATAAAGCGCTGCCAGTCCGGGTCGCTGTGCAGTTCGAGGATAAAAGCGGCATCATCGACCACCGCCTCACGCAGATGCAGGCGCTCGGTCTGCAGCACGTCGCTCATGGCCGCGACGCCAACTCGCTCCACTTCACCACAGTGGTTTCGGGCAGGGGCACCGGCTGGTTGCGAGCCTCCAGCCAGCGTAGGGTCATAAAGCCAAAATTGTGACCACTGGTATCCAGCCAATTGGGATGACCGGGATCCTGGTGGGCAACCACGAACTCGACGGACCCATCTTCACCATACTCCACCTCGCTTAAGGTCAGCGAGGTCGGTCGATGCAGGTAGTCACCGATTTCGTGCCAACGCGATTCCAAGGTCAGATTCCAGTAACGGGTTTGCGGTGGCTCAACCCGAACCAGCAAAGCCTCGTCTTCTGCGAGTTGATAACTGCCCAGCATATACAGGTTGTCCTCTCCGCTAATGGCGCCACCAAGCTCATCAGAGTCTGTCTGCACAAAGGCATTAAAGTTCTCCATCAACTCTGGCATGACGGTCTTATGCAGGGTCGTGAGGCTGAAAAAGGCAAAGCTGGTACCAATAATGGCATTGGCCACCTCTTCATCGGTCGGCGGTTGGTAAGCTGGCTTGTCGCCCAGTATCTCGATGTGCAGACTGGGCAACACTTCTTTACTGCGATCAGCAATATACTGGCGCACCAGGATCCCGGAAGCATCTGCGGGCGTTTCTACCCAGTTGCCAGGCACGGACGGTTTCTCCCTGGACAGAATAATCGTGAAATTTCCGTCCGCGTCCACATCCAGCGTCTGATCGCTCAAATAAGCAAACTGCCGCCGAGGACTCATACCCAGACCGGCGTTAAAGGTAAAACCCAGGTAAGTCACGGTGCCCAGATTGCCGGTAATGATGTAGTCGTACTGGCCATCGATGGCCACAAACTCATACTCGGCGTCAGGGTTGTCGCCCCCTACTTTGCGTACCAGGGTGTCCATCCGCTGAAAGTGCGGCAGGCGAGGGTTGGCATCCGCCGCCACCTCGACACTCATGGCTGCCACTCGCAGCAACCAGCGCATGCCCTCGACGGCCTCCTGTTCGGTACGCGCTTCTGCCAGCACCATCTCCCGCCCGGCACTAAACGCCTCCTCAAACTGTATCAGCGCCTGGTGCGATGCCAGTTGCGAGTAATCATCGCTGGCGGTGTTGCCCAGCCCCATCAAAGTGGACAACAACGCGGGGCCACGCGGAAGTTGGTATCCAAGATACAGTCCAAGCACTAACACGAGAATGAGTACAATTGCGCGCTTCATTAGCCTTGCTCCGGCAATTCAGTGATTACGAATGTTCAGCGATCAGAACTCGCCACGCAAGAGCATGCCCCGTTCCGGCTGTGGAAATTTCTCGATGGCGTAGCGCAGCAGTGTGCGCGGCAATTGCGGGTAGTGCTGCTTGATGAAGTCGCGCAAGCGCGCGGTATCGCGCTTGCCCGCTTCCCGCAGCATCCAGCCACAGGTCTTGTGCATCAGGTCCTCTGCGTCCCCCAGCAACAGCTCTGACAGCGCAAAACAGTCATCCAGGTCGTTTTGTCGAATAAAGTGCAGCGTGGCGATAATGGCAATGCGCCGCTCCCACAAGATGGCAGACCTGGCCAGTATGTAGAGTGGCTCGCGAGGGCGTTCCCGCAGATAACCACCGACAATCTGATGCGCCGAACTGTCCACCAGGTCCCAGTTATTGACCCATTCACTGTGATCCAGATAGCTACTGTAGATCGCCTGCCTGTCTGCCTCATCTGCTTTTTCAAACAGCCCAACCATCACGATCAATGCGCACAGGCGCTCCTCATGCCAGGGCGAGCGCAGCGACTGCAAGGTCTCATCAAGACTGAGGTCGCGGCGTTTAACCGCTTGCTGGCGCAATACCGGCACCCGTATACCCAGAAACTGATCACCTTCCCCATATTCACCCGGGCCGGTTTTAAAGAATCCAGCGGAGTGCTCGGCGATAGCCGGATTGGCCAGCGGCAGCAACTGCTTGTACAAAGGACCGGGCTCAGCCATGACGTGTGAATCTCCGCTACGTAGGCCTTATTGCTGGTCTTCCAGAAAGGTCACCAGTTCAATTTTGTGGCCATCGAGATCGGTCACAAAAGCCGCATAGTAGTTGGGGCTTTACTGGGGCCTCAGCCCTGGCGCGCCAGCACAGGCTGCGCCCGCGGCGAGAGCGGCCGCGTGAAACGCATCCACGGTCGCCGCACTGTGCGCACGCAGGCACACATGGTTCCCGTTATCGGGCGCCCGGGCCAGATCCGGACGAAGGTTGAGCCAAAATTCCGGATACTTGCTGCCATAACCAACGGTATTAGGCATGTCCACGAGCCGGCCAACCCCCATTGGTTGAAATGTCGCATCGTAAAATGCCGTCGCTGCAGCAAGGTCGCGAACACCGATTGAAATATGGTCGATCATGATGCTGCCCCTTTTTGCAGACAAGTATTGACCGAGGCGGTAGTGAAAGCCAGCCATGGCGATAGCAGCTGACGCGCTCCAAAATATACTGTATAAATATACAGCATTTTGTATTGTCTATCACTGTGAATTACGCCGAGTTGCACTGCCTGTCCAACTTCAGTTTTCTGCGCGGGGCCTCCCACCCGGCGGAGCTGGTCGCGCGTGCAGCAGAACTGGGTTACAGGGCCATAGCGATTACCGATGAGTGCTCACTGGCCGGCGTAGTCAAAGCCCACGTAGCGGCGCGTGAACACGGTATTCAGCTGATTATCGGAAGTGAGTTGCGACTGGAAGAAGGCCTGACCCTGGTTGCTATTGCACCCAATCGCAACGCCTACAGTGAGTTGTCAGGGCTGATTAGCATGGCACGGCGGCGCAGCCCTAAAGGTGGATATCGGGTGAGCCTGCGCGATGTTATTTTTCATCTCAAGCGCTGCCTTCTGATCTGGCTGCCCGAATCAGATACCCCCCAGACCCGGGCCTGGGCTGCACAATTAAGTCGACTATGTCGACACCGGCTATGGCTGGGCGTCAGCCACCTGCACCGGGGCGACGAGGTCGAGCGCTATCGGCAGCTGCTGGCACTGGCAACTCACTTCAGCATCCCCATGCTGGCCTGCGGCAATGTGCGCATGCATATTCCCCAGCGTAAACCCCTGCTGGATGTGCTGACCGCCCTCTACTACAACACCAGCATTGAGCAACTCGGCACACGGCGTCTCAGTAACAGCCAGCAGCACTTACGCAGCCTTGCTCGACTCAGCTCCCTGTACCCACCTGCCCTGCTGCAGCAAACCATGGCCGTGGTTGAGCGCTGTGAGTTCAACCTGGAGGAACTGCGCTACGAATACCCGCGAGAACTGGTACCAAATGGCACAACCGCCCAGGCCTACCTGCGACAGCTGGTCATGGAGGGCCTGGGCCAACGCTGGCCAGAGGGTGCCTCCGATGAAGTCATGGCACGCATTGAAACCGAACTGGCACTGATTGAAGAACTTGAGTACGAGTATTACTTCCTCACCGTGTACGACATTGTGCGCTTTGCCCGGGATCGGCAAATTCTCTGCCAGGGTCGCGGTTCTGCTGCCAACTCAGTGGTGTGCTACTGCCTGCATATCACCGAGGTCTCTCCGGAGCAGGTCTCACTGCTGTTTGAGCGCTTTATTTCGCGGGAAAGGGACGAACCACCGGATATCGACGTGGACTTCGAACACGAGCGCCGTGAGGAAGTCATTCAGTACATCTACGATAAGTACAGCCGCAAGCGGGCCGCCCTGGCCGCCACGGTGATTACTTACCGGTCCCGCAGTGCAGTCAGGGATGTGGGCAAGGCACTGGGGCTGGACCCTATATTTGTTGACGACCTGGCCAAGTCACTGGCCTGGTGGGACCGCACTCGCGACCTGGAAAAACGGTTTGAGGAACAGGGCATCAGCGAACACAGCAAGAGCGCCGTACTGTTCTACGACCTGGTCCAGGAAATTCTCGGCTTTCCAAGGCACCTGTCACAGCATGTCGGCGGCTTTGTCATTACCCGCAACCCTATCTCGACACTGGTACCTGTTGAGAACGCCAGCATGGCCGACCGCACCGTGATCCAGTGGGACAAGGAGGACATCGAAGCCCTGGGCTTGCTGAAGGTCGATGTGTTGGCACTGGGCATGCTCTCAGCCATTCGTAAAAGCCTGGCCATGGTGCACCGCTACGAACCGCGTATTCAGCGAGTGCAGGATATTCCGAAAGAAGATCCGGCCACCTATCGCATGCTGCAGCAGGCCGACAGTGTCGGTGTATTCCAGATCGAATCAAGGGCACAGATGTCGATGCTGCCAAGGCTCAAACCGAGCTGCTTCTACGACCTGGTGATTGAAATTGCCATTGTCCGGCCCGGGCCAATCCAGGGCGACATGGTGCACCCCTACCTGCGACGCAAACAGGGAAAAGAAGCCATCACCTACCCCAATGACGCCATCAAGCAAGTGCTGGAACGCACCCTGGGCGTGCCCATTTTCCAGGAGCAGGCCATCAAACTGGCGATGGTTGCCGCTGGTTTCAGTGGCGGCGAAGCCGATCAGCTACGCCGGGCCATGGCCAGCTGGGGTAAAAACGGCACCCTGGTTCAGTTTGAACGCAAGTTGATCAAGGGCATGCTGGCCAGGGGCTACGACAGGGATTTCGCCCGGCGCCTGTTTGACCAGATCAAAGGTTTTAGCGGTTATGGCTTTCCCGAATCCCATTCCGCCAGCTTTGCCCTGCTGGCCTATGTGTCGGCCTGGTTAAAGCGGCATCATCCTGCAGCGTTTTACTGCGGGCTGCTTAACAGCCAACCCATGGGTTTTTATTCGCCCTCGCAACTGGTGCAGGATGCCCGCCGTCACCAGGTGCCGGTGTTACCGGTGGACGTCAACCACAGCTACTGGGATCACTACTTGCTGGACGATCGGCAACACAGCTTGCGACTTGGATTCCGCCTGGTTAAAGGCATGAGTCATGAAGGCGCCGAACGCCTGGTGCAACAGCGCCAGCGCGCACCTTATCGCAATGTCAGCGACCTGCGCCGACGGGCCCAACTGGACAGCCGCGACATGGAGGCCCTGGCTGATGCAGATGCCCTGCGTGACCTGGGCGGCCACCGACACCAGGCCCAATGGCAAATCATGGCGCTGGAAGAAAACCGCCCCCTGCTCAGGCACGAGCAGTTTCAGGCAGCCAAGACCTTTAATGACGGTGTGGAACTGCCAGCCCCGGCGGTTGCCGAAGAAGTACTGTCGGACTATCGCAGCACAGGCCTGAGCCTGCGTGCTCATCCCATGGCACTGCTGCGGGACCAATCCCCCTTTAATCGCTGCAAGCGCCACAGCGATCTCGATACCATCGGCAATAACCGTTTTATTCGTATTGCCGGGCTGGTGACCGGGCAACAGCGACCGGGTACCGCCTCCGGCGTGGTGTTCCTGACGCTTGAAGACGAAACCGGTAACAGCAATGTCGTTGTATGGCCACGCATCCAGGAGCGCTTTCGGCAGGCCCTGATGAGTTCACAGCTGTTATTGGTTAAAGGCACCCTGGAATGCCGCGACAACGTCACCCATATCATTGCCGGGGCACTGTTTGATCACAGCGAACAACTGCGCGAACTGCACATCAAATCCCGGGATTTTCGCTGAGCTGTTCACCGCGAAAGCGAGCAACCAGCTCTGGACGCTGCTCAAGGTAGTCGATCATGTAGTCGCGGAACACGCGAATACGCGCGTTGGTGCGAACGTCTACATGGGTGAGCAGCCACAGCTGTGAGCCCATCTCCAGTGGAATATCGAGCACCCGCTCCAGCTCGGGGTCCTGATCACCCATGGCACAGGGAAGACGAGCGGCGCCAAATCCCTGCTTGACGGCTTCCAGCTCCAGCGGCGGTGAATCGGTAATCAGGCCAACGCTGGCACGTGGGCAATAACGGCCGGCCCAGTCCGGGGTTTTACCATCCGTATTGGCGTTAACGATCACTTTATCGATTTGGGCCGCATGGAGAGCACTGCCAGCGGGCACATAAACCGCCATCATCAGGTGCGAAATTTTAACACCCACCAGATCAGGCGGCGGCTGCTCAGTCACACGAAATGCCACGTCGGCCTCACGGACGCCAAGATCATAGGTGCGCATACTGAGGCTGATATCCACCAGGATATCGGGGTAGAGCTGCATGAACTCGGTGACAGTGGGCAGCAACAGGGACTTGCCAACCGGCTCGGGCGCCGTCACACGGATAATGCCGGATAATTCGGCAACCTGCCCCAGCACTTGCCGTTCCACCCCGACAGAAAAAGTCTCCATCTTTTCTGCGGCATCAAAAGCCACCTGCCCCGCCGGTGTGATCACGTAATTGTGGCCAATACGATCAAAGACCGCGGTACCCAGCTGCTCCTCTAACTGGCGAATGCGGCGGATGACCGTGGCGTGATTGACGCCCAGCTGGCGGGCAGCCCCACTCATGGAGCCCGCCCGGGCTACCGCAAGCATGTAACGCATGTCGTCCCAATTCAGCATGGATTCAGGATGTCATAAACAATATGTGCATAAATCGATATTTATTGTGCAACTTTCGCCAATTAACAACAGATTATGCACAGACTACGCTAGAACCTGGTCCATAGCCAAGCCCCTTTTGAGGAGAAACACATGACACTTATCAAGCAATCAATGATCACCGCCGCAGCCCTGACCGCTTTAGCCGCCAGCCTGCCAGCTACTGCCAACACAACCGCCGCACTGAAAGCCTGTAAGGCTGAGATCGCCAGCGACGCGCGCTTTGCCGAGCAGCGGGTGGATTCACGCATGGACAGCCTGAAGACCCGCGGCCGCTATACCCAGTTCACCATTGATGTGCGCGCCAGCGATGGCAATGGCGACAGCAGCGAGTGGCTGGCGACCTGCAAGGCCCGCAATACCGGAAAAATAGAGAGCCTGGATATTGCCCAGGTGAACGGATCAGAACTGCAGGTGGCTGACAACTAAAACCAGCTCCATCCAGTCCCGCTCACGGCGCCCGTTGCGAAACCGGCGCCGTTTTTGTGTCTGCCGACTATCCCAGAACAGCGTCTCAGCGGACCTGTACGGTCACAGGAATCCAGTGGTTCTGGACCGCGCGGATGGTGCCGGTACTCAACAACTGGTCCAGCACCGCATTCACCCTTGAAGCCAGCAGCGTGTTGTCCTTGCGCACGGCCCAGGCCAACTGCTCGCGGGTCAGGGGTCTAAACAAACCCAGCATGTCCTGGTGCTCATCGGATGACGCCAGCTTCCAGCTGGTCGGGGCGTCGTGAATATAGATGTCCGCCTCCCGTGAACGCAGTGCTGCAAAGGCTGCCGCGGGGTCAGGGTAAAACAGTAGCTTGGCATCGGGCAGACGATCTTCTACATAACGGTGCCCGGTGGTATTGGGTTCGACCGCAATGCGTACTCCCGGGCGATACATGGCCCGCGGATGTCCAAAACTGGCTGCCTGCTCGGAGAGAATGATCGCCATCTGACCCACGTCCATGACTGGATTGGTAAACAACACCTGCTGCGCACGCTCTTCAGTGACACTCATACCGGCCATGATGATATCGATCTCACCGCTGTTCAGGGCGGGCACGAGCTCCGCGAATGGCAGCACCCGTTGTACTAGTTTCATGCCCAGTCGATCCGCCAAAACCTTGCCGTAATCCACCTCAATGCCTACCAGCTCACCGTTTTCGACATAATTGAGCGGCTTGTAGTCCCCGGTGTGCCCAACGATCAGGGTATCTTTATCGGCCCAGGCGCTCAACGAAAGGCACAGACCCAGCCACAGAGCGGTCAACACTCTCATTCTTATTCTCCTCTGTCTCAATGCCTCCATTTTACGGCAGCCCGACAGGGATACCAGCCCTGGCTAGGGGTTAAACGCAGTATCTGCTGCGACGAAGCGAGTCTTTGCTGCGATGAATGACACAGGGGCGCGATCAAATGCCCCTATAATGCGACCATGAACATCGACCAGCTGCTCGGTAATCGCCGCTATTTGTTCTGGACCCTGCAAATCGCCGGCTGGGGGGGCTGGGGCGTGACCTGGTATGCCTCCAACGCCTCCTGGGGCGACCTGCCTGACAACTACCACATATACATCATTGTGATCAGCCTGCTGGGGCTACTGATCTCGCTGGGCATGCGCGGAATTTACCGTGCCAGCTGGGAATCACACCCCCTGCGACGAGCCATCATCATCCTGGTCACATCCTGGGTGGCAGCGGCGATCTGGGTGGCACTGAGGCACTATATTTTCACCAACGTGATGGAAGTGAAGGGCACCGTGAAATCAGGGGCCAATGCCCACGGTTCCGACCTGTTCTTCGCCATGATGGAGGGCATTACCACGCACTGGTTCGTGATGCTGTGCTGGTCAGGGCTGTACGTCGGCATCAAGTACTACCAGCTGCTGCAGGAAGAGCGTGCCCGCGGTATTCGCATTGAGTCCACGGCCCACGAGGCACAGCTGAAAATGCTGCGCTACCAGCTCAACCCTCACTTTTTATTCAACACGCTCAACGCAATTTCTACCCTGGTGCTGGAACAGAGTAATGCCACCGCCAACGGTATGATCAGCAAGCTGAGCACGTTTCTGCGTTACTCGCTGGATAGCGACCCGATGCAAAAAGTGACCCTCAACCAGGAGGTTGAGGCTCTCAATCTCTACCTGGATATTGAAAAAGTGCGCTTCGACGAACGACTTCAGGTGGTCTACGACGTGCATCAGGAATACCAGCAGGCGCTGATTCCCAGCCTGCTACTGCAACCCCTGGTAGAAAACGCCATCAAGTACGCCATTTCCAAATCAGTGGCGGGCGGCAGTATTCGAGTAGGCGCCTATCGATTTGATACCGAGCTGTTGCTGGAAGTGGCCGATGATGGACCGGGACTGTCTCCGCAGGCAGAACAGCCACTGCCTGGCCATGGGGTTGGCATGGCCAACACCCGCAACCGGCTCCAGGAACTCTATGGTGACCGGCAATCGCTCACGCTGGGCGATAATGCACCTCATGGGCTGGTGGTCAGCATCCGCATTCCTTTCGAAACCGGAGACAAATGCTGATGCCAGCACTGCGCACGCTGATTGTTGACGACGAATCGCTGGCCAGGCGAGGTTTGCGCCTGCGCCTGCTGGAATATGCAGAGCTGGAAATTGTCGGGGAATGCAGCAATGGCCTGGAGGCATTGCAGCAGGTCGCCGAGCAACAGCCGAACCTGATACTGCTGGACATACAGATGCCGGGCATGGACGGCTTCGACGTGGTGCGTCGGTTACAGGCAGACACCATGCCAATGGTGATCTTTGTCACGGCCTTTGACGAGTACGCCATCGCCGCGTTTGATATCAACGCTGTCGACTACATTCTGAAACCGGTTGACGAGGAGCGCCTCGCTGCCGCGATACAAAGGGCTCTGCAACAGCACGACCAACAGACATTGGCGGTGCAAAAACAAAAGCTCGTCGAGCTGATCATGAACATGACCGGCGCTGACGCCGGCAAGGTGGATGCACTGGCCGAAGGAGAGCTATCGGATTGGCCCAGCACCATCAACATTCGCGACGGCGATGAAGTCCACCGTGTCGACGTCACCGAAATCGACTGGATTGATGCGGCCGGGGACTATATGTGCGTTCACGTGGGCGAGCAAACGCACATCATGCGCAGCACCATGAAACAGCTTGAGTCACTGCTCAACCCGGAGCATTTTGTGCGCGTGCATCGCTCGACCATGGTCAACAGCGATCGCATTCGGCATTACCGCCATCTCAGCAATGGGGAGTATCTGCTGACCCTTGAGGGCGATACTCAGATTAAAGTCAGCCGCAGCTATCGCGACAGAATCAAAAACCTGGCGCGACAGGCTGCGGGCTAAGCGATCAGATCAGCGAGCGACCACGGTTGGCAGCGATACGCATGCGCAGCGCGTTGAGCTTGATAAAGCCCTCTGCATCCGCCTGGTTGTAAGCGCCCTCGTCCTCTTCAAAGGTCGCAATACTCTCATCAAACAGGCTGTCAGCTGACTTGCGGCCCACACAGGTGGCAGAACCCTTGTAGAGTTTCATGCGCACCGTGCCATTTACACAGGCCTGGGACTCATCAATCGCGGTTTGCAACATCTTGCGCTCGGGCGACCACCAGTAACCGTTGTAGACCAGGTCGGCGTAACGCGGCATCAGCTCATCTTTCAGGTGGGCCACTTCACGATCCAGGGTTAATGATTCAATAGCGCGATGGGCTGGCAGCATGATCGTGCCGCCGGGTGTTTCATAACAGCCGCGGGATTTCATACCCACGTAGCGATTCTCAACAATATCCAGACGGCCCACACCGTTGGCGCCACCGACTTCATTCAGATGCTCAAGCACCTGTGCGGGGCTCATGCGCTCACCGTCGATGGCCACGATGTCACCACGCTCGTACTCCAGTTCAATGTAGGTGGGTGTGTCCGGGGCCGCTTCGGGGCTGACACTCCAGCGCCACATGTCTTCTTCGGCCTCGACCCAAGGATCTTCCAGAATGCCGCCCTCGTAGGAGATATGCAGCAGATTGGCATCCATGGAATAAGGGGATTTTTTCTTACCAGAGGCAAAATCGACCGGAATATTGCGCTCTTCGCAGTAGGCCATCAGTGATTCACGAGAACCGAGGTCCCACTCACGCCAGGGGGCGATCACCTGGATACCTGGCTTCAGCGCATAGGCGCCGAGCTCAAAGCGAACCTGGTCGTTGCCCTTGCCGGTGGCGCCGTGGGAGATCGCATCGGCACCGGTTTCATTGGCAATCTCGATCAGGCGCTTGGCGATCAGCGGACGGGCAATGGAGGTACCCAGCAGGTACTCCCCCTCATAGATGGTATTGGCCCGAAACATGGGGAAGACATAGTCGCGCACGAACTCCTCGCGCAGGTCTTCGATGTAGATTTCCTTAATGCCCAGCGCCTCGGCCTTGGCACGCGCCGGCTCAACCTCTTCACCCTGGCCAATATCGGCGGTAAAGGTCACCACTTCACAATCGTAGGTTTCCTGTAACCAGCGCACGATGACCGACGTATCCAGGCCGCCGGAATACGCCAGAACTACCTTGTTTACATCTGCCATGACAGTCTCCAAACAGTACAAAAAATGAGCAGCGCATTCTACAGTTGCCGCGCAGCCCAAAAAAGGGGTCAGAGACCTTTTTTCACGGAAAAGCGCTCAGACCCCTTTTAGTTCTATCGGCCCGTGGATTCAGGTAGCATGCGTTTTCTGCAACGAATAAGGCTCAACCGTGAGCGAGCTAGAAATTATCCGCCCTGACGACTGGCACGTACACCTGCGTGACGGCAATTCACTACCCGATACCTGTGCCGATATGTCGCGCTATTTCGGACGCATGATTGTGATGCCCAACCTGACCCCGCCAGTGACGAACGTGGGCCTGGCGGAGGCCTATCACCAGCGCATTCTGGATGCGATGTCGGGACTACCTCGGCAGGCAGAGCCGCTGATGGTGCTCTATCTCACCGACCAGACCACCGCCGCAGACATTGAGGCCGCCGCTGCCAGCCCGATTGTGCATGCTGTAAAGCTATACCCTGCGGGCGCCACGACCAATTCGGACGCCGGTGTAGCGAAGCTGGATTCTCTGTATCCCATTCTGGAGGTGATGCAGGACAAGGGCGTGCCGCTGCTGGTACATGGCGAGGTAACCGACGAGGATGTCGATATCTTCGACCGGGAGAAGGTCTTCATTGACCGCCACCTGATACCGATTACGGAAAAGTTCCAGCAACTGAAGCTGGTGCTCGAGCACATCACCACCGCTGACGCGGCCGAGTTCGTACGCGATGCCAGAGATGGCGTTGCCGCAACCATTACGGCGCATCATTTGCTGTACAACCGCAATCACATGTTGGTGGGCGGCATTCGCCCCCATTACTACTGCCTGCCCATACTAAAGCGAAATCTTCACCAGCAGGCACTGGTGGAAGCAGCAACCAGCGGTAATCCGCGCTTTTTCCTGGGCACCGATTCAGCGCCCCACGCCATCCACGCCAAGGAAACAGCCTGTGGTTGCGCCGGTTGTTATACCGCCCATGCTGCGATCGAGCTGTATGCAGAAGCCTTTGACCGGGCCGGTGCGCTCGACAAGCTGGAAGCTTTCGCCTCTTTTTACGGCCCCGATTTTTACGGTCTGCCGCGCAATACAGATACCATTACCCTGCAGCGCGACGCCTGGCAGGTAGAGGCCACGCGTGCCCTGGGCGACAGTGAATTGACCCCGCTGCGCGCTGGCGAAGAAGTACTCTGGAGTGTTCGCCGGTGAGCCGCATTTGCGACCGCTTCCGAGGCTTTCTGCCCGTGGTGATCGACGTGGAAACCGGCGGTTTCAACGCCGCTACAGATGCCATTTTGGAAATAGCGGCCAGTATCGTGCGCATGGACTCAAGCGGCCACTTGCAGGTGCACAGTACTCACCACTTTCATGTGGAACCTTTTGAGGGCGCAAATATTGAACAATCTGCACTCGACTTTACGGGTATCGACCCCTACCACCCTTTTCGCGAAGCGGTAAAAGAAAAAGACGCGTTTACTGAACTGTTCGCCGTGGTGCGCCGCGAGATCAAGGAACAGGAGTGCAATCGCGCTATTTTAGTGGGCCACAACGCCCACTTCGACGCAGGCTTTGTCAACGCAGCGGTAGAGCGCTGTGCCATCAAGCGCAACCCCTTTCACCCCTTCTCGCATTTCGATACGGCAACCCTGGCGGGCCTGGCATTCGGCCAAACCGTGCTGGCCAAAGCCTGTGAGCACGCGGGCATCGCCTTTGACAACAATGAGGCGCACTCGGCAGCCTACGATACTGAGAAAACCGCTGAGCTTTTTTGCGACATCGTCAATCGCTGGCAAGATAGCGGCGGCTGGACACCCCCCCTAAACAGGGGGGTTACAGGAGGCCAGTCGACAGAGACACTTGGTGTGTAAACCATAATTACATATCGGAGGTCCGTCGATGAAAATCCTAAACATCCCCAGACTACTAATCGCCGCCTTGCTGCTGGCCAGTGCCAGCGTTCAGGCACAAATAGCAGGAACAATCGAAGAGCAGGTGCAAACCATGTACGTGGCCTACTATGGCCGACCAGGAGATCCTGATGGTGTCGCATTCTGGAGTCAGCAAGTCAGCAATGCGGGTGGTGATCTCGGCGAAATTATCGATGCATTTGGCACCTCCGAGGAATATGAGGATCGCTTCGGCAACCTCGGCAACGAGCAGCTCCTGAACAATCTCTATCAACAGTTGTTTAGTCGCGATGCGGATGAAGCGGGCCTGGAATTCTATCTGGGAGAGCTGGCCGCAGGACGCATGACTCTGCCAACAATAGCCTTAAATATTGCCAATGGGGTGCAGGAAGGCAACGACGACTTCAGCATTGTCAGCAATCGTTTGGCGATGGCAGTGCAGTTCACCAGCTCGGTATCTTCGCAAGGTCTCGACTACTCTGGAGAAGAAGGCATTGCTACTGCCGTTTCCCTGCTCGCTGCCGTGGGCGTCGACAGCGCCAGCGTCGCAACTGCGCTGGAAGGCCTGGCAGACGCACTGGGTACTGGTAGCCCAGTAGCGCCAGATGCCCCCGTAGGCGACGGCATCGCCTTTGAATTCAATACCGAGGAAGGTATCTTAGCTTGCAGTGGTTCAGTGCCAATACCTGATGCACCGATCCCTCCGACATCATTGATCGTTTACCTGCAGTTTGACGGAGACAGCCTCACCGTGCCACCCGCAGAAGGCGCATCCCTGCAGGGCTTTACCATCGTCGAAGACACTGGCATGCAAGGCGGCTACAACGAGGCCGATGGCACCTTTTCTTTGTCACAGACGATGACCGGCTACTCCAACGAGGATCCATCAAAAGCACTGCAGACCATTTCCTTTACGACGGAAGGTACGGTCACGGAAGACAGTTGGTTCGGCACCTACGCATTCTCAGTAGATATGAACGTCTCGGGATTTTCCATCATGTGTAGTGGCCAGCAGGATTTCTTTGGCCAGCGCTTGGAATAACAGTCCTTACTTGGGCTCGGCGCTGCCAAGTGGCAGCGTCAGTTCCACCCTCAATCCATGATCACTGGATATATTGAGTCTTCCCCCGATTGACGCGGCGCGACGCGCCATATTATCCAGCCCCTTTCCCACGGGGTTTTTTGTTTCCAGACCACCCCCGTTGTCGCTAATTAATATTCGCAAGCCATCATCTGTACCCTCTACGTCCACTCTGAACACGCTGGCGCCGCTGTGTTTAATGCAGTTTGTTGCGCACTCCTGAAGAATTCTCAGAACCTGTAACATAGTGCCAGGTTCCAGCTCGACACCGGCACAGCGCGGGGCCAGCTCATTGCGGCTGTACTGAACGCCGCAAGCTTCAAGTGGGCGCTCAATGCTTTTGTCCAGCGTTCGCAGCATACCCTCCAGCGTGCTGACTTTTGGGTCCAGCGACTGGATCATAAGCTTGAGTTCGCCGATGGACTCTCGCAAACGTTCTCGCAGCTCTTCGGTATTGTTATCGCCAGTATTCAACAGAGACAGAGTCGCCACCAACTGGCCACCCACGCCGTCGTGCATATCACGCATAATTCGACCACGTTCTTCCGTTAGCAAGCGATCACGCTCCATCAGACGCAATTTTTCATAGTTGGATTCAAGCTTGAGCTGCTGCTCCTGAAGGCGCTCCTCGAGCAACAAGTTCGCATTCTCACTGTCACGCAATGCAGTCACAAAACGCTGGATTAGAAAAAAGGAATGAACGACAACGATAGCCAACACGCCAAACTGAAAAAGTAGCGGCGTATTCCGCTCAGTAACCCCCGCCAAACCCAGCATGTCACGCAATGCGAATGCCAGAGCAATCAACATCGGAAAAAGTAAAACCTGATAGCTCAGTGCAATACGCCGATTAACACCAGCCCACAACAAACGTACAAAAGCATACAAACCAATTGAAAAGCAGAGCAGATTCCAGACCATGAAGCTATAAACCAACAAAGCCTCTGGTGGCCGAAGAAACATAGGCGCCGAACCGAACAGGCAAAAACCTGCCACCCACCATTCCAGGGCTCTACGCCCGCTGTTGAGCAGTCGATAACAGGACATCGTCACAAAGACCACAGTTAATCCCTGACTGGTCATTACGAGGGCATGCCAGCTTTGAAAAGGCAGCGGCAACTCAGTGACGATCAGGTTCTGGTTCCATATCCAAAATGCCAGGCAACCCAAGGCCAACCAACCGTAGGCACTATCCTTGGATCTAAATAGCCAAAGCACCCCCATAAATATGGCGAGGAACATCATGACATGAGTACTTGCGGCCACTAACTCAACACGAAGAAAGTTCAGGCTCTCAAAGGCCGGCTGTAACTCCGACTGGGGGCCAAGATAAACCGGCCCCATAAGGTTGTCTGAGGCAACATATCCGGCCAGGAACAGGTGCAGTTCATTGTCACCAGGGCGCATCAGGTCGGAGGGAAACAGAAGCAGCTGCGGGCTGTTCCAGCCATGTGCGACCGGGTTAAAGGAGCCACTCGACCCAATCCAGCGGCCTTTCACGTAAGCCGCTGCCTGCTGGATGGTCACTGGCAGATAAAGTGCCATTAGTTCGTCAGCAGCATGATCGGGGGAATATTTGCGTCCCAGCGCAAACGATACCAGCCACTACGAGAAACACGCTCAGGATGCGCCTGCCAATCATCTGGAAACTACACAGGCGTCCAGACCACGCTAGCCCATTCCGCGGGGTCAGGCATGTCCAACTGGCTCTGAGCAAACTCAGCATCCAACAGCTGCCAGCGGGCGTCAGGCGCGCCGACATGCGCGACATCCAGTCGCGAAGCGATCAGCGAAATACCGACCGCCACCGCGGCCAGCAGCAACGCCAACGCCTTGGGGGACATACCCATCGACGCTTCCGCTTTATGCGAGATAGTGATTAAGGCCTCCTATTCCTGTCAACGCCACTTATAATAGAAAGTGCAGTTTGATTGGTACTGCTATGAAAAGTTGTCTGATAGTCGAAGATACTGCCGACACCGCTGCCTGGCTGAAAAGTATCCTGTCTAGCGAGTTCAAAGGGACGAGTGTGCAAGTCTGTGAAAACCTTACGAGCGCTAAGGCCACAATTTCTGATAACAACTTTGATCTCGCACTGGTCGACCTGGGGCTGCCCGATGGCGACGGGGTAGACGTCATTCCGGCGCTAAACGATGCTGGAACTCAGTGCATCGTCACCACGGTATTCGACGACGACGCACATCTCTTCAGCGCACTTCGCGCGGGCGCAAAAGGCTACTTGCTTAAAACCGACAGCGAGGAAGAACTGCGATACCTGATTCAGGGCATCACCAACGGTCGACCTCCCCTCTCACCGGCGATTGCCCAGCGCCTGCTGGACTTCTTCGGGGGCTCACCACCTGCTAAGCAAAATGGCGCTGAACTGACACCCAGAGAGCTGGAAGTACTGACCCTGATTGCCAAGGGCTACACGATCCGCAGAGTGGCTGAGTTACTCGGTATTACGCGAAATACCGCTGCAGGCTATGCTAAAACCGTCTATCGCAAACTCGAAGTAAGCAATCGGGCGGAAGTCACTCTGGCTGCTACTCAGCGGGGGCTGGTCATTCCCTAGTCATCAATGCCGCCCAGCATATTCAGCAACTGATCCAGCCGCTCCATAAACTGGCCAATATCATCCATCAACAGCAGCTCGTATTTGAGGGCCTCATCCATCGGCAGCAGCTGAGCCAGTATCCGACCTACCTGCCAGGCGTCACTGCGATCAATGTCCAGGCCGAGACCCATCACGTGGGGGTGCAGCTCAAGGCTGGACAACACATCAAGCATGGAATCCCATTCCGGGCGCACCGGCTCAGGTGGGTTGATAGGCATCATATCCACCTCGCCCACGATCAGCTGGGATTGTTCGGCCGTGCAATCCTCAATCTGGAACAAATGCTCTCCCTGGATAGTGATGCCCAACAACCCATTGGGCAGCACATCCCAGTCGACGATGCGGGCATAGGTACCACGCTCACCAATATTAGGCAGGCCTAAACCCGGCTGCGCGACCTCCTGGCCACGCACAATCCAGGCCATACCAAACCCGCGATCGTGCTTGAGGCAATCGCGCACCAGATCGAGATAGCGCTGTTCAAATATCTGCAGCGGCAGGCGGCCGCCGGGAAACAGCACGGAACCCAGCGGGAACAGCGGCAGCTCACTCATGCACCAGCCTCAGGGCCAAGCGGCTTCACGCTAATGATGAGCTGTGGCAACAGCATCAGGGAGCCAATAACCGAAGCAAACATGGCCAGAGCTGTGAGCAGACCAAAGTAGATACTGGGCGTGAAGTTGGACAGTGCCAGTATTGAAAAGCCCGCGATCACGGTGATGCTGGTGTAATACATGGCCCGGCCAATACTGGCATGACAGCGATGCATCGTGGCGATGTAATTTCGGTCGACCACGAACTCCCGCCTAAAACGATGCACGTAGTGGATCGCATGATCCACCCCGATCCCCACCACGATCGCAGCAATGGTAATGGTCATGATATCCAGAGGAATACCGGCAATACCCATACCACCCAGCACGATACCGGCCGCCAGCAGGTTTGGTGCAATCGCCAGCATGGCCAGTGTCAGTGAGCGAAACAGAATCAGGAACATCAGGGTAATCGCAACAAAAACGGCTCCAAGGGTGAGGATCTGCGAGGTGAACAGACTCTGCAGCACATTGTTGTAGAGCACCAGCATATTGGTGAAACGCACCTTGTCCTCGGACAGACCCAAATCATTGATCAGGTGCTCCCGCACCCGCTTGAGAAATTCGTCGCGGCGAAGTTCCTCACTGGTTTCCATTACACGCAGCGAGATACGGGCCTGATCCGCCTCCGCGGAGAAATAGGGATTCACCACGATGTCAGCAATATCTGCTGGCAGTGCTTTCTGCACCAACGCCAGTTCCACGTCGCCGACGTCGTCGCCCAACAACTGCTTCACCACCGCGTAGGTAGTGGCCAGCGATAATACCTTGCCGGTCTCTGGCAGTGAGTCGAGGTAGTTGTGAACCCGGGTCAGCTTGTCCATGCCCCGGGTTGTGAACCAATAGCTCTGCTGAAACGCCTCTTCACCATCGACTGAAAAATCGTCTCCGAAACTGTCGTCCTCAAACTCGTCTCCAAATTCGTCGCCGAATGGATCCTCTCCCCAATCGTCCCCTGTATCAGCGGCATCGGCTGCAGCGGCTACCGGTAGTTCGAATTCCAGCTCGTCTTCGAGGTCGATCACAATATCGAGGGGGATAGTGCCGCCCAGTTCGGCGTCCAGCAGTTCCATACCCTGATAGATTTCAGTGCTCTCGTGGAAGTAATCAATAAATCGATTTTCCACCTGCAAGCGACTCATGCCCCAGCCGCTGACCAGTAACATCACACCGGCTATACCTAATATCAACCGACCGTGACGCTCGGTCATTTGTGCAAACAACAGGGTCAGGCCACCTTCACTCATTGCCTCGCCCTTGCTGTTATCTGTAGCGCCGCCGCCCCGTGGCAGCATGACCAGGATGCACGGCAGAATAATGAAACTCAGCACCAGCGCGACGCCCAGACCCACCGTCATCATCCAGCCGAAATCAATCACCGGCCGCAGTCCACTCACCACCAGTGAGACGAAGGCCACGGCTGTGGTCAGGGTGGTATAGAGGCAGGGCACAGCCATCAGGCGCACCGTCGAAATCACCAGCTGATATTGATCAGCCTTTGGGTCACGTCGCAACAGCTCCCGGTAGCGCACCACCAGGTGAATGGTGACCGCCAAGGTCGTGATGAGCAGCAGCGCGACGAAGTTTGAAGAGATCACCGTCATGCGCCAGTCCAGTGTTGCCAGCAAACCCAGCATAAAGGTGGCCGTCGCGACGCAGGTCAGCAAGGGCAGCAGGACCCAGCGCAAAGCGCGGAAGATAATGGCAAGCACCACAATCACGAACAAAAGAATGCCAGCGCCAAAGGTCACCAGGTCGCTCTGCACGAAACTGACCATATCAGCGGCAATCATGGGCACTCCACCGACAAACAGATCGGCACGATCTCGATAGCGATCCACGATGGCCCGAACCTGTTCAACCAGCAGTGCCTGGCGGGCGCTAAACTCACTGGAATAGGCCTTAAAGGCCTCTTCAGCGGACGCCAGTTCCACCCGCTGCGCCTGCTCCAGACCCTGTTGCGACTCCAGGGCACGCAGGGACTCGCGCTCGTTTAACAGATCAAAGTAACGTTCATCCCGCTTCAGGTTGATTTGTATAGCAGCAGTTTTCCCGTCCGGGCTAACTAGCAGCTTGTGATAGATCGGACTGGTGCGAAACTCCTCTCGAACCAGCTCGCGATCCACGCCGGGATCTGACAGGCTGGGCAGCCCCTCCCCACCAGTGACATCTGACAGCTGCACGGGAGGGCTTTGCAGCAACGGCACGTCAAGAATCGTCAGCACCGAAGACACTCCCTCCAGCACCTGCAGCTCATCGCGCAGATCAGCGATCAATGCCAGCGACTCATCTCCCAGCAAATCGCCTTGAGGTTGGTAAGTGAGTACAAGAAAGTCTTCAGAGCTGTAGCGTTTGCCGACTTCTCGAAAGAAAGCCAGATCCTTATCCCCTTCCAGAACCAGGGAGTCACTGGATGCATCCAGCTTCAGGGCCCCAAGATTGGCAGCAAGCGCGGCGATCACCGCGAAGCAAACCAGCAAACTGCGCAGGGGATGACGCAATACCAGGCGCTCGTAAAGAGCCGTCGCCCTGCCCTGACCAAGCTCAGCTGACATGTTTAATTCCTTTTTAGCTACTTCTTTGTTGCACCCAGGGCCTGCAGCAGGCGCTGGTGAATATTTTCAAAGCCACCATTACTCATGATGACCACATGATCACCGGGCTGACTACTGTCAACAATGTCTTCAATCATTGCAGCGGTATCCCGGTACAGTGACGACTTCACTGGCATGGCGGCGACAACGCCGTCGAGATCCCAGTCAACGGTTGGAGGTTGATACCACATGACCTCGTCAGCCGCGGCACAGGCGCCGGGCAATGCAGCCCCATGTTGGCCCATACGCATACTGTTGGAACGCGGTTCAATTAAAACCCGAATGCGCTCCTCACCAACGCGGGCGCGCATGCCCTCCAGCGTGGTGGCAATGGCAGTGGGATGATGAGCGAAATCATCATAGACGCATAACCCGTTGTGCTGCGATAGAAGCTCCAGTCTGCGCTTCACACCTTTAAACCCAGCCAAGGCATCCGCCAGATGAGTGACGGGCACTCCAACATGATGTGCAGCGGCGCTGGCCGCGAGCGCATTCTCAAGATTGTGGACACCGCTGTGAGACCAGCGCACAGCGATATGCTCGTCGCCCTGTAGCAGGTCAAACTGCTCGCCACTGGCATCCGTTGCTTGCGCCATCCAGGGGGCGTCCTCGCCCACTGCGAATTGGGTCTGCCCTGACCAGCATCCGCGGTCGAGCACATCTGCCAGGGCCTCATCGCCGGCACGGGATATGACCAGTCCATCACCGGGCACCGTGCGCAACAGGTGATGAAACTGTCGCTTGATCGATTCCAGATCATCGAAGATGTCCGCGTGATCAAACTCCAGATTGTTCAGACACAGGGTGCGCGGGCGGTAGTGCACAAACTTGGAGCGCTTGTCGAAAAACGCCGTGTCGTATTCATCGGCTTCGACGACGAAAAACAGGGTCTCCCCAAGCCGGGCTGACACCCCGAAATTACCCGGGATACCTCCGATCAGGAAACCGGGCGCCATGCCTGCGTGCTCCAACAACCAGGCCAGCAAGCTGCTGGTGGTGGTTTTACCATGGGTACCGGCAACCGCCAGTACCCAGCGCTGGCGCAGAACATGCTCAGCCAGCCATTGCGGTCCGGAGGTATAGGGCAAGTTGGCATTGAGCATGTACTCCACCGCCAGGTTGCCGCGTGACATGGCATTGCCCACCACGACCATATCCGGCGCCGGTTGCAGGTGCTCTGGCAGGTAGCCTTCATGCAATTCGATGCCCGCATCCGCCAGTTGGGTGCTCATGGGTGGATAGACGTTGGCATCACTGCCGCTGACACGAAATCCCAGTTCACGCGCAAGCAAGGCGATACCACCCATGAAGGTGCCGCATATACCGAGAATATGGATGTGTTGTTTCAAGTGTTCCCCTGGTTCCTGGGCATCAATACTATCACGCCCCGGCGCGCCCCATGCTGCGTGCAGGCTACTTTTGCCTTATGATGACGCGCTGTTATCGACCCCCACGCGAGTGATTCATGGCCAAGAAAAACATTCTTTACGCCCAGTCGGGCGGCGTTACCTCTGTGATCAATGCCAGCGCCTGCGGCGTGATAGAGACCGCCCGCGCCAATCCGGGCATTGGCAAAGTGTTTGCCGCCAAAAACGGCATCATCGGCGCGCTGCGTGAGGAACTCATCGACACCAGCAAGGAATCCCGCGCGGCCATCTCTGCCCTGCGGCACACGCCTTCTGGCGCTTTCGGCTCCTGCCGTCATAAGCTCAAAAGCATTGAAGAAAATCGCGCAGAGTACGAACGACTCATCGAGGTCTTCCAGGCCCACAATATTGGCTATTTCTTTTACAACGGCGGTGGTGATTCCGCCGATACCTGCCTGAAGGTGTCCCAACTGAGTGCCACACTGGGTTACCCGGTTCAGGCGATTCATATTCCCAAGACCATAGATAACGACCTGCCACTGACGGACAACTGCCCTGGCTTTGGCTCGGTGGCCAAGTACATCGCCATCTCTACCCGCGAGGCCGCACTGGATGTTGCCTCCATGTGCGAAACCTCGACCAAGGTCTTTATTCTTGAAGCCATGGGTCGCCATGCAGGCTGGATTGCCGCGGCAGGTGGACTCGCCGCTGAGCAGGCGGGCGATGCCCCACACATCATCCTCTTCCCGGAAATTGCGTTTAACAAAGACAAGTTCCTGAAGAAGGTACAGAGCAGCGTCAGGAAATATGGTCATTGTGTCATTGTGGCCTCAGAGGGCACCCAGTATGCCGATGGCAGTTTCCTGGCTGATGCGGGTACTCGCGATGCATTTGGTCACGCCCAACTGGGCGGCGTGGCACCTACCCTGGCGGAAATGGTCAAGCAGGAGCTGGGTTACAAGTATCACTGGGCGGTTGCAGATTACCTGCAGCGATCCGCGCGGCATATCGCCTCGGCGACAGATGTTGAGCAGGCCTATGCGGTCGGGTCTGCGGCGGTTGATATGGCGGTAGCGGGCAAGAACGCAGTGATGGCGACCATCGAGCGCGGCCGCGGCCGCGGCAAAAAGTACAGCTGGAAGGTGGGCGAGGCAGACCTGAACAAGGTGGCCAACGTCGAAAAAATGATGCCCCGCAGCTATATCAGCCGTGATGGCTTCGGTATTACCGAAGCAGGGCGCGAATACCTCGCCCCACTGATAGCCGGGGAGGACTACCCCCCCTATCAGTCAGGCATGCCCCGCTATACGCGCCTCAAGAATGTACTGGTACCGCGCAAACTGAAGCGCCGCTTCAAGATTTAGCGGCAACCTCACCCGCAATATAGCCAAACACCATGGCCGGCCCGAGGGTTGCACCTGAGGCCGGGTAGGTGGCGCCGGTCACCGGCGCACTGCAATTGCCAATTGCGAACAGGCCGGGCATCACCTCGCCGGCTTCATTCAATACCCGCGCCTCATTGTCTGTGACCAGCCCGCCCTTGGTTCCTAATTCGCCGGGATAGACTTTAACGCCGTAGAACGGGGGCTTCTCGATCGCACCCAGGCAGGGGTTGGGAGTGACCTCATGGTCACCGTAGTAGAGGTCGTAATTCTGGCCGCCGCGGTTAAAGTCAGCGTCAGCGCCTTCTCGAGCATAGGCGTTGAATGTTTTGGCGGTAGCCTGCAGTCCCTCGGCATCAACACCCAACTGACCGGCGAGATCACGCAGGTTGTCTGCCTTGGCAATCGCATTCCAGGTGTTCTTTGGCACTGCACAGTCCGGATGAAACTGCCCCGGCAACATCGGCCCAAAGGGGTAGCGGGCGCGATAGGTGCTGTCGAAAATCAGGTACGCCGGTACAGATTCCTTACCCGGCTCATTGGCCGCAATCATGCCCCGTATGACTTTGGTATACGAAGAACTCTCGTTAACAAAGCGCTCGCCAGCCTTGTTCACCATCATGGAGTGCGGCAGGTTTTTCTCGATCACCAGCATCCGCGCCTGCTCTTCCCCGGGCAAAACAATTGTCGGCCCCCACCAGGCTTCGCCCATATGGGAAAGTGCAGCACCCAAGCGCTTCCCTTCTTCTATCATTTCACCGGTGTTGCCCGGCGATCCAGCGGTCCAGGCCGCATCGGTTGGGCCGTCGAGATACTTTTCTCGCATGGCGTTGCTTTTTTCGAAGCCACCGCTGGAGATAATCACCGCCTTGCGGGCTTCGATATTCATCTCGTGACCGTCGCGCTTCAGGCGCACACCGCTGACACGGCCATCCTCCTGCAACAACTGCTCAACGCCGGCATTGAGCCAGAGATCAACCCCACGGTCACGGGCTGAGCGCCATAGGTTGCCAGTCAGTGCGCCACCAAGCACCTGGCGGCGGTCGCGCAAAGAGCGAATGCGCTGAGGAATATCGAGCACGTAGCGCATCACCATACTCACCGCCACTTTCCACCAGCCAGGGCCACGGGCCTGCAATGCCAGACTTTCGGAAGCGGTCCAGCCAATCAAGCCAAACAAAGTGGTCTGCGGGTGCTGCGGACGCATGCGTTCCAGATCATCACCCAGCAACTTTCCGTGAAATGGCCGCGCCTCGTGACAGCGATGCATCTGGGCACCGGGCACATCCGGATACATATCAGGGAACTGGGCCAGTACGTCCAGGCGCAAGTGGGTGCGGCTATGCAGGTACTCGATAAACTCCGGAATGGTAGTGAGATAAGTTTCAATGCGCTCGTTCAGCGCCTCCTCATCCACCACCGTGGTCATATACTCGCGCGCTTTTTCCAGCGATTCGTCGCCACCGGCCTCATTGCAAAGCGGACTATTGGGTAGCCAAAGTACACCGCCGGACATCGCCGAGTTGCCGCCAAACTGCGCCGTTTTCTCGAGCAACAATACGCTGGCTCCGGCATCAGCTGCGCGAACGGCTGCCGTCATCGCACCTGCCCCTGAGCCCACAATGAGCACATCTGCGCTGTGATCCCATTCCACGGTCATGGTCGATCCCCGAATTTGCTAATGAGTGGAAGCGAATTGTGCCATCGCGGCCCCCGGCCGCCAATTGCCGGAAATCAAGGTGCCACCAAATAGCTGAACCAGCTGGTCAATTTACGTTGATCCGTGCATGCTCTGACCATGAAAGTTCTATTTATCTGCACCCACAACCGTTGTCGCAGCATCATGGCGGAAGCGATCGGTCGTCAGTTGGGAAAGACCGTGCTGGATGTGCGCAGCGCTGGCAGCACACCTGAAGGTGCGGTCAACGCCAATGCCCTGCACTATCTCGACCAACGGGGATACCAAACCGGGAACCTGCGCAGTCAGTCGTGGGACGAGTTTGCTGACTTTAATCCCGACCTTGTGATCACCCTGTGTGACCAGGCTGCCGGAGAAAGCTGCCCGCTTTGGATGGGCAAAACCGAGAAACGCCATTGGGGGATGAACGATCCTTCAAAAATTGAAGGCTCCGAAAACGAAATCGCCGCGGCATTTGCCGCGGCGATAGAAGAATTGGAAGCCCGGATCTCCGGACTTATCGACGCCGTTACAGCAGCGGAGCAATCACCAGGCTAACGATCGCCATCACATTAATCAGGATGTTCATGGACGGACCCGAGGTGTCTTTGAACGGATCGCCGACCGTGTCACCCACGACTGCGGCAGCGTGGGTTTCAGAACCCTTGCCACCAAGGTTACCCTTTTCAACGTACTTCTTGGCGTTGTCCCAGGCACCACCGGCATTCGCCATCATCAGCGCCATCAGCACACAGCCCAGCAGCGCACCGCCAAGCATGCCGCCCAGGCTCTCTGCTCCAAGGCCGAAGCCCACCAGCACAGGCGCCGCCACCGCAATGGCGCCAGGCAGAATCATCCGCTTAAGCGCAGCAGTAGTGGCAATGTCCACACAGCGCGCCGTATCAGGCTCGGCATTGCCTTCCAGCAGACCGGGAATTTCCCGGAACTGACGACGGATCTCGTTGATCATGTCGAAGGCCGCATCGCCCACCGCGGTCATGGTGATGGATGCAATCAGGAACGGAATCGTACCGCCGATAAACATGCCCACCAGTACTACCGGATCACCGATATCGAGGTTAAACACGCCGTTGTTGTTGGCAGCGACGGTTTCCGAGAAGGCCGCAATAATCGCCAGGGCTGCCAGCGCCGCAGCGCCGATTGCGAAGCCCTTACCTATGGCTGCGGTGGTGTTACCCACTTCATCCAGGCCATCGGTGATTTCGCGGGTGTCCTCGCCCATGCCCGCCATCTCTGCGATACCACCGGCATTATCGGCAACCGGGCCATAAGCATCGATCGCCATAGTGATACCCACGGTAGCCAGCATGCCCACCGCGGCAATACCCACGCCATAAAGGCCTGCCAGCTCGGTAGAGACGAAAATGATAGCCGCGAGGAACAGGATCGGAGCAACCACCGACTCCATACCGACAGCCAGGCCGGTAATCATCACCGTAGCCGGACCAGTTTCCCCGGACTTGGCGATTTTGCGAACCGGACCACCCCCGGTGTAGTACTCAGTAATGAGGCCGATAGCGACGCCACCAACGGCACCGGAGACCACGGCCCACCAGACGTTCCTGTCGATACCCATGGCATCAACCAGGAACCAGGCCATGACCACAAAGATCACCGGTGCCATCAGCGTACCACTGCGCAGGGCAGCTTCAGGCGCCGCTGCGGAGCGTGCCCGCACAATCAGGATACCGGCAACCGAGGCAATCAGGCCGATACTGGCCAGCATCAGCGGCAGTCCCATCATCGCGGCCTGCGCATCTGCGGCGAGGGCCATGGTAGAGGCAATGGCGATACAGGCAATCATGGAACCGCAGTAGGATTCAAAAATGTCGGAACCCATACCGGCAATGTCGCCTACGTTGTCACCGACGTTATCGGCAATAACGCCAGGGTTGCGTGGGTCATCCTCCGGAATACCCGCTTCCACCTTGCCCACCAGGTCGGCACCAACATCGGCGCTCTTGGTGTAGATACCGCCGCCAACGCGGGAGAACAGGGCCACAACAGAACCACCCATGCCAAACCCGTGAATCGCATGAGCCGTTGCCGGGTCGCCGCCGAAGTAGAAGTACAGGCCTCCCAGCCCCAGGAGTCCGAGCGACGCCACGCACAAACCCATCACCGAGCCACCATAGAAGGCAATGGACAAGGCCTGCGGGGCACCGTGCTTATTCGCTGCTACAGCGGTGCGCACATTGGCCTTGGTAGCCGCAAACATACCCAGGTACCCGGCGGTTGCTGATGACAGCGCACCGACCACAAAAGCAATGGCAGTGTTAGCACCCAGGGGCGATACAAAAATGCCAATCACCAGTACACCTGCAAAAATAGCCAGCATCTTGTATTCGCGATGCATGAATACCATGGCACCCAGGTGAATCTGGTCAGCAATTTTCTTAACGGAATCTTCGCCATGATCGTGGCGAGACATGATGTGATAAATAAAGAACGCGATAACAAGGCCAGCCACACCGAGAATCGGGGGCAGCATTAACTGCTCAGTCATAAATCTCCCTACTACTTATTTATTATTTAAGGGGATCTTCATACTAACCAACCCAGAGCTGGAATCAAGCGGTCTGTGGAGCGATATAGCGCGGGTAAAGTTCCGGCAGCAGGCGCAAAACCGTCGCTTGCAGGCTCAGCTCAGCCCGCTGTAAAGCATCATTGAGAAGCGACTCGCTGAAGGCCTCCACACACTCATTGGCCAGCGGCGCATAGCTGAGATGCCAGCGCTCCGGTGAAACACCCCCACGGTCCTGTGCATAAGGACGAAAGAAACCTTCGGCATCATCTGCCTCAATCAGTTCATCCAGCCATTGGTGGAAAGCTCCGAAAACCCCGGTATCAGACACTTCTGCAAGATTGAGCTGCACCTGATAATCAGCCGGAACGGCGGCGGCGTCATAAACATCCAGGTCGCCGCCCCAGTGATGGCGCGAACCACCGGGCAAAGCCGAGAAGCGCATGATGGTATGCACCAGGCCGACCTCGTCCATGTCGCTGATATCCAGAGCCTGGTCGTTGTCGTCGAGCACCGGCCGCTTGCCGCAGGCCTTCGCGTTCCAGATCTGGCGCTGGCGTTCAAAACTGCGAAAGCCACTTACCACTGCGGGCTTAAAGCCCGCTTGTGCGGCACGCGCCTGCAAGCGTTCCAATGCCTGCCGACACTGCGGATGCAAGCTGTGCCCATCAGCCCCTTGCTGCACGTGGCTGTCATCCTGACCCAGAAGTTGTGCCGCACTCAGCGACATCAGTCCAGCACCACCGGCAGCATACGATCGAATTTAATACCACTATCAGGATCAATATCGACCCCGCAGGCCAGTGCCTCTACACCAGCGGCCACTGCCTGGCGGAGGCTTTCCGCGTAGGCGGGATCAATATCAGCAGCGGCACCCACGGTCTCTACACCAGTGTGAAAGGCGCAGAAAAAAATCACCGCTCGCTGCCCCGATTCCACCACTTTCTGCAACTCCTGCAGGTGTTTTCGGGCCCGCGTACTGACGGCATCCGGGAACACACCCAAGCCCTGCTCACGACACAGGGTCACTGACTTCACCTCTACGTAGCAGTCTGTCGCGCCTTGAAGCAGCAAGTCTGCACGGCTGCCCTCGCCGTATTTCACCTCACTGCGCAGCTCATCAAACTCGGCCAGCTCAGCAATCTGCCCTGCTGACACCGCCTCATGAACCACGCTATTGGCCTTGGCGGAATGAATGCAGGCCATGCCCATGTCAGTCTGTACTAGCTCCCAGGTATGGGGATACTTGCGAGTTTTGCTGTCACTGCGCGACAGCCACACGGGCCACCCGGGCTCGGCACAGCCGGTCATGGCGCCAGTGTTGGGGCAGTGAACGGTGATGGTTTCACCGCTATCGAGAGTCACATCGGCGAGAAAGCGCTTATAGCGTTTTATCAGCGTGCCGCGCACCAGATCTGAAGCAAACTCCATTAAGCCAACACCTTATCCAGCCGACGCACCGCTTCTTCAATGCGATCCATGCCCGTTGTGTAGGAAAACCGCACATAGTCGCGGGCACGATGGTGGCCAAAGTCAGCTCCCGGCGTAATCGCAATACCGTGCTGCTCCAGCAGGTCGAGGCAAAAGGCCTGGCTGTCGTCGCTAAAACGACTAATACCCGCGTAAATATAGAATGCGCCATCGGGCCGCACGGGTATCTCAAAGCCCAGGCGCTCCAGCTCGGGCAGCAGGTAGTCACGGCGCTGGGCGAAAATATCCCGGCGTTGGTCCAGGATGATGCGGGTCTCAGCCTGAAAACCCGCCAATGCTGCGTACTGCGCCATGGTCGACATGGAGATATAGAGATTTTGGGCCAGTTTCTCCAATTCGGGCACCGCGCTCTCGGGCGCCACCAGCCAGCCCAGGCGCCAGCCGGTCATACCGAAATATTTGCTGAAGCTGTTGATGACAAAGGCATCCGGATCGATTTCCAGGATAGAGGGGGTTTCCACGCCATAACCGAGGCCGTGATAGATCTCGTCCACCACCAGATACCCCTGTCGCTCGCGCACTGCCTGGCTGAGTGCAGTCAGCTCCGCGCGACCCAGCACGCCGCCGGTGGGATTGGATGGGCTGGCCACCATGGCACCCACGGTTCGCTCACCCCAGTGCTCACGCACCAGATCGCCCGTCAACTGAAACCCGTGCTCGGGACCCACAGGCACCAGTGTTCCACGACCTTCTACCAGCCGCAGGAAGTGACGGTTACAGGGATACCCGGGATCGGGCAACAACATCTGCTCCCCGGGATTTAGCAACAGGGGCGCCAGCATCATCAGTGCACCGGAGGCTCCGGGGGTAATCATGATACGAGCAGGGTCCACTGCCAGGCCGTATTCCTGCTGGTACCAAACCGACAGGGCCTCGCGCAACTGGGGAATACCCGCGGCCTGGGAATAATAAGTATGGCCATCAGCAAGCGCCTGCTGACCAGCCTCGATAATGGGCTGGGCCGTGGAAAAGTCGGGCTCACCTGCCGCAAGGTGCACTATATCGCGGCCCTGGGCCTCAAGTTCCGTGGCGCGACCCAGAACTTCCACAACCCGAAAAGGTTCTATATCGGAGAGTCGATCGGCGTAATTAGGGGCGTGCGGCATGAACTGCGATCCTGGGTGTACAAGCGCGTAAGTGTAACAACATGGCGGCGCTGCTGCTGGAGTGCGGGTGTAATGCATTTTTGGCTGGCACCGGGGACCGATATCTGGTAGATTTCTGCGCCCTCGGCGCATCGGCCAATGCCGAAAGCCCTGTAACACGTAAATCTTGAATCGATACGGGACATAGCCATGCCGCGTAAAGCTGCGAAAAAACCTGCTCATTCTCACGAATTCCAGAACTTCACGCCTTACAAGCCCAAGCGTGGCGAGAAGTACATGAATGAAAAGCAGCGGGAGCATTTCAAGTCGATTCTCAACAACTGGAAATCGGAGCTCATGGAAGAGGTGGACCGCACGGTTACCCACATGAAAGACGAAGCCTCCAATTTCCCCGATCCGGCCGATCGTGCCACCCAGGAAGAAGAATTCAGCCTGGAGCTGCGCACTCGTGACCGCGAGCGCAAGCTGATCAAGAAGATCGACAAAACCATCGATAAGGTGGATGCGGACGATTACGGCTACTGCGAGTCCTGCGGTATCGAGATCGGCATCAAGCGCCTGGAGGCTCGCCCCACCGCGGATCTCTGTATCGACTGCAAGACCCTTGATGAGATCAAGGAAAAGCAAGAACGGGGCTAAAATCTCGGTTTGCAATAGGCCTGAAACGAGCATTTTCGCGCAACGAAGACATTGAGTGAAAAGGCCGCTTCAAGCTATGTAGGGCGCTTTGCGCCCTCCCCGACCGGTCCCCTGCACATGGGCTCCCTTGTCTGTGCACTAGCCAGTTTCCTCGACGCCCGCGCTAAACAGGGTCACTGGCTGGTACGTATTGAAGATATCGACCCTCCGCGAGAGCAACCCGGCGCCAGCCACCAGATCCTGAATAGTCTTCGCGCTCACGGTCTTAACTGGGATGGCCAGGTTCGCTGGCAAAGCGAACATATCGAAGACTACCGCGTGGTCGCCCGCGAACTGCTGGCAGCGGGCAAGGCATTCCATTGCAACTGTTCCCGCGCCCGCCTGCGCCAGCTGGGTGGCATTTACGACGGGCACTGCAGGCACCTCGATATACCCGCCGGGGACTCTGCCATTCGCCTGCGCGTAAACCCAACAGACCAGTTCTCGATCGAAGACCGTATCCAACAGACAGACAGATGGACTGGCGACAACATCGGAGACTTTGTCATCTGGCGGCGCGACAATCTGCCTGCCTACCAGCTGGCAGTGGTTGTCGATGATGCGGACCAGGGAATCACCGATATTGTGCGCGGTTTTGATCTGCACGATTCCAGCCCCCGACAGCTAGCGCTGCAACAGGCCCTGTCACTGCCCACCCCCAGGTACGCGCACATACCGGTGCTGATCAACGCAGAGGGCCAGAAACTCAGCAAACAGACCCATGCGCCAGCGCTGGAAAACAGCGAAGCGCTAGACAACCTGCGCCTGGCTCTGAACTACCTGGGTCAGCCTACCGCCGATGCCAACAGCTCGGAGCAGACGCTGGAAGCAGCCATCAGCCAGTGGGACATCGCTCGCATACCATTCCGCCCCGACATACCCGAGTCCGATCTGTCCTGATAATATCAGCGCGTGTACATCAACCGCTCACTGCTGATTCTGCTGGCCATCACTGTGGTCTTTATTCCCTCTGTACAGGCCTGGGTTACCAGCGGTGGCAGCGCCTGGTATCGCCCCTTCCTGATCTGGTTCTTAATATTGCTGGCCGCCTGGTGGAACCAACGCAAGAGTTACAGCGATGAGCTTTAGCCTGCCGCAGCTTCTACTGCTGATGGTGGCCTACCTGTCAGTACTTTTCGCGGTGGGCTTTGCTGCCGAGCGCGGCCTTTTACCCAAACGCCTGCTCGAACACCCGGTGGTGTACGTCCTGTCTTTAGGCGTATTCAGCGGCGCCATGGGCATTTTTGGCGCCAGCGAGATGGCAGCGGAGTATGGCTACAGCTTCCTGTTTTATTACGCGGGTATCGTCTCATTGTTCCTGCTGTCGCCCCTGCTGCTGCATCCGCTGATGCAGCTCAGCCGCTCCTATCAGCTGGGCTCAATCGCCGACCTTCTGTCGTTCAGGTTCCAGAGTCCGGGCGTTGGATCGATGGTCACCCTGATGCTACTGGCATCCATCCTGCCGCTGCTGGCCCTGCAGATCCAGGCGGTGGGGACATCGATCGATTACCTCCTCAACGGCGGCGCGGCCGCTGGCTCAAGTGGCAGAAGCGACGACACCCTGGCACTCATTTTTTGCTTTACCATCGCCATATTCACCATGCTGTTTGGCTCGCGCAGCCCCAGTAGCCAGCCACGCCACCAGGGATTGGTGGCCACCATCGCCTTTGAATCACTGATCAAGCTACTGGGATTACTGATCCTTGGTACTGCCACGGTCTACAGCGTTTTTGACGGTTTTGGCGGACTTGAGCAATGGCTTGATTCCCGCCCAGACATTATGGCCACGCTGACTACATCCATGCGCCCCGACTCAGCCCGCGCCATGCTGTTGATCTTCTTTGCCGGTGCGGTGAACATGCCTCACCTCTACCACATGACATTTGCCGAAAATCCGAACCGCGGTTATTTGCGGCACGCCAGCTGGGGCTTGCCCTTGTACCTGCTGTTGCTGGCAATACCTATCATGCCAATACTCTGGGCCAGCATGGCATTGGAGAGCACGCTGCCCCCCGGCTACGCCATTCTCGCTACTGGCATGCTGCAGGATTCTGTGCTGCTGAGCACGATAGCCTTCATGGTCGGCCTCTCGGCGGGCAGTGCGGTGATCATTGTCGGTTCCCTGGCGTTGGCCAATATGTGTCTCAACCACCTGGTCCTGCCATTGCGATTCGCGGTGCGCAAACAATTGCCCGATCGCGTGGATAATGTCTACGAGCAGCTCACCTGGTTGCGACGGGTATTGGCAGCCGCCATCGTGCTGTTGGGCTATGGCTGCTATCAGTTGCTGCGGCAGCCCGAGTCACTGGTCGACACCGGCCTGGTCGCGTTCACAGGCAGCCTGCAGTTTTTGCCGGCCATTTTTGCAGCAATTTACTGGCCCCGGGCCAATCGGGCCGGACTGTTGGCGGGATTGGGCGCCGGGTTCGGCATCTGGTTTTTCGCCTTGCTACTGCCATCGGTGACCGGCATGGATGCCAGTTTTATCGATAATCTGTATCTGTTGTTGATCGCCGAGCCAGATAACCGCTGGAGCACCACCGCCATTATTTCACTGGCCCTCAATATCAGCCTGTTTATCCTGGTCTCACTGCTCACGCCTAGCCGTGATCGTGAGCGCAGCGCGGCTGCGGCCTGCTCAGTCAATGACCTTGATCCCCCGCGCCGCAGCGAATTACTACTAAGCAATCCAGCAGAGTACCGTGAAGCACTCGCAGTTGAGCTGGGCCCAAGGCTGGCCGACCAGCAAATCAATCGGGCACTGGCCGAACTGGATATGGCTGAGGATGAGAGCCGGCCGCTGTCCCTGCGCAGACTGCGAGTCAGACTCACCGCCAACCTGTCGGGGCTGCTGGGGCCCTCCATGGCGGCCGAGATCATCCATCGCTGCATCCCTTTGCGCAGTGAAAGCACCAGCAGTCCAACCGACATCAACCTGATTGAACGCAATCTGGATCGCGCCCAATCCAGCTTCACTGGCGTGCTGGCTGAACTGGATACCCTGCGTCGGCATCACAAGGAAACACTGCGGGAACTACCCGTCGGGGTATTGTCGCTCGGTGAAGACGGCGAAATTCTGATGTGGAACCGCTTTATGGAGCAACTCACTGGTGCCGCTGCGGACGATGTGGTGGGTTCATTGCTACATTCCGTGCCAGTACCATGGTCCGACTTGTTACAAAGTTTTGCCGAAACCGAAGAGCACACAGTACAGCGACTGCCGCTGGAACAGGAAATGCCGGACACCGAGGGTACGCAGCGCTGGATCAGCCTGCACAAGACTGCCATCGCCTCTCCCAACCGGGATACGGTGGAACGCATTATCACCGTTGAAGATATCACTCAGTATCAGCTGCTGGAGCAAGAGCTGCTGCACAGCGAGCGGTTGGCCTCCATTGGCCGACTGGCAGCGGGCGTGGCGCACGAAATCGGCAACCCGGTCACCGGCATTGCCTGCCTGGCGCAAAACCTCGAGTACGAAAAAGACCTCGCTGAAGTACACAACTCAGCAGGAGAAATTCTCAAGCAGACCGACCGCGTCACCCGCATCGTTGAGTCGCTGGTGAACTTCTCCCATACCGGCAAGAACAACCCGGCACCCACCCGCATGGGACCAGTGAATGTGGCGGATTGTGTCGATGAAGCGATAAACCTCCTGCAGCTGGACCGCAACGCTCGCGAGGTTCGCTACAACAACCACTGCGATCGCGAGCACCTGGCCCTCGCAGACAGCCAGAAAATGCTGCAGGTGTTTATCAACTTGCTGAGTAACGCGCGGGATGCAAGTGCTGACGGCCAGACTATTGATATCGAGAGCCATGGCGAAGCAGATCGCATGCGCATTGATGTGACTGATCAGGGCGGTGGTATCCCGGAGAGTATTCGCGAGCAAATTTTCGAACCCTTCTTTACCACCAAAGACCCGGGAGAAGGCACTGGCCTGGGCTTGTCACTGGTCTACAGCATTCTCGAAGACATGAATGGCCGTATCCAGCTGCTCAGTCCCAGCAGCGATACCGGCGGCACACGCTTCACAGTGACGCTGGCTCAGGCCGAATACAGCCAGGACTACCTGTAAACCGCTGTAAACTGGCAAATTCGAAACAGAAACGCTATTTTGGGTACCATCTACTCACTGGGTAACAGTCAACAGGAGCCCTTATGGGCGCAGCCATGCAACAGATTCTGGTCGTTGAAGATGAGTCGGTCATCCGCAATGCCCTGCGCCGACTGCTGGAACGCAGCGGCTACGAGGTCAGTGAAGCAGGCTCCGTACAGGATGCGGAGGCAAGCCATGCCATTGATCAGTTTGACCTGATTATCAGCGATTTGCGCCTGCCCGGCGCACCGGGTACCGATCTGATCAAAAAAGCAGGCCAGGTGCCGGTGCTGATCATGACCAATTACGCCAGCTTGCGCTCTGCGGTTGATTCCATGCGCATGGGTGCAGTGGACTACATCGCCAAGCCCTTCGACCACGACGATATGCTCACGGCGGTGCAGCGCATTATCAGTGATCATCCGCGACAGACAAACAGTGAAGACGCACGCTCCGATGACAGTGTGCGGCTGAATCACACCGAAGGCTTTATTGGCAGTTGCCCGGAAATGCGCGTGCTCTACGAGCACATCGACAAGGTCGCGCCGACCGATGCCACAGTACTGGTATTGGGCGAAACCGGAACCGGCAAGGAAATGGTGGCGCGCACCGTTCATGAACGCAGCCAGCGCAAAGGCCGTCCGCTGATTTCAGTCAACTGCGCAGCCATTCCTGAAACCCTGATCGAGTCAGAGCTTTTTGGTTATGAAAAAGGCGCTTTCACGGGCGCCCAGAGTAACCGTACCGGATTGATTGAAGCCGCTGACGGCGGCACATTGTTTCTCGACGAGATTGGTGAATTGCCGGTTGAAGCGCAGGCTCGGCTGCTGCGCTTCATTCAGGAAGGTGAGATCCGTCGCATCGGCTCGGTGGAATCACGCAAGGTGAATGTGCGCCTGATTTGCGCAACCCACCGTGACTTGCAACAGCTGTCTAATGAAGGGAAGTTCCGTCAAGACCTCTACTACCGCATTAATGTCATGCGGCTGTTGTTACCCGCACTGCGGGAGCGCGGCAAGGATATTCTGGAGCTGGCCGAGTATCTGCTGGCAGAACGCGCTGAAGCCAATCGGCGCCCCAATCGATATTTTTCGCCAAAGGCCATTCAGGCCATCACGACCTATGCCTGGCCCGGCAACGTGCGGGAGATGGAAAACGCAGTCGAGCGCGCCGTGATTCTCAGTGAAAGCGAGGAGATCGATCACGACTTGCTGGGTATCGACTTGGAGCTGGTAAAGGTAAGCCGGGTCCGGTCACGCAATCAGGTCAGCAATCTCGGCAGCGCAACCAAAACAAACAGTTTTGATCCCCCAGAGGACCTGTCGCTGGAAGACTACTTCCAGCGCTTCGTGCTCGAGCACCAGGACTCCATGAGTGAAACCGAGCTGGCTCAGAAGCTTGGTGTCAGTCGCAAGTGCCTGTGGGAGCGCCGTCAGCGCTTTGGTATTCCGCGTAAGCGCGGCGCAAAAAACACGGCCAAAAAGTCCGCCTGAGCACCCCGCTAAGGCGTTACCCTCGACCGATTTGGTTACAAAAACCGGGGTATAAAGGTAACGTAAGCCATGTTAGCCACTATTACCAAACCAGGTGGTATTTTTTAACCTATTGTTTTATATGGCTTTATTAGACATTGGCACGCTGAATGCAATAACACGGGCAGCTTCAAGAATAAAAATAAAAATCTGCTGTAATAACAATAATATTTCAAACTATGGACCTGGATGGGGAAGACACTGTTTTCCCCTTCGTTCCATTTTCTGGTTTTTTTCCTCAATCAAAACAAGGCACTACGAATTCGATCGGTGCAAATCGCGAAAATCGCGGAGACCGAGTGTTACGCCCTTCACATTGAGGCTTCGGATGTAGACGGTAGGTAACATTACCCCCCAACCATCCTATGGTTATAACAATAGATTTTTTATAAGTTTTTGTTTTAAACGAAGTTTTTGAATTTTGGCCATCATGTGATTTCATATGCCAAATAATAATAAAAACACCTTTAGAAATAAGAATAAGACTCGATAGAGACCTGGATGGGGAAAACGCCGTTTTCCCCGTCATATTAACTCCCCCTAGCAGGAACACCCTCCCGGAAAGATGGCAGATATCGTCAGCCGGGCCGATGAAACAACGGTAGCGCTTAGCGATGCTGACTTGCTGTGGTAGACTGCCCCGCACTCCGCAGGAGCACACATTAACCGACCCATGACATCCGCAATCGAGGCTGCAACCCGTATTCCCCGGGACAGCCATTCTGTTTCCCGAAAATTCATCAGCGACAACGCCCTCAAGGTCATGTCCCGGCTAAGAAGTCAGGGCTACCAGGCCTATCTGGTGGGTGGTGCCGTGCGCGACCTGCTGCTGGGCGGTCATCCCAAAGATTTTGATGTGGCGACCGACGCCACACCTGAACGGGTACACAGCCTGTTCCGCAACTCACGCATTATCGGGCGCCGCTTTCGCATCGTTCACGTGCGCTTTGGCCGTGAGATCATTGAAGTCACCACGTTCCGAGGTCACCACGACGAGGAGCCGGATAACAACTCCCGCCACGCCAAACAGTCAGACGATGGCGTGTTACTAAGAGACAATGTGTACGGCAGCCTAGAAGACGATGCGCTGCGTCGTGATTTCACCGTCAACGCCCTCTACTACTCCAGCGAAGATTTCTCGGTGTTCGACTATGCCGATGGGCTTGGCGACCTGGACAAACGCCAGATTCGGATGATCGGTGACCCAGAGCGGCGCTATCGCGAGGATCCGGTCCGCATGCTGCGCGCGGTTCGGTTTGCAGCCAAGCTCGATTTTGCCATCGAGGAAGAAACAGCCGCACCGATTCCCGAGCTGGCCTATATGCT
Organism: Halieaceae bacterium; assembly: GCA_963921335.3. Lineage (GTDB taxonomy): Bacteria > Pseudomonadota > Gammaproteobacteria > Pseudomonadales > Halieaceae > CAWUFC02. The sequence continues at coordinate 1,368,173 of CAWUFC020000001.1, read as the reverse complement.
GGAGGCGATACCTGCAGCACGCCTGTTCGATGAAATGCTCAAGCTGTTCATGAACGGTTACGCCGAGGCCACCTTCGACCTGTTACTGAAGTACGACCTGCTCGAGCACCTGTTCCCGGCCACTGCGACCGCACTCGAGGAAATGGAGTACGCCGAAAATCTGATCCGCGCGGCCATGGCCAGTACCGATCGCAGAATCGCCGAGGAAAAACCGGTCACACCGGCCTTTATCCTCGCCGCCCTGCTGTGGCCGCCCACTATACAGCTGTCGCGGCAGATCGAAGGCGAGGGTTTGGCACCCATGGAGGCCATGCGCGAGGCCAGCCAGACCATTATTGGCGAGCAGGTTCACTTGATTGCCATTCCGCGGCGCTTTTCCACGCCCATGCGCGAGATCTGGGAATTCCAACTGCGACTATTAAAGCGCAAAGGCAAAGGCGTGCGCGGCCTGGTTGCCCACCGGCGCTTTCGCGCGGCCTACGACTTCCTGCTGCTGCGAGAAGAATCGGGTGAAGACCTGGATGGACTGGGCGCCTTCTGGACCGAGCTGCAGGAAAGCCTGCCGCCCGCCCCTGATGTACCACTTGAAGACAATGACCCGGAGCAACAACCTCGTCGTCGTCGCAGACGACGTCGTCGGCCCCGCAAACCACCACCGCAATGACCGTTGCCTATATTGGCCTGGGCAGTAATCTGGCAGAGCCCCTGGATCAGATCGAGCAGGCCTTACAGGCATTAAAACTCGCTGACGGCGTGCAGGTAACAGCTGTCTCGTCCAGATACTGGAGTGAGCCACTGGGCCCGTCAGACCAGCCGGAGTATCTCAACGCTGCCGCCAGGCTCGACACGACACTCTCTGCACAGGATTTGTTGACGCTGTTGCAGAGCATAGAGAACGCTCAAGGCAGGGTTCGCGAACAACATTGGGGGCCGAGAACGCTGGATCTCGACCTGCTGCTGTACGGCCAGGAAAGCATCGACAGCCCCGCTTTGACCGTGCCACACCCGCGGCTTCACGAGCGCAATTTCGTGCTGCAACCCTTGCTGGATTTGCAAGCAGATTTAACGCTTCCCTGTGGTACCCCAGTTGCGTCATTATTAGAACGTTGCCCGCAGGGGAGATTGCGGAGAATTGATGGAACGCACAGATAAGCTGCAGGAGGCTGGACCGCAGCCGGCGGAGAACTTGCCGGGCATTGACCTGCGCGGTCGCACGCCGCCCGGTTTTATCGCCGTAGAGGGGCCCATTGGGGTCGGCAAAACCACGCTAACCAAGCGGCTGGCTGAATCCTTCAACTACCAGGCGCTACTGGAGAAAGCAGAAGAAAACCCCTTCCTCGAGCGCTTTTACCAGAATCGTAAACAGGCGGCACTGGCCACCCAGCTATTCTTCCTGTTCCAACGTGCCCAGCAGATCCAGGACATGCGCCAGAACGATATTTTCGAACCGGTCAGGGTGGCCGATTTCCTGATTGAGAAAGATCCATTGTTCGCCCGCATCAACCTCGATGCCGACGAGTACAGGCTCTATGAAAAAGTCTTCCAGCAGCTCACTATCGACGCCCCCAAGCCGGACCTGGTCATCTATTTGCAAGCGTCCACAGACGTGCTGCTGTCGCGCATTGAAAACCGGGGCACGGACTTTGAGCAACACATTTCCAGGGACTATTTGGAGAGTCTCAACGAAGTGTACAGCGAATTTTTTCTATATTACGATGGCGCCCCGTTGCTGATCGTAAATGCCAGTGAAATCGATCTGGTGAATAGTGACACCGACTACCTTAACTTGGTGGATTACATGTTGGATATCCGTAACGGGCGTCACTACTTTAATCCGACATTTTTCGGCTAGCCGTCAGGCTTGCATAAGATCGCTCCGCATCAATGGCGGGCTGAACAGCGCAGGACAAAAGCATGGGCAATGTCACCGTATCGACACTGCAGAAAATGAAAGAGGCAGGTGAGAAGTTCACCTGTATCACCGCCTACGACGCCACGTTTTCCCGACTGATTTCTGAAGCTGGCGCTGAAACCATGCTGGTGGGCGATTCTCTGGGCATGGTACTGCAGGGTCACGACAGCACCGTACCTGTAACCCTGGAAGACATGGCCTACCACACGGCCTGCGTAGCACGCGGAAATCGGGGCGCGCTTATCATGGCCGACATGCCCTTCATGGCCTATGCCAGTCCCGAGCAAGCGCTCTCTGGCGCGACGGAGCTGATGCAGGCCGGCGCGCACATGGTCAAAATGGAAGGCGGCACCTGGCTCAGTGAAACTATTCACCAACTGGTTGAACGCGGTGTACCGGTTTGCGCACACCTGGGCCTGACGCCTCAGTCTGTTAACGTCTTCGGCGGTTTTCGGGTTCAGGGCCGCACCCCCAAGGGCGCTAAAAGCATTCTGGCGGATGCCGTTGAAATTCAGGACGCAGGTGCTTCCTTGCTGGTGCTCGAATGCGTGCCCACAGAGCTCGCTACTGATATCAGCGAAAAGCTGCAAATACCTGTGATTGGTATCGGCGCTGGTCCCGGTACCGATGCCCAGGTGCTGGTGATGCACGACATGCTGGGGCTGGGTGAACACCATCCGCGCTTTGTTGAAAACTTCATGGCCGGGGCCGACTCCATTCAGGATGCTTTCCGGGCCTTTGTTCAGGCAGTGAAATCCGGCGAATACCCCCAAGAGCAGCACAGTTACGAGTAAGTAAGTGCTTACTTAGTATCTTTTAGTAACACCCTCGCCTCTCTAATCCAAAAAACTGCTTCATTTAGTAACAAAAATCGCCAAATTTTTGATGTCAATGCGTTGAACAGGGGTATGCCTTGGTGCATACTTGCGCGCCACCGATTTGGGATTATTACCAAAACCGGCCAGTTGTATGTATTTTTGCGCACTACCGAGAGGGTGACGATGCGAACGTACTCAACCAATGCAGCACTGCAGAACGCGATAGCCAAAGCTCGCCAGTCCGGCCAGCGTGTTGCTTTCGTGCCAACCATGGGCAATCTCCACGAGGGCCATTTGCAGCTCGTACGCAAAGCCCGGGAACTGGCAGATGTTGTCGTCGTCAGTATTTTTGTAAATCCCATGCAGTTCGGCCCCAATGAAGACCTCGATGCGTACCCGCGCACCCTCATCGCCGATAAGGAAAAGCTTTTCGCCGAAGGTGTCCAAATGCTCTACGCGCCGGAGGTCAGTGAAATCTACCCTGAGGGCCTGGACACCCAGACCCAGGTGCAGGTGCCCGAACTGGCAGACACCCTCTGCGGTGAAAGCCGTCCGGGCCATTTCACCGGCGTCGCCACCGTGGTGAGCAAGCTGTTTAATATCGTTCGCCCCGATGTCGCGGTATTTGGCGAAAAAGATTTTCAGCAGCTTTCGATTATTCGCAAGATGGTGACCGACCTGTGTATGCCGATTGAAATCGTCGGCGTCGCCACAGCCCGTGCTGAAGACGGTTTGGCCCTGAGCTCACGCAATGGCTACCTGACACGTGATGAAAGAGAGATCGCGCCGCGCCTCAACCAGGTGTTGATGGAGACCCGCGAGGCGATCGCCTGCGGCTTCGACAATTTCCGCGAACTGGAAATACACGCACAACTGAAGCTGATCCAGGCTGGCTTTGAGCCTGACTACTTCGAAATTCGTGACGCCCGCACCCTGCATGAAGTCACCGAAGCTACAGAAGAAGTTGCTATCCTCGCCGCTGCCAAACTTGGCCAGCCGCGCCTGATCGACAATGTTCGCCTGACCCTCAATCCGGTTAGCGACTGGGGCATGCTCTCAGCACGCTGATTTTTGTGTAGACTTATCCGGCCCTGAAAATACCTATAAGGCCGGATACTATGTCACTGGACGTCTACCCGGTTCCCGAGGGAACCAAAGCCATCACCCACTGTAGTGAAGAGCAGTACCACGCGTTGTACCAGCGCTCGGTGGACGATCCCGCCGGTTTCTGGGGTGATGCCGCAGAACAATACCTGCAATGGGATGCGCCCTGGAAAAACGTCTGTGAATGGGATTTCAGCAACGGCGACGCGCGCTGGTTTGAAGGCGGCAAGCTCAATGTCAGTGTCAATTGCATCGACCGACATCTGCCAGAACGCGCCGAGCAAACCGCACTGATCTGGGAGGGCGATGAGCCCACCGATTCCAAGCACATTAGCTACGCCGAACTGCATCGCGAAGTCTGCCAACTGGCTAATGCCCTGCGCGAGCGAGGCGTCAGCAAAGGCGACCGCGTCTGTATCTATATGCCAATGGTGCCCCAGGCTGCATATGCCATGTTGGCCTGCACCCGCATTGGTGCCGTTCATTCAGTCGTGTTTGGAGGCTTCTCACCCGAGGCCCTGAAAGACCGCATTCTCGATTCTGACTGCCAGACCGTGATCACAGCCGATGAGGGCGTGCGCGGCGGGAAGAGCATTCCATTGAAAGCCAACGTCGACAAAGCCCTCGAGTCCTGCCCCAACGTACACAGCTGTCTGGTGGTCAAACGTACCGGTGGTGACATCGGCTGGGAGGATGGGCGTGACGTCTGGTATGAGGAGTTGGTGGGCAGTCAGCCAGAGCAGTGCGAGCCTGAATCGATGGACGCCGAAGACCCGCTGTTTATTCTCTATACCTCAGGCTCCACGGGTAAACCCAAGGGCGTCTTGCATACCACCGCGGGCTATTTGTTGCAGACCAGCATGAGCTTTCGCTACACCTTCGATTATCAGGAAGGCGAGGTCTTCTGGTGCACTGCGGATGTTGGTTGGGTCACCGGGCACACCTACATCCTGTATGGTCCCCTCAGCAACGGTGCCATCAGCCTGATGTTTGAGGGCATTCCCACCTATCCGGATGCTTCCCGCTGCTGGCAGGTCTGCGACAAACACCAGGTCAACATTTTCTATACGGCTCCCACAGCGATTCGCGCCCTGCACGCTGTTGGCAACGATCCAGTCACCTGCACCGACCGCAGCAGTATTCGACTGCTCGGCAGCGTGGGGGAGCCAATCAACCCGGAGGCCTGGGAGTGGTACTACAACGTGGTGGGGGAACAGCGTTGTCCCATCGTTGATACCTGGTGGCAAACCGAAACCGGCGCCCAGATGATTACTCCGCTGCCGGGCGCGACTCCACTGAAGCCGGGTTCAGCAACCAGGCCCTTCTTCGGTGTGCAGCCCGCACTGCTGGATGAAGAAGGCAAGGAGATTGAAGGTGCCGGCGCAGGTTACCTGGTGATCAAGGCCTCCTGGCCAAGCCAGATTCGCACCGTCTATGGCGACCACCAGCGCATGATCGATACCTATTTTTCCACCTATGACGGCTACTATTTCACCGGCGATGGCGCCACGCGGGACGAAGACGGCTACTACTGGATTACCGGTCGTGTTGATGACGTGCTGAACGTATCCGGCCACCGCATGGGCACCGCCGAGGTGGAAAGTGCGCTGGTGCTGCATCCGGATATCGCCGAGGCAGCAGTGGTGGGATATCCCCACGACATCAAGGGACAGGGCATTTACTGCTATGTGACGCCCATGACCGGCGTTGAGGAATCAGAGCCGTTACTGAAGGAGTTGGTGGATCTGTGTGCGAAAGAAATTGGCCCAATCGCCAAACCGGACGTCATTCAGTGGGCCCCGGCACTTCCTAAAACCCGTTCCGGCAAAATCATGCGACGCATCCTGCGTAAAATTGCCGAGAACGAACTGAACAGCCTGGGCGACACTTCGACTCTGGCCGACCCCAGCGTTGTCGAACAGCTGATTGAAAACCGCCACAACCGATGAAAGCGATACGTATCGAGGGTGGCCAGCCGCTCTATATAGAAGCGCAAGAACCCGGCACCGACGGGGTCCGCATCAAAGTGGCTTCTTCTTCCATCTGCGGCTCAGACCTGCACATGGTCAACGCAGGCTGGGCAGAGGGGCGAATCCTTGGCCATGAATTTGCCGGCGTCACCGATGATGGCACTGCTGTGACCGTGCAGCCCAATTTCGGCTGTGGCAAGTGCCACAGTTGTGAGCAGGGTTACACCGCTCACTGCGACGAGGGTACAGTGTACTTCGGCGTGTTCACCGATGGTGGCATGGCGGAATACGTGCGGGTACCAGAGGCGGCCGTATTCCCGCTGCCCACTGGTATTCAGCTTGCGGACGCCTGCCTCATGGAGCCACTGGCAGTCTCAGCGCACGGTCTGAATCGGGCCAGGGTTACAGAGAAAGATCGGGTATTGGTGGTAGGCGCCGGTCCCATCGGCCTGGCAGCCGCAGCCATTCTGAAGAGCCGCGGCATGACTTATGACATCACTGCTCGCTATGAGCACCAGAAGCAGGCAGCTGAATTGCTGGGCGGCAATACCGAACCCAGTGGTCACTACGATGTGGTGGTGGATGCGGTGGGCAATACCGCGAGTATTGCTGAAGCTATCCAGCACTGTAAGCCCATGGGACGCATCGCCTTTGTAGGCACCTTGTGGGAAGACGCCAGTATCGACATGAGTTTCTGCAGTAAAGAGATCGAACTGATCGCGGCCACAACCTATCGCTCGGTACACCCCAAGGGCGAGTTTCATGAAGCGGGTAAGGCGCTCAGCGCTGTGCCTGAGATAGCAAGGGCCCTGATCAGCCATCGTTTCCCCCTGGAGGCGGCGAGCGAGGCGTTTACGACGGCCAATAATCGCGCCAGTGGCGCGATTAAAGTGGCGTTTGAGCTATGACTCTGCCACTGGCTGGCAAAGGTGCATTCATCACCGGTGGTTCCGGCGGTATCGGTCAGGCCAGCGCCCGAGCACTGCTCAGAGACGGCGCCTCGGTCACCCTGATGGCCCGCAACCTCGACAAACTGGAAGCCAGTCTCGACTCACTGGCGGAAGATGTCCAGGAAGGTGCAGCACTGCAGGTGATGCAAGGAGACGCACTGCAGCGCGAGGATGTTGTTGCCGGTCTTGAGGAAGCCCGGGATATGACGGGCAGCCTGGATATTTGCGTGCCAGTCTTGGGCGGCGGCGATATTAAACCGCTGTTACTGCACGATGAAGACTCATTCATGAACGAGGTGAATTACAACCTGCGCGGCAGCTTTCTGGTGCTGCGTCATGCCACCCCCATCATGAGCAAGAACGGCGGCGGCAGTATCGTCTGCATTTCCTCTGATGCGGCTAAGCTGGTTTTTCCCTGGCTACCGGCCTACACCACGGCCAAATGTGCATTGGAAGGCCTGGTGAGAGCGGCTGCCGAAGAACTTTCGCGCTTCAGGATTCGCGTCAATGCCGTACGACCGGGCCTGACCCGCACAGAAACGACCGCAGCGCTGTTTGATAATGACGAGGTGAAACGCCGGTTTGCCGAAGAAAAGCCGCTCGGGCGGCTGGGAGAACCAGAAGACATCGCCAACGGCGTACGCTACCTGGCCGGCCCGGAATCCAGCTGGGTGACCGGACAGAGTTTTGCCATCGAAGGCGGCAATGAATTGCGCAAGGCACCTGATATGTCAGCGATGGTAGAGCAAATTTACGGCACCGAAGCCTTTGCCAAAGTCCTCGCTGGCGAGGACCCCTTCAGCGGCTAAAAAGCGGCGCCAAAAGCCATGTTCATGGCGTGATTGGCCACAGTCAAAGACCCGGCAAAGCTCCAATATAGTCCTCAAGCACTACGGACAATCACAGGAGCAAAGCCATGAGAGCCATTATCGCCAAATCAATTCCCGTTGTATTTTTCGGATTGATCGCCTTTAAGGCCTATCTGATTATCAACGCCTGACTCTCCCGCCGGCAGACGCCGCAGGCGCACATTGCGATACCAAACCGGGTCGCCGTGGTCCTGCAGCACAATGTAGCCCTCATCGGATAATCCGAAATCAGGCATCGCGTTGAACTTGCTGGCGGCCACCAGGGCGGTCCACTCTGGGCCGCCCCGTTTCACACTCACCACTTTCTCGCCATTGAGCCAGTGCTCAATGTGGTTATCCTGAATACGAATTCTGACCTCGTTCCACTGCCCGGGTTCTTTTATGGTCTCCGGTGAAGCGGCGATCAGATCGTAGAGATCACCCGCGCGATGGGTTTCAATCTGGCCATCGGCATGGCCGTCGTTATCCAGCACCTGCATTTCCGGCCCCGTTTCCCAGGGCATATTGTGTGCTTCGTCCGTTACGAGATAGAAGATGCCACTATTGCCGCCCTCCGCAATTTTCCACTCCAGGTTCAGCTCAAAATTGCGAAACCGCTCGCGGCCATAGATCAGGTCGCCGCTGCCACCGCCAAATGCGGCACCCTTGATCATCGGCCACATGGGTATGCTGCCGGGTTTGTAGGCAAGGCTGCCCTCCTCGACCACCCAGCCTTCCAGTTCCTTACTGCCATAGTTGCGCCAGCCATCGAGGCTTTTACCGTCAAACAGCTCTATCCATTCATCACCGGTGGGTCTTTCGCTGAAACTGGATCGTTGGATCGACTCCTGCTCGGGGATGGCATTGAGTGTGTACCAGGCCTCCCGCGTCCAGGCCTGCTGCCCCTGCGCAGACTGCAAGTCTTCCGGCAGGCGCAGGTAGACCACATAACCGGGTTTCAGCCCACCGATGCGCAGGCGCAGGCTGCGGCGGTCCGGTGACAGACTGAGCCCGCCAACGGGCAGGTCCTGCTGGCCATATTTAGGGCCGCCGTACTGTTCGGTGGGGTGATAGAACCATTGACGCACCAAAATATCATCCAGCGCAGGCAAGGCGTCAGTATCCAGGGCTTCGGTAAAGGTCACCGTAAATCCATCGGGCTCGGCGCGCATATGCAGCGGCTCGAAGGCATCCGGCCCGGTGTAGCTCAGTCGTTCAAGACCAAACCAGGCCTTGCCAATTTCACTCCAGTTGGGGCGGCTACCCACCTCCCCCAGATACACAGCGCCATCCGGGCCGCGCACCATGCGGTTAACCCCGCCATGCAGGCCTGCACTAAAGCGGAATACCGCGCCCTGCAGCTGACCATTAACCTCCTCAACATACACCCGCTTGATGCCACCATGAGTCACATCGCCGTACATCAACTGACCGAAATAGGGCCCCTCCTCCATCAGTAAAGGCTGCGCGGGGGAGTTGCCAATTTCATCCTGCGCCAACCACACCACAGGCGGCATTTCCTCGGCCTCCAGCACACCCTCGTCGGGCACCACGCGTGAACCATAGAAGCCACCAGGGCGAATGTGGACCATCTTGTTGGCTGGCAACCAGTCGCCCTGGTTGTCGGTGACAAACAACTGATCCCCAGGACCCAATCCGATGCCATTGGGAGTGCGGAAACCGGAGGCGTGGATATCCCAGCTGCCATCGGCAAGATCTATCGCCAACAACTTGCCCTGAGTCGCCTGCTGATCCGGGCAACTGGCGCCGCCTGGCAGCACACACACAGACAGAAGTGCGTAAAGATGGTTGTCGCGATGGGCCAGGCCAAAGGCAAAGGAGTGAAAATTCGCCGTCACCGGCCAGCCTGTGGAAAAAGCGCGATACTCATCGATGACGTCATCGCCATCGTGATCAATCAGTTCTGTCAGTTCCTGCTTCTGTAACACGAACAGTCGATCATCGACCACGGCCAGACCCAGGGGTTCATGCAGGCCCTCGGCAATACGCTGGAAGCGCTCATCGCCACTGCGCTCAAGATCCACCAGGAACACCCCCCCATCGGAGTCCCAGCTGGCGACCAGCAGTTTGCCGTCAGCGCGGAAATCCATACCGCCAACCTTGGGCTCAAAACCTGGAAACAGAAGATTCTCCAGCGTAAAAGCCGGGTGCACAGCCGTCAGTTTCGGTGCGACATCGTATTCGCGGGTGGCCGTGTAAGGCTGACCCTGCGGATCGACAGGAACCTCCACATCAATAGCCGCCTCAGCGCGGGTCAGAATATAAGCGGCTGCATCTCGGGCCTGTTCACGGGTAAATTCGGGATGGGCCGGCATTTGTAGCTGCCCCCACTTGCCCGACGCACCGTTAATGATGCTGCCGGCCAATGCATCGAGCGAATCCTCCTGTACATAGCCCCGATAACGGCCCGCGATCCGCGCCCACGCAGGCCCCGACACCTGATGTTGCTCAGCATGGCAGGCGAGGCAATCGCTGTTTTCAATGGCGATCTGGCCCCGGGCCAGTTGTGAATCCTCAGCGATAATACTGCGCTCGAAGATCGCGTGAGAGATTTCTTCTCCCAGCCCAAATGGCAGGCTGAGAGCCTTGCCCAGCGCTTCTGCGCCCTGACCGTGATCGAGCAGGACATCGGTGTCTGCACTGGCTGCCAACACACTGAACTGGCGATACAGCCCGCTCTCACCATCGAGCTCCGGCACTTCGAGAATATCGGCCCAGAGATCACCCGCCATCAGGCGGTAGTGTAATTTAACGATGTCGAGTTCAGCTGTCGGAAAACGGTGCCCCAGGTAGCGAACTTTCGCAGGCTGCGGCTGACCGTCACTACCGCTTAGAAACCACTTCTGTGGCTCGGCAAAATCCAGCACGGCCTGACCACGGCTCTCGGGTTGCGGACCATGACGATAGTCATAGTGAGCGCCTTGCCAGACCACGTCACCACGCCAAACCCGATAAAGACTGGCCTCTTCAGTTTTGTAAGCGGCCCAAAGATCAGGCGCCAGGGCCAGATTCAAAACCCTGGGGTGACCGTCGAGATTACTGCGCATCACCCAGGGAGCGTGGCCCCGGCCCGCGACCTGTTGCCGGCCCCAGGAAGGATTAGTGGCGAGGTCGCCCGAACCAAAGACTTCCATGCGGATAATGATGACCGCCGTCATCAGGCCCTGGCTGCGCACCAGTTCAGCCAGATCGGCCACGACCTTGCGATTCAGCATGCCCTGCTGCCAGGCCACCCCGGTGGTCACCAGCAGCAAAACCAGGGTCAGCACAGGCACATAAAGAAACAGGCCACGCAATATCCATTTCATGGTCAACACCCCTCCGTTGGGTCGAGCAATTTGGGCTCTCGATCCTGCATCTTTCCCATCCTGATCTACACTGACTACTGATTATTGTGGTGAGTTCTGACTGCGCTGACAAAGGCCGCCAAACCCCACCGATACTAGTGCATCAACCCAAGCTGTGCCAGAAATTACGGCTGACACGAGCGGCTTGCCAGCTATGGAGTGTAGTGCAATGATGACGTCTCTTATGGGGAGAGTAAGTATGCATCAGCAGTTACTGCGAAACGGCATTTTCGCCGCACTTTTGGCCCTGGCTGTGACCGGCTGCGGAGAAAAAGAGGTGGTAGAGCCACCACCCCCGCTGAAGCCCGTAAAAACAATGCTGATTGAGGATTCCGTGGCAGGCTTGATGACTTTCCCGGGGCGGGTGGTGGCCAACCGGCGGGCAGAGCTGTCATTTCGGGTGCGCGGCAAGCTGGCCAAAATCAATTACTCAGAGGGTGAACTGGTCAAAAAGGGAGAGATCATCGCCGAGCTGGATCCCACCGATTACCAATTGGCGCTGGAAAACGCCAAAGCGGAGTTTGAAAAGGCCGAATCCGATTTTCTGCGCGCTGAGCGACTGGTAGAACCAGGGCATATTTCCCGCCGCCAGTACGACCGCGACGAAGCCCGTTACAAACAAGCTGGCGCCAACCTGCGTCAGGCGGAACTAAACCTGTTCTATTGCAAACTCAAGGCACCGTTTACCGGCGTGATGGCCAGACGCAACGTGGAGAATTTCCAGGAGGTTCTGGCCAAGCAGGAAATTTTCTCCCTGCGCGATGCCACCGATCTGGAAATTCGTATTGATGTACCTGAGCGGGTCATGCGGGTGGCTGAGCGTGCTCGTCCCAATGACATTCGCCAGCACGCTACCTTTCCCCTGGCAGGCGATGAAAAATACCCTATCACGGTGAAGGAAATCGCCACTCGCGCGGATCCCAAAACCCAGACCTTTGAAGTGAAATTTCAGCTACCCAATCCCGAGGGACTGAACCTGCTGTCAGGCATGAGCGCGGAGGTCGTGGTAGACCTCCGCAAGATGGATAATGTTGAGCGCATTGTCACATTGCCCGAAACCGCCCTGGATACCTCTGCAGATAAGCCCACCGTTTGGGTCTTCGACCCGGAACTCGAAACAGTATTGAAGCGTCAGGTTCAGCTGGCACACAGCAGCACCAGCAAATTGCGGGTGCGCTCCGGTCTCAATGTTGGGGATCGCGTGGTGATTGCCGGTGTCAGTAGCCTGAATGAAGGCATGGCGGTGTACGAATTACCCTATGTGGAACAGGCGGAGTTTTAGGATGATAACAATGAATACATGCCTCCGATCGATCGCCGCACTGACGATCGCGGTCACCCTCGCCGCCTGCGACCAGAGCTCGCCTGTGCGGGAAGAGCGTGTCAAGGAAGTGCGCACCTTTTCCATCTCGAGGTCGATCAACGACAGTGCCCGCAATATGCCGGCAAGACTGCTGGCTGCGCAGCGCGTAAAGCTGTCCTTTCGAGTGCCGGGTGTACTCCAGCAACTTGAAGTGAAAGAAGGTGACGAGGTGGTTGCGGGGCAAATCCTCGCTGTGCTGGATCAGTCTGACTACGAAACCGCTGAATATGACAAAAAGGCCGCCTTCGAAAGTGCCAGGGACGATTATGAACGAGCCAAGCAACTGATTGTTGACGAGGCCATTTCCGAAATTGATTACGATGAGGTGAAGGCCCACTACCGGATCACCAAGGCAGAATATGAACAGGCCAAAGTGGATATGGAATACACGGTATTGCGGGCACCGTTCAATGGCCAGGTCTCCACGCGATCCGTGGAAAACTTTGAAGAAATCATCGCTGGCCAGGAAATATTTTACCTAACTGACACGTCAAAAATGGATGTGAAATTTGATGTGCCAGAGTCAGTCATGATTGCTGTGCGCAATGTTCGCGACGAGCTCGACGAGGATGACGTGGGCGTAACGCTGTCACTACCGGACCAGCCCGAGCTACGGCTGCCGATGGAGTTCAAGGAGGTCGCCCAGAAGGCCGACCAACAAACCCAGACCTACGAGGTGACTTACCAGGTGGAACAGCCGGAGGAATTTATCCTGCTGCCCGGTATGACAGCCAGTGCCCATCTGGAGTTCTACAACTACATCTCGGGCGAATACAAAGTGCCAGTGCGCGCGGTATTCGGCGATATCCATATGAATCCCAGAGTTTGGATATTGGATGAAAGCACCATGACCGTCAGTTCGCGAGAGGTGGATATTGGGCATCAGGTCGGTCGGTCGGTCGCGATTGTCGGCGGGGTCGACCCAGGCGAAGTTCTGGTGGCAAGCCATGTCGCTTTTCTGCGTGAAGGCGAAGCTGTCCAGTACGCCACGTCGCGCGACTCAGAATAATAAACTAGGGGAACACCGTTCATGGATATTGCTGCCTTTTCTATTACCAAGAAGGTCACCACCTGGTTACTGATAATCATCCTCGTAGGCGGTGGACTTGGCGCCTATGAAGAGATCGGGAAGCTGGAAGATCCTGCTTTTACCATTAAACAGGCCAAGGTGATTACCAACTATCCCGGGGCCACACCCAGGCAGGTTGAGGAGGAAGTGACCTACCACATTGAGGACGCCATGCAGCAGCTGGAACAGCTGAAGCGCCTCAAGAAAACGATCTCCAGAGAAGGCTAGTCGGAAGTAGAGATTGAGTTCAAGGACGAGTATACAAAGGCGGACATGCCTAACATCTACGACGAGGTGCGGCGCAAGCTCAAGGATATGGAGCACAAGCTGCCACCCGGAGCGCAGTCACCAACCGTGGTCGATGACTTCGCCGACGTATTTGGCATCTACCTGGCGCTATATGGCGATGGCTACAGCTATCGGGATCTGAAAGACACTGCCGAGTTGATCAAGAAGCAGCTGGTCTTGGTGCCCGGCGTGCGCAAGGTACAGATCGGTGGCGACGTTCGTGAGGAAGTGCTGGTTGAGATATCACGCGCCAAATTGTCAGAACTCGGCATCGACATCGAAACGATTGGGCGGGTGCTCGAATCCCAGAACGTAGTCTCTGACGCAGGCCGCATCCGGGTTGGTGATGACTATGTCAGCATCTGGCCGACCGGAGAATTCAAATCAGTCGACGAAATTGGCCAGGTGCTGATTTCCAGTAACGATCGGCGACTGATCAAGCTGCAGGACATCGCCAATGTGCGCCGTGTTTACCAGGAGATTCCCAGCACTTTCATCTACCACAACGGCCAGCCCTCACTGACCCTGGCCATCTCCATGGCAGGTGGTGTCAACGTGGTTGCAGTAGGTGAGCGGATCAACCAAAAGCTGGTTGAACTGAATAACACCATTATTCCAGTGGGCATGGAGCTGGGCGACATTTATAACCAGCCCGCGGAGGTAGACAAATCGGTCGCTGGCTTTGTAAACAGCGTGATCGAAGCGCTCATCATTGTGGTGGTGGTATTGCTCTTGTTCATGGGCGCCAAGGTCGGTTTGATTATTGGCGCGGTACTACTTATCACAGTCGCCGGTACCTTGTGGATCATGAACATGTTCGGCATCGAGCTGCAGCGTATTTCGCTGGGTGCGCTGATTATCGCCCTGGGTATGTTGGTGGACAACGCCATCGTGGTTGCCGAGGGTATGATGATACGCATCCAGCGCGGCGAGGACCCGGTCAAAGCGGGTAGCGAGGTGGTCGGGCAAACCAACATGGCGCTGTTGGGCGGTACGATCATCGGCATTCTGGCCTTTTCGGCCATCGGCCTTTCCCAGAACAACACCGGTGAGTTTGCCCGCTCCCTGTTTTACGTGATCTTGATCTCACTGACCCTGAGCTGGGTCACCGCGATCACCGTCACTCCCATGCTGTGTGCAATGCTGATCAAACCTGACCCAAAAGCGGGCAGCGCAGAGGACGCGTACTCAGGCAAAGGGTTCCAGCTGTTCCGCAGCTTCGTGAAGACCTCGATACGATTCCGCTACGTGACCTTGGGACTGGTGACGGGTATTTTCCTGGCCGGCTTTATCGGTTTTGGCTACGTCAAGAACGCCTTCTTCCCGTTTGCCAGTACGCCTATGTTTTTTGTCGACATATGGGAAGTGGAAGGCACAGATTTGCGCCAAACGCGGGATGACACCCTGAAGGTCGATGCCTTCCTGCGCAGCCAGCCTGAGGTGGCGAATACCACCGCCATTGTGGGTCAGGGTGCATCCAGGTTTACCCTGGTCTACGAGCCTGAAAGCCCGTTTAGCAGCTACTCCCAGATTATTGTGCGCACCAAGGAGTTGGCGGGCATCGATACGCTGGCGCCCAAGGTTAAAGAGTTTTTGCAGCAGGAGTTGCCAGACACAGAGCCCAAGGTAAAATTCCTGCGTATCGGCCCGGGGCGTGACTCAAAAATTGAGGCACGCTTTGCCGGCCCGGACCCGGATGTACTGCGCGAACTGGCAGAACAGGCAAAAGAAATAATGTTCGCCGACCACGAGGCCATTGAGATTCGCGACGACTGGCGCCAGCCGGTGCGCAAGATTCGACCCATCTTTAACGAACAGGTAGGCAGGGAGCTGGGCATCACCCGGCAGAACCTGGCCAACGCACTGCTGGCAGCAACCGAGGGCGCCCATGTGGGTACATACCGCGACGGCATTCGACTGTTGCCAATCCTCATGCGCTCGCCGGAAGAGGAGCGCAGCGATGTCGCTAACCTTGTAGACATTCAGGTGTGGAGTCCTGTCCTGCAACGCGCCGTACCCGTAGGACAGGTGACCGAGGGCTTCGAGACGGTGTACGAGAACTCGATGATTCGTTCGCGCAACCGGGCCTGGACCATCATCGCCTCCTGTAACCCGGTGGGTGAACTGGCTGATCCGCTGTTTAACCGCATCAGACCGCAGATTGAGGATATCCCGCTGCCCCCGGGCTACAGCCTGGACTGGGGTGGCGAATACGAAGACTCTGTCGAGGCGCAGGATGCCCTGTTCAAGCAGTTGCCCCAGGGCTTCCTAATGATGTTTATCGTGACGGTACTGCTGTTTAGCGCAGTGAAGCAGCCTCTGATTATCTGGTTAGTTGTGCCCTTTGCTATCATCGGTATTACCGCGGGCCTGCTCTCGACGAACGGCAGCTTCGACTTTATGGCCCTGCTGGGCAGCCTTGCCCTGATCGGCCTGATGATCAAGAACAGTATCGTGCTGGTAGAGGAAATCGATCTACAGATTTCCCAAGGCAAGCCACCGATGACAGCGATACTGGATGCCGCGGTGAGTCGAATGCGGCCGGTGCTCATGGCCGCCAGTACCACCATACTTGGTCTACTGCCCCTGCTGAGTGACGTGTTCTTTGTGAACATGTCGATCACCATGATGTTTGGCCTGGGCGTGGCAACGATTCTGACACTGGTCATTATTCCAACCATGTACGCCACGCTGTCCCGCGTACCCTATGATGAGAACGCATAACAATGTCTAAAACTCACGACCACGAAATCGTATCGATCTACCCTTTCTCAGATGAAGAGGTAGACACCCTGATGGAACACTCCAGCGAGTGTGTGTTGATGTGGGGCACTCAGGACGGTTGGCCGGTCGGCGTGACCCACGCCTTTGTCTGGCACGAAGGCAAAATCTGGCTCACCTTTGCCGCCCACCGCCATCGCGCCGCAGCCATTCGTCGCGACAATCGCGTGTCAGTGAACGTGAGCAGCTGCGGCTACCCCGTCGCCGACGAGAACAAACCCAGCGGTGCGATCACCTTTAAGGGGCACGGTGATTTTTTTGATGACGATGACACCAAAGCCTGGTTTTACCGCGCCTTGTCCAAAAAAGTCGGCATGGGCGACCAGGCCGCCGAGGATGCCTTCTACGATCTGCTGGACTCCCCCTTGCGGGTGATTCTGGCCGTCACTCCAGTGAAGAAGATCATGTACAACGCCGGACTGGCCAACCGCCACTTCACCACCGGTGTGGATGAGTCTGAGCTGGGTGAGCGTCAGTCTGGTGATACCGATCGCATGAACGCAGAACGCGCCAAGCGCGGCCTGGACCCCCGCTAATATTGAAGTCCTCCACGTGGAGGATCGCCCTCTACTGTCGCACTAGCGCGGACAGCTTACCGTAGGTGAGTCCGCGCCAAACCCACTCCATTGGTCCAAACAAGTAGCGTTGCATCCACCAGCGACTAAACCATAGCTGAAATATCCAAATACCAAACACCACGAGGTACAGTTGCGCGCGATTCAGCTCCCCCGCCAAACCAAGGCCTGCACCTGTGAAAACAAAGAGACAAATCAGGGATTGCAGCAGATAGTTAGTGAGCGCCATGCGACCGACACTAGCCAGAATGGCAAGAGAGCGCTTGAAGTAACCCTGCTTTAGCAGATAACAAAACAGGCCGATATAGCCGATGGCCAGGGCGAGCCTGCCGAACTGATAAGTAGGCCAGAATGGCGAGAATACTGCCAAAAAATCGAAACCGCTTTTGTAGCTCTGCAGAACCTCGTAACCATTGATGGCCAACCCTACCAAGATGCCTGCAAGTGCCATTCGCTTGTAGTGCGTTGAGCTGAGCCGGGCCTGCAACACGCTCCATTTGTACAGCGCCATCCCCAGCAGCATCATGGCCAGCGCGTCCCACAGTAAAAAACTCCAAAGGTTACCGGTATGAGTTTCGTAGGTCTTCTTTGCGTTCCAAGAGACAGCGCTGGCATAACTGGAATTTCGCTGCTGTAGTTCGGCGGCGATATCGGACTCACTCCGACGAGTGTCCTGAGAAAAATTCTTCCATACCTCAGCGGCATCTAAGGTTTCCTGGGGTAGCTCGTCCGTCTCGCCTCTCGCAGCGACTTCTGCCGCTGCAATACGGCCTTCCGCAACAAAGCTTTTGCCCACCCCCATATACCCGGTAAGCGCGATCATAATCAGCAATGCGGCGGCGGTCAGAGCCTGCGGCGACCAGTTACGCACCCAGTAAAGCAGTGCACCGGCGATGGCATAAGGCACAAGAATGTCTCCTTTCCACACCAGTACATAGGCATTCAGTAAGCCGAAGATCAGCAGCCAGAAATTTCGCTTGTAGTGCAACTTAAAGACATCTTCGCGACCTGGCGCGGTGAATAAGACGACACCCGCCCCAAACAGTATTGAAAACAGGCAGCGCATTGCTCCTTCTGCCCACAGCTCGACGCTTGCCCAGGCAATCAGGCTGGCACTGAATTCACCGGTAAGATCCTGGCCGGGATTGAAATAAGCGCCCGAGAGCAGCCCAAACATCAGGACGTTAACAGCTAATATGCCAAGTAACGCGAAACCGCGCAGTACATCGAGAGACTCTATGCGCTCGGATTCAGCGCTTGGACCAAGAGCGTTTTGCATCCGCGCCTCTTATTCTTCTGTGGGATGGCTGGTACCGCTGTTAGTTAGCAGTAATCAAGATATGGCAGAGCTGACTCTAAGTCTAGGGCTTCAATCCTCCGGCTCGCGATTGTAAGGATACAAATCCAGTTGGGAGGGCGCGTTAGGGTTAGCGAGCCTGAATGCTTCCACTGCATTCACGAGTGTCGGTGTAAGCCCTGTTCGTACCAAGTTCCAGGCTTCCATACCGCCAGGTGTCACTATGAGAGATATGGCATAGGCCATCCACGCATCACGATCGACATCAGAAATCAGCGCCTTATCGTGGAGTTGCAATACATTCTGGATATTCATCATCTCCACAGATAGGAAGATACCGAAAGCATCTTTCTCTGAATTTCTTAGCTGCTGCCAATCTCTATGGCCTCTAATGATGGTCTCCTGAAATTCAGGATTCAGACCACGAGACAGCAAAGACCTATCGGTGAACCCTTCGGTTACCGACTGAATGCTGGCCGACCGCGCCAGCAAGTTGGACTCTCGGATCTGAAGAGCCAGGTAAACCAGAGTGACCAATGTAGCCACGGTGGTTAACAAGCCGCTGATGGCTTCGATTGCTTCCCAGTTCATAGGACTGCCCCCAGGTTCTATGCCTTTTTACACGCCAAGGTCCGGCGCATAACTAGCATAGTCTAACTCTTCAGAGCATCTGCGATTTGCACTACTTCATCGAGAGAGCTCAAAGTTATATCGGGCGAATGTTGCCAGGTCCACACGGAACGGGGAACCAAAAAAGTCGAACGCATCGGTCGATACACCCCGAAAGCACTCAGAATTCCCGGCTGCGGAATTTTTGTTGAAGCAGAATTATAGCTATTTGCTGGTAAAGCATACCGGCTGATCTCAAAAGTCTAAGCTCAGATCGAGAATTTTCTTGATGACTATTGATGACCAAGTAACGCAAATCTCACCAATGGGAAGTTCCAGGTCCACCCTTCACCGGGCCGCAAATATTGTCAGTCACCCAGCCGCCATAAAACTCACCGGGCTGGGGCCTGACCCGCTCCCCATTCACATAGCACTCCAGCCTGCCTGGGTAAAAAGACAGGTAATCGACCAGTTGTGGGTAAGCAGCGCTGGGCTGGGGGTAATCCCAGGCAACCGCACCCAGGTCAGGCCGGTTTGCCAGTGCCCAGTAACGGGCACTGCCTTTCCATTCGCAAAAGCTGCTGCCTTCGATCTCGGTGAGCGCGGCTTTAGCCACATCCACCCAGGGCAAGTAAAACGTAGGCGGGCTGGCGGTTTCCAGCATGCGCAGACAGGCAAGGGAATGAACAATCGGCAGGTAATCCATCTCTACCCGAACCTCGCCTTCGAAGGGCACCAGTGCAGGCGGGCGCGGATAATCCCAAACCGACTCCTGGCCGGGGCCCGGTTCGTCAGCAAAATCCGGGCGCTGTTGCCCCTTATGCTGCCACATGACCCCGAATCTCAGGCAATTGCAGGCTGGAAACCACACCGGGATTGGCCTGCACCAGGGCAGGTATGGCATTCACCAGACGACAGGCCGCGGATGCGTTGCCACCCCCTGCCGGTCCGGGCTCAAACGCATCTTCGCCGTGAATAGTCACCGTTAGATCGGGTGTCGCCGTGAACTGCACCTGATGACAGCCCTGCCCTTCCGGCGGATAGGGCCAGTCCGGCGCGCAGCTGTCATCGATTCTGGTCACGTGTTCGATCACGTAGCGAACCTGTCCGTCGACAATACCTTGTACCTCAAAACGAAAGGCACCCTGTGTGCCCGCCTCAAAATTACCCATGCCGGGTACGTCAATGCTTTGCTCGAGGGGGCGGCGCTCCACCACGGTTTCTACAGCATCGACCGGGCGCCCCATGCCCTCGCCCACCATACGCACCATAGGCTCCCAAACCAGCCGCAGGGCAAAGCCGTGCAACATCATCGGCAGTTCATCCATCGAACCCCCAAAGCCAATCACTTCGCGAACCACGTGGGGCTGATCGTAAAGCGCATAATTGAATATTTCCCGGCAGCGAATCTCGCGCACATCGCTGACCATGCCCGACAACATCAAGGGCAGCGCATCCATGGCCCAGCCAGGATCGATGCCCGAGATAAACAGGGAGCTGTCGTCTTCAGCACAGGCGGCTTCC
This sequence comes from Halieaceae bacterium, assembly GCA_963921335.3. Lineage (GTDB taxonomy): Bacteria > Pseudomonadota > Gammaproteobacteria > Pseudomonadales > Halieaceae > CAWUFC02. The sequence goes on along the minus strand of CAWUFC020000001.1, from coordinate 1,347,697 downwards.
ACCAGAGCGAGAGAGGTTTCATCGCATAGGGCGGGATAAAGAAAACTGTAGAAAGAGGAGGACACCACATTGGCGCCCGCGCGCAGGCATGCCAGAAGATCCTGCATGGCCTCTTCCGGGCGAATATCTGCAGTCGCTGTGTACACCACGCAGTCGGGAGAGGCGTCGAGCATCACCTCACTATCGGTGGTGGCGTGCACGCCTGTACCCGACAAACCCACTAGTTCACCAGCATCCTTACCGGCTTTGTCTGGGTTGGCAACGACCACCCCAACCAGCTCGAGGGCCGGGTTAGCAAGTACCGCGCGAATAGCGGGTCTGCCCACATTGCCAGTGCCCCATACAGCAGTTTTTATCGTCATTCTGATCCTCCTGATCGTCAGTAAAATTACGCAACAGACGGGCTTGCGGATGATTATTGAACCACCGGCTTTGTCGGGGCGTATACACCCATATGAATGAGACAAACAAACAACCGGTTCTTGGCATCGGCGCCTGTGTCTACGGCCAGCGGGTTCGCTACAACGGTGAGTCCAAGCGTGCTCAACCGCTGATGCGCCGCGTCGATACTCACTTTGAGCTGCGTCCTTTCTGCCCGGAAGTGGCTATCGGCCTGGGCGTGCCCCGGGAACCCATACGACTGGTGGGTGATGCCGAAGACGGGTCTGTGCGAGCCATGGACTCCGACAGCCAAACCAAGGACTACACCGATCAACTCGAGAGCCACGCGGCTAAAGTGCTCGAGCAAAACCCAGACCTCTGCGGATACATTTTGGTCAAGGGTTCACCCAGCTGCGGCTGGGAGCGGGTGAAGCGGTACAATCAGGATGGACACTCAGTGGCCAGTGATTCCCGCGGTGTTTTTGCCCAGGCCATGCACAGCATAGATCCCCTGCTGCCGCTGGAAGATGACGGCCGGCTCAATGACCCTGGCCTGCGCGAAAGCTTTTTCTGCCGTGCCTATGCATACGCCAGCTGGAAGTCCTTGCTAGCCAACGGGCTTAGCAAAGCTTCTTTGCTGGAGTTTTATAGCGAGCACAAGTACCTGGTGATGGCTCACCACTACGAAAGCTATCGCCGCATTGGTCGCCTGCTGGCAGACCTCAAAGCAGATAGGCTGGAAACCATTGCCGACGAGTTCATCACCTTGTTGATGACAGCCCTGTCAAAACCCGCCAGTCGCCACAGCCACAGCAACGCGCTGATGCACGTGATGGGTTACCTGAAGCGCTGTATCTCAAGTGAGGAGCGCCAGGAGATGCGGGCCCTGATTGAGGACTACCGACAGGGCGTCGTGCCCTTAGTGGTGCCGGTGACCTTACTGAAGCACCATTTTGCCCGCCACGACGTGCCCTATATGGCTCGTCAGAATTTCCTGTCGCCCTACCCCGAGCAGCTACAGCTGCGTAATCAGCTTTAGCAGGTCAACCACGCGGCAGGAGTAGCCCCACTCGTTGTCATACCAGTTCAGGGTTCGCAGGTAGCGCCCCGCCGCCAGTCGGGTAAATCCGGCATCATAGATCGAAGAGTGCGGGTTGCCGATAATATCCGACGACACCAGGGGTCGATCACTGTACTCCAGCACCCCCTGCAGGCGCTCACTGACTGAGGCTTCGCGCACAGCGCTGTGTACCTGCTCGAGGCTGACATCCTGCTCCAGCTCCACAAACAGGCTCACCACCGAACCGTCAGGCACGGGCACACGAGCTGCAATGCCGTCCAGACGCCCGTTCAATGCAGGCAGCACTTCGCCGACCGCTTTGGCAGCGCCGGTTGAGGTTGGAATAATGTTCTCGGCGGCGGCGCGACTACGACGCCAGTCGCTATGGGGCACGTCTGCCAGGCGCTGGTCATTGGTATAGGCATGTACGGTATTGATCACGCCTTCAACGATGCCAAAGTTCTCATGCAGAACGCGGGCCATGGGCGCAAGGCAATTGGTGGTGCAACTGGCGTTAGAAACAATGCGATGTTCCGCCCGCAAGCCTTCTTCGTTGACGCCCAGTACCACCGTATAGTCGATATCGTCCTTGGCAGGGACGGTTAGAATTACCCGGCCTGCGCCTGCCTCAAGGTGCTGCTCCAGCTGAGCACGAGCGCGAAAGACCCCGGTCGCCTCAATCACCACATCCACCCCCAATTCAGCCCAGGGCAGGCTAGAAGGCTCGCGTTCCGCAATCATTTTCACCCGGCTGTTGGGTGTGACCAGGTCATCGCCCTCCAGATGCAGGGGTTTACCGAAGGGTCCCATGACCGTGTCGTAATTGAGCAGATAACGCAGGGCCTGGTTATCAAACAGGTCGTTGATGGCAACCACGGTCACCGCAGGATCTTCATCCAGAATACGAAACACTGAACGGCCGATGCGTCCAAAACCATTGATGGCAACTCTCATGCTGACACCTCCCCGTAGAGGCGCGCCACATCGAGCATGCGCGCTGCATGCCCAAGGCTTTCATACCAGGCCAGCAGTTTAAACAGGCGCTTACCGGCCTTCACAGTGCCTTTGCTATCGAACAACACCGAGCTGGTGGCGCCGATTACGTCGGAGGAAACGATCGGGTCATCCGTCGCGGCGAATTGCCCGGGCCAGCGCTCAACCGCGGCCAACATGGCTGCGTTCATTTGCTCCACGGTGGCGCTACTGTCTTCTACCACCACATCCAGATCAAGAAGACTGCCCTTTTGCACGGGCACATTCAGTGCTGACCCCGATAGCCTGCCGCTGTATTGAGGCACGATGCGCTCCAACCACTGGGCCGACTGATTCGCGTTGGGAATGATGTTTTCCGCCGCCGAGCGACTGCGACGAAAATCAGTGCCGGCATAATCCTGCAGGGCCTGATCGCTGGTATAGGCATGCACCGTGGTCATACTGGCGCTTACCAGGCCAAAGTTTTCCGATACGATTTGCAGCATCAAGCCAAGGGCCGTCGTGGTGGCAGAGCCCGCCGATATCATCAGATCGTCACTGGACACCTCACCCTCATTGATACCCATCATTACCACGCGATCAATGTCATCATCCGGCAGCTGGGAGATCATGACTCTCGGGGCGCCGGCATCCAAATGAGCCGTCATGTCTGAGGGCGAGCGAAAACGGTTGGTGGCATCGATCACAAGGTCGACATTAAATACATCCCAGGGCACCTCGCCCGGTCGGTCTGCCTGTAGCATGCGGGTCTGAAAGCGGCCGTTACGCAAGTAGTTACCTTCCAGTTCTGCCTCGGCCTGCACACCGGAGTCGGTGGAGAGCAGATAGTGCAACACCGCCGGGGCAGCCACATCTGAAATGGCGACAATTTCAATATCATCGCTGGCACTCGCCAGGTGATACAGCTGGCGCCCCACCTGACCAAAACCCATTAATCCTATTCGCGTCATAGCCGTCATCAATCTCCCTACCGCCTAGCCAGCGAGTTCCGTTAGAGCAGCCAACTTCCGTTCAACCAGTTCTAAACGATCATTACCAAAATACATGTCGTCGCCGTTGATAAACATGGTCGGCGATCCAAAACCGCCGCGATCAATCAATTCCTGTGTGTTGGCCCGCAGCTGCTCCTTGATATCGGCCTCACCCAGGCGTTGTAAGAAGGACTCTGGTTCCATGCCCGCACGCTGCGCGAGATCTGATAACACCTCATCGCTGGACACATCACGCAGGTCACCCCAGTAGGCTTCAAAGGCCAGTCGGGAAAAGTCCACAAGATTGCCCTGCTCTGCCGCCACCAGACAGCCACGCATTACTTTGACCGCGTTGACAGGATGGAATTCCGGCCAGCCAATACGAATATCGCGGTAGCTGGCCCAATCGCTCAAGTCCTTGATGAATGCCGACATACGGCGCTCATCGGCAAATGCCTTCTCGCGGTACTCATACAGGCCCTGGTTCACAGCATTGAACACACCGCCCACCAGAATAGGACGCCAGTTGATGCGTTGCTCATAGCGCTCGGCGATAGGCTGCACACCGGCAAAGGCCAGGTAAGTCCAGGGCGAGGTGACATCGTAGAAGAACTCGAACTTATTCATATCAGGAACAGGGCATACCCGGGTTACGCATTCCGGTAAACCAGCCGCCGTCGGCCACGAATTCACTGCCGGTGCTGTAGCTGGCCTCATCAGTAGCCAGGAACAGAGTCACATGAGCCACCTCTTCCGGCTGGCCTACCCGGGGGATCGGAAAATCTTTATAAATGGACTTATCGAGGTCCTCCTCGGAAATCGCACCCTTGCCGCCCATCGCGGTATAGATACCGCCTGGATGAACGCTATTCACCCGAATCCCGTACTGGCCGAGTTCAATTGCGGCATTCTTGGTCAGGCCGCGCACGCCCCATTTACTTGAAGAATAAGCCGAAAGGCCTGCGGATGAATGCAAACCATCAATGGAAGAAACGTTGATAATGGAAGCACCACCAGCTTCCTTAAAGTGTGGGATCGAGGCGCGAATTCCCATAAAGCTTCCGACCAGGTTCACGTCCAGCACCCGACGAAATTCATCAGGCGTGGTATCCGTGATAGAGGCCATCAACAAGATCGCACCGTTATTCACTAGCACATTGTAAGTACCCAAGGCTTGGGCAGCGGTAATGGCATTCTCCCAATCAGCTTCCTGGCTAACATCTAGATGACAAAAAACGGCCTGCTCGCCCAGCTCTTCTGCCAGGGCTTCACCGGCCTCATCGGCGACATCGCCAATCACCACTTTTGCGCCATGCTCCACGAACAAACGCACGGTGGCCTCACCCATGCCATTTGCGCCGCCAGTTACAATCGCGGTTTTACCTGCCAGTCGACTCATTAAAAAGCTCCTTAAGTTTCATTGGGTACATTATAGGCCTGCTGATAGCGCGCGAAATAGCGACGCTCGGCCAATTCATCGTCGTTAACGGAATACTTGTGCGCGCCGAACTTGCCCTTGGGTTTGCCGGCCAGGTAATCGAGCATGCGCTGGCGCGCCTCGTCGGTGAGGCTCATACCAAAGTGATCATAAATGCCGGAGACACAGGCCATGGCATCGTCCATCAGATCCTGGTAGCGGGAGTCATAGATGTTCGACTCCGGTACCAGACCCTGCTCGCGCTGGTCCATGACCAGTTCCAAACGGGCTGCGGTAGCCTCGCCCTGCATGATGTTGGCAAAGGCGTCGGCATCAAAGGCTTTATCACTGCGCATATAGTAGAGGCAGCCCATCAGGCTGGTAGCTGAGGCCATGGTTTTAATGGGGTCCCGGTGGGTCTGAATGATGCGCGCATCCGGGTATACCTCCAGCAGTGCCGGAAGAAAGTTCTGGTGCGCTGGCGCTTTCAGCAACCAGTGCTTGCGCGGATTGCGCCACTGCAGTACCTGCAACATTTGCTTGTGATAACGATAGGCGTGGCCAATGTCCGCCGTGGCATAGGCGGTTGCATAAGCCGTGCCCTGCTGGAGACAGGCGATCTGATCACTGATCATACTGCCCGTCATCAGGTTGCCACACTCAGCGGGTATCGAACCACCCATCTCGTGAATGGTGGCGAACTCGGGTACCACGCGGTTCCATTGAGTCACCAGGCGATCCACCTGTTCAATACGGGTATCGCTGCCATACGTCGCCGCCTCTGGTGGAGGAAACGGCAAAATGGCCTCCCACAACAGGGGCACACCGAAAGCCGGGTCCTGTGCCAGCACCTCAAACAAAATCGAGGTACCAGAACGTGGCAGGCCAACAATAAAGGTTGGGGCCTCGATCTTCTCGTCCAGAATCTCCGGATGTTGCTTCAACAGATCGACCATCTTCAGACGATTGCTGAGCCAGATCACTGCATCAGATCGGGCCATCAGCCGGCCCATGAGGTTAAGTTCGGCCTCGCCCTCCAGATCCTGGCATAACGCTTCGAGGGGCCCTCGCCAGTAGTCTTCGCCAAAATCAGTGAGCCCGGTTTGCCGGCAGGCCGCTGCCACCAGCGAGTCAGCGTCCAGCGGCACCAACGCCGGCAAATCGAAGGTCTTGCCCTCTTCATTCATCGCTGCCAACCACTCCGGGCGCGGTGGCTGAGACCAACTGGCCTTGCGATCGACCGATTGGTCGTGTTCGTCAGTCATCAGATTTTTCCTGTTACTCATGCAGAAGCGTCAGTCTAAACCATAGGCTACAGGGCAGTAGTTTATTCAGCTATGCCAGCGCCCTCTCCAAATCCCGCCTATCGCCTTGGCGCGATTGGTTCACAAGCTTATTCCTGATGGGCTTCGATAGCTTCTGTGGCCTTCTATGCACTTGCACAATCGGCCACAAAGATGCAGCGTATGTCACCGGTCGCAAACGCCAGTCTGCAAGTTAGGCATTGCTGCCACTTTTCAATAAAAATCAAGGTATTAGCATGTTTTTTGGTTGGTATGTCGTCGCCGGCACATTTGTCGCCCAGATGCTGATTGTGGGGTTCTTCACCTATTCCGTGAGCCTATTGGTGGGCCCGGTGTGCGCAGAGTTTGATGTGAACCTGGAACAGGTGATGTACAGCATGACCATCGGCACGCTGGTGGGGCTGGCGGCGGCACCGGTTGCCGGTGCCCTACTGGATCGTTATTCAGTGCGCAGCATTATCAGCGGCGGGGTCATCGTCTTCGCACTGGGCCTGTATTGGGCAGCTAATGCGGGCAGCATCACTGAGTACGTGATCGTGTTTGGGCTGGTCTATGCCATCAGCAATGCCATGGGTGGCTCCATGGCGGCATCCACCACCGTATCGCGCTGGTTCAGCACTAGCCGCGGGAAAGCCCTGGGGATTGCCGCTATCGGTACCTCGGCCGGTGGTCTGGTCGTACCCGCCCTGATCAGCTACTGGGTTGAAACCTCAGGCTGGCGTTCAGCTCTGGAGAATATGGCGCTGGCAGCGATTGTTCTGGTGCTGCCCTTTGTGGTGGCCACCATTCGCGGAAAGCCGGAAGACATTGGCCTGGAAATAGAGGGCGGCAATGCCGCCCAGGCGCAGGCGGGAACTGCCAGCACCGCTTTGAGCGTGGGCGATATACTGCGCACCCCTGCCTACTGGTATATCGGTTTATCGCTGGGTCTGCTGTTTTGTGTGTACTCTGCTGTACTCGCCAACCTGGCACCCTATGCCGCCGACCTGGGCCACGACAGCGGTGCCAGTTCGAGACTGATTATGGTGCTGGCGATAGCCAGCTTTGTCGGCAAGATCGTATTTGGTGTGCTGGCGGACAAGATCAACCTCAAAGTGGGCCTGTGGATTGCCATCGCCCTGGTGGCCCTGACCTTATTGATTCTGATCACACTACCTTCTTACACCATGCTGATGCTTGCTGCGGCGCTGATGGGTCTCGCCACCGGTGGCATGCTGCCAGTCTGGGGATCGATGATGGCGCAGGCCTTTGGGCTGATTAGCTATGGTAAGGCTATGGGGCTGATGGGCCCGATCATTACCGTGTTAGTGATGCCAGGTTTCACCGTCATGGGTCGACTCTATGACGCCAGCGGCAGCTATCAACTGGGCATGACCGTCTTCGCTGGAGTGACCGTAGTATCAGCACTGGCTTTGATCCCGCTAAAACTGGAGAAACCCCAATGAGCAGTTTGTTCGAACCCACTTCGCTCGGCCGCCTGTCATTGGCGAACCGCGTGGTGATGGCGCCCATGACCCGCAGCCGAGCCGACGATAAGGGCAATCCCACTGCGGTAATGACCGATTACTATCGTCAGCGCGCCAGCGCCGGCCTGGTGATTGCTGAAGGCACCTATCCCTCTGAAAACGGCAAGGGTTATTGCCGCACCCCCGGCATCGTCAATCAGCAACACATCGATGGCTGGGGGAAAGTCACCGAAGCCGTGCATGCTGAAGGTGGCCAGATCGTACTGCAAATCATGCACTGCGGTCGCTGCTCTCATGCAGACAACAAGAGCGCCAGCTCTGAGACCGTCGCACCTTCAGCAATTTCTGCCGAAGGGGAAGTATTCACTGAGGCTGGTATGAAGCCTTTTAGCGATCCCCGCGCCCTGCACAGCGATGAAATACCGGAGGTCATTGAAGAGTATCGACAAGCGACCGTAAACGCCTACGCAGCAGGCTTTGACGGTGTGGAGCTTCACGGCACCTCAGGCTACCTGCCCGCGCAGTTCCTCTCTCCGGGTAGCAACCAGCGCGATGACCAATACGGCGGCAGTCTCGCCAATCGTTCGCGCTTTGTCGAAGAAGTGCTGGCGGCAATGGCCAGTGTGGACGGCGCCGACCGGGTGGGCCTGCGAGTCTGCCCGGGCTTTCCGTTCAACGATGTAAAAGACCCGAACCCCAAAGAAACCTTTGAATTTCTGCTCAGTCAGATCAGCAATATGGGCCTCGCTTACCTGCACCTGATGCGCGCTAGCCCCCTCGATGTGAACGCGCTAGCCACGGACTTTTTCAAAGGGCCGTTTGTGATCAATGGCGGTTTGACCGCAAGCAGCGCGCTAGATGCAATCAGCAATCGCGGTGCAACGGCGGCGGCATTTGCCAACGCCTTTATTGCCAACCCGGACCTGCCTTACCGCTTACAGAATGACTTGCCACTGGCGGAAACCAACCAAGCGCTGCTCTACAGCCCGGATGCCGAAGGCTACTCCGACTACCCCGCTTACTCCAGCTGACGCAGAATAAAATCGCGGGTATGGTCGGCTAAAACCCGTGATCCAAAGCCCTGACCTGGAGGGCCGCCACGTCCGTGCATGCCGCCGGGAATAGTCATCAAAGTTACTGGCAACCTGTTAGCTCGGTAGGCCTTCATGAGTTGAACTGATTGCTGGTAAGGCACCCTCGGATCGGCATCGCCGTGCACCAATAGCGCAGGCGGGCTGTGTGAACCCAACTTATTGAGCACACTGGCCTGCTGCACCCGATCTGGATGCTGCTCCAGCGGTCCTCCAAACAGTTGCTCGACGATATTGCGCGCCGCATCGGTACTCCGCGCGTTGAGAATGCCGTCGAAATCCGATACTCCAAAATAGCTGACCACCCCGGTTGCCGCTGGCAGCTCATCACCGCAAGAGGGATCCATGATCTCAGGTGAGTGCGCCCCAACTGCCCCCAGCATGGCCAGGTGACCGCCCGCCGAATGCCCCCATAACACCAGTTTTTTGAGGTTCAGGCGCTGCTGCAGTTCGGGCGGTGCACTGTCCCTGAGCCAGCACATGGCTGCGGTCACATCATGTGCCTGTGCGGGAAACACCGCCTCCGAGCTATAGCGGTAATCAAAGGTAATCACTGCCACACCATGTTGCCGCAAGCCAATGACGGCGCCCTGCTCCGACAGCACATTGCGATCGCCGCTGATATAACTGCCCCCATAGACATAGAGCAGTACCGGTGCAGGCTCTTTTGAGGCTGGCAGGTAGGCATTGAGCATCAGATTGCGCTCGGGCCGCTTGGCGAATACCTGGTCGAGCAGCGTGTCGCCGGCCCAGCCAGGACCACTTGCGAACAGCAACAGCGCCAGTGCCAGGCGGACAATGGTCACAGGGTCATGCCACCATCGACCACAAACTGGGCACCTGTTGCGAATGTCGCCTCTTCCGATGCCAGATAGGACACAATCGCAGAAATATCGCCGGGCTGCCCGAGGTGTCCCACCGGGTGGGACGCCACAAAACTCGCCATCAGTGCGTCTGGATCGTCAGTCTGTGCCAGGGTCTTGTCAATGATGGCGGTATGAATAGCGCCCGGGTGTACCGAGTTACAGCGAATGTTGTACTTCTGCTCAGCGCAATACAAAGCGATGGATTTGGTCATCATGTTCACGGCGCCTTTGGCGGCATTGTAGGCACACAAATGGGAACCGGCCTTGATACCCGCCGCAGAGGACATGTTAATGATGGCGCCGCCCTGCCGCTTCATCAGGCCAATGCCATGCTTACTTCCCAAAAATACCCCTTCCACATCGATACTGAATTCGTGGCGGAAAGCCTCGAGGGTCAGGTCCTCGATGGAACCCATGGTGGTGATACCCGCGTTGTTAACCAACACATCAAGACGTCCATGACCGCCATCCAGGGCGGCCATGGTCGCTATCCAGTCTGCCTCCTGGCTCACATCAAGCCGCATCACCTCGGCGCTGGCCAAGCCATCAGCCACACGGGCTGCGTTTTCCAGGTCTATGTCTGCCACTACCACGTGCAGGCCATCTGCTGCCAAACGCTGGGCAATAGCCTCTCCCAGGCCAGAAGCGGCCCCGGTTACCAGTGCTATCCGTTGAGTCACTGTACTTACTCCTTGTTTAAACCCTGAAATAGCCTAGTAGATCATGGTAAAAGTTGCGCTGCCAGTTGCTGCTGAGGGCTTGCATGGTCAGTTAAAATACTCCTTTTGAGCCGGGAGCAGATATGCGACTACCTGTAATTGTCGGCATGGGCGGCGTCAATGCCGCGGGCCGTACCTCTGGATTCCAAAGCTTTCGGCGCATGGTGATTGATGTCCTGCCTGAATCAGAGCGGGTTCAGACCCTGGTGGGCCTGGCTGTCATGATGGGCCTGGTCACTGCAGAAGGTGAGCAGCACTACCGCGATACCGAGGCCGGCGAAGCGGGTGAGCTACTGACCGCCGCCGAGGTGGCAGAACACTATGGGCAGCAGGTACTGGATGGCACCCTGGTGCGTCGCATTGAACCCGAATACTTTGACGTCGACGCCCTGCACTGGCAGTCCAACGGCACCTTCATTCCCGACCCGGAACAACACACCGGGGAAATTCAGTTCGTGATGGCAAAAAACCAGCTGCCGCTGCAAATGCCCAACAACTGGTCTGTGGAAGAACGGGACGAGAAACATGTGCTGGTGACCGTCGCAGGTGAGCTCAACGTCAAGCTGGACAACGTCCGCGATTTCCCGGTTAAGGCCGCCGGCCAGTTGCCCAGCGGCTTCGATATTGCTGAGCTGTACAACTCCCGCTTTCAACCCCGCGGCTTGCAGATGGCCCTGTTTGGCGCCACCGACGCACTGCGCTCCGTCGGCATTGAGTGGGACACCATTCTTGAACACGTCAATCCAGACCAGGTGGGCGTCTATTCGAGCAGCGGTTTTGGGCAGATGGACCAGAGCGGTTATGGCGGTATGCAACAAGCCCGCATGAAAGGTGAGCGGGTCACCACCAAGGCGCTGACTATGGGCATCAACTCCATGCCCACTGACTTTATCAACGCCTATGTGCTGGCCAACGTGGGTATCGCCAGTAGCTCAGTCGCCGCCTGTGCCACTTTTCTCTCCAACCTGCGCATTGCCGTTGCCGATATCCAGGCGGGTAAAGTACGGGTAGCCATGGTCGGTAACAGCGAGGCACCCATTGGCCCGGAATTGATGGATGGCTTTGGCACCATGGGTGCTCTGGCCACCGATGAGAACATGATCAAGGTTTACGGTGATCAGCAGGTTGATCATCGGCGTGCCAGTCGGCCCTTTGGCACCAATTGTGGATTTACCATCGGCGAAGCCAGTCAGTACTTTGTGCTGATGGACGACGAACTGGCCGTCGAGTTGGGGGCGCCGCTGCTGGGATCAATCACAGACGTGTTCATTGATGCGGACGGCATCAAGAAATCGATTACGGCACCCGGACCCGGCAACCACATCACCATGGCCAAGGCCGCCGCAGCAACCGTTGCTGTAGCGGGAGAAGAGGCACTGCAAAAGAAGAGCTTTGTGTTGGCTCACGGCTCCAGTACCCCGCAAAATCGAGTCACAGAATCGCAGATCTTTGACCAGGTGGCAGAGGCTTTCGACATCAATGACTGGCCCGTAGTGGCTGTTAAAGCCTACCTGGGGCACTCCATCGCACCGGCCAGCGGCGATCAGCTGGCGGCGGCTCTGGGTGCGTTTGAGTATGGTATTTTGCCCGGCATCACCACCATTGATGAGGTGGCGGACGACGTGCACCAACAGCGCTTAAAGCTTGGCGCCGCGCACCAACAGCGCGACCCCGGCGATCTGGAAGTCGCGACTCTGAACTCCAAGGGCTTTGGCGGTAACAATGCCTCGGCTGTGGTGCTGTCACCGGCGCGCACCGAACAGATGCTCGCGAAGCGACATGGTGAGTCAGCGATTGAAAGCTACCGGGAGAAGCGCGAGCAGAGCACGGCTCGCGCCCGGGAGTATTTTGCGGACGCCGATCACGGCGAATACACACCGATCTACCGCTTTGGCGAGGGCATGATTGCCGATGAGGACATTAGCATTGAGCGAGGTACGCTGAGTGTTAAGGGTCTGGCCAACACCATTGTGCTGCCCACCGAGAATCCCTATCCGGATATGACCGAATAACGATTAGGGACCGTCAGGCTGTACATGGAGTTTTACTGCTAGATACCAATCAGGGGGGGAATTCATGAGCAAACTGCTTGTTTACGCTACGGGACTGTTCTTTCTGCTTTACGGGGCAGCTTTCACCCTCCTGCCCGAACAACTGTCCCTGCTGGTGACCGATGCCAGCCCGGGAAGCAGCTCAGCCATGATAGACGTCAGGGCGACCTACGGCGGTATGTCAGTGGCAGTAGGAATCATACTGTTTGTACTGGGCAGCAAGGCTGAACTGATATCGGTTGGCTTGCTGTCGACCGCGCTGATTTTGCTGGCCATGGCGACAGGTCGACTGTTGGGCATGCTGATCGATGGTTCGCCCAATACAATCATGTATATCTACCTGATTGCGGAATTGGCATTCGGATGCCTCGCCGTTTACCTGTTGCGGCGCGGCGGGGACAAAGTCAGTTAAGGCGATATAAGAAGGGATCAAGACATGATGAAAGGCGAATGTAACTGTGGCCAGGTCAGCTTTGAAATTGGTGACACAGTCAGCGACGTCTATATCTGTCACTGCTCCATTTGCAGACGCTCTAGCGGCACCAATGGCATGGCTGTCATTGTGATTGAGAATGAGCACTTCCGTTGGCTGGGAAACCGCAGCCTGATACACACCTGGCGCAAGCCTCGCCATGACTGGGAGAACAGCTTTTGCTCGCAGTGTGGCTCGAGCCTGCCCGGTAAAAATGACGACGAACGCATGTATATCCCAGTCGGCCTAATCAGCGACGGCGCAGAACAGCTAAAGGTGGCGCACCATATTTGGGTGGATTCCAAAGCCCCATGGGATCACATCAGCGACAAGGGAAAGCAGCACCCGGAGGCTTTTTCAGGCCCATAACTACAAGCAGGTCTTATCGAGGAATAGAGGGAATGGCTGAGCTGATTCAACGTAGGATGACCGCCGATGTCGACGGCGAATTCGCCGTCTTCCTGATTGGAATGCGCTTCAACAAACTGTGGAAGGTGCACCAGTGGTTGCCAGTGTTCCAGTCGATGTTCCGCATGCTGGCCGAACTCTACGACAACCCCGAGCTGGGCTTTGTGCATCACGATAACTGGGTTGGGCGCACCACCATGATGGTTCAGTGCTGGCGTTCCTTCGAGCAGCTTGAGGCCTATGCCAAAGGCAAGACCTTCCAGCACCTGCCGGCCTGGGCGGCTTTTAGTAAGCAGATTGGCTCCAACGGCGATGTTGGTATCTGGCATGAAACCTACCGCTCCCGCAAAGGTGACTACGAGTGCGTGTATAACAATATGCCGAGATTCGGTTTGGCGATGCTGGGCGAGCATGTGCCTGCAGATGGTAAACGGGAATCCGCCCGTGAGCGGCTCAATGGCTGAGCAGATCAGTTATCGCGAGGCCCTTTCCGGTGACATTCCGGCTTTGCGCCAGTTGGAACAGGGCGTCGTTGAGGCAGAACGCCCGTTCAACTCAGCGATCAAGGACAAGGATGTCATTTACTATGACCTGAACACGCTGATAAGTAGCGAACACGCTTGCCTGCTGGTGGCCGAGTATCAGGGCGAGCTCATTGCTAGTGGCTACGCGAGAATAGAGGCATCAAAACAAGCGTTCACGCATGAACAACACGGCTATCTGGGCTTTATGTACGTGTCACCCGACCACCGGGGCAAAGGCATCAACCAACAGTTGATGGGCAGACTATTGAGCTGGTGCCAGCAGCAGGGTATCAGCGATTTCTACCTGGACGTTTACTCGATGAACGCTGGTGCCATTCGTGCCTACGAAAAGCTGGGTTTTACCGCCAATAAGGTAGAAATGAAGCTGCATCTCGATGGGTAAAAAGTGGCGGAAGAGGTAGGAGTCGAACCCACCAGGCACCTTTACAGCACCTCACTGGTTTTGAAGACCAGGCGCCCCACCGGGGACATCGCTCTTCCGTGACCCAAGTCTAGACGCTTAGCTGTCTCAGTTGTAGCTCTGCAGTTGCTATTCCATGCCCTGCAAGGGCCACACGGCGAGTGCGGTGGTTCTCGTATTATTTTGTCGTACTCAAAGTCTTATGTACCTAGTCCGCCACAAAAGCGTACCACCACGATGGGCTACTTGCTCGAGCCCAACAAATCAGCATATACAAAATTATCATGCCTTAGCTGCAAAGAGGCCTACACAAATGAAATTTCAAAACAACGAGGTTAATACAGCCAAATCACCTCAAGGCACTATGGCGTTGGGATCTTGATAGCGAATAAAGCGCATCAGGCTATGTTTAAGATGATTTTCTCGCGCGCTAGACCAAAGCCGACGTGTCACCGTGGCATCGTGGCTATGATCTGCCTCAGCAAAGGTCTCGTTGTTATCATCGTCGTCTTTGTCAGGGCCTTGGAAGTTGTGCTTAGTGTACTCGCGGCCAATCGAAATTGAATGGCGATGTTCAAACTCATGCTTATGCCGTTCTTGCCCCCAGACTGGCGGCATCAAAAGGTCATTCTCCGGCGTTGGCCACACAGCGGGATCAATATCTGAATATTCTGGAAAATACAGATACGAGTCACTGATGGCTTGGACAGGCCAGGGGTGGAAATGTCGCGGTCGATCTTGATAATTCGAGTCCTGAGGCCGGAACGGAATAATCATGCCGTGAATCCAGGACGCGTCATCACGCGCAGCCACCAATGGATATACCTGCATTGAAAGCGGGTCGCCGTTATTCAGACCGGGTGGATGCGGGAACATAAGGCCATCAGATAACTGCACGTATTTATCAATGTGGTCCGTGTGCTTTTCATTGGTAGCGTTGAGATCATGCCCTGGGTCACCCTTAGCACTCGAAGTCTGGAGGGGCGCATCGATAGTCGCTACAGCATGTCCATGTGGACTCTCGAAGTGATCATGATAACGACGACCCTGGCGATTAGTTTCGGGGACGCACGCAGATATTTTCAAATAGGCATGATCCCATACTGGGTCAGGTGCATCCTTAGAGATAGGTATCGGGTCTCGATTGGCGATTATCCAGCCAGCACTATTCAGCTCTGCTGCCCGACGATCATCTATGAACCAGGAATAGAAAACAACAGTGCCCTTCGGTATAGGTTGATCCGAAGGCACGTAGTAAGCATTAACTTCAAAGTGTTCAGGATCTGTCTGCTGTTGCCTTTCAGTGGCAGGATCAACATTGTGCAACCTGGCGCTCTGGTAATCGGTTTGACCCCCGTGTTTATGCGCAGGATGCGCGCCTTGTGAGAAATTCCCAGCATCATCCTTATCAACTGAAGTTTTTCCCGATGGGGCCTCACTGGTGTAATTGTGAAGATGTCCCTTTGAGTGCTTGTGTTCGTCGCGCCTGTCCACCTGTGGGAGGTCAAACTGGGGGTATTTGTTATTGGTCGCGCGTAAATAGGAATCGTAAACCCTGGGAGCCGCCTGGCTCCCCCAGGCCAATGCATGCGAGATATAAAACAGATTAGGGTTTAACTGACCGACAGGATTACCGCCTGGCGAGTCCTCAATCCAGGGAAAGTGCAGCAACACTGTGCGTGCAGGATATTGGTCGGCACTGAGCACTGCTGACCAAAACAATCCAATTAGAACTAACGGAGTAACAATTAGTTTGAACACGATGGCACTCTCCCTCTAAATCACTAGTTGGAACACGGCAAATATCCTTTCTTGTGATTAAAGATAGACCACTCGGACAGTGTCTGTGGGTAGTAAAATCTCTGAGCTAACTTAGATTGCTGGGTCGACAAACTACTGTTCTCGAAAAAGCCGCTGCGGAACAGAATGATCAACTATTTCCCGGTGATCATCGCAACGACGGGTAAAGCCGACACTATCAAAATACTCCAACACCTCGATAGCCACTTTGCGACCGGTTCCCATGCGATTCTTGAAGTTCACCACGGTAAGAGACTCACCAACCTCAGTCATATCGAGAACCATCTGCACTAACTCAGCCACAGTTTCTGCTAGGGCATAGCGAGTACTGTTCAGCTCAATCAGCTTGCCCTCACCAGCCGCACGCCCCAGGGATGCCAGCAACTTGCGCGCATCCTCGCCAGTTTCCTCAACCAACTGGGAGCGCAGCGGAATATCCATACCCCGAGACTTCAGCAGTTGCTCGATACCACGCCAGCGCTTATCTGAGCGCTGGTTCAATGCCAGTGTTTTACGTTGTCTGCTAGCCTGCTCGGCATCGTCGTTCGCCTGCGCCCGCGCCGATATCAGCACACGCTGATTGTCGATATGCTGCTCGTCAAAACGATCTCCAATAAGGGTGATGAGCTGGTCGGGAGACAGATTCCAGTTCGCTGCCAACTCGGGCAATGGCAACTTGCCCTGCTGCTCCAGCAGTGTGGAGACCGCGGAACTGATTTCCCCGCTCTGCAGCATCGCCAGATATTGTCTACGGTCGTCAGAAGCCTTGCCGCTGCGCGGTGCATGAGGGTCCAACACCCGGCCGCCACCCAGTGTCACAGACTCACTGTCATCCCTGATCAGGAAGTGATCCCCAACAGCGCAAACTATTGGCTCATCAAGTATCAGCTGGGCAAACCCCTGGTTTCCCGGTTGTAGCCTGTTGTCCTGCTGTGATCGATCGAGCAGGAAAACCCGCCCAGGCACACGTTTTGCGCCAACATGAACGCGCAGTGGCGACAGGTGTTTCAGTGAAAACGGGGCATGCGGCAACAACTGCAGAACGGCATCAAAACGCGTACTGGGCCGAAGTGCGTGGCAGGCAAGCAGCCAGTCTCCCCTGGCAATCGTGTCTTTTTCGACATCGCCGCTAATATTGATCGCGCAACGGGCACCCGCCACCGCTCTGTCAGCGGGCTGATCCTGCACATGCAGGCTACGGACTTTCACAGTTTTGTCCTGGGGCAGCAGATGCAGACTATTCCCCACTTCAATCTGTCCGTCCATCGCCGTTCCGGTTACCACCAGTCCAGCGCCTTTCAGGCTGAAGCAGCGATCAATGGAAAGGCGAAACTGCCTACCACCCTGCTCTCGTTTCAAACCCGCTGCACACTCCTGCAAGTATTGCGATAGCCCCTCGACACCTTCGGCGGTGGTATTGGACAGGCGCAGCGTGGCATCCAGTGCGACGCCCCTGCTGTCGAACAAAGCCTCGACAGCCCCCACCACCTCATCGCATCGCGCCTCATCGGCGCGATCGATCTTGCTTACCACCAGCACATAGCGCTTGACGCCCATCAGTTGCAGCACATCCAGGTGTTCCAGCGTTTGTGGCATAGGGCCGTCATCCGCCGCCACCACCAGCATACCCAGGTCGATGCCGCTCACGCCGGAAATCATGGTGTTCACAAAGCGCTGATGACCGGGAACATCGATAAAACCTATGGGCTCGCCCTCCGGCTGCGGCCAATAGGCGTAGCCCAGGTTAATAGACAGACCGCGCCGCTTTTCTTCCTCCAGGAGGTCGGTGTCGACACCGGTCAGGCTGCGCACCAGCGAGGTCTTGCCGTGGTCGACATGCCCGGCCGTTGCGATAATCACGCCTGCAGCTTTGCGAGCTGCTCAAGAAACAGCGATTCCTGCTCCAGGCACCGACAATCCAGCCAAAGAGCGCCCTTGTGTATACGACCAATAACCGGAGTAGGCAATTCGCGCATACGCGCAGACAGCTCGCGTACCTGCGCGTCGCTGCCAGCAATCACGAGCGCAACACTAGGCAGGGTATCCACAGGCAGTGAGCCACTTCCTATCTGACTGTGAGTCGCCTGCGTGCTCACCTGGAACCCAACCAGAGCGGACCCGAGTGGCCCGCTGAGGCGCTCGGCCTGCGCACGGATATCCTGCTCAGGGCGAGTCAATTGCCTCAGGGTAGGCAGCTCCTGCAGCAGTTTTTCTGGATGGCGATACAGTTTCAGCACCTCGGCCAATGCTGCAAGCGTCATCTTGTCCAGGCGCAAGGCACGTTTTAGCGGGTTCTTCTTGATCGCTGCGATCAAATCGGCGCGCCCGGCAATGAGGCCGGCCTGTGGTCCACCCAGCAGCTTGTCACCACTGAAGGTAATCACGTCAGCACCGGATGCAATCGCCGCTGAGGCCGTCGGCTCATCAGGTAAGCCGAGGCCCGCAAAGTCGATGAGATTGCCACTGCCCAGATCAATCACAAAAGGCAACTGGTGTTCCTGTGCCAGTGCAGCCAACTCCACCTCAGGCACGGCTTTGGTAAAACCCTGAACCTCGTAGTTACTGGTGTGCACCTTCATCAACAATGCGGTGTTATCGTTGATCGCTGCGCGATAGTCTTTCAGATGTGTGCGATTGGTGGCGCCGATTTCAACGAGGGTGCAGTTGGAACGCTGCATCACCTCGGGTATACGAAAGCTGCCACCAATTTCCACTAACTCCCCGCGCGATACCGGCACTTCTTTGTTCATCGCCAGTGTGTTCAGCGTGAGCAAAACCGCTGCGGCGTTGTTATTCACCACAGTGGCTGCCTCGGCCCCGGTCAATTCACAGATCAGCGCCTCAACATGACTCTCGCGGTCACCCCGCTCGCCGCTGGCGAGGTCAAACTCCAGATTACTGGGTACACCCGCCACAAGATTGACGGCGTCTATCGCTGACTGCGGCAGGCTGGCTCGGCCGAGATTGGTGTGTAGCACAGTGCCGGTCAGGTTGATGACCGGCTTGAGAGAGACCTCGTCGCTCGCCGCCAGGCGCATCGCGGCCTCATCCTGAAGCGCGGTGTCGCTGGTGTCAGGACTATCACCGGCGCTGATTTTTGCTCGCACTTCGCTCAACAGTACACGCAGTGTGTCGCGCAGGGCTGGATGGCCGTACTGCTGCAACTCTGCAGGCATATTTTGAATCAGCGCGTCGACGGACGGTAGTCGGCGGTGGGGATTGTCTGTATCGGGGTTAGTCTCTGTCATGCGCTAGATTCTAGTACATCGTCGGCAAGTGGTGTGGTCCCTTCGGGTTTCAATCAGCTTATACTAAATGGACATAACAGACTAAAACGGAAACGACTATGAGCTGCAAAGTCACTCGCCTGGGCGGCAAGCTCGGCGCCCGCATTGAAGGTATCCACTTCGATGACGCCTTTGGCGACGAAAAGATCGAACAGATAGCAGCGGCACTGTTTGAGCACCAGGTGGTGAGCCTGGGCGCCACTGACATGAGCGCTGAACAACATGCACGGCTGGCCAGACGATTTGGTGAACTCGAACACCAGGCCACAGACTAGTTCGGAGTGCACGAAGAGATGCCCTTTATTACGGTGATCGATTCCGATAAGGGCGACCGGGCGGATTCCTGGCACGCGGACGAAACCTTCCTGGAGCACCCTCCCCTGGTTAACCTGTTACACGCCAAGAGCATACCCGAGTACGGCGGCGACACGGCCTTTATCAGCGCCGCAGCAGCCTACGAGGGTCTGTCCCAACCCATCAAAGACCTCGTGGAAGGACTCAGCGCTATTTTCGACTATGGCCATCTCTACGAGCTTGGCTGGCGCAGCGGTATTCCCCTCGGAGAGATGGTGGGCGATGCGCTGAGTAAAGGACTGATCTGTTCACACCCACTGGTAAAAACCCACCCTCACTCCGGTCGCAAGTGGCTCACGGTAAATCCCACCTACACGCGGTTCATCGAGGGCCTCAACCCGCTTGAAGCCAAACATCTACTGGACATGCTACTGGCGCATATGCAGAAACCGGAGTTTTCCTATCGCCATCGCTGGCAGGAGGGAGACTTGTTGATCTGGGACCAGCAGGCTGTTCAGCACTACGCTCTGGTGGACTACGACGGCCGCCGCCTGATGCACCGCATATCAGCGTTGGCGACGAAAGAGACCTATACCGGGATTAACGCCCAGGCATAAAAAAGGGGCCCACAGGCCCCTTTTAGTACAAACTGCAAAAAGCGCTTAGCTTTCTGCCTGCTCCTCAGAAGCAGCTTCTTCAGCCGGAGCGGCCTCAGCAGCAGGTGCTTCTTCTGCAGCAGGTGCCTCATCTTCCAGCAGCTCCTTGATGGAGAGCTTGATACGGCCACGCTGGTCCACGTCCAGAACCTTCACCTGAACTTCCTGGCCTTCGCTCAGGTAGTCGGTGACGTTCTCAACACGCTCGCGAGCGATCTGGGAGATATGCACCAGACCGTCTTTACCGGGCAGAATGGTTACGAAGGCACCGAAGTCGACAATGCGTGCCACCGTACCGGTATACACAGCGCCTACTTCAGCTTCAGCGGTGATTTCCTCTACCTTGGCAACCGCGGCATCGCGAGAAGCCTGGTCCTGACCGAAGATGCGAACAGTACCGTCGTCATCAATATCAACGGTGGCACCGGTTTCTTCGGTAATGCCGCGAATAGTGGCGCCACCTTTACCGATAATGTCGCGGATCTTGTCGGAATCAACTTTCAGGGTGATCATGCTCGGCGCATTTTCATTCACCACAGTGCGCGGCTCAGCAATCACCTGGTTCATCTGGCCCAGGATGTGCAGGCGAGCCTGCAGGGCCTGTTCCAGGGCGATCTCCATGATCTGCTCGTTAATGCCTTCGATCTTGATGTCCATCTGCAGCGCAGTCACACCTTCGGCGGTACCGGCTACTTTGAAGTCCATGTCACCCAGGTGGTCTTCGTCGCCCAGGATATCGGTCAGTACAGCAAACTGGTTGCCTTCTTTAACCAGACCCATGGCGATACCAGCTACCGGAGAAGACAGGGGCACGCCCGCTGCCATCATGGCCAGGCTGCCTACGCAGACAGAAGCCATAGAGCTGGAACCGTTGGATTCAGTAATCTCGGACACGACACGAGTGGTGTATGGCCAATCGTCTTCACCGGGCAGCACAGCAGCCAGGCCGCGACGGGCCAGACGACCGTGACCGATTTCACGACGGTTGGTAAAGCCCACACGACCAGCCTCACCTACAGAGTAGGGAGGGAAGTTGTAGTGCAGCATGAAAGGATCGCGGCGCTCACCGTGCAGGGCGTCGATGATCTGCGCATCGCGGGTAGAACCCAGCGTTACAGCGCCGATGGCCTGGGTTTCACCACGGGTGAACAGCGCAGAACCGTGTGCCTTGGCCAGAATGTCCACTTCACAGGCGATAGCGCGAACCGTGCGGGTGTCACGACCGTCAATACGGGGCTCACCATTGAGGATGCGCTTGCGAACCAGTTCTTTTTCAACTTTCTTGAACAGGTCTTTCACGTCATCTTCGCTGGGTGAGCCTTCAGCGTCGCTGCACAGCGCGGCAACAGTCGCGTCCTTGGCTTCACCCACCTTGGTGTAACGCTCGGCCTTCTCAGTGATGCGGTAGGCATCGCCCAGCGGACCCTTGGCTACTTCTTCAACTTTGGCCAGCAGCTCAGTGTTCACCGGCTCAGCTTCCCACTCCCAGGTGGGCTTGCCAGCTTCGGCGGCCAGGTCATTGACGGCCTGGATAACCGTCTGCATTTCCTGGTGGGCGTACAGTACCGCGCCCAGCATCTGGTCTTCGCTCAGCTCTTGCGCTTCGGATTCAACCATCAGTACCGCGTCAGCAGTACCGGCAACCACCATGTCCAGCTTGCTGGTTTCCAGCTGCTCGTAAGTGGGGTTCAGGATATAGCCATCAGCTTCGGTGAAGCCAACACGGGCGCCACCGATAGGACCATTAAACGGTACACCGGAAATAGCCAGCGCGGCTGAGGTGCCGATCATGGCAGGAATATCCGGGTCGATGTGCTTGTCCGCAGACATCACTGTACAGATCACCTGTACTTCGTTCATAAAGCCGTTGGGGAACAACGGACGAATAGGACGATCGATCAGGCGCGAGGTCAGGGTTTCTTTCTCGGAAGGACGCGCTTCACGCTTGAAGAAACCGCCGGGGATTTTGCCCACGGAGTAGGTTTTTTCAATGTAGTGCACGCCCAGCGGGAAGAAGGGCTGACCTGGCTTAGCAGATTTTTCTGCAACGACGGTAACCAGTACCGAGGTGTTCTCTACGGTAACCAGTACAGAACCGGTTGCCTGCCGAGCGATTCGACCCGTTTCAAGGGTGACAGTCTGGTCACCGTACTTAAACGTTTTTGTTACGGGATTCACATTTTTCTCCAATAAATAAATAGAAACCGCGGGACCAGCCCGCGGATCTTGTTTGCTTGATTACCGACGCAGACCCAGTCGCTTAATCAGTTCACCATAACGGCTGCTGTCTTTGCGCTTCAGGTAATCCAACAGTTTGCGACGCTGGTTGACCATACGGATCAGGCCGCGACGCGAGTGGTGATCATGCTTGTGAGATGAAAAGTGTCCCTGCAGCGTGTTGATGTTCGCCGTCAACAGGGCTACCTGTACTTCAGGTGAACCAGTGTCACCTTCTGCCAGTTGGTACTCTTTTACGATTTCAGCTTTCTCATTTGCACTCAGTGCCATTGTTACATTCCTCTTTCAATGTGCCGTTTAATGTATAGAGCCTGTCCGTGCACATTTACAGACAGGTTCGCGCCAGTCCTACTGACTGGCTATCAGTCGACGCGGCGCTACACGCCCATCGTCCAATATCTCTCCAATGCCCAGAAATTCACCGCTTTCCAGGCCGACGCGCACCATACCACTACATGGCGAATTGGCAACCAGTACCGGTTGACCCTGACGGATGTAAAACCCGCCAGATTCGGTCAACTGCACCAGGGGTAAACCCTCCACGGCAGTGTCCGGTGCCTGCAGTAGCGCGTCCATTTCTGCGTGTGCATCGCTTTGTTTGAGCGCCTCCACCGTGGTCAGGGCTACCGCCATGTCCTCGGTAAAAGGCCCGGCCCGGGTACGCCGCAACTGACTCACATGAGCCACACTGCCTAGCGCCTTGCCCAGGTCCTCCGCCAGGGTCCGAATATACGTACCCTTGCTGCACAACACGTGTACATCTACTTCGGCCCGCTCACCGGGCCGAAAATCCAGCAGCTCAAACTCCCGGATCATAATCTTGC
The DNA here is from genome assembly GCA_963921335.3 of Halieaceae bacterium. Classification (GTDB taxonomy): domain Bacteria; phylum Pseudomonadota; class Gammaproteobacteria; order Pseudomonadales; family Halieaceae; genus CAWUFC02. The sequence goes on along the minus strand of CAWUFC020000001.1, from coordinate 1,324,454 downwards.
GCGGAGTACGCTCCACGTCTTTGCCCGCCCGCGCCAGTTTATACAGGGGCTGACCATCCTTCTTAATGGCAGAAAACATGGGGGGTATCTGCTCAACCTCTCCCACAAAGTCAGCCATGGCTGCTGCCACCTGAGCACGGGTGATGCCGCTAGCATCCTGCTCGGCGATAATCTCGCCCTCGCAGTCACCGGTATCGCGCTGCTCACCCAGCACAAAGGTACTGGTATAGGCCTTGTCTGCATCCAGCACAAACTGCGAAAACTTGGTGGCCCCACCAAAGCACAGGGGTAAAACCCCTGTCACCAGCGGATCAAGGCTGCCGGTATGGCCGGCCTTGGCCGCAAAGTACATCCGCTTCGCCTGCTGCAAAGCCTGGTTAGAACTCAACCCCAGGGGCTTGTCCAACACCAGGATGCCATTGACCGGCCGACCTCTCTTGCGTCGGGCCACGATCAGGGCTCCTGCTGATCGCCGTCTGCAGCTACTGCGCGGTCAATCAAGTCTTCCAGGTAGGCACCGCGACCGACACTCTCATCAAAATAAAAGCGCAGCTGTGGTACCGTGCGCATGCTGCTGTCTTTGGACAACTGCGAGCGCATAAAGCCTGACGCCTTATTCAAAGCCGTAATCGACTCTGTGGCGTCCTCTTTGTCTTCCTTGCCCAGCACCGTGCAGTACACACGAGCATGGCCCAGGTCCTTGCTGACTTCGACATCGGTAATGCTGACCATACCGATGCGCGGGTCGCGCACTTCAAACTGCAACAGCGTTGCCAGCTCCCGCTTCAGGTAGTCACCTACCCGCTCTGTACGACTGTATTCCTTCGCCATGGATCACCCCCTTTACAGGGAACGCGCTACTTCCTTCACGTCGTAGACCTCGATGAGGTCACCCACTTTGACGTCGGTATAGTTCTTAACACCGATACCGCACTCGGTACCATTGCGAACTTCGTTGGCATCGTCTTTAAAGCGGCGCAGAGACTCCAGCTCGCCCTCGTAGATCACCACGTTGTCGCGCAATACGCGAATCGGCTTGCTGCGATAAACCGTACCCTCGGTCACCATGCAGCCAGCAATCTGGCCGAACTTGGGTGAACGGAACACGTCGCGCACCTCGGCAATGCCGACAATTTCTTCGCGCAGCTCTGGTGCCAGCATGCCACCCAGCGCTGATTTCACATCGTCAATCAGGTCGTAGATGACGTTGTAGTAGCGCATGTCCAGGCCTTCGTCTTCAACCATCTTGCGGGCCGAGTTATCAGCACGCACGTTAAAGCCAAAGATCACTGCCTCGGCTGTAATGGCCAGGCTAACGTCTGTCTCTGAGATACCACCAACACCGCCGGTGACGATGTTAACGTTTACTTCTTCGTTGCCCAGATCCAGCAGGGCAGACTGAATCGCTTCCAGCGAACCACGCACGTCAGCTTTGACAACGACATTGAGAGTTTTCTTCTCACCTGCGGTCATGCTCTCAAACATATTGTCGAGCTTGGCCGCCTGCTGGCGCTGCAGTTTGGTGTCGCGGCTCTTCTCCTGACGGGAGTCAGCGATTTCTCGAGCTTTCTTTTCGCTCTCAACAACTGCAAACACATCACCAGCATCAGGGGTGCCATCGAGACCCAGAATCTCTACCGGTATAGAGGGGCCTGCTTCTTTAATCTGCTTGCCGTCCTCATCGATCATGGCGCGCACACGGCCCGCCTGCAGACCGGCCAGAACAATATCACCCTGGCGCAGCGTACCGCTCTGTACCAACAGCGAGGCCACCGAACCACGACCCTTGTCGAGGCGTGACTCAATCACGATGCCCTGGGCGGGCACATCACGCGGTGCTTTCAGTTCCAGTATCTCGGACTGCAGCAAGACAGCTTCGAGCAGCTCTTCAATGCCCTCACCCGTGTGCGCAGACACATTAATGAACTGATGATCACCGCCCCAATCTTCAGGGATCACTTCTTTAGCGGCCAGCTCATTGCGGACGCGGTCAGGATCGGCGCCTTCCTTGTCCATCTTGTTCACAGCCACAATCAGGGGCACTTCTGCCGCCTTGGCGTGGGCGACGGCTTCTTCCGTCTGAGGCATCACGCCATCATCTGCGGCCACCACCAGAATCACGATATCGGTACTCTTGGCTCCACGCGCACGCATGGCAGTAAAGGCCGCGTGTCCGGGGGTATCCAGGAAGGAGATCATGCCGTGCTCGGTGTTCACATGGTAAGCACCGATATGCTGGGTAATACCGCCAGCTTCCCCGTCGGCCACCTTGGTCTTGCGGATGTAGTCCAGCAGTGAGGTTTTACCGTGGTCAACGTGACCCATCACGGTCACAACCGGCGCACGGGGCTCGTCAGTACCTTCGTGCTGAGCCAGAGTTTCTTCCAGCTGCTCTTCTAGCACGTCTTCGCTGACGGTCTTGTACTCGTAATCCATCTCTTCGACGATCAGGATTGCCGTGTCCTGGTCAATGATCTGGTTGATAGTGGCCATCACGCCCAGTTTCATCAGTTCCTTGATGATTTCGCCGGCCTTGATGTTCATCTGGCTAGCCAGATCGCCGACAGAAATGGCGTCGCTCAGCTCAACCACGTTCTTCTTAACTTCGGTGGGCATCTCAAAACCGTGCTTGCCATGCTCCTCATGGGTTTTGTGCACCGGCTTCTTGCGACCGCGACGGCGAACAGCACCAGTTTCGGCAGCGTCGATCTGGCGCAGACTCATGTGACCGCGCCGCTTGCCGCGGGAACTGTCCCGCTCCAGGCGACCATGACGCTTCTTTTTCTCGGGCTCCGGCTTGCTGGAGGGCGCTTCGTGTAACCGCTTGGGACCACGCTTCACGGCTTCTTTAGCGGGAGCTGCCTTGTTGGCTTCGGCTGCACTGGCTGCCTCAGCTTTCTTGCGTTCTTCTTCAGCTTTACGAGCTTCTGCGGCGGCCTTACGGGCAGCAGCTTCTTCAGCTTCCTTCTTCTTGCGGCGAGCCGCAGCTTGCTGACGCAAAACCTCAGGATCCATATCAGCACGTTTGAGGATTTCTTCCTCGGGCTCAGCTTCGGGCTCTGGCTCTTCGACGAATTCGTCTACCGGCGCGGGAGCAGGTTCGGGCTCCTCTACCGGCTCCTCAACCACTTCCGGCTCTACCGGCGCTTCAACAGCCTCAGCAACCGGCTCTTCGACCTGCTCTTCTTCAACAACTTCCGGCTCTTCAGGCAGCTGTTCCGGCTCTTCGGCACGCTTCACATAAGTGCGTTTTTTACGCACCTCAACATTGACCGTTTTCTTGCCGGAAGATCCAGCCGTTTTCAGTGTGCTGAGGGTTTTGCGCTTTAGCGTGATGCGCTTGGGCGCTTCGTTGGACTCGCCGTGACTACGCTTTAGATAGGCCAGCAAGGTCTGCTTGTCTTCATCAGAGACAACTTCGGCGGCATCCGTATGGGGCAACCCGGCATCTTTCATCTGCGTGAGCAGACGGTCTACCGACGCGCCTACAACTTCTGCTAACTGCTTAACTGTGACCTCAGCCATTCACTACTCTCCTGTATACCCTGCTCCGACTTACTCTGCGCTCGCTTGTTCTTCAGCTTCCGCTTCGGCAAACCAGGGTGCACGTGCGGTCATAATCAATTCACCGGCACGCTCTTCGGTCATATCTTCAATATCCAGCAGGTCTTCAACCGCCTGCTCGGCCAGATCTTCCATGGTGATGATCTCGCGACTGGCCAGAATGTAGGCCAGGTGACGATCCATACCGTCCATGGTGAGAAGATCTTCTGCGGGCTCGTTGGCACCCAGCTGTTCTTCCGAGGCAATCGCCTGGGTCAGCAGAGCATCTTTAGCGCGGGCACGCAGTTCTTCAGCAATGTCTTCATCAAAGCCTTCAATGCTGGACATTTCATCCAGCGGCACGTAGGCCACTTCTTCCAGGCTGGTAAAGCCTTCTTCAACCAGAATCTCGGCAACTTCTTCGTCGACATCCAGTGCCTCGACGAATACACCAATGACAGCGCCCGCTTCCTGCTCATGCTTCTCGGCAGCTTCCTCCAGGCTCATAACATTGATGGTCCAGCCAGTGAGCTCGCTGGCAAGGCGCACATTCTGGCCACTGCGGCCAATCGCCTGAGCCAGATTGTCTTCACCAACCGCCACATCCATGGTGCCGCTGTCTTCGTCCACAACAATGGACTCAACCTCGGCAGGCGCCATGGCATTGATCACCAACTGGGCGGCGTTGTCGTCCCACAGCACGATATCGACGCGCTCATTGTCGAGCTCATTGGACACTGCCTGTACGCGCGAACCACGCATACCGACACAGGCACCTACGGGGTCAATACGTCCATCGTTGGTTTTTACAGCAATCTTGGCGCGAGAGCCGGGATCACGAGCAGCAGCCCGAATCTCGATGACTTCCTCAGAAATCTCTGGCACTTCAATCTTGAACAGCTCGATCAGCATCTCGGGGCAGGCGCGGCTGAGAATCAGCTGCGGGCCACGGTTCTCGGGACTGACTTCAATCAGGATAGCGCGCACACGATCATTCACCCGGAAGGTTTCACGACCCACCAGCTGCTCGCGGGGCAGCAGACCTTCGGCATTGTTGCCCAGATCCACAATCACGTTGTCGCGAGTGACTTTTTTGACACTACCAGCAACCAGCTCGCCAATACGATCCTGGTATTCTTCAACAACCTGGGCGCGCTCAGCATCACGCACCCGCTGCACAATCACCTGCTTGGCAGTCTGTGCTGCAATACGGCCGAACTCGACGTTTTCGACGACTTCCTCGTGAATATCGCCAACCTGCAGTGCGGTGTTTACTTCTGCAGCCTCTTCAGTGGTGAACTGTGTGCCCAGCAGGGCCAGCTCATCATCACTGACCACCAGCCAGCGACGCTTGGTGACGTAATCACCGGATTCCCGGTCGATCACTACTTCAATGTCGGACTCTTCGTCGTAACGCTTCTTGGTTGCTGTGGCCAATGCCAACTCAATAGCCTCAAAAATGATGTCCTCGTCGACACCCTTTTCCGCCGATACCGCTTCAGCAACTAACAGAATTTCCTTGGTCATTTGCTCTCGCTCGCTCTCGCACCTCAGGTGCGGGGTTTTACCTGGGCCTTTTCAACGGAGCTGATAGGCAACAGAAATTCGTGGTCATCGATTTGCACCACAACATCTTCGCCCTCAACCCCTTTCAAGGTTCCTTTAAACTTGCGCCGCCCTTCATAGGGCACACGCAGGCGTATTTCAATCCACTCTCCGACGTACTGCAGGTATTGCTCCGCCTTGAACAACAGGCGGTCCATACCCAGTGAGGACACCTCCAGGGTGTACTCGCCACTGATCGGATCTTCCACGTCCAGCACACTGCTGACCTGGCGACTGACCGCGGCACAATCGTCCACGTTCACACCGTTTTCACTGTCTATGTACAGCCGCAACAGGGTATGACGCCCCTGCGACCGGTACTCCAGACCCCAGAGCTCAAAGCCCAGGGCCTCCACCGTGGGCTCCAGCATCGCCTGGATAGTGTCTTCCTTTGCCACTGAACCCACTCCGTGCTTTTTTCGCACCTAACAAAAAGCCCCTAAAAAGGGGCTTCTCGAAAAACGCTACATTACCTGCCTACAACGTTGTATTGGTAGCGGGGGCCGGATTTGAACCGACGACCTTCGGGTTATGAGCCCGACGAGCTACCAGGCTGCTCCACCCCGCATCAAAACTGACCTTGCAAAGCCCCTTGGTGCTTTGCTTCGAAGCCGACTCGTCGAACGACCCCGAAATCAAGGTGGAGCATTATAGGTATCGCACCCCCCATGGTCAACCGATTTAAACCCCTCTGAAGCCGCTAATTTTGGGCATTTTTGGAGTTTTTTCAGGGCATTAAATCGGTGCTGGTGTTGGCCAGAATATAAAGGCCCACAAGGATCATCACAAAGGGCGTCACCCGCTGGGCAAAACCGGACAAAGGCTGCTGTATTGAGGGTACTTTGAGGGTATAAAGCGCCAGCAGGAATAACAGTAAGCCGACGAGATACATGGTACCAATCATCATCCAATCGACCACCTGCACGGACTCTGCAAACAGGATGCTGAAGGTGAGAATCGTATCAGTGCCATTACTGAGCTGACTGGAAAAGGTCACCGATACCACCGTGCCGACGCCCTCGCCTTCATCCGTCGCACCTGTTGACGACGTACCCGACTGGTCGGTAGCGCGCAGCAACCAGCGCACCCCAATGATGAGCGGGATCACACCGAGAAAACCCAGGTACTGAACGGGCAGATTGTCCGCCACATCCCCGATCCACCAGCTGACAACGATCACCACTGACAAACTGGCTACATAGCCCACCGCCACCCCCACCGGGCGCTGCACATAGCGCGCCAGAAGCGCCACCAGAATCATCACATTGTCGAGATTGGTGGCAACAAAGGCTGCGGCTGCAACCGGAACGATGGCAAGCATTTCTAGTGTCATAACCGGACAGCAGTCTACTCGTTGGTACGCCAGATTACTCGCTCTGTTTACTCGATAGGCGTTATGCAGCAAATCGAGCGCAAGCTGAGGCCGTCAGGGCGGCTGGGCGTGGTATTTACTCGCCCTTGAACTATTCTCAAATTGATCGCTCGATAACAGAACCTCAGGGTACCCACATGGATATAGAAAACATTGAACAATACATGGATCAATTGATGGCACTGGCGGTGCAGTATGGATCGAAACTGTTACTGGCCCTGTTGGTGCTTATTGTCGGGTGGTGGTTTATCGGCCGGCTGCTCAGCCTTCTGGATAAAGCCATGGATACCGCGAAAGTGGAGGCAACCCTGCAAAGATTCCTACTGAGCTTCTCCAATATTGGACTGAAAGCCATCCTGCTTATCATTTTCGCTTCGATGGTCGGTGTCGAGACCGCTTCACTGATAGCCTTGCTGGGCGCCGCCGGTCTGGCGGTAGGCCTGGCACTGCAGGGCAGCCTGTCAAACTTTGCCGGCGGCGTTCTGATACTGTTCTTCAGGCCTTTCAAGGTGGGTGACTTCATTGAGGCGCAAGGCTTCGCGGGTACCGTCGCGGAGATTCAGATATTCAATACCATCCTGCGCACAGTGGACAATCAACGGGTGATCATCCCCAATGGGATACTCTCCAACGGCTGTATCACCAACATTTTTGTGGAGCCCAACCGCCGCGTCGACATGACATTCGGCATCAGCTATGCCGACGATGTCATTCGAGCCAAGCAGGTCATCGAGGAGGTGTTACGGGCCGATGAAAATATACTCTCCGAGCCCGCCCCGGACGTTGAAGTATGCGCTCACGCCGATAGCTCTATTAACTTCGTAGTGCGGCCATGGTGCAAGTCAGAAAATTACTGGGCCGTGTTTTTCAGCACCCATACACAGCTAAAGCTGGCTTTTGATCGCGAAGGTATCAGCATTCCCTTTCCCCAGCGCGATGTACATTTTTATCAGCAGGCCGAGAGCTGAGAACAGTGAAGGAAGACTGATTCAGAGAGCAACTGCCCAGATAATCTGCTAACCATTCATTCGCGGTAATACTGCACTGGTATATATGTATTTTCATATATATGATTAAACATATATTTGGGAGGCCGCGATGGAACCGGTTAATTTTTACAAAGCACTGGCAGATGAAACACGCCTGAAAAGCCTACTGCTGATCCAACAACAGCAGGAGCTGTGCGTGTGTGAACTGACAACTGCACTCAATCTCAGCCAACCCAAGATTTCCAGGCACCTGGCGCAGTTACGTAATGCGGGGCTGCTGCAAGCGCGAAAGCACGGGCAATGGGTGTATTACCGTATTGACGACGCCTTACCTGACTGGGCACGCACAGTGCTCACAGGCACCCTCGCCGCCAACCAAAGCTGGCTGACACCCAACACCAGAGCACTTGACCACATGGCGGACCGGCCCACAGACAGAGGTTGCTGCGCGTAAGTCGCAGCCACCACTTAGTAATTACAGACGAGAGATGTTATGACCGACGTTACAGAACTGAACCCATTGATCGATACCCCCAACCTGGACACCGAGTCCTTTCAGGCACCCACGGTGGAGCAACTGGCGGTCGCCGAGCCCTCTACCCACAAGCCGCGCATATTGCTGCTCTACGGTTCATTGCGTGAGCGTTCCTTCAGTCGCCTGGTGGTGGAAGAGTCCGCCAGACTACTGGAACTCATGGGTGCCGAGACCCGCATCTTCAATCCCTCAGGCCTACCCCTGCCTGATGATGGAGATGAGAATCACCCCAAAGTGCAGGAGCTGCGGGAGCTGATGATCTGGTCAGAGGGCCAGGTGTGGTGCTCGCCTGAGCGACACGGGTCTATGACCGCCATCATGAAAGCCCAAATCGACTGGGTACCCTTAAGTGTCGGCGCGGTGCGCCCGACCCAGGGTAAGACCCTGGCGGTGATGCAGGTTGAAGGCGGTTCGCAGTCATTTAACGTGGTAAACCAGCTGAGAGTACTCGGACGTTGGATGCGCATGCTGACCATTCCAAACCAGTCCTCTGTCGCCAAGGCCTGGGCAGAGTTTGATGACAATGACCGTATGAAAGACTCTGGTTTCTACAACCGTATTGTTGACGTACTGGAAGAGCTAATGAAGTTCACCCTGCTGACCCGTGATCGCAGTGATTACCTCGTGGATCGGTACTCTGAGCGCAAAGAGACTGCAGAAGAGCTCATGAACCGAGTGAATCAAAGATCATTGTAATGGCGCCACCTGTAGATCTGTTTCGGTCAAGATTGGGGTTCTCGCCAGATGTTTATCTGTTTCGATCAGAACCCCATTCCCTCAACAGATAAACATCTGTCCAGTCCGCCGTATTAACCTCCACCCTCTTATCGAAAAGAAAGCCGAAGGCGGGGCGATTTGCACCGCAAATCGCGGGCGAGCCCGAGCAGCTGGGCTGCGAGGAATGAGCGAAGCCCGGTTAGTCCCGCGAATCCGCTTACGCTCGGAGCAAAAAAAAGCCCCAACTGGTGGGGCTTCTTATCAAATATGGTGCCGAAGGCGGGACTTGAACCCGCACGAGCAATGCTCACTACCCCCTCAAGATAGCGTGTCTACCAATTCCACCACTTCGGCAATCTGTTCCCCGGCCCTACTCGACCGGCACCTCAGGAATGTCACCATCAGCTGACAATCCTGCGGGTATATCTTCTTCAATGACGGGCAACTCATCGTCAATCAACAACTGTTCTTCTGCCGCCGGCATCAACAGTTCCAATTCATCAACCGGAGCAGCACTTTGCTTGGCAATCACTGCCAGACCAAAACTGGTGGCAAAGAAAGCGAAGGCGAGAATCGCGGTGGCCTTAGTCAGGGCATTGCCACCACCGTCAGCACCGAACAGGGTCTGGGATGCACCCGCGCCAAAGGATGCGCCCATGTCGGCACCCTTACCCTGCTGCAGCATGATCAGGCCGATGATGGCCAGTGCGATCAGCAGGTGTGCGATCAAAATTAACTGTTCCATAAGTCTCTATCCCGCAGCGCTAATAATCGCTGCAAATTCCTGTGCATCAAGGGCTGCACCACCCACCAGGCCGCCGTCGATGTCGGCCTGGCAAAATAGCTCCTCTGCATTGGCCGCCTTGACGCTGCCACCGTAGAGCAATCGTATCGCATCAGCATTATCGCCAAGCGACTTGCGCAGTTCTGCGCGAATAAACCCGTGCATAGCCTGAGCTTGCTCTGGCGTTGCTGTTTCGCCGGTACCGATGGCCCATACAGGTTCATAGGCAATCACATCAGTGGCCTGCAAGTCAGCCAATAGTGCCGCTATCTGCTGGCCAACAATCGCCTCGGCATCACCGCTTTGGCGCTGTTCCAGGGTTTCCCCAACACACAGCACCGGCGTTAAACCCGCGGCCCGGGCAGCTATCGCTTTCGTAGCCACCAGCTCATTGCTCTCGCCCTGGTAGGCCCGGCGCTCAGAGTGACCCAGAATAACCCGGTCACAGCCGATATCTCGAAGCATTACAGCAGCCACTTCGCCGGTATATGCACCCGACTCATTGGCGCTACAATCCTGGCCACCTACTGCCAGATTCGAGCCCCGGCAACGATCAATCACCAGCGACAGGTACGCCGATGGCGGACAAACCGCTATCTCTGTTGAAGCACCTTCGCTGGATGGGATCAGTTGCTGCAACAGCTGCTCAACAAAGTCGACGCTGCCGTGCATTTTCCAGTTGCCCATCACCAGGCTTCGCCTTACGGATGCTGGCATGGATACCCCCGGACGCAAAACGGCGGCAATCTTACCCAATGCCTACAGAACATACAAGATAAGCGCCCTAAAGCAGGGCTTCGACCTGTTGGGCCAATTCGCCACACAATTGCTCAACCTCAGAAGATTCTTCGCCTTCCACCATCACCCTAACCACGGGTTCGGTCCCCGAGGGACGCAGTAACACCCGGCCACGCTTGCCCAATCGCTCTTCTACCGCGGCCACAGCGCTGCTCACCGCCTGATTGCTCTCCAGGGCAGAACCTGCCGGCGCGGCGACATTAATCATATGCTGGGGCATCTTGGTCATGCCCGCCCGCAAAGTGGCCAGCTTCTCACCGCTATTGGAGATCGCCTGCAGTACCTGCAGCGCCGCCACCATGCCGTCTCCGGTCGTGGACAACTCTGAGCAAATAATATGGCCGGAGGACTCACCGCCCAATACCCAGCCGCGCTCACGCATCAACTCGTTCACGAAACGATCACCCACCCGGGCCCGGCAAAAATCGATGCCGCGCGCTTTCAGTGCCAGCTCCATGCCGAGATTGCTCATCTGCGTGCCAACCACGCCATCCACGCCGTGATCACAGGCGATCACGAATAGGAGTTCGTCTCCGTCGACGAGTTCACCGAGATGATCCACAAACATCACCCGGTCGCCATCGCCATCCAACGCGATGCCCAGATCTGCACTCTCCGCCACCACCCGCTGCTGCAAGGCAGCAAGGCTTGTAGAACCCACGTCCTGGTTAATATTGAACCCGTCCGGCTCAACACCGGTGAGAATCAGCTCCGCACCCAGCTCCCGCAAAACGCTTGGGCCCACCTGGTAACCGGCGCCGTGGGCACAATCCAGCACAATCCGAAAACCCGCCAGAGAGAAACGATGGGGTACTGTGGATTTACAGTACTCAATATAACGACCGGGCGCGTCGTCGAGGCGCCACACTTTACCCAGCATGGCCGCATCCACGGTACTCAGGGATTTCTCCAGCTCATCTTCAATCGCCAGCTCCACCTCATCGGGCAGCTTGTAACCATCGCCGCTGAAAAACTTGATGCCGTTGTCGTAATAGGGGTTGTGTGAGGCGCTGATCACTATGCCCGCAATGGCGCGCTGGTTGCGAGTCACCAGGGCAATGGCTGGTGTCGGCATCGGACCCAACAGGCACACATTCACACCGGCGCTGACCAATCCGGCCTGAAGCGCGGACTCAAACATATAGCCGGAGATACGGGTGTCTTTGCCAATCACTACCGTGCAGTGGTCGCCTTCACCCCCACCGAAGCGCTGGAACACCCTGCCGCAAGCCCAGCCCAGCTTGAGCATAAAGTCTGGTGTTATCGGCGTTTCACCAACCCGGCCGCGAATGCCGTCAGTACCAAAATAGCGGCGCGTCATGCCTGTTCTTCCCCCTGCTGTGCGTGAACAGCCTCCACCATGGCAATGGCATCGGCGGTTTCTCTCACATCGTGGGTTCTAATTATGCGCGCGCCCCGCTCCGCTGCCAACACAGCCAGCCCGAGGCTAGCCGAGAGCCGTTCATCAACCGCCCGGCCCAGCAATTTGTCGATCATGGATTTGCGAGAGAGCCCCACCAATAACGGGTAGCCCGCCTGGCTCAGTTGTTCGAGCCCTGCCAGCAACTGCAGGTTGTGGGTCAGGGTTTTACCGAAGCCAAAACCGGGGTCCAGCCACAAACGCTGCGCCTCGATCCCGGCCGCAATACAGTCCGCAGCACGGCTGTTAAGAAACTCGCCGACTTCGGCTACAACATCGTTATAGCTGGGGTCTTTTTGCATCCCCCCCGGTTCACCCTGCATGTGCATCAGGCACACCTGGCACTCAGTAGCCGCAGCGGCTTGCAGCGCGCCGTCACGTCGCAATGCCCGCACATCGTTAATCATCCAGGCACCCAGGGCGGCCGCCTCAGTCATCAGTTGGGGCGAACTGGTATCGACAGAGATGCGCACATCAAGCTCAGCACTAACCGCCTCTACCAGCGGCAGTACACGGTCCATTTCTTGTTGTAGGGAAACGGGCTCGGCACCGGGGCGGGTGGACTCACCACCGATGTCCAGGATAGCTGCACCGGCGTCCACCATGGCGCGGGCACGCCCAAGTGCCAGGCTTAAATCAAGAGCGGCACCCTGATACAGGGTGCCGCCGTCGGAAAAAGAATCGGGGGTGGTGTTGATCACCCCCATGATTTGAATGGCAGTAATGCTTAGTGCTCTCCGGCGGGATCACCGATCGGGCCGGACGAATCCTTGCCCTTGGTCTCCCGCTCCTCACTCTCAGCGCCAGCATCCGTATCGTCGTCGGAAGAGGTGTTGTTCCAATCGCCGGGCTCGCCGGGCTCACGGCCTTCCATAATGGCATCCAACTGCTCTGAATCGAGAGTCTCGTATTTCATCAAGGCGTCGGCCATAGCTTGCAGCTTGTCGACATTGTCATCGAGAATCTTCTCGGCCATGCCGTAGCACTCATCAATGATGCTACGCACTTCTTCATCGATCATCTTCGCAGTTTCATCCGAGACCGCATTATTGGGCTGTGCCGCAGAGCGACCGAGGAACACTTCCTCACCACCCTCGTCGTATTTCAGGGGGCCCATTTTTTCAGAGAGCCCCCACTTGGTGACCATATTGCGGGCAATCTCTGTCGCTCGCTCAATGTCATTGGAGGCACCGGTGGTCACACCTTCTTTGCCCAGAGTCATTTCTTCAGCGATTCGGCCACCAAACAGCGAACAGATCTGGCTGATGATGTGGCGACGACTCAGGCTGTAGCGATCTTCCTCCGGCAGGAACATCGTCACACCCAGGGCACGGCCGCGGGGAATGATGCTCACTTTATACACCGGGTCGTGCTCGGGCATCAGTCTGCCAACAATGGCATGACCCGCCTCGTGGTAAGCCGTGTTCTGTTTCTCAGCTTCCGACATCACCATGGATTTGCGCTCGGCGCCCATCATAATTTTGTCTTTAGCCAGCTCGAACTGCTCCATGCCTACCAAGCGCACATTGGCGCGAGCGGCAAACAGTGCCGCCTCGTTCACCAGGTTAGCCAGATCAGCCCCGGAGAAGCCCGGTGTACCGCGGGCGATCAATGCGGCTTTAACATCGTCAGCCAAAGGCACCTTGCGCATGTGCACTTTCAGAATCTGCTCGCGACCACGAATGTCGGGCAGCCCTACCACCACCTGGCGATCAAATCGGCCGGGGCGCAGCAATGCCGGGTCGAGAACGTCCGGGCGGTTGGTCGCGGCAATCACAATCACGCCGTCGTTCACTTCAAAGCCGTCCATTTCCACCAGCAACTGGTTCAGGGTCTGCTCACGCTCATCGTGACCACCGCCCAGGCCAGCACCACGGTGGCGGCCCACCGCGTCAATCTCGTCAATAAAAATAATGCACGGCGCCTGCTTCTTGGCCTGATCGAACATGTCGCGCACACGAGAGGCGCCCACGCCGACAAACATCTCCACAAAATCAGAACCGGAGATAGAGAAGAAAGGCACTTTTGCCTCACCGGCAATGGCCTTGGCCAACAGGGTTTTACCCGTACCGGGCTGGCCCACCATCAGCACACCGCGGGGAATGCGGCCACCCAGGCGCTGGAATTTGCCGGGGTCACGCAGAAATTCCACCAGCTCCTGCACGTCTTCCTTGGCCTCATCCACACCGGCTACATCGGCAAAGGTGGTGTTGATCTGGTCTTCACCCAGCAGGCGGGCTTTGCTCTTACCAAAGCTCATGGGTCCGCCACGACCGCCGGCACCGCCCTGCATCTGGCGCATGAAGAACATGAACACGGCAATGATAATCAGGATTGGGAAACTCGCCACCAGCAGCTGTGTCCAGACACTTTGCTGCTCGGGCTTGCGGCCAATGACCTCAACCCGATGTTCGAGCAAGTCGTCGATGAGCTTGGGGTCTTCCAGCATCGGGCGCACGGTTTCAAAGCGCGTATTGTTGTAACGCTCGCCGGTGATGGTGAGGCCATCGATAGTCACCTTGCGCACCTGGTCGCGTTGAATCTCTTCAATGAACTGGGAATACCCCAGCTGTTCGGTGCTGGGCTGGACATTGAAATTCTGGAATACCGACAGCAGCACGGCCGCAATCACCAGCCACAACAGTAAATTCTTTGCCATATCGTTCAAGGCATTAACCTCATTTCGCGGACTCTAAAGCGCCGCTCGAATAATACGAGCGACTTAATACAGTCCTTTCGGGTGAAGGCTAAATGTACTACAGAAGCCCATTTAGCTCCATGTATACCCGCTAGCCCTTAAACTCCCTGGCTACCAGATATACCTCTCGTGAACGTGGTCGCGAAGCCGCTGGCTTGCGCGTGACTACCTTGCCGAAACTGCTGCGGCAGTCGCGAATCAACTCATCAAAGCCCTCACCCTGAAACACCTTGGCGACAAAGCCGCCGCCCGGGCGCAATACCTGCCGAGCCATGTCCAGCGCCAGCTCCACCAAATACATGGCACGGGGCTGATCGACCGCGTTCATACCACTCATATTGGGGGCCATATCAGAGATTACAAGGTCTACCGGCTGTTCGCCGATGACAGCTGTAATCGACTCAAACACGGCATCTTCGGTGAAATCCCCCTGGATAAACTCAACGCCTGCCAGATTATCCATGGGCAAAATATCGGATGCGATCACGCGGCCTTTGTGACCGACCAGTTCCGCCGCTACCTGTGACCAGCCACCGGGGGCGGAACCGAGGTCCACCACACTCATGCCAGGCCTTATCAGCCGGTCTTTTTCCTGTAATTCCAATAACTTATAGCAGGCTCGGGAGCGGTAGCCCTCTCTCTGGGCCCGTTTGACGTAGGGATCGTCGCGATGCTCCTTGAGCCAGGCCTTACTGGATGATTTCTTTTTTGCCATGGGATTTATTTACTCGATAACCGCCTGTAGAATACCGCGCCCCCATAGTCCTGTCCCAGCGGGGATGACTTGTTTATGTCCAAAAAAGATCACAAACAACTACGCGCCATCGGCCACAAGCTCAATCCAGTGGTCACCGTAGCCGGCAATGGCCTCAGCGAGGGTGTGCTGGCAGAGCTGGAACGCGCCCTTGGCGACCATGAGCTGATCAAGGTGAAGCTGGCCGTAGGTGGCAAACCGGCCCGCGACGCCATTACCTCCGAACTCTGTGAGCAGACCGGCGCCGAACTGATCCAGTCCATCGGCAATATCATTCTGGTGCTCAAACCCAGCCCTCAGCCAGATCCGCGCCTGTCCAACCTCATTCGCGCCTGAAGAACCGCGCGAAAGGGCTCTGACTCCGTGCAAGCTTAGGGTACACTGAGTTCGTGAGGAACCACGGAGTACCCCTGCATGGCGTCAATACTTCAGTTTCCAGCCAATGAACTGAAAGGTCTTAACTTCCTCGAACAACAAGTGCGGCAGATGCTGTCACAGCGCGGCGCCGATGAGCAGCTCATCGACTTTGCCGCCAGCACCTTGCGCGATGTCTATCAGCGCCATTCAAACGCCGAAAATTACCAACTAGAAATAGAACTGCCATCCAGCCTGGCAGACAACGAAGCCCAGCAGTTAACCGCTTCCGTGCAGGCGGCTATCGAACATATCCGCGATGAGAACCACGGCATCCTGATTCGGCTAATCGCCGAACTGGTGCTGGCGGAAGTGAAAAATTTCCAGTGTGAGCGCCAGCTTCAAACCTGAAGCTGGCAAATCAAGGCGACACTAGAGCCTGTTAGCGGGCACCAGCAGCAGCCGGTCACCAGCATATGATCCCATGTAAACGGTATCCCCTGCCTGAACCGCCACCGTGGCAGACCCCATCGGCAGACCTTCGTGTTCGAACACGATCTCATTGGCCATGGTTTCAGGATCGAGGGCAACAATCTGGAAGGCGCTGCCACAGGTTTTGACCTGATCCGAGAAACAGGCCAGGGTGTCGGCGATGCCGGCGACGTGCGAGGCCACCCAAAGGCGACCATCAGGCGCCCAAGCGCTGTTGTCGGGGCTCGGCACAACTGCGCTGCCCACCACTTCCCTGTTGGCCAGATCGTATTTCAGTACTCGGTTATTCATGTAGTGATTGATGAAGACATAAACGCCTTGCTCATCAATTTCGACCCCATTGGGCATCGCACCTTCCGTACCTGGCAAGGCTTCAAGTTCACTGCCGGGGCGCCACAGCCAGACCTCACCGGTATCAAAAGTCAGCATGGTTTTTGGCAACGCCAAGCTGTCGCTGGCTGCATACATATTGGTATACACCATCTCACCCGAGGCCAGACCCACTACATCATTCATGGCGCTATCGGGCGCAGGCATGGCACACCCGCGCCACACCAGATCCACTACGGCATCGGGGATATATTCAAACAATTCGATGGCCTCACGGCCGCCATGATTGACCACCGCGAAGCGCCAGCGACCATCTAAAAGCTGATGCAGGTGGGTTCCGTGTGGGCTGAACAAGCCCTGGTCGGGAGCCTCCCGGCAATCCAGATCCCCCCACAGGGGGTCAGCCGAATATTCAACTGCCCCCGGGAATACGATGCGATGCTCTCGGCTCGCCGTATCCAGGATAGCCAGGGAGCCACCCCGCTCGCCGGCCATGCCGCCAAACTGGCTCAGCAACAACAGCTGGTCGCCGGGCAGCACGGCAATATCCTCCGGCGCCTGCAAGCCGCAAATCACCTCAAGGTCTGCAGTTGATTCACAGCCATCGATCACAGCGTTTTCTGAAGGACTACAGCCCCACAGCGCCAGCAAAAGCAGTAGCGCAGACGTACGCTTGAATATCATGAACTTTCCTCAGGCTTATCGCCGGTTATTGTTATTGTTCGACTCAGTGTTCGCTTTACTGTTCGGGAATCGCCTCGCTCACCTGTATCAGCCAGGGTTCCCAATCAGATAGCAGAGTACTGGCTGCAGCCCAGCGCCGCAAACGCGCGCATACCTGCATCGCATGCTCATAGGTCACGCCCACCTTGTCCAGGGCCAGACAGCGCTGGTGGTCCCACCAGTCTTCGTCTGCCTTATAGCGAAGAATATAATCGAGCCTGACCAGCCCGTGCAGAACCCCGTAAGTGTGCAAGTAGTCCATTGCTTCAACAAGATCCCAGTCCTCAGCAAAGGCGAGCACCCATTGCGCAAGCAAGCGCGCCTCATCATCACCGGTCACAGGGTTGTATTCATCTGCCAAACACCACACCAGGTCATCGAGAGCGTTGCGAACCCCGGCATGCTCCCAGTCGATCCAGCGCACGGCACCGGAGGTGTTCAGCACGGCGTTGCCAGGCCGCGCATCCCACTTCACAAAACGGGGTTCACGCAAGCGCAAACGTGTCACCAGTTCATCCGCGAGCACTGAGGGCGCCGACAAATTGAGAGCGTCGGACACTGACTCCCGCCGGGCAAACAATTTATCGAACCAGGGTCGCCCGGTACCCAGCTGAACCAGTTCGCTACTCAAACCCGAGGCATGAGCCACCTGCTGGCATTGCAGCAAACCCGCCAGGGCGTCGTTCATCAATTGATACTGTTGCGCTTTGTTGGCGGCATCCAAAGCCTCCGTCAGGCGCTGACCACCAACATCCTGCTGCAATATCCAGTGATCACGCCATGCGATCAGTTTAGGTACAGGTGCTTGTTTTTCATTGAGCAGACGCAATACCAGGGCTTCCAAACGGGCCCGTTGAGCATGCTTGCGCTGGGTGATGTACATACTCTGCTCGCCAAACCAAGCGCGAAGGGAATCCCGGGACTTACCCCCGGGAGCATCAATTCGATCTGGAGTGTGGCCAACCAGTTGTTGGCAGATGGCCGCGAATTCCTCGAGGTCCCGGGCCAAAGCAGTGCCTAGATGTGATGAACCTGATCGATCTCGTACTCGATCTCACCGCCGGGAGCGCGCACAACGACAACGTCACCCTCCTCCTTGCCGACCAGAGCACGAGCAATCGGTGAGGTCACAGAGATTTTGTTGCTTTTCACTTCAGCCTCATCTTCACCGACGATCTGGTAACGCACTTCTTCATCCGTCTCGGTGTTAATCAGGTCGACCGTGGTTCCGAAGATGACTTTGCCGGTCTTGTTGAGTTTGGTGACGTCAATCACCTGGGCTTCCGCCAGCTTACCCTCAATCTCCATGATGCGGCCCTCGGCAAAACTCTGCTGTTCGCGAGCGGCGTGGTACTCAGCGTTTTCTTTCAGGTCGCCGTGCTCCCGGGCCTCAGCGATGGCCTGTGTGATACGGGGACGCTCCACCTTCTTCAGATGGTCCAGCTCCTCGCGCAAGGCCTTCTCACCGGCCACTGTCATAGGCACAGTGCTCATGCCTTAATACTCCCGTGCAAATCCTGCAGACGACGCACTGTATCATCCTCACCCGTCTTCAAGGCACCACAAATGGCAAACCCGGCTGCCAGTGTGGTGGTGTAGCAGACATTGTGCTGTTCAGCACTGCTGCGAATCGGCGCAGAGTCGGCGATAGCTCGCCGCCCTTCCGTCGTGTTGATGATCAGGTCCACCTCATCGTTTTTTATCATATCAACGATGTGGGGGCGACCTTCCTGCATCTTATTCACCTGCGCAACCTCAACGCCTGCTTCCTGCAAGACCGCAGCGGTGCCGCGAGTTGCCAACAGCTTATAGCCTGAAGAGACAAGACTCTTGGCGACATCAATAGCAGGTTTCTTATCCACATCACGAACGCTGATAAATGCCAGCCCACCCTGTGGTGCCAGTTCACCCGCCGCCAGCTGCGCCTTGGCAAAGGCTTTTTCAAAGGTATCCGAAGTGCCCATGACTTCGCCGGTGGACTTCATCTCCGGGCCGAGGATCGGGTCGACCCCAGGGAACTTGTTGAAGGGCAATACCGCTTCTTTAACGCTGTAGTAAGGCGGCACGACTTCCTTGGTAAAACCCTGATCTGCCAGGGTAGTTCCGGCCATACAGCGGGCAGCGACTTTCGCCAGCGAAGTACCGATACATTTGGATACAAAGGGCACCGTCCGCGAGGCGCGAGGGTTCACCTCAATCACATAAATCTCGTTGTCCTGCCAGGCCAGCTGAACATTCATCAGGCCTTTCACATTCAGAGCGCGGGCCATGGCCTTCACCTGTTCGCGCATTTCATCCTGCACCGCTACGTCGAGATTGTAGGGCGGCAGTGCGCAGGCAGAGTCACCGGAGTGCACCCCGGCCTGTTCGATGTGCTGCATGATGGCGCCAATCACAACTTCTTCACCATCACTGACCGCATCAATATCCACCTCGATGGCGGCATTGAGGAAGTGGTCCAGCAGTACCGGCGAATCTTCTGAGGCCTGCACGGCGTCGCGCATGTATCGCAGAAGTTCCTCTTCCCGGTAAACAATCTCCATGGCCCGGCCACCCAGCACATAAGAAGGCCTGACCACCAAGGGGTAACCAATCTCCTCCGCGGCAGCCACCGCCTCCTCGGTAGAACGAACCGTCGTATTCCGAGGCTGCTTGAGGCCCAGCTTCTGAATCATCTTCTGGAAGCGCTCACGATCCTCCGCCTCATCAATGGCGTCGGGCGTGGTACCAATAATCGGCACACCGGCCGCTTCCAGGTCACGCGCCAGCTTCAGCGGCGTCTGCCCGCCAAACTGTACGATCACTCCCTTGGGCTTTTCGAGATCAACAATCTCAAGCACATCTTCCAGGGTGACCGGCTCAAAATAGAGACGATCAGAGGTGTCGAAGTCGGTGGAAACCGTCTCTGGGTTACAGTTGACCATGATGGTTTCATAACCATCTTCACGCATGGCCAGTGCCGCGTGCACGCAACAGTAATCAAACTCAATGCCCTGACCAATGCGGTTTGGGCCGCCACCCAGCACCAGGATCTTGTCCCGGTCACTGGCGTGCGCTTCGCATTCCTCTTCATAAGTGGAATACATGTATGCGGTAGAGGATGCGAATTCGGCGGCACAGGTATCAACTCGCTTGTAAACCGGGCGAATATCCAGAGCCTGCCGGTGCTGACGAACATCGCCTTCACTGTGATTCAACAACACTGCAAGCCGCTTGTCGGAGAAGCCCTTGCGCTTGAGCTGGAACATCTCCTGCGCATCAAGGTCTTTCAACTGAAGGGTTTTGAGGCTGTTCTCAGTGCTGACGATGTCTTCAATCTGCACCAAGAACCAGGGATCTACGCCGGAGGCCTGATACACCTCGTCGACACTCATACCCGCGCGGAAAGCATCCGCCAGGTACCAGATGCGGTCAGCACCCGGATTGGTAATCTCTGCCATCAGCTCGTCTTTCGCTTCCGGGGCATCGATGTCGAGTTTGTGTTCAAAGCCTGAAGAGCCTACTTCCAGACCACGCAGGGCTTTCTGCATAGATTCCTGGAAGGTGCGACCAATTGCCATCACCTCACCTACAGATTTCATCTGGGTGGTCAGGCGAGGATCGGCGCCTTCAAACTTTTCGAAGGCGAAGCGTGGAATCTTGGTCACAACATAATCGATGCTGGGCTCAAACGAGGCCGGGGTAGCGCCGCCGGTAATCTCGTTCTGCAGCTCATCCAGGGTGTAGCCAATAGCCAGTTTGGCAGCGACCTTGGCAATCGGGAAACCGGTAGCTTTGGAAGCCAGGGCCGAGGAGCGTGACACCCGTGGGTTCATTTCAATGATCACCAGGCGCCCGGTTTTGGGATCCTGCCCGAACTGCACATTGGAGCCACCGGTTTCAACACCAATCTCGCGCAATACCGCGAGGCTGGCGTCGCGCATGATCTGGTATTCCTTGTCCGTCAGGGTCTGGGCCGGAGCAACGGTGATGGAGTCACCGGTATGCACACCCATGGCATCAAAATTCTCAATTGAGCAGACGATGATGCAGTTATCGTTTTTGTCCCGCACCACTTCCATTTCGAACTCTTTCCAGCCGATCAGGGATTCGTCGATCAGCAGTTCGTTGGTGGGAGACAGATCCAGGCCGCGGGCACAGATCTCTTCAAATTCGTCACGGTTGTAGGCGATGCCACCGCCGGAACCACCCATGGTAAAGGAGGGGCGAATAATCGCCGGGAATCCAATGCTGTCCAGTACCTGGAAGGCTTCTTCCATGCTGTGGGCCAGCGCTGCGCGCGGGGTTTCCAGGCCAATACGCTTCATGGCCTCGTCAAACAGCTGGCGATCTTCCGCCTTGTCGATGGCTTCTTTACTGGCGCCAATCATTTCAACACCGAATTTCTCGAGCACGCCTTCGCGAGCCAGATCCAGGGCACAATTCAGTGCAGTCTGGCCACCCATGGTGGGCAGCAGCGCATCGGGCTTCTCGGTCTCAATGATCTTGGCAACTGTGCGCCACTCGATGGGTTCGATATAAGTCGCGTCCGCCATGGCCGGGTCGGTCATGATGGTAGCTGGGTTGGAATTGACCAGAATGACCCGAAAGCCTTCCTCGCGCAGCGCTTTACAGGCCTGGGCACCGGAGTAGTCAAACTCACAGGCCTGACCGATCACAATGGGGCCAGCGCCGAGGATGAGAATGCTGTTGATATCAGTGCGTTTTGGCATGCGCGATCAGTTCCAAAAAGTGGTCAAACAGAGGGGCTGCATCATGCGGCCCGGGGCTGGCTTCCGGGTGACCCTGGAAGCTGAAAGCCGGTTTGTCGGTGCGATGAATACCCTGCAGGCTATCATCGAACAAAGATTTGTGGGTGACCCGCAGATTATCGGGCAAGCTGGCCTCGTCGGCGGCAAAGCCATGGTTCTGGCTGGTTATCAGCACAGTACCATCATCCAGGTTCTGCACAGGGTGGTTGGCACCGTGATGGCCAAACTTCATCTTCACGGTTTTGGCACCACTGGCCAGGGCCAACAACTGGTGCCCAAGACAGATACCAAACACCGGAATATCGGTCTTTAAAATTTCCTGAATGGCCGCAATGGCATAGTCGCAGGGCTCGGGGTCACCCGGGCCATTGGACAGGAAGATGCCATCGGGATTCATCGCCAGCACCTCGCTGGCGGGAGTTTGCGCCGGCACGACGGTCAGCCTGCAGCCTCGGTCTGTAAGCATCCGCAGGATGTTGCGCTTCACGCCAAAGTCGTAGGCCACCACGTGGTGGGGCAGCTCGTCGTCACTGTAGTCACGGTAGCCGTTCTCGATGTCCCAGCTGCCCTGAGTCCAGCTGTAACTCTCGCTGACAGTCACTTCCTTGGCCAGGTCCATTCCCTTGAGCCCGGCAAAGCCACGCGCCAATTCCAGCGCTTTGTCTTCATCGATATCAGGGCCGGCCATCAGACAGCCGTTCTGGGCGCCCTTTTCTCGCAAAATACGGGTCAGGCGACGGGTGTCGATATCGGCAATGCCGACAATGCCGCGACGCTTCAGGTAGTCCTGCAGGCTCTCCTGGTTGCGGTAGTTGCTGGCTAACAGGGGCAGGTCACGAATCACCAGGCCAGAGGCCCAGATCTCAGTCGACTCTTCGTCTTCCACCGTGGTGCCGGTGTTGCCAATATGGGGGTATGTCAGAGTGACAATCTGGCGTGCGTAGGAGGGATCTGTGAGGATCTCCTGATAGCCAGTCATGGCCGTATTAAAAACCACTTCACCGACCGAGCTGCCCTCGGCACCAATGGCCAATCCTTTGAAAATACTGCCATCTTCTAGGGCAAGTATGGCTGGATTGAACAAAAGCACCTCCCGGTTTTCTGGGTGCTCCTGCCATTTGCCGCGCGATTTGCGGCCGCAAAAAAAGCGAGATGAACAGTTTCCATCTCGCCTTTTTAGTCTTTACTTATGCAATGGTTCAGAGCACCGAAGTCTGAGTGTCAGGCCTGCCCCGCACTCTTTTAGTCTGGCGCGCGATTTTACGGCATCACCTCGGCACTGGCAACAAAAAGCGGCTTTAAAGCGCATGCTTTAAGGTCTACCATGGGCGCCCCAATATAAGGAAACACCCGTTGACCGCTGCAAACGGCCAGAACAAACAGGAAACCCGGCTAAAGCTGCTGCGCACCGCCATGCAGCTGTATGCCAAAGATGGGCTGCACGGGGTATCCCTGCGCGCGATCAGCGCGGCTTCCGGCTCACGAAATTCCGCGGCCATGCACTACCACTTTACTAACCGCAGCGGCGTCATGCAGGCCCTGCTGGATATGATTTACGGTGAAGTTTCGAGGCTGGCAAAAGAGCAGAATCTGGCGGGTAAAGTCAGGGCCTGTAACGATTTGCGAGAAGCCATGCGCCTCACCCTGATGCCACTGGTCACCCTGTCCAGGGAGATTGAGTGGGGGCCGGACGCCATCGTGCTGCTGGCACGCATACTGGCCGAGGCTGATGAAGAGCTGGCACATCTGAACAATCGCTACAACCAAAGCTTCTATCAGTACGCCGACACCGAGCTGGCACGTCTGCTACCGGAGTTAAACGCGCAAAGCCGACGCCTGCGACTCATCTTTATGACCGTGAACATTTTCCACGGCTTTGCTGATTTGGCGGCGCTCGCCCACACGCCGTTCGGTGATCTGAGTACTATCGATGATGACCAGCTGCTTGAAGAGCTCGTGGATTACCTGCACAACGGTTTGACAGGCCCCTGATGAATACCCGTGATTCAAATATAATTCCACAACGTTCACTAATGACATCATTGATGCTAATTTATTTTCCCTTTCGCCATAGCCAAACTAGGAGCTACTAATGAGCGACCTGCTATTTGACCTGACGCTCTCCGATGAGCAACGCATGACCCGGGAATCGGTATCGCGTTTCGCCGAGACTGAATTGGCCGCCCTGGCCCGGGAAGCGGACGACAACAACGCCACCCCGGAAGGCTTTTTCGACAAAACTCTGGAACTGGGATTGGGTCTGATGCCCATCCCCGAGGCACTCGGCGGTGCCGGCGTCGACCGTTCTCCAGTGTCCAATGCACTCACAGCAGAGGACTTGTCTCGCGGTGATATGTCACTGGCGCTGGGCAGCCTCACGCCGCTGGGCTTTATCAACACAGTGATCGATCAGGGCACCGATGCCCAGAAGGAAAAATACCTGCCGAGCTTCTGCGGTGAGCAGTTCGAAGCAGCCACTGTCGCCTTTATGGAACCTCGCGCCACCTTTGACCCCAGCGAGCTGCAAACGTCAGCCCGCAAGGACGGCAACGAATATGTGATCAACGGCAGCAAAACGATGGTGGCGCTGGGCGTGGACGCGCAGCTGATCCTTGTTGTTGCAGAGTTGGAAGGCACCGGACCCGCAGCTTTTATTGTAGAAGGCAATCCTGAGGGGCTGGAACGCAGCGCCCAGGAAAACATGGGACTTCGTGGTGTACAGATGGCAGACCTCAGCTTCAATGATGTGCGCCTGCCTGAGTCAGCCCTGCTGGGAGATGGTGGCTTTGACCTGCAAAGATATGTCGATCTCTCCCGCATCGGCATCTGCGCCCTGGCGGTGGGCACCTGTCAGGCGGTACTGGACTACGTCGTCGAATACTGTAATGAGCGCGTCGCTTTTGGCGAGCCCATCAGCAACCGTCAGTCGGTGGCTTTTATGATCGCGGACATGGCCACCGAGCTGGACGCCATGCGGCTGATGACATGGCGCGCTGCTGCTCAGGCCGAACAGGGCTCGGACTTTCACCAGCAGGCCTACCTGGCCAAAACCTTCTGCGGTGAACATGCCATGAAGATTGGTACCGACGGCGTCCAGCTACTGGGCGGCCACGGCTTTACCAAGGAACATCCGGCCGAGCTGTGGTATCGCAACCTGCGAGCCATTGCCATCCTGGAAGGCGCTGTCAGCGTCTAATTTAAAGAACATCAGACAGGTATTTCGACATGATTAATTTGGAACTGAGCAGTAAACACCAGGAAACCGCTGACAACCTCAGGATGATGGCTGAGCACATGATGCGGCCCTATTCGCGCAAATACGATAAAGAAGAGCACACCTACCCTAAGGAAATGGAAGAGGTGGCAAAGGTGATCGGCCAGAACCGCCCGGTCGCCAGCGCCAAGGGCAAGCCCAGTGACGACGGTGTGAAGAACGGCTCAAATATGATGGCTGTGACTGCTTATGAGGCGATGTGCTGGGGTGACACCGGCCTGATGCTGGCGATGCCGGGTCGCGGACTCGGTAACGCCGCCATATCAGCTGTGGCTACCCCGGAGCAGCTGAAAAAGTTCGGTGGTCGTTACGCAGCCATGGCCATCACCGAACCCGGAACCGGTTCCGACTCGGCCAACATCTCCACCACCGCCGTACTGGATGGCGATGAGTGGGTGATCAACGGCGAGAAAATCTACGTTACCGACGGCGACCGCTGCGACGTTGTTGTGGTCTGGGCGACACTGGACAAGTCTCTGGGTAAAGCTGCAATCAAGTCGTTCCTTGTCGAGAAGGGAACACCGGGATGTGAAGTCACCCGACTGGAACACAAGCTGGGCATTCGGGCATCGGATACGGCAGCGATCAGCTTCAGCGACTGCCGTATTCCCAAAAGCAATATCCTTGGCAATCCAGAGGTAGCTCGCAACGCCGAAGAGCGTAAAAAAGCCTTCGGCGGCGTCATGCAGACCTTCGACAACACCCGTCCGCCGGTAGCCGCCATGGCCATCGGCGTTGGCCGCGCGGCGCTGGACCTAGCCCAGGAGTTACTGGCCAAAGAGAACGTGAACGTCAGCTATGGCAAAAAGCCGTCCAACCTCAGCGCTATTGAGGCCGAACTTGTGAGCATGGAGGCAGAGTGGATGGCAGCCAAGCTGCTGGTTCAGCGCGCCGCATGGATGGCCGACAACAAGCAGCCCAATTCCAAGGAAGCCTCCATGTGCAAGGCCAAGGCCGGACGCATGGGCAACTACGTGACCTTGCGCTGCGTGGAGCTGTGCTCAAGTCTGGGCTACAGCGAAACCGATTTGCTGGAGAAGTTTGCCCGCGACTCCAAGATCCTCGATATCTTTGAGGGCACCCAGCAGATCCAGCAGCTGATCGTGGCGCGCCGGGTTCTCGGCAAGTCCTCTTCCGAACTCAAATAATTACAATGGGGTCAGAGTACTTTGGTTTTCTCCCAAAAAACCAAAGTACTCTGACCCCTATTTGATTAATCCCTAGGGCCGAAGGCCAGCAACACATTGCCCGGCATATGGAAGTAGATGCCGTAGCCACTGTTAACGAACATCATGTCACCGTCAAACACTGCCCCGGTGCCACCCCCAAAAGAACCTCCTTGTGCGGTAACGCCATTCACAGTCTGGTACTTTCTGAGCGAATCCAGCACCCAGCTCACGTTGCCGCTGGCTTTGTCATACAAGCGCAGATGACCATCCATAGCACCGCCGACAACGCCACCTGGCAATGCTGAAGCAGGGGCAGACAGCCCGGGCTGGCAGAATTCAAGTTCTTCGCAGGTATCCAGAGCCGGTGTAAACCAGAGCACCTCGCCACTGGGAATATCCAGCGCGTACATACCGGGCCTGGCCACTCCTGGCCAACGCGGACCGCCATCAAAATCTGACATGGGCACGTACAGGGTATCGCCATCAACAGCCATGCCGAAATGTACGCCGCCCTGAATGCCACCGCGCCCCAGCTTGTGTTGCCAGAGGATTCGGCCACCGTTATCCGGATCCAGCGCGAACACATCGCCGGACTTTTGCCCTGCCAAAATCACGGACCGCCCGTCACTGGTCTGAGCCAGAATGGCAGCGGCACCAAAATCATAGTCCGGGCCATTTTCCGGCGGGCAGTTGATCTTCTCTTCGGTTTCGCAGCCCATATTCCAGGCATCCCCAGCGGTCATCTGCTGGCTCCAGAGAATGCGACCATCCTCCATACTCAATGCCAGAATTGCATCGCTGGTGTCATTCGCTGGCGAGGAATAGTTCTCACCCGTACCGACATACATGGCCTTACGCGCGGGATCGATCACCGGCGTATTCCAGATGGGTGCCCCGGAAGGGGCGATACGATCAGTGCCAACGCTATTTACGCCGACTTTTCTGGGTGGCTCATCAATAGTGTAAGCGGTAAACAGTTTGCTACCGGCCTTTGCATCATAAACAGCCACGCCACCGCGGAAGGTGCAACACGCGTATTCAGGATCAGCCGCGGCGGTGACCTCCAGCGCGCTCATGGGCACATACAGACGACCATCGTGCAAAGCCGGCGCGGCAGTCAGGGTCAGACTGGGGTGATCATCCGGGCGGTCGCGCCACACCAGTTCGCCAGTCTCAGCCGAAATGGCGTATACGTTGCCCACCAGGTCGCCAAAATAGAGAAGTCGCCCGCTACCTGAGTCATCACTAGCGGGCCCAACCACAATGGCCGTGCGCACTTCTGCAACGGTAGAAAAGCGCCAGTGCAGGCAACCACTCTCGCGATCCAACGCAAATACCGAACCGTCCTGTCCGCCCACATACACCATGCCACCAGCTATACCGGGTTGCGAGCGAGCGCGCATGGCATCGGGGTAGGCAAACGCCCACTTCAGTTCCAGATCGGGTATGTCTGCTGCGGTCAGGCTGGTCTGCTGCTCACCAAAAAAACGACTATTTCCCAGGTCCACGCCCCAGCCCACGGAAGTCGGGGGCTGTCCCGCATCAAAATCGTTCTCACAGGCGGGCGGCATCGCGCTAGCGGAATCAGCCAGGGACTGGCCCGTCAGGTATTCGGCAACCAGGCGCTGTTGAGCCTCGGATAGGCCTGCAGACTGCTCCTGCATAATGCCGACAGTGGTCGCGCGGTACACCGAGCTGGCGGACATGATTTGCAAGAGGCTCAGTGGCGGCGCCTTCTTCACGGTGCCACCGTGACAGTGCAGGCAATATTGCTCAAACAATTGCTGGCCGGTTTGCTCAGCCACAACCGTGTTAGCCACCATCGCTGCAAACAGCGTTATTATCAAGCGTTTCATAGGGCCTCCACCCGGTATCCAATTCTGGGGAAATGCACACAGACATCACCCAACTGTTCATGATGACGCTGAATCACAATTTCCTCGAGATCACAGCATAGCAACTCTCCCGATACCGGCACCGCGCCGTAATCATCGGGTATGACCTGCACCCGACTTCCTGCATCGATGTCCAGCATAACCACTACTCCTGCCCCGGCAGGCAGTTGTGGCGAACAGGCATTGGCAACCGCGTGAGAATCAGCCGCCGTGATTTCACTGCGTTGCCCATGCCCTAGCTGCTGCACACGCTGCTCCCACTCGAGCAGTCGTGGCAAATCACTCAGAAGCCCCTCGGCGCCGGCAATGTTGCCCCGGCACATCCACACCGGTGCGTAGCAGGCAGCGTCTGCCCAGCTCGGCGCATCGCCCAGCAACCAGGCGCGACCATCTGCCAGAGACTGCTCCAGGCGCTGCAGATTGGCGCGAAACTGGGCGAACAAATCGGGCAATTGAGCCGGCAGCGATTCACGATCCAGAAAGTCGAAAAAAGCAAAACGGTCGGCGAGAATATCTTCCGGTAGGTCGAGATTCGTACCCATGGATAGTGCCGCACCGGGGCGAAACAGGAACTGGTCAGCCCAGGCTGACAGCACCGCAGCCTGACCGCCTTCTCCCTGCGGAAATAAAGAGGACCCGGGTACACCACGCTCCAGCTCGAGTGCAATGCGCTGAGTGTCGCAGTAGATATTGGCGCCGATCTGCAGCACCGGCGTCTTGCGATAACCACCGGTCAGCAGGGTTAGATCCGGCTTGGGCATCACCAGGGGAATCTGTACCGATTGCCACTCAGCCTGTTTGATGCCGAGTGCCACTTTCGCCTTCTCGGCGAAGGGTGAGATATCAAAGTGATGAAGAATGGGAGTGGTCATACTCTACATCCTGTACATCGTCGCTCCAGGCGTCCTGCCTTCTCGCGACATACATTACATCCTGTACATAAAAAAAGGGCCGGCATAGCCGGCCCAGGTCGTTACAGAGGGTGTTACTTGGCACTGCCAAACTTCAGACCCAGCTCTACACCCCAGACTTCGGGCTCAGCATAGGTTGAGAAGGTCCACAGACCGCCCACGTACTGCGAGGCGTTGCGGTAGCGCTCGTCGGTGATGTTCTTACCGAAGGCAGACACATACCAGTTTCCGCTGCTGTGGGTGTAGGTGGCACTGACATTAACCAGGGTGCGCTCCTGCAGAGTCGTATTGAACTCGGGCACAGGGGTACCACCAGGGAAGCCAGGGCTTGGCGGGTCGATCGCATAGTAGTTGATGCTCTCGTCCTCGTAGTAGACACCGCCAATCAGGCGAATATCACCCCAACTGCCGCCTGTGGTGAAGGTCAGGTCGATACCTGCCGTCAGTTCCGGTGCGCGGGTCACGTCATTACCTGCTAGTGACACCGGCGGCGTACCCGGATCCAGGTCGAGGTCGAGATCGAACTCGTCGTACTCAGAGTCCAGGTAACCCAGGTTGGCGCTCAACACCAGGCTCTCAGTCAGCAGAGCTGTAGCTTCAAATTCCAGACCGGCGGCTTTCACTTTACCGGCATTGAATACCACGGTTTCCTGCAGGCCTTCCGGCGTGGTTACGATCGTTGCACGCTGCATGTCCTCATATTCAACGTAGAACAGGGCAGTGTTCAGACGAGCACGTCCATCCCAGAGGTCAGCCTTCAGACCCAGCTCGAAAGAGTCGGCGTACTCAGGATCATAGCGAGTCGCAGCCAGCGGCACCGCCAGACCAGAACCAGCCTGGTCAGAGTAGCCACCAGACTTGAATCCGCGGCTGTAACTAGCGTAACCATACAACTCATCGCTGAACTGGTTAGCAATCAACAGGCGGTAGGTAGGCTCGTTCCACTTCTTGGAATCCGTCTGACAATCCAGGGGATTCAGGGGATCACAGGGGTAAGCACTGGTGTCATTGCCGTCAAAGGGCAGTGAGCCAGGACCTTCACCATAGAGGAAGATCGGAGTACCGGGGCGAGAGAAGAACTTCTTCTCTTCCTCGGTATAGCGAATACCTGCGTTCAGGGTCCAGGTGTCCGCAAAGTTGAAGGTACCATCAAAGAATACCGCAATCGATTCCATCTCCTGGTTGTTACTGATCAAGAGGGGATTGTCATCATCCAGGATACCTGGCACCGCACTACCAAATATCTCGAGAACACCAAGGTACTGCGCCACGTTAAACGCGGTCTCGTCTTCCTGATAGAACAAGCCAGTTACAAAGTTGAGGTTACCGTCGAAGTTAGAGCTCAGGCGAAATTCCTGCTGGAAGGTTTCACGATCGTCATAACGATTGGCGTCAAACAATGAGACGATGCCATTGGGATCACCCACCTCACCGGTGTAGGTGCTGGGCAGGTTGGATTGCTGTTCGCGCAAACCGGTCACCGAGTTAAAAACAAAATTACCGACTTCCCAGTCAATGTTCAGGTAGTAACCGTCAACATCAATGGCGTGGCCATCGGAGAAGAACAGACCAGTGGTGGTGCCATCCGCCAGGACATCACGATTTGTGACACCCGCCTGATCCAGGGGCTCACCGCTGACAACACCTGGAAAGCCAATCGCATTAAAAGCCTGGCTGGAAGCCGGATCAGTTTCATTCACCGCGGGGGGCGAATCGCCACGATCTTCCAGATATTCGTACTGGAACAATATGCTCAGATTGTCATTCGGGGTCCACAGTGCCTTCAAGCGGCCGGACAGTGAATCGTCGCCACCCAGGTCGCTGCCGTCACCGACATAGTCGCCACCGGCAGAGCCGAGGCTGACCTTGCCATTTTTGTAGTAACCATCGCTTTCCTGATTGAATGCAGTCAGGCGCAGGGCAAACTTGTCGTCAACCAAGGGGATATTGATCGCACCTTTTAGCTCGGTGCGTCCGTAGTCACCAACCAGCACGCGCAGGTCGAGACCAAACTCATTCATGACAGGGCGCTTGGTTTTAACATTAACCACGCCTGCAGTAGTGTTCTTACCGAACAGGGTGCCCTGGGGACCGCGCATGACTTCAACGCTTTCGATGTCATAAGGGTCCAACAGCTGGGTCTGCATATGTGGCACAACGAAGTCGTCAACCAATACACCTACCGGAGGCTCCCAGTAAACCAAGATGTCGGTCTGGGAGGCTGCACGCATGGCGAAGCCCGCCGCGTTAAAGCCGGTGATCTGCGCGGCACTGAAGTTAGGTGTCAGCAGTGCGACCGAGCTAATGTCGGCAGCAAACAGACTGTCGAACTTTTCGCTGTCGATAGCCGTTACTGCAACCGGCGTGGTCTGGATATCGGTTTCGCGGCGAGTCGCGGTTACCAGCACTTCTTCAAGCGCCGGCGCATCCTGCGCAGACACCATCTGGGGCGTGGCCAGTACGGTGGGTGTAAGACAGAGTGCGAAGGTTCGCTTCATACGCTGCCAGTTAAGGTACTGCGGAGTATGCCTGAATGGCTTCATGTTCTTATGCTCCTGTAGATCCAATTTATGTTTATGTATTGCGGGTTTTGAATTTGAATCAAATTCAAGATTGAACTTCAAAACAAAGTTTGTCAAGTCATATACAGTCCTCAGTCAGCCGCCAACCGTCTTTCCAGCTCCACGTGGAAATGGCGCAGGCGCTGCTCCTGCTCGCCCCACAGCTGACCTTTGAAACCCCGGCTGCGCATGCCCTGCTGCACAACCGGCAGAAATGATGAGTCCTGGCTGAGTACCAGTCCCAGATTGGCATCTTCTTCGATGCTGAAGTGCTCGGTGGCTGGCCGAGTAGCGCCGGTCACATCAGTACCCTCGGGCAGCCCCATCCAGGCCGGCGGGCAATGATCAGGATCGTCTGCCGGCAATAACAGGGTCATGGTGTCGTAGTAAAAGCGCTCGGGATCGCTCTCATGGGGAATAAAGCGCATAAGAAACACCGCCTCGGGGTGACAACCAATCTGCACATTGGGAAACACACCAGTGGCCCAGCTGTCTGACAGCTGGCCGTCTTCAAAGCGCTCATAATTCAAACCCAGCCGGTCGCTGCGCTCTCGTTTTGACATCTGTATAGCGCGACGCACATCGCCAGCGTCACCTTCAAAACCGGCGGGATCGATGCCTGCATCCTGCAACATCGCCTGCAGGCCTTCATTCACCGTCGTTTGGTCGTGGACACGCGGGCTAGGCTGCCCCAACGGCACAATCATGCGACTGGCACCGTTGGAGTACAGGTCGTATTGCACATTTAAATCGCCCATCACACCGCGAGTTTCAGGGTGCACCGCATGAAGGTGATAACTCTCGTAAAAAGCCTCTACCCCAACTTTCCAGTTTGCGCCCCACTCACTGCGGACGTGACGCACCACTTTCATCTTGTCGAGCTGATAGGCTTCGAGATAACCCTCGGGCAGACCGATACTCTCAGCCAGCGGCGGTGGATTATCAGCCATGCTGACAAAAATAATGCCGGCATGGGTTTCACAAGCCAGCGGTGTCAAACCCGGACGATGCGCCACGACATCCGGGTGGAAGGTTTCTTCGTCGGTGATGCGGCGCAAATCACCATTATTGTGAAAGCTCCAACTGTGGAAAGGGCAAACAAACACTTTCTTATTGCCGCGCTCTTCCCACACCAACTTGGCACCACGGTGACTGCACACATTGTAAAACGCGCGCACGCCCTCTTCGGCAAGGGTGACAATGATCGACTCGCTGCCGATCTCGAACAGAAAGTAGTCCCCAAGCTTTTCGAGGTCCGACTGTACGCCGGCGATCAGCCAGCTACGGGTCCACATCTTTTCCCATTCGCGGGCCATGTACTCGGCGCTGAAATAGCCGTCTTTGGGATAGCACTCAGTCCCATTATCGATATGGGGTTGTTTGGCCTCGAGAGATTCCACCGGCGCATCCGGGTTGATAACCGCCATGACGACTTTAGGGTCATTCATTGCGCTGAATCCTCCCGCTGGCGAAATACGGGCAGATGATGCTGGTCACCCCAGTCAACAAAGCCCACCTGAACCGCCATACCTACGGCGACCTTCTCTGGCTCCATGTCTACAATTTGACTCATCATCACCGGCCCTTCTGCCAAGCGCACCAGTGCCACCACGTAGGGGGCCTCGTAAGCGGCTGATATACCGCGCTGCACGACCGTAAAACTGTCGATGCTGCCAAGACCGCTAACGGCACGCCATTCCAGGCTGCTTCCGCCGCAGTGACTACAGATAATACGCGGATAAAACTGAAACTGATCACAATCTGGACAAAATTGCAGACGCAGCTCCCCTTCCCTGCATCCCTGCCAGTACGGCTCGGTCAGCTGCGTAGGCCTGGGTTGAATCTTTCTCGGTTCAACAGCATCCATATCAGCCCGCCTCCCTGCCCAATACCAGGGCTGTGTGAGAAGACATAATGCCGCCCTGGGCATGCACGAGGCCCAGGCTGGCGTCGGGAACCTGGCGCTCGCCCGCGTCGTGACGCAGCTGCCAGACTGATTCAGTTAGCGCAAACATGGACCCCGGATTGCCGGGGTGACTGTGAGACAGCAGGCCGCCATGAGTATTGACCGGCAGGCTGCCTCCGGGCATCAAGGCCCCACTGTCGACGAAGGCACCGCCCTCGCCTTTTTCGCAAAACCCAAGGTCTTCCAGCTCCACCAGCACGGTGGGCGTAAAACAGTCGTAGAGCTGGGCGAAATCCATGTCGGCAGCGGCGTAGCCAGCCATCGAATAGGCGCGCTGCCCTGCCTCGAGTGCGGCACTGGTGGTGAGGCTGCGGGCGGCGGAAATATGTTCATGACTGTGCCCCTCGCCCGCCCCGAGAATGTATATCGGGTCGTGCGGCATGTCCGCGGCGCGCTCAGCTGAAGTCAGCACGATGGCAGAACCCCCATCGGATACCAGTGAACAGTCCAGCAGTCTCAGCGGGTCAGCGATCATCCTCGAAGCCATCACATCTTCCACAGTAATGGGGTCACGCATTTGAGCGGCGGGGTTGCGACTGGCATGGGCTCTACAGGCAACAGCAATACCTGCCAACTGCTCAGGGCGAGTGCCATACTCGGCCATATGGGCCTGGGCAATCAGTGCGTAGTACGCTGGCACCGTCGGCCCATAGGGTTGCTCGAATTCAGGATGCCCGGTGGAGGCCTGCACCATCATGGCCTGGTCGCGAGTCAGACCGCTTCGCATCGCATCCGCCATTGCGACCACCACCACATCAGCCATGCCGGTGACAATGGCCGAAGCCGCATGGTGAATGATCGAAAAAGTAGTGCCACCCCCGGCGCCCGCCGCCATGCAATAACGGGGAAACATCTGCAGGTATTCAGCCATGGCTTCGGCGTGATACATCATGGGCTGGGCCATGGCGTTACAGGTCACCAGTCCGTCCACTTCTTCTTTGCGAACACCGGCATCGGCCATAGCCCCCATCGCCGCTTCCACGCAAAGCTCCATGGGCGTGCGTCCGGGAAGCTTTCCAACCTCTGTATCGAAGGCACCAACGATAGCGACCTTACCCCGCAGCGAATGCTCAGCCATCAGTTAAACCTCGCTACAATCCGGCCCGGCGTGACCACATCGCCATCGGCATTTTTGATAAACACATCTATCTCAGCCTCGCGCCCTTCTTCACGGATGTCTGTAATTTCTCCGCCCGCGACCAGTACGTCACCGACATAGGTGGCGAGCCGATTGGAGTAGTCAATCGAGTGAATGCGCCCGGCATCGCCCAGCCATTCCTCCACACACTGGTGCAGCCAGTCACCCAGAAGAGGGCCAGCGATCACCAGGCCGGGATAGCCCTCTACGTCTTTGGCATAAGGCTCGTCGAAGTGAATACGATGACCATTCCAGAGCGCGGCGTTGTAGAGCATCAACTGCACATTGCCGCACTCGTGCTGCCGTTCGGGCAGGGCATCACCCACCGACAGTGATTCAAACTTGAGGTCGCTCATCGAAGTATCCTCGTGGTCTTCTCACGAATCACCAGCTCGCCATCGTCGTTGGCTATATTCATCATCACCTCATAGAAAATCAGCGGACCAGAGCGACCCTCTTTCTCATAGATAGCGGTGAGCTCGCGTGTGGCCGTGAGCCAGTCTCCGGGATACACCGGCTTGAGATATTCAATCTTCAAGCCCCCAGCTATGGCTTTCTCCAGTGGAAACTTCGGTAGCAGTGTGTCGATCGACACACCGTCGGGCGTCAGCTGGTCCAGCTCTACCACATCCCAGAACAGGGGCACATGAAACATCGGCGGGGCTTCATCACCGTCGAGATACTTGCGCTGGCGATTGCCGGTGGCCACAGCATATTTACGAATATCGCGGCGGGTTACCAGCTCACGCCTGGGCTCACTGCAGCGGCCAATATTGGCCAACAGTTCGTCTGATAAGAGACCCGTCATACTTGCTTCTCCGCTTCTGCCCAGTAGGGATCGCGCAGTTCACGCTTGAGAATTTTGCCGGTGGGCGCCTTGGGCAGGCTGTCGACAAAATCCACAGACTTCGGTTTCTGGTAAGAGGCCAGCTGTTGTGCGGCAGCGTCGATAATGTCCTGCTCGGTTGCGCTCTCGCCCGGCTTCAGGACCACCACCGCCTTCACAGACTCACCCCACTCCTCATCAGGAACGCCAAATACCGCAGATTCGAGAACCGCAGGATGCTGATGAATAGCTGCCTCAACCTGGGTGCTGTAGATGTTCTCACCGCCAGAAATAATCATGTCCTTGGCGCGGTCGACAATGAAGATGTAACCGTCCTCGTCCCAGACGGCGATGTCGCCAGTCCACATCTCGCCATCGCGAATGGTCTCGGCGGTGAGGTCATCTCGCCCCCAGTAGCCCACCATGTTGGCTTCGGACCGCACCAGGATCTCACCGGGGGTGTTGCCGTCACGCGGTACCGTGTTGCCGTCGGGGTCGGCCAGGCGAATGCTGGTAACAAAGCCCTCCCGCCCACAAGAAGCCAATCGCTCTGAGTGTTGTCCCGAGAGGGCATTGAGATGGTCTTCCTGTGACAGAAAACTCATGGTCATGCCTTCGGTCTGGCCATAGCCCTGGATAATGGTGCAGGGAAAGGCATCCAGCGCCGCAGCCACCACGCTGCGAGGCATTGGCCCACCGCCATACTGAATGTTGCGCAGGCTGCTGATATCAAACTCGCTGAACTTTTCATCGGCCATCATCCAGTTGAGCATGGTGGTGATACCGAGGAAGGCGGACACGCGTTCTTTCTGAATAGTTTCAAGCGCCAGGCGCGCATCGAAATTGATCAACACCAGCGGACAACCGTGGGCCTGGTAATTCATAGCCAGCGCCACGGGAATATGAAACATCTGACCCGTCAGCATGTAGACATCGCTGGGCACAATGCGCTCAGCCACTGTCTGGTTGATCATGCCCATATAGAGCGAGTGATGCGTGTGCAGTGCGCCCTTTGATTCACCGGTTGTGCCACCGGTATACAGGATCAGCACAGGGTCGTGATCGCCCACCTCGGCGGACCAGGCTGGCTCCTCGTCACTGCTATTTAACAGCACGGCCTCGTAACTGCCATCGCTGTCTTCGCCAAATGCCAGCCAATGATCCACCGCCAGCTGCTCACGCAATGCTGCTCCTTCAGCGGCATATTCGTTTGAGACAATCACCACCGCGGGGTCACCGTTCTCGAGAATGCGCTGCATCTCCGGTATGCCCAGTCGCCAGTTCAAAGGCTGGGCGATCAAACCGACCCGGGCACAGGCATAGTAGATTTCCATGTACTCGATGCAGTTTTTTGACAGGATCGCGACTCGCTCGCCCTTCTCCAGCTCCAACTGATCGACAAAGCCGTTGGCCAGTCGACGCACTCGCTCGTCCAGCTCGCCATAGGTCATGCGGCGACCGCTGTGCACATCAATCAGCGCCTCGCGGGCAGGCTGCAGGCGCGCGGTTTTAGCGGGTATTTCTCCGATATTCACCAGCCGCTCCTAGTAGCCTTTG
The DNA here is from genome assembly GCA_963921335.3 of Halieaceae bacterium. Taxonomy (GTDB): domain Bacteria; phylum Pseudomonadota; class Gammaproteobacteria; order Pseudomonadales; family Halieaceae; genus CAWUFC02. The sequence goes on along the minus strand of CAWUFC020000001.1, from coordinate 1,287,292 downwards.
TCCAGGTCCAGGTGGCGATGACTCAGACGCCAGCTGTCTCCCTGCTTGACCACGGTGTCGCGATAGATGCCCGCAGAGAGGAGCTGGATCTCGCCGTTCTCGGTGGCCAACAGGGTCAGGTTGGATATGACTTCAGGTTGATCACCCTCACTCTTGAAAAAGATATTGGACACAACGTGGCGCCGCACATCAGTCTGCTCCGCCATGGAACCCGTCATGAGTACCATAATGGCCTCGCGCCCCTCAAAGGGACCCACCAGGTCACCGCCTGCGATGCGCATGCTGAAATCGGCGTCCTCGGTAAAGCAATCCGCCAGCATGGCTTCATCGCGCTCGTCGTAGGCATAGGCCCAGCGCGCGAACAATTCATGAATAGCCAGTTTTTCTTCAGCACTCAGGCTCATGCGCTTGTCTCCATTCCAAGTACGTCCAGGGTGCCGCGCCACGCCAGCGAGCCCCCATCAATGGTCCACACCGCTCCGTTTACAAACTGGGAGGCGGGACTGGCGAGAAAACACACCAACTCCGCCACATCCACGGGCTTGCCCATGCGGGGTATGAGATGGGTAAGGGTCATGGTGCCCAACATCGCTTCAGGGTCAGGCGCGGCCTCCAGGAACTTGTCGACCATCTCTGTGTGGATGGAACCGGGGCAGTAACAATTGACCCGAATACCATCTGCGGCCAGGTCAACGGCCAGCATTTTCGTTAACTGCATCACCGCGCCCTTACTCGCACCATAAGCCTGGCACTGTGGATAACCGGACAGGGAGCTGGTAGATCCGGCGTTGATAATCGAGGCCTGCTCGCTCTTGCGCAGGTAGGGCAAGGCATACTTGGCACACAGCCAGACACCCGTCACATTAATTCCCATCACTTTTTCGAAAATGTCGCGGCTCATGCTCTCCAGCCCGAGATCCTCGGTCAGCGCACTTTCATGCACGCCGGCGTTATTGTGCAGCACATCGATGCCGCCAAAAGCATCCGCCGCTGCCGCCATCAGGGCCTCAACATCGGCCTCATTGGTGACGTCGGCATGATGGTAGATGGCGCTGCCGCCCGAACTATTGATCTCTTCCGCTAGTGCCTGTCCGGCCGCGTCGTTGAGATCAGAGATCACCACTTTGGCACCGCGGCTGGCCGCCAGCCTGGCGGTGCCTGCACCGATGCCAGCAGCACCACCGGTGATCACAATTCTCAGTCCTTCCACACTCATTTACTTATTCTCCGTGCTTGCAGAAAACGGATAGTAGGTGTAATTTGAATATTATTCAAGAAATTGTCGAGTCCCTGCAAAAGACACCGACACAGTGATAAGGTCGCGAGCCATGTCTCCAGCACCAGCCAAAAAAACGTCGGATAAACGCGACAGCCGCGGTAAACAGCGCCGCCGGGTGATCTTTAAATCCCTGCATGACTGCATCCTGGCAAAGGGCTACGTGAAAACCACCCTGGCGGATATCGCCGAAGGTGCAGACATGTCAGCCAGCCATTTGCTCTACTATTTCAAGGGCAAGGAAGACATTCTCGAACAGTATTTCGAGATGGTGTCTGTGCGCTTTCTCGAACGAATCGATGAGTTCAGAACACTGCCACCACGAGAGCAGATTCAGTCTCTGTCAGACTTCTGGTTCAAGGGTGAAGCCGGCACCATCAAGGAAATTGGTTTCATGCTGGAGTGCTTTGGCGCCGCAGTGAACGACGACGTACTGCGGGTCACCAAGGCGGAGTTTGACGAGCGCTGTAAGGCCTACCTGGTCGAGATCTTCGAGGCTTCACCCTCGGTTTTTATGCAAAGCAGCAAGGACGCGGCCGAAATCTCCTATGGCCTGATGATCGGCCTGCGCTCTGCGGTGTACTTCGACACAGACATCGACCTGCCCGACGCACACCGCCTGTTTCTCAATAGCATGCTGGCGATGTGCGGGCTGGACAGCTAGCGAAAACAAGACTAGCCGCGAAGCCGCGGCAGCACCTTTTCAGCAATGTAGCGCATGCGCGCATTGCCCGAGTCTACTGATTCCCCGGGAAACTGTGCCCAGAAATGGATATCCCGAATATTGGGGTAGGTCTCCAGCATCTGACTCAACTGGGTCACCGCTGTATCTGCATCCCAAAGTTCATACAGCCCGTTCTCAATCGCGACTGCCGCATCTTCAAACAGAGGTGTCTGATCCGGCGGACCAAAGGCTCCCCACTTGATGTATTCGTTGATGTGATAGAGCACGTGATCACCGATTTTGGCCGCTTCCGCCTCCGGGTCTTCAGCGATAATGGCCCAGCAGCCCAGGATGATGTCACCGTCCTGTATAGATTTGCCTTCTTTCTCGAGTGCCTCGTTGTAGATGTCCATGCCAATACCACCGGTACTCAGGAAACCATCAGCAACCCGCGCCGCTCGCTGAATCGCGGGCTCGACCATCCCACCCAGATAGATTTTAGGCGTTTGCACAGGCGCAGGCGTTACAGCCACATTACCCACCTCAAACCGCTTGCCGGAGAAGTTCACCGGCTCGCCGGTCCAGCTGCGACGCAGTATTTCTATACCCTCTTCCACCAGGCTGGGACGATGGGACAACTTGCGCTGAAAGTGATCAAACTCCAGCTGTCTGTAGCCAATACCAACGCCCAGGTCAAAGCGCCCACCGCTTAACAGTGACAGGGTAGCGACATCTTCTGCTACGCGCACCGGATCGTGCAGGGGTAACAACATCAGGTTAGTACCGAGTCGCATCCGCTCAGTGCGTGATAACAATGAGGAGGCAATCACCAGGGGTGACGGCGTGTAACCGTCATCGCAAAAATGATGCTCCGTCAGCCAGCAGGAGTTGAAACCCAACTGCTCCGCATCGCTAACCTGCTGCAAACGCTCAGCATAAAACTGGTCAAAAGGTTGGGCCCAGTTGGCCGGATTTCTAAAGTCGTACCACAGTCCGTAGTTAACTTGATCAGTCATGGCCGTGCTCCTTTACGCCACCGATTCCAGGAAAGCGAGCAATTCGCCATGATAGAGATCCGCTTCCTCAATAAACGGCGCGTGACCGGAGTTGGGACACTCCACCAGTTTTACGCCGCTGTTGTAGTCGGTCACAGAGCGACACACATTGGGATCTACCACCGCATCATTCGCGCCCACATAAGCGAGAATGGGCACGCTCAAACCGGAGAGAATCTCGCGTTGGTCCAGGGGACCCAACTCCCCCAGTGCCTGGGCGGCCAGCGGAGACGACTCCATGAAAATAGCCCACATCCAGTCCACCACCGACTGGCTGACTTCACTGGCACACACTCCGGCCGACAGGCCCGCCAGAAAATTAACCCGATCCGCCGCCATAGCGGCCAGGGTCTCAGCCAGAGCCTCATCAGTACCACCGTGGGGATAATCCGATTTCTGCAGATGGCAGGGTGTCGCACCGCAAGTGAGCACCAATCCGCTGCAGCGCTCACCCAGCTGATGGGCAGCCTCAACCACGACGGCGCCACCCAAAGACCAGCCGTTGAGTACCACCTTGCTCAGACCAAGCTCCTGCACCAGCGCTACGACGTCATTAGCAATCGCCTGCACACCCATATCGGCAAAATCCTTGTCGGACTTGCCGCAGCCGCGATGATCCAGCAGCACTACTCTTTGCCCTGCGGCCCGCAGGCGCGGCAGCGTATAGTCCCAGGTGCGCACACCCATACCCCAGCCGTGCACCAGCAGGATGGCACTATCACCATCCCCATAGTCTTCATAGTAAATGCTCTTGCCCGCTTCTCGTGCCAGATAGGCCATGATGCTTTCCTCGATAATGCTTTTTATTGATGGATTGTTTGTACTTATAGAACGCTTACGTCCAGTTCGCCCGATTCGTTCATATCCCGAAGGCGACGCTTGTCGAGTTTGCCGACACTGGTTTTGGGAATCTCAGTGACAATGCTCCAGTATTCAGGCAGCCAGAACCGTGCCACCTTATCCTCCAACCAGCTGCGCAGTTCAGTAGGTTCACACTCCGAACTCTCCGGCACCAGCACCACCAGTGGCCGTTCCTGCCAGCGCTCATCAGCAGTCGCAATCACCGCGACCTCCTGCACCTGATCGTGACCCAGCAGGATATTCTCCAGATCCACAGAGCTGATCCACTCTCCACCCGACTTGATGACGTCCTTGGTGCGATCGGTCAGCTGCACATAGTGCTTTTCATCGATATGCCCTACATCGCCGGTGCGCAGCCAGCCATCATCAGAAATCGCGTCTGCTGACTCACCCTTGTGATAACCGCCGGTAATCCATGGACCACGCAGCTGCAGTTCACCGACGGTTTCACCATCGTGCGGCAATGGCGCTCCTTCGTCATCGACAATGCGCACCTGCACACCTGAAACCGGGCGACCGCTTTTGGCTCGCCAGTGCGTTTCGCCAAGTTCGCCGGGCTCGCGCGGCGGATGAGACAGCGCGCACAAGGGACTGGTTTCCGTCATGCCCCAACCTTGCAATACCGGCACACCCCATTTGTCCCGCGCAGCATCAATCATGGCCGGAGCTACCGCGGAGCCGCCGCAGACCAGCATCCTGAAGCAGCTCATATCCAGCTCACTGCTGTCGTATCTCAGTAGATCCCCGAGTATGGTGGGTACCGTTGCAGTAATTGTTGGACGCGCCTGAGCCACCATGGCCATGATGGCTTCGACACCAAGGTGGGGGCCAGGCAGTACAAAATCGCTGCCGCTGAACCAGCCACTGTAGGGCAGCCCCCAGGCATTGGCGTGGAACATAGGCGGCAACAGTAAAATACGGTCATGCTCGCTGATTCCGAACGTATCTGTCGCCCGCGATGCCAGCGAGTGCACAAAAGTCGTGCGATGACTGTACACCACGCCCTTGGGATTGCCCGTGGTGCCACTGGTATAGCAGGCAGCCGCGGCGCTGGCCTCATCCAACTGAGGCCACTCGGTCATCGGCTCGCTGCCATCGACCAATGCCTGGTAGCGATGCACCGGCATCGCCGCCTGCGGCGTGTCGTCACCCACAATCACCAGGTGTTCCATGGTCTCCAGCAGCGGTATGACCGGCTCAAACAGCGACAACAAACTGGCGTCGAGCAACAGCACTTTGTCTGCCGCATGGTTGATGATGTAGGCGATGTGTTCTGCCGACAGGCGGATATTGATGGTATGCATCACTGCGCCAACAGAAGGAATGGCCAGGTAAGCGGCCAGGTGGGCATGGTTGTTCCAGCTAAACGTGCCTACGCGATCGCCCATACCGACACCTAGATCACCGAGAGCAGTGGCCAGTCTGGCCGCCTCATCGGCAATGTCGGCATAGCTTCGAGCCTCCAGCACCTGCCCATCAAAGGCTGAGACCTTCGAATCGGGAAATACATCCCGCCCGTGTTGCATGATCATCTGCACCGTCATGGGCAGGTGCATCATTGTTGTTTGCATCACCAGATTATTCCTCTTCGCGACAGCACCGGAACTGGGTACAGGTTTTTTTGCTATCAGCTGTAGATTATTTCTTGAATTTTATTCAAAATATGCGGGTTTGCATCAGGCAAGTCAAGATCGAGTGGAGAAAAACTGTGAGTTGGAGCTTTGAGACAGATCCCGAATTCCAGGAGCAACTGAACTGGATTGATACTTTTACCCGCGAGGAGATCGAGCCCCTTGATCTTGTCTTTCGTGGCCCGGGTGACCCCTGGGACCCGGAGTCACCCGCTTTCAAGGCGATGGCACCCCTGCGTGAGATCGTGAAAGAGAAGAAACTGTGGGCCTGCCACCTCGGGCCCGAGCTCGGCGGCGCCGGCTATGGCCAGGTCAAGCTGGGCTTGATGAACGAGATACTGGGCCGCTCCCGTTTCGGGCCCAGCGTGTTTGGTTGCCAGGCACCGGACAGCGGCAACGCCGAGATTCTTGCCCACTTCGGCACACCGGAGCAGAAGGAGAAATACCTGAAGCCCTTGCTGGATGCGCAAATCGCTTCCTGTTATTCCATGACCGAACCACAGGCCGGGGCCGACCCCGCCGAGTTTACCTGTCAGGCGCACCGCGAAGGCGACGAGTGGGTGATCAACGGCGAAAAGTGGTTCGCCTCCCACGCGCGCTTCTCAGCCTTTCTGCTGGTGATGGTGGTGACTAATCCCGACGCACCGATTCACGAAGGCGCTTCTATCATCCTGGTGGAACAAGGTACGCCGGGCATGGAGATCATCCGTAACTCCGCAGTCGGCCCCTACGTCGAACAGGGTGATGGGGTGCACGGCTATATTCGCTTTGATAATTGTCGTGTTCCCGCCGAAAACATGCTCGGCAATGAGGGCCAGGGCTTTCTGGTAGCACAAACCCGACTGGGCGGCGGCCGTGTTCACCACGCCATGCGCACAGTTGGGGTACTGAAGAAAGCCATGGACATGATGTGCGAGCGGGTACTGAGCCGCACTACCAAGGGAGAACCGCTGGCCAACAAGCAGCTGACCCAGGACAAGATCGCCGACGTATACACACAAATATTGCAGTATCGACTGCATGTGCTGTACACCGCCTGGCTCATCGACAAGCACAAGGAGTACAACCGCGAAGTGCGTAAGGAAATCGCCGCCATCAAAGCCGCGACCCCCAAAGTGCTGCAAGAGGTGATTTACCGCGCCCTGCATCTGCACGGCAGCATTGGCGCCTCTGATGAGACTCCATTGATGACCATGTGGGCCAACATTCCCGAACTGGGCATGGTGGACGGGCCGACCGAGGTACACAAAGTCACGGTAGCGCGCACCGTGTTACGCGAGTACGAGGCGGCGCCGGGTGTATTCCCCACTTATCACACCCAGACCCAGCGAGAAGCCGCTTTAGCAAAGTACGGACATTTCCTGTCCGGCAACAACGAATAACAGTAAGAACGACAAGAGGCAGACACTATGAGTACGCAGCAAGTTAAACCCGACTACGACGCGATCGGCATTGGCGCCGGCTTCGCCGGCCTCGCACTGATTCACTTCCTGCGGGAAGCGGGCCTGTCATTGAAAGTCTTCGACAAGGGCTCGGACATCGGCGGCACCTGGAACTGGAACCGCTATCCCGGTGCGGCATCGGACAGCGAGTGCTACTACTACTGCCTGAGCTTCTCTGAAGAAATTTTGCAGGACTGGTCCTGGTCCTGCCGCTACCCGGGCTGGGAAGAGAACCACCGCTACATGCACTTTGTGGCAGACCGTCTCGACATGTGGCCGAATATCGAACTCAACACCGAGATCGTGGATGCGGCCTACCAGAAAGATACCGGCCTCTGGCAGGTGACCACTGCAGGGGGAGACACCTATACCTGTAAATACCTGGTCAGCACCATGGGCATGATCTCCGAACCGGTCATCCCCAATATCAAGGGCATGGACGACTTTAAAGGCACCCTCTTCCACTCAGCCCGTTGGCCCGAGGATCTGGATTACGCGGGCAAGCGCATCGGCATCATTGGTACCGGCGCCACGACCGTACAGATGCTACCGGTCGTTGCCGAAACCGCAGGTAGCGTGACCGTATTCCAGCGCACCCCCAACTTTATTCTTCCGGCGATGCAAAAATCAATGACGCCGGAGTGGGAAAAAGAGATCAAAGACAACTACAGCGCGATCATGGAAAAGTGCCGCAACCATGTCTTCGGCATGGCCTTTGACAGCCCTGTCGGCCGTAACGCGGCAGATACCGACCCGGAAGAAGTTCAGCGCATCTTCGAAGAAAACTGGAACGGCAGCTTCCGCTGGGTATTCGAAACCTTTGACGATCTTCTGGCAGATCCGGAGTCCAACCTGCTGGCCTCCGAGTTCATTGTGAAGAAGATGAAAGAGCGCATCGACGACCCTGAGATTGCAGATATCATTGCACCGACGCCGGGGGAGTACCCGCTGTTTGCCAAGCGCCCGCCGCTTGATCACAACTACCTGGAAGCCTACAACCGCGACAACGTGCACCTGGTAGACACGCGTGATCGCGAGCCCATGGTCGCCATCACCGAGACTGGCATCAAAACCGAAGCCAATGAGTACGAGTTTGACATCATCATTCTCGCTACCGGCTTCAGGGCCTATACCGGTGCGCTGGAAGCCTTCCCCATTCGCGGTGACAATGGCCAAACTTTAACCGAGAAGTGGGACCAGACTTCAGAATCCCTGATGGGCGTGGCCGCCTCTGGCTTCCCAAACCTGTTCATTGTGACCGGCCCGCAAGCGCCTTTTGCCAACCTGCCGACATCCATTGAGCAGAACGTGATGTGGATTACCGACTGCATCAAGAAGATGGAGGCAGAGGGCTTTGACGTATTCAGCGCCAAGCGCGAGGCCGAACAGGAATGGTCAGCCCACGTCGCTGAAGTACATGAGCAGACCTTGATGGCGCAGGGTCACAAGGTGAACTCCTGGATGATGGGTGCCAACATTGCCGATCACGCACCACGGGTATTGATCTACTTTGGCGGGGCCAATGTCTACTACGATCGTTTGCGCGAATCAGTAGACAATGACTTTCCGGAGCTGGAGTTCGATCGCCTCGCGAGCTAGCGCGACAACGACATCTCCACCTATCAATGGGGTCAGAGTACTTTGAAATTTCAAAGTACTCTGACCCCGTTTTTGTTAGCGGGGGACGGAAATCTCCATTCGCGGCATGCTGTCAGGCATGCCGCCCAATGCCACCGCGCACTTTGAGAATCCATTGAAATAAGCCATCAGCAGTGACAGGTGCAACAGCTCTTCACTGCTGAACTCCGCTTTCAGCTCAGCCTGAAAATCAGCGTCCGGTACGCCGGGGCTATGCAGATAGTGATCGACAAAACGCAGAATCAACTTGTTGCGATCACTCAGTTCACTGTCGGCGAAATTATCATTGATCATCGCCACTTTGCCCTCATCAAGGCCGGCGTCGATGGCAACGTCGTAACGCACCGCTTTGCAAAACACACAGCCCACATAATTGGCATTGCGCAGTCGCGCCAGTTCGATTTCCGCGGCTGACAGCGGGCTGGCATCCCAGATGGCCGCTGTCAGGTCTATAAAATGCTCAATGGTCTCCGGCACCATGCCCAGTGCTGAATCTCGAATGACGTGGTCGCCACCGGTTTGTGGCGGCGTTACTCTCGGGCTAGCTCCCATGCTCAGCCACCTCCATATTATCCAGGCCCCAAACCAGTCCGAGCCGAATCATGCCGTCGAAGACACCCAAGGCCTGGATCAGCGCCACCAGGCCGACCTCGCCAAAGTGAGCCTTGACCGCCTCAGCCTGTTCATCGGTGATGGCGGTTGCATCCATCGCGTGCACCTCAGCGAAGGCCAGACAGGCTCGCTCGGCATCACTAAAGCTCTCAGCACTGGCCCAGTTACTGAGCTGGTCTCGCTCATTGGCCTCAAGCTCTACCTCACTGATAGCCAGTGCCGCATCACTTCCGTGAAGCTGGGCCAGACGCAATCGACAGAGTTCGAGCACCCGGGGTGGCAAGCAGTCGAGCTGCCAAAAACTGCGGTAAAGACCAGACTGAATATCGGCTATTGCCGCCAGCGGACTACTCACTGCTTGATAGTTGTCGCCCGTACTAATCCAACTCACTGAACCACTCCATGCTTTAAACGTATCGAACCCCCAGTGTAGATGAATTGCGAGTACACTGTACGCCGCTTTGATTAAGGAGATGAACCATGGCTGAACACAATCTTGAAGGACTCGCCGTTCTGGTCACCGGCGGTGGCACCGGCATCGGCAAAGCCTGTGCCGCGCGACTGGCAGCGGATGGCGCTGCGGTCACTATATCCGGGCGCACCGAAGCCAGCTTGCAGAACGCCGCGGAAGACATCGCCAGCAAGGCAGACCGGGGCGGCAGCGTTCAGATCGTTGTCGGCGATGTCACCGACGAGGAATCGGTCCAGGAAATGATCGCCAAAACTACAGAGCCCACTGGTTCACTCCACGGCGTCGTGGCCAATGCCGGTGGCGGTGGCATCCCGATGGCCTATGGCAATGTCGACACCGATGAGTTCAAGCGGGTACTGGACCTGAACGTGATCGGCACCATGTTGTGCATGAAGCACAGCATTCCTCTGATGGTGGCCGCGGGGGGCGGCTCATTCGCCGGCATGTCGTCACTGGCCGGCCATATCACCCACCCATACTTTCACGCGTATTGTGCCGGCAAGGCGGGTATTGAGGCGATGATGCGAAATGCCGCTGACGAATACGGCAAGGACAAAGTACGTTTCAACGCGATTCGCCCTGGCTTTGTCGCAACCGAGATCATGGAGGGCATACCCCGGGATAGCGAGGTGTATCAATCCTACATCGACAATACACCTATGAACGATGTCGGCCAGCCGGAAGATATTGGAGAACTGGCTCGCTTCCTGATTGGCGCGGAGTCGCGCTGGATCACCGGTCAGATTATTAATGTCGACGGCGGCCATAGTCTGCGCCGCGGGCCCGACTTCTCAAGCTTCGCGGGCTGATCTTCACTCTGCCAGGGCAGCTGCAGCAGCTGCCCAACATTCCGTCCAGCCGCGGCGGGAAAATATCACCTAAACAGCGCTAGAATTTTCACCCTTCAGCGGCGAACATGGTTTATGCAGTTGAGTCGCGCACAATACGTTTGCCTTGTATTCAGCATCATGGCGACAGCCATTGGGCAGTCGCTGGTCTTTGCGATTTTGCCGCCCCTGGGTCGCGAGGTGAATCTGGCGGAAGTGCAAATTACCTCGATTGTCGCCCTCTCCGCCTTTATCTTCGGCGTGGCCTCGCCCTATTGGGGGCGCTACAGCGACCGTGTTGGGCGCAAGCCTGTCATCATGATCGGCTTGATCGGGTACACCGTGGGCACACTGGTCTTCGCCAGTCTGTTCCAGGCTGCCCTCATGGGCTTGATAGGCGGCTCAATGCTGTTCGCCCTCGCGCTGATATTTCGCTGTTCACAATCCATGGTGATGTCCGCCAGCGGCCCGGCAGCAACCGCCTACGCCGCCGACCATACCAGTGCCGACCAACGCACCAAGGCCATGGCCAGGCTGGGTGCAGCCCATAACACCGGCACCATACTGGGCCCAGCCGTCAGCGGTGGACTGGCCACGCTGGGTCTGCTGGCACCTTTGTTTTTTGCCGGCATTTTGACCGGTGTCGCTGCCATCTATACCTGGTTAAAACTACCGGTGACTCCTAATGATCAACTACAACAGCGCACCTTACAGGCCAAGGTTCGCTATACCGACCCCAGGGTCGTGCGCTTGCTAGCAATCTGCATCGGCATGTTCTCGGGATTCTCTGGCATCCAACAGACACTCGGCTTCAATATCCAGGACAAGCTGGGGCTGGATGGCATTCAAACCGCACAAATGACCGGTGGCGCACTGATGATCTCGGCGATCTTTTCCTTTGTCGCGCAGCTGTTACTGGTTGGTCGCCTGAACTGGAAGCCGGAAACATTTATCCGCCTTGGCACGCTATGCCTGATTGGCTGTGCCGCTTTTATGACACTGTCCGACACCTTCTTAGGCCTCAGCATTGGTATGGCACTCATGGGCACAGGGCTCGGTATGGCGATGCCAAGCATCTCAGCAGCAGCCTCACTGGCGGTCACACCCGAAGAGCAAGGAGCTATTGCTGGCCTGGTGTCCTCCTGCCCCGCTCTCGGCTTCATGGTGGGCCCCGTGATTGCAGGCTACCTTTACCAGCTGAATCCCAGTTACGCGACAGGCTTCAGCCTGTTCATTTTTTGTATCTTGTTCGCAGTGCTATTGATCAGCAGGAAAAAAGCAACGCCCGACATCAAGCCCCCCAAGCAATAGCCAGGGAGCACAGCCTCAAAAAGACAGGATGACTTTACCCCGGGCGCGACGCTCCATCATGGAAGCAAATGCCTCCTCGTACTGCTCAATGGGATAAGTCTCGGTAACCACCGGTGCCAGCTTGCCCTGCTCAAAGAGCTCCCAAAGCTCATCGATATTACGCAGGTTCTCCTCGGGTTCCTCACCGCTGAAGCGACCCCAGAACACACCGACGATTGCGCAGCCCTTCAACAGCGCCAGGTTCAGCGGCACGTTCGGAATAGGACCAGCGGCAAAGCCAATCACAAGGAAGCGACCATTCCACGCCATACCGCGTAGTGCCGGCTCGCTGTAGTCACCCCCGACAGGGTCGTAAACCACATCCACGCCCTTGCCGTCGGTCAGCTCTTTAATCCGATCCTTGAGTGACTCAGTGCTGTAATTAATGACCGCGTCCGCGCCCAACTGCTTGCACAGCTCCAGTTTCTCATCGGAACTTGCCGCGGCGATGACCCTGGCGCCCATCAGCTTGCCCAACTCGACGGCAGTGGTACCAACGCCTCCGGCAGCACCCAGCACCAACAGGGTTTCTCCGGCCTGCAAATGGCCACGCTGCTTCAAGGCATAGTAGGAAGTGAAGTAAGTAATGGAAATACCTGCTGCCTGCTCAAAGCTCAGGGCTGCGGGTTTTTTGAAAACAGCGAACTCACTGGTGACCATCTGCTCACAGAAACCACCGGCGGCACCCATGGAAATGACCTCATCACCCACCGCCACACGGGTGACCTTGTCACCCACAGCTTCCACCACCCCCGACACTTCACCACCGGGAATGAAGGGCAGCTCTGGCTGGATCTGGTATTTACCCTGGATGATCATTACATCCGGAAAGTTGAGCCCTGCGGCTTTCACGCGAATCAGCACATCGTGCTCACCCACCTCCGGCAGTGGCCAGCCACTCTCCAGTGACAGTTTGTCGGGCAAACCAAGTTCTTTACAGACCAATGCTTTCATATTTTCCACCCCACTCATTGTTTGTATCTCTTGAAATAAAAACGGCGCCATCAGGCGCCGTTCAGAGGTAGTGCAGTGCTTAGCAGACTTCGAACAGACCTGCTGCGCCCATGCCACCACCGACACACATGGTGATGACCACGTACTTCACACCGCGGCGCTTACCTTCGATCAGCGCGTGGCCAACCATGCGGCTGCCGCTCATGCCGTAGGGGTGACCGATGGAGATGGCACCGCCGTTGACGTTGAGCTTGTCGTTGTCGATGCCCAGCTGATCACGGCAGTAGATCACCTGGCAGGCAAACGCTTCGTTCAGTTCCCACAGACCAATGTCGTCCATGCTCAGACCATTGGCCTTCAGCAGCTTGGGCACTGCGAAGACGGGGCCGATACCCATTTCATCTGGCTCGCAACCGGCAACCGCCATGCCGCGATAAATGCCCAGGGGTTCCAGACCTTTCTGCTCAGCGAGCTTGCTGTCCATCACAATCTGGGCAGAAGAGCCGTCAGAAAGCTGGGAGGCGTTACCCGCAGTGATGGTGCCACCTTCGCGAACGGTTTTCAGACCCGCAAGGCCTTCCGCGTTGGTCGCGCGAACGCCTTCATCCGCAGTAACAGTTACAGTGGCTTTGGATTCTTCGCCGGTTTCCTTGTCCCATACGATGCGCTCGCAGGTGACGTCGAACAGTTCGTCGGCGTAGCGACCTGCTTCGTAGGCCGCAGCAGTACGCGTCTGTGACTGCAGACCATATTCGTCCTGCTGTTCACGAGTCACGTTGTAACGGCTGGCAACCACTTCGGCGGTATCGAGCATGGCCATGTGGATATTCGGGTGCATCTCCATCAGGCCCGCATCCACCATACGGTGAATATTCATGTTCTCGTTCTGGACCGCGGTGATGGCTTCCAGACCACCGGCAGCGACAATTTTCATGCCGTCGTCGGTGATTTGCTTGGCGGCAGTCGCCACAGCCATCAGGCCAGATGAGCACTGACGATCCAGGGTCATACCGGCAACGGTCACAGGCAGGCCGGCACGCAGGGCGATCTGGCGAGCAACGTTGGCACCGGTGGCACCCTGCTGCAGGGCACAACCCATGATGCAATCGTCAACTTCAGCGCCTTCAATACCGGCGCGCTTGACCGCTTCTTCTACAGACAGTGCACCCAGGGTGGCACCACCCATGTCGTTGTAGCTGCCCCGATAGGCTTTGGCGATCGGGGTACGTGCGGTCGATACAATTACTGCTTCAGACATAATGTTCTCCTTTCTGTTTATCCGAGCTTAATGCCCTGGGCTTCAGCGGCCATGCCGGTGAACTTCACCGTCTGCTCGAATCCTGCCTGGGGAATGGTTTCGCCATCAGTATTGGTGATGGCGTCCCAGTTGGCGGCAATGCCTTCCGGGGTTTGATCTTCAGGAGCCAGGTAGGCGCCCTGTGTTTCGTGAATCTTGACCACACTGTAGCAACCCGCACCGGCAGCGATGATGGTTTTGGTAGGGGCCCGTTCAGACACCATGTACAGCACGGCGGGGGTGACGGTTTCCGGGGTCAGCATGTCAAAGGCCTGCTCTGGAATCAGCCCCTCGGTCATGCGGGTACCGGCAGTCGGAGCCAGTGCATTCACGTGGATATTGTACTTGGCGCCTTCCTGCACCAGCGTGTTCATGGCACCGATCACGCCCATCTTCGCTGAGCCATAGTTGGTCTGGCCAAAGTTACCGTACAGGCCACTGGAAGACGTGGTCATGACGATACGGCCATAGGCCTGCTCTCGCATGATATCCCACACCGCCTTGGTGCAATTGATGGAGCCCATCAGGTGCACGTCAAGCACCATCGCAAAGTCATCGAGTCCGCCCTTGGCGAAACTCTTGTCGCGCAGAATACCGGCGTTGTTAATGAGGATATCAACGCGGCCCCACTTCTCCTTGGCCTCGGCCACCATGGCCTCTACTTCTTCGTACTTGGCGACATTGGCACCATTTGCGATGGCTTCACCGCCGGCGGCCTCAATTTCTGCCACCACGGCTTTGGCTGCTTCACTGGAACCACCGGTACCGTCGGTAGCGCCACCCAGGTCGTTAACCACCACCTTGGCACCACGCTTGGCCAGCTCGATGGCGTGGCAACGTCCCAGACCCTGGCCGGAGCCGGTTACGATGGCCACCTGGCCGTCATATCGAATAGTCATGTTCTAAAGATCCTCGTTACAAAAACAGTTAGCCGGTGACGACCATGGTTAGCCACTCGGCGATCAGGGCAGGTATCTCCTCACCCTCAATTTCTACGGTAATGCCCTGCTTGATCAGGAAACGATTACCGTCCTTTTCAGTAATATCCAGGATTTCGGTAACAGCTCGCACCCGCTTGCCCGCGCGCACGGGCGCCAGGAAACGCACCTTGTCGAAGCCATAGTTGACGCCCATCACCACGTTCTCGGGGGAGATGCCATTGCCACCGGCAATGTGTGACAGCATGGAAAGCGTCAGGAAACCGTGGGCAATAGTGCCTCCGAAGGGAGTCTGAGCGGCTTTCTCTTCGTCAATGTGAATAAACTGATGATCTTCGGTGCAGTCGGCAAAGTCGTTGATGCGCTGCTGGCCCAGTTCAAACCACTCACCCGGCTCGAGCTTGGTTCCTACAGCGTTGAGGAACTCTTCTTTTGGAAGGACCTGGATGCCCATAGAAATCTCCTTGTACTTAGAAATAACGGGGGTAGGACCCCGAAAAAAGGGATTTGAATCTACAGTATGTATTTTCAACTTTCAAGTATTTCGCACCCCTCAGCATGCTAGACTGGCTGCGCCTAAAACCATAAAAAACAAGGTTTCTGATCGATATGCTGAAAAAAATCCTGTTGAGCCTGTTGGGCCTGGTCGTGCTGGCCGGCGTCGGCATCGCCTCTGTTCTGAACTACCTGTCGCCAGAAGAAGTAGCACCTCCGGTCGCCAGCGCCGATACCCGTCGCAGCGTCACCGGCGGCGAGATTATTGGCTACAACAATGGCCAGGGCGCCCTGGTCTGGCGAGGTATTCCCTATGCCGCCGCACCCACTGGCGCCAACCGCTGGCGCGCACCGCAGCCAGTCAAACCCTGGCAGGGCGATAAAGAGGTCATCGCCGATGGTGCCGAGTGCGCCACCTGGGGTTCAATGTTTAACCCCGGCAGCTCGGGTGTTTATGGTCAGGAAGACTGCCTGTACCTGAATGTGTTTGCTCCTGAAGGCAGCACCGAAGCCCTGCCGGTCATGTTCTGGATTCATGGCGGTGCCAACAAGTTTGGCAGTGGTGGTGGCAGTCTTTATGACGGTACCGCACTCGCTACCCGCCACCAGGTGATCCTGGTCAGCATCAACTATCGACTGTTTGGCCTGGGCTGGTTTAACCACCCCGCACTGGCGACCGGGAATCCCGAGGATGACTCAGGCAACTACGGCACCCTGGACCAGATCGCTGCCTTGCGGTGGGTGCATGACAATATCGAGCAGTTTGGCGGCGACCCGGATCGGGTCACCGTCTTTGGTGAATCCGCCGGCGGCTGGAACACGCTGGCGATGATGGCCTCACCACTGGCCGAGGGGTTGTTTCACCGCGCCATCGTGCAAAGCGGCGGCCTGGACATTGAACCATTGTCAGTTGCCCGCAATTTCACCGACGATGAAGCACCCGGACACCCGTTCAGCTCCGCAGAAGTGGTCAGTCAGATCCTGATCGAGCAGGGTAAGGCCAGCGACAAGACTGAGGCCCGGGAGCTGCAGGCTCAAATGCCGGCGACCGAACTGGCCTCTTTTCTCAGGTCACTCAATGCCGAGCAGTTCTATGCTGCCTATGCGGCTCTGCAGACCGACCAGGCCTTGCTGTTTCCGGATCTGTTCGGCGATGGACACGTACTGCCTGCCGCCCAGCCTTCTCAGGTGCTGTTCAGCAACACCGACAACTACAACGCAGTGCCGGTGATACTGGGCACCAATAATGAGGAAATGAAACTGTTCATGGCCTTCAACCCCGAGCTGGTGAAGTTCTTCATGAACCTGCCCGTGGGTTTTCACGACCTGGAAGAGTACAACCGCATCAATCGTTACAGCACTGACAATTGGAAAGTCACAGGTGTTGATCGACTGGCGAGTGCGATGCGAGGTGCCCAGGGTGATTCTGTCTTCGCCTACCGCTTCGATGCACGGGATTTACGCGACTTCGGCCTCATCGATCTAAAAGACCTGCTCGGCGCCGCCCATGCCATGGAAATTCCTTACGTGTTCGGCAATTTCCCCAACTCAGCGAAAGCCATCTTTCCGGAATCACTGACTCCGGGCAGAGATCGCCTCAGTCATAGCATGATGAGTTACTGGTCGGAGTTCGCTTACAGCGGCAACCCAGGCGCAGGCCGCGATGGCAGCGAGCTGCCCTGGACAACCTGGCAGAACGGTGCTGCCGACCAAACCCGATTGATGATCCTGGATAGCGACAACGGCGAGGGTTTGCGCATGAGCACAGAAGAACTGCGCATGGCCGACCTGAAACAACGCTTCTTTAGCGATGACAACTTCGACAGTCAGGAGGCCCGCTGCGAAGGCTACAAGATGCTTTTTCAGGGCGACGACTTCGTTGAAGAGGAATACAGCACGCTGGGTGAGAGCGGCTGCAGCTGAACAGGTTTCAGCTCGCAGCCCTTGCGTCCAACGCAGCCCTGATCTCCTGATAGCGACTGTGGGTGATTCGATACTGGGTCATCCACAGCGCGACACCAAACTGCACCAGTGCCAGGGTCGGGCCATACACCCAGATCAGCTTTGAAGCCATTTCAAAGCTGACATCCGCCGGACTGCTGACGCCTTCAAAGCCAGCATAATCAATCGTCAGTCCAGCGAAAAAGGTGCCCACCCCAAAGGTCGCCTTCTGGGTCAGCATCAGGCCGGAATTGAGAATGCCCTCACGCCGCAGGCCGGTTTCCAGCTCCATCTCATCAATGATGTCCGGCACCAGTGCGCCAGCCACATTGAGATGGGCTATGTAAAAGGTCTGGTGAATCATGGCGCCCGCCGCCACGATCAGCAGCAGGGACGTTGTGCCTACCGCCGGTGTCAGTCCGTAAAGGTGCGCCAGGGGTACCAGTGGGCCGATAAGGCAGCTACCGGCGATCAACAGGACAATGGCGCGGGGTTTGTCCCATTTCTCACAGAACTTGATCGCCAGCCAGGAAGCCGGCAGCAGTGCCAACAGCACACCCACCATAAACACGCCGGTCTGCTCGCTACTGAAACCATAAAAGTAGGTGTTCACATGCAACAGCATGGTATTGGAAACACCCACTGTGGCAATCATGACGAAGGTTGCCAGCAGCAGAATACGGGCGGACCGCTGCCGGAGCAGTGAAAGTACATCCTTGAAGGCGTAGTACCAGGGCCGCCCCTGCTGCTGCTCGGAGGTTTCCACCAGGTAGGGAATACGATGGCGAGTGCCCAGCACCGCTACCGCCATACCGACAAAGGCGATGGCCGCGCCGAGGAAACCCACATTGCGATAACCCATGGCGACCGCGCCCGCAGCGGTGGCTGCAGGGACCAGCACAAACCATGTGGTGATCTGCATGGTCAGGCCACCCAGGTAGCCAAGTATGTTCCTGAAAGTTGCGACACTGGTGCGCTCGGCATAGTCCTCAGTGAGCTCAGCACCCAGGGCCATATGCGGCACGGTAAGCAGGGTGAGCAGCGAGCGAACCACAATCGCCCAACCCAAGTACCACGCAAATAACGCAGATTGGCTGATTTCAGCCGGCGGATTGAAGATCGCAATCAGTGCCGCACAGTACGGCACGATGGCCGCAATCATAAAAGGGTGCCGACGCCCCCACTTGCCGCGCTTCCAGTTGTCGGAAATCTGACCGATGAGTGGATCGGAAATCGCATCGGCAATCAGCGATAGCATGGCCGCCAGCCCCGCAAGGCTGGCAGACAAACCCATAAACTGGGTGTAATAAAAAAACAGAAAATAGTGAAAGGCCGTGTCTTTGCTCGCCCAGGCGAACTGTCCAAGGCCATACGCTATTTTGTTTTTATTGGTTAGCGCAGGTGCTGTCATTGAGTCTTAGCCGTCTCTGAAGGTGGCCGTAACTGCCGTCTGGTCGGCGTACTTCCGCAGTTCCTGACGACCGACCACCATGCGGTGCACAGCGTCGGGACCATCCGCCAGGCGCAGAGTGCGCTGACCCATCCACATGGCTGCCAAGGGCGTGTCCTGTGAAATACCCAGAGCCCCGAACATCTGCATGGCCTCGTCCACGATGCGAATAGACACATTAGGCACCGCTGTCTTGATCATGGAAATCCAGATACGGGCTTCTTTGGGATCGACGTTATCCATCATCCACGCGGTTTTCAGGGTCAACAGACGCGCCATTTCAATGTCCATGCGGGCATCGGCAATGATATCGACGTTTCCACCCAGGCGGGCCAGGGGTTTGCCGAAGGCGGTCCTGGAGAGAGAACGCTTGCACAACAACTCCAGCGCCTGTTCAGCCACACCGATGGCGCGCATACAGTGGTGAATACGACCGGGGCCAAGACGGCCCTGTGAAATTTCGAAACCGCGGCCCGGACCGAGAATCACGTTCTCTTTGGGTACGCGAACATTGTTCAGCTTCAGATGCATATGCCCATGGGGTGCATCGTCCTTGCCAAATACTTCCATGGGACGAATGATCTCCAGGCCTGGCGTACCCGCCTCCACCAGTATCTGCGACTATTGCTGGTGGGTGGGTGCTTCAGGGTCCGTTTTAACCATCACAATATAGATTTTGCAGCGGGGGTCACCGGCGCCAGAGGCATAGTGTTTCTCACCATTAATCACCCACTCATCGCCGTCCAGCACCGCTGAGGTAGAGACATTGGTCGCGTCGGAACAGGCCACTTCAGGTTCGGTCATTGCAAAGCAAGAGCGAATCTCGCCATTCAGCAGTGGTGTCAGCCACTTCTCTTTTTGCGCTTCGGTGCCGTACTTCTCCAGCACTTCCATATTGCCGGTGTCCGGCGCCGCGCAGTTAAATACCTCAGGGGCGAGATAGGAGCGGCCGGTCTCCTCCGCGATATGGGCGTATTCCACGGTATTGAGGCCAAAACCACGCTCACCTTCCGTGAGGAAGAAATTCCACAGACCCTTCTCGCGCGCTTCCGCCTTCAGGGTTTCAATGATTTCCGTTTGACGCTCGGTAAACTGCCAGCGATCACCGGTGTTGATCTCATCGTGGTACACCTGCTCCAGCGGAATAATCCGGTTATCGATGAAATCCTTAACCTGCTCGAGAATCGGGGCAACCCGTTCACTAACTCCAAGATCCATTGTTGTTCTCCTTACTCTGCTATTTCTTGACTGTAGTCTGCTTTCAATTGTCGTTTGAATATTTTGCCAGAGGCTATGCGCGGCAGTTGCTCGTCCCGGAACCACACGTGCAGCGGTATCTTGAACGCTGCCAGGTGATCTGCCAGGTAGCTCTTCAATTCCCCGGCGCTCAGCTGTTCACCGCTGCGCAACACCACCGCTGTTCCAACCACTTCACCCAGGCGTTCATCGGGCAAACCAAATACCGCCGCCTCTTCCACTGCTGGGTGGGAGTAGATAGCTGCCTCCACCTCCAGGCAACTGATATTTTCGCCGCCTCTAATGATAATGTCCTTGATCCGATCGACTATATATAGAAATCCCTGCTCATCCAGATAGCCGACATCGCCGCTGTGAAACCAATCACCCACAAAGGCTGCAGCCGTGGCCTCCGGTTTGTTCCAGTAGCCCCGCACATTGGCAGTGCTCTTGATGCACACTTCCCCACGCTCTCCAACGGGAAGGCTATTGCCGTTTTCGTCGATGATCTTGAACTCAGTCACCGCCGGCACCACGCGCCCTGTGCTGGAGGGCTTGGCGGCATAGAAAACACCGGAGTTCACAGCACCCAGGGCGTTGGTCTCTGTGAGCCCATAACCACTGCCCGGGCTGGATTTGCGGAAGGTGTCAGTGATCTTTTTGACCTGGTCCGGCGGACGCGCGGCACCGCCGGAATAAATCTCTTTCAGGCTGGAAAGATCGTAGCGCCCCTCCTGGGCCGCCGCCTGCAACTCGGCCGACATGGTGGGTACGCCGTTGAAGTTGGTCACGCGCTCCGTCTCGATCAGGCGCATGGCTTCCTCCACATTCCACTTGTGCATCATGACAATCTTGCGACCCAAGACGACTGACAGCATAAACAGGCTGTGGGAACCGGTGGCGTGAAACAGGGGCACGGTCATCAGGGTACAGGGTGAGTACCTGACTTCATCATCGGACGCGGGCTCTGGCGGGAGGGCCAGGTTGCTGGCGTTACCCATCAACAGCCAGCTGTACATGGCGGCCAGAATGCCCCGGTGCGTCGACACGGCGCCCTTGGGGTGCCCGGTGGAGCCGGAGGTATACATGATCGTGGCGTCATCATCAGGATGGACTTGCACTTCAGGCATGCTGGCATCGGGGTAGTCGGCCAGGGCCTCCATCACATCGACCACGTCCAGATCGAATCCGGAAAAGTCACCCACCCCTAAAAACTTGAGACCGAGCCGATCGGCGAAAGGCTCTATACGACCGGCGCGCTCAGGGTCGACAACAACCAATTTAGCGCCGCAGTCCTCCAAACCGTAATCCAGTTCTTCGGTCGTCCACCAGGCGTTCATCGGCACCACGATGGCGCCGATACTGGCGGCCGCGACAAAACTGAATAACCACTGGGGGTTGTTGCGCATGACAATGGCAACACGATCGCCTGCTGAAACGCCAAAGCGCTCCTGCATGGCACAGGCCAATTGACTGGCTAGTTGATGAGCCTCGCCATAGCTGTACTGCTCTTCACCACAGACCACGAAGCCCTTTTGGTCGTGGCTGCGCATAACAGCAAAGTATTCACCGAGGTTTTGCGGTTGCTTGAGATAGTGACGGTAGTTGTAACCACGTATCTCTACGTCGACCAGCTCAAAAGGCTGATTCGGTGCGGTCAGCTGAGTGACCGCACCGTCCAGTTTCTCCAGGTCGCTTTCGCTCACCCTTAGAAAGCGTTGGCGCTGGCGTAGCGATCCAGCTGGTAGTTGTAATCGCCGTAGGTCTGCTGGGCAACCCGCGAGCGCTTGATAAAGAAGCCGATATCAAACTCGTCGGTCATACCGATACCGCCGTGCATCTGGATCGCTTCATTGGTCACTCGAGCTGCCACCTGGCACATCTTGGCCTTACAGGCTGCCGCCAGCATCGGCAGTCGCTCGTCCTGGCTATCGATGGCCTGGAGGGCGGCAAGCACGATGGACTTGCACAGCTCCAGCTCAGCAAACATCTCTGCTGCGCGGTGTTGCAGGCCCTGGAAAGAGCCAATGGGCTCACCAAATTGCTTGCGATCCTTGAGGTACTCGAGAGTGCGCTCAAAGGATTCCAGGGAAAGGCCCAACAGCTCAGCTGACAGGCCGATATTGGCAATATCCAGCACCTGCTCGATGATTGCGCCGGCCTGGCCCACTTCACCAATAACATCCTCAGCAGCCACTGCAACATTATCGAACGAGACGTTACCGCTATTACGGCTGTCGACCATAACCACGCGCTCGCGGCTGACACCATCAGCGTTGGCATCGACCAGAAACAGGCTCAAACCGTCCATGGAAGGTGCGGAACCGGAGGTACGGGCGACGACCAGCAGTTTGTCGGCACTGTGGGCATCAGCCACGGCAACCTTGCTGCCGCTCAACTTGAACCCTTCGCCATTAGCTGTAGCGGCCATGGCCGTTTTTGCCGGCGCATGATGGGCAGTCTCCTGCAGCGCCAGGGCCAGGGTCACATCACCGGCGGCAATCGCCGGCAACAAGGCTTCTTTCTGCGATTCACTGCCGCCAATCGCAATAGCTGATGCACCAACCAGTACGGTGGATTGCAAGGGTGCAATACTGAGATTGCGCCCCATCTGCTCCAGCACCACACCCAGCCCGGTGTAACCAAAGCCAAGGCCACCGTAGGCCTCTTCAATGGCAATGCCGGCCCAGCCCATTTCCGCCATCTCTTTCCAGGTGTCGGCGTCATATCCCAACTCACTGCGGGAGTCGCGCAATTCGCGCAATGCTGCGACAGGCGCTTTCTCTGCCAGGAAGCCGGCGGCGGCCTCCTTCAGCATCATTTGATCTTCATTCAGTACCAGTGCCATGACTATCTCCTCAGTCGGGCAGACCAAGCACGCGCTTGGAAATAATGTTTAATTGAATTTCCGAGGTTCCACCTTCGATGGAGTTGGCCTTGGTGCGCAGCCAGGCACGAGGCAGCGAACCGCCGTCATAGGCCTCGCCTTCCCAGGCCATTGCGGTTTCGCCAGCCACGGACAGCTTCAATTCGTAACGACGCTTATTGAGCTCGGTACCGTAGTACTTGAAGATCGATGAGGCGGCTCCAAGACCCTGACCTGCTTTAGCTTCATCGCCAACCCGAGCCATGGTGTAACCAAACACCAGGGCATCCAGCTCGAGCTGCGCCAGTGACTGACGCAATACCGTGTCATCCAGCTTGCCAGCGGCATCGGCCCCAATGGTCTCGATGGCCTGGGCAGAAAGGGGTTTGCTACGACCGGCATGGCCAAAGCCAGAAATCATTTCACGCTCGTGGGTCAGCAGGTATTTGGCAATCGTCCAGCCCTTGCCCTCTTCACCCATCAGGTTGCCCTTGGGTACTTTCACATCATCGAAGAAGGTTTCACAGAAGGGAGAGTAGCCGCTGATCAGCAGGATCGGCTTGGTGGTTACACCTTCGCTGGCCATATCGAACAGCAGGAAGGAAATACCCTCGTGCTTGGTGCCACTGTTATCGGTACGGGTCAGGCAGAATATCCAATCCGCCTTGTCCGCATAGGAGGTCCATACCTTGGACCCATTGACCAGGTAGTGATCGCCCTGGTCTTCAGCGCGGGTTTGCAGGCTGGCCAGGTCAGAACCGGCACCGGGTTCGGAATACCCCTGGCACCAGCGGATTTCGCCGCGCACGATCTTGGGAATATGTTCCTTCTTCTGTTCCTCAGACCCGTACTTCAACAGGGCCGGGGCCAACATGGAAATACCAAAGCTGTGCAGAGGATGACGGGCGCCGATACGCGACATTTCCTGGCGCAGCACCTTGGACTCCTCTTTGCTGAGACCGCCACCGCCATACTCGGCGGGCCATTCCGGTGTGGTCCAGCCTTTTTCACCCATACGGTCTGCCCAGACTTTCTGGTCGGGATGGGTCATTTCAGGGTTACGGCCGCCCCAGTACTGGTCGGCCTCGCTGGCCTCAGGGGTGCGCATAGACTCAGGGCAATTGGCCTCCAGCCATTCCCGCGTTTCCAGGCGGAATTGTTCCAGATCGCTCACGATTCGCTCCTTTGCTTGAAAATCAGTGTCGAAAAAGTGGTTTTGAACATACAGTATGTTTTGCTTCCCTTCAAGTATTTCGCGGATTACGAGGCGGTTTGACCAGGATTTGGGGATCTTTCGTTTAGACAGCGGAGCGGGATTTGAGGCGTCGCTCGCCGATCGCGGCCCGCGCCATCCCTGCCTACCGCGACGTACGCCTGCGCGGCCCGGTACATCCTGTACATAATAAAAAAGCCGGCGCGAGGCCGGCTAAGGGAGATAGGAAACCTGGATGGGCGTTTGCGGTGCGAAGCCGGGGGTCAGCCCCAGTGCAAACCTGCCACCATGTCCTTTATGACACTAACCTGCGATGAAAGTTCCCTGCGTCACTAACGCCAGCAAAAACACCGTGGTATAGACCCCGGTGACGATCGCGTTCTGTTTACATTTGCTCATTTCAATCCCCTACCGTTTGATTCGACCCTTTCTACGACCCAATTTATGAGCCAGATCTGAAGGTAAGCTGAACAAATACGGGGTATTTCCTTAACTTTTTGTCATGTTGGACAAGCTTTGAGGGCAGGGCTAGGCTCTAGGCAGACAATAACCCGTAGGGAGACAACACATGGGACAGATTTACGACAATAATGCAGACACCATTGGCGGCTCTCCGCTGGTTCGTATTAACCGTATCAGCAGCAACAACATCCTGGTCAAGCTGGAGAACCGTAACCCGGCAATGTCTGTAAAGTGCCGTATCGGCACCAGCATGATCGCGGCCGCCGAGGCAGATGGCAGCCTCAAACCGGGCATGACCATCGTTGAGCCCACTAGCGGTAATACCGGGATCGCGCTGGCCTTCGTCGCAGCCTCCAGGGGCTATAACTGTACCCTGGTTATGCCCCACACCATGAGCCTGGAACGACGCATGCTGATGGTGGCTCTGGGCGCCAAAATTGAACTCACTGATGGCGCCAAGGGCATCCCTGCCGCCATCGCTCGCGCAGAAGAAATTATCGCCTCAGATCCCGACAAGCACTTTGCACCGCGCCAATTTGAAAATCCCGCCAACCCGGCGATTCATGAAGCCACCACAGGCCCCGAAATCTGGGAAGACACTGACGGCGGCATTGATATCCTGGTCAGCGGGGTCGGCACGGGCGGCACCCTGACCGGCATCTCCCGCTACATCAAGAACACCAAAGGCAAAGCCATTCTCACCGTGGCGGTTGAACCCGACACCAGCACCGTAATTGCCGCTGCCAAGGCCGGCGAGGAACCGACCCACGCACCACATAAAATCCAGGGCATTGGCGCCGGCATTCTGCCCGACAACCTGGATCTGGACATGGTGGATCAGGTGGAACAGGCCAACAGCGAAGAAGCGATGGCCTGGGCTCACAAGCTGATGCAGGAAGAAGGCATTCTCGCCGGGGTATCCAGCGGCGCCGCCATGCTGGTCGCTGACCGGCTCGCCCAAATGCCTGAACACGCGGGCAAGACCATTGTGGCTATCCTGCCTGATTCAGGTGAGCGTTACCTCAGTGCTCCCCTGTTTGAAGGGCATTTTTCAGAAAACGAAACCGTACAGGCTATTGGCTGACTGAGGGTCCCGTTCCCGGGAAAGGTTGCAGGGCCAAACCGTAGCGCTGGTGCCATTTATCAACAATGGCCTTGTAACTGCCGTCTTCCAGGCTCTGCACCAGGGCCTTGTTGAAGTCGGCGATGTGTTTCTCGCCTTTGGGATTGTCACGACTCACGCCGACATAGGCGGAACGACCGGGCAGATCGATGTCCAGCATTTCGAACTTGTCCTGTTCCCTGTTGAGGTACTGTGACAACTGCATGGCAATGGCGCGCTCATCGCCGATCACGAAATCCACTTTGCCATTGAGCAAATTCAGCAGGTTCAGAATCAGGCGATTCTCGGTCACCTGGGTCAGGCCCGGCACCGTAGAAAAATCCACGCCGTAGGCATAATCACGAATCACCCCAATACGCTTATCCTGCAGATGTGACAGTTCAAGATAATCACCCTGCAAAGACTTTAGCTTGACGATCTTCATAGTGTTCACCAGGTAGGGACGGCTGTAGCGGAAGTTTTTCTCACGCTCTTCCGAGTACCAGATGTGCGCAACCGCATCGAACAGACCCACTTGCACACCTTCCATCACACGCGGCCATGTTTCGATGCTGACCTTGGGTTCATAGCCGGCTTTCTTGTACACATGAGTCACAATTTCCAGTGCCATCCCCTCACCCGGCAGCTGCTTGTCCGCGTAGGGCGGAAAGGTATTGGCAATCAGGTGGATGGGCTCGGCCTGATTGGCAAAAGATACCAACATCAGACTAACGGCCAGGATCATTCGGGATAGTTGCTTCATAAGAACCTCAGTTTCAATGCGCCGCAATATAGCACAGTCAAAGCTCAGCGCCCTGCCGTTCGCGCCGCGCCAGCAAGCCGTCGCGCACCGAGGGCCAGTCGGCCTCGGTGACGCTGAAATAGGCAGAGTCACGAAAATGACCCTGCTGCACGATCATATGGTTTCTAAACGTGCCTTCGTACTTTGCACCAATGCCCTTGATGGCACGCTGGGAGCGCTCGTTACGCGCGTCCGTCTTCAGCTCCACCCTGATCGCGCCCAGATTTTCGAACGCATGTTGCAGCATCAACAGTTTGGCCTCGACATTGATCACCGTGCCCTGCCAGTCGCGCCCGATCCAGGTCCAGCCAATTTCCAGACCCCGATGCTCTTCGCGGATGGCCATGTAACGCGAACTGCCTACTGCACGGCCCTGCTTCTTCTCCACCATAGCAAACGCGACGTGCCCGGCGGTGGCATTGGCTTCATCAATCCAGTGTCGACAATCGGCCAGGTCAACAAAACAGGGGCGCGGCATAAAGGCCCAATCCTCTGCGTGGGTACCGCGGTTGAAAAGGCCGTGGGCATGTTCCTGGGCAAGGGGCCCAAGACGCATGTATTCCCCTTCCAGTAAAACCGGCTTTACCTCAAAACTCATGCGCCCTCTCCTGTTTGCGCCAACAGCGCTCGGTAGTGGCGCAGACCACGCCAGATCACCAGTGCCGACAGGGGGCAAACCAGCACCGGCAACAGCGCCAATGAGTAGCGCAGGGCAAGATCATCTGCAAAGACGAAGTCGGTGAGGGCCGCCACTGCCGAAGGCCCCAGGGCCAGGCCGAACAGGTTGGTCATAAACAGCAGCAGCGCCGAAATTTGCGCTCGCATGCGATTTGGCGTGACCAATTGAAGAGCAGCGATACATACCCCGAAGTAACTGTTGAGGAAAAACACGATCGGCAGAGCCAGCAGCATCGCCCACTGACCGGTAGGCGCCAGCGGCCCAGCGACCGCAGGCCATACCCAAAGCAACGCGACAATCAACACCAGGCGCATATTGGCATCCGGGTAGCCACGGCGCATCAATGGCCCGGCGGCCCACCCACCCGCCAGAGTGCCCAGGCTGCCCGCAACAATAAATATCAGACCAAACTGGGAACCGGCATCACCGCGACTGATACCATGATTGCGCACCAGAAACTCCGGGTACCATGCCATGGTGCCGTAACCCAACACCGACAGCAGTGATACGCCTAACATGAGCGAGCCATAAACCCGCCAGTGTTGACGCAACCAGGCTCCCGTTTCAGCCAGGCTCGGCATGTCGGCAGCTTCCCCGGCACCGCCCTGGCGCGCAGGCTCCTGCATCCAGGCCAGCAGGCCCACAACTGCGAATCCCGGTAAGCCCACGGCAATGAAAGTCAGCTGCCAGGGCCGCAACTCACCAACCAGCGGCAACACCACGGCTTCAGTGCTGGCGAAGTATTCATACACCGCTGCACCCAGCATGTAAGCCAGACCACCGCCGATGGTAATGCCCAGGGTATACACCGCCATGGCTTTAGGCAGGCGCTCCGCATCAAAGTAATCGCTGAGCAATGAATATGCCGGCGGCGACAACGCCGCCTCACCCACGCCCACACCCATGCGCATGATGAACAGGCTTTTAAAACCTCGCGCCAGGCCACAGGCACAGGTCATCAGGCTCCAGAAGAACACACCGACCGTGATAATCAGGCGCCGGCTGTGCCGGTCGGCAAGGCGCCCAATCGGCAATCCCAGCACAATGTAGAACATGGAAAAGGCAAAGCCGTGCAGCAGGCTGTACTGAAAATCACTGATCTCAAAATCGGCCCGTATGGGCCCGATCAGAACCGCCATGACGTTACGGTCGACAACGGACAGGATATACGCCAGCAGCAGTACCGCCAGGGCATAGTAAGCCTGCGAGTCTGCGGGCCGTGCCGGGTGATTTGATTGTTCCATGCCCGGCATTATCAGCCGGGCTGGCGCGCAAAATCCAGCCGCTTGCAGGGCAGTTAGTAATTCAAGATAATTGTATTCTTTGCTTACTATATGACTTGATTACTAAATGAGCCTACCCAAGCACATTGCTCATCACCCTGGCGTACTGCTGCACGATATCGCCCGCCTGTTTCGCCGCCAGTTCGGCAGCCAGCTACAGGATCTGGCTCTGACCGAGCCTCAGTGGCGTGCACTGGGCGCCATTAATCGTTTTGAAGGCCTGAGCCAAAGCCAGCTGGCTGACTTTCTGGGCATTGGTCGAGCGCCATTGGGAAAGCTGATTGATCGGCTCGAGCAGGAAGGCATGGTACTGCGACGCGCTGATGCGGATGACAGGCGCAGCAAGCGTCTCTTTCTGAGCGATGACGGCAAGACACTGGCCAACAAGATCCGACGTCGCTATCGTCGTTTTCAGCAACAACTGCTGGATTTTCTCGATCCGGAAACCCTGGCAGAAATGGATGTGGTGCTGAAGAGCATCTACCAGAGGCTGGCCAGCAGTCCGGCCGCCATCATGTCGGACGGCGAAGCACACAGCAATGTACTGCTGTGGATCGCGCTTCTTAATCGAATGAATCAACATCGCTTTGACCAGCGCCTCAAGCAATTGGGCTTTACCCGCAATCAGTGGCTGGTCATGGTGGCCATCGCCGCAAATGAGGGTCTGCAGCAGACGGAACTGGCCGACCAATTGCAAATGGCAAAAGCCCCGCTGGGGACACTGATCGATCAGTTGGAACAGACCGATCGCGTGCAACGGGTCAGGGCAACAGGCGACCGTCGCGCCTACCAGCTGTTTCTGACGCCGCTGTGTAAAAACAAACTGCAACAGTGGACTGACGATTACACAGCGCTGCACGAGCAAGCCACATCACAACTGAACGCCAAACAACGTAAACGCCTGCAGGAATTCCTGACCCATGTGCGTGAGCGGCTGTACGCGCTGGATAGCACTGCCAGCGCAGAGACTTCCGAGGTAGCACTATGAGTGACGAAAACCCTACACAGACAGAATCAGACATAGAATCCGCGCAGAACACATCCCGCCGTCGCAAACCCATTCTTATCGTGCTCGGGCTCGCGGCAGTTGTAGGGGCGAGCTACTGGATCTACCAGCGCAGCACCCATGTCTATACCGACGATGCACGCATAGCCTCAGACCTGGTCGTCATCAGCAGCAAGGTTGCGGGCAGAATCGAACAGCTCACCATAAAAGAAGGCAGCCAGTTACGAAGCGGCGACCTGGTCGCACAGCTCGATGACCGCGACACCGAACTGCGCCTGGAAGAACTGGGTTCTCAGTTGCTGGCCACCGAAGCCAGCCTGGCCCAGGGTGAAGCTGAGATCAACATGGTGGAACGCCAGACCAGCGGCAGCGTGCAGGCAGCCCAATCCCAACTGGCGGCGAGCCAGGCCAACCTTGCGTCAGCTCAGGCAGACCTGCAGTTGAAAAGTGCGGAGTGGGAGCGCTCCCAGTCCCTGCGCGAGCGCGGCATTCTCTCACAACAGGGTTGGGAAGAGGCACGCAGTGCCTTTCAGGTCGCAGAACAAAACCAGATTCGTGCCAGCGCACAAGTTGCGTCAGCGGAAGCCAGGCTTGTTGAGGCTAATGCCAACCGCGACCGGCTTGAGGTTTTGAAACAGCAGCAACAGAGACTGCGCCATGATCGCGAACGCATGCGCCTGCAGCACGCGCGCCAACAGGTTGCACTGGATGAGCGCAGTATCAACTCACCGCTGGATGGCATTGTCGACCAGACTTTCGTCAAGGCTGGTGAATACCTGATGCCAGGGCAACGCATTGCCCTGGTACACAACCCCGAAGATGTATGGGTCAAAGCCAATATTAAGGAAACCGAAATCCGCCACCTGCAACTGGGGCAGCGGGTGGAGGTCAGCGTGGATGCCTACCCTGACCGGGTATTTGAAGGCGAGCTGGTGCGCATCGGCAACGCCGCTACCAGTCAGTTTGCCCTGTTACCCAGCACCAACCCCAGCGGCAACTTCACCAAGATCACCCAACGCCTGCCGGTCAAAATCGCCGTGCAGCAGGAACAGCAAATGCTCAAGCCCGGCATGATGGTGGAGATTGCGATTGTCCTCCAATGAGGTAGAAGAGCGTCTGGCCTCGCTGAACACAAGCGAGGAGATTGCCAGTCGCTACCGCCGCTTCGGCATTCGCTATGGCTGGATGGTCATGGGCGTTGTGGTGCTGGCCAACGTCGCCGCACTGTTGGCATCAACCATGATCAACGTGGCAATCCCGGACATCATGGGCACCTTTGGCATTGGACAGGACAAAGCCCAATGGCTTTCGACAGCCTTTTTGGCGGCTTCTACCGTCACCATGCTATTGAATGCCTGGCTGATGCAGGTGGTCGGTCCGCGCGCCATTGTCACCGGCGCCATGATGGTCTTTATGCTGGGCTCTATCATGGGCGGCACCAGCCCCAATACCGACCTACTGATTGTCGCCCGAATTCTTCAGGGTTCTGCAGCAGGTGTGATCACACCCATGAGCATGTCGCTGGTGTTTCAGCTGTTTCCCGCTGGACGCCAGGGTACCGTGCTGGGGCTGACCTCCATCGGGGTCATACTGGCCCCTGCGCTCGGGCCCTTTATGGGCGGTTACCTCAACGATACATTCGGCTGGCGCTACGTCTACTATCTCGGAATCCCATTTGCTCTGTTGGTAATACCGGCGGCGGGATTGCTGTTACCGGGGCCTTCGCGCAATGCCAAGCCACCCAAGCTGGATTGGCTGGAGCTGGCACTGGTCACACTCACCATCTGTGCACTGCTGGTCACCCTCAGTAATGGGCTGCGCGAGGGCTGGCAATCAAACTTTATTGTGAGCTGGGGAGGTACTGCCCTGCTGGCAGGCGTGGCCTTTATCCTCTGGGAACTTCGCTGCGACCAGCCTTTGCTGGACCTGCGCGTCTTCACTTATTTCAAGTTTGCGATCGTGGCCATACTGGCGGTTATCTTCGGCGCGGGCCTGTATGGCACCCTCTACCTCGCGCCACTGTTCCTGCAGCTGGCCCAGGGCATGACCGCGATGGAAACAGGCCTGATGATGCTATTGCCCTCTCTGATCATGGGCGCCATGTTTCCCATATCCGGCCGCATGGCGGACAGAGTCGATCAACGCCTGTTACTGGGCACCGGGTTTTTCATACTGGCCATTTCCTGCCTGCTGATGTCCAACGCCGACCCCGATACCTCGTGGTGGACGTTCTGCTGGTGGCTGATTGTCAGCCGCATTGGCATCGGGCTGATGGCGCCGGCCATCAACCTGTCGGCAGTTCAGGGGCTACCCATGGAATACCTGCAACAGGGTGCGGGCGCGGCTAACTTTATGCGCCAGGTCGGCGGTGCCTTTGGTGTAAACCTGGCGTCGGTGGCACTGGAGTATCGCAGCTCATTCCACCGCGATGCCATGATGTCGACCCAAACTTTTGGCAGCGACGATACCCTGGCCCTGGTGGGTGACCTCAGCCAGAGCCTCAGCGGCCTGGGTCTGACATTCTGGGAAAACCAGGCAGTGAGCTACGGCATCCTTGGGCAAATGGTCGGGCAACAGGCATTGGTGAGCGGCTTTCAGGATGGCTTTCTGATCTTTACTGTGGTGTTCTTAATGACTCTGATCCCGATCGGCATGCTGCGGAGACGCCATATGCGCAGCATGCACTGACAGGAATGCATTGATAAAAGAATAAGGAGTTTGGCATGAGCGTTATCCTGATTACCGGCTGCAGCACTGGCATAGGCCTTGAAACAGCCCTGCTGCTGGGCAGTAAAGGACACACAGTGTATGCGGGTTGCCGCAATCCGGCCGGCGCCAATGAACTAATTGACCGTATCGACAACTCAGAGGGCAACATCACCCCCATCGCCATCGACCTGCTGGATCAGGCCAGCATCGACGCCTGCTACGCCACCATCATGGAACGCGAAGGTCGACTGGATGTGCTGGTCAGCAACGCGGGCATCGGCTCGGGCCGCGCCATGGAAGAAACGCCGGTCGAGGAAGTCAAAGAAATCTACGAGACGAATGTGTTTGGTGCGCTGGCAGTGCTTAAAGGCGCCATCCCAATTATGCGCAAGCAGGGTTCCGGCCGACTGGTCAATGTGACGTCACTGGCCGCCATCAATGTCTTTGGTGGTCACGGCACGTACTCATCCTCCAAGGCAGCGATGGAGGCCATTTGCACAGCTCTGTCACTGGAACTGGCGCCCTTCAACATCCATGTTTCGCTGATTGAACCGGGCTGCGTGATCACACCGATGTGGGCCAAGGGAGAAGGCCCCGCAGAAGACAGCCCCTACGGCGCGGCTTACGAACGACTGGGCAAATTCTTTGAGGCAGGCCTGGCCCGCGCCATTACAGCGGCGGAATGCGCCGAAGCGGTCGAAGAAGCCATCAATGCCGATGAGCCTCAGTTTCGCTATGGGGTGGGCCCGGACGCCACAGACTATGAAAAAGCCTACAAGGCTGTTGGCGATGACGAAGAATGGCAGCGTATTGGCCGCCTCGACAATGCCACCTATGCCGCCAAGTGGAAAGAACTGACCGGCGAAGACACTTATTTATAGCGCGACGTCGCTTCAGTAGGGATAGGCCAGGGTCAGCTTGTAGGTTTGCACCAGGCTGGACTGGCTGAACCCTGAACGCCCGCCGCGATTAAACGCGGCCACCCGGTAGTGATAGCGGGTGGCGGGGTCGAGTCCGCGATCTTCAAAAAAGTCCTGGTCAGAATTCACCAAGCCAATCTGGCGCCAGTCGCGGCCGTTGCTGGAACGTTGTATCGCAAACCCCAATTCATTGCCGGAATTGTCATACCAGCGCAGGGCAACGGCATCGTCTGAGAGCGGTCTAACATTGAGATGGCTTGGCGCAACCGGTGGCATGGCCAGATCGGTGGCTTTTGCGGCGGCTGCAGCGCCCACAAACAGGGCAGCAGCAAAGTACTTGTAATAACTCTTCATTGTGGCGGTCCCGCTATCATAGGGCTCGAAGCCCCTTAGATCGTCAACTTTGCGTCCCCGACTTTCACCGGGTTTGCCTTTTTCAGCCCTGCAATTACTTCAAAATGGACAGGAATATGCCAGCGCATGGGTCTAAACTGTGAACAGGTTCACACTTAGGCTCAATCTGGTGCGTCAATTACTTTGCTTAGCCCTGCTCGGGGTACTCACTCCTGCGATGGCCACCACGGTGTATCAGTCCGTGGATGAACGCGGCCGGGTCACCTACTCGGATACCCCACCGACCCAGGACACGTTGGTCAGCAGTTTTGAACTCAAGGTCAGCCAACCCGCACCCCAAGCTGATGATGCCCTGCGTTTTGCGGCGCTTAAAGAAGTGACTGATCGCATGCAAGAAGACGGGGAAGCGCGGGAAGCACGCCGCAAGGAAGCAAGAAAGCAGGCTCAACCACAGCAGGTAGCCGCACCACCACAGCAATACCGTTATGCCCGGGGCGGCAAACGCCGCTGGTTAGGCGGCTACTACCCGGTGCTACCGGGACCGGATCTGACCGGCCGCCCCGCCATCACCTCCAGCTACCCGGCCAAACTGGTGCGTCGCCACTATGGCGAGCCCGCCAGGAGCTTCTTCCAGGGCAGACCTGCTTACCCCAACTACTGATCCAGCGGCGCGGGAATCCGCTGTGCATCCAGCAGGTCTTCATCCGGGCGCTTGATATCGAGATCGGTCTCCATAGCCAGTCGGCAAATCTGGCTGCCATCCGGATCAAGGGTCTCCTGGAATAAAAGCGGTATGCCGACCAGCCAGACCCGCCAGAAGTTACGGAAGTAGCTTTTAATGACATCGTCGCCGCGAACACCAAAACCAAAATCTTCAAACGTGCCCTGCATCTGCACCGGAATGGCCAGGTTAATAAACGCGCGGTCCTTGGGCTTGGGAATCAGGTAAAGGTCTACTTCGCTTTCTTTAAAATCGATGGTGCCCTCGCCAAATACCCGCATACCACTGGTATCCAGCATCACCGACTTATCGGTGGCGATACCGTCTTCCAGGTCAAATCGCGCCACCACACAATTCATTACCGAGTTGTCGCCATAACGGGTAAAGATTGTCGATATCAGCCCCGATGCCCAGTTATCCAGGCTGGCGGTGGAGTAGTCGGTAGGCCATAGCGTCACCGCGATTTCACCGCTGGCCCCCTTCAGAACGTTGAGCAGGTCGTCACTTTCCGACATCAGCTCAATACGAGCATCAAGGGTGCCCTGATTGGGGTTTTCGTCCACCAGGTAAGCCAGTATGGGCTCGTAATCATAATCTCGGGCCACAATCGCCATACGCGACTGCAGCACAGGCCCCCGGGGCCGAAAACCAATGTCGGCATAGAGTTGCCCCTGGGGTGAAATCAGTTCGAAGTCCGTGATGCTAAGCACACCCTGGCTAAGGCCTACATCAACTTTCGCTTCACCCAGGTAAGTCTTGTCGGCATACAGTGAACCGGCGGTGCCATAAAATCGCAGGTCCAGGGTTTCCAGGTCATATTGATCGGCACCAAAGTTGGTGGCTAACTCATCACCCCCTTCC
Source organism: Halieaceae bacterium (assembly GCA_963921335.3). Lineage (GTDB taxonomy): Bacteria > Pseudomonadota > Gammaproteobacteria > Pseudomonadales > Halieaceae > CAWUFC02. The sequence goes on along the minus strand of CAWUFC020000001.1, from coordinate 1,252,175 downwards.
GCCATGTCCTCGCGGGCTTCCTCCAGTATCTCCTCATAGGGGAAATCGCGCAGCTGTATGGAACCACCACTGATTTGCCCCCATATGCGAGGAATCTCTGGCGTCAGGTCAATATCGACGTCACCCGTGATATAGCTGTCGCCAATCTGTACCCAGGTTTCCTCGATGCGGTAGCCTTGCTCGCCCGCCATATGCAAAGAACCACTGGCATTGAATGGCCCCCAGTCGGGGTAGTCCAGATCTTGCAGGACTTTGAGGTCACGCAATGATTGCCCGGACAGGTTCAGCCGCAACTTGTCCTCGGAGCGATCTACGACGTATGGCGCCAGCTCTATATCCACATCCAACTTGAGTTCACCAAAACGGACGCGACTGACGCCATTCCAGGGCTTCTGGTACTCCAGCAGGGTTTTCATCGAGTCCCCCTCCAGGGTCAGCGACACCGGCTCGCCACTGACGGATGCATCCACCTCCAGAGACAGTGATTGCGTCCAGAAGGCGGTGCCGTCGACTGAATTAAAGTACACGATGAAATCCAGGTCCGATGAGACATCGCTGTAACTGAAACTGAAGTCCGTAATCGATACCACACCCATGTCGAGCACCAGGTTCGGGCTGGGAACGAATTGCTCGCTGGTGCTGACAGGCTGCTCGGCCAAGTCACGCTCAGAAAAATTCCAGTTCACTCGCTGATCATCGTCACGCAACAAGCGCAGGCGCACCCCGTCCGCTTCAAGACGACTGACCTCTGCATCAAGCCAAAAGAGCGCTATCGGGTTGATCTCAACCAGCAAGTAGTCAACTTCAAGCATATTCCCGGGTTGCAGACTTCGATTAGGAAGGCGTACATCCTGAATCTCAAGGGTGGGGAAAAAGCTCTGTTTGAGCACGATAGGCCCTTCTATGCGCAGCGGCCTGCGCAAGGCCAACTGGGTCGCCGTCTGGATCGGCCCGCGCAGCCCATCGAGCTGGATTTCCTTATTGGTGGTGATCAGCAATACCCAGCCAGCAACCACGAGCAGCAAGGCCAATACCAGGAACAGTATCAGCGAGCGCAGCAATGTCAGTAGGGTACGGCCCAGCATAGTTTTGATTATAGAGAGGACTTACTCTCGAACAAGCTTCAACCAGCGCGCAAAAAACGCACTGGCTTGCGCCATCGCATTCTCAAGGTGCTGATCAGCCTCACTGATCACGCGCGCCACCTCGTCAGCGCCATATAGACCATGCATGCTGTCTTTTGCTTTCGACTGAGCCGTCCACCGGGATATCTGGCCAGGTGTGGCTTCTGCATGAAACTGAAAAGACACCACATCTTCCGGTCCAGCCATGGCCTGCACCGCGCAATGCGTCGAGCTGGCCAATACTTCCAGACCAGCGGGTACCGTTTTGACCTCCGCCGAGTGCCACTGCAACCAGTGGCTGCTCGCGGGTATATCTCGCATCAGTGGATGATTCAGGCCGTGCTCATTAAGTTGTATCTCTGGAAAGCCGAGCTCCTCCTGCTGGGCCAGGCTTACCTGACCGCCCAGCGCCTGCGCCAACAGTTGGTGACCGAGACAAAGGCCGAAATACGGCTTTTTCTCGTCGCGCACCCAGCGCCGGATAAAGTCTATCTCCCCCTCCAGCCAGGGATACTTATCCGTCTCCCAGGCCTGTTGAACACCCCCGAGCACGATCAAAAAATCATACTCTTCGGATGGTGGCAGCTCGGATGAAAGATGCGTTTCAACCACGTGATACGCGATGTTCGATGCCGGCAGGAGGCGAGCGAAGAGCCCCGCATCCTCCCCGGGCATGTGCTGGAAGATCAGGCCCCGCATTGAGCTTTCCGCCTACGTGATTTGAACATGGAGAAGGACGCCATCCTAACCGCGCTAAGGTATACCCAGAGAGAGTAATTTTTCGCACTATAGCAGCCAATGTCACCCTTTTTACTATCGCAAATTATCGTTGCGATCGGTCTGATCTTTGATCTAGGCTCAGTGCAAATGCGCCAGCGCCATCACCTGATCATCGGCCAGGCCATCGCCGGCGCGCTCATCTCAGCCCACTTCTTCTTATTGGAGACTTATACGGCCGGATGGCTCTTCGCCATCGGCGTGTTTCGACTGATGGTCAGTCTGAAGTGGCGCAATCGCTGGACGCTTGCTCCGTTCCTGCTGTTCATTATTGGCTTTTCAGCCTACACCTATGATGGCTACCTCAGCATCGTCGCCTGCACCGGTGGTTTGCTGATGACGCTGGGCTCTTTCGCTAACTCAATGAGATCGCTGAGGTTGTTCTACATCGCAGGTTCTTCCACCTGGCTGATACATAACTTTTTGGCCTGGACCCCAGTTGGCATTCTGATGGAATTTGTATTCCTGACCAGTAATCTCGTGGGCTATTACCGTTTCTTCATCAAAAACCGCCACGGAAGGTGAAGCGACCATTCATCATCGTCGCCAGTATTTTGACGTCTGAAAGTTCCGAGGGATCAATCGAAAAAAGATCCCGATCAACGACAACCATATCGGCGTACTTGCCCACTTCCAGGCTACCAATTTTATCTTCCATCCGTGCCTGATAGGCGCCACCCATGGTGGCAGCGTACAAGCATTCTTCAAGGGTCAGCGCCTGGCTCATAGGCGGAGTGACTACGCTAGGATCTTTAGGGTCCAACCGGGTAATAGCCGCCTCACGCTGCGTTAGCGGCCCCATGAACTCCGGCGTTGTGCTCGGCACGTCGGCAGCAATCGATACGCTGACGCCGCCATCCACCAGGGATTTAATCTGCTGCCAGTATGTCTCGGTGCGCATCTGACCCAGCAAGCTCAAAGACTGACTATAACCATCGCCCCAGGTCGTGGCCCATATCGGCGTGAAATTGGCTGGTATTTTGTGTTCGACGGTGCGGGCGATGTCCTTTGGAGACACCACGGAAAAATGCTGTAAGGAGTTCCGCATATTGGGGTAGCGCTGCTTAGCCAGCACCAGCGAATCGATGGTCGTGCGCGCGGTGCCGCTACCCTCAATATGAATAGAGGCATCCAGTCCAGCCTCATTGGCAGCCAGTATCATGGTCTCAACAGCTGCAGCGCTGATGCCGCGCTGACCCAACTCACCAGACCCATCAGCGTAGGGCTTCAGCATGCGGGCTGTCTTTGTGATAAATACACCCTCAGGATGAACCTTGACGCCGGTCACACGCAGCTGGTCGCTGTCATACTGGTCTTTCAAAACCAGCACATTATCGATCAGTTGCTCGACAGAGAATTTTTCGTTCTTGTAGAAATATTGAATGAAGGTACGGAGTTGTAGGCTGTTCTGCTGCTCCTGCGTATTCAGCAGCGCCAGGGCCGAGAGGTAGTCTTTCTGGTACAGATCAAGATCCTTGACGTTTGGCGTCACTAAACCCTGATTGATATAGGCGGTCAGTCCGTTTTCCGCAGACACCTGGTAAAGACGCTCCTGACTCTGGGCTATCAACACGTCCGGCTCCCAGGCGCCTGCATTCACGTAGGCCGGCATCCAGGCGAGCTCAATGCCCACCCCCAGGATCTTGCCGTTTTCATCGCGGTCCCAGAAAGAAAACCCAGGCATTGGGTCAGGCGTGTCATCAGTAATACCCCCCATCTCCAGTGCTTTGCTGTTCAACCAGGAGTCATGAATGGTGGCGTCAGCGAAGAAAGCCGGTCGATCGGGGATAATGTCATCCAGATCTGCCGCGGTGGGCGTGCCACCGTAACTGCCGCGATTCCAGCCAAAACCCCGAATTACCGGGATATCAGGATTAGCATCTGCATACTCTTTAATGCGACGCAGCGTCTCTTCTTTGGATTCGGCGGTGATCAGGTCAACATCAAGGGACAACCAGCCCGAGGCGATCAAGTGCTCGTGGCCTGACACAAATCCCGGAACCAGCATTTTCCCGGCCAGATCAAAGCGCTCGGTCTCAGAACTCACATAAGCTTCCGCGCCCTTTGCGTCACCCACGTACACAATCTTGTTGCCCGAACGGCTACTGCCTCAGCCCAGGGCTGATCACTGTTCACCGTGTAAACCTTGCCACCCGTGAACAGCATATCCGCCTGAACCGCATCGGTGTCGCCCATAGGTTCAACAGCGGCCTCTTCGCGTGAACAAGCCACCAGCGTGATCAATAGACTAAATGAGCGAGATCCTGAGCCATCCATCCGTCTTTAACATATCGCGCCCACCCACTAGTTCTCTCATGTATGAAGTGTCACAAGGTATCCCACAGTCATCGGGTAAGTTCAAGAAATGCGTTTTCACTTTACGGCTTCATACCCTTCAAAGGTTAGACAAGCAGGAACTACTGCAACGCAGTCAGAAAGCTATGGGCTATTCTGTGGAGGTTAGAGCGTCCGCATGTTGCGGCTCTTTCTCCTAGCACTTTATACGTGCCATTTCCGGATCAAACATCGACCCAACGGATACGCGGGCAGGAAAACGTTCGCCGGCCACTTCGATTTCGAAGCTCGCGTCGTTCACAATATCGGCGGTCAACGGCTCGTCGTGGTTCACATAACCCAGCGCCATGCAGGCGCCGTTTTCCAGGTTGAAGCCCTGCCCGGCAGAGCTGCAGTACCCCACCAGCTTGTCGTTCATGTAAATGGTCTCGTAACCCCAGAGGATGGGTTCTTCACTCTCTAACTGAAACTGCAGCATAAGGCGTTTCGGTGTTCCCAGTTCTTTCAGCGCCGCCACCGCGTCGCGACCGATAAAACCGCCGGGCTTATCGATCTTTGCAAAGAAGCCAAGGCCTGCCTCCACCGGGTTCTCGGTGTTATCCAGATCGTGCCCGTATTCACGATAACCCTTCTCCATGCGCAGGCACATCAGCGCCTGCAAACCCGCGAGACGCAAACCCAGCGGCTCGGCCGCAGCCAGGATCTGTTCATAGACCTGTGGCGCTGAGGTGGTGGGAATAATTAACTCCCAACCCAGCTCACCCACATAGGTAATACGGGTGGCGTAGACACTGGCGTAGCCAATCTCTATTTGCCGCGCATGGGTGTAGGGAAAGCCTCCATCGCTAACGTCTTGATGGGTCAGCTGCTGCAAAATTTCACGCGCTTTAGGGCCATGAAGGTTCAGCTGCACATAGCCGCTGGTGATGTCGTTGATGATGACGAATTCATCCGCGGCGATATGTCGGCGCATCCACATCTCGACATGCCCTGCGGTAGCCGGCGCAGTCATCACCATAAACTCTTCTTCGCCGGTGCGGGTCACTGTCAGGTCCGCTTCGATACCGCCATTGGGATTTAGCCACTGGGTATAGACAATGCGATTCAAACCCAGGTCGATGTTATTGGTGGACAGGCGCTGCAGGAACTTGCTGGCATCGGGACCCTGCACCCGGAATTTCACCATGTCGGACATATCCATGAGAATGGCAGTCTCGCGTGCGGCGCGACATTCCGCTTCCACGTGTCTCCACCAGTCGGGACGATACCAGGAGTGGGATGTTTCAGCGGCCGCCTCGGGTGAGTCGGCGTAGTAAAGTGCCACTTCCCAACCCGCATCGTAAGTAAAATAGGCGCCCTGCTCCCTGAGCTGAGGGTAAAGCACCGACTGCTTCACATTACGGGCGGTCTGCATGCCCTGGGTGGGATACTTGTTGCCAAACATTTTGCCCATCAGTTCCTTCGTACGATCGGCCCGGAAGTGACGCGTGTTTTGTTCCCTGTTGAATCGATTGACGTGCAGGTGACCCACCGCAATGCCGGGATCACCATCGAGAATCCAATCCGCCATGGTCTTGCCGATGCCAGGTCCCTTGAGTATGCCTTCTGAGTTCAGACCAGCCGCAACCCACAGATTCTTCAGCTCCGGGGTTTCCCCCAGCAGAGGTTCAATATCAGGAGTGAACGACTCCGGCCCACAGAAGAATTTGCGAATGCCCACCTCCATGGCCTGCGGCACACGCGAGAAGGCACGCTCCAGGTGAGGTGTCATGCGCTCCCAGTCAGGATCAATCTCGCCAAACTCAAAGCTATTGGGGATATGGTCCAGGTTCCAGGCAGCGGCATCACCGGGTTCGAACAGACCGATCATCATGCCACCGCCCTCTTCCCGGTAATAAGCATAAGTATTGGGGTCTTCAAGAATGGGCAGGTCCGATGAAAGACCCATGTCTTCAGTGATCAGGTAGTAATGCTCGCAGGCCTGCAAGGGCAGATTAACGCCATGACGGGCACCGAACTCTCTTGTCCACATTCCCCCGGTCAGAACAACCCGCTCTGCACGAATCATCTGTCCACAGGAAGTTCTGATACCGGTGACTGACTGATCTTCCATGATCAGTTCAGCTGCCTCGATACCTTCAAAGATTTGTACACCGCGATTACGCGCACCCTTGGCCACCGACATGGTCACGTCCACCGGGTTAACACGTCCATCTTCTGGCCAAAAGCAGGCGGCGATCGCGCCTGCAAAATCCGCATCAGGAAACAGATTCTTTGCTTCCTCGATCGAGATAATCTCGCATTTCAGGCCATGCAGGGCTTGAATCGCCTGAATACGCCGGGTCTCGTGCAACTGCTCTTCGGTGCCAATGATGCGCATATAGCCCACCTGCTTAAAGCCGGTAGCCAGGCCTGTTTCATCTTCCAGTGTGCGAATCACATCGCGGCTGTAGATGTAATTCTTGATGGTGTCTTCATCAACGATATCGGCGGAGGCAACCAGACCGGCTGCATGCCAGGTGGTACCGGCAGTAAGCTGGTTCATTTCCAGCAGTACCACATCAGTGTGGCCGCGCTTGGCCAACTCATGGGCAACGTTACAGCCAATGGAGCCCCCACCAATAATCACGGTGGCGGCACGGTCCGGAAGTTGCTTCTGGGTCATAGCAAATCTCTGTGTTACTAGTCGTCTATTTGCACCCGGCTATCCCAGAGACATGAAGGCTTATGTACTACACAAAGGTGGGTTTAGAGCCCCTCACGATGGGTAAACTCGCCGCCCAACAGTGTGCCGACCACCCTGGCTTTTTCGATGAGCTCAAGCGGTTCAATATCACGCAGGCTTTTCTCAAAGATAGCCATATCTGCGTGCTTACCCACCTCCAGAGATCCAATCACATCCTCCATGCCCATTTGCCAGGCCGGGGCCACGGTGTAGGCATGCAGCGCCTGATCCAGGGTCATGGTGGGGCGCCAGGGCGGGAAAGGCGTGGAGCCTTCAAGACTGGGCTCGATATTGGTGATGGCCTGCTGGATCAGGTAGACCGGATAGGCTTTGTCTATGGCAGCACCAGGAGAGTCGCCAGACAAAGATACGTTATCGTAGTCCTGGGCCAACTGCTGATATGGGCTGTAAGCATGCTCGATATAGTTCTTCAGCATATAGCCCTTAATGACCTTGCCCTTTAAACCCGCATCCAATTCATTGGTAAACATGGGCGTGGCATTTGTTGGGATGTTGTTTTCAACCACTTTCTTCCTGGTCTCCAGATCCATCATGGAGATATGGTCGAGGCGATTGCGCGCGTTGGGATAGTGCTGCTTCGCCTCAATGATGATCTCTGTGAGACGTTTGATCAGGCGGGCGCCGTCCGCATGGGTGATCACATCGATATCATGCATATTGGCGCGATTGATCACTTCGAACATGCGATCCGGCGTCACGCCATAGGAACCCCAGGTGGGCGCATCACCCTCATTCTCGGGTATGTAAGGTACCAACTGGGTCGCGCCCCGGGTAACCCAGGCCAGAGCCGGGTGAACTTTGATTTTGTTCACCCGAAGCAAGTCACTGTTATAGGTCTGGCGCATTTCCCGTACAAAGTCTACAAATCCCTGCGGGTCGGCATCCGGCAGTTTGAACATCGGCATGACATTAAGCCGCATCAACGCTCTATCGGCGTCAATACGTTGCTGCAGAATGGCCAGAATTTCGCGCATATCTTCCATGACCATATCTGAACTGATCACCACCCCGGGTGTGATCAGGCCCGGCACCATGGACGTGGTGACCCCCTGACTGGCAAGAAAACCCTGCAACTCTTCAATGGACTCAGGCACCATTTTTTGTGGCTGCCAGGCACCTAGCTTGACATAGGCTTCAAAGAAAATGCCTTCAATGCCCAGTCCGGTGATGTCGCCATTGTCATCCCGCTCCCAGAAGATCACCCCGGGCTGCAGATCGGGTGTGTCGTTGGTAATACCCGCAGCTTCAAGGGCCAGCGTGTTGAGTCCGGCATCATGCACATAATTACCGATGGCGATAGCAGGTCGGCCCAGATCCCATTTATCCAGGTCAGCCGCTCGAGGGCCCTGCGTTCCGATGGCGGCCGGCGTCCATCCAAAGCCGACAATCGGCCCGGTCTCGTCAGGATTGGCTTCTACATGCTCTTTTAGCAGCCGGCCTATATCATCCGCAGAGCGCGCGCTGGAGAGATCCACCCCCATAGTGGTCCACAGGGATGCCACCACATGGTTGTGTGATTCAATAAAACCCGGGGTCACGTACTTGCCCGCGAGGTCGATCAAGTCGGTGTCGTCGCCGATGTGAGCCCGTACATCCTTGCTGGAACCTACAAAAATAATCCTGCCATCTTTGATAGCAATGGCCTCAGCCCTGGGCTGGCCTTCATTCATGGTTTCAATCACGCCGTTGAGTAGTACCCGATCGGCCGAAGGAGCTGCCTGGGAGCAGCCCGCAAGCGCGGCCAATACAAACAAGCAGGTAAGGTGAAGGAAGTTTTTCATAGGAGACACCGAGTGCATTAGGGCAATAGTTATTTCTGGACTATCCCAAACTTTAAAGACACCCGGTACTACACAAAGGTGTGCTTATGCAGGCAGAAAAAAGCCCCGCATTAGTGAGGCTTTTCAGGTTTCAGGCTGGTTAGCATTCACATCCCATCGAGGTGGGTAAACTCACCCCCAAGTAGAGTGCCAACCACATTGGCCTGCTCAATCAGATTCTGTGGTTTGATGTCGCGCAGGCTTTTCTCAAAGATCGCCATATCCGCGTACTTGCCCACCTCCAGGGAACCAATCACATCTTCCATTCCCATCTGCCAGGCCGGCGCCATGGTGTAGGCGTGCAGTGCCTGATCAATGGTCAACTTGGGTCGCCAGGGCGGAAAATGACTGGAGCCCTCAATCGTCGGCTCCACCAGCGTCATCGCCTGTTGCATCAGATACACCGGGTAGGCCTTGTCGATCGCGATTCCTGGACTGTCACCTGATAAGGACATATTTCCATAACGCTGTGCCAACTCGGTGTAGTTGCCGTATGCATCCTCTATATATTCTCTCGGCATGAACTTAAAGATATCCGCACCAGCTATACCCGCATCCATTTCATTGCAGAACATGGGTGTGGCATTGGTGGGAATGTTGTGCTCCACGACTTTTGCCATCGTCGCTGAATCCATCATTGATATATGGTCGAGGCGGTTGCGTGCATTCGGATAGTGCTCCTTCGCTTCAATGATGATATCTGTTAGCCGCTTAATCAGTCGGGCCCCGTCGGCGTGAGTGACGACATCGATATCATTCATATTGGCGCGGTTGACCGCCTCAAACATGCGGTCAGGTGATACCCCGTAACCGCCCCAGGTCGGCGCATCGCCCTTCTTTGCCGGCAGGTAAGGCACCAACTGTGTGGCACCGCGGGAGTTCCATGCCAATTTCGGGTGAATCTTGATTTTGTTCACCCTCACCATGTCATCGTTGTAGCTCTCTCTCATCTCCACCACAAAATCGACAAACTGCTGGGGATCGGCGTCGGGCAGCTTAAACATGGGCATGACATTCAATCGCATCTGGGCCTCACCGCTTTCTGCTCGTCGCTTGAGAATCGGCATGATGTCACGCATGTCCTTCATCATCAGATCTGAGCTGACCGCTGCCCCCGGCGTTACCAGCCCTGCCACCATAGCCGTGGTGACACCCTGTTTCGCCAAAAAGCCCTGCAAACGATTAATCGACTCGGGCACCATAGTCTCCGGTTGCCAGTCTCCCATATCGATATAGGCCTCAAAAAAGATGACCTCAATGCCAAGTCCGGTGATGTTGCCCTGTTCATCACGCTCCCAGAACATCACGTTTTCCTGTATGTCAGGGGTGTCGTTGTTGATACCCGCTGCTTCCATGGCCAGCGTGTTAAGACCCGCATCATGGACAAAGTTACCAATGGCGATGGTGGGTCGGCCCAGTTCCCACTTATCCAGATCAGCGGCACGTGGCCCTCTCGTTCCGATCTTGGCTGGCTGCCAGTCGTAACCGACCAGCGGTCCGGTCTCGTCGGGGTTGGCATCAACATGCGCCTTAAGAATCCGCCCGATATCATCCACCGACTCAGCATCGCTGAGATTGACTCCCATGGCGGTCCATGCGGATGCCACCACGTGATTGTGTGACTCGATAAATCCCGGGGTAACGTACTTGCCCTCAAGATCAATCACATCAGTTTTGCGGCCAATATGGGCCTGGGCATCTTTGCTGGAGCCCACAAACAAAATCTTGCCATCTTTAACAGCAATGGCCTCAGCGCTGGGCTGCGCTTCGTTCATGGTTTCGATAGCCCCGTTGATCAGAACGCGATCGGCTTTTTTAGCCGCATAACCAAACACCGGCACTAGAAGAAACACCACTGCCAGGCACTTTACGATCACGACTTTCATAAAACCCCTCTAAAACAATCACTTAGTAAATAGCAGCGTAAGGCAGATCGTGCCACTAAACAAAAGTATACTAGCGAGTCAGAGGCTGCTGGATAGTGATACCGAGTATTAGTGGATTGGCTAGTAGTGCCCTTCCGCTTTCAATTCATCGATGGTTTCGAGAATGGCTTCACGTAATACAGCCACCACAAAATCAACATCATCTTTGGTCATGATCAGCGGTGGTGACATCACATTTAGGTTCACCAATGGGCGCACGATCAACCCTTTCGGGTCAGCGTTATTGGCGATGCGTTTGCCAATGTCCAACTCTTCGGGAAAGATTTCCTTGGTGTCTTTGTCTTTGACGAACTCAACACACTGCATAAACTGAACGCCGCGCACCTCGCCCACGATAGGCAGGTCGAGCAAGGTCTCCAGCTGCTTGCGAAAGTAGGGACCCACCGCCTTCACATTGTCGAACATCTGTTCATCTTCCATGATTTCGATGTTCTTCAGCGCGGCGGCACAGGCCACCGGGTGACCGGAATAGGTATAGCCATTAGTGAAACAGTCGCCGTCTCCCGTGGCATGCACTACCTCGGCAATACGATCACTGTAGATACAGGCTCCCAGGGGCTGATAGCCAGAGGTAATGCCCTTGGCAGAAATCACCACATCGGGCTGAATGCCAAACTCGTCTTCTGAGGCGAACCAGTGACCGAGGCGGCCAAAACCAGTGACCGCCTCGTCAGATACATAGAGAATGTCGTGCTTCTTGCACACTTCCCACATCCGTCGGTTGTATCCCTCAGGCGCCACAATGACGCCACCGGCACCCATCACCGGCTCAGCAAAGTAGGCCATGACATGGTCGGCACCACCCAGCTCTTCGATCTTGGCTTCAAATTCGGCGACCAGCCTGTCGACAAACTCAGCCTCGGAGAGGCCCTCAGGTGCTCGGTAAAAGTTAGGCGCACCAATGTGATGGATCTTGTCAGACTCGTAGTCGAACAATGGTGAACGATCGCCGGGCTTACCACCAATCGACATCGAGATGTAGGTAGAGCCGTGATAGGAGTACAAGCGCGAGATCACGTGCTTTTTGTCGTGCTTGCCGCGTTTGTTGTTGTAGTACTGCATCAGGCGGTAGCAGGAGTCGTTAGCCGTCGACCCGCCACAGGTAAAGATCACATGGTTGAGGTCACCCGGCGCCAGCTCGGCCAGCTTGGCCGAGAGTAGCGCGGCCGGCGGATTGGTGAGATCCACAAATGTGGAAGCGAAAGACAACTCATAGGCCTGCTGAGCGATCGCCTCAGCCAGGTCTTTTCGACCCATGCCAATGTTATTGCACCAGAGACCGCCCACCGCGTCGAAATAGCGATTGCCGTCTGTATCCCAGATGTAGCAGCCCTCACCCCGTTGAATAGGCAAAGCTCCATCGACAGAGAACGTGTCAAAAATCTGCCACGGATGAGTGAAATGCGCTTTATCCAAAGCAACAATTTGTTCAGTTTTAAGTGTTGTTTCCAGGCGCTGCTGAAGCACGTCAGATCTCCGGGCAGATAAAATGGGTTAGCTTGATCATCTGCACAAGTATGGTCATGCAGAAGCGCGTTCACCATACCGTTTGGAGGTTAGTCTCAATCTCCGGTACTGTAGGGCCATGGTCAGCATCGACTCACAGACATTTGGCGATTGGAACCGCGCACTGGCGGGTCTCGCCACGCTTAAGGACCCTACCGAGATTCCTCTGTGGCTGGTGGATTCGCTGCGTAAACTCGTTCCAACGGATCTTTTTTGCGATCGTCGTTTTTTCTGCGACTCAAAAGCCCTATACCCTGGTGGACTGGACGACGCCCACCTGGCCCGAAGAAGGCCTGAAGAACTATCTGGAAAGCAGCTATCTGCTTGATCCCTACTATCGCGCCGGCATAGAGAAGCGTGCTGCCGGACTTTACCGAATGGAAGACGTCGCCCCTCCAGGCATAAAGGAAAGCGAGTATTACCTGACTTACTATGCAAATTCACCGATTGCCGATGAGCTGGGCTACCTGATCTATCTGGATGATGAGTATTTCGCCAACGTCGCGTTTAACCGCAACAGCGATTCCCCTCCCTTCTCAGACGACGAAGTCGAACTGCTAAGGCAGTGCTATGAAATGGTTGAAGAGACTCTCCTCAACTACTGGGGAAGAACTGCCTACCTGCGCCGTGGCAGCGGCTCCAAGGTCTACAGCCATCTTGAAAGCGCGCTTGGTGTTTTTGGGGATTCGGTGCTCACCCCGAGAGAGGCCGAAATTATGCGCCTTTACCTTTACGGGCATGACACCAAGTCCATTGCTGAGAAGCTCGAAATTTCTTCCCATACGGTGTCGGTGCATCGCAAAAATGCCTATGCCCGATTGGACGTGACATCCCAGGCAGAATTGTTCAGCCTGTTTATCAATTCCATGTATTGCTTTCAGGGCGATATGGTCGTTGATCCGCTGGAAACATTCCTCGCGGGCCCCAACCAGGACCAATAAACGGTGGGCGACAAAGAATGGCATAGCCAGATTGCAAGATGGTTAGCCACCGATCAGGTTATTGTCAGCGCTGAAGAAGTGGCCCAGCTCTGCAATGCCTCATTTCAATGCAGTTCTACCCAAATACTGAGCTACCCCGCTTCCGGCGGGGTGCAGCTGCTGGCGGATACCAGCCCCAGCAATACACCTGCCAGCGACACCAATTCAAAATATCGCGATGGTGCCTATCTGCTCGACCCCATGTTTACCATGGGCAGGCAAAGCTCCGATGGCACGGTGCTGCAATTGTCGACGATGCTGGAGCAGGAACTAGCCCAGCTCGATTACTACCAGACATTTTTTCGGCTGACGGGCATTCGAGACGAAGTCTGCGTCATTGCCAGAGCCAGTACTGCCATGCTGCTGATATCACTGGGTCGAATGGAGAGTGAGTCGGCTTTCTCAGAAGCCGAGCTGGCTGATATTGGCGATAAAGCGCCTGTTATTAATGCACTGCTACACAGGATCTCGCAGGCGCTGTCATTGGAAGAAGCCATTAGCCCCCTGTCAAACCAGATGGACCAGGCGCTGGAGCATTTCGGCTGTTCAGTGCTCACCGCTCGTGAAGTGGAGACCCTGCATCTGATGCTCAAAGGTCACAGCATTAAGTCTCTGGCAGATCACCTCCATATCAGCATTGATACGGTCAAACATCATCGCAAGAATATTTACGCCAAGTTAGAGCTCGGCTCTCAAGCGGAGCTGTTCGACTTGTTTGTTTCGTCGGTACGTGAATATAACCCCGCCATCAATCCAGACCCCCTGGCCAGCCTACCTGCCGAAAGGTAGAGCCCGGCACCACAAGATCTGTCAGTATGTTTTGACTATCAGTTCAAGACGGGATCAACCACAACCATGACAAGCGGTACCCACAAGAAAGCGCTGGGCATGTTCGACATGACCCTGTTCACGGTGTCAGCGATTCTGTTTCTCGATACCCTGGCTTCCTCCGCAACGATGGGGGCCTCTGCCCTCACCTTCTGGCTTGTTTTCTCGGTACTGTTCTTCTTACCGTTTGGCCTGATTACCTCGGAGTTAGGCACGACCTACCCTGAACAGGGTGGCATCTACGCCTGGATTAAAGACACTCTGGGAAAACGCTGGGCCACCCGCGCCACCTGGCTGTACTGGATCAACCTGCCGATCTGGACCGCCTCGGTGCTGGTAATGTTCAGCGGCATACTGACACAGCTGTTCTGGCCAGAGCTCGCGCTCTCTGGCCAGCTCATCATCGCCGTCCTCATCAACTGGCTCATCATAGGATTGACGATTGCGCCGATACGGCAAATGGATTCCTAATGCCGGTGCCCTGGTTAAGCTGATCGCCTTTGCCGCGTTAATTGTTGCCGGGCTTAATCATGCGCTGAATCCCAACACCGAGCTGGCCAACGATTTCTCTCCCTCCGCCTTTGTGCCCGAGTGGGGATCAGGCATTCAATACCTGGCTATTGTCATCTGGGGCATGGTGGGCTTCGAGCTGATGAGTGCCGCCAGCGATGAAATGAAGAATCCAGTGCGCGATATTCCCCGCGCCACCCTACTCTCGGGCGTGATCATTATTGCCGGTAACCTGCTGGGTATTTTTGCCGTGCTGGCGGTTATACCCGCTGAAGACATCAACATGGTGGAGGGCCTGCTGGACACCTTTATCGCTTTATTTGGTGACACCGGCGCAGGAAGAACCATCGCGACTATCATGGGCCTGTTCTTCCTGTTCTCAATGATTTCCAACGCGGTGACCTGGACCATCGGCTGTAACCGCACCATTGCAGAATCTGCGCAGGATGGAGAAATGCCAGCCTTCCTCGGCTACGAGCACCCCAAACACGGCACCCCCGTAGGCGCAGCCATAGCCGTCGGAACCATCGTGACGCTGTTTCTGGGCTTCTACAGCGCCATTGCTGACAGTAACGAGGAACTGTTCTGGCTGCTATTTGCTGCCCAGGGCGTGATTTTTCTGACTCCCTATCTCGGAGCAGTGATCGCTTTTCTCCATGCCCGTATCAATGACCCCGACACGCCTCGCCCTTTTCGAGTACCCGGCGGCATGCCCATCGCCTGGCTGCTGACCGGCCTCTGCTTCATCATGCTGCTGGTCAGTGTAGTGTTGTTTATGTACATTCCCGGCGAGGGCTTTGATTGGCCCGTAGTCATCGGCAGCGGTGTCGCCTTTTTGCTGGGCGAAGCTGCCCTTCGCTACAGCGAGAAAAAGCGCACTAGTTAAAGATCACCGTCTTGTGACCGATCAGATTGACGCGGTGCTCGGCCTGGTAGCGCACCGCCCCGGATAGCACGCGGGTTTCAATCTCGCGCCCCAGGCTGACCAACTCCTCCGGGGACTGAGCGTGGGTCACACGGGCGACATCCTGCTCAATGATCGGGCCCTCATCCAAATCAGCCGTGGCATAGTGCGCAGTGGCGCCAATCAGCTTTACGCCCCTGGAATGGGCCTGGTGATAGGGCTTAGCACCTTTAAAACCAGGCAGAAAGGAGTGGTGAATATTAATCACGCGCCCGCTGAGCGCCTCGCACAAGTCACTGCTCAGGATCTGCATGTATCGAGCGAGCACGACCAGATCAATATTATGCTGCTTAACTAATTCGAGCAGCCGCGCCTCCTGTTGAGGCTTGGTTTCAGGAGACACAGGCAGGTGCTCAAAGGGAATACCGTGACTGGCCACCAGCTGGTAGGCATCGCGGTGGTTGGACACCACCAAGGGTACTTCAATATTCAGATCGCCCTTGTCCTTCCGATACAGCAGATCACGCAGGCAGTGATCAAACTTTGACACCATAATAAGAACCCTTAGCGGCTCATCCTTCGCATGCAAACCCCAGTTCATTCCGTAGCGCTCAGCGATCCTGGTGAACTGCTCC
The DNA here is from genome assembly GCA_963921335.3 of Halieaceae bacterium. Taxonomy (GTDB): domain Bacteria; phylum Pseudomonadota; class Gammaproteobacteria; order Pseudomonadales; family Halieaceae; genus CAWUFC02. The sequence continues at coordinate 1,236,104 of CAWUFC020000001.1, read as the reverse complement.
TTCAGCTCGGGCAAAGCACCAGCCGCTGAGAACAGCACACGCATACAAAAACTGTCCGTTTCAGGGTCACCGTACTGGGCACTGTCGATAATGTTGCCGCCGCATTCCACCACAAAACCACTGACGGCATGCACGATGCCAGCCTTATCGGGGCAGGTTAAGGTGAGTATGTAATCAGTCATTGTTCGCTCCAAAAAAAGGGCGGCCTAGGCCGCCCAGGTTTCCGCATAAGAAGTGTTACAGGGCGCCAAAGTTATAGCGCAGGGTTAAACCGTAGGTACGCGGTGCACCGATATGATTGTTGAAGGTGCCGGGCAAGCTCACGTAGCGATAGGTGGAGTATTCCTCATCACCCAGGTTGCGCCCCCAGATTGAAGCCTCCCAGGTGCCATCGCTACCCTGCAGGCCAAAGCGGGCGTTGTATACGGTGCGGCTATCCAGCTCCGTGTCCCGGCGAGCGGCCAGAGCGAGCTGGTTGTCCACGTAGTCACCATCTACCTGTACGAAGGCGCCGAGGTTGCCACTGATGTTGAAGTCGTAGCGAACCAGGCCAGAGAAGGTGAATTCAGGCGCAAAGGCAAGATCTTCACCCTCTACCGGCTCTGAGCCAGGGAAGATCGGCAATGGTGAAGACACCGTGCCATCTTTCAGCTCCGTGTCCAGCCAGGCGGCAGTGAAGCGCGTGGTCAGGCCTTCGACTGGCGCCCAGGTCAGATCAAGTTCTGCACCGGTTACCTCCGACTCAGCAATATTGGTCAGGTTGTCATTCGGCAAACCAATGCCAGGATCAAAGCTGACAATCAGCTGTTGATCCTGGTAGTCGTAGTAGTAAACCGCACCATCAAGCTGCAGCGTGCTGTCTGCGAGTGACAACTTGAAGCCCAACTCATAGGCAGTCAGTTCTTCCGGGTTATATGCGTCGTATGCTGGCGACGTAACCGCTACACCACCGTAGAACCCATGAGCCTTGGACCCCTCGGAGACACTGGCGTACAAAAGCGTGTTGTCATTAGGTGTCCAGTCCAGAGCCAGGCGCCAGGTAAAGCTGTCCTCATCCACTGAATCTGCGGCAGTAGCGAACACGCCATCCTGGCGAGGTCCGTCGACAACACCACCATCACTGATGTTCAGAAAGGTGGAGAAAGCGCTGTCATAGTCGGTCAGGCCATAATAAAGATCGATCACATCACAGAAAGAACCGCTACATGCGGGTGTCGGAGACGAGGTATCGACATCGTACTCCAGCTTGTCCTGAGCGTAGCGAGCACCCACGGTCAGCTTGAACTGGTCGCTGAGATTCCACTCGGTGTGAGCAAAGACCGCCATGGTCTCCAATTCCTGGGTATAGGCGGTATCGGTGACAACATCGTCCAGGCCGGTTGTAAGGCCGTAGTAGTAAAACAGAAAACCGAAACCATCTGAGTAATCCAGCTTGGAGGAGTTGTCCTGCTCAACCTTGCTGTAGTAAAGGCCGACGATCCAGTCCACCAGGTCGCCCTCGTTATTCGCCAGGCGAAACTCCTGGCTGAAGCTTTCCAATTCGCCGCCGTAGGAAGCGTTCTGAATGCGCAATTCGGTGCCCGGGAAGGGGTTTTTATTGAGATGGTCCATCTCGTCGTAGCCGGTCACAGAGGTCAGCGTGACCGCACCAAGGTCGGCATTGATACGAAGATTCAAGGCATCAGACTTGTTGTCAAACTCAGACTCGTTGGCGCCAAGCAAGATATCGTAGTGGCCAATATCGTCCTGGCTGCCCGGGAAAAAGGTGTAGTAATACGCCTGGTAAACCTCCAACCCATCGGCCACACGGGTGACCTGTGACTCGGAGGCGTCCTTGCCATAGGTGTAGCTCAACAGTCCATCAACATTGTCTGAAAAATCTACCGCCAGCTGGGCACGAAACCCCTTGCGATCAACCTGACCGTGATCGTCACCGGTGATCAGGTCAGTCTGGTATCCCTCATCCTGCTTGGTCAGGTAGCCTGACAAACGGTAACGGACCGAATCGGAAATAGGCCCGGAGATGCCCGCCTCGAGACGACCGTAGTCATAGTCACCCACGTCGCCCTGAATATATCCAGTCAGCTCCTCTGTGGGCTGCTTGGTGTAAAAAGACACCGCACCGCCGGTGGTGTTCTGACCATAGAGCGTGCCCTGCGGTCCTTTCAATACTTCCACACGGTCCATATCGAACAGAGAGAAGCCGAGCATGGCGGGGATTGGCTTGGCGACCTCATCGACGTAGACAGCCACACCTGGGTTGGTGTTGGTATTGAAATCGTTGATACCCACGCCGCGAATCATCACCGCCGGCTGTCCATCACCCATGGTGTTCTGAATCACCAGGCCTGGCGTCTGGGCCGCCAGATCAACCGGCTGATCCATACCCAACGCTCGCATGGTATCGCCGGTGAAGGCGGTAACCGCCAACCCAAGATCAGAGACCGCGGATTCTCGCTTCTGGGCCGTGACCACAACTTCTTCCAGCATACCCTGGGAGAACGCGGCATTGGCGCTAATAGTTAAGGCACCGGCTACCGCCAGTGACACCGGTTTTTTACGGAAATTCATAGTGACCCCTCTGTCATACGCTAGGATTTATAGTGCTAATCGGTGTAGTTGGACCGTATTGTGGCTACCATAGACGAAGGCCAGATGGCGGCACATACCCTTACAGCGTTATGGATAGTGCCGGGTATTCCGCTCAGGCTAAATGGCCCTTTTGTGTGGTTTTGAGCAACAGTGAGCAACTTCGAGCAACCCGTGAACCAACCGCTGCCTTTTGAAAAACACAGCAAAATGCTGCTGCAAATGAAGCGCTACCGCGAGGCGGCCATGGTGTGTGCCAAATGGGTTGAGGCTCAACCCAATAACGGGAATGCCTGGTTTTATAAATCCCTGGCGGAAACCAATGCACACCAGCCAGCTGCCGCACTTGATAGTGCCGACAGGGCGCTGCAGGTAAAACCCGGGAACCTGCTCATCATGGCCCAAAAAGCCCAGGTACTGGGCGTACTGGGGCATTCCAAAGAGTGTTTGGCGCTGATCGCCCAGTGCGAAGAGGCGGATAATCCACATCCCGGCATCAGTCACCAGATCGGCAATGTTTTAAACAATATTGGCGAACATAGCCGCGCAATTACGCACTTCGAGCGAGTCAGGTCCTTGCAACCTGAAATGACAGACAACCTTGTGAGTCTCAGCACTGCCTATCACATCGTCGGGCGCAGTGAGGAAGCAGAAGCCATCCAGCTGGAGGCAATACGCCAGCAGCCAGATAACTTTCGTGCATACTGGCTGCTGGGACAGATGCGCAAGGCCACACCAGACAATAATCACGTTGCACTGCTGGAGAAAACGCTGCAGCGCAACCAGGACTCACTGCAGGCTCGAATCTCGCTGAATTACGCGCTGGCCAAGCAGCAGGAAGAACTTGAGAACTATCCGCAGGCCTTTGTTCACCTGCAATCGGGCGCTGCTGCAGTGTTGGAACACAGCCCCTATGATCAGCAGCGGGATCAGCAAATTACCGATGCCATGCAGCGGGACTTTGACAGCAGCTTTATCGCTGCAGACAGCCGCAGCAACGATAGCGATGCGCCGATTTTTATCGTTGGCATGCCACGTACCGGCACCACGCTATTGGAACAGATACTGTGCACCTACGCTGACATTGAGACCGCCGGGGAACTGCACCACTTTATGCACATCATGAACCGGGCCTGTGTTGCACAGGGGAAGTCCCAGGATCCGGATCAGATTTACGCAGATGCGGACCAACTTGATTGGGCATCTATTGCCAACAGCTATCTGACCCAGGCACGCCTGCACGTGCCCGGCAGCCGCTATTTTATCGACAAGTATCCGCTCAACTTTCTGGCAGTCGGCCCGATATTGAAAGCCTTTCCAAACGCCAAGGTGATCAATCTGACCCGCAACCCCATGGATACCTGCTTTAGTAATTACAAATTGTTGTTCAGATTGGGCTCAGCACTGCACAGCTATGACCTGAACACCATGGCCGACTATTACGCCCGGTATCGGAAGATGATGGCGCACTGGCACGAGCTGATGCCGGGCATGATACTGGATGTGAGCTACGAATCATTGGTTCAGGAACCGGAGACAACAACCCGCAGGGTAACCGACTTCCTGGGCCTGGACTGGCAGCAGGACTGCCTCGATTTCTACAAGCGCGATTCAGCGGTAGCTACGGCCAGCAGTGCCCAGGTTCGCAACCCCATTAATACAGGCTCGCTCAATAAATGGCACAAATTTGAGGCGGAGCTGGCACCTCTGGCTGCAGCATTAGCCAGGCATGGGATACCGCTCGACCAATGACAGCGACAGTTTTTACTAATCCCTAAAGGGTATAAATCAGCTCGCGCCAATCCCGTAAACTGGCCTGCCATATCTGGTAAAACTCCAAACGGTTAAAGAACATGATCGACCGGCAGGACAACGGCGGCGTCCGCATCATTGAATTGCAGCGCCCCGAGTCGCTGAATGCTCTAAACGGAGCACTGGCTCAAGCCCTCAAATCGGAACTGCAGGAAGCGGCCGGGGATCCATCGGTGCGCGTGGCTGTCATTACCGGTCAGGGCAGCGCTTTCAGCGCTGGTGCCGATCTCGACTTGCTCGATTACCCCAATGATTACGTCAACAAACACGTGCTTAAGGAGGTCGTGCCGCAGCTCTTCGCAACCCTCGCCACCTTTCCAAAGCCATTGATGCTGGCAGTGAACGGTGCCGGTATTGGGTTTGGGGCCACCATACTCGGACTCGCGGACATTGTAGTGATGGCCGAGCACGCAACCATCTCCGTACCGTTTAGCAAGCTGGCGCTGGTACCAGAAGGCTGCAGCAGCTATACCTTTCAACAACGAATTGGCTATCAGCAGGCTTTTTGGTTCCTGCTGTCGGGTGAGAGCATGAGCGCCCAGGAGTGTCTGGACGCAGGTCTGGCCCTGGCTGTGGTACCACGTGAAGAACTCATGGAAACAACCTTGCAATATGCTGATCGACTCGCTGCGTTCCCCCTGCATTCGCTGATGGCATCAAAAAAGCTGATGAGAGAGCATCATCGAGAGAGCCTGCTGGCGACTAACCAGAAGGAGATGCAGCAACTGACCGGCATGCTGGAACACGCCGCCTGCAAGGAAGGCATACAGGCTATTCGTGAAAAACGCGAACCCGCCTACGGCGGTTTTTAACGATACAAGGGATTTGGCCAGACGATCAATGGATAAGAACAAGCTCGAACAACTCAGGCAGCGATACGCCGACAAAGACGGCTCGGAGTACATGACAACGAGGTTCCAGCACGTCAAGGAAAAACTGGCTGACCGTCCACATTCCAGTAGGAAACCCTATTCCGGTATACCCACGTTTCTTGACCTTCCCTATCAGGACCATTTGCAAGACCTGGATGTGGCCGTTATCGGCGTACCCATGGATCTGGGCGTGACCAACCGCAGCGGCGCTCGCTTTGGCCCTAGGGCAGTGCGAACCATCGAGCGCGTGGGCCCCTACAACCATTACTTTGATGAAGTACCCAGCGCGGTCATGCGGGCAGCCGATGTCGGCGACGTGCCACTGCGCTCCCGCTTCAGCCTCGAGCAATCCATTGAAGATATTGAGGCCTTCTACCGCGAGGTGGTGGCGGCAGGCGTCTGTCCTTTGACGGTGGGTGGCGATCATTCCATCACCGGACCCATTATGCGTGCCTTAGGCTCAGAAGAGCCGCTGGCCATGGTTCATATTGACGCCCACATGGATAGCGGCGGCGCCTACGAAGGGGAGAAGTTCCATCACGGTGGGCCCTTCAGGTTAGCGGTGCTGGATGGCGTATTAGACCCGGAACACTGCATCCAAATCGGCATTCGCGGTTCCGCGGAGATCAGCGGGGAGTTTTCCTACGATGCCGGCATGACCGTTGTTCACATGGAAGACGTGGAGCGGTCAGGTGTTGACGAGATCATTCAGCGTGCGCGCGAAGTCGTGGCAGATAAACGGGTTTACGTCACTATCGACGTCGATGGCATCGATCCGGCCTACACCCCAGGCACCGGCACCCCCGAGGTGGGTGGGCTGACACCATTGCAGGTACAAATGATTGTGCGCGGCCTGCGCGACCTCAATATCGTGGGTGGCGATGTGGTTGAGATCGCCCCGCAATACGACCCCAGCAGCAATACCGCCCATATTGGCGCACAGCTGCTGTTTGAACTGTTCTCACTGCTGGCCGTCAACCACACCGCCAGGTCGTAAGCAGAACTATTGATACTTAATGGGAGTTCAGCCATGAGCAACGACATCTCAATTCCACTGGACATGTTTTACCGCTGGGAAAAGGAAACGCCAGACCAGGTCTGGTTGCGCCAACCTGACCAGCTGGCATGGACTGAATACACCTGGCGTGACGTGGGTGTGCAGGTGCGCTCGATCGCGAACTTTCTGCTGTCGAGAGAGTTCGAGCCGGGCAGCCGAATTGGCATCTGGTCCGCCAACTCAAAGGACTGGCCCATCGTAGACCTTGCTATCCAAATGGCAGGCCACGTCAGTGTGCCTATTTTCCCGGGTCAGGACGTTGGTTCCGCTCGCTATATTCTCGAGCACAGTGAAGCGCAGCTGGTTTTTACGGGTATCTTCGACCAGCATCACCGTGTACATGAGGCGGTACCGGAAGGCATTGATATCATCGGCATGCTCGGCTGCGAGTGCGAGACCGAGCTGAACATTGAGCAGATACTCAAGTTTGGAGAACCGCTTGCCGAATCACCCCGTCCCGACCCGGAATCGCTACTGACAATCGTGTATACCTCGGGCACAACCGGCAATCCCAAAGGTGTCATGCACGCGCACAGCACTGCCGGGCATGTGATTCCCGACCTGGTGAAAGCATTCCGCCTGGACGAGCCCGATAGCCGCCTGTTTTCTTTTTTGCCGATGGCGCATGCCGCAGAGCGCACCATCGTTGAATACACGGGACTTTACTCCAACACACCGATTTCTCTCTCGCAGAGCCAGGAGACCTTTGGCGACGAAATTCGCTCGGTGCAACCCACCTTCTTTTTCGCTGTGCCAAGGCTGTGGATCAAGTTCAAGGAAGGCATTGATGCAGCCTTTACGGCAGAGCAACAGGCAGAGTTCACTCAAGAACAGAAGCAAGCCGTCGCGCAGAAACTTGGCCTCGGCGAAGGCCGCGTGATTATCACCGGTTCGGCACCCACTCCCCGCGATGTACAGGATTGGTTTTTGAACATGGGCATTGCCCTGCGCGACGCCTACGGCATGACCGAAAACTTCGTGCACGGTATGGCGTGGCTGAAGGATGATCAGCCGCTGTCCGGCTGCGTCGGCCAACCGATGTCAGAAAACATCAACGTGCGTGTCTCAGATGCTGGCGAGGTGCAATTCAAAAGCAAAGGCCTGATGAAAGGCTACTACCTCAACCCGGAGAAAACAGAAGAAGTATTCGATGACGGCTGGTACTGCTCAGGTGATTCAGGCCGCTTTGACGAGGACGGCAACCTATGGATTACCGGGCGCGTCTCTGAGGTGTTCAAAACATCCAAGGGCAAGTTTATTGTGCCGACGCGTCTGGAAAACCTGTTTGGCAGATGCGAATACCTGGCCCAGTTCCTGATCTACGGACACGGTCACGATCAACCCAGCCTGCTGGCAACCTTATCAGAGTCAGGCCAAAAACTTGACGAAGCATCACTAAAAAGGGAACTGGAGCTACTGCTGGATCAGATCAACGCCGAGGTGCCCGGTTACGAAAAAGTCGTCAGTATCACCGTGACGCCCGAGTGGACTATCGACAATGGCATGCTGACACCGACCATGAAGCTCAAACGGAACCAGATCGCAGAAGCTTACGGCAATGGCGATGCACCAGCAGCATCAGGCGTGCAGATCATTGATTAGGCGAGCAAGAAATGACACAAGAGTTTTCGGTATGAGGCTAAGAACATCTGCCATCAGGCTATCGCTTTGTCTGCTGATCAGCCTCTCGAGCACAGCACATGCTGAGAGTACGGCCGAGCAAGAGGTACTGCGTAAAGCTGCCATGATGTGGAGCGCAGCTCGCGAACTGCGTATCGACGACTTCTTTGATCAGTACCACCACACCGCGGGCAGCGCCTATTTTATGCAGGGCATCCCGCTTTGGCGCAGAGACGATGCGAAACAGCTGATGGCCGCAGACTATGAGCTGGCAAGCCACCAGGATGTAAGTTGGTCAACGGAGAAAGTGCAACTCCTCAGCGAAGGCACTGTGCTGTATACCGCGGAAGGGGATTAAACCGCCTACGGCAAGGATGGATCAGTGCTTTTGTCTGGCGACAACATCATCAGCGTGGTTTTTGTGAAAATAGATGATGACTGGAGAATCGCACATATACACCAGTCGTTTCCGGACCCTGTGCCCGGCCAGGCAACCCATACTCCCTAAGCCAACTCCTGGAAACATTGTTCCAGCGCATCCAGCGCCACTTGGGCATGCTCAGGTGTGAATACCAGTGGCGGCCTGATTTTAAGAATATTGCCGTGCTCCCCAATTTTTGAAATCAGCACACCTTTAGCACGCATGGATTCCAGAATCTGGGCTGCCTCATCAGACGCAGGCGTTTTATCGGCGCGATCGGTCACCAGCTCGACACCGATAAACAGGCCCTTGCCCCTGACTTCACCAATCCATTCGAATCGCTCGGCAAGCCTGTTTAAACCCGCTAGCAGGGTATCGCCACTGACCTTTACGTTTGCCAGCAGCTGATCCTCCTGAACCACCTCCAACACGGCTTTACCCACTGCAGCCGAGACCGGGTTGCCACCGAAGGTATTAAAGTAATCCGTGTGCTTGGCAAACGCCGCTGCAATCTCCGGCGTGGTCACAACCACCGCCAGCGGATGCCCGGCTCCCATGGGCTTACCCATGGTGACAATGTCAGGCACAACGCCAGAATCCATAAAACCCCAGTAATGGTCACCCAAGCGGGTCAGGCCGGACTGCACTTCATCGGCCACCACCAGACCACCGGCAGCCCTTACCTTCTGATAAAGCGCCTGCTGGTACTCCACGGGCGGGGTCAGTACGCCGCGGCCATCGAAAATCGAGTCTATGATCTGCATCGCCAAACCATGCCCTCTGGCTGCGAGCCGATCAATCGCCAGATCCACCTGTTCAGCATAGCGAAGTGCGTAGTCAGGTTCAGCGTCAGACACCGAACCACGGTAGGTATAGGGAGCTTCAATCTCTTCGATATAGTCAGGTGCCGGGTGCCTGCGCTGGTATTCGGGGGACAGCTCACTGACGAGAGTTGAGTTTCCGTGATAGGCGCCAGATGTGGTAATTGCGCCGCGATGACCGGTAACTACGCTGGCTATTCGATAGGCCAAATCATTGGCCTCCGTACCGGTGCATACAAAGCTGCAGACTGACAGATCACCTGGCAGCGTCTCGGTCAGCATCTCACCGTATTCAATGATCTCATGATGCAGGTAGCGAGTGTGGGTGTTCAGTGTCGACGCCTGTCGCTGCAGCGCCTCAAGAACATGCGGGTGGCAATGTCCGACGCTGGGAGCATTGTTGTAACAGTCCAGGTAACGCCGGTCTTCCGAGTCATACAACCAGACCCCTTCACCTTTTACCAGGTAAAGCGGCTCCTGGTAGAAATGGGTGTACGCGGGCCCCATGGTCCTGGTACGCCGCGCAATCAAATCCTCTCTATCTTTAGTCATCAGTCTAATACTCCAATGGACCGATTGAATGCATGGCGGTCCTGGGATAACACATTCTCCAGACAGGCCATGGCACTGGGCAAATCCTCAGCAAGAATTTTTTCAGCACCCGCCGCAGCATGAGCGGCACGAAAAGACAGCAGCTGCACAGTAAGCACTGACCTCAATGTGATCGCGTCGTAAATCAGGCCCAGTTGCTCAGGACCGAGAGATACAGCTTGCTGATAACCATCCAGAAAGTGGCCAGCGGCGGATGCCAGGTCCGCGCGTAACTCCGCAATACTGGTCATAGCGACGGCCACATCCACCACCAGAGGGCGCCTGACCATGTCACCAAAGTCAATCAGGCCGACCACCGCATTCTCGTTATCGGCATCAAACAGGACGTTCCCAGAGTGACCATCATTGTGTATCACCTGGGCGGGCAACTGCAGCAAACGTGGCATGGCCTGCTCTCGTAAATACTCCAGCCGAGACGACAGGCTGCTCTCCAGATAATCCGGCAGATAAGCCCGCAGCGCGGGAGAGAAAACCAGCTCATTGAGAATATCCCAGGGCATGAAATGATCCGCGCCCGGGTGAGAAAAACCATCCAGTGCTGCTGCGACCTGGCCCTGGGCAAGCCCCCAACTGATCAGTAACTCGTCGCTGTAAGCAGGCAGAGCAGTCAGTGGCGCGCCCTCCACCCATGACAGCACACGCATACTATGCTCAACGCCTCGAAAGTCAGCATGGCTTTGAATCACCCGACCATCGCGAGCAGCTATCATTCGCGGCACCGACAGTTCGAGAACACGGCTCTCAATGTGCTGCAGCGCCGCCACCTGAAAATCAATCAACACCTGTGCCTCAAGTGGGCTGGCGATCTTCAGCAGGTAGCTGTTGCCATCTGACGCAGAAAGGCGAAAGTTCTGATCCCGTTCACCCGCCAGGGGCGTCAGAGTTCCTTCCAACCCCCAGGATTGCCTGAGGCCGGAGAGCACATCGGACGGCGATAGCTGCGGAGGCGTGAAGCGCAGATCTTCAATGCAAAGCTCACGTTTCATGGGCGCTATCTTAGGTGAAGTTCGGCCCAAGTCCCCTACCGTGACAGGGTTAGGCGACGGCTGTGTTATTGAGCCAAATCCAGCCCATGTTTCTGTATTAGCCTTCTGCGGTACCATGAACGGATGAACGAGATAACACATCATAAAAAGACACTCGGCCAACGCGACATCATCCTTTTCTCGGTGTCAGCAATACTGCTATTGGACACCCTCGCCGCCGGCGCAGCGGGCGGGCCGTCAGTTATTTTCTGGTGGCTGTTCTTTGGGCTGATCTTCTTTGTTCCCAACGCACTCATCTCTGCAGAACTCGGCTGTACCTACCCGGAACAGGGTGGCATTTACGCCTGGGTGCGTGATGCGTTTGGCGAACGCTGGGCAGCGCGAGTGACCTGGGCCTACTGGATTAACATGGCCGTATGGCTGCCCGCCATTTACATTCTGTTCGCAGGAGTTTTTGCGCAGTTGTTTGCTTCCGATATGGAGCTGGGCTGGCAGATCGCCATCGCCATTGCGCTCAGCTGGATCACGGTCGCAGTCAATATCCTGGCGCTTGATATTGGCAAGTGGGTGCCTAATGTAGGCGCCATTCTGAAAGTCATCATCTTTGGCGTCATTATCGTCGGCGGCTTTCTCCATGCGGGCAGTGTCGGCTCCGCCAACGAATTTACTCTGGCCAGCATGACCCCGCGGCTCGATGACAGCGTTCAATACCTAGGTGTCCTCATCTACGGCATGCTCGGTTTTGAACTGGTCAGTGCCAGCAGCGAGGAGATGAATGATCCCGGGCGAGACGTGCCGCGGGGTATTTTTGTGTCCGGATTTATCATCCTCAGCCTGTATACCCTGGCGACTGCAGCGATCCTGGTTGCAGTGCCCGCTGAAGAGATCGATCTGGTCGAGGGCCTGATGGACACCCTGTATATGCTGCTGGGAGACAGCGCCGCCAGTCAGGCTTTTGCCCTGACGCTGGGCATTGGTGCGCTTTACACCTTCTTCTCCAACGGCACCACCTGGGCCCTGGGTGGCAATCGGGCCGCCTGCGAAGCAGCCCAGGCGGGTGAGTTACCCAACTTCATGGGACAGGAAAATAAAGACAGCGGCACACCTGTCGGCGCTGCCATTTCCATGGGGCTTGTCGCCACCGCTGCGCTGATCCTGTTTGGCGTGCTCGCGGGTAACAACGAGGACCTGTTCTGGGATCTGTTTGCCTTCAGCGCCGTGCTGTTCCTACTGCCCTACGTGGGCATGAGCCTGGCCTTCCTCAAGCTACGCACACTCCATCCTGATCGTCATCGCCCTTTCCGCGTACCCGGCGGCAACGCCTTCGCCAAACTCTGTGCCTATACCTGTGTTGTGGTGCTGATTCTCGCGATCGCTTCCTTTTGTTACGTACCCGGCGAGGGCATGGCCTGGCCGGTCTTTATCGGTTCTATTGCACTGATGGTGGTTGGCGAGTTCTTTATTCTCAGCAGTGAGCCCGCAGACTAACGGGCGCGTGTATACTGCCGGCCATGAACCAACCCGTATCTGAAGAACAACAATTACAACAACTGCTGGAGCAGGGCTTTGCCGCGCTCAACCAGGGTGACATTCCCGGCGCCGGCGCATGCTGCAAGAAAGCACTGGCTATCAGACCGGAATTGGTACCCGCCCACTTTTTGACGGGGCTGGTCGCGCTGGAAGCGCAGGAAAGACGCATCGCCTTTGAGGCCTTTCTGTCAGTCACCAAGCTTGATCCGGAACACCCCGCAGCCTGGGCCCACCTGGCGCGCCTGTTCATGTCCGATGGCCAGGTCAACAAAGCCGACGTTGCACTGAAAAAGGCCTTGGCCACCAAGTCCAAGGACCCGATGGTGCAGGACTTGCTGGGCGTGACCCTGTCACTGATGGGCGAATATGGGCAGGCCAGGGGCTGCTTCGAGCGGGCGAACCGGCTGCGACCCAATCACCCGCCCTTTATGCTCAACCTGGCCAATAACCTGGTCTATCACGGCGAAAATGATGACGCCGCAACACTGTTTCGCGACATCATCAGCATTCAGCCCAATAGCCCACAGGCACACTGGGCGCTGGCGGCGTCTCGCAAGGCCAAAGAGCATCAGCATATTGGTGAAATGGCGCGACTGGCAGCGGGCATCAAGCAACATCCACGAGCCGCGGCTTTTTACTGGTACGGCATCGGCAAGGAACTGGAAGACCTGCAGGAGTGGGATGATGCCTTTGAGGCCTTTGCCCGCGGTGCCAAAGCTCGCAGGCAGACCGTCGAATTCGATGAGACCGCAGAAGCGGAAATGTTCGACTACCTGCACAGCCATTTCAATAGTGACTGGCTGCAACAGGGTGACGCCGGGGCCGAGAACAGGGCTCCGATTTTTGTACTGGGACAGCCTCGCACCGGAACCACCCTGGTAGAACGCATCATCACCAGCCACAGCCAGGTCACCTCGGCAGGGGAACTGCAGCAACTGGGCCTGGCCATTCGTCGCCTCAGCAATTACACCGACCCCAAACGTTTTTCCAAAGCGTTTTTTGAATGCGCGCGCGACGCCGACCCCACCAAGGTGGGCGCCTTATATATGCAGACTACCGAGAAGATGCGCGGCGACACCCCACATTTTGTCGACAAGCTGCCGCAGAACTACCTGCTGGTGCCAATCATTCTCAAAGCCATGCCAGGCGCCAAGATTGTGCACCTGGTGCGCGACCCGATGGATGCCTGCTTCGCCAGCTTTAAGCAATTGTTTGCCGATGCTTACCTACACTCTTACGAGCAGGAGGAGATGGCGCGCCACCACGTGCGCTATCACCGGCTGATGCAACACTGGCGTGAGCAGTTCCCGGGTCAGTTTTTCGACATCTCCTACGAGGAAACCGCCCGCGACCTAGAGCCCAATGCCCGGGCCCTGATTGATTTTCTGGAGCTCGGCTGGGAGGACGCCTGCCTGAACTTCCACCAACAGGACAGCGCCGTCTCTACGGCGAGTGCGTCCCAGGTGCGGGAGCCGGCCCACACCCGCTCTATCGGTCGCTGGCGTCGTTACGAAAAGCAGCTTGAACCGATGCTTGGCGTGTTAAGAGAAGAACTGGATTACCGCTATGAGTGAGCTGGACACATTTCTCGCCCAGCACCCGGACGTCGAGTTGTTCGAAGTGTTCATGCCCGACCTGAATGGGCGTCTGAGGGGCAAGTGGATACCCAGAGACAACATTGCCAAGGTCTATAAAGGCAGCATGAAGATGCCATTGAGCACCCAGGCCTTCGACATCTGGGGCAATGATCATGAGGACTATGTCATGGCCACGGGCGATGCCGATGGTCGCTGCACGCCGGTATCCGGCAGCCTGCTATCAGCACCATGGCTGGCGCGTCCGACCGGGCAGCTGATGGTCAACATGCTGCAACAGGACGGTTCGCCCTCTCCTATAGACACCCGCAATATCCTGCAAAGCCTGCAAGATCAGCTTGTCGATCGCGGCTATACACCCGTTATGGCCTGTGAAATGGAATTTCACCTACTCAGCGGTACGGACCACAACGGCAGCCCCCAACACGCGCAGCGGGCGGATCATGAAACCGTAGCGGCGGGCGCTGACACCTACGGCATAGAGGCCATGCAGGAACAGGCTGAGCTCATGCACGCCGTGCGCGATGCGGCACAGTTGCAGAATTTGCCGGTCGACACACTGATCAAGGAAGCCGCTCCCTCGCAGTACGAGATCAACCTGTATCACTGTGACGACGCCCTACTCTCCGCAGACCAGGGTTTGCTGCTGCAGCGACTGATTCGCGGTGTCAGCCGCCAACACGGCCTGCGCGCTACCTTTATGGCCAAGCCTTTCGCGGATATAGCCGGGAATGGCATGCATATTCATTGCAGCCTGCTGGATAAAGATGGCAATAACGCTTTTGACGACGGCACTGGCAAGGGGACTGATCTGCTGCGCCGCGCCATTGCTGGCTGCCTGGACACATTGGCAGACTTTGCCCTGATTTGGGCACCTCACGCTAATTCCTACCATCGTTTTACCGCTGGTGCCCATGCCCCACTGTCGGCGAGCTGGGGTTACGAGAATCGCACCGTCGCGGTGCGGGTACCTGCAGACAAGCCCATAGCCACGCGCATTGAGCACAGGGTCTCGGGTGCTGATGCCCATCCTCACCTGGTCTACGCCGCCATTCTGGCGGGTATTCTGCGTGGTTTGGACCAGGACCTTGATTGCCCACCACCACTGGAAGGCAACGCCTACGAACAGCTGGAACCCAGCCTGCCGCGCACCTGGCTGGCTGCCCTTGAGTCCTTCAAGCAATCGGCTGCGGCCAGCCAATTGCTGGGGCCTGAATTCCATCGAGTCTACAGCCTGGTCAAACAACAGGAGCTGGATGGCTTCAACAGTTATATCAGCCCCATGGAATACAGCAGCTACCTGTAGGGCATATCACTAAAAACAGGTATTTTTTGGCAACCCCGCATTTGGCTAGCATGCTGTAATCGCGGTAAATTCAGCGATAGCTAAACTACAAAATACAAAACTTGGGGTCATTATGAATTATTCCGCCATACCGGGCTCGCGCAAGCGGCTGCCCACAGCCATCAGTTCCGTGCTTCTCGCCGGCACGATCGCCACCCCCGCCAGCGCCCAAATGCTGGAAGAGGTGATGGTTACCGCCACCAAACGCACCGAGTCTGTGCAGGATGTGCCGCTGGCCATTACTGCATTGTCTGGTGACTTCGTCAACGATGTGAATCTGGATGACGTGAAGGACCTAGTGTCCTATACGCCCGGCATTACCGGTAACAGCCAGGACTCTTTCATCGATGCCATTTTAGTGCGTGGCATCCGCACCCAGGACTTCGGCGTCGGCGGTGACCCTTCCACCGCGTTCTTCAAGAACGACCTCTACGAAGGCCGTAATGGTGTTGTCGTGACCAGTCTTTATGACATCGAGCGCGCAGAAATTCTGCGTGGCCCGCAGGGCTTCCTGTTTGGCCGGGCTTCTGTGGGTGGTGCCATCAGCGTACACACCAAGCGTGCTGACCCCACGGCAGGCGTTGGCGGCTATCTCCAGGCCGACCTGGGTGAGCGCGGTCGCGCCGCAGTCGACGGCGCCATTAACATTCCTGTGAACGATGAGTTCGCCATGCGCCTCGCCGGTTACTACTCGGAAGAAGACGGCTTCGCCAAGAACTTCTTTGACGGTGAAGACAAAATCGAACACGAGAAGAAAGCCATTCGCTGGTCCGGCACTTTCGAGAAAGACCGCCTCGGCATTTATCCCTTTATTGAATACGAAGAGCGTGAACAGTCCGGCTCCATGTACCGCGCGGTAGACCGCGGTGACATCTGGGACACCTGGCAGGCGGCACTGGGCCCGCTGGAACTGCGAGGCAGCGATGAGGATCTGGATTCAGACATTTCGCTGGGTGAGAACGACGACTCCGAAATTCTGACCGTTGGTCTGAAGATCGAGTACGAGTTCGACAAGTTCGTACTGACCTCCAATACCGGCTACAAAGATCACGACTATTACTATTCCGAGGATTACGACGGTACGCCTCGTGATATCAATACCTACCAGCAGGACCAGACCGGCGAGTACTTCCAGCAAGAGATTCGCCTGACCTCCAATACGGACGGCAAGCTGAGCTGGTATGCGGGCGCCTCTTTCTAAAACGAGAAAGTGGACGCTGACTTCCTGTTCTCAGGCCAGGAAGACTTCTTCTGCCAGTACTACGGCTACTACTATAACTACGGCCAAACCTTCACCGGCTGTGCCGATCTCTACGCCTACTACGGCTCTGACTGGTCACCCTCTCCAGACGGTCGTCTGACAGAAACAGGCCGCATCGAGGGTGATTACACCGGCTGGGCCGCTTATGTGAACCTGGCCTTTGCCTTCAGCGAGAAGTTCGACCTGGAAGTAGGCCTGCGTTACACCGATGACGAGAAAGATTTCTCCATCGATGTGCCCACACCGGAAAGCGACCTGGGCCCTTACTGGGCCTATGGTTTCTCCACGGCAGAGCCGATTTCGGACAAAAAGTCCTGGGATGACGTACAGGCTCGCATCATCGGTCGCTTCACACCCACCGAAGGTCATATGCTGTTTGCCAGCTTCACTGAGGGCTACAAGCCGGGTGGATTCGGCAGCTTCAACCTAGCCAATGATCCCGATGGCAATCCGGCAGTGGGTAACGTGGGTATTGTCCAGGCGGATGGATTCCTCCCCAACCAGTTTGACCCGGAAGTGGTCGACTCCTTTGAGATTGGCTACAAAGGCGACATGGCGGACGGACGGGTAAGGTTGGACGTTACCGCGTTCTACTATGAGTACGAAGATCTGCAGGTGGTGGTTGCCGACGGCGGCGCCTCCATCGTCAAGAACGTGGGTGAGGTAGAGGCCAGCGGTCTTGAAGCGTCACTGACCACAGCCATGGGCGAGTACTTCACCTTGTTCCTCGCGGCCGGCTATCTCGACAGCGAAGCCACTGGTATTCAGGACATCTGCGGATTACCTGATCCGTCAGGCTGTGAGGGCCGCAAGTTGTTCTGGGCACCTGATTACTCCTACGCAGCCAAGCTGGACTTCAACTACCCCGTGGGCTCTGGCGAGTTCCTGGCGACTTTCGAAATCTTCGGAGAAGACGAGCGCGGCGGCGGCTGGGAAAATCTTGAAGAGACCAAGATTGATGCCTTTGACGAGATGGCCCTGCGTGTGGGTTATCGCGCTGAAGCGGGTTGGCATGTCACGGCTTACGCCGAGAATCTCAACGATGAGTTCACCTGGGACGGCCAGAACAACAATGGCGGTTTGATTCCCTCACACTTCTTCGGCCCCAAGCGTCCGCGCACCTACGGCGTTCGCTTTGGTATGAACTGGGAGTAACGCCACCGCGCAGCGGTAAAATTACCAAACCCCGGCTTGCCGGGGTTTTTTATGTACAGGATGCCGGAATGCCGGACCATCCGTGCCGCGCAGGCGTATACCCGATACAGCTGGGCACACGTGCCGCGGGAGGCAGGACGACGGTGGTCCGGCATCCCGGAGCGGCGTGTGAAATAGTTACAGTCACCTGCAGCCGCATTTAGAGCTGCTATATTCGGAGCATGGACGCCGTACGCAAGCTTTCCGCCCTGGAGCGCTTTTCTCTCGACTATCTGCGAGAGCTGGCTTTCTTTGGCGCGCTGCCCGATGAGGTCATCATCCACTTCATGGAACTGGGTGAACTCGTCGACCTCTACGATGGCGAAGTGCTGTTTGATGTCGGCGCCAAACCGGAGTGTTTCCACATTATCCTCTCCGGCCAGATCGCCATGTACCGTTCTTATCTTGGCAAATCAGTGCTAACGCGAACCTACAAGCCCGGTGAACAGGTTGGCTTTGCCGCTATCATTGCCCTGCACGAGCACAAGGGAGCCGCTGTCGCCGATGGCGAGACCTGCATTCTGCGGATCACATCACAACAGTTCTTCAGCCTCTACGACAGCAATCCGGAAGAATTTTCAGTGCTGTTAATCAACCTGTCCCGCGGCATGGCCCGCACCATCGACAGCCTGACACGCAAGATGGCCCAGCTGCAGGAACAGCGTTTCGATTAATCGCGCTGCCAGAAACTGGAGCCGGTCTGGCCAGGACCTGAAGACACCATCACTTCAATGGCGCGGATATCCTGCGCCTCCAGGAATGGAACATCTTCTACCAGCACTTCAAGCAGGTAGTGGGACAGGTCTTCCACAGTGGTGTTGCGCACGGGGATGAGCAGGGTATCTGCCTTGAGAAACATCATGGTGTCCTGGTCGTGCGTGACTTTGTAGAAAACGCCCTCTTCTTCAATCTCAAGATACAGGGACTGACTGGGGATCAGGGTGTATTCATCGAGGCTATCGCACAATTTTTTGATCTGTTGTTTGTACACCGCGTAATCACCAGTGAAACCATTGTCATCCACTGGCGCCTCGATACGTGCTGCCACAGAAAAATTATGGCCGTGCAGGCGCTCGCGCTCTGTTGCAGAAAAAATCGTGAAGTGAGCCGCAGAAAACTTGTGGCTCTCTTTATCGATGTGGATGGTTGTCAGTCTTTCGGTCATAGGGCATCAACGATCAAATCTGTTATGGTGCGTTCGATACGCGTAAGGAGTATATATGGATCTGGCTATTATTACCGGCGCCAGCGTCGGCATCGGTGCAGCGGCAGCACAACGCTTCGTTGACACCGGCTACACGGTGTTCAATTTGTCGCGTCGCACCTGCCCGGTGGACGGCGTCAACAACATCAGTTGCGACCTCAGCGACGAGTCATCGATCGCCGCCGCTATCGAAGGCATGAGAGCATCGATTGAAGCCGCGGATCATATCGCCCTGGTGCACAATGCCTGCCAGATGCGCAAGGATTCCACCACAGACTGCAGCAGCGACAGCCTGGCAGAGGTAATGCAAACCAATGTTATTGCCGCCAACAGCCTCAACCAGGGCCTGCTGCCGCATATGAAGCCCGGCAGCAGTGTCATCTATGTGGGCTCCACCCTGTCTGAGAAGGCGGTTGCCGGCTCATTCAGCTACGTCATCTCCAAACACGCGGTGATTGGCATGATGCGTGCTACCTGTCAGGACCTGATGGGCACCGGAATTCATACAGCCTGCGTGTGCCCCGGTTTTACCGATACCGAAATGTTGCGCACACATCTGGGCAACGATCAGACCGTGGTCGACAGCATCGCAGCGATGAACGGATTCAACCGCCTGATTGAGCCAGGTGAAATTGCGGAGCTGATTCACTGGGCGCATCACAACCCGGTCATCAACGGCTCCATCATGCACGCGCATCTGGGTCAGAGGGAATCCTGACATGCTCGAGCCGGGTCAGCTACAGGAGCGGCGAGAACGGGTGTTTTTAGTCTTGGCGGGCATCTTTATCTGCGCCATGACCATGCTGAATATTCTCGGCATCACTCGTTTTATCCAGCTTGGCCCCATGTCACTGGCCATTGGCGTACTCCCCTACCCCATCACCTTCCTGTGCACAGACCTGATTTGTGAGCTCTACGGTAAGCGACGGGCTAATTTCATGGTGTCGGTAGGACTTGGGCTCAACTTTTTTATCCTGGGCGTTTTGTGGTTGGCCAACCTGATCCCTTCAGTTGGGCCGGAAGCCCTGCCCCCCTGGCAAGTACTGCAACTGGCCGAAGACGTTTCACTGCCCAATGGCGAAGTGCTGAGCGGCTCAGTTGAACTGTTCCAGCTGATCTACGCCACCGCCACCGGCGCAGTGTTCGCCTCGATGATGGCCTATATCGCAGCCCAGTACTGTGACGTGCAGCTGTTTCACTTCTGGAAGCGAGTCACCAAGGGCAAATACCTGTGGGTGCGAAACAATTTCAGCACCATCGTCAGCCAACTGGTGGATTCCTTTATGGTGATACTGGTGACCTTTGGTGCCGCCTACCTGGCCGGGGACTTCACCTTCAAGGCACTGCTGGTGTTGATGTTCTCAAACTATATTTTCAAGTTTTGCGTAGCCGTGCTGGATACCGGACCGTTCTATCTCGGGGTGTATCAGCTACGCAAGTACCTCCAGTTGGAAGAGGGCGAAATCGCCGCCCACTACTGAATCACTCCTTGCGCAGGCGATCTACCCAACGCGGCAGCTGCGGCAGCGGATGCTTCAACCGATAATCGCTAGCGCCGCGCTGGTCATCAGCCAAATGTTGGTCAAAAACAAGTTCGTTCAGCATGGTGCCAAAATTGGCACTGCTGTGTTGGCTATAAATGGCGTCCAGCACACGGTTGCCCATTTCTAACGTCGGATGTGACGCATCCTGGAACCAGCGCATAGGCTCACCCGAGGGCGGTGGCACAGCGACCGTCTCACTGAAACCTGAAAAGTCCCATATCGGGTAACTTTCTCGTCCAACTCGCTCCGCTGAGTCAGTATTCAGTTCGACCATCGACCTGAGCCACGCCCGCCGATGCTCTTCAAGACCGCAGGCGGCAATCACTTCACGTAGGGCACCATGCATCGGAAGAATTACTAGCTTTGCATGCAATCGCCGATGATGGAGATCCTTCAGTAACTGTCGGTAAGGCGCATAATCGATCGAAGGCAGATGAGAGGGGTCGGGCGCGAGACCACAATACAAATAAGTGGCCTCGCGCAATTTGCCTAAGAAAGCCTTAGCCGAGTTTCGCGAGGCCTGCGCGCTAAGCTGCCACAGTCCATTGCTCTGTAAACTCAGGGAAGTATCCTGCGATAGCGTCAGAGTCTCTTGCTCTTGAAGCGTGCGCAAACTGTCTACAGTTGCAGGCCAGCTCAACAACACGCGCACATAGTCTGTCGCCAGCACCAACCAATATTCAAATTCTGAACTGTCCAGACTCAATCGATGATGCAAGTCGAGTCGCGCAGCGGTATCAACACCCAGATCAGCACCGGCAAACATGTAGTAATCCAGCGCCAAAACCACCTCCTGGAGTTGGCCCTGGCGAGCGGCCAGCTCAATGCTGCGACGCACGTCTTCCAAGCCCGCAGCCGGCAGCCCAGCGTTAAATACAAATTTTCGCGACAAGGCAGGGTGTTCTGGGTTTAAAGAAGAACCCGCTCTGGAACTACCCGCTATCAACAGTTCCGGGGGCTGGCGCCGCTGCAGATAAGGCTTAACAAGGTACATGCTGTGAAACACCGGACGGTGTTTCAGTTCAAATAGACTGTGTTGGAAAAGCTGATAAGGATTAACAAGGCAATTAAAACAGGCTAATGCCATCACAAATACCAGCGCCAGACAGGCAATCAGGCTGACGTAACGACTCATAGCTCGCCGGGTAATTCCTGCCAAAGCGTTTCATGAGGCGGGATCTCGTCTGGATTGTGGCTGTAGTAGTACAGAGCAATAGATTTTCGGGAGACCCCCTCGGGGCACCGTAACGGGTGTGGATGCCCGTGCCAGGAGGTGGAGGTCGTATTAAAAATAACACAGCGCCCGGCGACTGGAGCAATACTAGCCTGGCATGCTGTGAGTCCCTCGTCCCACAACTCTAACTCACCACCATACGTTTTCTGCCAGGACTCGTTCAGGTAAAACAGCACGTTCAGTCGGCGCTGCAAACCCAGGTTTCCGTGCCGGTTAAAGTCGGCATGTACACGCAGAAATCCGCCGTTCAGGCTCTCGTGAACCCCACCGCCGAGCAGATACGGGTCGCCTATCAGCCCGTCTATGCCTGTCAGTTGTTCCAGAAACTCAATAAAGGGACCGTTGTTGAGCTCCCAATAAACCCTGCGAAACGCTATGTCCACCAGCCCTTCACGAGACAAGAACCCCTTTCGATACTGGGCGGGCTTACCGCCTTCCATGTTCACGTCTTCGCTACCTGTATCGGGATCGTGCACATTTGTAGGAAAACGGGACACTAGTGTTCTTACCGCCTTCAGGGGCAGTAGGTCATCAATAACAACATGAGGGAACGGCTGTGCCAGCCTATATTCTCGCTGCTGCTGCGAGAGCACTTCATCGAGTCGATCGTAGTCCAGCAATAAATCGCCTGGCCTCACTGGGACTGATCTCCAATACGAACCACCCGTCGGTGGTAGTAATGAATTTTTAGCTCTTTCAATGGTTGCTCCCCAACAACCGATTGTTGTGGGACGATGGCGTCAGAGGACGATAAGAACAGCAGCGCCTGTCCTGGTTTGGGCAACTCAATCTGACCGCCGCCAAAATCCAGTCCACCACCTGACTCGACTGCCCACTCCCGATTCAGGCAGACATGCATACTCAGACAAATGGGTAGACCATTTTTGGGGTGTGTCTTCGCGACAACGGGTTCTGCCTCACCGACAGACCGCCAACAAATTCCACCACCAACGACGAGCGGGTCGGGTATCAAACTCCCCACTCCGGTCAACTCGCGCAACAACCGCATGCTACTGCCAGAATTAAGCTCCCAAAATAGTTCTCTAAGCACCGCGGGCAAACTTCGGGAACTGGCCGTCATTGCTAGATCCATTTGAGAAGCTGCGCAGCAGATCTCCTCGAATGCTGCCGTCGAAAACAGCTGACGCAGCCGCAAGTACGGCACGGGCCGAGACTGCCGAAACATGGGGCGCAATTGCCCCGCATGCGCCTCTAGCGTCTCAAAATCCAGCAATGATGGCTCCGTGAGAAACCCCGCTTCAAGCTCAGCCAATGGCCCGTCCCTTATTGTCCTCGCCAGATTATAACGGAACGCCAAGACACTGCCTTAACACCACCGATATAATGCCGGCCTATGCGCACTCTGTTCATTTGCCTGCTGATTATCTTTTCGATCCGCGCCCTGTTGGGGTACCAGCTTGGAGCGCAGGCCTGGTCCATAGAGGCCATTCTGTCAGATTCTTTCAGCGCACTGCTGCTTTACTCTGCGACCTTCCTGGCGGGCTATTTCCACAGAATACTGGCAGCTGTGTTAATGCTGCTTTGTACTGCTCTGCTGCTGGCAAGTATGGAAAGTGTCATTGCACTGGGTAAGCCTGTAGACCTGCGAGATCTCGTCTACGTCAGCGACGGTAAATTCATGCGCAGCAGCGTCGCCTACCTGAGCCACCCCTGGATCAGCCTGGGGCTGCTGATTCTCGCTATCTTTGGTGGCTGGTCTGTATTGCGAGGGCCGCATCCACGGCACCATTGGACGCTTCCCTTCGTCGCAATTACCGGTTTGCTGCTATCGCCAGGCAGTCAGTGGCAGCAAAGTAATTTACTGGCACTCGGTGTGGCCCGCGCCGGCCAACACGCTCAGGCAACAGCAATATCACTACCTGGCGTTACCGATCAGGGAATATCAATACGCAGTGACGGGATCGCGCCCGCTGAAAATATTGTATTGCTGGTACTGGAGGGCATTCCGGGCGCCTACCTGAAGCAGCTGCAACTCAGCGAGCAAAGTCAGAAGCTGCCAGCGATGAATGCACTGTCTTCGATCGCCCGTCAGGGACTGATTGCACCCAATGCCATTAGCCATAGCCCACAAACCATTCGAGGTTTGTATGCCATGCTCTGTGGCGATTACAGCAAACTATCATTGGATACCTTCAAAGCCAGCGAATATCTGGGTTTGGCAGAATCTCAGCGACCGCCCTGCCTACCTCACTTACTCGCAAGGGAAGGCTACAGCACTCATTATCTGCAGGCTGCTGACCTCAGTTTCATGGAGAAGGACCGGTTTATGCCCGTGATCGGTTTTGAGGAGGTTCACGGCCGAGAGTCACTACCCGGTAGCGACAGCGACATTGGTTGGGGTCCTGACGACGGTATGTTCCTGACCCAGGCTGCCCAGCGAATCATTCAGCTACACGCCAAGCAGGAACGCTTTTTTATTACCCTACTGACTGTCGGCACTCATCATCCGTATACCTTGCCACTCCAAAATACGACCCGCGGCCAAAACCGCAAGCTGGCGGCCATTCAACATCTAGATCAGGCACTGGCCGACTTTTGGGAAGCGCTGCTGACAGCAGGCGTTATGAAAGATAGCCTGTTGTTGATCACTTCTGACGAATCTCACGGCGTGAACACTATCCCGGGAGGAGGCAACTGGGTCAGCATGGTGGCGCTGGGGCGTGATTTGCCCAACATCGTCAATACCCAACTCTACGGTCTTAAGGACATCCAACACAGCATCATGGATTACCTGGGTCTAGCCAATAGCACCGGCAACAGCCTGTTCCGCAGCTACCCAGAGCAGGCACCACAGCTGGCCTGGTCTGACCGGCTATACCTGGCGGATCCTCTACTCGGCCTGCACTGGTGTGAGTTAGAGGACTTCTGTTGGCGCGCACCCAGCTACCAAAATCTGCTTTTTGCACCAGTGAAGGACAATCCACCAATCGGTATTAGCGGTGACGAGGCGCGATCCATTAACGCGCAAATAGTATCGATCAAAGCTAATGCTGATAGTCGACTCAAGTTGGCAGCGAATCGAGAAGGCGTTCAAACCGGTCCACGGGTTGTAGACGCAACTCCGGGGCTGGGCCAGTTCCTTCAGGCAGGTCAGTATCTCTACCTGCCGGCAGGCAGTGAGGTCAGTGTTGCACTCAAGTTGCGCTTTTCAAGTGCTGAGGCCGATGCCAGGCTCGGCGTTTTTCAGGCAGTCAAGGCCGCTGACCCCACCGCTGCAGATCTCTCCGGGAAGATAGATCTACCGGAGCTGGCACCCAATGAACAGCTCACGTTGCGTTATCAATTCAGCACCGGCGAGACGGGACAGCTAGCGCACCCGGTATTGTTTTCCAGACTCAAGGGAAAGACCGGCAGCATCAATCTGCTGGAATTCAGCGTGAGCCCGTCGGTTGGAGAATCAAATCCAGAGCACGAACAGCCACATGTGGAGATAATAACCCTGCAATAGCAGGGGGATTGCTGGAAATCACACACCGAACCGGTCACAATTCGATCATGAGCACCGCCCTTCACATGGCCAAGAGCATTGGCGACTATTTACTGACACAGCGCATGAAACACATGATCGTGCACGTCACCAATGCCTGCAATTTTCGCTGCGATCACTGTTTTGTTGATTTCGAGAATCAGAAACGCGATCTGAAGTTGCCCCACTATCAGCAACTGGGAGCGGATTCCGATCCACTGATGTGGCTCGATATCAGTGGCGGAGAGCCTTTTTTGCGCAAGGATCTGGACGAAATCGTCGCCTCTTTCGACACGCGTATTGTCCATATCCCCACCAACGGTTCACTGATCCCACAAACCTGCAAAACAGTGCGCAGCATTCGCGAGAAAACTGGCGCAGAGGTCATCGTAGGCTTGTCGATAGACGGAATGAGGGACACCCATGACCGTATCCGCAAGGAGCCAGGCAGCTATGACCAGGTATGGGACGCCTACGCTGCACTGCGCGAGATCGAAGGGGTCTCCATCAAAGTCTGCACAGTGATCAACACGGTCAATTTTCGGGAGCTGCTTCCATTGATGGAGGAGGTTCAGCAACGGGGTGTCGATTTTCACTCTGTGATTCTGCTACGTGGCGAGACCCTCGACCCGGATATGAAGCTGCCTTCTCTAATCGAGTTGCGCGAGTTCGGACCGTATATGTTCGAGATTCTTAAACGATACGACTATGGCAAACCCGGGATGTCTGCGGCCCTGCTCCGCAATTTCCATCGCTACCTTTGGAATACATCCCTGGCAACGCTGGAGAAGCGCGAACAAATCATCCCTTGTCTAGCGGGGCAAACCCAGGTGACAGTCTATGGGGATGGTGGGGTCACCTCATGCGAACTGCTCCCCACAGTGGGCAACATTACCGAAGCGCGACTGCCAGACATTCTCGCCAGTGACAAATTCCGGGAGCAGGTCGAGTCGATCAAGCGCGGCGATTGCCACTGCACTCACAACTGCGCCATGCTGGACAGTATCTTCTTCAATCCCAAAAACCTGCCCAATCTGCTTTATCAAAAAGTTTCCTGAGCGTGAGCGGCAGTCACTGCATCATCATACCGTTTCTGAATCGGTTCACCATGCTCGCAGACTGCCTGGATGCACTTGAGCCAGCTCTATTGGATAGCAGCCGGGTCTTACTGGTAGACGATGGCAGTGAAGCCGATCCTTGGCAGGATCCGCGGTTGCAGCAACACCTTTCCCACGAGCATGTCATCCTATTGCAACACGACTGTAACCTGGGTGTGGCGGCCAGCCGCAATACAGCGCTGCACTGGTGCCGAGAATCCGGCATTGAAATTGTGATCATGCTGGATAGCGACTGCCTTCCCGCTAGCGATTTCGTCTCGAGGCATTTGGAGTTGCACAGTCAGCACGCAGATACCACCTGCATCGGTGCGGCTATTGTAGGCCAGGGACAAGGCATCTGGGCTCAATTAGACAAAGTGATGTCATGGGTACATGCCATGCCCCACGGAGCACTTCGCATCGTTGAGCATCCATACCACCTGCCTACTACCAATATGAGTGCAAAACTCGCCAAGTTACCGCACAGAGAGCACGTATTTGATGAACGACTCAAGACCGGGGAAGATGCCTTACTGGTCCGGGAGTTACGAGAGAATGGCCAGAAGGTCCTTTTTTCACCGCAGCCGGTAGTGCATCATCGCGACCGGGAGCAGCTACTCGATGTATTTCGTCATCACGTCGCCTGGGGGCATCACCAGTATTTCGTGCAGTTAGGTAAGGATTTTCGGCGCCCTGTGTTTCACCCGCTCTACCGCGCAATCTTTGCCGTGACATTTTTCTTTGCCATACCTTTGTTCGCAGCGATCGGCAGCGTACTCAATCTGTTGCCATGGCTGCCACACAGGCCTGTTTACCTACTTTGGCTTCCGGCGATCTACCTGTTGTGGTTAGGCAAAAGCTGGGCGCTATGGCTGACCGCTTTACGACCCGAGTGCTATATACGCGAACAGCGCTCGCGCCTTGCCAACAGCTATCGACAGGAGACTGCCGCATGAGCAAGTACTCTGGCATAGGCGCTTATCTCTATATCATGCGTGTAGACCACTGGTTCAAAAATGTATTCGTACTGCCAGGCACAGCACTGGCGATGTACTTTGCCGCTCCCGCCTTGTCAGAGGCCCTTTGGCGCACGGGTCTGGCTGTACTGGCCACCTGCCTGCTGGCGTCAGCCAATTACGTGCTTAACGAATGGCTCGATGCCGAGAGCGACCGTCACCATCCAAAAAAACGCAATCGTCCGGGGGCGCAAGGTGCTCTCAAACCCGTGCTGGTGATCGTTGAATATCTGCTATTAGCAGGCGCAGGCTTATGGCTGGGGCATCATCTGTCCACGGCGTTTACATACTGTAGCCTGGCGCTTCTCTTCATGGGCCTGGTGTATAACGTGCGTCCAGTGCGAAGCAAGGATGTGATGTATTTGGACGTCTTGTCTGAGGCCATCAACAATCCGATCAGATTACTACTGGGCTGGACGGCTATTGTCGCAGACAGCCTGCCGCCGTCTTCCATCATCGTGGCCTACTGGATGGGTGGCGCATTTTTAATGGCAGTCAAACGATATGCTGAATATCGCTTTATTGGCGATCCTGAAGCTGCTGCGAGATACCGTACCTCTTTCAAGCACTACACAGAGGAACGCTTGTTGCTGTCGGCTTTCTTCTATGCATCTTGTGCCAGTTTCTTTCTGGCTATTTTCCTAATCAAGTACCGGATCGAATTCCTGCTCAGCTTTCCCTTATTTGCTGCGCTCTTCACTTGGTATCTGGCGCTGGGCATGAAGCCAGTATCGCCTGCCCAATCACCGGAGCAATTGTTTAAGGAGCGCTCTTTTCTGGTATTCACGGCCCTTTTGATATTGACCATTACCGCCCTGTTTCTGGTTGATATTCCTGCGCTGGCAATACTGAACCAACGCCTGAGTTACTGAGTTACGTCGCCCCAATAAAACCGTACGTTTATCCGGTTTTTCGCAATTTATTGATCGACATCAATTCACCAATCACGGCCGCCCTTATCCTGTTTAGCCAAGAATAAGCAACCAGGAATTGCCCCATGGTCGAAACTGTGACCGGCACCGCCCGCTCAGCAGGCACCCCATATAATGAGCTACTCGACGCTGATACTCATCCAGTCAGGGATATTCTTCGATTGGATTCACCGATGCCGCCGGGGCCAACAAAGGTGCCTGCAGCGATCTACCACGATCGTGAAATCCACGAGCAGGAGATCGAAAAAATATGGAAAAAGAGCTGGCAGATCGCCTGCCACGAGGATGAGCTCAAGCAGGTGGGCGACTATGTGGTGTATGACATCACGCGCCTGTCCTTCCTGGTGGTGAAGAGCGACGAGAACACCTACCGAGCTTTCTACAACCAGTGCCTGCACCGGGGTCGCCAGCTCTGTGATCACAGCGGCAAACAGGCCCGGGTATTCCGCTGCGCTTTTCACGGCTGGAGCTGGAACCTGGATGGCAGCCTGAACGAGGTGCCCTGCCAATGGGACTTTCCGACGGTTGATGCCGACAACTACAGCCTGCCCGAAGTGCAGGTCGCGACCTGGGGTGGGTTCGTGTTCATCAACCCGGATCCCGACTGCGAACCGTTGGCAAGCTATCTGGAGGACCTCGCTGACCACTTCACACTGCTGCCTTTTGAGCGCCGCTACAAGGCTGTTCACGTCGCCAAAGTGCTGCGCTGCAACTGGAAGCTGGCCCAGGAGGCCTTTATGGAGGCTTATCATGTGGTCGCTACCCATCCCACTATTCTCGATGTGATAGGCGACGCCAACACCAAGTACGATGTATTCGGTAACTATTCCCGTGCAATATCGCCCCAGCAAGTAGAGAGCCCGCATATCGCGCCCTACCAACCCGATCCCGAGGCTCGCGAGTTCACACGCTGGAAACACCCGCTGTCCGGCATGCTTTATGAAATGGCAGACGACGGCCTGGTGCACGTGACTAAAGCCGGCAGCGAAGAAATCAGTCGCTTTCGTGCCGACGGCGCCTGGATAGATGGCCCGATCACCCACGCTGACCCCAATATGTGCAACTGGGTCGGGGGCAAACAGCTACCCGATGCCGAACAGCTGCCTCTGAGCAGAGTGCGCGAACCAGGCGACGGCGAAAGCAAGCGCTCTATCCTGGCTGCAGAAGAGCGCGAGAAGTTACGTCCGCTGCTGGGCTCGCTGATGGACCAGGTGGCCGATGCTGACCTGGTGGATGTGGCCTACTTCAGTGTGTTCCCCAACTGGCACCCCTGGGGTTGCTTCAACCCGATTTTTTACCGGTTTCGACCCAATGGCGACAACCCGAATGAATGCATCCACGAATGCTGGTACATGCTACCTGTTGCAGAAGGGGAGGACCGTCCGGATCCGGCACCCATCCACTGGCTGGGCGCAGACGACGATTACACCGACGCCCCCGAACTGGGCGCACTCGCCAAAGTCTTCAACCAGGACGTCCACAATCTGCCGCAGGTTCACCGCGGCCTACAGGGGATGAAAAACGGGGAAGTCATCTTTGGCGATTACCAGGAGTCCAAGATCAGACATTTCTATCAACATTACATGGCTCGTATGGGCCTCAACCAGGAGGTAGCCACGGGTGAATAAACCACTGAGCGATTACGATTTCTTTGATCCGGAGGTGATTGAATCACCCTTCGATTTTTACGAAGCAGCACGCCGCGAATCGCCCGTTTACAGGCTGCCAAACACGAATATCTACTTCGTCAGCCGCTACGCTGAGGTCCGCGAGGCTCTCAAGCGCACCGATGATTTCTCCAACGATTTCCAAGATCAGCTGAACGTGCCCCTTAAAAACCCTGAAGCGGAGGCCATCTACGCCGAGGGCTGGCAAACAGCAGATACCCTGCTAACCCTCGACCCACCCAGGCACCGAGTTTATCGCTCGCTTCTGAACAAGGTGTTCTCGCAGAAGCGGGTCGACGGTATGCAGGCTTATATGGAACAGATCGTCAACGAACTGATTGACGAATGGATTGATGACGGCGAAGTGGATCTGCTGAATCGTTTTTGTGTCCCCTTCCCGATCTATGTGATCGCCGACCAGTTGGGTGTACCACGCGAAGACATTGAATTTTTCAGGCATGTCTCCGACTGCTTTGGGTCGCGTCTTTCGGGCTTTGCCGATGCCGACAAGGAAGTGGAAGATGCTCGCGCCATCGTGGCTTTCCAGAAGTACTTTGTCGAAAAAATCGAGAAACTCCGGCAGTCGCCACAGGACAATATTATTTCCGATCTGGCCCAGGCGCGGATCGACGATGATCGTCTGCTAACCACGGAAGAGCTGCTGAGTATTCTGCAGCAGCTACTGGTCGCAGGCAACGAGACCTCCCGCGCCAGCATTGCTGGTGGCGTGCTCAATCTGATCCAGAACCCCGAGCAGCTGGACCAGTTGCGCGAAGACCCCTCACTGATTTCCAATGCCGTTGAGGAGATTCTTCGACTCGAGACCCCATCCTGTGGCCTCTGGCGCAGGGTGACGCGGGATACCCAACTGGGCGGCGTAGAAGTACCAGGAGGCAGTATGCTGATGGTGCGTTTCGCCTCAGCCAATCGGGATGAGAAGGTGTTTGAAAAGCCAGAGAGCATGCAGGTGTGCCGCCACAACGCGGGCGACAATCTGGCCTTTGGCCAGGGCGTGCACTTCTGCCTTGGCGCTCAACTCGCGCGCAAGGAGTTACAGGTGGCTTTCGGCGCCCTGCTGGCCCGTACCGACAACTGGCGCCTGAGCCCGAGCCAGAATAATCTCCGGCACTGGCCCAATATGATTCTGCGTGGCCTTGAGCAACTTCACATCCAGTTCGATAAAAAAGGCTAGAGCTGGTATCCGTAGGATTTCAGTTCTAGTCCGGCAAGCTGCTGAAGGCGCTGATTGCTATCGGCATAAACGCCCGCAGTGGCGCGCTCTACTTTGCTCTGAAAACCCGCTTCAAACCAGCTGTTGGTAAAGGCGGGAAAGGGGTTTCGCTTGCTGCGCCGAATACGCCGCTGCCAGGCTGCGCCGCTGGGCCGCAATAGCCCGGAGTAGTTATAGGCTCCACTGTGGAGCCAGTAATTAGCGAGACGTTGCAGTTCCAGGTTCAACAGGCTCTGGCCCGGATTAACCCGCTGCTGCACCGGCAGAGAATCCCAGTCCGGCGCCTTTCCAGCACCACTGAATTTATGAATCGACTGCAGGAACTTCAGCGGCTCAGCTACGAATAACTCATAGGGCAAAACCAGAACACGGTCAGCACCCACCAGCGATTGATAATAGGCAACCCGATCATCAAACCGCAGGTAATCCAGGTTGAACTGGGGAACCAGGCGCGGTTCGTCCGGATCCAGCAGTCGTTCGATGGAATGAGGCATACCCCAAGTCACCAGGGATTTGTATAGCGAGCGGATCAGGGTGCGCTGTTCTCGCACAATCAATAACAGTCGTGCACTGGGCGCTATTTCCAGCACTCGGTCGATACAGGTCCTGGCGTCGTAGCCGCCGCTGTACATATTGCCCGACAGAGATTCCGAGGTGATGACGCCGAGCAGTTCATCAGAAGCGGAGGCACTCATCTGAGCGACTGCGGGTTGTGGATCAAAGGCGAAAGGTGCCGGGTCAATCAGCTTTAGCTGCACCTGCACTGGGTCAAGCAGCGTCTGGTAGCCGCATTCAGCAACAAACCAGTGCTTCTGCAACCAGGAAGACAGGGCCTTGGGAAAGCCCAGATGCACCAATACGTCACGGTCTGCGTTTGCGCTCATAGGAGACAGTCTATCAACGATCGTAATGCCTGTTCAGCTCGAACAGCTCATCCTCGCGCCAGATCGAGCCGCCCTGGCGCACAAATCGATCAAAGCGGGAACGGGACTCGCGTGATGAAAACTGCAGGAAACGCTGGGCCGGGCGTGTCACCGCGCCCAGCATGATGGGCTCGCGCCTCAGGGCACAATATTCGCCCTCCCAGATTTCCTCCAGATGTGCCTTAAAACCCCTGATCAACTCAGCGCGGTCCTCTCGCTCCACAGTTGAAACACCGCCGTGAAACTGATGAAAGCTGCCCTCGCCCGGCATCAGGAAAAAGTAGCGACCGCTGGGGTGAATGCCCAGTGCGCGATAAATATGCTGATTCAGGCTGCCACCACCGGATTCGCTGAAACGCTCATCGGCACCGCCAATCTCGCGAAACACATCGGTATTACAGAAAAGGCAATTGGACTCCATCAGTGGATGAAAGAAACCGCGGAGATGCGCGCCACCCATACTGGCAATGTTGAACAGGTTATACCCGTAATCCTGCCAATTAGTCTGCGCCAGCATCGACTGTTCAAAATCTGCATCGTAACCCTGTTGCAGATTGAAGTGGTGCTCGGTGGGGCCCAGGTTATAGCCTGGCACTGCCGCCAACGCGGTACTGCTGGCTCGTTGCGCCTGAAGCGCATACTCAATAACACGGGGGGTGACCATGCGAGCGCCGTCGATCATTAGGCACAGCATTGGCGCGTTTATCTGTGCTAATCCAAAGTTGATGGCAGGTGCAGGTGACACTCCGGGTTCAGTGCGTCGAAAGTAGCGGATATTGTCACCGAGGGCGCAGACCTCCGACTCTTCCAGCATCTCGGAGGACTCGTTTTCCACCACAAGCACTTCGTAGTCGGTCACGCTGACGTTGCGCTGATAGTTCGCCGACAGAGAACAAATCGTATTCATAGCCTGCCTGCGCATCTTGTAGACAATCAGCAGAACGGAGATTTGCGGCTGGCTCATGGCTCTTCCCATCGGCGAACCTTGGCCGACCGCAGTTCTGCCTGCTTGCTGGGCTCATTCTCGGTCCAGTATTCAAACACCTCATCATTCCAGAAGATCTTCTGCTGATGCGCTAGTCGGGCAAATCGCTTCTGGCCCCGCTCGAGGCTATGGTCGAGAAAAGTTTGGGCGAAATGACCAATCGGACCCAGTAACTGGGGCTCACGCGCAGTCGCGTAGAATGTGCCACCATAAATTGACTCCAGGCGCTCATCGAAGGCCTTGAGCACGCGCTCGCGTTCGCCGATCTCACTGGTGGTCACGCCTCCGTGAAACTGGTGAAAACTGCCCTCCCCAGGCAGGACGAACAGTCGTGTGCTCTCTCGCAGCGCGAGCATTCTATAGATGTAGAGATTGACGCTGCCGCCGCCAGGCTGGTCAAAGCCTTCTGGCACGCCACCTATGGCGTCCAGATCGCTGCGCCGACAGAACAGAGCGGGACTCTCGAGCATGGGCTGTAAGTACCCGTTCTTATTGCCCGAGCTCCAGCAGGCATACTGAAACAGTCGATAACCATTGCGCTGCCATTCCAGTTCCTCGAGGTGTTGGGTTTCCAAGGCTTCGCTGTGCCCGAGGCTAAGGTGGTCTTTGTGATCACCATCTCCCAGGTGATAACCGGGTATGGTCACGAGTGCCTGTCGTTGCATGGCAAAAGCCAGCAGCGCAAATTGCAGGGCCCGTGGAGTCAGCATACGAGCACCGTCAATGATCAGCCCCAGTATCTCTCCATGGCAGCGGCCCAGCCCCTCCTGGATCGCCGGAACCGGCGAAACGCCGATCTCGTCCCTGCACAGGTAGCGGAAATTTGGGCCGAGGTCGGCCACGGCGTCCGGGTCCAGACAGCGGCCGGAACGATTTTCTACCACCACCACTTCGTAATCACTCACGTCAACGCCATCCTGATATTCAGCACTGAGTGAATAGAGAGTATTCATGGCCTGACGTGGCATGTCATAGACGATAACCAGTATCGACAGTCGCGGCGTCACCGGCATTAGTCACCCAACCCTGGCTTGCGCCCGGCGACGATCATGGAGTGTCCGAAAGCCCAGTTCCAGCGCCTGGTACCAGGTAGCTCAGCAGCGAACAATCGATAAAGTATTTCATTGATCCATCGCGGCACGGACCAGGACAAATTAGAATGCTGCATATGCTGATCCCGATTAAGCAGGGACTCCCAAGCCTTGATAAGAAGCACAAGTGGAATGATCAGCGGGCTAAGCAATACGTTGGAATAGGAATTTTTCTCGACTTCGAATCCTGCCGCGGGTAAGCGTTCTGCAATCATACTGCGATCGTAGCGCCGAAAGTGTTGGGCAACGCGATCATTGTTTGCATAGAGAAACTGATAGGCTGGCACGCTAAGAAATATTATGCCACCGGGTGCGAGAACCCGGTGCACCTCCCGAAGCACAAGAGCATCATCTTCCATGTGTTCAAGCACATCGAACAAACACACCAAGTCAAAGCTGTTATCTGCAAAAGGCAGAGTTCCACACTCTGATATGCAAGTCTCCTTGTAGTCGCGGGCATGGCAGACCTCCAGGCTGTCATAATCCATATCGCAACCGAAGACCTCATCCACTCGAGCACGAAGCCCTGCCTGGAAACCACCCATACCACAACCCAGATCCAGAACGCGCCTAACCGAACTTTCCTGTAAAAGGGTATCAAGCAGCCCAAGATAAACCGCACGGCGTCCGCGAAACCACCAGTGGTCCCGCTCCAGGTTTTCGAATTGTTGATAGACGTTGACTTCCATAAAGCGCCGACATCATACCGACATAGCATTGCCCCGGGCAATCCGTCACAATGACACAGACTTAGAAGATAAAGGCATCGCCATGCCAGGTGGCATTACACCACCCAGGATTTACGCTATTGGCTTCCTGCTGCCTTTTACCCTGCTGATCGCGGCAGTGTTGCTCAGCAGCCACGGTTGGCGTTTCGAGCACGATACGCCATTGCTGCACTACGCTGCCTTCATGATCAATGAATATGGCTGGACAGCGTACCGCGACATATTTGAAACCAGTATGCCAGGCACGCTGGCCTTTCATGTGCTCTTAACACGTACATTCGGCTACAGCGACCTGGCTTTTCGGCTCGTTGACATCGCATCGGTATTACTTGTGGTGTACCTGAGTATGCGCCTTTGCAGGCGATGGGGTCTGTTGGTTGGCCTAAGCACCGGCGTCATCTATGCCGCCCTATACTTGGGCTATGGCCAGAGCATGAGCCTGCAGCGCGATTACTTGGGGCTGATCTTGATACTGGCTTGCCTAAACCTGTGCACAGCCGGAAATGCCGATCGGAATTCCATTCTGGTGATAGGGACACTGTTAAGCTGCGCCGCGCTGATTAAACCTCATTTGGTGATCGGCGCGCCAGTGATTCTATGGCTGTATTGGCACAACAATCAGCCTGAACGGGGGCAAACCTGGCTCGGTCATTTAGCCATCTTTGTGGCTGGCGGACTGCTGCCTGCTATCGCAATCCTGATCTGGCTGGGCCCGGCCGGCGCAATGAATGAGCTGTGGGCGCTGCTGTGGCATTACCTGCCGCTCTACAATCAGATCAACGGTGATTTAGAGATAATTTCCGGGCAGCAGGCCAGCGCATACTTCTGGGCGCAGCTGATCAAGGCGGGGGGCTTTCAAGCCTGGTTGCTAGCAGCACTCGCCGGTTATTTGCTGCTGTGGCGCCAGGGGGGTGAGGATCGCATATGGGCCATTGCCCTAAGCTTGTTGACCGCGCTTTATCTGGCGTATGCAGCTATTGCCGGCAAATTTTGGGCGTATCACTTTATGCCTTTCCTGTTTTTCTGTGTGCTCGGCAGCTGCCTGTTACTCCGCAGTGTTGCAACCGCAGGCTGGCAATGGAAAACGGTTTTGCCTCCGATTATCGTTGTGCTGCTCGTACTCAATACCATCAACGGTATACAGCTTTACCCGCGTTTCGTGGCAGCGCAATTCAGCAGCGAAGATTCAATTTTTCCGCCCAAGGCAGGCCGCGTCGATCGCATAAAAAAACACTTGCTGCCTCATGTGAAACCAGGAGATCGTGCTCAGGCATTAGATACAACGGGGGGCGCGATCCATGCACTGCTGGATCTGAAAATCCCTCACGCCAGTCCATTTATTTATGACTATCACTTCTATCATCATGTCGACAATCCTTACATTCAGACCTTGCAATCGCAGTTCCTCGATGCGATGACTAGTCGACCACCCCGTTTCATCGTAGAAATTACTGCTCGCAACAAGCCCTACGTCAGCGGTGAGACAACCATGCAACAGTGGCCAGCACTTGAATCGCTTATAGCACAGCAGTACACCGAGCTGGTTCGGGAAAGCGATTTCCGCATCTACGAACTGAAAGAGCAGGGTTAACTTTGGAGGCAGCGTTGATGAACCTGAGCTTCAGCCGCAGCCTAGCCACTGTCGCGATAACTAACTATGCAGTGCTTGTTATTGCCAATCTGTTGCAACTGCCGGTGGCCTGGACCAGTGCAGTTTACCTGCTCTGCATGGCAGCTAGCGGCTATGCAATGAGTACTTTAAAGCTGCGCCGCGGAGGTCATAAGCCGCGCTCATCGCTTTTACTATTGGGGTTACTGAGTCTATTGCTCCTGACTATACCCAGGCTCGTGTACCTCAGCGAATGGTTACCCGAAAACACTGTATTGTTGCAGTTTGACGACTACGCCCGCGTTGCCGAGCTGGTAGCAATGACCTTATCAGACCAGTATCCACTGCGGCACCCGTCAACCGATGCATGGCTACTGAGCTATTACTACGCCTCGCTCTACCCTATGGTTGTGCTGAAACAGTGCCTGCCGTTTCTAACCCTGAAAGACTGCGTGGTACTCGGCAGCCTGCTATACCACGCGTTGATCATAGGCGCCTTACTTGAGATCGCCTTGCGCACACTGCCACGTGCTGGCCAGTGGCCATTTCTGTTTCTATGCACGCTGTTCGCAGGATTGGACTCGCTGGCACTAACAGCTAATCCCTGGTTTGGACATGATGAGTGGTGGGCACAGCCGTGGCTAGGCGGTTTTTACCAGGTGTCCAGCCCTTACACGACTCTGTTCTGGACACCCCAGCACGCTCTCGGTGCACTGCTACCGCTGGTAGCGATACTACTGTATCGCTGCGCGACACTCGCACACTCAAAGAGGCGGGACGTCATCATACTGCTGCTATTGCTTAGTGCTGTTTACACTAGTCCATTCGCGGTACTGCCTGCGCTAATCTGTGGACTTTTATATTGGCGGGCGTTGCTGCGAAGGTTGTGGCAGCAACGGTATTTGAGGCCAGTGTTATTGAGCGCAGTTGCACCTGCTTTCCTGTTTATGAATCGGGTACAACAAGCAAGCTTTGAACTGTCACCTGTCAGTCTCGGGTGGAGCGAATTCGCCTGGCTGGATTTACCGCTGTCTATACTGGCCTATCTGGTGGCAATCAGTGTCGTGGATATGGCTGGCCTGCCAATACTGGCCTGGGTCCTATGGCCAAAGCTCTCGCGCCGTCAGCGTCAAGTTCTGCTTGGGCTCTCGGTGTTTTTCCTGTCTACAGCGCTGATTTACTCCCAGGGATTCAACAACTACACCATGCGGGGCATGCCTCTGGTGTTGCTGGGTTTCAGCTGGCTGGTAGCCAGGCATCTGCCCTGGCAGCTTATTTCAAATCAGCCCAGTATAAGAATTGCGGGACTATTGACCGTCGTTGTTCTCGCCTTTCCAACGCTGCGTGAAAGTGCGGCCAACACTCGCATACTCTTGTTGAACAGCCGCCTCTGGTACGAATGGCAAAATCAGAAAACACCTCGCTACATTAGATCCGAGTACCGCGAACTGGCGCGGGATAACAAGGACCTCTACTTCATACCTTTTCAGCCCACCTATCACGGCCTGCGCAAATTCAATGCAGAAAAACTGTTGAATTCGAAACCTACAGAGCTGGAGCGGTGGGAGAAGGAAATTGCGCGCCACTCGCTCACGCCTAGAGGCAAAGACAGCCCATGACTCGCTTCCAACTCCAGGCAACTCGGTCAAACAAACCCCGGCGATCTCTAGACCACTCACTCGGCGCTTTCTCACATCCGAAGAGGTATGATAGTTACAAACAATAAGGGGCTTCGCCCGCAGTGCCAGCCGAGAACCTCAGCCCGGAAACATACTTAACTCCCGCTGCCCGCATGGCGGTGATCTACCTGTGTCTGCCGTTAATCATTTTCCTGCTGGGGTGGTTCCAGTGGTGGTTCAGCGTGCCAAGCTGCGCCCTGTTGCTGGTAAGCTTATCTCCGTTGCTGCGCGGCGAATGGTCTCGACCCAATAAGCAGCATCTAAT
Organism: Halieaceae bacterium; assembly: GCA_963921335.3. Taxonomy (GTDB): domain Bacteria; phylum Pseudomonadota; class Gammaproteobacteria; order Pseudomonadales; family Halieaceae; genus CAWUFC02. The sequence continues at coordinate 1,197,697 of CAWUFC020000001.1, read as the reverse complement.
GCTATTCACACTAGCTGCCGGCTGGGTGATGCTGACCGGCGCCGGTGGTTGGCTGGATACCAATACCAACGCGGACTGGATAAAAAATGACGCCATTTTGCTGGATATGACTCGCGGCAGTTGGCCGACCCTGTTACCTACTGAAGGCAACCGGCCTGAGCCCATGCTGCGCTATTACCTGGGCTACTACATGCTACCAGCTGCAGTAGGCCGCTGGCTGGGACTCAGCGCAATGAGCTGGGCACTGGCTCTGTGGACCATCACAGGAATCTACCTGGTTTTCGCCATGCTGGCAGAGCGAGCGCCACCAGGACGCTGGCTACTGTTAGGCCTGTCTATCTTCGTATTTTTCAGCGGCGCAGATATTTTGCGAGTGCTGATTTTCGATGATCTGGCCAGCCTACGGCTGGGACGGACACACCTTGAGTGGGCCTATCCAGAAGGCCTGCACGTACAATACTCATCAAATATGACCGGGCTTATGTACGTGCCGCAGCATTTTCTACCCGCAGCCCTGATGGCTTGTCTGCTCATGCAGTGGTATCGCAACGCAATGTTCTGCCGCATCGCCGGCGTGCTGTCAGTCAGCATCTTGTTTTGGTCGCCCTTCGTAGGCCTGGGGCTTCTTCCATTTATCGCTGTATTTTGCCTACTCAGTCTGCGCAGCCTGGGTTGGTCTCCAATGCTAAGCTGGCCGAACCTCCTGCTTTGCCTGCCTCTGCTGATCATCCTGTATGGTTACCTGAGCAGCGGCCCGACTGCATTCCGCTCCGAGTGGATTTGGCAGCGACATGAGGTGACTGAGCTCCTGCTGTGGATGCCGGAATTTCTCATCAGCCAATTTCTTCTTCTCAGCGCGACTCTGGTATACCTGAACCGAGCTCTGTTGAAAAACCCGTGGTTTCTGGCTGCCAACGGCACACTACTATTACTCCCATGGTACAGCTACGGTTTTTTCAACGATCTCGCCATGCGTGCATCCATGCCCGCGCTTCTGATGCTGTGCCTGATCACCGTGCAAAGTGTTTGGCAACAGCGCGCATTACGAAAGCGGCTACAGCCACTGTTTGTAGTATTATGTTTGGGCGCTGTAACCGGCCTGTTTGAAGTGTCCCGGGTGCTGCGCCTGGACGACAGTGCCTGGCGCGATTACGACACCCTGGACTACACCACCCTGAGCACGGTGCACCGCTTTTTCAGAGGGCAGTACAGGGGTAGCGAACAACCACAGTGGCTGCAAACCATTATGAAACAACCGCCGCGCTAGAAAAGACCATGAGCAGACGTCAATCCTCAGATATGCTGTTGTCGGTTATCGTGCCCTGCTATAACGAAGCAGCAGTCATCGAGGCCACCCACCAGCGCCTGCTGGAAGTGCTCGACGGCGGCTCAATAGCGCTGGAAATCATCTATGTAGATGATGGCAGCAGCGATAGCACTCTGACACTCATCCGGGGTTTTCACCATCAGGATAGCCGCGCCAAGGTGCTGGCTTTGTCCCGCAATTTCGGTCATCAGATAGCTGTCACCGCAGGTCTAGAGCAGGCCCGGGGAGACGCGGTCGTTATTATCGATGCAGATCTGCAAGACCCTCCAGAAGTGATTCTTGAGATGCTGGAGGCCTGGCGGCAGGGCTGCGACGTGGCCTATGGACAGCGCACCGACCGCGAACAGGAGAGCTGGTTCAAGCTGGTCAGCGCCAGCTTGTTCTACCGTCTGCTCAACCGCCTGTCTGATACACCCATCCCGCTGGATACGGGCGATTTCAGGCTGATGGACCGTCGCGTTGTCGAAGCGATCAAGCTGATGCCTGAGCGCGACCGCTTTTTGCGCGGGATGGTGAGCTGGGTCGGATTCACTCAACAGGCCATACCCTATCGGCGCGCGGCGCGTCATGCCGGTGAAACCAAGTATCCACTGTCTAAAATGCTGAGATTTGCCACCGATGGCATCGTCTCCTTTTCGGCCAAGCCACTTAAGCTGGCGACCTGGGTGGGGGTTGTGATCAGTAGTCTCGCTGTAATCGGGATTCTGTATGCGATTGGCATGCGGCTGTTCACCGATCACTGGGTCAGCGGTTGGACCTTCCTTTCGGTTGCCATCCTGTTTCTGGGAGGCATACAGCTGCTGTTCCTCGGCATTATCGGAGAGTACATTGCCCGGATTTACCAACAGGGCAAGGAGCGCCCTCTCTACCTGGTAGCCGACAGCCAGGGCTTCGATGACGAGCAAGACGCTTGATGCGAACCTTCTTCGGGCTGGCAGTATCCCTACTGTTCCTGGTGCTGTTCTTGCGACAGTTGGATATCGGGGAATTGCTGGCTCAACTGGCACAGGCCAAACCATCCTGGCTGTTGCTGGCGCTGACCGCACTGGCACTCGACTTTTTCCTGCGCATCTGGCGCTGGGCCCGGCTCCTCTCTATCTATACACCCGGGCTAACCATCAGGCGAGCAGCAGGCCCATTTCTGGCCAGCTTTGCGCTGAATAATGTACTGCCTCTGCGTGCCGGCGATCTGGCTCGCGCGTTTGCCTTCAATCAGCATCTACAGACCGACAGTGATCGCGTCACTGCCAGCCTGTTAATAGAAAGGCTGCTTGACCTGGGTGCCCTGCTGGTCCTGTTGTGCCTGGGATTGCTGTGGTATCCGGGAGATACCGGGTTTGACCAGCTGGCCTACGTGGGCATCGGACTGGTGTTCGCCGGTATGTTGTTATTGCTGCTGGCTCCCAGGACCTGGCAGCGTGTCCTGGCACGCCTGCCCGCGCAGGACAATCCCGTGATGCAGTTTGGCCATGGCGTCTTTGATGCACTGGCGGCCGTCCGGGGCCTGGGTACCTGGTTGAAGCTGTGCGCCATGTCGCTGGCCGCCTGGCTGCTGGAAGGCCTGGTCTTCTTTTGCGGGGCACGTGCCCTCACTGACAGCTTTGATCCCCTGGCACCCTGGTTCGCCCTGGCCCTGGGCTCACTCAGTACACTGCTACCCAGTTCACCTGGCTACGTCGGTACCTTCGATTATTTCACCGCAATGGGCTTCAGCCTGACCGGCACAGACGCCGCACTGGCCAGCGCCATGGCTGTACTAGTGCATTTGCTGCTGTGGCTGCCGGTCACGGCCGTCGGCTTCCTGTGGCTACTGAGATTCTGGGGCGGCGGTCTGGGTCAACACATCCGCCAACTGCGTCGGGGGGAGTCCCAACAATGAGCGGAGCGAAAGTGGTCATTGTTGGCGCTGGCTATACCGGTCTTGCAACCGCCTATGAATTGAGTCGGGCAGGCATCAATGTCACGGTGCTGGAAGCCGATGAGGAAGTGGGTGGATTAGCAGGTTGCTTTGAGGTGGCGGGCACCCGGCTGGAGAAGTTTTATCATCACTGGTTCACCAACGATCGGCACATTATGGAGCTGATTGCCGAACTGGGGCTTGAGCAGGACATCCTTTACCGCCCTTCCAGCACCGGCAACTATTACGCCAATTCGATCTTTCGCCTGAGTACGCCGCTGGACGTATTGCGTTATACACCTCTGAGTTTTGTCGGGCGTATTCGCCTGGGCCTCCTGGTCTTCCAGGCTCGCCTGGTCAGGGATTGGCGCCAGCTGGAAAACGTCACCGCTGCAGACTGGATCAAGCGCATGGCGGGACAGGAAGTTTTCGACAAAGTCTGGTGGCCGCTGCTGCAGGGCAAGTTTGGTCGCTATGCGTCACAGATTGGCGCGGTCTGGTTCTGGAAGAAGCTGGTTCTGCGCGGCGGCAGCCGAGGCAAAGGAGGCGAGGAAATTCTCGCCTACTTCCGTGGCGGTTTTGCCCGACTCGCAGAGAAGGTCGCAGCCAGGATTGAAGCACACGGGGGGCAACATCGAGCTGTCTAGCCCGGCCACCGGCCTGACCGTAGAGGATGGCCGTGTGACCGCGGTGCTGAGCGGCGAGCGGGCCTTCGAAGCCGATATGGTGATCAACACCACCGCCCTGCCGCTGGCAGAAAAACTGCTCAGGGGCCATGTCTCCGAAGGCTATGGTTCTGAGCTGCTGAAGATCGATTATCTGGGTAATGTGTGTCTGACCCTGATTCTGAAGCACAGCCTGTCAGACACCTACTGGCTCAATGTGACTGACCCTGACTTCCCCTATGTGGGCGTGATAGAACACACCAACTTTGAACCCAGCGACAGCTATGATGGCCAGCACATTGTGTACCTGTCCAAGTACCTGCCTACCGATGACAGCCTCTATCGAATGAGCGACGATGAGGTCCTGGCCTTTTCCCTGCCTCATTTGAAACGCATGTTTCCGCACTTCAAAGAGGACTGGATCGTCCAGCATTATGTGTACCGTGCTGAATACTCCCAACCAGTGGTTGGATTGCAATACAGCAAGCTGATACCGGATCAACAATCACCGCTGGACAATCTGATGCTGTGCTCAATGGCTCAGATCTATCCCGAGGATCGCGGTACCAACTACGCTATTCGTGAAGGGCGCCGCATAGGGCGGGAAGTCAGCGAGCTGCTGGCCGGTGACGCGTGATTGAGGCGCTAGAGCCTCTCAAGCGTTGGTACTGGCTTGTGCTGCTGGCCTGGTTTTGTCTCGCCATGCTCGCCGCCAGCGCCGTATCGGAGTTAATGTACGACGATGCCTTCAATGCCAGCGTCGCCAAGAACCTGGGCATGGGTCTGGGCTGGGTATCGAGCTACCACGAGCCAATATGGTTTAACCCCCGGGTCACTACCGGTCCCAGCCTGATTCTGCCCCTGACACTGGGCACACAGCTATTCGGTCATCCAGAGTGGCTGCCAAGCGTGGTGGCGACCAGCCTGATGATCCTGGCCCTGCTGGTCTGCATCAGGGCCGTGCGGCCTTTGGCGGATACTGACAAGTTCGCCCTGACCATCGCCGCTATCCTCGTATTACTGTCTTTTTACGATCGCAACACCTGGCTGGTGTTTATCGGTGATGGCTTACTGGCCCTGTGCCTGTGCTGGCTGATGTTACGGCTGGGGCCAGCTCTGCACAGTGACCGATGGCAAACCTGGTTCGGACTGGGGCTGGGCATCGGCATTGCCCTGCTGTGCAAGTTCTACGCGCTGATAGCACTGGTGGCGCTACCTATGACCTGGGCGCTGCATAACTGGCAGGCTGGCTACAGCAAAACAGGTAAACAGCTGCTGCCACTGCTGGCCGGTGCAGGCTTACTGTTATTGCCCTGGCAGCTGTATCAGCACTGGGCGCTGTCCCAACTCGACGAGCCAGCGCGCCTCGCACGGGACAGCATTGCCGCGGAATTTTTCCAGGGCGGCTCAGGCCTGGCACCACTGCTGGCGGCGGATAACCCGCTGCTACACATTGGCGATAACCTGCAACGCAACTTCAAGGTACTCAGCGCGGCACTAAGTGCCGGTGAACGGCAACTTTGGCCGGCCCTCTTACTGGTCATTGCCAACTTCACCGCCACCCTGGCACTGGTGTTTCGCAGCAAGCGCAGTGCGCTGGACTGGAGCCTGCTCGCGCTGGGACTGGCTATGTCGGCGCACCTGGCCTGGTTCCTGATATTCCAGCACGGTCCCTGGTCACACTATGTGCGCATACCAGTCATTCTCAGCATATTTTTCTGGCCGCTGCTGCTGCACCGCTACCTGGCGGGCTGGCAATTGCCACTATTGCTGGCAGGGCTACTGTTACTGGAGCCGCTGCGCACGCCATGGCTGCAGTTCGCCGGCCTTCAGGAGCAGCCGACGCCGACCAGCATTGATCGGCAGCAGTTTGTCGACTTTCTTGCCAGCAACCCGCAACCGCTGCCCCTGGCCGGCTGCGGCTGGCTCACCCTGCGAGCGCTGGAGTATCAGCTACCCGGTAGCGGCAATTTACGCGACTGCATGTTGCTGGTTCAGCAGCAGATGCGCCTTGATGGCATAAATCGGGACACAGAACTCAGTTCGGATATCGTGCTGTCAGAGCCTGTCAGGTTTCTGATCCCGACGATGGAACAACGATGGAACTGGGCTGGCCGCGGTCACCCCCGCGAGAAAAACATGACCCGCTTTTGTGCCGACGTGATCTGGCAAAACCGCAACTACAAGCTGCTGAGCTGTACCGTGGACAAACTGGATCCCGAGACAGCCAGCTATATCAGCCGGTATCGCTTCGCCAGCTAGGGCATAATAGGTGCAGAACAATAACGATCCGCACTGATGAGTGAGCTGAAGCTTCCCGAACATGACTTTGTCCTCGCTGCGCCCCGCTACCTGGCGAGGCTCGCACTCGGCCTGCTGATCAGCCTGGGACTGCTGGGCAGCTTCAATTACGTGGTCGATCCCTTTTACCTGTTTGCCAGCCCCAACCGGGAAGGTGTGAATGAGCTGCGAACCCAGTTTTTCAACTCCCAATTGCTGTCGAAGCCCTATGCGATAGAGCGCCGCCAGCCCAATGCACTGATGCTGGGCTCATCGCGTACCGGCACTGCGCTGCGCCCGGATCATCCCGGCCTGGCTGACTACGATACCTACAATGGCGCCCTGGCAGGCTCAACAATGCGCGCCAACGTGCTGCAATACCAACACGCAAGCGCGATACGACCGCTGGAACTGGTCCTGTTCAATCCCGATTTCTACATGTTTAACGCCTGGCAACGTCCGCCCAACCGGCGTGCCTACATGGACTTTGAGAAACGCCTGCGGGTCAATCGCGACGGCAGCCATAACCTGCAGCGATGGCCGATGGCGATCTCCGACTACTTCGACACCATGCTGGCCTGGAACACGTTCAAGAACAGCGTCATGACCATGACCGGGCAAGCCAGGGTCGAGCGCGGCGAAACGCCCTATCTGACTATCCATCCCGACGGTCACTGGACCAACCGAGTGGCGGAACAGCGCCGCCATCGCAGCTACTTCAAGCAGGTCGAAAGAATTTACATTCCCGGGGGCTGGGTGCCGACGGACAGCTTCCGTTATGCATTGCGCCAGGAAGGCAATGACGGCAGCAACCCGATCGATGACTTCCGCTGGATGCTGAACGACGCTTACCAGCAGGGTACCCGGGTCATCATCACTTTCATGCCCTATCACGCCAGGCTGCTGGAGGCGATGCACAGCATCGGCATCTGGCCCCAGTCAGAGGACTGGAAGCGCACCGTGGTAAGCCTGGTTGAAGAACTGGCAGCACTCAACGGCAAAACGCCATTCCAGATCTGGGACTTCACCGGTTACACCGAGGTGAATATGGAAGCACTGCCGGAGCGCACCCTTACCGGCAACAATATGCGCTGGTACCGCGATGCCAGCCACGTACAGCAACATACCGGGGACCTGATTCTGGATCGCATTCTCGGCGTAGACGGCAAAAACCCAATCCCTGAAGATTTCGGGGTAAGAATAGATTCACGCAACATTGAGGCGCACCTCGCCTGGATCAATAGCCAGCGCCAGCGATTCCTGAAGGAGCGCGCTGATGATGTTGCCGAAATCCAGGCCATGGTAGAAGCCGCGGGTGCCGCGCAGGTGGTGCGCTAAGCCATGCTGTTTAACTCCTACGTATTCATCTTCGCCTTCCTGCCCACGGTGTTGATTGGCTATTTCGCTATCAGCCACAACTGGGGACCACGTCAGGCCAAGTATTTCCTGATGTTTGCCTCGCTGTTCTTCTACGGCTACTGGAATCCAATCTACCTGTTGCTACTGGGCAGCTCGATCGTGGTGAATTTCACCGTGGCCGGCTGGATGGAGCGCCTCGGAGAGGCAGACCGACTGCTTGCCAAGAAGCGTGTGTTGATCGCTGCCATTCTGTTCAACGTGGGCATGCTGGGTTACTTCAAGTATCGGGATTTCTTTGTCGGCAGCGTCAATTTCGTGCTGGGTACTGAGTTTCCACTGCTTTACATGGCCCTACCCCTGGCGATCAGTTTTTTCAGCCTGCAGCAAATCGCATTTGTCGTAGACAGTTACAAGGGCCTGACTCGCGAGCGCAATTTTGCCGACTACGTGCTTTTTGTGTCTTTTTTCCCGCAGCTGATCGCCGGACCCATTGTTCACCATAAAGAAGTCATGCCCCAGTTTGCCCAGGAGGACAACAAGCGCTTCCGGGTGAACAACTTCACCCTGGGGAGTTTCATCTTCTCCATCGGCCTGTTCAAGAAGGTGGTGGTGGCAGACAGCTTCGCGGGCTGGGCCACGCCGGGCTTTGATGTCGCCGAGACCCTCAACCTGGTGGAGGCCTGGATCACCAGCCTCAGCTACACCTTCCAACTGTACTTTGATTTCAGTGGCTACTCTGACATGGCCATCGGCTTAGCCTTGATGTTCAACATCGTGTTGCCATTGAATTTCAACAGCCCCTACAAGGCGGCGAGTATTATCAATCTCTGGCAGCGCTGGCACCTGACCCTGACCAGATTCATCAACCTGTACATTTACCGACCGATCCTGCGCTCACGCAAAGGCTTCAGCTTTACCTGGGCCATGTTCGCCACAGTGGTTGCCATGGAAGCCTCTGGCATCTGGCACGGAGCGGCCTGGACGTTTGTTGTGTTTGGCTTCATGCACGGCTTCGGCCTGGTCATCAACCACATCTGGCGGCGCAGAAAGCTACCCTTTCCACATCTGCTGGGTTGGTTCATTACCTTTAATTTCGCCAACTTGTCCTTGATCCTGTTCCGGGCCAAGGATTGGGAGACCGTGGGTAAAATCATGTCGGGCATGTTTGGATTGACGGACATCGAGTTCACCGTAAACAAACAGCTGTTCTTCAGCGACAACATCCTGTTCCGACTGGTGGATAAAAGCCAGCACGACCAGTTTGCCACCGCGCTGCTGGCTGCGGTCATCACCCTGTTCATTCTGGTAATCTACCACTGCAAGAACAGCCAGGAGCTGCTTGAGGACTACGATGGATCACCCAAGTACCTGGTGTTCCAGCTGATTTTGCTGATTGTTCCGCTGATGCTGCTGCAACAGGTCAGCGAATTTATCTACTTCCAGTTCTAGGGCCTGGCATTGAATACGCGCATTGGCAAACTGATTCTGCACCGGGCCTATCTCGACCTGAAAGCCGAGGCATCCCAGAACTACATGGGTATCGCCTGGTGGGTGCTGGAACCGCTGATGTATATGGTGGCGTTCTACGCCATTTTTGAAATCTTCCTGCAGCGCGGTGGACCTGGGTTTGTCGGCTTCTTGTTATGCGGACTGGTGTTCTGGCGCTGGTTCGATGCTCCCGTGAAACGGGCGGGCAATTCGATACTGGGTAATGGTACCCTGATTAACCAAATCTACCTGCCCAAGCTGGTGTTTCCACTGACCGAAATCGCCGGCGGCAGCCTGCGATTTGGCATCGTGTTGGTGCTGTTCCTGGTTTTTGCTGCATTTTATAGCGACGGGCCCACCCTGGCCTGGCTTGCCCTGCCTGCGCTGCTGCTCACACAGCTGTTGGTGATCGTTGGGATTGGTTGCCTGCTATCAGTGCTGATTCCGCAGTACCCCGACATACGCAAGTTTGTGGAGAATGCGCTGCTGTTGATGTTTTATATGAGTGGTATTTTCTTTGATACCTCCCGTCTCGGCGAGGAGATCCAGCGCTGGCTCAACCTGAATCCGATGGCGGTGCTGATTCGTGAGTATCGCAATATCCTGCTCTATGGAGAGTGGCCAAACTGGGAATCACTGGCAGGTGTTTTCGTGTCCGGGCTGATTCTTAGCCTGTTGGGACTCTATTTGCTTCGGCGGCTGGACAAGAAGCTGGCCCATTACGTGAACTAGGCGGCAGCGGTGAGCCAGGCAACCACGTTGTTCAAAATGCCGAAGACCGGCAGTTCCAGCATTGAGCACCTGCTGGAAGATCAGCCCGATGTACAGATTATCCTGCATGACCAGCTCGACCGGGCCAGGGCAAAGCTGCGTCAGGCGGATTGGGCCTTTACCTTTGTGCGCAATCCGTTCTGGAGGCTCGTCTCAGCCTACAACTGGGTCATGCACACCGAGCGCAAGGTAGACCAGGTACACGAGAACATTTACCAGCAGCTCTCGGTCTATGCTGATTTTGCCGAAACAGTCCAACACCTCACGGAGATCTGCGCCAGCAAAGACGCCATTCACTTCCTGCCCATGCACTGGTGGATCTGCGACTATCCATCCGGAAAACCGCAAGCCGGCCCCCTGCTGGTTGATCAGGTCTATCACTATGAAAGTGCAGAGACCGACCTGGCAGACCTGTTTGCACAGCGAGGATTAACTGACGTGCCCATGGACAGGCGCTCACGGCAGATCTTTCGCAGCCGCGTGCCCCGTTCCCGCTATCCAGATTACTACCATCTGGACAGCACCGTTGAAGCGGTACTGGCGTTCTACGCAGCGGATTTCGAACTGTTTGGGTATCCAGGCCAGCTGCCGGATACTGAATGAAGCGGCGCGACTGGCCAGCCTACCTGCCCTACCTGCTGTTACTGGCAGGTGCAGGCCTGATTGCCAATGGATTGCAGCCACTCAATGACTTCGGCGACCGAGTGATTGGTGTCAGTACCCTGGCGGGCGTTAACGCTGCTGGTCGCAACAGTGTTTATTTGGGCAGCTGGTTGCTGGGCTGCTGCCTGCTTTACCTGCTGACAGGCAAACGTACACCCGCAAGCCAATGGCCGCTGCAAGAGACCTGGCCGGAAGCGCTCATTGCAGCCGTGTTGTTGAGCAACGCCGGGCTTTACCTGTTCAGCGGCAATACCGTATTTCTCAATACCGCACTACTGATAACCGCCGCTGCCGCTTGCGTGCTTGGAGAGCGGCGGCTAGCTCCGGCGGACTGGCAAAGCCAGAGTCTGGACCAGCGCTGGCTGCGACCGCTGCTGGCCTACCAGCTGAGCCTGAGCGCGGTTTTACTGCTGGGCGACAGTGCCGCGTTGCTGCCACAACCGCTGTGGCTGATTCTCGCCTACAGCCTGCTGGTGCTTGCACAGCGACGCTGGCCGGAATACTACAACGCCAGAGTCAGCCAACTGTTTTGGTTACTGCTAATACTCTGGCCGGTACTCTGGGTACTCGGCAGGGAACTGCACCACGTCCAGGGTTGGCCTGCCCTGATTGTGTTGGCGATAGGCGTCGGACTGATAATCCGCCCGCTTTATCACAACATGGGTAGCAGCGGGGCACTCAGGCATCGCCTGTTTTGGCCAGCGCTGCTGATCAGCAATGTGGTGGTGCTGGAGTACCAGGTCAGCGTATTCAACCTACATGACTACGACTACTACCATCTCGGCGAAATGGTGGTGCCACTGCAACAGGGATTCCAGTACGGCAGCCTGCCCTTTATCGACTACTACCCCATTCACGGTCTGTTCGACCTGCTACCCCAGTTGTTCTACAAACTGCTGAAACCCGCCGCCGATACCGAGGCCCTGGTGTGGGGGCAGGGCTACATGATGGGCTGGCTTCCAAGGGCACTGGCGATCTGGCTACTGTATTCAGTCCTTTCTCACCTGTTGCGCGCCGACGGCGCCTTCCTGCTACTGTTCCTGTTGCCCAGCTACCATCTCGTTCATCCCTACTACACGCCCCTGCTCATTCCGCTACTGATCATTCTGGCGAGTCGCGACATGCAGCACAGCGCGCGCTGGCTCGCGATTTGTATCCCCGCCCTGATTCTGTGGCGCCCCGATTTCGGTGCTGCGGCTACGACAGGTTTCCTGGGTCTGATTGCGCTGCGCTGGCGCAATGAGGGTAGCAGGTCCGCCTTAGGTTTATTGAAACCCATGCTCATTAGTGCCGCAGTTTGTCTACTGATTTTCAGTCTGCTGGCGTTATGGCAAGAGCGCCAGCCGCTATCCTTGCTGCTTCAGATCGTCAACTACCTCTCGATCCAGACGGTAGTCGCATCCTGGCCAGCGCTATTTAAATCTATCGGTGCTGCCGAGTTATTACAGTATGCTGTGCTGCCTTTAGTAGGCTGTCTGGCATTGGTCGTCGCACTGCGCTCAAATGGCCGACTCAACTGGCATCAGGGGATGTTGTTTCTTGCGGTGGTTTGCCTTGTACTCGGCATGCGCTCTCTGCATCGTCACACGCTGTATGTTGGCTACTTCAACGCCTATCTGTACCCACTGCTAGGTATCATGTTACTACTCTCGGTCAGACAACTCTCTGAGCGCTGGCTAGTTCCCCTGATACTGGTGTATACCACTGCGCTTTTCGCTGTATTCCCGGAGCGCCGCGATGTATTTAACAAGGTCTACTACAGCTTTGGTGTAAACAGGGAACTACCCGCCCTCGCCAGCCCCACCAAAACCGGACAAAGCGAGCTATTTAAACCGATTCCCTCTTCGCCGAGGCTCAGCCAGGAACCCGCACCCCCGATCATTGACGTCCTCACCCAGTCTTTGAATGGACAACAAAGCTTCTACGACTTCACCAACTCGCCGCTGCTGTATGCACTCAGTGGACGACCGCTGCCGGGTTACCTGATGGAAACCATCTACCAAAGTGGTGAGCGCGCGCAATCCTACCTTATCGAAGAGATGGCGAAGCAGCTACAGAATGGCGATCTTCCCCTGGTGATCATGCGCCAGGGCAACGATTGGGATAACAAAGATGGCGTGGCCAACGAGTTACGATCTTTTCGCATGGCGGAATTCGTATTCAAACATTTTGAGCCCTGCATGCAGTACGAGCGCTATAAGCTGTGGGCCCAGTCAGGAGGTGATTTTTGTAACCACCTGCATGCAGTGGCTGCCAATACCGCAGTCAAAGGCCAGCCGCTTCCGTTACACATGCAACAGAATATCGATCTGGGCGAACTGCCCTGGCTTTGGGCTAACGGCGATAGTCGCTGGCGAGCTAAGCTGTCCAGCGCACAATCGCTGCAGTCTCAGCAAGACAATGGATGGTTGATCAGTCACAACGGCGCAGGCTCGGACTATCTGCTACTGGGTATCAATGTAACAGAAGCAGCCCAGGCGACGATTCGCTGGGGTGAGAGCTCAGGTCAATTTATGCTGCGCCCTGGTCGACATCAATATCTTCTGAGACTGGGCATTTGGCACCGTTTCTGGAAAAGGCCAGCCGCCGGGCTGTATGTCAATCACCCGGGCCAACTATTGGACGTTCAACTCGTCCCAGCAGACTGAGCACAAGCGACCAGGTCGACGCGGTCGGGAGAAGTCAGGATAATGCTGGATATGTCACCCTACTATTCACGAAGCCAGAAACCAGGTGCTGTTTAATTCAGTCGAGTTCCTGCTCTTGTTTTTGCCACTGGTGCTGGGAGTTTTCGCGCTATTGCAGCGCCTTCACAACAAGCAACTGACATTGGCCTGGCTGTGCCTGGCATCCCTGTTTTTTTACGGCTGGTGGAACCCGGTTTATCTTCTCCTGATCCTCGGTTCAGCGGCAGTGAATTTTCGACTGGGCAGAACGCTTAGCGAGCAAAAATCACGTGTCTTACTGTTAACTGGCATTGTCTTCAATCTGACGCTGCTTGGCTATTTCAAATACTTCAACTGGTTTATCGACAGCGCCAACGCAGCGTTTGATCTCGACTTCAATCTTCAGAACATCGTGCTGCCGCTGGCCATCAGCTTCTACACCTTTCAGCAGATCACTTATCTTGTCGATAGTGCCCAGGGCAAAACTGATAGGCACAGCTGGCTGGAATACTTATTGTTTGTTTGTTTCTTTCCGCAGTTAATAGCCGGTCCGATTGTCCATCACAACGATATGCTGCCGCAGTTTCGTGCCATTAATGCTCGACCTCTAAACCGGGAGGCACTGGCTGTCGGTCTTAGCATACTCGCCATTGGCTTGTTCAAAAAAGTTGTGCTGGCAGACGGTTTCGCACATTTTTCAGATCCGGCCTACGTCCTTCTCGCTAGCGGACACTCTTTGCACAGCATCGATATGGCTACGGCTAGCCTGGCCTATGCATTCCAGCTCTATTTTGATTTCTCTGGCTACAGCGACATGGCCATCGGGTTGGCTTGTCTGTTTGGGATACGCCTACCGGTTAACTTTATTTCGCCCTATCGGGCACGCAACATCAGCGACTTTTGGCGCACCTGGCACGCCACTCTGGCGCGTTTTTTGCGCGATTATGTGTACAGCCCCCTGGGCGGTTTCTTGTGCAGCCCTGGTCGCCAACGATTCAACCTTTTTGCCACGATGTTTCTGGGGGGCGTCTGGCATGGCGCTGGATGGACTTTCGTTGTCTACGGCCTGTGTCACGGCAGCTATGTTGTCATACACCAACTATGGCGCATACATGTTGCCGGACCCATGGGCCTGGTGACTCATCCGATCTATCAACACATCGCACAGCTTTTCACGTTTACCGTGGTGGCACTGACTTTAGTGATTTTCAGGGCGGAGTCACTGGAGATAGCGACAGAGGCCTACTCTGCACTGCTCAATGGCGGCTGGCTTAGTTTTAGTTCCGACTACAGCAAACTGATTCAAAGCAGCAAGCTTGTGTCATGGCCTGCACACCTGGGATTACCGATGAACGAGGTCATGCTAACAAGCTCAGCGCTGCTGGCAGCCCTGCTTACCTGTTGGCTACTGCCCTGCACACAACAATTATTTGCCGCTCAGCAAGTCATGCTGGACAGCAGCGGTGGTCGAGCGGCTGTGCTGCGACTGGAGTGGCATCCCAGCGCTAGCTGGGGAATTTACGTTTCGCTACTGCTAGCAATAGCAGCAATGAATCTTACCCAGGTCAGTCCGTTCCTATATTTCCAGTTTTAAGTCGCCAGCTCTGCTCTAATGAGCACTGCATCAAGGCACTGGTTTCTTGGCGACCATCAGCGCGTAACCCAACATGTCGTCCCAAAAGCTGGCGAGAATGCCACAGGCATCATGAAATGATTGCCAGGCCGCGTCATCCAACTCAGCGACTATCGCCTCGCGATGGCTATTGGCATTGGCCAGCCAGCTGGTGAATGTTGGCTGGGTTTGCCGGGTCAGGTCACGCCACGAGTGCATTGTCAGGCCCGCGTTATCAACGTAGGTCATGTAAGCCTCTCGAGTTTCCATCCGAGCCCGCCCGAAAGCGGACTGCAGCGTCAGGAAGGCGTCACGGTGCTGCAGCAGCAGACTCATATCGAGTGGACGTAAGGCGACAATATCGCACAGAACCACCTGGCCACCGGCGCGGAGCAAACGCTCACATTCCGCCATTAATGCCTGCTTATTCAACATCAGGTGTGAAGACTCCATCACCCAGATGCAGTCAAAACTATTCGCTTCGAAGCCGGTACTCTGGCCGTCCGCCTGAATAAATTCGGCTTGCACACCAGATTCCAAAGCATGGCGCCAGGCCAGTTCTATGCAGGTCTGGCTGGGAGATATTCCCAACATCTCACAGCCGGTTTCGCGCACCAGCCGCACGGCCGTGCGTCCATTGCCACAGCCCACATCCAGCACCCGCTCACCAGCAGACAGCATCGCCGCTTCCAGCATCTGGTTGGTCAGCGCATCGGTAGCGGTAGCCAAATCTTCGCTACCGTCGGAAAACAGGCCATAGTGCAGATCGGCCCCAAGTAACCAGCGCCAGGCGTGAGCGACAGTATCGTAATGAGCAGCACTATTCGCCATCAGGCGCTAATACCACCGTCAACCACAAACGTCTGCCCAGTGATAAATCCCGCTTCGTCGTCGGCGAGGAACAACACCATCGCCGCTACGTCCTGGGGCCGTCCAAGCCGCCCCAGAGGCGTGCGCCGCACAATCTGATCGCGCTGCGCAGCTTCAAGCTCTTCAGTCATGTCTGTGTCCAGATAACCGGGGGCAACTGAATTAACTGTAATGTTACGCGCGCCCAACTCGCGCGCCAGCGATCGTGTGAAGCCGTCCAGTGCGGCCTTGGTCGCACTGTACACGGACAGCCCACGGTAACCATCAAGGCCAACAATCGAGGAGATATTGATCACCCTACCCCAACCGAGAGCGAGCATGGGTCTCACCACCTTTCGCGTCAGTTGCATACTCGCGGTGAGATTGAGTCCGACCAGTTTTTCGATTGACTGATCATCTTCCAAAGCCAGCAGACTGGTCTGTGCCTGACCTGCGTTATTGACCAATATTTCGACATCGCCCCAGTGCTCCTGAAGCCCTCGAAGATACTCTGCGCAAGCGTCCACGTCGGTCATATCCAGGCAGCGATAGTAGAACCTATCCGGGTATTGCTTCTGCCAACGCAGCACCGCGTTGCTTTCACTGCGACTGAAAGTAGCCACCCTGTGCCCTTCCTGGAGGAACGCCTGAACCAGCCCCTGGCCCAGCCCTTTGCTACCTCCACTGATCAGCACCCGTTTCATCTGCGCTCCAACTTGTTATTGGTCATACTGAGGGAGTCTACAAAATTCACACTGCGGGGTCTGCTGTGACGCGGCAGATCGAGCGCTGCCTCGAAAATACGATCTTCAGCAAGCGCCACATCAATGCCGGGCGACAACACCACATCCAGAGCCACAATCTGTCCTGTAATGGGATTTTCACGACCGTATGCGCGAAGTAACTGGACCTCCGGTAGTGACTGCAGATGTTGCTCTACTTGCTGCGGGTTAACTTTTATACCGCCGACATTGATGACCTCGGTGCGCCGACCCACAAACAAGATACGCTCCTCGGTTAGCTCAACAAGGTCGCCGGTTGGCCGCCATCCCAGTGTGGTGTTGTCTGATTGATCTAGGTAAGAAACCATGCCGTGCAACGCCCTGACCCACAATTCACCGTCGTCAACTTTGAACTGAACCGCGGCATCGGGCTGCCTTTGCAGAACCCTGATTGGCAACCCAGCCATGCCGTCAGCCACAGACACACAGGAACCCAGTTCGGTAGTGGCATAAATATGGACAAGCCTAGCCCCGGGATAAAGCGCTCGTAAACGCGCCAGCAAGTCTTCACTGACGACCTCACTGCCCAGCGTGATCTGATGCGGATGGATTTCCTGTACGCCGGGTAGAGCCAGGGCATAGCGCCAGAACGTGGGCGATGCAGAAATATGAGTAGCCTCAAAGCGCACTGCCGTGGCAATCGCATCGGCAGTGGCGCTGCTATCCGGCAACAAGAGGGTCTGAGCGTGCACAAGCACGTGACATAGCACCTGGATACCCGCGAAATGATTCAGCCGGTATGCCAGCAGCCAACGCGCGTGAGAGGATTCAGTCTTGTGAACCTGCGCCATCAAATCCCGCCAGAGATACCTAACACATTTAGGTGGCCCACTGGTGCCTGATGTTAATAACAATAGCTTTGGTTCTTGCGCTGGGACAAAATCAGTCTGATCCTCTGAAACCGCAGGCAATGCGCGCCAACAGGAATCGATGCCACTTCGATCGAGCAGTGAATTCAATTGTTCAGGTTCGTAATCGACGCTGACCGGAAGCACCTCCACCCCCGCAACCACAGCCGCGAGTAACAGAAATACCAGCTCTGGCTGATCGGGCATCTGGATGGCGATGCGTCGAACCTGCTGCTGTTGCAAATGGCTTGCAAGGGACGCGATCAACGCATCGCTGGCTGCATAGCTCCAGCCACGTTCCGATGTCTGCAGAAAAACCGTATCGGCGGGGAGATCCTGCCCCGACAATAGTGTAAGCGGCGAGTGGCTAACTGAAGTACTCGACAAGGTCAGCGACAGTATGAGGCAGTACACCCTGCGTATAAGGGTCCTTGCCAAACCGTTTTTCCAGGGTTGCCGAAAGCTCTGCCACGCACATGGAGTCCAGGCCGACGCCTTCATCGTATAGCTGGGCATCAAGACTGACCTCAACTGGGGCCATACCCTGATGCTTGAGGATCGTCTCAATGATGTCGATAATCTGTTCTTGTATGCTCATTGACAGCAAAATTCCAATCGTGCGTTTGCGCGGCGCAGTCTACCCCGAAGCCCCCGGTAGGTCCACGTAAGGCGTGGGACGCTATCTCGCCATTGCCGCGACCAGCCTGGTGACCATCCTGACAATCACGGCAGCCTTTAATCTGTGGATTGATCCCTACGGCTTTCGAACCAGCGGTCCTCAGCCCTCAGCGCACAGAACCGAGTTCAGCGGGGGCCTGCACCTGGCCAAGCCCCACAGGGTAAGACGTCAGCAGCCAAACACGCTTTTTCTGGGCTCTTCCAGGGTGGGGGAAGGCTTCCACTGCGATATGCAATCGCAGGCCAAGTGTTACAACGGCGCCTATGCTGGCGGCTCGCTCTACCAGGCGCTGCGACTGTTGCAAGAGGCGGTTCCCGCCGTTGAACGAGTCTACCTGGGGCTAGATTTCGAGGCTGCGCTGGCACCAAAGCACGAGATTGCGGGTTTTATGGAGGCGCGTTTTAGCCGGAACCCCGATTTGTCTGATAATTCCGAATATGCCCTGCAGAACCTTCGGGATTATGTCACCGTGACTCTCAGCACGGATACAACAACCGCCGCCGCAATCAGTTACTGGCAAAGTGATCCCACAAACAGCTTCCGCCGGATTTTGAGATCCGATGGCAGCTGGGAGTTGCCGCAGCAAACCGACAGCAAGGCACAGGCAGGTGCGTGGCAGATGGTGCAACGTTTCAGCCGCAGCATACTGCGTGGCTACCTGGCGATCGAACAGGCAGACATTGATGCCAGCATGAATGCCTATTTGACGCAGCTACAGCGCATAGAGCAACTGGCTCGACAGCATGATTTTGAACTGCTGCTGTTCATCAACCCAACGCATTCGGACTACCTCAATCTAGTGAATGAGCTGGGTGGTGAGCAGTTGTACCTGGTATGGCTGACTTTGCTAAAGGACAAACTGCAGACTGAGGTGCGCAATTTTTCAGGCATGCATCGTTATTCTCGCTCGCCCAGGCCAGACGCACAGAATGGACTTAACCCGTGGTTCAACGATCCCGTGCATTTTAGCCCGGCCCTGGGCCGCCTCATGCTGGAGCAGATGGAGAAAAGTTGCGAGCAGACTGAATCATATTTCGGCCGCTGCATTAGCGACTATGCTCGACAGTCAGCAATTACCGACTAGATCAACCTATAATGTCCTACCATGACTGACTATGATTTCACCGACAATCCAAACCCCAATCCCCACTACGGTCAGGGCTGCTACCGAAGGCGCATCAGGCTCATCGCAGAAACAGGATTAGTGAAGGCTGAACTTGAGGACGACTGCCATGGCTTTCGCATCCAGTTAAACCATGACGGCCGCATGGTCACCGATGTAGACGGCGAGGCACTTCGCGTACCAATGAGCAGCTGCCCCGGAGCGCTGAAGCCGCTGCAATCACTCGCCGGTATAAAACTAGATTGCGCCGCGCCGGACATTGTTGCCCAGGTCGATCCAACCAGCAATTGCACGCATCTTTACGATCTGGCGCTTCTGGCGATGGCTCATCCAGGATGGGGAGTCAAAGAGCGCGTTTACGATGTCGAGGTTGAGGACATGCCCACTGAAGGCGGCACGGCAAGGGCGGAGGTCTTTCTCAACGGCAAGTCTGTGCTGCGCTGGCAGCTGCAGTGGACCACCATTTCAGAACCTTCCGAACTTGAGGGCCGACCGGTTCTAAAAGGCTTTGCGGCCTGGGCGAATGATTATTTTCAAGGTCTTGAGCGCGAGGCAGCATTTGTGTTGTGCAAAGGTGTGTTCGTAGGACTTTCGCGCATTTACGATATGAGCGATATTGGCGGCCGCCCGGCGCTTGAGCACTCTGACATGCTCGGCGTGTGTTATTCATACTCCAGCGGAGTGGTCGAGCATGCCTTTCGCAATCACAACTCTACCCGAGACTTTACTCACCAGCCCGAGCAATTACTCAAGTTTCTATGATCGACAGTAAGCTGGCCGAACAGGGCACAACCATATTTACAGTCATGTCAGCGCTTGCCGCCGAGCACCAGGCACTAAACCTTTCACAAGGCTACCCCGACTACGACGGCCCACAAGCCCTGCGCCAGGCATTGGCCAACAATACCCTGCACGGCAATAACCAGTATGCCCCCATGGCCGGATTAGCAGCACTGCGCGAACAAATCGCTGCCAAGCTGCAGCGCTTCTACCAGATAAAAGCCTGTGCGGAATCTGAAATCACGGTGCTCCCTGGTGCCACGGAGGCCATTTACTGCGCGATTACAGCCTGCGTGCATCCCGGCGATGAGGTGATTGTCTTTGACCCCTGTTACGACAGCTACGAACCCGCCGTTAGCCTGGCAGGCGGCATCACGCGCCATCTACCCCTGCACGGGCCCGATTTCAGCATCGACTGGCAACAGGTGCGCAATACCGTCAACCAACGCACGCGCATGATCATCATCAACTCACCGCACAATCCCACCGGTAGTATTCTGCTGGACGACGATCTCCGTGAACTTGAGGCGATCGTTACCCGCCATGGATTATTGGTCGTTAGCGACGAAGTCTACGAGTACCTGGTTTTCGACGGCGAGCAACACTGCTCCGTACTGCGCTATCCGGGCCTGAGGGAACGCAGTTTCGCAGTGTTTTCCTTCGGCAAAACGTTCCATATCACCGGTTGGAAAACCGGGTACTGCGTGGCACCGGCCGCGCTGACTGCCGAGTTGCGCAAGGTGCATCAGTTTGTGACTTTTGTAGCCGTCACCCCCATTCAGCAAGCGCTGGCAGATTACATGACTATGGAACCGGAGTTTCCAGCTGGCCTGGCAGATTTTTACCAGGGCAAACGGGATTTTTTCAATGCACGCCTCAGCGAATCGCGTTTCAAGCTGCGCCCCAGCCGTGGCACTTATTTTCAGTTGCTGGACTACAGCGCCATCAGCGACGAGGCTGATACTGAGCTGGCAGTGCGGCTGACCGTGGAGAGAGGTATCGCGTCAATTCCGGTCTCGGTTTTCTGCGAGGAACCGATGCAAGGCAAATACCTGCGTTTTTGCTTTGCAAAATCCGAAGCCATGCTGGAAGAGGCAGCGAGCTTACTATGCACAATTTGAATATCAGTCTGGTGCAGACCACCCTGCACTGGGAGGACCCCGAAAAAAATCGCCAGCATTTTTCAGCGCTGCTGCAGGATGTGCCTTCCGTGACCGAACTCGTTGTTTTACCTGAAATGTTCAGCACCGGTTTCTCCATGGATGCGGAGCGTATTGCAGAGGATGCCGACGGTCCTACGCGGCTCTGGCTGGAGCAGGAGGCGAAACGCATGAACTGCGCCATCGCAGGTTCAATGGCCGTTCGCGACAGTGGCGGCATCTACAACCGCCTGCGCATGATCGGGCCCGACGGTCAGGAGCAGTACTACGACAAAAAGCACCTGTTTCGAATGTCCGGCGAGCAGAATCATTATACCGCCGGCAAACAGCGGAAAATTTTCAAACTGGGCGATTGGCGCTTGTGTGCACAGGTTTGCTACGACCTGCGCTTCCCGGTCTGGAGCAGGGACCAGGACGACTATGACCTGCTGCTTTATGTTGCGAACTGGCCCGCAAAACGAGCACAGCACTGGCGCAGCCTGTTACTGGCCCGCGCTATCGAGAACCAATCATTCTGCATTGGCGTTAACCGGGTAGGCAAAGACGGTAACGGCATCCTTTACAGCGGCGACAGCATTGCCACTAGTGCCGATGGGCTGATGCTGAAGGACTGTGAGGACGGAGATGGCGTGTTCAGCTGTGAACTGGACGCGGAAACCCGCGCCAATTATCGCCGGAAGTTTCCCTGCCACCTGGACAGGGATCACTTCCAACTGAGTGAGGAGTAACTACTCCTCGTATTCAACTTCCAGGGTCGCCATCACGCGGCGGTTTTCAGCGCGACCTTCCCGGGTATCGTTGCTGGCGACGGGACGAGATTCCCCATAGCCTTTGGCTTCCAGCCGGTAGCCGGCAATACCGTACTCATTGATCAGCAGATCCCGAACGGCATCTGCCCGGCGCTGCGACAAGCCCTGGTTGTACTCGTCAGGTCCAACGCTATCGGTATGGCCCTCAATATCGACATGCATGTCTTCAAAACGCTTGAGGAATTCAGCCAGACCCTTGATATCGGCAAAGTAGTGCTCCTGCACGTCATCTGAATCGAAGGCGAAGTTCACTTTCAGCTTGACCGAGGCGACCTTGGTCACGGCCAGGCGACAGCCGCGGGCGTCTACACGAGCACCTGCTGGCGTATCGGGACAGGCGTCCGCATCATCTGGTACACCGTCGCCATCACTGTCGACAACCGCTGCTGCAACTGGCGCGGCGGCGGGCTTGGAGCGCCCGGGAGGTGCAACGAAGCTGTAGGCGATACCCAGGCTCACCGCGACGTCGTTGATGCTGTTATCAAAGGTATGCAACCAACGCGCGTCGGCACGCCAGTTCCAGTGATCGGTAAAGTAGTAGCGAAAACCAGCCCCGAGATTGACCTGCGTATCGCTGGCGTCACCATTATTAAACCTGCGGGTCAGCTCACCGGCACCAAAACCCAGGTAAGGGTGAAGGTTTTCGTTGGGCTCGAAGTAATACAGCGCACCCGCATGCCATGACCTGATATCGACATCCTGGCTGCCATCCACTGCCTCGGCTTCACCCCGTGAGAAGTTCAGTTCGCCTGCCCAGCTGTCGCCAAATCGATACTCTACGGCACCAAAGGGCAGCAGTTCATTATCGACATCGCGCTCATCGTCCCAGAAATTCTGAACACCGCCAGCGGTCAGTGTCAGCGGCGCCTGGGCCGAAGCGACGGGATGCAGGGCGAGGCCCGCAATCAAGCCAAGGGCCAGGATCAGTCTGTTGTTTTGCATGGTGTTTCCCTACCTGTGTTTATCAGATATTTTTAGAATAGCAGCGCTTCTGTGGCACTACCATGATGCTTGCTAATTTTCCTCCGCCACGTCCGCTAGCTGTGTCAGCAAATCAGGGCTCATTTTTTTGCTGGCACTGCACACAAAGCGGTGAATCGGGCCGAATTTTGAGGCGGGCAAAGGCTATCGGTTCGTCGCAGCTCTGGCAATAGCCGAAATCACCGCTGTCCAGGTCATTCAGCGCACGCCGCACCCGGCTTAGATGGGCGCGCATATGGGTCTGACTGGCTCTGGCCATTTGTTGCTGCTGCATGGCATCCATACGCGACAACCTGCCGACCAGCTGCTGATCCAGCTCTACCGGCTGACTGTCGCTATCTATTCTGTGAAGCTGATCCTCAAGCTCGCAGGCCAACTGCCTGAGATCATCGGTCAGTTCCTGCAACTGGGCCTGCGTCAGTGCCTCCGGCATTACCAGCCCAGACTGCTTTTGACGAATGGAATAGACAACTGACGCTGGTGCACCAGTGAGGCGCGATCAAGCTGCTCGAGCAATTGCATTAATTCGGACATGGAGCGCCCCGCCCTGCTTAACACATACCGGCACACCTCATCACTCAGGCTGAGCCCACGGCGCGCCGCGCGAAACTGCAAAATTGCCTGCTTATGCGCATCATCAGGTGGCGGCAATTGCAGCACTGGCCCCCAGCTCAGGCGCGACTGCAGGTCGGGCAAGCCGCAAGGCAATTGCCGCGGCGCTTGTCGGGCCGCGAACAGCAGTCTGCCACCCCCATCCCGTACGCGATTGCACAGGTGAAACAGCGCCTGCTCCCAATCTTCACACCCCATCACCGCATCAAGATCATCCAGGCACAACAGCGGCAACCGTTCCAGGGATTCGAACAAGTCAGCTGCCGGCATGGTACTCACCTGTCCCAGCGGCAGGTACTGGGCCTGACCTGGAGGTAACAAATGACAGGCGGCCTGCAACAAGTGGCTACATCCGCTGCCCGGTTGCCCATAGAGATATATAAATTGCTCGCCAGCGGACACATCCGAGCGGAGCAGTCCTTCGATCACCCGGCTGTCGTCCATGAACAGGAAATTGTCGAGTGTGGCATCGTCGCGCAACTGCACACCCAGCGGAATCTGGCGGGCCTGCTCAGTCATTTGCACTGTTATCGTAGAGCTCGCTGTCGCGGTAAACCTGATGCACATGGCGCAGCAGCACCATGATCACTGCTGCCACCGGCAAGGCCAGAAGCACACCAATAAAGCCCGCCAGCTGGCCACCTGCGAGGATCGCAAAGATCACTGCCACCGGGTGCAAGCCTATGCGATCGCCGACCAGATTGGGTGTCAGCACGTAGCCCTCCAACACCTGACCAATAGCAAATACCAGCCCCACCCACAGCAAGATGGAGGGTTCCTGAAACTGCATCAGGCCCGCTATCGCCGCAGCCACGATACCCACGAAAGTACCCAGGTAAGGCACCACGCTGGCGAGACCCGCGAGCACCCCGATCAGAAAAGCCAGCTCGAGACCAATGGTCCACAAACCCAGAGCGTAAATACCGCCCAGCGCTAGCATCACCAGAAACTGGCCGCGGATAAAGGCGCTGATCACCTCATCACATTCCTCCGCAAGTTCGCTGACTGGGGGCTGCCAGGCCACAGGCAACAGATTCAGTGCCCGGGGTTTGAGCTTGTCCCAGTCGCGCAACAGGTAAAAGGCAACCACAGGTATTAAGACCAGATTCCCAAGGGACACTAACAGGTTAATACTAGAGCCGGTGACATAGGCGCCGGCACTGGCTACCAGCTTACCCAGGGACTGCCAGTTCTCCGCCAGCTGCTGCCTGAGCTGCAGGGTCGGCAAACGGTCAGCTGGCAGGTCAAAAGTGCGCTGCAGCCATGGAATAGCCTGCTGGCTGATCCAGTCAAACAGTGCCGGCAACTTGCTGGCCAGAATATCGAGTTGCTGCAGCAACAATGGCAGGGTGATCACGGCGCTGACCAGCACGAACAAACCGATGACCAGAAACACCAGGCCGGCTGCCAGACTGCGCCCCAAACCTCGCCTTTCCAACCAGTCGGCCGCCGGATCACCGAGATAGGCGATCAATGCACCGACAACGAAAGGCGAAAGAATGGGCTGTAACTGATAAATCAGAAAGCCTGACAGCAGCAGAAAGCCCACCGCCCACAACAAGCGGCGATTGGCGGCGTTATCCGCTACCGGGGTCATCAGGGCCACCGATACTGCAGGGATATATTGTCAGCTGCGGCCTCGTCCACAACCTCCAAACCGGTTTCGAGTTGGATCATTCGATCCAGCTCGGGCACTGCCACCTGGGCCTGTAACGCAAATACTGCCACCTGCTCGCGGTATTCAGACAAATGCACCCTTGAAACCAGCTTTAGCTCCTGAAGACTGTCCAGCACCGTCCGGTATTCGGGATAGGTACTCAGGCCTGCCACCTGCACATAAACCGATTCCGCGCCCAGGCCGGTGGGCCGCACGGCATAACGAGCTGCCATTTTTTCCGCGGCCAGCGCGACACCTGAGTTCGCGAGGCTGGCAAGATCGGCTCCGTAAAAACTGCGTTGTCCGCTGCCGTTGTTTTCCAGATACAGCCAGTCACCCTGCCATTCACCGGCCACCCCCGGCGTCAGGCGCAGCACCAATACATGTTGGGCATCATAGCGTTCAGAGGCACGGTAAATGGGCAACTGGTCCTGCACCCAGAGATCGTGCAAATCCAGCTGCAAGCTGTCTGTCAGGTCATAGAGCGGAAACTGCACCGGAATAGCCCGTTCGGCAAACGCCAGCGCAATGGCGCTGCGCACTGGGTCCGCATCCTGACGACCCCCATCAATGCGATCGCCGTTGCTGTCCATGACTACCCAGACCAATACGCCGGGTCTTGGGCCCGTCCACAGAGGCGCGCGGGCTTCAGTCATGCGCGACAACACTGAACGGGAATCGTAATGCACGGCTACCTGCAACTCGCCGTCCTCGGTGCGGCGATACTGATACTGCTGCAGGAAATCATTGCTGCGGGACAAGGCCTCACGGACCTCGGGCAGAGTCAGGGTTTCTTCGGAACCACTGAGTTTGACAAACACCTGGCCGAGCCCGTCGCGAACAGCGATTCGCAGCGCCCCGGGGCTGTGATCAGTCACAGGCACAGTCGCCAGATACAGGTCGTTCGACAGCTGCGCCTTCACCGGGCTCGACAAAACAACCGTCGCCAGAATGACAAGCAGGCAGCGAGCATAGCTCTGTGTCGTAAAACAGGTCGTCATGGACTCAATTCTAACAGCCACAACGGCCAAAGGCTGCTGAATTTGATGCGCTGTCGCGCTAGAATAGCCGCTCCCTCCAGTGGCCAGATCAACATGACAAACGAAGCAAACACCGAGTCCCTCTCTTACCAGGATGCCGGGGTAAACATTGATGCCGGCAATGCGCTGGTAGAACGCATCAAGGGTGCAGCAGGGCGCACCAGCAGGCCCGGGGTTTTGGGTGGTCTGGGTGGTTTTGGCGCGCTGTTCGAAATTCCCTCCGGCTACCAGCAACCTGTTCTGGTGTCTGGAACAGATGGTGTCGGTACCAAGCTGCGTCTGGCGATGGACATGAATAAGCACAACACCATTGGCATCGACCTGGTGGCCATGTGCGTGAACGACCTGGTGGTCGCCGGTGCCGAGCCCCTGTTTTTCCTGGACTACTATGCCACTGGCGCTCTAGCGGTGGATACTGCAGCAGACGTGGTCGATGGCATTGCCGAGGGTTGCCTACAAGCAGGCTGCGCCCTGGTGGGCGGCGAGACTGCCGAGATGCCTGGCATGTACGAGGGCGAAGACTACGACCTGGCAGGTTTTTGCGTGGGCGTCGTAGAGAAAGCAGAAATTATTGACGGCCGTGAGGTGAATGAGGGCGATCGCCTCATTGCACTGGCCTCCTCCGGCCCCCACTCCAATGGGTATTCACTGATTCGCAAAATCATTGAACGCAGCGGCGCAGACCTGAACGCAGACTTCGATGGCCGCAGCCTGGGTGAGACCCTGCTGGAGCCCACAAAAATCTACGTGAAATCGCTATTGCGCCTGCGCGACAAAGTGCAGTTGAGAGCACTATCGCACATCACCGGTGGCGGGCTGCTTGAAAATATTCCACGAGTGTTGCCCGCAGACTGCGCTGCTGTCATCGACACCTCATCCTGGCAACAACCACCCGTGTTTGACTGGCTGCAGGAACAGGGCAATGTAGAGCAGAAGGAAATGTATCGCACCTTTAATTGTGGTGTGGGCATGGTCATCTGCGTTGCAGCCGATGAGCTGGACACTGCCCTGGCTGAGCTGAAAGAACTGGGTGAACAGGCCTGGGAGATCGGTCATATCGCAGCGCTCGACGGCGCTGAAGAACAGGTACAGCTGATCGCACAATGAAGCTGGCCATCCTGATATCCGGTAGCGGTTCCAATCTGCAGGCATTTATTGATGCCCAGCAAACTGGGGAGCTGGGCGGCAGCATTGGTGTGGTGTTGAGCAACAAGGCAGATGCTTACGGCCTGGAGCGAGCCAAACAGGCGGGCATTGACACCCTGTGCATCGATCATCGCGACTTCGAGGAGCGCGAACAGTTTGATGCTGCCATGGTGGATGCCCTGGCCAGCTACGATATCGACCTGGTGATCCTGGCAGGCTTTATGCGCATTCTGACCCCTGCCTTTATCGATCACTACCGCGGCAGACTCCTCAATATCCACCCCTCACTGTTGCCCAAATACCCGGGCTTACACACCCACCAGCGCGCCATTGAAGCCGGTGACACTGAAGCCGGCGCCACGGTGCACTTTGTTACCGAAGAACTGGATGGGGGCCCTGCCATTGTCCAGGCCAGCGTGCCCATTGAGGCCGGCGACACGCCCGATGATCTCGCCGCGCGAGTGTTGGTTCAGGAGCACGTCATCTACCCGCAGGCTGCGCGCTGGTTTTGCGAAGGTCGGCTAAGGCTCGAGGGTAATCAAGCCCTGCTCGACAGCAAGCCTATTTCAATCTAACTCCCGACGAGCGTTGCAAACAGAACGCGTTCAGGAATATAAAGAAGCCGTTTTGGATTGATTTCGCCCGAGGAGAAACGGCGAGGACTGATCGAGTCCCCGCTTTTCGCGTAGCGAAAAGAGGTCGAGTTACCTACAGGATGTAGGGTATGCCGCGTGAGCCATGGATGGCGGTAGCGGCCCCGCAGCCGCCGAGGGCGCAAGCAATCCAGCTTCAGTTCCAGAGCGCGCTCTGTTTGCGGCGCAATGCCGCAGAGAAGTCTAAGCCTAGGCTTTTGGCAGCGTAACGCCGGTCTGTCCCTGGTACTTGCCGCCGCGATCCGCGTAACTGGTATCGCAAACTTCGTCTGATTCAAAGAACAGCATCTGCGCCACGCCCTCATTGGCGTAAATTTTGGCGGGCAGGTTAGTGGTGTTTGAGAATTCCAGAGTCACGTGGCCTTCCCACTCAGGCTCCAGCGGGGTCACGTTGACGATAATGCCGCAGCGGGCATAGGTGGATTTGCCGAGGCAAACCGTCAGCACATTGCGCGGAATGCGGAAGTACTCCACCGTCGAGGCCAGGGCAAAGCTGTTGGGAGGAATGACACAGTAATCCGCTTCAATATCGACGAAGCTGTTCTCGTCAAAATTCTTGGGATCAACCGTGGCTGAATGGATATTGGTGAACACCTTGAACTGGCGAGAGCAACGCACATCGTAGCCATAGCTGGAGGTACCGTAGGAAATTACCCGCTCATCGCCAGCGTAACGCACCTGCTCAGCCTGGAACGGCTCGATCATGCCCTGCTCTTCCGCCATACGGCGAATCCACTTGTCTGCCTTGATGCTCATACTTGTTTCCGTGTTCCTGAATTCTGATTCAATCGTTGCTGATCACGATCTCGGGGCCGCTTTGGCCGGCTGAACCAGCCAGACTGGCGGCTACCTTGTCGGCAATACTGAGATAAACACCGGCGATGTCTGAATCCGATTCCGCGATAACCGAGGGCTTGCCAGCGTCAGTCTGCTCGCGAATCGAAAGCGCCAGGGGTAGAGCCCCCAGCAAGGGCACACCATACTCAGCAGCGATGCGTTCTCCGCCTTCATTACCAAAAATGTGCTCACTGTGGCCGCACTGGCTGCAGGTGTGCACCGCCATATTCTCCACCACCCCAAGCACCGGGATATCGACCTTCGCAAACATCTCAATGCCCTTACGGGCATCGAGCAGTGCGATGTCTTGCGGCGTGGTGACAATGACCGCGCCGGCCACTGACGCTTTTTGGGACAGGGTCAGCTGAATGTCGCCAGTGCCTGGGGGCATGTCGATCACCAGATAATCCAGTTCGCCCCACCAGGTTTGTTCCAGCATCTGCTGCAGTGCACCGCCCGCCATGGGCCCACGCCAAACCATCGGCGTTTTTTCGGTGACCAGATAGCCCATCGACATGGTCTTGAGACCATGCGCCTCCACCGGCAGCAGCCACTGCCCGTCTTTCTGTTCCGGTCGCACCGAAGGGTCAATCCCCAGCATAATCTGCTGACTGGGCCCGTATATATCTGCGTCCAGCAGACCGACACTGGCACCGCGCTGGCGCAGGGCAAGGGCTAGATTGACAGCAGTGGTGGATTTACCCACGCCACCCTTGCCGGAGGCGACGGCAATGATGTGTTTGACCTGATCCATAGTGATGCTCTCTCAAATAGGTGGGCTAGTATATGGAGAACTTCAGAGTGGAACCAGTCTGGGCATATCAAGGACAGGGAACATCGTGACAAATTGATGGTCTTAACACCAGGCGACACGCAAAAACCAGAATAAATGGCCCATCAAAGGGGTTAGCCATGCACAAATCTTTGTTTACTCTCATCAGCTGCCTGTTTCTCAGCGCCTGTTTTCAGGTACAGCTGCGCGGTCCGGTGGCCGGCAGCAGTATCACCATAGAGGAACTGTCTGGCGGGCAACAGATTGCCCAGGGCCAGTCCTGGGATGAGAGTTTCCTGGTGGGGCTCAACGGTCAGGCCGCCTGGGATGGCTATGGCGCCAGTGGCCAACTATGGTTGCTGGGAGTGTATCTGCCGCAAGCGAGAGAATGGGAAGACCAGCGCTGGTATCTAATGACCGCCAGTGGTGGCCTGGAAACCGACAGCGACGGCAACCAGCTGAATGACTCAGCAGGACAGGCTGTCAGTGGCAGTTGGCGGGCATTAATCAGTGGTGCCGATGCCAAGCGCCGCGGCGCCAAGATTTCTCCGCTCACCGAGGCTATCTACCAATACCTGTCACCGAATTTGGCCAACCTGTCCGACGATGACTTGAGCCGTCAGTTGGACCTGTTGGCGAGGCGATTGGTCAGCGATGTGGATGGTGATGGCGAAGTGGATTACTTCGATGCCCTGCGCTGGAGCCGCCTGTTTGATGCAGACAAATTAATGGCAGATGAAGACCTGCTCAATCAAATTAGTGACAGCCTGGCCGCTGGCGACAGTGATATTAGGGCTTTGGCGGTTGCACTGGTTGACAGCGGTGAGGCTTATGACGGCGAATGGGTCTACCGATTTGCACGCCCTGACGGCAATTCCTATACCTGCGCACACTGTCACGCCAGGGTGGAACCAGCGACCAACGGTTTCGCGCGACCCGGGCATCCATTGGGCGATGCCACAGGTCGCAGCAGCTACAAGGATGGGCAATTGACAGAACTGATCGATGCTGCCAATTCCTGTCTGGATGAATGGATGAACGCCGAGCCCTGGGATGAATCCAGCAGCGACTGGCTGGCACTGGAGGCCTGGCTGGACAGTCATGCCCCACCCGGCGTCGCGAAAAATGTCGACATACAGATCACGACCATACCGAATGACCTGAGCGGCGGAGATGCTAGCGCCGGCAGGGAGACCTTCAACACCAGTTGTGCCATTTGCCACGCCCAGGATGGCGCCGGCAGCTTGCAGGCGCCCGCCATCGGTGGTTTTGGCTATAACGCTGAGTACGTCGCAAACCGGGTTCGCAATAGCGGGCGAACCAACAGCGAGGTTTATGAGGGCCTCACCGGTGGCATCATGCCATTCTGGGGCGCCAATCGATTCAGCGACGCCGAATTGCTCAATGTGGTGGCTTTTCTTGGGCTGGGCGCGGACGAGCTGGATGCCATCAGTGGCGATACCACCGGGGGAGCGAGCACCAGCAACTGTGGCAGCGATCACGAAAGAGTTGGCTGGGAAACAGAGTTGATCACGCGCCAGCACCGGGTCAGCGGCACCGCCAGGATCATCGATAACTGCACCATCGAAATCACCAACTTCAACTATGACGGACGCGGTATCGTGGTCCAGGCCTATACGGGCAGCGGCAATGACTTTTTTGGCGCCGCGGCAGGACCCATCAGCCCGGACCTTGTAGGCACGGCCTACGAGAACGCCACGGTTCGGTTCACGCTACCCGACAACCGGTCTCTGGACAGCTTTGATGCCATCAGCATCTGGTGTGTGGAAGTCGGTGTCAGCTTTGGTGACGGCATATTCGAACCCCCCGGCTCCGGCTGACCCGACTGCCGGTTTACGGTATAGTAGCGCCCCTTTTTTAACGCCGGATATACCGTCTAAACATGTCCTCACAGCCCGCCAGAAATATCCTGGTTACCAGCGCCCTGCCCTACGCCAATGGCCCTCTTCACCTGGGTCACATGCTGGAGCAGGTGCAAACTGATATCTGGGTGCGCTTCCAGAAATCCCGCGGGCACAACTGCACCTATGTGTGTGCAGACGACGCCCACGGCACCGCCATCATGCTGACTGCCGAGCAGCTGGGCATCACCCCTGAGGAGCAAATCGACGCCATGCACGCCCAGCATTCAGCGGACAGTGCCGATTTCCTGGTGCACTTCGACAATTTTTACAGCACCCACTCCGATGAAAACCGCGAGCTCAGCGAGCAGATTTACCTGGCGCTGAAAGACAACGGCCATATCGCCAGCCGCGAGATTACCCAGGCTTTTGATCCTGAAAAGCAGTTGTTTTTGTCCGATCGTTATATCAAGGGCACCTGCCCGCGCTGCAAAACGCCAGACCAGTACGGCGACAACTGTGAAGCCTGTGGTGCCACCTACAGCCCTGCCGAACTGATCGATGCGGTGTCGGTATTGTCGGGCGCCAAACCCGAGGAGCGGGAATCCACGCACTTCTTCTTTACCCTGCCCGCCTTCAACGACATGCTGCGGGAGTGGACCAACAGCGGCACCCTGCAGCCACAGATCGCCAACAAGCTGGGCGAATGGCTGGATGCAGGCCTGCAGGAGTGGGATATCAGCCGCGATGCGCCCTACTTTGGCTTTGAGATTCCCGGCGAACCGGGCAAGTATTTTTACGTCTGGCTGGATGCGCCGATTGGCTACATGGCCAGCCATAAGAATCTGTGCCAGCGGGACGGGCTCGATTTTGACAGTTACTGGCAAACTGGCTCAGAGACGGAGCTTTACCATTTTATTGGCAAGGACATCATCAACTTCCACGGCCTGTTCTGGCCGGCGATGCTGACCTCAGCCGGCTACCGCACGCCCACAGCGATTTATGCCCACGGCTTCCTGACCGTCAATGGCACCAAGATGTCCAAGTCGCGCGGCACCTTTATTCAGGCGCGCACCTATCTTGAGCATCTGGATGCGGAATACATCCGCTACTACTTCGCCGCCAAACTCAATGCGGCCGTCGATGACATCGACCTCAACCTCGAGGATTTCGTCCAACGGGTCAATTCCGATGTGGTGGGCAAAGTGGTCAATATCGCCAGTCGCTGCGCAGGCTTCCTGCGTAAGCAGTTCGACAACACCCTCGAAGCCGAATGCAGCGAAGCGGCACTGTTGCAGGAATTCATCAGCGCCGGTGATGATATTGCCGAACTCTACGAACAGCGGGAATTCGGCAAGGCAATCCGCGAGATCATGGCGCTGGCCGATCGCGCCAACCAGTACATTGACGAGCGCAAGCCCTGGGTACTGGCCAAGGAAGAAGGCAAAGAGCAGGAAGTACACGCCGCCTGCTCGGTGGGCATCAACCTGTTCAGGGTGCTAATGACTTACCTGAAACCAGTCCTGCCCGCGATGGCCGAAAAGTCCGAAGCCTTCCTCAACACCAGCCTGGATTGGACGGCGCTGGACGCTCCCCTGGAAAACCACGCTATCAGCAAGTTCAAGCCGCTGTTGACCCGCATTGACCCGGACAAAGTTGAGGCGATGGTAGAAGCCAGCAAGGAACAACAGGCACAATCTATCCAGAGCGCGGAGGAAGCGGCTGCTGTGGCAGACAACACCATCGAGTTTGATGATTTCGCCAAAGTGGAATTGCGTGTTGCGCGTATCGCTGCCGCCAGCCATGTCGAGGGCGCGGACAAGCTGCTGCAGTTAACGCTGGACCTTGGTGACAGTCAGCGGCAGGTATTTGCCGGCATTAAGCAGGCTTATCCCGATCCGGAGCAGCTGGTAGGTCGACTGACTATCTGTGTAGCCAACCTTGCACCTCGCAAGATGCGCTTTGGCGTGTCAGAGGGCATGGTACTGGCGGCAGGGCCGGGTGGTGACGACATCTACTTGCTGTCTCCCGATGAGGGCGCCCAACCTGGCATGGTAGTGAAGTAAAAGCGATTGAAATCAATCATTTATTGATCTACCCGATAAAGGATATCGGGATAACCCGTTGTTCCGATTAGTGGCATTCACTAGACTGCATTGATTGGCAGCACAGCGCTGGCTAAAATAAAAACTACAAACTAATAGGCATTAGTTTTGGGTGTTAGGATAGCATCTTTATAGCGGCGCTACTGACGCAAAAGAGACGCACCCCAGGGTGCACCGGGAATAAACAGAAATGTTGGCAGACTATTCCATCCTGTTGATCGGGGCGATACTGGTCAACAACTTCGTACTGGTCCAGTTCCTGGGCCTGTGCCCGTTTATGGGTGTCTCCAACAAGCTGGAAACGGCCATGGGCATGTCCATGGCCACGACTTTTGTGCTGACACTGGCCTCAGTCTGCAGTTATCTCACTCACAACTACCTGCTGGCGCCGCTGGGCCTTGAATACCTGAAAACCATTTCCTTTATCCTGGTGATCGCCGTGGTCGTTCAGTTCACCGAGATGGTGGTGCGCAAAACCAGCCCGCTGCTGCACCGGGTGCTGGGTGTTTATCTGCCGTTGATCACCACCAATTGTGCAGTACTCGGCGTCGCCCTTCTCAACATCAACAAGGATCACAATTTCAGCCAGTCACTGTTCTACGGTTTCGGCGCAGCCCTGGGCTTCTCACTGGTACTGGTGCTGTTTGCCGCCATGCGGGAACGACTGGCGGTGGCGGACGTGCCTGAAACATTCAAAGGCGCCGCCATCGGCATGGTCACAGCAGGCCTGATGTCACTGGCCTTTATGGGATTTGCAGGACTGGTATGAATCTCTACGAGCTCATCGCCGCTTACCCGTTCCTTGCCGCTATGCTGGCGCTGGTAGGTCTGGGTGCGGGTTTTGGTGCACTGCTCGGCTACGCCGCAGTCCGTTTCAAAACAGAAGGCGACCCCATTGCTGACCAGATCAACGAGATACTGCCACAAACCCAGTGCGGGCAATGTGGTTATCCCGGCTGTCGCCCCTATGCAGAAGCTATCGCAGATGGCGAGGCCATTAACCGCTGTCCGCCCGGTGGCGAATCCACGATCGCCCAACTCGCTGACTTGCTGGACGTGGAAGCCATTCCCTTGGACGAAGAGCACGGTGAGGAAAAAGAAGCCGCAGCGGTGGCTTATATACGGGAGGACGAGTGTATCGGCTGCACCAAGTGCATACAGGCATGCCCGGTGGACGCGATCCTGGGCGCGGCCAAGCACATGCACACGGTAATCAGTTCCGAATGCACCGGCTGCGACCTCTGTGTCGACCCCTGCCCTGTGGACTGCATTGACATGATCT
Organism: Halieaceae bacterium; assembly: GCA_963921335.3. Classification (GTDB taxonomy): domain Bacteria; phylum Pseudomonadota; class Gammaproteobacteria; order Pseudomonadales; family Halieaceae; genus CAWUFC02. The sequence continues at coordinate 1,162,992 of CAWUFC020000001.1, read as the reverse complement.
CCGAGCCAACCACTGTGCAAACCTGGCAATGGGATCTGCCCTCCCCCCGGCAGTCGGTCGATGTGATCGCCACAGACCGGGCTGCCTGAGGACGATTGAGATGAGTGCAGCACGCAAAATCTGGGGCTTTCATGGCGGTGTGCATCCGCCTGAGAACAAACACCAGTCCATGCAGGTCCCCTTGCGCCCTGCGGGTATTCCCCCACAGCTGATCGTGCCTTTGTCGCAGCATCTTGGTGCACCGGCAGAGCCAATCGTCGAGGTGGGACAGCAGGTCCTCAAAGGCCAGATGATTGCGGAGGCAGATGGTTTTATCAGCGTGCCTGTGCATGCACCCAGCTCCGGCGTGGTCCTTGCCATTGAAGATCGCGCCGTGCCCCATTCATCCGGACTGACAGCGCCCTGCGTGATCATCGACTGCGATGGCAAAGATGAATGGATCGAACATCATGGCATTGAAGATTACACGGCAATGGACAAGCAGGCCCTGCTGCAGTTGATCCGCAATTCGGGCATTGCCGGCATGGGTGGCGCGGGATTCCCGGCCTCTGTGAAGCTTAACGTCAGCCCCGAGACACCGATCGAAACCCTGATCATCAATGGTACCGAGTGCGAACCCTACATCACCGCTGACGACATACTGATGCGCGAGCGAGCACAGGAGATCATCCAGGGTGCGTGTATTCTTCGCCATCTGGTGAATCCGGCAGAAACCGTGATCGGGGTAGAAGACAACAAACCCGAGGGCATCGCAGCACTGCAGGCAGCCGCAGAGGGCACCGGTATCGAGATTGCCGTGCTTCCCACCAAGTACCCCTCGGGTGGCGAAAAGCAGTTGATCGAACTGCTCACCGGCAAACAGGTACCCAGCGGAGGCTTGCCCTCCAGCGTTGGCATCGTCTGCCAGAATATCGGCAGCACCGTGGCCATTTACCGCGCGGTGGTTCACGGGGAACCCCTGATCTCCCGCATCACCACCCTGACTGGCGAAGCGATCCAGCAACCGGGCAACCTGGAAGTCCTGCTGGGCTCACCGATCGAGTGGCTGCTTGAACAGGTGGGCTACCAGGCGGAGCAGAACAACCGGCTCATTATGGGTGGCCCAATGATGGGCTTTAGCGTGACCGACCTGGGTGCACCGGTCATTAAAACCACCAACTGCCTGCTGGCACCCACGGAATCCGAGCTGCCCACGCCACCCCCGGCTCAGGCCTGCATTCGCTGCGGCATGTGTGCCGAAGCCTGTCCGGCATCGCTGCTGCCGCAACAGCTGTACTGGTTTGCCCAGGGCAAGGAACACGAAAAGCTGGAAGCACACAATCTATTTGATTGCATTGAGTGCGGGGCCTGCTCCTATGTGTGCCCGAGCAATATTCCCCTCGTGCAGTACTACCGCGCTTCCAAGGCAGAGATTCAACAGATGCGGCGGGATCACGCCAAATCTGAACACTCCCGCACCCGTTTTGAAGCGCGCCAGGAACGCATAGAGCGCGAAGCACTCGCCAAGGAAGAACAGCGCAAGGCGCGTAAAGCCGCCGCCGAGGCCAGAGCCAAGGCAGCGGCCGCCGGAGAAAGCGAACAGGATGTCATCCAGGCCGCCATCGAACGCGCGAAGAACAAGAAGCAGCAAAGCGCTGATCCCGCCCAGGCAGCGATAGAGAAAGCAAAAGCCGCCCGGGCCGCAGCTGCGGATATGAGTCCCGAAGAGAAGGCCCGTTCCGGCTTGCAAAAACTGCTGCAGAGAAAGCAAAAGAGTGAGGAAAAACTCGCGCAAAGTCGTGAAGACGGTGCCGCGGACAATGTGATTGAGGCGCTCGAAGCCGGTCTGGCTAAACTGGCGGAGAAAATCGAAGCGGCCGAGGCGGAAGTGGCCCAGTATGGCCCAGCCGAAGCAGCTCCCGCACCCGAACCCACAACTGACCCGGCCCAGGCGGCTATTGAAAAGGCCAAGGCCGCCCGCGCCGCTGCCGCCAATATGAGTCCGGAGGAGAAAGCGCGCAACAACCTGAAAAAACTGCTCGAACGCAAAGCAAAAAGCGAGCAGAAACTGGCAGAGGGCCGGGAAGACGGCACCCAGGAAAAAGTCATTGAGGCCCTGGAAGCCACCATAGAAAAACTGGCTGAAAAAATCGAAACTGCGCGCGCGGAGCTTGCCCAGTTTGAAACTAGCGCTGAACCCGCTGAAGTTGCCGTAGATCCAGCGCAGGCCGCGATTGACCGCGCCAAAGCCAAGCGCGCGGCGGCTGCCGCGGCCCCGCCGCTATCGCAGCGGGAACAACTGGAACAAAACCAGGCCGCGGTAGAGAAGCGTCTGCAAACAGCTCAAGACAAATTGGCTGAAGCCGAAGCTGAGGGCTCAGACAAAGTCGAGGCGCTGCGCATGTCTATCGACAAGCTCACCACAAAGCTGGAACAGGTTCGCACTGACCTGGCAGCATTGGAGGACTGAGCATGGCGCTGCTGCGTATTACGTCGCCTCACGCACATGGCCCCTTGAGCACCTCGGTCGTGATGCGCACGGTTCTGCTGGCCACAGTGCCCGGCGTAATCGCCCTTACCAGCTATTTCGGATTCGGCACCATCGTCAACATCGCCTGGGCCTGCCTGGTCGCGCTGGGATGTGAGGCACAGGCATTGAAGTTGCGCCGCCGTCCTCTGGGGTTTTACCTTAACGACTACAGCGCCCTGGTCACCGCCACATTGCTAGCCATTGCCATGCCACCCTATGCACCCTGGTGGCTAATTCTTGTCGGTGTGGCGTTCTCTATTCTGATCGCCAAACATCTCTACGGCGGCCTGGGTTACAACCCGTTTAATCCGGCCATGGTCGGCTACGTGGTGTTACTGATTTCCTTTCCGGTGGAAATGACCAGTTGGGCAGCCCCCGCGGGCACCCTGCAAACGGGCACCCCAGGATTGCTGGATGCTCTACGCGCCTGCTTCACCCCCGCCAGCTACGATGCAGTCACGATGGCCACGCCCCTGGATGTGCTCAAGCAGAACCAGGCGCTATTGGTAGAAGATGTCTGGGTGCAGAACCCCCAGTTCGGGCGGTGGGCAGGCATCGGCTGGGAATGGGCGAACCTGGGTTTCCTTGCGGGCGGGGTGTACCTGCTGTATCGGCGTATTTTTACCTGGCATGCCCCAATCTCGATGCTGGTTAGCCTGGCCGTGCTGTCAGCCATATTCTATGACGGCGGTAGCTCGGCCAGTGCAGGCTCCCCCGCTTTTCACCTGCTCAGCGGCGCCACCATGTTTGGTGCTTTTTTTATCGTGACCGATCCGGTTACCTCTGCAGTGTCGAACCGCGGCAAGATCATCTACGGTGCGATGATTGGCGCACTGGTGTTCATCATCAGGGTATGGGGCAACTACCCCGATTCAGTTGCCTTTGCGGTACTGATCATGAATTTCGCGGCGCCCTTTATTGACTACTACACCCAGCCCACCACCTACGGTCACGGGGGAAGCAAACCCTCATGATGCAGAGTTCGATACAACGCAACAGCATCCTGCTGGCTCTGTTTGCCGTGCTGACTACGGCAATCATCGCTGGCACCTACCTGAGCACGCGGGACAGGATTGCCGCTGAACAACGCAAAGCGGAAGAAAAAGCACTGTTGGAAATCGTGCCCGCACAGCGGCATGACAACAGCATGCTGGACGACACCATCAGCGTCGACGCGACAACTTCGGGGCTGGGACTTAGAGGCGAGCGCAGCATCTTTGTGGCGCGACAGGGCGAGCAGGCCGTCGCCGTGATCATTCCGGTCACCGCACCGGATGGATACGCCGGCGATATCGACCTGATCGTTGGCGTCAATGCAGATGGCAGCATCGCCGGTGTGAGAGCCCTCAATCACAAGGAAACACCTGGGCTGGGTGACAAGGTGGAGCTGAAAAAATCAGATTGGATCCTGGACTTTAACGGGCGCTCGCTGAGTAACCCGGAACCGGCGGCATGGGCCGTTAAGAAGGATCAGGGCATCTTCGATCAATTTACCGGCGCCACGATTACCCCGCGGGCGGTGACCACTGCAGTGCGCCGCAGCCTGGAGTACTTTCAGCAAAACCGTGGGCAGCTGCTGGCGCCGATAAGGCCAGCCGTCGAGGAGACCAATAATGGCTGAGACCACCTACAAAGAGCTGTCTCTGAACGGCCTGTGGAAGAACAACCCCGCCATTGTGCAGCTGCTGGGCCTTTGTCCGCTACTGGCAGTAACCGGCACGGTTGTGAATGCGATCGGCCTTGGCCTGGCCACCACCCTGGTACTGGTCTGCTCCAACACCGCGGTGTCTCTTATTCGTAACGTGGTCTCAGACGCGGTGCGCCTGCCCGCTTTCGTGATGATCATTGCTTCCGCGGTCACCTGTATCGAATTGCTGATGCAGGCCTTCGCCTATGAGCTGTACCAGATTCTGGGCATCTTCCTGCCGCTGATTACCACCAACTGTGTCATTCTCGGGCGCGCCGATGCCTTTGCCAGCAAGAGCCCTCTGCTGCCTGCGATCTACGATGGATTTATTATGGGTGTGGGTTTCGGGGTGGTGCTGATATTGCTAGGTGCTATGCGGGAACTGGCGGGTACCGGCGCGCTGTTCGCCAATATGGACCTGCTGTTCGGCCCCATGGCCGAGACCTGGACTGTGGTGGTGTTTAGCGACTACAAAGACTTCCTGTTGGCAATTTTGCCCCCGGGCGCCTTCATTTTCACTGGACTGATAATCGCCCTCAAGAACATCATTGATGCGCAAATCAAGGCGCGTCAGGATGCACTCAAGGAAAAACCTGTGAAGGGGTCTAAACGGGTGCGCGTCACTGGCACCATCAGCTGACTTCAGCCGCTGGGCTCAGCAACAGGGTATCAAGGATCTCATCAACCGCCGCATCGTCCATACCGGCATTGTCGAGGTCACAGCTGTAGGTAATAAATAGCAGCACATCTGCAGCGGCGACATACCATTCCCGAAGTGCAGCATCATCTTCCTCAAAGCTGCAAGCAAAGCCCTCAAAATCACCGGCGCCGAGAGATTCCAGAATTGCACCCTCTGGCGCGTTGTCTTGTGCAATGGCGCGCAACTCATCAAGAGTAAACTCGCCCTGCTCACGGCGCAGGGTGCTGATCTCGATCACTCCGACCTCGTCGCGATCGCCAACCAGGATACTGTCTTCCTCGCGCTCGGCCCACCATTCCGGTGGCACTGCCAGCATCCACCACTCTGTCTGCAGTATATTCATGTTTCTGATCCAATCGCCCGGGACATCAGGACCGCATCCTCGCGTCCAGATGCCGCCGGGTAATACTTTTTTCGAATACCATCTTCCCTGAATCCAAAGCGGCGGTACAGGGACAAGGCGACCAGGTTACTGCTGCGCACTTCAAGCATCAGTTTTAATGCACCCATCGAGGCAGAACACTCGACAACCGCCTGCAGCAACGCGGTGCCGAAACCGCGCCCCTGGCAGTCCGGGTGTACAGCGATATTTAGCAGGGTCGCCTCGTCCACAATACAGTCTATAACGGCAAAACCGGCGCAGGGCAGCTCCTCGAGATCCAATACCAGCACCCGCTGTCGCTCGTTGCGACAGCTCTGAATAATTTGAGACAAGCTCCATGGGAATGCTGCCGCCGCCTGCTCGGTCTGCGCCAGATGAGGAGCATCGGCCGGTGTGCCCGGTCGAATGTTCATTAACTCTGCAACGATTCCCGCAGTTCAATCCAGGCCTGACGCTTTAACTGCGGCTGACGCAGCATCTGCCAGGCACTGACTGTGCTGGTGATACAGGTGGTACTCAGCGCGTCCCGGTCGAACCAGCTTGCATCGGACACACCCAACAATACGATACCGCTGACAGGTGCGCGCTCGAGCCGTCCGCGCAAAAAACCGGTAAATCCATCACGGGCTGCCTGTTGGGAGTTGCCCAGCTGGCGAGTATCGGCGATGGGCCAGTCGAATCGCTCCACATGAATATCGTCGGTTGGCATGCCAAAGGCCTGGCAGACAGCGTTTAACAACATCCCGTAGCTGCGGTCGTGTTGGCGACCTCGCGGTACCTCATCAATCCACAACCATCCGCCGGCCCGGGTACTGAGCACGCTGAACACCGGACCGGGGTCAGCGGAAACTGCTGACCTGACAGGCTCGGTGGCTGGTACCGGCGCCACGGCTTCGGCTGTTTTACTGCTGTCACGCAACGACTCAACAAGCTGCATGGGCGCATTGGCTGGCGCAGCAGTAGGCGCAGTTTCAATACGTTTGATGCCGACTCGCTGACTGGGCAGGGCACCCGGCAAATCACGCCGCGACACCAGGCTATCTATGCCCAGTGCCTGCAGATAGGCGAGACGTCTTAATTCGTTCATGCCGCTATGTTAAGGCCCGAGCGCTGAGCCGCCAAGGTTTATATCCAGCACCAGCCGTGAAGGCGAAAAAACTTCCAGCCAGAGTGGGCAAACATTGAGATGTGATGCAGACCCTTGCGGGCAGAGTAACCACCGTGATGCACGATGTGCATGCGCGGCAAGTACACCAGGCGCCCGACTTTGTGCAGCCTCAGGGACAGGTCAAAATCTTCAAAATACATAAAGAAGTGGTCCGAAAAACCGCCCACAGCTCTCAGAGCGTCAGTGCGTGCATACATGCAGCAACCACTGACCAGCGGCACATCGGCCACCCGGCCCTCTTTACAATTATCGCGAATTTCATAGCTGTAGAGGTAAGAACGGAACCATTCCCTGAGAAATCCAGGTGCAAAAGCCCTCAGCATCAGGACCAATACCGATGGATAGCGCTTGCACAGGTATTGAGTTTGGCCCTGGGCATTGGTTGCCCTGGGGCTGACCATCGCCACGTCAGGCTTTGCCTCGAGATAATCCAAACCCTGTAAAAGTGCATCCTCGGCCATTTCGACATCGGGGTTGAGTACCAAATGCAGCTCGCTGTCCGCTCTCTCCAGAGCCTGGTTGTGGGCAGCGCCGTAGCCGATATTGGCACCAGGGTGCCAGGAGTCGGTGCTGTCGAAGCGCGCAGCAACATCGTGCATTACCATGTCGCGAAGACGAGCCCGGTAGGTTGGGTCAACGGAGTTATCCACAACCAAAAGCTGTAACTCCAAATTATGTCCGTGACGACGGGCCCAGTTAAGCGCTCGCTCAAGACCGTCGACAGCGCGGCCGAGCAAATCGAACGAACTGTGATAAGTGACCATGGATACCGAAATCTTAACCGGTTTAGGCCGCTTGGTCGCTTTTGCAGGGCACATCGTGCCAACCTCCCTTTTGTACCCCGCTGTTATTATTGTTTCCTCAAGGGCACTTCGCTTGCATTGAGCAAGCACAGGATATTACCATCTGCGCCCTACTATGCGAACCAAGCCCGACTATGACTGAAGCAGCACAGCAGCGTGTGATTTGCGTCATAGGTATGCATCGCAGCGGCACCAGCTGCCTGACAGGGTCCCTGCAACAGGGCGGACTGGACTTAGGCAAGCACAGCACCTGGAATCGGTTCAATGAAAAAGGGAATCGCGAGAATCAGGATTTCGTAGACTTTCACGAGCAACTGTTGGCTGACAACAAAGCCAGCTGGGACAAGCCTCCAAAGCGCATCCACTTCGATGAATCGCACCGCAGGGCAGCACAGCAGATTATCGATGGTTTTGCCCAGAGTCCACTTTGGGGATTCAAGGATCCACGCAGCACGCTCGCGCTGTCAATTTGGCAAGAGCTTATCCCTCAACTGCAACTGATCGGCATTTTTCGCCACCCTCTGGCAGTCGTACAATCACTGCGACGCCGGGCTGGGCATGGCATCAGTACCCGCCAGGGTATGAGTCTGTGGTACCACTACAATCAAATTCTATACCGCGAGTACCGGTGCAGACCTTTTCCACTGCTTTGCTTCGACTGGGATGAGGAGCGCTTTCACGAGCAGCTGAACCTCATCCACAAGCAACTGAAACTTAAGCCACTCGAACCAGGCCAGCGTTTTTACACCGCTGATCTGCAGAATTTCTCCGCGCAGGAGACAGCGGGGCTGCCCTGGCGTGTTCGCCGACTCTACAAAAAACTGCGGGGACTCGTCGAGAATGCCTGACAGGCCGCTGATATCGGTCATCGTGATCGGCTACGACATGCCTGAACAGTTGTTGAATACCGCTCGATCCCTGGCAACGGACTACCAGCAGGGCATTAGCGCTGATGAATACGAAGTACTGATTGTGGAAAACCGTTCCTCGAACAATGTCGATGAGCAGGCCATTCTTGCCCTTGGAGATCATTTTCGCTTTTTTCGCCGCGAAAACACTGGTCGTACACCAGTACCCGCGATCAATTTTGCCTTTGGGCAGGCGCGCGGTGAACTAGTAGGCTTAATGATCGACGGAGCCCGTATGCTAAGCCCTGGCGTGCTGCGCCAGGCGCGAGACTTGTACAGGCAGCATCCCAAGGCGCTGGTCGCTGTACCTGGCTATCATCTCGGCCAGGACGAACAGCATAAGGCCGGCGAACCGGCGCTGCTCCGGCAGCGAGAGAAAGCGGCACTTGCCTCTATCAACTGGCCTTCGAATGGCTATGATCTCTTTAGTATCTCTACCTTCAGTGGGGCCAATCGCCGTGGTTACCTGCAACCACTGATGGAGTGTAACTGTCTCTTTAGCTCTGCAAAGCATTTCGAAGACATTGGCTATGCCGATGAACGCTTTACCCTGGGTGGTGGCGGCAGCGTCAATTTACATATGTATCGAAGTCTGGGGCTGCTTCCTGACACCAAACTTTTCATTCTGCCTGGTGAGGGCTCTTTCCACCAATACCATGGCGGTGTGACCACTTCGTCCTATGCCGAGCGACAGGCAGAAATCGAGAGCCACCGAGTGCAGTTGCACAGCTTTTGGCCCGGTGGCTTTCATAGCCTGCGGCGCAAACCGGCCTTGTACGGCCCTATCTGTGAGCAGGCAACTGGTTTTCTGAGCTTTTCGGAGGAAATGGCCCAGCGACGCCAGCAACGGCTGGAGCGGCTCGACCTGCCTGAGTGGCCAGACGATCCTGAATAAGCGCTATTCCGCCTGCGGCAGACCCTCAATCTGAGAACGTTGCCAGGCGGTTGCAGGGGTTGGCGCAATTTCGCTCTCCGGACGACCGTTACTGTAATAGTAGAGCGCAATCGACTTGCGAGTTTGATCCTGTGGGCAAGTCAATGGATGGGGATGCCCATGGAATGATCGATCTGTGGTCGAAAAAACAACACAGCGACCGGCCAGCGGCCGAATACGGCGCACACACCGCTCCATGTCCTGACTCCACAACTCGAGTTCGCCTCCGTAACTATCAGGCCAGTCCTGGTTGAGGTAGACCAGCACATTGAGGCGACGGTCCAACTGGTACCGCCGGTGACGGGTAAAATCTGCATGCACACCGAGCACGCCACCACTGAGCACCTGATGCAACCCACCGCCCTGCATGGTTGGGTCAGCGATCAAATTATCTATGCCCGTTAACCGTGAAAGAAACCGCAGAAAGCTGCCAGAGTTCATCTCCCAGAGTAGCTCCCTCAGGGTGGGCCCCAGCAACTCGCCTTTGGGCATGCCGAGCTTGTTGTACTGCACCTTTTCACCTTCACCCGCTTCACTCTCCAACTGGCGCCAGTTCAGCTCTGCCTCAGGGGCAGGAAACTCTGCCAGTAGCGCGCTGACCTGAGCAGGAGATAGGAAATCCTCAATCAGGATATGCGGGAATGGGTCTGCCGCGGCGTAGCTCTCAGCATGCGCTTCGGCGTAGCTGAACAGGGACGAAAAGTTGAGTAAGCCGGGCCGCGACAACTGCTCAAGATTCATGCTCTACGGCTCCCGTTTGCTGCCAAAGAGTGGGGTGATTCACCCAGCTGTTGTCCTCATCCAGCGTGTAGTAGTAGAGCGCGACTGATTTTCGACTACAACCGCTCGGGCAGGCCAGTGGCTGCGGGTGGCCATGAAAAGAATCGCAGGTGGTGTTGAATATCACGCAACGACCACCTTTGGGTGACAGGCTGAAGCAGCGCTCATTCATCTCCTTATCCCACAGCTCCAGCTCTCCTCCCCAGCTTTCGTCCCATTCGCTATTGAGATAAACCAGCACATTCAGCCGCCTGGCTAGATCAAGATCCGGATGTCTGCTGAAATCCGCGTGGACCTCCAAAAAACCGCCGGGACCGGTTTGGTGCAATCCACCGCCAAGCAGGTAAGGGTCGGGCAATAGTTTCGGGATACCTGCAAGGCGCTGCAAAAACCGTACGAAAGGCGCCGCATTCAACTCCCAGTACAAGCGCCTGAACGCTGGGTCCACAGACAGCTCCCGCGACACCCAGTGTTTGCCATACTGGGCTCGGCTGCCATCCTTATGACTGAGATGCGCGCTGACACCCTGGTCTTTACCATCCGGGAGCGAAGGGAACAGACTCTCAAGATAAACAACTGCCTCTGACGACAGAAAATCATCAATAACAATATGCGGAAACGGCTCAGCTGTGCGGTAGCTAACCGCCTGCTCGTTGGCAATGACGTCCAGAAGCTCGTAGTTCAGGTAATATTGGTCGCTCATAAAGATAGGCCGTTCAATCAGGGCAGCAGTATATCAGTCGCGACTGTGGAAAGGCCGTTCTGGAACGAAATCCGCTTGCGACAGATCAGCAAATAGTCGATCAGTTTGATGATGGTTACGATGCAGGCGAACGATTGCAGCCCAACGTTGTGCCGACCAGAGCGGGCCCCTGGTAACAAGGCGCAGGTCGTCATAGAAAGCGGCTAAGCCAGAGTTCTGCAGCAGGTTTTGGCCAGATTGCAAGGACTCCATTAATCCCAACGGCTCGCGACGCTGGTAATGACCTGGACGCCAAGCGTCACCAAAACCCTGTGGCAGACGGGACAGCAATGGATCCGCCAGCCCCAGGGGATCGTAAACATGAATCTCAGGCCCCTGCTGCAAACCGGCCAAGCCCAGGGTATAGAAACGCTTGGCGCCTTTAAGCTGCCGATACTCCCAATCCAAATTTGCGAGACCTACACTGATCCGCGGTGGCCAGGAGCTAATTAAGCCTGTATTGGGAAAATAGAAACCTCGCTCATCTGCAATACCCCGTGCATTCATATCCAGCCCTCGATAGTCGGGGCCTCCCAAAAGGTGTGACTTTGGCATTACCAAACTGGGCAGCACGGCGATGAAAGGCAGCGCCAATAGCAACGGTGTGGGTAGCCGGAGTGCCAGAACAAAGGCGGCCACGAGCAGGGGGGCAGAAAAAAAGCGCCCACTCATGAAATCGCCGCCAATCCAAACCGTGTAAAGCAGATAAAGCAGGACGCCTGCCAGAAGAGCGCGATCGTCGCCGCTACCTAGACGCAGGCCTACGAGCGCGGCAAGTGCCAAAATGCTTAGGGTGGCAGGATCGCGATAGAATGAGTCGGATACATAGTAGGCCCCCTGTAACAACAACTCAGCACTGTCGATACCTGCGGCCAGTTTCGCATACGCCGTATTGGGAACAAGTTGTCCGTAGTAAATCAGCGAGAATGAAAACCAAGCCAAGACGGGCATTGCCGCTATAGTGGCCACTGGCACCCAGCGCTGCTTAGCGCTGTCACTTAAAAAACGCCAGGCTATCAAGGGAGCCACCAATAATACGGTGTCCTGACGATTCAACAGTAGTAAGGCTGCTGCAAGTAGCATTACCAGCAGTTTGCTTGTGACAGTGCCTTCGCCCCTGTACAGTGCCCAAATCACCAGAGCGAGCAATAGATGGGTCATAGGGTTTTCTAAACCCGAGCTGGAGAAATCCACAAAAGCGCGACTGGACAATAACAATAGGGTCAGAGCGATAATCCGCTGTGTAGAGCCAGTAGAGCCAAGAGAGGCAAACAGCAGGCTCACGGCAAAAAGCAGGCAGGCGAGGCTAATGGCCAGTACGGTAAAATAAATTTCACCACTCAAGCCAATGGCAGCACTTAATAACAGGAACCAAAGCGGATGGGTGTAAACCTGCACTCGCTCATCAACATTGAAGTTGGGTCCGTATCCGTTCAGAAAGTTGAGTACTGCACGCAGGGTAATCCCGGCGTCATCACTCAGCCAAGCGGTTTGCAGCCAGGCCAGCAGCAGCAGTCCAAGACACAGAAGACCGCCATAGCGCTGGCGGGCAGAGGGGTTTTGCATGAGGCTTCTCGGTCCCTTCAATGCGGCGTATGGTATCACCCATGAGCTATCAGCCGCAGGCTTTGCCTGCCAGTAGATGCCTGGCCGGCATCGCCTGTGCCAACACGTTGAGTTTCTCGCTGGCTAACCTCTTAAGCCTACCCGTGGCTTTGACCCCGCTGCTCTACTTGCTATGCCTATTCGCGGGGCTGGCCCTCTTTAAACCATTGCACATTCGTCGCAACATTCGCGAAACAACACCGGGACTTTATCTACTGGCTCTGGGATTCGCACTGGCCGTGGCACTGCCGCGTGCAGTGTATCCAACCGAGTGGTGGAGCAGTCAGAGTGTCGATGCCGTTTTTGATGACTACGCGCGCCTCGCGGAACTGGTGGCAATGACACTCAGTGACAGCTATCCCTTGCAACACCCCGCCAGCGACAAGCTTCTTCTGTCGTTTTACTACGCCGCGTTTTTTCCAACTGCTGTGTTGAAGCTACTGCTAGGCAGTATGACGCTTAAAGACTGTTTGTTTATCACTTCTGCGCTCTATGCAGGTCTAGCAACATTGAGCCTGCTCGAAATCAGCTTAAGAATTGGCAAGGGTCGATGGGGGCCATTTATATTGCTTCTCTGCTGCTGCTGGTTCGGCGGACTGGACTGGCTCACGGGTTCGCTGATGCCAATCGCCAGTCACAGCGAGTGGTGGGCCCAGCAGCTTTTCGACCGACCCTCTCAGATTGCCGCGCTGCCAACCACAGCCAACTGGGCCATTCACCACTGGCTGGGATTCTATCTTCCAGTGCTAGCCTGGATTTTCTGGCGCGAATGCCGAGCCTGGTACGCCTGGCAAAAGCCGGTCATTGTTCCGCTGCTCTTGCTGTCCGGACTGTTTCACAGTCCTTTTGGTTTTCTGCCGGTTGTTGTGATGGGTCTACCTTGGGTGCTAATACTGATTCGTCGCTACGCCACGCGCTGGAGCACATTGAGCCTATTGCTGCTCGCGCTGGCACCATTGCCGGTATTTATGGGCAGACTGCCAGGCAATACGCTACAGATAAAATTACCCTTGCTGGTAGATATGGAAGCAAACGGCCAGGGTTATGTGCTGTCAGGTCTGGTTTATCTGGCTGCATTGCCGCTAATCGACCTGGCCGCCCTGCCCTTTCTGTTACTACTCGTGTGGCGACATTTTTCAGCGCTGGAGAAATATCTCGCCGCGTCTGCTGTCCTGTTTTTTGTCAGTACGCTATTTCTGTTTATGCCTCTATTTAACAACTACTCAATGCGCGGGATGTTGTTACCCAGTTTCATCTGTTTCACCTTGCTGTCCCGGCATTGGCAGGCTCTGATAGAAAGGGGTGGCAAGCTTGCAAGCTACAGTCTGGTGATCCTGCTGAGCCTTGCAAGCATCGGTGGCGCAAGAGAGTTTGCCTCCAGCATTCGCTACTCGATCTGGGCACATCCAGAGGCGCGCCAGACTGTATTGGACGAACCACCGCGTTCCGACCGGTATAATGCATACCGGATCTGGGCCCGTGACGCCAGCATGATAAGGCTAGTTGGCGACCCCGTATCCCTGCGCCAGGGCCGTCCCTGGCTGGCAGAGAAACGACTGCCAGAAACCAAACCAGGTCAGCTGAGTCTGATGGAACGAGAACTGGCGAGACGACCAAGGTAACTGATGCTATTCAACTCCTACATATTTCTGTTTGCCTTCCTGCCGCTGACACTACTGGTTTATCACGGCCTGCGGCGCTCCAGCAGCAGTAACACCCCTGCCCTGTTCTGGCTGGTAATCGCGTCATTGTTTTACTACGGCTGGTGGGCACCTGAGTACCTTCTACTGCTGGCCGCCTCTGTCGTACTGAATTACAGCCTTGGCAGACTACTGATCAACAGACCTTCCAAGCTTATAGTTACGATTGGAGTCATTCTCAACCTGGCAGCGCTTGGATATTTCAAGTACGCGAATTTTTTTGTGAGCAGCCTCAATAGCATTGGCGGCAGCGACTACTATCTGGCGCCAATCATACTGCCACTGGCGATTTCGTTTTTTACCTTTCAACAGATAGCCTTCCTGGTGGACAGCCATCGAGGTGAGGTGAGAGAAACCAATTTTCTGCACTATTGCCTGTTTGTCTGCTTCTTCCCACAGCTGTTATCAGGCCCGATCGTTCACCACCGGGAAATGATGCCTCAGTTTGCAGGGCTAGGCAGTGGCCCCATTGACACCCGCCTGCTAGAGCAAGGGGTTACACTATTCGCGATAGGGCTCTTCAAAAAAGTCATCATGGCAGACTCACTGGGCCTCTACGCTGACAAACTGTTTGGTGCAGCCGCCCAGGGAGCCGCCATGACCGGGCCTGACGCTCTCCTGGGCAGCGTGGCTTTTACGCTGCAACTGTATTTCGATTTTTCCGGTTACTCGGACATCGCTGTCGGTCTGGCCGCCATGATGGGCATACGGCTCATCTTCAATTTTAATTCACCCCACCAGGCGACGAGCATCATCGAATTCTGGCGCCGCTGGCATATGAGCCTTTCCCGCTTTCTGCGTGATTATCTGTATTTTGCCCTGGGAGGCAATCGATACGGGCCTGTAGCGCGCTATAGCAATCTGTTCATCACCATGTTTCTTGGCGGCCTTTGGCACGGCGCCGCCTGGAATTTTGCCATCTGGGGCAGCCTTCACGGCCTCTATCTAATGATCAACCATGCCTGGAGACACATGCTTGAACTGCTGGGCTGGAAGCCCCAGCAGCAAGCCTGGTACCGAGCCAGCGCCTGGCTGCTGTGTTTTATGGCGGTGGCACTGGCACTGGTGATATTCAGGGCACCAACATTAAGCACCGCTGCGCATATTTTCGAAGCCCTACTGCTTGGCCCCTGGGATCAGGTCACCGAATCGCTGCACCGTCCCGCTACGCGCACTGGATTCGGACCCATCATCGGTTTTGCTGCGGAGCATTGGAGCCACCTGACGGTCGAAATCACCCTGATCGCGGCAGCGTTCGCGCTGATTATCCTTTGCCCGGCTAGTCAGGTTCTGGTGGGAATGACCGATCGTGCTGAGTCACCCCTGGTCAACAGCCCGCTTTACCGATTGCGATGGAAAAGCAGTATGGCTTGGGCCCTGATAACGGCCACTCTGCTACTGATGACAATCATGGCACTGGGCCATTCAACAGAATTCGTCTACTTCCAGTTTTGAATCGCTATCTCAAACTAACCCTGCTACCAACGGCAATCGCTCTTCTCGCGATATCAGCCTTCAATCGTATAGTAGATCCAACCGAGTTGTTCATGGGACAGCGCTGGGCGGGCATCAACCAGTATAAGCCCGCGGTGGCTCACAGTATTTACTTGGTCAAACCCTGGCATGCGCAGTGGTTTGCCCGGCAACTGAACGAACAAAACCAGCATCTGGACCTATTGATACTAGGTACATCGAGGGCCGGTGGAAGCATCAATCCACGAGCACCTTCCTTCGAGGGCCAGCAGGCCTACAACTTTGCCCTACCGCTGGCCTCGATTTACCAGACCCGGCTGGCCTGGCAACATATGCGCCGATTCAACCCAGCACAATTGTTACTGACCCTGGACTTTTTCACCTTTAATCATGCCAAGGCCCACACTGTCCCCGGCCAAGACCCAGCACTTGAAGCACGCTTGCTCACCGATAACAGCCTTATCGAATACTGGCATCAGTTAGGTCAAAGGACTGCCGATACTTTGCTGCAGCTGGCAACGATGGACGCTACTCGCAAAAGTATTCAAACCATTGCGGCACAGCACAAACTCGCAAGCGGACAGATTGGCGCCATCGATCTCGAGCACACCGGCTTTTGGCGTGTATTACCGCCGAAGCAAAGGGACATCAGGCGACATTTTGAGCAAGGTCTGGCGTTCAGTGTTAGACGTTTCTGCGACCGCAGCGCACCCTTTAGCTTTGCGGATGCGGGCAATCATCCCTCAACCCTCGAACAGCTCGCCTCTCTGCTGGACGACCTCTATCAGAGGGATATAAAGGTCACACTCGCCATTCCCGCTGTTCATGTTTGGTATCTCGCGGCACTGCATGAATGCGACCTCTGGGATAAGCGGGAAGAATGGAAGCAGCAGCTGGTTCAGATCAATGAGCAAATGGCAAAGCTGCACGGAAAAACTGCATTCCCACTATGGGACTTCAGCGACATAAACAGTATCACCAGTGAAACCATCGCGGGACCTGAGCCATTGCAATGGTTTCACGATATTGACCATCCCACCCCCGTCGCAGGAGAACTGATGTGGTCGCGCATAAACGGCTGGTCCAGCTTAGCCGATGACTACGGGCGCCCGTTGGATAAGGCCAATATCAGCGGTTTGCTTGCACAAGAGCGCAAGGGGATGTCCGAATACTTGACGAGAAACCCGGATCTAAAGCACCAGTTACAAGACCGCATCCAAGAGCGCCATCGCCAACAAAGCCAAGGCCGCTAATTTTCGGTATATTAAGCACTTTCCGATACCAACTATTTTTATGTCCATATTTTTCCCACCATCCCTGCGCAGTTTCGAGCCCAAACACATCTGCTTCTCAACCTGGATCGATCACCTTGCTTTCGGTTATGACCTGGTCACCGAACTACGGCCGGGTCTGACGGTTGAACTTGGCACCCAGGGAGGTCTTTCCTTCTTTTGTTTTTGCCAGGCGCTGAAAGAGAACCACATCGATGGGCTGGCCTATGCGGTGGATACATGGGAAGGCGAAGAGCACGCTGGCGATTACGATGAGAGTGTCTTTCACAAGGTAAAACAGCATGCGAGGGAACACTATTCTGGCCACGCTTACCTGATGCGCACACGCTTTGCTGAAGCGGTTGATCATTTTGATGATGAAAGCATAGACCTGCTGCATATTGACGGCTTGCACACTTACGATGCGGTCTCAGAGGACTTCGCCACATGGTATCCGAAGGTGCGGCCGGGGGGTGTCATCCTGATGCACGATATACATGGCCGGCTGAAAGATTTCGGGGTTTGGAGGTTCTGGGAGGACATCGAGGCCGATTACCCAAGCTTTGGCTTTCGCCACGGATTTGGGCTGGGTGTGGTCCAAAAGCCGGGGGGCGAGAAGCCCCGCGGCGAACTCCTGGGGTTGCTTCTGGACGGTGACGAAACCACCCGAGAACAAATGCGCAGCTTTTACGTACACGCGGCAAAACACCTAGATAGCGTTCGCAAAACCGCCCGCATGGCGCTGAAGCCCGGTGCGGCAATGGCCAATCAGGCTGGATGAAACGCTGGCTTTTACTCCCCTTATGCCTGAGCCTGCAAGCCTGCTTTCAGGCTCAGCTCAACGGTGGCGTCGGCGGCAGTGATATCGAATTACACAGACTGAGCCAATCAGATCAATCAATCTACCAGTCGGTTAGCTGGGACAGGGATTTCCTGGAGGAGCGTATCGGCAGCGCACGCTGGCAGTCTATGAACCCCAAGTTGCAGTTACTTTGGGTCGGCGTGTTCTTGGTACCAAGGCAGTTGGACGAGAGTGAATACTACCTAGTGAGAGCCACTGGCGGGACCGATTGGGATAGCGATCGCGATCGCAGTCTCGATAGTGAGCCTGCGTTGGTCCGGGGTAGTTGGCATAGCCTTGTTCCAGGAGAACAATTACGGATTCGCGATAATCGAGTGTCGCTTCTCACCGAGGCCGTCTACCAGTATACCCTTGAGCACTTCGACTGGAATCAGGCAATGGACCTGGGTGCAGCGCTCGATGAACTGGCGCGTGGCCTGGTAGGCGACGTCAACCAGGATGGCGAAGTTAACTACTCCGATGTACTGCGCTGGAATACCTATCTACACCGGAATCTTTATCTTGGCGAAACGAAGCACCTCGATGAACTGGCCACGGCGATCAGTCTTGGTGCGCCGCCGGCAACAGTGCAATGGGCCGCTCTCCGTGTGATAGAAAGCGCTAGGTCAACGCGCGGTTGAACGCCTGAATCGATTCAAACAGCGGACCGGCCTCTCCATTGCTGTTGTGAATACCGACACAATATTCCTGATGATAGAGCTGGACACTGTCTATCGATTGCCCTCGTCCTTCATTACGTAGCCGGATCTCAATGCCGTTCTCCCAGATATCACCGTGTAATATCGGTATGGTGGCCCTGGCAACAGTCGCACTGGCATTAACTTCAAGGGGCAACCAGTCACCGGCGTTAATCTTGATCGAAAGTCGACAGTTCAAATCGCGCTTTTTTAATTGCAGCTCAAACTCAAACTCGTCGAAAAGAATATCCCGCTGTAGCGCACTAATCGGCGCACTGAGAATCTGCCGAATTTCGCTGCCGGCGGCGAGGTATATCCCCGCGCGATGACAACGATTGAGGCATTGCCCACTACAGAGTTCCCAGCCTTGCATGCCCATTAAAAAGCGCGCATTGAACAGCACATTAAGTCGGTAGTCACGCACTGCCCATAAGCCATGACCAGCAGCGTACTGTTTAAGCAACGGTGCAGCACCTAACAGGAATGCGTCTATTTGTGTCGGTTCCAGCTGTGCCAGCGCGCCGCCAGCATCCGGGGTATCATCCACAAAATTGAATTGGTCAACGAGTTGCTTGGCTTGCTTGCCCTGCCGCGCGACCGATTTCAGCATGTGCTCCAGCAATACCAAAGCCTGCTCAGCATTGAGTAACTCGCCTTCATTCCTTGCCCCCATAAAGGGCGCCCAATAGCTAAAACGCGTCACGGCCAGATCACCGTAGGAATCGTTGTCCAGCCATTCGATGCCTTGATCGGTAGGCTGGGGATCTTTATCGACTCGCATCTCCATTGATAAATCAGGTACGCATGCCTGTGCCGTAGAAAACAACTGACGAATACGCTCGTTCTTGAAACGATGATAAAGATGGTAGCTGGGGTCACCACGCGGCGGTATAGCGTCTATCTCCTTAACTCCTTGTTCTCGCAGCCAGTGGACGAAACCAAGCTTGCGGGCCATGTACTCCCGGGCAGACTGAGCCCTGTCCTGAGCGGAACTCAAGGGCAGCCAGAATTCTTCCCATGACAGGAACAAGCCGCTGACCACGCCGCTGCGTCGACAAAGCTTGGCGACCTCGGAAAGATAAACAAGCCAGCGCTCCTGCCTCTCCTCATCAAAACACAATCGCTGAAAATCAGTGAAAGCAGTACTGCCATGGTGCGGCAATATATGATACCCATAACTGAGTCGAACGAACGCCCTTAGACCGGCCTTTTTTACCGCAGCCAAGACTTTCACGATCTGCCTGCGGTAAAACGGATCAAGCCTGTTGCCAGCGGCATCCTCCTGCACACCGCGCCAGGGCAACACCAGAATAACAGCGTCATAGCCTTCCTGGCGCAGAGCCTGCAATTCCGCTCGGATCCTGGCGGGATCGGCAATTTGCCAGAAGTTAAGTGCCCATCCATCAGAGAAATAGTGCGCTGCGCGCACGTAATCTGTTGTTTTTCGCCGAAGACTCATAGGGTTAGCGACTCGCAGCGCTGCCGCAGCTCTTCGAGGCGCTTCTCAAGGTCAGGTACCTCGGCAATATTGCGATCAAAGCGCTTTTCAACTTCCTTAAAAAGAAGCATGTCAAAGTGATTGGCGGCCAGATACTCATCTAGCACCGGCGCTAGTTCTCTCTCGACACTGGCGCGTCTATCTGCCAGCACACCACAATGCCCACCACTGCTATTGAGTACGCGGTAACTGAGATCCAGCTCTGGAAAAAATCGATGCAGATGGTACTCAAACAACACCATCGATTCAGCATACCGGTGCACAAGGCCTACTAGCGGAGTAGACGCCACCGTGGACCTCGCAATCTCATACATCCCGGACAGGTCATCGCCCAGATAATTCCCTGAACAGTAACGGGTATGAAATTCACGCAACGCCGGGCCCTGTTCAGGAAGCATTTGCCAGCGCACATACTCCAGGAAACTGGTTTCTTTCGCCTTTATAGAGCCTGGGGTTTCAGCGGGTTCCTGACGGCGTTCAAAATTGTATAGCGATCGCGCGCGTTCCAGCGGATCCCGAAACATCAGCATGAGGTGACAACGCAAATCTGACTGCTGCGGCAGGGGCACTGTGATCCAGTGACTGGAAACTGCGCACAACAGCTCATTGGACTTTAACCATGGCCCGAGATACTCGGCACCACGACGCATTTCGTCATCATCACGATGATCATAAAACGCCTCGCCAAAACTCCTCTGTAGCGCGTCGTCGAGCGTGGTCCCGGCATTCTTAAACTGATGTGCATGTATGAGCACATCGCGCGGAGCCCCGAGGCCGAAAAACCTGCGCAACCGCTCAAACATGCGTGATCCAGGGTTCCCCAAAATCTTCCCTCAATACTTCCTCAGCACGAGCACGGGAGAAATACTGCTCCAGATAATCGGAATACTGTGCCAGATGCTGGGTTGCCGCTCCATCATCGACCACGTCTCCAATAGCATCGGCGATCGCCTGCGGCTCGTCAGCCACCCACATCACACGCTCTGGTTCTGGTAAGCCTTCAGCGCCAATACTGGTTGTAACCAGGGGCACGCCATACTGTAGGGCCTCGATGACCTTGCCCTTTACACCAGCCCCATAACGCAGGGGCACCACCGCCAACTTAGCCTCGGCATACAGCTGAACCAACTCAGATTCACTGACAAAACCATGTATAACAATCGAGTCACTCGCTCTTCGAAGGAGCTTTTCTGGCATATTGGACCCAACAATATGAAGCGATAAATCTGGATGACTAAGATGCACCAGCGGTAAAACCTCGTCGATAAACCAGAGCATTGCATCCAAATTTGGTGGATGATTGAAGCCACCGACGAATAACATGCCTCCAGAACGATGACTCTGATATTCATGCGGTCTGGTTTGGTCGAGCGCATAAAGGGGTATGCTGCGCACGGGTAGGTCCGGGCGTTCAGACAGGATCGCTTCTACCTCCACTTGGGAAGGATAGTAAATTTGATCCACCTGATCGAACAGAGCATATTCACGCTGCCGCCAGCGGCGAGCTTCGGCCTGTTCAGCGGCATCGCCGCTTAGCGCAAACTGCCGTTCTGTCCGCAGATAATGCAGGTCGTGTCCAAAGAAAATAAGTTTTGGTCGGGGCTGCAGAGTTTTGAGCAACGGCAGGAACTGCTCCGCGACATGGGGACGGTGAATATATACCGCATCGATCTCAGCAGCATTGGCCCCGAGCCAATGGTCTAGTCTGCGAGCCATGGACTCACCAACCAATACCTCTATGCCCATGGCTTCCAACTCGTGGGTATAGGGCTGATGCGCGAAGAAATTGGCGCCGATAAACTTCACGTTATAACCCATGGACACCATCAGGCTAAGATACTGCCAGGTTGAACGCGAGCCGGCATCCTTATCGTAAGACGGCACATAATGATCAATGACTAGGACGGTGCGACGACTACGACTGCGATCACGTGCCTGAAAAACACAGTCACCATTGGGAAAGTGCTGAAGCTGTAGCACATCAGACCACTTCTCTCTGAATTTTTCCTGATTGGTCAGCTGGTATTGCTTAATCCCGCCGGCTGTATCTGTGCCATTACTGACACCTTCGAAATGGTAGATCACGGAAGCCGGCTGGTAGAGGACCTGGTGGCCGGCCTGGCGCGCAGCGAAACACAGATCGGTATCCTCATAGTAGGCGGGCACATAACGCTCATCAAAACCTCCTATCTCCCGCCACAGCTCACCGCGCACCATCAGGCATGCGCCAGATACGTAATCTACCGCCTTAAGATAGTTGTAGGCTGGCAATCCAGGATCGTCCATACGCCCATAGTTCCAACCACTGGCGTCATTCCAGATAACGCCGCCCGCCTCCTGAAGATCACCACTGCCAAACAACAGCTTGGGACCAACAATGCCAGCATCAGAATGAGTCTCCAGCGTGCCGACCAACGCTTTCAGCCAGCCTTTGGTCAATGCCGTATCGTTGTTGAGAAACACAATATATTCACCACGTGCCAATGCAGCCGCGGCATTGCAATTAAGCACGAAGCCCCGATTGGACTCAGCACGGCACACACGCACCCCGCTCACTCTTTGCTCAATGCTGCGAACAAGGTCAGTGGATGCATCGTCTGCAATAATCACCTCATAACTGACCCCATCGGTTTGCTGCAACAGAGATTGCAGGCAATAAACAGTCATTCGGTACTCATTAAAGACCGGCATAACAATCGATACAGCAGGCGCTTCCTCCACAGGAAACGTCAACTCCAGCTCGTCGAGTGAATCATCCAACACGGGTAGCAGGGCATTTTTCTTGCCAGTAACTGCCCCCGGAAAACGCTGCCGCACCCAAAGATTCAACTCATCTGAATCTGACCCCCTGAACACAGAAATGGCCCGTCGCAGCCGATGCCAACTGAAGCTGCGCAGCGACGACATGGGATGGCGAAACACATAAACAATAACCTGAGCGATCAGCTGGAGGCGGCTAAGCGACTGTTGCTGATCGCCAAATCCATACGCTTGCTCGTATTCAAGTGCGCTTTCAACGACATCATCCAAAGCAGTATTCACACCGGATTTGAACCGGAGGGCCTTATAACCTGCAATGAAGAGTCTGTTGGCGAGACCCGGCAGAGAGCGTCCATACATGAGCACACGCTGGTATTCCAAACTGAGCTGATGAAACAGGTAATCAGCCTTCTCCGCACTTTCACGTAGCGCCTGCTCCAGTTCCTGCTTTTCAGCCTCTAGGCCTGGAATTCGTCGCTGCTCAGTGCGCAGGAAAGACAGTTCAGCGTTCGCGTCTCTGTGTGCATCCGCCAAGCGCGTATGTTCGACCTCCTGGGCCCGGAATTTTTTGAGTAGTGAATCCCGGTCATGGGTCATCTGCTCAAGCGACTGATTTAACCCAACGACCTCTTGCTGAATAGCGCCTAGCCGCTCCTGCCCAGAATAAAGCTTGGCAAAATCTTGAATTTTTTCAGACAGGTTTTGGGTAGGTGGATCCATTCCCGGACGCACCCCGACCAGGCTCAAAGAGCTAAGCTGTGCATACAGCACCATCTGCGATTCTGTGAGCAAGTCTTCACTGTCGCCGGGTTCATTCGCGTGATTCATGTCCCCCTCGATCAGTTCAAGCTTAAAGTCCTGAGCAGTGTCAGGCCAGGCATTGGCCAACTGGAGTTGTTGCTTCAACCCAGCCAGTACTGTCGAAGGGTCTGCCAGCAGCTGCTCGTAGCCCAGGCAGAGATATTGACGTCCCGCCAGCCTGGATAACACGTAGCGGTTATAGTATTCCCACAAGCTCACTCCATAGCTCAACGGAAAACCGTTGCGACGCTGCAGAGAACGACCCACCGCCAGCGGATGCCTGTGCAAAAAAATCACCGCAGCATCATCCATGGTGCGCTCCCACTCTGGCCAGGTGAGTACCATGCGAGGATCTTTCAACAACCAGGGTCGCTCAAACCCGGCGACTAATTCCTCAATTTGCTTCTGGAAGCCGATGCCAGCATCTTCTGTTACACGCGGTCCATACCAGGCAGTGCCCTGCCGGCTGAGAATGTCATTGTTCAGGGCCACAACGTCGCGACGTTCCCAGAAGCCCAGTGGATTGTCTGCTTGTGCAGCTAACAGCTCTTCTTTTGACCCGACAGCGAAACCGACCTGTTCAAGCAGGCGCGCCAGCATTGACGTGCCGGAGCGATGCATTCCGAGTATGACAAGATTGCAACTCATCTGCGCCAGTCACTCATGCTCGTTTTATCAAATGGCATATGGAACCAGCCGGATAACGCCAGTACGCGTGACTGATGATGGGTGACTGCACAACCTGCAGTTCGGAATACTGGTCCATGGCGTCCAAAATGGCATCCTGAACACCCCACTTACCTTCATAGGCGTCATGCAAGATCATATGGCCATTGGGACTGAGTTTGTCATACCAGTTCCGAATGTCTGCATAACAGCCTTCATATGTATGATCACCATCAATAAACAGTACGTCGGCAGCGGTTATTTCCGGATAGTCGCCCTGCTGTGAGTCTCCCACCAGCAGGCGTACATTACCGCCCCTATTTTCTTGCTCAAAATAAGACCGCAGCAAATCATCATTCTGTGGTGCCTTATCTACAGACCAGATCGGTACATCAGGATTGGCGCAGCTCATCAAAAAGGTGCTACCTCCATTAAATCGGCCAATTTCCACAATGCCCTTTTTTGCACGACGAGCAATAAGGAAAAGATACTCCATCTCCCAAGGATCTAGTCGTATATAGTCTTTTGGCAATGGTGATCGCCGTGGTAACCAATAGGGCCGCTTTTTCTCCTTCAGCGGCTTTCGGTGCAAGAATGCACTCACCCGCTTGCGCAGGCTGGGTAAGTTTTTGGTGCGCGCAGAACCGCCGTAGGTCTCAAAAAAGCGCTGGTACTCCATACAGATGGATCCTGGTATTTTTATGGTTTGAGTATACGTTGATACTGCAATAGCCCCAATGGCCATGCCCGATAGCTATAAGAACTGTTACACTGACAGCGCCAAGTCCAAGATCTATTCCATTTGCTGAAGAACCTCTTTAAATCACCGCCGCCAGCGCCCACTGATGACGAGGTGGATTTCTCTGTTATTGTGGTCGCCTACGATATGCACAGAGAATTGGCTCGAACGTTGCGCTCGCTGTGCCGAAACTATCAACAGGATGTAGAAAACCTAAACTACGAAGTCATAGTGGTCGATAACGGATCACCCGAGCCTGTTAGCCAGGATGAGGTCTGCCGCTGGGGCAGTGAGTTCAAATTGCTGCGGATTAACGACGCCTCACCCTCGCCCGCGGATGCCATTAACCGTGGTGTTGCAGCTTCCTCTGGTAGAAATCTTTGCCTGCTGATCGACGGCGCCAGGCTGGTCACGCCGGGCATACTGCACTGGGCAGACCGCGCTTTCGCCCAACAGGCGCGAAGCCTGGTATCTGTCATCGGTTTTCACTTGGGTCCGGATATACAGAGGCTATCGACTCAGCGCGGTTACGACCAGAACATAGAAGACTCCCTACTCGATAGAATCGGATGGCCCCAAGATGCTTATCGTTTGTTTGAGATCGCCAGCCTGGCGGGCTCTTCTGCCTCAGGATGGTCGGGGCCGATGGCGGAAAGCAACTGCCTGTTTCTGCCACGCACCCTGTTTGATGAACTGGATGGTTTTGAATCCAGTTTTGATTCGCCTGGTGGAGGCATGGTCAATCTGGACTTCTATCGGCGAGCCTGCGCCGCCGAAAGTATAGAGCTTTTCTATTTAATGGGCGAAGGCTGCTTCCACCAGATACACGGCGGCGTTACAACAGGCGGAAAACAAAGAGACGTCAGCCGCTTTGACAGCATGCAGGATGAGTATCGCAGGATACGGGGTGAGACCTACCGTACACCGCCCAACCAGCCTATTTTGTTTGGCCGATCCAGGCCTCGCGCCACCTGGCTACTCGGTCAGGGCGCCAGTTACATCATCGAAGATCATGCGCTAGCAAGCATTCGCAACCAGCACATGGAAGCAGTGGGGCTGGATTACCACTGGTAGTCCTCTAACCCAGGGGTTGACCAAAGCTAAATTCAACCTGATTGCCAGCGGGGTCTACCACACCGCAATAATAGCCAACCGGATAGGACTCCTGCCTTGGCTCCCACAGCAAGCATCCCTCGCGCCGAGCTTTTTCAGCGAGCCTGTCAACAGCCAGCTTACTGCCTGCCGCAAAACCCAGATGCGAGAAGTTGCCAGACAGTGACACACCTTCAGGACTGCCGGAAATCAGAACCATCACGAATTGTTCGGCCTGCTCCGGATAGGATAACCACAATACAGGCTTATCCTTGACACCGTGTCGCTGGACTTCGACCATACCGCAATATCGGCGATACCAGTCGGCACAGGTAAGCGAGTCGGGAACATGTAATGCAATATGAGTTAGCTTCATGAACTTATCCAGATTCAAACCCGGCCCAGGCATTCTGGTCGCAGCCGCGTTTATTGGCCCAGGCACCATAACAACCGCCAGTATAGCGGGTGCCAGCTATGGCTTTGTATTGTGCTGGGCACTGCTCTTTTCAGTATTCGCGACATATGTCCTACAGGAAATGTCAGCTCGTCTAGGTATTGCCACTGGCGAAGGCCTCGCGGAAAACCTGCGCCAGAGCCTGAGACATACAAGATGGGGCAAGTTGGCGGGTTTTCTAGTCGTCGCCGCTGTAGGTTTGGGCAACGCCGCTTATGAGGCGGGTAACATAACCGGCGCGGCACTCGGTCTTAATGCCGCTGTGGGCGGCAGCATTAGCTCGTGGTCGCTGGGCGTCGGAGCTGCTGCGTTTATCCTGCTGTGGAGCGGGCGCAAGCAGATCCTTGAACGCGCCATGCTGGTTTTGGTGGTCACTATGAGTGTGGTGTTTCTGGTCACAATGGCCATGACCAATCCGGACTGGAGCGCACTTGCAAGAGGCATGATCGTACCAAGCCTTCCCGAGGGTTCTCTGCTTACCATTCTGGCTTTAGTGGGTACAACTGTTGTGCCCTATAACCTGTTCCTGCACGCGAGCACTGCAGCCAAACGCTGGCACGGCCAAACAGATGCAACTGCAGCATTGCGCCAAGCGCGCTGGGACACAGGCTTATCCATCGGCCTGGGAGGTCTAATTACACTGGCAGTCATGAGCACTTCGGCGGCGGCCTTTTTTGGCACAGGAGAGCGTTTTTCAGCGCAAAATATGGCGCAACAGTTGGAGCCATTACTGGGACCAGCGGCAGTCTATTTCTTCTCCGCCGGACTATTTGCAGCGGGGCTGAGCAGCGCCATCGCCGCGCCGCTGGCTGCTGCCTACGCTGTCAGTGGAGTCATGGGTTGGCCTTCTGATCAAGAGCACATAAAGTTTCGGCTGGTTTGGCTTATCGTGTTGATCGTCGGTGTTACGTTCTCAGCAATGGGAACCAAGCCAGTGACAGCCATACTGTTCGCCCAGGCAGCCAACGGATTCCTACTGCCCTTGTGCGCACTATTCTTGTTGTGGGTGATGAACAAAAGTGAGTTACTGAACCGCCTCCGCAATACGCTGACCAATAACTTGTTGGGAGCTGCCGTTGTTACTGTAGCACTGGGGCTAGGAGGACTTAAGTTGCTACAGGCTATCGGGCCGTTAAACTGAGTTACTATATAAACCAAAACGGACGTTCACAGCAGGAAGCACAGCTCTTTTCATGGTTTTTTCCACCACTTCATTCCTGTTTGTGTTTCTGCCAGCGTTCCTGCTCTGCTATCTGGTGCTGCCATGGCGCAACCTGACAGCGCTAGCTTTCAGCCTATTGTTTTTCAGTTGGGGGGAAGGCGCCTACCTGGTACTGCTGCTAGGCAGTATTGGTATCAACTACCTGGTCGGTCAGCGACTAACAGACCAATCGCATAAGCACCTCTTTTTGGCCTTTGGTATAGGCGCTAATCTACTGATTCTTGCCTACTACAAGTACTTTGGCTTCCTGGTTGCGGACGTGCTTACGCTGGAAGTAGATCCTGACAGCATTCCCCATCTGCCACTGGGTATTTCATTCTTCACGTTCCAGGCCATGTCCTACCTAATTGATGTGTATAGGGGCCATACACCAAAGGCTCGATCTTACCTGGACCTGGCGCTCTACATTTCAATGTTTCCACAGCTCATCGCAGGGCCAATAGTCAGGTACAGCAGCGTAGCGGAAGCGCTGGTCAGCAGGCACATTACTGTGAATGACGTTGCCCGTGGCGCAGTACTTTTTGTTATTGGCCTGAGCTACAAAATGATGCTTGCTAACAATGCTGCAGAGGTAGCCGATACCATATTTGCACTAGAGCGTCAGGCTCTGGGTACTGCACACGCCTGGCTGGGTACCGCCGCCTATACCTTGCAGATCTTCTTCGACTTCGCTGGCTATTCGTTGATGGCTATCGGATTGGGTCACATCATGGGGTTTCGTTTTCCCAAGAACTTCAACTACCCCTATATTGCAACGTCCATCACCGATTTTTGGCGGCGCTAGCACATGTCATTATCGTCCTGGTTCAGAGACTATCTCTACATACCCCTGGGCGGCAATCGACATGGGCCATGGCGCACTTATTTCAACCTGTTTACAGTATTTCTGCTCTGCGGTTTATGGCACGGCGCCGCATGGACCTTTTTACTGTGGGGCGTCTATCACGGCGTAATTCTCGCCATTGAGCGCGCGGGGGTCAGTCGGTTTTTGGGGAAGCTGCCCAAAATTTTAAAGCATATCTACACGCTATTACTGGTTATGGTGGGGTGGGTTATCTTTCGGGCGGAATCGTTGCCCCAGTTAGGCCAATTCCTGAAGGCGATGTTTCTGGGCGCACCTGGCGATGGCGCTAGCCTTTGGCAGTACATGGACAGCGAAAATATGTTCTTTATGTGTCTCGGCCTGTTACTGTGCCTTCCGATTCTGGAGAATTCCAGGCATTTCAAAACGCAAGAGGCAGAATCAGCAGGCCCTGCAGCCAACAGCGTCGTGATAGCCCGGGATACACTCATCTGCGCCCTACTTTTCTTCGTTTGCACCACCTATGTCATGTCGGGCACTTACAACCCGTTTATCTACTTTAGGTTTTAGGCAATGAAGACAACAGAGCAGTTAAGTAGCTCCTACGGGCCCGGTGCTAAGCGTCTAACGCTGTTTCTCATCGTCGCACTGTCGCTACCTTTGATTGCCAGTCTGTGGACAGACCACAAAGCGAGACTTGACTGGGAGAAGTGTCCACTGGCTAGCTATTCAGCAATCCGTGAAGCCTCTTCGATCACAGACTTCTTTAAGGCCATTGAAGCCTACATTAATGACCATATCGGATTCGCAAGACCGCTCAATCAACTGTATCGGAAGGCGCAGTTCTATCTGCTGGGTGATAGCCCTATCGCTAATGTCAGCGTGGGTAAAGACGGATTTATTTTTCTGAACAGCTTCGACGCGACAAAACCGATGGCGGTATTGGAGAAGAATTGCAAACCTAGTCCTATTTTCAAGCGCCACGCCTTACAGCACGCGCGCCAGATCAGCGATGGCTTAGCACACTACGGCGTGCCCATTACTTTTGCAGTAATACCATCCAAACCGTTCTTATACCCCGAAAAACTGCCGGATTCTGTCCCTAAAGAAATAAGAGAGGCCTGCCTCTCAAACAGCGCAGAAAAAACCGTAGCGGGTCACCTACGGGCGAACTCGGGTACGCAGTTCTCAATGTATTACCCGGCAGAGGAAATGCTGAAAAAAAGCAAGAACCCTGGTTTTTCCCGCCGGCCAACTTCCACGCCAACAGCACAATTTCACAGCTGTTTGGCCTGGGCCTGTTGTCGCATCTAGGCATTGACCCGCCCAAGAACCTGGCTAGCCAAGCCAAGCTACGAGATGTCAGCGCAGACCTGAAAATGCTTGGTTTCGAAAGAAAAACGCCCAGCTGGCGCTATGACTATGATGATTTCGACATCACCTATGGTCGGCAGGCACCGAAGTGGGTGCTCAAACGCTATAAAAATGCCAGAGATTTTGGCCGCCACCGAACAGCCAATCCTCTAAGTGACAAGAATTTGTTGCTACTGTCTAACTCATTTGGCTATTGGGTAGCACCTCACTTGGCGCCTGCATTCGACACCGTCTATCACGTCAATACCAATCACATCAAAAAGCAGGAGATCCTACCTTTCCTGCGCATGATGTTGCGGCGCAGCGAAGCCGACGAGCTGGTATTCCTGTTACACGATAGCGCCCTGCCAAACGCTTTTTGGCGCGATCTGGCAGAACAGCTAAAGGCTTCGAATCAAGCGATCACTGATTAGCGGCAGGGCCACTTAGTGCTGGAGCTTCTCCATGGTGCTCAAGAATTTCAACAGTGTAGCCGTCGGGATCCAACACGAAGGCCGCCGTCACAGGCCAGTCTTCCAATTTTTCTGGCGCCATAACTGATTCCGCACCCGCGTCAATGCATCGCTGGTAAAGCCTCGCGCAATCGTCTGTACTGAGGTAAAGCTTCCAAAAACCGTTACCGTGTTCAATGGGACCCTGCTGCTCTTTCTGCTGGGCCAATTGAATACGATTGCCGTCCTCTCCCGCCAACACAATTTCGGTAAATTCATGGGTCTCAATACGATGGGTAATGCTTAGCTCTAAGGCCTGTTCCCAAAAGAGTAAAGACTTCTCCAGGTCGGTGACGTTAATGCAGTATTGATCAATGCTGGTTGCCACAATCATTCTCCATTTAGTGGTTTATTTGTAAGGAGGCATTAATACAACAGCTCATTCTGTGCGTGATTCAAGCATTGCTTCCAGCACGCTTAGTAGGCGGCGAATATCCTCAGGTCTGGATAGACGATGATCGCCATCTTTCACCAGGATCAGCTCTACATCTTCACTGCTAAGACATTCTGCTACCGCTAGCGACCGCTGCCAGGGGACGTCTGCGTCAGCCTGGCCGTGTATCAGCCTAACAGGAACATCTATATTGATGTTACCGCCCAGTACACACTGTTGTTCCGCATCGGAAATAAATTGAGCCTCAATGCGATAGCTACTTTCGCCTGGATAATGACTGGGTAAGTCCACAAAACCCTGAGCCGCCAGATCCTGGCGTTGCCTCTCGTTAAAACGCTCATCGCGCATATAGCGAGTAAAATCCGGTGCGGACGCTATACCCAAAAGACCAACAATACGAGTAGGCCGTGCCAAAGCTGCCAACAGCATCAACCACCCGCCCATGGAAGAACCCACGAGCAGCTGTGGACCATGCGCGACCTGGTCCAACACCCGAAGTACATCCTCAAGCCAGCGCGCGATGCGCCCCGCGAAACATCACCGCTTGAATGACCGTGGCCATAGTAGTCCAGACTGGTAAATTGACGCCCATGGGTTTTGCACCAGTCAGCAAGTGCGAGTGCTTTCTCGCCCTGCATATTGGAATGGAAACCGGGCAGGAAAAGAACGCCCGGCTGATTCCCAGATATATGATCGTAGGCTAAACGCTCCCCCTTGGGACCCGCGAGAAAGGCCGGGGTCAAGTGTCACCTTGAGTGTTGATATAGAGCGTACCCGCATCCAACCGCAGTAAATCTGCTGACATGGCTGCTGCCTTGGGCTGGCTTTTGCGCGGCGTATAGTTCTGGGGTTGCTTGTCAAAGCCCTCGCCATAGGCGTTGTTGCGGGGAAGGTTCAGATTCTTGCGAGTCAGGCTTACAGTGATATCCAGTGAGACCAGATGATGCCACCAGCCCACAGGGATAAACAAAATTTCTCCTTCTTCGAGCACAAAATCGAAAACAGTGGTGTTTTCAAACAAAGGGAAGCGTTCCAGATCAGGCGCCAGCAGATCTACGTCGCTATAGACATTGTAGTTGTTGTACACCCAGGACATCTGCCAGGAGGGCACCATACGCACGCGCTTACGCCCTCTTATCTGGCATAAGAAGTTGTTAATCATGTCAAAGTGCAGGGGGGTAATGGTGCCACGCGGCCCAATCCAGAGTGAGCCCTGGGCGGGAAAGCTAAAGTAATCGTCGCGAATATTGACGTTTTCAGCCTCTTCGAGCAATCGCGACAGTGATTCCTTGTGACTACCCATATTGCCGGCGGTCATATAAAAATTGTTGGATTCCCCGGTAGTGAGGACCCGCTCAATAAAGTCTGCAAAGCGCACCTGTCGACGCAGGAACTTCTGATTCAGCTCGTAATTAGGGTCATCGTCACGACCATCCTGGATCTCGACAGTGTCATCACCGTGTAAGCTTACAAAGTGTTCCAGGCTCCAGATCTGGTAAGGCAGCCATTCTTCCATGGCGCCGGTAATGATGACAGGGCGATTGCGGCTGATATAACGCGCCACAAACTCTTCAAAGGGTGGCGCCGCAATGCGCTCGATCTCACCAAAACCCTGTTCCAGATGAGCGAGCTTGTCGTAGCACTCCAGTAGCCAACTATAATTATTGAGCGCTGCCGCACCCTCATCGGACTTCACCCTTTTCTTGCCGCGCATTTCGCGGCGATGCACTTCTATGGCTCCACGCACGTAAGGGTGCGCTTGTGCGATTGATACCTCGTAATCTGCCTCTTCGGCAGAAACACCTTTCTCCTGAAGACGTTTTACGATCAGCTCCGCCGACTGTCCACGCAGCAGGCATTTCGCTATCCAGTGTTGCCAGCGAGACTCCAAGGCTAGTTCCCTATTCTTAGCATGACTTTATTATAGGGGATGCAACTCACCACTGGCATAGATGAGAACGCCCAAAAATAAAAAACCCCCAGCACGACGTGCTGAGGGTTTTGTATTTAGAACGGGGGGACCGCCTAGGTGCGCGCAGGTGCCTGGCGCCTCTGCGGGCTTCGCCCTTGAGCCAGTCTCGCATCACAGATGCGAGCCGTTCGACTGCGCACAAAGCTGCGCTTTGTAATCGCTTGTCTCACCCTACTCTCACATGTTCGGAAGTAGTCATCGCCTGCTAGGCGCATAAATAAAAAACCCCCAGCACGACGTGCTGAGGGTTTTGTATTTAGAAGCCTGGCGATGACCTACTCTCACATGGGGAAGCCCCACACTACCATCGGCGATGCACCGTTTCACTACTGAGTTCGGAATGGGGTCAGGTGGTTCCAGTACTCTATGGTCGCCAGGCAAAACTGGTTTGCCTATTCGTTCAATAGAACAAAAAAGGACAGGTCGATTAAGCTGAAGCGACCGCCATGGATGGCGGAAGTGCCAAAGCATTGTCTGGAACAATGCTGGCCTCGAAGTTTCTGTGACTTGATCTTCACATCCGAAGTATGTCGTCTTCGACAACAAATTACTTAGATTATATGGTCAAGCCTCACGGGCAATTAGTACTGGTTAGCTCAACGCCTCACAACGCTTACACACCCAGCCTATCAACGTCCTAGTCTTGGACGGCCCTTCAGGGGGATTAAATCCCCAGGGAGATCTCATCTTGGGAGGGGCTTCCCGCTTAGATGCTTTCAGCGGTTATCCCTTCCGAACATAGCTACCCGGCAATGCGTCTGGCGACACAACCGGAACACCAGAGGTTCGTCCACCCCGGTCCTCTCGTACTAGGAGCAGCTTCCCTCAAATCTCCAACGCCCACGGCAGATAGGGACCGAACTGTCTCACGACGTTCTAAACCCAGCTCGCGTACCACTTTAAATGGCGAACAGCCATACCCTTGGGACCGGCTTCAGCCCCAGGATGTGATGAGCCGACATCGAGGTGCCAAACACCGCCGTCGATGTGAACTCTTGGGCGGTATCAGCCTGTTATCCCCGGAGTACCTTTTATCCGTTGAGCGATGGCCCTTCCATTCAGAACCACCGGATCACTAAGACCTAGTTTCCTACCTGCTCGACTTGTCAGTCTCGCAGTCAAGCGCGCTTGTGCCTTTACACTAACCTCATGATTTCCGACCATGATTAGCGCACCTTCGTGCTCCTCCGTTACACTTTGGGAGGAGACCGCCCCAGTCAAACTACCCACCACACACTGTCCTCGATCCGGATCACGGACCTAAGTTAGAACCTCAATATTATCAGGCTGGTATTTCAAGGTTGGCTCCACGCGCCCTAGCGAACACGCTTCAAAGCCTCCCAGCTATCCTACACAAATAAGATCAAAGTCCCGTGTGAAGCTGTAGTAAAGGTTCACGGGGTCTTTCCGTCTAGCCGCGGGTACACTGCATCTTAACAGCGATTTCAATTTCACTGAGTCTCGGGTGGAGACAGCGTGGCCATCGTTACGCCATTCGTGCAGGTCGGAACTTACCCGACAAGGAATTTCGCTACCTTAGGACCGTTATAGTTACGGCCGCCGTTTACCGGGGCTTCGATCAAGAGCTTCGACAAAGTCTAACCCCATCAATTAACCTTCCGGCACCGGGCAGGCGTCACACCCTATACGTCCACTTACGTGTTTGCAGAGTGCTATGTTTTTAATAAACAGTCGCAGCCACCTGGTCACTTCGACCGGCCTCAGCTTACAGAGCAAGTCTGATCACCAAAACCGGCGTACCTTCTCCCGAAGTTACGGTACCATTTTGCCTAGTTCCTTCACCCGAGTTCTCTCAAGCGCCTTGGTATTCTCTACCTGATCACCTGTGTCGGTTTACAGTACGGTTACTCTCTACCTGAAGCTTAGAGGCTTTTCCTGGAAGCAGGGCATCGACGACTTCACTCGTGGGTCTCCCCAGGAGCTCGTTATCAGGTCTCAGCCTTAAGACCGCCCGGATTTACCTAAGCAGTCAGCCTACACCCTTGAACGCGGACAACCATCGCCGCGCTCGCCTAGCCTTCTCCGTCCCCCCATCGCAGTAAAGAGCAGTGCAGGAATATTAACCTGCTTCCCATCGACTACGCATTTCTGCCTCGCCTTAGGGGCCGACTCACCCTGTCCCGATTAGCGTTGGACAGGAAACCTTGATCTTCCGGCGGGGAGGTTTTTCACCCCCCTTATCGTTACTCATGTCAGCATTCGCACTTCTGATACGTCCAGCAAGCCTCTCAGCTCACCTTCAACCGCTTACAGAACGCTCCTCTACCATGCAACATAACCCGCAGGTTATGCGCATCCGCAGCTTCGGTTACCAGTTTAGCCCCGTTACATCTTCCGCGCAGGCCGACTCGACTAGTGAGCTATTACGCTTTCTTTAAAGGGTGGCTGCTTCTAAGCCAACCTCCTAGCTGTCTTAGCCTTCCCACATCGTTTCCCACTGAACTGGTATTTGGGACCTTAGCTGGCGGTCTGGGTTGTTGCCCTCTCGACGACGGACGTTAGCACCCGCCGTCTGTCTGCCGTGATTGTACTCCTGGGTATTCGGAGTTTGCATGGGGTTGGTAAGTCGGGATGACCCCCTAGCCCAAACAGTGCTCTACCCCCCAGGGTAAGACACGACGCTCTACCTAAATAGATTTCGAGGAGAACCAGCTATCTTCGGGCTTGATTAGCCTTTCACTCCGATCCACAGCTCATCCCCTCATTTTTCAACATAAGTGGGTTCGGGCCTCCAGTCAGTGTTACCTAACCTTCACCCTGGCCATGGATAGATCGCCCGGTTTCGGGTCTATTGCCTGCAACTACACGCCCTATTAAGACTCGGTTTCCCTACGCCTCCCCTAAACGGTTAAGCTCGCTACAGACAATAAGTCGCTGACCCATTATACAAAAGGTACGCAGTCACAGAATAAATCTGCTCCCACTGCTTGTACGCACACGGTTTCAGGTTCTATTTCACTCCCCTCTCCGGGGTTCTTTTCGCCTTTCCCTCACGGTACTGGTTC
>CAWUFC020000001.1:5000-1122500 GCA_963921335.3 Halieaceae bacterium | reverse complement strand
GGTCATCAACTAGTAATTGCGACGCAAATCCATGCCCTTGTACAACTGGGCGACCTGCTCGCCATAACCATTGAACATCTGCGTATCGATTCGGTTAGGTGTGAAGAAAGTAGAGGGCAGGCGGCGCTCGGTTTTCTGGCTCCAGCGCGGATGATCTACTTGCGGATTCACATTGGCATAGAACCCATACTCATGAGGCGCCAAGAATTCCCAGGTAGTGCGGGGTCGCTTCTCAGTGAAGCGAATACGCACAATCGATTTGATTGATTTGAAACCGTATTTCCAAGGCACTACCAGACGAATCGGGGCACCGTTTTGATTGGGCATGACCTTGCCATAAACACCCACCGCCATCATGGTCAGCGGGTGCATGGCCTCGTCCATACGCAGCCCTTCTACATAGGGCCAGTCGATACTGCTACTGAAAGAGCGCTGTCCACGCATCTGCTTGGGATCGTGCAGGGTATAGAACTGCACATAGCGAGCTTTTGACGTGGGCTGAAAGCGCTTCAGTAAATCAGCCAGTGAATAGCCCACCCAGGGCACCACCATCGACCAGGCCTCGACACACCGCAACCTGTAGATACGCTCTTCGAGATCAAAGCCAGCCTGAATATCTTCAAGGTTTAACTTCCCCGGCTTCTCGACCTCACCATCCACAACCAGCGACCAGGGATCAACGGACATCTCATGGGCATATTTGGCGGGGTCACCTTTGCCGGTACCAAACTCGTAAAAGTTGTTGTACACCGTCACGTCTTCATAAGGCGTCAGCGCCTCATTGGTCGTGCTACCTGGCAACGGATTGTCACCCGCGGACAGATAGTCGAGCGGTGCGCCAGTTGCTTTGGCACGGCCCAATGCTGGCATCAGTGCCATGGCAGCGCTGCCACCAATAAATTGCCTACGCTTCAGCCAGGCAGATTCACTGGTGATTTCAGAGGAGGGAATATCGTCAGGGCGTTTAATCAGCATGCTCGCAGTACCTTAAGTGTCTTAACACTTAGATGATACGCCCGAAGAAAGTTCCTCAGATCAGTCGGCCTCTGATGCATCCCCAGAGTCGCTTGCGCGACCCCGAAACAACAGTGTCAGTGGCCCAGACACCGCGTAGGTCAACGCGCAGGACAGCAATACCAATGGCGGGTCAACGGTCACCGCGCTAATCACCAGAACAAACAAAATCATGGAGGCAAATGGCACCCGCCTGTTTGCATGGAGGTTTTTAAAACTATAGTACGGCACGTTGACAATCATCAGAATGCCAATGATGCCAGTCAGCAGTGCCACCGCAATCGACAATTCCATGGGTATGGATTCGCCCACAATGCCATAGTCATGAGCCACCCAAACCGTGGCTGCGATCGCCGCTGCCGCGGGCGGGCTGGCCAGACCGGTAAACCAGCCTTTATCTGCTACTTCTATCTGAGCATTAAACCGCGCCAGCCGGAGTGCCGCACAGGCGACAAAGATAAACGCCATGGACCAGCCAAATTTGCCCAGGTCTCCCAGTCCCCAACTGAATACCACCAGTGCCGGCGCCACCCCAAATGACACCATGTCAGACAGGCTGTCATATTCTTCCCCAAACTTGCTCGTCGTATTGGTCAGGCGGGCAACACGGCCATCCAGCCCATCAAAAAACATCGCGGCAAAGATGGCGATAGCGGCTGGCTCAAAGTCACCGCGAATTGCTGCGACAATGGCGTAAAAGCCGCAAAACATGGCGCCGGTGGTGAACAGGTTAGGCAGCAGGTAAACACCCTGTCGCCGCACAGTTTGACCGTTTTCGGAAACCTCTTCCTCGTGCTCGTCAACCAGCAGATCCAGGTTGGCACTCTTGAGAAGTTCGTGTTCGTTGTTATCTGTCATGCGCGAATGATAGCAAATCAGGAGGCATATGCGTTGCGGGCGACTTGCCAGAACGCGGCCACGTATGGATTATCCAGGCGCTGGCGTGGTGCGCACAAACCCACCGGAAAGGGCCCCAGGTCGGGCTCGGCGGGCAATACCTGCAACTGCTCTCGCAGCGTGCTGTTGTCCAGCACCAGCTCAGGCACCAATCCCACCCCCAGCCCGAGAGCTACCATGGCCGCAATCGCCTCGTGTCCGGCTACCTGAGCGTAAATGCGGGGTCTCTGTTTGCGCTGCGAAAACCACTAATCCAATCGCTGACGGCTGAGCCCGCGCTCGGCAACTACAAAAGGCACCTCGTGCCAGGGTATCTCGTCGCCACTCACCTGCTCCTGCACCGCGCACACAAACCCAGGTGCGATGAAGCGCAATGGCGATTGCTGCAGTACCAGGAACTCAAGCGACCCCGGCAGATCATCAGGGTAAGCAGCCACTGAAATGTCATCGCTACCGGTATGTACACGGCTGATCGCATCCGCCTGATCGCCAGTATGCAGCTGTATCTCGATACCGGGATACCGGGACCGAAATTGCTCAAGAATGGGTGCCAACACGCTGTAACTGGCCGTCACCGAACAATAGATACGCACTTCACCACGAAGATGATCCGGGTCAGGCTGAAAATCACCCAGCAACTGCTCCCAATCCGAGACGGCGCGCTGGGCATAGGCCAGAAATTGCTCCCCGGCACGAGTCAGCCGCACCGTGCGTTTGTCGCGCTCAAACAGCCGCTGACCCAGCTCGTCTTCCAGCCGCTGCAAACCACGGCTAACGGCAGATAGACTCAAGTGTCGCTGCTCAGCTGTACGGCTGAAACTGAGACTGTCTGCCAGTGACAGAAATAGCTGGAGGCTACGAATATCCATCCGTGGATTATATTGCACATATCGCAATACTGTATTTATTTTATTTCGTTTTACGCAAATCAGAATCTCAGGTATTGTGGCCGCCCTTTTGATGACCCCAACGCTGAATACAGCAGGAGAACCCCGATGGGACAGAATTATTTCAACACTTTGCCGCTGCGCCTGCAGCTGGAAGAGCTGGGCAAATGCCGCTTCATGGGCCAGGAAGAGTTTGCCGATGGCTGTAACTATCTGAAAGGCAAAAAGATCGTGATAGTCGGCTGCGGCGCCCAGGGTCTGAACCAGGGCCTGAACCTGCGCGACAGTGGCCTGGATGTCAGCTATGCCCTGCGCGACAGCGCCATCTCAGAGAAGCGTCAGTCATGGCAGAACGCCAGCGAGAATGGCTTCACTGTTGGCACTTACGAAGAGCTGATCCCCACTGCTGACGTGGTGATGAACCTGACTCCGGACAAGCAACACACCAGCGTGGTTGAGGCTGTCATGCCGCTGATGAAAGAAGGCGCCTGTCTGGACTATGCCCACGGTTTTAACCTGGTTGAAGAAGGCATGCAGATCCGAAAGGACATCACCGTTGTGATGATGTGCCCGAAGTGCCCCGGCACCGAAGTGCGCGAGGAGTACAAGCGCGGCTTTGGCGTACCCACCCTGATTGCGGTGCACCGCGAGAACGATCCCAAAGGTGAAGGCATGGATATCGCCAAGGCGCTGGCCTCCGGCACTGGCGGCGACCGCGCCGGCGTACTGGAGTCCTCTCCGATTGCAGAAGTAAAGTCTGACTTGATGGGCGAACAGACCATCCTCTGCGGCATGCTGCAAACTGGTGCCATCCTCAGCTTCGACAAGATGGTCGAGAAAGGCATTGAGCCCGGCTATGCCTCCAAGCTCATTCAATATGGCTGGGAGACAGTGACTGAAGGCCTCAAGCACGGCGGCATCACCAACATGATGGATCGCCTGTCCAACCCGGCCAAGGTTCGCGCCTATTACCTGGCGGAAGAACTGAAGGACATCATGCGCCCCCTGTACGAGAAGCACCAGGACGACATCATGTCCGGCCACTTCTCCAAGACGATGATGGAAGACTGG
This sequence comes from Halieaceae bacterium, assembly GCA_963921335.3. Classification (GTDB taxonomy): domain Bacteria; phylum Pseudomonadota; class Gammaproteobacteria; order Pseudomonadales; family Halieaceae; genus CAWUFC02. The sequence continues at coordinate 1,118,631 of CAWUFC020000001.1, read as the reverse complement.
GCCAATGACGATGCAAATCTGCTGGGCTGGCGTGCCGCTACCCAGGACACCGCGTTTGAGAAAGCTGAGAACACCAGCCAGGAAATTCCTGAGCAGGAATACTACGATCACGGCATTCTGCTGGTAGCCATGTGTAAAGCCGGTGTGGAACTGGCCTTTGAAGTGATGGTAGAGGCTGGCATTAAGGAAGAGTCTGCTTACTACGAGTCACTGCACGAAACCCCGCTGATTGCCAACACCATCGCTCGCAAGAAGCTGTACGAGATGAACGTGGTGATCTCCGACACGGCGGAGTACGGTTGCTACCTGTTTGATCATGCCTGTCGCCCACTGCTGGCTGACTTCATGACCAAAATCGACACCGACGTGATCGGCCGCGGTATGGGCGCTGATAACGGCGTCGATAACCAGGAGCTGATTGCAATCAACGCCGCAATCCGCAACCACCCGGTCGAAGTTGTGGGAACAGAGCTGCGCGGTTACATGACCGCAATGAAAGCCATCGTCTGAGGAGCTTCTTGCCGCCAGCTCATCGTTGCGTGAAAAATTTGGTGCTCATGTATGCTCGTATACACAGCGCGCCAAATTTTCCACACGCCTCGATCTGACGACAATCACCTACCTCAGTATTCCTAAGCAGACAAAAAAGGGAGCCTATTGGCTCCTTTTTTGTACTACCGCAGAAGTTACAGACTAAGCGTTTTCTCGCCGCGGGAAATACCCACAATACCGGACCGCACCACTTCCAGAATCTGGGCATCGCCCATGGCATCCACGAAGGAATCCAGCTTGTCTGCGGTGCCTGACAGCATGATGGTGTATACAGAGGGACCCACATCCACGATCTGCCCGCGGAAAATGTCCGTGCAGCGTTTGATCTCGGCACGATCCGCACCCTGGGCACGCACCTTGATCAACATCAGGTCGCGCTCAATATGAGCGCCCTCGCTCAAGTCCACCAGCTTCACCACATCCACCAGCTTGTTCAGCTGCTTGGTGATCTGCTCAATGTGTTTGTCGTCACCCTCGGTGGTCATGGTCAGCCGCGACAGGGATATGTCATCAGTCGGCGCTACATTGAGGGTTTCGATGTTGTAACCGCGTTGAGAAAACAGACCCACCACCCGGGACAAGGCGCCGGGCTCGTTTTCCATAAGAACAGAAAGTATGCGTCTCATCTTATGTCCTCTCCGTTTTGCTCAGCCACATATCGGCCATTGAGCCGTTCGGTGCTATCTGCATGGGATACACGTGCTCAGTCGGGTCAATCATGATGTCCATGAACACCAGCTTGTCCTTCATGGCAAAGGCTTCTTCCATCTTGGCGTCCAACTCATCCAGGCTCTCAACCCGCATACCCACGTGGCCATAAGCCTCGGTCAGCGCTACAAAATCAGGCAGCGAGTTCTCGTAGGTACTTTCGGAGTGGCGGCCTTCATACTGCATGTCCTGCCATTGCTTCACCATGCCAAGATAACCGTTGTGCAGATTGATGATCTTCACCGGAATGTTGTACTGGGTACAGGTAGACAGCTCCTGAATGTTCATCTGGATACTGCCCTCGCCTGTGACACAGGCCACATCTGAATCGGGGAAGGCCAGCTTCACGCCCATGGCAGAAGGCAGGCCAAAGCCCATGGTGCCCAGGCCTCCGGAGTTGATCCAACGGCGGGGCTCATCAAAGCGGTAGTACTGGGCCGCAAACATCTGGTGCTGCCCTACATCCGAGGTCACATAGGCCTCACCATGGGTGGCGCGGTAGAGGGATTCGATCACCTGCTGCGGCATGATTTGGTCACCCACCGTGTAACGCGGTGCCGTCCACAGGCCGTGAGAGGCACGCCAGCCATCAATCTGTTGCCACCAACTATCCAGCGCGGCCGAGTTGGGCAGGCTGGCATCTTTTTCCTGGGCCTGGCGGACAAGGCTGATCATATCGGTCAGTACCGACTGCACGGGTCCCACAATAGGTATGTCCGCCGAGATGGTCTTGGAGATACTGGTGGGATCGACATCAATATGAATGATCTGGGCACCGGGGCAGAACTTGTCCAGGGTATTGGTCACCCGGTCATCAAAGCGTGCGCCGATCGCCAAAATCACATCAGAGTGGTGCATGGCCATATTGGCTTCGTAGAAGCCGTGCATGCCCAACATCCCGAGAAACTGCCGATCGGTTGCGGGGTAGGCGCCAAGACCCATGAGCGTATTGGTCACCGGATAGTTCAGCAGTTGGGCGAGCTCCCGCAGCAAATCACTGCCCTCACCCTGAATGACACCACCGCCGGTGTAAATGATGGGCTTGCGTGCAGACAGCAACAGCTTCACCGCTTTTTTGATCTGGCCAGCGTGCCCCTTCTGGGACGGATTGTATGAACGCAGCCGCACCGCATCCGGGTAGTGATACTCGAATTTTTCGTCGGGGCGGGTAATGTCCTTGGGAATATCAATCACCACCGGGCCCGGACGACCAGTTGCCGCAATGTGGAAGGCCTTCTTGATCGCCAGGGGAATATCTTCCGCTTTTTTAACCAGAAAGCTGTGCTTCACGATCGGGCGAGAGATGCCCACCATGTCAGTTTCCTGAAAAGCGTCTTCACCAATCAGGTGCGACTGCACCTGACCAGACAGAATCACCATGGGAATAGAATCCATATACGCGGTGGCGATACCGGTAATCGCGTTGGTCGCACCGGGGCCTGAGGTCACCAGCACCACACCGGGCTTGCCGGTGGCACGGGCATAGCCGTCAGCCGCATGGGTCGCCGCCTGCTCGTGGCGTACCAGAATATGGGGAATTTTTGAGTTCTTGAACAACGCGTCGTAAATGTGCAGAACCGCGCCGCCAGGATAACCAAAGATGTATTCGACGCCCTCGTCTTCAAGGGCACGAGCGACCATTTCGCCGCCTGAAAGATGCTCCACTTTGTCAGCCTCCGAGTTTGATAACTTTCATAGCTGCAAAGCGAAACCGCGCCTTTCGGCGTGGACTTCCCTAGCCCTCCCTGCGAAGTAGCGCAGCTATGTGGCCTCGCCAGGGACCAATACGGCCCAGGGCGAATTCAGGTTCCCGACACAAGCTCGATAGAGTTCTGTGACGGGCCGCGCATTATTTGGCTAATTACCTTGCAAGTCAACCACTTGTGCAAAGTTGGCATTGCGTCAGATGAAGGCATGGGTTATTTTTTCCAGATGAAAAGCAAACCTCATTTTGCGCTTGCCCGCCTGATGTGCGCCGCTCTGTTGCTGATCGGTCTCGGTGCTGCACCCAGCTTTGCTGGAGAAGACGGCTACTACAAGTGGATGGATGACAAGGGCCGACCTCACCATAGTGATCGCCCGCCACCCCCCGGGGTAGCTTATGAGTTCGTCCCAGCGGACGGCAGCATGCGCCGCCGAGTTACTGCAGAGGAATCCGCTGCAAACCCGATACCCACCACCGCGCAAGAGCAACAGAACAGCGAACCGGTATCCGAGGAAGAAGGCGCCGTAGTCAAGAACTCAGTTTACTGCGATCAGGCTAAGAACAACCTCGAAACGCTCGACTCAAAGGCCAGAGTCCGCATTCGCGACGCCGACGGCAACATACGCTTCATGACGGAAGAAGAAAAAGAGGCCCAGCGCCAAAAAGCGCGGGACCTTATCTCAGTACACTGCGGTTAAACCAGCGGCCACCGCCGCTGGCTCGCATAGATCATCAGCTTGTAAACACCAGTTGCTCGCCATCCAGGCGGGCATTGATCGTATCCCCCGCGCTGAATTGACCCGCCAGGATCTCCTGAGCCAGGGGGTTTTCCAGCTGCTGCTGAATCGCGCGCTTCAGTGGGCGCGCTCCGTAGACCGGATCGAAACCCACTTCCACCAGCTGATCCAGCACCGCCTCATCGATATCGATACTTAGCTCCCTCTCAGCCAGCCGCGCCCTGAGGCCGCTGAGCTGGATGCCTGCAATGCCACGAATCTGTTCTTTGCCAAGCGGATGGAAGACCACCGATTCATCTACACGATTAATAAACTCAGGCCGGAAGTGCTGACCAACCACGGTCATCACCGCGTTCTTCATTGCTTCGTAGTCACCACCGGCAGCCATCTCCTGAATCAGGTCTGATCCGAGATTCGAGGTCATCACCACCACTGTATTCCTGAAGTCCACAGTGCGACCCTGGCCATCGGTAAGGCGCCCATCCTCAAGCACCTGCAGAAGGATATTGAAGACATCCGGGTGCGCTTTTTCCACCTCGTCGAGCAGTAACAAAGAGTAGGGGCGACGGCGTACCGCCTCAGTCAGGTAACCGCCCTCCTCGTAACCGACGTAGCCTGGAGGCGCGCCGATTAAGCGCGACACTGCGTGTTTTTCCATGAACTCGGACATATCGATGCGAACCATGGCCTGTTCGCTATCGAACAGGAATTCGGCCAGGGCTTTGCACAGCTCTGTTTTGCCCACACCGGTAGGTCCAAGAAACAGGAAAGAACCATTCGGGCGACTGGGGTCAGACAAGCCGGCGCGCGAGCGACGCACTGCGTTGCTCACCGCTTCCACCGCCTCCTGCTGACCCACCACTCGGTCGTGCAGGGCGTGCTCCATACGCAGCAACTTCTCGCGATCACCCTCCAGCATTTTGGAGATAGGAATGCCGGTCCAGCGAGAGACCACCTCGGCAACCTCTTCATCCGTAACCCGGTTTCGCAACAGCGTGCGTTCCTCTTGATCCGAGTTGCTTGCCATCTCCAACTGCTTTTCCAGCTCGGGAATCACACCGTACTGCAGCTCAGACATCCGCGTCAGATCACTGGCGCGATGGGCCGCCTCCAATTCCAGGCGGGCCTGTTCCAACTGGCTCTTGATGTCCGCTTCGCCCTGCACGGTGGCTTTTTCAGCTTTCCAGATCTCTTCCAGATCGGCGTACTCTTTTTCTACCTGGGCGATATCCTCTTCCAGCAGTGCCAGCTGCTTGAGCGCTGCCTCGTCACTGTCTTTCTTCACCGCCTCCCGCTCTATCTTGAGCTGGATCAGCCGGCGCTCCAGCCGATCCATAGACTCGGGCTTGGAATCGATCTCCATGCGGATACGACTTGCCGCCTCGTCGACCAGATCAATCGCCTTGTCCGGCAGCTTACGATCAGTGATATAGCGCTGGGAAAGCTTGGCCGCAGCAATAATTGCGGCGTCGGTGATATCTACGCCATGGTGAACTTCGTAGCGTTCTTTGAGGCCACGCAAAATCGCAATGGTGTCCTCTTCGTTGGGCTCATCGACCAGAACCTTTTGGAAGCGACGTTCCAGTGCGGCATCTTTCTCAACATACTGGCGGTACTCGTCCAGGGTGGTTGCACCCACGCAGTGGAGTTCGCCGCGAGCCAGTGCAGGCTTGAGCATGTTGCCCGCATCCATTGAGCCTTCTGCCTTGCCGGCACCGACCATGGTGTGCAATTCATCAATGAACAGCACAATGCGGCCTTCTTGCTTGGACAGCTCGTTGAGCACCGCTTTCAGACGCTCTTCAAATTCGCCACGGAACTTGGCACCAGCCAGCAGCGAGCCGAGGTCCAGTGACAGAATGCGCTTGTCACGCAAACCCTCCGGCACTTCGCCATTAACAACCCTCTGGGCCAGGCCCTCAATAATGGCGGTTTTACCCACACCGGGTTCACCGATCAACACCGGGTTGTTCTTGGTACGGCGCTGCAAGACCTGGATGGTGCGGCGAATTTCGTCGTCGCGACCAATCACAGGATCCAGCTTGCCCTGCTCGGCGCGCTCGGTCAGGTCGATGGTGTATTTTTCAAGCGCCTGCCGCGATTCCTCCGCTTCCGGATTGTTCACAGACTCACCTCCCCGCAATTGCTCAATGGCAGCATTCAGGCTTTGTTCGGTCACACCCGCTTCCACCAGCAGCTTGCTGACGGGCAAATTGCCAGACAGCATGGCTAGCAAAATCAGCTCGCTGGATATGTAGGCATCACCCCGCTGCTGAGACAGCTTGTCGGCCTGGTTGAGTACCCTCACCATGTCCTGAGACACGGTGATATCTAAATTGCCACTCACTGTTGGCAGCTGTGCCAGCGCCTGACTGACCGCCTCCTGTAACTGGGTGACATTGGCACCAGCCTTGGCGAGCAAGGGTTTGCTGCCTCCGCCGGATTGTTCCAGTAAGGCCAGCAGCAAGTGCTGTGGCTCTATGTAGTTGTGATCCCGACCCACCGCCAAAGACTGGGCGTCTGCCAGCGCTGTTTGCAGCGGGTTGGTCAGTTTGTCCATTCTCATGTTGTTGCCCTCCGGGGCATAGCTTGCCATCGGCAAGAGACCATTTCGTTACCGTTAAGATGGGGGCAAATGGCCCCATTTCAAGTGGGGTTATTGGCTGAGAAAACCAATCATGCTGTAGAGACGAGCCTGGCCTGCATCCCTGCGCCAGGAGTAAAAGCGGGCGGGATCGGCGTAGGTGCATAAGCCCCCACCATAGATAGCCGTACAACCCAATGATTGCAGGCGGGCGCGAGCCAGGGCGTAAAGATCTGCCATGTATTTGCTGCCGTGGGCCTCAAAGGCATCGCTCGTTTGCGCTTCAAATCCTCTCGGCGCTTGCGCCATAAAGCTATCGCGCACCTCGGCACCCACCTCAAAATGGGCCTGACTAATGGCCGGGCCCAGCCACACCAGCAGTTCAGAGGGATCGGTCTGAAGTTTTGATACTGTCGATTCAATCACCCCGGCCGCCAGGCCCCGCCAGCCTGCGTGTATGGCTGCAACTTCAGTCCCGGCGCGATTACAGACCAGCAGTGGCAGGCAGTCCGCACTGGCGACCCGGCAAACAACAGCCGCAGTACGAGTGAAACAGGCATCGGCTTCAGTGCCCGTTTCTGCATTGTTGGCATCCACTGCATCGATGCCGTGAACCTGTTGCAGGCGACAAACATCGAAACCCGGAAATTGCTCAGCTAGTATTTGTTCCGGATCGCTGCCACGCAGGCTCACCAGCGCCCTTATATTGTCTGGCGCGGGCCAGTCCGGCTCAAGCTGCATCGAATTGTGTGAGCACATCCAGCAAGGCCTGCATATCCGGGGCCATGGGTACCTCCCACTCGAGATAATCCTCACTGCGAGGATGTATTAGGCCAAGAGCCTGTGCGTGAAGCGCCTGCCTGGGGAAGCCCCGCAGGGCATCAATGAGTTCCGCAGCGGCACCTGCCGGCAGCCTGGGTCGGCCACCATAGGTCTTGTCCCCTACCAACGGATAATGTTGATGGGAAAGATGCACGCGAATCTGGTGGGTTCTGCCGGTTTCCAGCTTTACACTAACCAGGGTGTGATGCGCGAAGCGCTGGGTAACTCTGTAGTGGGTAATAGCTTCCTTGCCGCCCACCTGGGTAACGGCCATCTTTTTCCTCGCCCGAGGATGGCGGCCGATGGGCAGGTCAATGTTGCCACCCCCGGTCATCGCGCCAATGCACACCGCCGCATATTGCCGGGACACACTGCGTTCCTGCAATTGTTCAACCAGGTGCGCGTGCGCCTGCAGGGATGTCGCCACCACCATCAGCCCGGAGGTGTCCATGTCCAGGCGATGTACAATGCCACCGCGCGGTAACTGGGACAGCTCAGGGCGATGGTGAATGAGTGCGTTGACCAGTGTGCCAGCATGGTGTCCCGCCGCCGGGTGAACCACCAGGCCAGCGGGCTTATTGAGAACCAGGATACTGTCGTCTTCATAAACGATATCCAGGTCAATCGCTTCACCCTGCCAACTGACCTCTTCTTCCATCTCAGCTGCCAAACGCAGTACGTCGCCTTCCTGCACTGAATCCCGCTGTTTGGCGGCTTCTCCGTTGCGTGTCAGCGCACCGGATTTAATCCAGGCCTGGAGGCGAGAGCGGGAAAAATCTGGAAACAAATCAGCGGCCGCCTGGTCCAGACGCGCACCTCTATACTCAGCTGTTACCGTGGCAATTTGTTCGATGGGCTCAGCCATGGAGAATCAGGGTATCCTATGGTTAAATATGCGGCCTCAATTGACCCGGAATCAGCATAATATCACGGGCCTTTCCGCCAGATACTGCGACGAAACAGACACCTTGAAGCAATTAGTCACACAATTTTTCCTAATCATTGCCCTGCTGACTGGTCTTGCCGCCTGTTCCGGTAAGGATGAACTGAACCTGCCGCCGGGCGTGTCTTCCAATGAAGCGGAGCTTTACTACACGGCTCAGCGTTACCTGCGCAATGGCAATTATGATTTGGCTGTGCAGAGCCTGCAATTGCTGGAATCTCGCTTTCCTTTCGGCAGGTATGCAGAACAGGCCCAGTTGGAGCTGATTTACGCGCACTACAATGCCTATGAACACGAGGCCGCCATTGAGGCCGCAAACCGCTTTATCCGCCTGCATCCCCAGCACCCGAATGTGGACTACGCCTATTACATGAAAGGCCTGGCATCCTATACCCTGGACCAGGGCTTTCTGGACCGTTTCCTGCCCAGCGACAAAACCCAGCGCGACGCCAGCTTCGCCAAGGAATCCTTTGCGGAATTTGCCCAATTGCTGGCCCGGTACCCAGACAGCCCCTACGCCACCGACGCTAAAGCGCGCATGGTACACCTTCGTAACTTGCTGGCCAGACATGAAATCAATGTTGCAAACTACTATTTCAAGCGCGGCGCCTACTTAGCAGCCACTAACCGCGGGCGCTACGTGGTAGAGAACTTCCAGCAGACCCCAGCTGTCGCAGACGGTTTGGCAGTAATGGTGCAAGGCTACTACCTGCTGGGGATGGAAGAGTTGTCACAGGATTCATTGGACGTACTGGCCCTGAACTATCCCAGTCATCCCTCGCTGGATGAGAATGGCAACTTCATCTATGGCTGGACGCTTGAAGGGCCTGAGCGCCCAACCCTGAACAAGGTCACCCTGGGTATCTTCGGGCAACCGACGCCCCCCTCTTTCGACAATCGCCCAGCCGACGCATCCTACTAACACTCTATTTTATCAGCGGGGTCAGTGTACTTTGAAACTCAAAGTACTCTGACCCCATTGCAATGTTAGTGACCGATCTTCCACGCTGAGGTGATGGGATAACGACGATCACGGCCGAATCCGCGCTGCGTAATGCGCACGCCGATCGGCGCCTGGCGCCGCTTGTACTCGTTCAAATCAACCAGACGAATAACCCTCTCCACCTGATCCCGCTGCAGACCTTCGGCAATAATGGCCTCGGCGCTGTAGTCCTGCTCCACGTATAGTTCCAGAATTCGATCGAGCACATCGTAGGGCGGCAGACTATCTTCATCTTTTTGGTCGGGCGCCAGTTCCGCCGAAGGTGGCCGGTCGATGACTCGCTGGGGAATTACTGGCTCCAAAGTGTTGCGGTACTCAGCCAGTGCAAACACTATTGTCTTGGGCACATCTTTTAGCACATCAAAACCACCCGCCATATCGCCATAGAGGGTGGAGTAACCCACAGCCATCTCGCTCTTATTGCCGGTGGTTAGCACCAGATAACCTTTCTTATTGGAAATTGACATGAGCAGAACCCCGCGGCAGCGGGCCTGCAGATTTTCCTCGGTGGTGTCTCGCTCGGTACCTTCAAATTCTTCTGCCAGGTTAGCCATGAAGGCCTCATAAATATTCTCGATAGAAATGACCTTGTGACTCACCTGCAGGCGCCGAGATTGTTCCGCGGCATCTTCAACACTGGCCTGGGAGGTATACCGAAAGGGCATCATCACTGCTTCAACCCGCTCCGGGCCCAGTGCATCTGCAGCCACCGCCAGTGTAACGGCCGAATCAATGCCACCGGAGAGACCGAGCACGACACCGCGAAACCGGTTTTTTTCAACGTAATCACGCACACCCAGTACCAGTGCCTGGTAGATGCTGGCCAGCTCACTGATGGATTCACTGATCTCACCACCGTGAAGGACACAGCGCCCGTCAACCAACTCGGCCTCAAGACTATAACTGCCTTCTTCATAAACAGGCGCCCGACGCAGCAACTGCCCCTGTTCATCCACCGCAAAACTGCCGCCATCAAACACCAGCTCATCTTGACCGCCAACCTGGTTCACATAGACGATAGGTAAGCGGTTATCTCTCGCTCGCTGCGCAACCACCTCAAGCCGTTCGTCCAGTTTGCCGCGATGAAAAGGAGATGAGTTTAGATTGACCAATAGCTGGGCACCTGCCTCCGCCGCCGCACGGGCTGGCGCCTCTTCCCAGATGTCCTCGCAAATAGTCAGACCTACCGACAAGCCATAAACGTCGACGACGCAGGCTTGTGTGCCAGACTGAAAATAGCGTTTCTCGTCAAACACCTGGTAGTTGGGCAGGCACTGCTTGGCGTATTCAGCGATAATCTCGCCCTGATGAATCACGCCGGCCATATTGTAGAGCTGGCCATCAATGGTTTTGGGGTAACCCAGCACCACATGAGCTTGCCCGACTTCCCTGCAAATCGCCGCCAGCGACTGTTCCACCCTCAGGGTCATGCTGGGCCGCAGTAACAAATCCTCCGGCGGGTAACCGCATATCGTCAGCTCAGGAAATACCAGCAGGCTCCGAGCATGTGCTGCCTGGGCGGCCTGCACCTGCGCGATAATAGCAGCCGTATTGCCGTCAAAATCACCCACGTGGGTGTTTTGCTGAGCCATAATGATTGGAAAAGCCATGGGGATCAGGGTCCAAATATCAGGGCGCTCTATTGTCCAGCAATCGGCGTTCGTAAGCAAAGTTGGATACGGTTAAACTAGCCCGGTGAGTGATTCCCCCGCCATTTTGAGCAAACCCGAGCAAGCCAGCAGCGACCTGCAAGACGTCACGCTCTACCGCATCTACGTGATCTATCGATCGGTGCTTTCAATATTGCTCCTACTGAGCATGCTCAGCACCGAATCATCCCTGGTGCTGGGCGGACTCAACCCTGGCTTGTATCTGGTCGTTGCACTGATTTACCTGGCCACTAACGTATTACTGCTACTGTTAATTCAGACACGCTACTCACGCAGCACACCATTTTTGTTCCTGGTGTTTTTTGTCGACATCCTGGTTATCACGATGCTGGCAGACACCAGTGGGGGCATGGAAAGCGGCCTTCCCATACTGCTGGTGATTACCACAGCAGCGGCAGCGATACTGATCCAAATTGGCACCATCGCCACGTTAATCGCATCACTTGCGGTGATCGCGATCCTTGCTGATACGGCACGACTCATTAGTGAACAGATATTGCCAATCAGCGCGATGCTGCCTGCAGGTCTACTAGGTATCCTCATTTTTGCCGTGTCGCTATTGATGCAAGTTATCGCCAGGCGAGTGGGCAAAGCAGAAGCCCTGGCACGCAGGCGAGCTGGCGACCTCTATAGCCTGCAAAGGCTCAACGAACAAATAGTGCAGCACATGCAAACCGGCATCCTGCTGGTTTACGCCAATGGCGGTGTCAGAGTGATGAACCAGGCGGCAACCCGGCTACTCGACCCGGAGCGGCCAGTTCCGCTGGAGCAAGGCAGGCGCCTGGCGGATTACAACGAGGATCTGGCCACTCAGTTTGAGAAATGGCGTGTCAGTGACAGACACATTCCAACACCGCTTAAGATTACCGAAGAAGCACCCGACATCATTGCCAACTTCCGACAGCTCGATAACGACAATAGTGGCGAGGCACTTGTTTTCCTTGAGGACTACAGCCCGGTCACTCAGTACGCCCAATCCTTAAAGCTGGCATCTCTGGGCCGATTAACCGCCAGCATTGCCCATGAGATCAGGAACCCGCTGGGGGCCGTCAGTCACGCCGCCCAGTTAATGAGCGAGTCCGATGAACTAAGCACACAGGATGAGCGACTGGCCGACATCATCCAGCAACACACGCAACGGATGAACAATATTATTGAAAGCGTGATGCAGATTAGCCAGCGCAAACCGCCTCAGCCCCAATCAATGAGTATCGATAGCTGGATGCAAAGCTTCCTGCATGATTACGCACTGATCGTTAATCGAGAGCATGACATCACCTTGATACCCAGTGCTGAGACCATAGAAATACACTTTGATTTCGGTCATCTGCAGAGAGTGCTCAGCAACCTTGTTGATAACGCTCTGCGACACAGCGAATTAGCGACTGGCAAAGCCACGGCAACTATTCGCGTCGCCCGCGATCACATTGGCCAGCGCTGTCTAATCGACGTGATTGATCAAGGTGCAGGGGTTAACGGAAGCGACCGGGCAAAACTGTTTGAGCCCTTTTATACTACTGTGGAAAAAGGCACAGGCTTGGGGCTCTACCTCTGCAAGGAGCTGTGTGAGATCAATAATGCAACTCTGGTATATCGCCCAACCGCGCGTGAAGAAAGCTGTTTTCGGGTGTCCATCGCCCTGGCCGCTTAGGAAGAAGCTATGAGTCAGCAAACCGTCTTAATCGTCGACGATGAACCAGACATTCGCGAACTACTCGAGATCACCTTGACCCGCATGGGCCTTAATACCCTGTCAGCCGCGGACCTGGCCGAGGCACATGAACGCCTGGCAAACCACACTGTTGATTTGTGTTTGACTGATATGAAATTGCCCGATGGCAATGGCATGCATCTGGTTGAGCACATTCAACAACACCATAACCAGTTACCGGTGGCAATGATCACTGCTCATGGCAATGTCGATACAGCGATAAAAGCTCTGAAAACAGGCGCTTTTGACTTTATTTCTAAACCTATCGAACTGGAACGCCTTCGCAACCTGGTTAACACAGCACTTAAGATAGACACAGGCCGCCAGGGCTTGTCTGTATCCAGCCAGACGCTGGTTGGTGAAACCGATTCCATAGAGGAACTTCGGGGTCAGATAGCCAAGTTAGCGCGCAGCCAGGCGCCCATCTATGTCAGTGGCGAGTCAGGCAGTGGCAAGGAGATCGTGGCACGGCTTATTCATTCCAACGGACCACGCAACAGTGGCCCATTTATTCCAGTGAACTGCGGCGCAATTCCACCGGAACTGATGGAAAGCGAACTATTCGGCCACCTCAAGGGCAGTTTTACCGGCGCCCAGGACAATAAGGAGGGGCTTTTTCAGGCTGCTCAAGGCGGCACACTCTTTCTCGATGAGGTGGCCGACTTACCGCTTGCCATGCAGGTTAAACTGCTGCGTGCCATTCAGGAAAAGGCGGTGCGCCCGGTAGGCGCCAGCGACGAGGTGCCGGTAGACGTGCGCATCGTGAGCGCCACTCACAAGGACCTGGAACTGGAGGTACAGGAAGGCCGATTTCGCAATGATCTGTACTATCGAATCAATGTAATAGGCGTTCGCGTGCCCAGTCTGCGCGAACGCGTAAAGGATATACCGCTGCTGGCGGCCTTCTTTCTGCAGCGCTGGAGTGACCCGGACAGTGGCACACCCCTGCAATTAGGCGAATCCGCCTATGAGGCGCTGGCAAGCTATTCTTTTCCGGGCAATGTTCGGGAACTGGAAAACATCCTCGAGCGGGCCTGCACCTTGTGTTCTGGCGAGCGCATCGAGGCCGAGGACCTACACTTACCTCAGGCCGCCAACACCATCTCATCAGCCGGCGGCGATCGCGGTGCGGGTTTTGGTGACTTAGAAGGCTATCTCGAATCAATCGAAAAAGGTGCCATTGCAGAGGCACTTGAAGAAACCGGGGGCAACAAAACCGAGGCCGCCAAACTGTTGGGAATCAGCTTCCGCTCTATGCGCTATCGCCTTAAGAAACTCAATCTGGACGACTGATCCGCATCACCTATACTGATTGATACCCCGTCAAGGAATGACGGGACCAAGGTATGGATACCGATTCTCCCGCGCGCAGCGCCCGCTACGCGGGCTTTACCCTGATGGAATTGCTGGTCTGCATGCTTATCATTGGATTGCTTTTCAGCGTAGGCAGTTCAATGAGCAATGCACTGGAGAAAGCTCGAGCCTGGCAAATCACACATCAACTGGGCAGCTTGCTTAACTTCACCCGTGGCAGCGCTATCCAATACCAACAAGAGGTGACGCTGTGCGCCGTTGACGAATCAGGCGAATGCCAACGCCATTGGGCTGATCACACGCCTACCGTATTTATCGATAAAGACAGAGACAGGCGCCATGATCTGAACGAGGTTTTACTTAGACAGGCAGGCAGGCTTGGGGCAACGGTGTCGCTGGATTGGCGAGCAGCACTGGCGAGGCCTTATATTGCCTTCAAACCCGATGGAAGCACCAACCAGAACGGCAGCTTCAAATACTGCCCCAAGACAGACCGATTAGCGATAGCCATTATTGTCAATCGCGGTGGCCGCCATTATCTGGGAGGCGATAGTAACGGAGATGGTGTGGTGGAGGACAGTCGTGCGCGCAATTTACAATGCGACGGGGCTTAATCCCTTGGAAGCGGCGGCGGCGGGGCAGGTTCCTTAATCACATACATCAGCTTACCGTCTGAACGCACACGAATTGTCCAGAAGCGATTCACCTGACTGCCGAAAAATAGATAGTAATAGCTGTCGTCATCATCAAGCTGTCGCACCACCCGGGTGATGTACATACCGGGCTTTTCGTTGAATGCCACGTCGCGAACAAGCAGCGGCACTTCATTGAGTGGGATGACCACCTCTCTCGAGACGCGCGTTGATTCTTCCTCCGCTTCAGTATCTTCGCTGGCTTGCGCGATATTGCCTGCATATGCCGCTAGCATCAGCGTGCTTATCATGAGTCCAATCTTTAGCATAGTGTTCACCTCAATTCAGCAAGCGGCTAAATCTCCCAGTCGCCCTCATCCGTATCGGTTGTGTCTTTATCGCCGTTGTGGTCCCAGCCTCGTCGACCAGTTGACGCAATCTCGATCACGCCGTCGCCATCCTGGGATGTTCCGCTGACAGGCTCTGCCTGAAGCTGAAAGCTTGTAGCATCTGCGCTCTCGATGGTCAGGGTGTAATACGCGCTACCGCTGGTAGGACACTGGGCTGGAAACAGACTGGAATCCGGCTCCCCGGTATCTTTGTCATCTTTCGCTGCACCTGTATATGAGAAGTTTACCGCGTAGTATTTCTCCATGGCCTGAGCAAAGGCCAACATCGTAGCCATGCAGTCAGAACGGCGGGCCTTAACCTGCTGGTTAGTGTAAGCAGGTACCGCAATGGATACCAAAATACCCACGATAACCAGCGCAATCATGATCTCAATCAGCGTAAAACCAGCTTGCCGCGATGGTAAATTTTGCTCGTTCATTAGCTCTGCCTCTTCTCTACAGACTATTGATCCTTACGCCAAAATGTCTTGACGACACGTTCTGACAAGAGTGTATCAATGGGCGGCTCTTCCAGGCCAACCTTCAGATCACAACCGGCACCCGTACAAATAATCACTGGCTCATCAACAACACTAGTAGTCTGAAGCGTTCGACTGCGATCATCCTCGCTCCATTCCTTCACATCATCCCAGTTGTTCACGGGACTAGCATCCGCCAAATTGATCTGATACACACGAGACACACCAGCTGATGGCACACAGTTGCTGGTTACCGCATTGGGGCTGGGCTCATAGCTTGTGAAGACCACCGTGTTTTTGAAGGTTAACGGTATGCTTAGAATCTTCTCACCAGCGCGGGGCATATTGAAGTACCAACCCTTGGCCGCAGCCAACAACTCCTCTGCCCCCTCTATGTTCTCCCCTACATTATTGTCGGTGGCATCGTATAAATCGGACTCAACTATCTTGGTGTAACTCTGCGGAATAGTAAAAACATCATCCTGTCGAATCATATAGAACCGATCCTGGGTACCCGTCGACAGAGGGCTTGCCCGGTAGCCGGAGCCTATAGTGACAGCCAGTTTGGAGCTTGTTCCGTCAAAGTAGAGGGCAACATCAGGCCGGTGATAAAAACGCCGGTTATTTGCCGCAGAATTGATGCCAGCGCCAACACCCACATCAGCGATGACGCCGCCCGTTATCAAATCATCGACATCAGATGCGCCATTATTGATGTCGAAGCGCCAGACCTGGCCACCAACATCACCGATAAAGAACATGTTGTCGGTGCCGGAATTAGTGACATCCACTACCGCCAAACCAGCGGGGAAGGAGTACTTCATATCCGTATAGGTTTCAGTGTAGGAATTATCAGGCCCACCACTCCAAATCAGTTCACCGGTTTCAGCATCAACAATATAGATAGCGCGGCCGACATCATCTGCCTTGCGCAAACTGATATCGTCCTGGTCTTCATCATAACCTGCTGAGAAGTAGATCACGTCCTTCTCCGTGCCATTAATGTCTATCGTGCCGATGATCGGGGTCGACCAGCTCTGACCCAACTCTACAAAATCACCTTGTCCCCCCTTGATCTGCCAAAGCAGTCTAGGCTTGGTTCGATCCGTGACATCCAAAGCCCAGTAGTTACGCCCACCACGACGCTGACCGAAGATAATGCGGACAAAGTCGCCTTCTACCTCCTCAATATTGCCGTCGTTATCCTTGTCGTACACCCAGGGGGTGATATTGCCGTCAATGCCGTAGGCATGTTCAACTGAGTTGCTCTGTTCACGCAACGTCTGCTGAAGCGGCATCATTTCCTCCGGCAGGAATGCAAACTGCTCGACGCCTGTCTCAGCGTTCAAGGCATGCAGGAAGCCGGCATTGGTGCCGAAGAACACGCTGATATCTGGCGATTCCTCAGTACCGCCGTAGGTAATCGCGACAGGCTTGGAGTGCAGCGGGTCGCCGATAATGTAGCGGTTTTCATTGGTGATATTGTTGGGAACCCCATCTGGCAGATCGCCAGGGAAGGTTTCGTCCACATCCCGACCCTGTACCCAGAGCAAATGCTGAGTAAACTCTTCATCGCTCATGGCATTGACGCCAAACATCGCCTTGGTCAGCTTGGTATTACTGGTGCTCAATGCGTTGGTACTGTCAGACAAGTCATCAGACGTCATTCCACTATAGGACACGAATAACTTGCGAGTGCTGAACACTGGCATCTTCGAGAACGCCCCGCTCTTTTCGACCACTGTGCCGTCGGTCACGCCACCCCAACCGCTTACAGCGGTATCCTTGAAGAAACCTGAGGACGCACTGACCGCCTCCTTACCATCAGTGCCGTCATAATCAAAAATGGCATTGTCTTCACCGAGGCGGTATTTCTTGATGTTGCCAGGCCAGTTTGGAGTATCGGTTGGCCGAAACACCGCAAAGTAAATTTCCTGGCGGTGATTGAGTCGGTTGAACTGGTTGATGGTCGCTACCGGTGCCACAAAGGTACTATCAATTTCCAGCACCTCTTCCAATATTGCCTCCACTTCATCGACAAGATCGGACGCATTCGTAGCCTCTTTATAGGTGCCTCCGCCATAATCAGCAACGGCCTCCAGCCAGGGGCTTGAGAAGTTGAACCCAATCGTGTGGGTGGTCACTGTCTGCGTTTCCTTCAGCGCGGACTGATCAGAGGAGTTGAGGAAACTCACGAGGTCAAGCACACAGGCCTCATTTGGATCGACATTAACAGTCGCGCCACCAGAATCTTCAAAACTGGCAATACAGCTGTTTTTGCCGGTCATGGTTTCGATCTCGTCAGTTGAATGCGGACGATTGGCACTACCATCCGTCAAAAGAATAATGTGATTACTTTTCTGGCAGAAATCATCAATGGGTGTTTTATATTGCGGCTCGCCGCCTACACCAGTAATGGTCTCTCCGGCGCAATCGCCATTACCTAAGTCCTCTACCGTGCATCCAGAAGGCCGATTATTGGCATAGGTTCCTGCGACCATGGACTCATTCACCGATACCCGCGTATAGGCGTGAGGGCCACTCTCGCCCTCGCCGCCACCACGCTTTTTGCCATATTTTACGTTTTCACCACGGTAATAGAGTGCCGCTTCGTACAAGGTGTCCTGTATCGGCGTCCAGCCCTCGTTGTTGAGCGAATACATCACATCAATCAACTCATCACGAACCAGTCGGATGTCGGTTTCTGTGCCATCGTCCTCAAATTGAACCACCAATTTTGGCGGGTTGGTTGATGTCTGGTTGCGAGTCTTTAGACCCCGCTCATTGCCGCCACCGGTGTAATCCAACATAAAGGCCATGTCATTGCCCAGTGTCCAGTCATTGCGATCTACAATGGATTGCACCAGCGTCTTGATACTGGGCGAACGGTACGTAACGCTATCAGACCAGTCCTCGGTGATATTCCAGGTAATGGCGCTTGACCAGGTACGATCAGCAACCGTTCCCGATTCGTTGACAAAAGGCTCTGCGTCACCCGTCTGCTGCACCATGATGGCAATATTAGAATTGCCGTCATAATCATCATGCGCCTCAAATTCCAGCCATGCATCAAGGATGGGAATGTCTTCCGGCAGGTTAATCTCAGTGAATCGCAAACCGGCGGTGTTTGATCCAATCATATTCAGGATATCGCCGTTCCGGGAAACGTCCCCGTCATCTTCCTCCACATCATCGTTGGTGTCAGAAATGGGTCGGGACACGGTCTGCAGCATGCAGCTTTCACCCGGCTCTACCGAATCCTCTTCATACTGAATCAACAGCTTGGGCTGGCCCACACCATTTTCAAAGGCATGGGCGCTTCGCAGGCCCTCGCCTTCAATGACAAAAGCCATGTCATCGCCGCCGCACCAGTCATCACGACTGACAATTTCCTGCACAATCGACTGCAGATTAGGCGTGGTGTGCTGCACATTGACGGCGTCCCAGCTGGAGGGGCTCCAGTTGACAGAGGCGCTTGTTTTGGTGCGGCTGCTGATATCATTGAGTATATCGGGGTCATACTCTGCGGGGTTGTCGTCATCCTCCCCATAGATCGTGAAGTCTGAGGCTTCGCCTGCGTCGGCAAGAGCTGAAGTAAACTCCAGGGTGGCATTGGTGATCGTCACCCCTTTAGGCACGAACACCTCCTGAAAGCAATTACCGGTCAGGCCAGGATAGTCACCGGGCGGCGAACCCACGTAATACTCTACGGTCAAATCTGCGGCTTTTGAAGTTGATTCATCCCTCGCGAGAAAGTCATACTCCCCGCTGGAGTCAGAGTCTTCGCGCCGTTCAAAAATCAGTACAATAGCGTTGGTGTCAGAACCCTTAACGCCGGTCCAGTCTTCGTGATCAACCGCCTCCTGCACGATTGACGTGAGCGATGGATTTACCACCTGCTGGTCACCTGCCACAGTTTCATTGATATCCCAAGGCACCCGTGTATCGCTGGTTCGAGTTCGCTTAGTAATCCCAAAGCTGGGGTCGTCATAATAGGGACAATAGAAGTCACCAGAGAATGTTCCGCTGTCTTTAAGCTCAGCACTAATGTCGATCTCAGCTAATCCTCCGTCGCGCGGGTTATCAACTGTAAAGGTGACATAAGCGTTGGTAATGGTGGCATTGTCTGGAATATCCAGCCCGCTAAAACGCAGGCCCACACTCTGATAAGCGCTATTGTCCCGGACAATTTCCAGGTCTTCACTACCGGTCCTCATACAGCCGTTGCTGCGTTCCTCAGCATCTTCGCTGTCGTAGTTAAGATCAAAAGTCGGATCAGCCGCCTCGCCTACGCGCACAATGTTCATTTTTAGTCGATTGGAATCAACAATCACCTGACCTGTGTTGGTCACCTGCTGAGCATCATCATTGCCGGCGGATACCAATACTTCTTCATCGATAATGCCAGCTTCAGTCTCATTGACATTACGATCGATATAGTCGATCTGGTACAAAACCGGGCCACCAGGGTTAGAAAAGCGCATTAGGCCCACGTTCACATCAAACAGGTTGTTCAGCAGTTCTTCCATGGCCTCCTGCACGTTCTGCAGTCGCGATTTATTGGTACCCGGGACTTCATTGCGCATGGAGCCTGACGTATCCACAATAAACAGGATATTGGGGCTAATTTCCCCTTCTGATACGTCGGCAAAGAAAATCTCGGTATCGTCCGCCCATACCGGGGCCAGCGTGAGCATGCTGGCAGCAAAGCAGGCCAGGAAATTTTGCGAGCGTTTAATAAAAGTGGTCATAGTCATATCCTCCGGCGACACCGGGCCTTAGCCCTGTGCCCCTTCTGAATAAATACCCTGCACATGGGTACTGGTGATATTGGTATCGGTCCGCGTTGCCTGAGATTGCACAATGTAATACGACGTCTTCACGCCATGCGCACCCTTAACGATGGTATAGCCTTCAGTAATGGCTGACTGCAGGTAGCGAATACGGGTATTTGCACTGAGATCATTCATTACGGTGTTGTTTTTCCAGGCGTGCGCGTTCCAGTCGGTCCAACCCCCGCTGGTCAGGCCCAGGGTCAGGGCTGCGCCAATCCGCGCATCATCATCCAGTGTTTCCTCAATCGCCATCTCTGCGGTCTGGAACGTTTGCTCCTTAATCTGCCGAGATGTCGCCATTTTGTTCTCCAGCGTGCTGGTTTCCATCGAGGAAAAGCCGACAAAGGTGGTAATTAGCAAGAGGATCAGTGAGACCAGTAGTACAGCACCTTCCTGTTTTTGTCTGAACTGCATAAAAGATACCTCAGGTACTATTGGGCCGATTACGGAGAATCGCCGTGGTGCGAAACACCCTCCGCAGGGTCAGATCGCCATTATGGGTGTAGTTGGTGCCGGCGCTGTCAATTGTCTCGTTCAGCACGCGGTATTGCGCCGTATCAGGCTCGTCCAGCACCGGCTCAAAGCTCTGTATAAGCAAAGCAACGCGCATACTGATGACATTGTTCATATTGAGGCTGGCATCACTCGCCGACACATAGCGAATATTGCCGTTGGTTAACTGCTCGCCATAAGTAATTTGCAGGTACTCAACCCCTTCGATCATCTCATTGGTGACGCCATTGACGATACGGTACAACGCATAGACCGGAATATTGGCAGCCGTTCGGGTGCGTCCGGTATTAGCCACATACCAGGTTTGTCAAAGAACTGCAGCAGGTCGTCGGTATTCGAATTGTAGGTAGTGCCAAAAGTCGCCGGTGTGTTTGCCGCGGCGGCATGATTCAGGGTTTTGGCCCCCGGGGTACAGCCGGGTTCATTGGTAATGGCGAAGATGGCTGCCGTTGCGCAACTGGACAGCAGCATCAGGTCACCTTTTTTCAGGCACTCCGGATTACCGTCAAGGGCAATACTATTGCTGGTCGCAGTCACATTGGCAGTCATCGCGCCGCCCTGCGAGGCCCCATGCTGCAGGTTGAGTACATCTGAACCCAGTCGCGCAACCGTCGTCAGGCCTGACAGAGCCGCAGGCAGCAGCGGTTCCCAGCCAGCGCTGAGTCGCTCATATCCGGCCAGACCGTTCCAGCTGACACCACTGGCCATCACCATGGGTACCACGGTACCGGGATTACAGCCCATGTGTTGCGCGTCTCGAATGTCTGCAACCATCAGGTCCAGGGCTATGCGACCATTTTCCTGCAGGCGGGCCAGCGAGGTTTCCACCTGTCCGGAATCTTTGCTGGACACCAGCACATTGACGACACCCAGTATTAAAAACGCACCGAGGGCCAGGGCGACCATCAGCTCCACCAGGGACATACCAATCTGCAGGGATGCTTTTGTCTTCATATCAGTTCAGCGTCACGGTAAGTGCGACCTGGCGATTTTGAATGGTGCGTTCACCATTGGCCCAGTCTCGTTCATTCCAGGTGATCGTGGCGGTAAAGGTATTGGTCCCCGCTTCACGGCTCAATTCACCAACGCCACCAGGCAATGTTGGCCGATAATCAGTAGATGAGAACACATCGACAAAGTGATCCGCCCACTCACGTACATCCTGTTCAGCCATTTGCGCCGAAGTGCACCCGGTCGCAGTGGTCACACAGTTAGGACTGTTGGGTATGGTCGAGCTCTTGGTGGTCAGCACCTCGTTATAGACGCTTGAACTTCTGTATCCAGCGGGATTTGCCCGCATGCGATCAAAAATTTCCTGGGCGATATAGATTGCGTGAGACCTGGCATAGGCCGACTGGTTGGTTTGAAAACTAACCATTTGCATAGCCGCCACACCCAGAATGCCCACCATCAGAACCAGCACAGAAACCAGCACCTCTATGAGAGAAAAACCCGATTGTTTGCGCAAGCTATGCGTTAGGTGTCCTTTGAGCCGCAAATCACGGCATTTCCGGCATGATCCTCGACAGTGCCATCGCCGCCTGAAGCATCCGTTGCCAGACGGGGCTGCCCCGAGATATTCACAACAACAGCCACCGCCTCGCTGTCGGTTTCGTCTTTACAGATCGTGAAGGTACCGGGAGATACCACCAGGCCATCGTCAGAAAAACTCACCGCGTGAACGACATCGGTACCTGTGGCCGTAAACCCGGTACCCACTATGGTGCCGCTACCACAGGATGGATCGCCAATACGCAGCAGGGTCTCACTGCTATGACGAAACAGGTCATTCGCTATGCCACCGGTTCCACCATCATCGATGTAGACCAGCCAGCCCTTCTCAAACGCCTTAACGTCACAGGTGGTTTGGTCGGTGGACGCACAAGCCACGACGTCCGTCTGGCGCGTTACCGCTTCACTGCGGGCAAGATTGAGCATGGTGACAACGTCGTTCAGACATGACGACTGCTGACTGTTACTAATGGCTGTTTGCAGATTAGGTACCGCCACCAAAGCCATGATGGCAACGATAGCCATCGTGACCAGCAGTTCGAGCAACGTAAAGCCCTGGGCACGCGAAGATGCTCGCGGCCATGCTTTTGTGTCGGGCTGTCGATGCGGCTGGCTCAATGCCCCGCTCCTTTTGGCAGTGTTCCTGCACAATGTAGCAAGGACAAGGCCCGGCGGCGCCTCTATAAGAGATAAACGGTCAGTTGAAGCGACCAGCGGTCAGTTTTTTGTGGAAACTGTGACCCAGGTCCGCCAGCGCAGCGTGCGATTCAGCTGATATCCTGCACGGGTATGCGCAATTCGCGCGGCATAGAAAAGGTAATATTTTCCTGACGACCATCCATTTCGGTCGGTTCACTGGCGCCCAATTGACACAGGCGCTGAACCACCTCCTGCACCAGAACCTCCGGCGCAGAGGCACCCGCGGTCACCCCAATACTGTTTTTACCTGTGAGCCAGCCCGGCTCAATATCAGTGGCACTGTCTACCAGATAGGCATCTGCTTCCATGCGCTCCGCCAGTTCGCGTAGGCGATTGGAATTAGAGCTGTTAGGTGAACCCACTACCAGCACCAGGTCGCACTTTTGAGCCAGCTGTTTCACCGCATCCTGTCGATTTTGGGTGGCGTAACAAATATCGTCCTTGCGTGGCCCCCGAATCGCGGGAAAACGCTTGCGTAGTGCATCGATAACCCGCGCAGTATCATCCATCGACAGTGTCGTCTGAGTCACGTAGAACAGGTTTTCAGGATCGCGTACGAGCACGTCATCGACCTGGTTTTCGTCTTCAACCAGATAAATGTCACCGCCACCGCTGCGGTCATATTGACCCATCGTGCCCTCAACTTCGGGGTGGCCGGCATGACCTATCAGGATGCATTCCTGCCCCGCACTGGAATAACGCGATACTTCCATATGCACCTTGGTCACCAGGGGGCAAGTGGCATCAAACACCTTGAGTCCACGCTCACTCGCCGTGTGTCGAACAGCCTGAGAGACACCATGAGCGCTGAATATCACAATGTTGTCATCGGGAATTTCATGCAATTCGTCGACAAAAATAGCGCCGCGCTGACGCAGCCCGTCCACGACGAAGCGATTGTGCACCACTTCGTGACGCACATAGATAGGCGCCCCAAAGACATCCAGCGCACGATCCACGATATCAATGGCGCGGTCCACCCCAGCGCAAAAGCCGCGAGGATTAGCCAGATGGATGTCAGCGCTGCCGCCCATAGCTCAGTGCAACTCCGCCGCTTCGACCCGATGCACCATCACATCGAACAGAATCGTGCGTCCAGCCAGCGGGTGATTGAAATCCACGGTCACCAGCTCGTCGTCAAAATCTATGACCAGTCCGGGCAGCTCACCGCCGCCGGCGTCGGCAAAGGAAAACACCAGCCCAATCGAAAGCTCCACATCATCGTCGAACTGATCGCGACCAATCTCCTGCACGTTGCTGTCATTGGGCATGCCGAAGGCGTCTTCGGGTTGTACGGTAAAAATTTGCCGCTGCCCCGCCTGCATGCCAAACAGTTGACGCTCAAACCCCGGCAAAAGGCTGCCATCACCCACCACAAAATCCACCGCCTCATGGGTGAAATTGGAGTCGATCTCACTGCCGTCTTCGAGACTGAGAGAAAAATTCAGGAACACACGAGTGCCTTCGCCGACTGGCACAGAAACTTCAGTCATTGGCCTGCCTTTCGCGTCGTGCCTGCTGCAATGAATCCACAATCATAATGATCGCACCAAGGGTTATCGCCGAATCGGCGATATTGAAGGCAGGGAAGTAGCTGCCCTCATAGTGGAAAGAAATAAAGTCTATGACGTGCCCCAGTACTAGCCTGTCCCAGAGGTTGCCGATAGCACCTCCAAGGATAAACGCCAAACCCACGCCTAGAAACCAGTCGCGGGCCGGCAGCGTCGCCATCCAGATCACCAGGCCTATGCTGACGACTGTGGCCAGGCCACTGAAAAACCATCGCTGTCCGCCGCCAGCGTCGGCCATGAAACTAAAAGCGGCGCCGGGATTGTATTGCAGGGTGAAATTCAACACCGGCAAAATCTTCACGGGATTGCCGTACATCAGTTCCGTGTCAGCCAAACCCTTGGTCCACTGGTCCAAACCCACAACCACAGCAGCCAGCATCAACCAGCACACCAGGCGCAGGCTGAAGCGAACCTCAGCGGGAAACCAGCTAGGCAAACTGACGCTGCTCGCCTGAGCCATCAACATTCTCCACGCAGCGCCCGCACAGCGTGGGATGAGCCGCATGGCTACCCACGTCAGCACGGCGGTGCCAGCAGCGCTCACACTTCTCATGCCCACTACTCACCACTTCCAGTTTCAGGCCTTCCAGCTCTGAATCACTGGCGCTGGCAGGTGCATCCGACAAGGGCACGAGTCGTGCCTCTGAGGTAATCAGCACGAAACGCAGCTCTTCACCGAGTGCCTGCAGTGATTGCATCAGACCGTCGGAGCAGTAGAGGCTGACTTCAGCGTCAAGACTGCCTTTCATCTGGCCTTCACTGCGCAGGTGTTCAATCTGCCGGTTCACCTCAGCGCGAACCGCCATCACCTGATCCCAGTATGCGGCATCCATCAGCTGCCCATCAGCCAGCGGTGCCAATTGTTCATACCACTCCACCAGGAACACTGACTCGGCGCGCTCGCCGGGGAGGTTCTCCCAAAGTTCTTCTGCGGTGTAGCTGAGAATGGGGGCAATCCAGCGCACCAGCGCTTCAGCAATGTGGTACAAGGCGGTTTGTGCGGAGCGTCGTGCGAGGCTGTCGGCCTGCGTGGTATACTGACGATCCTTGATGATATCCAGGTAAAAGCCCCCCAGCTCGTTCACGCAGAAGTTGTGCAGCTTCTGATACACCAGGTGGAACTGGTAGGCATCGTAGGCCTCGCGTATTTCCTGCTGGAGCTGACGGGTACGATCCACAGCCCAGTTGTCCAGGGCCAGCATGTCAGCGGGATCAACCTGGTCAGTCGCCGGGTCAAAGCCATTCAGATTGGACAGCAGGAAGCGCGCGGTATTGCGAATGCGACGATAGGAGTCGCCGGTGCGCTTGAACACCTCATCGGAGACGGTCAGCTCGCCGCGGTAGTCGGTCGCCGCCAGCCACAAACGCAGAATGTCGGCACCCAGATCGTTCATGGCTTTCATCGCGGGCACGATGTTGCCAATGGACTTGGACATCTTGCGGCCCTCGCCATCCACCGTAAATCCATGGGTCAGCACCGACTTATAGGGTGCAACACCATTGATAGAAACAGAGGTCAGCAGCGAAGACTGGAACCAGCCACGATGCTGGTCGGAGCCCTCAAGATACAGGTCAGCAGGGAACTGCAGTTCTTCACGCTGGGTCAGTACGCAGGCGTGGGTAACACCGGAATCAAACCACACATCCAGGGTATCAGTGACCTTGTCATAGTCATCCGCCTCATCACCCAGCAACTCTGCAGGCTCCATCTCAAACCAGGCATCGATACCGCTTTGCTCTACTTTCTTAGCTACCGCTTCAATTAGCTCTGGCGTACGGGGATGCAGTTCGGACGTCTTTTTGTGGATAAACAGGGCGATCGGCACACCCCAGGTACGCTGACGCGAGATACACCAGTCCGGGCGATCACCCACCATGGATTCGATTCGAGCTTGCCCCCACTCGGGCATCCACTCCACACCCTTGATGGCGGCCATGGCCTGGTCCTGCAGACCCGCTTGGGTCATGGACACAAACCACTGGGGTGTGGCGCGGAAAATAATCGGGGTTTTGTGGCGCCAGCAATGGGGATAAGAATGCTGAAACGGCTCATGATGCAGCAACGCGCCCTTGCTCTCCAACAGTTCGATGATGGGCTGATTGGCCTTGAGTACATGCTGGCCGGCGAAAATGTCGGTGTCTTCGAGATACACCCCGTTATTGCCCACCGGGTTGTAAACATCCAGGCCATACTTCTGGCCCATTACAAAGTCATCCTGACCGTGGCCTGGCGCCGTGTGAACGGCACCGGTACCGGCTTCAGTCGTGACGTGCTCACCGAGTACAACCGGCACATCACGCTGATAGAAGGGATGGTGCAACATCAGGCCTTCCAACACTTCGCCGCGACAGCGACCCAGTTCAACCGGGTTTTCCCAGCCGTAGCGCTGAGTCACAGATTCAACCATGTCAGACGCCAGCACAATCGCGAATTCACCATTGTCGACCAGGCTGTACTCCAGCTGTGGATGCAGACTGACCGCCATGCTGGCGGGGAGGGTCCAGGGCGTGGTGGTCCAGATGGGAATGCCGATCAGGGAATCACAGGTGGTCGCGAAGGCTTTCAACAAAGCCGCACGATCCACCGCGGCGTACAGCACATCAATCGCCGGGGAGGTTTTATCAGCATATTCCACTTCCGCTTCAGCCAGGGCGCTGCCGCAGTCCAGACACCAGTGCACCGGCTTGAAGCCCTTGTGCAGATGTCCCTTCTCGGCGATCTGGCCAAGGGCACGGATAATATTGGCCTCAAACTCAAAGTTCATGGTGAGATAGGGATTCTCCCAGTCACCAATCACACCCATGCGCTGGAATACCTCGCGCTGGTTATTCACCTGGGCATGCGCGTACTCCCGGCACTTGGCACGAAACTCTGCCGGGGTCACCTTGTGCCCGGGTTTGCCGACCTTCTTTTCCACATTCAGCTCAATCGGCAGGCCGTGACAGTCCCAGCCAGGGATATAGGGCGCATCAAAACCGGACAGCGTCTTGGACTTGATAATCAGGTCTTTGAGGATTTTGTTTACAGCGTGACCCACATGCAGGTCGCCGTTGGCATAGGGCGGGCCGTCGTGCAGGATGAACTTGGGCTTGCCGGCACTGGCGGCGCGAATTTTGCCGTACAGGTCCTGTTCCTGCCATGCCTTGAGCCGCTGCGGCTCTCGTTGGGCCAGACTGGCTTTCATGGGAAAGCCGGTGCTGGGCAAATTCAATGTGTCTTTATAATCACTCATAGTCCAAAGTACTCGCGCCCGCGCGCGAAATCCTTCTGTATCTGTTGGCTCAGCTGTTCCAGCGAGTCAAACTTTTCCTCTTCCCTGACCTTCTCCAGAAAGGTCACCGTTATGGTGCGACCATAAAGGTCACCCTCAAAATCCAGTAGATGCACCTCGAGATTAGCTCGAATGCTGTCATCCACCGTTGGCCGCGTGCCCACGTTGGCTACCCCCGGCATGTCGGTATCGCCGATGCCCGCAACTTTGACCAGGTAGACCCCCGACAACGGCGCACGCAAGCGATGCAACTCCATATTGGCCGTCGGCGAACCCAGGCTGCGCCCCAACTGTTTGCCGTACACTACCTTACCTGTAATGCTGTACGGCCGCCCCAATAACTCCTCGGCCTGCTCAAAATCATCATCCGCCAGGGCCTGACGAATACGCGTGCTGCTGACGCGGGTGCCCGAGACGCCAAGCGTAGCGGTATGCATCGCCTCGTAGCCAAATTCCAGGCCGCGCTCACGCATCATTTCAAAGTCACCCCGACGATCGTGACCAAAGCACAGGTCGTCACCGACCACGATGTAGCGCACCCCCAACCCGTCGACAAAGATGCGCTGAATAAAATCCTCAGCACTCATGGTCTGGAGGCTTTCGTCAAAGCGCACCCGTAACACCCGATCGACCCCCAGGGCCTTCAGGGCACTGAACTTTTCCCGAAAGCTCATCAATCGAGCAGGTGCCTGGGTCGGTGCAAAATACTCCCGGGGCAGCGGTTCGAACAAAATCACGACCGATGGCAATCCCAGTTCTTTGGATTTATCCAGCAGATGGCCGAGTACCGCGCGATGACCGTGATGCACCCCGTCGAACGCGCCAATCGTCGCCACGCAGCCCCGATGTCGGGGACGCAAATTATGTAGGCCGCGAATGAGCTCCATGCCGGGTGATTATCGCACTGTCAAAGGGCGCCATTATAGCCAAATCAGCGCTGTTTTGGGGCGTAAAAATCCTTGAGCCGGGCTCCCAGCAACACCTGTACCACCAGGTATACGCCGAGGCCGGCAGCCACCAGCATGCCCAGTTGGGCGGCCCGCTCGTGCCAGCGCCAGCCCAGCCAGGCACTGGCCTCTGGTGTGAGGGACCAAAGCGCGATCAACATGGCCCCCGAAGCAGCCAGCAATCGCACTAACAAGGGCCACCAACCGGGCTGGAAGCGGAATACCTGCTCCCTTCGCAGACCACGGAACAAAAGGCCCGCATTGATGTACGCCGCCAGTGAGGTCGCCAGGGCCAGGCCCACATGGCCGATTTCCCAGTAGCGATGCAGGGGAATCACCAGCGCCAGGTTAAGGACCATATTGGCGACCATGGCGATGACGCCAATTTTGACTGGGGTGCGCATATCCTGGCGGGCGTAATACCCGGGCGCCAGTGTTTTCACCAACATAAAGGGCAGCAGGCCCAGGCAGTAGGCCTTAAGGCTCATGCTGGCCATGGCCACATCACGAGCCTCGAGGGCGCCATATTGGAACAGGCTGATCAAAATAGGCTCGGCCAGAAAAGCGAGAGCGATACTGGCGGGAATCGCAATCATCAATACACTGCGCATGGCCCAATCCAGGGTACGGGTAAAGGCCTCAGCCGATTCACTGGCCTGCTGCCGCGACAGGCTGGGCAAAATCACAGTGGCAATGGCGATGCCAAATACCCCGAGTGGCAATTCCGTGAGCCGATCAGAGTAATACAACCAGGACACACTGCCAGTGGGCAGAAAACTGGCCAACACTGTGTCCAGCAGCAGATTGATCTGGCTGACCGAGACACCAAAGAGGGCCGGCAGCATCAGCGTCATGATCTGGCGCACACCTTCATCCTGAGTGTCCCAGCGCGGCGTGGGCAAGCGCTCAATACGGTACAAAAACGGCAGTTGGAACAGCAGCTGCACGACTCCCGCGAGAAAAACACCCCAGGCCAGCGCGAACACTGGCTCGTCCATCATCGGCGCAGCCACCGTCGCGGCAACAATCAGTGACAGGTTCAGCCACACCGGCGTGAAGGCCGGTATCGCAAAGCGGCCATAGCTGTTGAGCACCGCCCCACAAAAGCCGGTCATGGAAACAAAAAACAGGTATGGAAAGGTAATGCGGATCATATCGGCGGTCAGCTGGTACTTCACCGGATGGCCAATAAAGCCTGGCGCAAACAGGGCCGTTACCAGCGGTGCTGCCAATACCATCAAGCCAGTGACCAGAATCAGGGTGCCGCCCAGCACGCCTGCCACACGATCCAGAAGCGCCCGCACCGCCTCCACTGAACCATTCTCCCGATATTCCGCCAGCACCGGT
Organism: Halieaceae bacterium; assembly: GCA_963921335.3. Lineage (GTDB taxonomy): Bacteria > Pseudomonadota > Gammaproteobacteria > Pseudomonadales > Halieaceae > CAWUFC02. The sequence continues at coordinate 1,088,686 of CAWUFC020000001.1, read as the reverse complement.
ACAAAGGCCTGCGAGAAGGCGCCTTCCGCGAACAGGCGACGTAGAAACTGGGGCACTTTGAAGGCGACAAAAAAGGCGTCTGCATTGGCGGTGGCGCCAACAAAACCCGCGATCACCACATCCCGCGCCAAACCGAGGAAGCGAGACAGCATGGTCATGGCACCCACCACAGCGCTGGAGCGCAGCAGACCGCTGTCCTGGTTGTCCTTGTGAGTCGTGTCCTGCTGCGGGTTCATGTCAGGTCCAGCGCCCACGCAATTCGTCGCCGTGCAGGGCAAGCCACTGCAGTGCGATGAGCGTATGACCGTTATTGATAAAACCAGATGTCAGATAGTCCATTACTTCGGCCCGGGGAAGGATGTGGACACGAATGTCTTCACCTTCGTCGGCATTGCCGTACACACCGCCCTGCTCCGGGCGCTGGGTGCGACCGATAAACAGCCTGACTTGCTCAGTGCAGGCCCCGGCACTGGGGTAATACCTGGCAACGGGCTCCAGCTCGCTGATCGAAAGCGCGGCCTCTTCCTGCGCCTCGCGCCTGGCCACTTCTGCATCGCTTTCGCCGTCCTCGACGACACCGGCGACCAACTCCAGCATCCAGGGAGAGTCTTCATCCCGGCGAACGCCGACGCGGTATTGCTCCAACATAATCAAGTCATCGCTGACAGGGTCCCAGGGCAGCACGCCTACTGCATCGCCGCGCTCGAATATTTCCCGGCTCAGGGGCTCACTCCAGCCTCCGCCAAACAGCCGATGCTGCACAGTCAAGCGATGCATTTTAAAGTGGCCATCGTAGACCCGCTGGTCTTCAAGAATACGGGCGTCAGCGGCCCCGAACTGCAGCTTCACGACAGGCCACTCAGAACCGGCTGCCGGTGTACCAGTTGACGTCGCGAGATTCACGATCAACCTGCTCCACCACATCCAGCACCATAGCGAACAGCGCCATGCGAACCAAAACGCCATTGTCAGTCTGGCGAAAGATGGCGAGATTGGGATTGTCGTTCAGGTCGTTATCGAGCTCGTTCGCCTCGGCACGAGAATCCCTGGGCAAGGGGTGCATGATGACGGTGTTGGGATCACAGTGCTCGGTATAGATATTCTGGTTAAGTCGAAAACGGCCGCGATAGCGGTCGGCCTCTTCCTGGGAGCCGAAGCGCTCCTCCTGGATGCGGGTAGAGTAGGCAATATCCACCTTGCTGATGTGACTTTCCAGCTCCTCGGTTTCAAACACCGCGTGGCCGGCCGAGCGCATGAGCTCAACAATATCCTCCGGCATCGCCAACTCGGGCGGGCTAATAAGGTGCACCTCAATATTATCAAACAGGCTGAGCAGTTTAAGCAGAGAGTGTACGGTGCGCCCATGGCGCAGGTCGCCAATCAGGGCAATACGAATATTGTCGATGGAGCCACCGCGGGCCTGCCGCTCGCGATTAATAGTGTATAGGTCCAACAGGGCCTGGGTAGGATGCTCGTTGGCGCCATCGCCACCATTTAGCACCGGCACTCTGCTGGCGCTGGCAAACTCTGCCACCGAACCGGACTCCGGATGGCGCATGGCAATCACATCGCTGTAGCCAGAGATCACGCGGGCAGTGTCGTAAAGAGATTCGCCTTTGGCGATGGCTGAGTGTTCAAAGCCGGTGGTCTCACGCACATGGCCGCCCAGCAGGTTAAAGGCCGCCCCAAAACTGACCCGCGTTCGGGTGCTGGGCTCAAAGAACATGGAGCCAAGAATGGCGCCATCGAGCACATGGGTAATCTTGTGCCGGTGCGCATAGGGCTCCATGCGATCAGCAACCGTAAAGATGTGTTCTATATCAGCGCGTTCAAACTGGTTGACGGACAGGATGTGACTACCGGCAAACTGCAAGGGCTTCTCCGAATCTGGGCCAGGGTGGTTCGCTCGCAGCTATTATAAACAGGCGCTCCGGGCAGAAAACGGTAATAATGTCGGGTTTACTTGGTTTGAAAACCCTCATTTTCAAGGATCGGCTTGGTGTCTTCCTTGCTTAACATCTTTCCCGATTTCCAAATCGTAATGAGCTTCCAGGGCCCGGCCACAATGTACTGGTAATCATTCACCTCTTTAGTGGAATAACTACCGGTAGACGCGAGGACCTGGTATTCGGTCTTGTCCCTGGAAGCGCCTTTAATGTCTCCGGAGGGATCAAGCCCAGCCGTACGGTACTGAGAAGCGGCCAGAGCGAGGTGCGGGCATACCTGAATACTGTAATAAGCCACCTCCTGGCGCATCGCCGGATCCACAAACAGGCGGTTTTTCAGACTCACCAGTCCACCAATGAACCAATAATTGCCGGGTTCCAAGGGTAAGCCACTGACACCGCACAATCCGAGCTCAATAGCTTTCTTGCGCTTGTCTTCATCGACCACGCGAAAATCATACTCGAGCGTCTCGGGATGGCGCCACGCGCTGTGGGGAATTGGATATCCCCTTGAATCTCGCGGCCGATGGGCAAGTGCAGGCGGGATGGGTACGGTTTCAAAATACTTTTTGCTCATGCTAACAGTATATCCGCGTATTCAAGCAAAGACTCGAGAACAGCGCGCTTCGTTGGGTCGACCTCAGCCTCTAGTAGAGTGGAAACGCGATCTATAAATGAATCCAGCACAATACTCGCCCCTCCATCCGGGTCAGTCAGGTATTGAAAGCGGTACTCCTCCCACAGAGCTCGCTCTGGATCAGACAGGCTTTCAGGAAAATTGCGGGCCCGGTAACGAAACAGCATCTCGGCAAGCCTGGGGTCTTCAAAAGCAAAGGTTTCCTCACGCAATGCCTCGGGCGAAGTCTGGCGAATACGTGCCATCTCGCGCTTGTCGCCGGCGGAAAAAAAGCCTCCGCTGTAAAGCATCCGATCCGGATCCGTGTGCTCGGGAAAACTGCGCTCAGTAAACACCTGCTGCAGCTTGGCTGCCAGGCCGGGAATACTGCGCAGTGTTTCCGCATTGGCCATGCATTGCTCTCGGTCAATCTGCAGGCGCTCCGCTGCCGCAGCGTCCAACAGTTTTGGCGTCAGAACAATCGGGCAACGATTGCTGCGAATGTTCTTGATAGCAGGTCGCTCAACACTATCGGGTAGTGTGTCGCGAGCGCAAAACAGCCTCTCGCCAATATCAGCCGCAGACAGATCAGCCAGCTCCTGAGGGTCGCGAGACAAATCGATGCAGATGATTTCGGCTTTGTTAGTGGGGTGTGCCGCTATCGGTGCGACCAGACCAATGTTGTTGCGAGCGGCACCAAACTTACCGGACACGTGCAACACAGGCCGCATGTTAGGCACATCCAATGACTCCAGCACCGCCTGCTTGGAACGCAGGCCCAGTACATGATCAAACAACCGGGGCTGTCTGTCGCGAATCAACCTGGCCACCGCAACGGTAGCCTCTACATCCGACAGTGCATCGTGGGCAGCCTCATGGCCAATGCCGTTGGCTTCTGTCAGCAACTCCAGCTTGAAACTGGGCAGGCCATCTTCGCGACGAGGCCAGTTGATGCCCTCGGGCCGGAGTGCATAGGTGAGACGCACCATATCGATGATATCCCAGCGAGAATTCCCGTCACGCCACTCCCGCTCGTAGGCATCATAAAAATTGCGATACAAGGTGTAGCGAGTCACCTCATCATCAAAACGCAGGGTGTTATAGCCCACACCACAGGTGCCGGGGCGGGACAGCTCGGCATGGATGCGGCGGATAAATTCAGCCTCGCTGACACCTTCCTCCAGCGCCTGTTGCGGTGTGATACCTGTGACCAGGCAGGCTTCCGGTTGCGGCAAAACATCAGCTGCTGGTTTGCTGAAAATAACCAATGGTTCGCCGATGACATTCAGCTCGGCATCAGTACGCAGGCCGGCAAACTGCACCGGCCGGTCGCGACTAGGGTCTACGCCGAAGGTTTCGTAGTCATGCCAGTAAAATGAGAAGGTCATAAAAGAAAGGGGCCAGGGTCATTTTCCAGGTCTTATTGGGCTCAGACCCCGGCGTGTTATCAAACGACTTCGATGGCCTGCTCTTCAATTTTGGCTTTCCAAATCGCCGGTCCGGTCTGATGCACAGACTCACCTCGAGCATCCACCGCCACGGTCACTGGCATTTCATCTACCTCAAATTCGTAGATCGCCTCCATGCCGAGCTCCGGGAATGCGACAACTTTGGCGTTAGTAATCGCCTTGGAGACCAGGTAAGCGGCACCACCCACTGCCATCAGGTAGGTGGCCTCGTGCTTTTTGATGGCCTCAATACCGGCCGGGCCTCTTTCTGCCTTGCCAATCATGCCCATCAAGCCCGTATGCTCGAGGACAAAATCGGTGAACTTATCCATTCGCGTTGCCGTAGTGGGACCAGCGGGACCAACCACCTCGTCACGCACCGGATCAACAGGACCCACGTAGTAAATAAACTTGCCGGTCAGATCAACCTCTGGCGGTAGTCCCTCACCACTCTCTATGAGTTCCTTCATCTTTTTATGCGCCGCATCGCGACCGGTCAACATCTTGCCCGAAAGCAACAGGGTATCGCCAGGCTGCCAGCTGGCGGCCTCCTCCTGGGTAACGGTATCCAGATTCACGCGCTTCACATTGTCGCCAACTTCCCAGGTGATGTCGGGCCAATCGTCCAGGCTGGGGGGCGTTTGCAGCGCCGGGCCGGAACCGTCCAGTACAAAGTGGGCGTGGCGGGTAGCAGCACAGTTGGGAATCATTGCTACCGGCAGGGATGCTGCGTGAGTCGGGTAATCCTTGATCTTCACATCCACTACTGTCGTCAGACCACCCAGGCCCTGGGCACCAATGCCGAGCTTGTTAGCCGCTTCCATAATTTCCAGCCGCAACTCTTCTGCGCGGTTACTCGGGCCACGTTCGCGCAATTCGTGAATATCAATCGGGTCCATCAACGCCTCTTTGGCCATAACCGCAGCCTTTTCAGCGGTACCGCCAATACCAATACCCAGCATGCCGGGCGGACACCATCCGGCACCCATAGTGGGCAGCGTTTTCACCACCCAATCGACAATGCTGTCAGAGGGGTTGAGCATAACCATTTTGGATTTGTTCTCAGAGCCACCGCCCTTGGCCGCCACGGCAACATCCACGGTATCGCCTTCGACCACTTCCATGTGAATCACCGCAGGGGTGTTGTCCTTGGTATTGGATCGCGCACCAGCAGGATCATCGAGAATAGAGGCGCGAAGCACGTTGTCGGGGTGCAGATAAGCACGACGCACGCCTTCGTTAATCATGTCGCTCACGGACATCTCTGCAACCCACTGCACGTTCATACCGATTTTGATGAAGACTGTCACAATACCGGTGTCCTGGCAGATCGGCCGGTGGCCCCGTGCACACATGCGCGAGTTAATCAGAATCTGTGCCATTGCATCTTTAGCGGCGGGGTTTTGCTCGCGCTCATAAGCCTCATGTACTGCGTTGACAAAATCCAGCGGATGAAAATAGGAAATAAACTGCAGCGCGTCGGCAACGCTGTCGATCAGGTCGTCCTGACGAATTACCGTCATAGGTGACTCCTCTATAAAAACTATTGCGCCAAAAAGGGGCCATATTATAGCGCAAGCCGGGACCTAAAAGCGGAGCAAAACCCTGCCAATTCAGCCGAGTAGTGCTACTCTTAGTGGCCCTGCTAGGAGGAAAATAATAATGAATTCCAGCGTGGATTTTGTCGACATCACCCTGCGCGAGCATATCCTGCACCTGCACTTCAATCGGGAAGAACGCAAGAACGCTCTGAACCACAGCATGTACGATGCACTGGCGGCCGCCATTGAGCGCGCCGACAACGACCATGAGGTGCGGGTCATACTGCTTTATGGCAACGATGACTGCTTTAGCTCTGGCAATGATATTGCCGATTTTGCCGGAGACACTCTCAATGAACACCAGGAAGTGCCGGCGGTACGCTTCTTGAAATCACTGTACAAGGCCACTAAACCTGTGATTGCCGCCGTGGCGGGACCTGCGGTCGGCGTTGGCACCACGATGTTACTGCATTGCGATATGGTCTTTGCTCAGGACAACGCCAGTTTCAAACTGCCTTTTACTCAATTAGGCCTGGTTCCCGAGGCAGCCTCCAGTTTGCTCCTGCCGAGACTAGCCGGGCACCAGAAAGCAGCAGAACTACTGATGCTCGGTGAATCCTTTGATGCGGAAACAAGCGTCGAAATCGGTCTGGTCAATGAAATCAGCAAAGAATCGGTTGTGGCCCATGCCAAGGCCGTAGCTCGACAACTAGCGAAGCTGCCTCCCTCCTCGGTGCAAGCGACCAAGAAGTTGCTGCGAGAACCTATCCGGGCAGCCATGCAGCAGGCGCATGAGCGGGAACAGGTCCTGTTTGGACAAGCCCTGGCTTCACCGGAATCGGCCGAAGCCATGACAGCTTTCTTTGAGAAGCGAGAGCCGGTGTTCGACTAACTCGCGTTTAGCCAGCAGGTGCTGGCGGCGCCTGCATAGCGTTCAGGCGGGAATTAATATCTGACAGAGTACGATTGACCTGCTTGCGGAACCCATTGATGGAATCGATCCATTCTTCGTTGGTCGTAACGCGCTTTTGCATTTTCGCTATTTCGAGATTGAGCCGGTTCAGATCGTCACTCAGTTGCTCGATTTGTGACTCACTGGCTCTGGCAGACTGCACCAATCGTTCCAGGTCACCCGCCACGGCATTCAGTTTGTTCAGATCACCCGCCAGTTTCTGTAACTGCGCCGAGTAATCCTTATCGGTTTTACTGAGAGTGGCCAGGGTGCTGCTGTGACTGGATGAGGCCTTCTCCAAATCGGCAATCTTTGCCTTGTTGCGACGCCAGGCCGAGGCCCATAGTTTATCTACCTCGGAATATAGTTCCTTGATTTTGACCGCCATTGCTGCACTGGATTGATTCATCCCCTCATCAGTGTCGGACAGCCGATCTTCCAGGTCCTGAATACGAGCGGCGGCACTGTCGAGACTGGCACTGGTCAAAGCCAGCTGCTGCTGCAATTGCCAGGCCCAGGCACAGGCAACCGCTGCGACCACCAGACTGACCAAGATAAACAAGCGCGCCCATAAACCGGTGCCGCCACCACTACCCTGGTTTTTCTTGGCACGCTTGCCTTGTGCACCATTGCCACGAGGCGCAGGCTCATCCCGCGTAGGTACAATGGGAGGGATGTTGCCAATTGTGTCGTCGTTATCAGCCATGTATTTCCTATACCCAGAAACTAAAAGGGGTTGGCAAGCCAACCCCTTCGACTAGCAGTATGCGCTCAGACAAACACCAGAATCGCCCACAGCGCGGCCACCAGGCCCAGGCTGCAGTGAATCACGCCTTTGACCGAGGTCATCGGACCCGTCTTACCAAACAGGGCGTTAACTTCAATCAGAGCGATAATGCCCAGGGCCAGGTAAATGCCTATCGGGCTGGCATCAATGTACAAGTTCTTGGAACCGACCATGCCGAACAGCATAGGACCGGACAGCAGCGTATTGGTACGAGAGGCCAGACCAGCTTTCGCTGCAGAGGCCGGACCGTCGCCTTCCTTCATGCCCAGCACGACTTGCTGGTTAGGCCAAATAATCAGCCAGACGTTCAGGAACATCAGGATACCGCAGGTAGCGCCCACCCAGATAACCGGCTGCGCCAATAGCTGATTGTGTGCACCAATCACGTACAGCAGAACCAGGCCGGTGAGGAACGTGAACATCGCACCCCAGCGGAACCACCATAGCGCCCGCGGTGCCAGCTTCTTCATGGCATCGGCTTTGGCGTCTGCCTCGGCCTCTTTAAAGTACTCGGTTTGCACGAAGTTGAAATAGTAGAGCATGCCGATCCAGACGATGCCGAATAGCACGTGCGCCCACATAAAGATGAATTTCATTGTCATAGGTCTATCCCCACCGGGTTTGTTGTTGTCAGAAGCTTTGCGGCAACGTTCACGCCTGCGGCTATTTTAAAGGCAGTGACCGTGTTTATAAACTGCTAATTGTTGGGCGTCAGGCGACGCCCAGCTTTTCCAGCAGCGGCAGGCGTTTTTCAACGAACTGATCTACATTGTCCTGCATGGCTTTCACGTTCTCTTCCGGCGTTTCCAACACCTTGTCATCAACAACCATTTTCTCACCCTGCGGGAATAACAAGCCCACCACGTACTCGGCCCACTGTGATTCAGGTATGCCGGCAGCACGCGCCAGCAAGAACAACTGTTCAAAGCGACTCACCACCTGCCCCCCTGCGGTAACCGGGCTCGCCAGAAAACTGATTTTGTTATGACTCCTGGCATAAGTGCAGATAGCTTCGTTGATGCGTCGAGAACGCTCCTTCACTTCCTCAGACGCGTCAGGATAAGCAGGCTTTACATAATTCGAGCCGATCATCACCAGCATCGCCTCGAACACCTGGCCAATGGAAATACCCTTGGCTTCGACTTCTTGCGCCAGGTCACCGATATTGCGAACCCTGTAGCCATCTAGCGCTTCAACAAAGGGCCGATAAACCGACTCAGACAACGAGATTTCTTTACCATTGAAATTGATTTTGTATTTCACATCCTCCAGTGGGCGAATAAGAATCACGTGCTCCTGCTTGAGCATTTCAATGGATTCCAGACCACGGGTCTCATTGCCACCTTTCACCCAGTAATCCTTTCGAAACTGTTGGTTCATGATCAAATCGCGAGTGTTCTCGCGGATAACAGGATCATCGATCGCCGCAAGAAATTCCTGCTGTTCCTTGGTGAGGTTTAATACTGGCACGTGATCATGAAAGTTCGCAGAACAGGCGTAGCTCATCTTGGCATCAGCCAGCCATTCGTTCATCTGCGCAAAATCCATGGGCTCCCAATCGGTATTAAAGTACTCATGCGCAAGGTATTCCGCCGGCTTGTCTGCCACGCCTTTCAGACGATCAACGATACCCGGATTGGCCACGCCAAACCTGGGGTTAAGCTCCATCAGCTGTTGAGCAAAGCCGACCGACGCGGTGATCCGCTCTTTGAGCGATGCGGCGCTACCATGGCGGTGGACATGTTCAAACATCAAATTCCGGACCGGCACAAAGGGCGCAAAACCGGGCAGCGCGTTGTAACTGATGTACAACACACCGCCTACCTTCAGTTTTTTCCGCAAAAAATCGACAATCACCTGCCGATTGTCATCAGAAATCCAGCTCCAGATGCCGTGCAGAGCAATGTAGTCAAATTCAGGAAGATCATCGCGCGTGCAGAATTCATCAAAGGCTTCGTCGACCAACAGTCCCTCAGCCCCAGACGTGTCCATCATCTGACGGGCGAAAGCCGCCTGGGCAGGGTTGAAGTCATTGCCATGCCAGGTCACCTCCGAGGAAGCCGCGTACAGATTAACGCTCATTCCCCAGCCGAAGCCCAGCTCACATGCATTGCTGATTTGGGGAGCCGCCAATCCAGCACGCAAAAAAGCGAGCTTGATTCTTAGCGGATTCATATCCTCATAATAGCCATGGGTGTAGTTAATGTCGGCTACATAGCCAGAGGTCCAATCACTCATTCAGGTCACCAGAAATGCGATAAATTTAGAAACAGGGAAACTAACGAAAATCGGGGTAAGCGGCAAGCTGCATTCCTTGCGAAGCAAAAAAACCCCGCATAGAGCGGGGTTTTTTCATTGCTTGGGTAAGCGAGCTTACATCATGCCGCCCATGCCACCCATGCCGCCCATGTCAGGCATTGCCGGAGCAGCTGCTGCAGCATCCTGCGGCTCGTCAGCGATCATCACTTCAGTGGTGATCATCAGACCAGCAACAGAGCCAGCGGCCTGCAGTGCAGTACGAGTTACTTTGGCAGGGTCGAGAATACCCATCTCGATCATGTCGCCGTACTCGCCAGTTGCAGCGTTATAGCCGAAGTTACCTTCACCTTCGTTCTTGATCTTGTCCAGAACAACAGAGGCCTCATCACCGGCGTTTGCAACGATCTGGCGCAGCGGTCCTTCCATTGCGCGAATCGCAGCGTTAATGCCGTGAGTCTGGTCTTCATTGTCGCCTTCCAGGCCCTGGATAGAGGCAACAGCGCGAACCAGCGCCACACCACCACCAGCAACCACGCCTTCTTCAACCGCAGCACGGGTAGCGTGCAGGGCGTCTTCAACGCGGGCTTTCTTCTCTTTCATTTCGATCTCGGTGGCAGCACCAACTTTGATCACAGCAACACCGCCTGCCAGCTTGGCGACGCGCTCTTGCAGCTTTTCACGATCGTAGTCAGAAGACGTGTTTTCGATCTGAACGCGGATCTCGCTAACACGAGCAGTAATGGCGTCATGGTCACCTGCGCCATCGATGATGGTGCTGTTGTCCTTGTCCATGGTGACACGCTTGGCAGAACCAAGGTGTTCCAGGGTTGCCGCTTCCAGATCCAGGCCAACCTCTTCAGAGATGACAGTACCGCCAGTCAGGATCGCGATGTCCTGCAGCATGGCCTTGCGACGATCGCCAAAGCCGGGCGCCTTACAAGCAGCGACTTTAACAATACCGCGCATGTTGTTTACAACCAGCGTAGCCAGCGCTTCGCCTTCAACGTCTTCAGCAACAATCACCAGCGGCTTGGAGGCCTTGGCAACCTGCTCCAGCAGAGGCAGAAGCTCACGAATGTTGGAGATTTTCTTGTCAACCAAGAGGATGAAGGGCGCTTCAACGTCAGCGCTCATGCTGTCCTGGTTGTTGATGAAGTAAGGGGACAGGTAACCGCGGTCGAACTGCATACCTTCTACCACGTCGAGCTCGTTTTCCAGACCGGAACCTTCTTCAACAGTGATAACGCCTTCTTTGCCAACCTTGTCCATGGCTTCGGCGATGATCTCACCCACAGACTCGTCGCTGTTGGCAGAGATGGTGCCCACCTGGGCAATGGCTTTGCTGTCTTCACATGGAGTGGAGGCTTCCTGAACCTTGGCAACAGCAGCGGCAACAGCTTTGTCGATGCCACGCTTCAGATCCATCGGGTTCATACCAGCGGCAACAGACTTCAGGCCTTCGTTGACGATGGACTGAGCCAGTACGGTCGCAGTGGTGGTACCGTCACCAGCAGCGTCAGAGGCCTGGGAAGCCACTTCCTTGACCATTTGCGCGCCCATATTTTCCAGCTTGTCAGCCAGCTCGATTTCTTTCGCTACGGAAACACCATCTTTGGTGACAGTCGGCGCACCAAAAGACTTGTCCAGAATTACGTTGCGGCCTTTGGGGCCCAGGGTAGCTTTAACGGCATCGGCGAGAATGTTCACACCGGTCAGCATGCGCTGACGAGCGCTGTCACCAAATTGCACTTCTTTTGCAGACATGTTCTATATCCTTTACTAAAAATTCGCTTTGACTTACTCGACGACGGCGAAGATTTCGCTCTCGCCCATGATGATCAGCTCTTCGCCGTCGATTTCGATGGTGTTGCTGCCAGCGTACTGGCCAAATACGACCGTATCGCCCACTTTTACAGCGACTGGACGGGTATCGCCGTTATCCAGTACTTTGCCCTCACCAACCGCTACGACTTCACCCTGGTTGGGCTTTTCCTTAGCTGAACCGGGCAGCAGGATACCGCCTGCAGTGGTTTCTTCCTCTTCATTGCGACGGATGACCACGCGGTCATACAACGGACGGATGCTCATTTGTGTTGATCTCCACTAAACGTTAATTATTGCCGCCAGGCTGATACGCAGCCTGACCTGCAGGTGTTCATGGGGGTGTGGGGGCTGAATTCAAGGGTGGATCCTGAAAATATTAAGCACTCTCCCCAAGGGAATGCTAATCATAGTCAGGAAATATGACTTTTCAAGGCTTTTTAGTCGTCGATGCGTCTAAAATCCCCTTCCAGGGTCTGGGGACCAGTTTCGCTGGTCGATTCGCCGTAAGACACCACCGGCTCGGGCTTTTGCACCCCAAGAAGGGCCAGTAAACGCCGACGCAGGGGGCCAATCAGGCACAACAGGGCCAGGAAGTCGGTAATCAGACCGGGAATCATAAGCAGCAGGCCACTGCCGATAATGGCGGTTTCATCTGCCAGTAGCTGGGGGCCGATAATGACGCGACCGCCCTGCTGTTGTTGCATTTCGCGCATTTCGCGCATGATGGCAATACCGCGTCCGCGGATCATGCTCAGCCCCAGAACCAGGGTGGCAAACACGTAAAGAACAGCTGTAAAGCCATCAATTTCGCCGCCCAGTTCAATCAGTGTCCACAGCTCCAGCCAGGGGAACAAAAAGATAATCCATTGCATGATTACATGATGAGGCCATCCACCCCGAATACAAGGCCCTGTGGTTCCTAGCGGGTGTAAATTTTGCGGGCTTCTGGGTAAGATGCGCGACTTTCCAACAGGAGTTCCAACATGGATTTGAAAGATAAAGTCGTTGTAGTGACCGGTGGCGGACAAGGCCTCGGCCGCGCCATTGCGGTGGGTCTCGCTGCTCGAGGTGCCAAGTTGGCACTAGTCGACCTGAACCAGGAAAAGCTGGATGAAACCGCCGCCCTGTGCAATGAGGCCGGCGGCGAAAGCAAAGGCTATATCGCCAACGTGGCTGCTGAAGATGAAGTCACCCAGCTGTTCGACCAGGTCGTGGCAGACTATGGCAGCCTGCACGGCGTGATTAATAATGCGGGCATACTGCGGGACGGCTTGCTGCTGAAAGTAAAAGACGGCGAGATCGTCAAAAAGATGAGCCTGGCGGAATGGCAGGCAGTGATCGATGTGAACCTGACCGGAGTCTTCCTGTGCGGCCGCGAGGCGGCTACCAAGTTCATTGAACTCGGCACACCGGGTGTGATCGTCAACATTTCCTCCGTATCCCGCGCTGGCAATATGGGTCAAACCAACTACTCAGCCGCCAAAGCCGGTGTCGCCACCATGGCTGTCACCTGGGCCAAGGAACTGGCGCGCTACGGTATTCGCACCGGCGCCATCGCACCTGGCTTTATCGCTACTGACATGGTTGCCAGTATGAAGCCGGAAGCGCTCGCGAAAATGGAAGCCCAGATTCCCCTGGGTCGCATGGGCACCCCCGACGAAATTGCCCAAACCGTGGCATTTATTTTCGAGAACGACTACGTCACCGGCCGCGTCTTCGAGATCGACGGTGGCATTCGCCTCTAAGCACTGATGAATGAGCCACTGTCTGCAAGAGAGCGTATCTGGCAGGTGGTGGCTGCTATTCCCCCGGGCAAGGTGGCCAGTTACGGTCAGGTAGCAAGGCTGGCAGGGCTTGGACGCGGTGCTCGGCAGGTGGGGCATACGTTGCGCGACCTGCCCAAAGGCAGCAACCTACCCTGGCACCGGGTTCTAAATAGCCAGGGCAAAATCTCTTTACCCCCTGACTCCAGCAGCGCGAAAACACAGCGCCACCGGCTTGAGGCCGAGGGCGTCGAATTTACCCTTTCCGGGAAAGTGAAGTTGGATCAGTTCGGCTGGGATGCCTAAAAAGCTTTAACTGGGGTCAGAGTCCGCTGAAGCGGGGTCAGAGTCCGCTGAAGCGGGGTCAGACCCGGGTATGACCGTGTTTATCGCCGGACCAAGGGGCAACCCAGTAGAGCAGTGCCATACCCGGCAACGCCAGCAAGGCACACAACAGGAAAAACTCGGTCCATCCCACCGACTCGACGATCCAACCGGTAGTGGCATTGACAAAGGTACGCGGCACGGCGGTTAGAGCCGTAAAAAGCGCCAATTGGGTCGCCGCATACTGCTTGCTGGTTTCACGGGCAATAAAGGCGATAAAGGCGGCCGTACCCAACCCCACCCCCAGGTACTCAAAGGCAATCACAGCGGCCAGCAACCACAGTACTGGGCCTGCCTCGGCCAGAATCGCAAATCCGAAAATGCTCACCAGCTGCACCAGCCCAAACAACCACAAGGCACGGTTAATGCCCAGCTTCAGCATCAGCACGCCGCCAAACAAACCACCGATGATCGAAGGCCAGAGTGCAGCGTTCTTGGCCACCACCCCGATATCAGATTTCGTGAATCCGAGATCCATGTAGAAAGGTGTCGACAGCGCAGTGGCCATACTGTCACCCAGTTTGTAGAGCACAAGAAAACTGAGCACCAACAGCAATTGCGACCAGCCCCTGCGGTTGAGATATTCACGAAACGGACCAACCACCGCCTCTTTAAACCCGGCTGCGGGTGGCAGCTCTGATTTAGGCTCGCTCACCACAATGCTCATGCCCGTTCCTAGCAACATGAACGCCGCTACGATCCAGAACACCAGTGCCCATGGCAAATGGTCCGCCAGAATCAGGCCTAAAGAACCAGGCACCAGCACGGCTACCCGATAGGCCGTCACATGTATGGAGTTGCCAAGACCCAGCTCTTCATCTGGCAGAATTTCGCGGCGAAAGGCATCGAGCGCTATGTCCTGACTGGCGCTCAGAAACGCGACCGCCAGGGCTATCAACGCAATGGTGCCCAGAGCATCACGCGGTGAAAAGCTGCCCATCAGCCCAATAACAAGAAACAGCGCCACCTGGGTAATCAGCATCCAGCCCCGACGCCGCCCCAGGAAAGGGGGTACATAGCGATCCATGATCGGCGCCCACAGAAACTTCCAGACATAGGGCAAGCCAATCAGCGAAAACAAAGCGATGTCAGTCAGGCTGACCTCGTGATCTTTCAGCCAGGCAGGCAGCATATGAATGAGCAGGAGAAACGGCAGGCCAGAAACAAAACCCGTGAAGATGCAGATCAGCATACGGGGGTTCAACAAGGCTTCGCGCACGGTCGCCGTCACAAATTGCCCGCTTCTTCAAATACGGCCAGCGTCGCATCTGCAGCGCGATCCCAGCTGAACTGTTGGGACTGCAAAAGGGCTTTGCGCCCCAGTTCTGCACGCCCACGCTCATCAGCACACAACATCTGCATGCCATTCAACATAGATTGCACGGAGAGCGGATCTACCAGCACTCCACCAGCTCCAACCACTTCTGGCAAGGCACCTGCTCGCCCGGCCATTACTGGCACGCCGTGGCCCATCGCCTCAAGCGCAGGTAGCCCAAATCCCTCGTAAACAGAGGGCATTAGCAGCGCGGTGGCTGCCGGGTAGAGTGCCTGTAATTCGGTGTCACTAATGCGTCCGCGCAATTGCACACGATCGAGCAAACCGTGTTGCCTAACAAGCGCGGGAATATCATCCTGCCCCCACCCCTGGGCACCCACTATCAGCAATTGATGCTGCAAATCAGTTTCCTGAACCAGCCTCGCAAAGGCCTGTAGCAGGCGTGGCAGATTCTTGCGCGGTTCCAGCGTACCCACGAACAACAGGAAGGGTTGCTGCGGGATCGGGGTGCTTTGCTCCTGGCTCTCACTGAGCGCCTCGGCAGCCTCGTGCACCACCCGACAACGATCATTGAGTTGCGGATAAAAGTGAGACACTTCGCTATGGGTAAAATCAGACACGCAAATAATACGCTCAGCACTGCGCAGGGATGGCCCCATCAGCAGCCGCTCCAGCAATCGATTTGCACCAGCCATGGTCTCGGGAAAACGTTGCCAGACAAGATCATGCACCGTCACCACGCTGCGCACGCCGCGAGGCAAGCGCAGCGGCAAATGATGACGGGGTGACCAAAACAGATCGACACAATCCCCACGCGCCCAGCGTGAGAACACCATCTGGCTGTACAACACACTGAAGGGGCTGCCGGGTCGATTATTGCCGGTGCGCTTTTGCACATGGTCGTCGTAGTCAAAACGCGGGGTGATGGCACGATCAGAGTATAGAAACCACTGATGGCCTGACTGCACCAATCGTTTTAACAGCGACTCTGTGTAGCGACCGATACCAGTATGGGGATGGGCCAGGGGTCTGGCATCAACGGCAATTCGCACTGACTAACCGTGACCCGCCGACTCGGGCAGGGTGTTCAGGCGTGCATTCTCCTGCAGCAGCGTGCGCCGATACACTTCGACATAGCGCTCACCCATGAGTTTACCGGTGAACAAGGCCTGGTAACGCTGTCGTGCCGCCTCACCCATTTCCCGAGCTCGCAAGGGGTTGTAATAGAGCCGGTCGAGAGCTTCTCGCAAAGCCTGCGGACAACCGGGTGGCACCACATAGCCGGTTTCTCCATCAATATTAATATGGCTGGTACCCGACCCCACTTCGGCCGACAGCAGCGGCTTACCGCACATCGCCCCTTCCAGCAAAGTCACGCCGAATGCCTCGGAACGAAGATACGAGGGAAACACCACCCCACGACACAGCTCGAACAACGCCATTTTGGTGTCATCATCGACGTAGCCACCAAACACCACGTTTTCCAGACCCAGGGCATGCGCTTGCCGCTTCAGTTCGGCCTCAACCGGGCCAGACCCGACGATCACCACCTTATAGCTGGCGTCTTTGATGGCATCCAGCAGGATGTGCAGACCCTTGTAATAGCGCAGCACGCCCACGAATAAAAAAAAGCCCTCACCATATTCCTGACGCACACGCTCCATGATCTGCGGAGCAATAGCACGCGGATAGGACGCTTCATCAATGCCGATTGGAATAATATCTACCTTGTCGCTGAATCTGCTCAATACATCGCTGGTGGCGTAGTAATTGGGCGAGGTGGCGACAATCCGTTGCGCCCGCTGCAGAAACTCGTTCATCAGCGGGCGATAAACTACCTGCAGCAGTTTCTGCCTGACAATGTCCGAATGATAAGTGACGATACTGGTGGTGTCGCTGCCCCGCAGCAAATACATCAGGTCAGCAAACGGCCATGGAAAGTGGTAATGCACAACGTCCGCCCACAGTACCTGCCGCCGAAATTCCCCCAGACCGCCAAGCGTAAAACCATTGGAAGCGATTTCGAGATTTTGCTTAACGCGCACGACCTCAATGCCGTCCACCTCAACCTCGCGCGGCTGCGGATCGCGGCTAAGGGCAAATACCCGGCTGTTTACACCGTGGGGAGCCGCATTCAGACAAATCTGTCGAATGACCTCTTCCAGGCCGCCCTGGGTGTCGGGGAAAAACGTGCGGTACACGTGCAGAACGTTCACTGGGCCTCCCTGGCCACAAAAATAATATTATCTTTTATATAACGCGCCATGCCCATCCCGGATGACGAACTCCCTGGCTGACATCAAAGGAAGATAAAGTCACCGACAGTGCCGGCAGTCAGCAACACAAACTCATCAGACTGCACCATGTTGGCGAAGGCGAGTGGCTGGGTGAATTTGCCAGACGAGAGTTCGCCCAGCCAAAAGGCGTAACCGGCCTCATCGGGCTCCCGGCCAAAAACGTTCAGGTACATATTGTCGAGAAATTCCGCATCGGAGATGCGCCCGTTGCCATCGACATCTGCCAGGCCTTTGAATTCTGGCGAACCGATAAACCTGCTGGCGACTTCGGCAAAATCATAGACACCGTCTTGCAACTGCTCTGTCCACCATTCAAATCCGCCCCGGTCCGGCGCGCGCCCCAACCCGCCGTAGTAAAGACGATAAAGCTGCGCTTCCAATACGGAGACGTCTTCTGCATCACCGCCTATCCGGGACTGGTAGAGAGGCCGATCTGAGTCCAACAACAGGCCCTGGTTGCGGGCATTAATTTCGCCGCGCAAACCATCCACCGCCAGGTCAATATCGGCAAAACTTAACTGTTCAGCGCCAACCACCAACACATCCAATGGCCCATCCACAGCCTGCACACGCGTACCGGCTTCGGATTCAACAAACTTATAGGCACTCAATGGACGCGCATCAAAACTGGCTGCGTGCTCCCCACTGCCTGTGAAATGCAGCTCATCCAGGCTGGTATCGGCGTCAAGGAACAGATTAGGATCATCGAACTGGCGGGTTAGCAAGCCACCCTCTGTGTTGCTCCACTCACCACCATTTAGCTCGATGCGCAGATCCTGATCAAGGTTCAACACCAGGGCGTTGTAACCGCCTGCGTCATCAATGGTGATATAGCTATTCACGAGTTTGTGCAAATCGGCATCATCAAAGGTCAGGGAACCCAACTCAAAGTCACCTTCCAGATCGTCAACTAAATACACGTCATTGCCATCATCGCGCGATTCGCCGTACAAAAACTGAAGGGCCTCCAAATCCAGAGGCATCAGGGTTGCGACGGTCGAGGTAAACAAGACATCAGCATCGCGCACACTGCTGGGATACAGTTCATAGGCCATCGCCGTGTAACGGTTGTAATCCAGCTCCCCATCCAGAATCACATTATCGACACCACGCCGTTCTCGAAAGCCATTCTGAAAAGGGTGCGCCAATCCCAGGGCGCGCCCCACTTCGTGCACCACCACCTCGGGAAAGAAAAAGGGATCAAGCGATACATCCAGCCAGACATCACCGCCGAGACCTGTGCTGTCGTGAAAGGTCTCCGGGGATCGATCGAAAGGGGTTAAATCCGGCGAGGGCAAGAAGGCCAGTCCGTCGGCATTTTCCAGGCTCAAGTCAGTGATACCGATGCGAATGTCGGAGTCCAGACTGTCTTCGACCTCGACAAACCGAATATCAACGGCGGTTTCAATCACATCGAAATAGTCGCGTGTATAGTCACGCTGCTCTTCACTGAGGCCGCCAAAACCGTCGCGAAACGGAAGATCGTAAAGTGGATCGTCGCGATCGTAACCAAATCTGCTATCGACAAAGAACTGGGAATCACTGTCATAGAAGCTGTATCTAATTTCTAGCGTCTCTCCAGGCAGATAGGCCCAGCGATAGTCAGTTAACAGCGCGTTGACTGTAGCGCCCGGCTCCGGTTCGATGTACTGCACTGAATTTTTCATGAATTACTGCACTGATCGTTGTCATTCAATCAATCCCTGCCGGCCAGCAGGGCAGTATCGAGATTGTCTATTAAAGGTGCCAACTGCCGCTCGTAGCGTCGCCATTTCTGTTTTGAAGAGCTGTACATAGGGCGCCGTACCTGCGATACGCTGGCAGTACGCACTGCTCGCTCAAGCGTGTGAAAACTCTCGGCACCCGCCTCTACTTCGAGCCCTACATGGGCGAACAGTTCCGCTGTCACCTCAGCCTGTCGTTCCACTAATTCCTCGTAATCGAACTCGAAGACACGACCAGGCAATACGGAACGCCAGTGTTCCATAACGCGGTGATAGTCATTGAGTTGACGAGCGGTATGCTCAAGGTCGAAAGCATACCCCATTCCGCCGTGTCTCGCCTTGAAGTTTTGCTGGTAGTTTGACAACCCCACGTCGCGCGGATCCCGGCGCACATGCACAATCTTGCTTTTGGCAATATCGACGCAATTAGCCCCACGTTCATGAAATTATGCGGCATTTTGTCGACCACGTAGGCTGCTTCCTCGTCGTACTGCAGAAGCCCAAACAGGTAATATCGAGCCGCCTCTTCACGCAGTTCAGGGGTCATGTCCTGCATACAGCCGGGAAAGGGCTTGGCACTGCCAATGGCTTTGGGCATGAGCCGCGTTAACACCGGCAACAAGTCCAGTTCACCCGCGCCAAACACCTGGCTGTGACTGCTTAAAATCTGCTCGGTCAGGGAGGTTCCCGATCGCGGCATACCAACGACAAAAACCGGGGTTCGGTCGGATTCCCGGATGGGCGCCAAACCGGCAAAAAACGCCTCATCAAAAATCGCAATGAGGCGATCAACCCGGTGCGAGAACATGTCTGGGCTGTAGTCGAGCTGCTCCCGTTGGAACTGATTACCCTGCTCCAGGTAACGAAACGCCCGCTCGTGATCGCCCTGCTTGTCATGCAATTCTGCCAGGGCAAAAGCCATGCTCGAACGCGCCTCTTTGGCATTCAGTGGACTATCGGCAAATGCCTCCATGTGCGCAACCGCCGCCGGTTCTTCCGGCATCTTGCCAGTTCGCACCAGATTGGCCAACGCCATGGGCTGGATCGCGCTGGCCTGCTGGAAGCAGTCAGCGGCCTCATCAAGGCGCCCAATCCACAGCAGCGTATGACCCAGCTGGGTCAGAAAGGCGGCGTTGCCGGGCTGCACCTCCAGCAGCTCCCGCAGAATGGTTTCGGCCGCCTGGTAGTCGCCGGTTTCCGAGCAATAGTGGGCTCGCAAGCTTTTCACACGAAAGGCATCCGGGTCTGTGTCGACCAGCCCTTGCAGGCGCTCGCCAGCTTCTTCAACTCGCCCCATCTCCAGGAGACAATGGATAATTGAGGTATCCAGATCGAGGTCGGATGCCTCTTGCAGGCGTTCCAGCTGATAGAAGAGTTGTAAGGCCATACCGTAACGCGCACGAGCGTTGAGCATATCTGCCAATGCAGCACGCAACAGACGCTGCTCCTGCAACACTTCAGCGGTAGTTTCTGAGGCCTCGACCTCCGAATCAGTTGGCAACAAGGCCTTAATGGGTGTCAGCGCAGCTCGCAACAACTGCACGGCGTCGGTAAAACGTTCATCCAGCAGATAGGCTCGGGCCAGGGCCAGGCGATGTTCCAGCACCGATTCATCTTCTTTGTGACGAGCGTGCAACTCGTCCACCAACTCCTCGGTGCGCTCTAGTGACACCAGCAACTGCTGCCGCGCAGCCTGAGCCTGAGCCAACTCTGGGTTCAAATTTACTGCGCGGTCATAGTTAGTAAGTGCTTCCTCTAACTGCTGACCCCGAACTTGCAGGGATGCCAGGTTCATGTGCCATTCGGCGCGACCTGGTTCCCGCAAAATGGCTTCCTGATAGAACGCCTTACCGGCATCGGCATCACGCTGTGCCAGTCGCACCGCCGCCAGCCGGCCGTAGTCAACAGCATCACCCTCATCATTCACGACGGCTTCAATCATCTGGGCCGCTTCGTCGATACGCCCTGCAATCAGCAGCGCCAGCGCATAATCTGACCGCCAGGCATGATGAGCGGGTTGTGTCAGCATGGCCTGCTCCAATATTGCTGCGGCTTCCTCACCACGGCCCGCCATCAACAGAGATAGCCCCCACAGCAACCCCGCCTCCGGCGCCTCGGCGACTGCCCCTCCGGTGATGAGGTCGCACACTTTTGCGTACTCGGCACGACGGTGCCAAGCCCGTACATCCAGCAATTGGCTGTCACTAATTTCCTGTACATTCATAGACTTAGCTTCGAAGAGAGATACATTGCTGGTATAGTGCTGGGTAGTTATTAGGCCGTCCCGGATCAAACATGCTGAACGCAGAAGACCTCATTAGTAAAGCCCAGCAACTCTACGTGTCGTACTACGGAAGACCGGCTGATCCTGGCGGACTCTACTACTGGGTGGAGCAATTCGAGCAAAGCAACAACCTCGACCAGGCCCTGGCCGCTTTCGGCAGCTCTGCGGAATTCCTGATTACACACGCCAACGCCAGCCCTCAGCAGCTCATCAACGCATTGTATCAGCAGATGTTCAACCGGGATGCCGATCCGCAGGGCATGGACTTCTACACCACCCTGCTCGCCAGCGGACAGGCGACATTGGCCAGCATCGCACTGGACATTGCACTGGGCGCCCAGCGCGCGACTGACCCCACTGATGCGCAAACGCTGGCCAACAAAATCAGCGTTGCCAACACCTTCACCGCCGCGGTTGAATCCGCCGGCGCCAACTATCGCAGTATTCATATCCCGGAAACTCAGCTGCTGCTCGCAGGCGTCGACGATCGGGAGAGTACGCTCATCGTCGGCAATGTGCGGGCTGGGGAACTCAGCGCCGAAATCATCGATCGCGACACACCGGACCCAGCCATACGGTACATCCTGACCGCTGGGGCTGACCTGATCGAATCCGGAGATGGCAACGACACCTTCGAGGCCACCAGTGCCACACTGACCGCACCGGACTTTATCGCTGACAAAACCAATACCGATGACGACCTCTTAACCGTTGTACAGACAGAGGCGGCCTCTGCCGCAACCATTTCCAACATTGAACGGATCAATGTGTTGGTTGACGTCTTTAATGGCGAAGAGGCGCCGTTTAATGCCAGCGGTATCACCGGCGCGCGGATCACCATAAATTCCGAGAAACTGGGTTTTAATGGCCAGGCAGCACTTTCTGGCGCAGGGGCAAACGCCATTATTGCGGGCAATGCCGTCAGCCAACTCGAAGTCAAAGGGCTTACCACAGGTTCGGTGGATGCTGGCGGCGCCCTGGGTCTGACGATTGAAGGCAGCACAGCTAACACATCCCTCGTCACTGTGAATGGCGACATAGATCTCACTGTGAGCGGCACCCAGGCAGTCAGACTGCAGACCACCGAAGCAGCCGAGATTCGCTATGACTCACCGAGCGCATTCGCCACCACACTCGAAGGCAGCCAGGACCTGACCCTGATCATGCAGGCAGAGGATATAAACCCCGCGCACTCGATCACGGACAACTCGGTCAATGCCATCAGCACCGTGCGCACAGATGCCAGCGCCTTTAACGCCAGCAAATTCCAGGTAGACCAGATACAACTAGTTGGCAGCAACTCGGTATCTGCCTCGATCAGCAACAGCGCCAGGCTACTCACCAGCCAGGATATGAGCACCCTGCTCATCTCACCCGCGCTCAGTGGCAGCTCAGCAGTGACCGTAAGTACGGCGCACTCCATCGGCCTGCTGAACCTGACCGCGGCCAACCTGACAAGCACGCTAGAGGTCAGTGGCACCAACACGATTGATGATCTGCGCGTAGGCAGCAACCCAGTGACTTTAACAGGCAGCGGATCACTGACCATCGGCTCTACGGATGCCGGAGAAATACATGCTGGCGCGCTGGCAGCAAACCTCAGCCTGCTAGCGACGACCAACAATACTCTGACGCTTACCACAGGACCGGGCGGTGCAGACTATAGCGTGCCAACCGGCAGCACCACCGTCTATAAAGGCGGCACAGGTCGTGACAGCGTTAATGCCTCAGCCTTAAACAGCGGCTCGCTAAATGCCGACCTGGGGGCCGGTAATGACACCGTCCGCCTACCTATCAGTAGCGTCGCCGAGATCACACTGACAGGGGGTATCGGCACTGACACGCTCACGATCGAGAACAAACTCAACACAGCGTCATTCAAAGCATTTACGTTTACGGGCTTCGAAACCATTCAACTGCCCAACCCCACTATCAACAGCGCCGATGCACTTGAAGCCAGCTTCAAGGGCAGTGAATTGAGCGGCCAGGCACTGACGTTCGAAGCAATCGAACCCATCGATGTGACCACGATCAATGTCAGTGCCGACACCAGCAGCACCGATCTCAGCAGACTGACGCTGGTGGACATTGATGAGTTCATCATCACCGGCCAGACCAGCGCCGAGACGCTTTATGGCAGTTCAGGTAGTGATCGCATCGTCCCCCGCAGACGGCGCAGACCTGCTCGTTGGCGGCGCGGGCAAAGACACGTTCTTGTTCACCGCAGGGGACTCAACGGCTGACAGTACCGCCCAGATTGCCGATTACCAGGCACTGGACGATGTCGTTACCCTCGCCAGCTCCAGCGTTGCCGCAGACAGCTCCATTGATGTCGCTACTACCACGACAGGCAGCCTGGCGCGTCTCTATTACGCTGAAGCCGCCGCCATCTTCACCGATGCCAGCGGGCCTGTGACTATCCAGGTAAAAGATGGGGTCATGACGTTGCTGGGCTCAAGCAGCGACACCAGTCTCGCCAATTCGCTGGATGAATGGATCACTCTGGCGCGAACAGCGCTGGCCGACGGCACTGCCAACAGCCTGGTATTTCGCTATGGCGCCAACGCCTACCTGATTGAAGACGACGGTTCAGAAAACCTGCCGCCGCTCAATACTGGTACGCTGGTTAGCCTCGGTGCCACCGTTAACCTGATACAGCTTAACGGTTTGACTGCCGTATCTGCCCTGTCAGACAACGGGATTGCAAGTAGCGGCACGGTCCTGATCACATAACTCAAATTATGATTTCATATCCGGCATAAGAAAAGCATTCCAAGCACCTGATACTGCAAGAAAAATGTGAATCTAACTAAGGCTAGATTTACTTTTCCTTTCAATTCACTGTGCTATTATGAAGCGATAAATACCTAAATTGTGGATAGGGGAGCAATTACAGCATGGCCACTAATGAAGAAATCGTAGCAGCAGCACAGCAACTCTACGTGTCCTATTACGGACGACCTGCAGACGCAGCCGGTCTGGCGTTCTGGATCGACGAGTTCACTGCCTCCAACAATGTCGACAAGGTACTGGAAGACTTCGGTGCCTCTCAGGAGTATCTGGACTGGATTGAAGACAACAATCTGAACGACTCAGAAGATCTGGTAAACGCGCTGTACCAGCAAATGTTTAACCGCGATGCTGATGCTGCCGGTTTGGCGTTTTACGTCGATGCGCTGGAAAGTGGCCGCCTTAGCCTGGCCTCCATTGCCCTGGACATTGCCAACGGCGCCTCAGGGGTGGACGAAACCACTCTGGATAACAAAGTAGAGGTTGGCAACCACTTCACAGCCGATGCTGCTGAGAAAAATGCTCCCTATACCGCAGAGAACATTCCCGATGCACAAGACTTGCTAGCTGCGGTAGACGACAGCACCCTGTCTGTCATCGTCGGCAAAGCTGCCGCCGAGGATCTGGTCGACCAGATCATCATCGACGGCGAAACGCCTGAGCCGGAACCCGAGCCGGAACCCGAGCCAGAGCCCGAACCCGAGCCGGAACCAGAGCCGGGCACTGACCCGTCCAAGAGCTATACACTGACCACCAGTCAGGACCTGATCAACTCGGGCAATAACAACGACACCTTCACGGGTGCCGCTGGCACCATCCAGGCTAATGACTTCCTGGTCGACGCTAGCTTTACCGACGCGGATGTTGCCAACCTGACCTACGATGGTAAAGAAGCCGCCCCGGCGGTCACCATTACCAATGTCGAAACCATTAATGTCAGCCTGAACCTGCTCAAGGGTAATGACGCTGCCATCAATGCGACGAACATCACCCGCGGCAAGATCGTTGTTAAATCCAGCTACAACGGCTTTAATGGCAATGCCACCGTGAATGCAGTGGCCGACAATGACGTGACTGCCAGCACCGGTATTAAGACGCTGACTGTCGCTGGCCTGAATCGCGGCACGGTAGATGGCGGCTCGGCGACGACGCTTGATGTTACCGGCACCGCCGGCGTACCCAACACCATCATCACCAAGGGCACCGTAAAGCTGGACAACAAGACCAGTACGCTGACTACCCTGCAAACCTCTGGCGCCACCACGGTTGATTACGACCCTGAAGCCAACGCAACGACCACGTTGAAAGGTACGGGCAACATCACGCTGAGCATGGATGCGGCCGATGTTAATACAACCTCGGCGCTGATCAACGGCAAAACCAGCGGCACCGTCGACCTGGGCTTGACCCTGGCAGCAGTTGGAGCCATGAACTTTGATGCCACCAACTTCGCCGTGAGCGGTGTGACGCTGGGTAAAAACGGCACCAGCAGTGCCGCCAAGATCAACAGCGGCACCACCATCACCACCAGCACCGCACTGACCGACCTGACTCTTACATCGGGTTCCGCCATCCCCTGGACGGCCACTGTGGATACGGCCCACAGCATCACCACCAAACTGGATGTCAGCGCCACCGACCTGACTGCCACGGTGAAAGCCACCTCAGATATCGTCATTGCTAACCTGGTCGCGGGTACCAACAAAACCGTGTTCACCGGCAAGGGCGATATTGAGATCACCACCACCAACGGCTCGGTGATTGATGCGTCGGCGATGACCGGGGCCTTTACCCTGAAAGCTTACACGGCTAACCCCATCTCGGTAATTGGCGGCACCAAGGCCAATACCATCACCGTGACCAATACCGCTGCCACCAGCTACACCGGTGGGGCCAGTGTCGACACGGTTGAAGCTGAAGCTTTCCTCGCAGGCACCCTGGACATCAGCACCCTGGGGGCGGGCAATGACCTGGTTAACATGGCGGGCACAGTGACCGGCGCGGTCGCGATTGATGGCGGCACAGGCACCGACACAGTCCATATGAAACACCTGACCGACGTCAGCGGAGCCTCCACATTTGCACTGGCCAGTGTGGAAGAAATCGTGCTGGATAAAACGGTCAACGCCGGCACCATCACCATCACCCTACCGGGCGGCAGCCTGACCGGCAGCTCGATTAAAATCACGGCGGACCAGACCACGGACACCACCACGGTGAACGTGAAGGCCAATACCCAGTCAACAGACCTGAGCAAACTGGTCCTGACCAATATCGATACCGTGAATGTCACAGGAACGGCTGCCGATGAGACCCTGATCGGTACTACCCAATCCGACAATATCGTGTCAGGCGGCGGCCAGGATATTCTGACCGGCGGTAAAGGTAAGAATACCTTCGACATCAAGCATGGCGAATCGGTCGAAAATGACATCACGGTCATCACCGACTATACCGACGCTGCCCTGACCGCGGATCACGATACGGTTAACCTCACCACTGCCACGACTAACAACATTGCCAGCGGTGTGGTGAACAACCCGGGCAACAACCTGATTGACGTGTCCGCAGCTGCTGTTGGCAGCGCCACGGACATCCAGGCGACCGTATCCTTGATGGGTGTCGGCACCGGCGGTATTGTGACCCTGTTCGGTACCGAGAAGGACAAGATCGATACACTGGCAGAGTGGATTGCCGTGATTGAGACGGATGGATTGCTACGCAATACTGGCGATGGAGCCCAGAAGTTCTACACGGCGGCGTTCGAGTTCTCAGGTGATACCTATCTGGTGACGGTAGAAAATACCGGCGCCACACTGGGCACCACCAATATCATCGAACTCAGCGGTCAAACCGGCATCAAGGCTGTAGCGACAGCGCCGGCCACTGATACGATCTTTATATCCTGATGATCGCGCCCGGAGCCTGACTAGTTAGTCAGGTTCCGGGCTTCTCTTCTCTGCCCTTCCCTGCCTTATCTAATCCCTTGTTCTACCTATCTTCTTGTCACAACTACTTGCCTACTGTCACTCATATTTTGGGTTACTGTTGAATGGCAGGTCGCAAGCGGGGTAAGAGTCCCCGCCGCAAGCACAAGCAACAAGGTTCCGGAACTCCCACTACGCGGGTGACCATGACCTCGGATGAGGCGTTAAAAAAGGGCTTACAGGCATACCGGCAAGGTGACCTCAAACAGGCCAAGATCTTTTACCAGGCGGTGCTATCTGCAGACCCCAATAACTTTAATGCCCTGCAACTATTAGGCACCCTCTTCTACAGCGCTGGCTCTTATCAAAAGGCACTGCCGTTATTCGACAAGGCACTGAGTGTAAACAGCGACATTGCGGAAGTGCACGGCAACAAGGGGCTGGTATTGGAAAAACTGGGCCGCGATGACGAGGCACTAAAATGCCTGCAGAGGGCCATTGAGCTCGACTCGGAGCACGCACCCAGCTACAACAACGCGGGCAATCTACTCAAGAAACTCGGGCAAAACGAAGACGCTGAACGTTACTACCGATCGGCCCTGGTACTGCATCCAAATCATCTGGACACCCTGAACAACCTGGCAAGCCTGATGCTTATGCAGGACCGGCTGGCGGACGCTGAGTCCTATTACAAGAGAGCGCTGCAGGCCGCTCCGGATGCAACCGACACTCTGATCGGTCTCAGTCGTTGCTTGTGCGAGCAGCGTTTATACGCACAGGCCCGTGAGTGTTTGGATAAGGCGCTGTCACAGCAGCCCGACAGCGCCGCAGCCTGGTCAGCAAAGGCTCACCTTGAGGGCTACTCTGGCGATCTGACCAGCGCGATAACAGCGGCGAGGGAAGCGCTGAAGTTGTCTCCCCAGAACGCCCGCTATCATTGCGAATTGGGCGATCTGCTGTCTGAATACGGGGACCAATCCCAGGCTTTGGAACATCTCAGGAAGGCTGCAAAGCTCGCCGCCAAAGATGCCGCCCTACTGCATCAGATCGCCAACGCCTTCAAATTCAGCGGAGCTTTACCAGAGGCAGAGCAAACCTATCTCGCTGCTCTGGCCATAGCCCCCCGACGACGCCGTTACCCTCAGGCATCTCAGCCTGATACGCAATGACCCCGAGGCCGACCAGTGGACCGAGCGCATGGAGCGCTTGTTTCACGACGAAAGCACCACGAAAGACGATCGCAAGGAGCTTGGCTTTGCGTTGGCCCGTTTTCACGAACAAGCGGGTAATGACCGGCAGGTGTTCAGTTACCTCAATGAGGCCAATCGGCTACATCGCGCCAGTCTCGAATACAGCCCAGAGTTTTATCGAGGGTATTTTGAGCAGTTACAGTCGGTGTTCTCGCCTGATTTCGTCGCGCAGCACAGTGCAGCGGCGCACGCCAAAGCCCATCCGATTTTTATTGTCGGTATGCCCCGCTCAGGCACCACCCTGGCCGAGCATATTCTAGCCAGCCATTCAAAAGTACAGGGTGGTGGCGAGATGACACATCTCAATGACCTGTGCCTCGAGCTAGCCCAACACAAAGGAAAAGAGTTTCCCGCCTGCGTGGGGGACACCACCAATGCAGAGATACACGACATCGGTCGCCGCTATCTGGAGCGCTCCAGGCGCGGCATCACAGACCCCACTGTGTATGTGGCCGATAAAATGCCCCTGAATACCTACTATCTGGGCATGATCGCCATCCTGTTTCCCCATGCACGCATTGTGCACTGCACGCGGGATGCTATGGACAATTGCTTTTCGATGTACAAAACCTTTCTACTGGTCGGCAATGAGTTCAGCTACGATCAAACCGAACTGGGGCATTTTTATCGCATGCACGAACGCAGCATGCAGCATTGGTCCGCGCTACTCGCAGACAGCATGTATGAGCTGTCCTACGAATCGCTGGTGAGCGACACAGAGCAGCAGGTTAGACAGCTACTGGAGCATTGCGAATTGGAGTTTCAAGCAGACTGCCTGGCGTTTCAGAACAGCGCAAGAAAAGTAAGTACCGCCAGCGCCACCCAGGTCAGAGAACCGATTTACCAGCGCTCTGTAGCCAGTTGGCGTCGTTTCGAGCAAGAGTTGGAGCCGCTGTGCCAGGCGCTGGGTAGCGACAGCGACTAGAACCGGGGAGGGTTTCAAGCACTTAGATAAACAGGTAGTCACTCACTGTTTGCGCACTCAACAACACAAACTCATCCGACTGGGCCATGTTGACAAACGCACCCTGCTGATCAAATGCCTGGGAATACAGCTGATCAACCCACCAATCGTAGCCCGCCTCATCAGGCTCTCGGGCAAACACGTTTTCGTACATGTGCGTCACAAACTCTTCAGCGCCAACATTGCCACTGTTGTTACGATCAGCAAGCGAGATAAATTCCTCGGAACTGAGGAAACGACCAGCCACCTCTTCCAGCTCATAGGTACCCTCTTGCAGTGCTTGCGACCAGAAGGTGAACCCCGCTTCGTCCGGTGCTCGACCCAGGGCTCCATAGTAGATGCGATACAGTTGAGCTGACTGGGCTTCAATATCAAACCCATCGCCCTGCACCGCTGATTGGTAGAGCGGCAAGCCAGCATCTAACAACAAACCCGCTTGCTGGTTAATATCTGCGAGTTGGGCACTGATGCCTTCCAGCTCTGTGACCTGCCCACCAAGGCTGACCTGTTCGAATTCGCGGATGGTGGCCACCGTGGATGTCAGAAGATCGGTAATGAGCAGGCGCCCTTCGTCGGGCACTAACTTGTAACGGCCGAGATCGTCGCCGGCGATCACCAAGCTGTCTTTGCCCTCGCCGCCGAAAGCACGATCGGCACCGCCACCATAGTGATAAACGTCATCACCGCTGCCCAGCTCTATCACGTCATCGCCGGAACCACCGTACACCGTATCATCACCACCCCGAGTGGAGATGCGGTTGCCGGCATCATTGCCCGTGATACGGTCGTTGCCTTCTACGGTAACCAATTCACGCAGGATGGTGCGACCTGTCAAAAACAAATTAGCGTCATTCGTCTCTTCGCTGGCGTAACCACCGCCAGTAGTTGACCAGTTCTCAGGGCGCAGATCGATGCTCAGGTCAGCATCGACATTCACAATCAGGGCGTTGTAGCCGTCGGCATCGTCAATGGTCACATAACCGTTGAGGTAGCTGTAAGACTCGAACTTATCCGGAAAGCCAAGATTATCGACAGGGATCACATTGTCGACCGCGTCATTAACTACATACAGAGAGTCTGAGCGGTCTGCCGATACGCCATACAGGTACGTCAATGCCTCCAGGTCCAATGGCATAAAAGTACGTGCCTCGCCTGAGGTAACATTAGAACCCGCCGAACTGGGCGAATCGTTCTCGCTCATCACCGTATAGCGCACATAGTCCTGCGCCTCGGGCAGCGCAGCCAACTCTTCAAGCCGTGTGACAGCAAAACCATTCTCGTTGGGTGCGGATAAACCCAAGGCGCGACCTACCGATTCAAGCAGCACTTCCCCAATCTTGTCGTCAGGCACTGAGGCATCCAGCCAAACATCACCGGCTGTGCCCGCTGCGTCATACCACTGACCATACTCGACCTCAAAAGGAAACAGGTCGGGGCTGGGTCCAAACGACAAGGACTGCTCGCCCTCCCGTGCCAAATTCGTCAAGCCGAACACCAGCACCGCTTCGGTAGGGTCGTCAATCGGCTTGAAGGTGACATTAAGGGAGTTCGACAGGGCTTCAAACAACAGCACCGCTTGATCCTGGGCACTGCGAGGCAGTTCGATGCTGTCACGGCGATAGGGTAAATCCCAGACTGACGAATTTACATCGTAGCCCACCTGACTATCGATCAGCAGTTGATCAAGGGATCGGGCAAAGCCATAGGTAATGATTACCCGGCCTTCCTCGTCGCGCTCCGGCGCCCACGAGAAATCGCTCAGAAGGCTGTCTAAGCTGCGGTTGATTGGCTGAGTGAATTGAACAAAGGGCATGGGGGAAACAAAAAAAGAGCCAGAATGACCGTTACATACGCCTTAAAACGCATGGCGGCCATTCTGGTTGACAGACGGTGATCAGTCCTGTGGCAGTACTGCCATCAGGGCTTGCAGGTATGCGTTGCGCGCAGTCTGGGCCATTGCCAGTTTTGCGCTCAGGCACTGGATTTCGGTTTCGGCAAAACGCAGGTTCTGGATTTCAGCCTTGGCTTCATCGCTGAGGCTGTCCAGGGCGTAGTCTTTGCCCGCAATATTCAGGGTGTGAATCTGTTCGTCACTCATAACAATTCCAGTTGAAGGGGTTCAGGAAAGAAAAACCCCCGGCACCAAGGCACCGGGGGCTCAAAGTGTGGTACTCAAAGTCAGACCCAGAGTACCAGGCTACCAGGTCAGAGACCGTTCGCCTTTCGTGCTAACTGCTTAGAACAGTGATACGAAGACCGTATCGGGACCATTAATGGCGTTCTGATCAGTCACCAGGGTCACACCCGTTGTACCGGTCAGCTCGACAATGTTCTCTAGCGTCGCGGCAACAGCGGCAGCTTCACCGGTTGGTGCTGTACCACCGGAGTTCTCGTAGACGTAAGTGTTACCGTCAAATTCGAACGCCAGCAGGTCATCAGTAGCACCACCAACAGCACCTGCAGTGACTTCACCAACGATGGTGATCATCTCTTCCAGGGTGTCAGCCAAGGCTACATCAGCGGTCAGACCGGACAGCTTGAGCACACCGTTGGAGATAATCACATTCACCGTTTGGCTGGCGCTTGCAAAAATCTTCGCAGTTTCAGTGTACGCAAACTTGGTCGCATCCGTAGGAGTCTTAGCAGCTGTATCAATCGTTACGGCGTTGCCAGTATCCGTACCGGTGATCTTGACGCCACCACCTGTGCTCTTGAACTGAACAGTGTCTGCAATATTAAACAGACCCGGCGCAGTCGCAGAGGTGTAGTCAGTAACAGAAGCCACCGTAGTCGCAGTGGTGTCCTTCAGATCAAACTTGAAGGTGTCACTGCCCGTACCACCAGTAAGGGTGCTGCCCTCTTTGGTGCCGGCTTTGCCTTTACCTGCATCGATAGTATCGTTGCCAGAGGTACCGGTAATCGCTTGCGCAGAGCCGTCCTTACCATTGATGGTGAAAGAGGTGTGCCGGGCATCCAGAACCGTCAGGCCGCTGAAATCCAGCGCGTCAACACCAACCGCATCGCTCAGGGTCAGCTCAACCACGTCAACACCCAAACCACCGTTCAGCGAAGAGTCTGCAGCCGTGATGATCTGAGTGCCGCCGTTCAGGCTGGCAGCCGGCAGATGAGCTTTGATGGTTTCCTTGGCATTGTCAGGGGCGTTGGGGTTAATCGTTGCCGCCACACCAAATGCAACCACCTCAGTCGCTGCCATAGTCAGGGAACCGAGAGAGAAATCCAGCAGAGTGCCAGCGCCGCTCAGGTCAACCAGCAACAGGGTGTCGGTACCAGCACCGCCGTCGATCGCCAGATTGGTAGAAGCTACTGCGCCTTTACCAGGCTGAGGCGCCCAAATCACGCGGTCATCGCCATCACCCAACGAAGCTGCCAGAGTGCCGCTAAAGTCAGCAGCAGTGCCATCAGGTGCACCGAAGATAGCAACATCATCACCGCCGCCGCCATTGAAGCTGGAAGCATGGTTAGCAGTCGCTGTAAAGGTGTCGTCGCCTTCGCCAGCTACAACCGTGGAGTTTGCAGCAGTGGTGGTGATGGTCAGGTCACCGGCAACGGCAGCACCGTTAACCACAGGCGCATCGGTTGTAGTGATTTTCACATCACCCACAGCAGTCAGGCTAACCTGGCTGGCGGTCGCAGTCAGATCCGCAATGGTGTTTTTGGCATCAACAATCGTCAGGCCGACAGAAGCCATTTTGGTGACAGAGATTTTGCTGGTCAGATCGTCGGCAACCACAATAGTACCGGTGCCAGATGTAGCAGAAATACCCTCGAAAGTAGCAGTACCTGCACCGCCCTGATCAACCAGCAGGGCAACCGTCTGGCCATCCGCCATTTTAACGGTCGCAGCACCTGCCGCAGCAACCGGCGCCGCCAGAGCGATATTGGCCGCACTAGCAATCTTGGTCAGGTCAGTTGCACCCGTACCCGTATTCACCAGGTTCAGAGAGCCGTTTTCGCCAATCTTGTCCTGGACAGTCTTGCCATTCCAGACACCAGTGATGTTCAGCTCTTTGTCACCCATAGCAACCAGCGTTGCAGTAGTGCCGTCAGTCAGAGTGATGGTTGCGTCTTCCAGAGCTTCGATGTTAACGATCTTGGCCGAACCCGCGCCAGTTTCGCTCAGCGTCAGCTTGGAATCCCCATTAAAGCTCAGGGTTGGACCAACCAGGTCGGTGGGGTCAGCAACAATATCTACGGCAACGGTAGAGTTAGCGCCCGCAGTGATCGAGGCATCTTTTACACCGTTGGCATCCAGGTTATTAACCGCTTCCCCCATGGTGACGCTATTGTTGCCAATATTGTCAACCTTGCCCGCGCCATCAAAACCCAGCTTGACAGAGTCAAGCACGATGTTAGCGCCAGTGATGTTCTTGGCGTCAACCGCAGCAGTGGCACCGCCAAACAGATCCAGGTTTACCTCGATGGTCTCAATACCGCTCACAGTAAGCGCCGGAACCGCAGCCTGTGCATTGATGGTAAACACGTCGTTGTCGGTCACGCTGGAGTCAGCGATCAGATCGCCCGCCTGCACGGTCGTGGTGGCGGCCGCGCCAGTAGTAACACCAAGAATAGTGTCATCGCCAGCACCAGATTCGATCACGTCAGCGCCAGGCGTCAGTACGTACTCTTCACCCGGCTCAGGGCCAGTTGACTCGTTGTACTCGGTTGCGAGTTCTTCAGCGGCAGCGTTACCAGCAGTCACTGACTCATCAGTTTCGTCAACAACGCTCAGCAGCGCACGACCATCGGTTTCTGCATCTACACCGGTATAGCCATTCTCGTCTTCGAGGCTAGCTGTGAAGGTGTTGGCTACTTCAATTTTGTTGTCCAGGGTCACGCGGTCTTCGTTCTGGGCGCCATTAGCGATATCCAGAGCGGCAGACGCGGCAGACAAACGACCACTGTCGATTTCCTCAACGTAGAAAGCCAGGCCTTCTGCATCGGGGTCGCGGTTAAACATCTGATTGTAAAGCAGGGTAACCAAACCAGTTGTATCAGTCACACCCTCGCTTTCCAGCAGACGAGCAGTTTCGTCTGACTCGCCAAAGGCAACCAGTACAGCGTCGACATTGTCAGAGTTAGTGAATTCTTCTACCCAAAAAGCGAAACCACCGGGGTCTCCTGGGCGTCCGTAGTAAGAGACGTACAGCTGCTGTGCCTGTTCCGCCGGGGTAAGTTCGTTAGTAGCCATAGAAATGACACTCCTATCCAATTGCAATAATTAAATGGTTAAACAACAACTAAAATTTTAGTTTTTATCTCTCCAAAGAAAGAGAAAACGCTACCGCATCTTCCGTTAGGTCGAATGCAGCTTTATTACTTACAGCTTTATTCTGCATCTTCCCTTTCCAGGCTTGTTCATCACACTTGGCTACTCGTTTGTCTGAGACCCGAATTCCGAACAAGTACCGATATATCGGGAACACAGGCAAAGCCATCAGTGAAACAAATCCTGACAAAGCAAGTTATATATCGGCCGTAAACCCCTGTCAAACCATTTTATTTTGCTATTTTGGTGTTTTGTGAAGAATTGCCAAACTCCCGTCGAAGTCCTGCATTTCTGCCCAAAATACCGCCTTAGCTTATGGCTTAACCGGTGTCCACAACCGCAATAACCAAAGGCAAGATGCTTACCTGCCTAAAGTGGCATGCATTGTAGCTTATATAGCGCACAGTGTAACAATGTCGCGATAAAAGCCTCGGGCAATGCCACGCCAGTCATGGCGGTCAACAGAAACCGCGCGAGCTTCTGCTGACATATGCTCTAACGCGGCCGAATCCAGCTGGTTGACCAGTTCATGCAATTTTTTTTCAAAATAGTCCAAATCCGCCAGCAGCAAGTGTTTTTGCGGGTTAAAGGCCAGCCCGCGGGCCCCGTGGGGGGTGCTCACTATGGGCAACAGGGCCGCGGCATACTCCGCCATCTTGAGATTACTACCGCCACCGCTGTCCACTGGGTTCAGGGCCAAGTCAGCCACCTGCAAGAGCTGCCACTTGTCAGCTTCGCTGATTTCACCCCAAAGCCTTGTATTCACTGGGGTTGCGGCAGACTGAAACTCCCGGCAAACGGTACCAATCAGCCAAAAATTAAGGCCAGGCAATGCGGGCGCCAGCGTATCGACAATATAGCGGGCAGCGGCGATATTGGGGCCATGCCAACTGCCCATAAAGAGGGCAATCGGGCGCTCGCCGAGGCTCAGACGCCGACGCAAGCGGCGTTTGTTATGGGGGGACAAGGGCTCAGTACAAATATTCACACCATTAGGCGCCTCGCCACATTTTTCGGGGCGAACACCATACAGGGCCTCGAAACGCTGTAGATCACCCGCGGAGCAAGCCGCCAGCCAAACACTGTCATCAATGCAGGCCTGCTCAACCGTCCGGGCCTGTTCCAACCAGTGAGTGGCCAGTTCCGATTGACCCAGCAACGCGGTTTTCATATCTAACTCGACATTATGCGCTTCGTAGATCACCGGTCCCCGGTATACCGCGCGAATGGCCGGGTACAGGTAGCAATGGGAGGCAATAGCCAGGTCTGCGTCAAGGCAGGCGGCTTTAAGTGCCTCCAGGTATTCGGGGGTCTGCTCGATATGCGCCATGGCGTAAAGGTCCCCCACAGACACCCCCAACTCTCGCTCCAGCGCTGCCTCGGCCCGTTCGTGCGTGGCCGATTTGGGAATTCGAATCTCTGTGAGACCAGGGGCAATTTCAACTTCTGTACGCGCCATGGAATGACTACACAAAGTGACCAGCGTCACCGGCGTAAAATAGGCGATATGGCGGTACAGATGATAGACACGATTCTGCCCACCGCTTCTGGCCGGGTGGATGGGAAAACTCACCGCCACTACAATCTTTTTCGGCTTGCCCCGCTGCAGGTAGCCATCATTATCCAGGGCATTGTGCCCATCCAGCAGGCGATTGAGCGTATCGCGCCAGTTGACCTGACGACCCCGCTCGAGGCAGGCACGCTCCATCTGCCGGGCCTGATCGGGGTCTGAGTAAAGCCATTGCAGGCGCTGGGCAAGGTCTGCTGGTTCAGGGGCACACAACCAACCGGTTTCACCGTCAGCGATCAGTTCTTCGACGCCGCCACTGTCCGTGCAACTGATCACCGGCTTGCCCGCCTGCAATGCTTCCAATGTGATCAGGCCATAGTCCTCATCGGCTGGTACAAAACCCACTGCCAGCGCACCCGCATATTGCCTGGCAATCTCATCATCAGTGATGCGACCCAGAAACTGTATGCGCTCGTCATCCCCGGCAATTTGGCGCAGGCGATCCTCATCCGGGCCCGCACCCGCAATGCGCAGCTGCATATCACCCTCGACTTGCCGCACCGCTCGAATGAGCAGATCGATACGCTTAGGACTGTCCAGACGGCTGGCAGTAAACAGGTAATCACCCGACTGCGGGTTTACAGCCACCAGGTCGCTGGGGTGATGAATCACCTGCACCGGCACATAGGCGGGAAAGTAGCCCTCGCGGCCGGCAACATTATGCGAGATAGCCATGAATTTGTTGATCAGCCCAGGCTGCAGGGCCGAACGATCGAGCCAGTGAATCACTGCACGGCTCAGCGGCCCAGGAAAGGCAAACCAGTGTTGCCAATCGCCGTGGCACTGCGCCTGCTCGATCTCGTCAAACACTGCAGCGCGCAAATCAGGGCTGGGGGGCTCACCTAACAATTCGCGCAAGCGCGCCAATGGCTCAGGCCAGTCCTGAATATCTTTGGAAAGGTGTTCAGGGTAGGTGTCGTACAAGCCCCGCAAGGTGTGCTGCAGGTAAACATGATGATTGTCGTGCCGCACCATCCACGCGGGATACTTGGTGCTAATGACCCGGTCAAAATGATCCAGATTCAGTTCAGAAAACTGGCGGTAGCTGGCAATCACCTCGGCAAAATTGCGCTCCGGCGCGGGTAGCTTAATCAGCTCGACTTCGTGGTCGCTGAACCGTCTAAAGGCATTCAGCATGCCCCACCAAAGCTTCTCGGCCCCACCCACGGCGTAGGGCACACCGGAGGGCGCGACAATGGCGATTTTCATGGGTGGGCCACCATGCGCTGAAGCTAGGCCAGCAGGCGCTCGACCACGCGGGTCCAGCTGATATTCTTGGCCTGTAGCTGCTCACGCCCGGCCATACCCATGGCCGCCGCCCGCTGTTTACGATGCCAATAATCATCCATGGCTTCTGCCAGCTGCTCGGGTTCTGGCGACACGATGCGGCCTGTTTCACCGTTGACGACAAACTCCAGCGGTCCGCCCGAATCAGTGCAGGTAATGACCGGCTTGGAAGACAACATCGCCTCGAGGGTAATGTAGCCGTAGTCTTCATCCTGTGGCACAAACACCACGCCCAGTGCACGAGCATAGAGCACCCGTTTCTCTGCCTCGGTGAAGCGGCCAATCAACTGCACCCGGTCACCCACCTTCAGATCCGCGATCAGCTGTTGATACTGGGGGCGCTGCCCGCCGTCACCGCCTATCAGAATCTTGGCGCCACTCTTCATATGTGCCGCAGCTCGAATCACCAAATCCTGTCGCTTCAGTGACTCCAGCCGACTGGGCACAAAAAAGTAGTCCCAGGGATCTTCGCAGAAGAATTGCCCAGCCCCATGAGGCGGGTGGTACAAGGGCTCTGCATCCAGACCGTTAAATTGCTTGAGACGCTCAGCCACGCGCCGAGAGTTGGCAAACAGGGCTTGCGTGTTCTCAAGCGACTGAATATCAAAGTCAGCAATGGATGCTTTCAATGCTGCCAATGCGTCACTGCCGGGCTGCT
Source organism: Halieaceae bacterium (assembly GCA_963921335.3). Taxonomy (GTDB): domain Bacteria; phylum Pseudomonadota; class Gammaproteobacteria; order Pseudomonadales; family Halieaceae; genus CAWUFC02. Next base: position 1,050,852 of record CAWUFC020000001.1, on the reverse strand, counting down.
GCTCATAGAGTTCGTACACGGCCCGGTGCTGGTGCATCACCCAGGCCCGGTGATTATCATGCTGCATGCCATACGCAGGAAACTGAAGGCTGATCAGCGCATCGACGCTGACACCGTTTGGCCGATTCACATCACTCCCACGAGCGTTGTCCATTGCCCGCTGCACCTCGCTCTCCGGCGAGAAACGAAACGGCAACTGCAGCAGCTCCACCTCGTGCCCGAACGCCTGCAGGGCGCTTACCAAACCATTGATGTGGTAATCGGCCCCGCCGGGCATAAAGGGTACTTTATTGGCTGCGACCAGGATCTTCATGCGGGCTTGTAACCCAGCACGGCAAAGTCCTGCGGCCCACAGAAAGCACCATTGATACGGTCGGTCAGTGGGTCCATACCCACAACCAATGCATCCGCAGGATACGGGTGCAGACGCAACAGCTCTGTGTTTTCCAGACCCAGATGCTGCAACAAAAATTCAATCAGTGTTGGTGTAATCGGATTGCGATGGGTGGGGTCATGATAGAAGGTATGGCTACCCACCATGAGGTTTTCCGGGTTTGGGGTTTCAAAGATCACCACACCGCCGGGCACGAGTACCCGAAAGCACTGTTCCACCAGGTCATACAGGCTTTCGAAGGGCAGGTGCTCAATCACATGAAAGGCACTGACAGCGCCCAGGCTCGCGTCGGGCAGGCTGCGCAGGTGCGCAATACCATCTGCCACGGTGACATCCAGGTTCTGACGGGCACAGTGATCGGCCAGTACCGCCGAGACGTCCACACCTTTCGCAGACAGGCCCTCATCGCGCAACAGTGCCAACCACTCACCACGACCACTGCCTACATCCAGCAGCGGTGCGCCTGTGGTGACCGTGCCCGCTGCTTTCAAGTGGGGCAAATACACCGATAACTGATCACGAATCTCTGACTCGTCACCGCGAGCCGCATTTTCAAAAGCCAGGTAGAAAGCATCCAACTTATCACTGGCATGCGTCGCCAACTGCACTTCCTGCTCCGGGCGTAACTCGCCGCCGTTCACCTTGTCACGCAATTCGTTCAGCAATGCATTCAACTGCGCCTGCTGCCCCAACATTTGCTGGCGCACGGCCTGCATGTCCTGCCGGTAGTGGGCCACCACTGCGTGCAACTGTTCATGGTCGACCGCGATCTGTTGTTGCCGCTGCTCCAGGTACGCAGCCATTTCATGCTGCTTACCCAGGTAAGTGTTAATGGCGCGCTGGGAGTGCTGGCGCTGCCCCTCGTTGTAGAGCGTGTAATCTTGCAGGTTATTGCGTTGTAACTGTCGCACCAATTTAAACAAGGTCTGAAAGCCGCGGCGCTGAAACCACCATTTCTCAGCGTGGCGCCGGGCAAACTTCTCCCAGCGAATACCTTGCACGTGTACGCCACTGGCCCTGGCTTCGTCGGACTCCAACAGGTTTAGCAGGATGGCCATTTTTTCCTGTGGGCCCTGCTCTCTTAAAAAGGCCACGTAGGTATCCAGGCCGGACTCATCCGCCTCCCGCCGCAAAATGCCGCGATAGGCATTCACTACAAATTCCACGCCGTCATAGACGAGGAATTCGTTGACGTGATACACCGCTTTTACAGGGAATTCGAGACTGGGGGCCCGCCATTCAGGGAGCTCCGGGGTACGCCGCACCAGTGGCTGCTCTTCAACCACCTGCTCCAGGAAGCGCGCCTCCTCGCGGATGCGCGCCATCAGCTCTTCTGAACTTAAGCCGCCGGCATCTTGCTCTTGTATTATTTGTTCGTCAGTCATCTTTTTTACCTGGTGCTGGCCGCACGCTTAAAACCCCGGCATCAGAACCAACACGGCGAATGCCACCCCGACCACATTTGCCACTATATCGTACCAGCTAAAACCAGTGCCGATGGTGAGGTCCCATAGCTCTTTAACCAGCCCCAACAACAGCACCAGGCACACCGCCAGCCAAACGCTGACGACAAACTGCATGGCCATCACCGACATGAAACTGCAGATGATGTGCCGGGCCTTGTCCTCCTGTTGCATGGTTTGCAGCAGCCCGTTGGGGGTTTCGCCCGCCATGATCAGGGAGCAATAGCCGCCAGCGCGTTCAGCAACCCGTCCGCTGAATCCTGCCAGTTATGCTGTGCCGCAACCACACGACCCCGCTCCAGAAGCTGTTTGCGATAGTCCGGTGCCACCAGGCAACGCTCAAGACCCTCAGCGATGGATTCCATACTGAATGGATCGATCAATTCCGCCGCACCGGCGGCCACTTCAGGCATGGAGGCGCGATCAGACGTCAGCACCGCGGTGTCGCAGGCCATCGCCTCCAGTATGGGCATACCAAAGCCCTCGTATACCGAGGGATACACCAGCAAACTGGCGGCGCTCAACAGCACGGGGAGGCTCTCTCTGGACACATAACCCAGCCGATGAATATGACGGGTATCGAGTTGCGCCCACAGCGCCTCAAATTCCTCCAGATGCCAACCGTCGCCCCCGGCCAGCACCAAGGGGTACTCAGCTTGCAGGGCCTCAGGCAGTTGACAGTAGGCCTGCAGCAAACGCAGCAGGTTCTTGCGCGGCTCGAGGGTACCTGCGAACAGCACAAACTGCGTGGGCAGGCTATAACGGTCACGCAGGTGTTCGACCTCATCCTCGCTGGCAGGCCGGAACACGCCGCTCACGGCTGGCGGCACAACTGCAATCTGGTCGGCATCCACATCGAAGTAACTGCTAATTTCAGAGCGGGTAAACTCTGACACCGCCGCTATTGCTGAGGCACGGCGCAGCGTGTCTGGTAACCGATCCAGTTCGCGCAGACGCACCGGCGGGTGGTATTCGGGAAACCGTAAATGGGACAAATCGTGCACGGTAACGAGCGCCGGGTTATCCAGCGGCAGCATGAGGTAATTGGGCTCCCAGTAGACAAAACCTGCGCAGCGGGCACGCTCGCGAGCTGCCAAACGATGGGTGAGCCACGCCCTCACTCTGCCAGCGCCTGGCAAACCCGGCGCCATGCGACGGGCGCGATTCCAAATGCGCCTCGGCAAACCCGGTACCTGATGCTGTTCTATATGCTCGTAGCCACGACTATGACTGATGATATCGAAGACCTGCTGCTGGGAATGCCAACCAAAGTGGCTAATTCCCACCAACTGTTCAACGCGCGGATCATCCCGCAGGCGCAACAACAGGTTGCGGGCATAGTGACCCACCCCCGTCAGGGGTGGGTGCAGGCAATGAATGTTGACGGCGATTTTCACCGACTGCTGCTATCAGGCGTTATCGGCCATCAACCATTCGTTGAGTTGCTCAAGATCACCGGAGGTCAGGCTACCGCTCTCACGCTTTAGCGCCATCCAGTTAACCAGATAACTGTATAGCGCATCCTGATAATCGCGCTGGGCTCGCGTTTGAGCATGCAGGGCCGCCAACACATCAGAGGCGGTTACCGTGCCGTAGGTAAAACTCTTGCTCATGGCCTCATAGCTTTTCGCGGCTGAGCGCACGCTGAGCTCCGCTGAATCGATGCGCTTACGGCTGGAGCGGGTATTCAACCATGCCTCACGGGTGCGCTTAAGCACTTCACGTCGCGCCGCTTCCTCTTCCTCGCGCGCAATGTAGTACTGTGACCAGGCTTCGCGAACGCGGGCACGGGTTGAGCCCCCGGCAAAAATCGGCACATTCACATTGAGGCCAACATACTCGGTATCGCGAGCCGGAGACGCCTGGTTGTCAAAACCAATGTCTGAACGCTGGGTACTGATCACAAGGTCCAGGGTTGGGTAGTGACCGCCTTTTTGTTCCTGCACCGCTTTGTCAGCCGCCTCCACGGCTTCTCGCTTGCTCACCAACATGGCGTTGCTGGCGAGGGACTGCTCGGTCCAGTATTCCATGTTTTGCTCAAGCCTCGGCAGGGTAAAATCCTCCCGTATGGGGGCCACGTCACCGATGATGGTGCCGGTCAGTTCGGAGAGATTTTCGCGGGACAATGCCGCCAGGTTTTCCGCCTCAATCAAGTCGGTGCGTACCTTGTCAGCACGTGCCTGGGTTTCCAGAAAGTCGGTAATACGCACCAGCTTGCGCTCGAACAACTCTTCAGTTTCCTTCACCTGCTGCTGCACCAGCTCACGCTCCGCCGTAATCAACTGCAGATCGCCATCGGCCAACAGCACCTGGAAGTAGCGCTCGGCCACATCCACCAAAAGGATGCCCATGACATCAAGCAGCTCGGCTTCGCTCTGGGCTACCACCTGCTTAGCACGGGAGCGCGCCGAAATCGTGCTCCAGTTGAACAGCATCTGGCGTACCTGAATGCCATAGCGTTCACCGTTGTATGACTGTGATGCCAGGTCTGTATTGATAAAATCCACTTCGTTATCGGACCACTGGCCGCTGAAACTGGCCTGGGGGAGCAATTGACCGGTGGCGCCATCTTTGCGCGCCTCACTCATTTCAACTTTGTGCTGGGCAATTTTGACCCGGGGATCAGACTCCAACGCCTGAGCGTAAACATCAAACAGGGACAGGGTATCCGCCAGTGCGGCGTTGGCCCAGCAGGCCAGTGCTCCGGCTATCAGCATGTTGCGCAACATATCAGTCCTCGATCAGTGAGCGTGCGAACGCGTTTCTTATTGGTTGGGTGAGGTATTGAAACAGTGTACGGCTGCCAGTATTGATCAGCACTTCCGCAGGCATACCTGGCACCAGCTCCAGGTTGTCCAACAAGACATAGCCCTCTTCGCTAACTTCTACACGCGCCAGGTAGTATGGCTGCATACCGGGATCAGGCGGCGTCAGGGCATCCGCTGACAGCCCGATCACCGTACCCTCAATAACTGGCGTTGTGGTGGTCTTGAAAGACGAAAAGCGAATGTCAGCAGTCTGCCCCTGGGTGACGCGATCAATATCGACGGGGCTCACTTGCGCTTCGACAATGAGCTCAGTTTCCTGCGGTACAACAAACAACAACGGTTCGCCGGGCGTCACCACTTCACCGATGGTATTCACGCCCAGGCCGACGATCACGCCGTCGACTGGCGCACGAATATCAGTACGGTCGGTTTTGTCGGTCAGGGCCCGAATGCGCTCATCCAGATCGTAGACTTCGATCTGAGTGGCACCCAGTTCATCCACCACGGCGGTGTGAAAATCCTTCTGCAACTGCAGGATTTGCAGTCGAGTTTCACCAACCTGAATACCGATACGGGCGATGTCAGACTGGTGCTGGGCCACTTCTCCTTCGGTCTGGGCCAGGGCGCGCTCCAACTCGCGGAGACGCTGTTTGTCGGCAAAGCCCTCTTCCAGCAACTCGCGAAAATCGCCTATTTCCTCTGCGTAGCTGGCAGTGAGCTTTTTCTTACCCGCACTCATCGCCTCGGCACCCTCAACCTGGGCCTCAAGCTGCTGAATACGCTGCTCTAATACGCCAATTTCACCCAGGCGCGCCACGCGCCGCGCACTGAATACCTGGTCCTGAGAATAAATGGCATCGCGAGCGCGGCTATCGTCGGGGGTCGACAGCGTTTCTGGATACGTAACCGCTGCTGCGCCATCGCGTTCGGCGAGCAAGCGCGCTTCTCGCGCCTTAACCGCGTAATACTGGCCCATGGCAATCTCAAGCTGAGCACGGTGCTGAGTATCATCCAGGCGAATAAGTAGATCGCCTTCCTGCACGTGGTCGCCATCCCGGACGGGGATCTCGGCAACAATACCGCCCTCAAGGTGCTCAATATTCTTGCGGCTACCCTTAACGACCACGGTACCCGGAGCCAGGGCGGCACTCTGCAACGGTGCAACCAAAGACCACATGCCAAACAGCCCGAATGTCAGGCCGAGGATAGTCAGACCGATGACACGAGGACGGCGATCGCTGGTTTCTGCTTTGGATTCACTCACGGGGTAGTCTAGTCCTTAGATGCCGCCGCTCGTCGTAGACGGAACAGAGACAGTTTGTACGGTGTTAGCGCGCGCTTGCGCCTGCAACTGGGCTTGCTGATTTTGCTGAACCTTTTGGAGAATCACGCTGGCATCATCAAATTCGGCCACCTGACCCTCCTTGAGAATCAGTATTTTATCGACCGAAGACAACACGGTAGGCCGGTGACTGATGATCAACAGGGTCGTTCCCAGAGCCTTGAGCTGCGCCAAAGCATCGCGCAGGGCGGCTTCGCCCGAGTCGTCCAAATTGGAATTGGGCTCATCCAACACCACCAGCTTGGGATTGCCATAGACAGTTCGCGCCAAACCAATGCGCTGGCGCTGGCCAGCGGACAGAGCGCCCCCCGCCTGACCGATGACAGTATCGTACCCCTCGGGCAGGCGCAGAATCATCTCATGCACGCCCGCCAGCCGGGCTGCATTAACGATTTTCTCAGAATTGATCTGACCAAACCGGCAAATATTTTCGGAGATCGTGCCGTCAAACAGCTCAATATCCTGGGGCAGGTAACCGACATGCGGCCCAAGCTGGGTACGATCCCATTTGGACATGCTGGCACCATCAAGCCGCACCGCGCCGGTCAGTACAGGCCAGATTCCCAGAATGGCTCGGGCCATACTGGATTTACCCGCCGCACTTGGCCCAATGACCGCCACAGATGTGCCGGGTTCAAGGGCAAAACTGACGCCGCGAAGCACCGGGGTACGAGATCCGGGCGGGGCCACTGCAATGCCTTCAACAGAGAGCGCACCTTCAGGCTCCGGAAGTTCCATGCGCTCTTTATCGGGCGGGTTGGCCTCGAGCAACGCATCCAGACGGAAAAACTGTTCCCTGGAGTTCTGGAAATTCTTCCAGCCACCAACCAATTGATCTACCGGTGCCAGCGCACGACCTAACAGGATAGACCCTGCGATCATCATGCCAGGGCTGATTTCCATATTGATCGCCAGATAGGCACCCAGACCCAAAGCGATAGACTGCAGCATGATACGAAGGGATTTAGAGGTAGCCGTGAGGCCCCCAGCAGTGTCGCTGGCGTCGGACTGTAACTGCAGCACTTTCTGGTTTTTCACCAGCCAGCGATCAGCCACATCATTCATCATACCCATCGACTCAATGACTTCGGCATTGCGAAGATTACGCGTGGTGTAGTTGTTGGCCCACATCGCTTCCTGGTTGGCTTCTGCCAACTGCTTACCAGTCATACGCTGGTTAATGTAGGTGAGCCCACCCAGGATGGCGCAACTGAGCAATGCGAGAACGCCAAAATAGGTGTGAAACAGCCACATGATGATGATGTAGATAGGAATCCATGGCGCATCAAAGAAGGCATTGAGACCAGGACCCGTCAAAAACTGGCGCACGCCAATGAGATCATTGACAGACTGCGGGCTGGATTTCATGCCCCCACTTTGCAATGACTGCCTAAAGCTGGCTTTGAAGACACGCTCGCCGAGCAACTCGTGAATCTTGTTGCCCGCACGCACCATGATCTGGCCGCGCACCCAGTCCAAAGCGCCCATAGAAGCCAGTAGGAACACCATGATCAGCGTGAGCATCAGCAGGGTTGACTGAGAGCCGCTGCCCACAGCGCGATCATAGACCTGCAACATATAAATGGCAGGCACAATCATCAAAATATTGATGAACAGGCTGAAGCCAAATGCGCCAAGGAAATGCCCGCGCACAGGCTCGAGCTCCTTAACCAGAACAGATTTTTCCCAATCGAATGCCATAGACTTGCTTAGTAACGCGCTTCCCCCGAATCCGTAGACAATGGGGTCAATTTAATAAAACACAATAGCTTACAGGAAAAAGGGTTATTCGGCTTGTTAATTTGTGGCTGAATCAGCAACTTAGGGGAGTTCCAAGGGGTCGGACACCTTGATTTTTAATTCAAGTTATCTGACCCCTTGATAGTGGAGAGGGTTAGGCGACTTCGAACAGGCCTGCAGCGCCCATGCCACCGCCTATACACATGGTCACGACCACATACGTGGCGCCGCGACGCTTACCTTCAATCAGGGAGTGACCCACCATGCGGGCACCACTCATACCGAAGGGGTGACCAATGGCAATGGCGCCACCATTCACGTTGAGCTTGTCGTTGTCGATGCCTAACTTGTCACGGCAGTACAGCACCTGGCAGGCGAAGGCTTCGTTGAGCTCCCACAGACCAATATCGTCGACAGACAGGCCGTGACGGTCCAGCAGCTTGGGAATCGCGAATACCGGGCCAATGCCCATTTCATCCGGGGCACAGCCGGCAACCGCCAGACCGCGGTAAATACCGAGCGGCTCCAAACCTTCCTGCTCCGCCATTTTGGCTTCCATCAGCACCGCTGCAGAGGCTCCATCAGACAATTGCGAGGCGTTGCCGGCGGTAATGTGATTGCCCTGCTTGATAAAGTGGCCGTCCTTAAACACAGGCTCGAGAGACTGCAGGCCTTCCAGGGTGGTCGACGGGCGATTTCCCTCATCCTTGGTCAGAGTCACTTCCTCGCAAGTGGTCTCTTTGGTCTCTTTGTTGAACACCGCCTTGGTCGCGGTCATGGGCACGATTTCATCATCAAAGGCCCCAGCTTCCTGGGCTGCGGCGGTGCGCATCTGGCTCTGGTAGGAGTACTCATCCTGGGCATCGCGAGATATACCGTAGCGATCGGCAACCACTTCGGCGGTTTCAATCATCTGGATATACATCTTGGGCGCCACTTCCAGCACGGCCTTGGAAACTGCCTTGTAGCTGTTCTTGTGCTTGTTCTGCACCAGCGAGATTGATTCCAACCCACCGGCAACAGCAACATCCATGTCGTTACACATGATGCCTTTGGCCGCCGTCGCAATGGTCATCAGGCCGGAGGAACACTGGCGATCCATGGTCATACCGGCCGTGGTGTCGGGCAGACCACCGGTGGCCGCACACAGGCGACCGAGGTTATAGGCCTGCGTACCCTGCTGCGATACTGCACCAAACAGGCAGTCTTCTACCCGCGCGGGATCGATGCCAGCGCGCTCGACAGCGGCTTTAACCACATGGCCGCCCATGGCGGGCGCTTCGGTATCGTTAAACGCACCCCGAAAGGCCTTACCAATCGGCGTGCGTGCCGTACTTACAATGACTGCTTCTCTCATAACTCTTCTCCAGACAGGGTGTGCTTAATGTTCACTTAGCACCCGGAGCAAAGTCCGGCAGACACGCTGTAAATACGTCCCTGTACGCTCGTCGTCGGCGTCCTGCCTCCGACGGTCTGCCAACTTTGCTCCGACTGCTTGTCACCATCGAGCGACCTCGAGGTGGAAAGGCGGTGTGGGGTTAACTTTTTGAAACCGTCGCGCGCATGAATGCGCGCGTCGAGCCCCCATGGACGGTTTCACGGCGAGTTTCAAAAAGTTACACCACGACGCCATATCTAATTTGATTAGGCTCGCTGTGACGAGCAGCTGACGATCTCGCCTGTCATGTAGCCGGAATAATCGGAGGCCAGGAACATCATGACGTTGGCTACTTCCCATACTTCAGCTGCACGCCCAAACGCTTCTTTGGAGGCCAACTCCTCGAGCAACTCCATCGGCGTGGTTTTCTTCAAAAACTCATGGAAGGCAATAGAGGGTGACACCGCGTTTATGCGTACACCATAGTCTGCTGCTTCCAGTGCAGAACAACGAGTCAGAGCCATCACGCCAGCTTTGGCCGCCGCATAGTGGCACTGCTCTTTCTGCGCACGCCAACCCAGCACAGAGGCATTGTTGACAATCACGCCTTTGCCTCGGGGCTGCATCTTTTTGAGCATAGCGCGGGTCATGCGCATGGTGCCTGTGAGAGTGATGTCGATCACGCGATCCCACTCGTCGTCTTCCATGTCTACCAGCAGCTTGGTGCCACCCAGGCCGGCATTGTTGATCAGCACATCAACGCCATCCATTTTTTCCTCGGCATCGTCGATCAGGGCCTGCACATCAGCTTCGTCGGTTACATTGGCAATCTTGCCGAATACCGCATCCAGACCCGTCTCTTCCTTCAGCGCCGCCACTGCTTTTTCCAGACGACCTTCATGGATATCGGAAATCATCACGGCGCGCGCACCTTCCTGTGCCGCCTTGGTGGCGGCGGCAAAGCCGATACCTGCCCCCGCAGCTGCGGTGATCAGCACACTTTTACCTGCTAGCAGATTGTGCCCTTCTACATAGGGTGGTGGTTCTTTCAAAGCCATTTCGTCTTCCTTCTTTTAGCCGCGCGGCTCCCTGGGCATACCCAGGGCGCGTTCGGCAATAATGTTTCTCTGAACCTGGTTAGTGCCGCCGTAGATGGTGTCGGCCCGGGTAAAGAGGTACATGGACTGCAATCGATTCAGTTCGTAGGGTCCAGCCTCAAGGATTTCACTTTCAGCGCCCATTACATCCATAGCCAACTTGCCCAAATTGCGGTGCCAGGTAGACCAATAAAGCTTGTAGATCATGGCCTCCTTCTGCAGCGAACCATCATCGCCACCACCCGACAGTGTGCGCATGCTGTTGTAGCGCATGATCTTCAGACCTACGTGGGCATCGGCAATCCTCTGGCGAATAGCCGGATCCTTGGCAGCGCCATTTTCTTTGGCAATCGCTATGATGGCGTCCAACTCGTTCTGAAACAGCATCTGCTGACCGAGTGTCGACACCCCACGCTCAAAGCCGAGCAGGCCCATGGCGACCTTCCAGCCATCTCCCGGCGCGCCAACAATGTCCTCCGCGCCGCAGACGGCCTCATCGAAGAACACCTCGTTGAACTCGCTGGTACCGGTCAACTGCTCGATGGGGCGAATCTCAACACCGGGCTGGTCCATCTTCATCAGGAAAAAGCCCAGGCCCTTGTGGCCAACACTGTCGGGGTCAGTACGCGCGATCACGAAACAGAATTCTGATTCATGGGCATTGGAGGTCCAGACCTTCTGGCCACTGATCAGCCACTGACCCGCCGCCTCATCGAATCGTGCCTTGGTTTTTACGTTGGCAAGGTCGGAGCCGGCACTGGGTTCGGAATAACCCTGACACCAGTATTCAGTGCCGTTGAGAATGCCGGGCAAAAAGCGTTGCTGCTGCTCTTCACTACCAAAGGCAATCAGGGTCGGCCCCGTCAGCCCCTCACCGATATGCCCCATACGACCGGGACCACCGGCGCGTGCATATTCTTCATGAAAGATCACTTGCTGCTCAATGCTGGCACCGCGGCCACCAAATTCTTTGGGCCAGCCGATGCAGGTCCAGCCGCCCTCGGCCAGTTTGCACTCCCAGTCTTTACGCTCCTCCGGGAACATGTGCTCGTCGCCAGGGCCGCCGCGACCACGGATCTGTTCAAACTCACCGCAGAGGTTGTCTTTCAGCCAGCCGGCTATTTCTTCGCGGAACAGTTCGTCTTCAGCACTAAAACTTAATTTCATGCCACCGCCTCCTGTGCATCATCCAGCAACTGGGCAGCCAGTCGCTCACGGTGTTCAGCACCGTTGCCCAGAAAAGACTCGGAGGACTTGGCACGCTTGAAGTACAACTGAATATCGTACTCCCAGGTAAAACCCACGCCACCGTGCAACTGAATGCCACAGCCGGCGTTAAAGAAATACGCCTCGCTGCACCAGCTCTTGGCCACACTGGCAGCCTCACTCAGCTCTTCACCAAGTTCACCACCCTTCAGCGCTTCATCAGCGACACAGGCGGCGTAGTAAAGTGCGGAACGCCCTGCTTCAACCTTCAACATCATGTCAGCCGCCTTGTGCTTGATCGCCTGGTAGCTGGCAATGGTGCGACCAAACTGCACACGCTCCTGCACATAATCGACACTGATATCCAGCGCCTGCTGGGCACCACCCACCTGCTCTGCCGCCAGCGCGACTGTCGCCAGGCCCAGCACTTTGGCCAAAGCAGCTGACATTGCGCCTGCGTCACCGAGGCTCGCCTCGGCGCTCACCTTCACGCCGCTCAGGGTGATCTGTGCCTGCTTGCGGGTTTGATCCATGGTCGGCAGCCATTCCCGCTGCACCCCCGCTGCTTCAGCAGACACAACAAACAAACCAACGCCGCCACCGCTGTTTTGCGCGGCGACAATGATCAGTTCAGAGGTGTGGCCATCCACGACATAGCGATAACTGCCATCCAGCGTATAACCGCCATCAGCCTCAACATAAGTGCCAGCGACACTGTCAGCACTCCAGTCACCGGACTGTCCGCGCCAGGCCAGGGTCGCGGTTTTGCCTTCCACCAGCTGCGGCAGGTACTCAGCTTTCTGTTCCTCGCTACCGGCAACCAGCAGTGCATTGGCTGCAAGGCAGACGGTGGAATAGAAAGGCGCGCACAGCAGATAGCGACCCATTTGCTCCAGCATGGCGACGAGTTCGACATAGCCAAGACCCATACCACCGTATTCTTCAGGGATATGGATCGCCTGCCAGTACATCTCACCACAAATGCGCTGCCACAACGCCGTGTCATAGCCCTGCTCAGTGGCCATTGCAGCGCGCACCGCTTCACTGGTGGAGACTTCCGCAAGGAAGGCCTCCGCCGTATCGCGGATCATCAACTGCTCATCAGTAAAATTGAATTCCATGGCTCAGTTGCTCGCTCAGGTTCCCCAGACTTTCTGGGCGGGAACTTCTTTCTCCAACAGTTCTTTCATGGCTTCGCCGATCTCGGCAGGTTTCCACTCGGCACCGCGGTCAACCCCGTCGGTGGTGCGCCAACCATCGCAGATGCAAATACGACCACCCTCAGACTCAAACGCCCGACCCGTCACATGGGCGGATTCGCTGGAAGCCAGCCAGGCCACCAGGTTGGAGACATTCTCCGGTGCGAAGTGATCGAAACTGCCGTCTTCCGGCTTTTTCATGCGCTCGGCCATTTCGGGCACGGCAGTGGTCATACCGGTACGGGCTGAAGGCGCCAGGCAATTCGCTGTAATACCGTAGCGAGCCAGCTCCGCGGCCTGGTTAATGGTGAGGGCGGCAATGCCGGCTTTGGCAGCGGCGTAGTTGCTCTGACCAATAGAACCCTGCAGGCCGGCACCGGATGTGGTGTTGATGATGCGCGCATCCACTTCAACGCCTTCCTTGCTCTGGCCACGCCAGTAGTGAACCGCGTGAGAAGAAATACAGAAATGGCCTTTCAGGTGCACCGCCATAATGGTGTCCCACTCGGCCTCGGTCATGGACGCGAACATGCGGTCGCGATTCACGCCGGCGTTATTCACGACAATGTGCAAACCACCAAAGGTATCGATAGCCTGCTTCACTGCATTGAGGCTGTCGTCGTAGTTGGTGATGTCTGATGAATTGACTGCGGCCTTGCCACCGGCTGCGGTGATTTCATCCACCACTGCCTGGGCAGCTTCGGTGTTGATGTCGTTCACCACGACGGCACAACCTTCGCTGGCCAGAACTCGTGCGTGGGCGGCTCCCAGGCCACCACCCGCACCAGTGATAATCGCTACGCGACCGTCAAGAATTCCCATTTATTTCTCCTCTCAAAACTCGGAGAACTTTCTCCTGATTGTTCCCAGCGCGGCGCGCGGTCTTTTTGATGAGGGAGTGTACAAAGCTGGCACATGACCGATTCAAAAAGCACGTGCAACAAAGCTGGGGGCAGTCAGAGGAAGTTCATACCTATAAACGTTCGATGATGGTTACGTTGGCCTGCCCACCACCCTCACACATAGTCTGGAAGCCATACTTGCCTTCCGTGCGCTCCAGCTCGTGCAACAGGGTGGTCATCAGTTTGGTGCCCGTGGCACCCAGGGGGTGACCCAGGGCAATAGCACCGCCATTCACATTGGTTTTGGCATGGTCGTAGCCGGTTTCTTTCAGCCAGGCCATGGGCACGGATGCGAAGGCCTCATTGATTTCAACCAGGTCCATGTCTTCCATCTTCATGCCGGCTTTCTTCAGCGCATACTCTGTCGCCGGAATAGGCGCGGTCAGCATCCAGATAGGATCTTCCGCGCGCACGCTGAGGTGGTGAATACGAGCGCGAGGCGTCAGGTTGTAACGCTTCAGTGCATCCTCTGACACAATCAGCATGGCCGATGAACCGTCACAGGTCTGGCTACTGACTGCCGCGGTGATGGTGCCACCCTCGGCCAACGGGTCCAGCTCCGCCATTTTTTCTAGCGAGGTTTGACGCGGCGTCTCGTCGTTCTCCAGGCCATTCAACGGCACAATCTCACGACCAAAACGACCTTCTTCAATTGCCTGCAAGGCACGCGTGTGTGACTCCAGCGCAAATGCTTCCATCTCTTCCCTGGAAATTTTCCACTTGTCTGCAATCATTTGTGCGGAATTGAACTGAGACACCGGTGTATCACCGTAGCGAGCCACCCAACCCTGAGAACCGGAGAAGGGGTCGGAAAAACCCAGAGGCTCCGCCGCCAGCATGGCCGAGGAAATCGGGATAGAGCTCATGGTCTGGACGCCACCTGCAATCACCACATCGTTGATGCCGGACATCACCGCCTGGGCAGCAAAATGTACTGACTGCTGAGACGATCCACACTGACGATCGATAGTGGTACCGGGCACTTCCTGGCTAAGCCCTGCGGCCAGCCAGCAGGTTCTGGCAATGTCACCGGCCAATGGGCCAATCGTGTCCACCGCGCCAAAGATCACGTCATCGTAATCCTCATCGGGAATTTCATTGCGCTCAACAATCGCCTTGAGCACATGCGCGCCCAGATCTGCGGCGTGTACGTCCGCCAGGCTACCGCGACGGCGACCGGTAGGGCTGCGCGCGGCGTCGACAATATAGGCTTCTGCCATGATGGTTTCCTCGTTATCAGTTTAAAAAGGTATTGCCTGCACCCAACAGGGCGTCGTCGGCAAAAATGACATCAGCAACCCGGGCCTTGTGATAACCGGCATCACCCCAGCTATTGGCCAGGGCCCAGGCCTTCTTCATAAAGATGTGCAGATCCACTTCCCAGGTGTAACCCATTGCGCCGTGTACCTGGATACAGTTCTTGGCGGCCAGGTTGGCAGCATCACAAGCGACTAGCTTGGCGTGGGACACATTCTGAGCAAGGGTGCTCAGGCCATTGGCGGCAGCATAGGCAGCGCGGTGCACCGGCGCCTTGGCATACTCCAGCTGAACGGCCACATTGGCCATATGGTGTTTTACCGCCTGGAAGGAACCGATGGGCTTGCCAAACTGGTTGCGCTCGCTGGTGTACTGCACAGAGATATCAATCATGCGCTGGGCCAGGCCCAATGCCTGGGCCGCGTTGGCCAGGGCGCCGCGCTGCAACGCGCCATCGATGATCGCCGCGTCGATGCTCACCACATTGGCGTTCTTGATCTCAACCGCAAACAGTTTGCGCGAAGGATCTACCGACTCGTTGTGACGCAGCTCCACATCACCCTGTGTCAGGGCGTGCAGGTCTGAACCCTGTTGTAGCAGGATCAGGTCGGCAACATGGGCGTCTTCCACCAACTGGTTTTGCTCCAGTCCGACAACCACGCGCGCTTCACCAGCGGCTATTTTGGGCAGCCACTCCGCGGCCACCTCACCGCCCAGGGCATTCAGGGTCGGCACAGCAACCAGTGCTGTATGAACGAGTGGTTCTGGCAGTGCCACGTAGCCGCATTCCTGCGCCAGCAATATAAAATCCAGTTCGTTCATCCCCAGACCGCCATGCTCTTCGGGCACAGTCAGTCCAGTCAGGCCTAACTCGCTGAGCTGGCCCCACAATTCGTCGGAGCGACCGCTATCCGTATCCCACAATTCACGAATCTTCTCGGGGGTCACTTCGTTGACCAGGAAATCCCTGACAGACTCCTGGAACAACAATTGATCTTCTGAAAACGTAAAATCCATAGCTACTTCTCTTTGTATTACTGCACTCTCATCTGCGTTGATCGATTCAGGATGTGGATTTTTGCTTCACGGCGAGTAAGCACCCCACGCAGGGAGGGCGCGTATGTGTCAATACGCAACCGACTGAGTAGGGAGCTGACGAAGCTGTGGAGTAAAAAGATCATCCTGGTTCGCTCAACGAGGCATGCCCAGCATGCGCTCTGCAATTATGTTGCGCTGAATTTCGTTGGTACCGGCGTAGATCGGTCCCGACTGCGAGAACAACCAACCGTCCAGCCAGGTGCCGACACCCGCCGCATCTGGCGCGTGGGGCAGCAGCTCAGCGCGCGCACCCAGAATGCTCATAGCCGCGGCGTGCATGTTCTGGTCCAGTTCAGACCAGAAGATCTTGTTGGTGGATGATTCAGCACCGATTTTGCCGCCAGAGTTAATGCGACAGGCGGTTTGATACGTGGTCAGACAGTAACTCTCCGCATCCAGGTAGGCGCGAATAACCGCTTCTTTGACCGCCGGGTCCTGATCAGCAGAGGTCTGGTTTTCGCGATACAACTCCACCAGTCGACGTGCTGTTTCCTGAAAGCGCGCAGGCGAACGCAACATCAGGCCGCGCTCAAAACCGGCGGTGGCCATCGCAACCGCCCATCCCTCACCTTCACCACCAAGGCGGTTATCGACAGAGACTTCAACATTGTCGAAAAAGATTTCGGCAAAGCCGGGCAGGCCATCCAGCTGCGGAATCGGGCGAACCGTGATACCCGGGCTGTCCAGAGGCACCAGGATAAAGGTCAGTCCGCGATGACGCTCAGATTCAGGGTCGGTGCGAAACATGCCAAAACACCAGTCGGCCCAGACCGCACGAGTCGACCAGGTTTTCTGCCCGTTTATGACGTAGACATCACCCTTCAGCTCAGCCTTGGAGCGAATGGCCGCCATGTCAGAGCCAGCATTGGGTTCTGACCAACCCTGGGCCCACACTTCTTCCCTGTTGGCCATCTTCGGCAGGATACGAGCCTTCTGCTCGTCGGTGCCGTACTCCATCAGAGTTGGGCCCAGCAGAAAGATACCGTTCTGGTTCACACGCAGGGGCGCGCAGGCACGATAGTACTCTTCCTCAAAAATGAGCCACTGAATCAGATCGCAGGCGCGGCCACCCAGCTCTTCCGGCCAGGTCACCATACCCCAGCGGCCTTCGTTCAGTTTTGCTTCCCAGTCGCGATGCTGCTGGAAGCCCTCTTCGGTATCAAAGCTTTGCAGCGGCTCGGCAGGTACATTGGCCGCCAGCCAGCTGCGCACCTCCTCACGGAAGGCTTTCTGATCATCTGTGTATGCTAAATCCATGCTGCTCTAACTCTCAGCTATTGCTTGTCAAAATCGGCATCGCGCTTTTCTACAAAAGCGTCGCGGGCTTCCTGTGAGTCATCGTGGGTGTAGGCCTCGTAGGTAAAGCCCTGCTCCCAGCGATACTTGTCTTCTAGGTTGCCGTCTTCAATACCGGTCAGTGATTCCTTGGCGATCTTCACCATCACCGGAGATTTCTCGGCGATGGTATTGGCAATTTCGCGACAGGCGTCCAGCAGCTGATCGCGCGGGACAACTTTTTCGATGGAGCCAAGGCGATAGGCTTCCTGGGCATCAATGAATTCGCCAGTGAAGTACATGTAGCGAACCTTCTGTACCGGGAACAGACGCTGCAGGTGAGCACCACCGCCCATCGCGCCGCGATCGATTTCAGGTACACCAAAGCGCGCATCTTCTGAACACACCACAATGTCTGCGGCACCCGCCATGCCAATGCCACCGCCCAGCACAAAGCCGTGCAGCGCCACAATCACTGGCAATGGGTTCAAATGGATCGCCTTGAAGGTGGCAAAGTTGCCGCGGTTTACGTCGAGTATCTTACTGGCATCAGCGGCCAGCTCCTTGATATCCACGCCTGCACAGAAACCCTTCCCTTCTCCGCCAATCACAATGACACGCACGTCATCGCGAGCGCCCAGGGCATTGATCTCATCGGCAATGGCGAACCAGCCGGCGCTGTCAAAGGCGTTAACTGGGGGATGGTCGAGAATCATCTGGGCAACGCCGTTCTCACTCACAGTGGTAGTAAAAGGTTTAGACATAAAATTAACTTCCTACTTTGGAGGCGAGCGCCCGCAGGCGTGCCTCGGCATCAACAACGATGCTTGAAACCAGTTGTTCACAGCTCAGCAGCTCATCGATCACACCTGCCACCTGGCCACTGGGCAGGACGCCTGCTGCGGGCTGCCCATCAACCATGGCCTTCTGAATAATCATCGGGGCATTGGCCGACATAATCGCCTGCGCCGGCGTAAGCCCGTCATCACGTTGCATAGCAATGGCCGACTTCAACAGACCGAACAGGCTGGCACCGGTGTATTTGCGAAAAGCCAGACCATTGCGCACAGCCAGCAGCAGCTTTTTCAGGGCGCCAGCTCTTTCGAGCTCGCCAAGAAATTCGTTCATGATCGTGCGCTGGGGCAGGCCGTCCATCGCCGTAGATCGAATAATCGCGCCGGGATCTTTGCAGTCGACATAGCACTGCAAGGTGCTGTCGGGCACCGGGCTTTCTTTGGTCATCAAAAAGCGGGTACCCATGGCGATGCCATCGGCACCAAAGCTCATGGCAGCAACCAGACCAGCACCGTCTTTAAAACCACCAGCGGCGACTACCGGCACTTTGTCACCCACCGCCGCAACCACTTGGGGTAACAGCAACGTGGTGGGAATCGCACCGGTGTGCCCTCCACCTTCACCGCCCTGAACAGTAATCACGTCAGCGCCCAACTCAACCGCCTTGATGGCGTGCTTGGGCAGGCCCACGGTGGGCATACAGACCACACCAGCATCCTTGAGTTTGGCGATCATGTCGGCACCCGGCGAGCGGGAATAGCTGACTGCTTTCACACCGTGGCGAATCACCATATCGACGATGTCAGCGGCATTGGGCTGGTACATATGAAAGTTCACACCAAAGTGCTTATCGGTGAGTTCCTTCACACGCAGAATGTCGCGCTCCATCTCTTCCGGCGGAATCGTGGCACCGGCCAGGAAGCCAAAGCCGCCTGCATTACAGGTGCCCGCCACCAGATTTGGATCGGCCACCCAACCCATGGCGGTTTGCACCACCGGGTATTGGCAGCCGAGCTTCTCAGTGAGTCTTGTCTCTAACATAGTCATTCTCCCGAGCGATCAGGAGCGATCTCCCGGGGGGTTGTCCTTGATCTGATGAGCCCGCTGGTTATGCGGATCCATCTGATTGATGATTTCCAGTTGCTCTGCGGTGGGAGCAGGGGTGGTGGGCACATCTGCTGGCACTTCCACCGGGAAGCCAGTGTTTTCCAGCACTTGCTCAACCGTGATACCCGGGTGGACGCTGCGCAGACGCACACCGTGGTTCTCGCCACCAAAATCCATCACACACAGGTCGGTGATGATTAGGCGTATATCCACATCATCCAGGGCGTGACCCTTGGGCAGGCGATCGGGGTTGTAGCCGATGGAAGACACAAAATCACACTCCCCTTCGATGAAGACACGGTCGCTATGACCCGGCACAAAGAAGCTGTTGGGGTGACTGATAGAGTTACCCGGGAAGCCTCGAGCGCCCAGCATCATTACTTTGGGTGCATCGTAGGTGCCGCCCAGGGCAGAGGTATTGGACTGACCCCAGCGGTCCACCTGGGTTGGGCCCAACATGGCGTGCCGCTTGCCGCTCCAGACGTTGTCAAAGATGCGGGAATAACCCATCCAGCTTTCCAGCGCCGGCTTAAAGTCGGCACCGCGATCACCGATAGGGTTGGGCTCAGACAGCATCCAGGCCTCGGAGTCGGTCATCATGATATCGGTGTTAAAGGTTTTCATGGCCAGGCTGGCGGCGATACGGGGAATCACGCCAATACCAGTAACCAGTACTTCGCTATCGTCGCGGAAGGCTTCTGCACAGGCGACAATGCACAGTTCAGCCAGGGTGTAATCGTTACTCATTGTGTTTCTCCTTTGGCTGATTAATAAGTCGGGATCGGCAGTTGCTTGATGGCATCGAGACCACCCACTGCTTCCTGATAGGCGGCTTCATCGCCCGCCAGGTACTTCTCGGTATAACCCTGGAAGCCGGCCTCGTCTTTGGCCGCTGCAGAGTAGGCCTTAAAGTGCGGCACATCGAAACCGTACAAGGGCGTGCAGGAACTGGGATGAGCACCGCCGGGAATGTGTACCACCCCAGTGGTTGCTGAACGCTCCCAGTGCACCATGCGGGCCTGGGCAGGATCGTGGAAGTAGCTGCTGTCGACCAACTCATCGCAGGACACAAAGGTCTTGTCTGCAGCGCGGGCAAACATGTCATCCATATAATGGTCAGGGCCGGAAATCTGACACACACCCTTGGCATCGGCATGGTCAACATGGATCAGGGATGCATCCAGCTTCAGTGCCGGCATAGCCACCCACTCTTTATCGTCGTAGGGGCTGTCGATCACTTTGATGTCGGGGTTCTTGGTGACAATGTCAGTGCCCAGACCCACCTCAGTAGGCATAAACGGCAAGCCCCAGGCTGCAGCACGCAGACCCAGCAGCAACATGCCTTCATCAATTTCCATCACTTCGATGGAGCCACTCTGACGCGCCTGGCGGAAGTGCGCTTCCAGGGGAATGAAATCCAGGGAGACAAAGGCGAACACCAGCTTCTTGACCTTGCCCGCCGCACACAGCATGCCGACATCGGCACCACCATAGCTAACGAGGGTCAGGTCTTTCAGGTCTGACTTGAGAATTTCGCGCACCAGCGCCATCGGCTTGCGCCGTGGGCCCCAGCCACCGATACCGATGGTCATACCATCTTCAAGCTGGCCGACTACATCGGCCGCGGTCATACGCTTGTCCATTGCTTCTCCTTCAAAAACTCAACTCACGATCCGCGCCATGCGGTAATCGTGTTTGACAAAATTCACGCTCAGGGTGCTCTCGGTGCGACGCACCCCCGGCAGGTTACTGATGTGGTTGTGCACAAATTCCGATAGGTGTTCGGTGTTGCGCACCATCGTGATGGCAAGGATGTCGAAACGGCCCATCATCATGCCGACAAAGCCGATCTTCTTCATGGCTGCCAGCTTGTCGACCAGAGCGCGAGTCTGGCCACTGTGCTCAACTTCAATCCAGATATACGCCACAGCCGCACCACGGAAGCGGTCAATATTGGTGACCGCAGTAATATTGATCTGCTTGTCTTCTTCCATGCGCTTGATCCGCGCGCGCACAGTGCCCTCGGTAACACCCAGCTGCTGGGCAATCTGACGGTTACTGGTGCGAGCATCGACAGCCAGGTGCCGCACGATGGCCTTATCCACCTTGTCGAGTGCGCGCTTAGTCATGATCGCCCACCCGATCAAAGGGCACCCAGTCGGGCTGATTTTTCACAACATCCAGCGCCAGGGAAGGCTGTAACTTGCGCACGCCCGACACCGCAGGAATACGATTGCTGATGAGGTCTGCCATGGCGTCCTGGTCTTCGGCCACCACCAGCAACTCAATATCGAAGGTACCAATCACCACATGAATTGAAAAAATTTCGGGGAAGGCAGCCAGGTCGTTCGCCACGTCCACCGGGGAGCGACCCTCAACCTGCACACCGATGGCCAGCATCATGTCGTAGCCGGCAGCTTCAAAGTCAGTGACCGCCACCACGCGCATGGTGTTGGACTCTTCAAGGCGCTTAATCCGGGCCCGCACCATGCTCTCGGTTAACTCGAGTTCTCTCGCGAGGGATCGGTAGGGCTGGCGGCCATCTTCACGCAACAACGCGATAATGCGCTGGTCGATCTCGTCCAGCTCAATCGGGTTATTGCTTGTGGCCGCCGGCACATTCATCCTTCTGCCACCTGGGCGCGTAATTCATTCTTGAGCACCTTGCCTGAGGCATTGGTTGGCAAGCTGTCGACCAGGAAGACTTTGCGGGGTACTTTGTAGTTGGCCATGTTGTCACGGCACCAGCTGATAATGCCCTCTTCGCTCAGTTCAGCGCCGGGGCCAGGAATAACCCAGGCACCTGCTACCTCACCCATGCGCTCATCGGGAATACCCACCACCGCAGCCTGGGATACACCCTCAATGGAGCACAGACTGTTTTCAATCTCAGCCGGGTAACAATTAAAGCCACCGGTAATAAACATATCCTTGATGCGGTCTGTAATCTGGATGTAACCGGCTTCGTTCATCCACCCGACATCACCGGTCATCAACCAGCCATCTTCATTAATGGTTTTGGCTGTTTCTTCGGGATTATCCAGGTAACCCTGCATCACGTTATAGCCACGCACCCAGATCTCGCCGGCTTCGTTGCGGGGCATTTCATTGCCTTCACCGTCGACAATGCGGATCTCAGTTCCGGCAATGGCGTGCCCGGAGGTACCAGAGATGACTTCGGCAGGATCATCTGACTCGCAGATGCTCACAGTGCCACAGGATTCCGTAAGGCCATAGGCCGTCACCACGGTTTCGAATTTCAGCACTTCACGCATCTGCTTAACCAGTTCGACCGGCACCGGTGCAGCACCGGTGACAGCCAACCTCAAACTGGACAGGTCGTAGTCCGCCATCCGGGGGTGCGCTAGAATCGACTGGTAGATTGTAGGCGCGCCGGGCAGCATGGTGATCTTGTCGCGCTCAATCTGTGCCAACACCTGGTCGAGATCAAAGGTGAGCACCGGGAAGATCTTGGCACCGCGAATAAAAGCGGCCAGCCAGCCGGCCTTGTAGCCAAAAGAATGAAAGAACGGGCCAATGATCAGGTAGTTGTCTTCAGCGCGCAGCCCTACTGTGCCACTCCAGGTCTCATAGACGCGCACGTTCTGGCCATGGCCAGCTATCACGCCCTTCGGCGAACCAGTAGTGCCCGAGGTAAAGCCAATATCCATAGGATCTTCGGGTTTCACCTGCTGGGAAAGTGCAACCACCTCGCCATCAGCAACCGCTTCGCCTGCCGCAACAAAGCCTTCAAAGGAGGCACACCCCTCTGCCTCGCCAGCCAACATGACCGTTTTATCAAGGTAGGGCAGGTCCTGACCCTTCAGCAGTTCAGGATAAGACTGGCCGAGAAAATCACCCACGGTGAACAACATCCGGGACTTGCTCAGGTTCAGGGCATAGGCCGCCTCTGCACCTTTCCAACGGGTGTTAATCGGCACCAGCACCAGCCCCAGAGTCTGTGCGCCAATGGCCGCAAGAATCCACTGGTAAATATTGGGCGCCCAGATGGCCACATGATCGCCTTTCTTAAGGCCGTGGGCATGAAAAGCGGCGGCAACCCGCAGGCGCTGGGCATTGAGCTCGGTGTAGGACAGAGCGACATCGCCATCCTGTATAGCGATTTTGTCAGCGTATTGGTCAGCTGCATCCTGCACCACCTGGGACAGGGTGCGGGCAACAGAAGCGTCCTCGCGCATGGGTACTCCAGAACTAGCGGGGTGAATTCACGTGCGGCAGTAATGATAGACGGCCAAATCCTCACATTCAATAAAATATCGTAAATTATTTATAGATATTCTACGAATATTGTACATTAATATAAGAAGAGCTTTTCTTATGCACAAAAAAAGGGCCGAAGCCCTTTATCTATGCGACTCTGGGGTCAGTACGGGGTCTGACCCCGCACTGACACCCCGATTTAGCCAGGAAACTCGTAGTCGGCGTAAATTTCGCGCAGTTTGACCTTCTGGATCTTGCCAGTGGCGGTATGCGGCAACTCATCGATGAACTCCACACCCTCGGGAATCCACCACTTGGCGATTTTGCCCTCCAGGAATTTCAACACCTCCTCCCCGGTGAGAGCGTCTGCACCCTTGTCGCGAACCAGGATCAACAGAGGGCGCTCGCTCCACTTGGGGTGGAAGCGACCAATCACGGCTGCCTCCGCTACCTGGGGATGCCCAACCGCCGCATTCTCTACATCGATGGAACTGATCCACTCGCCGCCGGACTTGATCACATCTTTGGTGCGGTCAGTGATAGTGACATAGCCCTGGGCATCAATGGTGGCCACGTCGCCGGTTTCAAACCAGCCATCCTCGGCATGGGCATCAGAACCTTCGAGCTTGTAATAGTTGCTGCACACCCATGGACCGCGCACCTTGAGAGACCCAAAGGCCTCGCCATCCCAGGGCAGCTCACTGCCATCGTCATCGGTGATCTTACAGTCCACACCGAAAATAATCCGACCAGCCTTGAGCCGCATAACATCCTGCTCCTCGGCAGACATAGCCAGGGTTTCCGGGGTTGCTGCATTCACGGTACCCAGCGGACTCATCTCGGTCATACCCCAGCCGACCCGGGATTCCACACCGTACTTGTCGAACTCCTGCATCACCGATAGCGGGCAGGCCGCACCGCCCACGATAATGCGTTCCAGGCTTTCAATGGTCTCACCGCTTTCACGCAAATGCGCCTGCAAACCCAGCCAGACGGTAGGCACACCGGCGGACATGGTCACTTTCTCTTCATTGATCAGTTTGGTCAGCTCGGCACCATCGCCCATCTTGGAACCCGGGAATACAATCTTGGCGCCAGACATGGGGCAGGAGTACGGCAAGCCCCAGGCATTGACGTGAAACATAGGCACAATCGGCAGCACCACATCTTTGCTACTGACACCCAGGGCATCGGGCATCATCGAGGCCATGGTATGCAGTATGGTCGAGCGATGGGCGTAGAGCACACCCTTGGGGTTACCGGTGGTACCCGAGGTGTAACACAGGGCACAGGCGGCGTTTTCATCCAGGTCGGGATACTCGAACTGCTCACTGGCTGGAGCAATCAGGTCCTCGTAACACAGCACGTTATCCAGGCTGGTTTCCGGCATGTGCTCAGCGTCAGTCATCACCACCCAGCCTTTTACACCGGGGCATTTGTCCGCTACGCCTTCTGCAATCTTGATAAAGTCGCGATCGATGAAGACGTACTGGTCTTCGGCGTGATTGATGATGTACTCAATCTGTTCTGGGAACAGGCGCGGATTGATGGTGTGAATCACATAACCACTACAGCAAATACCAAAGTAGGCCTCCAGATGGCGGTAGTCATTCCAGCACAGGGTGGCGATCCGGTCCCCCTGCGACAGACCCCAGCCTGCCAAGACATTAGCCAGCTTGCGCGCGCGGGCAAACGCCTCTGTGTAGGTATAGCGATGGCGGGGATTGTCAGCCGTCACCGATACAATCTCCACGTTGGGGTTCACTTTTTCGGCATGCGCCACAATGGATTTAACCAGCAGTGGCTGGTCCATCATCAAACCGTTCATTGATTACTCCAGTTATTACTTTTATTCGTTACTGTCTAAAACCGGGCGGACACCAACGTCATGCGCTGAGGGGTTCCCAGCGGTCCTCGGCTAAACGGGTCGCCCTGCCCTCCTGCTCAAGCTTGATCAAGTGGGCCGTCATCGATAGCTTGGCCATCTCGTGGCGGTCACTATCAACATCGTCGTAAACCACCAGCACCAACTGATCCAGATCGCAGGCACCGAGCTGTTGAAGGTCACTCATTACTTTGGCCTCACGCTTGAGGCGATGATCCACCAACCACTCTACCGCGCCCACCGGGTCCTCGATCACGCTACCGTGGCCCGGCGCCATAGTCCTGAGCGGGTAGTCGAGCAGCAGATTAAGTGAATCGATGTAAGCCTTCATATCCCCAGAGGGGGGTACGATCACGACCGTTGAACCCTGCATGATGTGATCACCGGTAAACAACATGCCCTCCTCTTCCAACAGGAAGCAGAAGTGATTGCCGACATGGCCAGGTGTGTGCAGAGCGCGCAGGGTGAACTCCGATGTTTGCAGCACATCATCATGCTGCACCGGCGGCTCGGGCTGAAAGGTATCGTCCTGGAACATGTCATCCCAGGGTTTGGCACCAATCACTTCCGCACCGGTGACTTCCTGCAGGGGTTGCCAGGCCGGAGAATGGTCAGGGTGGGTATGGGTCGCCACAATCCAGCGAATCTTGTCCTTGCCCGCAGCTGCCAGAATCGCATCAACATGTTCGTCAATGAGCGGACCAGGATCGAGAACCGCCACCTCATTGTGTCCGAGCAGGTAGGTGTTGGTACCCGGGCCCGTCATCATGCCAGGGTTGGGTGCAACCACGCGGCGCACCCGTGAATTCAGTTCGAAGGGTACGCCGGCATCAAACATGGCTTATACCAGCCCCGCGATGCTGATTTGGGGATTAACGTCAGCCTCGTAGTCCACACCGTCGACTTCAAATCCAAACAGCTGCAGGAACTCCCGCTTGTAGCCGGCGAAGTCTGTAATTTCGCTCAGGTTCTCGGTGGTCACTGCATCCCAGATCGCTTCCACTTTCTCCTGGATATGCGGCTGCAGCTCTTTGTAGTCTGCGCGCAGGCGACCATCGTCATCGATATGCGGCTCGGCACCGTAGAGACTGTCTTGGAACAGGCCGAACACCTGCTCTATACACCCCTCGTGAATGCTCTCAGCCTTCATCACCTTGAATAGAATCGACAGATACAGTGGCATGGCAGGAATCGCCGAGCTGGCCTGAGTCACAACAGCCTTCAGGGCAGTCACGCGGGCATCACCACCGCGAGCGGCGAGCTTCTCGCGAATATCGAGCACACGCTTATCCAGGTCCTGCTTGGCAGCGCCGATGGTGCCATGCCAGTAGATATCCCAGGTCAGCTTATCGCCCAGGTAGGTATAGGCCGTGGTTTTGGCACCTTCTGCCAGCACGCCTGCACCGTCGAGGGCATCGATCCACATTTGCCAGTCTTCGCCACCCATCACGGCCACGGTGTTTGCAATATCTTCGTCGGTCGCCGGATCCAGGCTGAATTCGGTGATCTCCTCCTTGTCGGTGTTCAAACCACGGCCCACCAGAGGCCCACCAATGGGTTTCAGGGTTGAGGTGTGCACCTCACCAGTCACCGGGTGCTGACGACGAGGCGCTGCCAGGGAATACACCACCAGGTCCACCTGACCCATGTCCTGTTTGATCAGCTCAATGGTCTTCTGCTTGATCTCGTCGCTGAAGGCATCACCGTTGATAGATTTGGCGTAGAGGCCCGCTTCTTCAGCACACTTGTGAAAACCCGCCGAGTTATACCAGCCGGCTGTACCAGGCTTGCGCTCGGTGCCTTCTTTCTCGAAAAACACACCAATGGTACCGGCACCGCAACCAAAGGCTGCACTGATTCGCGAGGCCAGGCCATAGCCCGTGGAAGCACCCAGCACCAGCACGCGCTTGGGCCCATTTTCAATCTGCCCCTGGCTGCGAACATAATCGATTTGCTGGCGCACATTGGCTTCGCAACCAGTCGGGTGCGTGGTGATACACATAAAGCCACGAACTTTGGGCTTAATAATCATGGGTCTGAAATTCCTTACGTGGAAACTAATTTTCTCTAGGGCCAAAAGCCGCGAGATTGTAACATAGCCGCCATGTCCAATCCCCTGCTCTACAACACCCCCAGCGTCTGGCAAGAGGCTGTGCTGGAAGACTTTGACAGCTTTTTGCTGGACCATGCCGCAGCTGAAAAAAAAGCGTCAGGCATGGCTGTATCGATGCTCTCCCATTACCCTGATCGGGTGGAGCTGGTCTCCGCCATGGCCGACCTGGCGGTGGAGGAAATGACCCACTACCGCGAAGTCGTGAAGTGGATTCACCAGCGCGGGCTCATCACTGCCGCAGACACTAAGGATCCCTATGTCATTGCCTTCCGCGAGAGTATTCGCCAGGGTCCTGAATTGTTCCTGATGGACCGCCTGCTCGTAGCCGGCATTATCGAAGCCCGCGGTGCCGAGCGTTTTGGCCTGGTGGCCGAAGCGCTGGAACCTGGCCCACTGAAAAAGTTTTACCAGTCCATCACCCGCTCCGAACAGCGCCATTATGAGCTGTTTCTGGAACTGGCAGCCCTCTATATGCCGCAGGCAGATATCGACGATCGCTGGCAAGAGTTACTGGAGATTGAGGCTGATATCGTGCGGCAGCTACCGATACGCGCAGCGCTGCATTGAATGTCGCAATACCTGGAACGTTACGCCGAACCCGAAGCCCGCGATCCTCACACCTGGGCGAAGATCAAGAGGCCTTTGCAACGCGTACTTGCTGTGCCGGCCTATGGCGAAAGCCCGACTCTCGCAGCCACTATCGAGCAATGGTTGGCGCAATGGCCGGAATTGCTGGTGATCCTGGTACTGAACCGCACAGCTGGCGAACCCAACCCGCACATCAATGAACCGCTACGTCATGCCATCGCAACAATTGAGAACATTGATCGTTGCCTGGTGGCAGAACGCGACACGCCGTTACCCAGTAGTGAAGGCGTTGGACTGGCTCGTAAAATCGGCGCAGACATCGCCAGTGCAATGATGGCTGAGGGCCTCATCCAGGAAAAGTGGATTCACTGCACCGATGCCGACGCGCATCTGCCAGAGGACTACTTTACGGCCAACACAAGATTATTCGGCCACACCGATTCAGGAGTGATCTGCCACCCATTCCGGCACGACATCTCGGGTGAGTTAGCGCTACCGATGGCGCTGTATGAGCTGCGCCTGCACGATCATGTCCTGGGCTTGCGGGAGGCGGGTTCTCCCTACGGGTTTCATTCCGTTGGCAGCTGCATTTCGATACGGGACGATATCTATCAAAACGTGCGCGGCTTCCCCAAGCGCTCGGGTGCCGAGGATTTTTACCTGCTCAACAAGGCCGCCAAGCTGACCGACGTACTGCAACCGACCGAGCCGCTGATCAGACTGGAAGCGAGGCGTTCACAGCGCGTGCCTTTTGGCACAGGTCAGGCAGTCACCCGGCTTGCGGTCGATGAAAACCCAAAGCAGGAACCTCTGTTCTACCACCCCCACAGCTATCGAGAACTTCAGCAGGTACTGCAAATCATCAGTGAAATGCAGCTGCCTGGTGCTTTGCCAGAGCATAGCCGAGCGATACTGGCGGACATGGGACTGGAAAAAGCACTGGAACACTGCCGGCGCCAGAGCAGCGATATTGAAGGATTCCTCCGGCATTTCCATCAGTGGTTTGACGGATTCAGAACCATGCGTTTTATGCACTCACTGCGGGACCGCCACTACCCGGACCAAAGCTTCAACCAACTGCACGGCGATGAGGACCCGCTCGCCGTACTGAAAAACTACCGCGGAAAACTCGGCTGGGCTTAAAGCAAGAGTCGACGAATGTCGACCAGTGACGCGTTAACCTGGGCCATAAAGCGGCCGCCGTCTGCACCATTCACCACGCGGTGATCGTAGGCCAGAGACAGGGGCAACATTTTGCGGGGCTCAAACTCGGCGCCATTCCAAACCGGCTTCACCGCCAGTTTTGAAACACCGAGAATCGCCACCTCAGGTGCATTGATGATCGGCGTGAAACCGGTACCACCAATATTCCCCAGGCTGGAGATACTGAAACAGGCGCCTTGCATATCCTGCGGCTTGAGTTTGCGATCGCGCGCTTTTGCCGCCAGCTCTGCAGTCTCCCCTGCCAGCTCCCAAAGGCTTTTGCTGTCCACGTTGCGAACCACCGGCACCACCAGGCCAGCAGGGGTATCCACCGCCATGCCGATATGCACATATTTCTTGTACACCAGGCTTTCGCCATCGGCAGACAGAGAGGCACCCAACTTCGGATTATCCTGCAGAGCAGCAGCAACGGCCTTCAGTAAGAAGGGCAGTGGTGTGAGCTTGACGCCGCGCTTCTCGCCTTCTGCTTTCATGTCTGCGCGAAACGCCTCCAGTTCAGTGATGTCCACTTCATCAA
This sequence comes from Halieaceae bacterium, assembly GCA_963921335.3. Classification (GTDB taxonomy): domain Bacteria; phylum Pseudomonadota; class Gammaproteobacteria; order Pseudomonadales; family Halieaceae; genus CAWUFC02. The sequence continues at coordinate 1,021,283 of CAWUFC020000001.1, read as the reverse complement.
ATTGAGTGACTCGCGGCACATTCAACCAGGAGCGATGCATGTTCTCTGCAGTGAGCTTGTCGATCTTGCTCAATGGCTGAACATCGATCTCGCCAAAGGCGGCAAAATCCACCTCGGGAATCGGAGGAATGCCAGCGCCTCCGGCGGAACCAGAGCCCTGGCCACTCAAGGACTGCTTGACGAAATTCTGCAGGTCTTCCTTGAGAATTCGACCTTTGGGGCCGCTGCCAGACACGTTTTCGAGAGTCACACCAAACTCGCGGGCCAGCTTGCGTACCGCCGGGCCGGCATAAACATCTCCTCCACTGACCGGCGTGGCACTGGCATCGACGGCCGCAGCAGGCTTTATTTCCGGCACAGCTTTGGCTGCCGGTGAGGCAGCTTCGGGGGCGGCTGCAGGCTCTGCAGCAGGCGCAGGCTCGGGTGCAGCGCCACCGGTAATTTGCATGGTGCCAATCACATCACCCTGACGCACCTCATCACCCAAAGACACCTTCAAGCTAAGTAACGCTCCGGAAAATGGTGCCGGAATCTCCATGGAAGCTTTATCGGACTCCAGCACAATCAGGGAATCGCCCTCGGCAACCGTGTCGCCAGCGGCGGCGATAATCTCGATCACCTCCACGGCGTCATCAGTCCCTATATCAGGCACAATCACAGATTGCTCCATGGCAGCCGAGGGCGCTGGCGCGGCAGCCGGCTCTGCGACAGCTTCTGGCACAGGTTCCGGTGCGGCCTCCGGCACCGGCTCATTGGCTGGCTCTACTTCGGCACCTCCTGAGTCTGTTTCCAACACCAGGATGGCAGCGCCTTCTGCCAGCTCATCACCTTCTTTAACGAGAATATCTACCACGGTTCCTGCCATATCAGCAGGCACTTCCATGGACGCTTTATCTGATTCCAGCACGATCAGGCTTTGCTCAAGCTCCACGCGATCGCCAACGGCTACGCAGATCTCTATGACCTCCGCATCTTCGGCGCCGCCAATATCGGGAACTGTCAGGGTTTGCTGGCTCACTTAAAACTTTCCTTATACCGTTGTGGGGTCGATCTTTTCCGGATCGATGCCCATTGATTTCATTGCCGCTGCGACGTCCGCATGTGGAATACTGCCCTCATCGGCCAGGGCCTTCAGGGCTGCCAGCACCACGTACTCGCGGCTGACCTCAAAGAACTGGCGCAAGCGAGAGCGAGTATCACTGCGGCCATAGCCATCCGTGCCCAGCACTGTGAACTGGCCCGGCACAAATTCGCGAATCTGGTCGGTGTGAGCCTTGATGTAATCGGTCGCAGCTATCACAGGCCCTTTGGCATCTTTTAAACATTCCTCTACGTAGGACAGTCGCGGCTCTTCTGCCGGGTGCAGCAGATTCCAGCGAGCAGCGGCTTTACCTTCGCGGGCCAACTCGTTGACGCTGGTCAGGCTCCACACGTCTGCGGAGATGTTGTAGTCCTTCTCAAGAATATCTGCCGCCGCTTCAACCTCACGCAGAATGGTGCCTGCGCCCATCAACTGCACACACTTCTTGCGCCGCTTGCTGCTTTTACGCAACTGATACATGCCTTTCACAATGCCATCTTCCACGCCAGGCGGCATCTCCGGCTGGTGGTAGTTCTCGTTCATGGCAGTGATGTAGTAGAACTTGTTTTCGCCTTCAGCAAACATACGCCGCAGGCCGTCCTGAATGATCACCGTCAGTTCGTAGGCATAGGCCGGGTCATAGGCCAGGCAGTTGGGAATCGTTGCCGCCATTAACAGGCTGTGGCCATCCTGGTGCTGCAAACCTTCTCCGTTCAGGGTCGTTCGACCCGCGGTGGCACCAATGAGGAAGCCCCGCGCCTGACTGTCGCCCGCAGCCCAGGCCAGATCACCAATTCGCTGAAACCCAAACATCGAGTAAAAAATGTAAAAGGGAATCATCGGGTAGCCACTGGTGGAGTATGAGGTAGCATTGGCCAACCAGGCAGAAAACGCGCCTGCCTCGTTAATGCCCTCCTCCATGATCTGGCCCTGCTCGTCTTCCTTGTAATACATGATCTGGCCGGCATCCTGGGGCGTGTATAGCTGACCCTGGGAAGAGTAAATGCCGAGCTGGCGGAACATACCTTCCATGCCGAAGGTGCGTGCCTCGTCCGGCACAATCGGTACCACCCGGGCGCCGATGTTCTTGTCCTTCACCAGCGTGGACAGTGTGCGCACAAACGACATGGTGGTCGACACTTCACGCTTGCCGCTGCCCTTCAATTGCCCGGAAAGGTCTTCGAGGCTGGGCACCTGCAGTGGCTCAAAGCTGTGATTGCGCGAGGGAATAGCGCCGCCCAACTCGTCGCGCCGCTGGCGCATATAGCGCATCTCCGGGCTATCGGGGGCAGGACGGTAGTAAGGTACGTTCTTGAGTTCGCTGTCACTGACCGGAATCGCAAAGCGGTCGCGGAACGCCTTTAGACTCTCTATATCCAGCTTTTTCAGTGAGTGAGTTTCGTTGTTGGCTTCACCCGCCTCACCAGTACCGTAACCTTTTACAGTCATGGCCAGTACGACGGTCGGGCGCTCTTCGCTCTGTACCGCCTCGGCGTAGGCCGCATAAACCTTGTAAGGATCGTGACCACCGCGATTCAGATACATGATGTCGTCGTCTGACAAATCCTGTACCAGCTCGAGCAGCTCGGGATATTTGCCGAAGAAATGCTCGCGGGTGTAAGCGCCGCCATTAAATTTGTAGTTCTGCAGCTCGCCATCGCAGACCTCATCCATGCGCTGCTGCAGCAAACCGGTAGTGTCTTTTTCCAGCAGCGGATCCCAGTGGCGACCCCAGATCACCTTGTAAACCTTCCAGCCGGCACCCCGGAACACACCTTCCAGTTCCTGGATGATCTTGCCATTGCCGCGCACCGGACCGTCTAGCCGCTGCAGATTACAGTTCACCACAAAGGTCAGGTTGTTGAGTTTTTCCCGCCCGGCCAGCGAAATGGCACCCAGAGATTCCGGCTCATCACACTCGCCATCACCCATAAAGCACCAGACCCGACGATCACCGTGATCCACAAGGCCCCGCGCCTGCTGATACTTCATCACATGCGCCTGATAAATCGCCTGGATGGGGCCCAGCCCCATACTCACGGTGGGGAACTGCCAGTAATCGGGCATTAACCAGGGGTGCGGGTAGGAAGACAGGCCATTGCCATCGACTTCGCGCCGAAAGTTGTCCAGCTGGTCTTCACTGAGGCGGCCCTCAAGATAAGAGCGCGCATACATGCCTGGCGCACTGTGCCCCTGGTAAAAGATCATGTCACCCAGGCCACCGTTTTCGGGGCCGCGGAAGAAGTAGTTAAAACCGATGTCGTACAGGGTGGCACTGGAAGAAAAGCTAGAGATATGACCGCCGAGACCCTCGTCATTTTCATTGGCTCGCATCACCATCGCCAGGGCATTCCAACGCACCAGGGAGCGAATGCGGCGCTCCATGAACAGGTCACCCGGCATCCGCCGCTCTGCGGTGGGCGGGATGGTGTTACGGAAGGGTGTTGTTATCGCCGGGGGTAAGCGAGTACCAACTTCGGCAGCATGCTCAGACAGCTTCTCCAGCAGGAATCGCGCCCGCTCGTGGCCCTCATTCTTCAACACCGCATCCAGCGACTCCAGCCATTCACTGGTTTCCTGCGGATCAGTATCTTCAATCATGTCATTCCAGCCTGTTGCCTACCAGTATAGACACTGGCAGCCATAAGGCTGCCAGTGGGGGTCATTCAAGGATGTAGGATTTTTACACGCCGACAGTACTAACCTCAACTAAAACCAACACTTTGAGTGAAAAATTCTCTTATTTTTCATGTAGTTATTGATTTGTAGTTTTATTATAAAACTACCTTTAGTCGATCTCGTAGGCAGGCTGGGTGGCCTGAAACGACAGCGGATCAGCAATCAGTTCGCCTTCCGGGTGTTGTTGCCAGCGGCCCTCGGCAACTACGCGCACCTGCGCAGGCTGCTCCAGCACCATAGCGCGTGCCGCTGCTCGCCATTGTTCATAGTCGGTGGCTTGCACAGCCTCCGCGAGGGCCTTGCGGGAATCAAAATCCAGGTGCCGCCGGCCAATTTCCTGCCAGTAGTATTCAGATTGTTCCCACAGGTTCTTGTAAGGCTGCAAAATCTCACCCACCAGGGCTTTGCGGTGGCGCAGGAACTGCTCCTCGCTGATACCCCCATCCGCGAGAGAAGCCGCGAGGAAGGTATCCACTGCCGCGGCCACATCTACCGCACTACTTCCAGGAGACTGGATGATAAAACCTAACCCTGGCACATCCAGCTGCGGCCAATAGAAGGCGCTAACCACATAGCCAAGCTGTTGCTCGGTACGCAGCTGCTGGAAAAAGCCTGACTTCAGTGCCTGGCCAGTCAACGCAGCAACGGCTCGAGATGGCCAGTCGTTGGCGGGCGCCTGTATGTAATGAAACAGCACCGAGTCGTCGTGACCGACCTCAATGGGGTACACAAAGTTCTGACCCGGTTGCAGCTGCGCAATTTTTAGCTGGGCAACCGGTGTTGGCGATTCATTCACTAACAACGGCGCCAGTGCCGACTGCACGCCATAAATGATGTCGCGCTGGTAATTGCCATTCAGCAGCACATCAGCCTGCACGTCTCCCCAGAAATCCTCAGCGTGCTCTTTAATGTCTGCAAGGCTGATACGGCCCAGCTCGGCAATCATCACCTGCTCGTCCCATTCACCGTGGTTGAGCAACTGACTGGAACGACGAATAGTCTGGCGGAAAGGTCGCGCGGTTTTAAAGTTCTCCAGATTGCGGATCAGGTCAGCACGCATGTTGGCGAAACGATCTTCGCTAAAGCTGCCGTCACGGATGGCATCCACGATTGAATTCAACAACACCATCTGCTTGGCATTATAGCCACTGATCTTCAGGCTGACGCCGCGGGTATGGCGATAGAAGCTGAAGTTCAGGCCAGCCAAGGCAGCCGGGTACGTCATCTCATTGACCGAGTCACGCAGCAGGCTCACATACATCTCGCCCAGGGCGATCTGGCGGGCGCTGGCACCCGCATTGGCATTGCGAAAGCTGAGGTACATGGCGCCACGGGGCACCAGGTATTCGTTATCCTGCTGGTACCAGAGCTTTAATGACGGGGTATCAACCAATTGTTGCGGCAGTTCGGCGGTACGCGCCTCGCGAGGCTTGATCTCCAGGTCCTCGGCGATAAATGCGTTAGGCGCGGGCACATGCAGGCGCTCATCCAGATCTCCGGACTGCCCTGCCAACCACACTGCGGAGTTCTGCACCGGGTTAACCGCATAGGGCGTGAAATAAAACTCTGACTGGCGATTAGTTGCGACACCCTTGGCAATCAATATGGCCAGAGCGTTGTCTGGTACCAGGTAATCATTCAGCAGGGCAGATATTTCAGCTGCGTCGTAGTCACTCATGATGAAACGGCCACGCAGCACATCATCTGGCTGGTAGTAATGCATGTCGTTGGACAAGGCCGCCACGTAACGCATGGGCTCTACGGTCTCCCTGAAACGGAACTGCTGGGCAGCCAGCAGTGACTGCTCCTGGTAGAGACGTTCGTCGGGGCCATGACGCCGGACCATTTCAATGTATTCAAACACCTTAGCCAGGACTGCCTCGTGCTCAGCAAGACCTTTTTCCGTCAGGGTAATGGTCAGGCTGAAGGCAGAACCCCCGCGCCAGGCCAAGCCGGCACCAGCGCCCAGGGCTTCGGCCCAGCCTGCCTGCTTGAGCACCGAGAGCAAACTGCCCTCCCCTTCATGCCCGAGCAAATTGCCGATATAGGAGACTGACTGCCGCTGATAATGTTCGCGATAATCCGGTAACGGGAATGACAACTGCAACTGACGTTCGCTGGCCTCAGGTTCAACCGTCACCAGGGCAGGCAGTGTGCCTTCGCTGTAAAGCGGGGCCGCAATATCGGCCACCTCAACACCGCGATTGGGCACCGCTGAGAACATCTCGCGAACCATGGTTTCCAGCTCGTCGAGGCTACCGCGCCCCAGTACCACCAGGCTCATCAGGTTGGCGGAGTAATACTGCTCGTAGAAGCGCAGTAGGTCATCGCGCACCTGGCGGCCCTCCTGACTGCCAAGCGTTTCGGCAGTACCCACCCCCAGGATGCTGAAGGGGTGATCGGGGTTGGCCACCTCGCGGAGCACGTCGAGGGTGCGGCGACCGTCAGTTTTGATACCCATCTGGTATTCGGCTTCTACCGCATTGACTTCACGTCCGACATACTCGGCATCAAATTTGGGGGATATGAAAAACTGGGCAAAGCGGTCCAGCGCCGGTGCCAGGTATTCCTGGTCAATATCAAAAAAGTAATTGGTGTGTTCAAAGCCGGTATAGGCATTGCGGGAACCGCCATGCTCGGTTACAAACTGTTCATACTCGGCAGGGTCGGGGTACTTCTCGGTGCCCAAGAACAACATATGCTCGAGAAAGTGAGCCAGGCCCGCACGGTCTTCTGGGTTCTGCGCACTGCCCACGTAAATATCCAGCGAGGCCGTTGCCTTCTCTGCATCATCGTCGGCAATCAACAACGCCTTCAGGCCATTGTCCAGCACCAGGTAACGATACTCGCGATCGTCATTGGGGCTCTGCACCGGCGCAATGGGAGACTGCACAGGCTGCTGGGCGCAAGCCGCGAGCAGCAGAAGAATGCCCGGCAGTAACAGATACCGCCCCAGTGCACGTTTATTCATGGTTTACTCCGTTGTCGCTTGCGCCGGCCTCGGCCAGGCGTTGATCACCGCTTTTACCAGGGTCGCCAGTGGAATAGCGAAGAATACGCCCCACATACCCCAGATGCCGCCAAAGAAAAGCACCGCCAAAATAATCGCTACCGGGTGCAGGTTAACCGCCTCGGAAAACAGCAGCGGCACCAACACATTGCCGTCCAGTGCCTGGATAATGAAATAGACCAGCATCAGCCAACCGAGTTCCGCACCCATGCCCCACTGGAACAGACCGATCACGAACACCGGAATCGTGACAACGGTCGCCCCGATGTAAGGAATGATGACCGACAGACCCACCATTAAGGCCAGTAATGCTGCGTAATTCAGGCCCAGCCACAGGAAGGCCAGATAGGTCACGGTGCCAACCACCAGTATCTCGATGACTTTGCCGCGGGCATAGTTTGCCACCTGCTCATTCATCTCTCTCCATATACGGCTGAGAAGGGGTCTTTCACTGGGCAAAAAGCCACTCATCCAGGACAGAATCTGGTCGCGATCCTTCAGAAAAAAGAACACGAGGAGCGGCACCAGGATCATGTAAATCAGGACGACCACCAACAGCGGAATGCTGGACAGGGAAAACGACAGGATGGATTGCCCAAACTTGGCCAGCTCGGTCTGGGCGTGATCCAGCAACTGGGAAATCTGCGTTTCTGTCAGCAAGGTGGGATACTGTTGGGGCAACACCGCCAACCAGGTATTGATCTCGTCGATCATGCGCGGCAGTTCCTGGAACAGGCTCAACAGCTGACGCCAGATCAGCGGAAATACCAACAACAGAAAACCAAAGAAAAAGCCTACGAACACGGCAAACGAAATTGTCAGTGCCAGCCACTCGGGCACCCCCCGCTGGGTCAACTGCCCACTGATGCCCTGCATCAAAAACGCCAGCACAATCGCCGCCAGCACCGGCGCCAGGATGTCGCCAATGGTCAGTACCAGCAGCAGGCCAATGGCAAGCAATACCAGAAGTAGAATCGACTCCTCTTCGTAGAAGTAGCTCTCGTACCACTTGCGAAAAATATCCAGCATGCAATCGTGTCCTCAGGCTTTTTGCAGCAGATGCACGAACACACCATCCTGCTCATCACTGGCCAGCAAGGTATGGCCAGACTGTTGCGCGTACTGCGCGAAATCACGGACCGAACCTCGATCGGTTGCCAATACCCGCAATTGCTCACCGCTGGCCATACTGCTCAGCTGCCGCTTGGTCTTCAACAGGGGCATGGGGCAAAGATCGCCGCGCGCATCCAGTTCCTGTATAGCTTGTTCCGTCATGCAGCCACCCAAATTAGTGCGCCAAGTATACCAGCTCACCGAGAGGCTTTGGAACTTTCGGCGCAGTTGCGACTCCCACTATTAGTCCCTAAAGTAGCCTGACCTTATCGCTTCGAGCACCCACGCGCCCTGTTGTGAAAAAACTTCTGTCCCCGGTCCTGCTGGCGAGCCTGCTCTTTGTTGTCAGCGCCACGCCCGCAGAAGAGCTCAAACTGCCCAATCTTGGAGAAAGCAGCAACAGCCTGTTCTCACCAGAGCAGGAATATCGCCTGGGCCGAGCCTGGCTGCGCATGTTCCGCTCACAGGCACCTACGCTCGACGACCCGCTACTGCACGACTACCTCGAAACACTGCTCTACAAACTGGTGACACACAGCGAATTGCAGGATCGACGCGTTGACCTGGTGGTCGTTGATAACCCCGTGATTAACGCCTTCGCGGTACCCGGTGGCGTGGTGGGCGTACATACCGGTCTCTTGCTATACGCCCAGAGTGAAGACGAACTGGCCACCGTGCTCGCCCACGAGATCGCCCACTTGAGCCAGCGCCATTTTTCCCGCGGCGTCGAACAGCAAAAGAAACAACAACCCCTGGCCATGGCAGGCATGCTGGCGGGACTCGTACTGATCGCCACCACGGGCAGCTCTGCGGGACTGGCGGCGCTGAATGCTTCACAGGCTGCCGCACTGGAGGCGCAGCTACGTTTCAGCCGCGGTAACGAGCAGGAAGCCGATCGCATCGGCATGCAGACCATGGCAGAAGCCGGCATGGATCCGCACGCTGCCCCGGCAATGTTTGAACGCATGCTGGCAGCGAGTCGCTATTCAGGCGGCAACCGGGTACCGGAGTTTTTACGCACCCACCCCCTATCGGAAAACCGTATTGCCGATACGCGTAACCGGGCCCGGCAGTACCCCCGCCAGGTGCGCCCGGAAAATCTGCAGTTCAATTTGATGCGAGTGCGGGCACAGGTACACCACTCAGATAACCCGCAGCGCGCAGTGGCTGAATTCCGTTCTGAGCTTAAAGGGGACACTTTATCTCGCGAAGCTGCCCTGTACGGCTTGGTCCTGGCTCTGCTACAGGCAGGGCAACACACTGAGGCGCGAAGGGAGATGGACCGACTACTGGCCTTCAGCCCAAACCAGATCGAATACATTATAGCCAGTGCCGAGATAGATCAGGCGATCGGCGAAGCCCAGTCAGCCGTGCGCTCGCTGTATCGGGAACTGCGCCTGTGCCCTGGCAACCACGCGCTGACCATGGCCTATGCACAGGCCCTGCAACAGGACAACCAGGCCCACATCGCGGAAGAGGTATTAATCGAGCAGAGCCGTCTTCGCCCCAATGATCCTGGCCTATGGTATTTGCTGGCGGAAGTATCCGGGCTGTCGGGAAATATCGTTGGCCTGCACCGGGCCCGGGCGGAGTACTTTATCCTGAACGGGGCTCTTAACCAGGCTGAACGTCAGCTGGACTATGCGTTGCGCCTGTCGCAGCAGGACTACCACACCTCAGCACTGGTGAATCAGCGCCGCCAGGATGTTGTAGAACTGCGCTGGCAGATGGAATTCTAGGCGTTACCCTGCAGACGCAGGTTCAGGTCTCGAGAAAAATCCAGCATGCGCTGCAGCGGCACCATAGCCCGCTTGCCCAGGGCCGGGTCAACAAAAATTTCGTTGTCACTGCGATCAAACACCTGTGCCAGGGTTTCCAGTTTGTTCATTGCCATCCACGGGCAGTTGGCACAACTGCGGCAGGTAGCGCCACTACCCGCGGTAGGCGCAATGATCAGCTCCTTGCCGGGCACCGCCTGCTGCATCTTATAAAAAATGCCCTGGTCAGTAGCAACAATAAACTGCTGCTGATCCATCTCCGCTGCGGCCTTGATAATCTGGGTGGTTGATCCCACCCGATCGGCGAGCTCAATCACTGACGCAGGTGACTCAGGGTGTACCAGAACGGCCGCATCTGGATACACCTGCTTCATATCCTGTATGCCACGAGCCTTAAACTCTTCGTGCACAATGCAGGCACCATCCCACATCAAGATGTCCGCACCGGTCTGGCGACGAACGTAATCTCCGAGGTGCTGGTCCGGTGCCCAGATGATTTTTTTGTCCTGCTCAGCCAGATACTCAGCAACATCAAGCGCGATACTGGACGTCACCACCCAGTCAGCGCGAGCCTTCACGGCGGCGGATGTGTTGGCGTATACCACGACGGTGCGATCGGGGTGCTGGTCACAAAATGCGGCAAATTCATCAATGGGACAACCGATATCCAACGAGCAAGTAGCCTCGAGGGTCGGCATGAGCACGCGCTTTTCCGGGGTGAGTATCTTGGCCGTTTCACCCATAAACTTAACGCCCGCTACCACCAGCGCGGATGCAGGATGATCACGACCGAAGCGCGCCATTTCCAGTGAATCACTGACGCAGCCACCGGTCTCTTCCGCCAGAGCCTGTATTTCGGGCGCGGTGTAATAGTGGGCCACCAGTACGGCATCCTCTGCCTCAAGCCGGGACTTAATTTGATCCAGAAGCGCACGCTTCTGATCTTCGGAAAGCTGTTTTTGCTCTGCGTGATCCAGGTGATCCTGCACCTGCTGGCGAATGATTTCTAGCCGATCGGCGGCGATACTCATAACTGCGGTACTGCTGAATTAACGAGCCGGGATTTTACCACAATCCCAAGAAAGGAATGGTAGAGTATGCGCCTCATTCAAAGGAGCAATGGACATGGTTGAATACGATTACGTGACCAAAAAACGCGAAGAGGTCGATGCCTTCCCTGAGCGGGGCATGGGCGTAGTGCGTTTTATTATGCGCTGGGCCACCCACTTTCAAGTGGCGATGTTCAGACTTAGCAAAGGGCGCATGATGAACAAGTTCATTGGCGGCTATCCGGTCTGCATCGTGACAACCACAGGCGCCAAGTCAGGCGCGATCAGACGCATAGCGCTGATTCATCTGCCCCACGGCGATAAAAAGCTGATGGTGGCCAGCCAGGGCGGCATGGACAAAATGCCGGCCTGGTACTACAACGTGACCGCCAATCCCGAAGTGCAAATTATGGTAGGCGGTGAAGAGAAGACCTATACCGCGCGCCGGGTGAGTGATGAAGAAAAGGCAGCATTGTGGCCGCACCTGTGCTCACTTTATCCCGATTTCGACGAATACCAGGCGCGCACTGATCGCAACATCCCGGTATTCGAATGTAGTGCCCGGTAAGTCCCTAACTCGGGTTGTACCAGATCGGCGATGACCAGGCCCGCTCCTGAATGAGCGGGTCGAACCAAGGCTCGGCACAATCCTGAGGACGCTCTGGCTCGGGCAGACTCAGGCATTGCCAGGCGGTGTAGCGACAACTGGGATTTTCCACAGCTCGCAGGTAATACACCGCACGCTGGGTTGCATCAAATTCAGGGTCTTCCCAGACACTGCATAGCTGGGCAAAACCTTGGCCCTCGGGAGCGCAGGTGTTCATATCAACCGTAGCGCCGTTGTTAGGATCACCGGCCACTTCAAACACACGCTGGTGAATATTGCCCTCGGCATCAGACCAACCCTTTATCACCTGCAAGCGCTGCAGCGGGTTGCCGGGATACTGTGCACTGCCAGCATCAGCACTCGCCGCCACCAGGAAGCGCGGAGCCACCCCGGAAGCTGCTGGCAAATCAGAACCCATCGGCACACCCTGGGCATAAGCCTGGGCCAGCATGTCGGGATTGCTGCATAGATCTTCTTGCAGCTCATAACCACCAAAAAACCGCGGTTCAATACGCGGCCCACTGGTGGCAAAGACCTCTTTGCGTTTCATCCCGTCAAAAATGGCATCGCGGGTATTCTGTTCTGCCCAAACGCCCACCAGACCACCGGGGTTGTTACTGGCATTCCCGGAGATCTCAGATTTGAACTGAACCTGCTTGGCAGCCTCTGCATCGCTGCTGCCCAGGTGCCCGGGAAACTCACGCTCCTGCACACCACCGGCCATACCGTTGTGGGTGTCGGTGCTGCCGATCAGCCCAAACTTGAACGGGTTTACACCGATTCGTTCTTCTTCTTTCAGGCCTTCAACCAGGGCGTATCTCACATAACTGCGGGGACTACGGCAGGAGGGCCCCAGGTTAGGCTTCCAGTCGGCCAGGGCACCCTCATAACACATGCCCGGCTCGGGTGATCCGGTGATGGTATTGGCGGCAAATTTCTCGAAGCGCTCAAACTCACACAGCTCATCGCTGCCGCCCATGATGCCTTCCAATCCGTTACGACATTCGGAATCACCCTTGTGCTGGAACATTTCTACGATGGGTTCGATTTCCATGCGCAGCTCTGCCCGTGCGGCCTGCTCTTCTACCGAGCTGGCACCCGGGTAGTCCACATTGAACATGCGTCCGTTGCTGATATTGGAATTGTGGGGAATCGCCAGCACATCGCACTTGTCGTCGCCATCGATGCACTGCTCTTTAAGGATACGCCAGAGGTCCCATTCACGAATGGCCTCCTGGTAAGAGACCGGGCGCTTAACAACACTGGCATTGCGGAAAACCACATTCCGGTGCAGGTTGGAACCCAGTCGCACCGAGCTGTACTCATAGGCTACAAACGTTGTGCGCTCACAGTTGTTACTTGTGTCATTCCAGTTCTCTGCAGCTTCGATGGTTTGCTGCCAGCGTTCCTCTGCAGCAATTCCGCAGTTCTCGCCATCATCACCACAGGTTTTAGGATCACGCGTGCGCCACGGCAGCATAATGCGCATTAACAAGGGTGGCGCCCTGCCCTCGCCAGAGCGCACGGCATCACAGAAGCTGGTGCCATAACCAACATTGTCCGGGTTAAAACAAATACATTGCTCGCCCAGAAACTCAGCGTGATCAGTGATACCGGCAAAATCCAACGGGCGGTCGATACGCACAGTGCGCGCATACAGCTCATCACCGAGAGGTAATGTCATCTCGCCGCCGAAGGCATAGCGATAGGAGTCATCTGGATCGACACGAACATCAAAGGCATAAGCATCACTGGAATACCCGGTATGGATATGCAGATCACCAAAAAACGCCTTGCGAGTGTCGCTGAAGTCGGTGCACGGCTCGCGAGGCGGCGCGTCGGGATAGGCACTGAAATCTTTCACCGCATGCGCCGACTCGGGCGGCAAATCCGCGGCACAGGCGCCCAGCCACAACAGCGTCACAACAAGCGTTGCACGACCCAGGGCGTTCACTGCTGCACTCCGCGAATGGTTTCTACCAGCGTGGTCAGCAGCTCCGTATCTGGCGAATAAATCACCGGGCTAACGCGAGTGACCTGGCCGTCAAATCGACTGACCAACTTGCGCGCTATCTCCAGCGGCTCACCCACCAGGGCAAAGGTGTTGAGTATTTCGTCGTCCACCAGCTCCGCCATTTCCATCCACTTGCCCTCGCGCGACAGCTGGTTGGCCTCGGGCTGCATATCTTCCCAACCGTGGGCTTTAAGAACCGGCAGGTAAGCTGGGGTAGAGGCATAGAAAGCAATCTGGCTACGGGCTGAGAACGTTGCCGCCTGCAGCGCTTCTTCATTACTACCTGTAGCGGTAATGACCTGGGCAGAGATAGCAAAATCTTCGAGCTGTTTGCCAGCCTTATCCAATCCCGCATTGACAGCTGGCATGGTCACGCTCTCCAGCGAATGCGGCGTATGAAAGGGATGCACAAACAGGCCATCTCCCACTTCGGCGGCTACCTGGGTCATCAATGGGCCAACACCTGCGATATAAATGTCGGGAGAGCCATGGGGGTTGGGCGCCGGTGAAAAGGTGGGTGACATCAGGGTGTGTTGATAAAACTCACCTTCGAAGCTGAGTTTACTGCCGTCCTCCCAGCTCGCCCAGATGGCTCGGATTGCCTGCACCATTTCGCGCATTCTTGCCGCAGGCTTGGACCAGGGCATGTTAAAGCGACGTTCGATATGCGCTTTAACCTGTGTCCCCAAACCGAGAATGAAGCGACCCTCGCTGAGCAGTTGCAGGTCGTTGGCCTGGTACGCCAGGCTCATCGGATTGCGGGCAAAGGCCACTGCTACCGAGGTCATCAAATCCATCTTGCTGGTATTCAACGCCGCGGCTGCCAGAGAAATAAAGGGATCGTTCTGGCCCTCGAAGGTGTAGGCGCCATCGAAACCGGCATCTTCAAGCTGACCCGCCATACCAGCCACCTTGACCAGGTCAAACATGAGTGAGCTATCGATCTTCAACACGGGTTTATTCTCCTTCTTCGAGATTGGTGGGCCAGTCCTTGCTGACAGATGCCTGCCATTGAGGATCGCGTTTTTCGAAAAAGGCCATGCCGCCCTCCACTGCATCGGGCAGGCGCATGCTGTGGTGCAGTAATTTTGTTTCGTAGTCGATCATTTCTGGCAGGGACATATCCTGTGACTGCCACAACATCTTTTTGTGCAGACCCATCACAAGGGGCGAGCAGTTCACCGCCATATCTCGCGCAATTTCCAGCGCGGTGTCTAGCACCTGATCGGCAGCGACAGATCGGCTGGCCAGTCCCCACGCCACGGCCTCATCGCCAGTAATGCGACTGGCACGCACCAGCAGTTCAAACGCTCGCTCCATACCCACTACCCGGGGCAGCACATGGGCCGCCGCAAAATCTGCCACAACGCCGCGGCGGTTTTGCAAAAATCCGTATTTACCTTCGCTGGCGAACACGCGCATGTCTGCCTGCAGGGCGATACCCAGGCCCACGCCAACCGCGTGGCCGTTACAGGCAGCGATCACAGGCTTGCGCACATCCCAGGCCTGGAAACTCAGCGGGCAGGAACTGAATTCCATATCGATTTGGTTAGCATCGAATGAATCGCCACCGCTGCTCAGATCGGCACCAGCACAAAAAGCCTTGCCTGCACCCGTGAGCACGACTACACGAATATCATCATCATTGTCACAGCGCTGATAGGCATCTCCCAGCCCATCCATCATGTCGGTGGTAAAAGTATTGAGTGCCTCGGGCCGGTTGAAGGTGATCACAGCCACACCTTCGGTTACTTCCAGCTTGATCGCTTCGCTCATATCGCCTGTTCCCTGGGTAAAAATGATGGTGCGGGCCAGCTTAATCTCACAGCGCGGCGGCACAATAGCAGCATAGGTCAAGATTTCTTACAGAACAGGTCTGGCCTGGATGAGCGGACTGATACGCACTAAAAAAGTATAATTTTCACTAGAAATCTTCTTAATTCTTACGTATAACTAGCTGTAATTAAAAGAATTAAAGAGATTCCACGAGTGGGTCGACGTGCAGTAGGGGGCACTGATCTGCGACAGATAAAGGAATCCTTTGTACCGGTTTACGGACAACCATTAGGCAGTCGAGGCACGTGTGGGCCTGAAGAACATACTGATTATTTCGGAAGACAAGACCGATCACCTGGTCCTGTCTGCCTCTCTGCAGCGTGCGGCGCCTCTGCGTTTTAACGTAAACACCGCGACCACCCTGGATCGACCCATTGATGCATTAATGGACCGCGGTAATGATGCGGTGATCCTGGCGCTGGCGCCTGAAACCGACTATCTGCTGCGATTAGCGCAGAAAAACAAGGTCACTGTGCCCATTATCGTGCTGGTATCTGAGACTAGCGAAGCCACCCTCAGCCGCTTGCGGGAATTTGGCGCAACAGACTACCTGGTACGCGGCAATATTCAGGACGAACTGCTGCACCGCATCCTCGATTACGCTATAGAGCTGGGCCAGGCCAAAGAGAAGATTCAGAGCCTGTCCAATCGCGACGCCCTCACCGGTGCTTTGAATCGCACGGGCTTCAGGGCCCACGTGGAACGGGCGATTACACGCTCTGAACGCTACCAGTTTTCTACCGCACTGCTGTATATCAACATCGATCGCTTCAGCAATATCAACGATCAATATGGCGAGGGCGCGGGGGACCAGGCCATAAAAATGCTGGCGCGCCGCCTGGCCAGCAAGAAACGCAATACCGACAGTGTGGCCCGCCTCGGCGGCGATGAGTTTGCGGTCGTGCTGGAGGACGTTAACAGCGAATCGAACGTGGATATGGTCGCCCAAAAAATGATTGAGGCCGTGTCTGAACCGATGCGCCTCAACGAGCACCAGGTTTCCATCGAGGTCTCTGTGGGTGCTGCCATCTGCCCGGAAAACGGCACTACTTTTGAAGACCTGGTAGAGGCTGCACGAGATTCCATGGAGCAGGCGAAGTCCATTCCCGGCAACAAGTATTTTCGCTACAGCGAGCAGTTGGCGTTTAATGTGGGCGGCGCAACCACGCTGGCGGCTGACTTGCGCCGTGCGGTTCGCTACGACCAGTTTGAGCTGTACTACCAGCCCAGGGTTAACCTGGAGAGCGAGAAAGTGGTTGGGCTGGAAGCCCTTATACGTTGGATTCATCCAGAGAAAGGCATGATTCGCCCGGATGAGTTTTTGCCGCTGTGCGAAAACATGGGTCTGATGAAATCCCTCGCGCACCGTTCGATTGAAAGCGCTTGCGCTGCCATTCAATGGCTGGATGAGCAGGGCCACGAGGACATCGACGTTGCTGTGAATGTATCGTTCTCACAATTTCAGGATGATCAGTTCGCCGAGGTGGTCAAGGAGATTGTGGGCAACGCCGGCATCGATCCGCGTCGCCTCGAGTTTGAACTGACGGAAAGCACCGTGCTGAACGATCCGGAAGATGCCAAAGCACGCATGGACGAATTGCGCTTCCTGGGCCATCAGTTCTCACTGGACGACTTTGGCACAGGCTTTTCACAGCTCTCCCACATGACTGAGCTGCCTATTTCGGCCCTGAAAATTGATCGCAGCTTTGTCAGTGACGTTCCGGGCAACAAACATCAGGAAGCTGTTTGTATGATGATTGTTGATATGGCCCGGCGAATGGACCTGGACGTGATCGCCGAAGGCGCCGAAGGTCAGGACCAGATTCAATTTCTGCGCGACATCAGCTGCCAGCAGGTACAAGGCTACTATTACAGCCCCGCCATTCCGCTGGAGCAAATTCCGCGCTTTATTCAGGAACAGCGTTTGAAGGATGACAAAGTCACCCCCATCGGTGGCTAAACGCTGAGGCGGTTACGACCGGCCTGCTTGGCTTTGTAAAGCATCTTATCGGCCTGTTTGATGACCTCTTCAGGTGTTTGGGACTGCTCACCGCGTTCCGCCAAGCCAATACTGATAGTGACCGTCACAGATTTGTCAGCCGACTTACCCGCCCTTTTACGCGCCCCTTCCCTGCTCTTCTCGGGTCGCTGGCTGTGGTCGCGCAGGGACATACGATAATCTGCAATCATTTCGCGCACATGCTCCAGCACATCGACGCAATCCTCGGCGGCCTTGCGAGGAAATACAATGCAAAACTCCTCACCGCCATAGCGATAGGCCGTGCCACCACCACCGACTCGGGCAATGCGCGTGGCTACAAGGCGCAATACCTCATCCCCAACATCGTGCCCATAGGTGTCGTTAAACTTCTTGAAATGATCGATATCGAGCATGGCAATGGCGTAGCGACGGCCCAGGCCACGCAAACGTTCGTTTAGCGCACGCCGGCCAAGCAGCCCCGTCAACTCATCCCGGTAGGCCATCTCGTGGGAGCTGCGCAATGCACTAATGACCTGAGCCAGACACAGTGCTGGAAACAGCACCAGCGATAACTGCTGTAGGTGGAAAAAACCCATCAACCCGGCTAGCACCAACAAGCTCGCTAACAGCACTGACTCAGTCTCGCTGTTACGCAAAGCCAACATAAATCCACCACACAGCGTAACCAGCGTGACCAGCGCCACTAGCAAACGCGGCATCACCCAGGACTCTAGAGGCCAGGTGCTGGTCCAATGCGCCCACCAGTCTGCTGCGGGGGGCTCCTGGGTCAACACCACAACCAGAATCCATGCCAGGCCACACAAACCGGCAATCGCCAGCGCGTAGGATGCACCATAGGCATTCAGCACACCGCGCTCGGGCACCATAAGCAACCACAACATTGTCAGAGGCGCAGCTAATGCTAAAGCCAGGTAAACCTGCAAGGTCTCTGTATTCTCCAATGAGGATTGCAACTGATGTTGCACCAGGTAATAGGCCAACAGCGTTAGCAGCGACAACAATAGCAGGCGCGCCCGATTAAACTGAAAGGCAAGTGCCATGCTGGCCAACCCCAGAAACCAGGGCGCATAGTAAAGGACAGTAAGGGGCTCGGAGCCCAACTCAGCCAGATGAGGTCGCAGCAGTAGCGCCAGGGCCACCAACGCAGCCGGCACCCACAAGCGCACTAAAGCCCTTGCACTGAGAACCATCGATACCCCTATTCACCCCTGTTATAACAGCAACGCAAATGGTAGCCTGTCATCATTATAAAAGTATCCACTTAATCCTGTAATGGCCATCAACAGGGACATCCCAGACAGCCCTAAGATTCTTGTATGCGACGATGATTCCAACGTCCGTATGCTCACGCGCCAGTGCCTTGAGGCCGAGAGCATGCAGGTGATCGAAGCTGCGTCGGGCGAGGAAACCATCGAACAGTTCATTGAAGAGCGGCCCGACCTGCTTTTTTTGGATGTAGAGATGCCGGGCATGGATGGCCTGGAGGTGTGTCGTCGTATTCGCGAGCTCCCCCAGGGTGCGGCCATTCCCATCATGATTGTGACCGGCTCAGATGACCGCGAGTCGATCGACAAAGGCTTTAGCGCAGGAGCGACCAGCTACAAAACCAAGCCGGTAAATTGGTCACTGCTGGGTCGCGATGTGCAGTATATGCTGCGCGCCAGCAATGCCTTCAACGCGCTCAAACGACAGGAAGACCGGCTGCGCTACCTGGCTTATTTCGACCCGCTGACCAGCCTTCCCAACCGGCGCAGCTTTAACGAGCAGCTCAAGCGTATTATCAAGCGAAGCCAGCGTCAGAAGATGCATGCAGCGCTGCTGTTTATCGATCTGGGTAATTTCAAACGCATTAACGATTCCATTGGCCACGGCCGTGGCGACAAGTTACTGGTAGAGATTGCCAGACGCCTGACACTGGAATTGCGCGAAGACGACGCCATTAGTTATATGGCGGCCAGCGCAGAAGATGCCGAGCACGATGGTTCAACGGAGATCGCCCGCCTAGGCGGCGATGAGTTCACGGTAGTGCTCTCAGACATTCAGTCCAGCGTAGACATTGAGACAGTGGCCAAGCGGATTCTCAATCGTTTGTCGCAACCCATTGCCCTGCAATCGCACAATCCTGTTGTAACACCCAGCATCGGTATAGCGCTATACCCCGATGACGGTTCAGACCCCGATACGCTGGTGCGTAACGCTGATACGGCAATGTATGCAGCCAAAGCCGAGGGGCGCGCCTGTTATCGGTTTTATAACGAGAAGATGAATGCCCGCGCAGTAGAGCATTTAAAGCTGGAAGAAGAGCTGCGCGAAGCCATTGCCACTAACCAACTCGAATTGCGCTATCAGCCCCAGGTGGATGTTAACAGCGGCCGAGTGGTAAGTATGGAAGCGCTGGTGCGCTGGAAGCATCCCGAACGCGGTATGGTCTCCCCTGGCGACTTCATCCCCGTTGCAGAAAGCACCGGGCTGATCGTTGAAGTGGGCGACTGGATACTGGCAGAGGCTGCTAGGCACTGTGCCTTCTGGGATAAAAAAGGGCTGGGGGATTTTAGGGTGAGCATCAACCTCTCACCTCTTCAGTTTAACCAGACTGATCTGGCAGATAACGTTGCGGCCTTCCTAAAAGATTCTGGCCTTGCACCAGAACGCCTGGAGCTGGAATTGACCGAGTCAGCCATTATGACTGACGCCGAAACCAACATTGCCAAACTAAAAGAGCTGAAGACACTGGGGCTAGCTCTGGCCGTGGACGATTTTGGCACTGGCTATTCATCACTCAACTACCTGAAGCGCTTTCCTATCGATACACTCAAGATCGACCAGAGTTTCGTGGCCGACCTGGCAGCACCCGACGGCGAAGCGATAGTGGATGCTATTCTCGCACTGAGCAAAACGCTGCAGCTACAGGTGGTGGCCGAAGGGGTGGAAACCCAAGAACAGGCTAACTACCTGGCCGAGCGCAGTTGCGACCTGCTGCAGGGTTACTACTTTTCTCGCCCGATTTACCCTGACGATGTGCCCACCATGCTCATGCAGGATTTTTCGGATATGTTTTCGCGCGGATAGCGCAAACCAGATCACGCCTTTTGACGCTGCCTTAGGAATTGCCCCAACTTCACTCGGGTAGTAGAAAACATATCCTGGAATTCACTCTGGTCTTTTTCGGTATAACTGACTCGGCCCGCGCGCGCCTCTCGCTCTAGTTCTGAGGCGCGCTCTGCCACGAGTTTGGCGCCAACATTAAGGCTCGACGACTTGATGGCGTGAGCAGACTTGCCAAACTCTTCAGGATTTTCACGGTGCTGAAGCAGATCTTGAAAGTGCTTGCGAACATCAGTGACATAAGTGTCGATAACGCGGTCCAACAACTCTTCATTACCGGTGGCCTTTTCTACTTCAACGATCGTTTCCAGAGACTTGAGCTCCAGTATCTCTTCAAGATTGGAAACCTCTTCTTTATCCCGGGGCATGGGCCCGGGCTTCATCTCTGTAATGATGCCAGTGGGCTCAAAGTAGCGAGCCAGAGCAACATTAAGCTGTGCGACGCTGTATGGCTTCAACAAAATTCGATCCATACCACTGGCAAAGCATTTATGGCGATCGTTATCGGTTGTACCGGCAGTAACAGCGAGGATCGGGATGCGCCGACGGCCCGTCTCATCTTCAAGGCCGCGGATTTTTCTGGTGGCCTCAAAACCGTCCATAACGGGCATCTGACAATCCATGAAGATCACATCGAATTCAGAAGCCTTGTAGATATCCACCGCTTCCTTGCCGTTGCTGGCACTTTCCACCTTGCATCCAAACGACTGCAGCATGGATTTAATGATGTCCTGGTTGTCTGCAGAATCATCCACTGAAAGCACTCTCACCGAATAGCTGTGCAACTCTTCGTCTTCGCCAGCGTCAGAGGGCAAGCCGACACGAGTGGCAGGCACACTGAACACGTTGCAAATATCTCGCACCAGTGACTCCCGAGTGACGGGTTTTTGTGTGCTGTACACATTCGGCAGGTTCTCATCCAAATCCTGCACCATGGGCTTAACCAGCACGACTTCGACACTATCCATCGCTTGCAGTTGCGCTACGGCCTTGTGATCGGAATGAGTAAGATTGCCACTATCAACAAATACGACGGTAGGTATTTGGCCTGGGCCGGTAATTTGCCAAAGATCTGACGCTACTTCGGTATCTATACCGAGGCCAGCCAGTGCACTGGTAAACATCGCCTCAGAAGCTTTAGTAGGCGCGCAGACGACCACGCGCATTGGACCCAGGGACTCAGTATTGATGTTATCCAACTCCAGCGGGCTGTGCTGAAACTGGATCTCAACACTCATGGTGGTTCCCACGCCCTCTTTTGAGCTGATGTTAAGTTGGCCGCCCATCATTTCGGTTAACTGCTTGGCGATCGACAGCCCCAGACCAGTGCCGCCGAAACGGCGCGTGGTTGTTGCATCGGCCTGGGTAAATCGCTCTGTCACACGCTCAATCGCTTGCTGCGACATTCCGATACCCGTATCCACTATGGAAAACTCAAAGGTAGAGCGATTGCGTCGACTGAAGGTTTCTCTAGCTGTGACGGTAATCTCGCCGGAATCAGTGAATTTGATGGCATTGTTTATCAAGTTCTGGAGCACCTGGCGCAAGCGCACCGGGTCGCCCTGAACCTGCCGGTTTAACCGATGCTGATGCACAACATTAATGTTGAGGCCTTTCTTCTGCGCAGGCTCGGCATGAAGCAGACACACATCGTTGAGCATGGCATCGAGATCAAAAGGCACCACCTCCAGCTCTAACTTGCCCGCCTCTATTTTGGAGAAGTCCAGGATGTCGTTAATCAGGGACAACAGCACCTGGCCTTCGGTATATGCCCTGCGAGCATGGGCCTTTAAATCAACCGGCATGGCGGAGTGGCGCAAGATATCGATCATGCCCAGCACACCGTGCATTGGCGTGCGAATCTCGTGAGACAGGGTGGCCATGAACTCACTCTTGGCTCGATTAGCCGTTTCTGCCTCTCGCTGTGCAGAGCGAGCGTCAGCCGTAGCGTCACTAACCATCTTCTCCAGTTCCAGGCGCTGCTTAATGGCCTCTCTTTCGCGGATTCTGGCGCGAACAAAGAGAGCTACCACGCCCATGATGAACAGCACCACATATGAGGTGTATGCGGCAGGCGTGGCCCAGGGGGGGTGGGCGCTTGTAGATGCCAATATCGGTAACTGGCGCGTCGAGTCGAGGTCCGTCCACAGCCAAACGCAAGGTATAGCGGCCAGGTGCCAAACCGGGAAACATTAAGTCACTCTTATTGCCAATCTGCTGCCAGGCTTGGTCGACACCCACCAACTGATACTTGTATCGAATGCTGCCTGGATTGACGTACTCCATGGCACTGAATTCGATTTCCATGAGGGGGTCGTCGTAGCTCAGGTTAACTTCGGTGACTTCGTTAAGCGGCACATCGAACCAGACTGGCTCTTGCACCACAGTCACCTTGGTTAGGCGTACCGTTCGCGGTGCTTCTTCTTTATCGAAGGCACGAGGATCAAAGGAATTAATACCTTTGGGACCACCGAAATAGAGCTGACCAAAATCATCCCGAGTTGCAGCCCCAAGATTAAAGTCACGACTCTGCAGACCATGGGCCTCTGCGAAGTGGCGGTATTTGAGTGTATCGAACGCTATACGGGTGAGGCCTGAGCCTGTGGCGATCCACATGTCGCCTTCGCTGCCTTCTTGAAGAGAGCAGACCGTCGCAGACGGTAGATTGATATTATTTAGAAGCCTGGTGAAAACAGGTTCTGAGGCTTTCCGATGGTGGGCCTCCCATACTGCAACTCCTGCATTCTCTAGACCTATCCAAAGACGCGCATCTTGGTCCTCTGTAATCGTGTATACAACTTGTCCCGGGAGACTCCTATCGTTACCAGGTTGATACATAATTCTCGTGAAAGTGCCGACATCTGCGTTGTATCTAGCTAGGCCTCTATCAGTTCCTATCCAGACTATTCCAGCCTGTTCAACAAAGACCGTATAAACTAGGTCACTGTTCAATGAGCTGCTGTCTAGAGGATCGTATCGATAGGTTCTGAAACTGGTTGCCCCAGGAGGCCTGTAATTCAATCCAGCATCGATCGTGGCAACCCATAATCCACCTTCAACATCAACCGCAGTTTTACTTACAGAAGAAGACGAAATTCCGTCGGGATTCTCCACCGAGTTTTCAGTAATGTGCTCCTGTAAAACACCTTCCGAATTAAAAATGTATAAACCTAGCGCAAAGGTGCCTACATAAATTAAACCTTTATGTTCCACCAGACTGAGAGCGACGGCACCATCAGGCAGGAGATTGGAAAACTCATTCAAGTTCGAATAGGCCAATGTGGAGGTAGGTTGCGCAAACAGGCCCCGGTCTGTCCCTATCCAGTTAGTACCACTGGCATCAGCAAGGGCAAGAACATTCCCCGCCGGCAACCTCTGGTTATCAATAAGAGAAAACTGGGAGGAGTAGGCAATGGTTACACCATGAAATGTGCCTATCCATACAGCCCCCTCTGAACTTTCATAAAGACTTAGAGCCCGGTAGTGGCTCAACCCTGACTCTTCACCAAACATCCTCCATTGCCCGGTGCTAGGAGAGGTAACGACTACCCCATCTGCCGTGGCAAGCCAATAATCGCCGCGGCTGTCTTCTAAGACATCATGAACCCCGCGAAGCTCGAGCTCCTCCATAAATGGAACCGCCCGCTCTGCTGATACTATGAATACACCCGCCTGGCCGGTGCCAACAAAAAGATTTCCATCAGAATCTATATAGATTTCTCTAACGTCATTAGGGTCAATAGGCAGATTACCTTTCTCCTGACTAGCGAATACTTCGGGCTGTCCGCCAGGGCGCATTCTCAACAACCCACGATTTTCGTCTACCAGATACAGATCACCTGAAGCTGACTCCAACATGTGGCTTATAGTCGAACCCTCTAAAACCGGAAATTTGGCTTTGGTAAAGTGGGTAAACAAACCAGAACGACTATCTAAAGCAGTAAAGCCCTCAGAGAAACCTATCCATATAACCCCTTGCCGACCTTTGGATATGCTCGTGATTTTCTCCGATAAAATTGAGCTCTCGATTGCCGCTGAAGGATGGAATTGCTGAAAGGTTTGATTAACAGGGTCGAATCTATTTAATCCGTGCTGTTTAGTGGCGAACCAAAGATAGCCGTAATCATCAGCTAGCATACCCTCCGCAATGCTGCTGCTAATTGCTGTAGAGTCGTTGGGCAACTCTTTGAAGACTAAAGAGCGATGCCCATCAAACCGCACCACTCCTTCTTGTGTTACGAACCATATAAAGCCCTCGGAGTCCTGCAAAATCTGACGAACAGTAGGATGGCTCAACTCGCCGTTGGCCACAGATTCGAAGAGCGCATAGCTATCAAGATTTGCTTGGGCGAACGAAGTTACACTGCATAACAGCAGTGCGGCAATAAACTTGTTGGCAATTGAAGGCACAGCACATCATTATATGTGCGCTAGCAAGGGGTGCAAACACCAAAAACGGGGGCCATATGGCCCCCTGTGCGCCTAAATGTAGGCTATGCGGAATCTTATGTTTGTGCTTTCGCTGTAGTTAAAATGAGTCAGCGCAAGCGCAGGCTTTCTCAGCCTACTAAAGCAGAGTTGAAGTTCCAGTAGTTACCAGCCAGCAGATCGTCCTGCTTGCTGAAGTTCCAGTAGTTGCCTGCCAGGAGATCGTCCTGCTTGCTAAAGTTCCAGTAGTTGCCTGCCAGGAGATCGTCCTGCTTGGTGAAGTTCCAGTAGTTACCAGCCAGCAGATCGTCCTGCTTGCTGAAGTTCCAGTAATTGCCGCTCACACGAAGTTCTGACGACACGTTTTGTCCCAGGCTAATGGACTTAACAGCGTGGGACTTAGCGATAGCTTCAAGTTGGCTCTGGGTGAACTCCACACCAATCGCAGACATAAAGGGTAGCTTACGTGTCACCTCGATACCGTTTTCAGAAGCTGCATCAACGAGGGCTTCCATATTCTGGCCCTTGAGCACATAAGCAACCGGAATGTCGACGACTTCTGAAGAGGCAGTGGTCAAAACTGACATAGGCGCAATAAAGGCAGCCAAGGCAACAAAGGAAGCAGCTCGCACCCTACTAAAGATCTTTTTACTGAACATTCTTATATCTCCGCATTTCAAAGAATTTAAGCTGTGCCTCTAACGGGCACGTGCTTTACACACCGATTTAAACGGCGAATACATGCTAGCTTTGGCGGATTTCCCACCTAATGACCCATATGGGTCAGGCTAGGAGTTGGCTAAGATATGAGAGCGGCGGACGATGCCCTGCACAGACGTGCATGGGATAAAAATGCGGTTGGTAAATCTAGGACTTAAAGAAAAGCTCTGAGAGATTGCGAGGTGGAATCTCAGATCTTGCATCCATCAACAGATCCAAGAGCGCCTCACGGGCCTTGCGTACACAATCCCAGTCAGAAAATTCGTTAGCGATAAATATCTGATAATCGTTGATCGCCTCGAAAAACTTGCGAGACTGCTCGTATGTCCAGGCAGGCAGCACCGATCCATCTGGAGCTATCAGGCGCAGCTCGAAGCGATCAGTGGATGGCCTAACGCGCTTAGAACGATCCACGTGATCGACAGATAGAGCTAACTGAAACCCAAACTGCAGTGCCCGCACAAATGTAGGTGAGCCGCCGTGGCCTGCCATATCTCGCAGGATGGCGCCAAAGTCCGGATAAATGACGCGCGTTAACTCTTTATCGATGTAAAAGCGACTGGGTATATAAAGCCCTGGATCGGAGTATCCAAGAACTGATTCCAAGTGCTCTAAAGAAGATGCCATGCGAAGCAGCATAGCATGCGGCCCTAAAAAGATTTAGTCAGCTCAGTGAGATCGGAAGAAAGTGTCGGGCGCTGGCGTTCTGCTAAGCTGAAAGACACTAGAACAGTAATTGAGGCGCTCATGGGATCGAGCCACATGCGCTATGCAGCCCTCTGTTTTCTGGCGATATTTGCCCAGCCGGTCTGCACTCAAGTATCAGACCTGAATTCAGTCAACTTCAAGATTGAGCGCTCCCCCTTATCCGAGCGACTCACTCAACAGACAGTCAGGCAGTCCTTCCAGGACCACGCGGGCATAATGTGGTTCTTAACTCAAGAAGGCCTCCACCGGTTTGATGGCTATAACGTACTTCGATATACCGCAAACAATGATGTGCCAGGGAGCATTACACACAACAATGTGCGCCACATCCTCGAAGATCATCTGGGCGACATTTGGATCGCTACCGTTGGTGGAGGCATTGTTCGCTACAACAAAGCCGATAGAACTTTCAAACAAATAGGTGCTGACCGACTAGGCAACAACCTACTGAGCAACAATGTCACATCGCTGTTTGCTGACGATTCCGGGTTCATATGGATCGGCTATCTGGAAGGCAAAATCAGCTACTTCGATCCGATAAAGCAGAAACTTATCCACGCAACTGCTTTCAATGAATCCCAAAAGGACATCGGCGCTATCAACGACTTTGCTCAGCACCACCATCGCAGCATATGGGTGGCAACAACCCGCGCTGGCTTGCTGAACTATGACCATGAGTTAGACGCGGTTACGCAACACTCCTCTGAATACTCTGAAGAAAGCCCTACAAATACAGAACACATCACAGCATTAATCGCTGACAAGGTAGAAGGTAAGCTTTGGATTGGCAGCCGTGCAAACGGCCTGTACAGCTATAGCTGGCGCAAAAATACTTCAGATTATTTCTCTAAAGATCAGATAAAGGATGACTCTGTTAACCATCTTTATCTGGATGCATCAAACGGACTTTGGGTGTCCACAGAACGCGGGCTACTAGCAAGAAACATCCACGACGGCTTCAGCCTATTTGACAAGAATACATCGCACTTAACCGACGACCTTGTGTTTAGCATGTATCAGGATAGGCAGGGTAGCTACTGGATAGGCACGTATTACGGGCTGTTCGCGGGTCATGAATCTGTATTCGAACTGTATGATTCGAAGAGCGGCCTTCAATCAGAGACAATCACTTCCTTCGCAGAGTCGTCATCAGGCGACATATGGATCGGCACTTATTCTGGCATTTTCAAATATCCGCCCCGAAGATCAGAGGTATCTTTAAGGCAGTTCGAACTATTGGATGGCACTGAAGGCGCCAAAGTGATGTCAGTTAGCACATTTGGTAATCATTTGTGGGTAGGCTATCGGAACCAAGGTCTTGAACGGATAAATCTGGAGGATAATTCCTCGATTTCTTACGATCCGGAAAAGCCTGGTTCCAACGAAATAACTAGCTTACGTGCCGTATCTGACGATACAGCGATTGTGACGACGAATGGGGGCGGCGCCTTTAGAATTAGCTTCTTAATTGGCGAAGAAGAACCAAGGTTGGAGTGGTTCGCAGATGAAGGCCATTTCTATTCCTCCCAGGCTCTTGATGACGGCGAGTTTTTGCTAACTTCCACGGAAGGAGTTCTCAAAATCGGCACAAATCAGTCCAGTTCAATCGCTCAATCTAATCATATTCTTGATGCTCTGCAGACGAGTGACAAAAAACTCTGGTTAGGAACTCAGTACGCCGGTCTGCTATTTGTGGAGCCAAATGAAAAACAATGGAGTAATGATGCCGATATTGCACGAACCCAAATATCTGAGTCCAACACGATATATGCCATCCAACAAAGTCCAGATAACCTCTGGTTATCAAGCGCCAACGGGTTAATTGCACTTAGAAAGGACTTAACTTCCTACCGACCATACTTCTCCAGTGACGGCCTCCAAGACAACGAGTTCAACTTCGGCGCCTCCTTCAAAGACAACAAAGGTCGCCTCTATTTTGGTGGTAACCGCGGTTTCAACCGATTCGACCCCGAGAAGATCGTCGATGATCTGGACCCGCCAAAGCTGTTAATGACAGACATCCACGTGGCCGGTGAGCCGCTACTCGCCGATACAGCTTATGAAATCCCCGAGCTGATAGAGCTCAAATGGCAGGACTACTACGTCGACTTCTTTTTCAGTGTGGTGGACTACTCTGACCCAAGCCGTAATCAGTATAAGTACAGACTGAAGAACTTCGATCAGGATTGGATCGATATCGGCAACCGCCATTCAGTGAGCTTCACCAGCCTGCCTTCAGGGAATTACACGCTACAGATTATGGGCGCCAACCCCAATCGAGTCTGGAGCGAACGGCCAATGGAGATTGGTCTATACGTTCATCCCCCGCCTTGGTACAGCTGGTGGGCATTTACCGGCTATTCGTTCGTGGTTCTCAGTTTCGCCGCGATGGCTCGACGCAACTACGACTCTAACAATCAGCGCGAGCAAGCTGAGGAATATGCAGACCAAATGTACGTGACCGCCGACAAGGCCATGAATGCCATGCAGGAACAGCTAATGAATGAAGCGTTCATGCAGAGAAATCTCAGCAATTACTACACGGGTGCACTCCAAATCATCTCTGACCTCCTTGAGCAGCAGGCGATCGACATCCGTGACGAAATCCTGATCGAGCAGTTCGCCAATAATCAGGAACGATTCCAAGTTCTATTCTTCCTGGAACGGCAAATGATCATGCTGGGGGCTGGGCTCTACACCGACTTCAGAGTGATCGCTGAACACGTACTCACCAGCAAGATCAAAAAGCACCAACTCAAAGGGAGTGAACTCGCGCTCATCAATATCTGTACAGAAAGAAAAATTCCATCGTCAGTTGCTGCTCCCTTGGCCATTATCGCCAACGAGCTTATCGACAACGCTTTCGCCTATGCATTTGAAGAGTTTACTGGTATCCAATTTATTAAAGTTAGCCTCGAAGAACGCGAAGACCTCAACGGCTGGACACTGGAAGTGATCGATAATGGTTGCGGCGTACCAGATTCTGTGGACCCAGCAAATCCCACCACCCTTGGCTTCAGCCTGATCCAGAAATGCGCAAATCAGTTAGGCGCTAGTCTGGAGCTACGTCGTAGTGGAGGCTCTCATTTCCTGCTGCAACTGCCTCGCATACCTCTGGACGTTTATGATGGCTCGTAAGCGAGGCAAATATTGCGGCCATTACGCTTGGCCGTGTAAAGCGCCTGGTCGGCGCGCTCGATTAACTGCCGATACTTCTTCACGTCGGCATCCACTTCTGCCACACCCAGGCTAATGGTGCATCGAATTCCATAAGGTTTAACGACCAGAGCTTGCACCGCCACGCGCAAGCGTTCACCAAAATGCTGAGCACCTTTGATATCTGTATCAGGCAGCAGCAAACCAAATTCTTCGCCACCGTAACGCCCGACCACATCAGCCTCACGCACACTGTCTGCGAACAAGTCTGAAATCTCTCGAATCACCTGATCGCCGGCAACATGCCCGTACTTGTCATTAATTTGTTTGAACAGATCAATATCGATCATGATCAGGGATAAGGGCGAGCCACTCCGCTTGTGCCGTTCGTATTCTCGGAATACCGCATTCTCCCAGAACTTGCGATTGTTCAGCTGCGACAGCCCATCGGTTCGACTGAGGCGCTCAAGCTCCTCACGCTGTTTTGCGAGAACGCCGGGACAGCCGAAAATTGATCACAGAGATCGACAGGGGAAACACCACCATCATTGGCGCGATGGCAATCATGGTCGGCATGGTCGGCTCAATCATGGGCTGAAATTCAGGCCAAATCAGCAGCACCCAGCCCCAGCAAATCAAAGCTGCAACCAGCGATATCAAGAGCCCTTTCATGAACAGGCGCCAGCCACCCACGGTCATATTATCCAGACATGACATCGTCAGAATCACCAGCGCGGGTAACAGGTTAAAGGACAGCATGGGCACCCACAGCCCGGCAAAGGCAGAGTCGGCCATCAGGTTGCGATACTCGGCCTCAGTCGGCTTGGTTGAGCGGGCCGCTACAAAGTAGGCCAAGTGCGGCCATAAAAAGCCGTTGAATACGGCCAGCATCCAGAAGTGCCAGGGCGCCTGGTGCTGGTACAAAACAACAGCAACCGCCGGAAACGCTAACGCCATCCCGAACACCCGCGGGGGGTAGATGCGCTGTACAAAATTCAGGCCAGTGCCTGTGTTTCGGGACATGGGCAGTAAGGAAACTTTTATTTGTTTAACGCATCATAGTAACTGCTTGTGCAAAGTAAAAGAAACCAAATAGGATCATGATGATCAGATACACTAGCTACTCAAGTACTCGGGGCTGTTCACAATGCTGAAAAAGATTCTACCTTTGCTGGCGCTACTATTGCTTCCCTCACTGGCTCTGGCAGAAAGGCCCGCCATGGGCCAGATGGCACCACAGTTCGACCTGCCGAACATGCCTCGCAATAGCGGCAACACCAGCCTCGCGTCCATGCGCGGGCAAGTGGTTTACGTCGACTTCTGGGCTAGCTGGTGTGGGCCCTGTCGGGTTTCTTTTCCAATTCTCAATGATATTCGCAATCAACTGCATGATCAGGGCTTCGAAGTCGTCGCTGTTAATGTCGACGAGTTTGAGGAAGACGCACTCGCCTTTTTAGACGAGATGCCGGTCGATTATGTCGTTGTTCGAGATCCGGTTGGCACATCCCCAGCCAGCTTTGGGGTGCTTGGCATGCCCACCGGCTTCCTCATCGATCGCCAGGGACGCATTCGGCAAATACACGAGGGCTTTCGTAAAAGCGATGCCCACCATATTCAGGAATCCATCGAGAAGCTGTTAGCCGAGGTAAGCCCCTGATGCGCCCCCTGCTCATTGCACTCTGCCTGTTCCTTAGCGCCTGCGAAAGCGTGCAACCCTGGGAACGCGGCAGTCTGGCCCGCGAAGACATGCAGTGGGACACCGATCGCATGGACAGCGCCCTGCGCAAACAAACCCAGTACAGCAAAGAAGCTGCAACGGGTGGCGGCGGTGCTGCCGGCGGTGGCTGCGGCTGTAACTGATGAGCCGCTCGCGTCCCGACAAGCACCCTACCCTGCTGGCGCTTACGTCCAGCGCCATGATGTTGCCGGGTTATCAACAAGCCCAGGCGGAATCACCTCCGACAGATGGCACCGTGGGCCTGCGCTTAAGCAGCTACCAGGAAGACGACATCACAGCCAGCAAAGCCTTTAATGGTCCATCCGAGCGTTATGATATCGATATCGCACAGTTTCACCTGCTGGCCCCGGTGGGCGACGACTGGACTCTGGCATTGGATGTTTCTTATGAGGACATGAGCGGCGCCTCACCATGGTTTGTCGGCATGGATGCGGACGGCAGCGCCAAAGTGGTCATGAGTGGCGCCAGCATTGAAGACCAGCGCACAGCTATCAGTGTTACCACCCGTTATTACTACGACCGCGGCAACGTTGCCTTCAACTACGCACGCTCGGATGAAAACGACTATAAGTCAGATGCTATCGGGCTAGACGCCTCTTTTAACAGCAAAGACAATCTTACGACCTGGAGTGCCGCCATCAGCGGCTCCAAAGATGATATCGAGCCCACACAGGGCCAGACGCCCACCAACACGCTTAAAGACGAGAAAGACATACGCTTCGCCTGGGTTGGCGTCACTCGCATTGTCAGCCGCCGCGCCATTCTGCGCTTCGGTCTCAGCTATACCTACCGTGAAGGCTTTCTTACAGATCCCTATAAGCTCAATGATCGCCGTCCGGACCAACGTAAGGAATGGGTATTGAGTGCGGGCTGGCGCCAACACTTTGTCGGCGCCAATGGTTCGCTCCATGCCGATTATCGCTATTTTGATGATGACTGGGGCATTAAGTCCCACGCCATTGATCTGGCCTGGCACCAAACCGTCAACCAGCACTTAAGAGTAGTCCCTTTTGTGCGCTACTACTCCCAGAGTCAGGCTGACTTCTTCGCAAACTTCGTCGATTTCAGTGCCGACTACTATGCGGACGACTATCGACTTTCAGCCTTTGGCGCCTGGTCAGGCGGTCTTCGCGGCATTGTCAGCCTGGACGACTGGCAGGTCACTTTGTCCGGGGAACGTTACGTCAGCAAGGCCAGTTGGAGTCTGGATGAAGGCGAAGAGTCACCGGGCCTGGTGAAGTACTGGCGATATACCGTCGGCTTCGATTATCGGTTCTAGTCTGACCCCATGCCGCGCTACCAACACCGATTCACGGCAATGGGTGGCCCCTGCCAAATACAGATCGATAGCCACTCTGAAGATCAGATATTAGCTGCAGCACAAGCCGCAGAGGCAGAAGTCAGGCGGCTGGATGCCAAGTACAGTAACTACCGAAGTGATTCCTTTACTCAACAAATAAACGACAGCGCCGGCCGCGGTCACGCGATAGACATCGACGAAGAAACTTCCGCTCTGCTGAACTACGCAGATACGCTGTGGCAGCAGAGCGAGGGCCTGTTCGATCTCACAGCAGGTGTCCTCAACCAGGCCTGGGATTTCAAGAGCAACGCTCTCCCACAGAACAAAGTACTCGATGAGCTGCTTCCTCTGGTGGGCTGGCACCAACTAAAACTCACAGACACCAGCCTGGAGCTCCCCAGCGTCGGGATGTATCTCGACTTTGGGGGTCTGGTGAAAGAGTACGCCAGTGACCGGGCTGCTCAGCGGTTAATCGAGCATGGCTGTTCACATTCATTAGTAGAGCTAGCTGGCGACATCTGCGTTTGCGGTCCTCAGGAGGACGGCATCGAGTGGCCCATTGGTATTCGACATCCCACCAGCCCCAGTCAAGCCCTGGCTGATATTCAACTGGCCGCAGGTGCGCTTGCCAGTAGTGGAGACTATGAACGCGGCATGACAATCGACGGCAAACGCTACGGCCATATTCTGCACCCAAAAACCGGCTGGCCGGTTGAGGGCCTTGCCAGTGTCAGCATCGTCGCCGAGCAATGCCTGGTCGCCGGCAGCCTGGCTACCGTGGCTTTACTAAAACCGGAACAGGAAGCTATGGATTGGCTGCAATCACTGGGTATGCCCTGGCTGGCAGTCAACCAGAACCTGCAGGTATTTGGCAGTCTCAGCGACCAGTGAACGTCGGCTTGCGCTTTTCTCTTTGGGCGGCAAACCCCTCCTGCAAATCTGCTGAATCTGCACAGGTCTGCGAGAGGGCCTGGGCGGCATCCATATCAATACCTCCTGCGGCAGCCTGCTGCAGAATCGCCTTCATGGCCTGCACAGCCAACGGCGCAAGCGCGGCGATTTCTTCAGCCTTGGCATGGTAGCTTGCCTGCAGCTCAGAGCGATCCACCACGGCATCCAGGAAGCCAATCTGCAGCATGGCTTCATGGTCGAAGGTCTCGGCAGCAACCAGTATGCGCTTGGCCAGGTTCACCCCCAGACGCTCTACAAAGCGATTAATGCCCACCAGCGGATAACACAGACCAATTTGTGCAGCGGGCACCCGCATGCGCGAGGGATTCACGCCAATCCTGAAATCACAACTCAGCGCCAGTTCAACGCCACCGCCAAACACGTTGCCGTTAAGCGCGCAGATCGTTGGCACCCGCATCGCCGCGAGCTTGTTGGTGGTGTCCTGAAAAAAGTCGCCGCTGATTTTGCCGGCGCCTAACTGGTTCAAGGCCGCACCGGCACAAAACGTCTTATCGCCCGCACCGGTCACCACCAAAACGCGTACAGCCTCGTCGGCACTTACCGCATCCAGGCCCGCCTGAATGGCGCGCAGCTCAGCCTCACCGAGCGAGTTGTGTTTGTCGGGGTTGTTGAGGGTTAAGCGCGCAATCG
Organism: Halieaceae bacterium; assembly: GCA_963921335.3. Lineage (GTDB taxonomy): Bacteria > Pseudomonadota > Gammaproteobacteria > Pseudomonadales > Halieaceae > CAWUFC02. The sequence continues at coordinate 987,357 of CAWUFC020000001.1, read as the reverse complement.
CGCCATCGGTGTCAAAGCGTACGGTGTCTGTCATGGCGGCACATTCTATACTGAGCCCATAAACAGGAGAAACCAATATGCCAAAGCGTTGCAGCTGGTGTGGTGACGATCCACTTTATGTGCAGTACCACGACGAGGAGTGGGGAGTACCGCTTTACGATGACGACACCCTGTTCGAATTTCTGATGCTGGAGGGTGCCCAGGCAGGCCTGGCGTGGATTACCGTGCTGCGCAAACGCGAGGGCTATCGCGCGGTGTTCGACAATTTCAATGCAGAAAAAATCGCCCGTTACACAGACAAAAAGCTGGATCGCATCCTCACCGACGCGCGCATCATCCGCAACCGGCTGAAGGTGTATAGCGCTCGCCAGAACGCCCGTGCTTTTCTCGATGTTCAGGAAGAATGGGGCAGCTTCAGCGACTACATGTGGCACTTTGTCGACGGCGAACCCATCGTTAACCGATTCAAGGGTATGGGTGACCTGCCCGCCTCCACACCGCTCTCGGATCAAATCAGCAAAGATCTGAAAAAACGCGGCTTCAACTTTGTTGGCTCTACCATTGTGTACGCCCACATGCAGGCCACCGGCATGGTCAATGACCATATTGTGGACTGTTTCCGCCACAGGGAGTGTAAAAAGCTGGCTAGCTAGGGTAATATGGCAGTCTGAAAACATACTTGAAAGTAGAAAACTAGAACCTCAAGTATTTCGCCCTTTAGAAAGGCCAGCATGGGAAGCGAAAAAGACCAGCCATCCAGCGGGGAATCACCGTTTAACCGCACCGCACAGCACGACGCCAAGCGGGCCGCCATCCTGTCCCAAGCGGCCAAGTTGTTCAATGGCCGCGGCTCACGCTCCACCACGCTGTTGGATATTGCCCAGAGCCTGGGCCTCACCAAGACCAGCCTCTACTACTACGTCAAAACCAAGGAAGAGCTGATCTACCAGTGCTACATGGCTGCGCTCGACAATTTGATGCTCGGTCTCGACAGCATTGAACAATCCCATCGCTCCGGCCTGGATCGCCTACAGGCAGTGTATCGCGGTCACTTTATGGACTGGCGCGAAGCCCAGGAAGGCAAACGTCCTCATTTCGCCGCGCTGCTGGAAATCGCCTCTCTCAAAGACCAACACCGCGAGCAGGTCGAACAGCGTTATATCCAGATGTTCCTGCGCCTGCGCCAGTATGTGCGCGACGGCATTGCCGAAGGTAGCATTCGACCGGTGGAAAGCTCAGCGGTTACGCTGTGCATGATTGGCAGCATGCAATGGTCCTTCAACTGGCTGCGCACGGTGCCCCTGGACCAGATCGAGAAGGTGGCCGATGCCGCTTGCGACCTCTTGGTCAATGGCGTGGCCAGTGGCGATGATCTCTACGTGTTTCCTGACTATCGCTACCCATCCCTGAGCATGGCCGCCCCCCAGGGTTTCGACCGGGAAGAGCAGAACCGGCTCAAGCAGGATGCTTTTTTCAAAACTGGCACCTGGTTCTTTAACAAAAAGGGCTTTGTCGGCACGTCACTCGACGAAATTGCTGAGACCCTGAATGTCACCAAGGGCGCCTTTTACTATCACATCAAGAGCAAGGAAGACCTGCTCTACAGCTGTTACACCCGCTCGCTGGCTATCAGCCAGCAGCTGCACGATGCCGCTGAAAAATTCGACAGCGGCATTCAACAGCTCGACTATTTCTGCCGCGGCACCTTCCACGTGCAAAATTCCGACGATGGGCCGATGATTCGCTACAACTCCATCACAGCCCTGCCGGTACCCCGCCGCAAAGAAATACTTGCCGAGACGGATGCCAGCAACAAGCGCTTCGGCGAGTCTATGCGCGCAGGTATTGCCGACGGCAGCGTGCGCGAGATCGACGTGGAAGTCGTGCAGGAAATGATTTCCGGCGCCACTAACTCCAGCATGGATCTGCCACTGTGGCGCAAGATGGACGACGTCGCCGAGGCTGCTCGCGACTACTACGACTGCTTTATTAACGGCTTAAAACCACGATGAATACAGACATGGAGCGCCTTACCGCCAACCTGCAGGTAGAGCGGATCGACAAGTACCTGTTTATTGGCAAGTCGCCCAAATTTCCTCCACGTGTATTTGGCGGCCAGGTGCTGGCGCAAGCGCTGAACTCGGCCATTCGCACGGTGGACGAAGAGAGCATCGCCCATTCCATGCACGCCTACTTTTTGCGCCCGGGTAACCCCAAAAAGCAGATCGTGTACGAGGTCGACCCCATCCGTGATGGTAGAAGCTTCACGACTCGCCGCGTGGTGGCCAAACAGGACGGCATACCCATTTTCAATACTTCTATTTCTTTCCAGATTCCCGAGCAGGGCCTTGAGCATCAGTTCGAGCCACCGCAGGTGCCCGGGCCAGAAGAGCTGGAAGACGACTTTGATTACTGGACCCGTATGGCTGAGGAACGCGACGATGTTGAAGCCCCGCCGGCGCACTCTATTTGCCGCCGTGCGATTGATCGCAGAGACTTTCTTAATCCCGAAACCGATGTCGGCGAGCCGCGCCAGCGTTATTGGATGAAAACCAAGGAAGCCCTTGGCGACGACCCCATCATGCACCAGACTTTCCTGGCCGATATGTCAGACATGACCCTGATGGGCTCCGCCCTGCGGCCCCATCCTTACAGCAGTCGGAGTAAGGAGTTTATGGGCGCCAGTCTTGACCACGCCCTCTGGTTTCACCGTCCGTTCCGTGCCGACGAGTGGCTACTGTTTGACCAGGACAGTCCTGCAGCACACGGCTCGCGGGGCTTCACGCGAGGTTCCTTCTATACTCAATCGGGCGAACTGGTGGCCTCCTGTGTGCAGGAAGCACTGATCAGAATCGTCGAGCGCTAGTTAACCAGCGTTTTATGCTGGTGCCCCAGCTCTACCAGCTTGATGGCCCGACGTTCCAGGCGAATATGCGTGATTGAACCGTTGTCGGGCACACAACAAACCGTTGCATCGGCATCGGTCAGTCGGCTGACCACGGCATTAATCACCATAAAGTGGGTAAAAATCGCGATGTCGGCTTCCCTCTCAAACAAAGACGACCAAATGGTATCCCGCCACTGCTGAATATCTGGCCCCTGCTCGGACCAGTTCTGCTTCATAAAACCCTTCAGCCAAGCTGCACGATCTTCAATGCCCACCGGCGAGGGAATCTCCCGGTAGGTATCTTCCACTACAATGCTTTGGCGCAGCACATTACTCAGAGGCAAAGCGGTTTCCTGGGCTCGCAGTAGCGGGCTGCTGATGATATTGAGCGAGGCATTCGCCTCCAGCTTATCGCGCACCTGATTAGCCTGCTGTCGTCCGAGCGGGCTCAGGCCCGGATCAGGATCCTCGCCCCACTTGGCTGCTGCCTCACCGTGCCGAACAAGATAAATATCAACCATGGCTTACCTGCGATGATTCGACGACTCCGCGGGAAAACCGCAACTTGCGTCGATAAGGGAAGAAGTCATTCACCTGGCCCGCCCGAATCTGGTCCTGCAACCGGGTCCAGAAGCTGGCCTGGTAAATGTCGCTGTGCAGTTCGTCAAACACCTTGCGAGCGCGCTGATTACCGCTGAAGAACAGTCGAAACTCTTCGGGGAAAATGTCGTTGGGTCCCACGGTGTACCAGGGCTTGGAAGACATTTCTTCAGCCTCTGTGCGCGGTTCGGGAATCACCCGAAAGTTGCAATCAGTCAGCGGGCACAGCTCATCGTAGTCGTAAAACACAACCCGACCGTGGCGAGTGACACCAAAATTTTTCAGCAACATATCGCCGGGAAAGATATTGGCCGTTGCCAGCTCTTTAATCGCGTTACCGTACTCATCCATGACAGAACGCACCTGTTCGTCATTAGCGTCCTGCAGATACAGGTTAAGCGGCGTCATACGGCGCTCGACATAGACGTGCTTGATCAGCAGAGCCTTGCCGTGCTCTTCAATGACGGAGGGTGCTACTTCCTTCAGCTCTTCCATCAGTTCATCGGAAAAGCGCTCGCGGGCAAAGGCCAGATTGGCGAATTCCTGTGTGTCGGCCATGCGCCCTGCCCGATCTGCCCGTTTTACCAGCCGGTACTTTTCCATGACCTGCTCGCGGGTCATGTCCTTGGGCGGGGTAAATCGATCCTTGATGATCTTGAACACGAAGTCATAGCTGTCCATGGTGAACACCGACATCACCATGCCCTTGATGCCCGGGGCCACATGAAACTGGTCCGAGGTTTCTTCCATGTGCCTGAAGGCGCAGCTGTGAAAGTAGGTTTTGCCGTGCTTGTTGTAACCCAGGCAGCTGTATATTTCCGAGATGGGCTTGGCCGGCATCAGGCTCTGTAAAAAGCTCACATAACGCGAGGGTACTTCTGCATCCACCAGAAAGTAGGTGCGGGTAAAACTGAACACCACCGAGACTTTGTCAGAGCCAAACAGAATAGTGTCCGCATAGACGCTACCCCGCTCGGTGTGAAGGATGGGAATGGCGAAAGGTATGGTGCGCCCGCCCGCCACCAGCTTGCCAACAATGTAGGCACCCTTGTTGCGGAAGAACATGGACTCCAGCACCTCGGCCCTTACGTCCTTGTCGTCCACCTCATCAAAGCCCCTGAGCTGCAATTCATACAGCGCGTCCGTCAGGTTGGCTATGTCACGGTCTAAATCTTCGTAGGGAATAGTAAACGCGTAGTCCTGCAGTATTTGCCGGAAGAAAGCGTCGACACCGTCACCACAATCGTATTCGCGCCAGGTGCGGGTGCTGCCTGCGGGGGGCATATCCTGCTGGGAAGAGAATACAAAGGCGTGCTCATTCCGGATCAGGCGATGTTCCAGCACCGAGCAGTAAATAGAGTTGTAAAAGGTCTCGGCAATTTCGTAATTGTTGTGGCCCTGGATCAGCCGCGCATAGTGAGCGCGCGCCTCCGTCCAGAATGCAAGGTCTTGATGTCGATCGCCCGCAATCAGCCGAACCGTGTCTTCCACCTTGCGCACCTTGCGCTTGTACAGATCGATACGATCGCGAGACGCGGCATGAATGCCTAGCCAGTCCGCGTTTTCAAACCGCGGCTTGGCCGCCAGGGTAATATTCTGGAAGTCGGCAAAGTAGGACTCGAACCCATTGAGAATGGTTCGGGCAAAGCGCAATGAAGTTTCCACCGGGCGATTATACCTTCAATTGAGGGCCGCCTTGCCGATAAAAGCTAGAGCCCGTGGGACACCAGGTGACCACTGTCGATCACGATAGTCTGGCCAGTCATGGTTCGCCCTGCCTCACTCACCATCAACAGGCTGGCCCCCACCATATCGATGGGTTGGGAGGCTGTTTTCAGTGGCAGGTGGTCCACCATGTTGTCGTAGCCCTCAGCCTGCTGGAATACACCGGTGAACTTGGTTTCCGTCAAACCCGGGCACAGCGCATTCACACGAATGTTGTAGCGCCCGTATTCCACCGCAAAGCTCTGGGTCATGCTGATCAGGGCCGCCTTGGTCGTGCTGTACACGCCCTGCAGCAAACCAGCGCTGATACCGTCGATGGAAGCCATATTGAGAATGGCACCGCCGCCGCGCTCTTTCATTAACTCAACGGCACGGGCACTCATATAGAACGGGCCGCGCAAATTGACGTCATAGGTCTTCTGGAATGCGGCGGGTGGCGTTTCACCCACCGGGCCGTAGTACGGGTTAGTCCCGCCGTTATTCACCAGAATATCCAGCCCACCAAACTGCTCTGCAATGGCATCAAACAGAGCTTCGATAGCCTCCAACTCGCCCGCATGGCAGGCCATCGCGGTGGCCTCACCGCCATTGGCTCGAATGGCTTCGGCAACTGCTTCGCAGCCATCCTGCTTACGGCTGGACACAATCACATGGGCACCCTGCTCGGCCAGGGCGTGGGCGATGGCCTCGCCAATACCGCGGCTACCACCGGTGACAAGGGCGACCTTGCCATCGACTCTAAAGAGGTCAATTGCTTTCATGAGTTGTCCTGAAACAGTCTGCGTAACTTTTTCATGCCGCCAATCCAGCGGTCATAATTATTGGTTTTGTTTTCGCGATAAGTTTGCACAACCGGGTGAGGCAAGATCAGGAAGCGCTCCTCGCGCAATCCTTCAATCACCGCCTCGGCCAGGTCTTCTACGCTGATCACACCGTCCACACCGGCGGTACCGCCATCCCCATCACCGACCTTGGCAATCATGGGTGTGTCGACGGCCTGCGGACAGAGCGTAGACACACGAATGCCATCATCACCATGGGTGATGGCCAGTGATTCAGCAAAGCCAATCGCCGCGTGTTTGGTCGTGGAGTAAGCTGCATCGCCTATTTGATTCAGCAAGCCTGCCGCCGAGGCAGTGTTCAGAAAGTAACCCTCGCGGCGCTTAATCATTCCCGGCAAACAGGCCCTGGCAGCGTAGACGTGAGACATCACGTGAATATCCCACATGGCCTGCCAGACGCCATTGTCAGCACCCGTCGCCCAACCGCTGTCGCCATCACCGGCGCCGATACCCGCATTAGAGCAGAACAGGTCTATCTGGCCGTGCTCAGCTTCAATCTGCTGGACCATAGACTGGATCTGGCTTTCATCGCGCACGTTAACCGCAAAGGCGATGCCGCCGATGCTGTCAGCCACCGATTGGGCGTTTTCCAGCACCAGATCAGCCACTGCCACCACTTTGGCGCCTTCTTTGGCGAAACGTTCAGCCAGCCCCTTGCCGATGCCACTGGCACCACCAGTGACCACAACAACCTTACCGGCAACGTCCATCAGAGCATCTCTTCGGAGAGCAGCTCCATCACTTCGGGGTCATGCACGCCACACAGCATGCTGCCCACTTCACCGCGCGCACCGGCTTCTTTCCAGCGCTGCAGTCGATCCTTGATGCGATCTCTGGAACCTACCAGGGTCACTTCGTCGATCAGTTGCTCCGGAATCAGGGCCTCGGCCTCCTGCTTTTTGCCGGACAGGTACAGGTCCTGGATCTTCTCCGCTTCAGCGCCATAACCCAGGCGAGTCGCATAATCGTTGTAGAAATTCTTGCCCTTCGCTCCCATGCCGCCGATATACAGCGCCAGGTACGGACGCGCTGCGTTGTAGCAGGCTTCCAGGTCGTCGTTCATGATCACGGTGACGAACGGCGCAATATCAAAATCCTTCAGGCTCTTACCATTACCGGCAGCGGCAAAACCCGCCTCCAGGTCGTCCTTGAAAAGGTCGTACTTGTCCGGATCCATCCATACCGGGAACACGCCATCAGCCACTTCTGCAGCAGCCTTAAGGCCGGCGGGAGTGATCGATGCGGTATAGAAAGGAATATCAGTGTTGGGCGCCAAAATAGACTTCAGTGGCTTGCCGAGACCTGTGGCACCTTCAGCCTTCGTTGGCATCTGGTACACCTTGCCATCAAACTCAACCGGACCTTCACGCGCCATAATCTTACGCATGATCTGGATGTACTCGCGGGTACGGGCGATCGGCTTGCCGTATGGCGTACCGTGCCAGCCTTCCACCACTTGTGGACCGGAAGCACCCAGCCCGACAATAAAACGGTTGTCAGACATCTGTGCCAGTGACATGGCAGTCATGGCCGCCATCGCCGGGGTACGCGCAGGCATCTGCATAATGGCAGTACCTGCTTTGATCTTCTCGGTTTGCGCCAGAATCCAGGTGGCAACCGTCACCGCATCTGAGCCATAGGCCTCAGCTGTCCACACAGAGTCGAAGCCGAGGTTCTCGGCGTGCTTGATGGTATCCATCGGGATGTGAATCTGCTTTCCCGAGTAACCCAGTAGTAGTCCCAGTTTCATATCTTACCCCCTTTTAGCTGGCTTGTTGGTAAGCCAGTTGATTGAATTTTTCCTGGTGGTAATCGCCATTGCCAAAGATCATGTTGATCATCATCAGGCGCTTTGCGTAGTGACCGATATCCAGCTCATCAGTCATGCCCATACCTCCGTGAATCTGAATGGCTTCATCGCCGACCAGCTTGCCATGGCGAGCGATAATAACTTTCAGGGCGTGCAGGTCTTTTTGCTCTTCATCACTCTGCTCAAAGGATGAACATACCGCCCGCACCAACATGGAACGTGCCTGCTCGCAGGACATCATGGTTTCAACCATGCGGTGCTGCAATGCCTGGAAGGATCCAATCGCCACGCCAAACTGCTCTCGGGTGCGGGTGTATTCCACGGTGGAATCGTGCAGGTACTGCATAATGCCCACCGCTTCTCCACACAGCGCCAGGGTTGCCGCATCGACTACCTTCATCATGGGCTCATAAGCTGTGCCGGCCTCGCCCAGCAGGGTGGCGGGTGCATTGTCGAAGCTGATGTTGGCCACATGCGAGCCATCCATCAGCTGGTAACCACTGCGAGAAACACCAGAGGCATTGGCATCTACCAGGAACAGGCTGATGCCATCCGTGTCACTGTTGCCACCGCTGGTCCGGGCTGAAACAACCAACTGATCGGCAGCAAGGCCGTTGAATACAACCGTTTTTTCACCGCTCAGCTGGTAATCAGCACCGGAACCACTGGCGGTGGTGGTCACTTCATTCAAATCAAAGCGAGACTGGCGCTCCAGGAAGGCAAAAGCGCCCTGCACTTCGCCACCAATCACCGCGGTCAAAATCTGCTCTTTCTGCTCAGCGTTGCCGAGGGCTTCAACCAGACCACCAAACAGCAGCACGGTGGCCAGGTAGGGTTCAACCACCAGGCCCTTGCCTATTTCTTCCATCAGCGCCATCACGTCCACGGCCGAACCGCCATAGCCGCCGTTTTCCTCTGCAAAAGGCACTGACAGCCATCCCAGCTCGGCAAAAGTTTGCCAGTTGGCGGCGCTAAAGCCCGGGGCTTCAGCAACCAGCGCGCGGCGCTTTTCCAGATCGTAGTTGTCCTGAACAAAACGGGCGACGCTGTCTTTCAGCATCACCTGCTCTTCGGATAAATCGAAATTCATCGCTCTCTATCTCCCGTCTTATTCCAGGCCCAACACGGCCTTGGCAATGATATTTTTCTGCACTTCGTTGGAACCACCGTAAATCGTGGAAGCGCGCCCGTACATGTAGCCGATACGTGCGCCACTACCAAACTCGTGGCCACTCAGGTCGCTGCCGTCTTCCTCTGGCATCACACCCTGGTAGTAGCCGGCCGCCTCCATGCGCAGTTCCTGTACCGCCTGCTGCAGCTCGGTACCCTTGATTTTAAGGAGCGAACTTTCTGGGCCCGGTGCAGAACCAGAGGCCACGGTGGCCAGTACGCGCAGCTCGGTGTATTCCAGTGCCATAAGCTCAGTTTCGGCATCTGACAGACGACGCTGAAAGGAGGCATCTTCGATCAGGGGCCGACCGCCATGGGACTCGTTAACCGCCAGGCGCTTGATCTGCTCGAGGTTGCGCTTGGTGTTAGCAACGTCGGCGATGCCGGTGCGCTCGTGCTGAAGCAGCGCCTTGGCGTAGGTCCAGCCTTTGTTTTCCTCACCGATGCGATTCTCAACCGGCACGCGCACATTGTTGAACTCGACTTCGTTGAGGTTGTGACGGTTATCGATTGAGATAATGGGATTAACCTTGATGCCTTCGGTTTTCATATCAATCAGCAGGAAGCTGATGCCCTGCTGTTTCTTGCCTTCGCTACTGGTGCGCACCAGGCAGAAAATCCAGTCGGCGTACTGGGCGTAGCTGGTCCAGATTTTGGCACCGTTTACAATATAGTGGTCGCCGTCTCGATCAGCGCGGGTTTTCAGGGCAGCCAGGTCAGAACCGGCGCCGGGTTCGGAGTAACCCTGGCACCACCAGTCTTCACTTTCGAGGATGCGCGGCAGAAACTTCTCTTTCTGCTCGTCGGTACCAAAGGCGTAAATCACCGGACCCACCATGTTGAGCCCAAAGGGAATGACGTTTGGTGCACCAGAAGCGGCACGCTCATTCTCAAAAATAAACTTCTCGGTGGTGTTCCAACCGGTACCGCCGTATTCCTTGGGCCAGCCGGGGGCAACCCAGCCTTGCTTGTACAAGGTTTTCTGCCAATTGATCATTTCCTGGCGGAAATTCGGGCCAGCCAGGGCGGCTTCTACTTCGGGGGTGTAATTTGCGGCAAACCAATCCCGAACCTCGGTCTGGAATGCGATTTCTTCGTCGCTAAAACGGGTATCCATACTTAGCTCCTACCTGCTTGTTATTCAGAAGATCAAGGGGTCAGATAACTTGAATTAATTTTCAAGTTATCTGACCCCTTGATCGGGGCAAAACGGAATTTGAACTTACAGTATGTTTATCTATCATTCAAGTAGGTCACCCCCCACAAAACTCGACAGGAGCATATTGTGTCCGAACTGCATATTCGCAGGGCTTTAGAGGCCGATGTGCCTACTATTCTTCACTTTGTCAGGGAACTGGCTATCTACGAAAAGGCGCTGGATGAGGTAATCGCCACCGAGGCGGATTTGCACCGGCATCTCTTCGGGGAAAACGCCCGGGTTGAGGCGCTAATCTGTGAATATCGGGGCCAGGCCATTGGCTTTTCGGTGTACTTTTTTAACTTTTCTACCTGGGTGGGCAAGCTCGGGCTGTTTCTCGAAGACCTGTACGTGGCGCAGGAACACCGGGGCATCGGCGCCGGCAAAGCCTTACTGGTGGCGCTGGCCAAAATTGCAGTAGAGAGAGATTGTGGCCGGTTTGAATGGAATGTTTTGGACTGGAACACGCCCTCGATCGAGTTCTACGAGTCTCTGGGCGCAAAACCGCAGAGTGAATGGATTGGCTACCGCATGACTGGTCAGGCCCTGCAAGACCTGGCGAACAGCTGACTAAAACAGGGCCTCTTTCGCCAGTCCACCCGGGCGCTCACGCACCAGCTTCGGCACCAGGTAGCCCGACAGGCTGTTTTGTAATTCGCGATGCAAAGTCAGCGCCCTGTCGTCTTCCACCTGAAAATGGGCTGCTCCCTGCACCGGGTCCAGTTGATGAAGGTAATAAGGAAGCACGCCCTGTTCGAAAAGGCGCTCACTAAGGGCAGCTAAAACAGCCACATCATCATTCACACCGCGCAGTAGCACCGACTGGTTCAGCAATTGCACCCCGGCTTCACGCAGAAGCCTATTCGCCCGGGCCACGCCGCTATCCAGCTCTGCAGCATGGTTGGCGTGATGCACCAGCACGGTCTGCAACCTGCTGTTAGCCAGCAGCTCACAGAGCTGATCATCAACCCGCTGCGGCAGCACCACCGGCATGCGGCTGTGAATACGCAGCCTTTGCAGGTGGGGAATAGCATCGAGCCTGGCTACCAAACCTGACAAGCGCCGCTGGCTGAGCATGAGCGGATCGCCGCCACTGAGAATCACCTCAGTGATGGACGCATCAGCGGCAATATAATCCAGTGCCGCATTCAGTTCCTCACTGCGGGGCTGGTGCTCTTCATAGGGAAAATGCCGACGAAAACAGTAGCGGCAATTCACCGCACAGGTCGTCGCTGTAACCAGTAGCACCCTGCCCAAGTACTTGTGAATCAAGCCCGGCGCCGGGCTGGCGGCAATTTCTTCGAGAGGGTCTGCCACGTAACCAGCAACCTGCTGCATCTCCAGCGCCACGGGCAATACCTGCAACAGCAAAGGATCATTGGGATTGCCAGCTTCAATGCGGCACGCATAGGGCAGAGGCACCAGGCAGGGAAAGTCTGACGCCGCCTCGCTTAATGCGTCAATGCCAGCTGGGTCGAGTTCGAGAAACGCCAGTAATTCACGGCCGCTGCGAAAAGCGCCAGCCAGTAGTTGCTGCCAGTCCGGATTCGATTCGCTGCTGGCAATCTGCAGGGCCATGCGGGCTAGTACATCAGCCCAAACAGTTTGCGCTGGTATTCCGCAGCGAGCGGATCGCCCTTACCCAGCGTGGCAATAATATCCAGCAGGGTTTTGCGGGTGGCACCGTCGGCGTGGTCTTTATCAACCTGCAGAATTGCGATCAGGGTTTCCATGGCTTCGCGATACATGCCAGCGGCAGAATACTGCACGGCCAGCTGCTGACGCAGGTCAAAGCTGTCCGGATCGGCGGCAATTTGCTGCTCCAGCGCTTCCACTTCGGGTGAGCGGGCGCTGTCACGGGCGAGTTGTAGCTGAGCTTTGAGCTGTTCCCAGCTTGCATCCTGGTCGGCCATGCGCACCGCGTCGAGCAGATTTTCTGCCTCGTCCAGTCGATTCAGTTCAATCAGCACATGGGTCAGCGCCATTCTGATATCGTGCTGTTGAGAAGATTCCTCATAAGCCTGGCGCAGCAATGGCAGCGCCTCAGCGGCCTGGCCTTCCGCCATCAATGCCTGCGCCTGTTGCAACAGGGCATCCCAGGGCTTGGGCAGGTATTTGTCGAGAACCTCGCGGATCTGGCTTTCAGGCTGGGCACCCACAAACCCGTCCACAGGTTGCCCTTCCTTGATCACCATCACGGTTGGCAGGCTGCGCACGCCAAGCTGCTGGGCAATACCCTGCTGCTCGTCCGCATTGACCTTGGCCAGCAGAAACTGCCCCTGGTATTCATCCGCCAGTTTTTCTAACAGCGGCATCAGGGTTTTACAGGGTTCACACCAGTCCGCCCAGAAATCCACCGCCACCGGACGCTGCATGGACTCTTCAATCAGGTATTGCTGGGCGTTGGTCTCGTCGATATTGACGATGTACTCACTCATTAATGCTAACTCCCGCTCAGGCCCAACACATCGCGCATGTCGTACAGACCTGCGGGCTTTTCACCCAGCCAGGCCGCCGCGCGCACTGCACCGCGACCAAAACTCATACGGCTGGAGGCTTTGTGAGTGATCTCAACTCTTTCACCCTCAGCATGAAAAGTCACGGTATGATCGCCCACGACATCGCCGCCGCGCACAGTGGCAAAACCAATGGTGTCGCGATCGCGAGCCCCGGTCTGGCCTTCGCGGCCATATACCGCCACCTTGGACAAATCCCGCCCCAATGCATCGGCCACAACCTGGCCCATGCTCAGCGCAGTGCCTGAAGGGGCATCAATCTTGTGACGGTGGTGCGCTTCGTAAACTTCGATATCTGAATCTTCACCGAGAATGCGCGCAGCCATATCCAAAAGCTCGAAACACACATTGACGCCGGTAGAGAAATTAGACGCCTTACAAATCGCAATGTTCTCGGCAGCCGCATCGATTTCAGCTTGCTGCTCAGGCGTAAAGCCTGTGGTACCAATCACCATGCCTTTGCCTGCGGCAGCGCAGGCTGCCACGTTGACCAAAGTGGCCACTGGAATCGTAAAGTCGATCAGCACATCAAAGTCGTCAACAACGGCGTTGATGTCATCGGCAATCGCCACACCCAGCTTACCCAGGCCTGCCAACTCGCCAGCATCAGCACCCACCAGGCTGCTGCCAGGCTGTTCTATCGCTGCTGACAGCGTCAGCTCATCACGCAGGCCTACCGCTTCAATCAGGGTTCGACCCATGCGGCCGGCGGCGCCGGTTACCGCTACTCGAATAGTCATAGTTTCATGTCGTCAAAAAAGCTTTTTACGCCTTCGAACCAGGAGGACTGCCGGGGGGAATGTTTATTGCCACCCTCGTTCATGGTCTCCTGAAGTTCTTCCATCAATTCTTTCTGGCGCTTGGACAGATTCACCGGTGTTTCAATTTCTACCCGGCACATCAAGTCGCCTTCAGTGCCGCCACGCACCGGTTTCACACCCTTGCCGCGCAGACGGAACAGTTTACCTGTTTGCGTACCGGCGGGAATCTTCAATTTTACCCGACCATCCAGAGTGGGCACTTCCAGTTCACCACCCAGGGCGGCGTCAGGCACGGTAATAGGCACTTCGCAGTACAAATGCTTACCATCACGCTCGAAGATGGGGTGACTTTTCACCGACATCTGCACATACAGGTCGCCAGGGGGGCCACCCTCGGGACCAGCCTCACCTTCACCACTGAGACGAATGCGATCGCCGGTGTCCACGCCCGCAGGCACTTTCACAGACAGGGTTTTGGTTTCTTCAATCCGGCCTGCACCTCGACAACTGGTGCAGGGATCTGAAATCACGCGCCCTTTACCGCGACAGGCTGGGCAGGTTTGCTGCACCTGGAAAAAGCCCTGCTGCATCCGCACCTGACCGGCACCACCACAGGTTCCACAGGTGGACGGCGAGCTACCCGGCTTGGCGCCACTGCCATCGCAGGGTTCACAGGTCTGCAGAGTGGGTACTTTAATCTTGACCGTAGTTCCCTTTACCGCGTCCTCAAGACTGATCTCCAGGGTATAGCGCAGGTCGGAGCCGCGCTGAGGGCCGCCGCGCTGACGACCACCGCCACCACCGCCGAATATGTCACCGAATACATCACCAAAGATGTCACTGAAGTTGCCGGAGAATCCGCCACCGCCACCCATCTGCGGATCCACGCCCGCGTGACCGAACTGGTCATAGGCCGCCCGCTTTTCGCTATCGGACAGAATCTCGTAAGCCTCACTGGCTTCTTTGAATTTGTCTTCGGCATCGGCGTCGTCGGGATTGCGGTCCGGGTGGTACTTCATCGCCACCCGCCGGTAAGCCTTTTTGATTTCCTTCTCGTCAGAACCTTTGCTGACACCCAGGACTTCGTAGTAGTCGCGCTTTGACATAGTTTTCAGCGTTTTCCAAATACAAATACGCGGACGATTAAGTCCGCGTTAAATTCAACCAGGTCGCTCTCGGCGTCCTGCCTCCCGCGACATTAGCGGTGCGCCGCCCGGCACATCCATGTACGTCGTCCCGCGAATAAAAGTGTCGGGCGAGTCTACTGAACTCGCCCGGAATTGAAAGCCTGTTAAGAGGCCTTCTTATCGTCGTCTTTCACCTCTTCAAACTCGGCGTCGACAACGTCTTCAGCGGGTTCTGCTTGCGCATCAGCACCACCGGCACCCGCCTGTGCTGCTTCAGCCTGAGCGGCCTGTTCAGCATAGAGCTTCTGGGCCAGGCTGCTGGAAGCTTCGGTCAGCTTCTGGGTAGCGGCTTCAATGGCGTCTTTGTCGTCGCCCTTGAGCGCTTCTTCAGCTTCAGCAACCGCTGCTTCAATCGCTGCCTTCTCTTCTTCGGTCGCCTGATCACCAGCGTCCTCGAGAGTTTTCTTGGTGGCGTGCATCAAACCTTCGCAGGTGTTGCGTGCAGTCACCAGCTCCTCAAAGCGGGCATCTGCCTCGGCGTTTGCCTCGGCGTCTGCCATCATCTGATCAATCTCGTCATCGCTCAGACCGGAAGAGGCGGTAATGCGGATCGACTGCTCTTTGCCGGTAGCCTTGTCCTGCGCAGACACATGCAGGATACCGTTGGCGTCCAGGTCAAAGGTCACTTCAATCTGCGGCAGACCGCGCGGTGAAGGCGGAATGTCGGCAAGATCAAAACGACCCAGTGACTTGTTGGAGGCCGCCTGCTTACGCTCACCCTGTACCACGTGAATGGTCACAGCCGTCTGGTTGTCTTCAGCCGTAGAGAAGATCTGCGATTTCTTGGTCGGAATCGTGGTGTTCTTCTCAATCAGCGGCGTGGCCACTCCACCCATGGTTTCAATACCCAGGGTCAGAGGCGTCACGTCGAGCAGCAGTACGTCTTTCACGTCACCGCTCAGTACCGCACCCTGCAGAGCCGCACCCATGGCAACCGCTTCGTCGGGGTTAACATCCCGGCGCGCTTCCTTGCCAAAAAATTCTGCCACTTTGCTCTGTACCAGCGGCATGCGGGTTTGTCCGCCGACCAGAATCACATCATCGATTTCGCTGGGACTCAGGTCCGCATCCTGCAGGGCGATTTTCATCGGCTCAAGCGAACGGGACACCAGATCTTCAACCAGGCTTTCCAGCTTGGCGCGGCTGAGCTTCACCACCAGGTGCTTGGGACCGGAGGCGTCTGCCGTGATGTAGGGCAGGTTCACTTCGGTCTGCTGGCTGGAAGACAGCTCGATCTTGGCTTTTTCGGCAGCTTCTTTCAGACGCTGCAGTGCCAGCGGATCGTTGTGCAGATCGATACCGCTTTCTTTCTTGAACTCATCCGCCAGGTATTCGATCAGGCGCAGGTCAAAGTCCTCACCACCGAGGAAAGTGTCACCATTGGTAGACAGCACTTCAAACTGGTGCTCGCCGTCGACTTCTGCGATCTCGATCACAGAGATATCAAAGGTGCCGCCACCCAGATCGTAAACTGCGATGGTTTTGTCACCCTGGGCCTTGTCCATACCGTAGGCCAACGCAGCCGCGGTAGGCTCGTTGATGATGCGCTTCACATCCAGGCCCGCAATTTTGCCGGCGTCTTTGGTCGCCTGACGCTGAGAGTCGTTGAAGTAAGCGGGAACGGTCACAACCGCCTCGGTCACTTCTTCGCCCAGGAATTCCTCGGCGGTTTTCTTCATCTTCATCAACACCTGCGCAGACACCTGCGGGGGCGCCATTTTCTCGCCCTTGGCTTCAACCCAGGCGTCGCCATTGTCGGCTTCGACAATGGTGTAGGGGACCATGCTGATGTCTTTTTGCACGACATCGTCTTTGAACTTACGGCCAATCAGACGCTTCACCGCAAATACGGTGTTGGTCGGGTTGGTGACCGCCTGGCGCTTGGCCGACTGGCCCACCAGAACTTCGTTGTCATCGGTGTAACCAATGATGGAAGGGGTTGTGCGATCACCCTCGGCATTCTCAATCACCTTGGTGGTGTCGCCGTCGAGTACCGCCACACAACTGTTGGTTGTGCCCAGATCGATACCAATAATCTTACCCATTGTTGCTCTCCTAAAGCTGCAATCGGTTTCGGCTGCCTTCAGCCTGCCGAAACTGTTTAAGTCTCTGTCTATATGCGCCCGAAACCCGAGGTTTCAAGGCTTTTCCTTAAAAATTTTGGGGTTATTCCAGGGCCTATTCAGGGCCCTTGCTCACCACCACCATAGCGGGGCGAATCAGGCGCCCGCTGAGGGTGTACCCCTTCTGCATCACATCCATCACCGTATTCGGTTCCATGTCCGGGTTCGGCACCATGGTCATGGCCTGATGCAGGTTGGGATCAAAGGGCTCGCCGGTAGGGTCTACCGCTTCAATATTGAACTTTTTGAATACGTCCAATAGGCCTTTCAGGGTGAGATCCACCCCCTCGTTAATGGCCTTTACCTCTTCCGAGTCACCGCTGGCGGCTTCCAAAGCCCGCTCCAGGTTATCCACCACGCCCAGCAACTCGCCAGAAAAGCGCTCCAGCGCAAACTTTCGGGCTTTTTCAACCTCCTGATCGGCGCGACGACGGGCGTTCTGCGCTTCGGCCGCTGCTCTCAGGGCCGCGTCTTTGGCTGCATCCAGCTCTGCCTGCAAGGACTCAAGGGTCACTTCCGCCTCGGCGACATCCTCGGCCGCTTCCTCCGCCGCATCGGCGGCTTGCGCAGCAGCGTCTTCTACCGATTCTTCAATACTTTCAGCAACTTGCTGCTCTTCTTCAGGCTTCTGACCGTCTTCAGCCACGTGCAATACTCCAAGTGATCAAAATTTGTGCAAAACAGGGCCAATGCCCCGAACTTCGGCGTGTTTAGGGATATAGGGGTGCCATTGGGCTATTTCAAGGGAAACTGTGTGGTTATTTGTTTCAATGGGGTCAGAGTACTTTGAAATTTCAAAGTACTCTGACCCCATTGATTGTTTTTTGAGCAGCTACTTGGAGAGGGCAGCGGAGAGCATACGGGCAGTGATATCCACGATGGGAATCACCTTGTGGTAGGCCATGCGCTGGGGCCCGATCACGCCAAGCACACCGATGGGCTGGCCTTCCTCTGAGGTATAGGGCGCGGTGACCACGCTGTAACCACCCAGCACTTCGTAACCGGCCTCCTCGCCGATAAAAATCTGGATGCCCTGGGCGCGGGTACAGCGCTCCAGCAGATGCAACAGGTCTTTCTTGCGCTGAAAGGCATGGAACAATTCCTGCAAACGCTCCAGCTCCTCAGGTGAGGTGGATTCGATCAGCTGCGTTTCGCCGGCGACCACGTAGTCCTGCTCGGCCTCATCTTCCTCAAAGGCCTTACTGGCCAATTCAAGGGTAGCCTGCATGTAACGATCAATGCTGGCGCGGTCAGCCTCCATTTCCCGAATGATTTGCGACTTGGCATCATCCAGGGGATGACCGGCAAAGCGTTGGTTCAGTAAGCTCGCCGCCTGTCGCAGCTCCTCTTCACTGTAGGGGCGCGCGGTATGGATAATGCGGTTCTGCACTTCGCGCTCATTGGTGACCAGAATCACCAGCACCCGGTCACCGGAGAGCGGCAAAAACTCTACCTGTCGCAGCTGGTTTGCCTGCTGCTTGGGGATTGTCACCACACCGGCCTGAGCGGTGATCGACGACAAAATGCCCGAAGCGGTCTGCACCAGCTCTGTCGGGGATTTGTCCGGATCCAGTTCCGCTCGCAGGGCCGCCACCGATTGCTGATCGACCGGCCGCATCTGTAACAGGCTGTCTACAAACAACCTGTAACCCGCCGATGTTGGCAAGCGTCCAGCCGAGGTATGCGGCGAGATTAAGTAGCCTCGCTCTTCCAGATCAGACATCACATTGCGCACAGTGGCCGCCGACACCGGCAGCCTGGCCTCTTCCAGCAAGGTCTTGGACCCCACAGGTTGGCCGTCGCGGATATGGCGCTCAATCAGTGCCTTGAGCAACACCTGAGCGCGATCTGAAATTTCTCGTTTCGCCATAGCCCGGATTCTAACAACGCCCTCAACAAAAAATCATCCCATTCAGCCAACACGGTTTATGTGCCTGCATAAGTGGGGTATAACATTTCCATGCTCAGCCATATCAGTATCCGCAACTACACCATCGTCGATGCCCTCGACATGGAATTCGATGCCGGCATGACCGTTGTCACCGGCGAAACCGGCGCGGGTAAATCGATCATGCTGGACGCACTCGGCCTGTGCCTGGGTGACCGGGCCGACCCCAATGCCATCAGCGCCGGTAGCGATCGCGCGGACATTTCTGCCACCTTTGATATCAGCAAGCTGGACGCGGCCAAACGTTGGCTGCGTGACCGGGAACTGGACAGCGACGACGACTGTATTGTGCGCCGCACACTCAGCCGCGAGGGCCGCTCCCGCGCCTTTATCAATGGCCAGCCATGCACCCTGGCAGATTGCGCACAGTTGGGTGCCTTGTTGATTGATATCCATAGCCAGCATGCCCATCAGTCACTGTTGCGACGAGACACACAACGCAAGCAGCTCGACGCTTTTGCTGGTCACGACAAAGCAGCGCGCCAGCTGGAACAAATGGCCTCTGACTGGCTGCGCCTGCAGCGAAAACTGGAAGACCTGGCCGGCAGCGGCGATGAGCGCAACGCGCACGCTCAATTACTGGCCTACCAGGTTGAAGAGCTCGACGCCATGAATCCACAAGCGGGCGAAGTCGAATCCCTGGAGAGTGAGCAGAAACAGCTGGCAAATGCAGAGCACATTCTTAGCGGCGCCCAGCAGGCCATCGAGCTCTGCGAGCAGCAGGAAGACGGCACACGTCGCGCCCTGCAGCTGGTGCACGAAGATTATTTCGCCGGCACCGCCATTGATGATGTGCGCGAGTTACTCGACAGCGCCTCCATTCAACTGGGCGAGGCGCGCAGCGAAA
Organism: Halieaceae bacterium; assembly: GCA_963921335.3. Lineage (GTDB taxonomy): Bacteria > Pseudomonadota > Gammaproteobacteria > Pseudomonadales > Halieaceae > CAWUFC02. Next base: position 967,743 of record CAWUFC020000001.1, on the reverse strand, counting down.
TCCAACGCTTCGTTGACCAGGTAGAGGTGAACCCTGAGCGCTTGCACGAGGTAGAAGCACAGCTCGACAGCCGCTACGACGTTGCGCGCAAGCATCGGGTTAAACCCGAAGAATTGCCAGAGCTTCACGAAAGACTCAGCCAGGAATTGGCGGAGTTACAGGCAGGTGACGCCAACATCGAGGCCTTGCAAAATCAGCTGGGAGAAATGGCCATCGCCTATGGCGAGGCTGCTGCCAAGCTCAGCAAAGGCCGCGCCAGGGCGGCAAAAAAGCTCACTGCTGCTGTTGAAAAACAGTTAGGCGAACTGGCCATGCAACATTGCAGTTTCGAGATTGCACTTGAACCCAGAGAGTTAGACAACCCACACCCCCACGGGCTGGAGGATATTGAGTTTCGGATTTCCACCAACCCGGGCCAGGCACCCGGTTCTCTCGGGAAAATAGCTTCCGGTGGTGAGCTCTCCCGGATCAGCCTGGCCATCCAGGTGGTCACTGCCAGTACCGGCACGGTACCCGCCATGGTCTTCGACGAAGTGGACGTTGGCATTGGCGGCGCGGTCGCCGAGGTGGTTGGTCGCCTGCTTCGCGACTTGTCAGACGGCGCCCAGGTGCTCTGTGTCACCCACCTGCCGCAGGTGGCCTCGCTGGGTCACCAGCACCTGCAGGTGAGTAAAACGACCGACAAAAAACGCGCCCGCACCGAGCTCAACAAGCTCGACGACACAGGCCGTGTTGATGAAATTGCCCGCATGCTGGGTGGTGTGGAAATTACGGAGAAAACCCTGGAGCACGCCAGGGAAATGCTGGCTACTTCTTCTTAACGTAGAGCACCAGAGAGTGGTCTACCAGTTCGTAACCGTGTTCGGCGGCCAGTTCATGCTGGCGCTTCTCTATCACCGGGTCAACAAACTCAATCACATCGCCTGATTCCATGCAGACCATGTGATCGTGGTGCTCACCCTTGGCCAATTCAAACACGGAGTGCCCGGTTTCAAAGTTGTGGCGAGTCACCAGGCCGGCGGTTTCAAACTGGGTCAGCACTCGGTAAACCGTTGCCAGACCGACATCCTCACCGGCGTCCAACAACGCACGATACACATCCTCAGCACTCATGTGCTGTGCCTGCACCTCGCGGTTTTCAAGAATCTGCAAAATCTTGACGCGGGGTAATGTGACTTTCAGACCTGCCTTACGCAGCTCCTGATTTTCGGCGGACATGCTGTCTTCAGTATTCTTGCTGGATGTTCTGGGGTATGATGCCACCCCTGCAAAAGAAGTGAAAGCGAAACTCCATGCGCCCCCTGTTTATTGTCATTACCTTAAGCCTGTCCAGCTTGTTTGCCGGCTGCAGCGGCTTTGGCTTTCCCGGCGTTTATCGCATTGATGTGGAACAGGGCAACATCATTACCCAGGACATGGTCGACCAGCTCAAGCCCGGCATGACCCGACGCCAGGTGCGTTTTATTCTGGGCACGCCGCTGGTAGAGGACTCTTTCAATCGTTCACGTTGGGATTACATCTACACGTTGCGCAATGGCTTCGATACGCTTGAGCAGCAGCGCCTGAGTGTTTATTTCGACGGCGACGCCCTCAGCCACTTCAGCGGTAACTTTCGACCCGCCGAACAGGGCTGATACTACTCAGCCTCGCCTGACTTTTCTTTGGCACGTCTTTCTTTGGCCTCAGCGGCGCGGCGTTTGCGCACCTCTTTGGGATCGGCAATCAAGGGCCGATAGATTTCCACCCTGTCTCCGGCCTGCAATTCCTGAGTGGGCTTGATCGCCTTGCCAAAGATGCCCAGGCTGGCACCTGCCACATCCAGTTCGGGGAAGATTTTGTCGATACCGGAGCGTGCGACAGCCTCAGCTGCTGTTGTACCCGGGGAGACCTCGACCATGACGATCTCCTGCTTATCCGGCAAAGCATAGGCCACTTCCACGGGTATTCTGTCTGCTTCAGTCATGCTGTTATCCGTATATCTGTCGAGCTCTGGCGCTGATCGCATCGACCAGGTGCGAGGTCACTGAATCGAAGAGTTTACCCGCCGCCGCGCCAAGCAAAGAATTACTGAAGGCGAACTCCAGGTCCAGGCTGACCTTGCAGGCGGCTTCACTGAGGGGCTTGAACTCCCAGCGACCGGCAAAGCGATCAAAGGGGCCCTCGATCAGCTCCAGCTCAATGCTCAGCGGTGGCTGTAACATGTTGCGAGTCGCAAAACTCTGCGAAATACCCGCGCGGGCCAGATCCAGGCGCGCTTCCACCAGGTGCGTCTCCCGCTGCAAGACCTCAGCCCCCACACAGCCATCCATATACTGTGGATAGGACTCGATATCGTCCACCAACTGATACACCTGCTGGGCGCTGTAGGGTAGTAGGGCACTGCGCTGGATAATGGTCATGGTCAGAGGCTTTCAATGGCAGCGGCAAACATCACCACGATGATGGCCGGCGGCGCAATATAGCGCAAACAGGCCCGCCACAGGAAGAAGAAGCTGTCAGACTCGCGGTACATCTCCACCCGCAATACCTCCCGACTCAGCGCGTAACCGACAAACAGCGCCACCAGCAAGGCCGAGATCGGCATCATGATTTCGGCCGTTAATCGGTCCAGCCACAAAAACAGGTTGGGCGAACCAAACCAGGAGACGTCGGCCCAGATACTGAAGGACATGGCTGCGGACATCGCCAGTAACCAGGTGAGAACCCCCAGCAACAACGCCGCCAAAGGCCGGCGCAGGCGCAGCCGCTCCACCAGGTAAGCCATGGCCACCTCAGCCACTGCCACCATAGACGCCAGGGCAACGACCGCCACCAGTAAAAAGAACAACACCCCGAAGGTTTCGCCATCCGGCAAGTTGGAAAAGGCATAGGGCAGACTCACAAACAACAGCGAAGGCCCCATGCTCGGTTCCACATTGCTGGCAAAGATCAGCGGAAAGATGGCAATGCCCGCAAACAAGGCAACAAAACTGTCGATCACTGCCACAGCAAGCACCGTGCGTCCCAGCGGAATTTTCTCAGGCGCATAGGCACCAAAAGCCACTCCCACGCCCAGACCGATGCCCAGCGTAAAGAAAGCATGCCCCATCGCAACCAGTACCGAGCCAGCCGTGAAGTCATAGCTGATGCTGGAAAACAGGAAACGCCCCGCCGCCGCCATGTCGCCGTACTCCAGGGCAAAACCAATCAGGACGACCATGACCACCAGCGCCAATGGCACGACAAACCAGAACAGCACACCAAGACCGCGATGTATGCCGAGGGCGGAGAGACCAAATACAGCCAGTAAAAACAGGGTCTGCCAATACACCAGTTGCCCGGGGTCATTCAGCATCTCCGAGAAATGGGCGCCCACCATCGCGGCACTGGCATCCGCCAACAAGGCGGCGTCCATTTTCACCACGTAGGCCAGGGCCCAACCCGCCACCACGGCATAGTAGGCCAGTATCAGGATCGAACAGATCACCATCCACCAGCCCAGCAAGGTCCACAATGGCGACGCGGCGGAGCGCTGACTGGCATGGGCAAAGGATTCAGCCGGGTGAGCACGGCCGTGACTGCCAATCACCAACTCAGCAATCAGCACCGGCACAGCTACCGCCAATAGGGTCAGCAGGTAAATCGCCAGAAAAGCACCACCACCCTCGGTCGCCACCAGATAGGAGAAGCGCCAGAAATTGCCAAGACCCAGGGCCATAGCAGTTAGCGCCAGCACAAAGGTCGTGCGGCTGGCCCAAGCGCCGGATGCTGCGCGCGATGCAATGCTCATGCGAGGAATAATGAGGCATAATGCGCGCCATGAGCAAGAAGAAGCCCAAGCAGGGCAGCAACACCATTGCCCAGAATCGAAGGGCGCGCCATGATTACCACCTCGACGACAGCTTTGAAGCCGGCGTCGCCCTGCAGGGCTGGGAGGTAAAAAGCCTGCGCATGGGTAAAGTTGAAATTACCGACTCCTACGTACTGATGAAAAACGGCGAGGCTTTTCTGCTGGGCGCCCACATCAACCCACTGGATACGGCGTCAACTCATTATGTGACTGACCCTACCCGCACCCGCAAACTGCTGCTGCACAAGAAAGAACTGGCACGCATCAGAGCGGCCATTGAGCAAAAAGGCCAAACCTGCGTGTGTACCAACCTGTACTGGAAAGGGCACCTGGTAAAGGCCAAGATCGCCCTGGCGCGTGGCAAACAGGCCCACGACAAACGCGATACCGAGAAAAACCGCGACTGGGATCGCCAGAAGCAGCGCATCATGCGAGACGCCGTCAAACAGTAGCTTTGATCAGCAAACTGGCACCCAGGGCAAACAGTGCGGCAATCGCGACTCGCCGATATTGACCCGAGCCGTAGCGGCGAAACAGCACCGCGCCAATGCGATCACCCAACCAGACCGCTGGATAGGCCACACCAGCTAGTAGCAGTATGTCTCGCCCCACCCAACCTGCAGAGGCATAGGTGAGCACCGCCACCAGTGACGAGAAACTAAAAAAGCCCATCATCAGCGCACGGCTGGCGCGCGGTTCAGGCACTGTAGACATCACATAAATAATGATCGGGGGCCCGGGAATCGCAAAGGCGCCGTTGATCAGGCCACTGCACAAACCGGCCCCACCGGCCAGCGCGGGCCGCACCGGGCGTCGCCGCGGGCGGAACCTGGCCAGGGCAACACAGGCCATCATTACCAGCAGACCGATGGCCATGAGAAACAATTCCCGATCGATCCAGCTCAGCACCCTGGCACCGATCAATGTGCCTACGACAGCAGCCGCAAACATGGGCCACTGGGAAGAAAGATTCAGGTCGCGGCGATACTGCTTAAAGGTTTGCGCCCCAAGCGCCAGGGATAAACAGGCGCTCAGGGCCACGGCCTCAATCGGGGAATACAACAGGGCGAAGCCCGGCACTGCCGCCAGGGCAAAACCAAAACCGGTGAATGAACGCAGCAGGGTGGCAGCAAAACCCACTGCCCATAGCAGCGGTAACTGCTGGATATCAATCAAGCGCTGGCTTGCCCCATGCGCACCAACCGGCCCGGGCGAGCCTCGGTAATAGCGTCATCGTCGACCACAACTTCACCGGCCACGATCACCGCCCGGTAGCCACTGGCATCCTGCAATAACCGCTGCCCACCCGCAGGCAGATCCTGCACCATCCGCGGCGGATACAGACGCAACGCCTTATGATCAATAACATTCACGTTAGCTTTGAGACCCACCTGCAGCCGACCGCGATCATACATCCCGCAGTAATCGGCAATGTCGCTGGTCAGGCGCTGCACCACGTCCGCCAAACCCAGCTTGTCGCCGCGCTGGCGGTCTCTGGCCCAGTAGCTCAGCAGGTAGGTTGAAAAGCTCGAGTCGCAGATGGTGCCCACATGGGCGCCGCCATCAGAAAGACCCTGGATAGACAACGGATGGCGCATCATCTTGAGCACATTGTCGTAGCTCATCTCGGTGTAGTTGTAGATGGGGAAGTACAGCAGCGCTTCGCCCTCGTCCTCCAGTAGCAGGTCGTAGATCATCTCCAGCGTTGGCACCCCTTTGGCCTGTGCCATTGCCAGCACCGAGGTCTCCTCAGTTTGCTCGTAATCAGGGTTGTCACCCAGCAGGAAAGTTTTAGCGGCCACAAAGTCCACTGCCTGCAATAAGGCATCCGCAATCGGCGGCACCGGTGTGCCATCACCAGCCATCTTTTCGGAATTCTCGGTCAGCAACTGCGCCTTGAAGGCGGGGTCGCGCATGGCCTCTACCCGCTCAGCCAGGGGCAGATGAGAAATGGTCTTGTAGCTGGGAAACCCGATAAATGGATGAAAGGTACACTGCAATCCCACGGTCACGCCAATGCCTCTCGGTGCCACTTGCAGGCGAATATCCAGACCGTCTTCGCTGAGATCTTCGGCTCGGGCAATAATGCGCTGCCATTGGTCCGGCGCGAAATCACGCTGCATCAGCGACAGGGAAAAGGGTCGCCCTTCACCAGCGCGAGCGTAGGCCTCAAGAATGTCGAACTCCGCGTCAAACTGATCGCCGTCACGCTCCAAATTAAAATCATTTACTGCCTGCAAGACGCCATGGCCCGCCTCCGCCACACCGGCAGCAATACCAGCCAGCTCCTCGGCGGTGGCCTCAGAGGATGGGGTCCAATCGCCATCCGCTGAGCGATGCACATCCGAGCGGCCGGTAGAAAAACCGATCGCTCCTGCAGCCATGGCCTCGCGCGTGAGCTCGCGCATGGCAGAGATATCTTCGGGAGTGGCCTCCTCGTTGAACACCGCACGATCACCCATCACGTAAACCCGCAAGGGGTCGTGGGTCACCTGCACCGCAAAATCAATACTGTGGGGTTTTGCATCCAGTGCATCCATGTACTCGGGCAGTGTCTCCCAGTCCCAGGTCAGGCCTTCACTGAGCGCAGTACCGGGAATATCTTCCACCCCCTCCATCAAACGCACCAGCTTGTCGCGATCGCCCTCCCGCACTGGTGCGAAACCGACGCCACAACTGCCCATCACCACGGTCGATACACCGTGGTTGATACTGGGTTGCAGGGTTTCGTCCCACGACACCTGGCCATCGTAATGGGTATGCAGGTCAATAAAGCCGGGGGTCACGATACAGTCAGTTGCATCAATGACTTTTTCTGCTTTGCCCTGGCACTCACCGATCTCGGCGATGAGCCCGTCTTTGATCGCCACATTCACAGCGCGGGACTCGCCGCCCTCACCGTCATGAACCTCACCGTTAATAATCTTCAGATCGTACATCGCTGATCCTCGCAGTGTTGATGATCCCAGTTTAGCCAAGGGCCGCAATAACTGCACATGCGCACAATCTATTGGCTACGCAACGACCTGCGACTGCACGACAACCCGGCCCTGCTGGCCAGGACAGACGGTGACGCATTGCTATGCCTGTACATCTTGCCCGAGCAAGCTCCCTGGTGCAACCTGCACGGCATGGGCGCTCACCGTGAGCGGTTTCTACTGGAAAGCCTGCAAGCACTGCATGACGACCCGGCGCAATACGGGCAGCGTCTGCTGGTTCTGCGCGGCGCACCCGAGCTGCTGATCCCGCAGCTGGTGCAAAGGCATGGGCTGGAGGAGCTTCTCGTAACGGCCACACCCGGTGTTTACGAGCAACGCACACTCAGCCATCTGCAACGCACGCTGGGCGTTCCCATCACAGAAGTTGGCGGTAATTGCCTTTATCGGCCTGATCAGTTGCCGGGAGGACTGGCGAAATTGCCGAAGCAGTTCACCCCTTTTCGCCGCAATGTAGAAGCCTTATCGATCACACCAGCCAGGCCTCGCCCAGACAGGCTGCCGCCACCCCTGAAAGGACTGCCCTCAATCGATGCACTGCCGCCGCCGGTGCTGCCGCATCCAGCTTGCCCCGTGCGCGGCGGTGAAAGAGAAGGGCTGGCCAGATTACAACGCTGGCTGCGCAAAGATGGCGGTGTGCTGACTTACAAACAGACGCGCAATGCCCTCGAGGGTTTGCGAAATTTCAGCATGCTCTCACCCTGGCTCGCCAATGGCTCGCTGTCGGTGCGCGAGGTTGCGGTGTCGTTATTTGAATTTGAACAACGTGTCGAAAGAAACGAGTCAACACAACACCTATTCATGGAACTATTGTGGCGCGAGTTCTTCCACTGGCGGGCCTGGATCGACGCTGACCGGCTGTTTCAGCTGAACGGCATCAGCAAGCGCAAGAAACTCCTGCGCACCTTTGATGCCCGGGATTTCGCCCGCTGGTGCCAAGGCGAAACAGACTACCCACTGGTTAACGCCCTGATGCACCAACTCACTACCAACGGATGGATGAGCAATCGCGGCCGCCAGATTGCAGCCAGCTGCCTGATCAATGAACTGGGGCACGACTGGCGCTACGGTGCGGCGTTTTTTGAAAAACACCTGCTCGACTACGACATGGCCAGCAACTACGGCAACTGGCAATACATTGCCGGTGTAGGCACAGATCCGCGCGGCGGGCGCCATTTCAACCTGGAAAAGCAGGCCGCTGAATACGATCCCGAGGGTCGCTTTACTGCCGCCTGGGATGGCCAGCGCAAGCAGCAGCCACGTTACGTGACAGACGCTGCCGACTGGCCGGTAGAGATTGATGAGTAAGCACAGGAAACGCAGCGACTTGCCTAGCAAAATGTGCCCGGTATGCGAGCGGCCCTTTCACTGGCGCAAGCGCTGGGAAGGTAAATGGGAAGAGATACGTTATTGCTCCCAACGCTGCCGCAACGCGCGGCGCACTACCAGGGGATCTGCTCCCCTTCCCAACTGAAAAACTGACCGCTGTTTTTTGGGGAACGGTCTGCCATCACCTGCAGCAGTGCTTCTGCACATTCCTCCGGCGTCAACACGCGCTTGTGATAGTTAGATGGTGTGAAAGGTCGCGACAGAGATGTCGCCACGGTGCCTGGATGCATCGCCAGCACAGTGACGTTGCGATGGCTGACCCGCCATTCGAGAGCAATGTTTTTCAGCAACATGTTGTGGGCGGCTTTGGATGCGCGATAGCTATACCAGCCCCCCATGCCGTTGTCGGTGATGCTGCCCACGCGCGCGCTGAGCGATACGAACAAGGCGGAATCAGCATGACGCAAAACCCCCGACAAGCCCTGCGCCAGCTGTGGCACAAGAAAGGCATTCACCGCCATGAGGTCAGCAAGTGCCGTGGCATTCACATCTTTGAGCCGCTTTTCCGGGCGATGCTCGCTACTGTGCAACATGCCCACAGTGTTCACTACCAGGTGCACATGATCACACTCTGCCGCAACCTGGGCACAGGCATCGGCAATGGTTTCAGGCTGTGTCGCATCCATGTGCAATAACTGCACGCGCGTGTCTTCGATCACGGGCGAGGTGCGTACCAGCCACCACAAGCGAGCGACCGGATAGTCCTGCAGCAGCTTGTTCACCATAGCCGCACCAATACCGCCGCCACCCACGACCACGATATTCAGTCCGGATTGGGACAGTGCATTCACAGAAATACTCTCTTCATCTGCTCGCCCCAGTCGGTAATGGCTTGCTGTTCAGAAACGCTGCGCCTGGTCCAGTTCTTCAACACCAGGCCCATTCGCCCATTGTTCTGCAAGGTATCGAGATGCTGATCGATGAATGACCAGTAGAGACTGTTATAGGGGCAAGCGCCCTCACCCGACACCTGATTGGGATTGTAGCGACACTGCTGGCAGTGGTTTCCCTGCCGCTGGATGTACTTGCCGCTGGCCGCATAAGGCTTGCTCGCCATCATGCCGCCGTCGGCATGCAGTGCCATGCCCAGGGTGTTAGGCAGCTCTACCCATTCAAACGCGTCGACGTAAACCGCCAGGTACCACTCGCACACCTCAGTGACACTGAGCCCGGCCAGCAAAGCAAAATTGCCGATCACCATCAGTCGCTGAATGTGGTGGGCGTAACCCAGGTCCAGGCTTTGCTTGAGGGCCACCGACAAACAACGCATGTCGGTCTCACCCGTCCAAAACCATTCCGGCAACGGCGTGTTGGCCTGAAAGTGATTGTGCTGATCGTAACCGGGCATCCACAGCCAGTAGACGCCGCGAATATACTCCCGCCATCCTAGAATCTGGCGAATAAAGCCCTCTGCAGCAGCCAGGCTGCAATGCCCGTCGCGCCAGGCCGACTCAACCTGCCTGCAGACTGCCAGGGGTTCCAGCAGGCCGATATTGATGTACATGCTCACCAGGCTGTGAAACATCCAGGGTGATTCTTCCGAAAGCCCGTCCTGGTAGGTGCCAAACCACGGCAAGGCATGCTCACAAAACCAATCGAGCTGCGCCTGGGCACCCTCGGCTGTAACCGCAAAGTTAAACGTCTCTAACCTGCCCGGGTTATCCGGAAACCAGGCCTCGACCTCTTCGAGCACTTGCAGGGTGATGGCGTCGTGCTCAATGGGCGCCCTCTCGGGAATGGGCTGATGATTACGCCAGCCCTTGCGATTCTCAGTATCGTAGTTCCAACGGCCGCCTTCAGGCTTGCCCAGGTCGTCCAGCAACACGCGGTAGCGCTCACGCATGTTGCGGTAGAAATATTCCATACGCAGCTGCTTGTAACGACCCGCCCATTGCTCGAACTCGGGGATGGAACAGAGGAACCGGGTGTCATTCATAACCTCTACAGACACACCCAGGCGTTCTGGCCAGCTTGTGAACTCTGCACGCAAACGAAACTCACCCGGCTCGCACACCTTGAGCTGATCGGCATCGCCCAAATGCTGTTCTACAGCGCTGAACAGCGAATCCACGCCTTGCCCGTGAGCGCAGTAGTGCACCTCAAAGCCATGCCCACGCAGCTGCTCACAGAAGTGCCGCATCGCAGCGAATATCAGGACAATTTTATGACGATTGTGAGGCACATAGCTGGCTTCATCGCGAACCTCAGCCATCACGATACGGTCCCGCCCGGGCACCGCATCATGCAGCGCGGGGTTCGCCATCGAGAGCTGGTCGCCTAAAACGAGGATGAGCGAATTTTTGGACATGCTGGTCATACGCTCCAGGCATCGCCGCGGATGAGCGCAGCGGTGTCCAGACAATGACCAGACCCCCGACTGCACCCGTCTTCGTATCTTGCGTATGACCTTCTACCCAACACAGTTATAAGAGATCGAACATGAACACCTTTACCGTCACCATGCTGATGTTTGCCAGCATTGCCGTCGGCCTGCCCTCCTACCTGATGATGACCAATGAGTACAGCATCGATCGGGTTAACGATTGCTCCGGCCCCTGCTATGAAGCCTGGAAAGAAGAAACCGGCGGCATTCTTCAATACGAACGCGACAAAGCAGCAGCGCTGGCGGCGGCGAGCCCGGCCGACCTTGGCGAAGCTTTATACAAAGGCTGTGTGGCCTGCCACGGTGGCCGCGGAGAAGGCGGTATTGGCCCGGCGCTGGCTGGCCAGAGCGCGGCGGCCGTCAGCGAAATGCTGTGGCAGTACAAAAACGGCGAGCAGCGCGGCCCCCAGAGCAACCTGATGTGGGGTAATGCGGCCATGCTGAGCAGCGCTGATATCGACAATATTTCTGCCTACGTCGAAACACTCTAAACGAATAGAAAATAGGCTATAATCGCGCGCTCAGTTTCACCGGGGGCGATTTGGATTCGACGACGGTTACGAAACCTGATGTGCATGCCGTGATGACAGCCAATCACGTTAATCCAAAGCTGTTAACTATTAGTTGCCAACGACGACAACTACGCTCTGGCGGCATAAACCCCGCTAGCGGTCTTTAGCAAGGTGCCAGCCCCGCGCTACTGACTGTCATATAGAACTGGATCGCAGCAAAGCATGCCCGTGGCGGCGCTGTTAAACTTTTTACGGGATCGCGGTTAACGTCCTGCCCGTTGGGCTGTGAATCGCTAAATTAATTAACGGGGTCTAAGCATGTAGAGCTGATGGCAGAGGACTGGCGGACGCGGGTTCAACTCCCGCCGCCTCCACCAAATAAATAGAAAAGGTCGCCCCTGGGCGGCCTTTTTTATTTATCGGATGCCGGGACTAGAACACGCGCCCACGGGCGCGGGTCGCCTGCAGGAAGCAGGCGTGTCGCGAGAGGACAGGATGTCCGAAGCGACTCAAACTCCCTCCGCTCGCAGAGCGCGCACGGATGGCCGCCCCGTCGCGAAGCGTGTCCCGAAGGGACTCAAACTCCCCCTACTCACCAGAACAGGCCGAGCGACTCAAACTCCCGCCTCAAACTCCGACCAGCTTATGTCCATTGTCCTTGCTAGCGATCCCCACCTACCCGCGGCACAATGCTGGCCGACAAATCACAAGGCTTCACCGTGTATAAATTTATAATCAGCTTACTTGCTTTGACTTTCCTGACTGCCTGTTCCGATGATGACGGCGGCGGACTGGAAACTCCCGTTCCACCCTTATCGACCATGGTGGAGCTGAACACGGGAACTCTCGAGGGCACGCTAAGCGACCGAGCCGCAGCCTGGGCCTATCGCAGCATCCCCTATGCCGAGCCTCCGCTGGGGGAGTTACGTTGGAAAGCGCCACGCCCGGCCAGTTCCTGGCAAGGCGTCAGGCCAGCGGCGGAACTCCCAGAGTTCTGTCCGCAGTTTCTGTATTTCACAGAGGAATATGCTGGCAGTGAAGACTGCCTCTACCTGAACGTGTATCGCCCCGCCACGCCGGAGCGAGACCTGCCGGTTTTCCTCTGGATTCACGGCGGCGGCAACAACAATGGCGATACGGGTCAGGAGTTTCCAGTCTACGACGGAGCACGATTGGCAGAGCGGGGCAACATGGTTGTGGTCACTGTTCAGTACCGGCTGGGGGCATTGGGCTGGCTTTATCACCCTGCACTTACCGGTGACCAGCCGGGTGACGGTTCTGGCAACTACGGCACTCTGGATATTATTGCTGCGCTGGAATGGATTCAGGACAACGCTGGGGCCTTTGGCGGTGACGCAGGCAACGTGACCATAGCCGGTAATTCGGCAGGCGCGGGGAACGTGCTGACCCTGGTAATCAGCGACCTCGCGCAAGACCTCTTCCACAGGGCCATTGTGCAAAGCCTTGGCGGCTGGCCAACCGACGCCGCCATCGCGCTGGAACAGAGCAACACTCTCATCGCAGACTTGGCAGCCAATGCAAACCTCCCAGCAGCGCCACAATCCAATGAAGAAATAGAAGCCTTGCTTCGCGGCACTGACCCACAAACACTGCTATCGCTGGCAAACACCAGCCAGATTTTCGCCGACGGCGAGGTCATACCGCGAGAGGGCTATGAGCTGCTGAGTCGCGGTGATTATCCAAACAAGGTGCCTATCATCATTGGCACCAACAAGGATGAATACAAACTCAATACCAATCCGCTGGGGTTTAACGAATACCCCAACGGATCCGACGAATTGCGCGAGGCGGTCGGTCGCTATCGCAGCGATGCGTGGCGGGTTTCAGGGGCCGATGAACCGGCCTCGCAACTGGTCGGCGTGGCCGATCAACCGCCAGTCTATGTGTATCGTTTTAACTGGGGTTCACCGGACGAACAGGGGCGCAGCCCACTGCCCGGAAATTTCGGCGCAACGGGTGGCGCGTTTCACAGTGGCGAGATCAGTTTCATGATGGGCAATGAAGACATCTTTATTTTCAATGACTTCACGCCACTTTTTTTCCTGGCATCGAATGCCGCCAGCCGTACGACCATGGCAGATATCATGGTTAGCTATTGGAGTCGCTTCGCTGCAACCGGTGACCCTAACGGCAATAGTCTCCCCGCTTGGGAACCATGGTCCAACAGCGAAGGCGGTTTTAAGGCGGTCAACCTGGATGTGAACTTTGATGACAACTCCCCACGCGTAGAGCCAGATACCTCTATTTTCACAGAGGCCGGGGTTTATGCTGAGGCCCGAGAGAAGCTGAGCGGCCCAATTCTCGAGGAAGTACTTTCAAGACTGGATGAGTGGTTTGCCCCCCGACGTTAGAAATTCAGGCGCTTTGAGTCGAAAAAGCACGGCATTCCCTCAATCGAATTAACGTGAAAAATTCACAAAATGCCGCAAAGCACAGCCTTGGTGCGCCGGTTTAAAATGTGGGGATAGTTGTGGATATTAATAAGCAAAACAGCAACTTAATATAACCAACCCATACATAAAGGTAGGAACAATGCACCCGTTTAAGAAAACTATCATGGCTAGTGCCGTGCTGGCAGCGCTGCCGTTTGGCGCTCCCGCCGCTCTCGCTCAGGGCGATACCGCCCTGGAAGAAGTGGTTGTCACCGGTACCCGCAAAGAAGGCCAATCACCCTCTGAGACCCTGTCACCGATCGACGTGTTAACTGGCGAAGCCGTCAGCGAGCAGGCCGGCTTTGACATGACGGATTCACTGAGCAAGATCACTCCGTCATTGAACACCCAACGCTTCCCGATTGCTGACGGTACCGCTTTTGTACGCCCGGTTACCCTCCGCAATCTGTCGCCTGACCACACCCTGGTATTGGTCAATGGCACCCGCCGTCACCGTTCCGCACTGGTAAACCTGCAGCTGGCCCCGCTGGGTACAGTCAACCAGGGTTCACAGGGCGTTGACTTCGCGGCCTTCCCTTCGCTGGCTCTGAAGCGCATTGAAGTGCTGCGTGATGGCGCCTCCGCCCAGTACGGTTCTGATGCTATCGCTGGCGTGGTCAACCTGATCCTCAACGATGCGACCGAAGGCTTCACTGGCGCTGTTCAATACGGTGAATATGATCGTGGCGACGGCGAGCGTTTCTCTATCGCCGGTAACGGCGGTATCGCTCTGGGCCAGAACGGTTTCTTGAACCTGACTGCCGAATACAGCGAAGCGGACATCACCAACACCGGTAATGCTCGCCCTGATGCGGCGGCGATTGCCGACCTGGTGGGTGCTGAAGAAGTACCCTACAACGGCTTTGGCCAGCGCTGGGGTGACCCCGAAGTTGAGAACCTGAAGTTCGTTTACAACTTTGGCTATGAGTTCAGCGAGAAGTTTGAACTGGTGTCTCATGGTACGTTCATGGACGGCGAGACTGTTGGCGGATTCTTCTACCGTACTCCGGTACTGCCAGGTGATGGCAACAACTCCACCACGGGTATCCCCGCACGCTCTACCTTGAAGGTGGATGCTGATGGTGACGGCTTTGCTGATCCGGCGCCGGTTGATCTGGTGAACTCAATTGTCGCCCAGGGCCTGAACCCTGCTGACTATCTGACAGCTAACGCTGGCAACCCCAGCGGCTACGAGCTGACCAACCCCATTGCTGGTCGTTTCCCCGGTGGTTACAGCCCACTGTTTGGTGCTGACATCTCTGACTACGAGTTCGTACTTGGAGCGCGCGGCGACCTGACCGACACCTTCCGCTACAACGTTCGCGGTCGTATCGGTGAAAACGAAGTGGCATACAGCCTGACCGACTCGATTAACCCGAGCCTGGGCAGCCTCTCTCCCACAGCGTTCAACCCCGGCACGTTGATCCAGGAAGAAAGCAGTGTAAACCTGGACTTCGTGAAGTCCTTCGAGAACTCTCCGACCAACATCGCGTTTGGCGGTGAGTGGCGTCGTGAGACCTACAAGATCGAAGAAGGCGACATGGCTTCCACGGAAGTTGGTCCCACCTTCGCCCAGTTTGGCGTAGGCTCTGACGGCTTCCAGGGTTTCTTCGAAGATTCAGCAGGCAGCTGGGACAGTGACAGCTGGGCTGCCTATATCGACGCAGAAACCACTGTAGCTGACCGCTTCAGTTTTGGCCTGGCAGCTCGCTACGAAGACTACGATGAGTTTGGTGACAGCATTGATTACAAGATCTCTGCCCGCATCGACTTCACCGATAACTTCGCCCTGCGTGCTACCCACAACACCGGCTTCCGGGCTCCTTCTCCCGGCCAGGTGAACACGCTGAACGTGACCACCACCTCTGACTCAGATGGCAACCTGATCCCTCAGGGCACCTATCCAGTCAACGACCCTGTCGCCCAGGTGCTGGGTTCTGAGCCGCTGGATCCCGAGGAGTCCACCGCCTACACCGTAGGCCTGGTGTTCACCCCCGGCGATCGCTGGACCGTGACACTGGACTACTACAACATCAAAGTTGAAGATCGTCTGGCCCTGGTTCAGAACACCATCAACCAGGACAACGTGGATGACCTGAATGACCTGGGTTACCCCAACGCTGACCTGCTGCTGGGTAGTGGCGCGGCTTACTTCGCCAACGGCTTTGACGCCAAAATCCAGGGTCTCGACCTGGCAGTGAATGCCGTGTTCGACGCCGGCCCTGGCACCCTGGCATTTGATTGGCGCCATAACTACAACGAACAGAAGATCTCTAATGTTCAAGCTGCAGCGATCGGTCCTGACCGTGTTTTCGATCTGGAAAACCAGATCCCCGAGAACAGTTCAGTCCTGACCATTGACTACAGCCAGAACTTCTTCAGCGGTCTGGTACGTTTCAACTACTACGATGAGTGGTCATCTACCGGCGGTCTGTTTGGTCCGGGCGATGCCTCTGACGCGTTCACCTACGGCGATGTCTTCCTGGTCGACCTGGAAGCTCGCTTCACCTTCGCAGACCACTACACTGTGGCACTGGGCGGTGAGAACGTGTTCGATGAGCAACCCGATGCTGAGGACAACGGCACCGCTCGTTTCCTAGGCGCAGAGTACGCTCTGACCTCACCCTGGGGCTTTAACGGCGCCTTCTGGTACGCTCGCTTCTCAGTAGACTTCTAAGTCAAACTGAAAGCAGCACCCAATAAAGAGCCCGGTGTATTGCACCGGGCTTTTTTTTGCGCAGGATGAAAAAATGATATCGCTGAAATCGCTAGTACTGATAGGCTCATTGTTCTCTGTCTTCAGCTATGCAGAAACGATGCCTGTAATCATTGATGTTAGAACACCCGCCGAATACCAGGGCGGACATGCGCCCGATTCAATCAATATCGAGTTTGGGGATATTGCGGTGGGCATACGCCAGTATCATATCGACGAAACAGACACGATTTATCTGTATTGCGGCTCAGGTAAGCGCGCAGAATCGGCACGCCAGAGCCTCCTGAATGCCGGCTTCGACGAAGTCATCAACCTTGGCGGACTGCAGCAGGCACTTGAGTTTTCTGCCAAGCCTAACTAACTTCAATAGCAACATAACTTTCAGGGACTATCCACGATGACTCGTAAACTAAGCACTGCATTAGTTGTTCTGATTTCGGCTATGCTGCTCACTGCTTGTGGCAGCACCAAGGTCTACGAGAACAGCAAAACCCTCGTAGTAAGGGGCACCATCTACAATGTGACCGACACCAAGGTCTTTACCAGCAAAACCACTGCTATCCTGGCTGACAAGAGTCAGATGGACGTGCGTGACTATGAGCGAAAAGAGTTCGAAATGCTGCTGGAGCAGAATGGCGGCTCAGTATTTGTTCGCCAGACCATCGATATGGACGATCAGGAAGTGGTTTATCGGGCCAAGCCGATCGATTCCTGGAGTGACTTCCGCCGCATGAAGTCCAAGTTTGAAGATGCAACTGGCGATCTTCAGAAGTTCCTGGCCAAGCCCAAGGAAACCCAACTCGAGCTCGACTAAGGCTCAGCTGTCTACCACAAAGTAGAACAGGCAATCTGACGCGGCAATATCAGGCCGCGTGGTTGCCATGAACAGGCGCAGGTCCTGCTTCGGCAACAGCTGACCGTCCTCTACTTTGAAAAAATCAGATACCGCATGGGGGTGATCGGCGTCGCTGCTCACCCGCAGGTGTTCCAACCCATCCGCGTCCAACCAGCCAATCATGTCGACTACCCGCAACGGCGCATCATTAAACTTCTCGATATCAGCACGCACGGTAATGTCGCGATCGTGCAAAGGCCGCTCGGCATACTCTATGCGGGAATGCTCACACAGCTCCAGTCGCATGGGGTGATGGAATAACTCCAGCTTGCCCTGGGTATGCAGAACGTCGCTGGCTCCAAAGTAACGCTGCAGGCCTGCCACAGCCACGCGTTCAGCGGATTCATCGCGGGTGCCGCCTGCCTCGATAGTCACCACCGGGCAGCCCATGTCCTGTTCCATCAGGGAACCGAGGCGCAGGTCGGTGACAATCATGTGATGCACAAACAAACTGACCAGGCTGCGCTGTTCACGGGAATCGCCCACGGTCACAGCGAATGCCGGGCTGGAGCCGGAGGTGTTGTGCAGATCGATCACCGCCTCGGGCGCACACTGTGCAATGTGTTTAAGAATCTCGGCAGCAAGCTTGCCCTGTTCGTCATCGTACGGCGGGTTAAAACAGCGGTTGAGATCGCGCTCGCCCGGCGGCTGCCGGAAGAAAAACATGGGCTCCAGCAACGTCGAGCGCACAGCCCCAATAATAATTACCAGGTTCACCGCGGGCTCTTCACCACCGAGCAACCAGCGATGTACCGCCTCCAGGCCGGAAGGCTCATTGCCATGGGAGAGCGTCACCAGCACTCGACTGCGAAACTCATCACGCCCACGCTGATGAATCACAACCGGGCCACCGAGCTGCTGCAGAAACTCGTTCACCCTGGGCGCAAGCTCATCACTCGTCGGGTTATCCCACACCCGCAGTTGTTTAACGCCAGCTGGCAACCGGGTAGCCCTCCATCACCCTGTCCACATAATCAGCCAACATGCGCGAACAGGCCTCATCCACCGCCATGGACTCGCGGTAGTATTCAAACCGCTGCACCTGCCAAGCGGCGCCGGTCATGCGAGTCTGTAGGCGGTGCTCGACAATGTTTTTGACCATGCCGATATCATCGTCACTGGTGTTCAATTGTTTCAGGCCCTGCCAGGCCCGCGGCAGAAATTCTTCAATCAAATCAGTGATGGCCCATTCTTCCAGACCACCGCGATGCTTACGTGGCCAGATCAGTTTGGCATCCAGGCCGTATTGCGCAGCGCGGTAGAAGTTGTACTCGGCCATTCTGAACGGTAGGCGAGCCACATAATCAGCGGCACTGCTGGCCACGCCCGTGGCCCAGCCAATACTGAGTGCTGCATTGGCCAGCATATCGTAGATGGTGGGCCCAGCCGGCAGGGCGCGAAACTCTATGCGCACGTGGCCGTCGCCCTGAGCGCCATAGACCGCGCGATTCCATGACCACACCGTACCGTGATGCATACACAATTCGCGCAGGGCAGGCGGCTGTCGCTGGTCGTCATCAAACAACACAGGCAACAACGGTTTAAACAGGGCCACATTTTCAGCAAACAATTCCCAGGCACTACGACGCATCCAGCCACTGCCAAACCATACCCGCGCCGGCTGGCGCCAATCCGGATGGTCGCGCTCACGAAAATCCAAGCTCTGTTTAAACAGGGCAATACGTGATTCTTGCCACAGGCGCATGCCCGAGATCAACGGCGAATTCGCCGCCAGGGCCAACACCAGTGGTGTGGTCAGCTGAGTGGCATTGTAGGTGTCAGCAAAGCGCTGGGCTGGCACTCGCAGATGCACCTGGAAGGAGGTGTTGGCGCCTTCAACAGTCAGCCCCTCGCCCAGCATCACCAGACTGTCTTCGCCATTGATATTGATCTTCATTTCACCGCCACCCTGCCCTGTTAACGCTTTAATCAGGGCGTGGTAGCGCGGGCGATCGGTCATGTATTCGTACTTGAGGTATTCATCCGACAGGGTCGGCAGAATACCGATGGGGAGGATGTTGGCGCCAATGCCATTGGCAAGGCTATGCAGGTGCTCAAGAAATCCCCGCAGCTCCTGCTCCATGGCGGTGAAGGGCGAACCCGCAGCCGCCACCGGGTTCATGTTGAATTCCAGGTTGTAGCGATTCAGTTCAGGGGTTAGTTGGGGCGAGTTGGCCAGCCTGAGCAATTCTTCATTCACGGCAGCCGGCCGGTACTGGTCATCCACCAGGTACAGCTCCAGTTCAGCGCCAATGCTGGCCTCTTCGCGCTGGAAGGGCTCGCTTTCCAGCAGCCCGCGCAACTGCTCCAGCTGTTGCTCCAGACGCACCGAAAACTCCCGATGCTCAGCCTCGCTGAAATGGTCTTTATAAAGTGCATCCCCCATAAATCGAGTCTAGCCAAAGCCAGAGCTTTAGTACAAAGTAACCCTATGGCAGCTAGCGTGCTTGAAATTGATTACTACACCGACGTGCTCTGTGTCTGGGCCTGGATTGCCCAGCGCCGCGTCGATGAACTGAACGATCAGTTTGGTGAACAAATCATCTTGCGCCCACGATTCGTGGATGTATTTGGCGACACTGCCGGCAAAATGGATACCGCCTGGGCAAGCCGTGGCGGCTGGGATGGTTTTGCCGAGCACGTACAGGAATCAGCAGCGCGCTTTGAACATGTCAGTGTTCATCCAGAACTGTGGCAACACAACAAACCCAGCAGTTCGGGACAAGCCCATCTGGTGCTCAAGGCCGCAGGCATTATGGCAGGCGATCACGCTACAACACAGCTTGCGTTAGCCATCAGACAGGCCTTTTTTATGCAGGCACAAGATATCAGTGACCTGACTGTGCTGGAGGATATCGTTACGGCACATGACTTCGACTGGCAAGCCATACAGACACAGTTAACCAATGGCAAAGCGCTTGCTGCGCTGCTGGCTGACTACCAGCAAGCCCACAAAGACGGCATCCGTGGCAGCCCTTCCTTTGTGATGGACAACAACCGGCAAACCCTCTTTGGCAATGTAGGCTATCGCGTACTGGCAGCCAATATTGAAGAACTGCTCAAACAACCCACCGAGGAGGCCAGTTGGTGTTAGCGTCATTCAGGTTACTCGCATTAATGTGCAGCCTGGTGCTGTTATCCGCCTGTTCCGATTCTGAGCAGGACAATAGTGTCGCTCAAACCATCAACCAACCCGCTGCAAACCAATCACCGTCCACTGAGCAGACTATTCCATCAGCCCAGCAGAACGACGAACAGGACAAGTGGTGGTCGGTACAGCCCAGACCCCAGTGGCAGCTATTCAACAAAGTCAGCACACCTAACCCCTGGTTTGAAGTGTATGAGCTACGGCGCAATCTTTACGCTATCTATGAGCCCAAGCAGGCTGATGAAGTTATTTCTTACCTGATTGTAGGCAGCAGTGCTGCGCTGCTGTTTGATACCGGCACGGGCATTGGCGACATCCTCAGCGCAGCCAAGTCGCTGACCAACCGGCCGATCATGGTGCTCAATTCCCACCATCATTTTGATCATATTGGCGGCAATCATCAGTTTGAACTAGTGATGGCGTTAAACCATCCTTTTTCGAGACAAGCCGCCAATGGTATTAACAACGAGATTGTCAGCCCGTACATTCAAGGCGAGCTGATAAACGGCGCCACTCCGCCGATGTTCGACAGAAATGCCTACGCCATTAAGCCTTATGAGTTCAGTCGCTGGGTCAGTGACGGCCAGATCCTGGAGCTGGGGGATGTCAGCCTGGAAGTGATTCATACCCCAGGCCACTCGCCCGATAGTATAAGCCTGCTGGATCGCAAGCGGCGACTGTTATTTACCGGCGACGCTTACTATCCAGGCCCGCTCTATGCCCAGTTACCGGAATCAGATGTGGAGGCATACCTGGATAGCATCAGTAAACTGGTGGCACTCTCAGATGACTATGACTATCTCTTGGGGTCACACAACTTCAGCAGCGTTCGCGCCACTGAGCTGAGCAAGGTCATGAAGGCACTAGAAGCCATCATGCTCGAACAGGCTAGCTTTGAATTGAACGACACCACACGTCATTACGAGGTTAATGGCATAGAGGTGCTGACCCGCGACCCACCCTTTGAGGACATAGGCGAGATCAGCGAACTGCCATTCTAGCCCTGGTTTAACAGCGCCTGAATAGCTGCCAGATTATCTAGCTGCAACATGACGTCAGTATCCAGGGTACGGCCCAAAGCATGCTCCACCGCCAGAATCAGGTGCATGTGTGCCAGGCTGTCCCACTGATCCGTCACCCCAATGGCCGCGTCGTCGCTGATAGCGGCAACACTCACCTGTAGCACGTCCGCCAATATCACTTTTGCATCACTCATCGGGCTGCCACTCCGATTTCAAGAGGCCAAACAGCACCTGGTCGTGGCGTGTCCCATCCGGGTTGGGCAGCTGCTGGCGCAGTACACCTTCGGTTTTGAAACCCTGGGCCTTGTAGTTGTAGATGGATGAAAAATTGCGGCCATCGACCTGCCCTACCACCTTACTGGCGCCGAGCTGGTCAAAGGCAAACTGAATGACCCGGTCGCGCACTTCCAGTACCACTCGCTGACCCCAAAAATCCTTGTTGCCAATCACCGTGTTGGTTTTAACCACGCCCGGAAGCTCAACAAACACCGCAATAAAGCCGATCAGCAGTTGATCATCGCGACAAAAGATACCCAGATGAAAACTGCGCGCATTGCTAAAGCGACTGATATGGCGACGCGCCTGCTGCACACCCCAGCCTCGGGGTTTGGCCCCCAGGCCTTCCTGTACATCGGCGTCATTCCACCAACTGATGTAAGTATCTGTGGCATCATCCTGGGTGAGCGAGCGCAGCGTGAAGCGCTCGGTTTCCATTTGCACGGGCTGTCCGGGTGTCCAAACGGTCATAATTCAGTACCAGCCAGGCAGGCCGTTCTAACCCTGTCACGGTTTAGCTTGCCGCGATCAGTCTTGGGAATTTCCTCAAGAAAAAACCAGCGCTCGGGCACGCATTCTCGCCTGATGTATTGCAAACAAAACTCCCTAAGCTCCTTATCGGTAGCGGCAGCACCAGGCTCCAACTGAACGGCCACCGCGACGAGCTCACCGGCGATCTCATCGGGTAATCCAAATGCGCAAGCTTCCAGCACCTGATTGTGACGCTCCAACAGCATGTCGATTTCTTCAGGAGAGACCTTCATGCCGGCGCGATTAATCTCGTTCTTCAGTCGACCGGTGATTCGAATCAAGCCTGCGGCATCTATGGTGCCAAGGTCACCGGTACGATACCAACCACGATGCATCACAGCTTCAGTCAGGTCCGGCCGTCGATAGTACTCAGTCATGAGCGAGGCAGGCTGAAGCAAAATTTCTCCCGCGCCTACACTTTTAATCTCGCCAGCATCCAGCACCGCCGCATCACCCCCCCACATCGTACCTACCAGTCCATCTTCAGGATCGCGTTCCATGGCGCTACTGCCCGCCGCCCAGTTGGCTGTTTCGGTGATGCCGTACATGTTGCGCACGTCAGGGGTACCCGCCCAGGCGCTGATCTCTGCAATCAGATCAGCGCTGACCGGGGCCGAACCGACACTCACCTGGCGCAAACTGCCTGACTCAGGCGGCGGGGAGAGTTTCAATACCATCTTCCAGAAAGATGGCACTGAACTCATAAACCGCACCTGGTGCTTGTCCAGCAAAGCGGCAAGACCGGCCGCACGCTGCACCCCGCCACCCGGTGCCAGAATCAGCTCGCCACCGGCAAACAAGGGCGTCAGGCAATTGCCGATCAGGCCGTGGCCAAAATGGGTGGGTAACACACAGAGCGTGTTGAGCAGGGTTTCGAAAGGAATATGCAAGCAATTGTGCCGCAGCCTCGCAGCAATCGAGCCGAAGCTGTGCACCACACCCTTGGGGTCGCCGGTCGTTCCCGAGGTGAACAGAATCAGAGCCGGGTCATCCGTGGGCACCTCGATCACATGCCATTCATCGATGGCGTCAGTTTTTGACGGCGCCGTATCCAATACGATTTTTGGATCGGTGAAGGCCCGCACATTGTCCAGTTCTGAGGCCGTGACCGAGGTGTTGATGCACGCCGCGCAGGCACTCAGCGACCAACTGGCCAGAAGGTCGACAAAAAACCCCGCCGTGCCGCCATGAGCAATCAACACCCTCTCGCCCGGGCCCACGCCAGATTGCTGCAACCAACGGCGTCGACTGGCAATGCCCGCCCTGAGCTCAGCAGCACTCCAGTAGTCGTCCCCATCCACATCGTGGATGCCGCCCATGGCTTGCAGGTCAAAACAGGTTTTCGTCATGGTCTCAGTGTAAACTCGGACACTATGATTGTGTACGGCCACAGAGGCGCGAGAGGCGAAGCACCAGAGAACACCATCACAGGCTGCCAGCATGCAGCGGGGCGTGGTGTTCGCCACTTTGAGATCGACCTACGACTGTCCGCCGACGGTGAGCTGGTGGTGATTCATGATGAATCACTACAACGCACCACAGGAGTGCGCGGCAAGGTTGGCTCACGCAGTGCCGACGAACTCTGGAGGCTCCACGCAAACCACGACGGTACGCCATGGCCTGGCAAGCGCGATACCGGCATACCCCGCTGGAACACGCTTTATCGCCGCCTACCCCAAGTAAAACACTGGCAGCTGGAGCTGAAGGCGGGCAGCAAAGGCTATAACCGGGATTTGGCAGGGGCCGTGATTCAGTGGCTGGGTAAACCGCGCAGGGATTGCACCGTCACCTCTTTCGAACCGTCACTACTGCAGATGGTGAGTGAGGCACTACCCAAACAGAGCGTGGGCCTGATTACTGAGAGTCGCTCACCGTTGCGAAAGCTGGATGCATTGGGGGCAAGCCACCTCATCGCCCACTGGAAGATCCTGAAGCAACCCCTGATAGAACAGGCCCACAAGCGCGGCATGCATGTCAGCACCTGGACGGTGAATGACGCTTCAGTTATTACGAAGTTATACAAACTGGGTGTGGACAGCGTGATCACAGACTACCCCAGTATGGCCATGCCCCTGGTCGCCCAGCTAAAACGCTAAACAATTGGGGTCAGAGTACTTTGAAATTTCAAAGTACTCTGACCCCATTGACCATTTAAAGCCAGCGGCGGACGTTGCTGCAGTAGGCCTCGAACGCTTCACCAAACAGTTCGCGCAGCATTTGCTCTTCGGGACGAATAAAGCGGAACTCGATAATCACCATAAACACCGGCGGCACAAACAGGGCGCTGAATGCACCCACTGTGATGGCCGTGCCCAGAAGCACCAGGGCCATGCCCAGGTACATGGGATTCCGCGTCACCCGGTACACACCGGTGGTCACCAGGCTGGTGACATTCTTAAAGGGCACCAGGTCGGTTTCAGCCGCCTGAAAGCTACCGCCCGCATGCACCAGCATGACTAAACCCACCAGAATGGCGAAGCCGCCCAGGTACCAGCCAAACGGGCCGGTGAACCGGGCCAGCGGCAGGAATTCATCCAATACAAAAATCGTAACCAGGCCAATCACTAACCAGATGGGCGGGTAAATGATGCGTTTCGGTCGAGTCGGTTCAGTCATATCAGCCATGTGAGTGCAGAGCGCCAATGGCATGCGCGGAGTCGGGTTCAACATAACCCAATAAGAACGCCAGTGCGATGCCCAGCAGAAACGACAGGGTCAGCTTGGCTTTGTCATGGGAGTGAAAGTGTACTTCCGGCAGCAGGTCGGACAGTGAGATACAAAGGAACACCCCCGCCGAAAAGGCCAACGCACAGCCAATGATCAGGTCGCGCTCGGCGCCCAACTGACCCACTCCCCAGATAAATAGCAGTGCACCCAATGGGCACAACAGGGCAAAGGCAAAATTGGTGGTATTGCGTGCACTGGCTCCCATGCCGGAGGTTTTCATCATGGTGGTGATGGACAGGGCATCCAGAGGTTTGTGCAACAGAATCGCCAGGAAAACGCCAAGGCCGACCCAGCCGCCACCCCCGGCCAGCCACTCGGCCTTGATACTCGCGCCCAGGGCGATACCGTCAACCAGGGTGTGCACTCCCAACCCAATCAAAATACCCACCCAACTCAGGGAACCATTACTCTGGGTAGGGCCATGGTCGTGACCGTGGTGGTGATGGTCGTCTTCTTCGTCACTAAAATCGTGCTGGTGAAAATGAAACAGGCGCAGAAGGAGCAGCATCAGGACCAGCCCGGCCATACACCAGTAAACCACCAGCTGAAGCGCGTCGAGGCTGCCAATATGAGACACAGCATGGGGCAACAGGTGTAGCAGCGCCACGCCCAACATCAGCCCGGCCACAAAGCTCATCGCCACCTGGGTGCGGGTATGGGTCATCCGCACCAGATTCGGCAGCCAGCCTCCCAGCATGGAGGCAATGACGATGGCGAGCGAGTAGCCGCCTAAAATGAGAAGTGGTTCAGTGGGCATAGGGCGCGCATTATGCCTTATAGGAAGGCGTAAATCAGGTAGCCGCCAAAGGCCAGTGCAACCGGTGACAGCAAGCGAACCAGGCCGTCAGTGAGCTGTTCGGTCAGGGCGCCAATGCGCGCCATGACTTTCGGCGGAATCACCACCATCAACAAACCCGCAGTCACCGCGATCCAGCCTATGATTTCCATCGCCAGTGGATGACGTGCATCATGGGCAGCGGCAATCATCACACACCCGGCCAGTAGACGCAGTGTGGCCACTATATACAGGCGTATGCCCTGAGTCAGGCTGGGTACCAGATCGCGCACCAGGGCCGGTCGAATCACCATCACTACCACAATGCCCACAATGCATAGTCCCAGCAGCTGCACAACTAAACCCATTGGTATTCCCCTGTTGTTATGGTTAGAGACTGCCGTCTTGTAGCTTATTGTCACGCTTGGCGGCCGCAGACGCCATTGACAGCGAGACTAACGAGCATTAGTTTACTCGCTCACTTTATGAACATATAGAGCCATTGGGAGCAGCCCATGTCGATCTACGAGCCTATTGAATCCAACGATTCCCGTCGCCACCTCCAACTGCGCAGCCCGGTCACCCTGGAACCTGCCGGTGAACTGGTGTGTGCCAACAAAGAAGATGTCGCCGCAGCCATCGCTAAAGCCCGCGCCGCGCAGCCCGCCTGGGCAGCATTGGATATTAAAGAGCGTGCCAAGGTGCTGGACAGGGCTCTGAAGCTCGTGGTGGAAAAAGCCGATGAGATCGTCGACCTAGTAGTTAGCGAAACAGGCAAATCCCATGCAGATGCAATGAGCATGGAGGTCTACTCGGTTGCAGACTCACTGTGCTACTACGCCAAGAATGCGCCCAAGTTTCTCAAGCCCCACAAGCGCAAAGTGCACGGTGTGCTCGGTTTTGCCAAAGAACTGCGTATTACCTACAAGCCGCTGGGCGTGGTGGGTCTGATCACTCCCTGGAACGGGCCTTTCGTGCTGGTGATGAACCAGGCTGCCCAGGCCTTGATGGCCGGCAACGCGGTCGTGGCCAAAGGTTCAGAAGTCACTCCCTTTTCCGCCAAACTGGCCGAAGACATCTTCCGTGAGGCAGGCCTGCCGGACGGTTTGCTGCAGGTGATGCTGGGCGATGGTGAAACTGGCGCTGCCATTGTGGAAGGTGGCGTGGATAAAGTGTCTTTCACCGGCTCGGTGGCTACAGGCCGTAAAGTAGCTGAAGCCTGCGGCCGCCAACTGATCCCCTGCACCCTGGAACTGGGCGGTAACGACGCCATGGTTGTTTGTGCCGATGCTGATCTCGATCGCGCCGCCGACGGTGCCTGGGTAGGCTCCTGCATGAATACCGGTCATTACTGCTGTGGCACCGAGCGCATTTACGTGGTGGAGGCGGTGTACGACGAGTTTCTCGCCAAAGTGCTGGAGAAAGGCAAAGTCGTCAAACAGGGCCCGGAACACGGCTGGGCCGAGGACGTGGGCGCCGTATTCTGGGATCGCCAGATGGACATCATCGAGCGCCATGTCGACGATGCCAAAACCAAAGGCGCCACTGTGCACATGGGCGGTGAACGCAACACAGACCAGAAAGGCCTGTACTACCGCCCCACAGTGATGACGGATGTGAACAACGACATGCAGATCATGGTGGAAGAAACCTTCGGCCCAATCCTCTGCATTCAAAAAGTACGCGACGAGGCGGAAGCCATTCGCCTGGCCAATGACTCAGAGTTTGGCCTTAACGGCAATGTGTGGACCCAGGATAAGGAGAAAGGCTTTAACCTGGCCCTTCAGATCGATACTGGCTCCTGCTCGGTGAATGACATGGCGGTCAGCTATGGCATCCCCGCCGCGCCCTTCGGCGGCAAGAAGAACTCCGGTGTCGGCCAGGTGAACGGCGAGAAAGGCCTGAAAGGTTACTGCCACGAATACCCGGTAGTGATCGACAAGCGCGGCGGCAAACTGATGACCGCCTACCCCAACACCGATGACGGTGGCGAGGGCATGAAGAAGTTCATGAACTTTCTGTGGGTGAAAACCGCGATCGGTCGCTGGCTGTCCTAAGGCGGTTACCCAGACACAAAAAAGGGCGGCCATGGCCGCCCTTTCTCGTTAAGGCTGAGGTATCAGGACGCTTCTGCCATCTTGGCATGAATGGTCTTATCCAGATGCTCCTTCAGGGCCTGCTGTTCGTAGCTGATCCCTTCTGACGTATCCAGCGGACGCTCCATCGCCGCCCAGTTGATGTCGCCATCGTTGGGCAGGTTCTCGTAGTCCAGAATACCCATGGCTTCAAACTTGGGACGAATCTCGTCGGTCAGCAAACCAATGCGCTTGAGGTTAGGCAGCACCCGCTGGAACAACAAGTCGCGGAAGATGCTCATCACAAAACCTTCCATCACCCGCTCGCGTGCCTCTTCCACGTCCCAGCCAAAGTGGGCAAACACATCGGTTGCAACCAGGCGCTCACGGCTGACCACGCAGGCCTCGTAGGCAAACTGGGCACGCTCATTTTTCTCTTCTTCGGTGAGAGTCTGAATGTATTCCTCCAGGTAATTCACACCAAAGGTAACGTGGCGCGCCTCGTCACGGGTGATCAGGTACACCATCTCTTTCAGCACCGGATCGGGCGTGGTCTCACGGGTGGTGTTAAACGCCGACAGGGCCAGCCCTTCGATAATGATCTGCATACCGATGAACTTCAGGTCCCAGCGCGGGTCGGTGAGAATCTTGTCGAGAATGCTCTTTAGGCTGGTATTAATCGGGTACATCAAACCAATGCGAGTCTGGATGTACTTGTTGAAGACCTCAACGTGGCGCGCCTCGTCGAAGGTTTGCGAGGCGGCGTAGAGCTTGGCATTGAAGGTAGGGGCACAGCTGGTCAGCTGCGAGGCCACCAGCAAAGCACCCTGCTCACCATGCAAAAACTGGCTCAGGCTCCAGGCATTCTGGTGCAACCAGAACTCGCGCTTCTTGTCTTCTGACAGCGCCATGTAGGGCGGATAGTCAGCCAGGTTCATCAGGTCGGCCGCCTGCTCGAAATCTTCTTCGGGCCATTCCGGGCTCCAGTCGATGTCCAGTTCCACGTTCCAGTTCAGCTGCTTGCCCAACTCATACAGCTTCTTAATGCGATTGTCCTGCAGGGTGTAGTCCCAGTTAAAGGAACCGGTCAGCGGCGTTTGGAATATCTCCGCCACCTGGTCGACGTGCTCGGATGTGAGCAGATCATCGATGTCGTCCACGGTACCGGCGCGGCGTTTGGAGCCGGCAAAACTTTGAATTTTGCGGGGGGTTTCTTCCAGGTACTTCAGTTTCATGGCTTGTGCCTCTTTTTTGTACGCTGCCACTATCGCCGTGCTGTGGCTTGCTCTCAAGGTGACTTATTGTCAAAATATGGTCAAATATGGCCATAAACAATCCAACAACGCCCGCCCAGTACGTGGTGATTCTGCTGGACCTGGCACGCCAACGCGGCGTGCCAGCCGCAGAGGTATTGGCCGGCACTACCCTCAATGAGGCCTCACTGGCGAGCATTGGCGCGCGCGTCAACGAAGACGACTTTGCCCTCATTATTGAGAACGCCTATCGGCTCACCCGCGACCAGGCCCTGGGCCTGCACCTGGGCGCACGGCTTAACCTGAGCGCCCACGCCACGGTCGGGCAGGCTTTTATGACCTGCGAGAACCTCGAGCAGGTGCTGAATTTCTTTCTCAAGTACTACCGCATCCTGGCCCCGGGGTTGGAGCTGCATTATGTGCAACGAGACGGCCGCTGCTGGCTGATTCCGGAATCTGATCGCAGCGAGTTGCGCACAGAGTTCACCTACGAGCTACTGTTTGCCGCCCTCGACCAGAACATCAAGCTGCTGGTGAACAACCCGCGCCTTCAGTTCCGGGTAGAGATGCCTTACGCGGAGCCAGACTACGTTGAAGAATACTCCGCCATCTTCGGTGACGAGCTGTATTTTGGCGCGCGCCAGGGCAGCATCTCCCTCAGCGATGAATGGCTGGATGCAGAACTGCCCTCCTCCAACCCTGCCCTGCTCGCCCTGTACGAACAGGAGTGCCAGCGACTATTGGCCGACCTGGAGGATCAGGGCACGCTGAGCGATCGCACCACGCAGCTACTCAGAAAACTGGAAGGGCATTACCCGCAAATGCCGCAGCTGGCAGAGATGCTTAACATGAGCCCACGCACCTATCGGCGCAAGCTGGCCAAAGAAGGCATCTCGTTCCAGCAGCTGCTGGACGATGTGCGTACCGAGCACGCCACCCATTACCTCAAGACCACAGTTCTGCCCCTGGCCAGCATTGCCTACATGGTGGGTTTTAATGATGTCTCCAATTTTCGCCGCGCCTACATCAAGTGGACCGGCATGACACCGCGCGAAGCCCGGGACAACCGCTAAACATGCAACATCTTGCCGTCTATGCCGGGCGACAGGCTCGTACCACGCTTGAGCAACAGGGTTGGAACCCGGAAATTTTCAGTCTGATGATCGGTGCCAGTGGCGGTGCCAAGATGCTGGGCATTACCGGGCTCGATCAGTTCTTGTTTGGGGATTACCTGCAGCGCAGTAACCACCCCATGCACCTGCTGGGCTCGTCCATTGGCAGCTGGCGACACGCCGCACTCACCTGTAAAAACCCGCTGACTGCACTGAAAACCCTGCAAGCCGGCTACCTCAACCAGTACTACGAAGACCTGGATAAGATCACCCCAGCCGATGTGTCCCGGGTCAGCAAATCCATCATGGATGAGTTTTTGGGTCCTGAAGGTGCACAGTCACTCTGCGCGCATTCGCGCTTTACCAGTCATATCGTCACCGCCCGTGGGCGCGGCCCAACGGCCAGCGGCAACCCGGTGATACAGGGCAGCGGCCAGGCGCTGGCGGCACTGTCCAATGTAGTCGCACGCGGCGCCATGCAGGCCTGGTTTCAGCGCGTGATCTTTACCGATAAACCCGGCAGCCGTTGCGGCCTGCCCTTTGCCGACTTCAATACCATCCAGGTGCAGTTAACCCCGGAGAACACCACCCCGGCGCTACACGCCAGCGGGTCCATCCCGTTTGTATTGAACGGCGAGCGTGACATTAACGGGGCACCGCTCGGGCAGTACTGGGATGGCGGAATCATTGATTATCACTTTGACTTTAACGATTACAGCGGCGACGGTCTGGCGCTTTACCCGCATTTTGGCGCGAAAATTATTCCCGGCTGGTTCGACAAGTTTTTGCCCTGGCGGGGTACCGCGCCTGAGCTACTGGATCGCGTGGTGTTGTTGTGCCCGAGTGAGGAGTACCTCACAACCCTGCCGGGAGGCAAAATTCCGGATCGCCGGGACTTCCCCAAAATGACACATGCCGAGAGGGTCAGCACCTGGCAAAAAGGCATGGATGCCAGCCAGCGGCTGGCGGATGACTTTGCCGCGCTCGTGGACGGCCCAGATCCATTGGCCGGGGTGCGCAGCTTTAGCTGAGATACTCGTCGAGATATTCGTTCATGGCTTTTTTCAGCGGCCGCTCAAAGGCTGAGGCCAGCATGCCGAGTTTAACGCTCACTTCTATGGCGTCATCGTCGATACGCAACACACCATCTATGCCACTGCGACTGAAACGCGCCTCGTCTCCCTTCCAGGAATACTTGAGCCCGTGGTCAGCCTTTAATTGCTTAGCCAGTTCTTCGGCGGCGGCACGCACTTCTTCCCGGCCCATGGTGAAGGTTTTACGCACACTGAATTTTGCCATGCAAGATCTCCCGCTTTCTTATCGTTATTGTAGCCGCTCAGAGCGCATCACCAACCAGTTACCCAGCATCAGCAAACCCATGCCCAGCAGCGCCAGACCCGTCCACTGGTAATCTTCCACCGCGGTTGATATCAGCAGGGCCACCAGGGGAAACAGCAGGTTGGCATAACCGGCCCGATCAGCACCCATTCGGGCAATCAACGTGATGTAGGCCCAGAAAGCAATGATGGAGCCGAACACCGCCAGGTACAGCAACGACACCAGATAGACGGCACTGGTATCAATAGTAATAGGTATGCCCGCCAGCAGCGCAAAGCCGTACATCGCGATTGCGCCATAGGCCATGCCGTAGCCATTGCAGACCAATACGGGTATCTGTCGGGTACGCATGGGCTGACTCAGAATATTACCCACCGACGCCAGAAAGGTACCCGCCAAACAGTAGAGCAGCGCGGTGCTGGTTGCGTCGTTCATGCTGGTGCCGGCCAGCTCCGGCCAAAACACCAACACAATACCCACCAGACCGATCAGCCCGCCGAGCACTACCAGCTTGTTCACCGGTGTGCCCATAAACAACGCGCCATTGATGACGTTAAACAGCATGATATTGGAGAACACCACCGCCACTAACCCGCTGGTGAGCACCAGCTCGGCGTGATAGACAAAGTAGTAGTTGATGCAAAACAGGCACAGGCCCTGGGCCAGCATCAGGCCGTGGTCGCGCAGTGGATAGCGCAGCGCGGTGCCGCGTAGCAGCAGCCAGGCAAAAATCAGCACGGCCGACAGGGCAAAGCGATGACCGATGGACGCCATCGGGTCCACCACCCCCAGCTGATACTTGATGCCAATCCAGGTAGATCCCCAGATCAACACACACAAGCCGTACAGCAGGGCGTTATTCAATGCTCAAACCTTTGCAGAAGAAACCGACCGGCAAGCATAGGCCCTGCGGACCCACCAGGCAAAAATGGGGGTCAGAGTACTTTGGTTACTTTTTCACCAAAGCACCCTGCCCCCATTGCTTCATATCCTGATCGTGATATACTTTTTGGATATATCGTTATTACTATTTGCTATATGACTCAGCCAGCCATCCATTATGTTCTCGCCCAGGATCTGCCGCAGCTGTACGCGCGCCAGCCAGACCTGTTGCTGGTGGATGTGCGCGAGCCCGAGGCGTTTAAGCATTACCACCTGCCCGACAGCCAGTGTATTCCGCTGAGCAAGGTGGAGAGCGGGGATCTTGATGCCAGCCTGAACGACAGCATGCGGCCCATCCTGTTAATCTGCGCCAAGGGCGGTCGCGCCCATACCGCTGCAGATATCCTCCGAGATCGCATACCCAACCCGCTCACGGTACTACTGGGTGGCTTGCTGGCCTGTATTCACGCAGATCTGCCCTTAGACGGTCACTTGCACTGAGATGGAGTTAGTCATTGGCCTGATCATTGGCAGCGTACTGGGTTTAACCGGCGCTGGCGGTGCGGCCTTTGCATTGCCCTTGTTGGTGCTGGCCATCGGTATGCCTGTGCAGCAGGCGATTGGCCTGTCTCTGGCCACGGTGGCGATTGGCGCCGGCTATGGCAGTTTGCAGCGCGCCCAGCGCGGCGATATTTTCTGGTGGGGCGTGGCCATACTCGGCATTGGCGGTGTTCTGATGGCCCCGGTTGGCAAATACCTGGCCACCTTTGTCCCCGATATCTATCTTCTCGCTGGCTTTTGCGCACTCACCGTCTTAATCGCTGCGCAAATGTGGTGGCGTTGCCAGGCTGAGGGCGGCTTCAGCAAAAATCAGATTTGTCATTTTGATGCCGCGGGGCACTTTGAACCCGATGCCCGTTCTGTTGGTGCCCTGGCAGTATCCGGCATGGGCGTGGGCTCGCTGGCGGGATTTTTCGGTGTGGGCGGTGGTTTTCTCATTGTGCCCTTACTGCATTCTGTTATGGGCCTGAGCATGCACCGCGCCATCGCCAGTTCACTGTTTGTGATTACCTGCATCAGCCTGTCGGGCTTTTTTGCCCATACTCTTCTGGCGCCGGTCATCGACTGGCAGCAAGTACTTTGGCTGGGGTTTGGCGCGGTACTGGGCATGCTGGTCGGCACCCACATTGCCAGCTTTCTGAACAACACAATCTTACAGCGCGGCTTTGCGCTAGCCCTGGTTGCCATTACGCTGGCGACCCTCTGGACCAAAACCACCCTCTAGTTTCAAGGGGTCAGATAACTTGAAAATATTTTCAAGTTATCTAACCCCTTGAAACTAACTGTAAACCGCAGTTTCCTGTGTTTACGTTATACTCAGGCGAGGAGGGCCGCTCATGTTACTGCGCCAGTTGTTCAATCATCCCACGTTCACCTATACCTATTTACTCGCAGACCCGCTCAGCTCTGACGCGATTCTGATCGATCCGGTGAAGGAAAAACTGCGCGACTATGTGCAGCTGTTTAATGAGTTGGGCTATACCCTCAAGGCCGCGGTCGACACTCACTATCACGATGATTATGTAACCGGCCTGCCCGCCCTGCGCGAACTCTGGGGTTGCGAAACTATCGCTGGCGCCCCCTGCGACATGCCGGGTATAACCAACCTGGTAGAAGACGGCGATGTGATTCGTGTGGGAGCAATGCAGATCAATGTGATTCATACCCCCGGGCACACCGACGACAGTTACTGCTATTTGATCGAACAGCCCGGCAAGAGCGCCGTGTTTACCGGCGACACGTTGCTGGTGCGCACAGTTGGCCTGTCAGACCAGGCCACCTCAGACCCGCGCATGCACTACGACAGCCTCATCAATGTGCTGTGCAAACTGGATGACGCCACCATTGTGTATCCCGGCAAAGATTTTAAAGGCTGGCCCATGAGCACCATCGGCGAAGAGAAGGAATTTAACCCCTACCTCAACTGTGCCGACATCAACGAATTCGTCGAGAAAAAGCGCACCCAAAAAGCAGCCGATATTCGTCCGGTGGAGAAATTCTCAGATGATGATGAAGAGATTGAGTTGATCCTGCCCGGCCAGCCCGCCGAAGCTGCCGCGGTCGAGCTAAACGAAGACGCGGAAGAAATTGAGCTCACTGCAGTTGCTGCAGACTCAGAAGAAACAAGCAGTTCTGCGGGTGATGACTTTTTCCTACCCGATGAAGAGCCCGCACCGCTTGCGGTTGAACCCGCCCCCGCCGCACCAGCGTCAGAGCCAGCAGCACAAGTCAGTGCAGAACCCCTGCCCAGTAAAGGAGATGGCGGTGGCGGCAATGACCCAGGGTCTATGCCCAGCTGGCGCTGAGCCCTCGCCTAGTGAAACTGTCCTTCTGCAATCGCCACCTGCCGACCCACAAACTCGCCCTGCTCTAGCAGGGCTTCCATAATGACCTGCTGTTCGCAGTAGGCGACTGTGCGTTTGCCGCTGGGCAGATCGCACACTGCCACCGCCCGCCAGGGCGCATCTCCCTGAAACAACACGGTATAACCGGCAATGGTGGCTGAACCCTCGTAGCTGTCCACCAGCTCGCAGAGCGCGGTGGCCTCGCGCACTTCCTCAGTGACATCGGCAATCTGCCAGCCATTGGCATTAGGCTCGGTTGAGTACAGGGCGCAGCCCTGTTTGGTGTTCATGCCGCTCACGGTGGTGACCAAACCGGTTTGACCAGGATTTTGCAGCAGCAGCTCCGCCATCTTGGCGGTGGCCTGGAACACAAAGTTATTGAGCGGACCACCCCCAAACGTCATCGCACCGGTCACTGATAACGAGCGGTCTGCCGGCAGTGACATTTCCTCCAACTGCACTCGTACCGCCTGAGGAAAACAGGAATACAACTCCATCAGGTCAATATCCTCAGGCTGCTTACCAGTCAGTTCAAACAGCTTCTTACCGGCATAATGGAAGCCGTAATTTCGATGCAGATCTTTGCGCGCCGACATCACCGACATGGCATTGCTCTCTGTCGCTGCCAGCGGGAAGACCCACTGCTTGCGATCTATCCCCAACTCCTCGGCCACCGCTGCGCTGCAAAAGATCAGGCCCGCTGCCTGATCCACATTCCACTGGCTGTTGTGAAACTTGGCATACGGAAATGCCAGCATTTTGTTCTTGGGCGAGTGATCGCGAATAAACGCAGCCTCTACCGGCTCACTCACCCAAGCATCCGGGTTGGCCGTGGCAATCTGGCTAAACTGCTCGTACTGGGCCGCCATCTGATCGCGATGCTCACCCACACTCAGACCCTGGGCATGGCGCAGGGCGGAATCCATAATGGCGTAAAAACCGACCGGCATACCCAGGCCAGCAGCCGACTCCACCTCTGACCACAACTCTGCATCTGGGGTCAGATAGATATCGGGTTTGGCGCCTTGCTGATCCGTTTCGGTCAGTTCCACGCCTTCGATCTGGGCACGCAAAGCGCGATACTTGGCTTCACCGCCCGCTACAATCACGACTTCAGCCTCGCCATCAGCAATGCTGGTACAGGCGCGACTGATCACCGTTTGCTGTGACACCCCGATCTCCGCCAACACCGATTCTGCCTGAGTAGCCCCAATACCCTCGGCAACCAAGCGAGCGGGGTCAGAGTAATGCCACATCCCCTTAGGCACCTCGATACGCTGCGCACGAGACAGCAAGGCCGGCGCGCCAGCCTGGTCAGCCGCCTTTTTCACAGCGGCAACCATCAGTTCAACAGCCTCCTGGCCTTCGCCGGCGGCTTCTTCACGCTGCTGAACAGCAGCGGCGGCGACGAGGACGGGGGTATTAGGGTCATATTGGCTCATGCGTGCATTTCCTTCCTAACAGACTATGGTGGAGCCCATAAACGTCGCTCTCCGAACGCGGCCCGCGCCATCCTTAGCTCCCGCGACGTACGCCTACGCGGCCCGGCACATCCAGTACATAATAAAAAACCCGCACCGGTAAGGGTGCGGGTTTGCATGGATAGTGCCCGGTGCCCAAGCACCGTCTTGCGGGCTACTACACTTAACTGATGAATTCCCCAGCGTACCACTGCAACATCTGGATCTTCTCGGGCAATTCTTTGTCCGGCTCCATATTATAAACATCCCTGAAGGCAATGATCACGTCTGTAATGCCAATCTCTTCCAACTCTTCAATGCCCTCTTTGGTAAAGGCATTCTGGCCGGTGGTGAAGATTTTGAAGGGCTTGTCGGCTGTGCCGTATTCGTCGCGATACTGGTTGATCTTGCCAATGTAGCTGCGCAAGTCATCGTTGCCTGCGCCGGCACACATCCAGCCGTCATTGCGAGCCGCACGCTTCAGCGCTACATCGGCATGGCCACCCACCAGAATCGGCGTGGGGCTTGAGGGCACGGGATTCATTTTGCACGCCGGCATATCGTGAATCT
The DNA here is from genome assembly GCA_963921335.3 of Halieaceae bacterium. Lineage (GTDB taxonomy): Bacteria > Pseudomonadota > Gammaproteobacteria > Pseudomonadales > Halieaceae > CAWUFC02. The sequence goes on along the minus strand of CAWUFC020000001.1, from coordinate 930,996 downwards.
CACCGGTGTAGCCAAAGTAATCGCCGCTATCCAGGCCTTTGATAATGTCGATCTGCTCATCCAGGCGTTTGCCACGCTTCTCAAAGGGGGTGTGCGCCACGGCAAAGTCTTCTTCCCAGGGGCTGATGCCCACGCCAAAATCGAAGCGGTTGCCGCTTAGCACGTTAATGCCCTGCACCTGCTTAGCTACAATGGGGCCCTGACGAATGGCCAGTTTGTACACAAAGGTGGCGAAACGCACACGCTCAGTCACCGCCGCCATGGCCGCAACACTGATCAGGCTCTCAATAAAAGGGACGCTCTCAAGAAACTCACGGCTGCCATCAGCGTTGTAGGGGTACTTGGAGCTGGCCTCTTTCGGGTAGCAGATGCTATCAGGCACCGTCACACCGTAGTAACCCGCGTCTTCAGCGGCCTTGGCCAGAGGAAGGTAATGATCGGCATCGCACATGCCTACCTGATAATGAAATCTCATGCTGCTCTCCTGTTTGTGAAATCAAACGCTCTAAACCGCTAATGTAGCCGCCAGAACGGGTGCTGTCATGAAGCTACGGCAGACTGCTGGCACCAGATCAAATACTTGGCCAAACTGCTTCCGCAAAGCACCAACGGCCAAGCAAATTAAACCATCATTGCCCGTTTAATAAACTTATATTAAATTAGTACAAGCGATTGAGTGGAGACGCACCATGACAGGCACCTTTGACGGCATCACCTTCGATTACAGCGGCGCCACGGTGCTGGTGACCGGCGGCAGTAACGGCATTGGCGAGGGCATCGCCCAGGCCTACCTGGCCGCCGGCGCTGAGGTGATCATTACCGGCACCCGCCCCAGCGCAGAGGACTACGATAAGGACCTCAGCGCCTATACCTACCTGCCTATGATCGCTACCGATAACGAGAGCCTGGCGACCGTCGCAAAGGCGATCCCCAAACTGGATATTCTCATCAACAACGCCGGCGCCTCTCTGCCCGACGGCAAAGACGAATGGGATCCGGACGTGTTCGAAAAGGCCATCACCATTAACCTCACCAGCAACTACCGCCTGGCCGACCTGCTGAAAGACAAGTTAACTGCCAGCGACTTCCCGGGCGGCGCCAGCATTGTTGGCATGGCCTCGATGAGTTCACTGTTTGGCATTGAAGTGGTGCCCGGCTACGGCAGCGCCAAAACCGGGCTGGTGGGCCTGACGCGGGTGCTGGGTGTGAGCTACGCCAAGCACGGTATTCGTGCCAACAGCATTGCCTGCGGCCTGATTGAGTCGAATATGACTGCCGGCATGCTGGAGATTCCCGAATTGATTCAGCCGCACCTCAATCGCACCCCTCTCAATCGCCTCGGCGTACCTGCCGATATCGCCGGCCCCACGTTATTCCTCACCAGCCCGGCGGCCAGTTACATGACCGGGCAAACTATCGTGGTGGATGGCGGCTTCTCGGTACAGGGGAGCTAGGTTTGGCCACGCGTAAACCTTCGGCTCGCACCCAGGCCACTCGGGCCAAGCTGATTGCCACGGCAGAAACCCTGTTCGCGGAAAAGGGCGTTGCCAGTGTGTCCCTCAACGAGATCACACGCGCTGCCGAGCAAAAAAACCGTAATGCGGTGCACTACCACTTTGGAGACAAAGACGCGCTGATTGTCGCCATTTTTGAAAAACACCAGGGGCCCATTAACGAACGCCGCTCCGCCATGTTGGCAGCCATTGCTGAGAATCCCAGCGCCACACTGGCAGCGCTGGTCGCAGCTTTGGTGCAACCGGTGGCAGACCGTTTTGAAGATCCCGACGGCGGCCTGGCCTATATCAAAATTAGTGCACAACTGGCCGCTGCCAACTTGCTGCGCTACTTTCACCAGCGCACCGGTAAAGACATAGCCCCGGCTAACTGGCCAGATATGAGCGAATTATGGGAGCCCCATCTAAAGCACCTGCCGGAACCCATTCGCGACCACCGCATGTCACTGATGGTGGGCATGCTGTTTCACGGCCTGGCGGACCATGCAGTGTTTCGGGAAGCGGACGAAGCCGAGCTGGCCAATACCCAGCTGATGGTGAGTAATCTTATTGATGCCATTTGCGCAATGCTGGTGGCGCCGGTATCGCAGGCCACTACAGCGGTGTTAGAACGGCCCTAAGCGGCCTTAATGGTATTGCGGCCCTCTTCTTTGGCCGCGTACAGGGCATCGTCGGCCCGATTGATGGCCTCCTGCAAATTGACCCGCTCGCTGGCCTTAACCACCGCCAAACCCTGGCTAACCGTGAGATAAGGCGACACCGCCGAGTAGGCATGCTGAATGGCCGCCCGGGCCAGGCCCTGCTGTATTTGCACCGCCACCCCCCGCGCGCCCATCACATCGGTGCCCGGTAGCAGCACAATAAATTCTTCACCCCCATAGCGGGCCACAAAATCTGAGGCACGACTGACCGAGTTTTGCAGCACCAACGCAATATTAGCCAATACCCTGTCGCCCGCAGGATGGCCGTAGTGGTCGTTGTAAGCTTTGAAGTAATCCACGTCCAACATGATGATGGACAGGTCATGCCCACTGCGCGGTGCCCGGCGCAGCTCCATCTCCAGGCGCTCGTCCAGGGCCCGACGATTGGCCAAACCGGTGAGGGCATCGGTATGAGCCATGGCGTCCAGACGCTCTTTGGCAGAGGCCATCTCGTCGTTGCGCGCCTGCAAATCGGCGGCCAGTTCACCGCGCTCCCAGTTCAGCTCAATCATCGCCTTGTAGGATTCGTAAATGTTATTGCACACCACCATCAGCACACCGCTGGACAGCAACAACACCAGCCCCACCACTGCGTTGTAAGGCACATCCCAGTAATGCACCAGGCACCACCAGGCAATCGGCCACAAACTGGTAAGCAGATAAGCGATATAGTACTCACGCACCACCACACTCGCGCCCATGGCCAGGGAAGCAATCAGCACAATGATGAGCAAAAACAGGTACTGGATGGTGGGTGCAGCAAAAGAGGCAATGTGGATATATGCCGCCACCCAGCACAAGCCGGTGGCCGAGACACCCGCAATGAGTTGCCACAACAGCGCCGTTTGGTCGGTTTGGTAGAGCTTGTGATGCAGGGCGTACTTCATGTGCCAGGAGCGGGCCAACAGTACCCCAAACAGCACACAAACCCAGGCTACCAGGTGGGGCGCATGCACGCTGTTCCACAGCAAAAATGCGGCAGCGAGCACGCCGGCGACCTGTGACCACAGTAAACCCGCGGAGAGGTTGCGCATTAGCATCTCTAGCTGGGCGGCGAACAGCCGCTGACGGGGCATGGACGTGCTCATGGCGCCATCATACCCCAGCGACTCAGCAATCTCACGTTGCCTGTGCACGACAAATCAACCAAACTGGGCCCATGTACTCGTGGCGTGCAACCCGGCGCGTGTTGATCGTGCTGCTTCTATTTCCCCTGCTGCATTTTGCCTGGCATGTCCGCACAGATATGCGACAAGCCTCTAACCCAGACCCCAACGTCTGGGAGGACGAAGTCGCTGCCTTTGAGGCAGCTGATGCCCAGCAGCACCCGCCCCGTCATCCTCTATTGGTGCTGGGTGGCCGCCAGGCCAGCATCTGGAACAGCCTGGAGCAAACCCTGTTTCCGATACCCATCGTCAATCGCGGAATCGGCGACGCCAATCTCAATGACATACAACATCACCTGCCACGCCTGGTCGGCCACCATACCCCGCTGGCGGTGCTGGTAGTACCCGGGGCCACAGACCTGGCCGTTCGCGACAATAAAAACGCTGGCCAGTTCATGCGCGCCACCGCAGAACTGTGCGCACGCCTGCTGGCGCTGCCTTCGCGACCCGACTGTTATGTCATGAGCCTGCCCAAGTGGCCGCTGTTTCCGGAAACCTGGGAGCGGATTGACCAAACCAATGAGCGCCTCAGCGCCTGGGCTGCCGCCAACCCTCATGCGGTGCTCATTGATACCCGATCGGTGCTGCACACAAACACCGGCGACATCGTAGGCACTTATTTCAGAAACGATGGCCACAACCTCAATGACTGGGGTATTGAGAGGGTGGAAGCCCTGGTGAGGGCGCAGTTTGAAAGGGACTTTCCGTTGTATTTTTAAGCGCAGCCCACCTGCCTAAGCAGCACCGACACAGTTGCGACCCGCTTCTTTGGCCCGGTACAGCGCGGTATCAGCGGCTTTGATCAATTCGACAGGCGACTTCTGGGCACTGACATTAAAAGTGGCCGCGCCCACAGAAATGGTGACCACACCGGCGCCATCACAATGGTTATGCGGTATGTTCAAAGCCTGTACGTTCTCGCGCAGCGTATTCGCCAGTGCTACCGCACCATCCCGACCGGTGTCCGGCAAAATGCAGACAAACTCTTCACCACCGTAGCGGGCAACAAAATCGGCACCGCGGCGGGTACTGTTTTGAATGGCCAGGGCCACCTGGCGCAGACACTCATCCCCCGCATCGTGGCCGCAGCCATCGTTGTAGGCCTTGAAGTTATCGACATCCATCAACAACAAGCTCAGCGGTTCTTCTGAGCGTATCGCCCTGAGCCATTCAATCTCCAACACCCGATCAAACTCACGCCGATTGGGGATCTCTGTGAGGCCATCAATGCGCGCCATTTTGCCGAGCATGTCAGTGCTTTGTTTATAGCGGGCCAGACCCCGGGAACGAGCCAGCCACACTACGGTGTCCTGATCGCCGTGCATGTAGTCCAGCGCGCCCAGGTTAAAGGCCTCTACCTCTTGCTTGGCATCGGCGGTCTGGTTATACACCACCACCGGAATATGTTGCGTCAGCTCGCCGGCCTGCAGCCGCAGACACAATTGTTTATGGCGCTCGTCGGAGCCGTCCAGCACCACCAGGTCGGCCTGGGCCGCCTCCAGCAGCAGGACCTCGATATCGGCATCAAAACCAGCGTGCTCAATGGCGAACTCGCTAGCCACAGGCTGCACCATGGCCACGTTGCCGCCCAACACCATCACTTTTCGCTGGCCTCTGATTTCACAGGCCACGCCCATGGCTTGTTCGTCATCCACCAAGCCCTGTAAAAAAGGCATCAGTTTTGGAATGGCAGGAAAGCCCAAAATACGGCCACCAGCATCGTTGTCCATGGAGGGAATGCGACGATCAAAACCGCCCTCTTCCCAACTCTGCTGCCAGAACACCATGGTTTCTTCCGCTTCTGATAAACCCGGGAGGTCTTCAATACCCGCCTGCACCAGCAGGGCGTCCATTTCATTGGCATCAGAGATATCGCGCCCCTGTTGCCACAGGGCACGGTAAATAATGCGGCGTAAGGCGTGAACGCGATCGGCTGCATGGGCCTCGGCGGCCGCCATCATGCGGCAGGCCAGAGCTGTATTAGGGCGAGACATCGGGGTAATGATTTGCACCTCGGGGGCACGCTTGCGCACCGAGGCCACTTCAGCGGTTAGCTGGGCTTGCTCTTCAAAGCTAGGGGCCAGAGAGTCTACATTGGGCACGTGTTGCACCGCGCGCCACTCTACCTGCACATCGCCGCCATAGACCTGCAGACGCTCGTTAAGTGCGTAACAGAAGGGGCAATTAAAGTCGCCGTAAACGGTGATCGTGTGCACTGCTGACATTCCCTGAGTGTAGACCAGATCTCCGGCTACAGCCGCGAGATTCATAGCCTCACACTAGCCAAGGCTGGCGCAATATTACACAAAACATAGCTTTGTTTGTGATCTGTTTCACACGGCCAGTCCGCCGCAACAGCGAAGTGTGAACGGGTTCACGGGGAGCATATCGAGTGGCAGGCAAGAAGGCCTGCGTAAATATTGGTTAAATCACGCCGATAATCGATAGAATGCTGTGAGCGCAACCCCGGGCAGCCCAAGGATCTCATTTGTTTCGCGTACATACAGCCATCCGCCAAACCAGGTACTTCGAAAGGCTTGATAGAATATTCGGCGACCCGCGGAGAGCGCCCGTACCACAACAGCGCTTTGATTCGCCCTTAACTGTGTTGGGATTCTTCAATCGCTGCGGGTCAACCTTGCTGGGTGAATATCTGTGCGGTACTGGAACCTTCAGCGGCTTTAAAGAACCACTCAACCTCGAACAACTTGAACCTTATCGCGCCAACCACCCAAAGGCTTCTCTAGCGGACTATATGTACCACTACTATGAAAAACATGGTGCGGAGAATACCTACCTGGGCACAAAGGCGCAGTGGTCACAGCTTATGGGGCTTCACCTGCACAAGGTGTTGCATCTGTTCAATGGCTTATGGGTGATTCACCTCACGAGAGAGGACCTGCTGGCTCAAGCCGTCTCCTTGCACATCGCGACATACTACAGCGCATGGACCAGTAATTTCCCCATAGAAAAGGAAGAGCCACCACCACTGGACCCAGCGCAGCTGGACTCCTACATGTATTCCATTCAGGAGCATAACCTGTTCACCCGACAAACCGCGCTAGCACTCGGCGCACGTTACTACCATCTCACCTACGAAAATCTGTTGGAGCATCCACAGCGTGAGTTAGAGAAACTGGGAGATTTCTTTAACCTTGATACCAGCAACTGGCGTATCAAAGAGCCCAGCATCAAGATCCAAAGGAACGAGTTAAATGAGCAGCACAGCCGCTACTATCAACAGACGCTACAAAACGCTATTTACAGCGAACCCGGCTAAGGTATACCTGCAGATCTCATGAAGCTAAGAATTCTTGTTATCAATCTCAATAACATAGACTACACCGAGGCCTGCGTGGAAGATCTGCTACGACAGACCAATAGGGATTTTGAACTGGTGCTGTTTGACCAGGCCTCCACGGAGCTCCATACCCACGAACGACTAATTCACTACCAGCATGAACCCGGGGTCAAACTGATATTCAATGCCAGTAATACGCCTTTGAACACGGTCTGGAACTGGTTTTATGAAACCAGCCGTCATCAATTTGAGCTGCTGTGCTTTTTAAACAACGATGTTCGACTTACTCGAAATTTTGTCGACGACACCCTAGCACTTTTTGAACAGGAAGCTTATGTAGGCGTGGCGGGTCACGCGACCAATCACGAGAATTACCAGAGAGCTGCGCCAAAACTGGAGTATCAGATAGCTGCCCGGAACAAACATTTGCAGGGCTGGGATTTTACAATAAGAAGCAGCCTCTACAGGCCCATACCTTCAATACTGCAGACGTACTGCGGTGATGACTACTTGTTCCAGCAGGTGTACAACTCTGGCTATCATTTAGCATACATCACTAGCTCACCTATCATTCACTACGAAGGTGCCAGTAAAAAAGACCTGCGAGAAGATGGCATGCTTGATACAGAGCGCTTCCTAAGTCTAGGCCTGGAAAAGAACCTGGCAATCAACGAAAATTTTTCTCGTATCAAACCCAGCTTTCAACAGCTGCAGGAATAAGCTCACTTTTCTTGTCTTGCCAGCCAGTGGCTTATGGCATCAGCCGCCTTCCCACTGGGCAGCATGCTCATTGCTTGCCGCGTGGGAATCCCGTCCAGCCACTCCGCTACACGCCCAGAGGTAAACGCCGAAACCAACTCTGTTTCAGCTAGAATCATCCCCCGGCCAGACTCGCGGGCGATATTCTCGGCATTCCCGCTCCCCCTCAACACCAGCACCTGCGCACCTGAGGCGAGCGCCTCGCAAGCAGCAAGACAAAAAGTCTCCTGACAAAGAGAGGGAATAACAACCAGATCAATGTGTGCGTCAGCCAAGGCGCTCACCATGCTGTCTTCGCCATTCTCTGCCGTGTTCGCGTAAACCCAGTGCAGAGGTAATACTGAGTCGCTGTCACGCCCAAAGTGATAAAACTCATACAGCGGCGAGTCCATACACTCCCAAATTAGTCGCTCAAATAATGGCCATCCTTTGTGAAAGGCCATCACTCCAATAAAGGCAACACGATGAGGGCCAGGCGCTCTCGTCGCTGCAGCAGAATTGGCCGTCAATGCCACGTGGGGAATCACCCTCGTATCGCTGTAGGCGAGGTTGGATTTAAGCGTCCAATAGTCCAGCGCCAGCTGAGAAGGCGACAGAATGGAAAACTGCGCGGCGACAAAGAGCGCTTCCATTGCTTGATGATGCGCAATGCGCTCAGCACCATAAACACAGTCGGAACAGGTCTCACTAGACACCGGCGGAGCGTCGCAATGCTGGACACCATCTTTCAGCAGAAAACTGCCGGGGCAGAGGGAATAAAAGTCGTGCAGCCACAGATAACGTTTGCTGAAAGACACTGCGCTCAAGAGTGCATGCAGGTCCTCCAGGTCATAACCATGAAAACTGTGAACAACCAGTATCGCCTGGGTACCGCTACAGGCGGCGATCAAGTCCCCCAGCGAAACAAAACCGAGCCTCACACCATTCAAGGAAGCCTCAAAAACGCCGGGCCATTCAGAGGAGGCCAGGTGAAGATAAGATAAGCCCATAGCCGCACAGGCCTGCTGCTCCTGTCGAACACAAACCTGAATGCCACCCACACTGTCGAGATAACAGTCCTGACTGAGCGATACGACCAGATTTGCCTGAGAAGACAGATTACTCGGCAGAGTAGCTAAGTCTGGGCATTCACCAGCCACGGCAATATCTGCCTGCTCATCACCATCTCTCTTTTTGGCTTCCTCAAAAAAACCACGCCGAAATCCCAGCTGACTCTCGGTGGCGTATCCTTTATCTCGCCCCACTGACAGGTAGTGCATAAAAGGATTTAGACTCTGTTCGGCACACTCTGGATACGTCGCGAGATAAAAAAGACTGTCAAACCAGGGTCGGGGCTCACGCCCTTCCGCAGCACCAGAAACTAAATAATGCGACACAGGATCTTGTGCCAACGCGCGAACATCAGGGTTCTTCGCCAGGTAATATCGCGTGTTGAATTCCTGTAGCAGCGCGCTGATCAGATCTGGCGATTCATCACCAATTAAGTCACGTAGAGTGGCATTGGGTAAACGACCCTCTTCCAGACCGCTGGAGACAAAGTGCTCAAGCGGACTCAAACCACTAGAGCTCACATCGGGGTTAGCCTGAAGATAGAAGTTGGTATTTAGAGTAAGACTGGCGCTAAGGCCCCTTCGCCAACCCTCATTGAGGTAATGGTTAAGCAGTTCATGACCGCCTGAATCCTCTAGATTTACCTGCCCAGCGTAATAATGAGCATCAAAAGAAGCCAACAGAGCTTCGCGCTCATTCATCAGATTTCAGCACCTCCAATAATACCTGTTGTTCATGCTCAGTGAGACCACGGCCCATCGAGTACCGCTTCATCAGCCGCTTAAGCGGCTTTGCATAGACCTCAGAAAACTCCTTGTAGCTCATCTCACTACCGACAGTACTGCGCAAATAGCGCACGAACTCGATAACACCGCGCGGCATGGTTTGATTGTCTCTGCGAGATACGCCTTCGGCATGTAAACCAAGAATGCCAAAGAAATCTTCAACCACACAGTCACCTCTGGCGGCAAATTCTTCGTAATTGCGCACAACCAACTGACCGGTAAAACGCGGATCGTCGCGCAGTTGTCGGGCAAGTACAGAGAAATCGAGAAAAGCTGCATTGGCCACAGCATAGTCCGCAAAGCTCATAGACGAGCGGCCGGTAGAAGTATTCTGACAGTATGATGTGTACACCTGCCGGGCCAGGCTATTCACATAGATGACGATAGTGGCGTCGAAATTCTCAAAAAAGTGGAGTAAGGAGTCATAGGCATAGTCTCGCCGCAACATGCTGCTGGCGAGACCCTCTTCAGACAAGAGCAGGGTTTTTCTGCGCCCCCCACTTTCACACTGCTCTTTGGCGCGACCGAGCATGTCCTGCATAGTTACAGCATCTTCCTCACGTGCTGCGTTGGCCAGAGCCGGACAATTGCCCTGGGGGCTAACAAAATCAGGAAGGATAAACCCGGCTTGGTCCAGTCTATCCCTCTGGCTCAATAGCGCCCGCTGGATGGATGAGGTTCCCGATTTTGGGGCGCCAATGTGAAAGACCGCACTGTGCCGGGTAATACGATTCAGAATATGAGAAGGCGCGCGCTGAATGCCGTGACGTGCGGACCCGGGCGCTGCACCTTGCGCTCGCTCCCGCTCCTGGTCCAAATCGCGCTGCATAACCTGCGAAGGATTGCTGTAGAGCATTTCATAATCAGGCCGGCGAAAGTCAATGGCCCAGCGGGCAAATTCCTCATCCCAAGGTAATTGCTGCAAGAATGCCGCATAGATCTGCCCATACCATCGATTAGCCGACATATTGGCGTTGACGAGCAAAGCCGCATCGACGTCCAGACAGCCATTCAAGCCGGCCTGAAAGGCCTCAGGTGCGACATAGAAAACCTCGCGGTCGCCACCAAGATGGCAAAACCCCTCCGTACGGCGTTCGATATTGCTGATGTTCAGGCGTTCCCGCAGCACCTGGCAGCGCGGCTTTATATTGCAAAAATTTTCTTTATGCGCCTGGTAAAGCTCTATTAGAGCTTTCACGTCTGCGCTAATCAGTTCTTCTTTCGTGTTGCCGGTTAGTCGCAGAATGTTCTGGAAAAACTGTGAAGGCGCACGCGCAACAGGGTTGCGAAAAGTGGTGGCAAATTTAACCTGGTGGCCGCCTAATTGCTCAGCACGCGCCACGATATCAAAGATGCCAATATCCCGCTCTTCCAACTCGGGCAGCAGGCGATGCGTACAGGACTCATCCGAATGCATGTGAATGACATTGCTCAGCTTGCGTTGGCCATCAACCCCCAACTGCAGGCTTTTTGCAAAGGCGGTGCTTCCACTCTTTGGATCGGCATACACCACATAACGCAGGCCTCCAAGGTTACTCAGACGCGCGAAACCCGGCGCGTCTAGCGCACCGGGAAGGTCGTCCGGCCAGGGTGTGATATCAAAGTGTTCGGCAATGTCGGCAGTCATACTTCACCATCCAGCTCATACACCCCATTATGCACCATTCGAATCCGGCGACTATCTGACGGTTTAGTCGAAGCCGGTAAAATCGTCTCACGGTGGCTTGCAAAAACACTAGCCGCGCCGTAGTCGCGGCGCGTCTGCTCCGCAACTAGGCGCCACTTCTCATCGTCAATGCTGGTGATTGCTGTTAAAAGCTGGTCGGCGGCATGACTAACATCCGGATCCGCCCAACGGCTACCCCGCGCGTATGGCCCTACATCATGATCCAGGATGTACTCTGAGCTATTCACCAGCAGCGCATTGCCTGGGTGCATAAACTCCATATTGCCGGAGTGATTAGTTGCCACCACCGGTTTACCCATACACATCGCCTCAAGCAGCGTCAGGCCAAAACCCTCAGCACGGTGCAATGACACATAAACATCAAGCGATTGCAAAAAGGCGGTCAACTGTTCGCGCTTTAAATCTTCACAAAGCCATTGAATGGGCTCACCTGCGGTGTCTGCCTTAAGCTGTTCCAATTGATAGTTGTAAGGAGAGACACTGCTCTTGATCACAAGCGCACAGTTGGGCATGCGCTGGCGCAGTTGCCGAAAGGCTGCAATGACCGCCTCTGGGTTTTTGCGCGGCTGATGGCTTTTGCCATCGAAGATAAATCCAATCCTGATGGTTTTGTCGCCCGTGTCAGCTTCTTTAATTTCGCCAGAGCCCAGGTGCTCGTCGATACAGTGGGGTATCACTGTGACAGGGCGGGACACCGTCGCAGCAATGGCTTCACTTGAATATGAGCTGGGCGTCCACAACTCATCGTAGAGTTCCGCATGCTCGGCCCAACGCCCCGGCAGACGAGAAGTTTCCCACACCCAATAACCCACCTTCCTGCCCGGCAAACCACGCAGGGGTAAAAACGCTTCTACCTGGCCAGTGGAATCAGCATTGGCTACCACGATGTGCTGCCCGGCAAACCAGTTCGGTATACCAAACAGCGCATCACCGTCTGGTAACAGTTGCTCAAAATGGTTGCTGGCGTTGGGGAGACGCACAGCATTAATGCTCAAGTGGCCCGCTTCCAAAATACGCATCATGGAGCGACAGGATTCTCCCATACCGGTATAGCTATCGAAGTAGCCGGCAAGATTAACCATCCTATCCAAACCCTCAAACTGCTCGACGCTCCGGGCCAGTGCTTCACGCCAGGCATCACTTTGCGAGAGGTAAAAATCTGCCTGTTGCAGTAGCGCATAGAAATCATGCATTTGAGTTGGGGCTGCCAGCGCATCGGGAAACTGCTGCTGAAATTCTTCATGAGACAGATACAGAGCTGCCAGGTGATCCAATGGCGAGCGGTAAAGCTCATGCTCAAGCCAGTGCTTCAATTCTTCCGCTGACATTGGATACCGATGTTTCTGACAGTAAAGCTGTAATTCATTCAGACGAAAAAGGCTGGGCCAGCTGCCGATGTCTTCGCGAATCACGGCGTTGTAACGCAAGTTCATTTTGCTCAGCAGTCCGGGGTTGGTGCTCGCCCAGAATCTGAAAAACGCCACCATATCGGCATCACAGCCGTGATGCCAGCTGCCGTCATCATGCAGCCAGTCACAAAAAGCATCGAGCTCATGCGGCTGATGTAGCTGCGTGAAGATCTCCTGCAATTCCCGATCACGAAAATAAATATTAAGAATATGCTGCACGCCCTGAGCAGCCCGCTGAAAGCGCAGCACCCCCTGCTGGGTGAACCCTTCTATGTTCCTGTCTGTCGCCTGGATAAGCCAGGCCAGATAGACCTTCAGGTTGGTACTGCTGCTGAAGGCATCCGATATCTGCACCTGAAGCTCAGGCACCTGGGCATAGGTGCGTATATAAAGTTCCACCGGATTAATAGCGTTTAAACAGGTGCCATACTGCGGCAGATAGTCCTGCAACCCAGCCTCAGCGGCACCGTTTTCGACAAACCACTGTGTGACCCGCTCACTAAACGCCGCTTCATCCGCATCTGCATAAGCTGCACGCACATCATGACGGGCACTGATTAGCGAGGCGACCAATGGCGCCATGTTCTCCTGATAAACGGCCGGGTTCGGCGTCATCAAAAACTGACAGAAGGCGTCCGATTGCCGGGCAGGATCCGGAAACACCAGCCCACGCTCCCGACAGCGGCGCACCACCCGACTGACCTCCTGAGTGTGGGGCATACCGTTATCCAGCCTGCCATAAGCATAAGGCCAGCTCACCGTCTCGAAGAAACCGTGCTGGCTCAGTGCGTCTCCATACGCATCGAACAACTCACGCAAGGGTGTGTTTGGCTCAAACTGATGGCGGCCCTGGTGCTTGGACAAAACGTCAGGTTGGCGGGGGTCATAGCCGCTGAAGTGATAAAAGACCAGTGTTTCTCCTTGTGCCGTGTAGCCGTCACCCCGCTGATCAAGCTGACGCTCATGCAGATTCCAATAGGCCATGTTGTAGCCGGGGTGCCGCAGTATCTCCACATGCTCAAAATAGCCAGGCACCAGATCCATCCACTTCTGGTCGGTAAACAAGCCACGGGGTATATCTACCACACACTCCAAGTTGTTTTTCTCTTCCCACCATGCCAGCAACTGGTCTGCGGGCTCGCCCTGGCGCAGCGCGATATAGCCAAGGTTATAAGTACCACTCTGCAAAATCTCCAGCTCTGACGGACTGGCAGCATCTTTATAAGGTGAGAGAAGGTGGGGCGTAAGCACGATATCGCTGTGTCGCAGCGCAGCCCACACCTCATTGAAACAGCCGTGTACCCAAATATCCGGATCGAGGTAAAGAATGCGATCAATGTTATCGCGCTGCAACAATTGCCTCAGGGCGTAGGGCTTTACCGCTGTATTGAGCTCGAGAATGCTGTACTGATAAGGAAAAAGATTCGCGCCGGGAATGGTCAAATCATCAAGGGTGAGCAGCTCAAAAGGCTCATCAGCGGGATCAAAATATCCCTCTATCCTGTCGACCAGCAGCAGATAGAGTTGTGCTCCAGGATGATGCTCAGCAAAAGAGCTCAACACCGTGCGCGCCAAAGCCAGATAGTTTTTGGAGGCGATGGTAAGGCAGGCTGTGCGACTGAAATCCATAGGTCAATGCTACCGCACTAGCGGGGATCACTCATCTGTTGAGCCTTGTTCACAGCCCAACGTTCTCACCCAGCAGGCTTTCGAGCAACTGTCCATGACGAGACAAGGCCTCAGGCAAGGAATAGTAATCCAGCTGCTGCTGCGCCAATTCCTGCCCACCCAGGGGATTACGCAGCAGCTCGGCAATGCTCCGGCTGATCCGCTCGGCATCAAAAAAGTCACATCGGCTGATATTGGCCAGCTTTAGTTCATCCAGTGGTGCGGTATCTGAAACCAGCACTTGCTTGCACAGATAAGCGGCTTCCAGCATCGACCAGGACAGCACAAACGGGTAGGTGAGATAAACGTGTAAATCACTGGCCCGCAAAATCGCTTTATAGACTGGGTATGGCACCTGCCCAAGAAACGACACCCTCGCCGGGTCCAAATGACCCTGCAACTCATTCAATAACTGTTGCTTCCAACTGCCGCCTTCTGCAGGGCCTGGCCCGTAACCGCCGGACTCAGACCCTATGATAACGACCCTGGCATGGGGCACTTCACGCAACAACTGAGGCAGCGCCCGCATAAACATGTGAAACCCGCGCATGGGTTCGAGGTAGCGCGACACGTAAGTCACCAGTGGGCCATTCACCTCAAAAGGCAGTTCGACATCATCGACTCTCGCCAGGCCGTCAAGATCAATACCGTCGTGAATAACCTGCATGTGCTTTTGCGCGATGCGTGGGTAGGTCCGCCGCTGCCAGCGCGTGGGCGCAACAAATGCATCACCAACCTCGAGCGCGTGCAGGTTGCAGGTGTTTTTCATCCGCAGCCGACCTGCCTCGGCCAGATCAGTACTGTGAAATTCGGGATCAAAATTAACGTCCTGCCCGTGCTGACGGTAATAGTACTCGCAGTAGACTATGATTTTGGTGTTGGGGTATACGTCCCGCAAAAACAGCGCTTCGCCCCAGCCTGGATGAACATATATGACATCTGGCGTAAAACCTTTCTGGCGCAGTTCATCACAGAGTAAAGCCACCCCTTCACCCCTGATCGCTTTCACCTCGGTCTCCCTTACCAGGCGATGGACAGAATGCCCAGGCTTGGCCGCAAAACGATAACGCAGCACTTTCACACCTGGTAGATCAACACCCTTTTTAAGTGTGATGGCGACCACCTGATGCCCGGCTTTGGCCAGTGCAGGCGCCAGGTGCTTGAACTGTGCAGGGAAATTTTGGTGGATAAACAGAACATTCATAACCGCATTGTATCTCTTAGTAAGCGGTCACTTATATCTGTGTATCGGGGTAATAGCAGACAATGTCTTTCGCGTAAATTTCAGCGATCATTGCCCTGGTCTGATCAGTCAGAAAGCTATCCGGAAGAATCCCACGACCCTCTTTAATGAGGCTGCCGATCAGGCTGATGGGCGCGGCAGGGGCATCTTCCAACAGATGGCCTTCACCCAGAAGCGTGTTACTGGATGGGTTATGCCGACGCGGTCCTTCTTCAAGATATTGCTCCGCGGCTGGCAATAAATCCGGCCGGTACTGACTGTAAAATGTTTTTATGTCCTGCTCCAAACTCTCTACACGCCACACCTGATGGTCGCCAGCGAGGCAGACCTGTGGCTGAAAATGGGAATCTGCCACCTGGGCATAACTTTGCAAATACTCCAAAAACTGCAGAAAGCTCAACTGCTCATAGCTCTGGACGTCCTCGCCAAAATGATAGGCGAATACGGCATAACCGCGACACAGCCTGCGCAGAAACGAATAGCTAGCCACTTTATCAATAAACATCGATACAACGCGTTGAAACGGATGTCGTACAGCAATTACCGACAATGTGTCTGCACGAATATCCTGCGGTGTGGCCAAAAACGCGTGCACTACCTCTTGTGGCGCACGCAAATCCAGCTCTTTCTCTGCTTCGCTTTGATGCAGGTAGCCAAACAAGCGCCTGACCAGTGTACACGCTGCTTTTGGCTGAAAGTGCACTACATAATCATGCCGCCTGGAATATAAACCGGCCTCCCATTGAAGGTAACCGGGAGAACGCGGCGCAGCGGCCAGTGGCTGACCGGTTTCGCGAACCTGGCCGGTAATTTGGTCGTTGGGCGCTATGGTATGTGGCCACTGCACCTGAAACAGCGAATAGCCCTCGCCGTCATAGTGGTGGGCCGGGGCCGTGATAAATGGTTCTACTGAACCATTGAGAAACAAGTCCACCGAAAACTTGCGGGCCTCGTCTGCAGGGTCAAACACTCGGCCATTACCGCCGTTTCGGGTCACCGATCCCTGATAGACCTGCACTACCATCGCTTAACCGGATGCATAGCGGGTTTCAACTCCGACAAGGCCAAACCCACGGTATCGATACAGGACGCAACGCATCCCGGATCCTCCCACAAGGGCCCAACCAGCATGGTCGGAAAATGGCGGCCATAGGCGCGTCGCCACAAATCTAGCATCAACTCAACGCTGTCTAGGGACACTTGCTCCAAATCGTCCAACGACGTGACCTGGGCACTGCCCGAGGTTACGTCCTGCAACGGCTCACCCAGGCGTTGCTCCATCCACACAATATCATCAGCCTGCCCGGCAAGCGCCCGCTCAACCAGGGCATCTGGTAACGCAAACTTTGGCCCGGGTAGCTTCTGCAACTGCCTGACCAATACCCTGAATACCCGCTCTCCGGCACGGCCCTTGGCGATGGCGCGCCCGTATCGACGGTGTGCATGCAACATCTGGATGGCTGGCAAACTCAGGCCCTGGTTTTCATTAATCACCTCATGGGCCTGCAGTGGAATACCCACCCAGTCAAAAAAGTCCTGCACCACGCACCTGTTCAGAAAGCCCGCGGGGTGATAGGGTCGCAACTGCAGCACGCCCTCACCACAGATTGCATCCATCTTGGCGAAGCTGATGTTGTACCTGAGCTTGGTCTGCAACACATACTCTTCACCCACGGGCACCAGGCGATTTTTGTAGCGCTGTTGATAGGCAGAGGTGATCAGCGCTCGCGGTGAGCGCACATAGGCATATACGTCCACTTGATCAAGCCAGGCATTAAGATCTTCCCACAGGGTTGCAAACGCCTCAGGAGTCAGTCGGCAGACATCTTCACCCGACAGCACCACCGGGGCCTTGTCGGCCTGCTCAACCAGCGCCTCGATTTCTTCGCGGGCGCGAGCATTAAACTCATCCAGATCATAGGCATCTGGGCCCAGCGCTTTGCGAGCAGGGTAGTCCTCTGCGTCGGGGGCGTACATGCTGTAGAGCAAAACACCGTGGTTACCAGAAGGCTGGGAGCCAGGGCTGAAAAATCGACCCTGCTCTCGCAGTCTTTGTAGTGTGGCCTGAATCGAAGTCGAGCCCGTCTTATTCATGCCCACATGCAAAATACAGCGCTTCATCGCTTACCCTTAGCGGCACTGGGATTAAAGCGGCCAATATTGACAGCCTGGCGCTGCATCAGCGCAGCACCCGCACTGCCGAGTGGGTCGTAGTAACCGCAGTGTTCGTAGTAATAATGGGTATGTTGGGCCCAGCAGCTGTTGCCGTCTTTTGGAGGGGCAACCGCATGCAGCACATTACCCGCCATAATCAGGGCCTGCCCCTTACGAGGTAGAAACACACTGGGTTGAATGCCCTGCTCTTCCAGCAAACGCTGCCATAAGGGTTGATACAAGTACTCACCCGGGGGTACTTGCAGCGTCGCGGGCAAATGACCCAACTGTTCAAGTGAATACTCAGGCCAACGATGTGTGCCCGGGTAGTAAACAAGCGGGCCATTCTCCTCACTGATATCTTCAAGCGCTACCCAAACGCTCACCATAAAACCAGCCGGCCGGGTCGCAAAGTGCAATGCATCACAAGTCATCGCACGCTCGCGGGCGAACTGCTGGGTACGGGTTTGAGTCGGAAAACAACGCCGCCCCCCTATCTGCGACAGCACCTGCATGATGGTGGCGTTACAAGCCACGCGATGCACCGCCGGCTGAAAAGACCAGGCATCTCGAATACAGTGGGCATCGCCCAAAAGTTCACCAAGGTTTGCCATTACCTCACTGGAGGCGCCCTCAAAATCGGGCCCGGGAAAGTCCACCACCACGGCGCCGTTTTCACGCATGCCCCGGGCAATGGCCAGCAAATCGGCACCCCACTTACGCTCAGCGACAATGTCATCAAAAAACGGAGAAGCCCAACAAGGAACACCGGGCAACACGTTGGGGTAGGGTTTAGCCATAATAATGCAGCGCTTACTCTTCGATGAGCGCGCGGGCAAACCCATCGGTAATAGGGTCAGTCAGGTACTGCAGCAGAGTGCGCTTGCCAGTTTGAATGAGCACCTCAGCGGGCATGCCCGGCAGTAGTTCAAGGTCTCCCAACATGGTCATTCCATGATTGGTAACCTCAATCTTGACCGAGTAATAGGCTACTCCGGAATACTGGTCACTGAGAACGTCAGCCGACAGACCTGTCAATTCCCCTTCAATCACGGGGGTAGAACGGGTATTGAAAGAGGTGAAACGAATATCCGCCAACTGACCGGCATGAACACGGTCAATATCAGCGGGCATTAAACGTGCAGACACCACCAGCTCTTCGGTTTGCGGCACGACATCAAGAATAGGCTCACCAGGGCGCACCACGCCACCAATGGTAGTGACACTCATATCCAGGATCACCCCGGACACCGGGGCAAGAATGGCGGTGCGTTGCAAGCGGTCCGCCAAGGCCCGGCGCCGTTCCTCCAGATCAAACAGCAGAGTTTGCACATCCCCCAGTTCGTCAGCCACCTGGGCCTGAAAGTTACGATCGATCTGAATGATCTCCAGTTCCGCCTCACCGATTTCAATTTCGGCCTCAGTGATAGATGCGTCGTTATCGGCCACCTCTGAGCGCAACTTGGCCACCTCGCGCTGCATTTCCCTGAGCTTGGTGCGGTCGGAGTAACCCTCTTCCAGCAACTCTTCGTAATCTTTAATTTCCGAAGAGAAAGACTCAATCAGCTCTAGCTTACCCTGTTTGATGGACTGCAACCCCTGTATGCGTGAGCCCAACTGTCCGACGCGCTGCTCCAATACACTGACCTGTCCTAAGCGCGAGCGTTGACGTGTGTCGAACACATTGGCCTGCCCGCGCATAGCCTCCCCTGCGCGGGTGTCGGTGGACTCCAGTAACTCTACCGGAAACATCACCGCCTCCAGGCCCTGTTGCTCAGCCAACAGGCGTGCCTCCTCTGCTTTTGCGGCCAGAAACTGGCCCAGCGTCATACCCAGTTGGGCACGATCCTGGGTTTCATCCAGCTCGATGATGACCTGCCCAGCTTCAACGAAATCACCCTCTCGCACATGCATGATGTCAATAATGCCGCCTTCAAGATGCTGCACCGTTTTGCGGTTGTCTTTGACCTCTACCACCCCCGAGGCAAGCGCAGCGGACTGCAGCGGCGCTATCGCGGCCCAGCCGCCAAACACACCAAAAATAATGAAGAGAGTCCATAAACCTACCAGGCGGGGCTTGCGCAGGGAGATATCCACCTGGCCACCATCCGGGGTCACAATAATGTCGGTATTAGTGGTCATTACCGCCCCCTCTTGTTCTTACCGCGGCGCCCTTTACGCCCGGCTGGCTTTTTACGCGCGGTCTTTGCGGGGCCAGTATCGTCATCACTCTGCGATTCTTGCACAGACGCATCTGCTGCGCCCTGTTCTGACGCAGAATACTCAGCGTCTGTCGGTGCGGGAGCCGCTTTAGGCTCTTTTACCGATTCAGGCGCAACTGTTGGTTCAGGCAATATCTCTGCCCTAGTAGGTCTGCGCCGTTCAGTCAGTTGCTGGCCCGCTTCCCTGTTCTCGGACTTTTCATAGTCCGCCAGTATCTTGCCCGCCTTGCCAAAATCGCTGAGACGCCCTTCACGCAACACCATAATGACATCGAGGTGGGCGAGAATGCGGGTGCTGTGAGCCACCACAATCAGTGTGGTGCCCATGGCCTTGAGCCGCTTGATCGCCCTGATCAGCGCCTGCTCACCCGCCTCATCCAGGTTCGTGTTGGGCTCATCAAGAATGACATACCTGGGCCGTTTATACAGTGCACGGGCCAACCCGATACGCTGTAGCTGGCCACCAGACAGTACCCCTGTGCGTGTACCAATGACCGTGTCATAACCTTTGGGGAGACGTAGAATCAAGTCGTGCACATCTGCTAACTGTGCAGCCTCTACTACATCCTGTGATTCCCATTCACCCAGGCGAGCAATATTGTCTGAAATGGAGCCGTCCAATAGCTCCATGTCCTGGGGTAGGTAACCAATATACGGACCCAGGTCGACCCGGTCCCATTGGAAGATGTCCGCCTCGTCGAGGCGAATACTGCCCTGCTGACAGGGCCACAGGCCCAAAAGAGCACGCGCCAATGTTGATTTACCCGCCCCAGATGGCCCGACAATACCAAGGTGAGTACCCGCCTGCAAAGAAAATGAGAGACCTTTGATAATGGGATCTTTTGAGCCCGGTGCGCACACCACTGCCTTTTCGACACTCACATTACCCCGGGGCGCGGGCAATTGGGTTTTAATGGGGTTGGCCGGCATGTTCTCAAATATGTCTATCAGCCGACTGAGTTGACCACGGGCCAGCGCAAAATTACTCCATCCACCAACCAACTGTTCTATGGGCGCCAAGATGCGAGAAATCAAAATAGACCCCGCAATCATCATACCCGGCGACATTTCCTGGCGAATCACCAGCAAGGCGCCCATGCCAATGGCCGAAGACTGCAACATCAGCCGAAAAGCTTTGGATACGGCGGTCAGCGTGCCGGCATTCTCCCCTGCCTGCACTTGTAAACCCAACGACTTATGAGCATTGTTGGCCCAGCGTGCTCGCACATTGTCGATAATGCCCATGGCCTCGATTACCTCGGCATTATCAAAGTTGCGCTGAGCATAAGAGGAAGACGCCGCGTAGGCACCGTCAGCTTCCTTCACAGCCGCGGCATTAAACCGTTCATTGAGCAAGGCAAGTGCCACAACGCCCAACAGCCCAAACACCGCCAACCATCCGAGGTAGGGGTGGAAGAGAAACATGACAAACAGGAACATCGGTGAAAAAACCACATCAATCCAAGCCAAAATGCCACTCGAGCCGATGTACTGCTTCAACCCATGCAAGTCCTGCAGGGCCTTGGTATAACCCGTTTCGAACGGAGAATATACAGCCTGCTTAAAGCCCACATTGAATATCGGTTCAGACAATAATCGATACATTTTTGCCGACGCGCGGGCAGTAAATTGTGCACGAGTCCAATCCAATGCACCCATCCCCGCCATCAGCACGATCATAATCAGGGTCAGCATCAGCAGTGTGGACTCGCTGCGACTGCCCACTGCACGATCAAACACCGACAGCATGTACATCGGCGGCGTCAGCAATAGCAGGTTAAACCCGACACTAACAGCCAGCAGTACAACGATGTAAGCCCTGATGGGGTACAACAACTCCCAGAGTTTTGATTGTCTTAGGTCAGATAACATCAGAGATAAATTGGTTAATCACGCAATGTAAGCATGTAACTATATAGGGCGCCACTAGCCAAAGCCAGTTAGTCTACTAGGTGATGGCATGGATCACATGAGGCGACGTTGCTGGACTAATTATCAGAGGGGCTGAATGACCTTTCGATCTCTTCGAGTAAGTCGCGGTAGCGCGCAAGGTCTTGCCAGGCCGCACGGTAGGCATCACTATCCATACCATACGCAAGCGCATCCTGCGCGACCCGATCTTCATACAATCGGTCGTGTACCAGCGTACTGTCAGGGTCCAGCAGCAATAACTCCCTCACCCTGGCAATACATTGATCGACAGGAAACCCCTGGGCGATTTTTTGGTTTTGCCTGCCCACCGTCACTTCCACGATCTCTGGCAGATTTGCTTCATTAACTTGCAGGGTCTTCGCTGGGAATGTACAAACAAGCTCATCGCCTAAAGACGCAGTAACCTGAACTTCGTAGTCACGATGCTTGGTAATAAGCAGGATCGGAATGGGCAGGTCGAAGGAATAACAACCATCACCAATACCCGCCTCATCCAGATCAAGCCGATGCCGATCTGCAACCACGGAACAGACAAAAGCCCCATCGATGATCAAGTTGACCGTCAGTCTTACATCAGGGGCATTGGCGTCTCTGACCCAGCCCAGTGCATGCGCGCCGGAGATGACATCAAATGAACCTTCTATTTGGATGTTCTCCATATCACATAGTCCCTGTCATACACCTAAGAATCGAGCTTTCCAATCACTTGAGTTTATCTTTCTATGGTCCTGAATCCAATTTAAAGCGCCGCTACGGAATGCTGATCAAGAAAGCAGGGAAGCAGTTTCATGAAAAATTACTGCGATAGACGGACAGAAAACGAGCACAAATAGATAAGGCCTGCATTTTTAAGCGAGGACACAGTGTGAAATACTAACCTGTGTAAATAAGGTAGATATCTTCAGGGGGCTAAGGTGGCAATCAGTGCTGCTTTGAGTGGACAAACAGCCGTACCAGAAAGAAATATTTCTGTGATTATCTGCCTGTATAAACGCGCCTCCCACCTCGAAGAACAAATACAAGCCTTACTTCAGCAGACGATAAAACCCATTGAAATCGTCGTTCTTCAAAATGAAACCCACCTGAATATCAGCGATATCTTAGCCAGCTATCCGGATATCAAGCGCATAAAGTCAGACATTAACAGCCTCTATACCCGCTGGCTGATGGGCTATGTCTGCGAAGGTGAATACATTGCCGTGATGGACGACGATTGCATCATCGGCCATCGCTGGCTGGAGAACTGCCTGCGCTGTTCTCAGCAACATAACTGCCTGGTCGGCCCCAGCGGAAGAATCTATAAGGGCAATGACTACCAGGGCGATCGGTTTTTCGACCGTGTAGGCCTTGAGGAGAACTTTGAAATCAGGCCCTACGACACGGACGTAGAGGTGGACTGGGTCTGCAACTCGTACTTTTTTAAAAAGGACTGGATTCAGTTTCTAACCAGGGAACCACGCTACAACAATGTGCAGATGTCTCTGGATGATATTCAACTGGCGAAAAGCCTGCTGAAGTACGGAGGCATTCGCACCTTTGTACCAAATCAGCCAGCCACCAGCACAGAATTACAGGGCTACTTGCGGCCTGAGTATGGCGATGACGAGCATGCGCTCTGGCGCCAATGGGAGAAGCATCGAGGCCTTCGGCGCGCCTACCTCCAGGAACTCTACGCTGAAGACGCATCTCAGTTTCTATCTGCCCGTGCCTCTGTTGCAGACACCCACTTCATTGTTGTGGTGCCCTTTTACAAGGCCAACTACCTGGCCAAGAGCATCGCCTCACTGTTAGAACAGTCCTATTCTCATTGGCGCTGCGTAATTATTGATGATTACTCCCAGGACGCGGTGCCTGCCGCGGTGACGCAGATGATTGATGGTGATGACAGATTCATCACCCTCAGGAACTCAAAAAGAGAATATGCGCTGAGATCGCGCGAACTGGGTGTGCAGGCTGTAAACCCGGACGATGAGGATGTGATCGTGCATCTGGATGGCGATGACTGGCTGGCACACAGCACCGTGCTGGAGACCGTCAATCAGCACTACAAACAGGGTGACGTCTGGCTCACCTATGGCAACTGCCATCGGCTTGAGGGTGGCGAGTACACCCCGATGCAGATGTACGCTTTATCGAATGAAGCCGTCACTGAAGCGTACGGGTTTTACCGGCCGTTTCAGGCCTACCCGGATGAGGTGGTTGAGCAACGGGATTTCAGGCAATACCCCTGGTGCGGCCTCCATCTGCGCACCTTTAAATACAAACTTTTGAAGCAGGTCGATCCTCAGGACTTTCTGGATGACCAGGGCGAATACTTCAAACTGGCCACCGATATGGCAGTGATGATACCCATGCTCGAGATGGCCCAGCACAGAATCAGGTATATATCTGAGGTGCTGTACATCTATAACCTCGACGGCGAGCAGCATGTGCGCACAGAATTCCCCAACAATCATGAGCCGCATAACACCATAAGAAGCAAGAAAAAGTATCCCAGGCTAGCGTGAGCTATACGTGCCACCTCCACAGGTTGGCCGTGTTGCAGGCTCCTGCTCTAGAAGGCTGTCATCTGTTTGTAAGCCTGGTAAACCATCTTACCCCGAGCCTGCATGGCGAGTATTTCCGCCTCCGGCAGTGAGCGCAGGTAAGGGAATATTTTGTGAGCATCCTCTGTGCCAAAAAATATGGCGCAATCTTCCAGCAAATTCCGACCATTCACTGTTGGCGGCACCCAGTCATCCGCAACAACCACAGGCACAGACCCTATTGCCAGGCTTTCCCACAATCGCAGTGAATTAGGCCCCGCCCCCTCAGGGCACAGGGAGAACACAGAATCGGACAGCACCTGGTTGTAGCGCAGGGTTCTATGCTCATCTTCTAATCGGGCCTGGCTGGACAGCGCCTTGTTTTGAATCTGTACATCGTAGACCAGGCTATTGAAGTGCCAAACGCCATTGAGCTCCACCAGAACATCGTCACCCCCATCCATGTTGGCCGCCTCAAGCAGCCTGATGCGCGCATCACTTCGGTAATGCAGCATGTGCGCACCTATAAAGGAAGCGAAGTATGTCTTTTCGCTGAGTGGTTTACCAAATTGCAATCCCGATTGTCGGCTCGGTGTTTCAATATTCACCGCCATCAGCGGCCAACCGTGGGTTTTGAAGCTGAAGGCATCAGAGACAACAGGCATACTGCTTTCACAGTGTGACAGGTGCAGATCTGTCACCTGGAGTGCGTCGAACTGCTTTGCGAGTTTCGACCATGATATGTGCTGGCAAACCGTGTGCAGCCGAAGTGTGTAGCCGTAGGATGCCACCAATGCCTTTAAAGACAGTATATTGGTTCTTACGAAGGTTATTTCTTCGGGAAAAGCCTCTCTGTCGATGTAGGTGGCCCAGGGTAATGCCAAATAGGTGTGAACCTCTTTATCCCGTTCATGGACGTTCGCGCCAGCATCCATTTTTTGGTGTTGAATGAAGGCAGCTTCTTCTGTGGCGCACGGATGCTGCCAAAAATGGTTGTCGGTGCGGTAGTTGGGGGCCGTTTTTATCACCAGCGGATTCGTGTTGATCAGCGGAGGGATAAATTCAGCCAGTATTAGAGGGGCAAGCTGCTCATCTGAAGCATGCACATCGAATGACGCCATCTGTGATGGCTCGGATGAATGCCGTCGATCAACGGAGTAAAGCTCCTCCCCTTCCCGGTAGATATAGAATCGGCGATCCCGCTCAAAGACCACCTCTTTACCGGCAACACACGCCGGTTTATTGGATAGCTCTGTTGAAGAAATCTCTATATCAGGAACGCGAACGGATGCTTTGCGTGGCTGATTGCCCGAAACCCCTTGATCAGTTATCGCCCAGCTATCGAATTCCAGCTCTGATGCCGCCTGCAAATCATCAGTGGGATGTACATAGGCCACCGTGCCGAGTACGTTGGCATCATTAAGTTTATCGTAGCTGCGTTGAGCCGACTCATGAACATGGGTACACCGCACGCTGCACATCGGATTTTTAACCGTCCAGCCATTCGCAAAAAACAGGTAGGCGACTTTATTGTCACAGCGGGGCACCCCGAGGGGCACCTCCAAGCTGGTCAGCAGGGCATCAGGCAAATCCACACCAGCACGCATAGCCCATACATCCTGTGACCAGTGCGGATCGGGATGCGGCACAAACTCGTTGCCCACCTGATCAACACGGGTGAGCGCAATGAATGTTCTGTCCTCGCTTAGGCCAGCGGCTATCTCCTCTAATGTGTCGTCAAAGTAGATATCTGAATTTGCGAGCACAGATATGGATCCGGGATCAAGCTGCTGCGTCATCCGTGCCCACATGGCATAGGTAGGCCGGGTGTCCACATCAACGATTTCCAGTTTTGGATCGGCGATGGGAGGCCGATAATGCTCATCAATCAGCAGGACAATTCTGCTGATTGCTTCGCAGGCCAGGTTAATGATCAGGCATTCGTCCAGTTCGGCCTGACGTTCATTGCTAGCGGCCCTGAAATATGGCGTAAATAAAACAACTCCTGGTTTATGCATAAACCTATTTGCAAGCGCTTCAAACTCTGGCAATAGCTGTGGCTCAATGCGTTTGCGATTCCAGTTGATCAACGCCTGCGCTAATTCCGACCACAGGTCCAAACGGTCTAGAAACGCCTGATGGCCACTCAGGCTTTTGTAAGTGGCGCTGAGTGCCTCAAAAACAGACAGCCGGGACCTGCCTGTTTCTGAGGAAAGAGAACCGGAGTCATGCTTTTTATGGGTACAGACGACGCCATCCCAGAAGGCCAGTTTCTTGGAATGACAGATACTTTGCCAATGAAATTGCAGATCATTATGTACCGGGGTGCTACCAAACCTGATGTTGTTATCTTGCAACAGATTGCGGGCGATGATTCTGATCCAGGGGTACGCCGTAATCCTGAGAGCCAGATCCTTCAGCTCTGACTGCGTTTGGCAAGTCGAAGCGGCGTTGTAGTGCTCCAGATCGCGCCGCCACATCGGTGCCAGCGCGCCATCAGATGGTGACAACAGAGCATACTGTGTAAACAACAAATCCGCCTCGCTCTCCTGTGCGTGAATAACGGCGTGCGAGGCTTCGGTAATGTCGATCTCATCGTCGGCGTCGACAAACATGACATATTTTCCACGGGCATTATCGATCACACTGTTTCTGGCTATGCCAGCGCCCTGGTTTTCCTGGTAGAAAACGCTGCAGCCAGGGTAGGTCTCGGCTATCTGTTGCAAAAAATCCCAGGAGTTGTTGGTTGAACCATCATCGACGATCAACAACTCCAGAGGCACGCTTTCTTGGTTGGCCAAACTGGCCACATGACCGGCTAGACACTCTCCATCGTTGAAGCAGGGCACAATGATAGTGAGCAAAGGCTCGGCGGATGGATCATCGAATAAGGCTGATCTCGACAAACTCATGCAAAAATAGTCTCAAAATCTGGCTGTTGCGATGCCCGCATCTTGTGGAAAAAGTGTGTCTCGAAATATTCTTCCGGAGCCACGTCATCAATCCCATAATGCGTGAAGACCTGGCCCAGTTGCCTGACAAAGCGAGCCCGATGCACTTTGGCCTGATCTATGAACCGGTTTCTTATTTCATAGGGATCCCTCGGTGTTGAGGTAATGGTTTGAACCGCGGCCGCCACCGCATCGGGATCAGGGTCGCAGATAATGGCGTTGTGCTCATTGAACCAAACGTCCCTGCCACCCAGGGAATGCGTAGAGACCACTGGCAAACCACACAGCAGGTATTCGGCTGAAGAAAAACAAGCGCCTTCCACCTCTGACAGAATCAGACCACACCGAGACTGGTTGATCATTGAACACACTTCGTCCGGCGTCAGCTGTCTGGGGTTCAGGTACTCATGCTGGGGAATCTCAGCCACCACTTTGCCGTAATTGTCGCCGGCCACCAGCGCCAGTTTATCTACCTTGGCGGCCAGCATATGACGTTTAAACGTGCTTCGTCTTGCCACATAGATCGCGTTGTACTTTTTCGGCAGATCGAGCGGTCGCATGACCTTATTCTCGTCAAGCCAGGCATTGTGATTGATCACTTCGCCTGCGAAACCATAAGGTTTGAAATTCTCCAGCTCCCGTTCAGAATTGAACATGAAGTAGAACGCGTTGGCATTGAGGCTTAACGCGTCAAACAGGCGCCGAGCCTCCCGCGCAAACTGCTCACTGTGGTACCAGCCGCAGTAGACAAAAAAGTAATCGGTATCTCTAAATCTGGTGTGGTACCTGCTGAGCCATTCCCAATTGTGCTGAATATTTTCAATAATAAACACCCGGCATTTGGGGTGATCGACATACAGCCTGAAGGGAAAAGATGCGTTGGGCCAAACGTAGTTGGGTGTGTATTGTTTTGTCATACAGTATCTGAGTAAGCACGCCACATAGGTAGCGCCAATGAACGATGCAAGATAACGCCTCTCTTCTAATTATCGGGGTAAACTGGCCCCAATAGGCAGTTAAAACTTTACTTAATAGTAGGCACCAAACCAGAGAATTGTAAGAATAATTGAATCGCTTGATAAAACATCGTCCAAAAACACGAACCACAGTAAAGCCACATGATGCGGCATTGCGGCCCTGCGCACGATGACTGAGTTGACCATATCTGTTGTGATGCCCATTCGCGGCCGCACAGCGTTGGCAGAAGAGTCCGTCCGCAGCGTTCTGAACCAGGCGGGCGATCTGCTTGAATTGATCATTGTCGATGGCGGATCAACTGACGAGGCAGCACGACGCCTTGATCAACTGGTTGCCAGCGATAATCGGGTGTTCGTACTGAACACCGAACAACGCAGCCTGGCCAGCGATTTGAACATGGCGCTCTCCAGGGCGCGGGGCACGGTCATTGGCATATTGTTGCCGGGCGACCTGTATGGGGAAACAGCCCTGCAATACGTATCCAATCACTTCAGCTCAGACATCAATAGCCTGATGGGTTATGGCCAGGTTGAGCTGATAGACGACACCGGCAGGCATGCGGACGACCGCCCTACTCCGCTGACCGGGCAAATGCCGGGGAAAGAGGCTACGGACGGCCTTGTTTGCGCTTCAACCATGTTTTTCCGCAGAACCCTATGGGTACTGCTTGGAAATCTTGATGAGCGATCAGCAGACAACGCCATTCATGATTACTGGACGCGAGCGTGTACGACCTTTACGGAGCGCGTTGGCGCGATGGATGCTGTACTGGCCCAGACGCGCCAGGGCTCTTCCAGCCACACAGCACCTGCCCGAGTCACTCTGTTTTCACTGAATGAATCGCAAGTGACTGAGCTGGCTATGGATGACAATCAGACCGTACACATCGCCCTGGAGGGCAGCAGCAAGAACAGTTATAACCGGGTTTGCGGCTCAGATTTTGAGAAGGATCTGGCACTGCTGAAGCAACTCGTTGACCGCAGGAACAACGCGGGCCGAATCCGCACCAAACTATATCTGGAAATTACGCTGATGCCGCACAACATTGGGGAGATGTCTGATTTTTTGAGGCTGGCGGCACGAGTAGGCGCCAACAGAGTGTATTTCAAGTTTTTGAATGATTACCCCGATGCAGAATACGCAGCGTTCTGTGAACAGCGAAACCAAGGCAACATTGATTTCTCAGAGGAGCGAATTGCGGATGTGAAGACCCAGTATGCACAGACCGTCGATGACGCGATGGCACTGGCAAAAGAATTGGGCATGCCGGCCGATGTGGTCTAGGGCGTAACGCCCAGATCAGATAATAGTGCCGCAAACCGATCACGAAAGGCCGCAACAGAGAATTCAGACGTAACAAAATCGCGCCCCTTCGAAGCCAGCGCTTGCCATAGCACCTCCTCCCGGTACAGGGCCAACACTGAGTTGGCAAAAGCCTGGGGCTCGTCGGCGACCAATACGTGTGTGCCCGGCACGTAGGATGCACCTTCAACACCCACCGAGGTACTGACAACGGGTACGCCATTGCCCAGGGTGGTGATGATCTTACCCTTCAGACCTGCGCCGTAACGCAGCGGCGCAATCCCGACCCTGACAGATTGCATCAGGGGGGCCAGATCAGGCAAGTGGCCATGCACCAGCACTTTGTCAGAAGCGAGGTCACTCACTGAATCTGGCGCATACGCCCCGACAATGTGTAACTTAATGTCATCATCCTTAGCCGTGATCAGGGGCCACACGGTATTGGTGAACCAGCAAATCCCGTCAGCGTTTGGAGGATGACGAAACACCCCGATAAAGAGGATATCTCGCCGCGACTGAAAGTCCGACGTGGGCTGCGGCGGTATATCGCGTGCGATAGGAATATGGACAAGGTTCCCGGCAGCGGGCAACGATGCCAGGTAATCCAATTCGTATTGACTCAGCAGGATCGCCGCGTCTGACTGGGCAATCATGTCCAGCTCGTTGTCACGCGCATTCAGTGCAGCCCTACGCATCTCATCGTCACCTCCCAGCTCAGCCTGCCGCATCTCGCGCAGGTGATGAAGGTCAACCGTTTCTAAGATGACCTTCGCATCGGGCGCACACTCGCGAAGATTCGGCAGTATGGTGGCCAGCACCGTATGGCGAAACACCAACACCAGCCTGGCCCGAGGAGCCTCTTTGCGGATGGCTTCCTGCAGTGAATGGGCACGAGGCGGATAAATACACTCGACACCCTGCGCTTCCAGGTAAGGCGTATATTGGGGCGTAAAGTCACAGGCGAAAGGAACAAATACTACATGAAAGCCCAAATGCTGCAGTGCCTGAATGTACTGCAGAGTATCCTGTGAGCCAGAGTCCCTGTCGTACAGTGGCGTACAGGCATCAACAACCAGGGCAACGGGCTTCTGTGCGTCTTGTGTCATGAGGCAGCTTGCCCTAGTTTACAAACGTGATGAACTTGGATCACTCTGGTCAACCAGACCTGTTACTAGCGTTGAATGACATGCTCAATCGCGGACTCGGGCACACAGAGCAAAAAGGGCGCCTGCTCGCTGATGTGGCGTGTGAATACGACGTGTCCGTTGACCGTGATTTTCTGCTTTTCAGTGAGCTTTATGTAGATCGCCTGAATGCTTTCGTTTGAACAGATGGCGATATACTCTGACGGCGAAGCGGCCTCGATGTGCAGCTGCACATTGGCATCCTGATACTGGGCCGCATCAAGGCTGCGCAACGGGATTGATGCCGCCTCTCCGTTGCAGCTGTATTGGAACTGCATCTCTTCACCAATGACAATGTCCGCCCAGTATCCATAGTCATCACTTTGTGAACCCAGGTGCTGCTGAACATCCGGACGCGGATAGCCAGTGCTGAGCTCATAACTGATATCGTCGATAAGCAGCACAGCTTCAGACAGCGCTGAACCATCGAGCATGGCACACCACCCTGCGATGCGGCTCATAGGTGTAACGTACTCAGGGCTAACGTGGTTTTGCTGAATCGACCAGGTGGTGGCACCACCTACTCTTTTATGACCCCCGGCCGTGTAAGGCACCCGGGCTGCTGTCCTGTACTGAAGGGAAATACGCGCTTCGTCTGTGCTGGAGTTAACCCTCAAGGTTTCGATCAACTCCACAAGCTGACTGGGCTGTTCAGCCCAGCCAGAGCTGGCAGCCGTTTTAAGCGCTTCCTCGTGCATAAAATCACGCTGCCCCACAATAGTGGTGAGCGCGTCAAAGACAGCTGACTCACTGATTTCATCAAGCACAATGCCATTGATTCCGCTGGACAAAAAGTCGCGCTGGCCACCAAAATCGTTGACCACTGCGATGCCACCCGTGGCCATCATCTCCAACACCGGCAGGCCAAACCCCTCGCTGCGGCTGAATTTAAGCAGCACATCACAACTGGCATACACCGAAGCCATTTTGTCGTAAGGCACGCCGCGCAAGGTGAGGTCTGGCGTCAGGCCGATGATCTCCCCTTCTGTGGCGGATACCAACCACACCTCAATATTGTCGATATTTTTTAAGCAGGCTAAGGCTTCCAGCACTCGTTTATGCGGCAAGCCAATGGGCCCCTCTACCAACACACGCAGGTGCTTGCCTTTGACCATGAACGGCTCGGGATTGGTGAACCTCTCCAGGTCAATCCCGTTCTGGATACAATGAAACCGCTGATCAGGATAGCGTCGCGACAGCATGTCTTGAAGGTAATGGGAGACCACCACTTTGGTCTCAGGGCCGCTTAAGGTGCTTGCGACAGCCTCGCGGGCCTTCTCATCATCCTCCGGATAGAAGTTTTCTTCGTCTCCCTGCACGAGGTAGATACAGCTTCGAGCTGGCACAAGGCGCTGGCGAACAAAATACACCGTTGGCCAGAAGGTTGCGATGGCACAGTCATACTCACCCGCAAAAATGCCCTGAAAGTGCTCCTCGCTGGCACACGAAATCACACGCGCATCAATGGCACCCCACCAACCGGTGTAGTCAGACGCCGAGCAATTGATGATATCCACCTGGCGCCCCAGGCGATGCAGTGCATTGGCGTAATGCAGCGCCACCGCGACACCGCCACCCACACCCAGCTCGGGCAACACCAAAGCAATGTTCATCAACAACCCCAGTCCATAAACGGTTGTTGATATTGATCAATGGCCTGCTGGTAATAGATGGCATCGTTGTCTTTAAAGTTGAGCTCGTTATTACCGCCATGAATGCGGTAATAGGCAAGCACTTCATTGGTATAGGTAAACCTGGCGCCGTTAAAACACAGACGCAGCCAGAGCTCGTAGTCTTCGCGATAGCGCATACCGGTACGAAAACCACCATATTTCAACAGAGCACTGCGGCGCACCGACGCCGTTAAGGTGTAGATCTGGTTAGCCTCAATGAGTTGCTCCAACGAGAAGCCACCAGGTGCGGGCCTACCGATATCGCCAAAGTCGATGCCTTCGATGTGACGGTCTTTTTCCGGCAAGAAACACACGGAGCCGTACACCACATCCGGCTTCTCACCAGAAAACACATCCAATACCGCTTTGACATGCTCCAAACGCTTAACGCTGCAAAAATCATCGCTGTCCAGAAAACAAATGTACTCACCGCGTGCCTCGAGTATGCCTCTATTACGGGCCCTGCACGCCGTGCCAAACGCGTCCGCATAGCGGAAAATGCGAACCCGCGGGTCGTCCCTATAGGATTCGATCACATCAAGAGTTGCAGGCGGTGAGCCATCGGCCACAACAATGATCTCGAAGTTCTCAAAGGTTTGATTCAGGCAGTTGCGAATACACTCATGCACCACCCGCTGCCTGTCGTAGACCGGTATCACAAACGAGAACAAAGGCGCATTAGCGATACTAGGCAAGCTAAAAGCTGACATAGCCCCCACCAACGCCTGTATTGATTTGCTGGATCTGTGCCTGCATCTCAGGGGTATAAGCAATATCAAACGCCTTGCACATCGCCTGTGCAAAGGGCAAAGGATTTTCGGCAATCAGCTCATAATTACACAACACAAAATTGTGGCTTTGGGCTTGCTCACGCACAAACCCAGAGAGCCTCTCGTAGAACATAGCTGAGAAGTACAGCGAATCATGCAGCTCGGTACCGCGATGATGCTCACCCATCGCCGCCGCCATTGGGTTTCGATAGACAAAGACAAAGGTTGGGTTATTCAACAGCGGCAGAATCTCGTTGAGGAACATCGTGGTTTTAGGCAGCTTAAACCCCCAACGCATGTGTGACGCTGAGCGCGCGGCCACACGCTGCTCAAACTTGTCCAGCGACAGGTTGGGGTAAAAGGCGTCAACGAATTCGGAATCTTCTTGATTCTCGACCAGATAGGAACCCATGTGGAAGCCCATGCTACGAAACAACGCGGCAATCAAAGACGTACCACCCCGGGAAGGACCAGTAACAACCAGCGGTGATGCCAGATCGCGCACACTGGACAGGTAGAAAGACTTCTCTACCGATGTCAGCTCATTAATCTTAGTTTGAGGTGTATCGGGCGACATGCAAACAGTATAAAACGGTTATTGGCAAGACTGCAGCTTTTCGGACGATTAACAGATAACATGACTCATTCGCTTAACAAGTTCGACAGGATATGACAAACAAAGTAGCACTTATCACCGGCATCACCGGGCAGGATGGCTCTTATCTGGCAGAATTTCTGCTGGAAAAAGGATATGAAGTACATGGTCTTAAGCGGCGCAGCTCATTGTTCAACACCGCTCGCGTTGACCACATCTATCAGGGGCCGCAAGATACCCAGAAGAACTTTTACCTGCACTATGGTGACCTGACTGACGGACCGAACCTTACACGCCTAGTGCAAGATACCCAGCCAGATGAGATCTATAACCTGGGCGCCCAAAGCCACGTGGCTGTATCTTTCGAGCAGCCTGAATACACGGCCAATGTGGATGCATTAGGGCCACTGCGACTGCTTGAGGCCGTCAGGCTACTGGGACTGCAGGACAAGACTCGTTTATATCAGGCGTCAACCAGTGAGTTGTACGGCCTGGTACAGGAGGTACCGCAAAAAGAAACTACCCCATTTTACCCCAGGTCACCCTATGGGGTAGCCAAGCTCTACGCCTACTGGATTACCGTGAACTATCGTGAAGCGTACGGCATGTATTGCTGCAATGGCATCTTGTTCAATCACGAGTCGCCTCGGCGCGGGGAAACCTTCGTCACCCGAAAAATCACGCGCGCCCTGGCTCATATCGCGCTGGGTCTCGAAGAATGCCTGTACTTAGGCAATATGGATGCCAAGCGTGATTGGGGTCACGCCAAAGACTACGTAGAGATGCAGTGGCTGATGCTGCAGCAGGAAGAAGCCAAGGATTACGTGATAGCCACAGGCCAACAGATTAGCGTGCGCGAGTTCGTGCGCAGAGCAGCACAGGAGCTCGGCATTGAGTTGGAGTTTAAGGGAAGCGGCAAGCAGGAAGTGGGTATGGTCGCCTCTCTTACCGATCCAGCTGGCAGCGCCCACATAAATGTGGGCGACACCATCGTGAAGGTAGACCCAAGCTATTACCGGCCTGCAGAGGTAGAGACCCTTCTTGGTGACGCAGAAAAAGCCAGGCTGGAGTTAGGTTGGAAGCCAGCCATTACAGTGGACCAGATGATTGCCGAGATGGCACTTGAAGATTATGAACAAGGCCGCAGGACCAGATTGCTGAGTGACCACGGATTCGAGGTATCGATCAGTCATGACTAAACGCGTATTTGTCGCCGGGCATAACGGCATGGTCGGGTCAGCCCTGGTGCGTCAGCTGGAGAAAGATCCCGAGGTTGAGATAGTTACCAGGAATCGCGGGGGGCTCGACCTTACCAACCAATCGGCAGTGAACGCATTTTTCTCGACTGAAAAGATTGACGAAGTCTACTTAGCTGCAGCGAAGGTTGGCGGCATACACGCCAACAATACTTACCCAGCTGAATTTATTTACGAAAACCTGATGATTGAATGCAATATCATTCACGCCTCCCATCAAAACGACATTAATAAGCTGCTATTTCTTGGCTCCTCGTGCATTTACCCAAAGCTCGCCAAACAGCCCATGGCAGAAGACGCGCTATTAACCGGCCCACTGGAACCCACCAATGAACCCTACGCGATTGCAAAAATAGCAGGCATAAAGCTGTGTGAATCCTACAACCGACAGTACGGTAGAGATTACCGGAGTGTGATGCCGACCAATCTTTATGGCCCTGGTGACAACTATCATCCCGAGAATAGCCACGTAATACCCGCTCTGATCAGGAAGTTCTTAGAAGCTAAGCAAAGTAATGCCGATACGGTCACGATATGGGGTACTGGAAATGCTAGAAGAGAATTTCTGCATGTGGATGATATGGCTTCAGCTAGTATTTATGTGATGAACTACTCTGAACAGGAAATTGGGCGACTCCACGATCCGATGAATAGCCACATTAATATTGGTACAGGCATAGATTGCTCGATTGCAGAGTTAGCGGAGTTGCTCAAGTTGCTTACAAACTATGAAGGAGCATTATTCTTTGATTCAGAAAAACCGGACGGAGCACCGAGAAAACTTCTAGACACCACGTCTATTAGAACTCTTGGCTGGGGACCGCTATTTTCTTTGAAGGCGGGACTCGAAGATACCCTGAACACCATCAAAGTGCTACCAACTCTGGATGCTGTATCATAATTTAGCAAAGCAAAAAGGGAAGCACGAACAAGCATCAAACGTGCTATCGCGTTACTTTATAGCTTTATCATAAGGTATCTGTGTCTTGCTTTAACATAACTAGAAGAAACAATCTCTTTCTTCATCGGTCACAGGATTAAGGATTGCCTCGGTAATCATAGATCTTTGTTTCTTGGATAAGCCAGAAATCATATTCATACGTCTAATTCTAACCAATTGATCCAGATTTGGTGTGACATTAACTGGCTCAGGCAGTTCCAAATCAGGACTGACGAACCCCATCCAAGAACAGAAAAAGTGATCGATTATTGAGAACTTATCTTTGAAGTCTTCGTAACGACGAACCTCAACCCTTGATTCTCCCACCAAAGAAATAACATTGTTGATTGCGTAATCGAAATTATCTGTATTGCGCTCCGAGAACTGTTGCAGGGTATCCGTGGCATGTTTTACCTTCACTGCCTGACGATGCCAGGCCTTGATCCACGAATCACGCCGCCGGGTGTAGAACAAGAAGCGAGCATGCCACTCCACGCCGAAGCATTGAAAGAAAGTATTCCAAGATTCCTTGTTAGATATATAAGCAAACATCTCACATGACAGAATTATGTTGCTACACGACATGTCGTCAGCTTCCCGCAAAATGTCTCCTGCTATTTTCTCTAGCTCAACAAAACCAGATGATTGCTTTTCCCTTGCCATAGCCTGATGCAACAAATAGTGTGCTTTAGAATGATCTGTTCTTCCAGCCTTTGGATATAAGAACCCTCTAGACAACAAGTAGCCCGCGTTAGTGTCAAGAATCGATTGGATTGTTGAACTTGCCGTCTTCGGAACCCCGCAGTGGATCAGAAAGTTGAAAGCCATATGAATTTCAATAAGCACGTATGAATGGTGGAGTTTACGTTAGCAGAGTTGGAACAAATTGAGTATAAAAAAGGGCCTTGCTCGTCATAGCTCAGCCAAGTACTAAGGGCTAATAGCTCATGGAGCTTCCTTCTAGCTCGATATATTTGGCAGGCAAACACACAGAAAAATGTTTACGGATTAACTGTATAAAATCCATAATGGACGCTATCCTAAATCAAACTGAGGGACAATGCGTTGGTCCAGGCTGCTAAAACTTCCACGATAGGTATCTATTCTTTTCCTAAATCTGGAAACACTTGGATAAGACACTTGCTTGCTGCGACATTTGGAGTCCCCAAAGACCAACTTGTGCAGTTCTTCCCAGAACTCCACGAACCCACGCTCTTGCAACATCCAATAATTGACAACAATCGAGAACTCTTTTTTTACAAGTCACATAGCGCCTACGAGATTCACAGCTTCGAAGCCAAATCTATAAAAAATGACAAGATAATCTACATATCCAGAAACCCGCTAGATGTGTTCGTGTCCCATGCGAACTATCTATCTCAAAATGTAACGAATGATGCCAAGGCAACTGGCATGCTGATGGCCTACGAATCTGTGGACAAAATAGTAGGCACACCAATTTTTGATATGCTCTTCTCCGCATATTGCTTATACGGTACGTTGCAACCGAAGTCAGTGGCTTATGGATCTTGGTTCGAGAATGTTGAGTACTTTAAGAAAGCTTCAGAAACAGATGATCGCATCGTTTTTTTGCGATACGAAGAGTTGATCAATAACTTCAACGAGAGTTTTGCGCCCATACTTCAGGCAATAGGAAGAGATACAGATAACATTCCGGAAATATTTAAGCAAGCTGATAAGACAACCGCGAAGGATGGTGGCTTTTTTTGGAAACGATCGGAGAATAACTACAAAAACTTCCTGACACCCGAACAGATTGACATATTCCTCCAACTACATGGAGAACGATGCAAACAGCTAGGGTATGACTTCGATTGACGTTAGTTCTCAGCTTAGCCCATCGGCTGCAACGGGACTATTTGTCTAAAAGCAACTAGCACTATAAAAAGTCCATCACAAAGCTCCAACTTTTTAAGGTACCAAGAATGCAGAGTGATTCCCTCCATCTTTTGGCTACCTTAGCGGGCAGAACATTAGGAAGAACTTCACATTTTTGAATCTTGGAGATTCTGTTTTCATATAGATACCAACTCCAAAGCTTTCAAAACGACAGGATATAATCTAGATTTTTCTGAGATTCTGGGCAAACCTCTCCCTGAAATATTAGTTGAGGCAACTCCTCGTAACCAAGTCTGTTAATGCTCAACTCTTGGAATAGTCTAGTGTATCTGGCTGCTTGTAACCGATAGTCGAAGTTTTCAACAGCATATCGTCTGCAGCTTTCACTCAAATCTTGATCAAGCAGATAGTCTACTGCTGCAGCCAACTCCTCTGACCTTCCTGACTTAGCCAACTTGCCAGTAACGGAATCTATCACGACCTCCTTAATACCGCCTGAATCAAATGCTGCTAGCGGGGTGCCACAGGAGATAGACTCAAGCATTATGTTAGGCAAGTTGTCTTCTAGGCTCGGTAGGACTGTAACATCAGCTGCGCTATATCCTAATGCCAGGATCTCATCTGAATCGATATGACCTAGAGAAGTTGTCGGGAAAGGAATGGAGGCAAGCTCATCATTTTCATTTCCAAATGCAATTACATGTATATCTCGACCTGTTTCTTTCAAGTTATTGCAAGTTTCAACAAGCTCCTTAAACCCCTTCCTTCGCTCCTTGTGGCTCTGGCAGGCAAACAGCAGGACTGAGGGCGCATCAGGAATATTCAAATACTTTCTGGCCAGTTGTTTATCTCGTGGGCGATACACGTTCGTCTGCAACCCGTTTGGGATAGTTTCGATTCTAGACCCGCAAAACACCTTACTATTGCGGGCGCATTCAGCTAGCCAGTCGCTGGGGCACACTATAGTGATATTGCTTTTCCAATTCGCAGTCTTAGCTTGCAGCGAATTAGCAGGATAAAACTCAAGACCTTTACTGACTTGGGGGCAGGAGGAACAATCGTTTAAGTAACCGATACAACCATTAGTATAATGGCAACCACCGGTGAGCGGGTTCATATCATGCAGTGTCCAAACTACCGGCGGCCCCAAAGATGCAATATATGCCACCGCTTCGGTTGAAAGTAACCGCTGAACCCAATGCAAATTGATTACATCGAAATGAGCCAAGTGATCCAACTGCTGAAAATTTAAGCTAGGGTAAGAACCAGAAAACAGCGTTGCACCCTCAGGTTTGTCTGCGGCCCATATCACTTCCTGTGATCGATCATAGATGTGCTGACGATCAGCAGACAAAACCATCGGAAAAACTCCAGGGCGAGGCGCATCACTGAATGTATAAAACATAGAGCGGTGTCCGGCTTCGGACAATCCATTCGCCAACCGATGGGCCGCTATCCCGGCGCCACCCTCCAAAAAAGTTGATAAAAGAGCTACATCGTAGTTCTCCACTTTGACGACATCTGTGGCATTCCCCTTGGGAAACGGTGGTACTTTAACGGACAAAAATTCTCGCTGAAGTGCATCTATATGCGCATCTTGAGAATAGCGAACCGAATGCTGCAGACCACTTTCCCCCATCCTAGCCCTAAGCTCTGCATTCTCAATCAAGTCGAGAAGCGCCTGTGCAAGCGTATCTCCGCTTTCGTCTCTTGATAGTAGACAACCCGTTTCTTCGTGCTGAACAATGCTATTCACTCCATAGCAGTCTTCATAAGCAATGACGGGTAGCCCAAATTTCATTGCCTCAACAACGGTCAGCCCAAATCCTTCATAGACCGAGGGAAAAGCAAAGATATCTGCCTTCTGATAGGCATCAGATATTTTACGGTTCTCGCCGCAGAGAATTTCACTACTGTTCAGACCAAGGTCAGAGCAAAGCTGTCGGTACTCATCAAATAGAGGACCTACCCCATAAATCTTGAGCTGCCAGTCTGGAAACTTGCTTTTCACAATAGCGTACGCCCGAAGTAAAAGGCCATGGCTTTTCTGAGGCGCCAAACGGCCAACCGACAAAATTGTTTTCTTGCTATTCGCTGGTTCTGTATCGTCGGGGCGTAGTAGTTCACTCACATAGTTCGGCAGCACAAAACACTTGGACTGCAAGTACGCTGGCATCTGCTCAATAAAACTATCGAAGATAAGTCCTATTCGATCAGCATATTCCAATGCAACCAGCCGTATATAGCGCTCCATCTGGTTTTTGGCGGGATACAAAGGCGAGTAAAACTTAAACTCAGGCGCATTGTGCAAAGATGCAATATGCAAGGTAGGGCAATCAGCTTCTCGACCCAACAACACAAAGGGGTAGGTAGAAGGCATATGTGATATCGCAATATCTGGTGGATTTCTCTTTAGATAACCTCGATAGACCGCCGACATCCATAGATTTCCATCGTCCAGCCACGCCTGAAAGTCTTCCCTAGTAGCCTCATAGTCCAATTTCTCGAACTTTCTTCCGGCTATCCTCTCAAACGCAAGATCTATACCATCGATGCCCAGTTGGTAATATTCTGTTTTGTAGGGATGTATTCCTAAATCTATGTAGTTGACTTCGTCTGCAACAGGGTAGTAAGGCTCGCCAACCCTGCCATGGCAACAGATTAGATTTACTGCAAAGCCTCTACCAGCTAATGCGTTGGCTGTTTCGATGGCGATGCGTTCAGCGCCTCCAGAGGCACCAACGAGATAGGTTAAAAATATATCAACCGATAGCTGTCCTGGGCTTTCCCCTCGTTTAGGGGTTATAAGTCCAGATACGGGCTTCTTGTATTCAACTAGGCCCTTTGTAAAATCTCTATCTAACTCCCGATAGATTCCTTGTGCCTTTTGGGCAATCTCTCTTAATCGCCAATCCTCTTGCGTAGGTCCATGCCAATTTTTGTAGTACTTAAGGAGGTAGAGTTCATCTTTAAGGGACGCGGGGAGCTGCCCATAATACTCATCAAGAATCCTATAATTTTCGGAAATTTCTAAGTCTTTACTGAACGACTGGCCCCCGGTTGACATTACTAGAATATTCTTAGGCAGTGGCTTAGCAACTAGCCCTTTCTTTATGGCACGCAACATCCAGTGATAATCAGCTGCTAGCCTATATTCTTCTGAATACCCACCGATTTTATCGTAGCAATCTCGGTGCACAAAAAACGTCTCATGACCACCTGGCACGCCTAGTATCGCTCTGGAACTTTCCCACTCCCGCGGCTCATCCGCAAGCACTGCCCAGCCGTTCTCATCGGAGTACACGAATCCCGCGTAAGAAATATCTACTCCACTGGAGATTAAATTATTTACAGAGAACTCAACAGCTTGACTTAAGTAATAATCATCAGCATTGAGAAATGCAATGAAGTCACCACGAGCAAGCGATAGGCCTTTGTTCATCGCATTATAAATGCCGCCATCTGGTTCACTGACAACATAATCGAGCTTGTCTGCGTATGACTTTATAGCTTCTAATGTCCCATCGGTGGAGCCACCGTCAATCACTATATACTCAATATTGAGGTATGTTTGCGACAGTACGGAGTCGATGCATCGCGAGACCGTAGCCTCGCAGTTATACACAACGGTTATTATTGTCACCAAAGGCTCATCAGGGCGACTCTTAGCTAACTGAGCTTGCAGTCTAGCTCCACCCTCGTAAATTCTCAGCTCAGCTTCCGATTCGCTCCTTAGCAATCTCCCGCACGTGGCCGCAACGGCACTTGGTATTTGCTCGTCTATGAGAGGCTCTGATTTTTCAAAGGTCTCTGCGTCTTCCTCAACTTGCTCCGGAAATACATCACAAACAGAGGAGTAAAGCTCGGAAAATAGGGCGTGCTCTTTCTCTGTAGTAAGGTCTTCTAACAAGCCATCCAAAAGCATGCGAGCCTCATCTAACTTTCCTTGCTCTATCAAGCCCAAAATTTCTATAAAACGTATTGTGTTCAAAAATAAACTCTCATCATTAACTAAACTCGAAGAACATCGATTTGGCCTGATAACCAATCGCTAAAATCAATGAACATAGTTTGAAAATAGTGGTTTGCCTGTGTTGGAGGGAAAAACAGCGTCAGAGGAAAACCTTCAAGCTCAGGCAGATCATCTTGT
Organism: Halieaceae bacterium; assembly: GCA_963921335.3. Lineage (GTDB taxonomy): Bacteria > Pseudomonadota > Gammaproteobacteria > Pseudomonadales > Halieaceae > CAWUFC02. The sequence continues at coordinate 889,221 of CAWUFC020000001.1, read as the reverse complement.
CCAATATATCCAAATCTACCAAGTTCCCTCGCAAGCCAATTATCTTTTGATGCAAGGATTTGACAACCAAAATAACAAGCATTCCATAGGGCACCGGCTGACTTGCTTTTGTAGGCCTGAGCGGAGTAGTTGATTACCAACGTATCGCAACTATTCAGGAGTTTCTGGTATTCTTGTGCATTGAAAAAAGTTTCATACAGAACGATTTTGCCCATATCAGCAAGCTCTGATAACTCCTCGCGAACCCCATCTAGACCCGGTTCGACAACATCAGGGTTATAGTGCACCAAGAGCTCAAGGGACTGACCAAAACTTTCAAGCTGCCTTATTAAATGCCCTAAAGCGGCAAACCCTTTCTCTTTTTTTGCGTCGCCGGTATATACTAGGGTACGGCCAAGGTCCTTATCCTTAGCACCTGCATCCAAATGACTATCTATGGAGACCAGTCTTTCTCGAATCGGCGACATACCCATTACGGGGTGAAGGGGCAGCCGGGCACGCAAAGACAACGACTGGGAAAAGTACTCACTTGTCTCAGCATCGCTACAATAAATCCGAACAAAGTCTAGCGCTAATAAGCTTCGCAATGCCATGGAATAAAGTGCTGACTCCAGCGAATAGGCGGCCTCACTCTGATCTGAGGGCGGCATATACATCAACATCACAATACATGTAGCCACCCTCCTCTCATGCTTTAAGGATAAGGAGAGCGCCCAAAGATGCTCCGCACAAGCTGTATGAATCAAGACTGTTATAGGACGCTGATCCCGAAACACCACATTTTCAATAGCACTCATATACTCTATAGCCAGAAAACGAACGTACGCTGCCAATTCTTTGACCATAAGGCGCTTATCTGGAGCTCCGTAAAACCGATAAAACTCCGTGGAGAAAAAAGGTGTACAATTCGGATACTTCGCATGCTCAAGATCCTGGTGACCGTAAATAAAGACTTCTTCCCAACAGCCATGGTCGCCATAAGCATTCAGCATTTCTGGGTATGCTGCATGGTGCCCAGCACTGAACCGTAAACCGGGATCCAATACAACCAGGCGTTGTATCGTTTTTTCTCTCAAAGACCGAAGTGCACCCGAGAAGACTGGTAAACGCTATATGCCTTTTGAAACGCTGTAGACCAATCTGAGCTAGAAAGCTCTAAACCTGAGGGGCACTTTGCCCCTAAGCTTGAAACATGATTCAAGATTTCACCTATAAGATCTTGGTCAAAACTCGATAGTGATGTGTCATTAAGAAAGTCTATGGACCTTTTCTGCAGATCAAAAACAACCTCCGCCGCGTAGGATTCTTGATATAACCATGCCTCCAGAGAACCAGTCCCATCAGCCAATGGCAAGAAAGTCATACTTATTGTGTCAACAACACTATCTCGCTCACTTCTAGTGAATTCTCCGTTAACACCGAACCGGAGCTCAATTTGCATCTCATCAAAAAATCTTCCAGCGTAAAGCAAGCCATGCAAAACAATTAGGCACTGATTACTTGCCTCAGTAGGTCTACGTATATCCTCATCATCCACATAGTAATACCCTCTTATCGCCTCAACCTCTCTAACCGCGCGACCCAAGGTCAATTGCCACAGCCTCTGTTGTTTATAAGTAGTCCTTTTATGTAGCTCCAAAGTTCTGCAGGTATATTGCTGGTACAAATAGCCGAGCATTTTTTCCAAGAGAACAAATTGGGTAGCACTAATAGTTGGCTTTTTGCTTATCGACTGCGTAGAGGCTTGATGCACAGCGGACGGTGAAACCTTGAAAGCATGCAAAGAGCCGTCAAGCGAACTTACATGCAAATCATTAATACCGTGTTGGTAAGTTAGGTTTAGAACAACACTAGATAGATGGCTCCCATCGAATAGAACATCTCTCAGATGCCACTCGGCCTGCCGCCCCCCCTCCAACTGCTGAATAGGGCCAGCTAATATCTCCTCAGCCTGAAAATTGTAAGATGACACAAATCGTAAGCTGCTCACTGCATCCTTTTGAAGCACTAGTGGCGCGGGCTCTGACAGGGCCTCTGTCAACTGTACAACCTGTTGTTCCGCCACAGAAAGCTGGCTACGCAGCATCTCAGCTTCTTCGACGGCAACATCACTAAGAAGTGCTGAAAGCGCTACTTTTTTCTTCAACTCACCGAGTACGCCCTCCAAGCCACTAAGAGAATTGTGAGCTAGCTGAGTTTCCTCTGATAATGCACTTCGTTCTTTCTCCAACTCAGCAGCCTGATGCCGAACGTTATCTAGTAGTCGCTGATACTCATAATTATCTGATTCTACATCTAGTATTCTCTGTTGCTTATCCGCTACTTGCTTATGAAATTCATCAAGCTCTTCAATGATTTCAGTAAGCTCCTTGTCTTTATCAGCAAGCAACTTATCTTTATCAGCAAGCAACTTATCTTTATCAGCAAGCAAATTATCTTTATTAGCAAGAGCATGATCCTTGTCAGAAAGCGCCTTGTCCGAATCAGCAACCGCTTGGGTTTGCCTTGTCAGCTCACGAACCACCTGTTCCAGCTTTTCGCTTTGTTGACTGATCGTTTCCCTCTGCTGTTTTAACTCTTCTTCAGCACCCAGCCGACGCGTTAAAAAAGCATTGAGCGCGCCTGACATTTTTTTATTCTCAGATTCCATCGCGTTCTTCTACCGAGCTACAACCTGTTTAAAATCAAACTTTAATTCATTGGATAATGCCTGACTGGATGCTATTGCCCACAAATCACATTGGGCGTCTCGAGCCACCTGCACATCAGCAAAGCCCGCCTCTATCAGCACCCTGCCTAAACTCTCTGCGGTAAAACCACTGCGGTGGGCCATGTAATCATTGCCCCTGGCCATGGCGTCGCGGTGACCATAAAGCATATCCAGTGCTGTAATGGGCCCCGCAGGACTGTTGTAGGCCACCTCCATCAACTTCCCGTCAACAATCAGGCGCGCAATGTATTCAAGGTCCGGGCAGGTAATATATACGAATCCATCAGGGCGCAATACACGCTTGGCTTCTTGTAGCGCCAGCTGCGCTTCATGCCAGGGCATATGCTCAATGTTGTGTGAAGAGAAAACCGCATCCACCGAGGCGCGATTAATCATGTGCATGTCAGAGAAGCTCGCCACAATATCGGGCTGCACAGAGGTATCAATATCTACGCGGACCTGCTGCCAACCCGGTGCTTTAAGAATATCGGGAACCCGATCCATACCCATGGCGCCACAGCCTACGTTGAGGAATATCTTCTCTCGGGTCTGTGTCACGGCGGCAGGGTGCTGCATTGTTATCTTAGTAAAAGTTGTCTCGGCGGAAACGCGAGGCCACCATAAGCGCCGGCCAGTGCATCCAGATTCAAATTAGGATTGTACGCCGAATCACACAGCAGTGCATCGCCCCAACGTAACCGCAGAAGGTTAATTTCCCGCTGCGATCGCGCTCGTTTCTCGGGGCTGTTGTCACGACCGCGGCTGGCGCTTTCACCATGCTGCAGCAAAGCCCGTGGCTCTATCAAACACACTTTGTTCAGCTGCTGGGTTAAGCGCAGGCAAAGATCCACGTCGTTAAAAGCCACCGGGTAATCCAGCTCATTAAAGCCCTGCAATGCCTCGAAATCCGATTTCGCCATCAGCAGGCAGGCTCCGGTGACCGCGCTCACCCGGCGGGGCAAACGGTTAGTATCAAAGTAGCCAGGCTCTTCATCCATCAAGCGATTGCCATAGTGGCCGGCCATGTGGCCCATGCCTAGCAAAACCCCGGCATGTTGCACCATGCGGTTAGGCCAGATCAGCTTGGCCCCTACAATGCCCACATCATCCCGTTCCAACTGGGCCAGCATGTAGTCCAACCAGGCTGGCTCAATTACCTCGGTATCATTATTCAACAGGCAAATCACCTCACCGCTGGCCACCTCTACTGCAAGATTATTCATGGCCGCGTAATTAAAAGGCGCATTGTAATCCAGCACTGTCACACCAGCGTGGCGCAGCTTATCCAGATAGGCCAGAGCGTCGGGCTCACAGGAGCGGTTGTTCACCACAATGATTTCAATGTTGGAGTAATGGGTAGTGGCCAGGCTATTGATACAGGCCTCCAGGTAATCCAGCGCATCCCGGGTTGGAATGATCACACTTACCAGGGGCTGGCTTCGCAGTACAGGGGGCTTAGCCTCTGGCGCTGCCTTGGTGCGGGTTTTGGTGTAGGGCTGATGGCAGCAAATCACCGGCAGATGCTTAATGGGCAGGTCCATTTCCAGGCACTGCTTAACGGCACTATGGGGCCAGGCACCCAGATCTGTCTCTTTCAGTTCTTCGATCACACTGCTGGCGACCACGCACAGGGGCGCCAGGTAATTTTGTTGCTCAAACAGGATGGAATCCCAGGCGGGCTTAAACCACGGCTCGCTGCGTTCACCATTTGGGCCATCTCTATCGCTGTCGGTATACACAATGCCGGGCGGCTCGGGTGCATCGGCTATGGCCTGCGTCAGACAATCCAACGCCCATGCAGTGAGGCGGTCTCGCACAGATAACACCGCCACGTAATCCGCATCCTCCGGCAGCTCTGCATCTTTGCCAATATAGAAAGGCTTAATGACCGGGCGCTCGCCATCCGCCTGGTCCGCACTGAAGTTTGGGTCGGCGAATAACTCAAACCATTGTGGGTAGCACTCCATACCCAAACTGCGTGGCGCATAGTGTCGATTCTCTTCCAGCACCCCGGCAAACAGTTGACCGCTGGGTGTATTCGCCACCTCTGCAAATGTCGCCTGAAATTCATGCCACTCCCCTTCGGGGTGGCAGGCCACCATCACCGGGCTGCCATTGAGGTGTTCGCCATTTTCAAGCCCCACCTGCACGGCATGGGTGCGGCCATCGGCCAGCGCCAGGGGCAGTGTGACATCAAAGCCACAAAACTTATTGCTGTAGGGGGCCATAGGGGCAAAGCTATCAGCCCTGACCTCGGTGCTGTAGCCGGTGTCGGTGGTAATCGAAACCATCTGCGCCGCACTGAGCTCATCCGCACGCCGTACCCAGCCCACTAGTCGCAGACCGCCGTCGCAATAAACATCGCTGTCTGCGTAAGTGATGGACACAGCACTGGATAGCTCCACCTGGCCGGGCAGCCAAGTGGCAGTATTGGCCACGCGCACCTGCAAGGCACCCGACTGATCCAACACCTGATCTGTCAGCTCAAACCTAAAGCCCACCCAGGCTGACTGATCTGTCTGATACACATTGGCCACCGCGGTCTGCAGTGCTTCACCTGCCATATACAACTGCACCACCACGGGCTCGTCCGTGCGGTCCAGGTTGCGAGCCCAGCCCAGTAACACGTCACCCGACAGACCGGTGATGCTGCCTTCGTAATTACCACTCATTGATTAACGCTTCTATGGCTTTAGGGGCATCATAGCAATCGCGCTCATCTACCTGCCAGATTGCGGTGGCACCGCCAGCAAGCAAATGAGCCTGCTGGCCCAGCGCCTCCACGCGCGAGGCTAAGGCGACGACACCCGTCGCCACCAGTTCTTCGTCTATCAACGTACGTTGTTGAAGCCAGAGCAAAATCTCGCTGTGGTGTTCTGCAAGACAGCGGGCCACTCTGCGCAGTGCTCTCAGTTCGGCCATGCTGGCGGAGGCGAGCCAGACCGCCACAACTTTATGCTGATGCTGCGGTAAAGCTGGAAGGATAGGTACCTCAACTGGCGGAAGTTTCGTCTGGTAGTAAATTTCAGCACACTGTGCCGCCCAGACTTCCAACTCCTCTTTCGGCACTGTGATATTGGCAGCGCCCTGCTGACTGGCCACCTGCAGTCGGTGGCATGCGCCATCGTGAGGCACGGCCACATACAATGCCTTACCGGCTTCGGCCACCTGAAACCGCAAAGCCTGCACACGGCGGTCATGCCGCCACTGGCGATCGGCATAAAGCACACAGATATCAGATGCAGCTTGATGCAGCCAGGCCCACTCCAAAGCGGCGCGGGCGGGGCGCAAGTGGCCCTGCTGGGTAAAGAGCTCATAACTTTGCCGGTATCGCGGGTAGCGCCGCTCCAACAACTGGTTGTTTTGCGCCGCGCGCACTTGTTTCTCCAGCCCAAAAGAGCGACCACCCACGTGGCCCACATATACATTGGTCGCGCAGCTGTTGGTCCAGCCAGCCAACTTAAAGCGCAGGCACAGGTCTGCCTCTTCACCATAACCGCGAACATAATCGGTATCATTGAGTAGGCCAACTGCATTCAGGGCTTTGCGCTTGAGGTAAAAACAGAACCCCACCCCCACCGGAATTTCAACCGCTGACTGGCCCAGCTGCGCGGCCAGCGCATCGAGCAGGTCAACCTGGGCATGGTCGGGCAGGGGGTTGCGCTGGTCAGGCAAGGGAAAGCTCACCAACTCGCCGTAATTGCTAAAGGGGGTAACCGAGGCCACCTTGGGCTGGCTGTCAGCCACAGCACGCAGGCGATCCAGCCAACTCCCATGCACCAGCGCGTCGGCATTGAGCAATACCACGTCATGATCAGGATAACGGCGCAATCCCTGGTTGGCCGTGTGTATAAAGCCCAGGTTGTGCGTGTGCTCTATCAGCTCCACAGGCAATGTGCGCAAGTATTCTTGTAAGACGACATCCGGGCTGGCATCGTTGATCACCAAAATATGCATGGGGGTGGTGTTATCGGCGACGCTGACCAGAAGCCGATGCAAGCAGGCTCTGGTGGTGCCTACATCATCATAGACGGGCACCACCACAACCACGCTGTTTGGCGGCAGCGCCTCGGTAGCTGCGTGATCAATACCCTCAGGCACCACAATAGCGGCAGGCTCGGTCAGCAACGCCTGCACCCGGTTTGCCATGGCAACATTGCCTTGCTCACGATAGCAGCGAGCCAGCATTTCCCGATAGTCATTGTTGAGGGGTTCCAGCCTTACCGCTTGCTGATAACCGTAGATCGCCAAACTGGACATCGCCAACGCTTCGCCAATACGGCCCAACAGGGCGTATGGCCGAGCCAGCGCCGAGTTATGGCTGATGGCCATGAGGGCAGCACGATAGGCGGCGTGATAGTCCCCCTGCCGATACGCCAATAGCGCGGCCCACACATCCACATCGTGCCGGTTACCGGCACTGCGTTTGCATTTCAGGTGCTCAGCGAGCGCGTCATAATCGCCCCGCTCGTAGAGTGACTGGATGTGGTTAGTGGCCTGGTTCAAGGCAAAGACAGTGTTCCCGGACTATTCGTGGCACAAAAAAAGGGGCCGTAGGCCCCCTTGTTCATACGTTGCTGGCTTACACCATGCCGTCGATGGTGTTGACCATGTCGTTACTGTCCACACCCTCGTCGCTCCAGGCCAGGTCGGCTGCCAACTTGGCGCGGTCGATCCGGCCACTGGCCAGCTCTTCGCCGTAGAAGGTAAGGCCTTCTTCGCCGGCATCGCGACCAAAGGTTTGCTGGTAGAGCAGATTGATGTACTCGGCGTCGGTAAGATCGGCAGTATCCTGATCGAAACCGCTCTCGGTCATCAACTGACCGGATGCATCGTCCAAGCCCACTTCGTTCACCAGCTCATTATAAGCGCGCAGCTCATCAGAGCTCAGCTGCTCGCCCAGAATAGCCTCGGCTTGACGCGCTGCAGTAGCGTCCTCGCGTGTGCTGGCATTAACAATCGCACCAGCATCACCCAAATCGATGTACTCAACATTAGCGGAAGTAGTGGATGCGCCATCCTCCTGAGAGCGAACAAAGACTTCACCGTCAACGACAGAGAAGCTGTATGCCTTATCGGCCATCACCATCGTATCCCAACCGGTTCCGCCGTCAACGGAATCCTGGTTCTCCCCAGATCCGATCAGGTCGTTACCGGAACCGGTGCTGACACTGTCAATGCCGGCACCACCGTTGACGCTATCATTGCCCTCGCCCGTCTCGATAGTGTCATCACCGCCGCCGCCATCAACCGTTAGTCCCAATGAATCAGGGTCAGCGACAGGTACGCCGTCCTTCCCGTTCAATTGCGCATCACGCGCCAAGGCCGAGGAATTAATAGGGAGATTGCTAATGATGTATTCACCAGCACTTCCTCCGAGGAAAGCCGAGCCAAAGTTCAGGCCGCTAATGTCGAACTCAAGAAAGTCGCCTGGGTTGCTCGCTACGCTGATGACCTGGGCCCCCACGTTAGTCGGGACATCAAAGACAATCGGAGTAATCGGCACGTTAAACGTGGCGTCCAACGCAAAGTAATCTTCAAAGGGTTCTATTGGTTCAAAAAAGTTCTCTGGCAGCGTTAGAAAGCCAGTTGTAACCGTGCCGTCTGGACTCTGCGCAGCTTTTGCCTGCAGCAAATCGTCCACACCCTGTGCTACCCCATCGGGCAGCTTCGGTTTCGTGGCGAGGATGTTATCCGTGACATCATTGGGATCCGCATCACCTGTATAAGACATAACCTAAATCCTTTCGGCTTAAAAAGCCGTGGGGACACTTTCCCCACATACTTAACTTGAATAACGCTTAGATTAGCAAAGATTATCCGTTTGCCAAGCTTTTTATAAAATATATGCTCGTTTTCACAAAATTCTTGTGCGGATTGATCGTTTTGTGAACAAAATCACAGTTTTCGGACCACTCCCACCGCCAGAGCTACCAGCTTTTCCCGCCCTGTGAGCCCGCGACCTTCCACACCTGAACCGAGCTGCTGCAGCGGCGTATTTTCGAACACTGCCTGCACCACCAGCTCATAGGCTGCCGCATTTTTGCCCACCAGGGTCAGGATCAAGCCATGAATCGCCGCAGCGCGCTGCCGCGAACCACAAAATCCACCCGACAGCACCGCCGGTGATCGACCCATGCCTTCAACCACCACGGAGTAGGCCAGGTCGACATCAGCTGGCCGGTTATGCCACTGCACTGTAAATCCCTCAAGGCGGCTGCTGCCCTGCGGGTCGCCCAGCCAGGCATTGGCTTGTGCTGTCACATCGCCCTTCCACTCAATATGACCCATCAATTGAATTTGTTCTGCAGCGGCAGCGGGCTGCGCAGGGGCCGCAGCAGCGGGGACTTGAACCGGGGCAACCGGGACGGTGGCGGGCTTGGTCGCATTGGCATCTGGGGCCTGAGCCACTGGCGGCACCGTTGAGGCCGCTGGTATCGGCTCAGGGCGGACAACGCCGGCACGAGTGCGCACCTTGCCTTCCGAGCTGGCGATTTTGTCGACCCGAGCACCAGCCAAGGTATCGCTACTGAGTGACACCGAGGTCACCAGCAAATTACCACTGCCGCCCACACAGCGAGCGACAATGCAGTCGGCAGACATCGCCAGAGTAGTATTTTGTACACCCTCGCTCTCAAAAAAATCCACCACGGCACCAGGCTCCCCCGGGGCTACACTTACGATGGCACTTTCGCCAAGGGCTGGAGTGCCATCAAAACGAATCAGGTACATGCCCGGTTCCAGGTGAACGATGCGGGTATCGGTTTTTCCGGCTTGCTGTGCGGCCACGGCGGGTTCCTTGTCACTGAGTATTGCTAGAGTTAAAGAACAGAGAGTCTACTGTCAGTAGTTGCGACTGACAATATAAGAAGCCAGTGCGTCTAAGGTTTCAGCACGCTGGCCCAGGGTAGCGAGCGCATTTTTGGCCTGTGCATACAGGGCATCGGCTTTGGCCTGCGCCTGCTCCAACCCCAGCAGCGATACGTAGGTGGGCTTGCTGTGCGCGGCATCGGCACCGGCAGTTTTACCAAGGGTTTGGGTATCTGAAGTGGCGTCGAGAATATCGTCGCACACCTGAAAGGCCAGACCAATGGCCTGACCAAAGGCTCCTAGGGTCTGCTGCTGTTGCTGGCTTCCACCTCCAACCAGCCCGCCCATGACTGCACTGGCCTGAATAAGCGCACCAGTTTTAAGCCGGTGCATGGCCAGCAAATGTGCCAGGTCAATGTGCGTGTCGGCCGCTGCCACATCAATGGCCTGTCCCCCGACCATGCCCCTGAGACCACTGGCCGCAGCCAGAGTGAGCACCAATGCCAGGCGCGTGTCTGCATCAAGCCCCTCGGCCTTGGCCAATAGTTCAAAGGCACGCGCCTGCAATGCGTCACCCACCAGAATGGCGAGCGCCTCATCGTATTGTTTATGCACAGTAGGTTGGCCGCGACGCAGATCATCGTCGTCCATGGCGGGCAAGTCATCGTGCACCAAAGAGTAGGCATGAATCAGTTCAACGCTGCAAGCCACCGCATCCAGCCCTGGGTGCTTGAGACTATCCGGGTCAATCGCCTCTGATGCAGCGTATACCAGTGCCGGTCGAATCCGCTTGCCGCCGCCATTAAGGGCATAGGCGCTGGCCTCATAAAGCGTCTGCAGGTAAGCCCCTGCGTGTGCGTCAAACTCGCTATGGATTGGACCCAATGCCGATGCCAGCGCCTGGTTCGCGCGGGCCTGCAGAATACTGAGTTCAGTCGTCATCCAGATCCGGGTCAAAATCTTCAGTGACGGGCTCGCCCTGATTAGCCCTAAGAAGCTGTACTTTTTGTTCAGCCTCTTGCAGCGCCTGTTGGCAATCTTTGGTCAGCTTTACCCCTTTTTCAAAGGCTATCATGGACTGCTCCAAACTCAGCTCGCCCTGTTCCAGTTGTTCAACCAGCTCTTCCAACTGAGCCAGGCTCGCCTCAAAATCAATTTTTTTGGCTTTTGCCATTGGGTTACACTCACCAACCACTTCAGACATGAAAGCGAGGATTGTAGCAGTTGAACACCATCTTGGTTACCGGGGGTGCAGGCTATATTGGCTCTCACACCTGTGTAGAACTGTTAGAAGCTGGCTACCAGGTAGTGGTAATCGACAATCTGTGTAACTCCAGCCAAGAGGCGCTCAAACGAGTAGAGACTATTACCTGCGAGGGGCTCGCCTTTTACGAGGTGGATGTACGTGACGCGGATGCTCTACGGGGCGTGTTCTCTTCGCACAATATTGATGCAGTTATTCACTTTGCCGGACTCAAAGCTGTGGGTGAAAGTGTCGAGTTTCCGGAGCGCTACTACGACAATAACGTACAAGGCAGTAAAACTCTGTGCCAGGTCATGAGCGAATTTGGAGTCAAGCAATTGGTGTTTTCTTCCACCGCCTCGGTGTATGGGTTTCCCAGCGACGACCCCATTGCTGAAAACGCCCAGACCCAACCTGCCCAACCCTACGGCGAGACCAAACTGGCAGCAGAACGACACCTGGGTGAGCTGTGCCGCATGGACCCCCACTGGCGAGCCATATCCCTGCGCTACTTTAACCCGGTGGGTGCTCACGAGAGCGGCATGATTGGTGAAGACCCATCCGGTATTCCCAACAACCTGACTCCGTTTATTACCCAGGTGGCGATTGGTAAGCGAGAGATTCTACAAGTATGGGGCGATGATTGGCCTACCCATGATGGCACTGGCGTGCGAGATTACATCCACGTCGTCGATTTGGCACGCGGCCATGTCAAGGCCCTGGAAAGACTGGCCGAGCAGAAAGGCGAGCTGATCATTAACCTTGGAACTGGTCGCCCCTACTCGGTGCTGGAGGTACACGCCGCCTTTGAGAAAGCCGTTGGGCGCGACATTCCTTACGAGATTAAGGGCAGAAGAGAAGGCGATATCGCCATTTACTTCGCAGAGGCTAGCCTGGCGAAAGACCTGTTGGGATGGCAGGCAGAGCTGGACATTGATGCCATGGCCTGCGACGCCTGGCGCTGGCAACAAATGAACCCCAATGGATACCGACACGCATGAGCATTCTTTATAAAAGTGCCTTCGAGCTGGCCACAGACATCAAGGCTGGCAAACTTTCCTCGGCGGAAGTGCTCGCGTTCTTTCTGGACCGCATAGAAGAAATCAATCCAACAATCAATGCCGTCGTGGCTTTTGATACAGAACGGGCACGCGTCCGAGCTGCCGAGGCGGACGCAGCTGCCGCAAAAGGTGAGGACTGGGGACCACTGCATGGCGTGCCCTGCACCATTAAAGATGCCCTGCGGGTGGCCGGCCTGGTTACTACCGGCGGTGACACCAAGCACAAAGACCACGTCCCCACCAGCAATGCCATCGCCGTGCAACGATATCTGGATGCGGGCGCCATTGTATTTGGCAAGACCAATGTGCCCTTCATGAGCTCTGACCTGCAAAGCTATAACGACATTTATGGCACCACCAACAACCCCTGGAACGTGGAGCGCACCTGCGGTGGCTCTTCAGGGGGTGCGGGTGCGGCCATCGCAGCGGGCCTGACCCCCATTGAAATTGGCTCGGATATTGGCGGCTCCATTCGCACACCGGCGCACTTTAATGGCGTTTACGGTCACAAACCCAGCTGGGGCATTGTGCCCGAGCGCGGCCACCTGCCGCCAGGTGAATTTACACAGAGCGAGTCCGATTTATCGGTGATAGGCCCTATGGGCACTTGCGTCGACGATCTTGAACAGGCGCTGGATTTACTGGCGGGTCCATTACCCGAGATGGCGCCGGCTTATTCAATTGATCTACCCGCGGCCCGTGTTACCGACGTCAAGCAATTGAAGGTTGCTGTGTGGTCAGATGATGAACTTTGCCCGGTAGATTCCGACATCAAAGGCGCCATTGACGCTGCTGCTGACTGCCTGGAACAACTGGGCGCCACGGTGGATCACACCGCAAGGCCCGATTTTGATGTGCGCAAGTACCAACAGAACTATCGCTACTTGTTGAGCGCCGCCATGGGCGGCGGCATGCCCGATGCGGTGTTCAGTGCCATGAGTGATGTGCTGGCTAACACCGCTGAGAACGACATGTCAGACGGCGCCATTATGGCCCGTGGTATTGCTGGGCCTCATCGGTTGTTTGCCCGAGAAAATGAGAAGCGGCTACTGTTTCGCAAAACCTGGTCCGAATTCTTCAAGGACTATCACGCGGTGTTATGCCCCTGCGCCTTTGTGACCGCATTTCCCCATGATCACAGCCCCGATCAGAGTGCACGTGTACTCATTTGTAATGGTGAAGAGCGTCCCTACTTTGATGTGCTATTTTATGCGGGCTTAACGCTCAACGCCTACTTGCCCGCCACGGCTGTGCCGGTAGGCACGTCCTCCGAGGGTCTACCGATCGGTATGCAGATTGCGGGCAACTATCTGGAAGACAAAACCACGCTAGCGGTGGCGCGCATACTGGAACAGGAGTTTCGGGGGTTCCAGGCACCATCGTTCGATTGAGGACCGTTGATCAGCCCCGGTGATTAAAGGTACTGTATACATTATATAGCTCGACAAAGAACTCCTTCGCACAAGCATGGAACTCTGGTCTGAAACCACACCGCACCCAAAATGGGATGAGGAACAGTACCTGTCTGCCAATCCCGATGTAGCGAGCAGTGTGGCCGCTGGCCGGCTTCGCTCAGGCTGGCAACACTACCTGAGACACGGTCTGGACGAATCAAGACCTGGCGTTTCACTCACCGAGCCCCCCCCTATTGCTTCCCGTTATTGCTCTGACCCCTGGCGCTATCTTGAGATCACGCCAAACATGGGCCTCAGGCCCTGCTGCAACTATAAGGAGCTGGAACACTGGGAGCCTGGGGAAGGACTCGACGTAAAACGTTCCGGCGAAGCGTTTCGGGCATTAAGGGCCAGTCTAGTTCAAGGACAAATGACGTCGTTTTGCCGCAAATGTCATATGCAGGAAATGGTGACACTGGACAATTTGCACCCTGACTGCCAAAGCGACGCTGCACTTCCACTGACCACACTTAGGATCGACATCAGCACGGCTTGCAATCTGCGCTGTGTTTATTGTGCCGTCAGCCAGCCGGGCTACCAGGGTGAACACATGCCCGTAGAGAGTTTTGACGCCATCGCGGAGCTCGCCAGCCGCACCGATGAAACCTGCACCATCTGGCTGAACGGTCACGGAGAAACAACATTTCATCCCCAGTGGACCCACCTGGCCAAACGCCTGCTGGGCTTGCGGCGGCAACTATATCTCACCACCAACCTCGCCAAACGCTTAAACGAGGAAGAGCTGGACTGCCTGTCTCGCGTGAGTCTGATACAGGTCAGCCTGGATAGTGCTGATTCAGTGTTGTTAAAACGTGTTCGCAAGCACGTCAGCCTGACAACGGTACTGGAGAATATCAACGCCATCAGGCAAACCGCCTGGCAAGATGGACGTGAGTCACCGGCGTTTGATTTTAGCTGCGTGGTGTACGACCTGAGTGCTCCCGGCTTGCCTGACCTGGCCCGCCTTGCAGTCAGTTTCTCTGCAGGCATCACCTTCTGGCAGTTGGTGTCCTATAGCGATGTTCCGGGTGATACTAATGTCAGGCCCATCACAGATCTCTCTAAAGCAGAGATTAGCAGTGCGGTGGAACAGTTGCGAGAGGCCTGCCGCATCGTGAGGGCTGCGGGTTTAACTGCAACCATCGAGGGTCACTTTGATCGAGAGTGGGAACGAGTGGCGGGGCTGATTGCCCATTCTCAGTAACTCGCGGCAACGCGTTGTACTAACAGATTCGAGTTCGCACGGAGAACAGGGTGCAAAGCCCTGTCCCTGCCATGGGACAAACGGGTTCTGACCCAGTTATTGAGTGATTTCGAGGGGTGGCCGCCCGCCCTTGAGGCGAGTGAGTTTCTTTTGAATGGCCGCAAGAATGCCATCACTGTCCAACCCGACCCATGCCAGCTGCTCCTCACGTTTGCCGTGCTCCACATACTCATCGGGCAGCCCCAGGTTAAGTACCGGGGTCGGCTTGCTGGCCGCATGCAGTAACTCGTTAACCGCCGCGCCCGCGCCACCGGCAATGGCATTGTCTTCCAGGGTCACAATCAGGTCGTGTGATTGTACCAACTCCAGCACCCGTTGCTCATCCATGGGTTTGACCCAGCGCATATCCACCACCGTGGCATTGAGCTTTTCGGCGGCCTCTGCGGCGTTGGGCAGCAACACCCCAAAGTTGAGAATGGCCACGCGCTGGCCCTGACGCGTCGTGATGCTTTCGCCAATGGGCAGCCGGATCATCTCTTTAATGATGCGCACCCCGGTTCCTTCGCCACGGGGATAACGCACGGCCGCGGGGCCTTTGTACTGGTAGCAGGTGTAGAGCAGCTGCCGGCATTCGTTTTCATCACTGGGGGCAGCCACCAGCATATTGGGTATGCAACGCAGGTAACTTAAATCAAAGCTGCCGGCATGGGTGGGGCCGTCTTCGCCCACCAGCCCGGCGCGATCGATGCCAAAGGTCACGTCGAGGTTTTGCAGTGCCACATCGTGAATTAACTGATCGTAACCGCGCTGTAAAAAGGTGGAATAAATGGCCACGACCGGCTTGGCACCTTCGCAGGCCATGCCCGCGGCCAGCGTTACTGCGTGCTGCTCCGCAATCGCCACATCGTGAAACCGCTCGGGAAAACGCTCGGCAAACTCCACCATACCGCTGCCATCGGTCATGGCCGGGGTAATGCCAATCAACCGCTCATCCAGCAAGGCCATGTCACACAACCAGCGACCGAATACGGCCTGGTATTTAGGCTTTTTAGGCGGCGAAGGCGGTGTGTTCTGATCCGGCACTTTAGGTTTAGGATCGATCTTGGTCAGGGCATGATAGCCCACCGGGTCTTCTTCGGCCGGTGCAAAGCCCTTGCCCTTCATGGTGCGAATATGCAGGATTTGCGGGCCTTTGAGCTCACTCATGTTTTCGATAGTGGCGAGCAAGGTAGGCAGGTCGTGGCCATCGATGGGGCCAATATAGTGAAAGCCCAGCTCTTCAAACAAAGTACCCGGGGCGACCATACCTTTCATGTGCTCTTCGGTGCGCTTGGCGAGGTCCCAGGCCGGGGGTATTTTCTCGAGGATTTTCTTGGAGCCCTCGCGCATGGCAATGTAGGTTTTAGAGGCCCACATCTTGGCAAAGTATGAACCCAACCCACCAGTGTTGTGGCCAATACTCATTTGGTTGTCGTTCAAAATCACCAATACATTGGGCCGCACATGCCCAGCATGGGCCAGCGCCTCAATCGCCATGCCGCCGGTCATGGCGCCATCACCAATCACCGCTACCACTTTGCGATCCACACCCGCGTTCGCGGCTGCAATGGCCATGCCCACGGCTGCAGAAATGGAGGTGGAGGAGTGGCCCACGCCAAAGGTATCGAACTCGCTCTCGGCCCGCTTGGGGAAGCCTGCCAAACCACCGGCCTGGCGCATGCTGTGCATGTCATCGCAGCGCCCGGTCAGTATTTTATGGGGATAGGCCTGATGGCCCACATCCCAGACAATGCGGTCATTGGGGGTATCCAACAGGTAGTGCAAGGCGAGCGTGAGTTCTACAACCCCCAGGCCAGCCCCAAAGTGCCCCCCGGTCTGGCCGACCGTGTATAACAGGTAGGCACGCAGCTCCTCTGCCAAGGTCAGCAGCGCGTCGGGCTCCAGCTTGCGCATGTCTGCCGGGGTCGCAATGGCGTCCAGCAGCGGCGTGGCCGGCCGGGTGAGTGGTATTTCTTTAAGCATAGACGTAATATTTTAGCTGAATCAGCTGCAAATAGATGCCGGGAGGTATTTATCCCATCAAGTGGCCAAGGCGACCTTTTTTGGTAGCAAGATAGTGCTCATTGTGGGAATTGTGGGGCATTTCATGGGCGACGCGCTCGATGACAGTCACGCCAATTTCTTCCATCGCCGCCACTTTACGGGGGTTATTGGTCATCAGGCGCACACTGTGAATACCCGCCTGATCCAACATGGGTTTGCAGATGGAGTAGTCGCGCATATCGGCGCCAAACCCCAGGGCTTCATTGGCCTCCACGGTGTCTGCGCCGGCATCCTGAAGCTTATAGGCTTTGATCTTATTGAGTAGGCCAATGCCACGGCCTTCCTGACGCAGATACAACAGGGCACCACGACCCTCTTTAGAGATCGCCTCCATTGCTGCCGCCAGCTGGGCACCACAGTCGCAGCGCTGGCTGAACAGGGCATCGCCGGTCAGGCACTCAGAATGCACCCGAGCCAGCACGCCTTCGCCGTCACCCATATCGCCATAAGTCAGCAGCACGTGTTCTTTGTCGTTGTCGACATCTTCAAAACCGTGCATATCAAACTCGCCCCACTGGGTGGGCAGGCGTGATGATTCTACGTACTCAATAGCCACAAAAAGCGTGCGTCTTTATAAAAAGGGGGACGGATTGTAGCAGGTTTTGAACGCGGAGTATGTTGCCCGAGATTGACGGTATTGGGTGGAAGATAGTGCTTTGAACTTGCCGGGAGGGCACTAGAATATACCCATGGCTGCTATCGCTTTTGATACGTTAAAATTTGCCCAACGGCTAATTGCCGCGGGCGTGCCTCGCGAGCAAGCTGAAGCGCAGGCGGAAGTGATGGGCGAAGCCTTTATTCACAATACAGATGCTCTGGTCACCAAAGACTATATGGATGAAAAGCTGGAAGGCTTTATCACCAAGTCGTATCTGGACGAGAAGCTCAAGAATTTCGTCACCAAGGCCTATCTCGACGAAAAGCTCAAGAATTTCGTCACTCGGGACTATCTGGATGTGCGCCTAAGCGAACTGGAAACCCGCTTTGAATCCAAACTGGATCAGCGCTTTCGCTCCCTTAGCTGGATGATTACTGTGGGCTTTACGGTGCTGGTAATCCCGCAACTGCAGGCCTTATTCAGTTAAACCAGTCGGCTAATACTTCTTAATCAGCATGAGAATGCCGTCTTTCTCGCGCATCTCAACATGTTGCAGGTAGCTCATGCCCAGTAATACCGTCTCTGGAAACGCCCCTTGAATCACACTGGCCTGGACCCGGCTGGCGCTGATGCCTCCGACCTCTACATTATCCAGCACAATGCTCCAGGCTCTGCTGACCCCCGAGGCCGTAGTCACTCTACTGGGCACGCCGTCGCTATAATCAATGCCCATGCGATCCGCCTGCTGGCTGCTCAGCGCCACGATATTGGCGCCGGTATCCACCAGCACCTGAGCAGAGCGACCGTTGATTTGGGCAGTCGTGATGTACTGACGGGCATCATTGCGACGTATGTGCACGGTCTGGCCCACCGGTTCGGCAAAACGTAAGCTGATACGCTGGCTGACGGTGACTGTTTGCTCAACCCCGTTCACTGAGACCAGCGCCTTTTTGGCATCGGCCTCCAGCACGGCTATGCCCTTCCACTCCTGGCCGACCTTCACCAGCTTCTGCTCGCCGTTTACCTTGAACAGGGCTGCGCCTTTGAACAGGCCCAGCACCTCATAGTCGGTGGCCTGCGCGAAAGGGCCAAAATCAGGCAAAAAATGCATAAAAAGCGTTTCATAGTCGACGTAGCTTAGTCCAGATTGGCCGGGATTGGTGGAATTTTGATCACACAAGCTGGGCAAAGTTGCATACCATGAAGGCATAGCTGCTATCGCTTTCGATACGTTAAAATGTGCCCAACGGCTAATAGCCGCAGGTGTGCCCAAAGCACAAGCGGAAGCGCAGGCAGAAGTGATGGCAGAGTCATTTATTTATAATACCGACAGTTTGGTGACCAAAGATTACCTGGACGCCAAGCTGGAGAAATTTGTGACTAAAGATTATCTGGATGCCCGTTTCAATGATCTCGAGGCCCGCATGGATGCGCGTTTTGCGCGGTTTGAATCACGCTTCACGGTGCTCTATTGGATGATGGGCCTCGGCTTCAGTGTGCTGATCATCCCGCAATTGCAGGCCTGGTTCAGCTAGTCAGCAAAATGCTTCCAGCCGCCCTCTTCCTGGGGCTGGCCTTCCACGACCTTTCCAACCTGCACACAGCCCTTGGGCACTTTTGCAATCGCTGACGCCGGCACGGTGAACAACAGTTCATAGTCATCGCCGCCCGTCATGGCCCATTGCTTGGCCCGGGCTATAACAGGTACCGATTGCAGCGCTGGTGACAAGGGTAGACGGCGGTGATCAATGGCCAGTTTGACGCCACTGGCGCGCCCAATGTGGGCGGCATCTGCTTGCAAACCATCCGAGATATCAATGCAGCTGCTGGCAATGTCGAGTAACTGCAGGCCCAGATCAATACGAGGGCTGGGCCGGTAAAAACGGGTCAGCAGGTATTCTCGGTGTTCCAATCCCCCCGGCCAGTCACCATTCATGACGGTGAGTGCAGCGGCAGCATCACCCAGCGGACCACTCACAAATATCGCATCGCCTACCTGAGCACCATCACGCTTGAGGACTTTATTTTGTGGCACCACACCGAACACCTGCACGGTAACTGTCAGGGGCCCCTGCGTGGTATCGCCGCCAATCAACTCCACCTTCTGCACAGCCAGTGCCTCACCCAGGCCCTGGGCAAACTGGTGCACCCAGGTGTCATTGGCTTCAGGCATGGTCAGGGCTAATGTCGCCGCAACAGGCTGGGCACCCATGGCGGCGAGATCACTCATGGCCGTGGCCACGGCGCGATAGCCAACCTGATTAGGCGGGGCATCTGAATAAAAGTGTGTGTTCTCAACCAGGGTATCAACCGAGGTCAGCAGGCGCATGCTCTCGGGAATGATCAGCTCGGCGCAGTCGTCGCCGATCTGTGATGAGAAGGGGGCGAAGTATTGTTGGATGAGGGCGAATTCGTCGCTCATTGCGGGCAGCGGGCTCAGCCCGCCTCGGCGTTAATCTCCACCTGGCGCTGTTGCCGCGCCACCTGGTCGAGCACACCGTTGATGAACTTGTGGCTGTCCTGGGCGCCAAATTTTTTAGCCAGTGTCACCGCCTCGTTGATCACCACTTTATAGGGCACATCAATGCGCTGCATAAGTTCAAAGGTGCCAATGCGCAGCAACGCACGCTCAACCGGGCCCAGCTCTTCCAGGTCTCGCTCTACCATAAAGGGCGCGTATTCCGCTTCGATGATATCAATGTTGGCGGGCACCTCATGCAACAGCGCATGAAAATACTCGCCGTCGACCTTGCCAAAGTCGTACTCGTCACGAAACTGCGCTTCGATATCGGCCAGGGTCGATTCCGCCATGTGCCACTGATACAGGGCCTGCATGGCGTAGTGGCGGGCTTTGTGACGCTTGGCCGCCAGCGGATTGTGTTTGCTTTCTGCCACGTTAGATTTGAGGCAACAGGTTGACCATTTCCAGGGCGGAGAGGGCGGCCTCTTCACCCTTGTTGCCGGCCTTGGTACCAGAGCGCTCAATCGCCTGCTCGATGGTGTCGACAGTCAGCACACCGAAGGCCACGGGCAAACCGTATTCGTTGATCACCTGGGCCAGACCCTTCACGCACTCACCCGCCACATATTCAAAGTGGGGGGTGCCGCCGCGAATCACTGCACCTAATGCAATGATGGCGTCGTAGTTACCGGAAGCCGCCGCCTTTTTACAGGCCAGCGGAATTTCAAACGCACCCGGCGCATAGATCACCGTCAGGTTGTCTTCGCTGACGCCATGGCGACGCAATGCATCGATGGCGCCGTCTTTCAGGTGCTCAACAACAAAGCTGTTCCATCGGCCAACCACCAGGGCAAACTTGCCATCGCTGGCGGTGAGGTTGCCTTCAATTGTTTTGATGCTCATGTCTTCTTCCCTAAGTCTCTATGGGATCGCTTTAAGGCGATACGTATTCGGTGACTTCCAAGTCAAATCCGGAAATCGCATTGTACTTGATCGGCGCGCCCATCAGGCGAATCTTGCCCACCCCCAAGTCACGCAAGATCTGCGAGCCCAAACCAACCATCATATACGTATTGGGGTTATCACCCGTGGCCTGGGCAATCTCGGCCTGGCCCAGGGCAATATCAATACTGTGCAGCAGCTGGTCAGTGCTTTCGTTGCGCGCCAGCAACACCACCACGCCGCAGCCTTCAGCCGCTACAGCTTGCAAGCACTTACTTACACTCCAGCTCCTGCGATCAGGGGCCTCGGCGCCTAGCAAGTCTCGCACCGCGGCCTGCGCATGCACCCTGACCAGGGTGGGGTCGTCGGCATTGATATCACCCTGATACAAGGCCATGTGCACGTCACCGGTGTGCTGGTCGCGATAAGCGGCCATCTGGAAATCGCCGTGGGCGGTATTGATGCTGCCCTCACGCACCTTGCGTATGGTGCGCTCGCTCACCACCCGAAAGTGAATCAGGTCGGCAATGGAACCCAGCTTGAGGCCGTGTTCTTGGGCAAATGCGGCCAGGTCGGCACCATTGGCGAGAGTACCCTCAGGCGTGAGAATGTCGGCCATCATTGCCGCCGGCTGCAAGCCGGCCAGGCGGGCATAGTCTGCCGCTGCTTCCGTATGCCCGGCGCGAGTCAGCACGCCACCGGCAATCGCAGTGAGCGGGAATATATGGCCTGGCTGCACAATATCTTCAGCTACAGCAGTGGGGCTGACTGCCGCTTGGATGGTGCGGGCACGATCTGCTGCCGAGATACCGGTCGAGATACCCTCGCGGGCTTCAATCGATACGGTAAAATTGCTTTTCTCACCGGAGGGGTCATCTGCCATGGGCGGCAAACCCAGTTGCTGGCAGCGCTCTTCGGTCATGGCCAGACAGACCAGACCTTTGGCCTTGCGGGCCATAAAGTTCACATGGTCGGCTTCGACATGCTCGGCGGCCATCATGACAACGCCTTCATTGGCACCTTTGTCCTGATCATCATCCACCAAGACCACCATGCGCCCCTGGCGCAGGTCGGCAATAATCTCGTCTACCTTATTCAGTTCCATTTACTTGAATCCATGCTCCGCCAGGAAAGACTCGGAGATTGAGGGCGCCTGCGGATCGGCCGCCTTGTCACCCTGCAGCAGGCGCTCGAGATAGCGGGCAATCACGTCGACCTCGAGGTTGACCTTGCTGCCGACCTGGTAGGTACCAAAAATAGTTTCTGCCATGGTCTGGGGAATGATGTTGAGATCAAACTCGGCGCCGTTGACCGCGTTCACGGTCAGGCTGGTGCCGTCCACGCAAATAGACCCTTTGTGGGCAATGTATTTGGCCAGTTCATCCGGCGCTCGCATCACCCAGCGGATCGAGCGGCCGTCTTCATGAAACGACACCACTTCACCCACGCCGTCGACGTGGCCGCTGACGATATGCCCGCCAAGGCGGGATTCCGGCGTCAGGCTTTTTTCCAGATTGACCTGGCTGCCCACCTGCAATTTACCCAGGGTGGTGAAATCCAGGGTCTCGTTACTCACGTCGCACCAGTACCCGTCGCCAGGCAGCTCGGTCACGGTGAGGCAAACACCATTGGTACAGATGGAATCTCCCAGCTGTACGTCAGCCAGGTCCAGTTGCCCGGTGCGGATGCGCAGGCGCAGATCACCACCCTGCCCCTGCATGGCGGCCACTTCGCCCACGGCCTGTATGATGCCAGTAAACACTAACTAACCTGCTATTCCTTTACTCATGATGATTTGGGCGCGAGAATCAAGCGCGTATCCGCACCGATTCGACGCGACTCCAAAATCTGTAGTTCCCACTTTTCGGCCATGGTGGACAACTCAAGCCCTACCAGGGGACGCCCGGCACTGCCCAGCAATACCGGCGCCTGGTAGAGGATGATTTCATCCACCAGGCCTGCCTGCAGAAAGGCCGCGGCCAAACGGGAGCCGCATTCTACCAGAATGTCGTTGCATTGCCGCTCGCCCAAAAGCTGCACTAATGCCGCCAGACCAACCCGCCCATCTGTTCCCGGCAGACTCGCTTCCTCCACATCAATGGGGTCAGAGTACTTTGAACAATCAAAGTACTCTGACCCCATTGATTGGGTATGGGCAATCAGCGTGGTGCCGGGCTGTTGCAGGATGGCAGCATCGGGTTGTGTGCGACGCTGGGAATCGCAAATAACCCGCAAGGGTTGTTGGGCAATGTCTAGCGTGTCGTCGCGCACGGTCATTGCCGGGTTGTCCGCGATCACCGTTTCGACACCGGTGACTATGGCATCACTGCGCGCCCGCCAGCGCTGCACATCGGCGCGGGCGGCGGGGCCGGTTATCCAAAAACTCTCACCGCTGGCCATGGCAGTGCGGCCGTCCATGCTGGCAGCGAGTTTCAACCGTACCCGGGGCTTGCCCGTCGCCATGCGCTGCAGGAAACCAGCGTTGATTGCCCAGGCTTCATCCATCAGCAAACCTGTGTCCACCTGAATACCAGCATCTCTTAATTGTTGGATGCCCTTGCCCGACACGGACGGGTTGGGATCTTCAATGGCCACCACGCAGCGGCTGATCCCGGCTTTGACCAAAGCCTCTGAACAGGGGCCGGTTTTGCCCTGATGAGCGCAGGGTTCGAGGGTCACATAGGCAGTGGCGCCACTGGCATCGCCTGCTGAATTAAGCGCTTCAATCTCGGCGTGGTTACCGCCACACACCTGGGTGGCGCCTTCACCCACAATTTCCCCATCCCGCACCAGCACGCAACCGACCGCAGGATTCGGCCGCGATCGATAGATAGCGGTACGCGCCAGTTGCAGAGCACGTGCCATCATCTGCACATCAGATTGGGAAAACATAATAAGGGCTCAGCCTTCGGGGGTAGCGTCTTCCGGCTGGGGGCCGGCCTGCAGGCGTTCAATCTCTTCCTGGAACTCGCTGATATCCTGAAAACTGCGATACACCGAGGCAAAGCGCACGTAAGCCACTTCATCCAGGCGTTGCAGGGCTTCCATGACGAGTTCGCCCACCACGCGGGATTTGATCTCGCGCTCGCCGGTGGCCTGCAAATTATGCTTGATGCTGTTGATGGCGGCTTCAATCTCGTCCGAGGATACCGGCCGCTTCTCCAGCGCCCGCAGCATGCCCGACCGCAACTTCATCTCATCAAAGGGTTCGCGCACACCGTCCGACTTGATCAGCTTGGGCATCAGCAGTTCGGCCACCTCGTAGGTGGTAAAGCGCTCAGAACAACTCAGGCACTCGCGCCGGCGGCGCACCTGGTCGCCATCGGCCACCAGTCGGGAGTCGATGACCTTGGTGTCATCGGTCTGGCAAAACGGACAATGCATGCGCCAAACTCAGCCTATATAGATTCGTAAGGCGTTGAAGTCTAACACATTTTCAGGAAACGGAAGCGGCTGCCACAGCCGCTTCGCAGACAGTGACCGGGCGGTTTACTTACCGTAAACCGGGAAGCGACCGCAAATGTCCAACACCTTTGCTTTCACCCCGGCAATCACCTGCTCGCTGGTGCCGTTTTCCAGGCTTTCCAGCACGTCGCACATCCAGCCGGTCAGCTCGGCGGTTTCCGCCTCGGCGAAGCCGCGGGTGGTAATCGCCGGCGTACCCACACGCAGGCCAGACGTCACAAACGGAGAACGCGGGTCGTTGGGCACAGCGTTCTTGTTGACGGTGATATTGGCTTCACCCAGGGCCGCATCGGCGTCCTTACCGGTGTACTCCTTGCCAATCAGGTTCACCAGCATCAGGTGGTTGTCGGTGCCGCCGCTGACAATGTCGATGCCGCGATCAATGAAGGTGGCGGCCATGGCACGGGCATTGGCAACAACCTGCGCCTGGTAGGTTTTGAAGGCCGGGTCCAGACACTCTTTAAAGGCGATTGCCTTGGCGGCAATCACGTGCATCAGCGGGCCACCCTGGCCACCGGGGAATACCGCTGAGTTGAATTTCTTTTCCAGCTCTTCATTCGCGCGCGCCAGAATAATGCCGCCGCGAGGTCCGCGCAGGGTCTTGTGGGTGGTGGAAGTCACCACATCGGCCACAGGCACCGGGCTGGAGTATACACCCGCCGCCACCAGGCCGGCCACGTGAGCCATGTCGACCATCAGGTAGGCACCCACGCTGTCGGCGATATCACGAAAACGCTGCCAGTCCATGATGCGTGAATACGCTGAAAAACCAGCGATGATCATTTTGGGATTGTGCTCTTTGGACAGCGCTGCCACCTGCTCGTAATCCACCTCACCGGTGTCGGCATTCAGGCCGTACTGAATGGCGTTGTAATGCTTGCCGGAAAAGTTAGGTGCTGCGCCGTGGGTCAGGTGACCACCATCGGCCAGGCTCATACCCAGAATGGTATCACCGGGAGCACACAAGGCCTGAAAAACCGCCGAGTTGGCCTGCGAACCCGAGTGAGGCTGCACATTGGCATAGTCGGCACCAAACAGCTCTTTCAAGCGAGCAATGGCCAACTCTTCGGCCTTGTCCACGTACTCACAACCACCGTAGTAACGCTTACCGGGGTAACCCTCGGCGTACTTGTTAGTCATGCTGCTGCCCTGGGCGGCCATGACCAGCGGACTGGTGTAGTTTTCAGATGCGATCAGTTCAATGTGCTCTTCCTGACGGCGATCTTCTTCCTGCAGGGCGGCCCAGATTTCCGGGTCAAAATCGGCGATGGTCTGTGCGTTGTCGAACATTAAATTCCCCTGATTTGAGGCCTTTGAGAAAGGCGCGAATTGTACAGATATCAGCCAATATTGGCCAATATTTAGCCCGAAAAACCCGTTCATTTCTGATCAAGGGGTCTGACCCCTTGCCGAAAAAACCAAGGGGTCAGACCCCTTGATCGTGGTAGGCTCTGCGCTTTGGGGTAGAGGGGGATTAAGTGTCGTTTTCAGGCAAACGCATCATGGTGACCGGCGGCGCGGGATTTCTCGGCTCGCATCTCTGTACCCGGCTGTTGGCAGATGGCCACGAGGTGCTGTGCGTCGATAACTACTTCACAGGCAGCAAGCACAATATTCTGCCGCTGATGGACAATCCCCTATTCGAGTTTATGCGCCACGACGTGACCTTCCCTTTGTATGTGGAAGTCGATGAAATTTATAACCTGGCCTGCCCGGCATCGCCCATTCATTACCAGCACGACCCTGTGCAGACCACCAAGACCAGCGTGCACGGTGCTATCAATATGCTGGGGCTGGCCAAGCGCACCCGGGCCAAAATTTTCCAGGCCTCTACCTCGGAGGTGTATGGCGACCCTAATGTGCACCCGCAAACCGAAGACTACTGGGGCAATGTAAACCCGATTGGCTTTCGCAGCTGCTACGACGAGGGCAAGCGCTGCGCCGAGACCCTGTTTTTCGATTACCGCCGCCAGCACGACCTGGCCATCAAGGTCGCGCGGATCTTCAATACGTATGGGCCCAATATGCACGCCCAGGACGGACGAGTTGTCAGCAACTTCATCGTGCAGGCCCTGCAGGGCAAAGACATCACCATTTATGGCGACGGCAGCCAGACCCGCTCCTTCTGCTATGTGGATGACCTGATCGAGGGCTTTGTGCGACTGATGGATACACCCCACGAGGTCACCGGCCCGATCAATCTGGGCAACCCCGGCGAGTTCACCATTCGGGCATTGGCGGAGAAGGTACTGGCCAAGGTGGGCTCAACTTCCAAGTTAGTTGAAAAGCCATTACCTGAAGACGACCCCATGCAGCGCCAGCCCGATATTAGTCGCGCCCGTGAAACCCTAGGTTGGGAGCCAACCGTCACTCTCGAGCAGGGGCTTGAACGCACCATCGCTTATTTTAGGGAACGTCTGGACGCGTAAGCGCTGACATATTCCTGTAATCTTCCTGTAGCCCAATAGCGCCCTGAGACAAGGGATTATTTTATGGACATCAGCGTTTTTGGCAGCGGTTACGTCGGCCTGGTACAGGCCGCAGTCATGGCCGACGTGGGCCATCAGGTCACGTGTGTCGACGTGGACAAGGAGCGGGTAGAGACGCTGCGCCGTGGCGAGGTACCTTTTTTTGAACCCGGGCTAAGCCGAATGATGCAGGAAGCCATGAGCAACGAGCTGCTGTCATTCACAGACGATGCCAGCCACGCGGTGGCCAACAGCGATTACATTTTTATCGCCGTGGGTACACCCGCGGATGAAGACGGCTCAGCCGACCTGAAGTATGTGCTGCAGGTGGCGGAAACCATCGGCCAGTTGATGACTGCACGCAAAGTCATCATTACCAAGAGCACCGTGCCCGTGGGAACTGCTGATAAGGTATCGGCCCACCGTTAGAGCCGCCTTGGATGCGCGCGGCGCGGACATTGAGTTCGACGTGGTCTCCAACCCAGAGTTCCTCAAAGAAGGTTCAGCCGTGGCCGATGCCACCCGTCCCGATCGTATTATCATCGGCACGGATTCTGAGCGCGCTATCGAAGAAATGCGCATCATGTACCAGGCCTATAATCGCAACCGCGACAAGCTGATGCTCATGGATGCGCGCTCGGCCGAAATGACCAAGTACGCCGCCAATGCCATACTGGCCACCAAGATTTCCTTTATCAATGAAATGGCCAACATCGCCGAGGCTGTTGGCGCAGATATTGAAGAAGTGCGCCGCGGCATCGATGCCGACCCGCGCATTGGCTACCAATTTATTTACCCGGGTGCCGGCTACGGTGGCAGCTGTTTCCCTAAGGACATACAGGCACTGCGCCACCTGGCCCAAAGCCATCAACAGGCTGCCCCTATTTTAACCAGCGTGCACGAGACCAATCTGCGCCAGCGATTGAAATTGGGTCAGCATGTGTTGCGCCTATTGGGGGACGACCTGACCGAAAAAAAACGTTGCCCTGTGGGGTTTGTCCTTCAAGCCCAATACGGACGACATGCGTGAAGCGCCATCCGGTAACTTGATGGATACGGTGTGGGCAGCGGGCGGGCGGGTGCGCGCTTACGACCCGCAATCTAGCGCCGCGGCGAGGGCGCGCTACGGTGAGCGTGAGGATTTAGTCCTATGCGAGAGTAAAGAAGACGCCCTTCAAGAGGCTGACTTGCTGGTGATTTGCACCGAGTGGAAAGCGTTCTTTTCGCCCAACTTTGAGCAGATCAAGCAGAGCCTTAAGCAGCCCATCATTATCGACGGGCGCAATCTATATGATCCAGAGTATGTAGCCTCATTCGGTATCGACTATTACGCCATTGGCCGCGGCCTATCAGTAAAGCACTAGGCACGCATTTCCGGTAAACTTTCGCCCCTCTCTTTACAGGTTTAGGTAGGGGCGTTAGCCCTGTTGTTGTCGTTATGGCCCAGTACGTTTACACCATGAATCGCGTCGGCAAGGTTGTGCCGCCGAAGCGTCAAATTCTTGAAGATATCTCCCTGTCGTTTTTCCCCGGCGCCAAAATTGGCGTGCTGGGCTTGAACGGTGCAGGTAAATCCACACTGCTGAAGATCATGGCGGGGATCGACACCGACATTATCGGTGAAGCGCGCCCGCAGCCCGGCATCAAGGTGGGCTACCTGCCGCAGGAACCGCAGCTCGATCCCGATAAAGACGTGCGCGGCAATGTAGAGGAAGGTGTGGCGGATGCGATAGACGCACTGGCTGGCCTGGAGAAGGTGTATGCCGATTATGCAGAACCGGATGCCGACTTCGACGCACTCGCCAAGAAACAGGCAGAGCTGGAAGACATTATCCAGGCTACCGACGCTCACAACCTGGATCACCGGCTGGAAATCGCCGCCGACGCCCTGCGGCTGCCGCCCTGGGATGCGGATGTGACCAAACTCTCTGGTGGTGAACGCCGCCGGGTGGCACTGTGCCGTCTGCTACTGAGCAATCCGGATATGTTGCTGCTGAACGAGCCTACCAACCACCTCGACGCCGAGAGTGTGGCGTGGCTGGAGCGTTTTCTACTCGACTTCCCCGGCACCGTGGTGGCGATTACCCACGATCGCTACTTCCTGGATAACGCCGCCGGCTGGATTCTGGAACTGGACCGCGGCCGCGGCATCCCCTACGAGGGTAATTATTCCGATTGGCTCAACGCCAAGGAGCAACGCCTGGAACAGGAACAGCGCGCCGAGGCCAGCCACCAGAAAGCCATCAAGGCGGAGCTGGAATGGGTGCGCCAGAACCCCAAGGGTCGCCAGGCCAAATCCAAGGCCCGTCTGCAGCGCTTTGACGAACTGCAGAGCCAGGAATTCCAGACCCGCAACGAAACCAACGAAATTTATATTCCACCGGGCCCCCGCCTGGGGGATATGGTGATCGAAGTCGACAACATCGCCAAGGCCTTTGATGATCGCCAGCTATTTGAAAACGTCAGCTTTAATGTGCCGCCTGGCAGCATCGTCGGCATTATTGGTGCCAACGGCATCGGTAAATCCACGCTGTTTAAAATTCTCTCCGGTGACGAACAGCCCGATTCGGGCAATGTGCGCCTGGGCGAAACCGTGCAGCTGGCCTATGTGGACCAGAGCCGTGATGACCTGCAGGGCGACCGCACCGTGTGGGCGGAAATCAGCGACGAGCAGGACATGATCCAGATTGGCAGCTACGAGGTGAACTCGCGTTCCTACTGTGGCCGCTTTAACTTCAAGGGTTCTGACCAGCAGAAGTTTGTGAAAGACCTGTCCGGCGGTGAGCGCAATCGCCTGCACCTGGCCAAGTTGCTGAAACAGGGCGCCAACGTGCTGCTGCTGGACGAACCCACCAACGACCTGGACGTTGAAACCCTGCGGGCACTGGAAGAAGCCCTACTGGCCTTCCCGGGCTGCGCGCTGGTGATCAGCCACGATCGCTGGTTCCTTGATCGCGTCGCCACCCACATACTCGCCTATGAAGACGACGGCAACGTGGTGTTCCACGAGGGCAACTACTCGGACTACGAGGAAGACCACAAAGCCCGCGTTGGTGCTGCCGCCGACCAGCCCCAACGAGTGAAGTACAAGAAACTCAAATAGGCGTTAGTTGGGGTCAGAGTACTTTGATCGCTTGTTGATCAAAGTACTCTGACCCCATTGCTGTGGCATACTCAGGGCATGCAAGAAAAACGTCGCTTTCAGCGGGTACAGTTGGATGTGCCCACAGAGTTGCACCAGGGTTCCACCAGCTGGCAGGTGCAATTGATCGATATATCCCTCAATGGCATTGCCGTGTCGCGGCCGGACAACTGGGATGCCGACTATTCTCATCCCTTCAGTTTTATCCTGAGCTTGCCAGAGGGAGACCCATTGGAGTTGTTCGCCCACGTGGTGCACATCGAGTCAGTTAGCCTGGGTTTTCAGCTGGAGGCGCTGCAGCCGGAACAGCTGGCACCACTGAGCCAGTTGCTGGCCAGCAAACTGGACAGCGCCCGGTTGAACGAAGAGATCGCCCTACTCGACAGCTAGGGCTTCGGCCAAGGTCTGCACCCCGCGCACCTGCATACCTTCAATCTTCTGCTTCGGCATGTTGGCCTTGGGCACGATGGCCCGGGTAAAACCGTGCTTGGCAGCTTCCGCCAGACGTTCCTGGCCACTGGGCACGGGCCGAATTTCACCGCTCAAACCGACTTCACCAAAAATCACCATGTCGTCTGGCAAGGGCCGGTCCCTGAAGCTTGAGACAATCGCCAGTAACAGAGCCAGGTCGGCACTGGTTTCCAACACCTTCACGCCGCCCACCACGTTGGCAAACACATCCTGGTCCCCTACCTGCAGGCCACCGTGACGATGTAGTACCGCCAGCAACATATTTAGGCGATTGGCCTCCACACCCACCGCCACGCGTTTGGGGTTGTGCAGCTGGCTGTCGTCTACCAGTGCCTGAATTTCCACCAGTAGCGGCCGGGTGCCCTCCCACACTACCATCACGGCACTGCCTGAGGCCGGTGTGTCGGCGCGGTTAAGGAATATGGCTGAGGGGTTTTTCACTTCACGCAGACCCTGCTCGGTCATGGCAAAGACGCCCAGTTCATTCACAGCGCCAAAGCGGTTCTTTTGCCCGCGCAGGGTTCTGAAGCGGGAATCGGCGGTGTCTTCCAGCAGGATCGAGCAGTCGATCATATGCTCCAGTACCTTGGGGCCAGCCAGGCTGCCCTCCTTGGTGACGTGACCTACCAGAAACAGCACAGTACCGGTCTGCTTGGCATAGCGAGTCAGGTAAGCCGCACACTCGCGCACCTGACTGACTGAGCCGGGGGCCGAGGTGATCTCTTCGGTGTGTACCACCTGAATGGAATCTACCACCAGCACCTTGGGTTTGTGCTGGTCCGCCGAGGCAACAATGGCCTCGACATTGGTTTCTGACATCAGGCGCAATGAATCGGTGGGCAAGCCGAGGCGCTGTGCGCGCATGGCTACCTGCTGCAGGCTCTCCTCGCCGGTGACATAGAGCGCATCCATGGTCTGGGCCAGGTGACACATGGTTTGCAGCAGGATGGTGCTTTTGCCAGCACCAGGATTGCCGCCAATCAGAATGGCCGAACCCGGAACCAGGCCACCCCCCAGCACCCGGTCAAATTCGCCCATACCGCTAGAAAAGCGTGGCAGGTCGTCAAGATTGATATCCGCCAGTACCTGGGCTTCTGCCAGCGCACCGGCGTAGCCGCTTTTGCCGCTGCCCGCGCGGCCAGAGCCCTTGGCCGGGCCTAGGCGGAACTCCACCACCGAGTTCCAGGTGCCGCACTCGGTGCACTGCCCCAGCCACTTGGCAAACTCAGCGCCGCACTCATTGCAGACAAAGGCTGTTTTGGATTTTGCTTTGGCCATGAACTTCCAAACCGCGAAAACTGAAATGCTAGCAGAGCCGACCCTCACAAAGACAGCCAGATCACGGAATTGGGCGAAAATTCATGTTCAAGCTTGGCTGACTGAAGCGGTGGGCATAGAATGATCGGCCGTCTTGAATATATGCACTATGAACGACTCTTCATTCATTCCCGAACGCCAGCTGGTGTTCTCACCGGCCCTGGCAGCAACCATCGGGCTGGAAGAGTCGATTTTGCTGCAACACCTGAACGAGTTGTTTAAACACCGCCGGCCGGAAATGCGCAATGGCTTTGCCTGGCTGTCGGTGGAACGCCAGTGGCTGCTGGACAGCCTGCCCTTCTGGAGCGCGGTGGACCTACACCGCATCAGCAAGAGTCTGTCTGATAAGGGAGTACTGCTGATTGGCTCACCGCCCCTGCACGAATCTGAGCTGTTCCTGTTTGCCATCAACGAAACCCGCGAAGAGCAGCGAACAACCCGCAGCCCGGTACAGCGCGCACAACAGGCGCGGCAAAACACCGGCGCCGGGCTGATTGGCGAGAGCTGGACGCCCAGCGAAGACCTGCTGCAACTCCTGGCACTGAACCATGGTATCTCGCGGCAGTTTTGCCTAGACCAGTTGGAAGACTTTGTTTTTTACTGGCGTGAACGCGGCGAAATCTCCCATGCCTGGGAGAACAAGTTTCGCCAGCACGTGCTGAGTCGCTGGCGCAAGGCGCAACAGAACCAGGGTGAGTCGACACTATTCAGTAACCGGCCTTCACCGGAAGCGCCGGTGACCAACGACTGGCAACCCAGTGCCGATGCCATGGACATACTGCTGCGCAAGGGTGTTACCGCCGAGTTTATTGAAGATGCGGTACCTGAGTTTGTGCTGTACTGGCGCGAGCGTGGCGAGACCGTAAAAACCCTCAACTCCAAGTTCATCAATCACATCAACCGACAGTGGGCGCGCTACAACTCAGCCCTGGTGCACGACACCGAGCCCCGTCGCATCAGCGATGACTACCGTCCCACCGAGGATGTGTACGATATTCTGCGCATGTCGCACATCGACCAGGACTACGCCGACAGCCTGATTCCAGAATTTATCCTGTACTGGAAGGACCGCAACGAGCTGCACGGTTCCTGGAACACCAAATTTTTGCAGCATGTAAAATACCGGTGGGCAAGCCGCCACCAAATGAACCCGGACGCAAATCATGCAGGACAGCAAGGACCTGGCAGTACAGGCCGAACGCGCGATAAAAGCCTCGCCGACCACCTCGGCGACCGCAGCTGGGCCCAGTAACAAAGGCCCCATCAGCGATGAGCAGATCGACACCATTAACCAGGTGTTCACCCTGTTCATGCTCAATTATCACAACCAGTTTTATGCCGCCTACCCGAACGACGAGCAGTTGAACCAGATTAAGCGCCTGTGGCTGGATTCACTGGCGGATTACCCCACTGAACAGATTTTGCGCGGTGCCAAGCTGGCTATTGAAGGCAGCGAATACCTGCCTACGCTCAACAAAATGCTGGACTGCTGCCAGGCGGTGATGGGGGAGTTTGGCCTGCCGGATGCGCGCTCAGCATTTCTGGAAGCCTGCCAGGCCGCGAGCCCTAAGTCAGCACAGAACTGGCGCCACCCTGCCGTGTATCTCGCTGGTCGCGACAGCGACTGGTTTTTCCTGGCGAACAACACCGAGGGCCTGACCTTTCCCGTGTTCCGGGACAAATACCGGGCCTACTGCGCGCGCGCCATGGCGGGCGAAGACCTCAGCATTCCCGCGCCTGAGGCATTGCCGGACCACACCGCAAAGCCCAGCACTAGGGAAGAGGCGCTGGCGGAAATCGCCAAAATCAAAGCAACGCTTAGCTAGTTTAAAGGGGTAGACGCACTGCCTAAAACGACCCCCGGCGGCGTTTACTGAGCGCACAGCCAGGTGTATAGTCCGCGCCCTTTTTTTGCCCCAAAAGGCTGCTCATGCGGATAACGCGAACCCTAAGCATATGCCTGCCAATGGCAGCCATACTAGCTGCGTGCAGTGACAATAATCTAAACGAATCTACTTCCCCACCTGATGAGCCAGTCACCTGCAGAGAAACTGCATATGACAGATTAGACCTTAGCGGAGAATCCGGCCTTTTGGCCCAGGACATTGAGTATCTGCAACCTCTGGATGATGTGCTATTGGCCGTACAGAAAGATCGCGCAGGAAGTGGCAGCCAGTTTTATCTTAGGGCTTATCATCCAGCCGCCGCAGACGCAGTAACACTGCATGAATCCATAGGATTCACATCCGACGAGTCCGCTATTCCTGTGTCGATGCCTATTGTGCAAAACGGCACAACAGTATTGTTCCCATCAGGGAGAGTAGCGAATGAAATCGAATCGATCTGGCAAACAGATGGCACCCAATGTGGTACCGAGCAAGTGCTTTCAGCAGCAAAATGGAGTGAGCTCCAACACGAGTACGGCTCTCTGCAAATCCTGACTGCAGACGACAATTCACTTTACCTGTTGGCTGGGACTGCTCAAATACAACTGAATCTGTTGGCAGTTAATCGCCAAACTGGAGAAGCAGTAGCCAAGGCCATTCCACCAGATACTACCCCCACCCTGGTGCATAAAACGCAGGGCGAGCTGATGCTCCATTCGCCCTCGGGCGGCCTTTATCGCATAGCCGCCGGCGATCAAACATACGTGCCCTTGGATTCTGGAAGGAAAGACTACCAGTTCCCGGAAATTTACGAGAGCTGGGCGTACTATGGCGCCAGAACCGCCGAGGACCTGCCCGTCGCCATGGCGCTGAATCTGAATAGTGGCATCACGGTCGAATTCCCGAAGCCCTATCCGGACGATCAGGGATATCGCGTCAAGGCACTCAAAGAGGGATTCTTCTCGGTTACGTCTATCTATGAGAACGCTCTGATTCTGCATAAAGCCGCACCCCAGGAACGCTCGCTGGACCAAATCGCTCGGTTCGGCTACGTCCAAGGTATCTGGCCCGGCGGCCCTGGCCAACTCTGGTTTAATAACTCACCGGACAAATACGTCGGCTATGCGACTCTAGTGGATAGAGCGATGGGCGGTGTTATATTCGAATCAAGCAACTGGATAAGCCGCCCCCCATATTTACTCGAAGATGGTCGCTACGTTGTCACAGACAATTCCACCTACGGCTGGGAACCGCATCTTTTGGATACTGGAAATGACACTATTGAGCTGCTGCAAGACGTAGTTAGCGGGTCAGCGGACTCCAATGCTGATCAGTATCACCAGGTGGGCAACTATTTGCTGTTCCGGGCTGCCGCACAGGAATGTCCAGACTGTGGCGCAGAATCTTTGCGTAACATTTTGTACTACATAACGTTGCCGACAACGGATTAGGCAATCGTCTAGTAGCCGCCCTCGTCGTAGGAACCGCGGGCCAGGTTTTCGAAGCGGGTAAATTGGCCGATAAAGGCCAGCCGCGCGGTGCCAATCGGGCCATTCCGCTGCTTGCCGATAATGATCTCGGCCACCCCCTTGTCGGGGCTCTCCTCGTTATAGACCTCGTCGCGATAGATGAACATGATCACGTCTGCGTCCTGTTCGATCGCGCCCGAGTTATGGGAAACAATGCCATCGGCAATCCAGTTTTCGTTGTAAGGCACGGTGAGATCGAAAACCTCCTCCTCACCGTCTGGGCGTATTTCCACGATGCGATCCCAAAACAGATCATCGCTGGCCGCGCGACGCAATTCATTGTCGTCCAGCAACTCTGCATATTCCGCCAACACATCCCGCGTAGGCGCAAAACTGAAATGCGCGCCACCGCCATAGCTGGTGCCACGCATGCTGGCCATGCGCCGCTGGCTGATACCCAAATCAGCCATGCGAGCCTTCACCTGGTCGAATATTTCTATCGGCAAGGTATCGACATTGCTATTACTTGTTACGCTGGCAAGTGCAGCCTCCAGCTTCTCTGCTTTGGCAGCTTTCGCCCCAAAAGCACCTACCTGACTCAAAAACTCGCGCTGCGCCTCTGCACCAGATACAACCACCATGTAACCGGGACGATAACCCTTCTTCTTGGCCATACGGATGCGCGCAATAATACCGAGTCGCTGCAGCAACAGTGCCACATCTTCCGCGAGACCGCGGCTATTGGTGGCGTAATGTACTGTCTGCCGATCCTTCGTCACACTGATCGTGCCGTCAGTAGCCCAAAGGTGCTGCAGTAAAAGCCCTATCTGGCGATCTGACAGACAAAATGCTTGCTCAGGGATACGCTTTTGGTGGGAGCGCTGGCCAAAGATGCCAAGCTCTCTCAACCAGGCGTTCACGCCGGCGGGATGCCAGCGATTTCCATTACCGCTAATCAACAACTGGTGCCAATTTCGACGCCCTTTATATCGCTTAACCTCGCAACCGAATTCTTCTTGCGCCGCCTGACGCACTATGTCGCTATTGGCTTGCGATTCCGTGGTGTAGCGCATGGGCTGGCCGGACAGATAGCTACCGTCACCAATCATCTGCCCCAGCAAGGCAACCCGCAGGTCAGGCCATTGCACAGGGTTTCGCGGCTCAGGAATTTTTCGAGCCAGGGCCAGGCGATCTCCCACAGCCAGCTCACCGCTTTTGGTCCAACCCTTCGCCGAGAACAGCAGATGTTTCTCGGTCACCCGAATAGTGCGGCCACTGGCTAAACTCACCTTCAATATTGGCTTTACGCCAACTGACCAGACTTTGTCGCTAGCGGATACTTCATAGCGATTGTCTTCATCCAGCGCGAAGAGCTCTGGCTCAGTACCTACCAGATCAGCAATAGGGACGGGGCGCCCATCGGCAAGAATGACCCGCGTGTCGCCGGTCACACATTCCCTCAAATCCGAATTCACCGGCCGCTTGTTCGGCCGCTGTTCAAGCGAACGATTGAGCTGCGACAGGGCCACCATGGGACACTGGAACTCCTTGGCGATGGCCTTGAGGTTTCGGGAGATCTCTGAGATCTCTGCCGTACGGCCTTCGCTGGACCCCGCCACCTGCATCAGCTGCAGGTAATCGATCATGACCATGCCAAGCCCACCGTGTTCGCGAGCTACCCGCCGCGCACGGGAGCGCACCTCGGTGGGCGTCAGCGCCGGCGTGTCGTCGATGAACAGTGGCATATCCTTTAGCTTGGACACCGCCGTACTCAGCTTCGGCCAATCGTCCTGTTCCAGCTTGCCGTTACGAATGCGGGTCTGGTCAATACGCCCAATCGAAGACAGCATACGAATGATCAGCTGGTCAGCCGGCATCTCCATGGAGAACACCAGGATGGGCTTTTCCTGGTTCAGCACCGAGTGTTCCACCAGGCTCATGGCGAAACTGGTGTTGTGAACACAGATGTCGTTGGCGACAAAATTGTGCAGCCCCGGCACCGTCAGGTCGTAGACCTGTTTCTCGCCGGTGTACTCAATGCGTTTGATCTTATCCCAGTAGACGTGGCTGTCCGCCAACGCCGCGAGATAGTCATCTTGCAACAGCTCTGCAAACTCGCGACAACGACGCCGGGTCAGGGAGCGCCGACTGCGCCCACTCAAATGCGCATTAAATCCTCGCGGAAATGACCAACCCCTGGCCTCGTATAACTCCCGCCAGCTTCGCTCACCTTTGCGCGCCAATATGTAGTCATTGACGGAGTCGGGCAGGTAATCGGCACTGTCGCGCTCCTGCTTGCTCAGCAACAGCTCTCGAATCTCGCGCAGCTTTTCTTCTTTTCCGTAAATGCCAATCTCACGCAAAAAGCGCGATACCGAGTCCCGCGAGGTTACCTCCAGCTCGTAGGGTGTTGGGCCGTCAGGGTCATGGTAGTTCGTCTTGGCGCGCAGCTTGGCAATCACGCCGAAGCGCAGCAAGAGGTGCTGAACCTGCTTTATAAGAGCCTTACTGGAGCTGGCATAAGAGAGTCGGTACTGGTCACCGTTCTGGATAAACGCGGAACCATCACAGGCAAACAGCCGATTGAGAAACAGAGCCAACTGCTCGCGTGGCAACCGGAACACTTCGCGTGGGATGGTTTTGTCCAGCGCGTGTTTGCCCATCAGATTCAGTTCGTCCAACCATTCCGTGAGCGCATTGGGCCCGTTGCTGCTGGCGGCGGCATAGCCTTGTGGGAACAGCGCCTCAAATTCACAGTGCAGGTACTCGCAAATGGGCGCTACCCGATCTTGGCTGGGTATAGACACACCCTTGCGCCAATAGGTCACAGCGCTGGGCGCAGCCCAGGCAGCAGCCGCAACTGCCCGCCCAGTGACGCCTTGTAGCTGCATAAGCCGATTGAGATTAGAGGCGAATTGATCGCGTGCCCTTGCGACAATCACCTCATCGCCAACCACCCTGACCGATGGCGTCCGCTCACCGGACTGCTCGGCCCGGCACGCCACTGACGGGAATCTCTCAGCGGCATCGATAAAGTCGGCCATGATGGCTGAATTCTTCTGGGTAAACTTCGGTGAGGAACCGGTCAAACCCCCATCGGCCAGCAAATAAGCCAGGGTGCGCACTTGATGCTCTGGCAATGCTTCATCACCAAAAAATGCCATCTCGCGAGGCACAGCGATGGCTTCACCCTCTTGCAGGGCCGCCAGCGATTTCCAGCCATCACCGGTCAAAAACGGGTGAATTTCGGTGGCTTCTATCTCCCGACCCAACGCCGTGGTAATGCGATAAACCGGTTTAACGCCGTCATCAACGAAGGCCTCAAAGCGATTACGCCGCAATTTAAAATCATTGTCGAGACTGACCACCTCCGCGTCAGGCTGGGCCAGTAAATCATCAATAATGTTCACATCACCTGTGGCGGGATCAACAATGCGACTGCCCGACACCACGCACTTACCCATGGAGGGCCTTCCCGCCACAATGATGAGATCGGAAGGTTGCAGGCCAGAGGTCATGCCATCCAGTTCGCTATAGCCGGTGCTGAGACCGGTGATGTCGCCGCCGGAGTTATACAGCTCGTCGATGCGCTCCACCGCCTTGGTGAGCAGCGGGTTTACTTCCTGCGGCCCACCGGCTTTGGGGCCCTGCTCAGAGATCTGCATGATCAGGCGCTCCGCCTCGTTGATCAGCTCATCTGAGGTGCGCCCTTCCGGGTTAAAACCGCTCTCTGCGATGTCCTGGGCCGCCTGAATCAGGTTACGCAGCGACGCGCGTTCGCCCACCACACTGGCGTAGGCGCGGATATTGGAAGCACTGGGGGTGTTCTTGGCAAGCTCCATCAGGTAGGCGAGCCCACCTGCAGCCTCCAACTCCCCTGTAGCATCCAGCGCATCCGACAGGGTCACCACGTCGAGGGGCTCGCTGGCCTCCATCAGTTTGGCAATCTGGCGGAAGATGATGCGGTGGTCATTGCGATAAAAATCTGCCGGCGTGATCTGCTCGGCGACGGAATCCCAGGCGTCATTGCTCAGCAGCAGGCCACCCAGTACCGACTGCTCGGCCTCGATGGAATGCGGCTGCATCTTGATGCGAGCTATTTCGGGGTCGTCTGAAAACGGCGCAGAATAATCATCCCGGTAATCGTCTACTGGAACGATATTGTCTTCGGGGTAGTCGTCTGGAGTCGGGTTTTCAGCCATCCGGTGTCTTATTGCTCTTTTTCAGCGGGGACCATTGAGTATCTGCCAATTGCAGACAAAAAAAAAGCACTCACCGTCAAGTGAGTGCTTTCGATGTATTCTGGTGCAAAATCCTCGCAGATTTTGCCGAGCAGGGCTCTTAGGCGCCTTCGGCTACCACAGAGATCTGTACGGTCGTGTCGACATCGGTGTGCAGGTGAACGGTCACTTCGTACTCACCCACTTCACGCAGGGCGCCTTCCGGCAGACGCACTTCAGACTTCGTCAGCTCAACACCGGCTGCAGTGACGGCATCGGCGATGTCGCGAGTACCCACAGAACCAAACAGCTTACCTTCGTCGCCAGCATTGGCTTCGATAGTCACTGTGCCCAGCTCCTGGATCTGACCAGCGCGAACTTCAGCGGCGGCAACAGCTTCAGCGGCATTGGCTTCCAGCTCGGCGCGACGAGTTTCAAACTCGGCCACGTTGGCTTCGGTGGCAGGTACTGCCTTGCCCTGGGGGATCAGGTAGTTACGGCCATAGCCTGGCTTAACAGTGACGCGGTCGCCGAGGTCACCCAGCTTGCCGATTTTCTCCAGCAAAATGACATCCATCTTACTTTCCTCTTTTCTGCGGCGGGCTCAGCCCGACCTATTCCAAATTCTCATCATCGTGGCGATCCTCTTTACGCGATATCTCGCGGGATTCACCTTTTGGCTGCCAGCGCTCGCGAAAATTCACGAAACTGTCTGCGATGGCAATACCAATAACAACCAGTTTGATTGGGTCCAGCACCAGCCACAACAGGTAAAACAGGCCCAACCATGTCGCACCCAAACCCCGATAGGCAGCGCGCGCATGGAGAAAACCAATGCCAGCCACGCTCAGAGGTACTGCGAACAGTACCGCCCACGGCCGATACTCCAGGCCCAGGGTGCTTACCCCCATCATCAGCAAAACCAGGGCAATGCTGATTTGGGGACTCAGGCGCAGTGCGTGAAACTCTTCACGAAACCCGCCCGGGTTATACAGCGCTGCCTGCCACCAACGCGCCAGTAATAAACACAGCACACAGGTGATGGTGTTAATCACCCCCAGCATGCCAGCAATCGTGCTGATACCGGGTGCCCGCAAGGTCTGCCCCTCGGGCATATTGGCCTGCAGGTTTTCAAACACCTTGGCAAACATGGCTGCCAAATCTTCCAGAAAGACGCCGCTGAACATCAGCAGCACTATTCCGGTGATAGCCCCCACTCCCACGGAGGCCAACAGGGTCAGAGGCCAGGACACCGTCCACCTCAATGCAACCGCTAACGCGGCGGTGCCCAACAACAGCGACACCGGACCCATATCTCCAAACTGGACGAGCAAAAAGCCCGCGGGCAGCAACGCCCAGATCAGAATAAATGCGCCTTCATTCCAGCCCCGGCGCATGGTGATCAACGCAACAACCGCTGCGCTGATCCAGGCAAACATCAGGGTACTTGCGCCAAGCAACGAAACCAGCAGAGCCTGCTTTCGGCCCCGCATGACGTATTCAGCTACGCCGCGCATATCGCCCCAATGCGATAACGTTCAGTTCGCTTACTTGTGTCCGTCGGTGTACGGCAACAGGGCGAGAAAACGAGCACGCTTTACAGCGGTAGCCAGCTGACGCTGGTACTTGGCCTTGGTACCGGTGATACGGCTCGGTACGATCTTGCCCGTTTCAGAAACATACTGCTTGAGGGTATCGAGATCTTTGTAATCGATCTCTTTTACGCCTTCAGCGGTGAACTTGCAGAACTTACGACGGCGGAAAAAACGTGCCATGACTTATGCCTCCTCGTCCGCTGCTTTTTCTTCAGCAGCTGCTTCAACGACTTCTTCTTTAGCGGGCGCTTCTTCTTTAGCGGCGGCGGCTTCAGCGGCCTGACGCTCTTCGTAGCGGTTCTTGCGCTCGCGCTGCTCTTTCTCCTGCTTCATGATGATGGACTCTTCGGTCACGGGCTCATCACGACGAATTACCAGGTTACGGATCACAGCGTCGTTGTAACGGAAAGTAGTGGTCAGCTCGTCCATCGCGTCGTTGCTGGCTTCTACGTTCATCAGAATGTAGTGAGCCTTATGGATCTTGTTGATAGGGTAAGCCAGTTGGCGACGGCCCCAGTCTTCGAGACGGTGTACAGTTCCGCCATCTTTCTGGATTGCCGCGCTGTAGCGCTCGATCATGCCGGGCACTTGCTCAGACTGGTCCGGATGGACCATAAATACGATTTCGTAATGTCGCATACGTCGCTCCTTACGGGTTAAGCCACCTGCTCAAAACAGTGTGGCAAGGAGAATGACCGCACAGGGCAGTCGCTCTAATTTTGAGGCGCGGATTCTACCCACTTGTGGGCGCGGGCGCAAGCGTCGTAAAACCCCGATTTTACTCGCAAATCTGGCTGGAACCTCCCCCGTAAAAGCGCCAGATCCGCTGGTAGGCCTCGGGGTTGCTCCATTCGCGACGAACATGGCAGATATGAGGATAAAACGAACGCACAAAAGCCCGCCCATCGGTATTAAAGAAGCTGGCCGCCACCTCGTCATCACACAGGGCTAACTCGCGGCACATGAGTATCTGTTCATAAAAACCAAATACCTGATCCAACGGCCCGGCAAGGCTCTCTTCCTCGACAATCCCCATCACGGCAGCGCTGTAGGCGGCAGCTAATTCGGACTGATCCAGGTCTTCGCTCTGCAGCACTTCGACGATCTCACCCAACCGACGATTCATGATTTCAGCGATATGCACCCGGGATTCCACCAACGGCTCGTTGTCGTGGTAGCGATCGATAAAGGCCATGGATCGCTCAACCCTTAGGGTCTGCTTGTAATCCAGGAACTGGAAAATACCAAATAAACCACCAAGCACGACCGTCAAGGCTGCCAGCCAGGTGCCAACCACCTCAGCCAGCTGCATTTTGTCGCGCTTTTTAGTCATCTTGTTTTTCGCAAACCGGCAAGCCGCCGTTGACCAGGCAGGGATCAAAACCGCGATCTCGGCCATCGCCACACACCGATTCTTGCTCGCAAGAGGCCGGCTCCTGAGAGTCCTGTGTGCTTGTAGCGCAGGCTGACAACAAGCCAATCATCAGTAGAAGCTTAAAGGCAGTCTTACAGGCTTGATAAGTAGCTGACATTGATTAGTACCCTTTAATCAAATGAAGTCGTTATTATTTACGACATCACAACCCACAGTTGGCCAAACGCTCAAAGGAGCACCCCATGCATAAAACCACTTTATTCGGTCTGTTAATCACGGCTGTCAGCGTGTTGCCCTTGCCGACTTTTGCCTCCGAATTCGTTGAAGACGCGCGCTTTGTAGCAGGTGCCGCCCTAGGTTATACAAACCTGTCTTTCCCCGCAAAGCTGGATCAGGACGTCAGTTTTCCCACCACCAACCTGCTGCTGGCAGCAACATCTGGTCGCTGGCAATTATCAGCGAATGCCTACCTGAGTCTGCAGGACGCGGATCTGTCAGAAGAAGAAGATGTAGGAAAGGCCTCCCGGGAGGATTTTGACCTAACGGTGGGCTATCGCGCTTACAAAGGGCTGACCGTCTACGGGGGATACAAATCTGGCGCAACAGAGATGGACTTTGTGCCTCGGGATCCTGAAGAGTCTGACACCGGCCCGACCAGTGAGCGCTACTCTCAGAAAGGCCCTTTTGTTGGCCTTAGTTACGCCTGGCGTTTTGAGAAAGCGGGCAGCCTTACTGTTTCAGTTGCATACGCTGACCTGGAGGCCAAGAATCGCTTTGCGGCTAACACCGATGACGACGACGATGAGGAAGAAGAAATCGAAGCCCTGGAATTTGATGACCTTACCGGCCAGGTTAAGGGCGATACCACCGGTTTCAGCTATAACATCGCCTGGGCCATGCCACTTTCAAGCAATCTGCTGT
The DNA here is from genome assembly GCA_963921335.3 of Halieaceae bacterium. Lineage (GTDB taxonomy): Bacteria > Pseudomonadota > Gammaproteobacteria > Pseudomonadales > Halieaceae > CAWUFC02. The sequence continues at coordinate 846,306 of CAWUFC020000001.1, read as the reverse complement.
TCCAAACCCGCTTCAAGATCAATGACTACCAGCAGAGTCTGAAGGTCGACGGGCAAAAATTTGACAATATCGACGAGACACTCAGCAGCTTGCATGTTGGGTTAGCTTATGTGTTTTAGAAAACCACTATATCCGGTATGCCCTCGTTCTTGGGCGGATTGATGTAGGCCTTTCTGAGCAGAGAAGAGTGCTCCCAGGGAATCTGTTGACCGCGGGTCTCTGTGCTAACCCCGCGCCTGACTCGACGAAACATGTCTTCAACGGGCACCGGGGTATCAAGACGCTTGAGTAAATGGCGGGTATACGTGCTGTGCTTGCCCTGCCCGTCGGAAGCTACACCACCCGGCTCGGTGGCATAGGCAATGAGGGTACCGACGGGCGCACGCATGGGCGCCAAACCACTTGCGCGGCCCTGTCCGCTGCCATCACTCGCGAATGGATTATTGCGGCATGCATCCAATATCACCAGATTCTGTGAAGCTGGGGTATTGGGCATTTGTGCAAACAAGTCATTAACGTCGTACAAACCATCGCTAAAGTGCTCTACGCTGCTCAAATCAGCCTGCAGAGGTACCAGATAATTATGATGTTGAAGCTGCACCGCATGGCCAGCGTAATAGAACAAAGTGAGTGCGTTCTGCTCACTCACACTCTCATAGAACGATCGCACCTGCTGCTGCAAAGTGGCGCGTTCCGCATCAAGTACCAGGGTCACGTCAAAGCCCAGTGCTCTGAGGCTGCCGGCCACTGAACGCGCATCATTGACCGGATTAAGGAGAGGCGCATGCGTATAGTTCTGAATACCGATAACCAGCGCATACCGATGTACTTTCTCTTCGTAGGCCTGCACATCCAGCGACAAGAACAGCCCGACCATTAACAGTGATAACACTGAACGACGCGGGCTCACTGTACCACCTGACGCTGGCGCACGATCTCAAACAGGCACACACCGGTTGCCACCGACACGTTGAGGGAACTCACCTCCCCCGCCATGGGCAATTTCACCAGGAAATCGCAGGTTTCCCGGGTCAGGCGCCGCAGGCCATCACCCTCGGCACCCATGATCAGGGCGCAGGGGCCGCGTAAATCATTGTCATATATGGATTTTTCAGCCTCTCCCGCGGTGCCGTAGAGCCATATGCCCCGCTCTTTGAGGCCTTCGAGAGTGCGCGCAAGGTTGGTGACCCGCACAAACGGTACGGTTTCGGCTGCACCGCAGGCCACTTTGCGAACCGTTGGAGTGAGATCAGCAGACTTGTCCTTGGGCACAATGACAGCGTGCACCCCGGCCGCATCGGCACTGCGCAGGCAGGCACCGAGGTTATGGGGGTCGGTCACGCCGTCCAGCACCAATACCAATGCCGGGCCATCGAGATCATCCAGCAATTGATACAGCGCCTGCTCATCCCATTGCCGCGTATCTGTCCTGACTTCAGCCACCACGCCCTGATGACGACCACTGACTTTGTCATCCAGCTCCTGTCGGGAACAGCGCGCCACGCTAACGCCCTGGTTTTTGGCCAGGGCCAGTAACTTTTCGATACGCTTGTCGGCGCGATCCGACTGCAACCACAGGCACTGCACCTGCTGCGGGTTTTTACGCAACAGGCTGTCGACAGCGTGTAATCCGTAGATCAGGTCCATGATCAGTAGTGCTTGCGCAGCCCTGTCTTGCGTTTTTTCTTGCCGCCGCGGCCTTTCTTCAGCTTCTTGCCCTTATCGGCCTTACGTGGGGCGCTGTCGATCATCTCCAGATCGATCTTCTTGTCGTCCAGATCAACCCGCGCCACCTGTACCTGCAGGGTGTCGCCCAGGTTAAAGCTGCGGCCACTGCGCTCGCCCGTCAGTCGCTGCTTGGCGTTGTCATAATGGTAATAGTCGCCGGGCAGGCTGGAGATATGCACCAGGCCCTCGATGTAGAGATCTTTCAACTCCACAAACAGGCCAAAGCTGGTCACCGCCGCGACCACGCCCTCGAACTCATCGCCAATGTGGTGCGACAGGTACTCACATTTCAGCCAGGCATCCACCTCGCGCGTGGCATCGTCAGCGCGACGCTCGGTCATGGAGCACTGCTCGCCAAACACGTTCATCGCCATCAGGTCGTAGGGGAAGATTCGCTTCTCGGGTATCGGCTCAGCATCTGCCCGCAACACATGCTTGCTGGCGTGGTCAGAGCGAATCACGCGGCGAATACCGCGATGCACCAGCAGGTCGGGGTAACGACGGATAGGCGAAGTAAAGTGGGCATAGGCCTCGTAGTTAAGGCCAAAGTGCCCGTTGTTCTCAGGTTGGTAGTTGGCCTGGCTCAGCGAGCGCAGCAACATGGTCTGGATCACGCTGGCATCTTCGCGATCAACCACCTGCTGCAGCAGGTGTTGGTAGTCTAGCGGCGTTGGCTTGAGGCTACCGCTCAAATCCAGGCCCAACTCGCCGAGGAAGCTGCGCAGGTTCTCCAGCCGCTCCTCGCTGGGGCCCTCATGCACTCGAAACAGAATCGGCAATTCGCAGTCTTCAAAGAACCGCGCGGTGGCCACATTGGCCATGAGCATGCACTCTTCAATCAGCTTGTGTGCATCGTTGCGGTGCACCGGGACGATCGCATCGATCTTGCGCTGCTCGTCGAAAACGATGCGCGTTTCCACTGTCTCGAAATCAATGGCCCCGCGGGTATCGCGAGCACCGCGCAGGGTCTTGTATAGCCCGTGCAGCAGTTTCAGGTCTGGCACCCGGGCCTTGTCCACATCCGGGTGGCTGCCGGTTTCCAATACCTCCCCCACCTGGGTATAGGTGAGGCGCGCATGGGAGTGAATGACGCTCTCGCAAAATAAGTAGCTGGTGAGATTGCCCACCCGCGAGATATTCATCTCGCAGACCATGGCCAGGCGGTCGACTCCCGGTTTTAGCGAACACAGGCCGTTGGACAGGGCTTCCGGGAGCATGGGCACCACCCGCTCCGGAAAGTACACCGAGTTACCGCGTGACTGGGCCTCCTCATCCAGTGCCATGCCCGGGCGTACGTAATGACTGACATCGGCAATAGCAACGAACAACCGCCAGCCACCACCCTTTTTCTTTTCGCAGTAAACGGCGTCGTCAAAATCGCGGGCATCTTCACCATCGATAGTGACAAAGGGCAGGTCTCGCAAGTCCACGCGCTGCTTTTTGTCGGCGGCACTGGGCTCGTCTGCTAACGCACCCGCTTCTTTCAGCACAGCCTCGGGCCATTGGTGCGGAATACCGTGGGAGCGGATGGCCACATCAATCTCAAGACCCGGGTCCATGTGCTCACCCAGCACCTCGGTGATGCGGCCTTTTGCACCCAATTGGCGGGTAGGCCACTGGCTGATTTCAGCGCAGACAATCTGCCCATGTTGAGCACCGTTCTTCTCTTTGGGAGGGATCAGAATGTCCTGGTTGACGCGCGGGTTGTCGGGAATGACCGCGCCAATACCGCTCTCTTCATAATATCGACCCACAACCTCGGTCAGTCCGCGCTTGAGCACCTCGACGATTTTGCCTTCCTGGCGACCCTTGGGATCAATCCCGGAAACCCGGGCCAGGGCCTCGTCGCCATCGAACACCAGGTTCATCTGGCGAGCGCTGAGATAAAGATCCTCGCCATCGCCTTCAAGCGGCGTTAAAAAGCCGTAACCGTCCCGATGGCCAATGACACGGCCGTGCACCAGGTCCATCTTATCGACCAGGCCATAGTGACCCTTGCGATTCACCATAAGCTGGCCGTCCCGCTCCATCGCACGCAGGCGCTTGCGCAGGGCATCGGATTGCTCCTCGCCTTTGAGCTTGAGTAGCTTGCACAGCTTTTTATGGCTGAGGGGGCGCTCCGCCTCGGCGAGTACCTGGAGAATATATTCCCGGCTGGGAATGGGGTTCTCGTATTGCGCGGCTTCCCTGTCTGCGTGGGGGTCCATGGGGATCTTCTTGTGGTGAAAAGGGGTGGTGTTCGTCAGTATACGCGGGCAGAGCCTGCGCCGCATTATCGGGCATTGACAATCTGTCACTGTAAAAGTAAAGTGCGCGCCCTCTACTGATATTCGATTATTCAGTACCTGCCCAGGTGGTGAAATTGGTAGACACGCTAGCTTCAGGTGCTAGTGCTCGCAAGGGCGTGGAGGTTCAAGTCCTCTCCTGGGCACCATCTTCAAAAACCCGTTCTCTGAACGGGTTTTTTATGCTTGCCCTTAAAGCGGCTCGGACTCCCGGCCCCTCAGCACAGCTGGGCTCAACCTCTACCGGTCAGGCGTTCTCTCACAGACTCTGTCTATGATTTGATCCGCAGTGTGTCGCAGCGGTGTGCGGGCCATGGTATTTTCGCTTACCTTAAACAGTCAGAGGCTGGTATGGCCCAGTCACCACAAACTCACCCAGGCCAATTTCGAGGCTGGGAACGCCATTGGCTGGAGAAGTGAAACCATGACAGGAAAAACGCCTGTAACCCTGCTGACGGGCTTTCTGGGGAGCGGGAAAACAAGCTTACTGAAAGATCTTTTACAGGACCCGCGTTTTTCAGACACCGCTGTGGTCATCAACGAGCTTGGTGAAGTAGGCCTGGATCACTTACTGGTAGAGCAAGTTGATGAAAACCTGCTGGAAATGACCTCGGGCTGCCTGTGCTGCACGATACGCGGTGATATCACCACGACCCTCAAAGACCTGAAAAGCAGATCCCGCATGGGCGACATTCCCGAGTTTTCACGCCTGATCGTGGAGACCACTGGCCTTGCCGACCCAGCACCGGTCATCCATACCCTGCTTTCCGATCTCTACCTGATTGAGGCCTACAGCCTGGCCCAGGTGATTACTGTTGTAGATGCAATTAATGGCGATAACACCCTTGAGACCCAGGTCGAGAGCAGGAAGCAGGTGGCGGTGGCGGATCAGTTGGTGCTCACCAAGACCGATCTCGCCTCGGATCCTGGAAAGCTGGCACAGGTAAACACACTCAAGGACCGCTTGCGGGCGATTAACCCCGGCGCCCCAGTGCTGGAACGTCAGTCGGACCAATTCGACCTGCTCAGCTTGTTCAGTGGCGAGGCCTTTGATCCGGCAGATAAATCTGCCGATGTGCAGGCATGGCTGGCCGCCGAGGCCTTCGACGAGGGCCATCATCATCACGACCATGACCATGACCATGAACATCATCACAACGTGAACCGTCATGGTGATGACATTCAGGCCTACTGTATGGAATTCGAAGAGCCGATTGCTTCTTACGCATTCCAAATGACCTTGCAGATCCTGTTAAAAACCATTGGCCCCGACATGCTGCGCATGAAAGCCATGCTCTGCCTCAAGGATGACCCGGACCACCCGGTGGTGCTGCATGGTGTGCAGCACGTGTTTCACGATCCCGTGCGGCTGGAGCAGTGGCCCAGTGATGACCGAACCTCAAAAATCGTTATGATCACCCGAAGGGTCAACAAGGATGCAGTGATTAATCTGTTCGATTCTTTGAAGGGTACGCAGAGCGGCTTCCCTGGCATGCAAGCCAGGCAGTGAGCCCATAAATCCGGAGAGTAGCGCATATGACAAGCAGTTCCCGCATCCGCCCAGTCGGCGCAATTCGCCTCTTCACAGTGTTCATGATCAGCGCGCTTATTGGCTGCAGCGGTGAATCCCTGGAACGCAATCCACCAACAGGTGGCAGCGGTACGATCGCCGAGATAGAAGGCTTTCCCGGCGTCAGGGACTGGGCAGATATCAGCGACCCCTATGACAGCGCGCTGGCAGAGTTAGACGACGCGGAACTCGAAGAACGCTACCGCGCCAGTTTTGGCGTGCCCCACCACTACCTCGCCATTTCCGGCGGCGGCCCCCGTGGCGCTTATACAGCCGGCATCCTCAACGGCTGGACCGAGGCCGGCGATCGGCCTGAATTCACACTGGTTACCGGGATCAGCACCGGCGGCTTGATCGCACCCTTTGCGTTTTTGGGATCGGACTACGACCACATCATCAAAGAAATCTACACCCGTTACTCCACCGAGGACGTGCTGGAGATTCGGGGCGGCATCACCGGCCTGCTCAGTGACGCGATTGGCGACTCAGCGCCACTGCAAGAAAAGCTGCTCGAGTATGTCAGCGACGATGTGGTGGAAGCCATCGCCGGGGAATATGAACGGGGCCGTTTTCTGTCAATTGTGACGAGCAACCTGGATGCGGGCAGACCTGTGGCCTGGGATATCGGCGCCATCGCCGCCAGCGGCAGAAGCGACGCGGCAGCATTGATACGCAAGGTGATGCTGGCCTCCGCCTCTATACCGGGCGGTTTTCCCCCGGTGATGTTCGAAGTCAGCGTTGACGGTAAGCGTTTCGACGAGATGCATGTGGATGGCGGCGCCAGCTCAGTGGTGCAGCTGTACCCCATGAACTATGACGCCAGAACCATGCTGCAAAAACTGCAGGTACCCGAGCCGCCGGACCTGTACGTCATTCGCAATGGACAGGCGCAGCTCCCCTGGGAGGCGGTGGAACGCAGCACCCTGCCCGTGATGCTCCGCACCCAAAGCACACTGATGAACACCATCGTCGAGGGCGACATTTACCGTATTTTTGCCACTGCGGCCCGCGACGGCCTGGACTTTCATGTCACCGAAGTGCCGGCTGACTTTGATCACCCCCAACAGGAGCAGTTCGATCGCGACTACATGCGGGCGCTCTACCAGTTGGGTTACGAGATGGCAGCTGAAGGATTCCCATGGGACAACACCCCAAGGGGCTTTTAGTCAGGCAAAAATAGCGATCACTAAGCAGCAAACATACTGCGATAGGGGTACACTCCGCTCAACGCAGTCGCAGGATGCGTCCTGCCATGAAATTGAGTCATAGCCAGCCGTGAATTCACCTTTGGACACTCCGCTACAGGAACGTAGTGAACGCCTGAAAATTGCCTATGTCGCCGACATCGTCAACGACAATGGTGTGGGCGCGGTGCAGTCATCCGTGCGTTTTATCAAAGGCCTGCGGCGTCATCATGACGTCACGGTGATCGCGACCGGGCCCGAAGAGGAAAACCGCCATCGGGTGCCCTCCCTCTTCATCCCCGGTGTGCAGTGGATCATCGACAAAAACGGCTTTGACCTTGCAGGCCCTGGGCGCAAAGTATTGAAAGAAGTACTGCCCGGCCATGATGTTGTCTATATTCAGTACAGCTTGTTCCTCGGTTTTTTCGCGCTGCGTGAAGCTCGTAGGCTCGGCATTCCGGTCGTGTTTGGTTTTCACTTCCAACCCCAGAATATTCTCTACAACCTGAACTGCAATGTAGGCTGGCTTAACCGGCTGCTGCTGCGATTCTTCAACCGCTTCTTCTACAACCTGGCTGACCATGTCATCTGCCCCAGCCCGGCCGCATTGGAGGAACTGAAAAGCGGCGGCTTTGAGGGTAGTTCTTCGGTCATCACCAATGGCCTGCCGCCACAATTTCGCCCTTGCGACGTCGATGAAGCCGGCGATAAACAACAGTTCGTGGTGTTGATGGTTGGTCGCCTGTCCAGGGAAAAGCGTCACGATCTTGTCATCGAGGCCCTGCTAAAATCCCGCCATCGGGATCGCATTAAGCTGGTGGTGACCGGCCACGGCCCAATGCTCGAGAACATAGAGCAGATGGCCAGTCAGCTGCCTGTACCCGCAGAAACAGGTTTTGTGTCCCAGGAAAGGTTGATTGAACTGTACAACACGGCGGACCTGCTGGTGCACGCCAGCGAGACGGAACTGGAGGGTATGGCGGTACTGGAGGCCATTGGCTGCGGATTGCCCGCCTTAATTGCAAACTGCGAAACCAGCGCCTCATCCCAGTTCGCTATCGACGAGCGCTTCCTGTTCGAGGCCGGCGACCTCGAGCAACTGGTGCAAAAGATCGACCACCTGATTGATCACCCCAAGCAGTTACAGGAGGCCAGAGCGGCGTTCCTGGATATGGCCAGTGGCTTCAGCTACGAGCAGGCACTGGTACAAATGGAGCAGGTCATGGCGGGCACGGCCGCCATACACCCCAGGGCGGGAACGGCCAGCGCATTGCTGACGGGGCAAGCAACCGGAGACTAAGGTGCAGCTACGGCGAATCGTATTTCGTCTTCTCTTTCTGGGTATCACCGCCTGGCTGGGTGCCTGTGCCAGCGTACCGCTGGATGCAGATAAACCCACCAGCGTGGCGATACCTGCACCGGGCGATACGCGCATCGATCACCGCCTCGAGCAGGAAGGCTTCCAACTCGCCAGTGAAGAGCTCAGCGGCGTGCGCATGCTCGTCACCGGCCACGAGGCCTGGGAAGATCGGCTGCGCCTGATTCAGCTGGCAGATCGCAGCCTCGACCTGCAGTACTTCTCCTGGGCCGATGACGAGAGTGGGCGCGTCATGCTCAGTCATGTTGTAGATGCCGCAGACCGCGGGGTCAGGGTAAGGCTGCTCATCGACGACATGCTGGCCATGGACCAGACATTTTTCTCGCCCCTGCAGCGTCATCCCAATATCGATATTCGCCTGTTCAATCCTTTTGCCACGCAGCGTGTCGATGTCGTGATTCGGCCCTTCGAGTGGCTGGCCAAGGAGCGGCTCAATATCAGGATGCACAACAAGATCATGCTAGCCGACGGCACCGTGGGCATTATTGGCGGGCGCAACATCCAGAATCGCTACTTCTGGGTAGATCCCAAGTTTGTGCACCGCGACCTGGATGTGCTCGCGGTGGGTGCCATTGTGCCGGTTATGGCAGATAGCTTTGACGAGTACTGGAACAGCCGCTGGTCGATCCCCCTGCACATGCTGGAACGCATTCCGGACGAGAAACGCGCCCAGCGCTACTACCATGAACTGCGCCAATACCGCGAAAAGCCCAGCACTCGGGAGTGGTTTGCGGATATACAAATGCCTGACCTAGAGACCTACCAGATCAGCAATGGGCTTGTGCAAGCACCAGTAGAGTTGCTGGTGGACCGGGCTGACAAAGTGGCGAGCCCGTCACCCTGGAAGTACCAGCAACTCAGTGAGCGCATTCACAGTGCTGGCGATCACAAGGTCTTGCTGGGCATGGCCTACGTGGTGCCCGACGAGGACATGATGCTAGAGTTTCAGACGCTGGAGCAGAATGGCGTCGACATCAAACTGCTGACCAACTCCATGGCGGCCATTGATTTCTCAGCCGCTTTCTCAGGCTGGGTGCCCTACCGCGAGCGCCTGCTGGATATGGGCGTAGAGGTTTACGAGTTTGCGGTGGATGCCAGCTGGCCCAGCTGCCGCACGAACTGCAGCGAAGGCCACAAGAGCTATCACTCCAAACTGATCGTGATCGACGACGACCTCAGTTACGTCGGCTCAATGAACTACGACCCCCGCTCGATTCAGCTTAACACCGAAGCCGGGCTACTGATTCATGGTGAGGAATTCGCCCGCCTGTTGACGCAGGTGTTCTATGACGATGCCGAGAGCCGGAACAGCTGGCGACTGTCACACGCCAGCCCGCTGCAATGGACACGACAGGGTGAAAACGGTGAGTCGGAAGTGGCCGACGATGATCCTGACGCGCCTTTCAGTCGCTGGCTGGGGGTCAAGTTCTGGGGGATTATGCCCTTCCGAGATCAGTATTAGGGCGACTTCTGCGCAGTTTGCTTGTCTCGCAGCCGGTACTCCCTGAACAGCGCTTCTGTCCGTGCCAGGTAGTCATCAGGAAACTGCCAAACGGGGCTCTCACCTTCGCGCATCAGGCCGCGCTCTTTCGGAGGTAACTGCGTGGTCAGGGTAATCAGCGCATCGGAACTGACCCAGGGATTCAGGTACCAGTAGGAATGTCCCAGTGAATCCACGGCGCCGAGGATGCGCACGCCATTCTCAGGGCTCACAAAGTTGATGCCCTCGACGTTTCTATAGATATCCATTTCAGTCTGGCTGACACCATCACGAGGATTGCCCAATCGCGGCGCACCTGAAGAAAACCGCTCTGAGAAAACCATCACCTGGTCTTCCGGGTTTACGTAGACCGTGAAGCTCTGCGCCATATCCAACAGGCCGTCCATCAGCATATTGCGAAACTCCATGTAGTCGGCATCCGGCGCCGTCAGCAGAATACTGCCCAGCTTGAGATCGCTGTGGATACGCTCCACCGGCTGCTCTGCATAGGCCAGACGCAACTGGTAAAGGGCATAGGACAACACCTCAGCCCCGGCACTATAGCCAATGATATTGATGCGCTCGGCTTCTGTATTTTCCGCCAGGAACAGGATCAGGTTACGGAGGCCACGGGCACTGACACGGCCACTCAAACGATCTTTGTTGGCAGAGAATGGGGTGTTACCCACTGGCCAGGGATAAGCGATCATCGCGCCGCTGCGCACGGTGTAATGATGGAAGGCAGTGGCATGCTTCACGCTGTTACCAAAGGATGTACTCAAGCCGGAAACAAAAATATTGATCTCATGAAAACGGGTGCTTTTCATGTGTTCGTTGACACGCCTGGCAAACTCGTAGGACGAGGCCCGCACTGGGTCGTCTTTACTGTCTGACAAGAAAGCATCAATGCCATCCTGACTGGTCGGGGGGATACTGGTATACAGCGGGCCAATCTCATCGTGACTAAGGCAATTGATGATCAGCTCTTCGCCTGCATTGATGTTCTCGCCAAGCTCGTCGAGGCTCCAGTTCTCGTCACCAATGACGGTGCGCACTTCCCCCAGCCGCAAGTAGTCGCCTCGAGCGTTGGCATAGTTGCAAGCGGTACCTTCGCTGTCGGGGGCGCGATCAGTGGCGTAAAAAATACGGGCTTCAGGCCCAGCATTGATCTCTGCGTAATATTCCCGAACGCCCTCCTGGTAGGCATCTGTGCCGACATAAGCCGGGGGAGGCATCAGCTTGAAGCCGCTGCTACCGCAGCCAGCCAGCACCAGCATCGAGCCAAGCGCGAGAAGCTTATAAATGCCTGTGTGTTTGACGCAGTCCATTCAGATGATTGCCCCCTGGTTTTACTCCGGAAGAATTTCCCAGTAAACGCCCCGCTCGTCCTCTACCCGGGTCAGAGTAGGTCTTTCGGCGGCACCGAGCCGCTCACTCAGCAAATAGTGTAGATCATCCTGGGTGCGCTGACCGAGGTGGTAGATGTGTCCGGTAAACAAACCGGCAATCTGGGAGGCGTCGATGGTTTCCAGACCTTCCGCGACCAGCAAGCCGGAGGCAGCATCACCAAGGCGGGGGTACTTGTTGGCGAATCGCGAGGCCCATAGCGGCACGTCCAGGTCAGAGGCGTACACCGTGGTGCGAATGCCCGCAGCACGGAGTTTTGGCAGGGCATCACGAGCGAACCGCGCCCGATCCACATCGGGGGAATAGAGGATGAGCTCGCCCAACTTCCACTCGCCCTCCCCCTGCGGGGGCTTTTCGTTTTCCAGCGCATGCAATACAGCCTGGCCACCCATGCTGTGCGCCACCAGGTGAATCACATCGAGCCCGTGCACCTCAGCTAGCTGATCCAGCGCCTTGACCAAATGCGTGGTCGACCATTTGAGATTCGTGGTATCCGCTGCATACAGCGCCGGTGCACCGCCGGAGGGCCAGCTATACAATACCGGAATGCCCTGGTAATTAGCGCCATAAACGATGCCCGCCAGGTTCATGGCCGCGCGCCGGAAAGTCTTTTTGTAGCCGTGCAGAAATACCAGCGCCGTTTTGTCGTCACGCCCCTGCAAACGAGTTTCTATCTCCTGCTGAAACCCATCCAGGGCCATGGGCTTGAGGGAGGCTATGCCAATGTCATCTGCATTGGCGGCACGCGGCTGCCAGAAAGCGGGGTCGTCGGGGCTGGCACCGGTTGGCTTTGCTTCCAGGATAGTGGTCATGCTGCCGTAAACCAGGTCGCCGCGCTCATCCCCGTAGAACTTTTCGGGGTCTTCATCGCCGGTTTCATCGCGATCGGTGATGTACAACATGGGAATCTCGACCACGGTGTCGTCGGGCTCGAGCTGAGTGCTGGCACAGGATGCCAGCGACAGTCCGAACAGCAACATCACAGTGCGCAGCATTACATTCATTATCCATGGCGCCTCTAGAGCAATCATAGGTGACATCATTCTAACGTAAGCCGTTTGCGGACTGCGCTTTGAATCAGGCGTGCTTCCAGGGGCGGGGTATCAACATCGGCACCTTGTCGATCACCGTCTGGTATTCCGGTCGTCTTTCGAGACTGCGTTTTTCCATCATGGGAATGCTGGCCAGCATAAACATGACCGTCATGGTCACAATGCCAATGATCTGCCAGTACCAGCCACTGGGGTAGGCGGCCAGGCCAAACAGGAACAGGCTCAGCCAGAAACCAAGCTCACCGAGATAATTGGGGTGTCTCGACCAGGCCCACAATCCGGTCATGAGATGCTCCCCTTCCTGGCGTTGATCAATGAAGCGGTGCAGCTGAATATCGGACACCAGCTGCAGGGTTACTGCGCCGAGTCCAACCGCCAGCGCCACACCATCCAGCCATCCGACCGGTTGATCTGCCAAACAATAAACCGCATAGGCCGGGAGCAGACCCATGAAGACCTGAAAGGTAGGAAACAGGTGTATGCCGAAGAAGTCAGTGAGCACTGCAAATTGGGGCGCCTTCTCGCGCAGCATGGGGTAGCGCCAGTCCTCGTGACTCATGCCCTCCCAGTGATAGGCCCAGTTCAGGGTGAGGCGGGTTGCCCAATAGAGCATCACTGCCATTACCATCATCTCCCGCAGCGGGTAATTGCTGGGCCCAACCGCAAGCCAGAACAGCAGGATGAAGGGCGGCACGACGGTCCAGTAAGCGTCGTAAAAACTGGAATTGCGATGACCACGACTAAACAGGAAGATCACAATGGTCGCCGCGATATCAGCCACCAGCGCATCCCACAGCGGGCCCATATCCAGCAAATAGAGTGTGGCGCCACCCACAAAGAGCGCCACCATGTATGCGATCACTATTCGAACCAGGGCTTCACTTTTTGTCATCGGGCCTCTCCTCGATCTTATTGGTTCCAGGTTTTACTCTCGCCGGGCTCGGGAATCCAGAAGCTGATATCTATGCGCTCCCCCTCGGCAAGCAAGCGGGTCATTTCTTCTGCCGCTTCATATTGTCCATCATCTGCTACGTTAAAAGTACCAAAGTGGATGCCCATACCTGCGGCTGACTCCAAATCGAAATAAGCCTGCAGGGCATCTGCCGGCGACATGTGATTGTCACGCATAAACCATCGCGGTTTATAGGCACCGATAGGTAGCAGAGACAATCGCATCGGACCGAAAAACTCACGTATGTGCTCGTAATGTGGCCCGTAGCCGGTATCGCCTGCAAAAAACACCGGGCCACCCTGGCCTTCAATCACATAGCCTGCCCACAGCGTACGGTCATAGCCGTGACTGGCACGCATGGATGCGTGCTGCGCCGGCACACTGTTAATGCGCAGACCCATCACTTCAGCGCCCTCCCACCAGTTCAGCTCCTGAAAGCGGGTCAGACCGGCCCCCTCCAGCAGATAGGCATTGCCCAGCCCCATCAGGATCAGCGGATCGGAGTGCGCCTGCAGTTGCTTCAGTGTCGCCAGGTCGAGATGGTCGTAATGACTGTGGCTGATCAGTACCAGATCAATAGGTGGCAGATCTTGCAGCCGAATACCCGGCTCGTGATAACGCCGTGGCCCCAGGTAGGGATATGTACTGGCAAACTCCGACCAGATTGGGTCGGTCAGAACATTGACCCCATCGATTTGCAACAACACCGTGGCATGATTGATGAAGTTGGCTCGCAGTTGCCCAGGGCCATTGCGCTGCACAGGAAAAGCACCGACCGGCTCAATGTCACGGTAATGCCACTCACCGGGCTCGGAGGTGAACTGCCAGCGCAGAAACTCGACCAGACCCTTATCGGCGATGGGCGCCATATTGAGAAACTGGTGGCCATCAAAATTGTTGGTAGCCGGCCCACGATAACCGCGCTGATCGATGTTGTAGAAAAACAGCAGCAGCAACAGCAGGCAAACAAACAAACCGCGAATGAACTTCATCTGGCCAGCATACTGGCTAGCGGCGCACAAACAAACCCAAAGCTTTAGGTGGCTTACTGGTCCTGCAATTTTTCGAGCAGGGACGCCAGGCGCTTCGCCTGCTGGCGATAGATTTTTGCCGCTTCATTAGAGGTACTTTTTGGCGTTTTGCGCCGGCCTGACTGACGCATGTCGTTCAGCCAATCACTGCGACTCTCAAGCAGGTCCGTGAGCAAACTCAGGAGCTGACTGTTGTGCAGGGCGTTTTCTTCAAAGTAGAAGCCGTTCTCCAGTGACCTGTTCACTTCCTCCAACATCAATTCTGTCTCGCTGATCAGTTGGGCGTGCATATGTTCAAGCTGGACATGCGTTGCCCCATCATCAAGATCACCAAATAGCAATTTGAGCAGTGGCTCACTCTCTAGCCTGAAACTACCTTCAGGGCTGAGCAGCCAGTTTCGCAAACCTTTCCTGCCCGCGGCAGAAATTTTGTATACGCTACGCTTGCGGCCCTGCTTGGTTTGCTCGGAGGCGGTGGCGAGGCCATGAGCCACAAGGTTTTTGAACTCGACGTAGATACGGCTTTCTGTTCTGGGCCACACCCCCCTGATACCACTGTGCTGCATGTACTTGGTTAACTCATAGGCCGACCAGGTGCGCCGCTCGAGCAAGCCGAGAATGGCATAGGAAGTAGTTGTCAGTTTTGCCACAGTCGCCGCGTCATTAAAAAAACCTTCATCTACGTTACTCCATGTTTGAGTATATTGGAAGCTCGACTATACTCTATGCTTGAGTATATAAGATCAGAGGCCAGCATTATGCGTATCATATTCATCTCAACACTACGTCAATTGTCGATATCCGCTACCGCGCTTGTCGCGACAGTAGCATTCGGAGGCGAAGGCGCCGCACCGTTTTATGCGTGGGATGCGGCCCTGCCCGCCGAACCCGGGATACTGCTTCGGCAAGAGCCATTGGAAGCCCAACACGTGTTGGAGAACGCGAGCGAAGGCACCCGCATTCTATATAGCTCAACCGGGCATAAGGGCGATATTGTGCCGGTATCCGGCGC
The DNA here is from genome assembly GCA_963921335.3 of Halieaceae bacterium. Lineage (GTDB taxonomy): Bacteria > Pseudomonadota > Gammaproteobacteria > Pseudomonadales > Halieaceae > CAWUFC02. Next base: position 831,227 of record CAWUFC020000001.1, on the reverse strand, counting down.
CGTGTTTACGCCAAAAGGTGAAGCGCCCGAGGACGGCTGGCCGGTATTGGCCTGGTCCCATGGCACCGTAGGCATCGCCGACCAATGCGCGCCTTCCTTCGCAGGTCGCTCGCAGCGGGATGTCACCTACCTCAACCAATGGCTGGCAGCGGGTTACGCCATTGTTGCAACGGACTACGAGGGTCTGGGTACCACTGGCACTCATCCTTACCTGCACTGCCGGTCAGAGGCCAATGGGAATATCGATGCGGTACACACCGCGCATCAACTCGACGTTCCCCTGTCCAAGCGTTGGCTGGTCACAGGCCAGTCTCAAGGCGGCCAGGGCGCGTTGTGCACAGGCGCCTACGTCAATGAGCGCGAATCTGAGCTGGAATTTCTGGGCACTTTGGCGACAGCACCGGGCGTGAACTTCATGCAACGCTTCCGCCACGGCGGCGCGGACGAGCCCAATCCCTATATCGGTATCTCACTGCTGCTGGCGAGGGGGTTTGAAACCTATGAGCCCAGCTTCGATCGCAACCAGGCATTTACAAAACAGGTTCTGGCGCTGATGCACTACACGGACAGCACTTGCGTTCAGGAGCTGATCGGCATCGGTTTTAAGGCTGGGCTGACCAGCGGTCAAAGCATGAAACACATCCCCTTCAGTGAGACACCCCGCATTGCAGCTGCTGCGCAGAAAATGGAGATACCCGAACAGGGCTATGGTCACCCCATATACATTGCACAGGGCACCAAGGACGAACTGGTGCGCTATCAAGACACTTACGATTTTGCCGCAGCGCTCTGTGAGAGTGGCGAAACGGTGAGCTTGCAGGTCTTCGAGGGTGCCGATCACAGTGGCCCGGTCAACCAGGGTGTGGCTAAATTCATCGCCTGGGCTGATGCGCGGTTTGCGGGAGAGCCAGCGCCACAAAACTGCGCGGTGATTAAGAACCTGGTGCGTTAACCCAGTGCCAGCGAGATCAACGGACAAGCAATGGCGTCTGACTTTTTAGATCATTTTTGAGCGAAAGGGTCAGACTCCCTGGCTGCCCGACAGCACCGCACTCAGCATATCGTCGATAGAGTCAGTCAGGATCAGGTTGTCGGCACTACCCTCAGAGATTGCGCCGCTGGGCCTCAGGCTGTTATCCACAAAAGCGCCCATGTCGCGCCAGTAATCAGTGCCCATCACAACCAGGGGAAAGCGCTCAATCTTGTTGGTTTCTATCAGGTTGAGGGTTTCAAAGATTTCATCCAGCGTACCGAAGCCACCCGGCAGAATGACAAAGGCACTGGAATATTTAACCAGCATCACCTTGCGCACAAAGAAGTGTTCGAACTCAATGTTCAGATCAAGATAGGGGTTGGCGAATTGCTCAACGGGCAGCTGTATATTGCAGCCCACTGAATAGCCCCCGGCCTCCCGCGCGCCGCGATTGGCGGCCTCCATGACACCGGGGCCACCGCCAGTCATCACGGTATAACCGGCTTGCGCCAGCGCTGATCCAACCCGCACCCCCAAATCATAGGCAGGGTGCCCTTCATTGAAACGGGCGGAACCAAACACGGTGACGGTAGGCCCCAATCGGCGCAGGCAATTAAAGCCATGCCAGAATTCACGACCGATCTGAAAGGTATTGCGCAGGTCGCGCAGCCAGCTCTCGGCCCCGCTTAGAAAGTCAAAATCGCGATGGCCGTTCATTGGATCAGGGGTTCAGATCAGTCAGCCTGATGGGCCTTGCCAACCAGATCCGCTGCTGAAATATCGCGCTCGGCGCAGTAGGCCTCCAGCTCGTCACTCAAGCGCAAACTGATACCTGGCTCGGCATAGTTGGCGGTACCCACCTGCACGGCAGCGGAACCCGCCAGCATGTATTCCAGCACATCGCGCAGGCAGCTGATGCCGCCCATGCCAATGATGGGAATATCCACCGCCTGGAATACCTCGTAAACCATGCGCACACCCAGGGGCTTGATGGCAGGGCCACTCATGCCGCCCATTTTCTGGCCCAGCATAGGGCGCTGCCTGTCGACATCAATTACCATGCCGCGAATGGTATTGATCATGGTAATGATATCGGCACCCGCGCTCTCGACGCCGCGAGCCACATCGCAGATATCACCGGCCTCAGGGGACAGCTTCACCATCAATGGCAGCGAGGTGACAGCACGCACGGCGCCAGTAACCTCAGCAGCGGCTTCACCGGAGACACCAAAATGCATGCCACCGGCGTGCACATTGGGGCAGGAGATATTAAGTTCCAGTGCGGCAATGCCCTCCACTTGCTCAAAGCGGGTGGCAAGCTCGACAAAATCTTCCACCGAGGTGGCGAAAGTATTCACAATCACGGTGACACCCAGGTCGCGTAGCTGGGGCATGGTTTCGTTCACAAAGGCATCAATACCGATGTTGGCCAGACCGATGGAGTTGAGCATGCCGGCGCTGGTCTCAGCGGTTCGCGGCGGCATATTGCCCGGGCGCGGTTCAAGGGAGATGCCCTTGACGCTGACACCGCCCAACCTGGCAACATCAACAAAACCCGCATACTCCACCCCATAACCAAAGGTGCCTGAGGCGTTAATAAACGGGTTTTCAAGGCTGAGCGGGCCCAGGGTGGTACGCAGGCGATCACTCATGAGGCCGTCCCATAAATGTCCTGGGCTTCAAACACCGGGCCGTCATAGCACACATACTTATAGCCACCATCGGGTCTCGGTACGGCGCAACCCTTACAGGTACCCATGCCACAGGCCATCGGCGCCTCCAGCGCAACCTGGCAGGGCACATCAGCAGCGGCAGCCACTTTAGCGACAGCTTCAAGCATGCCCTCGGGCCCACAGGTGTAGATCTGGGCGTATGGATGCTCTTCCAGCACGCGCACCAGTGGCTGGGTAATCAGGCCTTTCTCGCCGACCGAACCGTTTTCCGTAGTGATGATCAGCTCGGCGACTTCGGCAATGTCTTCACTCAGCGGCAGGTCATTTTCAGTGCGGGCGCCGTACAGGAAAATGGCTTTGCGCCCCTGCTCTGCCAGCTGGCGGGCCAGGAACAGCAAGGGTGCGACACCCACACCGCCAGCGACCAGCACCGGCGTGCGCTCCGCATGCACCTCATAACCCTGACCGAGGGGGCCGAACACAACCAGTTCATCGTCTTCCTGCATTCCCGCCAGCAGATCAGTACCCGGGCCCACCGCTTTGACCAACACTGAACCAATATCACCGCTCTCTACCAGAGAAAAGGCACGGGGCAGAACCGGGTGCACTCCCCAGTCGCCGCGAATCATGACAAATTCGCCGGGAATAGCGGGTATAGGCTGGTCTGCGCTGAAGCGCAGGAGGGCATGGTCCGGGGCGGGATAAAGCACCTCGGAGATTCGGGTACGCAGGTATTTCATGGCGCGCTATGATACCAGTTCACCCCAATGCAGGACACACAAGCCATGCGATTGAGCCTGTTTTTGTTGTGCTTTTTGATCAGCGCCACTGCCCTCGGCCAACCCTGGCAGAGAGTCGTCATCAGCGAATTTGGCGGCATCGACACGTTGCAGGTGGTCACCGAGCAAACACTGCCACAACCCGCAGCGGGCGAGGTTCGTGTGCGGGTGCTGACCGCCAGCGCTTCTTTCACCGACATTATGGTGCGCAAGGGCCTCTATCCCGGTGTCACCAGCGAACCGCCCTTCCCCCCGGGTTACGACATGGTGGGTGTGGTAGATGCACTGGGTCCGGGCGTTGAAGGGCTAACACCTGGCGACCGGGTAGCTGATATGACCATTAGCGGTGCCTACAGTGAATACATGCTACTGCCCGCTGACAACCTGGTACCCGTACCCGATGGGCTGGATGACCAGGAAGCCGTGGCGCTTATTCTTTCCTATGTCACTGCCTACCAGATGCTGCACCGGGTAGCGCGAGTGCAACCGGGACAGCATGTTCTTATTCACGGCGCCAGCGGCGCGGTCGGCACCGCCATGGCACAACTTGGGCGGGTTTCGGGCCTGACCATGTATGGCACCGCTTCCGCGGGCAAGCACGACTACCTGCGCAGCCAGGGCGTGATTCCTATCGACTATCGCAGTGAAGACTTTGTTACCCGCATTGAGGAGCTGACCGACGGTCGCGGGGTAGACGCCGCCTTCGATGCCATCAGTGCCGACAATTTTGCGCGCTCCTATGAATCCCTGAGTGATGATGGACATCTCGTCACCTACGGCTTTTACAGCGCTAGCCTGGCCGGCGATTCGATGTTGGATACAGGCCTTGAGTTCCTGCAATGGCGCTGGCAGAACTTCCGCTGGACACATTGGCCCGAGGCACAAAAACGGGCTGAGTTTTATTCCATCCAGGATTACCGCGCCGCAGAGCCGATGCACTTCAAGGATGACCTGAGCGCGCTGTTCGAACTGCTGGCCGAGGACAATCTGCAGCCGACCATTTACAGGACATTGCCTCTCGTGCAAGCGGCGGAGGCGCACCGCCTGATCGAGTCAGGCGAGGTGCGGGGTAAGATTGTTCTGCGCGTCAGCGATTAACCAAAGTCACGACCATCGGGCGCGCCGGGCTTGTGCTCTAGCAGCTCGATCACATTGCCAAAGGGGTCGCGGCCGTAAGCAAAGCGATCCGGTGAGCCGCCCAGCAGAGCCGCGTTAAAGGTCACACCAGCGTCCTGCAGCATGCCGTAATCCGCCTCGGGGTCATCGGTGCACAGGGCAATGTGGGTGTACCCCATGCGGTTGGGGGGTTGCTGAGGATCACCAGCCTGGGCCTGGGCATACTCAAACATTTCCAGTATTGAGTTGCCCTTCTTGATCATGCGCACCTTGAACTCCGAATCCGGAATGCCAAGGGCCTCGCACATCACATCAATACCGCTGGGCAGTTCTGCCTGCATCACAATTTCAAAACCCAGCTTGCCGCAATAAAAGTCCACCGCGGCGTCGATATCCGGAACCACAAAGGCCGCGTGGTGCACACCTAGAATCATCGTTCAATCTCCTGAACCAAACTGATCGCTGCAGTATAGCCCTGACCGCCTCGGGCAGGCTGGCTGCTAAACTGAACTCACAGCGACTAATGATTGATTACAGCTATGGAGAACATGTCATGAGCGATCTCACAGGCAAAACGGCCATCGTTACCGGCGCCGGACAGGGTGTTGGTGAGGGCATTGCCCTGGCCCTGGCCAAGCTGGGCGCACAGGTAGTGGTGGCGGGCCGCACGTTTAGCAAAGTCGAAGCCACCGCGGAGACCATTAACAATGATGGTGGTAAGGCGCTGGCCCTGGCCTGCGACGTAAACAGTGCTGAAGACCTGGAGAAGCTGGTTACCGAGACCGTGAATCACTTTGGCGGCATCCAGATTCTGGTGAACAACGCCCAGGAAGTGCCATTGGGTACCTTGATGGACGTGGATGATGCTGGCTTCACCGGCGGTTTTACCTCAGGCCCCCTGGCCACGTTTCGCCTGATGAAACTGTGTTACCCACACCTCAAGGGTGACGGCTGCATCATTAACCTCGCCAGCACCGCTGCCAAGCGCTGGGATATGGCCGGCTATGGGGTTTATGCCGCAGTCAAGGAAGGCATCCGCAGCCTCACCAGAGCAGCCGCCTGTGAATGGGGCGCGGACGGCATTCGTACCAATGTGATTTTGCCCCACGCCACCTCGCCGGGCCTGGCCTGGTGGATTGAGAACCAGCCAGAGGAAGCTGCAGAATTCATCGCTTCAATTCCCATGAAACGGGTGGGCGACTGTGAAGAGGATATTGGTCGCGCGGTGGCACGCATGTGCACTGACGACTTCGCCTACCTCAATGGCCAAAGCGTGGCGCTTGACGGTGGCCAGGCACTGGTCGGCTGAGCATCATTCGCGGTAGTTGTTCTTCACCACCCTGAACTCATCACTCAGGGTGTCGTGCACTTCAAACAGGCGTTCATAGCCGGTGTGGGCAATCAGCCACTGCCCATCCCGGCACACGTAGCGGTCGTGATAAATGCCGTTGCCGCTGATCTGCAGATTAAAGTCGAGCACATAAACAGTATCCTGCAGGTACCAGATACCCTCTGCGGTGTCGTCCTCGCCCACGGTGATTTCAGGATGATGGCCCGTGTGCATGGTCATGATCTTGCGACCGCTCATAGCGCCTGACAGGAAACCAAGAATGTCATCGCGACTGTCAAAGCTGTGGTCGCCATCGCTATAGGTAGCCGTCGCTTCCGGTACAAAGATGTCCGCCATGGCCTGCCAGTCGTTGGTGTCCAGATACCGAAAGTACCTGCCCTTGAGCTGTTTGATACGCTCGATGTCTTCCAGTCTCATACCCACCTCCTAAATCACGCGTTCATTGCCGCCATCAACCGGAATCTGGGCACCGGTGGTCGCGGGAAAATCAGATCCTGCCAGTGCCAGCACTGCACTGGCGACATCGCAGGACCGAACTTCAAGCCCGAGGGCATTGTTGGTTTTGTACTGCTCGACGCTGAGGCCGTAGCTGTCCGCCCGCGCCTGCAATGTCTCTTCAGTCCACAGGGCCGTATCGTACACCGCGTTGGGATGCAGCATATTGACCCGAATACCCTGCTCACCCAGCTCCAGCGCCGCTATGCGACCGAGCTGGGTCAGGGCAGCCTTGGCACTTGAATAAGCCAGCGCACCCGGCCCGGGCGCGGGCACGTTTTTGGAGGCCATCAGTACCACCGCAGGATTGATTCCCAGCGCGAGATAGGGCGTAGCCAGCTTCAGCAATCGGGCATGGGACTGAAAGTTCAGCTGCAGGCTGGTCTCAAGATCATCCTCATCCAGCTCGGCTACAGGACGAGAACTGGGAAAGATACCCGCATTACTGACCAGGATATCCAGGCCGCCAAAGTGTTGAAGCCCCTGCTGCAGCGCGGCAGCGGTCTCCTCGCCATCGGTGATATCGCATTGAATACCCAGCACAGCAGTATCGGAGAGCTCGGCCACCGCGGGGTTGATGTCCAGGCCAATCACCGCGGCGCCGTCTGCCACCAATGCTTCAACACAGGCCAGCCCAATGCCCGAGGCGGCACCGCTGACCAATGCCACACGCCCTTCAAAGGCACCCGGTGCCGCCGCTTTTTTCAGCTTGACCTGTTCCAGCTCCCAGTACTCAAGCTCGAAAATGTCTCGCTCGGGCAGTGCTTCCCAGCCTCCAAGAGCCTCGGCGGATTGCACGCAGCTACGGGTGTGATCAGCAATGTCAGCGACAATAGCCATGCGCTTGGCATTCGGCGCAAAGGCCAGCACGCCGCGTTCCAGCCAGACGGCAACCCGCGGCGCAGGATCAAGACAGGTCAGGCTGCCATTGTTGTGGCGATCAAAATAGGCCCGGTAATCATCACCAAACTGTTTGACGGCTGATACCGGCGAGTCAGCCAGCACTGCGGGGATGCGTTTGGTATGCAGGCTATGGTCAGGCGTGACCGGTCCCCGGGTGGCTATGGCGGCCACATCGGGACGGCTGGCATAACCTGCCGCCTCAGGGCCGCTGTTGAGACGCGCCAGCATCGCCCGGCCCGCCAGATCACAGACCTGCTTGCGCACCGCTGCCAGGTTCAGGCCATCCTGCGCAGTGATTTCCACATCGCGCCTGAGCAGCTGGTCAGCGGCGCCCTGCGAGATCAAATAGTCTTCAGCCTGCGCCACCATGGCAATCATATTGTCGTAACTGCTGCGGGCGTCATCGGCAAAACTGAATATGCCATGGTGCTCCAGCACAATACCTTTGAGTGTGCTCCAGTCGATGCCCTGGGTTGCCTCGTAGACCTGTCTCGCCAGAATAAATCCCGGCATGATGTAGGGCAGAATCAACACTTCATCACCATACAGCTGTTGTAAACGCTGTCGCCCCTGGGGTGAATTGCTGATCGTTACCACCGCATCGGCGTGGGTGTGATCGACGAAGCGCAGGGGAATAATGGCATGGAGAATCGCCTCCACTGAAGGAGATGGGGAAGCAGGGTCAAGCAGTGCCAGTTTCAGCTCGCGCGCCATTTCGGTATCGGTCATGGTCTGCAGTGTGGCCAGGCGCTGCAGGGTTTCCAAATTGGTGGCAGGCAAACCCGGTGATTCAATGGTTTTCAGGTCCCAGCCAGAGCCTTTGATAAACAGCGTGGGTACCTCATCACCAAAAATATTGGTACTGCTGCCCTTCATGGAGGTGTTGCCACCTCCGTGCAGTACCAGGCTGTCATCCCGACCCAGCAGACGCGAGGTGTATACCCGCAGGCCCAGTTCGCCTTCGGCAGCCTCGTATTGAGCGGCTTCGGTGTCGTTCCAGAGATTGTTCATGATTTCCTTAATTTTAGGGGTCAGAGCCCTTTTCAATAATCCCCGTTATTCGAGGAAGCGGCCTCCAGGCGAATGCTGGCGGGCACCGGGCAATCCATGACCGCAGCCACACTCACTAATACTTCAACGGGTTGCAGCTGGCCATCGTGGGCCGCACAGGCCGCCATGCCTTTCAGCAGGCGCGGCTTAAGCAGCGGATAACAGTCAGCCATTTCGTGCACGGCCTTGCTAAAGGCGGTGACAGTGCAGTCCTCCAGAGGCCGCAGGCTCAGGTCGCGCAACTCAACCGCTTCTGCACCGCGCTGGAAAGCCCGTTCCCGATCTGTCTCCTCGGCATGCCCCTGCCAGGCCAGCACAGACAATACGGTGCGATACTGAGCGCGCACATTTACCACCTTGCGATAGCGCGGTTTACTGGGCTTCACCTGCACATACTCAGGGTCCAGGTAATGTCGGGCTACCTGGTACACGCACCATTCATACAGGCTGATTTCGCGATCGGCCTGGGCCAGCTGCAACAGGGTTCGCTTAAACACGCGGTACTGAGGCGCGGACATACACTTCAATGCGGGCAATGACATTTCCAGCAGCGGCAATCGCAGTTGCACCGGCAGACTATGCACCTGTGGCTGCAGCTGCAGCACCGTGGTCTGCAAACCCACTACGCCCGTCTCCGCAACCAGCTCCAGCTGCCTGGCCATGGTATCGGCATTGTGACTTAACAGCAGCGCATAGAGGATGGCATTGGCACCCAGTGGGTCATGAGCATGCTCTCGCAGAGCAGCGCCAATTTCCATCTGGGGATTTATAGGCACATCGGCAAAGTCGGCATCCTCCAAAGACGCGTGCACCTGCTGCTCAGCCTCTGCACCCAGCACCGACCCAGCTATGGTTGCTGCTGTGGCCAGCTTCGCCGCACGCTCTGCCACAGCCTTGCGATCCTGGTCCAGAGGAGTGCCCTGGTAACTCTGCTCTCGGGTTTGCTGAATAAACTGACCGTCCCAGTTGGGCTCGATCCGCCGGATGCGGTCCGGCAGGGGTGGGTGAGTGGAGAAAACCTGCCACAGGGAATCGGCGATCTGGCCAAAGAAAATGTGGCTCAGTTCATTGGCGCGAGACGCCACCACAAAACTGCCCGGCACATGCCCGCCAATGACTTTTAAGGCATCCGCCACCCCCTGGGGGTTACGGGTAAACTGCACGGCGGAAGCATCTGCGAGATACTCTTTTTGTCGGCTAATGGCGGCCTTGATAAACCCGGCAAACAAACCGCCAAGCCAGCCGATCACCCAGAGCGCGAGGCCTATAGCCAATGCCTGTGCAGGCATGCGATTGCGGGAGCTATAACCATGGCGACGGCGGCCACCGCGAACAATGGCCTCGCCGATGTCACCGATAAAAGTAATGCCTTTCAGCAAGGCCGCAAGACGAATATTCAAACGCATATCGCCATTGAGGATGTGACTGAACTCGTGGGCCACCACCCCCTGAAGCTGCTCCCGGTTAAACCGATCTAGGCTACCCTGGGTAACACCAATCACCGCATCTGACGGCGAAATGCCCGCGGCGAAGGCGTTGATGCCCCGCTCTCCCGCCATCAGATAAACCGGTGGTACCGGCAGCCCCGCGGCCAGCGCCATCTCTTCCACCACGTTGAGACAGCGCTTTTCAGCATCATCCTCGGTCTGTGGAATGATGCGGGTGCCACCCATACTCTCTGCGACAGCTTTGCCGCCAGCAGCCAGTTGAGCCCATTTGAACACCACCACCAGGAAGATTGTGCTGAGCACACCGAGGCTGACCCAGGCAAAGGTCTCCAAACTGAATCCAGCTAGAAAGCTGTGAATGGTTTCAGCATCGGCAAAAGGCAGGCCGGCGGTAGCGCCAAAAAAAAGCAGTGCTGCTATCAAGACATTGGTGATACCGATGAGCACGAGTACCGCGCAAATAAACAGGATGACCAGCAGGCGCGTGTTGCGCCGCGCACTGTCCTGCTCAGAGTAAAAATCCAAAGGGGGTCCCCGGGCCTAGAACGACACCTTGGGCGCGGCCTGTATCTCGGCAGAATCTTCAAACTCTAGCAATTCAGCGTCCGAGGGATGACCGAACTTGCTGGCAAAAAACACTGGCGGGAAGCTCTGACGGTAGATGTTATAGGCAGTCACGGCATCGTTATAACCCTGACGCGAAAACGCTACCCTGTTTTCAGTGGTGGTGAGCTGTTCACTCAACTGATTCATGTTCTCGCTGGCCTTGAGATCAGGGTAGGCCTCCATGGTGACGTTGAGGGAACCCAGGGCCTTACCCAAAGCACCCTCTGCTACCGACAGTGTGCCCATCTCAGAACCACCGGCGCCGGATTTGGAAATCGCCTCCAATGCCGCCGCCGCATTGTTGCGGGCCTTAACCACCGCCTCGAGGGTTTCGCGCTCGTGAGCCATGTATCCCTTGGCAACCTCCACCAAATTTGGAATCAGGTCATAGCGCCGCTTCAGCTGTACTTCAATTTGGGCAAATGCATTCTGGTAGCGGTTTTTCAGGGTGACCAGGGTGTTGTAAATACTGATGACATAGCCCACCAGACCCAGCAGCACCAACCAGAACACGATGGTGGAAATATCCATAGCGATCCCCTCGAACAATACGCCATCCGAGTATAACCGCGATAACCGCTTTACTGAACTTGAGCGATGCCGGCGCAGGCGCGCTTGTACTCGCGCCAGGGAATGCCAGTCCAGCTGCTGAAAGCACGGTAAAAACTATTGGTTTGCTGAAAGCCCAGTTCAGCGGCGATCCACTTGCCACCAACACGAGGAATGCGCATGAGCTGATCACAGCGAAAACGTCGCACCTCATCCAGCAACTGCTGGTAGCTGCAACCCTCTGCACGCAGCCGTCGGCGCATGGTCGATTCGCTGACGCCAAGCTCGCGCGCCACCGAGGCTGCGTTCAACTCAGACAGTGGTCTGGACAGCAATAATCTTAGAATTTTGCGGCGAATGCCGCCCTGGTATTCGATTGTCATGTGCAACTCCTTTTGCATCTGACGCTTAACAAGAACCGTCCTGATTCTTACTGCTTTCAGTCTAGTCCAGACTCAACAGTGTGCCACAGGACTTTTGCGCATATCCGGTCAATCGCTGAAGCTAAGCCGGTTCTTCCGGCAGAGCCCAGCGGCCAACCGGCCTGTGACCGCGCTCTATTTCTACCGTGTTACGCCCACTCGTCTTGCCGGCATACAAAGCCTGATCAGCCAGCGCAAGACAATCGTCCAGGGTCATGGATAATTCATAAGCGGCCACGCCAAAGGTCATCGTGACATGCATATTGTGCTGATTGAATTCGATCCGGTGGCGCTCAATTAATAGCCTGAGCTTCTCAGCAAGCACCGCGGCACCCTCAATACCTGTCTCTGGCAGCAGCAGCACATACTCTTCACCACCCCAACGGGCAATCACATCAATGTCGCGCAGCTGCGAGGACAGCGTATCGGCAACCTCTCGCAAAACATGATCGCCGGCCGCATGACCGTAGCGGTCATTGACGTCTTTAAACTTATCAATGTCGGCGATCATTAACGCAAAACCTCGGCGGGTGCGCCGAGCACGCAGGATCTCTTCCTCGGCGCGCTCCGAAAATCCACGGCGATTTAGCAAACCAGTCAGCACGTCCACCCGAGCTGCCTCCAGCAACCTGGAGTTCGCATCAATTAACTCTCGAGTTCGCTCAGCCACCTCGGATTCGAGCCGGTCGTATAGTGCGGTGTAGTGGGTGGCGAGGGACACTGCCATCGACATGATCATAGCGGCGAAGCCATAGGAGACCATACGCGGAGTGTCTACCAGGGCCTGGGTAATCAGGATATCGTTGATGGCGGTTGCCACAAACAGGGCCATGCCTATGAGCAGGGTTCTGGCCTCCCGATTACCGCTCATGGCATACCACATTAGCTGACCCACCAGGCCCAGCATCACTGGCACCGCCAGCAGCTGCCACAGATCGAGGGTCAGATAGTTCACAGAGTGGTTGGGCACGAGCAACACAACCACGGTGAGCAAGGCAAAAATGGCCTGATACCACCGCATCCAGGTGGCCGGACGATATTCAATCAGGCGCCACACCATCGACAGCCCCAGCATGGGCGTAATGTAGAGCACGGCGTACTCAATTTTCTTGTGCCACAGGAAAGGCAGGTCAATGTAGTGCTTCCACTGGCTGACCCAAATCACATAGATGCCTACCGCGAAGGTCAGCAGCCCAAACCAGAGATACTGACGCAGGTTATGATTACGGCCAAACAGATACAGGTGATAAACGCCGATCACCAGGTACAGCAGGCCCAGAACCAGGGAGGGAAGTTCGCGGCCACCTGAGTAATTCTGCAGCTGATCAATCGTGCCGACGAGGGCATCCCCCTCGTAGAAACCGCCCTCGGCACACTCGCAGATCAGCTCCTCGCGCCACACCCGAATAGCAATCACCAGCAAGCCGCTCTCATCGATCGCATCCGGCGGGATGGAGTAGTTCACCATACGGTCATAAACCACTTCGTGCCGCGGTGGAAAGGCCCCGACCTTGCCCAGTAACTGCCCACCGGCATACACCTCGTAGGCGCTCTGGATCTTACCCAGCCGCAGCGCCAGGCGCCCCAGCCTGGAGACCAGCGCTTCGTTTTTGAGATCAAATCGGAGCTTCAGGCGATACCAGCCATAGCCGTAGAGGTCACCATAACCCTGCTTGCGCCAGTCACGCGGCACCATCAGGCTTGGCCAGGGGTTGTCGTTGTAATCGGGAGACGCCCAGGCCATGTCATCACCGGCCTGAAAACGCCAGGCGCCGGAAATATCGACCAGCTCATCCAAAGACTGGATATGAAAGTCCCCCGCCCGGCTCGGTGATGCCAGGGGCAAACTGAACAGCAGCGCTGTGACCAGCGCAGTAGCAAGATATCTGGACATGCATTTAAAGCATAGACAATTAGGCCCAAGCCATCATCCCGCAGTCTCCAGCGCGATGTCAGCAGGCCTGTTTACCCGGTGAAGGGGTGCCTCAGTACGATGGTCTCGACGCGGTCAGGACCTGTGGAAATCACATCGATCGGCGCGCCAACCACCTGCTCAATACGCTGGATATAGGCCTGGGCATTAGCTGGCAAATCGTCGACACTCTTGGCGCCAATTGTGGAATCACTCCAGCCGGCCACTTCTTCGTAAACCGGCACCAGGCCTTCATAGTCGTCGCTATCCACCGGGTTGGGAACCGACTCACCATTGGCGTTCTGGTAGCCCACACAGATCTGGATGGTCTCCAGGCCGTCCAGCACGTCCAGCTTGGTCAGGCACAGGCCCGACACGCTGTTGATCTGCACGGCATTGCGCAGGGCAACCGCATCAAACCAGCCACAGCGGCGGGGCCGACCGGTGGTGGCACCAAACTCGTGGCCGCGCTTGGCGAGATGCTCGCCGGTACTGTCAAACAACTCGGTCGGAAACGGCCCTGAACCCACCCGCGTGGTATAGGCCTTGGTAATACCCAGCACATAGTCCAGGTAGAGGGGACCGAAGCCACTGCCTGTGGCGGTGCCGCCGGCAGTGGTGTTGGATGAGGTCACAAAGGGATAGGTGCCGTGGTCAATATCCAGCAGCGAACCCTGGGCGCCTTCAAACATAATATTGGCACCCTCGCTGCGGTACTGGTGCAGCATGCTGGTAACGTCGGCGACCATGGGCCGCAGCTCCTCGGCCATTTCCAGGCTATCCGCCAGGGTCTTGTCGAAATCCACCGCGTCCTGACCGTAGTATTCGGTCAGGGCAAAGTTGTGGTACTCCATCACCGTCGCCAGCTTTTCGGCAAAGCGCTCTGCATCGAGCATGTCACCCAGACGCACGCCGCGGCGAGCCACTTTGTCTTCATAAGCGGGACCAATGCCACGGCCGGTGGTGCCAATTTTGGCATCGCCACGCTTGGCTTCGCGGGCATGATCGAGAGCTGAGTGATAAGGCAGAATCAGCGGGCATGCAGGGCTGATCTTCAGGCGTTCGCGCACCGGCACGTCTTTCTCTTCCAGCTCGCGAATTTCTTTGAGCAGCGCTTCCGGTGACAAGACCACGCCATTGCCGATCAAACAGGTGACGTTGTCGCGCAATACACCCGACGGAATCAGGTGCAGAACGGTTTTCTCACCCTCGATCACCAGGGTGTGGCCAGCGTTATGACCGCCCTGGAATCGCACCACGACCTGGGCCTGATCGGTCAACAGGTCAACAATTTTGCCTTTGCCCTCGTCACCCCACTGGGTACCGAGCACCACGACATTTCTGCTCATAATGTGTTCTCGCTAAGTCTTCGGCTTACAGCGGTGTGACGCGCCACTCGCCATCAATGTGTTGCAGCTGCCGGTCGCAGCGGCTGTCTGTGTCTTCACCCAGGGCAGTGATCACCACCTCCCCCGAGTTGCGTAATTCATCCACCGCTGCCCACAGGGCAGGGTCAGCATCTGCGGGCGCACTGATCGCTCGACTGTCAGGCGGTGACAGGTCTGCGGCCAGCAATTCCAGCACGGCTTTCAGGTCGGTGTTAAAGCCGGTAGCTGGTCGCGCTCGACCGAACACTGCTCCCACGTCATCGTAGCGGCCACCGTTGGCGAGGGCCTGGCCGAAACCCGGCACGTAGGCAGCAAACACCAAACCGGTGTGATAGTGGTAGCCACGCACTTCACTCAGATCGAAATAGATATTGACCTCGGGGTAGCGCTGACCAATGGCCGCCGCTACATCCCGCAGCTGGGCGACCGCTTCGTCGGCGTAATCGACCTGCTCCAGTACGCTGGCGTCACCGTGGGTGCCTGCCAGTTGCAGTATGCGCTGACGGCACTGTGGGTCAGCCACTGCTTCAAGGATAACCTCAAGATCAGGCAGGGATTTGCGCTGCAGCGCATCGAACAGTGCTGCCTCCTGCACATCATCCAGCCCGGCATCTGCCAGTAGTTTTCGGTAAATCTCGACCTGCCCGAGATCCAGGCTCAATTCTTTCACGCCCGCCGCGCGCAGTGTTTCGAGCATCAGGGAAATCACTTCAATGTCGGCGGCAAGGCTGGTGTCGCCGTAGAGCTCCGCGCCCAGTTTGATGGGCGAGCGCGAGGCCAGCAGCGACGTTGGACGGGTGTGCAGCACGCTACCTGCATAACAGAAGCGGCTGACCTGATCGGAGGGCAGGCTGTGAGCATCAATGCGCGCCACTTGTGGTGTGATATCCGCCCTGATGCCCATGGTGCGACCGCTGAGTTGATCGGTGACCCGGAAGGTCAGCAGGTCGATGTCACGGCCCAGGCCGATCAACAGGGACTCGGTAAATTCCAACAGCGGCGGAATCACCAGCTGGTAACCCCAACTGGCATACAGGTCGAGAAGCTGCCTGCGCAATTGCTCCACCTTGGCGGCGGGCAGGGGCAACACTTCTTCAATGCCGTCAGGCAATAACCAGCGATCTACCGTTGTCATAGTCCGGTCTCAATCATCGAGCTACATCAGTTCACAAGGTACAGCAGGGCCAGCCCCAGCAGCATGCTGACCAGGCCCATTATGCGCATGGTGCGGTCATCCAGGGTGGCCATGGTCGCCACCATCCGGCGCCAGCGACCCGGGGCCAAAAACGGAATAATGCCTTCGATCACGAACACCATAGCGATCGCGATGCCCAGCTTCTGCCATACCTCCATGGCTGCCGCTTCCCCCTGTAAAACGCACGCACAAAAAAACCGTGGAGTCAGTCGCTTGTGGTCAAACGCCAACCCTCACGGTTGCAGAATTCTAACACAATCCTGTCAGCAGGACAGGATTGGGTTTGTGCTATTTTCCGCCTTGCGAATCGTTCAAAAAGCGGAAGAAATCGCTATTGGGCTCCACCAGAATGATATCGCCCTTGCTCTGGAAGGCGTCCTGGTAGGCGCGCAGGCTGCGAGTAAAGGCGTAGAACTCGGGGTCCTCGTTGAACGCCTCAGCGTAAGTAGCAGCAGCCTCGGCATCACCCTCACCGCGCACTTGCTCAGCTTCACGATAGGCATTGGCCTTGATCACCGTCACCTCGCGATCTGCGGCAGCGCGAATACCTTCGGCCAGTTCCCGACCCTGCGAGCGCAGTTCGCGGGCTTCTTTCTCCCGCTCTGCGTTCATCCGGCGGAATACCGACTCACTCACCGCCGGCGGCAGGTCGATCTGCTTCACCCGCACATCGACCACGTCGACACCCAGTTCATTGCGAGCCACCTCGTTGAGCTTCTGGGTCAGCGTGGTCATCAGAAGGTCCCGTTCGCCAGATACAACTTCGTGCAGAGTCCGCACAGCCACTTCGTTACGCAGGCCATCGTTAATTCGCTGCGCCAGCAGGCCATTGGCGCGATTCTCGTCGCCACTGGTTGCAGTGTAGTACTTGGCTACATCAGACACTCGCCACTTGGCGTAGGAGTCAACAACCACCGCCTTCTTCTCGAGGGTCAGAAAACGCTCGGGAGAGGCATCTACCGTCAACACGCGGCCATCGAAGATACGCACGTTGTTCACAAAGGGAATTTTGATGTGCAACCCGGGCTTGATATCGGGATTAGTCACCTGACCAAACTGCAGCAACACAGCCCGCTCGGTTTCTTTCACGATGTAGAGTGAATTGGACAGAATAAAGAGTGCAAACGCTGTCAGCAGCAGAGTCACCATGGATTTACCGTTCATATCAGCGTCCTCCCCGGCTGCTGCCACTGCGCGCGGCATTATCGCGCCGCAATTGCTCTACCACCCGATCGGTCAGCTCACGAATATCGGAGCTATTGACGCCGGAGCGTGCGGCCGCCGCACTATTGCTCTGGTTAACGATCTTGTCCAGCGGCAGATACATCATGTTGTTGCCGCCCTCAACGTCCACCATGACTTTGCTGGAGTTGCCGAGCACACCTGAAACCGCGTCGATGTACAAGCGCTGACGGGTCACTTCAGGGGCTTTCTGATACTCCACCAGCAGTGCGGCGAAACGATCCGCCTCACCCTGGGCAGCAGCGACCACCTGTTCTTTATAAGCACTGGCCTCTTCTATCTGGCGCTGGGCCTGACCTCGGGCTTCGGGCACGATGCCATTTGCGTAGGCCTGGGCTTCGTTCTTGAGGCGCTCTTCGTCCTCTCGCGCTTTGATCACGTCGTCAAAGGCTTCCTGCACTTCCGCCGGGGGCTTGGCATCATCGATGTTCACCTTGGAGACCTGAATTCCAGTCTGGTAATCGTCCAGGTAACCCTGCAAGCGCTCACGCACGTCGATGGCCAGCTGGGTACGACCGTCAGTCAGCACGTAGTCCATGGAGCTGCTACCCGCCACGTGACGCAGGGCACTCTCGGTGGCATGCATAAGACTGCGCTCGGGAGTACGAACCTTGAGTACAAAATCCTCCGCATTCTGGATCACGTATTGCACCGACAAATCCACTTCGACGATGTTCTCGTCTTCGGTGAGCATTTGCTCCCGGTGGGTAGTGGTGTTTACCCGGGTCACGTTGACCTTGGTAACCTGGTCAATGAGGGGTGGGTTCCACTGCAGGCCGGGCTGTACCGTCGCATGGTACTTACCCAGGCGCAGCACAACACCACGCTCCTGTTCGTCTACCTGATAGAAGCCCATCAAACCCCAGGCGATGAGGCCGACACTCAGCACCAGCAAGATGAGGCTGCCGGAAATGGCGCCGCTGCTGCTACCGCCAGAGCTACTGCTGCTGCCGCCAAACAAGCCGCCAAAACGCTCCTGCATTTTTTTCAGCACTTCGTCGAGGTCAGGTGGACCCTGGTCGCCACCACCCCAGGGATCCCGGGGCTTTTCGCCGTTGCCACCCGGTTCATTCCAGGCCATAAAACTCTCCAGATTTAATTCAAGTTGACCACTTTATGCTGCGCTGGAGTCTAGCACAACAGCGCCCGCTTCCGGGCACAAAACATCAGTCTCTGCCAGCCCTTCAGCCGTTAACAGCTGCCGCCAGTCACGCCTGGGCAAACGCAAGTGCAAACGGCAGCTGCCATCATCCTGATGCGCTTCAGCCAGCACCGCTTCGCGGGCATAGAGAGCTGAGCGCAAACGACCCTGCTCCGGTGACAGTTGCACATGCAACTGCGCCATGTCACCGCCCAGCAATTCGGCAATGGCCTGGAACAAAAGTTCACAGCCCTCGCCCGTATGAGCGGACAACCAGACCCGGCTGGGCTTACCCAACTCATCACGATCTATACGCGCAGACTGCTCAAGCAGATCCAGTTTGTTAAACACTTCCAGGCGCGGTCGCTCATCGGCACCGATCTCGTGGAGCACGTCCTCGACCTGGAAGATATTGTCTTCTCGCTCATCGCTAGCCGCATCAATCACATGCAAGAGCAAATCTGCACTGGTGGTTTCTTCCAACGTCGCACGAAAAGCATCTACCAGCTTGTGCGGCAGGTGGCGAATAAAGCCCACGGTATCGGCCAACACCACAGGGCCGCAATCGGGGATATCCAGCCGTCGCAACGTGGGGTCGAGTGTGGCGAACAGTTGGTCTGCCGCGTACACCTCGGCCTCAGTCAGGTGATTAAAGAGGGTAGACTTGCCGGCGTTGGTGTAACCCACCAGGGACACCGTCGGGATCTCGGCACGCTCGCGGGAGCGCCGGCCCTGCGCACGCTGTTTTTCCACTTTGGCCAAACGCCCCTGAATGGAACGAATGCGCACCCGCAACAGGCGCCGGTCTGTTTCCAGCTGGGTTTCACCGGGACCGCGCAGGCCAATACCACCTTTCTGCCGTTCCAGGTGGGTCCAGCCCCTGACCAGGCGCGTGGACATGTGCTGCAACTGGGCCAGTTCGACCTGCAACTTACCCTCGTGAGTACGAGCTCGCTGAGCGAAGATATCCAGAATCAGGCCGGTGCGATCCGTCACCCGGCACTCCAGAGCCTTCTCCAGGTTGCGCTCCTGGCTGGGAGACAGGGCGTGGTTGAACAGCACCACTTCTGCTTCGTGGTGTTTCACCAGGGCTGCTATTTCATCCAGCTTGCCAGAGCCAACGAAAGAGCGCGGATGAGGTGTGTCACGCTGGCCAAATACGTACTCCACCGGGTCGCCCCCGGCGGAGAGCACCAGCTCCTCAAATTCGCGCGGATCTTCGCGCTCTGCCTCTGTGGAAAGGTTCAGGTGAACCAGTATGGCGCGTTCACCTGACTCAGGTCGTTCAAAAAACAAAGTAGACCTTGTTTAACCAGCATCCTCTTCCGGCGGGTTCTGCATGGGCATACGCACCACGCGAGAAGGCACCACCGTAGAAATGGCATGCTTGTAGACCATCTGGCTCACAGTGTTCTTGAGCAAGACGACAAATTGATCAAAAGATTCGATCTGACCCTGCAGCTTGATGCCGTTGACCAGGTAAATCGAAACAGGAACGCGTTCCTTACGCAGAATGTTCAGGTAAGGGTCTTGTAGTGTATGCCCTTTTGACATGGTGTTTCTCCTTGTGACTCAACTCGAGTCGTTAAAAAAAATAGCGGACCTAAAGCAAATGAACCGACTTGTTTCTATAACACTCAGGCAACAGGCAGCCCCTTCGGTTCTCCGGAGGCTGCTTACCGGACAAGTATAGCTTATCTACAGACTGTCAATGGGGGCTAAGGCGAGATAATTCAAGGCCACCTGGACAGGTTTTTGGGGTGATTTTGACAGAAGTTCGACACTTTTGGCGGCATTTTGAGACTCATCAGTATAAATCCACTGCAAGCCGGGCCAGCCTCGCAGCCAGGTCAGCTGACGCTTTGCCAGCTGCCGCGTGGCCACCACGCAGCGCTCGCGGGCCCGAGCCAAATCATACTCACCCCGCACATGCGCCCACATCTGGCGGTACCCCACGGCTCGCATGGCCGGCAGATCAAGATTGAGATCGCCGCGCTCATACAGACCCCGCACCTCCTCTACCAGGCCCTGTTCGATCATTTGGCTGAGGCGCAGCTCAATACGCTGATGCAGGATTTCACGTCGAGCGGGCATGATCGCCAGCTGCTGCACATCGTAAGCATCGCCCAGCACCCCCTTTCCGGTCTTGGCCTGCTTGCGGCGCCACTCGGTCATGGTAATGCCACTTTGCAGATAGACTTCCAGTGCCCGGCCGATGCGCTGTGAGTGATTGGGATGAATGCGTCCGGCAGACTCGGGATCAACCTCTGCCAGCATTTTGTGAAGGTGGGGCCAACCCTTGGCCTCAGCTTCTGACTGCAAGTGCGCGCGCAACTCGGGATCAGTACTGGGCATATCGGCAATGCCTTCCAGCAATGCCTTGAAGTACAACATGGTGCCACCTACCAACAGTGGCGTGCGCTGACTGTTGAGGATCTGTTTGATCTCACGCTGGGCATCTGCACAGAACTCGGCCACCGAATAGGGCTCGGCAGGGTCGCGAATATCCACCAGCCGGTGCGGCGAGCTGGGTTTGGCACTTCCAATATCGAGCCCCTTATACACCAACGCCGAATCGACGCTAACCAATTCACAATCCAGCTCAGCAGCAAGCTCTTCGGCCAGCGCAGTTTTGCCGGAAGCGGTGGGACCCATTAGGCAAATCACCCGGGGCCGCTGCTCAACGGACACCTATCGACCCCGCAAAAACAACTTGTCCAGCTCATCGACGGAGAGCTGGGTCCAGGTGGGACGGCCATGATTGCACTGCCCTGAGCGCTCGGTCTCTTCCATGTCCCGCAACAGGGCATTTATCTCCGGGATGGTGAGGCGGCGATTGGCGCGCACCGAGCCATGACAGGCCATGGTGCTCAATATTTCATCCATATGGGCGCGAATACGATCACTGCTGCCATATTCAATCAGGTCGGAAAGCACATCCCGGACCAGCTGCTCCAGATCAGCATCCCTGAGCGCCACGGGAACTTCACGCAACACCACCGATTCTTCACCGGCTCGCTCCAGCTTCATACCCAGCGCGGCAAAGGTCTCCGGTTCACTGTCGGCACAGTTGGCCTCGCGCTGGCTCACAGCGATTGACTGCGGCACCAGCAGGGGCTGACTCTGGATACCCTCCTCCGACTGGGACTGCTTCATTCGCTCATAGGTGATGCGCTCATGAGCGGCGTGCATGTCAACCAGCACGAGGCCATCGCGATTCTCCGAGAGAATATAGATGCCATGGAGCTGGGCCAGGGCATAACCCAGCGGCGGCACCTCCTCGTCACCTACCTCTTCGAGGCTGGGTTGAGGGGTGGGAGAGCGATACAGGTCCCGATAAGCCGACTGGGTGTCTGCCACACCACCCGGGCGCGGCGAACCCCAGGCCAGATTGGACTGGGCGGGTTGTTGGGAGAAAAAGGGGTCAGACCCCGATCCTACGGTGTTGCCATGACCAAAACCGGCTTGATGGCTGGAGGGGTCTACCCCCTCATGGCCGAGACCTGCTTCAACACCCGCTGAATCGCCGGGCCTGACATCCGCCAAGGCCCTGTGCAGGCTTCGAAAGATAAAGTCATGCACGCTGCGACCTTCGCGGAAACGCACCTCATGCTTGGTCGGGTGAACATTAACATCCACCCCCGCTGGCTCCAGCTCAAGGTATAACACGAATGCGGGATGGCGACCGTGATACAACACATCGCGATAGGCCTGCCGAATGGCATGGGCAACCAATTTATCGCGTATGACCCGGCCGTTGACAAAAAAGTACTGCAGGTCGGCCTGGCTGCGCGAGAAAGTTGGCAGACCCACCCAACCCCACAGGCGAAGATCACCCACTTCACTCTCCACGTACAACGCCTGCTCCATAAAGGCCGGCCCACATACCTGGGCCACGCGACGCTCTCGCTCGGTCTGACTGCTGCACTCGCGCAGTTGATGAACCACTTTCTGGTTGTGCCGCAGATTAAACGCCACGTCATAGCGACTCAGCGCCTGGCGCTTCACCACCTCTTCCAGGTGATTGAATTCGGTTTTCTCAGTGCGCAAAAACTTGCGACGTGCGGGAGTGTTAAAAAACAGGTCGCGCACCTCCACGGTGGTGCCGCGGGGGTGGGGCGCCGGCTTTAGATTGACCTCCATATCGCGGCCGCTGGATTGGGCGCAATGGCCAGCACTGTCAGCATCGGTGTCGTTCGAGGTCAGGGCCAGGCGCGATACCGAGGAAATACTGGCCAGGGCCTCGCCGCGAAAGCCCAGGCTGGTCACCTGCTCCAGATCTTCCATAGAGTTTATTTTGCTGGTGGCGTGGCGACTCAGGGAAAGCGGCAAATCCTCTGCAGACATGCCCAGACCATCATCGCGCACCCGTATCAGCTTTGTGCCGCCCGCTTCAACATCCACATCGATGCGCTGGCTGCCAGCATCGAGTGCATTTTCCAACAGTTCTTTCACCACGGAGGCGGGCCGCTCCACGACCTCGCCGGCAGCAATCTGGTTGGCCAGACGCGGGCTGAGCAAATGAATGGCGGGCATTAGCTGGTGGGTATGATGAGCTTTTGGCCCACCTTGATCACGTTACCGGCCAGGTCATTTCGGCTGCGCAGGGACGCTACTGTGACATTAAAACGCTGTGCAATTTCAGACAGGGTATCGCCGCGAGCAATGGTGTATTCACGCTGCTGCCCCTGTTGTTGGTATGCCAGCCAGGTGTCAGCCGGCGGATGCTCATAAAACCAGGCCTGAATACCACCGTGGATGGCTCGGGCCATCTTCTGCTGATAGTTGCGAGTGCTCAACAAACGCGCTTCTTCCGGGTTGGAGATGAAACCGGTTTCCACCAGGATGGAAGGAATATCCGGTGATTTAAGTACCGCAAACGCTGCCTGCTCCACCCGCGTACGATGCAGCTTGGAGATATGATCCATCTCACCCAGCACCCGGCCGCCAATACCGCGGCTGGCATCAAGGCTATAGCTCATAGACATATCGTAGAGCACCTGGGCAAGCTGGTCGTCTTTGTCATTGAGGCTGACACCGCCCACCAGGTCAGCAGCGTTTTCACGCTCGGCCAGGAACTTGGCAAAAGTACTAGAAGCACCACGCTGGGACAGCGTATACACCGAGGAGCCTTTCGCTTTCGGGCTACTGAAGGCATCAGCGTGAATAGAGACGAAGATGTCCGCTTGATATTTGCGGGCCAGGTCGCGACGCTTCTTCAGGCCCACATAGTAGTCGCCGGTGCGAATCAGTACCGGCTTAAAACCTTTCTGTTTTTCAAACAGGCCTTGCACATCTTTGGCAATGGCCAACACCACATTCTTCTCAAGCAGGCGTTTGGGTTTTGGCCCCAGTGCGCCGGGATCTTCACCACCGTGCCCGGCATCAATCGCAATGACGATGTCGCGCTTGGCAGAACTGTCGACACTTTTCTTCACAGAGGGCTGCTTGACGCTGCGCGGAGTGAGGTCGTAGAGATCCAGCACCAGGCGGTTGCCCCGCACCTCGTTGGCTTTAAGAGTGAAGCTGCGCGGCTTCACCTGCTCTGACAGGTCGAGTACGATGCGCAGGTCGTCGCCCTTACGAATACCATGTCGCATTTTGACAATGGGGGTATTGGCCAAAGTCAGGCCCGAAAAGCTGGTCGCAAATTGTGTGTCTTTCAGGTCGATGACAACGCGATGGGGATTATCCAGGGTTATAAGATTGTGGCTGGGTGCCGAGTCCAGGTCGAACACTACACGCGTATGATCGGGGGCGCGCCACAGGCGCACATCCTTGAGCTGCATCGAGAGCGCAGCGGGTGCCGCCACTGTCATACACAGCAGTATGCTCACCAAGACGGCGCCGAATTTCCCGCCTTTCATTGCACTCCCGCTGCCGGCCTTGTGCCGGCTCTCTATTTCAGGAGGGTCAGTGTCGCAACCCCGGGTTGGCTCTGTGCCAACAGCTCAATGCGCCTGCCCTCTCCATCAGCCTCTATCGTAACCACTAAATCCGCTGGGGGCAAAAAACCCTGACCGCGTTCGGGCCATTCCAGCAGGGCCAGGCTGTCCCCGGTGAAGTAATCCCTGATACCCATAAACTCCAGCTCCTCCGGGTCGCTGAGTCGATATAAGTCAAAATGATAGACGGGACGACCAGCCAGCTCGTAGGGCTCCACCAGGGTGTAGGTTGGGCTCTTCACAGCGCCCTGGTGCCCCAGGGACTGAATCAGGCCCCGAGCCAGGGTGGTTTTACCCATTCCCAACTCGCCTTCAAGAAACACCACCATACCAGGCTTAAGCACTGCACCCAGCTGCCCGCCGAGGGCGACCATTTCAGCTTCGCTGGCGGCGGCCTTTATCAGCGTCGATCCGGTCAAGCCAACAGCTCCTGCAAATGTGGCATCAGGTCAGTGGCCAACAAGCCCCGCTCACCTGCTTCTGCTGCCAGGTCAGCCGCCGCACCGTGCAGACACACGCCCAAACGCGTCGCCTCAAGTGGCGTCAAACCCTGGGCCAACAAACCTGCCAGCACACCGCTGAGCACGTCGCCCATGCCGCCGCTGGCCATACCGGGATTGCCGTAGCAACTTACATCAATGGTTTGTTCATCAGAGGCAATCAGGGTGCCGGAGCCTTTCAATAGCACAACGCCGCCGAAACGGGCCTGCAATTCGCGCACGGCAGCAAAGCGATCGCTTTGTACCGTTTTCGTATCAGTGCCCAGTAGCCGGGCTGCCTCTCCGGGATGCGGGGTAAGAATCCAGTTGTCGCGCCTGCCGGGGCTGACCAGTTTGCCACCCGCTAGAAGATTCAGCGCATCGGCATCGACAACCAGTGGCTTGTCACTTTCTGCAGCGGCATAAAGCAATTGCTCACCCCAGGGGTTTTGCCCCAGACCGGGCCCAACGGCCACGACTGTGGCCGATGCCACCAGCTGCCGGGCATCTGCCATGGCACCCAGATTGTGGCACATCACTTCAGGGCGTCGCGCCAATATGCCTGCAACATGTTCACCACGGGTACCCACGCTGACCAGACCGGCACCACAACGACCGGCGGCTTCTGCGGCCATCAGTGCAGCGCCACCCATACCGTGATCACCGCCAAGCACCAGCACGCTGCCAAACAGACCTTTATGCGCATGCAAGGGTCGCGACGGCAGTGCCGCCAGACATTCATCCAGCTCCAGCATGCGTGCCTGGCAGGGTAGCTTTTCAAAGGCCTCCAGCGGCACTTCGAGGTCGGTGTAATTAATCAGGCCAGACAGGTCCGGACCCGCACCGGTTAACAGGCCCTGCTTGCAGCCTATAAAAGTAATGGTGCGCTCGGCCCGCACCGCACCGCCGAGCACGCGGCCGGTATCTGCACAAAGGCCTGAGGGAATATCCAGTGCCAGTACCGGTAAGCCGCTGTGATTAATGTGCTGAATCGCGCCCACATAAGGTTCGCGTACATCACCACCCAAACCAGTGCCGAGCATGGCATCGATGATGATGCCCTCATCCAGATTGATCTCACCTCTCCAGGGCTGGGCGGTTACCCCGGCCTGCTCAGCGCGCTGGCGAGCTGTCAGGGCGTCACCGGTGATTTTGGCGGTGTCACCCAGCTGATACAGGTGCACGGGTATACGCCGGGCTGCGGCCAGGGCGGCGACGATGGAGCCATCACCTCCATTGTTGCCGGGCCCACAGAAAATATGCAGCGGCCCCTGATCAGGCCACTGCTCCTGCAACACCTCAAAGGCGGCTCGCCCGGCCCGCGACATCAGTGTAAATCCCGGAATACCCAGCTCCTCGATAGCGATTCGATCGAGTTCCCGGGTTTGCGCTGCTGTGTATAGATCCATAGGGTAAAATTATACGCATGTCAGACACCCAGCAGTACTCAGCACTGGCGGAACAGATCCGCAACTGGGCCCGCGAGCTGGGTTTTCAGCAAGTGGGTATATGTGACGTGGATTTGGGAGAGCATCCTCGTTACCTGCAACGCTGGCTGGACGCTGGCTACCACGGCGACATGGATTATATGAGCAAACACGGGGACAAACGCACCAACCCGGATCAGCTCATTCCCGGTACCTTGAGAGTGTTATCACTGCGCATGGATTACCGCAGCGAATCAGCCGATCCCGAAGCGCTGCTGAAGCAGGGCGACAAGGCATACATTTCCCGCTATACCCTCGGGCGCGACTACCACAAACTCATCCGCAAGCGACTGGCGCAGCTGGCAGAACGCATTGAAGCGGCAGCAGGCGGACAGTACCGCGCCTTTGTAGATAGTGCGCCAGTGCTGGAGCGCGCTATCGCCGAGAAAGCGGGGCTGGGCTGGATTGCGAAGAACACCATGCTCATCAATTCGCAGGCAGGATCCTGGTTCTTCCTGGGCGAGATTTATACCGATCTGCCGTTGCCCAGCGATCCGCCCCAGGCGGATAAACACTGCGGCAGCTGCCAGGCCTGCCTGGATATCTGCCCGACTGATGCCTTTGTGGGCCCGTTTCAGCTAGACGCCCGCAAGTGCATTTCGTACCTCACCATCGAACACTTTGGCAGCATCGATGAAGCGCTGCGGCCTTTGATGGGCAATCGGGTTTTTGGCTGCGATGACTGCCAGCTGGTCTGCCCCTGGAACAAGTTTTCAGAGACCACAACAGAAGATGACTTTAAACCCCGCCACCAACTGGACGACCGTAAACTCACCGAGCTCTTCCTGTGGGAAGAAGAGGAGTTTCTACGCAACACTGAAGGTTCGGCTATCCGTCGGATCGGCTTTGAGCGCTGGCTGCGCAACCTGGCGGTGGGCCTGGGGAATGCACCCAGCTCTCCCGACATCATCGCGGCACTGGAGCAAAGAGCTGACCATCCTTCCGAGCTGGTGCGCGAACACGTGCAATGGGCGCTAGCCCAACACAATGCTTCAAGGGGTCAGATAACTTGAAAACCACACCAAAGGGTCTGACCCCTTAACTAAATAATCAAGTTATCTGACCCCTTGAAACTTCAGCGCAGGAAGGTGTCGCGGTAGTACTGCAGTTCTTCGATGGACTCGCGAATGTCATCCAGGGCCAGGTGTGCACCTTTTTTGGTGAAGCCCGACAATAAATCCGGGCGCCAGCGCTGGGCCAGGATTTTGACGGTGCTGACATCCAGGTTGCGATAGTGGAAGTAGGCTTCTAGCTCAGGCATATGCCGGGCCATGAAACGGCGATCCTGGCAAATACTGTTGCCGCACATGGGCGAGGCCCCCGCGGGAACATAGTCCTTCAGGAACTCGATGGTACGCCGGGTGGCACTGGCCTCGTCGTCCTGACTCTCCCTCACCCGGTCCACGAGCCCCGAGCGGGTGTGGTGGGTAGTATTCCACTCATCCATCCCAGCCAGCCGCTCCTCTGACTGATGCAGGGCGATAACCGGCCCTTCGGCCAGGGTGCGTAATTCACTGTCAGTCACGATCGAGGCAATCTCAATCACCACATCGTTGTCGGGGTCGAGCCCGGTCATTTCCAGGTCAACCCAAATCAGATTCTGTTCGCTGAACATGCGTACCGCCTTTGCCGGATATGCCAGACAGTGTAGCAAAATGACCTGTGCGGGCTAATAATGCGCTATGGCCAAACGCAAGCTGAACAGACGCCAGGCCTGGCGCGTAGAAAAAATTCAGGAGGAACGCCGCGAACGTGCCCGTAAACGGGACGCACAGGCGGAAGCCTTGCTGGGCGCAGGCGAACTTGGCCCCGAGCAGGAAGGCCTGGTCACGGCACACTTCGGCACGCAAATCGAAGTTGAGGGGCATGATGGCGAGCGCAGCCGCTGTCACCTGCGGGCAAACCTGGAATCACTGGTCACCGGTGATCGTGTGGTCTGGTGTGCAGGAGACCCCACCGGCGTGGTTGTTGCGCGTCAGCCTCGTGCCTCCGAATTGCTGCGCCCGGACCCTCACGGCGACATGAAAACGGTGGCGGCCAACATCGACCAGATTGTGATCGTCATTGCGCCCCTGCCCGAGCCTCACGCCAACCTGGTAGACCGCTATCTGGTGGCAGCGGAGGCCGTCGGCATCGAGCCGCTGATCCTGCTTAACAAGAGCGATCTATTGCAGGATGAACGGGCACAACAGATTGATACACTGCTGGCGCCCTACCCCGAGCTGGGCTACCGGGTGCTGCGCGCCTCCTGCAAACAGGATCAGGGGCTGGAAAGCCTGCACCTCGAACTGACGGGCAAAGTCAGCGTATTCGTCGGCCAGTCTGGTGTGGGCAAGTCTTCATTGGTCAATGAACTGTTGCCCGGCACTGACGCCAGGGTTGGCGCTCTCTCGGAGCAGCGCGGCAAGGGCACACATACCACTACGACCGCAGAACTGTTTCACATGCCCAGGGGTGGCTCCCTTATCGATTCACCCGGCATCCGCGAGTTCGGCCTGTGGCATATGGCCCGGCCCGATGTGGAACAGGGATTTCGCGAATTCCGGCCACTGCTGGGGCATTGCAAGTTCCGGGATTGCCAGCACGAGCAGGAACCCGGCTGCGCGCTACAGCAGGCTTTGGAATCTGGCGAAGTCAGCCAGCGGCGGATGGACAGCTTTCGCCACATCGCCGCGACACTGGCCGCGGACTAGCGAGCCCCTTCAGGGGCACGCTTGTTGAGCTGCTCAAAGCGCACTTCCAGTCGAACCAGCAGGGACCAGACACTGCGGCGCCCGCTCCAGCCCTCCTGGTCTCGCCACCAGTGGGCCGGCTCAAGGTCGACAGAGATATAGTCACGAAAGATATTGCGGCGGTAATTGATACCGAAACCGTAGTTTTCGGCGATGTTAACCGGGTCGGTATACCCGTTCATGCTGAAAAAATAGGTCAGGGCCTGGTTGTTGGCCAGACGGGTTCGCCACTGAGGGGACACGCTCCATTCAAGACCATCGGTATCTTCGCCGTATTCAAGCCGATTGATCAACGCGAACTGGCGGTTGTCATCCACGTGTTGGAAGAAGTCGAGCTGAGTTCGCGTAAACGCGCCGCGATCACCAGTCTGGTAAGCCAGGTCCTGAATCCAGCGGGTGGTGAACCCCGAATCGGTGCTGTTGTTAAAGCGCATACGCACGCCGGTGCGCAGGTCCAGACTGGAGTTGACGGTACCCAGCAAGTCAAAGCGAAGCTTTCTGTCTTCATTGTCGCCGAGCAAATTCAGCTGCAGGCCAACATTGGTGTCATCATCGTCCGGCACACCCGGGGCGGATACATCGTCACCATCGTCCCCTTCAAAAATCAGTGCCGCGCGCTTGCTGACCTTGGGCATTTGTACCTTGGCCCGCACTTTCACCTTGAACTTGGTGTCTTCTTCTTCATCGAAGCGGGTTTCGAATCGGACCCGCAGGCGCGAGTGGGCGGTTTCAACGTCGGAAATATCGGCGCCGTAGAAATCATCCATCCATTCCACCAGCGCCTGGGCGCGATCAGCAACATAGTCGTGACCGGCGTCCACCCAGGAACGCTGCATTTCTTCGACTTGCTGCTGGTCTTTAGGTACTGGATCGTCCTCAGCCTGGGCAAACATGGCGGGAAAACAAAGCCCCCCAATGCCGATAACAAGCATTAGTGATGCGTGTTTTGTTTTTTGGCAGATTCCCATCCTCACAGTGGAAGGATACACTACTCGCCCTCTTGAAACAGGCGACAAATATGGCCGATACCGCACTGCCACTGCTTCTGGAAGCAGCCGAGCTGGAACCGCGACTGGGCGACCCGCAACTGCTGATCATTGACGTCAGCAGCCCGGAGAACTACCTGGCCGGGCACATACCCGGGGCCCTGCATCTGCCACCAGGCGCACTGCAATGCGGCATTGCGCCAGCACCCGGAAAGCTGCCCAGCGAATCACATTTGCACGAGCTGTTTTCGGCCCTGGGGCTGAAACCGGACCTGCATGTGGTGGCCTATGACGATGAAGGTGGCGGCTGGGCGGGCCGTTTGCTGTGGACCCTCGAAGTACTGGGACACCAGCATTACAGTTATCTCAATGGTGGCATTCACGCATGGCGGGCGTCAGGCAGAGCTATGGAAACGGAACCACGCACTGCGCAGGAAACGGATTACTCCGTCACCATTCACCGCGAAGCCATCGCCGAGGTAGACGACATCATGCCACGGTTGGGCGACAGCGATTTTGCGATCTGGGATGCCCGCTCATCGGCGGAACACCGCGGCGAGAGAAGCGGTTCCGCAAGGGCCGGGCGCATACCCGGTGCCATCAACATCGACTGGCTCGAATTGATTGATCGCAGCAATGACGCCCGCCTGGTGGACCTTGCCGCCCTGCAACAGCGACTCGATGGACTGGGCTTGAGCAAGGACAAAGACATTGTCACCCACTGCCAGAGCCACCATCGCTCTTCGCTGACCTGGCTGGCCATGCGTATACTGGGCTACCCCTCGGCGCGGGCCTTTCATGGCTCCTGGGGAGAATGGGGTAACCGCGAAGACACCCCAATCGAAGTTGGATAAATGGACCGGCTATTTATTGCACTGCAGTACCTGCTACCCCAACACGCCCTGTCCCGGTTAACCGGCTGGCTGGCGGAAACCCGCATCGGCTGGCTCAAGGATATTTTGATTCGAATGTTTGCCAGTCGCTTCCGGGTTGATATGACCGAGGCTCTGGAGCCCGACCTGGCTGGCTACGAAAACTTTAATGCGTTTTTCACCCGAGCGCTGCTCGAGGGCGCACGCCCCATCGAGGGCGATGCCAACAGCATTGTCTGTCCGGCCGATGGCGCTGTCAGCCAGCTGGGCAACATTGAAGGTGAGCGCATTTTCCAGGCCAAGGGCCAGAACTTCAGCACGCTGGAACTACTGGGTGGTGACAACGACAGGGCCGAGCTTTTTCGCAACGGCGGGTTTGCCACTATCTACCTGTCACCGCGGGACTACCACCGGGTGCATATGCCCATTGATGGTGAACTGACGGCCCAGACTTACATTCCAGGCCAGCTGTTTTCAGTCAACCAGGTGACCGCCGAAAACGTGCCCCGATTATTTGCCCGCAATGAGCGCCTGGTGTGCTACTTCGATACCGAGGCAGGCCCCATGGCAATGATCCTGGTCGGCGCCATGGTAGTTGCAGGCATTGAAACCGTTTGGGACGGGCAAGTGTCCCCGCCGCCACGCCAGTCCAACACCATCGACTACAAACAGCTTCCCAAGGGAATCAGGTTGTCCAAAGGCGATGAAATGGGCCGATTCAAACTAGGCTCTACCGTGATCCTGTTGTTCCCCGAGGGTCAGGTGTCGTGGCTGGAGGACTATCAGGCGGGCACACCTACCCGACTTGGCCAGATACTGGCGCAACGTAAAGCCTGATGGGTGCCCTGGCCGAACCTCTGTTTCGGCGCTACATGCTTGGCAATACCCTGTCTCTGCTGGGCCTGTGGGTGCAGCGAGTCGCACTGGGCTGGTTAACCTGGGAGCTGACCCACTCCGGATTCTGGCTGGGCGCCATCGCGTTTGCGGATCTGTTCCCCGCCATCATCATTGGCCCTTTCGCCGGAGTCTGGGCTGACCGGCTGGAACGGCGGAAACTGGTTGCACGCATGCAGGCGGTATCCGGCGTGCTGGCTTTCGCCCTTTACCTGCTGGTGCTGTCGGGCAATGCCAACATCTACCTGATCTTTTTACTGGTATTTGGTATTGGTTGCAGCGCCGCCGTGGCGCAACCCGCCCGACTGGCGCTGGTGCCTGCACTGGTGAGTAAAGATAACCTGCCTGCCGCGGTGGCCATGGGCTCGATGGCTTTTAATGTCTCGCGCTTTGTCGGGCCCATGATTGCCGGCGCCATCATTGCGCTGGCCGATCTCAGCCTGGCCTTCCTGTTCAACGCGTTCACCTATGCCGCGATGGCCATCGCCGTTGCGACCATGCCGCCGGGTGAAACACCCACCGGCGGCCAGAACAAACAGCACATTCTGAAAGATATCGGCGCCGGCTTCTCCTACACCTTTAACCACAACATTCTCGGCAAACTGATTTTCATCATGATACTGGTAGCGGTGCTGGCTAAGCCTCTGGCCGACCTGCTGCCGGGCTTTGCCGATGCGGTGTTTAACGAAGGGGTGGTCGGACTGGCTGTCATGACCCAGGCGATGGGGATAGGCAGCTTACTGGGCGGAGTGTTGATGACCCGACTGCAGAATATGGAGCGACTGTGGCCGATTACATTATTCAGCCTGGCCGCCTGCGGCCTGACCCAGATCGGCTTTGGCCAGGTATCCAACTACTACCTGGCGTTGACTGTGCTCTTCTTCGCCAGCATGGCCATCACCACCACCGGGATCGCCACCCAAACCCAGATTCAGCACAGCGTGGAAGACCATATGCGGGGCCGCGTACTGAGTATCTGGGGACTGATTTTCCGCGGCGGCTCGTCCCTGAGTCTGCCGCTATTAGGCGCCCTGGCAGACGTCACCAGCCTGGGTCTCGCTGTCACCATCGCAGGAGCGATCAGCTTGATGCTGACCGTGCCCCTGCTGAATCGAAGGCCAGGCTGACTGCGAGGTTCAGAGCGTTCGCCCGAGGAACTCCAGCAAAAGCGCGTCAGAGCGCTCTCGGGTGGCGTCATCTCGACCCGCGAGATAGCCGCTTTTAACGCAGTCAGCCAGCACATCTCCGGAAGCGAGGCGCACCGCGATACGCTCCTCTCGTGATGTGTCAATCGGTACATCGACGATGTATTCGTCCCCGCTCATGGAACGACCCCTTCCGTCATAGCGCATGGTGCAGCCGGCGACATAAGGAGAGCTTTCAGACATGTGGCGTTCTACATCTGCCTCCCAGGCATGCCCTGCACCCTCAAAGACATGAGCTTCGACCTCAACCCCCAGGTCACGCAGCTCCTGCTCGCGTTCGAGGCAGGCCGGCAGCTCATTGGATCTGTCCTCAGTGCCGCGAAGCGTCAGCAATGGTGCCCCGGTCAGGGCTGGGCTTTGCAGATCCTGGAAGCAGGGTCCGTAGTAGTCCACATGCGTTGCAAAACCCGGTCCATCATCCAACAGCGCATCCGCTATGCGCTGGTCCATGGAAAAGCGCGCCGCCATGCCGCCATAGGAAAAGCCCATAATGCCGATGCGAGCAGGATCAATATCGGGGTGGGTTTGCAGCAGCTGCATGGCCCGATGCGAGTCAGTGATGGCGTCAAACTCGGTGATGGAAATGACCCGCAGCATGTAGTTCACGTCACTGGTTGCCCCGCGCGGCAGGTAGTAGTCGATGACAAACGCAGCGATACCGTTGTCTGCCAGAAGCTCGCCGTACTCCATCTCACGGCCGGGGCTGATACCGCCACTGCCATGGACCACGATCATGGCCGGAACCGGCTGATCAGGGCTGGCATTCTCCGGTAAAAACAGGGTGCCCAGACCCGTTGTAGGCAGGGCCAGGGACATATCACCCAGCATCAGGTCCAGGTCAAAGGGCGTTGCCGAAGGGTAGTAAATCTCGCCGGACTGACCACTGACCAGCTGCGTGGATGGTTCTGGAAAATCCGGGAAATCCGGCAAAGACAGACGCAGCAGCCCGGCCGCACCACCAATGGCGAGAAAACCCAAGTAGCCTAACAGGCCGAGACCCAGCAATGACCCGGCACTTATTTTTAACCAGCGTGGCATATTAACCCCTATACTCCAAATTAAAGTATAGGCGATTCTAACGGACTATTTCCTCAAAGCAAGCTGCCGGACAAGGCCAAGGGTGTTCCGGTTTGGAACACCCCTGGGCTGACATCGGTACTACAGGTTTTCCTCGGCAAAAGCCGCCAGCCGGCTGCGTTCGATCCCGTTGATGTGCATGATGCCCGCATGGGGATATCGCTTGGATTTCTCGACCAGGTAGGTCAACCCCGAGGTCAGGGGGCTGATGTACTTGTTGTCGATCTGAGCGAGGTTGCCGAGCACGACGATCTTGGAGTCGGCGCCAACCCGCGTGATCACCGACTTGAGCTGGAACTGTGTCAGACCCTGGCTCTCATCGATGATGATGTAAGCATTGTTGAAAGAGCGGCCGCGCATGAAGTTGAGCGACTTGAACTGGATATTGGCGCGCTCTTTTACATAGTCAATGCTGCCATGGCTGCACTCGTCCGAGCCGTGCAAAATTTCAAGGTTATCATCGAAGGCCGCCAACCAGGGCGCCATCTTCTCTTCTTCAGTGCCAGGCAGGAAGCCGATGTCTTCTGCAATGGGCGGGGTGGAGCGCGCCACAATCAGCTTGTTGTACTTTTTCTGCTCCAGAATCGCATGCAGACCATAGGCAAGAGCAATCAGCGTCTTCCCGGAACCGGCCGGACCAGTCAGGACGGTCATATCGACGCTGTCATCGTTGATCAGTTCCATGGCCATGGCCTGCTCCATATTGCGCGGCGCCAGACCCCAGAAACGACGATTCATCAGGTTATCGCGGCTGTCGCAGCGCAGGTACAGATATTGGTCGTCCATGCGCTGTACATAGGCGAAAAAGTCGTTGTCGTCGAACAGGAACATATTGGGATAAGCCTGCGGCAAGACGGAGCGCGCCACACGATGCAGCGTACGATTGCCTTCACGCAGGGTGTCCACATCTTCCACATTGGCCCAGAAGTCACCGGCGATGTGCTCATAGCCCTTGGCGAGCAGGTCGATATCATCCAGCACGCGGTCGCGTCGATAGTCCTCGACATTGGCAAGACCCGACCCCTTGGCCTTAAGCCTCATGTTGATGTCTTTGGTGACCAGGCAGACAAAGGCATTGGGATTCTCCGCCTGCAGTCGCAGCGCAACATTAATGATGCGATTGTCGTTGGCTTGATCCTGGGTATCGTTGAGATAAGGAATGTCGCTGTTGTCCTGCAGCAACTGATCCGGGTAAATCGACAGTGTGCCCAGCGGGCCATCCAGGGTAGAACCGGGTATGTCTACACCATCCTGAATTTCCTGGGGACCGGCAGAGTCGACGGCCTTGTCGATCATATTGATGGCGATACGTGCCTCTCGGCTGACGGTTTTGTCGCGGCGATCTTTGATGTGATCAAGTTCTTCAAGGACCGTCATGGGAATGACGATGCGATGTTCGTTGAATGCCATGACCGACGTAGGGTCATGCAGCAGGACGTTCGTATCCAGAACGTATATTTTTTTGGCTGTAATGAGTTTAGGTGTGTCTTCTACGCGCAGGGCGGCGCCTGTTGCCATAGAGTATTCCTCTCGCAATGGTCAAGTGGGTCAAAAAAATAGTGAAGGGGGATGTTGCGTAAGAGTTTTTTTGCCGCGAGTGGGGCCTGAGCTGCCTTTGCCCGCGAAACGCCCATCGATCGTGGGCTTTGGTGTGCACCGGATACGTAGATGCCGGCGACTGGAACATGGTCAATAAACGTTTCCCAGAGGATCCCGATACAACTCGATCTGGCTTCATTATCAAACCGGAACTCGGCTACTGTCAATGAATGAATTTTTTCAAAGCTGTGACAAACCTGACACCTGCTCTGCTTTTGCGATAGCATGACCATACTTATGATTATTCGGTTAACCCATGCTCAATCAGGATTCCCTATCCCAGCTAAAAGGGCTGAAAGCCCAGATGGAGGCGGAAAAAGAGCGCGCGGATGCAGTAGTTAAAGGCACCCAATCGCGTTACGGATTCGCTGTCCTGCCAGACAGCCGGGAGATCTTTATTCCCCCGGATGAAATGCTCAAGGCCTTTCCCGATGACCGGGTCAAGGTTTGTATTCGCCCGGACAAGGGTGACAAGCCCATTGCGGAAATTGAGCGGCTCATCGACAGTACCATCAGCGAATTTACTGGTCGCTGTGTTCGCAAGGGCAAGGCCCTGTTCGTAGAACCGGACCTTCCGCGCCTCAGCCGCTGGCTGTTTATTCCACCTCACGCCCGTAACGGGGTAAAGGAAGGCGACTACGTGCGCAGCGCCGTCTTGCGCCACCCCATCAAGGATGGGCGCCCCCAGGCAAAGGTGCTTGAAGTGCTGGGCAATGGCGATACCGCAGGCATTGCCAACCTCTATGCTGAAGCCCGCTTCCAACTGCCCATGCGCTGGAGCAAGCAGGCACAGGACGAAGTGGCCGAGCGCATCCAGAAGGTTAACCCCCAGCAGGAAGAGCGCCGCAGGGATCTGACAGACCTGGAATTTGTCAGCATCGACTCTGCTCGCACCCAGGACATTGACGACGCCCTTTACGCCGACATTTCCAGCGACGGCTGGCACCTGTATGTGGCCATTGCTGATCCCACCGCCTACATCGAGGAAGGGTCGGTGCTCGAGCAGGAAATCGCTGAGCGCGGCACCTCGGTGTATTTTCATGGCGATGCCATCCCCATGATGCCCGAAGTCTTGTCCCAGGAGACCTGCGCGCTGGCGGAAGACCAGGTGCGTTCATCTCTGGTGTGCAAGATTGAAGTTAGCGATTCCGGTGAGATTGGTGATTTCGAATTTATTGAGGCGCTGGTTCGCTCGCGGGCCAAACTCAGCTACTCGGCAGTAGACCGCTACCTGGCGGGCAACTACGACGAGCTGATGTCGCACGCCACGCCACTGGAAGCGCTGTACCAGGTGTTTCGCGCCCTGCGCGGCTGGCGTGAAAGCAACGAGCTGGTGATGGAAGACCGCACCGAGTTCCGCTGGATCATGACAGAACAGAAGACCATCGATCACATCGAGCCTTTCGAGAAGCTGCTGTCGCAGAAGCTGGTGGAAGAATGCATGATCGCCGCCAACCGTTGCTGCGCGCGTTTTTTGGCGGACAAAAACTGCAGCGGGCCATTCATCGGCCACGCCGGTTTTCGCGGTGATCGCAGCGACGAGACCAATAAATTCCTGGAAAAGTACCTGCCCGACTTTAAGGGCAAGGACCTGACTCAACTGGAGAACTATCGCGACCTCATCAAAGCGCTGGAAAAGAACGAGCACGAGTTGCCCCTTCGCGCCATGGTGAACCGTTTGCTGTCACGGGCAGAAATCAGCTGCAAGGCGCAACCCCATATGGGCATGGCCCTGCCCGCCTATGGGCACTGCACGTCACCGCTGCGCAAGTTCACCGATTACCTCACCCACCAGCAAATTAAGCGGGCGCTGCACGACCAACCAGTTGACGCGGTGAAGCAACCACAGCTTGATGAGGTGTCCGGTAAAATTCAGCGCGCACGCGATGCCAGCCAGGCAGCTGAGAAATGGCTGCTGTGTGACTTCCTGAAAGACAAGGTCGGCACGGAATACCACGCGCAGATTACGCATATGAGCAGCAGCGGGTTTACGGTGCGCTTGGATGAGAATGGGATTGAGGGCCAGGTGGATTTGCGCAAGGACCCTGAGAAGTTCAGCTTTGATCGCTGGACGGCAAGTCTTAAAAGTCCAACGCGGACGTTTGTGCTGGAATCAGCGGTGCGGGTAAAACTGGTGACTGCGGATGTGGCTAAGCGTGAAATTCGCTTTGAGCCGATGAAGGAACCAGAGGCATCATCTCCCCCCGATCAAGGTGCTGCTTGACGCGGCTGACCAGGCCGATCATTTCCTGCACCCCTAACGCCCTGAGGTAGACGCCCATCTCCTGGTAGCTGTCCATGGAGATGTTGTCGTCTGCCAGGCGCAGCGCCTGGATAATGGACAGTTCGCGCTCACTGAGTTCTGCCACCTGACCAAATATCATTTTGGTGAACAGGTCGACGATGCTCATTTCGATAGCTCGGTTCATGTCAGTGTTTACGTCCATGTTTTCAGTATGGACGTGTATTTGGCGGTTTTTTGAGCAGTTTTTGGTAATTGTTCACAAATCAGCCAGTTTTCTTGGGATTTCACCGAATGATCAGAAGCGATCTGCCACTCCTTAGCTAGATGCCTCCAAGAACCTACCGCTGAAGAACTCGCACGAACTGGCACTGAAATTCTCGGGGCTCAGGCCGCTGCGGAACTCGACAAAAATTGCTTCGCAATTTTGCGGACTCGATCAGTCCTCGCGGACAACCCCCGAGCCCCTCGAATTTCAAAGCGGTGCCTTTATGTTCTGCGCGAGTGCTCCAGCGATAGCTAGCATGGCGGCACGAAACTGCGTGCCACCACCAATCAGGGCGCGCCGAGCTGACGCAGCAAGCGCCGGGGTTTTATGCGAGGACTGTCTGAGTCCCGGCTTTTCGCAAAGCGAAAAACGGTCGAGTTCCGCAGCAGCCGGCGCTGAATGCGGCAGCTGCGACCGGTGGAGGCAGGCAGTTTCGTGTCGCCGGGCAGGAAAGCTCTAGAAATCCGCGTGACCTGGAGTCCGTGGGAACGGTATCGCGTCGCGAATATTGTCCATGCCAGTGACGTAGTTGAGCAGACGCTCAAAGCCGAGGCCAAAACCAGCGTGGGGCACGGTGCCATAACGACGCAAGTCGCGGTACCACTCCAACTCGCCAGTCAGATTGTGTTCTGCCATGCGCGCGTCGAGCACATCAAGACGCTCCTCGCGCTGGCTACCACCAATGATTTCACCAATACCCGGCGCCAGCACATCCATGGCAGCAACCGTTTTCTCATCTTCGTTCAGGCGCATATAGAAGGCTTTGATGTCCTTCGGATAGTTCATCAACACTACCGGGCGGCCAACATGCGTTTCCGCGAGATAGCGCTCATGTTCGGACTGCAGGTCAGCGCCCCACTCCACCGGAAACTCAAACTTCTGACCAGAGTTTTGAAGAATACCGATGGCGTCGGTGTAGTCCATGCGCTCAAAACTGTTGTCGATCACCGTGCGCAGGCGATCGATTACCGTGTCGTCGATGCGCTGCTGAAAGAAAGCCATGTCGTCTTCACGTTCATCAAGCACTCGCTGGAACACATGCTTAAGCAGATTCTCGGCCAGGTCAGCGTCATCCTGCAGGTCGGCAAAGGCAATTTCGGGTTCCACCATCCAGAACTCCGCC
Organism: Halieaceae bacterium; assembly: GCA_963921335.3. Classification (GTDB taxonomy): domain Bacteria; phylum Pseudomonadota; class Gammaproteobacteria; order Pseudomonadales; family Halieaceae; genus CAWUFC02. The sequence goes on along the minus strand of CAWUFC020000001.1, from coordinate 792,075 downwards.
AGATGGCGACTGGTGTTGGAATTCTCTGCACGAAAGGTGGGGCCAAAGGTATATACCTTACTCATGGCCAGGCAGTAGGCCTCGACATTGAGCTGGCCGGATACCGTGAGAAAAGATTCAGCACCGAAAAAATCCTGGGAGAAATCCACGCCGCCATCACCCTGCGGCAGGTTGGCCAGGTCAAGCGTGCTGACCCTGAACAACTCCCCGGCACCTTCACAATCGCTGGCGGTAATGATCGGGGTATTGATCCAATGAAAACCACTGTCGTGAAAATAATTATGGATGGCATTGGCCAAGGTCGTGCGCACCCGGGTGATGGCACCGAAGCTGTTGGTACGGGGGCGCAGGTGGGCAACTGTACGCAGGTACTCAAAGCTGTGGCGCTTCTTGGCGATGGGGTAGGTTTCGGCGTCTTCCACCGTGCCTATCACGGTCAATGCCGTGGCCTGGATCTCAACGCTTTGGCCCTTGCCCTGGGATTCCACCAGTTCGCCGGTCACCTCAACCGCACAACCGGTCGTCAGGTGCAGCACCTCGCTGTCATAGTTGGCCAGATCCTGCGGTACTACCGCCTGAATAGGATCAAAACAGCTGCCATCGTGCACAGCCAAAAATGAAATGCCGGCCTTGGAATCGCGTTTGCTGCGCAGCCAGCCGCGGACGGTCACTTCTTCAGAAGTTGGAACGCCACCCCTTAGCAGGATGGCCACATCATGAACGGACATACTATCGAACCAGTTTGGTGATCTTGGAACCTTCAAGCGTGAGGTTATACATCAAACCCCGATTTGAGAAGACAAAACCCAGCACCGGCTGTTTGGCCGTTTCGGTATCCAGCTTGCCGCCGGCACCCACTTTGATCAGCGCAACGCTGCCATCAACGCCGATCTGCCAGCCCTCACGATTGCGAAAGTCATCCAGGGCGGCCTCGGTCATAAACGCAATGATGGTGGCCTTGAACTGCATGCCCAGCTGCCAGCCAATCGAACCCGCCGCGGTGGAGTAATACGCCTCGGGCTTACCATCAACCAGCAACACGCCTTCACCGTATTCACCGCCGACACCAAAGCCCATCTTGACGATATCGGGAAACACCAGCATGCCTACGGCTTTCTCCAACAGCTCGGCACCCGCAGGGCTCTCGATCTCGAAACCTTGCAGCGCCTCTTTGGTGCGCGCATTAATGGCCTCAGCCGTATCAGCCTGAACCTGCGCTGACAGCAAGCCCAACAGCGCCATTAGTGTGACAACCCATCTGGCTGCAGACTTAGCTCGCAAATTCATAGTGCTCACCGACTAACTGCTCTGACAAGGTCCAAAGCTTTTGCGCGCCAGCACTATCTAGCGCATAGGCAAAGTAACCGGTAGCGGCACCCTCCTCGGCTTTTTCCTCCGCGACGTGGCAGTCTTCAAGGTACAAACCACCACGGCCCTCCAGCTCACCACTGGTGGCAGCCCAAACGCTGGTTGCCGCACCCGCAGGGATACTCTTGAAGCCCGTTTCCATGTCGCTGGCTCGCGCGCTCAGGGCCTCGATGTCTTCCTGCTGCAAATGCCGACCCAGCTCTGTGACAATCATGCCAGGGTGCACGGCATTGGCAGTGACACCACGATCAGCCAGCCGTTCGTTCAAACCCAAAGAAAACAGGGCGTTGGCGGTCTTGGACTGGCCATAGGCTTCCCACTTGTCATACTCGCGCTGCTCGTAATTGGGATCATCAAACAGGATATCGCTGAAGCGATGGCCAGCTGAGCTCAGATTAACAATGCGCGCCGGTGCAGCGGCCAGCAGCGAAGGGATGAGCATGCAGGTAAATACGAAATGGCCCAAATGGTTAGTGCCAAACTGCAATTCGAAGCCGTCTTTGGTTTCAGCCTTAGGACAGGCCATGACACCGGCATTGTTGATCAGCAGATCAATGCGTGGCAGCTTATCCAGCAAGCGGGCAGACGCCGCTCGCACACTGGCCAGGTCGGCGAGGTCCATGAGTTCATAACTGATCTCAGCCTCCGGCAGGTCGGCGCTGAGCTGATCTACAACCGCAGACACCTTGGCCTCATCACGAGCCACCAGTACCACCTTCGCTCCGGCACCCGCCAGGGTGCGGCCGGTCTCGATGCCGAGGCCGGCAGAGCCGCCGGTGATCACCGCCGTTTTGCCGCTGAGATCTACCCCCGCGATCACTTCATCCGTTGTGCTATTGGGTCCAAATGCCATGTTTAAAACCTCGCTGGGGATCGGTGATAGGGCCTAGCATTCTTCCAGAAATGCACAGCTGTTAGAAGCACAAAGCATGTACAATGCGCTTTTTTGTTCGGAGAAAGTGACATGGGTCTCGACGCACTGGCCCGAGCCAACTACCTGAGCCTAGCGACGTTCCGAAAGTCCGGCGCCGAAGTTGCCACCCCCGTCTGGTTCGCCGAAGAAGGTGGCCACTACTACGTGTTTTCCGCTGGCGAGGCGGGCAAGGTGAAACGCCTGCGCAACTCTCCTCGCGCCCGCATAGCTGCCTGTACAGTGACCGGCAAAGTCACAAACGACTGGATTGAAGCAGAAGCCGTCTTGCTCGAAGCACCTGACGACATCAGCCAGGCCCTGGCCGCGCTGCGGCGCAAGTACGGCTGGCAGATGTATCTGACAGACTTTCTATCCAGCTTATCAGGCAAGATGAAAAAGCGTGCCTATATCAAAGTGATACCGAGCTGAACAATGCCTTTTCATTACTTGCTTACCTTGCCGCTCTTGTTGCTGCTCAGTTCGCCGGTGCAGGCCTATATGGATCCCAACCTGGGCAGCATGTTGCTGCAGGGCCTGCTAGCCGGAGTTGCTGCGATCGGCGTCACAGCTCGCATGTACTGGCATCGCATCACCGGTTTCTTCCATCGCACCAAAAATGAACAGGAAGACTCTGAGGACGAGCCACAGGAGCCGTAATAAGGGTGCTTAATCCATCCCATCTGGCAGCACTGACCGCCCTCTTTATTGCCCAACCGGTCTTCGACCTGTTGCTTCAGTATCCACAGTACTTTATTGCGAGTGGCGCTACGTTCAGCCAGGTCGTCAGCCTCGCCATAGTGCTCGTTTCCGTGCCATGGGTTTGCATAGCGCTGCTTTTACGGCTCGCCCCATGGATGTCGACACCCATGCTGCTGCTCTTTGCGACGCTTCTGAGTGGACAGTTGCTCAATAGCTTACACCTGCAGGCGCAATTTTTCTGGCTGTGGCCACTGGCGATCGCGGCATTTACGATTCTTTTCCACCACACCCGATTTATTCCCAGCCTATTGGCGGCCTTATCACCGGCTGCCATAGTTCTGCCGCTATGGTTTGTTTACCAGGTGTCCGATCATCCGCACCTCAACGCGCGCTACAGCAATGTGGCCAGCACAGACGCCCATGTGCCAGGCAACCCGTTGCCCATATTTTTCCTGGTGCTTGATGAATTACCGCGCTACAGCCTGGTGCAAACAGCAGGAGAAGTTGACTCTGTCCGCTTTCCTAACTTTGCCAAACTGGCCGCCACCTCTAACTGGTACTACAACGCACATACGGTGGCAGACTCTACCGAAGTAGCACTACCAGCACTGCTCACAGGCGTAAACCCCAGCGGTGAAACGCTTCCCGCAAGTTTAAGCGCGCACCCCAACAACTTGTTTGTGGCTCTAGCACCTCATCTGCAAATCAATGTACAGGAGCCTATTACGCGCTTGTGCCCTGCGGAGGTCTGCGGTGACACCCGCAATGCCCTGGGCCAACCCAATCTTATATCGCTAAGCCTGGATGCGAGTTTGATTTTGGCACATCGCAGCCTGCCAGTTAGCCTGCGCCAAAAGCTTCCACCCATTGACGAGAGCTGGTCAGGTTTTCTCGGCCTAGCTACAGGCCATAAGCAATATGCCGCAGGAGATCCGCGTTTCAAATTCCTCGAGCAGGTAGCCACTGCCTCAGCGAACAGCTTCAATTTCGCCCACATCTATCTACCTCACGTACCCTGGAAGTACATGCCGTCCGGTCGCGCCTACGCCACGGCACCCGCTGAGTACAAACTGGAAGGGGCGGCACCGGGACAAGCGCGCTTTATCTGGCGCCATGATCTGCGCTCGATTGCTCTGGGCTACCAGCGCCATCTCTTACAAACCGCCTACACCGATCATTGGCTTGGCCAGTGGATGGATGCCATAAAGGCACGCGGCCTGTGGGACGATGCGCTGATCATAGTTACTTCCGACCATGGTCTGAGTTTTCAAGCCGGCACGGGGCGCCGCTGGGTTGAAGCTAGGAATCTAGCCGACATTGCCTCAGTGCCACTGTTCATTAAGTACCCAGGCCAGCAGTCATCCTCGCTGATTACTGCCGCAGTGCAAACGACCGATATTGCTGCAACCATCGCTTCGGTGATGGACTGGCAGAGCTGGTGGCCCATGGACGGAATCGACCTGCGGAATCAGTCAGCTCTCGAGACTCGGGCGTCGACGCTATTCCAGGCCAAGGAAATTCCACCCGCCCAGGGCTTCGTCCGTCATGCGATGACCCCGGCAAGCCTTGCAGCACATGAAGTGACAACGCTCAGACGGCAGCTGTTCGGCCCTCCCCTCAAAGAGCAGGGCCTTTTTGACATCAGCACCGATCGACGCTGGCTTGGCGAATCTATCGAAACAACGGGGCTAGCAGGAATCAGCGTGAAAGTAGACAAACTGGTGGCGCTGGAGAACTACAATCAAAATCGCAATCGCAAATTGCCGGCACACCTTAAGCTCCGCTTCAGCGAGCCTACGGACTCAAAAATTGGGATTGCTCTCAACGGCAGCATCAGGGCGACAACCACCACCTTTTCCCACGACCGTCAGCGAGCTGCAGTCGTCTTGGACGAAGAGTTCTTTTCAGCCGCAGGCAATCGGCTGAAGGTTTATCTGATGACCGATGGGGCATGGGAGTCTGTTTCAATGCAGTAGGGCCAGTTGAGTCCCCGTCAACTGATCCAGCAAAGCCTGGTATTCCTCTCGTTGAGCGACCAGTTCGGCTGCTTGTACTGCCAGTTCCAGGTACTTGATGGCTTGCGCGGGGCGCTCCAGATCAAGATAGGCGCGACCCAGGCGGTAATACAACTCAGCATCGTCCTGTTTGCGTTTTAGGGCCGCCAGGAAATGCTCACGCGCTGCCTCAAAATCTCCCTCTTCTGCGGCAAGCTCGCCCAGGTACGCATGGTAATAGGGATTGCGGTTTCGGTGTCCGATGATTTGCGACTCCCAATAGTCCGCCTGTTCGGTATTACCCTGCCGCTCGTGTAACACCATCAGGTTATTCATTGCCGAAGCATAGCCAGGGTTTATCGCCAGTGCCGCATGATACGCCTGCTCGCTGGCCTGGTGATGCTCCGCCCGGGAATAAATCGCCCCCAGGTTCACCCACAAAAAATCCGTCTGCGGACTCAACGAGAGTGCCTGCACTGCATGGCTGTAGGCATCTTCAAGCTGGCCGGCAAACAGCCGCGCCATGGCCAGGTTGTTGTGGTGCAAGCCGCTGGCTACCCGGTCTGAAATCACCTGCCGACCGGCCACGTCTGCCCGGCTCACCGGGTCGATATCAATCATGTACTCCTGTTTACGCGGCAGTTTGACCAACACGTTCACATGTTGGCGCAGGGCGACCTGATTGCCATGTCGACTAAACTCAGGGCGCAGGCTGAGCATGTGGTAATTGGCGTCCAGCCCAGCGTAGCGAGCCATGGCCACGAACAAGTGAGCGTAGCTCAGGCAATTGGCGGCGCCGCGCTCAAAGGCTTCTGCGGCGGTGCCGTCCGCAGCAGGGTCGTATTCGATATCTAGCAGGGCACTGCTGCGCAAGCTGCTGTGCAGCATGCGCAAACGCTGTTTTGGGGTGCGGGCACTGGTGACGTAGGTATCGACGAACTGCTTCATCTCGTCGGTCATGTGCAACAGATCGGGTGTGACAGCCACCGGGGTTGTTGAGGATTCAGCTGCAGAGGTCTCATCGTTGGAGGGGTAAAGAGGCTGAATCTCGGCAATAAGCGGCCGCAACTCTCCACCGGAGCTACATCCTACGAGTAGCAGCCAAATACAGGCTGCCAGCAGGCCACCTAGGTACCGCATTCCTACAGTATAGACCCACCGGATCAGTCAAAACAGCGCCGGCTTGACCTGGATCAAAACAGGAAATGGACGCTTGTTTTAGCCTGTACTCATAGCTTGATAACTAGATAAACAGGTAGGGAGAAGACGATGACACAGCATATTCTGGCGGAAGACACCGAAGCAGACATCCAGACGATGAAGAGTCTGCGTAATTTTATTTTGGCCTTTATGGGTTTCGCAGCCTGTATGGCCGTGGGAGTCGCGTTCTTCGCTCCCTGAACAGTTTCATGGGCCTAAGCCTCCTGCCGACCCGGCGTCAGCTCGGTCGGCTTTTTTATGTCTTATTGAAGGGGTCAGAGTCCCCTTCGAAAGAAATCTGCGAACACTCACGCCAGTGCCATCACGCCGACGGACTCTGACCCCAGTTAAACCCACACTGGCGGCACCAGTGCGCTGACCCGTAAGAAACAATAAAGGAGTTGCTTTGGATTCAAGCCGTTTGCGGGTTACGGCGAGGACTGTTTGAGTCCCGGCTTTTCGCGCAGCGAAAAACGGTCGAGTTCCGCAGCCGCCGCAAACGGAGCGAATCCAACTCCCGTTTCGTCGGGTAGAGCGGACAGGTGCTACACAGTGATGATTTTACGCAGCCGTATGCAAACCGCACTCGCGGCCGTCATGCACCTTGGTGGGATCAAAGTAATGCTTGCAGGTCGGCAATTCGTGGGCCTGCATATAGGCCTCAACATCATCTTCTGACCAGTAGAAAATCGGCGCCACCTTGATGATGCCGCGAGCATCCATGGACACGATATCGAGCCCCTGGCGGTGCTCGGTTTCCTCTTTGCGAATACCCGTCAGCCACACCTCGGGCTTGAGGTCTGCCAGCGCGCGGGAGAAAGGATCCAGTTTCACCTGGCGGGTGAACTCCTGATGCAGTTCCTCATCCTGAATAGTCGGCACACCGCCCATGATGGCATTGCGCCGCTCTGAGGTCATTTCCGGCGAGTAAACGTGCATATTCAGGTTGAGACGCTTAATCAGCCGCTCAGCCACAATGTAGGTGTCGCGCAAGTTATAGCCGGTATCGACCCAGATAGTGGGCACACTGCTGTCCACTTCGCTGACCAAATGCAGCATCACGGCGGCATTCTTGCCGAAGCTGGTGGTGGAAATGACCCGCTTGTCCAAAGACAGCGCCCACCGCACCACCTCTTCAGGGCTCGCGTCCCGAAGTTGTGCGTTGATTGCGTCAAAGTCCAAATCCACTGTGCTTGCGCCGTTGCTCGAAAAGGGCGAGCAAGCTTATGCCATCTGCACACAGCAGACAAATAACCACTTTTTATATGGTTATAGCGGAGAGGCAGGCAGGGCCAAAAACAGCTGGCGCAGCTGCTTCGCGTCCAGCAGTTCATCGGGGAAAGATTGCCGAAACACTGGCCAATCCGCCGCCGCAGCCGACCAACCCGTCTGCCTAAGGCAGTGCAGCTGCTGCAATTGCTGATCGCCAAGTGCCAGCAGCTGCTCCCTGATCTGCGCCAGGCTTAAGGTACCCGGAATCGCATGGCGTTGCTGCACCTGTTTAGCCGCCGTGATCTGACCCCGAATAAATTGTTCGGCATCGGCACTGGCCAATCCCAGGGCAATCGCTTTCTCAAGCGAGCGTTGCAACACCAGATCCTCCCGGGCGAGGTCTTCAATGGGTCGGCCGGCCTCCTGCTTATTGGCCGCGACCACAGGCATGTAACCAAGACGTTGCTGCATCAGATCAAACAGTTGCTGTGGCTGACAGGCCAAGGCTAGCCCGGGCAGAAAACCCAGTATGAACAGAAGACCTCTAGTCATTGGCGGGCAGCCTTCGCGGCCACAACAGGGCGACAAACAGATTGAGTATCAAACCCGCCAGCCCGCTGAGCTGGCCAAGCGGCTGATCAGGCAACAATTGATTCATAAACACCAGTGCCACACCCACCAGCATGCCAGCGACCACCGCCGGCGCCTGCAGCAGCTTCCAGCGCACTCCCAGGATAATCCCAGGTGCAAGCTGCACCAGCAGCTCAAACTTGAACACCATCAGCGCCCAGATCGTCTGGGGCAGCACAATAGCCAGCAGGGCCAGCAACAGCATCAACAGCCAGGTGGTAATGCGACCCGCGCGCCGCGAATCGCGCTGACCCAGCCAGTCGCTGGTCACGATTGAACCCAGGCTCAACAGGGCCGAATCGATGGTCGACATAATCGCAGCCAGTGCCGCCGCCAGGCACAAGATCAGCAAGCCCGACAACACCGGTGTTTGCTCCGCCACTCGGGAAATCGCCAGAATCACTACCTGCTCACTCTCGCCTTCCGCCAGGCCGGGCTGCCACTCGGCGACACTCATGCCCACCAGGATCATGGGAAACGTCGTAATCAGTGGCATCAGCACCATAAATCGGTATGACTTGCGCAAGGTATCAGGGCTGCGCGCCGCATAGACGCGCTGAATGGCCTGGGGATAGACCGCCGCACCAAAGGCCACAACAATAATCAGGGCGACGAAATCCAGCCAGCGGATGTCTTCGGTGAAATAGAGGCCCAGTTCCCGGCTCAGGCCAGAAAAGCGCGTGACGCTGTTCTCCGGACTATAGGCAGACACGGCTGCAAAGATCAGCAAACAGCCGCCCAGCAACAATATCCCCTGTAGCACGTCGGTCCACACGACTCCGCGCATGCCACCCAGGCTTTCGTAGACACCCATGATCAGCGCCATGCCGATGATGGCCACGGGAAAGCTGACCATACCACCGGTGGCGGTCTCCAAAAGTAAGCCAATGGCTTTGAAGTTACCCAGGGCATAGCTCAACAAGGTGATCAAAAAGACCAGGTTGAACAATCGCACGAGCACCGCGCTGTCGTACCGCCATTTCAAAAAATCGGCCACGGTAATGAAACGATGTTCCCGCGCCAGCGCATTCAGGCGCGGCGCAAACAAGGCATACACCGCAACGATAGCCATCACAGCAAACATAATGGCCAGCCCCTCAAATCCGTTGCGATAGCTTTTGCCCGGCAGCGCCAGCAGGGTGTTGCCGCTGTACTGTGTCGCGTAAAGGGTAAAAAACAGGCTGAACACGCCCAGCGAGCCGCCCGCCAGATAGTAGTCGCGAGCGCTGTCATCAGTGCGTTGGCGGTTAGCGAACCAGCCGATCAGTAGCAGCGAACAGAGGTAGAGTGCGACAGCGGCGAGTCCGCCGCCCCCGAGCAGAGCCGTGTCACTCATGCAGCGACTTGAGCGGCAGTAGCCTCCAGTTCAGCGTGCAGCTCCAGATACTGACCGGTCAACTTATGGCTGGGTGCCATATCAATCAGTGGGCGATGCTCGCGGTGAGACTCTTTCATTTTAACTGAGGTATTCAGGTAGGTGGAGAACACAGGAAACCCCTCGTCTTCAAGCTCCGCCACCAACTCGGCGGGCAGGTTGGCCTGGGGATTGAACTGGTTGATCACTACCCCTTCCAGGCTCAGGTCCGGGTTATGGTCTTCCTGCAGTTCGCTGATATTGTCCATCAGGCTGTACAGCGACTGGCGCGCAAAGCTGTCGCAGTCGAAGGGAATCAACAGACTGTGCGCGGCAATGAGGGCTGACTTACTGTAAAAGTTGAAGTTGGGTGGCGTGTCGATATAAATGCGATCGTACTCGTCGGCCAGCTTATCCAGGGCGTCGCGCAGCTTGTAAATTTTGTAGCGCGACTCCAGCTCCTTTTCCATATGGGTCAGGGCCGGGCTGGAGGGCATCAGGTAAAGGTTTTCGTAAGGTGTTTCCCAAACGAAAGAGTCGGGGTTCTGGGCCATCTTGCGCGAGCCAACCGTTTGCTTGAACAAACCGGCCACCCCCTGGGCTTCCGCCGGGAAGGCGTCGGCATCAATTTCACCTACCAGGTAGTGGGTGGTATTGCCCTGCACATCAAGGTCAATGACCAGTGTTTTGAGACCCATGGCGGCACCGATAGCGGCCAGGTTACAGGTGATGCTGGTCTTACCCACACCGCCTTTCTGGTTAAAAACGACTCTTCGCATCGGCCCGATCTCGCTAAAAGGGGCTTAGGATTCTAAAGCTCTATCAGGCGGGATTCCACACCCGTTTATAAAGATCAACGATTTCAGAGGCTTGGGGAACGCGCGGATTGTTCGTGGGCGAACCGGAAGCCAGCGCCTGCTCCGCCATCAGCTCCAGCGAGCCAAACCAGGCCGCTTCATCAATGCCATAACTGGCGGGTGTGGGCACCTGCAGGTCCCGATTCAGCTGGCGCAAACCGTCCAACAGTTTCTGCAATGCAACCTCATCACTCTCGCCTTTAGTGGCCAGGCCCATCACTCGAGCTGCTTCGGCATATCGCACGGGCGCGGCCTCCACCGACCAGGCGGTCACTTCAGGAAGCAACATGGCATTACTCAGCCCATGGGGTACGTGATAGTGCGCGCCCACCGGGCGGCTCATACCGTGAATCAGGGTGACCGACGCGTTGGAAAAGGCGATGCCGCCCTGAGTGGCTGCCAGCATCATGGCTTCGCGTGCCTGCCGGTTCTCCGGTTCTGCGCAAGCGGTGCGAATATTGGCACTGATACTGCGCATGGCCTGCAGGGCTATGCTGTCGGTGAAAGGATTGGATTTGCGACTCACGTAGGCTTCCAGCGCATGGCAGAGGCTGTCAATTCCCGTATCCGCAGTCAGCCGGTAAGGCATGCTTAGGGTTAACTCGTAATCCACCAGCGCCGCCACCGGCATGAGACCCAGCCCCATACAGAGCATTTTTTCCTGGGTTTCAGTATCGGTGATCACCACAACCCGGGTCGCCTCGGACCCCGTCCCTGCGGTTGTGGGCACGGCAATGATGGGTAGTCCGCTATCCAGTACGGCAGGTACTTTGTACTCCCGCATAGGTCCATCGCGCTCGGCCATCACCGCCACTGCCTTGGCCGTGTCGATAGAACTACCGCCCCCGAGCGCAATCACGGCATCGTGCGCACCGCTCGCCAACACCGACAGAGCGGACTGCACCGAATCAGTGGTAGGGTCCGGCACCGATTCGGCAAACAATCCGTAGCTGATACCCGCATCGCGCAATTGCGATTCCAGGCGCCCGGCATAACCCTGACTGACCATAAACGGATCGGTCACCAGTAATGGACACTGAACGCCCAACTCCCGCAGTGTGGCCGCCAGCTCACCGCTGGCACCAGCGCCGACTCGCAGAATTCTCGGCAGGTTGATATTGGCTGACATCTCGACGCTCCGCGCTGCTGTTAGTCGAGCACGTTGATCAGGTGAATCTCAAACACCAGGGAGGTATTCGGCGGTATCGCATTACCTGCACCCTGCTCGCCATAGGCAAGATGAGGTGGGCAGGTGATGCGCCATTTGTCACCGGGCTTCATCATTTGCAGCGCTTCGGTCCAACCCGGGATCACCTGATTGACGCCAAACTGGGCCGGCTCACCGCGCTCTACCGAGCTGTCAAACACCGCACCATCGACAAAGGTGCCGTGATAGTGAGTCACCACGGTATCGGTCAGCTGTGGACTGTCGCCCTCACCGGACTCCAATACTTCATACTGCAAACCGCTATCTGTCACCGTCACATCCTCGCGCTCGGCGTTGGTGCGCAGAAACTCATCCGCCAGCTGAGCGCGCTGGCCCGCTGCTTCGGCTGCAGCTGCTTTCTGTTTTTCCTGGATGCGCTGGAAGCTTGGATTGATATCCTCATCGGCCAGCAGCGCTTCCTGATGCTCGTACCAATGGGTAATACCTGCGATGACAGCCTCCAGGTCCATGCCCTCGAACTGATTTCGCAGTAGCTGGTCGCCGAACTGCAGACCAAAACCATAGCTCACCTTGAGTTCGTCGCTGTCCAGATCTGCCGGAGATTTTATTGCCATTTGAGTCACCTCGAAAAAAGGGGCTAACCTTATCACATGGATGATCAGGCCAGTATAAAAGCCATTCTGGATTTCTGGTTCGGGGAGCTAGACCGCGCAGGTCTCTGCCACCAGAGCCAGTCACAGCTGTGGTTCACCTCCAGCGACGAGATCGACCAGGCGATCCGTGAGCAGTTTAAGCCGACGGTCAAACTGGCGCTGGCGGGAAACCTGAACCACTGGACAGAGCTGCCCAACGGTGCGCTGGCCCTGGTGCTGTTACTCGACCAGTTCACTCGAAATATATACCGAGGCACGCCACAGGCCTTTGCCGGTGACGACATCGCCCTGAGTACAGCAAAACAAATCGTCAGTAAGGGCAACGACACCACCATGCCCACAATTCACCGCGTGTTCCTTTACCTACCTTTTGAGCACAGTGAGAACCTGGATGACCAGATTGCCGGCGTCGCCCATTTTGACCGCCTGCTTGAGGACTGCCCCAACGGGGCAGCTGCAGAGGTGGAGGGTTTCGCCGCTACATGCGTGCCCACCTGGATGTCATAGAGCGCTTTGGGCGCTTCCCTCACCGCAACCAAATCCTGGGCAGAGCCTCCACTGCGGAGGAACTCGCACACCTGGAACAGCACGGAGGTTTTTAACATGTTTAAGCGCATAACGGCATTCCTGATGAGCAGCCTGCTACCACTGTCAGTCTGGGGCCAGACACCCGCCTCCTATTCCTGCATGGAGGTTGCGGAACATCGCCAGTTTGATTTCTGGGCTGGCCAATGGCGCGTGGAAAGTGCAGACGGCGATACCCATTATGGCGACAACCTGATCGAGATCAGCGATCGCGGCTGTGTGCTGCGGGAGAACTGGCAGGGAGCCAGCGGCAGTAGCGGCAGCAGTATCAACTTTTACGACCCATCAGATCAAAGCTGGCACCAGATGTGGGTCGACTCCGGTGCCTCAATTATCCGCATCAAGGGCGGACTTGGAGGCGACAGCATGGTGCTGGAAGGGCATATTTTTTACCTGGCAGACCAGCGCCGCGCACCCTTCCGGGGGAGCTGGACGCCTCTTGAAGATGGCCGGGTCAGGCAGTGGTTCGAAGAACAGAACAGCGACGGTGAATGGAAGACCTGGTTCGACGGCTACTACCGCCGCAGCGGGCCGGTGTCTACCGGATCCAGCCGGTAAATCTCTTCGGTCATTTCACCCTGGTAATTGCCATATCGGCGCTGCTCCAGGTCATCATAGGCGCGCCTGATCGAATCATTCACTTCCGGATAGGCCACCTGATCCCAGGGACACTGCTCGCGTGAGTAAAATGCCGCGGCAATGGCTTCAGAACCCGGCTGGCACTCCTCACTTTCCACCTCGGCGCGAAACGCCACATAGACCTGGTTAATAAAAGTGATCGTACCGGTCATGTAAAACTCAAGCTGCTCCGGTGCGATAACGATGCCGGTTTCCTCCCACAGCTCTCGGGCAGCCCCTTCGGCCAGTGATTCTCCTGCCTCCATGAATCCACCCGGGATGGCCCAAAACCCACTGCGAGGATCCAGCTTGCGCTGAATCCAAAGTAACTTGCGCCCGCAGGCGATAAAGCAGGTGAGCATCACGGAGGGGTGGTCTGCCCACCAGCTGTTGCATTGATGGCAGCGCAGTCGCTCGCCCTGACGAGCAGGATCTATCTCTGCTGCCAGAGCGGCGCCACAATTGCGGCAATAGGACATCAGTCCTCAGCGAGGGCCGCGGCGATGCTTGTCGCCAACTGCCGCAGCAGTTGTTGTTGTGCCGCTACCAGCGAGCCATAGCCGTCACGGGCCAGATCCTGTTCCTCTACAAAACGGCCGCTGAGCTGCAACTCACCGGCTTGCTCAATCTTCCAATACGCCACCAGTCGAGCACGGCCACTGCTGGTGCCATGCAACTCATCAATGTGAACTGAAATACGCCGCGCATCGTCAGCCGCAATATCGAGGCCGACTGGCTGATCGAGAGCCTTACTCAAATCATTAGCCAGTAACCTTGGAATGCTCAGGCGCAATGGCTCCGCCCATTGATGGGTGCGGGCTGCATGCATTTCACCGGGGCCGGTTTCCAGCACCAGGCCGGGCTGATCGAGATAGGCCGCCACCGATACGGTTTGCAACTGAATAGAAGCAGCCGTGGTGCTGGTGCTCTCACCACTCATCAGGGAGGCACGCAGTAAATACTGGCTGGGCGGTTTAACCGGATCGCCGGCACACGCCGCCAGGGTAACCAACAAAACAAGGGTGAGGGTGCGCATCAGCGGGGAGCCTCCGGTACCGGGTCATCCGGAATGTTCGCCGGCATCACCACCGCATTGGGCTTGGCCGAGAGGGTTCCGGTCAGGGCAGACAGGTTTGAAAGGGTTTCATTGAGCTCGCGCAGGCTCGCGTCCAGTGACTGATAGAGTGCCGAATCAGGCCCCATACCAGCGGTCAGTGCCTGCAGCTCCTGTAGCAGGTTGCGCAGCTCTGCGGTCAGGGCCTGGGTATCGTTCTGCTCCAGTATGTTGCGCAGGGCCTCCAGGGTGCCGCTCAACTGCGCCAGACTCGCATTGGCGTTATCGACCGTTTCATCCAAGGCCAGCCCGTTCACCTTATCCAACAGCTCGCTAACCTGCTGACCAATGCGGGCAAAGCCACCGGCCGTGGCGGGAATCACAGGGAATCCATTGTATTCGCCCATCTCTTCCGACGGCAGGTTTTCGTAGTACTCCAGGTTCACATACAGTGCGCCGGTGAGCAGGTTGCCCGTCGACAGACTGGCCCTCAGGCCAAGGCCGATTCCTTCAGCCACACTCTGGTGCAGGGTTTCTACCATCTCCGGTGTATCGCCCGCTTGCAGTCGGCCTGGTTCCAGGTAAATCATCACGGGTATGGGCGCACCGCTGCCGTGTATGTCCGCAGCCATCATTTCCTCAAGCATGATTTTCACCACATAACCCAACTGGATACCCCGGTACTCCACGGGCGCGCCCGACTGCAAACCACGCAGCGATTGAGTGAACTCAACCACATAGTATTTGCCGTGACGGTAGGGATCCTGCTCGGACTTGGCCTGACTGCTGTAGAGACGAAACTGATCACCATCCGCAGCCGGTAAGCCACGGTCAAAGCCCGGCGGACGATCGAAAGCCACACCGCCGATCAACAATGTTTCTAACGAGGTTGTGGAAAACTCAAAGCCCTCGGCACCCGCTTTCAATGTGATACCGCCGGCATCCCAGAACCGCACGGAGCTGTCCACCAGCTCGTGATATGGCTCATCTATAAATACCTGGTAGCGGATATTACGATCATCCAGGTTGAATTCCAGGCTCTCGACACACCCCACGGTGTAACCGTGATACAGCACAGGATCACCCGCACTGACTGAGTGGGTGCGGCTGCTGAGCAGTGTCAGACGCAGGCCCGGCGCCCCAACAGGGGTCTGGGGCGGCGCATCAAGAGCGACGTACTTGGTTGCACCCCGCTTGCCGTCGCCCGGCGCAAATTCGATATAGGCGCCGGACAACAAGGTCTCCAAACCGCTGACATTGGCGCCGCTGACCCGGGCCCGTACCACCCAGAAGCGGGTGTCCTCTCGCAGCAGATCGCGGATACCCCGATCCATTTCAAGCACCCCAATCACCGCCTGCTGATCCTCGCTGAGTCGCAGCTCCTTCACCACTCCGACCTCGAGTTCGCGAAACTTGACCTTGGTCTTGCCCGCGGTCAGCCCGGCCGCACTGGCAAAACGTACCTGCACCTCCGGACCCTCATTGGCCAGGGTGTACACCACTGCCCACGCACCCATGGCTAACGCTACCAGAGGCAGAATCCAGATCGGGGTGAGGCGGCGTCCGCTGCGCACTTCGGCGCTGGTTTCAGTCATGCTTTTCAGCTTCCAAATGGTCCCACAACAAGCGCGAGTCGAAACTCTCCGCAGCAATCATAGTCGTTATCACAACGCCGGCGAAAGACAGCGCGGCAATCCCCGGTCGAATTTCGATAATGCCGCCCAGGTGCACCAGCGCCACAAGGATGGCCACGACAAACACGTCAATCATAGACCACTTGCCGATAAACTCTGTGACCCGGTAGACCTGCGTGTGTTGTCGCAATCCAGCCTGACGTGGATTTGCCACAGCCCAGACCAGGTAGTACATAATCAGAAATTTGCTGAGCGGCACAATTACGCTGGCGATAAAAATCACAGCAGCAACAGGTATCGAGCCCAGCTGTATCAACAACACCACACCGCCAATGATGGTGCTGGGCACGGACTGCCCCAGCTGATCGGTGATCATAATGGGGAATACGTTCGCCGGCACATAAAGGACATTGGCTGTGATCAGCAGCGCCAGGGTTCTCTGCAGGCTGTTGGTTTTACGCACATGCAATGGTGCGCCACAGCGACTACAGTGGCTCTCGCTGGCCGAGCTTAGCTTGCAACACAAATGGCAGGAAGCAAGGTTATTAGCAGCGGCGGTCGTCATTGTTGCAGGCGCTCAATCGCCTGCCAGGTCTGGAAACGATCCAGACAGGACAGGCCGGCTGTAAAACAGAGACTGAATCCCACGTAGGCCCAGAAAGACAAACCCAGGGTTACGTCAGCCATATTGGCCAACTTCACCAGGCTCACCACCACCCCGATAATAAACACTTCCACCATGGCCCAGTTCTGGGTCAGGTAAAACAAGTGCGCACAATCTTTTAACCAGGGGGCCGATCGTTGTCGCACCAGCGGCAGACAGACGGCAATCAGCAGAAACACCAGTACGGCAGGTAAAAGAATAATGAAGATACCCACCAGGGCCGACAGGAACGGCATGCCATATACATAGAGCTCCAGGGCAGTGCGCGGCAAGGTCATTGAGCTTGCCAGCCCCTGCGCTTCAAGCGTCAGAAAGGGAAAGGTATTGGCAACGGTGAGGAAGATCGCCGCAGAGATACCGTAAAGAAGCGCCCGCATATGGCCGTCGTTCAGGGCGCGAGTCAGGAAATGACCGCAGCGCGGGCAGTGCGCCTGCGCCGGTGCCTGTAGTTCACCTACATCAACCAAAAGGTCGCATCCCTGACAGGCTATCCTTTCACTCATAGCGGGCATGATAACCCAGTGCGGGCTTTCTTTCCCCGCCCATCCGGAAGGGATATGCTTTGCTGATGCCAGGCAATAATCCAAGAATTCAGCTGCTGCTCACGGGTAATGAGATCATGAGCGGCGACACCATCGATTCCAACTCTGCCATGATTGCCCAGCGACTCTCTGAACTGGGGCTGGTGGTCTATCGGAAAATCACAGTGGGCGACGAACCTCCCCTGTTAAAAGCCGATATTGAGCAACTGACCCGGGATTCAGACGTGCTGATCGTCAACGGCGGACTCGGCCCAACCGTCGATGACCTGGCCGCAGAAATTCTGGCCGATGTCACCGGTCAGCCACTGCAACAGCATCCGGATGCACTGACTCACCTGGAGCAATGGTGCGCTCAGCGCAATGCTGCCCTCAACGACGCCAACCTCAAGCAAGCGATGCTGCCGGCAGGTGCAGACATCATCGACAACGACATCGGCAGCGCCGTGGGTATCGCGCTGCGCTGGAACGACTGCCTGGTGTATTGCACACCCGGCGTGCCCAGTGAACTGTGTTTGATGATGGATCACATTCTGGACAGCCTGCGCAATGAGCTTGGAATCAGCGGCAAAGTCGACATCACCCGGCTGCAGACCTTTGGCCTCGGCGAGTCCAGTGCCCAGCAACTCATTACGGACAATATCGCCGACTGGCCGCCTGGTGTGGAGTTGGGGTTCCGCGCCGGCGCACCGCAGATGGAAGTCAAACTGACCATTCGAGACCCCAGCCAGAAAGCAGCGATGGAAGACTGCAAACAGCGCTTATACGACCTGTTTGGCGATCACATTATCGGCGAGGGTGATACCCGTATGGCCGAGCGCGTACTCGAACTCCTACAAAAGCAGAACAAAACCCTGACAACTGCAGAATCCTGCACAGGCGGCCTGATCGCCAGTATGATCACCAGCATTGCAGGCTCCTCCGCGGGATTTCACGCCGGTTTCGTCACCTATTCAAATGACATCAAGCAATCCGTGCTGGGCGTCAGTGAACAAAGTCTCCAGCACCATGGTGCGGTCAGCGAAGCAGTGGTGCGGGAAATGGCGCTGGGAGCAATGACACGCGCCAATGCGGACTATGCCATTGCGGTGTCAGGTATCGCTGGCCCAAACGGTGGCAGCGACGAAAAACCGGTGGGAACAGTTTGGCTGGCCTGGGGTAGCGCAGACGACCTTCGCACCCGTTGCCTGTGCTGGCCAGTGGAACGCACCCTGTTTCAAACCATGATCGCCGCCGCAGGGCTGGATATGATTCGCCGCACCTTGCTGGGGCTGAACAGCGAACCCCGCTATTTCGCACAACGCAGCGGCAGTCGGGCCCCCTGATACTTAATTTAGGGTGCTCAGGCGGTTGCACGCTGTTCGGCGCTGGTACCCTCAGGCAGGGTCAAAGCATCAACACGTTCGCGCCATGCCATTAGTGCTGGGCGTTGTTGCATCAACTGATCAGCCTCCCGGGCGCGCTCCAGTACCGTGCACATGCTGACCACTGCAATGTCAGCCACGGATAAGGCATCGCCCACCAGGAATTCGGCGTCTGTCAGCATCGCTTCTATCGCATCAAAGTGTTGCGACACCTCATCAATCACAGTTTGCTGTGATTTACGACCAATACCCTGTGCCGTGACGGCTTTTTTAAAGAAGCCAGGCAAGGCTCGATTCATCAGAGCTCGGAAGATACCCTTGTCACCCGCCAGCACGTCACGCACCAACCAGTCGACATTGTGATCCCATAGGCGCATGGTCAGGTCGTAAAAAAACAGGCTCTCATCAGCCCAGTCCTCGATGATATGAACCTGGGCCCGTAGGCGAGAATCGGCGGGATAGATGGGCTGTTCAGGATACGTGGCGTCCAGGTAGCGCAGAATATCAGTGCTGTCGACAATCAGTTCCCCGGCGTGTTCCAGCACCGGCGTCTTACCCGTAGGGCTGACCGTTTTCTTGATGGCGCCGGCCTGGGCAACCGCGTAGTTGCGGACTTCAAAGGACAGCCGCTTGTAACGCAAGGCCCGGCGTACCTTTGCAGCAAAAGGCGAAACCGGGTACTGATGCAGAACCAAATGGGCGTCTTTCATATCAACGCCCGGGATTCATCTTGTAGTGTTTGCGTGCGCGATAGGCCTCCTCGCAAACGGGCAGATCGTAATACTTGCCCAAAGTCCGAATACCACCGGTTTTTATCTCGCCATAGTTGGCTGCTTGCTTCTCACAAGCAGCCTGACTTTTACCCTGTTCGTGCATGCACTTTTCAATCAGTACCAGGCGTTGCGGATCAAGGCGTGACTGCCTCGCTTCATCGCAGGCACGCTCCATCGCCGCCACCTCATCATCGGAAAGGTGACTGGCCTGAGCATTAACAACCAGAAAAAGGGAAAGAATTACCAGGCTTAAGCGCAACATGTGTTCCTCCTGATCAAGGCTCCAGCCGCTTTATCGACCAATCTGTGTCACCACCACGAGTATATAGAAAACGATCGTGCAGGCGATGAGCGCCGCCCTGCCAGAATTCAATCTGCTCCGGTACCACTCGATAACCGCCCCAAAAACTGGGGACCGGTATCTCCCCCCGACCGAACTTGTTTTTTATCTGCAGCACTTTTTCTTCCAACACCGCCCGGGCGGATACGGGCCGGCTTTGGGCAGAGGCCCAGGCTGCCAGCTGGCTTTCACGGGGACGGGTTAAGAAGTAGCGGGTCACCTCGCTGAACGAGAGCTTCTCTGCCTTGCCTGCTATGATCACCTGCCGCTCCAGCACGTTCCAGGGAAAATGCAGGCTGACCCACGGATTCGCGGCAATGGCTTCCGCTTTGCGACTCTCGGTATTGGTGTAAAAAACAAAGCCCTGGTGACCAAAATCCTTGAGCAGAACCATGCGTTGCCAGGGCTGGCCGTCGGCGTTGACTGTCCCCAGCACCATCGCAGTAGGATCGGTAATCCCGCCGGCCACCGCCTGTGCCAGCCAGGTTTCAAACTGCTCTATCGGGTCATCCTGCAGGTCTTCCCGATCAAGGCCGCCCTGCAGGTACTCTCTTCTGAACTGGTCTATTTCCACCGCGTTGTATCCCGTTGCCGAATAGGATCAATCCTAGCGCGTAGTGGCGCAAACGCACTAGCACGCGAGCCCGCCATTATATGGGTAGGGGCAGAAACACCGAGCCCACTGCCCTGGCCGCACTGTTAACCCGCCGGTGATCCGCATCTCCCGCTATGCGGGCCATCATTTCCTGCAAGATGATGATTTTTCCGAACAGTCGCTCGAAACTGAGATTGTCAGTCACCCCCTGGTAGGAGTGGGTAATCAAATAGGGGGCGCCGTTTTCCTGCCGAGTGTTTTTCAATCGCCACAACAATACTTCAACATTCCGCGCGCTGGTCAGCAGTGCATCTGGCTTAAGCGTGTCAAAAATAAACAGCTCATCGTTGTAGCCATAAGCCTGCCGCAACATGCCGCCCAGACCCACCACCAGGGCGAACACGCGATCTCCTTCAAAGGCCGGATCAAAGGCCAGTTCCATAGCCGCTATTTCCTGAGCGCCGTCGAGCTCGGAGAAATCCAGGCGGTCGTCACTACTCAACAACTGTTCCAGTCGGGCATCAATGGTCAGACCCGGGGTTTTGCGCAACTCCCGGGGATTGCGCTTGTAGAGCTTCACGGTCAGTTCGCGCACCAGGCGTCGGGTCTCATCGATGAATTCATCGGCCACCAAATCGACGTCTGTCTTGGCCAGGTTTTTTATCTCGTAGTCGGCGCAGCCGCCGAGGGACAAAATCAGTATGATGGAAACAAATAACCGCATGGGAAAATTCTACAAGATGGTTATGGCACCCACTAGCATTGTAAAAGCTCGAGAGGATCAGGCAGAACTGCTGGCGGCTATTCTCGCCGACAGTTTTGAACACGACCCGGTCATGAATTGGGTGATTCCCGACCCCTCCCTGTATCACGGTTTTTTCAAGCTGTTGTCGCAGCAGCTGATACTGCCCAACGGCCACGCCTACCTGGACAGCCAGGAGCGCGGCGCGGCGTTGTGGCTGCCTCCAGGCGTGCACTTTGATGTGCCCACGAACTGGCAACAAATCTGGATGGTACTGAAACTGGTCGTGAAAAAAGGCTTCAAGGTGCTGCCGCGCCTGGAGGCCGTCCAGGAAACCATGTCACGGCTGCACCCCACGGAACCGCACTACTACCTGCAATCAGTGGGCGCACGCCAGGCTAACCAGGGCCAGGGCGTGGGCTCGGCCTTGATCAAGCAGGTCACTCGCATCTGCGATGAGGAGCAGCTACCTGCCTATCTCGAGAGCTCGAGCGAGCGCAATGTGCCGCTGTATGAACGCCACGGGTTCGAGACCTTTCACGAAGAACAGCTGGGGGGCAACGGCCCCACCATGTGGTTCATGCTGCGATCGCCCCGACAGGATTAAGCCTCAGCGGGGAAAGGCTTCCAGCATCGTATCTGCCACTGCATTGAATCGCCCCTGCTGGCCCTCGACATCAGGTTCAGCGGTCAAACGGGACTGCACGTAGCTGCGCCACACAGACTGGCTCAAGCGCGGGTCGATCAAATCCACGATTAGCGTGCCCTGGGTGTATTGCTTAACTCTCACATCAGACACCGCAGGACCACAACCCCAGCACTGGTAGTACGCGCGCGCATCGTAACCACGCACATCGGTGCGATCCTCAGTCAGCAACAGCCAGCTGACCAGCAGGTCGGCCTCGTTCCTGTCCTCGACATAGCGTAAGCCATGGCTCTCGAGAGCCTGGATGAATGCGCGATCGGCGCGGTGCATTTCCATTTCACTCATCTGCGCCGGATTGGGGCCAGAGCGCTTAGTCGATAGCAGACTGAAGGTCTCCAGAGCGGCGAAATCATAGCCTGGCTTGTAATCCACTGTCGGGATCAGCGGCTCCTGGGTGGCACAGGCACCCAGCAGGACAAACACAGTCAACAGCAGCATCTTGAATTTCATAGGTTCGGGATCCAGCGCATTCCGTACGATTTGATGCGGCGAGTATAGTCCATCGCTCAGTCTTTGGTGGAGGGAATTACCGGTGCGCGGGCCATAATCGCGGGAATGGTTGGAAACGCGAACAGCTCCGCCCAATCATCACCCCAACGATCGGCCAGACTGTGACCAAAGCACTCCAGGTAACATTCAGCCATCGCCACCTGCAGCTCATCAGCGGTGGCCAGTTGCAGCAGCACCAAAGTCTCCATCATTCCCTCGGTGCGCAGCAATTGCGCCGGCGCCAAATCCTGACCCTCGGCCAGGCGCCCGAACAGGGCGCGCCAACGATCACGCAAGGCATCCAGCGGCGGTGTTTCGCTGCTCACGGTTTTGGCATACTCTGGCTCATAGCAATCATTATTGACCGCCACGCCAACAATCGCCACAAAGCCAAAGAGGTGCACCGGGGCATGGGCCTATTCAGTCGCAAATCCAGTCTGCAACGCTCGTATGATGCGATGGCGCCGGAATATCACAAACGCACCCGCTACGAGCTGTTCAGCAAACCCGAGATTCGCAGCCTGGTGGATCAGTTTGCCGAGGCGGTGGCCGAATCGGGACCGTGCATTGATATTGGCTGCGGCCCCGGTCATATCACCCAATACCTGCACGAGCGGGGCGTAAAAAGCTGCGGACTGGATAACTCTGCCCGCATGCTCAAGCTGGCGCGCAAGCACTACCCGGGCCTGGACTTTCATCGCGGCGATTTCTGGGAGATGGATTTCAAGGACTACCAATTTGCCTCGGCCGTCGTCATGCACTCGCTTTCACATGTGCCACCGAGCGAACTGGTTCAGGTGTTGCTGGAAATTCGCCGGGTGATCGAACCCGGGGGCGCCCTGCTACTGGGCTTTTATGTGGGCAACTTCAGCGAAGAGGTGCATTCATGGTGGGGCCAGCAGGTAGAACTGACGTTTCACTGCCACAGAACCCTGGACATGCTGACCTATCTGGAGCTGTGCGGATTCAAGCAGGTAGACATCTATATCCGGCCACCAGGGCTGGGTGAGACCTTTCGAACAGCCCAGGCCATGATTGTGGCGGAAGCACTGCCAGGTGTGCCGCAGGCACGCCGGCGCGCAGCGCGCTTATAGATATCTACCGCCTAATCGGCGTGCTGGGGCCTGATACGGACCTTGCTGGTCTGCCGCGACAAGGCCACCAGACGCCCCTCGCTGTCCCAGAGTTCACCGTCTTCCTCGACCACACCATCAGTCATATGACGGCTGCTAAATCGAACCTGCAGCGGCCCGGGTGCGGGGCGCGCCCTGACACTGACAGATAACCCGACCGTGGGTACCCATTGCAGGGCGCCGAACACAGTGAACACGGGCGGCGCCATGGCATCGGCAAACAGCAACAGGCTCAGGGGGTCAGCGTCGGTGCCATCGGCAAAGGACAGCCAACCGTTAAATACACCGGAGCCGTCGGGCTCGCCCCTGCGAAATACCTCTCCTCCGGTGACATAACGCTGCTCGACCCGCTGGCGCAGTTCGATGCCATGCTCTTTAACCGGCTCTATCTCGTCAAAGGGAGTAATCTGCGGCCGCTCTAATCTGCTGTAGCTTTCGCCCCGCAGGCGATCGAGATCGGTATAGGCCGCTGAAACCTGCACTCGAACAGTGCCCTGCTGGCGCAGCACCAGACTGGCAAAACTGGTTGATCCCCCTTCACGCAGCACTGTCACCTCGCACTCGGCAGGCCCCAGCTCGGTGGGTGCCGTGTAGAAAATATGGGTATTCAGGGGTTCCTTGTGCGGCAAAGCCTCAGACAGCACACGCCCGGCAATGGCTAGGATATAGCCGCCATTGGGTACCTGACCAATCCTCCAGCCAGGCTTGATCTCGGTTTTCCAAAGGTTTGGGCCGACCTGTTCCACGGCGGTATCACTGGCAAATTGACTCATTAGGGCTCCGTCTGATTTAAAGCGATCGCTCTGATATAACAGCCGGGCAGCGCTGTAAAGCCAAACAGCGTTGGGACGCGTACATTAATGAGCCTACAGATCGCTGTTTCTGCCGCTATACTGAAGTTTGGGGAAACCGATCGGGCACAACATGGTCAAATAAAGCGCGATCCGGTGAACAAGAACGGTGGTATGAGTCAAACATTCAGGTATATCTATGCCGCTCTACTCTGCCTAGGGGCAGTGGCAGCGGCAGCCCAGCAGGCAGCGGACACGCCTGTGGCACCCGGCATGCCCACGGGAGATTTAATTACTCCCAGCGAGGCGATTGAGGGCGGCGGCCTGCAGTTCCAGGATCCGGACGAACCCGAGCTGGTCAGCCCGGATACCACCATGTACCAGTTTTATATCACCGACCTGGAAAGTCGCTTTGGCGCGTATGCGCCGGGTCTCTCAGAACAGCTAACGGGGCTGGGGGTGGCCTACCAGGAGCAGGGCCTCTACGAGGAAGCCGTTAAGGTCTTCAAACGGGCGGTGCATGTCTCGCGGATCAATAACGGCCTCTACAGCGCCGAGCAGATCCCTCTTTTGCAACGCCTGATCAGTGCACTGATGGCCAACGGCGACTACGAAACCGCCGACGAGCGACAGTACTACCTGTATCGCGTACAGCGAGAGCTCTACGAGCCCAATGCGCCACAAATGTCCCTGGCTATGCTGGAAAGGGCGCGCTGGGAAGAACAAGCTTACTACCTGTCAGTCGGAGAAACCGCGTTTACCCGCCTACTCACCATGTGGGAACTGTATCGGCGAGCATTGACCAGTATCGCCGAGCGCGAGGGCAGTCACTCGCTGCAGTTGCTGCAGCCACTCAACGGCCTGCTGCAGACCCAATACCTGATTTCCACCTACCAGGGCGAATCCAGTGGCGGTATCCAAATTGGCGGCCCGGCCCAGCCCAATCCGGATGAAGGCCGCTTCAACATGGTGAGAGCATCGAATTATCGACAGGGCCAGTCGGTGATTAGCGCCATGCGCGAAGTGCACCAGCACAACGAACCGGAGAGCAGCCCGCTACCCGCGGAAGCCCTGGTGGATCTGGGCAATTGGCATATGTGGCACCAGAAAAGGGAGTCCGCGGTGCTGACTTACCAGGAAGCCTGGGATGAACTGGCGGCAATGGAGGACAGCGAGGTGCTGTTGGCGCACTATTTCGGCAAACCCCACCTCTTACCCGAGCTCAGTGGCTACAATCGGGATCTGGAAGCACCGGCCAACATCCGCGGCTATGTTGAGGTATCCTTTACGGTCAATACACGGGGCCGGGTCGAAGACCTGGAGGAACTTTCGGTCGAACTGGTTGACGAAAATGACCAGGAGGCCGAACCGTCCCGCTTGCTGCGGCGTTTACGCGGCAAGATCTGGCGCCCGCGCTTCGAGGAGCGTGAGCCAGTGCCCACAGAGAACATTGTGAAGCGATATGCCTTTTAAGAAGCCTTTATTGCAGGATCGACTTACACTAACTGGATTCGTGATGGCCAGTTGCCTGCTGTTGGCTGGCTGTCCGGCCAGCAATCCGAGCACGCCGCAACCTCCCAGCACGCCTCCGAGCAGTCCACCGCCGAGTTCGCCATCGCCAAGCCCTTCCAGCGAGAGCAGCTCATCTTCCGAAAGCAGTTCCTCCTCGGAAAGCAGCTCGTCCTCAGAGCAGAGCAGTTCCAGCGAACAGAGCAGTTCGTCCAGTGAACAGAGCGGCAGCGAATCATCTGCCAGTAGTGGCGGTGAGGATGTCTGGCAACCCCCGACCTCTGGCGGCGGCATGCCGGGCCCGCAACAGTCCAGCCAAGGCAGTGAAGGCGGTGACGGCAGCGCCGAGGGCGGCCTGGAAGGCATCGCCGTTGAAGACATTGGCTATGAAGACCCCAGCGCTGCCGAGGGTGGCGATATGGGTACCGGCGACATGGCTGGCGGCAGTGATGCATTGCCCAGCCTGGAAGACGAAGAACTGCTGGATATGAGCCTGGAGGATTTTGAGGAATCCATGGCAGATGCCGCCGCAGAAGCAGCGGAAGCGGCCCAGGGCAGCGGTCAGGGCGGCGCAGGGAATGAGCAACTGGGTGATGCCGGCGAACAAGGTCAGGGCGGTGGCCCTGCAGGTTCAGGCTTCCCGCCGGGAGACGGCAGTGAGACCGGCCAGGCCGGGGGTGGATTTCCCGGTCAGGGTACGGAGCAACAGGGTAGCGGTCAGGCGGGAGGCGGTTTTCCTGGTGGCGGGCAGTGGCCGGGGTCAGAAACTGGTGGCGGCACTGGCAATGGCGGCATGACCACCGCAGAACAAGTGGCCATTCTGGATGCGCAGCTTGAAGCCTCCACCGGCGATTTTGATGACCTGATCCTGCAGGAACGCGAAACCATTCGTCGTACCGCTAAAGATCGCGAACTGAATGAAGAGTCAACCAGCTCTGAAAGCGGCGGCGGCTATGGTGGCTACGGTGGCAGCGGTGAATACCAGACTCCGCCCATGCGCGGCTCTGGCAGCGGCCAGGGCGGTCCCGGGCCGGTGCCCCGCAGCAGTGGCGAGGAAGGTGATTTTCCTGCCCAGGCTGCAGTGTTCCCACCCCCGGAGGACATTCCCAGCGGCGATGACGACGATGTAGTCGCGCGCCAGCTGCGCGAAGCGGCAATGCGCGAAAGCGACCCCCAGCTGCGTGAAAAACTCTGGGATGAATATCGCAAGTACAAGGGAATCGACAAGTAATGCGCCCCCTGGTTGCTATCAGTTTTTCTCTGCTGGCGCTGCTGCTCAGTGGCTGCGTCAACCAGACTGTCAAAAGCACATCGGTGCCGACGGTGGTGGTGGCCAGCGAGGAGATTCCCGAGGAACTGCTACTGGACCTGGGCATAGTCATCTTCGATCCCGGCATCGATGCTGACAGCGATGATCAGTTTATGTACCCCGAGGTACGGCGCGCCGAAGCACGCTATATGCCCTATCTGTTGCTGGAGGCCATCCAGAGCAGCGCTGCCTGGGGTGCGGTGCGGGTCGTGCCCGATGACGAACAGGCCATGGATGTGCTGGTTGAAGGCACGATTGTCAGTTCCCATGGGGAGGAGCTGGAACTTGCCATACTGGCGACTGACGCCACCGGCAGGGTCTGGCTGGACAAGAGCTATCGTGCCAAGGCCAGCCGCTACAGCTACACCGCCACCAGTCGCGGCAATCTCGACCCCTTCCAGGCGGTATACAACCGCATCGCCAATGACCTGCTGAAAGCCAAGCGGCAGCTCGACGCCGAGCAGGTGGCCGAGGTCAGGCTGGTGAATGAACTGCGCTTTGCCCGCGCCATGTCGCCGGACGCCTTCCAGGATCACCTGGCCGAAGACAAGAAAGGCAAATACGTTATTCAGCGACTGCCGGCAGAGGATGACCCCATGCTGCTGCGGGTGCGTAAAATCCGCGAGCGCGACTACCTGTTTATCGACACCCTGCAGGAGTACTACGCCTCTTTTAATGGCCAGATGGCGAATCCCTACCAGGAGTGGCGCAAACTCAGTTACGAGGAAGCCATTGCCCTGCAGGAACTGAAAGCCGAATCCACCCGTAAACTGATCGCCGGTGCAGCCATGGTCATCGCGGGCGTCGCCGCCCAGGGCAGTGGCGACAGCACCACGCGCTCTGCCGGCAACATTGCCATCCTCGGCGGTGGTTCAATCTTCAAATCAGGCATGGACGCCCGGGCAGAGGCCGAGATACACGTGCAGGCCCTGGAGGAACTTGGTCTGTCACTGGAAGCTGAAATCGCTCCGCAAATCATCGAGCTGGAAGACCGCACCATCACCCTTACCGGCAGTGTTCAGGACCAATATCAACAGTGGCGCGACATACTGCAGCAAATCTACGACGCAGAGATTGGCTCCCTGGAGCCTCTGGCCCAGGTTAATGGCGGGGAAAGCTGAGCTAGCATCCGCCCATGAACGACCACAATCAAAAGCTTGAAGCGACCCGCTTCGACCTCGGGTCCGCACCCGCCCCTGAGACGGATCCGAGCACCCCGGAGCGCAAGCCAGCGCTTGAAAAGAAAGACGATGGCCCCTCCAGGAATACGCTGATTGCGCTGGGTGTGCTGGTACTGGCTGTGGTGCTGGTGTTTTTGTGGCTGCCCAGTTTGGTCAGCGAACCGGAAGTGGAAATCGCCAGACCCGATCCAGCGACAACCGCTATCCCCCAGGGGCCCCAGCTCACTCCCTGGTCGGATGCGCAATTGCAACGCCAGCGCAAAGAGGCACAGGATATTCTGGCATTGCTGCTGGAAGAGCAGTTTGCGCTGGAGGAACTGGGTGCTGAACAATGGGCGCCAGAGGCCTTTCAGGCCGCCGTAGACCGCGCCGGTGAAGCGGATGCCCTTTATCGACAGCAGCAATTTCTTGAGGCGACCGAGGCCTACCAGGATTCTCTGGATCAGTTGCTGGCACTGTCGCGACAGGTGCCGGAGATCTTCGAACAGCATTTGCAACGCGGCCTCGAGGCGCTTGAAAACGGCGAGCCGGAAATCGCACTGGCCCAATTGCAGCTGGCACAGCTGATTAACCCGGACAGTGGCGAGGTCGCTCACGCCCTCGGCAGGGCGCAAAACCTGGCACCTGTGCTGGCTCTTCTCGAAGAGGCCGCTGCGGCTGTACGCAACAGTGAACTGAACCTGGCTGAAAACCTGTTGAAGGAAGCCAAGGCTCTCGATCCGGAACACAATCAGGTCAAGGCCGAGCTGGTGCAGGTACAGCGGGATATCGCCAGACGGGATTTCAACCGCGCCATGACGCTGGGCTATGACGCCCTGGACAGCGGGGACTTTGACAAGGCCGAAGACTTCTTCCGACAGGCCCGCCGCATCATGCCCAGCGCACCTGAAACAGAGAGTGCGATCAGCCAGGCCCGGGACGGACGCACTCGCGCCCAGATTGATTTGCTGGCTGGCAAGGCCTCGGCTGCGGAGCGCAGTGAGAACTGGGACATCGCGGTGCAGGATTACCAGTCCATTCTTAATATTGACGACACGGTTGTCTTTGCCCGCTCGGGGATGATCCGCAGTAAAACCCGTGCCGACCTCGACAAACGCATGCAAAGAATCATCAATGAGCCGCAGCGCCTGCAAGATCAGTCCATCTACAAGCTGGCCCAGCAAACCTGGCGCGAGGCGGCCAGCCTGAACAACCCAGGCAGCAAACTGAAAAAGCAGCTGGAAGAAGTACGTGCCCTGCTCACCCTGGCCAAAACCCCGATACCGGTTCTTTTGCAATCTGATGAACTGACCGAGGTAACGGTGTATCGGGTGGCCAAGCTCGGCACCTTCCGACGCCAGCAGCTGGAGCTGAAACCCGGCACCTACACAGCGGTCGGTGTTCGCAACGGCTATCGCGACGTACGCAAAAAATTTACCGTACAGCACGGGCAAACCAACCCGGTCATCGAAATCAGCTGCACGGAGCCCATCTAAATGAGTGACAGCGGGCAGAGTATCCAGCCCACCAGCTTCACACCGCTGGGCGAGCAGGGGCCGCAAAAACGCCGTCGCATTGGCCCACTGCAGGCGGGCCTGGCTGCGGTGTTGCTGCTGTTTGCACTGAGCATGCTGTTTTTGTTCACCGCGCGCTCAATTCTGTTTACTTTTGACCCCGTCGAAGCCGAGATCTCCATTAGTGGCGGCCTGCAACTCAAACTGGGAGGGCGCACACTGCTGCGCCCCGGTGAGTACCAGGTCAGCGTGACCGCCGAGGGGCACTACCCGCTTGAGCAAGAACTCGAGATCGGCAATGACGAGCAGCAGACATTTCACTTCAGATTGCAGCGCCTGCCCGGAAAACTGAGCTTCGACAGCCAGCCAGCCGGTGCAACCGTGCTTATCGACGGCGAGCCCATCGGGGAGACGCCCCTGATCGACATGGATATTGCCGCCGGCAGCCATGAATTGAGTTTACGCGCCCAGCGCTACCTGCCCTACCGTGGCGATATTGAGGTCGAAGGCATGGGGCGCAACCAGTCTTTCGATATTTCCCTCGATCCGGCCTGGGCCAATATCGCGATCAGCAGCGAGCCTGTTGGTGCAACGGTGTTTGTGGATGGTGAAGCCATGGGGGTGACGCCTGCGCTGCTGGAAATACTGGAGGGCGAACACCAGATCATGCTGTCACTACCGCGCTTCCAGGACTGGCAGCAAAACCTCAGCGTCAGCGCCGGCGTACACCAGAATCTGGAACCGGTTGTGCTGCAGCCTGCCGAGGGCATTGTGCACCTGAGCACCACACCGAGTGCCGCCAACGTGACGCTGGACGGTGAATACCAGGGTCAGACGCCGATCAGCCTCTCTTTGAGCCCGGGCAAGCCCCACCGCGTTGCTGTCTTCAAACCCGGACACAGCAGTGCCAGCCGCACCCTGACCATGGAGCCCAAGGAAGAGCGGGAGCTCACGCTGAATCTTAAACCACAGCTGGGTGAAGTACTGATTCAGGTACAGCCGGCTGATGCCAGTATCCGCATTGATGGGACAGATCGCGGTAATGGCAGCCAGACCCTGTCCTTGCCCGCTTTTGAACAAACCCTGGAAGTCAGTCGCGAGGGTTACCGCTCTCACCGCCAGCGCTTCACCCCACGCACGGGACTCGGCCAGATCATCAATGTCAAACTGCTGACAGAGAAGGAAGCGCGCCTGGCGGCGCTCAAACCTCAGTACACCACGAAGGGCGGACAGATCATGAGCCTGTTCACCCCCGGCAACTTCACCATGGGTGCTTCACGCCGTGAACCGGGACGTCGCGCTAACGAAATCCTGCACCCGGTGTCCCTGACACGCATGTTCTATTTCAGCCATCGCGAAGTCAGCAATGCGGAATTTCGCAAGTTTCGTAAAGAGCACAATTCCGGACGCGTGGAAGGCAACAGCCTTAATCGCGACCGCCAGCCAGCAGTGATGGTGAGCTGGAATGATGCAGCGGTGTACTGCAACTGGCTGAGCGAGAAAGAGGAGCTGCCACCTTTTTACGCCGTCCAAGGCGGCCAGGTGGTTGGCTTCAACCCTGACTCTCACGGCTATCGCCTGCCCAGCGAAGCGGAGTGGGCCTGGATTGCCCGCAGCCGCGGCGACAAATTGCTGAAGTATCCCTGGGGGGACGGCTTCCCACCTACAGATGTACTCGAAAACTATGCCGACCACTCCAGCTCCTACATCACCGGTCGCACGGTCAACGGCTATAACGACGGCCAAATTGTGAGCGCACCCACGGCCTCCTTCAAAGCCAACGAGCGCGGTATCTATGACATGGGTGGCAACGTCGCCGAGTGGGTTCACGATGTGTATGCCCTGCCAGAAACCAGCGGCGCAGTCGCTGTTGATCCGCTTGGGGCACAGAACGGTAACAATCACGTCATTCGCGGCGCCAGC
Organism: Halieaceae bacterium; assembly: GCA_963921335.3. GTDB lineage: Bacteria > Pseudomonadota > Gammaproteobacteria > Pseudomonadales > Halieaceae > CAWUFC02. The sequence continues at coordinate 760,585 of CAWUFC020000001.1, read as the reverse complement.
TGGGCTCACGGCACAGTGACAGAGTTGAGACTGTCGTTCCGTGATTATGGGAAAGATGGCCGCGATGACGTAGGATTCCGCATAGCGCGTTACGCGGAGGAAAAACCATGAAACCCGCTTTAATAGTTGCGCTGCTGGGTGGATTACTGGCTGTCCCGCTGCTGGCCCAGGATCAGCAAGAGGAACCCTCGACCGCAACAGCCGTCGAAGACACTGCTGCGGATGTGCCGGAGTTGGACACCGAAACCGAGCCCGTCAGTCCCGGTAACTACCAGGCCAGTGAACAAATTTCTGATGACCTCTCGGTATCTTTCCCGGTGGACATCTAGCAACACCTGTACAGGAAGCTCGATATGAAGCACCGACTGTCTTCTGAATTCATCTACCAGCTGTTTGCATTGCTCATCACCATACTGGTGGTGCATGCGGTTTACGTCGGCCTGGTGCGACCCAATGCAGACGCCATTCTGGAAGTGCAGGCGGCGATGCAGGCTGCCGGCGAAGACTTCGTACCGGAGCGCTCCATTTATGTGGTGATTCGTGACCTGGAGCAGGAAGCCTGTTTCATCCTACTGATCTGGGCCCTGGCCATCATGGGCTACAAGGGCCGACGCACCCTGGAAGAACAGCGCGTGCTTGAAACCCGGCTACTCGAGGTGCCGGAAGGAACCAGTATCCTGCCCCAGGACGCCCGCGAGTACAGCCGCAGCCTGGAAGCACTGGACGAACAAACCCAGGACTACCTGTTGCCGCGAACACTGATGGCAGCACTGCAGCGCTTCGCCACCACCGCCAGCATTCCGGCGGTCTCTAACACCATCAAGGAACAATGTGAAGGCGAGTCGGACCGGCTTGATTCTGAATTGTCGATGGTGCGCTATATCGCCTGGGCGATCCCCTCAATCGGATTTATCGGTACGGTGCGCGGCATTGGCGATGCACTGGGCCAGGCCTACAAAGCCGTGGAGGGTGATATCAGCGGGGTGACCGTCAGTCTGGGTGTCGCTTTTAACAGCACCTTTGTGGCACTGGTGCTGAGCATCATCATCATGTTTTGCCTGCATCAGCTGCAGCTGTCACAGGAGCGACTGGTGCTGGACACCCAGCGCTACTGCGACAAGCGCCTGATGCGTCATCTTGTGGTGCACTAATACATGACTGCGGTACTCGACATTAACGACTGCGAACTGTCGCTCTGGCAGGACGATCGCCTGGTGCTGTCCAGCCCAGGCTACGCCCTGCTGGATGGCAAGGACTACCGCTTTGGCCAGGCCGCTCGCGAGCAGGCGCGGTTGCATCCGCGCAGCGTGCATCATCGCTTCTGGTGGCAACTGTCCATCGACCCACTGCAGCCGGCGTTTGGTCCTGGCCGCCACACTGCAGACCTGGTTCACGGCCATCTGACCGACATTTTTGAACAGGGCCAGCGGCCAGAGCAGCTGGTGCTGGCGGTGCCCGGCAGTATGAACACTGACCAGTTGTCACTGCTGCTGGGTATTATTGAGCAATGTCCCTTCGACGTGGTGGGGCTGGTGGATCGTGCCATCGGCGCCAGCGCCAGCACCGCCCTGCAGCAACAGAGCTGGCAGCTGGACCTGCAATTGCACCAGGCCTTGTTGACGGAAATTCACATTGCCGACGGACATGCCCAACGCGGACCATCGACACCGATTCCCGGTGCCGGCTGGCTGGCTCTGCAGGACGCGATTTCCAATGCCATCGCCGACGCATTCATCCGCCAGACCCGGTTTGACCCGCGCCGCAAAGCAGATACCGAGCAACTGCTTTACGACCAACTGCCACAGATTCTTGCGGACCTGACCCAACAGACCGAGATCGACCTGGACCTGGGTGGGCATCGGGCCAGACTGGAGCGCGATGCCATTCACCAGGCTTGCGCGGGACACAGCGATCGCATTATCCGCAGTATTACTGATCACCAGGCGCAACTGCTGCTGGACCCGCGCCTGGCCCTGCTGCCGGGCCTGAAAGAACAGCTGCCGGGCAGCGAGGTACTGGGTGGCGACGCGGTCGCGAAAGGGGTGTCCGAGCACCTGTCACTGATTGCCGGTGCGGCTGGCGATGTACGCTACATCACCCGGCTACCGGCGCGCAGTGCGGCAATAACACCGGCACCTATTCCGCAGCCAGCTCCTGAACCGGTGCCCGAGCCGGAACCGGAGCCCAGTCACTTCGGCCTGCACTATCGTGACGGGCAATACTTTTTTGAGCCGGGCGAAGGACCTGCCCCGCTCCTCAATGGCGAACCGCTTACCAGCCCCAAACAGCTGAAACCGGGCGATCGCCTGCAACTGGATGGCGTGCCGGAGCTGCAACTGGGTCCGGTCACGGACAATGGCTCGTAAGCGCAGCGCCAACACCTTTAACCTGAGCTTTCTGGACGTGATGTCCTGCGGCTTCGGCGCCGTTGTGCTGGTGTTCCTGATCATGGACCACGCCATCAAAGTGCAATCCAGTGAACTCAACACCGACATGATGTCAGAGGTGAACCTGCTGGAAGAGGAAGTACTGCAGGGTCAGGAAGGCCTGGTGCGCTTGCGCAACACCATCTCTGAAGTCGATTTTGACATGGTGGAGGCCCGCGGCCTCGCCTCACGGATAAACGAAGAAATTCAAACCTTCCAGGCCCTGATAGAAAGCCTGGAAAACGAGGGCTTTACTGACCGCAGCGATATCGAGAGCCTGCAGGCAGAAATACAGGCTCTTGAAGAGGAGCTGGAGAAACTGAAAGCCTCCAGTGAAGACAGTGGCGGCGACTCTGCCCGCACCTATGTCGGTGACGGCAATCGCCAGTACCTGACCGGGCTCAACCTGGGCGGGCGCAACATCATGATTCTGCTGGACGCATCGGCCAGCATGCTGGCGCCGGAGCTGGTCAACATCATTCGTCTGCGCAATATGAACGACGAGGTGAAAGTACGCGCCGGCAAATGGCAGCGCGCCATAGGCACGGTAGAGTGGCTGACCGCGCAGTTACCGGTGAGCAGCGAATACCAGGTCTACAGTTTTAACACCCAGGCCAGCCCGCTGCTGGAAGGCACGGAAGGTTCCTGGCTGGAAGTGGGTAACCGCGAACAACTGGACGAAGTGGTGGGGGAATTGCAGGGACTGATACCCAATGACGGCACCAGCCTGTACAACGCGTTTGAGGCGGCCATGGCGATGTCGCCGCCACCTGACAATATTTTCCTGATCACCGACGGCCTGCCCACCCAGGGTGAGAAAAAACCTTCGGGCAGTAAGGTCAGTGCTCGCGATCGCCTCAAGTACTTCGCCCAGGCCGTGAACCAGCTGCCACGCTCTACGCCCATCAACATCATACTGGCGCCGATGGAAGGCGACACCATGGCGGCGAGCGAATACTGGAAGCTGGCCCAGGCCACCTCGGGTTCTTTCCTCAGCCCCTCGAAGGACTGGCCCTGATGGCCCGCCGTAGAGCGCCAGATGAGTTCAGCCTGTCCTTTCTGGACGTGATTTGCTGTGGTTTCGGCGCAGTGATCCTGCTGCTGATGATTACCAAGACGGTCGAACCTCAGATTATCGAAGCGTCTACGGTATCCCTTGAAGGTCGTATCGCGGCCCTGCAGGAACAACTATTTGAGCTGCGCGGTGAAACGCATATTCTCAACCGAGACCTCAATGCCAAGCATGAGCAATTGTCACAGTTCGATGAACGCATCGCCATTCTGCGCGGTAAGCTGGCCAGCGTTCGTTCGCAGCACGAAAGCCTGAATCTGCAATCCACAAGCAATGACGTGGTGACTTCGCAGTTGGCAATTGCCCGACAGGCCCTCACCGCCGAGATGAAGCGGCTGCTGGGCAACCAGTACAACTCGAAGAACAACCTGATCGGCGGTATACCCGTAGACAGTGAGTACATCATTTTTGTGATCGATACTTCCGGCTCCATGTTCTCTTACAGCTGGGACCGGATGCTGCGAGAGTTCGATGCCACGCTGAGCATCTATCCCGAGGTCAAAGGCATTCAGGTGCTCAACGACATGGGCAACTATATGTTCTCTCGCTATCGAGACAGGTGGATTCCCGACACACCGGGCCGACGCAAGGTGATTATGGATCGGCTGCGCACCTGGAATGTATTCAGTAACTCTTCACCGGTAGAAGGTATCACCAAAGCCATCACCACCTTTTACGACCCCGGCAAGAAGATCAGTATCTATGTTTTTGGCGACGAATTTACCGGCCAGTCTATCCAGCAGGTGGTCTCTACTATCGACCGCATTAATCGCGAGGACGAGGATGGAAACAGGCTGGTGCGCATCCATGCGGTGGGCTTCCCCGTACAATTTCAACGTCAACCGCATTTACAGACGACCGGGATTCGTTTTGCTACGCTGATGAGAGAATTAACACACAGGAATGGAGGCAGTTTTGTCGGTCTTGAGGACTATCGCTAGCGCTGCCCTGGTCATTCTTCTGGGTGCCTGCGGTGCCAATGAAGTCGTGGTGCAGGGCCAGTTTCCGCAGCCGGTGCTGGAGAAATTACCAGTGACGCTGGGGGTTTATTACAACCCCGAATTTCGCAACCACGAGTTTTTTGATCGCTCGACAACGCGGGGCGAGTCAGACTGGATTGTGCGCACCGGCGCAGCCCAGACCCAGATGTACGACACCCTGCTTGGCGGCATGTTTGACAAGGTGGTGTACCTCAACGAACTACCCCGGGGCGACCGGGTGGACAGCATAGCTGAACAACAGGTGGACGCTATTCTGGTACCGCACGTGGACGAGCTGCAGTATTCCATTCCACGTCACACCAAAATCAACGTGTTCGAGATCTGGATGCGCTACCGCTATGAGCTCTACAGCCCCGATGGCGATGTCATGGCCGACTGGACCATGACCTCCTACGGCAAAACCCCCACCGCCTTTTTGCGTTCGGCAGAAGCCGCCGTGAACCTCGCCACGGTGGTAGCGCTACGTGATGCCGGTGCCAACTTCGCGGTGAACTTTGCCGGCGTCAACGAGGTCAAACTGTGGCTGGAAGAGCTGCGTATGGCGCAGGAGGTTCAGTCACAATGATGAGAATGACACTGTTGCTGGGCAGCCTGTTCCTGTTGGGTGGTTGCGTCACAGCTACCGTCGACGAAATGGTCTTCGACGAACCCCAGGTTGAGCTGGGAGATTCCACCGTGGTGATCATGGGCCGCCGTCACGCCAGCGACTATGAAACGGAACCCGATTTTATCGATTGCGTAGGCAAACACATTTCCCGTGCCGACAACTCCATTACGGTGATGTCAGAGCTGGAGTTTATGAATGCGCTGTATCCCTGGTTTGAGCCACGCACTGCGCCGATGCATCCGGGAGATGTGCAGCGCTTGATGGCCATCGAGCCGGTTCGGGACAAGCTGGAGCACATGAAAACTGAGTACATGGTGTGGATTGACGGTAAGACCACCCGCACCGACGGCGCCGGTTCCATGACCTGCGGCATCGGTCCTGGCGGCGCCGGCTGCTTCGGCTTTGGCACCTGGGGCAACGACTCCAATTACGAGGCCATCATTTGGGACTTCACCGACGCCCAGGAAGTGGGTCGCATGAGCACCACCGCCAGCGGCCAGTCCTACATGCCTGCGGTCGTCGTACCCATTCCAATCATCGCGCCGGTACAGGGTACCGCCTGTGATGGCCTTGGCGACCAGCTGCTGCAGTTTCTGAGCACCAAATACTAGGCGCCTACCATGTTGTTGGGCCGTAGCTTTCAAATCACCCTGCTCTTGCTGCTCTTTATCGGACAGGCGTCAGCATCGCCTGGCGAAGAAGCGCTGGAGGAGATCATGGCCAGCGGCTCTGCCTATCCCGACCAGCGAGTACAGGACTATGTCAATCGCATCGGTCAGGAACTGGTGGCCAATAGCAGCAAGCCCAACCGGACCTTCACCTTCACCGTGATCGACAGCGAGAATATCAATGCCTTCGCGATGCCGGACAGCTACATATTCATCAATCGCGGCCTGATGCTTTATATGGACAACGAGGCAGAACTGGCAGGGGTGATCGGGCATGAGATTGGCCATATCACCAAAAACCATGCCGGTCGCCAGACCATGGCCAATGTGGGCAACCAGGTGTTTTCCACCGCCGCTTATATTCTCACTGGCTCAGCCGATTTCGCCGAGGGCACGAATATGGCCGGCACCGCGCTGGTACGTGGCTACGGCAGGGAACACGAGCTGGAGGCGGATTCTGCAGGCGCCACTTACATGCATCGTACCGGTTACGACCCCTATGCCCTGCTCGAGGTCATCGGTGTTCTCAAAGACCAGGAGCAGTACAACCGGGCCAAGGCCAAAGAATCGGGGCGCACACCGCAGACCTATCACGGCCTGTATGCCACCCACCCCCGCAACGACGCCCGCCTGCAGCGGGTGATTCGAACCGCCTCGGAACTGGATGAGGTACCACCGCGCGACGGCAATGATGCAGAGTTCAGATCCATCATCAACGGGATGACCTGGGGCAAGCGCGCTCACGTGGCGGAGCGCGAAGAGGACCGCTATTACCACAATCGACTGCAGTTCACCTTTGCACAACCAGAGGGCTGGAGCGTTAATGCGGGCTCCCGCGCGATTGTTGCCAGCGCCGACGATGGCAGCGGCAAGCTGTCACTGACGATCAAACGCAAAGACGACAGTGTGACGCCTCGCAGCTTTCTGGGGGATGCCCTCAATGCCAGCCAAATGCAGCGGGGAGAGAGTTTGGAGCAGGCCGGACTGACCGGTTACACGGCAGTGGCGCCGGCAGCCGACGGCAAGAACTCCCGGCGCCTGGCGGTGATTTATCGTGGGCGAACTGCGTACCTGTTCGAGGGCATACCCCATAACGAAAACGAATTTATTATCAGGGACGCCTATTTCAAGGCGATGATCGAGAGCTTTCGGCAGATGAAAAAGTCGGAAGCCGCCAGCAAGGACGCAAAGAAAGTCGAATATATCCAGGCCCAACCGGGTATGACCTGGGCCTCACTGGCCAAGCAGGTGCGTATCAGGGACGCGGAGAACCAGCTGCGCTTGCTGAATGGCCAATACCCGCGCGGCGAACCCAGGGCGGGCGACTGGATCAAGGTGATTCGCTAGGCCCGCTGCAGTTGCACCAGCACCCAGGGTGCCGCAACCACCGCCCAAACCTCAGGGTTGTCATCAAACAGCTGCTGGGCCTGCTCATCACTAGGCCCACTGATATCGCCAGCGCCAATCCAGTCTTCAAACTGCTGCTTGTTGTCCAGCTTCAATTGCAAGGCGACATCCACAAGATCCAGCGTTTCGCCCACCAGCACCACTGCGCCACGGGCAAAATGTGGTTGCAACTCGTGCCAGTGAATACGAGCCGTCTGCTCGTGGAACTCGGCCTTTAATCCCTGCTCGTCCACAACTCAGCCGTACTGGGAGTCGGAGACAAAGGGATTGGTCAGTCGCTCCTGGCCAAAGGTGGATGTCGGACCATGCCCGGGAATGAAGGTGATGTCATCACCCAAGGGGAACAGCTTGAGGCGAATGGAATCCACCAGCTCCTGGTGGTTACCCATCGGGAAATCGGTGCGGCCGATGGAACCCTGGAATATCACATCGCCGACCCAGGCCACCTTCTGGTCGTCATACACAAAGACAACGTGGCCGGGAGTGTGGCCGGGGCAGTGGAACACCTGCATGGTCTGCTCACCAACGGTGACCGTATCACCGTCCACCAGCCAGCGATCGGGGGTAAAAGGCTGTTCTTCAGGCACGCCCATCATCTTGCAGGAGCTGGGCAGCTGATCAATCCAGAACTTGTCACCTTCATGGGGGCCCTCAATCGGCACCCCCAGCTGACGCCGCAGCACATCGGACGCCGCGCAATGATCCATATGACCATGGGTCAGCAGGATCTTCTCGATCTCTGCATCCAGCTGCTCTACCGCCGCCAGAATATTGTCGACATCACCGCCCGGGTCGACAATCGCGCCCTTTCCCGTGGCTTCACATTTCACCACGCTGCAGTTCTGTTGATAGGGTGTGACTGGTACGATGGCCACCTTGATAGACATGCTGTGCTCCCTGTTTTGCGGCGCACATCTTAACACAGAGCATTTGGAGACCCGCGATGAGCGCCCTACCGCAACTGACTGACGCCAGCCTCGAACTTGAGAACCGGGTGGCGACCCTGACCTTTCAACGCGACGATGTGCGCAATGCGCTGACCGGCACCACGCTCATAGACGACCTGGTGACCACCGTGGACTGGATCAACGCCAACCCGGAAGTATCGGTGCTGATTATCACTGGTGACGGCAAGGCATTCTCCTCAGGCGGCAACGTCAAGGAAATGCGCGATCAGTCCGGCATGTTCGGGGGCCGCGTGGCGGAAACCCAGGAGCAATACCGCACCGGCATTCAGCGTATACCCCTGGCGATGGACCGCCTCGAAGTACCCGCCATCGCTGCGGTGAATGGCGCCGCCATTGGCGCGGGTTTTGACCTGTGCAACATGTGCGACATCCGCATCGGCTGCCCGGAGACCCTGCTGGGTGAAACCTTTATCAACCTGGGCATTATTCCCGGCGACGGCGGCGCCTGGTTCCTGCAGCGCATTGTGGGCTATCAGCGCGCCGCGGAGCTGACCTTAACCGGACGGCTGGTGAAGTCTGACGAGGCACTGGCGCTTAACATCCTGCTGGAACTGGTACCCACCAAAGACCTGCTGCCCCGCGCTAAAGAGTTGGCCAGCACCATCGCCGCAAAACCACCTCGGGGTGTGCGCATGAGCAAACGCCTGCTCAAGGCATCCCAGCGCATGGAGCTCAGGGACCTACTGGACATGAGTGCCAGCATGCAGGCGATCAGCCACACCATGGACGACCACCTGGAAGCGGTAAACGCCTTCCTGGACAAGCGCGACCCCAGCTTCAAAGGGGATTAAGACTAGAACTACAGGGGGTCAGAGTACTTTAATTTTTCAAAGTACTCTGACCCCATTGAAAATAAGGAGAACAAAATGATCGTAGTAAACGCACGCGGCGAGATTGATCCCGCCAACCTGCCGGCATTGAGAGAAGGCATCGCCATAATGGAGGCGGCCAGCCGCGCGGAGGACGGCTGCCAGGACTACACCTTCAGTATCGAGATCAATAACGAGGCAGTAGTTCGCATTACTGAGAAATGGGACACCCTGGACCACCTCATGGCCCACTTCCAGACCCCGCATATGGCCGATTTCCAGGCCCTGTTGGCGCAATATCCCTTACTAAATATGGAAGCCAACTTCTACGAGGCAGAAGCCTTCACACCCCCCGGCTTCTAGCTATTTTCAAGGGGTCAGATAACTTGAAATATTTTTCAAGTTATCTGACCCCTTGAAGTTCAAGAGACGAGGGTGTCGTAAAGTTCGTGGCGGCGACCCCACTGCAGATCAAATCCGATCAGATCTTTATTGCGAGAGCGGCTGGGATGAATGTCTGCCGTGATATACAGCTCCCGATCATGGGGAGCTTCCTGGGGCCGGATCGGGTTCAGGTCAGCGGCGCGCAGCGGCTCAGACAGAGACATGGCGTTGATCATGCCACCCCGCTGCACAGGCGAATCAAACCTCGCTGCCGACAACACACTGACTCGGTTCTCTGAGGCCCGCTCACAAATCACAAGGCTGGGCTCCCAATCGATGCGCCAGCTGGTCGGATGCACAATCACTTCTGCTGCCTGCCGCGCCAGGCTGGTTGCCACCTCAGGGAACACGGCGTCATAGCCGATCATCATGCCAATACGACCCAGCGGCGTCTGCCAAACCGGCAGTTCGTCGCCAGGAATGGCCCAACGAGCCTGGGAGTGAGTCAGGTGGGTGGCGTGATACTGCCCCCAGCTGGTGCCGTCACTGCCAATCAACATGCCGGTGTGACGAAGGCCCCCATCTTCAGTGACCAGAGAAAAGGCGACCGCCACCTGCGCTTTGACGCAGGTCTCGCGTAACAATTGCTCGGCGATCGCGCTTTGCTCCAGCGCCAGATCGAGGTTGTCGGCAATGCTGTCCATCTGGAAGGGGAACAGCTCCGGCAACACCACCAGGGCAACACCATTGTGCGCAGCATCCGCCACCAGATCTGTCGCCCGCTGCATATTCACATGGAAAGGTCGCTCACTGCGCAACTGCACCACAGCTGCTTTGAAAGCCGGTGATTCCTCAACGGGAAACTCCGCGGGAATCTGCGCCACGGGCCCGTAAAGCTCTGGTCGGCGATCGGCAAACAAATCGCCATCTGCCCAGTTTTTGTCATCCGCCTCGTCTACTTCAATGTCGGCGAAGATCAGGCCGCCCTGCTCGCACTCAAACCGGGCCACTGCCTTACCCATGGGATCCAGTATCGGGTTTTCGCCAAGGGCCGTGATCAGGTGTGCAGGAATCCGCACCTGGTCAGCCAGGGGCTGCAACATCTCATCGACCACCACCGGGCCGAGCTTACCCGAGGCAATAACCCAGCAATGGTTTTCTGCTGCAATGATGGGGATATGGGTATAGGGCTCATCAAGAGCACAACTGTTGTGCCCGTTGGTGATGATCCGTGCCCCGCGCAGGCCAAGGTTACGAGCGCATTCCGGCGGCACACCGTCCAGGCAGGACATCATGCCGATACGACCAATGCTGGTGTCAAAGACCTGGCCAGGCTCGGTGGCACCACTAAGAAAGATACTCTCGCCACCCATCAACACCTGCTTGTCGTTATAGCCGATCAGCTCGCCATCGGGGCCAACCAGGAAGTTGGTGATGTAGATGTCGCCTTTGCTTTCTCCGCGCCTGGTGGCATTGAAAACCACATGAATCTGGCAGTCGGCAGCCTTCTCGCGCACCGCGCGAACGTAATCGCCCTCGGTGTCCACGGCGATACCCCATGCATGGTCGGCATCCTCATAGAAGCTCGTATGATTGCCGAATTCAGGGGCGACCACCAGCTGGGCACCGCCAGCGGCGGCCTGTTCAATGAGATCCAACAGCGTCGCCAGGTTGGCCTGGACATCATTGCCGGTGCGGTATTGGGTACTTGCTACGCGTATTTTCATGGCGGCGAATGATAAGGCCTTGTCATGCCGCTGCCAAATCTCCAGAAGCTTCTATACTCGGTTAAATCCATTTGAAAGAGCAGACCCTATGACTGACCCGGTACGCGCAGCAGATACGCCCTTTGCGGTTGAGGTTGAGGCAGGTGACACCTATTTCTGGTGCAGCTGTGGCAAGAGTACAAACCAGCCATTCTGTGACGGCTCCCATGCCGGCAGCGAATTCACGCCGCTCAAGTATGAGGCCGCGGAGACCGGAACGCTGTACTTTTGTGGCTGCAAGGCCACAGCCAAGCAACCCCTGTGTGACGGCAGCCATAATCGCTGACAAACGCGGCAGGCTGGAGGAAAAACCCTTTTCCTACCAGCCCCTGAGAGACGACCGCCTGGAACTGTTTTACCAGGGCAAGCGCGTGGTCAGCCTGAGCGGGCGCGAGGCCATCAAGTTGCTGCAGCGCCTGGAAATGGCAGATAGCAGCGAGCAGCAACTGCTGCTGGCCAAGGCTACCGGCAATTTCAAAAGGGGCAACGAGAGGCCAACACGTAAATGACCGACCGCGCTTTCGTCCAACTGGCATACTTCGTGCCGGACATTCACGCTGCGGCCGAGTATTGGGCCGCGCAGCGCGGTGCCGGGCCCTTCCTGGTGATGGAAAACATCCCACTGGACAATGCTGTTTACAGAGGTAATGACGCGCGCCTTGATCACAGTTCTGCCTACGGGCAGCTCGGCGATGTGATGATTGAACTGGTCCAGCAGAACGATCCAGGGCCCTCAGCCTTTCGGGACATGTACGACGAGGGCGAGCAGGGCCTGCACCACATGGCACAGTTCGCACAAAACCTTGAGGAAGAGATTAACCGCTACCAGTCAGAAGGATTTGAATGCTGCTTCCAGGCCAGTGCCGGCGAGGTGGGGTTCGCTTTTATCGATACCCGCTCAGCCCTGGGCCACATGGTCGAGCTCTACCAGGATTGCGAAGCTATTCGGGGCTTCTATGACCTGGTGCGCAACCTGTCCACGAACAAAACACCTGGGCAAATCTTTTCACACCTACCCGAATGATAGGTGGCAGCGCTACTCGCCCTTAAAATCGGGTTGGCGTTTTTCCTTGAAAGCACGAGGGCCTTCACGGGCATCCTTCGACATCATCACCATACCCGCCTGCTCCATCTCCACCTTGAAGGCATCGCCCCAGGGCAGCGTGTGGGAATCCAACGCGGTTTTCTTGATGGCCTGCAGCGCCAGTGGTGCCTGTCGGCAAACGTTGTCGGCAAACTGCTGAGCCCGCGCCTGCAATTGATCTGGGGCCACCACTTCTGAAACCAGCCCCATGGTCAGCGCCTCTGTGGCAGAAATGGGTTCACCGCCCAGCAGGATTTTCATGGCATGGGCATAGGGCAGCTGACGGGTCAGGCGCACCATGGAGCCCGCCCCCGGCACCACACCGCTGAGGGGCTCTGGCAGAGAGAACTGTGCCGTATCGGCAGCAATTCGGATGTCCGTTGCCTGCAGCAACTCGGTTCCACCCCCGAGCGCACGGCCGTTCACCGCGCAAATCACCGGCTTATAGAGCGGCTGGTCCTTCAGCATGACCTTTTCAATAATCATCGGATCATCCACCAGGCGCTGCTCGACCTCGGTCTGGGGCTGGCGGCCACCGGTCCAGAGAGGGATCACCTCGCCGAGGTCACCACCACAGCAGAAATCTTCTTCACCGGCAGCGCTCACGACGGCCACGCGGATGTTGCGGTCATCCCGCACCTCCTGCCAGGCATCCGCCAGTTGAACGAACATGTCACCGTTCATCAGGTTTTTGTACTCGGGACGATTCAGGGTGATCCAGGCCTGCTGGCCACGTTTTTCAAACAGCACCGCGCTCATGGGTGTTCCTTTTGCCGGAAATCAGTACAGGGAGACAAATTGCTCCGTGGCGGGATCATAGCCCTGCAAGTCACCGTCCGCCAGATTGAAGTACCAGCCGTGAATAGTGAGCTCACCCGCTTGCTCGCGTTCACTGACGCCGGGATAAGCGCGCAAGTTGTCCAGTGAGGACAGCAGCGCTTTGCGGGAACAGGCGCAGGCCTGATCATCAAGACCAGCCTCCGGCATCTCTTTCAATACCTGTTCCGCCGCGGGCTGGGCCGCGACCAGCCAGTGGTCCAGGGAACGGTGCGGCTCCATGTCATCGATCAATCGCGTCAGCAAACTGCGAATGCCCCCGCAACATGAATGCCCCATCACGACAATGTGCTCCACCTGCAAATAGGTCACCGCAAACTCCAGCGCGGCTGCAGTTTCCTGAAACTCACCGGCTGCGGCAAAGGGCGGCACCAGGTTGGCCATGTTGCGAATCACCATCAGGTCGCCGGCATCCGAGTTGGTGATGATGGCTGGGTCGGCGCGAGAGTCGCAGCAGGCAATCATAAGGATGCGCGAGTGAGGGCCGTGTTCCGCCAGGCCACGGTAACGGCCTTTGGTGTCTTCCATGTATTCGCCACGAAAGTCGCGAAAGCCTTCAATCAGTTTCTCGATGTCACTCATGATTTAAATTGCTCAACCAAATGCTCTGGTAAGGGGCCAACTCGAGGCTGACCTGGTTCTCGGGTATTTCTTCGCCACTTAACAAATCCCACCAGCGATCAGTGCCAATAAGATTAATGTCCGCCAGCGCGATGGTCTGCGTACGATGGGTCACATTGTTTAAGCAGAAAATACTCTGGTCGCGGTTGGCACTCTGACGCCAGAAACCAAAAATCTCAGCCCCAAGATGCAAGGTGAACTGGGTCGCATTGGGGTGGAACGCTGGCTGGGCCTGCCGCAGGCGCAAGTCACGACTCATTGAGTCAAATACCCCGGCATAATGCTGTTCAGGATCGTCCAGTGCCGATTGCAGTTCTTCCAACTGCCAGATGTGCCGATTAATGGACCGATTGCGGCCAGTGTGCTCCAGTCGCCTGTAGTCATTCGGTGTGCCGAAAAGGCTGTGTATATAGACGGCGGGTATGCCTTCGAGCGCGAGCATGATGCGATGTGCACACAGGAAGCGGGCCTGCTGCCAGTCATCCGCGCCGCCCTCCACGGTACCGGCCATTGCGTCGTACAAGGCAATGTTGATCTCGTAGGGTTTTTCATGGCCCTCCCGGGCGCGTCGCGAGGTCACTCGGCCGCCAAAGTCACGCATGCAAGTCAGCAGCCGCTGTTTTTCACCGTCCTCCAGCAAGCCGTCCAGTGGGCGCAGGCCGATCCCATCGTGGGAGGCAATAAAATTCAGGTAAGCAGTACCGGCTTGTGCCGGTGGCATGCTCATCATCCAGGTTTTCAGGTGTCGGCAGTCACCGCTGACCATGGTGTAAAGCAGCAGCGGCGGCAGCGAGAAGTTGTAGATCAAATGCGCTTCATTGGCGTTGCCGAAGTAGGTCAGGTTCTCACGGTTGGGGACATTGGTTTCGGTAATCACCACGGCGTCATCACAGTAGTGCTCGATCAGGGTCCGCAGCAGTTTGATCAGCTCATGGGTTTCCGGAAGGTGCAGGCAGTCAGTACCCACCACCTTCCATAGAAAGGCCACCGCATCCATGCGAAACCAGCGCACGCCTCTATCCAGGTAGTGGCGAACGATCTGCACGAACTCCAGCAAGACCTCTGGGTTGGCGAAATTGAGGTCCACCTGGTCCGGGCCAAAGGTACACCAGACATGACGCTGACCATCGGCAGTTTCCACGGCGGTGAGCAACGGACTGGCCCTCGGCCTGACCACGGCACTGAGATCGGCTTCGGGGTCCGCCTCCACAAAAAAGTCGCGACCCGGGTCCACCCGCTTTTTAAAATTCTCAAACCAACGGCCACGGCTGGAGGCATGGTTGATCACCAGGTCTGCCATCAGTTTGCGATCGGCGGCGATCTCACTGACATCTTCCCATTCTCCCAGCGAAGGATTCACCGACAGGTAGTCGATCACTGCAAAACCATCGTCGGAGCTGTAGGGAAAAAACGGCAGAATGTGTACCACACTAAAGCAGTCATCGAGATGATCATTGAGAAACTGCTGCAAGCTGCACAGCGGCATCTCGCCTTCTCTCACCAGGCTGTCGCCATAGGTTATTAGCACGGCGTCCTGCTCGCTCCAAAGATTGCGATGCCGCGCCGGCGGAGCGCTGTCTGCAGCGAGGCCCATTGTATCCAGCACCCTGACAGACAGGGACTCAATGTCTTCCGCCGGATAGATCAGCGCCAGCTGCGCGATTAGCCGCTCCTGGAGTGCCATTGCATCAGCCACCACCGAACTCCTGATAATCTGCCTCTACTGCTTCATAGAGTTCATTCAAAATGGACGGGGCCGCGGAGCGCACCCGGTTCCAGGACGGCATGAAGGGCTTCTCCATCGGGTGCTCGAGAAAATGATCCCCGGCGGTCATCACGTTCTGTGCAAACAACTCCACCGCCTGCTCTTCGCGATGGCGGTCATATTCCAATCCGTTGATCATCGCGTCATTGTGATAGGTCTCAATAAAATCCAGGGCCACCCGATAATAGGTGGCCTTGATGGTGCGAAACTTTTCGGTAGAAAACACTTCGCCCTTGGTGGCCAATTTCCGGAACAGGGCCTTGGCGATGTCCGTACTCATTTTGGACAAGCCGGTGCTGGCATCCTCAGCGGACAGGTCCTGGTGCTTATGGTCGTAGACGTCGGCAATGTCCACCTGGCAGAGACGATTGGTGGCGTAATTACGCTTCATTTCTGACAGCACGCCAATTTCCAGGCCCCAGTCACTGGGAATCAGCAGATCGTTGATCACATCCGTGCGCAATGAAAATTCCCCGGCCAGCGGATAGCGGAAGCTGTCCAGATAATCGATAAACTCAGAGTAGCCGCAGACTTTAGTCAGTGCGCGCAGCAGCGGGGTCACAAACAGGCGGCTCACTCTGCCGCCCATGCGATTGCCGCCGACCCGGGTGTAGAACCCCTTGCAGAACACATAACTGAAGTTGGGATGGGCAACCGGGTAAATCAGTCGAGCCAGCAACTCGCGGCTATAGGTCACTATGTCGCAATCGTGAAGTGCCACCGAAGTTCCTTTGCCGGATCCAAGGACATAACCCAGGCAGTACCAGACGTTACGCCCTTTACCCAACTCCATGGGTGCCAGACCGAGTGATTGCAGGCGCTTATCGAGAGCCTGCAAGCGCGGCCCGTCGTTCCAAAGAATACGATGGTGCTGCCCCAGCGCCGAGAAATACTCGATCGCGTGGCGATACTCACGCTCGTTGGCGCGATCCAATCCAATCACGATTTCGTCGAGGTAACTGACCTTGGAAATTTCAGCAACGATATTGCTCAGGGCAGGACCGGACAGCTCGGAGTACAAACTTGGCAACACCAGCGACATGGGCCGTTGGCTGCGAAAACCCTCCAGCTCCGATTCCAGGTCTTCCACCGGCCTCCGGGAGAGATTATGCAGGGTTGTAACCATGCCATTCTGATGAAAATCACCCATGTTTAACTTCCTCCATTAATGCCAGGATGGCCTCGTTCCAGCCTTTGGCTCCTGCCTGATCTGTATACATTACCCGCCCGGCCTGCTCGACCATCATCCCCAACTGGCGCTCCGAAGCAATCACTACCGCAATATCTGCCCCGTTCAGCATGGACAGATCATTGGGGCTGTCTCCCAGCACGATCAATTGGCGATCCGGGTAATAAGTGTCAGCGAGCATGCGGGCAGCACGACCCTTGTCGCTGTCTCCACTGATCGTTAAAAAGCGGCCGCCCTGCTGGGCGCTCAAGTTTTCCTCGTTCAAGAGATTTAAAAGGGCTGCCCTGTCAGCATCGGCAACCCGCAGCGGCTCGCTGAAATCTCGCTGCCCAGCCAGCGCAGCCTGTTTGAGGGGTAAACCGGTGTTGGCAGCAATCGTCCGCGCATCCCAATCGTTGAATCCCTCAAACTCAATACCGAGCCCGCGCGCCCGCGCAAGTACAGCCAGTATCTGCTCGCGAGCACAGCTGTGGACTTCTCGGTACTCAAGCTGTCCATTGACCCTCTCTGCCAAGGCGGCGCCGTTTTCACAGATCGCCGGACCGGAAAGACCGATTCGATCTTGCCAATAGAAGCACTCCAGTGCTGTCTTGCTGGAATTCAGAATCACTGGTACAGCTGCCTGGCACAACGCATCAAGGGCCGGCTGCGCCGCTGAGAACTGGTAATCTTTATCCAGCAGGGTCTCGTCGAGATCAGTGATGACCAACAGATTCATGAGCGCGGCCCCCCGGCGAAGAATTCATGGTCCTCATTGAGCTGCAACAGATATTCAGCGGAGCCTGGCAACTGAGCGAGGCACTGCCTTGTAATACGCTCATAAAACTCCACAAAACGTCGCACTTGCTGAGGGCTCATCACCTCACTACCACCTCGGGCCCGCAGTTTGAGCTCTTGCAATTCCCGCCACTCAAAGACCGCGTCCATACTTGGTGCCAGCAATGACACCAGCCGATCAAGCCTGGCAAACAAGGCCTGGTACTCACCATCAAGGCGGCCGTTCACATAGCGACGCCAACGCAGGTCCCGGTCCTGCTCGGCTTCCAGGCCGTTGATAGGCAGTAGTAAGTCTTCGTCCGCCTGCGCAGTGGCACCAACACACCAGCCTTCGAGCAGCACGTAACCAAAAGGCCCTGGCGCTCGGTCCCACTGGCTTTCCGGTAAACGGTCATCGATGGCTTTATCAAACCGCGGCAAGTACGGATGCCTGCCCGCCAGCAAATCATCCAGCACAGAATTAAGCAGTACCAAATCATGGGTGCCGGGCACGCCCCGCGTTTGCAACAGTGGATGTACCTCACCCGCCAGATGCGCTCGCTGCTCGCGGGTCAGATAAAAATCATCCAGTGACAGCACCAGCGTTGGTGCTGATTGCTCAAGAGCTTGCGCCAGGAATGCGCTTGATGTGGTTTTACCCGTGCCCTGGGCGCCCTGCACACCGACGAGCAAGGGCTCCTGTTCATCGACGCGCTGTTCGCGTAACCAGCCCGCCAGCGGCAGCAGCCAGTCAGCGGCCTGCTGCAGATAAGAAGACGGCAGTTGATGTTTGCTGATCAGCTGCTGCCAGCGGTGTGTGAGTTCACTATCCATTAGCCCCCTAAAGAATCAATTTCCGTGCCAACTGAACAGTACCAAGATAGCGCATCCACAGGCACAAAAACGGGCCATCACGGTCAGCGGCGCACCATAGCAATGCAATACTATCTGGAGCGCACTTTATTGGTGCAAAGCACGCATTGCGCGGTCTGGCTGCCCATTCCCACGGGAACGGGTTAGACTCGGGTGAATGGATCTCACCGCTCTAGCACTACCTGTATTTGCATTGCTCATGCTGTCGGAAGCGCTGATCTCTGCCAGCCGTGGACGTCAGGCCTACACCTGGCTTGATTGGGGTGGCTCAATGTCGCAGCTGGGGATGAATATCGCCGTCAAACTGGGCTTTGACGGCCTGATCATCGCTTTCCACTACCTGCTTTATCAGTATCGCCTGATTGACCTTCCCATAGAAGGCCCGCTTGCCTGGCTGGTCACTCTGGTGGTGCTGGATTTCGTATTTTATTGTTATCACAGGGCCTCACATCGCTCGCGGTTCCTCTGGGCCGCCCACGTGGTGCATCACTCCAGTGAACACATGAACTTTGGCACCGCGTTGCGGCAATCACCAACAGGACCATTGACCCGGGCCCTGTTCTACTGGCCGCTGCCGCTACTTGGTTTTCATCCACTTCTCATCGCCAGTGCCGGCGCCGTGGCAACCATCTATGGATTTTTTACCCACACTGAGCAAATCAAACGATGGTGGGCACCGCTCGAATACATCTTCGTCAGTCCAGCGCACCATCGGGCGCACCACGGCTCTAACCCAGAATATATTGATCGCAATTACGCTAATTTGCTGATCATCTGGGATCGCCTGTTTGGCAGTTTTCAAGACGAAGACAAACCCGTTCGTTATGGCCTGATCAACAATATCAATACCTACAACCCTCTGCGTATAGGCTTCGCCGAGTGGGGCAAGCTCATTCGCGATGTGGCAACTGCAAAGTCGCCTGGTGAAGCCTGGAAATACTGGATCAATCCACCAGGCTGGTCCCCTGGGCTACCCGATAACGTGGTGGTGGGGCGCGAACAAAATCAAGCGGAAGCCCATTAAAAACCTATACTCCTGACCCGCGCTGCCATACACTAGTTATAACTCGGGTCCACGCTGCTTTTATGTAGCTGGAGATAAAAACAAAAGCGCATGTATCTGGAATTTTTTGGCTTAGAACAGCCGCCTTTCAGAATCACTCCCGATACCCACGTCTTTTTCGAGGGCTGTGATCGGGGCGCCACCCTTCACGCTCTGTGTTATGCCATCGCCACCGGCGAAGGTATTACCAAAGTCGTCGGCGAAGTCGGCAGCGGTAAGACCATGCTCTGCCGCATGCTGCCCCTCAAGCTCGGGGATACCGTCGACTGGGTCTACCTGCCTCACCCCAGCCTGTCCCCGGAACACACGCTGCATGAGATTGCTCGCGAAATGCAGCTCCCCATTGCGGAGGGCGCCGACAAGCTGACGGTGATGCGACAGTTGCACCAGGCACTGCTGGAGCGCCACGTCCGTGGACGCAAAGTCGTGGTGCTGGTGGAAGAGGCCCAGGAAATGCCGCTGGAAACCCTGGAAGAGATTCGGCTGCTGAGTAATCTGGAGACCGATACACACAAACTGCTGCAGATTGTCCTGTTTGGGCAACCCGAGCTGGATGACAACCTCGCCAATCGCCGTATTCGACAATTGCGCGAGCGCATCACGCACAGCCTCTATCTCGAGCCCATGCATCTCAAGGACGTTCATGCCTACCTGAACTTTCGCATGCGAGCTTCAGGCTACAAGGGTCCGGACCTATTTACGCATGCCATGGCGCGCAGCATCAATCGCTATGCGCACGGGCTGGTCAGGCGCATCAACATACTTGCCGATAAGAGCCTGCTGACCGCGTTCACCCAGAATCGACACACCCTGTCAGCGGCAGATATTCGGGCCGCTGCACGTGATAGCCAATACCGGTCAATGCCCAGCTGGTGGCCCCTTTCAAGACTAATGGAGATGGTCCGATGAACCTTCGTGCGCCCATAGCGGCCCTGTGTATGCTGTCCCTGCTCAGCGGCTGCGACAGCCTGCGCGAGAAACCGCCACTGTCAGAGGGGCATATCGATACCGCCCCAGCAGAGGAAAAGGACGAGAGTACCGCTGCCATCCCCGATCCGGTCTATGTCGCACCCAGTTTGCCCGCACCGGCACCGACTGAAATGGAGACCACACACACGGTTGTCGTTTACGACGTACCCGTGACCGAGCTGCTGTTTTCCCTGGCCAGGGATTCTGAACTGAACCTGGATATCGATTCAGAAATTGACGCGCGCATTACGCTCAACGCGGTAGACCAGCCGCTTAGCCCATTGCTGGATCGCATCACCCAAAGTGCCGGTCTGCGCTACGAGATTCGAGATAACGTGCTCGAGGTGCGTCGCGACCTGCCCTTCCTGCGCACCTACGAGGTCGAATACCTGAACATGTCCCGCACCAGCACTGGAGCAGTGGAAGTGTCCACAGAGATCAGCTCCACCGGCGTGGGAGCGGGCGAGGAAGGCGGTGGCAGCGCCTCCAACAACAACTCGGATACCACGGTCAACAACACTTCCCAACATGCATTCTGGGACACGCTCTACCAGAACATCGACAACATCATCTACAACCCTACCGAGGCTGAACTCGGCACCGATGATCGCAACCGCAATATCGTGATGAACCGGGAGAGCGGCGTGATCGCGGTGCGGGCAACATCCCGCCAGCATGCGGAGGTCAGCCGCTTTATCGACTCTGTACAGCGCAGCAGCCAACGCCAGGTCCTGATTGAGGCCACAGTGGCCGAGGTGAAACTCAGCGAGGGTTACCAGGCCGGCATCGACTGGCAGCTACTGGATGAAGGCGCCGACCTGTTTATTGACCAGGCGGTCACCGACCCGCTATTTGGCCTGGCCCCCCGGCATTCACGATTGAGGCATCGGACATCAACATCGGCGATGCCAATATCCAGGCCACGCTGACTGCCTTGCAAACTTTTGGTGATGTCAGCGTCATGTCCAGTCCAAAGGTGATGGCTATCAACAACCAGACCGCCATTCTCAAGGTCGTGGATAACCTGGTCTATTTCAATGTCGAGGTAAATATCGATAACGCCAGTTCCACCGTGGGCGGCGGACGACTGTTTACCTTTGAAACCCAGATCAACACGGTGCCGGTAGGCTTTGTGATGAGTGTCACCCCGTTTATTAATATGGATGAGTCCGTCACGATCAACGTGCGACCCACCATATCTCGGGTGATCGACTACGTGGAGGACCCCAACCCGCAACTGGCAGAGGCGGGCGTTGTCAGCGAAATTCCCGTCATCCAGGTGCGCGAGGTGGAATCTGTCCTCAAGGTGAATTCCGGCAATATTGCAGTCATCGGCGGCCTTATGCAGGACGAAGTGGAACGGGATTCTTCTGGAGTACCGGTGTTAAGCAAAATACCCGGTATTGGCGCCGCCTTTCGCTATGACGAAGACAAGTCAGTGAAGACCGAACTGGTGATTTTTATTCGCCCAACGGTGATTGGTGACGCCAGCCTCGAGGGCGATTTGGATGATTTCAGACGCTTCCTGCCCACGGCGCAGCGCTAGGTACCGCACATGAGTGTGCTGCTGGATGCACTGAAAAAAGCCGCCCTGGAAAAGGCCGGCAAAAGCGCCGAGGAAATTGAGGAGGCGCTCGCGGTTTTTGCGCCCGTGCCAGAGCCCGTTGTATCTATACCTGAGGAAGCGCAGCCCGCGTCACCGGAACCGGCACCCGAGCCCCCACCGCCAGTGCAGCCTGAACCACAGCCAGCGACAGAAGAGCCACAAGCGGATCTTGTTTCTGACCCGGAGCCGGACCCGATTCCTGAGCGAGCAGCGCAGGAAATTATCGAGGAGCCAATACAACATTCAGATCCAACGCCCGATTCAACTGCTGAAGAAAGCTTCGACGGTATCGATGAAGCCCTGTTTGAAGAAGTCATCAAACAGCCTGCCGCCGCTGATAATGGCAGTACTGACCCAGACATCCCGACCGACATGGATCACGACTTCAGGCTACCGGAAGATCACACAAGCCCGGAGGCGGTAGCAGATCACTTTGACGAGGTAGCCGAACAGCCGCAGCCGGAACCCGCACCCTGGGATAGCAATGACGCAGATTTCCTGCTGGAAGAAAGCCAATCTGACGAGGAAGAACTGGACCTCGACCTTGAGTTCTACGAGGAAGAACCGCCAGAAGTTGAAAACCCGTTGGCCATGGCCCGAGAGCGCAAAGCAGCACTGGCTCAACTACTGCAGAAAAGTCGCAAAGTGGCGGACAATTACAACCGCCGCAGCCGCATTCTCTACACCATACTGTCGGCCATCGCCGGCCTCGCTATCATCGGCTACAACTTCTATCTGAACTCCGAGGAACCAATGCCGGTTACCGTGGTGCAGACCGCACCGATGCCTTCAGCGCTTCTAGTGCCGGGCGAAGATAGCATGGCGCAGGAAGCTGGTGGAAATGCCGTCGCAGATGTCAGGCCCGCAGATACTGTAGCGGCCGATACTTCCCCAGAATCACTGGTCAGTGATCTGGGCGAGGTTGTGGCCAGTGTCGGAGACAACTTGATCAGCCAAGAGCAACCGCCTACCGCAGCGAGCGAGAGCGAAACTGCTGTCGAGGAATCAACGGCAGTCACTGCTGCTCAACCTGAGCAGGAGAGTATTCGCCAGATAGGAAGCCGCAGCGAAGAACCGCAGACTGCATCCCAGCAGTTGACGGTGAAACGCGCCACCCGGGATCCGGCCTTGAACAGACATATTCGCAACGGTTATGACGCCTACGCAGCTGGAGATCTCGAGGGCGCGAGCGCCGCCTATCAGCGTGCTCTGCGGGCCGAACCCGGCAATCGTGATGCCCTGTTAGGGGCCGCCGCCGCCGCCAGCCGACTCGGTCGCAGCCAGGAAGCCATGCGACTGTATCAACAGTGCCTGGATCGCTGGCCAAGGGACACTTACGCGCTGTCCGGCATTCTCGCCCTGGCCGGGCGCGGGGCCAGCAGCCCCGAGCTGGAGAGTGAGCTGAAAATTCTGATTGCGGAGAACCCACAAGCTGCACACCTTCATTTCCTGCAGGGGGCCATCAACGCCCAGAAGGGTGAATGGCTTGCAGCGCAGCGCGCTTTTTTTGACGCCCGCCATCACGACAATACCAATCCAGATTACAGCTTCAACCTGGCAGTCTCACTGGATCATCTACAGCAACAGGCACAAGCATTGATTTACTATCGCGACGCCCTCCGACTGGCACAATCACACACGGCCAGCTTCAATACCCAACAGGCGCAGCAGCGCATCAGCTTGCTGGAGGCCGCGCAGTGAGCGTACACAAACGGCTGGGCGATCGCCTGATTGAAAAAGGCCTCGTTACCAGCGACCAGGTTGCCATTGCGATCACCGAGCAGAAAAAGACCGGTGTTATGATTGGTCAGGCTCTGGTAGATCTGGGTTTTATTACAGAAGCAGTGCTGCGCGATCAATTGGGTGAAGCGCTGGGCCGGGACAGTATCGACATCTCCAGCGTGGTGCCCGATGCAGATGCCATCGAGTTGCTACCTAAGGCCGTGGCTTCCAGACACAACGTGCTGCCGGTTAGCTATGAACCACAGGCGAAGCGCCTGACGCTAGCAATGACCGACATCTACGACGTCATGATGCTGGACCGGGTGCGAGCCAACCTGCCATCGGACATTGATATTCAGCCGGTGCTAGCCGCCGAGAGCCAGATACGCAATGCTATTGATCAGTTCTACGGCTACGAGATGTCGGTGGACGGCATTCTCAGGGAGATCGAAACCGGAGTTGTCGACTACCAGAGCCTGGAAGATGTGGGTGACCAATATAGCCAGCCCATGGTGCGCCTGGTCGACGCCATTCTTTCCGACGCGGTAAAACGCGAAGCCTCAGATATTCACTTTGAACCGGAATCCAGCTTCTTGCGCATTCGCTACCGCATCGACGGCGTGCTGTTCCAGATTCGGAGTCTTCACAAAGACTACTGGGCCGCGATGGCGGTACGCCTGAAAGTCATGGCAGGGCTCAATATTGCAGAGAATCGCACGCCTCAGGACGGCCGCATTACCCTCAAAGTGGGCGGACGCCCGGTAGACTTCAGGGTGTCCGTACAACCCATCACCCACGGTGAGAACATCGTGCTGCGGGTACTGGACCGAGCCAAGGGCATTGTTCCGCTGGAGAATTTCAAACTGTCCGCCGAAACCCTAAGCGACCTGAGGCTGATGATGGGTCGCCCGGAAGGCATTATTCTGGTGACGGGCCCTACTGGCAGCGGTAAAACCACCACCCTGTACTCGATGCTGAATTATCGCAGCACACCAGAGGTCAACATCATGACCCTGGAGGACCCGGTGGAATACCCGATGGAAATGATTCGCCAGACGTCGATTGGCGAAGTCACCAAGATGGACTTCGCCGACGGTATCCGCTCGCTCATGCGCCAGGATCCGGACATCATCCTGGTCGGCGAGGTGCGTGACCCGGATACCGCCGAGATGGCGTTTCGCGCCGCCATGACCGGGCACCAGGTGTTCACCACTCTGCATACCAATTCAGCAGAGGGCGCGATTCCCAGGCTCAGTGACCTGGGCGTAAAGCCGGACATCATGAGCGGCAACATTATCGGCGTGATCGGGCAACGCCTGGTTCGTACCTTGTGCGCGAACTGTAAAACACCGCGCCAAACCGAAGAGTATGAGCAAGTCATTCTAGGAATCGATCGGCCCGCTGGAGTTTATGATGCCGTCGGCTGTGAGGCGTGTTCCGGCAGCGGCTATCGCGGCCGTAATCTGGTGATTGAAGTCCTGAAGATTGATGATGATCTCGACGAACTGATCGCTACCCAGTCCACCCAAACCACCTTTCATCGGGTGGCGCGGGAAAAAGGATTTCGCACCATGGCAGACGATGGCATTCGACTGATTCTAGACGGCTCCACCACCGTGGAAGAGCTAAGTCGCGTGGTCGACCTGACATCGAGGCTTAACTAGGCATGCAGGAGTATCGTTACCGCGCCATGGATGCCTTCGGCAAAGTCCGAAGCGGCACGCTGGTCGCTAAAAACGAGCTCGAGGTAGAACACCGGCTGGAGAACCAGGGTCTGGACATGATCGCCTGCAATGAGCACAAGCGATCGACAATCAGGCTCGGGAGCAGCTCTATTGCTCGTCGCGATATCATTAATATGGTTTTTCACCTGGAACAACTCACCCGCTCTGGCGTGCCTCTTTTGGATGCCCTGATGGATTTGCGTGACAGCATGCCCAATGGCTACTACCGCGATGTGCTCACCGGGCTGATTGAAGCGATTGCCGGCGGCAAGAACTTTTCTGGTGCGCTGGCGGAATTTCCACAGGATTTTGACGAGGTCTTTCGCTCACTGATTGCCGTGGGTGAAGAGAGTGGAGAGCTGCCGAGAGTGCTGCGCGAGATGGGCGAAAACCTGCGCTGGTCTGACGAGCTGATCGCTAAAACCCGAAAGATATTAATGTACCCCAGCATTGTCACCGTGGTCGTGCTGGTGGTGTTCGCCTTTATGATGATTTACCTGGTGCCCAAGATCGTTCCTTTTGTGACCGAGTTGGGCGGCGAAATTCCATTTCACACCCAGGCCCTGATTGCGGTCTCAGACTTCGTAGGCAACTACTGGTACATGCTGGTGCTGGTACCGCTGGGCGCAGTCGCATTTATTCAGCTGGCAGCCAGGTCGCGACCCGAAATACGCTATATTGTGGACCGGCTCAGCTTTCGGATCCCGATTTTTGGTCGCCTGTCTTTCAAGATCAAACTGGCTCGCTTTTCTAATTACATGGCCCTGCTCTACGCATCCGGGGTGACCCTGCTGCGCTCGCTGGAAATTTGCGAGAAGCTGGTGGGCAATACTTATATGGCTGACTCGATTCACCGAGCCCGCCAGTCCATTGCCGAAGGCGGTGGTATCAGCGACAGTTTCGCGAGTGTAGAAATGTTCCCTCCGCTGATTATTCGCATGCTGCGAGTAGGTGAAAACACCGGCGACCTGGACAAAGCACTGGAAAACGTCAGCTATTTTTACAACCGGGAAATACAGGAAACCATCGACACCATTGAGCCTGCGATTGCGCCGGTGCTGACCATTATTATGGGTAGCCTGTTGGGATGGATCATGCTGTCGGTGCTGGGCCCTGTCTGGGATACGGTGGCTCTCATTGGGTAAGCTGAGGCGACAGTGACATGAGTATGCAGCGCATATTCTATTTTTCTGGCTATCGCATGAAGGTGTTCGACTGGAATGGTCGACGCCTGGTGGGTCATCACGACTTTGAGCCCAGCCAGGAGGGTTTCGAGAACTTCGAATTATTCCTGTCAGAGGCCATTCGCCTGCCCTCAAAACTGCTGGTGGACATGATTGAAGAGAGCTTTCGCAGAGAGAGCATTCCCCACGTGAATTTTCGGGACCGCAAGCATTTGCTGGACCGCCTGGTTGAGCGCCATTATCGCGATGAGGATTATGTCAGCGCCAAAATAGTAGGGCGCTCCAAGCATGGTCGCCGGGACGACCAGGTGCTGCTGTCAGCCCTGACCAACACCAGCCTGTTAAAACCCTGGCTGGATCGACTAGCGGATCACAGCGTGCGCCTCGCGGGCATCTGGTCGCAGCCACTCCTGACCAATCGTTTGTGGAAGGACCTGTTTCGCGGCGAAAAGGAAACCCTGATCGTATCGCGGCAGATTCCCAGCGCACTGCGCGAGACCTACTTCCACCAGGGCGGCCTGTTTCTGTCGAGGCAAGCCAAGTTCGACCGGGAAATCTGGGACGATAACGTGGCGGATATCGTCGGCAACCTCGAACGTGGCGCTGATGAAATTTACAACTTCCTGATCAACCAGCGCATCCTGGGCCAGGACGATCAACTGGAAGTGCACTGCATATTACCTGAAGAGCAGGCGCTTGAAGCCACCGCCTTACTGAAGCAGGGCAGCGAAAGCGTGCACTATGAGTTTATTGGGCTGGAAACCCTCTGCCGACGCTATAAGCTTGAGGGCTGCGAAGGCTACGCCGCCGACGCGCTGTTCTCTTTCTTGTGCACCAAAGAATCTTTTTACCAGGATCACTACTCAAAGAACTATCAGCGTCGCGCCTTCTTCCGTGACCTGATCGATCGCGTGATTACCCAGGGCGCTGAGATAGGCACCCTGATTTTCGCAACTGCGGCAGTGCTGCTCGCGCTCGACGGCATGGAGGCAAGCCAGAAAACCGCCTCGGTCGAAACCCGCACCGCCATGATGCGTGAAGAATACAATAGTCGTTTCGGTATGATGGAACAGCAGCTGGCAGACGCCTATCTGCTGGAGAAGTCCGTTCAAATATTAAACACCCTTGAACGTGACGCTTCCCAGTCGCTTCAGGATTTCTTCGCACCATTGAGCAGCGTGCTGGGTCAGGATCGCTATCGACATCTGCAGCTGGACCATATCGACTGGCAGAAACACACCGTGGCCGAACTAGCGCAGATCGTGATGTCGCAGCGCCAGCGCCAGGGCGCAGACGGGGCTGGGCTTGAACTGTCGGAGTTCAACGATGATTACAGCGGTGACGGCAATGAGACTATTGTAATGCGACAGCCCGTGTTAAACCTGCGCGGCCACATCAGCCAGTCAGCTGACAGTTATAGCGATACAGTCGACGGCATGCGAGAGCTGCTGGACGATCTGGCAGATTTGCCGGGTGTTACTCAGGTACTGCCAGTGCGTATGCCGGTGGACGTGCGGGATAGCGCCGTATTCAGCGATCAATTAGGCAGCCAGGCCGAGCAAGGCGCCGACAACAATGCCAGTACGGCATTCGAGATAATGGTGATACTGGAGGCTGCCAAGAATGCGTGAATACCTGGTGGAAGTGAACTGGTCCGCGCATTTTCCGGAAATCCTGCGCTTTGTCTCAACCCTGACCATGCTGGGGCTAGCGCTCTACTACAACATAGGTCAGTACGGGCAGTTGCAGAGGGCAGAGAATAGCCAGCGAAGCCAAGCCTTGAGCAATGACGACGCGGTGCTGTCCTACTCCCTCCTGCAGGACCACGGTCCGCGTTTCAGGGAGTTGGCGCAACCGGGTGTTGTCGGCGAAACCCAGCGCCTGCAGTGGATTGAAACGCTGAAACAGCTGGGTAACGCGCACCAGATACCCGCGGTTGCTTTCAGCCTCAGTGCCACCCGCAATACCTCTCAGCTGGGTGACCCATACTGGCACCAGGAAATACCGGTTGAAGTGACCGGCATGTCGCTCAACCTGAACCTGACCCACGAGGGAGAGTTCTACCGGTTAATGTCAGAGTTACGTGAACAGGCGCCCGGTAAATTCACTATGGACAACTGCAGCATTGACTGGCGTACCGATGAGAGCGGTGACTTGCGATCTGCCAGCATGGTCAGTACCTGCAAGCTGAGCTGGTACACCTTGTCGGATATCACCGACAATTGGGAGTCCCGGCCATGAGATCACTGCTGATTGCTCTGGTGTTTTACAGCGTCCCATCTCTGGCTCAGGAGCGACTGCCTTTTGATCGCGTGTTTACCTCGCCCCAGCAACGACAAATGCTGGAACAGATTCGCGAGGACGGCGAAGAGGCGCAAACAGATATCTCGCAGCAGATCGAACTGGCACCCACCCCCGAAACGCAGACGGTGACCTTCTCCGGCTACGTGCGCAGGAGTGATGGCAGCCAGGTGCTGTTTATCGACGGACAAAGCGACTTCACGCGCGATCTCGGAGAGGCCGGAACACAGAGGGCGGTATTGCTTGAAGGCAATGAAAGCGTCACCTTCCAGGCCCGGGAGCGCAGTACCCAGTTAAAACCGGGGCAGGTCTGGCTGCTGGACGAAGACGAAGTGGTAGAAAGCTATGAAGTCGCCAGCCCCGAAGTAATAATCACGGAGGAATAAGTGCCTTTCAGCCAGCGGGGGTTCGCACTGCTGATCATACTCAGCCTGGTGATCCTGACGTTTGCCACAGCACTGGTATCGCGATTATCGGTGAACGCTTTGCGCCAGCAGAGAATTGTCGATAACGCCGAGATACTGGGTTTAGCAGCTGACGCGCTAAACGGCTATGCACTACGCCAACTCCCGCCCAACAAATTTACATTACCATGCCCTGATACCACCGGTGATGGGGAATCCAACACCCAGGGCGGCAACTGTTCCAGCCAACGCGGGCTGTTGCCGGTGAGCACGCTTGGGCTCGGCGACCTAAGGGACGCCAGCGGTGCCGAACTCTGGTACGCGGTGGCCACCAGCTATGTTGCAAATGCGCCTGCCCCACGCAATGCCTCTACCGCCAACACTCTGGTGCTGAACGGCAAGCCCATGGCGGCCGTGCTGATTGCACCGGGCATCGCCATCAATAACCAGGGGCGCACCGCACTCAATGCCACTGATTTTCTCGAGGGCATCAACGCCGATGGCAACCTGGATCAATATGCCGACGAATTCGATGACAGTCACAACGATCAATTGCTGGGCCTGCCCAGCGGCAAGTTTTGGGCCCTGATGTCGGAAGTGGCATTACCTGAGGCCGCTCGTCTGCTGGCGCAGTACCGCGCGACCTGCGGCGAATACCCCTGGGCTGCTGCGTTTGGCGGCCCCTACGACAGCGTAGATAATCTGCAAGCAGGTGCGCTGCCTCTGAACAGCTCACTGCCCACGGAATGGGGCGCACTCTGCGGCGGTGGCGCCACCCCTATACCACCGGCGTGGCTGCAGTCACACTGGTCAAACCAGATATACTATCGGATGTGTACCAGCGGCGAGGGCAGTTGCCTCAGCTTTGTGGGCAAACCAGAACCAGCAGCCAGCGCTGTTTTGGTCGCCGCGGGTGCTGCACTGAGTGGCCAGACACGACCTTCGGTCAGCCTGGCGGATCATCTGGACGACGAGAACCTGAATGCCCCGGACAACCAACTCAAGTCGCTGGATATCAAAGATCATTCGGCAACATTTAATGACACGATTCGACTGCTTTCACCCTGATCATCGCCGACAGGGCGGCTTCAGCCTGGTTGAGATGGCCCTGATTATGGTGATTATCGGGGCCTTGATCGGCGGGCTCATATTGCCGTTGTCGACGCAGCAAGATACCGCCAAGCGACGCACCGCCACCAACCAGTTACAGGAAATTCATAACGCCCTGGTGGGTTTTGCCGCCCGCACCGGCCGCCTGCCCTGCCCCGCCACGACTTCATCTGCCGGTTTGTCGGCACCCAACACTGCCACTACCAGTTGCACCGAATACCACGGCTTTGTGCCGGCAGCCACGTTGGGCCTGGTAGGCCCTACCGACAGCGATAACCTGCTCACGGACGAATGGCTCAACCCCTACCGCTACAGTCTTAGCGACGCCGATGGCGGCAGTTTCTCGGACAGCATCGATATCACCGCAGTACCGGATTTTCGGCTTTGCACTGATAGCAGCTGTGGCACGGTGATTGCCGACGGGCTGGTCGCAGTTGTATTCAGCCAGGGCAGCAACCTGACCAGTTCCAACGACCAGAACGAAAACACAGACGGCGATGAAGATTTTGTCGATCGCACACTGAGCGAAGGCAGCGGCAGTGCGTTTGATGACCTGTGGCGCTGGGTGTCGGTCAATACGCTGGCCTACCAGCTAGTGCGCGCGGGGCAGGTGAATTGAGAAACAGTTCACAAAACAGGCGGGTAACAGTTCTCAAAATGGAACATTCAGGGCTGGTACGGGTCAATCGTTCACGTATACTGGCGCTAAAACACGGTCAGAAGCCGTGGGCTTGTGCTGCCGTAAGAAATTTCGCAACAAAAAGCTGCAAAAAAAAAACAGAGGAAATACTGTGATGAAAAACAACGGACGCAGATTGAATCAACAGGGTGGTTTTACCCTGGTAGAAATCGCCGTGATGCTGGTTATTATCGGCCTGCTGATTGGCGGTATCCTGCAGGGCACTGAACTGATCGAGAACTCCCGCATTAAGAAAGCCAGCTCAGATATTAGCGGCATTTCTGCAGCCTATGTCTCCTACCAGGACCGCTACCGCCGCATTCCTGGCGATGATGGCCCTACCGGCACTATCACACAACGCGGGGCTGCATGGAGCGGGGTGACCGGCGGCAATAACAACGGTGTTTTGGTGGCGAACCGCAACAACAGTTTTAACGCCAATGGCGAGCATACAAGTTTCTGGCAGCATTTGAAGGCGGCCGGTTATATCTCCGGTAATCCAGAAGATACCGGCGCAGCCGCGCAACCCCTGGGGTGGCCTGACTGGCGTGACCAACCAGGATGTGTACAACGGACTTACCGGCCTGAAAGTTTGTATGAGCCAGGTACCGGGGGCGTCTGCCTCGGCGCTGGATCTGCAGATTGACGATGGCCTGCCCCGCACCGGCAATATGCGCTCCGGTACCGGCACAGCCGGGCAGAACACTGCCCCGACGACAGGGCAAGGCCCAGCCGCTTATGACGAAGATGACCAATACACCATCTGCGTTGGCGTCTAATCCGCACTGATTCAAAAGAACCGGGCTATGCCCGGTTTTTTTATGCCTGGCCCATATAGCCGCAGCTTATATAAAAAGCAGTTCATCCGGTTTTATTTGCTGGCCGTAATAGACTAAACTGGCTGGTTAAATAACAGGCAAAGTCGAGCCTATAATGGCCTGCCCAACACACTGGAGGAGACCCTCATGAACGCTCCCGAGCAGATTACTGATCACAGCGACCCGATTACCGAATCCATGATGAACGTGCTGGAAGCCCAGCGCGAAGACTACATTAGCGAAGGCCATGTCAGCGCAGAGGTACGCATAGACCGCATGCGCCGCGGCATGGAAGCGGTGCACAAGCACCAGGACAAAATCGTAGAGGCCCTGAACACCGACTTCAGCTGTCGTCCCCGCGAAATCTCCATGCTGACAGACGTATCCGCCAGCATCATGCCCTTCAAGAGCGCCATGAAAGATGTGCGCAAGTGGATGAAGCCGGAAAAACGCAAAACCATGTTCCCGCTCAACCTGCTGGGCGGCAAGTCCCGCATTGAATACCAGCCCCTGGGTGTCGTGGGTGTCATCAGCCCCTGGAACTTCCCGGTCAACCTGACCTTCGGCCCTCTGGCCGACATTCTGGCCGCCGGCAACCGGGCCATGATCAAGCCCTCCGAGTTCACCCCCGCTACCTCTGAAGTGATGGCTGAAATCGTGCGCGACGCCTGGGACGAGAAAGAAGTCGCCATCTTCACCGGTGGCCCGGAGACCGGTGCTGCCTTCAGTGGCCTGCCTTTCGATCACTTGCTGTTTACCGGCGCCACCTCTATCGCCAAGCACATCATGGCGGCCGCGGCCAAAAACCTGGTACCTGTGACTCTGGAACTGGGCGGAAAGTCCCCTGTGCTGGTCAGCCGTAGCGCCGACCTGAAACAAACCGCCAGTCGCGTGATGCTGGGTAAAACCATGAACGCGGGCCAGATCTGTCTGGCCCCGGATTACCTGATGGTGCCGGAAGAAAGCGTGGATGAAGTGATCGCCGAGATCAGCAGCGCGGTGAGCGAGATGTACCCCACCATGGTCAATAACCCGGAATACACCTCCATCATCAACGAGCGCCACTACCAGCGCTTAAAGGAAAACCTGGAAGACGCTGCAGCCAAAGGTGCCGAAGTGATTTCACTGGCACCGGAAGGCGAAGACTTCGACAACCAGGGCGGTACTCGCAAGATTGCCCCAACCATCGTTAAGAACCCGACCGATGACATGCGCATCCTGCAGGAAGAGATCTTCGGTCCGCTTCTGCCCATCAAAACCTACAAGGACTTCAGCGAAACCATTCGCTACGTCAACGACAACCCGCGCCCGCTGGCAGCCTACTACTTCGGTAAAGACGGCCAGGAAGAGCGCGCCGTGCTGGATGGCACCACCTCCGGCGGTGTCTGCCTCAACGACGTGATCATGCACATCATGCAGGAAGATCTGCCCTTTGGCGGCGTAGGCCCTGCAGGCATGGGTTCCTATCACGGCTACCAGGGTTTCAAGAACTTCAGCCATGCCAAGTCCATCTACAAGCAGGCCAATATCAACGTGGCCAAGCTGGGTGGCATGTTGCCCCCGTACGGCGATGCGACTGAGAAAACCATCAAGATGCAGACCAAGATCTAGTCCGCATCCCGCAATTCCAAAGGCCGCCCTCAGGGGCGGCCTTTTTTTGACCTCTATTCATAAAAACTACGGAGATTCACATGGGATCATTAAAGCTGGGACTGGCCCAGGGCTACTGGGGCGCAGCACCCAGCCCGAATTTTGTCGAAATGGCCCAGGAGGCAGAACGCCTCGGATATGACTCGGTCTGGTCAGCGGAGGCCTGGGGCAACGACGCCTTTACCCCCCTGGCATGGATTGGCGCCCATACTGAAACCATCAAACTCGGTACGGCGGTCGTGCAGCTGTCAGGTCGCACGCCGACCTCCTGCGCCATGCACGCCCTGACACTGGATTATCTGTCTAACGGTCGCTTCCAACTCGGACTGGGTGTCTCCGGCCCGCAGGTGGTGGAGGGCTGGTATGGCCGGCCGTTTCCCAAACCGCTGGCACGCACACGCGAGTACATCGACATCATTCGCCAGGTTTTCAAGCGAGAAGGGCCCGTCACTAATGACGGCCCCCATTACCCCTTGCCCTACCCCGGAGATGATGGCATGGGTCTGGGCAAACCACTAAAACCCATCGTGCATCCCCTGCGTAACGAAATCCCCATCTTCATGGGCGCCGAAGGCCCCAAGAACGTGGCCCTGGCCGCAGAGATCGCCGACGGCTGGCTGCCCCTGTACTACGACCCCTACGACGAGTCCACCTATGCCGATTCGCTGAAAGACATGCGCCCGGATTTCGATATCGCCCAGATGGTGACTGTGAATATCACCGACGATATCGACGACGCCCTGCTGCAGGTGAAGTACTTCCTGAGCTTTTATGTCGGTGGCATGGGTGCCAAGAGCGCCAACTTCCACAACGACCTGTTCTGCCGCATGGGCTACGAAGAAGAAGCCAAAAAGATCCAGCAGCTGTTCTTTGAAGACAAGCGGGACGAAGCGGCCCGGGTTATTCCCGATTCACTGGCAGACAACCTGTCGCTGGTAGGCCCCAAAGAGCGCATCAAGGAACGCCTGGGTGCCTGGGAAGACTCCAAGGTCACCACACTGCTGGTCGCCACCACGGACAAAGACAATCTGCGTGAAATGGCGGAGCTTATTCTGTAATGACGTCTGTGAATGAGTTACCCGGCACCACCCCGGTTCTGGTGGGCGTAGGACAATTCGTAAAACGTGAACCCGGCGAAGAGTCCGCCGCAGACCTGGCGGCAGCGGCGGCGAAAGCCGCCATCGCCGACAGTGGTGCTGATCTCGCCAGCGAGATCGACACCATCTGCATGGTGAAGACGTTTAACGATTCTGTGCCCAGCTGGGCGGGCCCCTATGGCACCAGTAACAACCAACCACAGTCAGTGGCGGCGCGGATCGGGGCCAATCCAAAACGCCGCATCTACACTCACGCAGGCGGCAACGAACCCCAGAGCCGACTGACTGAGTTCGCGGGCGACATTGCACGCGGTGAGGCAGACCTCGTGCTGCTGTGTGGTGCCGAGAACATAAAGAATCTGAAGAATGGCCTGCGCAACGGCCTTGAGATGGACTGGAACGAGAGTTTTGACGAGCCCCTGGATGACCGCGGCTTCGGTGAGCACGTTGCTACCCTGCAGGAACGCAATACCGGCCTCACCAATGTTATGTACTACTATGGGTTGATTGACCAGGCCCAGGCGGACGCCAAAGGCCGCAGTGCCGAAGAACACCGCCAGGCCAGCGCAAAATTGTTCGAGAGTTTCAGCGCCGTGGCCTCGACCAACCCCTATGCCCAATTCGAAGGCAAACAAAGCGCCGAGCAGATACTGGCAGCAGATCCGCTCAGCCACCTATACACCAAGCGCATGATCGCCCAGGACGGGGTCAACTTAGCGGCAGCCGTGTTGCTGTGTTCTATCGATAAGGCACGCGAGCTTGGCATTCCCGAGAGCCAGTGGGTCTTTCTGCACGGCGCCGCGGAGGGCATGGAATGGGAAGTAAGCCGTCGCCCCAATCCGGCGGTTGCCGAGATGGCCGGCATGGTGGCGCACAAGGCTCTGGATATGGCCGGGGTGAAGGCACAGGACATAGAGTTGATCGACATTTACAGCTGTTTCCCCTGCGCGGTAGTCGCAGTGGCAGAGCAGCTCGGCCTACCCACGGATGGCAGCCGTCAATTGACCCTGACCGGCGGCCTGCCCTATTTCGGTGGCCCTGGAAACAACTATTCGATGCATGCCATAGCGCAGGCGGCGGAAGAAGTTCGCAAACAGCCTGATCAGTATGCGCTGGTCACTGCAAACGGTGGCGTATTATCCAAGCACGCTACCGGGGTGTACTCCTGCCTGCCCAGTGCTATCGACTGGTGCAGTGCGGACGTCAAAATCAGCCGCGATGATCTGCCGCATCTGGAAATTTGCGAAGAACCCAGTGCAGGCACCATTGTGTCATGGTCGGTCAACCATGCCCGCCAGGGACTGGAGGCAGTTGTTGTCGCCGATACCAGCGATGGTCAACGCTTTGTCGCTATGACCGCAGAAGACGACAGTGCCACCGCCGAAGCCCTGCTCAACGGCGCCAACACGGGCCAGCCGATCAGTGTGATCAAGCAGGACCAGAAACTGGTATTTCAATTGGCCAGCTGAACCAAACTCTAAGGGGTTAATAACAATAAGATGACCTGGAATATCAGCGAAGCGGTTTACCGCCTGAGCCAAACCGAGGCGGGAGATCGTCCTGCCCTGATACACGGCGACGACCAGATCAGTTACCGCGAGCTGGTGCGTCGCTGCACCGGCATTGCCAGGTGGCTAAACACTCTCGGGCTGCCCGAAAACTCCCACGTTGGCCACTATATGCGCAACTCCAATGCCTATATGGAGACCTTTATCGGCGCCGGGCTGACGGGCATGGCTCATATCAATGTGAACTACCGCTATCTGGAGCAGGAGCTGATCGAACTCTGCGTCAGCCTGGATATCCGGGTACTGGTCTATGACGCGGAATTTGCCGACCGCGTGGCTGACATCAAAGATCAGTTGACTGAGACCGTTGCCTTTATCGAGGTGGGACCAGCACCCGCGAAGAATGATTTCGCACAGTGCCTCTCTGAATTATATGACCACGACAGCAGTGATTTTGAGCGTAACACATCCAACGATCACCTGATGATTATTGCCACCGGTGGTACTACGGGCCTGCCCAAAGGCACCATGTGGCGGCACGAAGATCTCTGGTTTAAACAGAAAATCTCCCAGGGCAGTCGCCTGCAGGCGCTGGACCTGCCTGAGCACCCCGCCAACCTGGATGAGCATATAGCCAACGTACTCAAACTGCCTGAACCGACGCCGTTCATGCCCCTGAGTCCACTCATGCATGGCGCAGCCAGTCTGATGGCAATTCTTATGCTGTGCCAGGGTACGCCGGTGATGACCATGCCCGGCGAAAAGTTCGACGCCAACCAAACTCTGAACCTGGTTAAACGTTTTCAGGTCAGCGCTATTTCCATCGTAGGTGACGCCTTCGCCATTCCCTTGACCGCCGCACTGGAGCAGCGCGCCGATGAGGGTTTGTTCAACAGCGTCAACATGCTGGTTTCAACCGGCGCGTCCCTGACTGAGCAATACCGCAGTATCCTGCTGAAACATCAGCCCAGGCTGGTGCTGTTTGACACGCTGGGTTCATCCGAGGCCTCCGGCTTTGCGGTGTCCACCCCTGAAGCGGGCGTATTCCGTCCACTCAAAACAACGCGCGTGTTCGATGACGAGCTGAATGAGGTCGTGCCGGGCAGCGATACCATCGGCATTGCTTATTCCGGAGGCTATTCGCCAATCGGTTATTACAAACAGCCGGAGAAGTCCGGCGAAACCTTCGTCACGATTCGCGGTGAGCGCTTCGTCAAAACCGGCGATCGCTGCACAGTGCGAGACGATGGCATGCTGATACTGCTGGGGCGTGACAGCACAGTGATTAACACCGGCGGTGAAAAAGTTTACACCGTCGAGGTAGAGCGCGCCTTGATTGAACACCCCGCCATCTCCGATGCACTGGTTGTCGGCCTGCCACATCCTCGCTTTGGCAAAATGGTTGTCGGGGTGGTTGAAGGTCCGGGACTCAGCAGCGACAACATTGACGTCGCTGAGATACAAACCGCAACCAGGGAAATACTGGCGGACTACAAAGTGCCAAGGGAGATATTCGCCATCGACGATCTAAGGCGGGCACCCAATGGCAAACCGGACTACCCTTTCGTCACTGAATACGCTGAACAACAATACAACGCTGAACAACAAAAAGGATAAATATCATGGCAAGACTGGATGGAAAAGTAGCTGTCGTTATCGGCGCCTCTGGCCAGCAGAATTTTGGCTCCGCCATTGCCCGGCGCTTCGCCGAGGAAGGCGCCAAAGTGGTGGTAGCCGGACGCCGGCAGGAGCTGCTGGACAGCCTGGCGGAAGAAATCGGCGGCCTTGGCGTCGCCACTGATGCCACCGATGAAACGGCGATCGAGAACCTGTTTACAACAGCAAAATCCGAATACGGCCGAGTGGATATCGCGGTAAACAGCGCCGGTGGTATTGCCTTTTGCAATATCGCAGACATCACCGCGGAGCAGATTCAGCCCAGCCTGGACCTGTCCTTTATTGGCGCGATCCTGTTCTTCAAGCACGCGGCAGCGGCCATGGAAGACGGCGGCTCAGTGATGACAATTTCTTCTCTCACGGCTCGCCTGCCCGCTAAGGGTTATTCGGCCTATGCCGGCGCCCGAGCCGGTGTGGACTACGTCGTCAAGATTGCGGCCTCCGAATATGCCGAAAAGAAGGTGCGCTTTAACTCCATCGCTGCTGGCCTGATCAATACCGACATGACTGCCGACCTGTTGTCGACACCAGGGGTTGAAGACATGTTCATCGCCAATATCCCCTGTGGGCGTATGGGCACCGTGGAGGACATCGCTGAAACAGCGCTTTATCTCGCTGATGACAAGGCCTCGGGATTTATCAATGGCCAGCTGATCGACGTCTCCGGCGGTCAGGCCATGGGTGGCTTGCCGGGCTAATACCTGACAGGGGGCTGCATGGATTTAGGGATTAGTGGTAAAAAAGCCATTGTTAATGGCGGCAGCGCCGGCCTGGGCCGAGGCGCCGCACTGGCGCTGGCACAGGAGGGCTGCGAGGTCTTCATTTCAGCCCGCAATGCCGAACGACTTGAGCAGGCCGCTGCGGACCTTGCCGCCGCAACTGGTTCAAGGGTGGTGGGCGTCTGTGCAGATCATTCCACTGAGGCTGGTCGCGAAGCCATACTGGCAGCCTGCCCGGAGCCCGACATCCTGGTGGGCACCTGCAGTCCTCCCCCTATGTCCGCAGACTTTCGCGATGTCAGCACTGAGGAATGGCAACAGCATCTGGCAGTGGGCTTGATCAGCCCGGTAGAATTCATGAAGGCAGTGGTCGACGGCATGGCCGATCGCGGCTTTGGCCGAATCGTCAATATCACCACCGGCGCAGCGAAATTTCCCGCCGAGGTACGGGTGTTATCGGGGCCTCCCCGCGCAGCCCTGTCTAATTATACGACTGCCGTGGCCAAAGGCCTGGCCAAACACAATGTCATTATCAACAATCTGTTGCCTGGCATGCACCATACTGCAGCCACAGAGCAGAATTTTGGTGAGCGCGCCGCAGAGCGTGACATCAGCTATGACGAGTTGGTGCAGGAGTGGATAGACTACTGGCGCATTGGCGCCAACCGTTTCGGTGACCCAGAGGATTTTGGTGCCATCGTGGCGATGCTGTGTTCTGCTCAGGTGGGCTTTATGGTCGGGCAGGATATCGTTGTGGACGGCGGGATGGGCTCTTCCACCTTCTGATTGGGTCCGCTCACGCAGTAAAAAACAGTACCGCCGCGGCGTAAAGGGCAAATGCCACCGCTAGCTGCCGAAACCAGCCGGGGCGAAGCGTCATCATCAGCATCAGAATCACCCCAATACCTGCGGCAATCATCGACGCCAGCGCCGGCGTATCGAACAGCATGATATTGAAGTAGGGGCCGATCAGCAGATAGCCCAACATGGATGCGGCAGACACCCGCCCCAGGCTAGTGCTGTGGGCGAGAAAATCCAGCTCCGCATCACTGGCGATATCATAGTCTTCCACTGGCAGGGCCAACTCCGCTGAGCCGTATAGAAATATTGCCGCCAAAACCAGCAGGAAAAATTCCAGAATGGTCCAGTCTGTGAAATCGTGCAACGACCAACCTACCCACCACATCTGCAGGATAAATATCATCACGCACAGCGCCCACAAGCTGGTCGCCCAGTGAAAGAGGATTCTGTCGTGCGCCCGGATCAGGGCGGCCACCGAACTCAGTAAACGAGTCATGGCCAGACCGAGGATGATGGAGATAGTGACGAATACGTATTCGTGTTGGGTCATGGGCTAGGCAAGCTCTGGCCAGGGTTGGGCACGTTCAAGCTGGGCCGCCAGACGGATCAGTGTCGCTTCATCACCAAATGGGGCTGCAAACATGACACCTACCGGCAAATTTTCCTCCGTGCGATGTAGTGGCAGAGAAATTGCCGGTGCACCGGTGATATTGTAAAGCGCAGTAAATGCTGACGACAGAGAGGCATTGATCATGAACTCCTGCATCGGCGTATCCAGGGCCAGAACGCCTAGCTTCGGCGGCAACTGCGCCATGGTCGGGCTCAGGATCAGGTCGTACTTCTGATGAAAAGCACCCAGTGCACGGCTAGCATGATGCAGACTCTGCCTTGCCAGCACATGCTCTGCGCCAGTCACCTTTCTGCCTGCGGCCACGTTGATCAGATTGATGGGCTCAAGATCTTTCGGGCCGACCATGCGCCCCAACAATTTTTCCCGCTGCCCAACAGACGCAGCAAGGTTGGCGTTTACAGCGACACCAAAATTCTGCCAAACGCTCAGGGCATCGAACTCCGGTCGCGCCTCCTCCACACGGTGCCCCAGTGATTCACATAATTTGGCCGCCGCCTCAGCGGCTTTCACACATTCCAGTGCTGCGGGCATCGGCAGCATGGGAGAAGTCATCAGAGCAATCCGTAGTTGACCCGGCTCTCGTTCGCATTCCTCGATATACGGGCGTTGCCTCGGCGCAGTGGCGTAGGCATCGCCGATATCGGGGCCCTGGGTCGCATCCAGTGCCAGGGCGGTATCGCGAACACTTCGACTGACCACGTGGCCGGCCGACAAGCCATCCCATCCCTCATAGACATGTGGCCCACTGGGGTTGCGGCCCCGGGTGGGCTTTAAACCCACCAGCCCGCAGGACGAGGCCGGTATGCGGATGGAACCACCGCCATCGGTGGCATGAGCCATGGGCACGATACCGCCGGCGACCGCAGCACCGGCACCACCAGACGAACCACCCGCACTACGGGTTATATCCCAGGGATTATGGGTACGCCCATGCAACGCGGATTCACTGCTGGGTGAACTACCAAATTCGGGGCTGTGGGTTTTACCGAAAATAACCAGGCCGGCTCGACGATAACGCCGCACGATTTCACTGTCATAGTCGTGCACTGCGTCTCGATAGAATCGTGAGCCCTCAGTAGTCACCGTGCCCTTCATGGCGACACCCAGGTCTTTTAGCAAATAAGGCACACCGGTAAACGGACCTTCGGGCAGCTTGCTGCGCACCGCCTTGCGCGCCAGCTCAAAATGCTCAACCGTAATGGCGTTCAGGCTGGGGTCGACCTGCTCTGCCCGGCTGATGGCCACCTCCAGTAATTCCGCAGGGC
Organism: Halieaceae bacterium; assembly: GCA_963921335.3. Taxonomy (GTDB): domain Bacteria; phylum Pseudomonadota; class Gammaproteobacteria; order Pseudomonadales; family Halieaceae; genus CAWUFC02. The sequence goes on along the minus strand of CAWUFC020000001.1, from coordinate 719,424 downwards.
TGGCATCCCCACTGCGCACCAGGGCAGCCAGACCCATGGCGTCATACTGCATATACTCCGCCAGTGTCCGTGAAGTACCCGCAAGCACAGGGCTCATACGCGCAGCGGTGGCGGCAGCCACAGCACCCGCTACAAACTGACGACGACCAATGCTGCTAGTCATGTTTTCTCCCGCTGATGGCTTATCTCGGATTAACGGCGACCCAAAGGACGCCTTCCTTCAATATAGTCGTCAATCAGCTCGTGATAACGACTAAGCCGACTCTCTTGTCCCGCCAGGTAAGCCCCTTTGTAGCCTCGAGAGCGAAAGCCCGCCTGCTGGCCAGGCATGATGTCCAGATCCTGATCAATGGTAATTCCCATATCGTGCTCACCATACTCAAAAATCTGGTGTTCCACCTCTGCATCCCGCTCGACCACGTTAGCGGTAGTACGCACGGGTGCGGTTTCTCCTTCCGGCTGGCTGGCATACCACCAGTTGTCGAAGATAGTCTGTTCCGGGTCGGTGGAGTGGGGTCTGGCGCGCAGAAAATGAAACCCATCTGACCACAGGGATACCGCAAAGTTGGGAAACAGGGTGTAGTGCAGCGCATCGGTCAGCTGCTCATCTGCCATCTGGGCATAATGATCATAGCCCCGCTTTGCACCGACCTCGCGCTTGGCCTGTTGCAGGGCCTTGCGGGTGTCTTCCCCACGATGTCGAAAGTCCAAAGGGTCCAGCTCCCACTCGCGCATGACGCTGGCCAGCGGCTCCCCGATGTAGCCGTCGTTGTCCATGGTTGGCCCGGCGTAACCGCCGCGCATGATCATGCGATTATGACCTTCATCGGACAGGTCGAAGCGGGTGTTCTTGTAGTTGGTATCAATACCAGGATGGTAGCGCTTTTTCTCGGCCTCGCTGCCGCGAGCCCGGTGCACGGTGGGCACATGGTAGGACTCGTTGAAGTTGTCCATGATGACCTTCCAGTTGAAAGGGACCGTGCAGGTACCGGCGTAATAACGCTTCCACTTCTCAATAGCGTAGCCTTCCCAGTCATCCCAAACCGGCCCAAGGAAGTCTTTCAGGGAAACACAGTCCGGATCCATATTGATCCAGATGAATCCGGCAAAAGTTTCACAGCGCACTGGTTCCAGTGTGAGCTTGCCGCAGGGATCGCCTTCGGGGAAGTCGTCGGCATCCTGCACGTAGTCGAGCTCACCATCGCGGGTCCAGGCCCAGGCGTGATAGGGACAGACAAAGCGATTGACCTTGCCCTTGGCCTCGCTGACCAGTCGATTACCCCGATGCTGGCAAATGTTATAAAAGGCTTTGATACTGCCATCATCCTGCCGCACCATCAGAAAGCTCTCGGGGCCAACATCTTCCCGCTGCCAGTTACCCGGTTCCGGAATTTCACTCTCGCGGCCTAACAACAACCAGACCCGGGTCCACATGCCCTCCCACTCTTTCTCGAAAAAATCCCTGGAGGTATACCGATAACCCTCCAACTTGTGCCCGCGCAGTTGCTGTTGGGGCCAGTCGGGTAGTGATTTTCTGCTGCTCACTTTGCTTACCACTCTCTGTTCTCTGTCAGTCAAGCTTAGCAAACCCGCGCTACTGCTTGCTGACGACTGCAAACATGACAATGTATAGCTTGTGCTATAAGTAGGCAGCACCTGATCAGGGACAGGAGAGTGCCATGAGCAGTTCGTACACAGAGGACCGCATCGCGCTACAGGATGTGATGCTGCGCTATGCAGCAGGTGTCGATGATCGCAACTACGAGCAATATGCCGGTTGCTTCTGGGACAACGTGGAAGTGTTCAATTTTGGCACACAGACCTACCAGTGCAAGGAAGACTGGCTGAGCTATGTATGGTCAGCGCTGGAGAAATACAGTTCCAGCCAGCACATGCTGGGACCACAACTGGCCAGCATCAACGGCGACAGGGCTCATACCCGCAACGACGTGCAGGCATTACATTATTTCAAGGGCGGCGAGCACGAGAGATTTCTGCTCTGGGCCACCTATCTTACCGATATGCAGCGCATCGACGGTGAGTGGCGCATCATCCGCCATGAATTGGTCACTCGCGGCACCGAACTGCTACCACGCTAAACAGGACTTACCGCCCTTTAAACTCGGGCTTGCGGCCCTCTTCAGCGGCACGAATACCCTCAGCATGATCCTCGCTGGCGCGGGTAATCACCATGTGGGATGAAATCATATCGAGATGGGTATTCAGGTCCATCTGCAGGCTTTGACGCACCGCACGTTTGATCAACCTCAGGGCGATGGGCGCGTTTTCAGATACCTTGCGCGCCCACTCCACCGAGCGTTCCATCAGTTCATCCCCGGGATGCACCTGATTTAGCAGGCCCATTTGCAGCGCCGCCTGGGCATCAAAGAGTTCAGCGGCCAGAAACAGTTCCAGCGCCTTGGCCTCGCCCACAATGCGTGGCAAGTACCAGGTGCCACCATTGCCGGGCACCAGTCCAAAGGCGGCATAGCTAACCCTGAACATGGCAGTATCTGCAGCAAAGCGCAGGTCACACTGCAGGGCGAGGTCCACGCCGGCACCCGAGGCCAGGCCATTGACGACCGCCACCACGGGCTTGTCGATCTCTGCCAGTTTGCGGGGGATCTGGTGCAGCTTGTCCCAGAATTGCTCCTTAATCTGCACATTGTCGGGCGTGGCATGGGCGCCGAGCTTGCTGACGTCACCGCCGCGGCAGAAGGCCTCGCCGGCGCCCGTCACCAGGATGACATCCACGTCCTGGTCCTGCTCGCACTGCACCAGTGCTGCCAGGTAAGCGTCTCGCAATTCGACATTAATGGCGTTGCGCAAATCCGGTCGGTTAAGCGTGATGGTGGCAACTCGGTTGCTGACCTCCAGTAAAACGGTGTTGCTCATGGCAGGTATTTATCCAGTGTCTGGTGGAAATGGCGGATACGTATTTCCTGGTAATTACCCAGCTGCAATTCTCCGCTGCGCAGGGATTTCAGTCCCCGGTGTACCCGGGGCAGGTTGCTGAAGTCCTGGCCGAACACTTTGGCAAGACCTTCAGAGATGCCTTCTGCGCCCTCAAAGTCCTCATCCAGATCAAAGAAGCGAATTTGCGCGTCCCGCGGGCGTTCGGTGCCCGGCGGGAAACGCATCATCATGATGATCTCCATGGTGCAGAGTTCGTGGCTGTCCTGCCAGGGCAGAAAGCGATAGGTCAGGTTAGGTCGATAACCCGCCCAGGGACAGAAGTTGGGAAAGATAGAGTAGAGAATGGCATCCAGCATTTCACTGTCTGTCGCCACCTCCGAGAGATTCTCGGCAAACAGGGGTTGAAAGCGCCGGCGATTAAAATCGCCGAGATACTCCCGGGCGCTGCTTTGGTCAGGCATCTGCTCCAGCGCCTCTGCCGGGTTTTCGGCATTGTAGTTCAACCAGGCCTCGGCACACTGCTGCTCGGTGAGTTCAATATGGGGACTGACCATCGCCATGGGGGTAATCGTACGACTGACGTTGTCATTGAAACAGTCATACTGGCTGTTGGCATCGGCGGTATAGGCCAGCAGCTGGGGATGGGTCGCCACTGTGTGGAAAGATTCGATGAAGGCCTCGTGGGCCAGCTTCCAGTTGCAGCGAATCGCTTTCTTCAGGTGAAAAGCCTTGTAAGTGTTTTCAGGCTGCCAGCGGTCAAAGTGCTCAGGCAGAATACCGGTGTACTCCGCAAATGAAGGCGCATCAGGGTCCATGTTGATAAAGACCCAGCCGCCCCAGCATTCAACTTTCACTTCCGGCAGATCAAAGTTATCGCTGTCTAGATGCTCGAAATCCCAGGCGCAGGGCGCCCGCGATGCAGGCAGGCGTTCATAAAGCCCTTAATGCCGCCGTCCTGCTGGCGCACCACCAGCACGGAATAACTGGCGATGTCGTGGGTGTAGTAGTCACCCACTTCCCCTATTTCAGTTTCCCGGCACACGGCCTGCCAGACCCTGGGCCAGAGCTCTTCCACCTCTCGCTCATAGTACTCCCGCGTCAGGTAGCGATCGACGGAGATCGGCGCCGACCCCAGATCGGTGTCAGTGGACAGCCTCAGACTCTCCGGCACCGTGACCTGCTCGCGATCCAGCATTTGCTGGTAAGAGATGGCTTCTGATCGATTGCCGCTCACTTCGCATCCTCCAGTTTGGGAGCGCCCCAGGGCTTGTTAAGTTTGTCTATCAGCCAGTATGGCAGGTTAATGGCAATTCGCCCGAGCAGGACCACCTGCCAGGGAAAGCTGATGCGCCCTTTGCCGCGCGCCAGGCCCCGGGCAATGATGGCGGCGGCCTTGTCGGCTTTGATGATGAACGGCACCTTGCGCGTGATCATGCCGCTTTCAACATAGCCCGGGCAGATGACGCTAACGGAGATACCCATGCTTCGCAGCGCGCCCCTCAGGGATTCTCCGTAGGCTTTAACCGCGGCCTTGGATGAGGAGTAAGCTGGAGAACGACCAGTACCCAAATAACCCATGATGGATGACACGATCGCTATCTGTGCGTCATTGGTCGGGTAGGGTTTGCGACAGGCCATCACTTCGATGGCGGGGTGTACAGTATTGAATACGCCCTCGACGTTGATCCGAAACGAGTCCACCACTGCGTCATGCAAGTCTTCAACGCGACTCGCTCCCAGTGCAACTCCGGCATTGGCGACAACCAGATTCAAAGGCATGAGAGCGTCGCTGTCTGCGATCCACTGCCGCATAAAATCGCTGTCGGTGACATCACCAACCCGATAATGCACATCTGCGCCCCGTTCACGGCAATGCTCCGCCACTTCATTCAAACGCACCTCATCGCGACCACCCAGAAACAAAGTACGGTCGGCATGGGCGTAATGCAGGGCCAGGGCCTCACCTATGCCACTGGAGGCGCCGGTAATCAGGATGCTTCGCGGGTTTGGGTAGGCAGCCACTCAGTTGAACAGCTCAGTCAGAAAATTGTGCATCGCCCGCCAGGAGCGACGATCGGCCGCTTCACTATAGACCGCACCAGAGGCAGGATCGTTTGCGCCGTTGCGGGTAAAGGCGTGCACCGTACCGCCGTAGGCATGAATCTGCCAGTCGACACCTGCGTTATTCATTTCATTTTTGAAGTCCGCCACCTGATCGGGCGGCACCAGGGGATCGTCCTCACCATGAAGTACCAGAACTTTTGCGCTGATGGACTCACCAAAGGCCGGTTCTGGCGGCATCAGGGCACCGTGAAAACTGATGACGCCAGCGATATCACTGCCACCGGCGCGGGCCAGATCGAGCACACAGAGTCCTCCAAAGCAGTAACCCATGGCTGCGATATTGCCGGTTTCTGCGTCTGGTATAGTTTTGGCGGCGGCTACTGCCGCCTGCATCCGCCGGGCCAGTACCCAACGGTCGGCCATAAAGGGTTCAACGGTCGGCATCATATCGGCCATGTCAGACAGGGTTTTACCCTCGCCATACACATCCACCACCATGGCGATATAGCCTTCGGTAGCTAGCCGACTGGCCTTGTCGTGCACTTCCTGCACCACTCCGTCCCAGGCCGGAGTGACCAAAACGATAGGAGCGGGCTCACGCGATTCCTGACGATAAACGGTGCCCACACAGCGAACCTCACCATCGAAATACGCCAGCTCATTACCCGTCACTGCCATGCTGTCACTCCTGTCTGTCATTAGGCTGCATTTGGTTCAGACTCGAGTCTGAGCCCATCAAATAAGGTAGCAGAAGCGGTGCCCGCGCATGTTGCCGCGTGTCAACCTGTGTCGCGGGGGCTGGGGTAGACTCCACGGGTCCACTAGAAAGAGGTGCGATCATGCAGCCCTGGCCCGACAATGCGTTCCTACAAGGTTATTACGAACCCCTCACCGCCGAGTGCGATGCACCCGACCTGATCGTCGAAGGTGAAATTCCCAAAGACCTGAACGGCACTTTTTATCGCAACGGGCCCAATCCGCAGTTTCCACCGGAGCGGGAGTATCACTTTTTTACCGGCGACAGCATGGTGCATATGTTTCGCTTCGACAACGGCAAGGTCAGCCACAAGAATCGCTGGGCCCGCACTGCGCGTTTTGAAATCGAGAAGAAGCTCGGGGGCTCTTATTTCAGCGGTATGAACCCGCTGGAGACCGACCCGAGACTACTGGACTTTGTCATGAACGATAAAGAAGGGGTCGCCAATACAGCCATCCTTTGCCATGGCGACCGCATGCTGTTACTGGAAGAGGGCCACCTGCCCTTCTCCATGGATATGGACAGCCTGGAGTCATATGGTGCCTGGGATTTTTACGGCAAGCTGGATCACCCCATGACGGCTCATCCTAAAGTGGACCCCGTCAGCGGCGAGCTGATCTTTTTTGCCTACATGGCCAGCGGGTTTTTCAACAAGGACATCGGCCTGGTCAAAGTCGACAAGGATGGTTTCATTACCGAGAAGCATCGCTTTGACGCACCGTATACATCGATGGTGCATGACTTTGTGGTGACTGAAAATTACATCGTCTTTCCCATCCTGCCCCTCACGGGTGACCTGGAACGGGCCATGCAGGGTCAGCCGCCCTTCTGCTGGGAACCGGATAAACCGGCCTGGGTCGGGGTGATGCCACGCACCGGGACCGCCGAAGATATACAGTGGCTGGAGGCAGACCCCTGCTACGTGTTCCATTTTATGAACGGACACGATCAAAACGGTGTCATCACCTTCGAAGCCTGTCACTTTGATCACCCGCCCCTATTCCCGACGCTGGATGGAAAAGCCACCGACATCATTCATCCGCGCATGAATCGCTGGACGGTCGACATGAATGCCGAGCAACCGCGAGTGACACAGGAATACATTGGCGAGAATGGCGCCGAGTTCCCGGTCATTGATCCTCGCTACGCCATGCGCGACTATACCCACGGCTGGTTCACCTCCACCGACCGCAGTATTCCCGCACCCATTCCCGATTCAGACTGGGTCTACAACACCATAGAGCACTTCAACGTAAAAACCGGCGCCGTAGATCGCTACGCTTTCAAAAATGGCCACGTCGCTGAACCCATGTTCGTGCCGAAAGACGGTGGTTCCGAGGGCGAGGGCTATGTGCTAGACGTGGTGTATAACTACGACACCAATATGAGTGACCTCTGCGTGTTTGACGCCCAGAGCATCAGCGCTGGGCCAATTGGCCGCGCCAAGGTATCGCACCGGGTACCCGTCAGTTTCCACGGTACCTGGAAACCCGCTTAGCGCCGCCAGCAATTCAAAGGAGTCTGACCCTTTTGCTCAAAAAATAAGCACAAGGGTCAGACCGGGTCGCGCAGACTCCTTTGCTTCTTCAGTTTCGTTTCAGTTGTGCTAATCTTCTGGTAGCTCCATCTAATAAATATAAGTAAGAGGGTTATCTATGAAGCTGCGTCACTCCGCACGTCCGCTGGCTGCTGCCATCGCCTTGGCAAGCCTATCTTCCACCGCCTACGCGCAACTTGAAGAAGTTATCGTTACTGCACAGAAACGCCTGGAGTCAGCCCAGGATGTGCCCATCGCCGTAACCGCTTTTGATGAGGCTGCGATGGAGGCAAAACAAATTCTGGGCTTCCAGGATCTGCGCTTTACCACTCCCAATGTCACCGCCTCGAAAACCAACTTTACCGGGTTTAACTTCCAGATTCGGGGTATCGGCCGCTCGCTGATCGCCGCATCGGGCGATGCCGGTGTGGGGATTCATATTAACGAAGTGCCAGTGGTATCACCGCGCTTATTTGAAACTGAGTATTTTGACATTCAGCAACTGGAGGTATTGCGAGGCCCCCAGGGCACCCTTTACGGTCGCAACTCCACCGGTGGCACCGTCAACATGACCACCGCGCGGGCACAGACCGGCGAGCTCAATGGCAGCATCGAGGGTCAATACGGTGACTACGAGCACAAGAAAATCAAAGGCCATATAAACGTACCAATGGGTGACCGTGCTGCTTTCCGCCTGGCCGGTTTGTGGCTGGAGCGAGATGGCTACAGTGAGAACATCTTCCTGGGTACTGACTTCGACGGTCGCGACCAGTATTCACTGCGTGGTTCATTTGCCTTTGAGCCCACCGATGACACCACTATCGACCTGATGTTCTCTTACTTTGAGGAGGACAGTAACCGCGTACGCAGCAACAAAACCATGTGTAAGAACGATCCCAGCGGCCTGCTAGGATGTCTACCCGATGGGCTGGACTTTGATTTCCCCAACCCCAATTCCCAGTTGTCACAACTGCTAGCGGGTACGCACGTACTTGGCCCACTGGGTGTTTTCGAGTTCGGCAGCAATGAGCGTGGCACTAACCCCGCCAGCCTGAGAGAGTCGATCTCTGAGTTCGACCCCACCTATAACGCCGATGAAACACTAGTGACCTTCAACCTTGCCCACTCCTTTGATCAACACACACTGAACATCGTGGCGGGTTACCAGGAAACAGAAATTATCTCAGAGCAGGATTACCAGTGGAGCCTGGCGGAACCGGTTGAATTGAACCCCGCCCTGGCCGTTATTGCACCGGAGAACTTCGCCAACTTCTGGTCCGAAGGCCTCCTGCCAATATCCGCTGAGTCAGAAAACGGCACCGGCACCATTGGCGGCTATACCAAGTACGACTCGGTAGGTCTCGATGCCTACGACCACTCCTTTGAGAAAACCGAGCAGTGGTCGGCAGAAGTTAGGTTTGCCTCCGACTACGATGGCAAGTTCAACTGGGTGGCCGGCGCCTTTTACATGGAAGTGGAAACCCAAACCAACTACTACGTGTTTGCCAATGCTTTTGACTACCTGACCGCGCTGGTACCACCACTGCAATTGGGCGTGGACGGTGCGGGATGGGTCTCACCCCACTTCCGCAATGAAACCAATCCTTATGAACTGACGTCTGCGGCCCTGTTCGGCGAGATCTACTACAATTTCACCGACGATGTGAAACTGACCCTAGGCCTACGATACACAGAGGACGAAAAAGAAGTGGAAAGCCGTCAGCTGCTGCTGAACCGGGATGAGCTCGGCATACCGCTGATTCAGGCGGTGGGTGCCGATGAACCGATCCCCGTGCCGTATGCGAACCAGAGCGACAAGTGGGAGGAGTTCACGGGCCGCGCAGTGATTGACTGGGCCCTGACCGCCGACAGCCTGCTGTACGCTTCTTATTCTCGCGGCTACAAGGGTGGCGGTTTTAACCCCGCATTTGATCCGCGTGATTTCCCCAATCAGTCCTCGCGCTTTGATCCAGAGTACGTCGATGCCTACGAAATTGGCACCAAGAACGTGTTCCTCGATGGCACCTTGCAGGCCAATGGCTCGTTGTTCTTCTATGACTACGAGGGACTCCAGGTTTCCAAGATTGTTAACCGAACTTCATTCAACGAAAACACCGATGCGGAAATTTATGGTGCCGAGTTGGAGCTGGCCTGGGCCCCGAACCAGAACTGGCTGTTGAACGGAAACTTTGCCTACTTGAAGACCAAGGTCAAAGGCCTGGAAAGTGTGGACTCGCGCAATCCTACCCTCGGCAGCCCTGACGTAACCCTGATCAAGGATGGCACCCTGGCCAGCAACTGTGTGGTTAATATGCCGCCGGATGAGTTCGCCGCGTTGGGCGAGTCCCAGTTCAACAGCTGTAACGACCTGATCGCTGCGGGTTTTGATGTCAACGACGGCATCCCGGACGACCTCGACGGAAACGCTCTGCAGAACTCACCTGAGCTGTCCCTGAGCCTGGGCGCCCAGTACACCTTCTTCCTGCCCAGTGATCACACCCTGGACCTGCGGGTGGATTACTACTGGCAGGACGACATGTACAGCCGTAACTTCAATGCCCCGAACGACCAGATTGAATCCTGGGATGTCTGGAATGCCCAGGCCAACCTGATGTCATCGGACCAGAGCTGGTATGTGAGGGCCTTTGTGAAAAACATCGCAGATGACGATCACCTGGTAGGACAATATGTGACCGACGCCTCTTCAGGCCTGTTCACCAACGTCTTTGCGATTGAGCCTCGTACCTACGGGATCGCAGTCGGCTACAACTGGAACTGATCAATCAGCGCCCCTCAAGCCAGGGGCGCAATCTTCAAACGCGTGAGGTGGATGCGGGCTATTTTCCAGGCCCCATCCACCTTTTTATATTGCTCATGGTAATGCCCCCAGCCCTCAAAGGCGGCACCGGGTAACTCCACTCGGTCGTACATGGCCCAGATACCGGTCGCGGTATCCGGCCCGGTCATTTCGATCTCTGGTGTATGGCCCTGATGCACTGTCGGCACGTCCGCCAGAATGGCGCTATTGGTATCGACCAGTTCCTGCCGTGAGCTGAACTCAAAACTATCACCATCGCCGTCGAACACACCTCGAAAATCATCCGTAAACAATTCACCCCAGGCCTGCCACTGCTTGGTATCGAGCAAACGGAAGTAGCGCGCCTTTAACAACTTGATTGCGTCGATATCAGTCACAGTTCACCTCAAACAAAGTTATTTCACTGCGGGTACCCAGGCGCATGGTGGGCCCCCAGGTGCCGGTTCCGGAAGACACATACAGGTGGGTATCGCCGTGCTGAAACAGGCCCGCCGACATTTCGAAGACCTGGTCGACAATAAAGTTAAAGGGCATGACCTGGCCATTGTGGGTATGGCCGCTGATCATCAGATCAACGCCTGCTGCCGCGGCGTCTTTAAGACCACGGGGGCGGTGATACAGCAGCAAGGCAAACTTGTCTTTCTCAATGTCGATATGTGCGAGTTGTTTGGCCACCTGCTGATGATCTTCTTTATCGTCGATACCAATGACCTGTACCTCGCCGGCAATCAGGCTGCGATCACGCAACACCTTCACACCGAGGTTCTGAAGCCGCGCGATAATGTCTTCAAGATCCTCATACTTCTCATGATTGCCGATGGAAAAATAAATCGGGCCCGCAAAATCCTGCAGGGCCTTGAGCCGCTCCTCGCCAATACCGGGTGCATCGATAAAGTCCCCGGTTATGCACAAAAAATCAGGCTTCAATGCCACCACCTGATCCATCACGCGCTGCAAAAACCGGCTACTCCTCGAGCCGATATGTACGTCGGTGATCTGTACAAACCTGAGGGGCCTGGTCAACTTGGCTGAAGCCAGCGGTACGCGAACCAGGCTAGGGCGCCAGGCCTGGTAAATCGCATAGATCAGCAGCACCAATGACAAATCAATCACCACATGGCCAGCCACCCAGGTAGAGAGCATACCCAGCGCCACTGGGACCTCCATCAACAGCACCAGCGCTAGCACCACCGGGCTGATGCCCAGCCACAGGTCAGCCGCCAGTCTTACCCACAGCGCAAGCCCGCTGTGGGCATGACGCAGATACATGCGCGCCACAATCTGGCTGAAAAACAGGGGTAGAAATATCAGCCAGGTCAGCCATAGATCGACACCCAACCAACTGCATAGGCGCAATACCGGGTAGGCAAACAGCGGAATGTGGAGGGCCAGGGCGAACAAGATAAATGCCAGCCAGTCGCGACGGGAAAACTCCCGCCGGGCACGACGTTGAACAGGGTCCTGTTGGGGCTGGATCAAGGCTTACTGCAAAAATTCAATGTTGATATGGGCAAACTGCCCATTCACGCAGCGGTAGGTGCCACGCAGGTTCAGAACCAGGTTATCACCGGCGCTGAAAGACTGGCCCAGAAAGTAGGGCACGTCGGTCCTGGCCTCAAAGCGGTCAGTGATATGGACCACCGCCGTATCGCCGTCGATCGCGATGTCCTCCGGCGTCATCTGGTCACGGAACTGGCTGATAATGCCCCGGTAGGTGTCCAGAATCGCTTCCGCGCCGCGGGTTTCCCCCGCCGCGGAAACCATCACCACATCCTCTGCGTAAAAGGCTCGCAACGCCTCAGGGTCTTCGCTGTTATAGGTCCTGTAATAGGATTCAATAAGTTCGGTATCCATGGTCAGCTCCACAGCAAAACCGCTATGCTAGCAACATAACAAGAGGGGGAACAGAATGCGCCGGGCACTATTGGTGATAGCGGGGCTGTTAATCCTGGGGATGGCGTGGCTGGCCATATCGCCCCCGGAACTTAATTTCACGGCCCAGGCCTGGCAGCCGTCTTCGGGGCCAACTCCCTCGGGCCCCTTGCTGGAGCGTCAACCCTGCGCCGACTACAGCAAAAAACGTGCAGCTTTCTTTGGCGACTTGCATATTCATACCTCACTGTCGATGGATGCACGCTCCCGCGACATGCTCACCAATCCAGACCAGGCCTACCAGTTTGCCCGAGGCGAACGCATTGGATTCGGGCCGTTCATTGATGGCAAGGCTACCCGCCGCGGGCAAATTCAAAGGCCCCTCGATTTTGCCGCCGTCACTGATCACGCGGAGTGGATCGGTGAGGTCACCATGTGCACCCATCCGAAATCGCCCCGTTACCAGGCCCACGCCTGCCAGGTTTATCGTGGAGAAGCGGAGAGCACCTCGCTGATCGGCAACATCATGGGCGGTCGCTTTATGGCGCTGATGGGGTTCGGTGGCCGCAATGCAGAGATCTGCGGCGAGGATGGCCAGGACTGCCGAGCACCGCTCAAAACAGCCTGGGAGCTGACCCAGCAAGCCAGTGAGCGCTACTACGATCGCAGCGAAGATTGCGAGTTCACCACCTTCCACGGCTGGGAATACAGCGACTCAGTCATGATGAGCAAAGTGCATCGCAACGTGATTTTCCGTAACGAGAAGGTGCCGGAACTGCCGATTAGCTCCCAGGAAGACAAGACTCCACTGGGCTTTTGGGAAGAGCTCGATGAAAAGTGCAACCAGACCGGCACCGGCTGCGAAGCACTGACTATTCCGCATAACCCCAATGTTTCCAACGGTCGCATGTTCACCGTGCCCTACCGGAATGAAACACTGGAAGAGCAGCGGCGCCAGGCCAGTCTGCGTCAGCGCATGGAACCGCTTGTTGAGATGATGCAGATCAAGGGCGAATCAGAGTGTCGCGATGGCCTTTGGCAGGTTGCGGGAGCGGATGACTTCTGTGGCTTTGAAAAAATACGCCTGATGTCTGGCACCACACCCCAGGCCTGCCAAGACGATACCGGCAGTGGTGCACTGCGCGGGGCAGGTTGCCAGTCGCGGCTGGATTTTGCTCGCTATGCCATGATTGAAGGCATGCGCGAACAGGACCGAATTGGCGTCAATCCCTAGCGCTTCGGCATGATTGGTTCTACCGACAACCACAACGGTGCACCCGGGGATGTCGCAGAAGAAAGCTTCCGCGGCTGCTGTGCAAACACCGATACGTCCCCGGAACTTCGCTTAAAACCGGGCGCCCAGTTTGCTGGCGCGCCCCGGGCCGCGCGCAACCCAGGCGGGCTGGTGGGTTTATGGGCGGAGGAGAACAGCCGCAATGCCCTGTTCGATGCCATGCTGCGGCGAGAGGCCTTCGGTACCAGCGGACCTCGCATTGAACCGCGGCTGTTCGCGGGCGCCGATATTCCGGAAGATATTTGCCTGGGAGAGTTCGCCGAGACTGGCTATGCCAGGGGCGTGCCCATGGGAGGCCAACTGAACCAGCTCAGTGACAGCCCTGTATTTGCCGCGGCCGCCAGTGCCGACCCTGAAGGCACGGACCTGCAGCGCCTGCAGATTATAAAAGTCTGGCACGATGCCGACGGCGTCTTTCACCAACAAGTGAATGAAGTTGCGGGTGACCCCAACAACGGGGCCAGCGTTGATCTGCAAAGCTGTGGCCTGAGAGGTCAGGGCAAGCGGCAACTCTGCACGACCTGGCGCGACCCGCAATTTCAACCTGAGCAGGCCGCTGCCTATTATCTGCGGGTGATTGAGAATCCCAGCTGCCGCTGGAGCTGGTACCAGTGCCTGCGGATGCCCCAGGATCAACGCCCAGCCACCTGCGAGGACCCGCTGATACCACGCAGCATTCAGGAGCGTGCCTGGACGTCTGCCATTTGGTATGAGCCCGGAACCAACCTTTGAGTGAAGACCTGAACCCCCTGCTGCTCGCGTTGGGGCAAGGGGGAGTGCTGGCCCTTTTATGCGCTGTATGCCATGCCCTTGGGCAGCTCAACCCAACCAGCTACTATCGCCTGGCGCTAACCCCCAGGGACATGAATTCCGTGTGGCGTATTGCCAGCTACCCGCTCGTACACATCAACCTCAGGCACCTGCTGTTTAACCTGCTGCCCCTGATCATTCTCGGGATTCTGATTGCCGCAGAAAACACCGCGAGCTACTGGCTGACCAGCGCTGTCATTCTGCTGGTGGGCGGCTGGGGCACCTGGCTATTCAGTACAGCAGACCGGGTGGTGGGCGCCTCGGGGCTCGTGTTTGGCTACTGGGGCTATATTCTGGCGCGAGCGGCGCTCGAGCAGAACAGCTTCTGGCTGGCGGCGGCGGGCCTGACGCTGCTCTTGTACGCCGGGCTCTGGAGCAACCTGATGAAAATAGAGGGTGGTGTGTCCTGGGCCGCGCATTTCTGGGGCCTGATCGGAGGCATCGGCGCCGCCCTGCTCATCGCCGGCTAAAACTTCGATGGGGTCAGAGTACTTTGAAAGTTCAAAGTACTCTGACCCCAATGATCTTATTAGGGGGTGTACCAGATCGGAGAGGTGTAGGCGCGGTCCTGAATGCTCATCTTAACCGAGCCGGGGAAGTCATCTCCGAATCGCGCGGCATCATAGGCCTGCCAGGACGGCGTGGGAATTTCCAGCACCCGGGCATAATAAAAAGCCCGTGTTGCCGGGTCGAAATCCGGGTCCTGCCAGAGCGCTCGCAGTTCGGGATCGCCAATACTGTTGGACCAGGTTGCACTGTCCTCATCCACCGTTGAACGCACTGGCTTCACCGTGCCCCGGCGACTGATGCGACGACCGTCTGAGGCTGCCACGTTGTAAACCTTCTCATGGGTTTGACCGTCGGCATCTACCCAGCCTTTTATTATTTGCAGGCGATCCAGATTAGCGCCATCGGGGTCGCGGCTGGCAGCGATCATAAACACGGGTGCCGAGTTGGCTTTTGCCGCCGGCAGGTCACCACCCATGGGCACACCCCCGGCATAGCCCCGGCGTGCCATATCGGCCCGATCCAGGTCGGACTGCGTGTAGTTCCAACCGCCAAAGAATCTCACCCGAATGCGCGTACCCGTGGTGGCGTATATCTCCTTGCGCTTGAAGGCGGCAAAGATAGCTTCGCGGGTGTTCTCCGGCGCCCACACCGCGGCCAGCCCGGAAGCGACTTCCTCCCAGGCCATCATCGACAGTGAATCATCCGTCTGCGAGGCGACCACCGCCTGGTTCCAACGACCCGGCCGCGGCTCGCTCTGGCTGAACTTGCCGTAATAGTTTTCCTCCCGGGTTCCAGCGATGGCGGTGTGCGAATCTGAAGCGCCGATCATGGCAAACTTGTAGGGGTTAGCGCCGGTATGCTGTTCCAGCTTGAGGCCGTTACGCAGGGCGCCACGAGCGTATTCAAACTCCAGCATCTCATTGCGCTTGGCTTCCTGGCCGCCAATATCGCCTTTATCCCAGGTGCCGAAGTCTGCAAATTCGTCATCCGGTGACAGCCAGGGGTGCGCCTCACCGTCACCCTTGATCTGGGTCACCTCAACCACGGGCTCCCAGCGCGCCCGCCGCTCGGCGTAGTCGCGATCCATGGGCTCACCGTTAAAACGGGTCAGGCTGAACATGCGGCCATTGCTGAGATTGCCATTGTGCGGAATCGCCAGCACCTCCCCGCCGGTGTCCTGTTCATAGTCAGCCAAAAACGCCCACAGGTCTTCGGGATCGCCAGAGTCCCACGAGGAGAATGGAATAATCTGGCCGGCCTTGCTGGCGTCATCTTTGAATATCACGACCCGATGCAGGTTCTTGGCATCACGGGTCATCGTCCATTCGTAACCAATCAGGGGTGTGAACCGCCCGGGCTGGTAGAAACGATCTGCGGTGGTGACCTGACGCTGCCAGATGTTGGCATTGACTGAGGGTTCCTGCAACGGATCTACGCCGGGCAGCATGCCGTCGTAAGCCCATTTTGCAAACGCTTCATAACCTTGACCACTGTCCCAGAGTTCAAACACCTCTCGACCCCAGGGGTTGTCCATGAACTCGGGAATCTGTTCCTTGATGGCGATAGGTAGGCCCAGGCTCTCGGCGTGGTCAGACAAGACCAAAAAATCCAGCGGTCGCGAAATGCGCGCTTTTACCCCGGTGCTGGTTGTGACCTCCTCACCCATGGCAAAACGATAAGCCTGCTCGGGTGTGAGGGTCGTACCGATCATCCCCGCGTCGGTGGAATACTGGCTGTGCAGATGGGTGTCACCCCACAGCAGCTGTTCCATGCCGCTGCGGTCCACATAGGGAGAATAATCATCGGCCTGCGCGTGCGCACACGGTATTGCCAGCGCAATCAAGGATGCGATCGTAGTCAGTGGGGAGCTTGTTTTCATTATGGTTCTCCCTGTGAGCCCGCGGCTCAGCGATAGTGATCTGGAATAATACCTTCCAGTATAGGCTCACAAGCGGCCCGTGTCGGGCCAGGCATGGTCACACTCAATATATCCGATGCCCCATTCAGGATGTCTGTCACCCTGGCTTTGCAATCTTCAATCGGCCCGGCAATAGCGACCGAGGCGGCCAGCTCATCGCTGGCGGCAGCCATAGCCGCCTGCGACGCCCCTTCTTCATAGGCAGCCTGGACTTCGGCAACATTGTCGGCATAGCCCAAACCAGCCGCGGCTCGGGCATAGGGGCTATTGGCCGGGCCGTAGTAAACAGCAATACCAAACTTCACCATCTGCAACAGCGCCTGGGCGTCGTCACCCACCATGAGCTGCATACCGCCCACAATGGTCACATCATTTTCGCGCCCAATCTCAGAAGCCGCCGCCTCAATGCTGGTGCGACCCGCGGCAAAACCCTCGCTGGGTAGCAGGTTAGGAATCCAGCCGTCGGCCTTTTCTCCACACAGTTTGAGACTGTTTTCCAACAGCGCTCCATGCCAGATGGGGATGCGCTGTCGCACCGGTTCAAAGGCCAGCTTGACACCAGCTACCTGGAAAAACTCGCCCTCATAAGGGCTTTTATCGCGGGCCCAGATGCGATGGCAAATATCGATCACCTCGCGCGTTCTCGCCAGGGGCCGGTCAAAGCTCACGCCATGCCAACCCTCCACCAGATTAGGCGTGGAGCTGCCCAGCCCCAGGATAAAGCGCCCACCTGAGAGGTCGTCGAGGGTGGCGGCCGTCTGGGCCAGCACCGCAGGACTGCGGGAAAACACGTTAGCCAAGCCCAGGCAGACATGAATATTTTCTGTTGCTGCAAGCAGGCGGTCGCAGAGCGTAAAACCATCGCGGCCAAATGACTCGGGAATGCTTACGGACTGGTAGCCCAGTTCATCAGCGGCACGAACGATTTCCACCGCTTCGTCCCAACTGGTCATGCGGTCCCAGAGGCCCAGATTCAATCCAAGAGGTAGCTGTTGTTTCAAGGGGTCAGACTCTTTGATAAAGACACGAACCCAAATAGTACAACACTGTGTGAAGGAGTCTGGCCCTTTCAGCTTGGTGCGTGAAAGGCAGGCAAAAAAAAAGCCGGGCTTAGAGGCCCGGCTCTTAGTGCGATTAAGGTATAAACCTTAGAAGTTAATGGTTACCTCAGCACCATAGTGGCGACCTTTCGCCAGCGGCGAGAAGGTACCACCAACCGGGAAACCACCCAGGTCTGCAGGCAACTGGGTGTCACCACCGTGCTTCACTTCATCGGTCAGGTTCTTACCGTACAGTGAGAACACCCAACGACCGTTGTTGGAGTAGAAGTCCAGACCGGCATCGAGAATCTTCTGCTCAGTGATAAAACCGAGGTTGTTGTCGGTGTAAGCAGATTCGTCGCGATAGGCGTAGTTGCCGCGGAAGGTCGCGTAACCCCAGTTGCCGATTTCGAAGTCGGCGCTGAAGCCCAGGCTGTAAGTCCACTCAGCCGCACGCGGCAGATCCAGATCCTTATCGGCCTCATCCACCACACCGTCGCCGTTCAGATCGAAGAAGACATCGGTGTACTCCGGGTCCAACCAGCCCACAGAGGCCAGCAGCAGGAAGTTGTCGGTGATGCTGAAGGTACCATCCAGCTCGATACCCAGGATCTCAGCATCGGCGGTGTTCTTGATGATCTGAACCACGCCAGAGACGGGGTCAGCCAGGTTCACCTCACGCTGCATATCCTTGATTTCGTTGTAAAACAGGGCACCGTTGATGCGGCCGCGACCAAACTCGCTCTTGAAGCCGATCTCGTAGTTGTCTACCTGCTCCTCATCGAAGGGGCCGGGGCCGTTGTTGACCACGTCACCAGAGGTGTTACGCAGGTTGTAACCACCGGAGCGGTAGCCACGGGTCCAGTGCAGATACACCTTGGATGTATCAGAGGTGTTGAAGGTAGCGCCCAGCTTGGGTGACCAGCTCTCCCACTTCTCGTCATCGACAAAGTCGAAGTCACAGGTGCCGTCTACCACGTTACAGGGATCATTTTGTTTAGCGATCAGTGAAGCAATATTCGCTTTCTTTTCTTCTTCCGTATAACGAATGCCAGCGGTCAGGGTCACAAAATCGGTGACGTCAAAGTCTGCCGCCAGAAAGATTGCTGCGGTTTCTACTTCATATTCACCACCGCCGTCCTGGGTCAGGGCCGGAGAACCATCAGGGGTCAATGCGCCCAACAGGTCGCGACGCTCGTGGTAGGCGATCTCGTTCTTGAAGTAGTAGATACCGGTGGTCAGGTTCAGACGGCCATCAGCATGCAGACCGCTGTAGCGGAGCTCATTACTGATTTGATCGGCTTCCAAATTGGCCGGCGCATGGAACAATGCCAGCGGCTGCGCATCGATGTCGCTCAGTGAATCGCCGACATAATCGCGATACCCGAAGATGTTAGTAATGGTACCGTTCTCACCAACATCGATATCCAACTGGGCTGAAAACAGGTTGGTTTCCGTGTCCTGGTAACCCTCTTCATCAATAGAGAAGTCGAAACTGTCGCGGTCGAAATTCACTGAGGCACCGGGGATGCCTGAGCCATTGGTATGTGTCTGCGCGGCGGGACCCTGACCTTCAGTCTCGGCGTATTCATATTTCAAATACAACTCAACGCGATCAGTGGGGGACCACACCAGGCTGGGACGAATCATCTTCTGCTCGATCTCGCCGAAGTCATCGCCAGTGAACTGGTTGGTATGCCAGCCCTGGTCTTCATTCCAGTACGCGGTAATCTTTGCACCAACCGTGTCACCGATGGGGCCACCGACCGTACCCATCAGGTAGGTGTTCAGGCCGCCATCCTTACCGCCGTCAACGGCTGCACGGATAGATGCCTCAAATTCTTCACCGGGGCGTTTGCTGTTAATGAGGATCGCACCGCCTGTCACGTTACGACCAAACAGAATACCCTGCGGGCCGCGCAGTACTTCAATGCTGGCCACGTCGAAGGTGTCAAAAATAATGCCGTTGTTCACACCCAGGTAAACGCCATCTACAAACACACCCACGGTGGGGTCGATGGAGGGAATGGAACTGTTAATACCGAGGCCACGGATAGAGAAGTTCGCCGTACCCCTGGTGGTGCCGACCTCGTCCAGTGCGACATTGGGCATACCAACAGCCAAGCTGGTCAAATCACGGACTTTCAAGGCCTCGATCTGGTCGGAGCCGAATGCGCTGATCGAAAGCGGCACATCCTGGGAGCCCTCCTCCCGCTTACGGGCGGTAACTACCACTTCTTCAAGCAGCGCAGCGGAAGAACCCCGACGGGCACCTTCCTGAGCTTGTACGGACGTTGCCACCAGGGCAGCAGATGCCAGCCAAACAGCAGCCGACAGCGGTTTCTTGGGTGTATGAGTCTTGCGGAGCATAACAACCTACCTTTGATGTTTTTTGTTAATGGTTTGAAGATTTAGGCTTATTGTTAATAACGTATAAATGCCTGTAACCCTCAGTTTACGGGTGTGCATCTAAAAACAGATGTACTAAATATGCCAATTAATCACACAAATATCGGTCATAGCGCCCATAAATGACTGATTTATAAGCATTCTTTTCGCTATAAAAGCTAGTATTTATTCGCGACAAAACAGGGTCAGCACCCCAAACCAGGCGCCGGAGAGAACGTTTTCAGGGTTTATTCTGCTGCCGTGCCCAGTCGTGGGCCTCTTCGCTGGCGACCCAGCGCACGGCATTGTGCACCAGGCGCTGAAAATGCGGATTCTCATAGGCAATGGAATCATCGCCACCCTGCAGATAAACGATGGGGCTATTGCGGTAGTGCTTCACCCAGCCCACCAGGTTGCTCCCCGGAGGATGCTGCCAGCCCTCGCGGCTATACATATTGCCACGCAGGGCCTCACTGGCTGAGTAAAAGTGGCCGTCGTCGAAACTGTAATCACTCGCCAGCAGAGGTATCACGGAATCATTAAATTGCGGGCACAGATAAAGCTCATCAGTGTGGCTAAAGCTCTGCGGCAGCCCGGCGGTGACAGGATGTTCTGTCAGTACTGAGACCGTCTGCTCAACCTGGTGCCGATAACCGGAATCCGGCCAGTATTGACCCCGCAGCTCGGCGCCACGGTAATGAAATCGCCCACCGACAATTTCAGCGTATTCCTCCCAGGCCGGCCATGCGGCGATGGCATGATGCATGAACACAAAGCCCATCCCCCGATCCATCAGGTCCAGCAAATTCTGTTTGAAGCTCTCGGAGGGAGGCACCAATGCGGGCGGGTCCTCCACAGCAAAGTTAATGCCGGGCATGTCGTAGCAGACAACGGCAGCGAACTGGCCGACCAGTTCGGGCCCGATCAGGTGCTGGCAGGCGGGCTGCTCAACCAGCGACCAGCGGTACTCCTCCAGGGGCTCGAACAGCTGGCTGAATGCATCTTTTTCATAGGGATGACCCCGTGCGCAGACCAGCAATTCCTGCGCTGCGTTGTAGTTGATAACGCTCATATGCTGGGCACCCTAACCAAGAAAAAAAATACAGTCAATTCTGTTTGTTTTTTGGGGCCGCTTGGGTAAACTCTGCTACTCTCATAACAACACCTAATATAGAGGAAGGCACCATGGATCTTGGACTTTCAGGCAAAAAAGCAGTCATTACAGGCGGTTCCAAAGGCATTGGCCGCGCTATCGCCAACTTGCTTGTGGCAGAGGGCGCCAAGGTCGCCATCTGTGCCCGTAACGGTGACGAAGTAGACGCCGCTGTCGCTGAATTGGGCGACAACGCAATCGGCACCGCGGTTGATGTCTCCGACAAGGATGCCCTGCAGGGCTGGATCAGCTCCGCTGCTGAGGCCATGGGTGGCATCGACATTCTGGTCCCCAACGTCAGTGCCGGTGGCGGCCAGATGGACGAAAACGGCTGGAAAGCCAACCTGGAAACCGACGTGTTCGGCACGACTCGCGCGATTGAGGCGGCCATGCCCTCTCTGCAGGCATCGGATGCGGCTTCCATTACCATCATCGGCACCACCGCCGCGGTCGAGGACTTTCTCGGTCCTCAGACCTACAACGCCATGAAAGCAGCCCTGATTGTGCATTCACAGGGCCTGGCCCAGGCACTGGGCGGTGCCGGCATCCGCGTGAACTGTGTGTCTCCCGGCCCCATCATGATTGAAGGCGGCGCCTGGGATTTCATCAAAAACAATATGTCCGACATTTATGACGCCACCATGGCCGGCCAGCCCTCTGGTCGCATGGGTACCGCGGATGAAGTGGCCAACGCAGTGGCATTCCTGGCCAGCCCCGCGGCCAGCTGGGTGACCGGTGTCAACCTGGTGGTCGATGGCGGCTTTACCAAGCGCGTTCAGCTCTAATCGCGGAACGCCAGTATGAGCAAAGCGGATCGTCTTGACGTCTACCTGGTAGCGGGCGGGCTATACCACAACATCGACTATGCCCGGCTGGAGTTACTCAAACTGATTGCTGAGCAGCCTCGGCTGAAGGTGCTGGTGGGTTCGGATTATTCCGAGATCGACAAAATCTGCGAGGCAGATTTCATCATCTCCTACACCTGTGATGTGATGCCGACACCGGAGCAAACCGAACGCCTTTGCGAAGCGGTTCGCAAAGGCAAGAAGTGGTTCGCCCTGCACGGCACCAATTCCATTCTGCGCTTCCTGGAGGATGGCCGGGTCAACAGCCCGCGTGATAATGAGCCTTTCATGGAACTCATGGGCAGTCAGTTCCTGTCACACCCTCCAATTGCGCCCTACGATGTTGAGGTGAGTGATCCGGACCACCCGCTGGTCAAGGATATTCCCACCTTTACGGTCGATGACGAGTTATACCTGTGTGTGCACCACGGAGAGGATCAGCACATCCTTCTGCACACCTTCTGGTCTGGCATTACCGAGAATTTTGTCGACGATCAGTGGGAGTCGGACGAACCGCGCCCCTGCATGTACATCCACCCTTATGGCGAGGGGCAGGTGCTTTACCTGACACTCGGCCATTGTCGCGGCAAGTACGATATGCAGCCGATGATTGAAGAGTATCCCGAGCCGGAGTTTGGCGCCTGGAAAACCGACAAGTACTACGAACTGTTGCGCCGCGGCATTCGCTGGGCCATGGGTATACTGTAGGAATCGACCATGGATTTGGAATTTACCGCCGAAGAGCTGGCTTTCCAGCAGGAAGTCAGTAGCTTCCTCGCCGACAACTACCCAGCTCATATTAAAGAAGCCACCGCCAAAACGGCCACTGTGTTTGTCGACAAGGGCCCCTCCATGGAATGGCAGGCCATTCTGGCGGACAAGGGCTGGGCCGTTCCCAGCTGGCCCAGGGAATATGGCGGCACCGGCTGGACGGCGACCCAGAAATACATCTGGGCCATGGAATGCGCCAAAGTCGGCACCCCACCCTACAATCCCATGGCGATCAGCCTGCTCGCGCCGGTTTTGTTCGGTTTTGGTACCGACGAGCAAAAGCAGAAATACCTGCCCAAAATCATCAGTGGCGAGCACTACTGGTGCCAGGGCTTCTCTGAGCCTGGCTCAGGCTCGGACCTGGCCAGCCTCAAACTGAAGGCCGAAAACAAAGGCGACCATTATCTGGTCAACGGCTCCAAGATCTGGCAGACCCACGCCCAATTTGCAGACCACATCTTTTGCCTGGTGCGCACAGACAACAGTGGGCGCAAGCAGGAGGGGATTTCCTTTCTGCTGATTGAGATGGACCGCCCCGGTATTACCGTGGACCCCATCATCACCATGGGCATGGACCACGAGGTCAATGCGGTATTTTTCGAAGACGTCAAAGTCCCCATCGAGAATCTGGTGGGCAACGAAGGCGACGGCTGGAAGTGTGCCAAACACCTGTTGGCCTTCGAGCGCGGTGGTGGCACCAGCGCGCACATCCGCCGCGCAGATATCGAACACCTGAAAGAGATCGTCGCGGATATGCAGGCCAGCGATCCGGATTTCAACAGCGATGGCCGCTATGACCGCGAGATCGCCGGCATTGAAATCGACTTGAAGGCACTGGAAATCACAGAGCTGCGAGTGCTGTCTGCTTTCGAGCAAGGTGGCAATCCCGGCGCCCTGTCCTCTGTGCTGAAAGTCACCACCGTAGAAATTGAACAACGCACCCACCAGCTGGCGGTCGATGTGCTGGGCTACCACGCCCTGCCTTTCAAACAGGAAGACGTCGGCCCCGATTATGCACCCTGGGTTGTACCCACTTATCTCAACAGCAGAGCCGCTTCTATTTTTGGCGGCTCCGCGGAAGTCCAGCGCAATATCATCGCCAAGGCGGTGCTGGGGCTGTAACAAACACCATAAAAACGCTAACAGGAGTACGACTGTGAGCCTATCCAAGGAAAAGCTGCTGCAAGCCTATCGGCAGATGAAAACCATCCGCGAGTTCGAAGAGCGAACCAATGCGGAAATCATGAACGGCCAGATCGCCGGCTTCACCCACCTCTACACCGGGCAAGAAGCCAACGCCGTGGGTGTTTGCGAGCACCTCGCAGGCGCAGACACCATTATCAGTACACACCGCGGACACGGTCACTGTATTGCCCGCGGTGCCGATGTGATTGGCATGATGAAGGAACTGTTTGGTTCTTCTGAAGGCCTGTGCAAAGGCAAAGGCGGCTCCATGCATGTGGCTGACGTGGACAACGGCATCCTCGGCGCCAACGGCATCGTCGCCGGCGGGCCGCCTATTTCTGTGGGTGCTGCCCTGGGCATGAAAATCAAAGGCAGCGACAATGTGTCTGTCTCCTTTTCCGGTGACGGCTCGGTCAACCAGGGCACCTGCTTCGAAGCCATGAATATGGCCGTGGTGCTGAATGTTCCTGCCGTGTTCGTGATCGAAAACAACTTTTACTCAGAGCACACCAACATCGAATATGCGGTGGGCTGTGACGACCTGAAGGCGCGTACCGAGGGCTTTGGCTTCCCGGTTTTCGTCGCCGACGGTTCAGACTTCTTCGACGCCTATGAGGCGGCAGGCAAAGCCATCGAACACGCGCGTTCAGGCAAAGGTCCCGCAGGCGTATTCGCCGAGCAGGGCCGCTACCACGGTCACTTTGTCGGCGACCCTCAGTACTACCGGGCCGAGGGCGAGCTGGATGATCTGCGTGAGAATTCCGATTGCCTGAAAAACTTCCGCGCCAAAATGGCAGAGACCGGTGAACTCAGCACAGAAGAGCTGGACGCAGTCGACGCCGAAGTGATGGAGCTGATTGAACACGCCGTTACCGAGGCCAAGGCCGCGCCCCGTCCCACACCTGAACAGGTGACTGAGGACGTTTACATCAACTACAGCGCAGCCTGAGGAGGACTGAATCATGGCAGAGAAGACAATGCGTGACGCCATCAACGAAGCCCTGCACCAGGCAATGGCGGCGGACGACTCCGTATTTGTGATCGGCGAAGACGTCGCCGGCTGTAACGGCAGCCCCAGCGGCAAGGTCGGCTCGGTAGGCGGTGTATTTGGGGTTACCGGCGGCCTGTATGACAAGTTTGGCCCCAACCGCTGTATTGACACCCCGATTTCCGAATCGGCCATTGTCGGTGCCGCGGCAGGTGCGGCACTGGTCGGCATGCGCCCAGTGGCAGAGATCATGTTCGCCGACTTTATCGGCGTTTGTATGGACCAGATCGTGAACCAAATGGGCAAGTTCCGCTACATGTTTGGCGGCAAGTCAAAGTGCCCGGCAGTGATTCGCTTTGCCTCAGGCGGCGGTTTTTCTGCCGCAGGCCAGCACTCGCAATCCATGTACCAGGTGATGACATCGTTCCCCGGTTTGAAAGTGGTAGTGCCTTCAAATGCCTACGATGCCAAGGGGCTGATGTTGCAGGCCATCCAGGATGATGACCCGGTGCTGTTCTTCGAGCCTAAGGCCCTGTACCAGGAAGCCTGCGAAGTACCCGACGAGATGTACACCATTCCCTTTGGCGAAGCGGCCATGCCGCGCGAAGGTGACGATGTGACTGTTGTTGCTTTCGGCCAAATGGTGGGTAAAGCAGCGGCAGCCATCGATGCGCTGGAAGAAAGCGGCATTACCTGCGACCTGATTGATCCTCGCACCACATCACCACTGGACGAGGAAACAATTCTGGAGAGCATTGAAGCCACCGGTCGCCTGGTGGTAGTAGATGAATCACCACCCCGCTGTGGTTTGACCGCCGACATCGCCGCGATGGCGGCGACCAAAGCCTTTAGCTCCCTGAAGGCACCCGTGCAGCAGGTCTGTGCACCGCACAGCCCCACCCCGTTCTCACCGGAGCTGGAGGCAGCCTATATTCCCGACGTGGCTAAAATCACCGCGGCAATCCAGGCAGCTGTAGCATGAGCGAGATTTACCCAATAGCGGTGCCCAAATGGGGCATCGAAATGGTGGAAGGCACGATCTCCAGCTGGAATAAACAGGTGGGTGATGCCATCAGCAAGGGCGATGAAGTCTTCGAGATGGAGTCTGACAAGATCGTCAATGTCTGGGAAGCACCTACCGACGGCGTCCTGCGCAGGCAGATCGTTGGCGAGGGCGAAACCCAACCGGTAGGTGCCCTTTTGGGTATCATTGCGCCGGCCGATGTGGATGATGCTGCGATTGATGCGTTTATTGCCGACTTCGCCGGTCCTGCAGCGGAAGAGCCCGCGCCCGTCGCAGCGCCGGCACCGGCGCCGGCTCCTGCACCCGCAGCGTCGGCCTCTATTGCACCCAGCTCCGAGTCCGGCCGCAGGGTGAATCCGGTGGTACGCAGGCTGGCCTCTGAACTCGGTGTCGATCTGGATACGGTGGTAGGTACCGGCCGCAACGGTCGCATCACCAAGGAAGACGTTGAACTGGCTGCCCAGGGCGGCGGCGCAGCGCCGGCAGCAGAGGCGGCGGCCCCGGAAGGGGTTGAGGTGATACCACTCAGCCCGATCCGAAAAACCATTGCCAAGCGCCTGACCGAGGCCAAGCAAACCATTCCACACTTTTACCTGACCACCGAATATGAACTGGACGGGCTGCTGGCCCATCGCGAGACGCTCAATAGCGAGGGCGGCCAAAAGGTATCTGTTAACGACCTGCTGGTATGGTGTGTGGCGCAGGCCTTGATGAAGGTACCTGAGGTCAACGTGAACCTGGTGGGCGACGATATTCACCAGTTCAAGCAGGCCAACGTCTCGGTGGCGATCGCCACCGATCAGGGCCTGTTCCCGGCCACGGTATACGCGGCCAACTCAAAGTCACCCGCGGAGATCGCCGCAGATACCAGCGTGCTGGCAGACAAAGCCAAGGCCGGCAAGCTTGAAAAAGCGGATATCTCAAATGGCTCGTTTACCGTCAGTAACCTGGGTATGTTCGGTGTCTACACCTTCTCTGCCATTGTGAACCCGCCCATGGGTGCGATCCTGGCGCTGGGTAAAGGTGAACAACGCGTCGTCGCCAAAGATGGCGCGCCCGCCGTGGTCACCCAGATCAATGCTACACTGAGTTGCGACCACCGTGTGATTGATGGCGCGGTTGGCGCGAAGTTCCTCGACACCCTGCGCGAGCAGATCGCAGCACTGTAAGTGAGTAACCAGCAGGGCAAACAGGAGTTGTAACGTGAAACTACACTATCTGGCCCTGCTGACATTCCTTGCCGCCCCACTGTCGCTCGCCGACGGGCACAAGGAGCCACCCCCGAGCATTGATGGGGGTTATCTCGGTCCCGAGGTCTATGAAAAACTCGAAGCAGTAGAGTCCTCCACCGGGCGCATGGTGCGCCGCTGGGTCGGGCCCAAGCTAAGCTTTGCCAATTACCAGAAAGTGCTGGTCGCCCCTGTGATTTTTCATCCAGAACCCCCGGAGGATGCCCAGATTAACCAGGAAAATCTGGAGGCAGCCAGAGCCTACTTCACTCTGAAGATGAAAGAGCGCGTGGGTCATGTGCTGTTACTGGCTGATGAACCGGGCCCAGGGGTACTGCAGATTCAACCCGCCATTACCGGCGTGGATATCAAAACCCAGGGCATGAAAGGTTACGAGGTCGTGCCCGTGGCGGCCATTATGGGTGGCCTCAAAGCGGCTACCGGCAATCGCAAGCGCGACGTGCGGATCTTTGTAGAGGCCAAGGTGACTGACAGCGTGACAGGTGAAATCATTGGCGCTGCCGTTGAACGCACCAAGGTGGAGTCGCTAAAGAACAAGCGTGAAGAGCTGGAACTGGACCACATGCAGGGCAAGCTCGACGGACTGGCCGAGGAGGCCCGGGTAACGCTGGAGCAACTGCTACAGGCACAAGAGTAAAACAAGTACCTCCCCACGCGCTGCGGGTTTCACTCGCGGCGCCGTTCTCGTTTAACATCCTCGAATGAACGATTTTTCTTACTCCCTGAAGCTTGGGCTGAGCCTGTTGATCGCGATGACGCCCGTGCAGATGGCGTTGGCATCCAGCCAGCTCACTAGCAAGGAAAAAATCTCCCTGCCCACCGAACACTCCCAACCCTATTTTGAGGCCAGCCGGGACGATGAAGAGCGCCAGCGCAATTGGGTGATCGTACCCATACCCGTTATTAACCCGCTGTTCGGGGCGGGCCTGGTGCTGGGTGGCGCGTACTTCCATCGACAGACTGAAGAGTAGGCGCAAACCCAGCCCGCATCGATGACCGGGGCCGCTGGCTACTACTCCGAGAACGACAGCTACGCCTACGGCATTGCCCATAAAAGCTATTTCGGTGGCGACAAATGGCGTATCGGGGGCTTTGTCGGGGCGATGGATTTTGAACTTGAGCTGTGGAGCCCGGATGACTTTCCCGGCGCCAAGACCCTGGACTGGCTGATTGAAGGCCAGATGGGTGTGTTCAATGTGCAGCGCCGTATCCGTGGCAACTGGTATGGCGGCATCAATCTTCGTTACCTGGAGCTGGAGCAGTCCTTTGAGCTGAGTCAGTTCCGCTCCATTGAAATTGGCTTTCCGGAAGTAGAAACCCTGGGCGCAGGCGTTAACCTGGAACATGATTCGCGGGATACCCAATTTAATCCCTACAGCGGCAACCTGTTCAGTGCCCGCTATACCTACAACACCAGCCCCTGGGGCAATAACCGCGACTACGAGGCCGCCGACATCGGCTTCTCCTCCTATCACAAACCCTGGCAGAAGACTGTCATAGCCTGGGAGCTGCAGGGCTGCTATCGGACCAAGCAGGTACCGCTGTGGGACGCCTGTAGCGTGGGCCTGCGTGGGTTCTCAGCAACCCGCTACCTCGGTACCGAATCAGCCTCAGCACAGGTAGAACTGCGGCGCGCATTCACGGAGAAGTGGGGCGGTGTGGTGTTTGCCGGCGCAGGCTATTACGAGAACAAGGTGTTTGAGAGCGCCCTGGACGAGTACATCCCCAGTTACGGTCTAGGCGTGCGTTACTCAGTGCTTCCTTCGCAGCGTATCAACGTCCGCTTTGACTATGCCCGCTCAGACAACAGCGACGCGGTCTATCTCTCTGTCACAGAGGCTTTTTGAAGGTTTGCGTCTGTCAGCCAGCGCGACTACACTCGCTGTTCTGCTTAGCTTATACAACCGATAATTTCAGGAAATCACTATGTTCAAGCTGTTCAAGAAAGCCTCTCTGCTGGGCGCTCTGGCACTGTCACTAATTGCCGGCGTTGCCACGGCCGATACCCACTCTCCCGTTCTGGACCGCGTGGTCGACTTTAAAGTGCTGAAGGTCGGCATGTCCGGCAACCAGCCTCCCATGAACACCAATAGCCGCAGCGGCCAGCTGATTGGCTACGAGGTTGACCTGGCACGCGCCATTGCCGGCGCCATGGGCGCGCGTCTGGAGATTGTAACTATGCCCTTTGGCGAGCTGTTGTCTGCCCTGGACGATGAGAAAGTGGACATGGTGATGTCCGGTATGGCGATCACCGCCGAGCGTAGCCGCGACTACACCTTTGTCGGCCCCTACATGATGTCCGGTAAGTCCATCCTGACTAAATCTGCCGGCCTGGCGCAGGCCACTCAGTCGTCTCAATTCAACCGCGATGACCTGAAACTGGCCGCCCTGGCAGGTTCGACCAGCCAGGTCTTTGTCGAGACGGTCGCCCCCGACGCTACCCTGGTCAAGGTTAATGAATACGACGAAGCCGTACAGAAGGTGATCGACGGTGAAATTGATGGCCTGATTGCTGATATGCCGATCTGCGTACTGGCGGTGATGCGCTACCCCAATGCCGGTCTGGCTACGTTGCAGGCGCCGCTGTCAGTCGAACCTTTCGGTATTGCGGTGCCCGCCCACGATCGTCAGTTTGTCGCCCTGGTGGACAACTACCTGGACACTTACGCAAAGATGGGGCTGCTCAACAAACTGCGTCAGAAGTGGTTTGAAGACAAGACCTGGGTTGCTGCCCTGCCCTAAATCGCAGAACGCAAAAAGGGGTCAGAGCCCGGGCTCTGGCCCCTTTTTTTATGCTTGATGATCTAGAAGCGATACCGGATCTTGGCCAACACCCGCTGCCCGGTCACATCTTTCCAGGCCCGATCAAACAGGTCCCCTGGGCTGGATTCATTGCGATCGTCTTCATAAAAGCCACCGCGCTCATAGACCAGGAAAATGTCTGAGAGCGGGGCCAGCTGGTAGCGGTAACGAATCTGCAGGGCTGTGTCGCTGAGGCTGAAATCTGAGACCGGCACATTGGAGGGGCTGAGACGGCCGTCACTACCGATCTGCTGCCCGGAGATTGCATCGGCACGGGCCGCCACCAACTGCAGCTTCACCCGCACTTCCTGGCGCGAGCTCGGATAGACATCCAGGCGCAGGTTCACATCAAACACATCCGCGTCATAGGTGGCCAGCTGCTGGGTATCAAAGTCCCACAATAGCCATTCCGAATTGTCCTGGTATGAAGCCTCTGCGCTAATCGTGACCCGATCAGCCACATACCACTGGGGCTCAAAGATCAGCTCGTGACCCAGCTTATCGGTACCTTTGTTCTCAGCCACGTAGGCGAGACTAAAGGTCAGGTCACCGCCCCGGCGATTCAGGAACTTGGCTTCAAAAGAGTGCTGGGGATCCAGACGTACCAGGCCGTTGCCACGGGTAATGCGATCATCCCAGGGGTCTTCCACTTCAATATGCGCCTGTAGGCTGTATTCCTGTGTATTTTCCAGTTTCCAGAAATAGGACAGATCGACAGAAGACTGCAGCGTAAAACCATCATTGTTCTCTTCATAAGAGGGTTTGATACGCCAATAGCTGGACCGCAGCCAGTCTGAATCAGGATGGCTGGTGTAGTCACGCTGGTACATGAATACCAGGCGCAGCCAGTCATTGCGCTTGAGAAAGCCCATGTCGTTCATGTCGAACTCGTCGCCATAGTAGTAGGCGAAGGCACTGACCAGGTGCTCGTCATTGGGTCGGTAGTCGTACTGTGCCCAACCACCGAGGTCCTGCTCATCGCGGTCAACAAACCCGTTTTCAGCGTTGGCATCCTGGGTCACATCACTTTAAAAACCCTGGCCCTGCAGGCGCCACCGCCCTGTTGCCAGTCCCAGTCGACACTGTTGACCATCGCCTCACGATCCAGGGTTGGTCGCTCAACATAGGTCAGGGTATGGCCAATGCGGGTGTTGCCCACGAGGCTTTGGATTCTGGTGGCCAGGTAATCGCGACCGTCCGCGAGGCTTGAATCATCCTCCGTCACCATAAACAACCCAAGGTCGAGCTTTTCGCCGTAGTGGGACAACTTGGCGCCTAAATCGATGTCGGTGACCTCCTCATCCCCCGCATCAGGCGCGGCGCCGATACGGCGGGTGTGCAGCAACCGATCCCCCAGGGGCACACGGCTGTTAAACAGGGAGTTGTTCTCAGTAAAGAAGGGGCGCTTTTCCGAGAAAAAGGTTTCAAATGCGGAGAAATTCACCACCAGGTCGTCGCTTTCCACCTGGCCAAAGTCGGGATTGATTGTGCCGGTGAACTGCGTGCCACTATTGGGCCGCCAGACCACATCCAGCCCTGCCTTGAGGTCGCTGTCCTCTTCCTCTAGATCGTAACTGCCAGTCAGGTAGGGAAACCACTCAAGGGTTTGGGTGCGGGCGAAATCCACCTCGACCTCGCGCCAGTCGGACACGAAGGTGGGGCGACTGAAAGCAGCCAGTGGGTAGGCCAGGCGCAGGCTCTCGTGCCAGACAAAGCGTCCAAAGTAGACCTTCATGGTTTTGCGCACAGTACCTGGATCCTGCATGGGCGCCACCGTCCAGGGAATAAATACCTCGGTGTACCAGTAGTCCTCGTCCTGGCTGGTTTGTGAATACCAGGTCCCGTCCCAGTCCCCTGAGTAGTCTTTTTCACCACGGTAGGTGCCATCGGTCTGGGAGTTGGCAATGCCCACCGTGAAGTCATAGGCAGACAGACCGGTACCGTCGAAGTCTATGCCGATGATATTGCGATCGGCCTCGATAAACGTATCCCTCGGAAAGCGGCGCTGCACCCGCGGCACTTCAGCCGGTTGATAGTTGATAAAGGCGATGTAGATGCCCTCGTCGTTGGTCAACAGCAGGGCTTCGGTGCGATAGGGAGAGGGGGCCGTGGTCATCGGCTCGGTCACCACAAACTCGTCGAAGCGCTGGGCCTGTTGCCACTCCGCTTCATCCAACACACCATCGATACGAATGGCGGCTGCCGCGGGCACTGCCAGCAGCGCCAGGGCACCAGTCAGTAAATGTGTTTGGAAAAGCCGACCCATAGCGACAGGCTCCGCTCAGCCTGCTGATTTTACAAAGTCAGCGATCATAACACGTTGCAGGGAGGACGCCGGCTAAAAACTTTGGTCGGTGGTGCCGCCCTCATCATAGTAGCGCTGCTGGGCGGACATGAGTGCGCGGGCCTCGTCTGTCATCGCGGTAGCCTGAAATTGGGACTGCTCCGCCATCAGGGCTTCCTGCAGGGGCAGTTCTTCAGTTTGCGCCAGTACCTGCTTGCAGGCCCTGAGGGCTTCAGCAGGCAGCATCGCTAACTGACGGGCCCATTCAATGGCATGTTCGCGTGCTTCGTCGGTCTCGACAAGCCGGTTAATGCCACCGACCTGGTAGATACGCTCGGCACTGGTCCACTGACCGCCAAACACCATCTCACCGGCCAGGCTGCGGCCCACCAGTTTGCTGAGCCGACTGGCCCCACCAACACCCGGAGTGATACCCAGGCGAACTTCCGGCTGGGCAAATCGAGCCTGGCGCTCCGCAACGCGCAGATCGCAGGCCCAGCCCACTTCACAGCCACCTCCACAGGTATCACCGTTCACCGCGGCAATGGTTACGGTCGGGCCTTTGCCGAGCGCATTCATCAAACCAAACCATGCGGCGCCGTCACCGATGGCGGGCTCGCCGGCCATAGTGGCTTCTATGTCGGCCAGCCAGGCGTGTTCAAACCAGTGCCCTGGATTGTCTGAGCTCAGTACTAGTACACGAATATCCTGGTCGGAGCACGAGTTCACGGCCTCGAGAAGCGCCTCTACCGCTGCCCAGCAGAGTTGATTCTGGCGCCCTTCATCGCGAAAGCGCAGCAGACCGACACCGTTGCCGACCCGGTCAAGTTCGACAGAAAACCCCTGGCTGCTCACGCCTGCCTGGAGGCGAGAAACTTCTGGGTGGCTGCCGCCATTTTCTCACCGTCATAGGTAATCGATTTGGTGGGAGTCACCTCAATGACCACTCGCTCCTCAGTATCGAGAAATTCTTCAAAGATCTTGGGGTCATCAATGGCTCTGATCGCATCGGCAAAGTCCGGGTAGAACCACTCCTTAACCTCACGACTTTCGTGAACCACTGCGGTGCCCTTATAGGTGAGCGCCTTGCCGTAATCCATATCGGTGCCGGTGCTGGTCACCACCACACAGACCCGTGGATCGCGTCGAATGGCCGGAATGCGGGCCCGGTGGCGGGTTGCGGTAAGCCAGAATTTTCCATCGCGGAAAATATAGCTCATGATAACGCCCACCGGCTCACTTTCCATATTAGTCCAGATAAACGTGCATTCTTTCTGCTTGGCCAATAGCTCGGCCTCGCGATCGCTGTCCATGCCGTACATACGCACGTCGTCATAGTTGCTGGTTGCTTCTACCATCTTCTTTCTCTCTGATTATTGTTGTAGTTGGGGTCAGAGTACTTTGAAAATCAAAGTACTCTGACCCCATTTATTTGTTAATCAGCCACGTGGACCAGCTGTTTACCCATGTTTTCGCCGCTGAACAGGCCCATCAGCGCATTGGGCATATTCTCAAAACCCTCGGTGACGGTTTCCTTGCTGATCAGTGAGCCGTTGTTAAAGTTCTCACGCAGAAAGGCAATGGCTTCTGGATAGCGATCCAGGTAATCAAACAGAATAAAGCCCTGCATGCGCGATCGCCGGAACACCAGATTGAAGTAATTTTTGGGGCCGGGGATTTCGCCAGTGAGGTTGTAGCGTGAAATACCACCACAAATCACCACCCGCGCGTGATGGGCGAGGTTGGCCAGGGCAATATCGAGAATCTCACCACCGACATTGTCGTAAAACACATTAATGCCCTTGGGGAAGAGCTCTGCAACTTGCGCTTCGACATCTTCGTCACGGTAATTAATAGCCGCATCAAAACCCAGTTCATTGACCAGCCAGTCACATTTCTCCTGGCTACCCGCCAGGCCCACCACCCTGCAACCTTTCAGCCTGGCGATCTGGCCCGCAACAGAACCGGTGGCGCCGGCCGCACCGGAAATCAGCACATGGTCACCTTCTACCGGTTCGCCAACATCGAGCATGCCAAAATAGGCAGTCAAACCCGTGACACCTAAAAGGGACATGGCGGAAGGAATCGGCATGCCCTGGGGCAGCCTGTTCAGAGGCGACTTTTTCGAACCAGCCACCGCATATTCCTGCCACCCCCAACTTCCCGTTACCAGTGTATCGACCGAAAAATCGGGATTGTTGGATTCGATTACCCGGCCGCAGCCATTGCCACGCATAACATCGCCGATAGCCATAGGCGCCACGTAGTCGGAGCGATTCTCCATCCAGCCTTTCATCGCTGGCTCCAATGCCAGGTACAGGGTTTTCACCAATACCTCGCCCTCGCCGGGCACAGGCATCTCGGATTCAACATGTTTGAAGTCTGACTGCTGCAGATCACCTCGAGGATGGTTGTTCAATAAAATCTGTTTGTTCATGAGTCGCTCTCCTGCAGCTGCTTTCGAAGAATATCTTTGCGCACTTTGCCACTGGGGGTGCGTGGCAGATCATCAACGATTTGAATTTTCTCAGGTATCTTTTGTCGCGCCAGTCCGCGCTGGTCGGTAAACGCCGCAATCTCTTCCATTGTAGGGGCGTCACTGCCCGGGCGCAGTATCAGCAAGGCGCAAACTCCTTCCCCCAGCCGCGGGTGTGGCATTGCAACCACCGCAGCTTCTTTAATGGCTGGATGGTGATGCAACACGTCTTCAATTTCCTTGGCACTGAGATTCTCACCTCCGCGGATAATGATGTCTTTCTTGCGATCGGTAATCAGGATCGCGCCTTCCTCCGTCAAGCGTCCAATGTCGCCCGTCAGGAAAAATCCATCTTCGGTATGGGCCTCGCGATTCTGCTCGGGGTCTGCATATCCCAGCAGCATCCCTGGGCCACGCGCTGCGATCTCACCGTCAACCCCGACGCCGACCTCGTTGCCATCGTCATCCAGGATACGCACTTCAAAAGCGTAGAGCTGACCGTCGGTGGTGGCGGCCAATTCCGGGTTGTCACGCCAGCCATAGGTCACCAGCGGCACTTCGGTGCTGCCATAGACGCGTACCGCTATACAGTTCTCCAGCACCTCATAGGCTCGGCGAATCAGCTGTGGCGGCACCGCCGCGCCACCACAGGAAAACTGACTCATACTGGGCAGGCGATCACCCCGGCGTTCGGCCGCATCCAGCAGCTCCTGTAAAAACGGTGTGGCGCCCACTGTCATGGTGCCGCCAACGCGGTGAATGTAGTCGATGGCGGCATCAGCATCCCATCGCGCCATCAGAGCCGAACGTGCCTCGCTCATGAAGCTCATATTGATACCGCTGGAATAGCCCGTGATGTGCGTCACCGGCGAGGGCATTACCATGACGTCTTTGTCGGTGATCTCACTGTGACGGATCGAACACTGCTGAACATAGTTGAGTGTATTGTGAGTGTGCAAAACCGCTTTGGGAAAACCGGTGGTGCCGGAGGTGTAAAGGCGACACTTCACGGCATTGGGGTCTATATCCTCAAGGCTATCCAGGTCCGCCTCAGGGCAGTCCACCAGGGTTTCATAGCGCAGCACACCTTCGTAGTCAGACTCGGCTCGTACCGAAATCAAATGATCGAGGTCGGGCAGGTCAGCGCGCAGGCTCTGAACCATGTCGATGTAGTGAATGCTGCGAAATTTTTCAGGGATAAAAAACGCACGCGTGCACGCGTCCTTCAAGATGTAGCGCAGTTCGGCATCCCTATAAATGGGAACAATAGGATTAACAACCAGCCCGAGTGCCGCTGCGGCGATGTCCAGGGGCACTGCCTCGCGCCAGTTGGGTAGCTGAAAGCTCACCACATCACCCGCCTGCAAGCCGAGGCCGCAGAAGGCGGTGATCAGGCGGCGCGCCTCCTGGGCAAATTCTGCGTAAGTAACATCCTGCGCATCTTCAAGAAAGATGGCGATGCGATCGCCATGCTCACGCTCTTTGCGCCAGGCCTCACGGGCAATAGTGGTATTGCGCCAGAGCGGGCCGTCCCGCTCCAGACGCTCGGCTGACAGTGCCGTCATTTGGCCAGGTATTTATCCAGGGTCTGGTGGAAGTGTCGAATGCGCACTTCCTGATAGTTGGCCAGGGTCACCGTGCCTTTCTTGGACGCTTTCATGCCCTTCTGTACCTGTGGCAGGTTGGCGCCATCCTGCTCGAATACGCGAGCAAGGCCGGCACCCAATGTATCGGCTGCATCCGCGAAGGGCTGGTCAATACCCAGGCGCACCGTGGCGGCGTCCGCCGGCGGCTCTTCGCCTTCGGGGTAACGGGTCAGCAGGTAGATATCCATGATGCAGCTATCAGGGTCGTCGCCGTTGGGGCGGTGACGATAGTTAATAATCGTCGCATGCCCTGCCCAGGGTGCGAAATTGGGGAACAACAAGTACAGCGTTGAGTCCATCAGCTCAGACATGGTGCTGACGCCTTCCAGGTCCTCGCCACACTGCTCGCTAATCGCCGGCATGGTCATCTCTGCCAGTTTTTCACGAGCAGTTTGACCATCGGCGACTTCAGGTACGTCCTCTACACCACCCAGCTCCATCATGGCATCCATGGAGTCCTGCTCGCTGAACTGATCAGCATGGCTGGGGTTGGGTACCCCATAGGCTGTAATCGTGCGGCTGACATGATCGTCCCACACATCGTATTGGGAATTGTCGATGGCCTGGAATGGCATCAACTGGGGATGCGTGGCAATGGCGTGGTAGGACTCGATAAAGGCCTCCAGCACAGCCTTCCAGTTGGCACCAATCACCTTCTCGACGTGGGCGGAGATAAAGCGCTGTTCATGTTTCCAGGTCGCCAGGTGCTCGGGCAGGATACCCATGTACTCTACCAGCGAGGGTGCGTCCTCATCCATATTGATAAAGACCCAGCCGCCCCAGGTCGCCACCCTTACCTCGGGCAAATGGAAGCGCTCTTTATCGTTAGTCACATGGGGGAAGTCCCATTCGCAGGGCGCGCCCTGGAAGTCACCTTCAAGATTCCACGACCAGCCGTGGTAAGGACAGCGCAGCTCTTCGGCACCGCTGCCGCTGCCACGCTTTAGCGCGCGCCCACGATGCAGGCACGAGTTATAGTAGGCCTTCAGCTCACCCGCTTCGGTACGAGTAATAAGAATGGAATCGTTTACGATGTCGTAGACATGGTAATCGCCGGGGTTACCGACAATGCTCTCACGACAGGCCATCTGCCAGGTCTTGCGCCAGACCTTTTCTACCTCGAGATCAAAAAACTCCCGCGACAGGTAACGGTCGATGGCAATGTCTTCAGAGCCCAGGTAGGTTTCCGTGCTCTCTCGCAGTGCCGCTGGCACCTCTACTGTTTCTCGATCCAGCAGCTCCTGAAAGGAATAGGCGGGATCGCGGGCTTTGATCTGTTCTTCTGTCAGGTTAACTTTTTCGTTCATGGTACCTGCCTCTGTAGTTCTTTTAAGCGCTACTCAGCGCTGCAGAATGGTGACCGCACTGATACCGGGTGCACCGTAAACATGGGTGTAGCCGACTTTTGGATCGCCCGGCACCTGCCGCGCACCTGCCTGGCCACGCAACTGAATCACGTTCTCGTGAATCTGGCGCAGGCCGGATGCACCAATGGGCTCACCATTGGCAATACAGCCGCCATCCGTATTGACGGGGAAGCGACCACCAATTTTGGTTTCACCATTGAGCAGCATGTGCTCCTGCTCGCCGTCCTCACAAAACCCGTTTTCGGCCATGTGCATGATTTCAGCCCCGGCCTCGGTATCCTGTAGCTGGGCCACATCGACGTCCTCGGGCCCAATGCCGGCCATCTCAAAGGCGGCTTTGGCTGTGTCCACTGTCGGCCCACCGATATGCTCCAACGCCTGGGATGGGGCAAACACTTCAAACGAACCATAGCGACGAGAGCGCAAAGCGGCCGCCTTGATGTACACCGGACGATCAGTGTATTTCTCGGCGTGGTCTGCACGACAGACAATCAACGCAACACCACCCTCGGAAGGTGAACAGAACATGAACTTTGTCAAAGGGTCGTTGACCATCATGCTGTTGAGTATTTCTTCAACACCGATTTCCTGCTGCCGCCAGGCATTGGGATTCAGGACACCGTTCTGAAACGCCTTCTCCGACACCTTGGCCAAAGCCATGTTGCTGATGCCATAGTCGTGCATGTACTTGGTAATTTTCATGGCGAAAAACTGAGTGGTGAGCATCAGGCCCGCTTCGCCGTACCAACCGCCAATGCCCAGGCTCTTTGGATCGGCGTTAAACGCGCCGCGCTCATGCTTGTCAAAACCCACCACCAGGCCAATATCTGATTCACCCGATTTGATGGCGTTGTACGCCGACATCAATGAAGAACCACCTGTGGCACAGCCGTTCGCCACGTTGGTAAACGGCAGGCCAGTCAGGCCCAG
Source organism: Halieaceae bacterium (assembly GCA_963921335.3). Classification (GTDB taxonomy): domain Bacteria; phylum Pseudomonadota; class Gammaproteobacteria; order Pseudomonadales; family Halieaceae; genus CAWUFC02. Next base: position 680,779 of record CAWUFC020000001.1, on the reverse strand, counting down.
CTCGTTCACCAGCGCGTCGGCACTGCCCGAACTGGCGCTGCCACCGTAGGCAAATTGCATGTCAGCCCACTCGACGCCCGCATCTTTCAGCGCAGCGCGAGCGGCAAACGCGCCCTGCTGCAAACCGCTCATGCCCTCAGTGCGCCCAAAGGGATGGATTCCTACTCCGACGATTGCGACATCTGTCATGGCTTACTCCTGCACAGGCCGGAAGGCGAAGTTGATCACCTCCGTGCCGTCTTCTTCGGTTCTGAAAGGCTCAAAGATCACTTCCATGGGCATACCGATCTTCAGCTTCTCCGGGTCGTTTTCTGTGAGCCGCCCTTCAACACGCACGCCACCTGGCAACTCGACATAGCCCACACCATAGGGCTGAAAAGTCTCCTGGGTTTCACCGCTTTTGTAGGGCGTCTTGGGCATGAATCTCTGCACCGTCCAGGTCCACAGGGTGCCCTCGCGAGGCAGCTCCTCAACCACCACATCGGTGGAACAGCAGGCGGGGCAACTGCCCTGAGCAGGAAACGTGGCGCGACCACAGTCCTGGCAGCGTGAGCCCAGCAGGGCAGGTTGCGGCGACGGCCAGGTGAACAGGTTTTCGGCAATAGGTTTTTGAGCCGATTCAGCAGTCATTTCAGCGGACATAGGCACTGTGACCTTATTGTTAATATCAGTGGAATCGTTCATAGTAGCAGGCCAAAATTCGAAAAAACAGTCCAGTTTGTTTCTTTTTTGAAAGCAGCTGGACAACAAAGGAGAAGCCCATGTCTACAGCCGATGAACTCGCCATTCGCGACCTGGTGGCGCGCTATATCGACGCCGTAAACCGCTACAACGCAGACGACTGGATCGCCACCTGGGCGGAAGATGCCACCTGGAACCTGCTGGGTATGGACGTGGACGGCAGCGAGGCCATTCTGAACCTGTGGCAGGGCGCCATGGGCAGCTTTGAGTTTGCCATCATGATGCTGAATTCCGGCACCCTGGAGATCGACGGTGACAGCGCCAGCGGGCGCTGGTACATCACCGAGCACACCAAGCCTAAGGAGGGTGATCCAGCCATGGTGCTGGGGGTATACGATGACACTTATAAGAAGGTGGACGGTCAGTGGCGTTTTGCCAGCCGCGCCTACAACGTCATGTACCAGGGTCCCACCGACTACAGCGCTGACTACACCCCATATCGCCCCTGACAGGTCACCCATGGCCTTGTAATTGTATTCGGGGTGTCGAGGGGATATGGTTAGCTCATAACGCCTGAATTGGGGGGAACTCGTGCGTTTTAGCAAGGCCTTACCGCTGCTGGTTACGCTGTTGGCATCGCCAGTCCACGCCGATGGATCGGCCAACCCGGTACTGGATGATGTGTTCAACTTCCGCCTGGGCGGCATCTACAATCGCCTGGAAGGGACGGCAATTGTCGCGAGACCCCCTCTACCGATAACGCCCGTCGATCTGGGCGATACGCTTGGCATCGATACCGAAAAAACTTCCCCATGGGCCAGCTTCAAATGGCGTTTCGCCGAGCGCTGGGCGCTCAATTTTCAGTACGACCGCTTTGACCAGTCCGGTGGTAGCATTGTCGGCGACCCCTTCAATTTTGATGGCCAGCCCTATCCCACCGGCGCAGTCATCAACACCAACTTTATCGCAGATGCGTACATTCTCGATGTCAGCTACAACATATGGCAGGGGCCTAACTACGAAGGTGGATTAGGCTTGGGCCTACATGCTTTTGATCTCAAGTTGGATATCGACGGCTTTATTCGCCTCAGCCCGCTGCCCGACATTCCACTAGAAAGAAGTAGTGACGAACTGCTGGCGCCGGTCCCCAATATCAGGGCTTACTACACTTATGCGTTTAACGAAAAGTTGTCACTCACCGGCAATCTGGGCTGGCTGAGCCTGAGCTATGACAGCTACGACGGTGACTTTGTCTACCTGAAAGGCCAATTCGAATATCGATTCAATCAGCGCTGGGGCATCGGTTTCGGGTTACAATTCACTGACATTGACCTGAGGCACGACAGCGGACGCGGCAGGTTCGAAGAGTACGATATCGAATTTGAAGGCGCGCTGGCGTTTGTGACCTACAGTTTTTAAACTCTAAAGAGACACGAGTTATGTTCAAGCAATACCTGGCAGCTGGCATCCTGGGCCTCAGCCTGAGCAGCGGCATTCAAGCCGAGGAGATCTCGGGCATCAACCCGGTGCTATCCGATCGTTTTAATTTCAAACTGGGCGCACTGAACAACAATGTGTCAGGCACCGTTAAAGCCACCAAGCCACCCTTCCCCGAGGTCGATGTTGATCTTGAGGACGATCTCGGAGTCAAGGGCAACGACCTGGATGTCTGGATTGGGTTTCGCTGGCGCTTCTCAGAACGCTGGGCACTGAACGCGAGTTTTAACCGCTTCGATAGCAGTGGTGATAACGTGGTGACTGATTCGTTTAACTGGGAGGGCGTTGAGTACCCAGTGGGCGCACTGGTCACCAGCAACCTGCAGGCAGACGCCTATATCGTGGACGTCAGCTACGCATTCATTAAGCAGGATAACAAGGAATTTGGCGGCGGCATCGGTTTGCACGCCTTTGACCTCAGCGCCAGTGTTGATGGTGCCATACAGATCGGGGATCTGATTGAGCCTTTCGCCTCTGACAGCCAGGAGCTGTTGGCCCCGGTGCCCAATCTGCGCCTCTATTACCTGCACGCGTTCAACCCAAAGGTGAGCGCTCACATTCGCGGCGGCTGGCTCAGCGCCAGCTATGAAGATTACGATGGTGCGTTCACTTATGCAGCGGCCTCAGTAGAGTATCGTTTCAATCCGCGTTTCGGCGCAGGTATTGGTTACCAGTACACCAAGGTCGACGTTGAGCATGACAAGGGTGACGGTGAGGTCACTGAATTCGATGTTGAGTTCGACGGCTTCCAAGCCTATCTGACTTACAGCTTCTAACCGAGCAATTAATCAAGCCGCGCCCGGGAGTCCGGGCGCGGCTTTTTTGTGCCTGATCGGTACTGCCAAATGGATCAGGCCTGATCATCCTCGGCAATCTTGATGATCAACTTGCCGGTATTACGGCCATCAAACAGCATGTGAAACGCATCCAGGGCGTTCTCAAGACCATCCACCACATGCTCCTTGAACTGGATCTTGCCCTCGGCAATCCAAGCCCCGAGCACCGGCATCGCCTCACCGGCACGGTGGAAATAGTCCTTGACCACAAAGCCTTCCATCTTCGCGCTCTTGGCCAGTAGCTGCCAGAGGTTCTTCGGCCCCGGCCGTTTTTCCTCATCGTTGTAGGTGGCGATCCAGCCACAAAAAATGATGTGGGCGCGCTCCGCCAGGTTGAGCAGCACCGCATCCAGCATCTCGCCACCAACGTTCTCCCAATAGATGTCGACACCATCGGGGCATTTCTCGGCGATGGCCGCGGTCAGGTCCTCAGTCGCCTTGTAATCGATGACGTCATCGAAGCCACAGTCGTCCAGCAACCAGCGGCACTTTTCTTCACCTCCGGCCAGGCCAACCACCCGGCAGCCCTTGATCTTGCCAATCTGGCCCACCAATGAACCCACTGCACCAGCGGCCCCGCTGACCAACAGGGTCTGGCCCGGCTGCGGATCGCCCACCTCAAGCAGACCAAAGTATGAGGTCATGCCAGTGGCACCCAAAATGGAAAGGAAGTTGGTCAGCGGCAGACCCATGGTGTCTTCAATCTTGCCGGCGGCTTCCGCCGTGGTCAGGGTGTAGTCCTCCCAGGCGTGCATGCCCAACACCAGGTCGCCGACGGCAAAGTCCGGGCTGCCGCTGTCCACAACCCGGCCAATGGCCGTGGCCCACACTGGCGAACCTACTGGAATGGGGTCAATATAGTTGGGCTCATCGCTCATCCAGCCGCGGATCGCGGGATCCAGCGACATATAGAGATTGCGCACAACCAGCTCGCCCTCACCTGCTTTCGGAATCTCTGATTCCAGCATGGGTACTTCTTCAGGGGTGGGCAGGGCCTTCGGGCGCGACTTAAGGAGGTACTGGCGGTTTAAGGTCATGGGTCAGCTCTTATTTTGTAGATTGAGCGCGGCACAGTAACAGGGAATAAAAAAATCAGTCAACTCTGATTGTTTTATTCCCAGCCTTTGCTAGGCTCTAGGGCCATAACAACATTCACGGAGAACAACATGACTGTACTCATTAACGGCACTGTAGACTTCAGCCCAGAAGACGCCGCGGCAGCACTGGAGGAATCTGCCCAACTGCAAGCAGACACCCGCAGCCAGAAAGGTTGTAACCATTACGTATGGAGTGCAGACCCGGCGGTACCCGGTCGCGTCTATGTGTACGAGAACTGGGACAGCTCAGAGGACCTGAACGCCCACCTGGCGGGCCCATATTATTCTGGCATGCTGCAGCTGTTGGGCAAGTACGAGATGAAAGGCACGGATATCCTCAAATACCGTATTGACCTGGCTGAACCCGTCTACGATCCGGAAGGCGTACCCCGCGGCGATTTCTTTACAGGATAAACCGCCTGCGGCCACGAACAAAAAAAGGGCCTCAAGGGCCCTTTTTTATCCGGGGACAGACCGAGCCACAGGCGAGCTCTGTCCCCTTTACACCAAGAGCAACTTAGAAGTTGCCGCTGATCTGCAGACCGTACTCCTCACCACCGGCAACACCTGCGAAGGCGATGGTGCCGGGGATAGTCACAGCTGAGTTGTAGTCCACCTCGTCCGTCAGATCACGTCCAAACAGGGTGATCTTAACGCTGCGGGTGTCACTAAACTGCCACTCGTAGGAAATATTGGCATCCACCACGCCGCGGCTATCGAGCAGGCCACGGGGGTCGTTGCGCACCTCTACCCAGTATTCGTCGGTGTAGCGATAGCTGGCATACAGACCCAGGAAGCCAGGACCAACCTGGCGCGTAAAACGACCACTGATACCCCCGGTCCACTCAGGTACCCGACGCAGGTTCAGGTAGCTGTTGTCGGTAACGATGCCGTCGCCAACGAGATCAGCCATGAACTCATCATACTTGGCATCCAGGTAACCGAGATTGGCCAGGAAAACCAGGCTATCCGTGGCCACCCAGGTCAACTCAGCTTCTACACCTTTCATCTCAGCCGTAGAGGCATTTCGCACCACGGTGTTGGAACCACCGAAACCGTCGGGCTCAATGATCTCTTCCTGCTTGTTCTTGTAATCCGTCTGGAAGGCGGCGAGATTCAGTCGCAGTGTGCTGTCGGCAAAATCACCCTTCATGCCGATTTCCCAGTTCTCTACGAATTCCGGGTCAAAGGGACCAATATTCGCAAGGTTCTGGTTACGGCCGTTGAAACCTCCGGAACGGAAGCCTTCGGAATAAGAGATATAGGTCAGCACGTCATCGTTCACACGAAAATCAAGGCCAACCTTGGGCGTGAACTCTTCCCACTTCTCACTGCCCGCTGCGGCATCAATGGGAATCCAGATCGGCTGTCCGAAGATGAAGAAATCATCCTCAGTGCCGGGGATGTACCCAGCAAAATCGTCACCGCCAAAGAAGGTGCGACCTGCATACTTCTTCTCCTCCTCGGTGTAGCGGCCACCCAAGGTCAACATAAATCGCTCACCAAGATCGATATGTATCTCGCCGAATATGGCCCAGGCTTCCCGCTCGTGGTCCGCATAGGGGTCCTGAAACAGCGCGCCTGCCTGGCCGCCAAAGGCACCGATAGAAGTCTTCTGGTCGAGTTGGTATTCATCTTCAACCCAGAACAAACCAGCCACGAAATCCATGCGCTCGCTCAGTGCGTCACTCGAGGCAAAGCGTATCTCAGCGGTATCCTGCTCGGAATCCTGGAAGCGCCACACGTGGAAAAAGTTGAGTGGCGTAGCATCAAAATCAGTAGGCACCGCCTCCTCGGTCTCCTGGCGACCCAGAATCGCCGTGATGGTACCCAGATTGAGGTCCCAATTCATGTTAAGAGTGAAGCTGTCCCACTCAAAATCAATCGGCTCGTAGAAATCCTGAGAGAACTCGGAAATATCAGTCACATCATCGCCGCAGAAGCCGACTAAACAGGGGACATCGGGGGCGGGGTTTACAGGGTTATCCGTGTTCAGTGAGGAAATATTCTGTAGACCGACACCATCATTTTCGTCTTTGTAATTGACGTAGGTAAATACTGCGTCGAAATTCTCGTTGGGCTCAAATGCCAGGGTGACGTTCAGTTCCTGGTTGTCACGGTGACCGGTATCGTCACCAGTCAGCAGCTGGCTCCGATTGCCGCCGTCTTGCTGGCTGGCGTAGCCGAGTTTGCCGGCAAACATCTCCCCAAGCGGGAAATTCAACACAGCCTTGACGTCAAAACGGTCATCGTTGCCGGCGGTGACTTCGTATTTCAGGCCCAGCTCGCCTGTGGGTCGGGTGCGGGTGATATTAATGACACCGCCGGTGGTGTTTCGACCAAAAAGCGTACCCTGAGGCCCCCGCAAAATTTCGATAGTGGCAAAATCAAAGGTGTTGGCCATCGAGCCATTCACAAAAGAAAGCGGTACGCCGTCAATAACCACGCCCACTGCAGGGTCAAAGGACCGCTCAACCTCCTGGGTACCAACCCCCCGGATGTAGAGGGATGCACCAGCAGGGGCAACCGCAACGGCGTCGATCACGAGGTTAGGCACCAGGCCCTCCATCTCCCGGACATCCCGCATCACCAGGGCATCAATCGTCTCCCCGGAAAACGCGGACACAGCGATGGATACATCCTGCATGGATTCATCGATTTTACGGGCGGTGGTGATGACCTCTTCCAGCACGCCGCCTTCCTGGGCGACCACATGCGGGGTAGAGGTGGCGGCAACACTGGCGAGAGCAATCCCGGCAGCCATGCGGTTAAAGTTAAATTGAGGGCGTAAATACATCATTGCGAGCTCCTGCCTTGCCGTTGTCCGGCATTTATTATGAATATTGGAACGGCCGTCCAGTGCTGATGCTGAATAGTACTGGACGCCATTCACGGCAAAAAATACAATCAGTACTGCTTGTTTTTTAAGTATTGACCGCTTTGTATCTCCTTTGCAAGTCAACCGAGCGGTGTTTTTCCACCTTACGGGCATCAAAAAATGACAACTCATAAGACTTTTTGCCGCTATTGCCACGCTTACTGCCCGATGGAAGTAGAGCTGGCCGATGGCGTCGTGCAATCCGTAAAACCAGATACCAGCAACGAGATGTACGGCGGCTATACCTGCATCAAGGGCCGCCAGCTGGTCGAGCAGATGTACCAGGAGGAACGACTCACCGGCTGTTTCAAGCAAGTGGATGGCGAGTTTGAGCAGGTATCCAGCGAAACGGCCATGGACGAGATTGCCACGAAACTGAAGGCCATTATCGACGAACACGGTCCACGAGCAGTGGCGACCTACAACGGCACTTACGCGTTCCAGAATTCAGCGCAATTGGCCTACAGCCGGGCCTGGCATAATGCACTGGGTTCACCGTCCTATTACACCAGTGTCACCATAGACCAGCCCGCCAAGGTATTTGTGGGTACCCGACACGGGTTCTGGGGTGCCGGCAGCCACTTTTTCAATGACTCCGACGTCACCATGATTCTGGGCAACAACCCGATGGTCTCCCAGTACGCACCTCCCGGCGGCGTGCCCTCGGTGAGTCCTTTCGAGAAACTGCGCGAGGCCAAGAAACGCGGTCTCAAACTGATTGCCGTGGACCCCCGCTCTACTGAGCTGAGCCGTCGTGCCGATATCCACCTGCAGATCAGACCCGGGGAAGACCCGGCATTCCTGGCGGGTGTCATTCGCCTGATTCTGGAAGAAGAATTGCACGACAAGGCGTTCTGCGAGCAGTACACCGAGGGTCTGGATCAGCTGAGAGAGCAGGTTGAGCCCTTTACTCTGGACTTTGTCGCCGAACGCACCGATCTCGCCGCAGAAGACATCGCCGAAGCCGCCCGCACCTTTGCCGCCGGGCCACGCGGTGTCGCTCTGAGTGGCACCGGTCCGGAAATGTCCAACGACCCCAACCTGATGCACCACCTGTTGATCAGCCTCAACACGATTTGTGGCCGTTTCTATCGCGCTGGCGACACGGTTCCAAACCCGGGTGTGCTGTCGCCCGCCTCACCCAAGAAAGCCCAGCCCCTGCGCGTGCCGCTGGCCTGGGGCGACGGGGCTCGCTCCCGCATCAAACCGGAACTGGGTGAACTCACCGTGCACGGCATGATGGGCCCCTCCCGTGAGATGCCGGCCAATTTGCTGGCGGATGAAATCCTCACACCCGGGGACGGACAGGTCCGCGCCCTGATCGTGATTGGTGGCAACCCGCTGACCGCTTTCGCCAACCAGGAAAAAGTCTACGAGGCCCTCAAGAGCCTGGACCTGCTGATCTGCGTGGATGCCTACATGGCCGCCACCGCACGCATCGCAGACTACGTGTTTGGACCCAAACTGACACTGGAGCGGGACGACGTCACACTGCTCGCCGATCCCTGGTACGAGGCACCTTACAGCCAGTATGCCGAAGCAGTCGTGGCCACCGATCACGATGTGATCGAGGAGTGGGAACTGTTCTGGGGGCTGGGTGCAAGGCTGGGTCTTGAGGTTCAGGTGGGTGACAGCACCTTTACCGCCGATCAAAAGCCCAGCAAATTCGAAGTACTCAAAGCGATTACCAATGGCTCGAGAGTGCCCCTGGAGTGGTTGCGGGATAATCCCGGTGGGCACACCTTTCCGGAGCACACCGTCACCGTGGAAGAAGCGGACGAGGGTAACAATGATCGCCTCGACTTCTTCCCGGAAGGGCTGGACGAAGAATTTCAGCGCTATCTGCAGCGACCCGCCGCAGATGCCAAGTACAGCCATCGCCTGATTTGCTCGCGCAGCAAGTATGTATTGAATTCTTCCGGCCTCAACCTGAGCCTACTGCGGAAGAAAATGGGCACCACCAACCCTGCCTATATTCACCCGGATGACCTGGCCACCATGGGCCTGGAAGACGATTGCCTGGTGGAGGTTCACTCAGAATACGGCAGCATTCCCGCGGTGATCTGTGCCAATGACCGTATCAAACCCGGCGTCATCAGCATGCATCACAGTTGGGGGGTCGCCCCCGAGCCCGGCGCCGACGAGCGCGTTCGGGAAGTCGGAGCCAATACCAATAAGCTGATCGACAATCTCGCCATAACCCAACCCTTTACCGGCATGACCCAGCAAAGTGCCATACCGGTGTACATTACACGCAAAGAGGAAGCCGCATGAGCCAGAAACCGTTTCGCTTTGCACTGCAGGCTTTTAACCCAAAAACGCCAGCAGCCTGGCGGGACATGGTGCGCAAGACCGAGGACCTGGGGTACTCGGCCTATCACCTGGCGGATCACTTTTTTGGTCCTGGTCCGAACCAGGAAGCCAGTGCCCACCCACCACAGCTGCTTGGCGCTGTGCCTGCGATCGCGATGGCGCTGGAAATGACCAACACGATCAAGGTGGGATGCCGGGTGTTCTGCATGGATTATCGGGAGCCCGTTATCCTGGCCAAGGAAGCAGCCACGATGGACTATCTCAGTGACGGCCGCCTCGAACTGGGCTTGGGGGCCGGCTGGATCAAGTCAGAATACGAAGCGGTCGACATTGAGTTTATGGACATCCAGGACCGCCTCGACAAGTTTGAAGAAGTCGTTGGGGGCGTTAAAGCTTTTATGGCTGGTGAGCCTCTGGATATCGACGGCAAATACATCAAGTGGCAGGGCTTCTCCGGCATACCCGCCAGAACCCCCTGCCCGCCGATTATGATTGGCGGCGGCAGCAAGCGGGTGTTGCAAATTGCCGGTCGCGAGGCGGACATCGTCAGCCTCAACTTCAATAATCGAGCCGGCATGCTTGGCCCCGATGGCGTGATGTCAGGCATGGCCGAACAAACCGCGAAGAAGATTGACTGGATCAAGGCTGGCGCCGGAGACCGCTTTGACGACATCGAACTCGAAATAGGCGCCTACATGACCATCGTGACTGATCAACAGGATGCCGTTGCCGGCGCGATTGCCGGCGAGTTTGGCATGCCGGTGGAGATGCTGCTGGAGGGGCCCCACAACCTGATTGGGCCGGTCGACTATATCTGCGATGAGTTACAACGGCGTCGCGAAAAGTACGGTATTTCATACGTCACCGTGCTGGATGACGGCGAGAACAATATGGTGGAGCAATTTGCACCGGTAGTCGCTAAACTTGCCGGCCGCTAGCAGGGGGATCAAGCATGACAAAAGCAGTGAGCAGCAAAGCCAGGAAAGAGCGGGATAAATCCGGTTGGCAGGCACAAAAAAGTGCCATGACCCGGGACACTATTCTGGACGCTGCACTGGATTGCTTCATCGCCATTGGCTACGCCAGCACTACCACCGCAAAGATTGCCGACAAGGCCAAGGTGTCCCGTGGCGCCATGCTGCACCACTTTCCCTCAAAGACCGAACTGATACAGGCGGCCGTTGAATACCTCCACGGCAAGCTGTTGTTTCTGTACGCCAAAAAAATTGATGAAGCCATCGGTGAGGACGAGGCCCACAGCCTGCCGGTGGATGAGCGCAATCGTCGAGGCCTGAAGGGCTATTGGAATTACCTGAGCTCGGATTTGTTCGTGGCCTATCACGAACTCTGCGTGGCGGGCCGCACTGACCCCGAACTGCAGGATATTCTGGAGGACTCAATCGCCCGCTTCGATGAGAACGTGGCAGAGTCCAGCAGCAAGCTGTTCCCCGAATGGGCCGAGCGCGGTGAACTCTATGCCATGGCCATGGACATCACCAAGTTCCTGATGGAGGGCATGGCGGTATCACAGATTGTGTCGCAGAAAGACCAGCGGGTTGATCGCATGATCAACTACCTGGGCGATCGCCTGGAAGAAATATTCCACGAGGGAGATGCCGCAGGCGGCGCTATTCATCGCCACTCCTGCGGCGGCTAAATCACACGCTCTGGTAGCGGTCCAGATGATACTCGCTGTCACCAAACAGAGTGTTCAACAGCAGTAATCGCTTGAAGTAGTGCCCTACCCCCAACTCATCGGTCATACCGATACCACCGTGAAGTTGCACCGCCTGCTGTGAAACAAAGCGGCCGGCCCGGCCCAGCTTCACCTTGAGAGCGGAAGCCGCCTGGTGCATGTCGGCACGACCCTCTTCGCGAGAAATAGCCGCGTAGTAGAGCAGCGAACGGGTGGCCTCACACTGCATAAACATATCTGCCATGCGGTGTTGCAGGGCCTGGAAACTGCCAATGGCCTGGCCAAATTGCTCGCGGGTCTTGGTGTACTCGACGGTCTGCTCCAGCAAGGCATCCATGGCACCGAGGGCTTCACCGCCGATAGCGATCAGGGCTTCGCTGACCACATCCTCCATCAGGGACAGGCCCTGTCCGGCCTCTCCCAATAGTGCATCGGCACCCACACTGACGTTACTGAAGCTGATGTCACCACCATAGCTGCCGTCCACCAGCGGGTAGCTCTTTATCTCTACTCCCGGACTGTCCACATTCACGACAAACAGACTCACGCCGTCTTGACTGTCGCTATCACCCGCCGTGCGGGCGCTGACAATCAAATGGGTGGCGGCGGGCGCATTCAGCACCGAGATCTTGCTGCCGTTGATAACATAGCCATCACCCGCTGCCTGCGCGGCAGTGGCACAGCGTTGCAGCTTGTAGCGGCTGTCTGACTCGGCATAGGCAAATGCCCACTGGGATTCTCCTGCCATAAGCGCCGGCAAGTGGGCGGCCCTGTGCTGCTCCGACGCGCGACGCAGAAAACCCCCGCAAATCACAATATTTGGCAGGAAGGGTTCACAGACCAGGCCGCGTCCAAATTCTTCGGTGAGCACAGCGACATCCAGGGCGCCGCCTTCGATCCCGCCGTCGTCCTCAGCAAAGGGCAGCGCCAGCCAGCCGAGTTCGGCAAACTGCTGCCAGGTGGCGGGGTCAAAACCGGGGGCCTGTTCGCGCTGGGCGCGCTTGCGATCAACCCCGGCCTGATCCTGTACAAACTTGGCGGCGCTGTCTTTTAACAGCTGCTGTTCTTCGCTGAGGGATAAATCCATGAGCTATCCGGTTGGCTGCTTGCGGCGAGCGAAAAAAGGTAGCAGAGTATGTATTCAATAACAATCAGTTCATCCGGTTTTTAACTATGCCTGACAAAAATGCTGTGGCCCTGGTGGTCGGGGCCGGCGATGGCACCGGCGCCGCGATTGCACGCGCGTTTGCCGGCTTCGGCATGACCGTCTGCGCAGCCCGCCGCGACGCGAGCGCGCTGGCTCCGCTGCTGGAACAGATTCGACAAGCAGGCGGCAAAGCTGAAGGCCTGGCCCTCGACGCCCGCGATGAACAGGCGGTGACAGAGACGTTTGCAGATATCGAAGCCCGTATCGGCCCGATAGAGGTGGTCGTGTACAACGCTGCCATTGGCGCCCGTAAACCCATTGCCGAACTCAGCTCGGACACCTTCAGGGCGGTCTGGGAAACTGACTGCCTGGCGGCATTCCTGGTAGGCCGCGAAGCGGCTCGCTATATGCAGCCCCGGGGCAAAGGCAGCATCTTCTTTACCGGCGCCACCTCCGCCACCCGCGGTGCGGCAAAGTTTGCGGCCTTTGCAGCCGCCAAGAGCGGCGCGCGGGCACTGGCCCAAAGTATGGCCAGGGAATTAGGGCCGGAAGGTATTCACGTTGCGCATGTGATCGTCGATGGTCCCATAGATGGTGCGTTCGTAAGAGAGCACCTGCCAGACCTGGTGGCGGAACGCCCGGCTCAGGGCTTGCTGGATCCCGACAGTATTGCCGCCAACTACCTGATGCTGCACCAGCAGCCGCGCAATGCCTGGACCTTCGAACTGGACCTGCGCCCCTTCGTGGAACCCTGGTAGAGGCTCAGTTCAAATCCACCGCGTACTGACGCAGCAATTCCATGGGTACAATTTCCAGCGCGCGCTGGTGGGTTCTGCGCAGGAACACCCGCGGCGCCATATCCTGCTGGTAAGCTTCCAGCCAACGCGCAGCGCAAAGGCACCAGCGATTGCCTTCCTTCAGTCCGGGAAATCCATATTCGGGCATGGGGGTGCTGAGATCATTGCCGCGAAAACGTGAGTACTCCAGAAAACGCTCGGTTACCTCAACGCATACGGTATGTGAGCCGCCATCCTGATCACTGGTATTGCAGCAGCCATCGCGGAAAAAGCCGGTCATCGGATCCTCACTGCAGAGCTCCAGTTCTTCACCAAACACATTGAGGGAATCATCCACCGTTTGCTGCCTCCTCTGTCAGGCGTGTCAGTAGGTCCAGGTCTTCCTGAAAATTGGGTTTCAGCCGGATCAGCTCAGCCACAGTGACCCAACGCAAATCCAATAACTCATCGTCGCAAATGCTGGGCTCGCCCTCAATAATCTCGACGGCAAAATAGTGCAACATAAACTTGCCGTTGGCCGACGGCAGACTTTGCAGCGAGCGGCTGACTTCTACTGTGCAACCGATCTCCTCCCTGGCCTCCCGCACCACGGTTTGCTCGAGGCTCTCACCGGGTTCACGCTTACCGGAAATTTGGGTCCAGTAATAGGGTGCCGGCTTGTGCGGGGCGCGCTGGCCCACCAGAAAGCGGCGGTCGCGTTGCAACACAATCACCACTCCATCCCGGCGCGGCCTTATCACACGTCGGCCTTCAGGCCTAGCAGCTCCGTTAATTGCATTGTCCAGTCGGCCAGAGTGTCAGATGAGTAGGCCGGCCCCTCCTCCAGGTTACCCCACACCGGCTGCGGCCAGCAGTCGTCACCGGGAGCGCGCCCGATGATGTGAAGATGCAGCTGTGGTACCAGGTTGCCGAGCGCGCCAAAATTCACTTTGGGATGACCGAGCCGGACTTTAAGAAAGCTCGACAGTTGTTGGCACTGTTGCATGACCTCCCGCAACTGTTGTTCCGGTAAATCCAGCAGATCAATGGCGTCCGTTTTGGGCACCAGGATAAACCAGGGAAGGCGAGCATTGCGGTGTAACAAAAAGGTGCTGCCAGGCAGCTGACCCAGCTGGTGACAGTCGGCCTGCAGCTGAGAGTGGATGCCCGCGTCAGACATCAGGCAATAACGCCCGCTTCTCTCAACTTAGCAATGTCCGCCTCTGCAAAACCCACCCCGCCGAGAATTTCATCGGTGTGTTCACCCAGGCGTGGCGGGCGCCGACGCAGGGTCGCCGGACTTTCCGGATAGACACCGGGATGGCGGGTGTAACGCATTCGCCCGGTATCCTCGTGCTCCGCTTCAAACACGGTGCGATTGTGCTGCACCTGTGGGTCATTGATGAAACCTTCCACATCGTAAACCGGGCCGAAAGGCACTTCGTGCGCTCGCAATTGTTCCAGCAGTTCGCGCCAGGGCTGCTTGCGAAATTCCGCTTCAAACATGTCGTTCATCTCAACAAGGTTGGCCATGCGGTTAGCGATATTGAGGAAACGCTCATCATTCATCAGGTCTTCACGGCCCAGGCATCGGCACAGGTTCTGGTACTGCTTTTCCTCAATCACGGTGCCGACCAGATACCCATCAGCGCACTCCCACACACGGTAGAGATCTAGTTCTGTCGGCGGCGGCTCGGGCTGATCGGGAAAGGTTTTTGTGGTCAGATTGTCGCCCAGGGCAAACTGCGCGTAGGCATTCACCATCGGCACCTGCACATGCTGCCCACGCCCGCCGTTGCGCTCGCGCGCCAGCAGAGCAGCCAGCGCACTGGAGGCAGCAGTGATCGCTGCTGTCTTGTCCGCCACCACACTTTTGAACATCACCGGCTTATTACCTGCACCAGCCTGCAGCGGCAACAGGCCCGACATGCCCTGGATCACCAGGTCATACACCGGCTGCCCGGAGTAAGGACCGTCGGGGCCAAACCCGGTCACTGAAACAAATATCAGGCCAGGGTTTTCACGGCTTAGCTCTTCATAGCCGATGCCCAGCCTGTCCATCACGCCGGGGCGAAAATTCTCTAGCACCACGTCTGCTTCACGGGCCAGCTTGCGTACGATATCCACGCCTTCGCTAGTGTGCAGATCGAGAGCCAGCGAGCGCTTGTTGCGATTGAACTGCGCGTAAAAACCATTGATGCCGCCACTTTCCGGTGGCCCTACCCAGCGGGAGATATCACCAAATGTAGATTCAATACGAATCACATCAGCGCCAAGATCGCCCAGATTCTGGGCAGCCATGGGGCCGGATACCATGGAGCCAAACTCCAGAACCCGGAATCCGGCGCAAGGTCCAATCAAGTCTTCGGGGGATGCGATATCCATGAATTTCCTCCAGTCATGGCAACTGTGTGCCGCATTGGATACAGTTTGGGGTATAGATACTAACCCAGCCCGCGCAGGGCTTCGACAGGGTCAACGCAATGGAAAAACACGCGATCAGCGCCTACCTGCCAAATTGGCGCAGCGTTTGTGCCCTGACTTTCTTTTCCTGTGCCCTGATTGGCTTTCATCTCGGGGTGGCAGTTTCCGAGAGGCCGGACCTTCCCACTGAGGGGCTGGCCATCAAGGTCTACTACGCCCTGAGCCTGTTCGTCATGGGTGGCGTGGATCTGGGCATCCCGGTGGGTGGGCCGGAAGCGGGTCGCATCATGGTATGGATTGCCTACTTTGGTGCTCCGGTGCTGTTTGCATCCACGGTCATCAATGCGCTGATACGCGGCCTCGCGCCTTCTCAGTGGCAACTGCAACGCATGAGTAATCATGTGATTGTCGCGGGTGGCGATGAGCTGACCTTGAGCTACCTGCGGGTACTGCGCGCCCACGACAGGAAAATTCCCATTGTGGTGGTGGGTCGGCACTTTGATACTGCCACTGAAGATGAGCTGCGCGAGGCCTTTGGCGCCATCGTCGTGGTGGGTGATATCACCCACGAGTTCTTTCTGCGCCAATTGCGCCTGCAACACGCAAGAAAGGTGTTATTGCTCGGTGCGAACAGCCTGCGCAGTTACGAAGCGGCCAGCATTATCCTGGGCATGGTGCCGGGTATCGGCAAAAAGGTGGTCATCCACTGCGCCAACCTGCGCTTCATGCGGGCCATGGCCAACACGACTGTTGCCACACAATGCCAGACCTTCAACACCTATCACCTGGCCGCCTCAGGCCTGGTCAATAACCACCTGCTGCAGCACTTCCAGGACACCAAGCCTAAAGATACGGTGGTGATTGCCGGCTTTGGGCGTTTTGGTCAAACCATTCTGGAGGAACTGCAGGACAAGGCCGCAGGAGAGATGGAGACCGTGGTCATCATTGACCACGACGCCCATCGGCGGGTTCTTGTCGCCGATGAACAGCGCGCTTTCAGCGGCAGCTACCAGCGCGAGCTGCTGGAGGGTGATGTGGGTAATCCCGATGTGTGGCATCAGCTGCAGAGGCGTGTCGATCTGGACCAGAGCGATACGGTGGTGGTGCTGGGTACCGGTGATGAGGAAGACAACCTGCGCACGGCGCTGTGGATCAAAAGTCGCTTCACCCACGCCAAGGTGATCGCCCGCTCCAGCAAAGGTTCAAAATTTGCGAACGAGGTCGCCGATGAGCAGGATATCGTCAGCATCAGTATTGCCCAGCTGGTGGAAGAAAGTATTCCGGTAGACTGGATAGAGCCAGACTAAGCCAACGCCTTCAGGCAGGCGCGCACACCCTGCCGGTGAATATTGATGACCTGGTCGGTCAGTGACTGTTTAAAACCATCCAGCTGCGACAGCGCCTGCGGAAACAAATGCTGCCACTGCAGCAATTGCGTAACCCACTGCTCGGGACCCCCGTGGCTGGCCACCTCCGCCAGCTCGGCTGTCAGGGGGTCCTCTACTGTGTTGTTCATGGCGTAAACAATCCACGCTGCCACCACGAGTAACAGCCGAGGCGCCGGGACACCCTGCTGCAAACATAAAACGAGACTCGGCAAGATACGCTGCGGCAATTTTTGACTACCATCCATCGCGATCTGTTCAGTACGGTGTTGCAGGGCCGTATTGGCGAAGCGCTGCAACAGCTGTTGTTGATAAGCGGTAGCGTCAAAACCGTCTGGCACATCCAGTATCGGAGTGACTTCACTCGCCATCATGGTCTTCACAAAGTCATGCATGTCGGGATCATCGATGGCGCTGGCAACCGTCTCCCAACCCGCGAGGCAGCCAAGGTAGGCAATGGCCGAGTGACTGGCGTTGAGCAAACGCAGTTTCATGGTCTCGTAGGGCAGGACGTCATCGACCAACAGCGCACCCGCAGCTTCCCAGTCAGGCATCGGGCCGGCAAAGCGTTTTTCAATGACCCATTGGCTGAAGGCTTCCGCCTCTACCATGGCTTCATCGCGGTAATGACAACACTGTTCCAACTCTGCGATCGCGTGTTCAGTTGTGGCGGGCACAATACGATCCACCATGGTCGATGGAAACCGGCACTGCTCATCAATCCAGTCAGCCAGCCCACTGTCTTCTGCCTCAGCCAATTTCAGCACCGCAGTTTTCAGCAGCGCCCCGTTGCCACCGAGATTATCGCAGGACAGGATGGTCAGGCCCTGCAGTCCTTTGCGACGACGGGCGGACAAACCCCGGCAAAGGTAGTCAATGGCGCTATCGGCTTCGGTTTCTCGATAGGCTTTTTCAGTGATGGTCAGCGTAACCACGTGCAATTTCTCGTCGGCCAGCCGCGCCAGGACCGCCTCTGGATTTTCAGGCGCCACCAGTACCTCCTGCACTGCACCGACGATACGAGTTTCCTGGTCTGCGCCCTGCCGGGCAACCACGCTGAATAAGTAGTCCTGTGGTTGCAGCTGGTCCCGTGCCAGGGGCCGCCGCAGACTGACTGCGCTGATTCCCCAACGACAGTCACCCTGGTTTAGCACGTGGTCGGTATAGACCGCCTGGTGGGCACGGTGAAAAGCACCTATCCCCAGATGCATCTGTCCGATATCCAGACGCTCACGGCTGTAGCTCGGTGTTGATACCACGCTCTCTTTCAGTTCCTCAAGAACTGACTGATTCAACCGCGATGCCATGTTTAAAGCCGGTAGGCCTGCTTCGCCAGGTTGTAACCCAGATCAACCACCAGCTCTACCGCTTCTTCCTCAGACAGGCGGTGATCTGCAACCCACTGGGCCAGCATGCTGGCATCCATTCGGCGAGCCACATCATGGCGCGCGGGAATAGAGAGAAACGCGCGGGTGTCGTCATTAAAACCGACCGTGTTGTAAAAGCCGGCCGTTTCCGAGACCTGCTCGCGATAGCGGCGCATCCCTTCAGGGGAATCATGAAACCACCAGGGCGGGCCCAGCTTCAGTGCAGGGTAGTGGCCGGCCAGCGGCGCCAGCTCTCTGGAGTAACTGCTTTCATCCAGGGTGAACACAATCAGGCTAAAGCCCGGTTCATTGCCAAAGCGCGATAGCAACGGCTGCAGCGCACGCACATATTCCATCGCCATAGGAATGTCGGCACCCATGTCACGACCATAGTTCATAAACAGCCATTGGTTATGGTTACGGAAAGAGCCCGGGTGAAGCTGCATGACCAGACCATCCTCCAGAGACATGCGCGCCATCTCGGTCAGCATTTGCGCACGAAACAGCTCTGCCTCGCCCGACTGCAAATTACCAGTCCGGGCACGCTGATATAGCTCGGCGGCGGCCGCCTGGTTGAGGTCGGCGGTCAACGCTGTGGGGTGCCCGTGGTCGGTTGAGGTCGCACCCATGCTCTTAAAAAACTGTCGCCTCTCGCGCAGGGCGGCCAGGTAGCCCTGCCAGTCGCTGGTGTCCTCACCGCTGAGCTCGGCCAGCCGCTGCAAATTCCCGGCAAAGCCCTCATAGTCAGGATCGACCACCGGGTCTGGCCTGAATGCGGTAATCACTCTGCCGGTCCAATCGCTGTCGATGATCTGTCGGTGAGAGTCTAGCGGATCCAGCGGTGACTCTGTGGTGGCCAGCACTTCGATATTGAAACGCTCAAACAAGGCCCTCGGCAAAAACTCCGGGCGCGCCAGGCTCTGGTTTATGTGGTCGTAGTAGTGGTCCGCGGTTGCTGCGTCCAACGACTCCTCCAGTTTGAATACCTTAGCGAATACATGATCCAGCCAGGTACGTGAGGGCGTGCCGCGAAAACAATGATAGTGACGCGCAAAGCAACGCCATACCTCGCGACTGTCGGTTTGCCCACCGTCACCAAGACCCAGTTCAGGCAGGCCGACACCCTGGCTATACAGCATGCGAAACACATAGTGGTCCGGCTTAATCAGCAGCTCGGAGGCATCTGCGAAAGGCTGGTTCAGTGCAAACCAGGCCGGGTCCGTGTGACCATGCGGACTGATAATCGGCAGTTCGGCCACTTCGCTGTACAGGCGCCGCGCTATATCCCGCACCCCGGGCACGGCTGGCAACAGGCGATCCGGGTGAAGTCTCAGTGGATTAGGCATGGCGGTGCTCGCAGCTTGTCACCCTTGATCCGGAGAACGTTCAGGGGTACTTTGAAAAATTGGTCAGGCCAATTGTAAGTCAGCACACTGTTCATGCCAACAAACCCGTCAACACACATCGCCCTGCTTGGGGAGTGCATGCTGGAACTGAGTCCAGCAGAGCAAAGCACCACCGACTATCAGCTGGCTATCGCCGGCGACACCTTCAACACCGCCGTGGCGCTGGCGCAGCTTGGCGTAGACAGCAGCTATTGCACTGGTCTCGGAGTGGATTCACACAGTGATCGGATTGTTGCGCAGGCATGTGACTGGGGCATCGATAGCAGCTCGGTGCTGCGCCTGCCGGACTGCTTGCCTGGTCTCTACATGATCAACACCGATGCCTCTGGCGAGCGCAGCTTCAATTACTGGCGCGAGCACTCCGCCGCGCATAAGGCTCTATCAACACCTGAACTGCTTGCACAGCTGCTGCAAAGCGCAGCTGATGCAAGCCATCTTTACCTAAGTGGTATCACTCTGGCGCTGTGTGGCGATCGCGGACGCAAACACCTGCTGAACTGGTTACCGAGGTTTCGCGACCGTGGTGGCAAACTGGTGTATGACAGTAACTATCGGGCCGCCCTGTGGCCCGACCTGGCCAGTGCTCGATCTGCCCATCTGGCGCTCCTGGCACAGGTCGACATCTACCTGCCTGGTGCAGACGACCTTGACCAGCTCGGCGGAGAACCCGCTGAACTACCCAATCAGCAACTGGAATGGGTGCGCCGTGACGGAGGCGAGCGTATTGATTACGGCAACACCGGCGGCAGTGGCCATTATGTGCCACCGGTGTTGTCGAGCGTGCTGGATACCACAGGTGCCGGCGATGCCTTCAACGGGGCTTATCTGGCGGCTCGTCTTATCGGTGTGAGTCAGGCGTCATCGGTCATCTTCGCCTGCAGGGTAGCCGCAGGCACCATTGCGCGGCGCGGTGCAATTATGCCGGCGCCGCTATGGCGATCTTTTAAAGAAGAGCTGGATGCACAAGCGCGGCGAGACTGAGCTAAACCAGGCAGTGATCACACAGCCATGCAATTCTCAATTCCGCCTGTTCAGCCACGCTCATTTTCCCAGCGATATCCCAACCCATAATGGTGGCCAACAAGGCCAGATAAATGTTGTGGGCCAGCAGCGGCAGATTAGTATCCGGGGCCACGTCCCCGCGGCGCTGCCCGGCGTCGAGCATATCCTCAAGTGCGTTCTGCAGTCTGGTCATTACCAGACCTTTACTGGCACAGACAAACAACTCTCGATTAAGAGTGCCCGAACCCGACACAACCCGGGCACTATGGGTAAATAACTGCAGAAGCTGCTCACGGGTGCTGGTCTGCTGGCTTGCATAGTGGCTCACCACATCGACCAGCCTGGGCTCCATACCCGCAGCGAGAGCGTCGAGTATGGCGGGTTTACCTCGAAAATAATTGAACAGGGTAGCCCTGGATACCCCAGCCGCCAGGGCAATGTCTTCCACAGTGGCCTGCTCCACGCCCTGGTCTACGAACAGGCGCCGGGCCTCACGAAGGATGCGCTCATGCACCTGCTGCTTTCTGGTCTCTCGGTCGCCCATAATTAGACTTTAGTCCAGCGATCATGGCAAGGCAAGGCAACAGCCTATCTTAGATTATCGTCTAAATTTTGTGGCAAAACACTCTCACTGCCACCAAATTAGATTTATGTCTAATTATCGGATGTCGACGTGTCCTTGCATTCTGAACAGGTGTTGAGACTCAGCACCACCGACGCGCCAATCACCATCAAGGAGGCTGTGGCCAATCGCGGCCAAAGACCACTCATAGCAAAGGTCACGGATGCCCCACCCGCCAGCAGCATACTGACGATGGCAAAGGTTTTGGTACGCCGGGTGATACAACGATGCTCCTCCCAGCGCTGCAGCACGGGGCCGAAGGTTTCATTGGCCAGCAGCCATTGGTGCCACTTTTCTGAAGAACGGGCGAAAAACCAGGCCGCCAGCAGCAGAAATGGCGTCGTCGGTAACACCGGCAGCACCAGCCCCAGCGCCCCTAATCCCACGCATAACAAGCCCAGCGGTTTGTAGACCACTCGCTTCATCAGGCGAAGACCACTGCCCTGATCAGTTCGATCCGCTGTTCAATCCAGTCGGGATTGTGATCGCCCCAGTCCTTCAGCTGATAATACCCATGCCGGTGTTTGGGTCCATCCTGGACAAATTCGATCTCAATACCGATATCTGTCATCACCTTTATCGCATCCTGCAGTGTGCGCCGGGGCATACCGGTCTCCGCCTCAAGGCTGAGTTGATCCTGCCGCTGGCTGTGGATCAGCCAGGCCAGATAGAGCTTTCGATAGTAGGCTTTCTTCTGTTTACTGACGCTATCCATTACACCTGCTGCCAAAGACTATGTGCTAGATTTTCACACAGGGCAGCTCTGGAAACATCTCCAAAGGCAAACTATGGATTACAGCGATGCGCGCGAGTACCTGCTGCAACGGCCAGAAACCCTTGAGGATTTTCCCTTCGGGCCGGATGTTGCGGTGATGAAGATCAAAGGCAAGATGTTTGCCACCTTAAGCCGTGACAAACAGGGCGCCAACATGAACCTGAAATGCGACCCGGACGAAGCGGTGATGCTGAGAGACATCTTCGAAGGCGTCGTTCCTGGCTACCACATGAACAAAAAACACTGGAACACAGTGCGGCTTAACGGCTCAGTGCCGGCCGCAGAAATTGAGCGTATGATAGACCGCTCTTACGGACTGGTTGTAAAAGGCCTGAAGAAAGCCGAGCGAGAGGCACTGCTTCTCGCCTACGGCGAAGAGGAGGTTTACCGTTAATCGTGAACATTGCCGATTATCTGAGCAAGGATGAGATTCGCTATTTCACCAGCCGTGATGACGGACTGGCCTGGCGTACCGTGCTAAAAACATGGGCCTTGCTGCTGGCCATTTTCTGGATGGCCACAAGCTGGACCAATCCACTGACGATTATGATCGCAGTCATACTGCTAGCGGGGCAGCAACTGGGGCTGGCGGTGATCACCCACGAGTGCGGTCATCGCACGCTGTTCAAGACCCAGCGGCTGAACGACCTGGTCGGCCAGTACCTGGCTGCCAACGTGGTGTTCAGCGATATGTTCAAATACGCCAAAGGTCATACTTCTCACCACAAACTGGCGGGTACTCCCGATGATCCTGACCTGCCCAACTACAAGGCGTATCCGATAAATAGCGAAAGCTTCAAACGGAAGATGAAGCGAGACCTTACCGGGCAGACCGGCTACAAGCTGCTGCGATTTGTCTTTACCTCTGCCAGGGGTATCTTCTCCGCCGATCCGGAAACGCGTCGCCGGGCCCGACCATTTGCCGAACAAATCGCAGTCAATGCAGCTTTCGCGGTATTCCTGGGCGTGTTCTTTGCGCCCTGGGCATACCTGTTGTGGCTGGCGGCTTTTCTCACCACCTATATGATGATCGTCAGAATCCGTCAGGTCGCCGAGCACGCCGCCGTGCCGGACCTGTATGATGCCGACCCAAGACTCAATACGCGCACCACCATCGCCAGCTGGTGGGAGCAATTGCTTTTTGCCCCCAACGGGGTCAACTACCACCTGGAGCATCACTTCATGGCCAGTGTGCCCTGCTATCGTTTGCGGGAAATGCACGAGCTTCTGAAATCTCGTGGCTGCTACGACGAGACCCGAATTTTCCAGGGCTACGGCGAGGTTCTGAAGCACACCGTAGTCCCCGCCTGAGTATGAGTGACGCAGAGCTGGAGAACTTTGCAGCACTGCTCAAGCAGAGCCAACGCTGCCTGATTTTCACCGGCGCCGGTATCAGCACTGAGTCGGGCATTCCTGATTTTCGCAGTCCCGGCGGTATCTGGACCAACAACCAACCCATCGAATTCGATGATTTTCTCGCCTCGGAAGAGATGCGCAGGGAGTCCTGGCGCCGCAAGTTCAATGTCGACGGAACCCTGCTGAACGCGGCACCGAATGCAGGCCACAAAGCGATCGCGCAGCTGGTTGCAATGGGCAAGGTGCCGGTGGTGATTACCCAGAACGTGGACGGCCTGCACCAGGCCGCCGGCGTTGATGACGAGAAAGTGGTAGAGATACACGGTAACTCCACCTATGCCCACTGCCTGGATTGTCGCAAGCGCTACGAACTGGCGCCGATTCGCGAGGCCTTCGAAGCAGATGAGACGCTTCCGGTCTGCACGGACTGTGGGGGCATTGTCAAAACCGCGACTATTTCTTTTGGCCAGGCCATGCCCGAACTGGAAATGGAAATTGCCCAGCGCGAATGCCAGCACTGCGACCTGTTTATCGCCATCGGTTCGTCGCTGGTGGTTTACCCTGCCGCAGGGTTCCCCCTGCACGCCAAGCGCAATGGCTCAAAGCTGGCCATCCTCAATCGCGACCCCACCGACCAGGACAGCTACGCCGACCTGGTGCTTAACCGGGAAATCGGTGACACGTTATCTGCTGCCATGGCATTACTGCTTAACTAGAGCCGCTTCGAAAGCTGCTTCCCGGGCATCAATTTCCGTCACAGAACTGTCACAATAAGGCCTTACATTGCGCCCACATTAACTCGGGATTAACCCTATGCTGCGCCGCACTAAAATAGTCGCCACCATCGGACCAGGCAGCGAAACTGAAACAATGATCGCCCGCCTGATTGAGGCGGGGGTCGACGTATTTCGCCTCAACTTCAGTCACGGCAGCGCCGAACAGCACGCCGCAGTCGCCGCGCTGATCCGCAAACAATCATCGCTGGCACAGCGCCACGTGGGCATTCTCGCCGATCTGCAGGGCCCCAAGATTCGCATTGGCTCTTTTCCGGATGGCAGCGTTGAACTCACACAAGGCGAACGCTTCAGGCTCGATCTGGCACTGCCGGACGCCCAGGGCAGCGCCAGCGGTGTTGGCCTCGAATACAGGGAACTGCCGCAACAAGTCGGCCCGGGTGACACCCTGTTGCTGGATGATGGTCGCATCCGCCTGCTGGTGGACCAGGTTAGCGACGACTGTGTAGACACCAGCGTGCTGGTCGGCGGCATTCTCGGTTCGCGCAAAGGGATCAATCGTCTGGGCGGCGGTCTGGCGGCACCCGCTTTGACCAGCAAGGACATTCTGGACATCGAGCGTTTGTCACAGGTACAGCCGGATTTTGTAGCGGTGTCATTTGTCTCTTCCGCCAAGGATATATACCAGGCCAGGGATCTGCTCAAACAGCAGGGTATGGAGCCTGCGCTGATTGCGAAAATTGAGCGCGCTGAGGTGGTCGCTGATGAGATTACCCTGAAGGGCATCATCTCTGCCTCACACGGGATTATGGTGGCCCGGGGGGATCTGGGCGTCGAGGTGGGCGATGCATCGCTGATTGGCATCCAGAAAGAGCTGATCACTCGCGCTCGCAAGATGGATCGCGTGGTCATCACGGCAACCCAGATGATGGAATCGATGATCAACGCATCCATGCCCACCCGCGCCGAAGTGTTCGATGTGGCCAATGCCGTGCTGGATGGCACCGATGCGGTCATGCTGTCTGGCGAAACTGCGGTCGGCAAATACCCGGTAGAGGTGGTCAAGGCCATGGCCGACACCTGCCTGGGCGCCGAGAAACACCCCAGCGCGCGCAGCTCAAAATATCGGGCCGGACAACAGTTCAGCAGCGCCCAGGAATCCATCGCCATGTCAGCCATTTACGCGGCCAACCATTACGGCGATGTGCGCGGCATTGCCTGCCTCACCGAGTCGGGCAACACACCTCTGATGATGTCGCGACTGAGTTCAGGCCGCCCCATTTTCGCGTTGAGCAGTAATATCGATTCGCTGCAGCGTATGTCCCTGTGCCGCGGCGTAGTGCCCCTCTATTTTGATGCCTCCGCATTTGGCGAGGAAGATGTGGATAGCGCCACCATCGAATTTCTTAAAAGCTCGGGCTATCTCAAAAGCCAGGACGCCATCATTCTGACCATGGGCGTCATCATGGGCGTGCGAGGTAACACCAATATCCTGAAAATCCTGCCCGTTCCCTAATTAACGGCCACCCGATACATCGATAAAACTGCCGGTGGTAAAAGAGGCCTCGTCGCTCAATAACCAGGCGATCGCAGCCGCCACTTCAGCGACCTCGCCACCGCGCCCCATAGGTACTGTGCTCTTCAGACGGTCGACACGGCCGGGCTCCCCACCAGAGGCATGCATGTCGGTGTAAATCAACCCGGGCCTCACAGCATTAACCCGAATGCCCTGGTCCGCGACCTCCAGCGCGAGGCCCCGTGTCAGCGTATCAACGGCTGCTTTTGATGCGGCGTAATCCACGTATTCGTTGGGCGAGCCCAACAGTGCCGCCATAGAAGACACATTCACAATAGCCCCGCCAACACCACCCCGCGAC
This sequence comes from Halieaceae bacterium, assembly GCA_963921335.3. Lineage (GTDB taxonomy): Bacteria > Pseudomonadota > Gammaproteobacteria > Pseudomonadales > Halieaceae > CAWUFC02. The sequence goes on along the minus strand of CAWUFC020000001.1, from coordinate 654,910 downwards.
GTCGACATGCGCTGCACTGCTTCTCGACAACATAGAAAACTGCCGGTGACATTGGTTCTAAATATTTGCTCGATGCGCTCCGCCGTCAGATCCAGAACAGAACATTGCGGACCCAAGATACCCGCATTGTTGACCAGCGCGCGCAGGGTTCCCGGCATCTCATCGATATACCGGAACAACCCCTGAACATCTTCATCCAGGGATATATCGGCCTGCACCGCCGCAGCCTGCCCGCCCGCTTCGGCAATTGAAGCGACGACGGCCTCGGCCGCTGATGCGTCTGAACGATAATTCACCACCAGCTGGTAGCCCGCTGTCGCCAGGTGCCGCGCCGTCTCGGCTCCAATCCCTCGGGCGGCCCCAGTTACCAACGCTATTTCACCATTCACCATTCTTCTCCCAGCCTGTCGCAGTTCAGTATCTTAGCCGAGAATCTCCCTACTGCGATTATGGGCTTTTATTTGCCAGTGACTGTGCATAGAATTGGCCTGACCAATTTAATAATAATGAGGAAGTCATCTATGTCCTACCGCCATGCTTCGCTAGCGGCGGCAATGCTCAGCCTGTCCCTTCTCACGCAGCCAGCGACAGTCCATAGCCAGGAGTCTGCACTGGCGCTGGAGGAAGTGATTGTGACCGCTCGCAAACGTGAACAAAGCCTGCAGGATGTTTCAGTCGCAGTGACCGCCCTGACCAATGAGGCAATCATTGAGGCGCAGCTCTACAGTGCCCAGGATCTTGTGCAGCTGGTGCCCTCACTGACCTTCCAGGAAGGCAGCAACCCGCGCCAGAGCTCTTTCAATATTCGAGGTATTGGTACCCAGAGCTTTTCAACCGGTGTGGAGCCCAGCGTGTCCACCATGTTGGATGGTGTCGTGATGGGGCGCTCCGGGCAGGCCTTCATGCAGCTGCTGGACGTGGAGCGCGTCGAAGTCCTGCGCGGCCCGCAGGGTACGCTGTTTGGTAAAAACGCGAGCGCCGGTGTGGTTCACATCATTACTAAAGATCCGACTGATGAGTTCAGCGGTGAGGTTATGGGCGGCGCCGCAGAGGGCGAGGAGTACCGCGCCGGCGTCACCCTGGCTGGCCCCATTACCGACACCGTTGGCTACCGATTGTCCGGTTACATCTCTGACGAAGACGGCTGGATTCACAATTTTTACGACGGTGAGGACCTCAATGGCAAAGAAGAGTGGAGCCTTCGGGGCAAGCTGAGGTGGGAGCCCTCGGAGACCCTGGCCCTGCGCTGGGCCAGCGATTATTCAAAGATGGATTGCGATTGCACCGCCACCCCCATTCGTTTGATGGAGCCTTTTGGAGGCAATGACGATCAAATCCAGGACATTCTGGACGAACTGGACCCGGTGGAACCCGGCGAGGAAAACAATGAGGTGAACCTGAACGCCGACGTTTATAACGACTGGGAGTCCTGGGGCCACGCTCTTGATATTAACTGGGATGTCGGCGAATTTACCCTGACCTCGATCACAGCGGTGCGGGAATTCAATATTGAAGTAGAGACCGACAATGACGCCAGACCCACCACACCACTGGGTTTTGATCAGGGCGGCGCAACAGAGCAAGAACAGTTTACCCAGGAATTTCGCCTGACTTCACCCGCTGAGGACCGGCTCAACTACGTGGTTGGCCTGTTTTATTTTGATCAGAAGGTGTCGCGGCAGCTCTTCCGCAGCTTTGAGTTCGTGCCCGGCAATCCCGGCATCGGCGTTTCGACCTTCACTGTGGACACCGAAAACTGGGCCGCTTTTGGCGAACTGAACTACAGCTTTAACGACGCCTGGCGCCTGGTCCTCGGGGCTCGCTACACCCAGGATGACCTCAGCTTCGTGTACGGACGCACTCGAGAGGAGCTACAACGACGACGGCATGTTGTACGCCAGCTTCACCCAGGGCTACAAAGGACCGGCCTATGACTTCACCTTTAGCAGAGACCCCACCACGCTGGAGCCTGTAGATCCGGAAACGTCCGAGAATTACGAGCTCGGCATCAAGAGTACCTGGTTCGACAATCGGTTCCTGCTGAACGCAACCCTGTTCTTCAGCGAGTATGAAAACTTCCAGGGCCAGGCTTTCTTCGATCCTGACGGGCCCTCCGGATGTCCCCCAGAAAATCCGGGCTGTAATCCGGAAGATGATCCTGGTGGTTTTCTGCTCGTGAATGCCGGCGAGGTGGAAACCAAGGGACTGGAAGTGGACTTTACAGCCCTGGTGACTGAAAACTTCCGATTGTATGGGGGCATTGCCCTGATTGACGCAGAAATTGTCGATTACCCCGGTGGTAATTGCAGCTTCGGCCAACAATTCAGGGGCGAATGCCCGGACGGCCTGCAGGACTTGTCAGGCGGCAAGATGCCGCACTCTCCGGATTGGAAGCTGGCGCTGACCGGCCAGTACACCTGGGACATGACCAGCAGTCTGGACCTGATTCTGCAGGCCACGGTAAAAGCACAGGACGATGTGCTCTACAGCCTATCGCAGGACGAGTACACCATTCAGGAAGGTTACGAGGTGCTCGACCTGTCTGCCAAGCTGGCAGACAAGGACGGTCGCTGGGATGCCACGCTGTATATCAAGAATGCCACCGATGAATGGCATGTGAACGCGATTGGCGCGCTGCCGGATATTTTTATCCCCAACGGCTATATTCACAACGTGGCGCGGAACTACGAGCGTCGTGTCGGCGGAGAGGTGCGCTTCCGCTGGTAACAGGCTGCCGGGATCAGGGTACTACTCTGATCCCAGTTTGCCGGCCCATTGCATACCTTTGAGCATCATCGGCACCAGCAGGGGATGCTCGTAGGCCTCGGCCCAATGCCCGAAGGCTGAATAAAATACCCGTCCCTCACCGAGCTGATTATGCCAGACCATAGGGTGATCATCGCCCATACTCGCGGCACCCGGGGTGTAGGTGGATTCATCCACAGTCAAAAGGATGTTGGCGCCCTTGTCCCTCGGGTTTTCGTGCCAGGCATACCACTCTTCGGCAATTTCAAACTGCTCTGGCAAGTGGGTCGTGGCAGGGTGTTCGCGATCTTCGCAGGTCACCGTCGCCAGCGGCGTGTGTTCCGGATAAAGGGTGTGTTGGTTATAGGGCACCTTAATGACCTCATTGGTGTACCAGCCCCAGCTGGCGTGTGACCCATCTCCCGCCGCATGAATGCCCATGTAGCCGCCCCCTAACTCCAACCACGACTGAAAGGCCTGCCGCTGTGCGTCTGAAAGTGCAGCACCCGTGGCATTGTTCCAAACGACCAGCGCAAAGCGGGATAGCTGTTCAGAGTTAAACACGGCCGCGTTCTCGGTGTAGAACACCTGCCAGTCATGCTCTTCAGCGAACCCCTCGATCATGGCATTGGCGGCATCGATGGACCAGCCGTGACGGAAGCCACCCGAGGTCTTGGAATACACCAGCACGGCACCCGACTGAATACTGTCAGGCAGCGCTGGCATCGCTGTATCAATAATGGGCTCTTCAAACATCTGTGGCTGTGTGATGCGCATGGTGATGTAGCCGCCAAGCACGACCAGCAGGGGAATGGACAGCAGAATGCCAGCTATCCAGAGTATGATTTTGGTGCGCTTTTGCATGATTTACTCTCCCTGAAAATCGAGCCAGATGGGTGAGGACCAGGCTCGCGGCTCAGCGGGGACCAGGCAGTCGTTGTCGGGCTGCGTTGCCACACCGTTGCAGAAGTTAATGGCCACGCACTCACCCGCTTCATTGTACTCACAGCGGTAGTTGTCGCCGTTGATTAATGGCTCTTCTTCCTGGATCGCCCGCACGTAATAAAGCGTCTCGCGTCCGGCAGAGGTAAATTCCTCGTCTTCAAATTCCACTTCACAGCCATTCCCATCCGCCGGGCAATCAAACACTCTCCAGCTGTCCTCTATCAGGCCGGCAATGGCTTCGTCGGGAGACAACTGCGGGCGTATGCGCACCACCTCAATACGGGTAATGGCCTTGCGTTCGTCCGAGGGGTGATAACACTCGCCGCGGCACAGTGATTCAAGCCGCGCCTCGCCGAGAGCAGCGAGTGTGTAGTCAGGGCAACCCGGTTTCTGCCTGAACACACCAAGGGCCTTAACCCGGAAACGGGGCATCTTCTGCTGCCAGACTTCGCTGCCCATCGGCGCCTCACCGGCTGGACCGTTGATAAGATCAAACCACAACAGCATGCGATCCCCTGAGGTACCGTACACCTGCTTGTTGTCGATACCCCGCCAGAGCGCATCGCGATCACGACCATCGCTGTGTACCCCGATTAAACCGCCCGTGTAAAAAAAGGAACCGAGCCGATCCGGTTGGCTGATGCCCGCCAAAAAGCTCATCTCTGCCGCATTCACCGGCTTGAGACCGCGAGCGCTGTCCCCACCGCCAAAACCGGTCATGCCTCCAATACCCTGACTGTCCTTGCCGACATCCTTGGTATCGGTGGTATTTGTGCGGTCAAACTCTTTGTAACTACTGCCTGGTCGCGCCTTGTGGCCGTCGCTGGAAGCCATGATGCCAAAGCGCGCGCGTCCGGGCGCGCCGTCACCGGAGAAATCACCAAGTGCCAAAATGTACTGAGTGGATTGCCTGGGTACGTAGTACCAAGACGGTTGGAAGGTATCCAGAAACTGACCGCAGTTTCCCCACTCCTCCAAAGTGGCACCTTCTACTACCGCGCGATGGCGATCATCCAGCACCTTCGCCGCATACTGCCTGGCCTGCGTCACCCGCGCTTCACAGTTGGCTGATGCAGGGTCATCGCAGCGCTCACGGATCAACTCGCCGGCACGGTGACAGCAGGGTATAAAGTTCTCAGAGGGTTCGGGACAACTGGCATTGCCATTCTGGTCAACACTGCGATGCTCAAATTCCGCAAATAATTCCGAGTTGCCGTGGCCGGAATAGGTTTCCACCATGGTCTGGTATTCAGGGTTATGCAGTGACATCTGCGACGCAAAATCAGCGTCACGCGGATTGGTGCGCCCCCAGGCCAGGCCATGTGGAATGACCACCGAGTCATAGCCCAGCTCCTCCAGTTTGCGATAGAGCACGTCAGGTGTCTCCGCGACCTCGCGACAGTCAGAAGGCAGCTCTGCTGAACTGGTGTTGTCGTCACAGCGCTCTACATCAGTCGTCGTCGCCACGTAGCGGGAAAAATCTCGATACTGCTGGCGCTGCTCTCGCTCGGCCTGCAAGGTCAGTAATCCGCGCACCGGGCTAGGCAGGCCTGAGGCAATGGTGTACACCGCCTGTGAAGAAATGGGGCGCTCCGGGGTTCTACCCTCTTCCCACTCCCTGAAAATCACATTCTTGTGCCCGTAGTGAGTATCCGCGGTCAGTCCGCCCTGCGACCACTCCCAACCGACCAGCGCCACCATATCCGGATTCTCAGGATCACCGGCCTGTGCATTACAGTCTCGAACTGCCTGTACCGAGTCATTCCAGCTGGCGGGCGTCATGCCCTCAGCGTGATCGTTGATGCTCCAGAAATCCAGCGCCGCACAATACCGTGCGAAATCGCAGGCATCGGAGGGCATCATCACATCGGAACCCGTAATCATGGGCAAACCAAACATCGCAGCATCGATGGAAAAACTGGTATGCACGTGCAGGTCGCCAAACAGAATGTCTGAGCGGTTCTCGGGTATATTGGGTCGCGGCCCGGCCACAGCCGGGTTGGAGCGCCAGTCCTCTCCGTCCACGCCTGAGCCGACCCAGCTCAACCATCCCACCAGGGACAGGACCAGCAGCACCAGGACTGCAAACACCATCAGAATCTTTTTGATCAAGGTTGATACTCCGTGATTTCGCTCTCCGCCCAGCCGTAACGAATCGCCTGCGCCTGCAGGTAAGCGGGTGCAACAGGCTCGTGATAGAGCAACCAGGCACCGCCTTCGTGTCGGTAGCCAATCGATGCACCCTCACTGTTGCTATACAGTTCCAGCAATCCATCGGCGCGCAGCCTGAATTCCACATTCGCAGTGAGTGGCTGTACACCGTCCGGCCAAAACTCTTCTGCCATCAGCACCTCTTCCGTTTCGCCGTAATCGCGAAAGCGTTGCTGGTGCAAAGCCAGCGCATCGCGCAGACGCTGAAGGGTATCTGCATAAACAGGGTCCCCTGCCAGGTTGCTGATCTCAAAGGGGTCAGCCTCGGTATCGAAAAGGTATTCTTCGGGGCGCGGTTCAAACCACTGCCGTTGCACCGCGTTGAGCTCGCCCGCTTCAAGAGCTCGCCACAATTCCTGCATCCCCCTGGCAGTATCGCGATAGTGAAGATGGAACCCACCGGCCTGCCGATTGTGATTGCGGATGTATTTGAAGCGATTATCTCGCACAGCACGCTGACGATCGGGTACTTCGTCGATACGGTCCCGCGCTGCAAACACATAACGGCGTGGCGCCGCCTCGGCGGGGCCTGCAAAAGCCTGCCCCTGTATGAACTCCGGCACAGGCGCGCCGGCCAGCGACAAGATAGTCGGAGCCAGATCGACAAAACTGATCAATCGGGTGTCGAGGTCACCCGGCTGGACACCGCCAGGTCGCCAGCGCTCCGGCCAGCGAATAATCAGAGGGCTGTGCAAGCCCGAGTCGTACAGTTCGCGCTTGGCGCGGGGCAAGCCATCGCCGTGATCGGTGGCCCAGATCACGATCGTGCTGTCTGCCAATCCCGCAGCTTCGAGTGCCTGCAATACATCTCCGACCTGACGGTCCATGGTAATGATGTTGTTGTACTGCCGGGCAATATCCTCGCGGATCGGTGTCGTGTCGGGGTAGTAAGGCGGCACCGACACATCTGCTGGCTTAACCTGATCCTCGGTATGGCGATGCGCGAGAATATGGGTCACTTGTGCCAGTAAGTGGGCAGCGCCTCGCGGCCAGGTCCAGCGCTCAAACAGGCCGCTTTCGTGGGTCGCTGCAAAATTCATATAACCGAAAAACGGGCTACCGTCGGGCATCTCCCAATCGCCACTCCAGGTTTCGCGATCCCAGATGGTGAACGGGCCTGATCCCACAATCGGTCCCGAAAACTGATAGTCGAGTTTGGCAGTGGTGAAGGTGTAGTAGCCTGAGGCGCGAAGAAGTTCGGGGAATGCTTTAGCCCCAGCAGGGGGCACCGGGCGATAGTCCGCTGGCGCGTTCGTGTACGAACGCATGTGCTGGGCTCCGAAGCTTTCCTGGTGCATGCCCATAATCACTGCCGCGCGATTAGTCGCACAGACACCGGCCGCCCCAAACACCCTGCTGTAACGAACCCCCTGCTCGGCCAGCCGATCAAGATTTGGCGTGACCGCGACAGGATCACCAAACGCACCCACGCGGGCGCTCATGTCCTCGGCCATCAGCAACAGAATATTGGGCCGCTCCGTTGCCTGCAGCGTGCCGCAGAAAAGCAGCAGCAAAGCCACAAAGATCTTCATTCAATCCCCCGAACTCCGGATGTTTTTATATAGCCGGATTGACTGAAGTGTATCTGAAATCGATTACATCGTATTCGGCACAGCGCTAGAATGTCGGAATTGCCGCAGGCATCTATCCGGTGAGGGTATACTGCAAGCTATGACCGAACGATTGGTCGCCGATGTTGGCGGCACCTCCATCCGACTGGCACTGGCAGCGGCGCCTTCCGCCCCACTGCAACGACAGTGCAGTTACGCTGTCGCTGACTTCGACAGTATTGATGCCGCCATCACGGCTTATCTAAAAGCCGAGGATGTTCGATGCCCGGATCAGGTCTGTCTTGCTCTGGCGGCCATCGAGACAGGCGGTGACCAGGTCCAGATGACCAATCACGACTGGCAGTTCAGTCGCAGCGAGTTGCAAAAAACACTCGCCTGCCAACAGCTCATGGTCATCAATGATTTTGATGCAATTGGACTGGCCCTGCCCCACTTGGAAGAGCAGCAGTTACACAGGCTGCGTGAACATAGCTGCCAGGCCAATAGGCACTTACTGGCGATTGGTCCCGGCACCGGACTGGGTGGCAGTGTTTGGACGGAACAAGGCGAACTGCTGCCATGCGAACCGGGTCACGCGGGGTTGAGTCCGGTCAATGAACTCGAACTCGATCTGTTTCGCCTGCTGCTGCAGGGCGTCGACGAAGTCTACGCAGAGTGGCTACTGTCTGGCCCCGGGCTGATCAGACTGTATCACTGCCTGTGCCAGCATCTTGGTAGCAGCGGCAAGCTGGATAGCGCAGCCGAGATCTGCCAGGCGGCACTGGCTGGTGATGAACTTGCGCAACAAACGGTTCTGCTTTTTTGCGATTTACTCGGCTCTGCAGCCGGCGATCTGGCCACCAGCACCGGTGCACTGGGCGGGATTTATATAGCCAGCGGCATCGTGCCGAGAATTATTCCGCTGCTGGAACAGAGCCGGTTCCTGCAACGCCTGAGAAATAAGGGCGCACAGTCGGACAACCTGGCCAGGGTTGGCGTGGCTATTATCACCGATCCACAACCCGGCCTGCTGGGAGCTGCGGCAGCAACGATGGGTCATTGAGCATTTCGGTGAAGATACTCAATTACATCTTTGGTGCAGCGTTTCTGCTCTCGGCATTGGTGCAACTCAACGACCCAGACCCCTGGCTGTGGACCTCATTCTATTTTCTGGCCTGTCTGCTGTGCGTGCAATTTGCCAGGGATAAACTGGCCTGGCAGATACCGACGATAGTAGCTGCAGTCGCATTTTGTGGGTGCCTCTGGCTTCTGCCTCAGTTTCTTGGCCAGGTGGATACCAGCGAGATTTTTGAATCGGTCACCATGCGCACGCGCGCAGTTGAAGAAGCTCGGGAAGCGGGCGGTGCGCTATTGGTTGCGGTGTGGATGGCAGTGTTGGGCTGGGCGCTCAGGAAGAAGCCTCAAATCGCAGCGAAAGACTGAAACCTCGAGGATCACGCTGCGGGTCTGGCCCGAGGGCAAGGCTGGCTTTATGCCGTCCTGCAACCCGCTGCACAATCGACAAACCCAGGCCGGCACCCGTACTGTTGCTGCCAGGAAGTCGGTAGAAGCGCTCGCGCAGCTGTTCAAAGTCACGGCTTGTGATGGGTTCACAATCGTTACAGATTCTCATCTCGGTGCCGCGATGGTACTCATCCAACTCGACACGAACCAGCGAAGATCCGCTGGCGTATAGGAATGCGTTGACCAGTGCGTTGCGCAACAACATAGAGAGTGACTCGGGTTCCCCTTCTATCCAGACCGGCTCACCCTCCGGCACCTGGATGTCGAGGCCAGCGCGCTCCGACACATGGACGGTGTCAATCACCGCAGCTTGAATCAAGGCGCGCAAGTCCACGCGCTCCATAGGCAAATCAGCTTCGGGGTCGAGGCGAGCCAGCGTCAGCAACTGCTCAACCGTGTGCGTGGCTCGGTCTACGCGCAAAGCTATGCGGCTGAGCATATCGCCCGTGGTCGGGTCGGTAACCTGTCTTTGGCACAACTGTACTTCAGTCTTAATTGCCGCCAACGGTGTTTTCAGTTCGTGAGCGGCATTGGCGGTAAAGCGCTGCTCACTTTCCATGGCTTCGCCCAAGCGTCGCAACAAGTTGTTGAGGGACTCCACCACCGGGACGATTTCTTTGGGAACATCAGTGAGTGAAAAAGCGTCGAGCTGCCGTGGGCTGCGCTCTGCGATCTGGTCCGCGAGCTGCTTAATGGGCTGCAGCCCTCGACTGACACCGAAGTAGAGCACTGCGACGGTCAATGGCAATACAACCAGCAGTGGGAAGAACGCCCGCCCAAGAATCTGCAGGATCTGCCATCGCGCCCGCTCAAGGTCGATACCTACCAACAGCCAGAGATCGTTTTCCGAGTGATGGCGGACCAGTATTCGCCATCCTCCGTCTCCCTGGGGGTCTTTTCTGAACGCAAATCCTTCACGCTCGGGGTGTTCAAAACGGGGCGAACCCTCGAGCGCAGCAATCAGCGTGTCGCCCTGCCAGACATTCAGCGCCGGTGCCAACTCTTCTTCAGAACTGCTGTCGATAAGAATGGGTAGAGCATTTGCCCGAATCAGCTCGCCCAGACCAGGATGGGCCTCCATCAAGTGCTCTTCGGTACCCTGAGCAAAAATCTGGGTCATGTAATACACCAGCTCTGAGTACTGATTCAGCTGTCGATCGACCTGGTCAATCAGGACCCGGGAAGAGGCCATCACCGTTAAAAGGGTGGCCGAGATCCAGGCAAAAAGCATAAGCAACAGCAGGATCAGGATTAATCGCTGGCGCAGTGAACGACTCATGGCTGTTTCCTTGAGCTCATGGCTGTTTCACCGGGCTCATGGCTGTACCCGATAACCCACGCCGCGCATGGTCTGGATAAAGTCGGAGCCAAAACGTTTGCGCAGACGCGACACGTAAACTTCTACGGTGTTCGAACCCACCTCATCGCCCCAGGAATAGATGCCCTCTTCCAGGCGCGATCTGGAGACAAATCGTCCGGTATTGCGCAGCAACATTTCAAGAATCGCGTACTCTCGAGCAGTGAGATCAACCAGCTCACCTTCAAACTGAACGCTGTGGTCACCGGGATCAAGCACCAACTCGCCGGCCCGCAACAGTGAGGCACTACTATTGGTAAGACGACGCAATAGCGAGCGCACCCTGGCGAATAGCTCATCTATTTCAAATGGCTTGGTGAGGTAATCGTCGGCGCCGCTATCGAGTCCGTCGACTTTGTCCTGCAGGGTATCGCGAGCGGTCAGTAACAACACAGGAATATCCAGCTTGTCTTTTCGGATCTGGCGCAACACCTGTATGCCAGGCACTTCTGGCAGGCCGAGATCCAGTATCACCAGATCATAGGGGGTGCCCGTCAACGCATGCCGAACCGGCGCACCACTCTGCAGCCAGTCCACCGCGTAGTTTTCCAATTCCAGCGCAGCGGTCAGCGATTCACCCAGCTGGCTGTCGTCTTCGACCAGAAGAATTCTCATTCTATTAAAGTAGCAGGAACTGATTAAACGTGGCTGAAGGTCTTAGACCCTGAACACAAAAAAGGGAGGCTATGCCTCCCTTTCTCACAGCACCGAAATCAGGACTACAGGCCGTCTTCCAGTTTGCGCTGCCGCTCGAGTTCGCTGTTCATGTACTTGACCCACTGGTCTGCGTACTTCTTGGAGCGCTTATCTTTGGCAGCCGCCTTAAATGCCTTTGCAGCTTTGTCGTAATTCTTGTTATTGAATGCCGCCATACCGAGAGCCAGGTTACAGTTGTCGGCGCGCTTTAAGCCGCCACGCTTGAGACCTTTCTCCAGCGCAGCAATGGCTTTCACATACTGATCACTGTCCAGGTAAACACTGCCGAGTCGACAGTACAACTCGCCTTTATCACTCTTGGCTGCCGCCTGCTCCATCACAGGAATGGACTTCTTCACTTCCTGTGCCTGACGCCAGGAATTACCCAGAATTTCGAGATTGCGTGAAGAGGCTTCAACACTCTCATTACCGATACCCTTATCCAGCACTTTCGCAGCCTTGTAAGGTACGTCCGCGTTCAGGTAAAGATAAGCCATGGTGACCTGCTCGCGATCCTTGGTCAGCAAGTCCTGAACATAGACCGCTTCCATGGCCGCGAGCTGCTTCTTCTCTTCCTTGGTTTCGCTGTACATGTGCGACAGCTGAACCCAGTACTGCTTTTTGGGGTAGTGAACAATCATCTCTTCCAGAGTCGCTACCGTATTGGGTAGATCGTTCTTCTCGAAGTAAAGAAAACGCAGCAGGCTGTACCATTGTTCCTTGGGTACCTTGCCCTTTTCCTTGTACATGTTCACAGCGGTCAGGGTGTTGGTCAGGGACTGATCGTAATCTTTCAGCTGGTAGTAGCCCTGCCCCAGCAGGATATAGGCCTGGGCACTGGGATTATCCGCTACCTTGAACCACTCTTTCAGGGCGTCGATACCTTTGGCCCATTTCTCCTGCACGAAGTAGAGCTGAGCAATGGTGTAACGGGTATTGATTTCCATCGCCAGCGGGATATCGGGCTGCGAGGCAACCTTCTCATAGGCACCCAGCGCGCCATCGTAATCCTCACGGCTGTAATAAATGAACGCGAAAAGGTTATACAGGTTGGCGAGCTCATAAGAGTTCAGCGCCCGTTTGCCCGAATCGTCTTCCATATCCCGAAGAATTTTCAGGGCCTGATCGTATTCCTTGGCTTCAACATGCACCTGGGCTTCGGCAAGCCGCTCGTACACTTTGTTACGAAGCGCCGGAGTACGACGGGTTTCCTGTTGCTTCTTCTGCTGCCCTTCTTCCTGCGCCATGGCGCTGCCCAGGGTGCTTACACCCAGGTCAGATTGCAGCTGAGTGAATGCGACCTGAACTGCCAGCACCGGTACAGCCAGTACTGCAGTGTTCAACCAGTTTGCTTTCAGTAGTTTCATAACGCGCTAACCGATTACTTTTCCAGTTCGTAGGTGAACTTGTTCTGTACGCCCGCCACTTCGATGGCCTCGCCATCAACCACACGTGGCTTGTACTTGAACTTGAGAGAGGCCTTGAGTGAGGCGCGCTCAAAAATTCCGGAAGGCTGACAATCAACCGCCTGGGGATCCCTGATAGAACCACTCTTGGTCACTGTGTATTCAACGATGCAGTAGCCTTCAATGCCGCGAGTCTGAGCCCGGCGGGGATAGATAGGTGCTACTTTCACGATAGGCAGATATTCACCGTCAGAGGCGCTCAGGCCACCGGTTCCGGCAATCGCCACATCAACGCCAGTGTTGGGCGCCATGTTGACCGCCTCGACATTCACATCCATATCGATATCCGGCGTATCCAGATCCGGTGGGGGCTCTTCGGGATCATCTGGCTTGTCGGGCTTTTGCTCGGCCAGGTTGGTCTCGATAGCGCGTTCCGGCATGTGAATGTCGGCTACCTTGCGTGCTTTGGAATCGTCGAGCTGTAAGTCGGCTGACGCAATCAGGTACTGCATGATGAAAAACAATCCACCGGCGACTGGAATCGCCAGCGCAGCACCAATAATCAGCCTGATGAAATTTCGATTCATAATACCCTAGTCGTCTTCAGTCGCCAGCGATACGTCCAGTACGCCTGCCTCACGGGAGGCATCCAGTACCTTGACCACGGTTTCTGTTGTTGAGGCATTGTCTGCCTGAATCACAACCGCGCCCTTGGGGTTTTCAGCATGGAGCCGCTCCACGTTGGCGCGCACCGCGCGCACGTCGATACGGCGCCCATCCATCCAAACCTCATCATTACCTGTGACAGCAATCAGGATGTTTACATTTTCCTTGGGATCGGCTGTTGAGGCTTCGGGGCGATTCACCTCGACACCGGCTTCCTTAACAAAGGAGGCGGTTACGATGAAGAAGATCAACATAATGAACACCACGTCGAGCATGGGTGTCAGGTCGATCTGGGCTTCTTCTTCCGCAGCTTTTCTTACTTGTCCGCGCATGTTTGCCTCTTAGTGATCTGTAGTTAAGTTGTCTTCGAGAAAGGTGCTTTCTCGAGCTGCGTTACGGGTGATATAGGTGTTGGCAAATACCCCGGACAGGGCAGCCACCATGCCGGCCATAGTTGGAATGGTCGCGCGCGACACACCACCCGCCATGGACTTGGCGTCACCACCACCGGTTACAGCCATAATATTAAATACTTCAATCATACCGGTTACCGTACCCAGCAGGCCCAGCAGGGGGCAGAGGGCGACCATGGTCTTGATGACCGGCAGGTATTGATTAATCTGAAGCTGCGCCTCGCTAATCAGCTTGAGGCGTACTTGGTGTGCCGCCCAGGATTTGCGCTCAGAGCGACCCTCCCAGGTGGCGATTGCCCTGGCGGCGTCTTTCTTCCAGCCCGAGTAGAAGTACCAGGCTCTTTCGAAGATCAACGCCCACATGCAAAACAGCAGTATCGCGATCAGCCAGAGAACGTTGCCGCCCATATCCATGAAGCGGGCAACGGCCTCAAAGGCATTATCAAACCAGTACATATTACTGCCCCAGCTTGGCTTCAGTATGCTCTGCGATGATTCCGGTAGATTGCTCGTTCAGGATGTGGATGATGCGCTGAGCGCGTCCATTCACGATCGTGTGCAACAGTACGGTCGGGATCGCAACCAGCAGACCCAGTACCGTGGTTACCAACGCACCTGAAATACCGCCGGCCATTGCCTTCGGATCACCAGCACCGAAGATGGTGATGGCCTGGAAGGTAATGATCATACCGGTCACCGTACCCAGCAGACCCATCAGCGGTGCGACCGCAGAGATGATCTTCAGCAGGGTCAGAGAGTTCTCGATGGATGGAGTTTCTTTCAGAATCGCTTCTGACAACTTCAGCTCAAGAGTCTCGGTGTCCATTTGCGGATTGTCTTCGTGTACTTTCAGTACGCGACCCAGCGGGTTATCGGTGTTGGCCTTGCTGCTCTTGAGCTGCGCGCTCACCTTGCTGCTCATCATGGACAGTACCAGCAGACGCCAGATGGCGATCAGGAAGGCAATCGCACCCACGGCGGTAATCGCATAACCGACATAGCCACCCTGGTGCCAGCGCTCTTCCAGGTTGGGGCTGTTGATCAGCGCCGCCAGATAAGAACCACCGGTAGGACCAGTCGGGTCAACACCAAACTTAACCATGCCGCTGGTGGCACTGGCCAGGTTAGCCGCCCAACCCAGGTAGGGACCGCTGGGCTGACGAGCCAGTTCTTCCAGGGTGCCTTTCTCGGGTACGTACTGCAGGTAGCGACCTTCGTCAGAGATGATGTTGAAAGTACCTACGCGAACCACGTTGGTCTGCAGCTTGTCGCCGTTGGGCTTGGCGATCTCGGCCGGGAACGACACCACTTTGCCGGACTCAGTCATTTCGCGCTGCAGTTCAAACCAGACTCGCTCAATTTCTTCGATGCTGGGCAGCTGGTCTGCACCACTCATCTTCTCAATCAGCTCTTCAAGGAACGCGCCGCGGCCCGGGTACTGGGCAGAGATCAGCGAACCTTCAAAGTTGGTGACAGCGTCACCCGCAGTTGAAGTCAGGTGACCGAACAGTTCGGCAAGAGTACCGAGACGCTCTTTCAACTGCTTCTGCTTGTCGGCGATCAGCAGTTCGTTCTCTTCGAACTGCTTCTCCAGCTGGGCAGAGATACGCTCCTGGCGAGCACGCTCTGCCTTGGCTTCTTCAAGCAAGCGAGCCTGATCAGCCTTGGCGTTGGCAAAGCGCTGTTCACGAGCGCGGTTTTCTTTCGCCTCATCGACCTGGCCCTGCTTTACATAGCCGAGCAACTCGTCAAGTGTTTTAGCTTCCTGAGCAACGCTGCTGGTCGCTGCCATCAGGCCCATCATTGCGCCGGCTACGGCGGCTTTAAACGTCATCGTTTTCATTACTTGGCAGCCTCCGGTGCAGCAATCGGCAAGTTCAGCACATCGATCGATGCCTCTTTGCGCGCGATGCGCAGGCCTTTCATGATGGCGTTGCGGTATTCGCCGCTATCCAGTTCCACCCAGCTGCCGCTGGCCTGGTCCCAGGCGCCTGACACTTCGGTATCAGTTGTCTGGTAGAGCAGGGCGACACGGCCGACGCGGAAGAAGTTCACGTCACGCTCAACACCGCCGATGTCGACAGTACCTTTATAGGCGTCGATCTTGCGGCCGTATTCGTTTTCGATTTTGTAAGCTTCAAGTACCTGGCGGAATTTCTCAGCCACGGTGACATCGGA
Organism: Halieaceae bacterium; assembly: GCA_963921335.3. GTDB lineage: Bacteria > Pseudomonadota > Gammaproteobacteria > Pseudomonadales > Halieaceae > CAWUFC02. The sequence continues at coordinate 639,219 of CAWUFC020000001.1, read as the reverse complement.
GCGATCGAGGTTGCCGCGCAGGAATGCGATGCGCTGGCGACGCTCGTCAATATGGAAGGGCACATCCAGCTCAACAAACTGCTCCAGTCCGTCGATCATGCGAATCACCAGCGGCGTCATCTGGCGCTGGATCACGGTGACCTGGGAGATAGACGCCTCAATGTCTTCAATGCGGCGCATCTGGTTGTCGATCTGCTTCTGCAAACGTTTGTTGTAGACGATCAGGCCATCGACCTGCTTCATCACTGTCTTGTAGTCGGTGAGCAACTCGCGGGTTTCTTCCGCCAGCTTGTCTATCTTCACCTGCGACTTGGCAGCCGCTGCGTTTCTATCCTTGCCAACCTGGAGGATGGCGTTCAAGGTCTCATCAGCCTGCGCAACAGAGGCTGTTCCCAACAGGGAGCCAGCCGCTACCGACGCAGCGATTACTACCACTTTCAATCGATGCATATTCATGGATGTGCGTTTCCTATACCCAACAGAATGTCACTTGAGAGCTTATGCTTTAGGACTCTACTTAGTTATATATAGTGGAAAATCCAGAGTCAGCAAACAAGGGGCCGCAATTTAATAACATTACTCAAAATTAAGCAATGAAATGCCCGTGGCGCCTTGACCTCAGGCGAGGGGTGTGTATTTAGGTAACAACGCGCTGGCAGCCACCCCCTTCCGGGTAACGTTGTTTGCCGCTAGAGCCGCTCGTAAACTACGAAGCTGTAGTCGTAGGGGTTCGGGCCTTCCGCGTAGAAATCTTCCCGAGCGACTTCGCGCCAGGCATCGCGAGGCCAGGCAGGGAACCAGGCATCACCTTCAACATCGGCGTGCACTTCCGTCAGGTATAGCCGCTGTGCCAAGGGCAATGCTTCGGCATAAATTTGGGCCCCGCCAATCACCACCAGCTCTTCGCTGCCATCAATCTCCGCCACAGCCTCTGCCAGCGACAGTGCCTCCGGCAGGTTGGTGACAACCCGTGCACCTTCAATGTCCAAATTTTCCTGGCGCGACACCACAATATTGGTGCGACCCGGCAAAGGCCTGCCAATGGAGTCCCAGGTCAGGCGGCCCATCACCACTGGCTTACCGAGAGTAGTGCGCTTGAAGTACTTGAGATCCTCCGGCAGGTACCAGGGCAGTTTATTGTCCCGACCAATCACACCGTTGGCGGCAACCGCCGCGATTAAAGCCAGATCCATGGTCTCTACCTAAACCGCAACCGGTGCAGAGATGTGTGGCTGGGGGTTGTAATCGAACAGTTCGAAATCTTCGAAACGGAATCCGAAAATATCCCGCACCTCGGGATTAATGCGCATGCCGGGCAGCGAACCGGGTTGCCGTTGCAACTGGGTCTGAGCCTGCTCGAAATGATTGCTGTAGAGGTGGGCGTCACCAAATGTATGCACGAAATCGCCAGGTTCGAGGTCGCAAACCTGCGCCATCATCATGGTCAGCAACGCGTAGGAAGCAATGTTGAACGGCACACCCAGGAACACATCGGCGCTGCGCTGGTATAGCTGACAGGACAGGCGGCCGTCAGCAACATAAAACTGGAACAGGCTGTGGCAGGGGGGCAGCGCCATATTGTCCACTTCCGCCACATTCCAGGCACTGACTATATGGCGGCGGGAATCAGGATTGTTTTTGATTTGCGTCACCAGCTTACCGATCTGGTCGATCTCGGTGCCATCGGGTGCCGGCCAGGAGCGCCACTGGTGACCGTAGACCGGGCCCAACTCGCCATTTTCGTCCGCCCATTCATCCCAGATGCTGACCCCGTTCTCCTTCAGGTAGCGGATATTGGTATCGCCGGATAAAAACCAAAGCAGCTCATGCACAATGGATTTCAGGTGCAGCTTTTTAGTGGTCAACATGGGGAAGCCCTGTCCCAGGTCAAACCGCATCTGGTAGCCGAACACACTGCGCGTGCCGGTACCGGTTCGGTCTGACTTGTCCGAGCCGTTATCGAGAATGTGTTGGAGTAAATCCAGGTATTGCTGCATCAGAACCTCTATTCAGGATGAACTTTTTGGACTACGGGCCTAAGTTTTTTGTCGATAGGCGTTGTAAAGCAGGTACAGGCCAAACGCGATCATCGGTATACACAGTATCTGGCCGCGCGTCATCCAGCCCAGCGCATCGAAACCGATATGAGCGTCGGGCTCGCGGAAAAATTCGGCAAAAAAGCGGAGGCAACCATAGCCAAAGACAAACAAGCCACCCACCGCCAGACGCGGGCGCGGTTTGCTGGAGAACCAGTACAGAATCACAAACAGGAGCATGCCCTCCAGCGCAAACTGGTAGAGCTGACTGGGATGGCGCGCCAGGTGCAAAGGGTCGCGGGGAAACACCATGGCCCAGGGCACATCCGCTGCCCGGCCCCATAATTCCTGGCCGATAAAATTTCCCAGTCGACCCAGTCCCAGGCCCAGTGGAATCAGCGGCGCGACAAAATCGAGCAGGTCGGCAAAGTTAATCTTCTGGGACCGGGCGTAGAAAAAGCAGGCGAGGATGACACCGAGCATGCCGCCATGGAAAGACATCCCTCCCTCCCAAACGCGCAAAGCCCACATGGGGTCATCAAGCAAACGCTCGAAGCCGTAGAAAAAGATGTAGCCGAACCGACCACCCAGCACCACCCCCATGGCGCCATAGAAGATCAAGTCATCCACCTGATCGCGCTGAATAACCAGGTCCGCTCGCTGAGAGCGTCGCACCGCCAACCACCAGGCAAACGCAATAGCGGCCAGGTAGGTCAGGCCATACCAATGCACCTTGACGGGACCAAGGGCAATCGCCACCGGATCGATTTCTGGATATTGCAGCATCGTGCTCCCATGCGAGCAGCGTGAAAACGTGTATTATCTGCCAGCCCAGACACTTTCACAATGAAACACCATGTGCCTGATTGTTTTTGCCCATCAAATGCACCCGGACTATCCACTGCTGGTGGCAGCCAACCGGGACGAACACTACGCTCGCCCCACCCGTGATGCACAGTGGTGGCCAGATCAGCATGACTTGGTCGCCGGGCAGGATCTTGAGGCCGGCGGCACCTGGCTGGGAGTCACCCGCAAGGGACGTTTCGCTGCGATCACCAATCATCGCAATCCACCGACCACTCCCGAAAACCCTCGTTCTCGCGGGCTGCTGACACTGGACTTCCTGCGCGGGGAGATGAGCCCCAGGGATTATTTGCAAGGTCTCTCTGAAAACGGTGGCGAGTACGCGGGCTTTAACCTGTTGGTGGGCAGCGACGGCGAGCTGGCTTACCTGTCAAATATTGAGGGTGGCGTGCAAATGCTTCAGCCCGGAGTCTACGGTCTCAGCAACGCGCTACTGGATACCCCCTGGCCCAAGGTCAACAGGGCTAAACAGGCACTGCAACTCGCACTCGCAGAACCGCCGACAACCGAACAATTGCAGTCCACAGTGGCCCGGCGCCAGATCGAAGCAGACACTGAGTTGCCGGACACTGGAGTCGGCCTCGAGTTAGAGCGCATGCTGTCACCCCAGTTCATTGTCTCCGACGATTACGGGACGCGCGCAGCCAGCAGCCTGCTGTTGGCCAACGATGGCAGCATCAGGTTTCGGGAAGAACGATTCGGTGCGGGCGGAGTCAGTATCGGCAGCACCGAATTCGACTGGCCGTGACGCCGCTTAAAGTGGTGCGTGCAGGAAGCCTGCGAGCCCCCGGTCCAGCATGAACTGCTCCATGCGTTTATAAACGGCATGGGTATCGTCAAGGGTCATCGCCTCTGCCAGGACAGAGCGGGCATCTTCAGTGCTGATGGTCTGCACCGCTTTTTTGATTCTGGTGAGTGTGGTGGCGTTCATCGACAGGGCGTCATAACCCATGCCTAATAACAGCGCCGCCGCCAGCGGGTCGCCCGCCAGTTCACCGCAGATACTGACCTGTTTGCCCTCACCATGGGCGGCGTCAGCCACATGCTGCAGGGCTCGTAACACCGCCGGGTGGTAGGCGTGATATAGATCGGCGACGCGGGCGTTGTTACGATCCACCGCGAGCAGGTACTGGGTCAGGTCGTTACTGCCCACCGACAGAAAATCTGCGCGCTTGGCCAGTTCAGCCGCCTGGTAAACGGCAGCAGGCACCTCCACCATCACGCCAATCGGCGGCATTTTGACGTCATTGCCCTCATCCACAATTTCAGCATGGGCACGAGAAATAAACTCGATAGCTTCATCCAGCTCGCCGACATTACTGACCATGGGCAACATGATGCGCAGGTTATCAAGTCCCTCACTGGCCTTGATCATCGCGCGGGTCTGCACCAGCAGAATCTCAGGGTGATCCAGGGTCACGCGAATCCCGCGCCATCCCAGAAACGGGTTTTCTTCCTCGATTGGAAAATAGGGCAGCGCTTTGTCCCCCCCAATATCCAGCGTACGCATGGTCACAGGTTTGGGCGCAAAGGCCTCCAACTGGCTGCGGTAGATCTGGCGTTGTTCTTCCTCACTGGGGAACCGCTCACGCAACAGAAACGGCACTTCGGTACGATACAGCCCGACACCCTCGGCACCCTGATCGAGGGAACGGGCCACATCCGCCATCAAACCGGTATTGACCCACAGAGGCAGATGCGCGCCATCACTGGTTTCGCAGCGCACATCCCGCAGCGATTCGAGGTCTGCCGAGAGAGCTTCGTCTTCAGCCATGACGGTAGCGAATCGATCGCGCAGCTCTGCGCCGGGATTCAGATGCACCTCGCCGCAGTAGCCATCGATAATCAACTCGCGGTCTTGTAAACGGGTATAGGGCAGATCAACCGCACCCATCACTGTGGGCACACCCATGGCCCGGGCCAGTATCGCAACATGGGAATTGCCCGACCCTTTCACCGAGATAATCCCGACCAGCTTGTCCGGAGCGATCTCGCCCAACACCGACGCGGTCAGTTCTTCTCCCACCAAAATGGTGTTATCGGGATAGTCCATCTGCGCCGGGTCCGACGCCTGCAGATAAGCCAGCACCCGGGTGCCCAGGTCTTTGACATCGACCGCCCGCTCACGCAGGTAACTGTGCTCCATCGACTCAAAGTGTTTGATGTGCTCAATCATCACCTGGCTCAGAGCACCCTGGGCCCACTGCCCGGCTTTAATGCGGCTCGCCACTTCAGTGCCGATTGTCGCGTCATCAAGAATGCGCAAATACACATCGAACAGCGCATGATCTTCCGGATTGAGCTTACCGCTGAGCTGCTCGGCAACCTGCTCGATATCCGAACGCACCGCGACCAGTGCTTTTTTAAAGGCCCGCAATTCGCCGCGCCGATCTTCCACTTTGCGATCAGGCACCGCGTACAGGTCCGCTACCGGGGACACCACCACAGCACGACCCATGGCAATACCAGGCGCGCCGGCAATACCCTTCACTTTGCTGCTGGCGGGGGCGGTAGCGGTAGACAGGTCAACAGCAACCGACCCTGTCACCCTGGCGTGGGCGATCACCCCGGCCAGTTGGGCCGACATGGTGACCAGAAACGCCTCTTCGCTCTCGTCAAAACGGCGTTGCTCGGCCTGCTGCACCACCAACACGCCCAGCACTTCACGCTGGTGAATAATAGGCACGCCCAAAAATGCGCTGAAGGTTTCTTCGCCAATACCTTCGATCAGGCGAAAGCTGGGGTGCGAGGTCGCGTTCTCAAGGTTAAGAGGCTCCTCGCGCTCAGCTACCTGCCCGACAAGGCCCTCGCCAGCCGCCAGGCTCACCTGCCCTGCCTGCTCCGGGTTTAGCCCTTCTGTTGCACGAAATACATAACGCCCACTACCGGGGTCGCGCATATACACCGAGCAAACCTCTGTGCCCATAGCGTCGCGTACCCGGTGCACAATGATCTGCAGTGCGCTGGCGAGGTCTTCAGCGGTGTTCACCTCCTGCACGATGTTGCGCAGCATATCCAGCATGATTGTGACCTAGCCCGCGGCGTTCATTTTGGCGAGAGGATTGAGCAGTTCCTTCAGGGCGCTGCGATAAACCTCGCGTTTGAAGGGAATGACCTGGGAAAGGGGGTACCAGTAACTCACCCAGCGCCAGCTGTCGAACTCGGGTTTGTCACCCTGGTCGAAGCTGATATCTCCGTCATCGGCCAACATACGCAGCAAAAACCATTTTTGCTTCTGGCCGATGCACAGCGGCTTTTGGCCTTTGCGTATATAACGCTCGGGCAGGCGATAACGCAGCCAGCCGCGAGTGCAGGCAATCACATCCACATGCTCGGGGCGCAAACCAACCTCCTCGTGAAGCTCCCGGTAGAGTGCGTCCTCAGGGCTCTCACCCTTACTGATGCCACCCTGCGGAAACTGCCAGGCATCCTGGCCAATGCGGCGAGCCCACAGCAACTGGCCCTGATCGTTCGCCAGAATAATGCCCACGTTGGGACGAAAGCCGTCGCTGTCGATCATTGGAAACCGCTGCTATCAATCAAAAACACGAACTTTCTATTGTTCCACACTTTTTGGCGACGACACAATTTACTGCCGTTGCTGGCTTGGCTATGCTGCACCGCGCATATCAAGGGGGGCTTATGGCGCTGGCAATATTTGATCTGGATAACACCTTGCTGGGCGGCGACAGCGACCACGCCTGGGGCGAGTATGCCTGCGAAACCGGGCTGGTCGATGCCGAAGAGTTCAGGCGAAACAATGATGCCTTTTACGCCGACTACCAGGCTGGGCAGCTGGATATCCACGCCTACCTCCGCCACGCCCTGTCACCGCTTGTGGGACAGGACCCGGCAACAATCGCCCACTGGCACCAGCAGTTTATGCAGGAAAAAATCGAGGCCATGCTGTTGCCGGCCAGCCAGGCCCTGGTGGATGAACATCGCCGACAGGGCGATGAATTGCTGGTGATTACCGCCACCAACCGTTTTATTGCAGAACCGATCGTGAAGCGCTTTGGCATTGAGGCCCTGATCGCCAGCGAGGGCGAGATCGTCGACGGTCGCTATACCGGCAACGCCGCAGGCGTGCCCAGTTACGCAGAGGGCAAGATCACTCGTTTAATGGATTGGCTGGGAGGAGATGAATCGCGCATGGCAGATGCCGTCTTCTACAGTGATTCGCACAACGACATTCCACTGATGCGAGCAGTGGGTAGGGCTGTGGCGGTCGACCCGGACGAAAAGCTGGCCCGCTTCGCAGCTGAACAGGACTGGCAGGTTATCAGTCTGCGGCAGTAATTCTGCTGTAAATTGCTTTCAGATAACGCGTTTCAGGAATAGCTGGATGCAGTGGGTGGTCACCACCCTGGCGCCCCGTGGCAATCACCCTGGCCCGACGCTGACAGCGCTGGGCTGCGCCCTGCGCGGCCTCGATCAGGTCTGCTTCCGGCAAGTGCATGAAACAGGAGCCCGACACCAACAGACCACCCGGCTTTAGTAGCTTCATGCCCAGCTCATTAATACGGCGATAGGCCTTGCGGCCCTTACCCAGGTCGCGCTTGCGCGGAATAAAAGCCGGGGGATCGAGAATCACCACATCGAACAATTCCCCGGATCCATGCATGCGGCTCATTTCGTCGGTGGCCTGACCCTGACAGCTGCTGACTTTGTCAGCGACCCCGTTGAGCTCTGCATTCGCCATCGCCTGCTCAAGCGCAAAGGCAGAGCTGTCTAGTAGCGTCACCTCGCTGGCGCCGAAAGCAGCGGCCTGCACGCCCCAGCCGCCGATGTAAGAATACACATCCAGCACCCGCCGACCTACGACCCAGGGTCTCAGCAAGGCACGGTTATCGCGGTGGTCATAGAACCAGCCGGTTTTCTGGCCACCTCGAACCGGCGCCAAAAAACGTACCCCGTTTTCCCGTAATTCAACCGCCTCAGGCACCTCGCCGTAAACGCAGCTGATGCCGTCTTCGAGCCCCTGCTGGCGACGGCTGCGGCTGTCGTTGCGCAGCAAAATGCCGCGTGGCTCGAGTAATGCGATCAGTGCGTCTGTCAGGGCCGGGACAAATTTCTCGGCCCCTGCGGTATTGGCCTGTACGACCAGGTAATCATTAAACCGATCAATGACCAACCCGGAGAGGTCATCACTATCGCCATAGATCAGTCGATAGCAGCGATCCGGGTACTGAGCCTCGCGCAAAGCCAGCGCGACCTGTAGGCGGTGGCGAAAAAAAGAAGCATCTACCGTCACGTCAGCTGAAGCGCTCAAGCGATGTGCGCAGATCAGGGAATCAGGTTCGGCATAGGCGCTGCACAGTAAATCACCACAGGCCGCACGAACGTTGACCAGCTGTCCCGCATGGAGTGTCTTTAAAGGGGATTGCTTGGTGTCGACTTCATTGCTGTAGATCCAGCAATGTCCGGCGCGCAGGCGCCGGTCGGCACCTTTACGCAGCCATAAATCAGGATTCTTCAGCACACTGTGCGTCGTATGCCTCTGCACTCAAAAGCTTGCCAAGCTCATCTGCATCATTGGGCTGTAGCTTAAAGAACCAACCATCCTGGTAAGGATCACTGTTAATGGTTTCCGGTGCATCTTCCAGCGCATCGTTGATGGCAATGACTTCACCGGCGACGGGCGCATATATGTCTGAGGCGGCTTTTACCGATTCGACCACCGCAACCTCGTCACCCGCAGCGACCTGCGCGCCAGTGTCCGGCAATTCTACAAACACCACATCACCCAGGGCATCCTGGGCGTGATCACTAATACCCACAGTCACTGTGCCGTCCTCTTCAAGACGGGCCCATTCATGGCTGCTGGCGTACTTGAGTTCAGCGGGTGTGTTGCTCATTGGGTTATTCCTCATCGATGGCCGGTTGCTGGCAGGCGCACAGTTTACCCCGACCGATAGTAAAAACAATTGCCGGGGATCAGCTCAGTCCCATGGCTCGTCGCATCAGTTCCTGTTTTACCGGGCCCGCCCGGTCTGCCAGTTGCATGCCGATACCGCGCAAGACTCTCAGTGGCAGCGCCTGCTCACCAAACAGTCGCTTGAAGCCCTCCATGGCACTCATCATCAGCAGATTGTCACCTTTGCGCTGGCGCTGGTAACGGCGCAGCAGATCGAGATTGCCGGGAGCTTCGCCACAGGCAAGCGCAGCTTGCAGCTCTTCGGAGAGGACGGCGACGTCCTGTAATCCCAGGTTGATGCCCTGCCCCGCCAGCGGATGAATGGTATGCGCTGCATCGCCAACAAGCGCCAAACCCGTGCGCACATAATCGACAGCGTGGCGCTGGCTCAGGGGAAAGGCGAACCGCGGAGAGGCCGCCAGAACCCGACCGAGCACATGCTCAAAGGCCTGGCCCAGCTCATTGCAGAATGCCTCGTCGTCGAGTCCCTTAATGGCGTCGACCTGATCGCTGTCCAGCGACCACACAATAGAACAATGGTGTTGGGAATCACTGTCGGGCAGTGGCAGGAATGCCAGCGGTCCACTGCTGATAAATCGCTGGTAGGCGGTTTGCTGGTGTGGCTTTTCCGTGGCGACGGTACAGACCAGCGCATGCTGATCGTAATCCCACTCGCGCGTGCGGAATTCACCGAGTTCCCGCATCCGCGACAGGGCGCCATCGGCAGCGACCAGCAAACCGGCTCGCAATACCCGACCATCTTCAAGCTCCAGCATGCCCTGCTCATCCTGCCAGGACAGGTCTGCCACTCGGGCGGGATTAAACAAACTGACGCGCCCGGCAGTTTGGATAGATTCTGCGAGCGCGCCGGTAATTACCCGGTTCTCAATAATATGGCCGAGCACCGGAGCCCCCACTTCGCCAGCATCGAACTCAATGCGACCGGTGCCTTCTCCATCCCAGACGCTCATGTGCTGATACGGGCATGCCCGCTGGGCGACGATGCCCTGCCACACACCCATGGATTCAAACAAACGCTGGGACGCCGGCGTAATCGCACTGACTCGGGCATCAAACCCCGACAGCCCCTCGTCGATCGGTTCTGCGCCCCGCAAGGGCTGTGCTTCCACCAGTGCAATGCGGTAATCGGTTTCCTGCAGCGTGCAGGCGAGAGCCGACCCGGCGATACCGGCGCCGACAATCACGATATCAAACTCCAGGTTCGCCTCAGGCACGATCACGTCCTCGGTTCAGGGCCGCGACTCCCGCGGTGTGGGCGACGAATTCCCGCTTTAGGCCAGGGCTGAGATCCAGTGCGAACAAACCCAGATCTCGCAAACCGGTCAATGCCCTGTCGCGATGACTGAATAGCCCCGGGAGTTTGTCGCTGAACTGAACGGTTCGCTGTTGATCGCCGAGCTGACCTTCATGATAAGTCTCCAACAGCGCTAACTCGCCCCAGCTCTCTGCCGGCTCACCAGCCAACACCCTGACCAGCGCATCGCAGTCTCGCAAAGCCAGATTAAAACCCTGACCCGCCACCGGATGCAGGGCATGCGCGGCATTACCGAGTACCACCAGGTTCTGGCGTACCTGTTCACTGGCCTGCACCAACGAGAGCGGGTAACTGCTGCGCTCCCCCACCTGCTGCAACTGACCCAATCGGTAGCCAAAACGATCCTGCAGGGCATCCAGGAAATCAGATTCCGAATCCGCCAGGCGGGCCTCAGCCAGTTCAGGTGGCAAGGTCCAGACCAGGGCACTGCGGTGCTGACCGGATTCGTCGTCCAGCAACGGCAACATGGCCAACGGACCCTGATCGGTAAAGCGCTCAAAAGCACGGCCGCCATGAGATTGCTCATGAGCAATATTGCCAATCACAGCGCAGTCACCATAGCGGTGGCGCGCTGCATCAATGCCGAGCAAGTCACGTAGACCCGAGTCAGCGCCATCCGCCACGATGAGTAAGCGAGCCTGCACCGCCTCGCCGGACTCAAGGCCCAGTTCGTACCCCGCATCATTGGCCTGGGCGCTCACTACGCGGGCCGGGCTTTGCATCTGTGCTCGATTCTGTCGATACAGCGCCTGGATCAGGGCGTGGCCCAACCAGGCGTTTTCAATAACATGGCCCAGGGCATCCCAGCCCTGCTCACTGGCCTGCATCAGGGTACTGCCGAAGCGTCCACGCTCGGAGACATGAATACTCTCGATCGGGCAGGCCCGCTTGCGCAGTTCCTGCCAAACGCCCAGCTCACTATAGATCTGGTAGCTGGACCTTGAGAGGGCTGTGGAGCGCGCGTCAAAAGACGGTGAGTAAGTGCTTGCATACTCCGCATCTTCTGCAGGCATTGGGAAAGATTCGAGTAACAGAATTTTCGCGCGTGACGGCAGGTGCTGCCCGAGTAGTAGCCCAAGACTGACACCCACCATGCCACCCCCGACGATAACAATGTCGTAACCATTGCGGCTCACTGGGCGGAATCACCTTTTGAAGAGAGAGCGTCCAGGTACAGGTTAAGTGTGGCAAAACGCAGGTATTCAGTCAGTTCAAACAGGTCGCTCTCGGAGGCCTCCTCATCTTCCTCCAGATCAAGCTCTGCCTCGGCAATGGCGGATACATCGCGCAGCACCTCGCTGACTTCCTCGCCCAGACTCGATCCGCCCGGCTCACTGACAACAAAGGCATATCCGGCAAGAAAGCCTTTGCACCAGTCCCCCAGGGCCTGCACGCGCTGTTCTAGCGCAACCTCGTCATCGGGAAGGAACAGCTGGAAATCAAAGGACTCATCGATCAATGCATCCAGGGTTGCGCGTATCAAACGGGTGCTGGCTTCGGCGAGCCCTCCGTGCAGATCCACTTCGAGAGCCTGGCTCAAAACCGCCAGGCAGGTCTCGGCGTCCAGCCCGGCATCGCCGACCAGCGCACCACATACGGCACCGTGAGCCCGAGAGGGAGAAAAATCCAGGCCCTGCTCCAGCAAGTGGTTGGCAAATTCGTCAAAATCCAGCGGCTGGGGGGTACCAAAATACTCTTCAAACATTGCCGCGTTGCTCCAGGCTATGGCATGTGCTCGACCAACTCTTGCCACGATTTATGGAAAAGTTAAGCAGGTTATTGATATTTATGGAAATTTGTTCGTTGACCTGCATGGGCATGGGCACTATAGTAGTTACACCTAATAACGTTTATAAACATTGCCCATGCCAGAGTCCCAGTTCAAGGCCCTTGAGCAAAAGATAGACGATCTGATCAGCCTGTGCGCGCAGCTGAACCGCGAAAACGTGGCTCTCAAGGCGGATGCATCCAATTGGGAGCAGGAGCGGGCGCAACTGCAGCAACGCAACGAGCTCGCCAGAACCAAAGTGGAGGCGATGATAAGCCGCCTCAAGGCCATGGAGCAAGACGCATGAGCAAGGTACGTACCGTTTCTGTCAGCATTCTCGACAAGGACTACCAGGTCGCTTGCCCGGAAGAACAGGAGGCAGAGCTGATCGTTTCTGCATCCTACCTGGACAAACAGATGCGCTCGATTCGCGAAAACGGCAAGGTCATCGGCCTTGAGCGGATCGCTGTGATGGCCGCCCTCAATATCAGTCATGAACTCCTGCAGGCCTCGGAACAAGCGGAGGCCGCCAGCGCCGTCAACCCGGATGAAGAGGTTGAACCCTCGGCTGTTCACAGCCTCACCCGCAAGATTGATGAGGCCCTCTACTCGCTCCGGCAGTTGGAGATCAGTTAGCCGCAGCACCGCTTCTCGGCTATACTGCGCTGGGATTCCTGGTGTATTCGCCAGATGGTTAGTTCTCTACCCGATACTTGTAAACCAGGGGGTCTCTAGTTGCTGATGGTGTGCAAGTCCGCACTGCGGGAAGCCTTATTCAGCACAGCGGCCACCGCCTTGAACCATCGGGTTCGAGGGCAATATCATCAGCGGTACTCCGGGTTCCTATTTATGACGCCCGCTCGGTATCGGACTTTGCAAATAGTCTGATACCTGCGTCGTTTAGATGGTGGATTCTTTTGACCGGACCTCTCGATATCCGACCTTGCAGGAAATCTGAAACCGGCGATGTTGGGATCGCAATTCGCCCCCCAGGTCTTTCTTTTCCTGACCATAAGTTCAATGCCTGAAACATCTCAGAAGAAACAGGAACTGCGCACGCGGTTGCGAGAGTGGCGTCGGAGTCTGTCCGGAGAACAGACGAGTGCGGCCAGCGAAGTGATTTGCCAGCGCATCCTGTCCAGCGAGTGCTACCAGCAGGCGAGTGATATTGCTGTTTATCTGGCCAACGACGGCGAGGTGGATCTGTCGCTGCTATTCCTCAGGGCGCAACAGCAATCCAGGCGGCTGTATCTGCCTTCGGTTGAATCAGGCGATCTGGAATTCCTCGCCTGGCCGCCGGGGACAGAACTACGGGAGGGGCGCTACGGTATTCCCGTTCCCGACGGGACTAACGCGCCTGTAGATACTTACGCGCTCGATCTCATCCTGACGCCGCTGGTGGCGTTTGACCTGCAAGGCAATCGCCTGGGTATGGGCGGAGGCTTTTACGATCGTTGTATTGCGGCTGACAAGTCGCCCCATTCAAGGCGCGTGTTTTTGGGGGTGGCCTTTTGCGGCCAGCAGCAGGAAGCGGTGGCGAGCGATGCCTGGGACCAACGCCTGCAGGGCGTGGTCACCGAAGAGTATTTACAGTGGTTTGACTAGTGCTTTAGCGCTGGCCAGATTCTGCGCCAGCAATCACACCCGCCTGCAACGGCGAAACGGGTTCCGCCACCGAACGGGTTGAACTCATGGGTGCCAGCAGGGTCACGACTACACCGAGCCCAAACGCTGCGAGCAGCACCACCATTAAATCCGGTTTTCTTTTCACTTACCCCTTCTCAACCTCTCACTGAGCCGTTTTTATGCGCCGCTCCTTGCGGGAGAGGACGGCTTTTCAGCGTTGTGAAATTACAATAATTGTTTTTGGTAATTTGCCACAAAACACCACGAGTTTAATCTTCGTCGACAAAAATGCAAGCTTTTTGGTTAGCGCTAACTATATTTATTTTGCCGCGCTGACGCTCAGTTCGAGCCACTCAGATAGAGATCGTAGGCGGGATTGTCAGTCTCGTGCCAATAGCGGTAATCAATCGCTTTCAAGACTTTCTCCAGCGCGCGACGCTCACCGGGGCGAACCTCAAGCCCCACCAGGCAACGACCATAAGCTGCACCGTGGTTGCGATAGTGAAACATCGAAATGTTCCAATCCTGCCCCAGATGGGTCAGAAAGTTCATCAGGGCACCGGGGCGTTCGGGGAACTCAAAGCGATAGACTGACTCATGCTCCACGCTGGCGGGGGCTGGGCCGCCCACCATGTGTCGAACATGCAGCTTGGCCATTTCATTGTCCGTCAGATCAGCGACCTCGTAGCCCTTTTTGGCCAGGCCCTCAATCACACTCTCTCGTGTCTCGCTGCCCTCGGCAATCTGCAGCCCCACGAAGATGTGCGCCTGGCGGTCATCGGCGTAGCGATAATTAAACTCGGTGATATTGCGCTTACCCAGGGCACCACAAAACGCCTTGAAGCTGCCGGGGCGCTCAGGGATGGTCACGCTCAAAACCACCTCACGCTTTTCGCCGATCTCAGTGCGCTCGGAAATATAGCGAAGTCGGTCAAAGTTGGTGTTGGCGCCACTGGCAATGGCCAGCAGAGTTTCATCTTTCAACTGCTTTTCTGCGGCATACTTTTTCAGGCCCGCAAGGGCCAGGGCACCGGCCGGCTCAGCAATGGAGCGCGTATCCTCAAAAACATCCTTGATCGCCGCACAGATCTCGTCGGTATTGGCTGTGATCACCTCGTCCACCAGGTCGCGAACCACGCGAAAAGGCTCCTTGCCGATCTGGGCCACGGCGACACCATCGGCAAAAATGCCAACCTCGGACAAAGTCACCCGGCGTCCGGCCTTCATGGCCGCTGCCAGGCAGGCGGCATCCTCTGGCTCAACGGCAATGATTTTCACATCCGGGCGCACATACTTCATGTAGGCGGCCACACCGGCCAGCAGGCCACCGCCACCCACCGGCACAAACACCGCGTGCAGAGGGTCGGTATGCTGGCGTACGATCTCCATGCCGATGGTGCCCTGTCCGGCAATCACCAGGGGGTCATCATAGGGATGCACATAGATCAGGCCCTGCTCGTCTACCAGCTTTTGCGAATGTGCAAACGCCTCATCGAAGGTATCTCCGACCAACACCACTTTGCCACCACGTGAACGCACGCCGTCGACCTTGATCTGGGGGGTGGTGCGGGGCATCACAATGGTGGCCTTCACGCCCAGATGCTGGGCGGCCATGGCTACGCCCTGGGCGTGGTTTCCCGCCGAGGCACAGATGACACCACGGGCCCGCTGCTCGTCGCTGAGATGGTGCATCTTGTTATAGGCACCGCGCAGCTTGAAAGAAAAGACCGGTTGCTGGTCCTCGCGTTTCAGCAACACCCGGTTGTTCAGACGTGCAGAAATCTGCCGAGCGTGATCGATCGGCGTTTCCCTGGCGATGTCGTAGACCCTGGCATCCAGGATCTTCTTGATGTACGTCTGCGGCATGGGCGCTACCCACATGAGCTGAAAAGGACGGGCAATGGTACTGGAGCCAGCGAGAATTTCCAGTCTGCCGCTACCGGCGCGGCACCTGCAGTGCCTATAATGCAGCAACTTCCAAAGAGGATGTTGCGTGAATCAGGACCAACTCAAACAGGCCGTGGCCCAGGCCGCTCTCAATTATGTCCGCCCCAAACTGGACAAGGACTCAGTAATCGGCATTGGCACCGGCTCCACCGCCAATTGCTTTATCGATTTGCTAGGAGAGATCAGTGCCGAAATCAACGCCACTGTCGCCAGCTCTGAGGCATCTGCTGAGCGGCTGCGAGGACATGGCATTCCGGTTTATGAGCTGAACACCGTCAATGGTGTGGACGTATACGTGGATGGTGCCGATGAAAGCAACCCGCAACTTGAGCTGATCAAAGGCGGTGGCGCCGCCCTGACCCGCGAGAAAATTGTGGCGGCGGTGGCAGATGAGTTTGTGTGTATTTGCGACAGTTCAAAACTGGTGGACCAGCTCGGCGCCTTCCCTTTGCCGGTGGAGGTCATCCCTATGGCACGCAGCCATGTCGCCCGAGAACTGGTCAAACTGGGTGGCGACCCGGTTTATCGCGAAGGCGTTGTCACCGACAACGGCAATGTGATTCTCGATGTCTACAATTTCCCGATTGCAGACCCGGTGGCGACAGAAGCCGCTATTAATGCGATTGTGGGTGTTGTTACCAACGGCCTGTTTGCCCAGCGTCCAGCTGACCTGCTGCTGTTGGGTACACCCGATGGCATACAGAGTCTGCGCGCAGCTGACTAGGTTCAGTCAAAGATTTTGCCGGGATTCATGATTCCGGCAGGGTCGAGCACCTGGCGTAGCTGACGCATCAAGGCGATTTCGGCAGGATCACGCGAGTATACCAGGTAGTCTTTTTTCAGCAGGCCCACTCCGTGCTCGGCCGACACGCTACCGCGATAGCTCTGCACGATCTCAAACACGCCTTTACTGACCTCTCCGCAGCGGGCCTGGAAATCATCCTGGGACAGCTCGTCAGGCTTGAGGATGTTCAAATGCACGTTGCCATCGCCAATGTGTCCATACCAGATGATTTCAAACTCGGGATAGGCGCCATTGACCAGGGCCTCCACCTCATTCAGAAATCCGGGCACCTTTGACACCAGCACCGACAAGTCATTCTTGTAAGGCGTCCAGCGGGCGATCGTCTCCGAGATATCTTCGCGCAGGCGCCAAAGCGACCTGGCCTGGGCTTGACTCTGGCCGATCACGCCATCCAGCACCCAGCCCTTCTCGACGGCCTGTTCAAACAGAACCATGGCCTGATCCAGCTCTTCACCGGAACGGTTTTCAAACTCCAGCAAGGCATAGTATGGCGTGGCTTCAGCAAAGGGGCGCTGCAGGTCCTGGTGGGCCACCACTTTCTGCAGAGCCTGCTCCGAAAAGAATTCAAAGGCAGTGAGGTCCATAGAAGACTGGTAACTGGCGAGCACGTCCATGATTGAGGGCATATCCGGAACCCCCAGAACCATCACGGACAGTGGAGCCGGAGGCTGCATAAGACGAATGGTCACCTCGACGATAATACCCAGAGTACCTTCTGAGCCTATGAACAAATGGCGCAGGTCGTAACCGGCGTTGTTCTTAATCAGGCCGGCATTAAGCTCCAGTAACTCCCCGGCCCCAGTCACCACCTTGAGCCCCGCAACCCAGTCGCGCGTCATGCCGTAACGAATCACCTTGATCCCGCCGGCGTTGGTAGCCACATTGCCACCAATCTGACTAGAGCCACTCGAGGCAAAATCAACCGGGTAAAATAGCCCCTGCTCCTCCGCAAAATCCTGCAACTGCTGTGTAATCACGCCAGCACCGCAGACCACGCTGCGGTCCACGGGCGAGAATTCACCGATCTGGTTAAGCCGGTCCAGTGCCAGCACCAGTTCTCCGCGAGCGGCTACGGCGCCGCCGCTGAGGCCGGTGCGGCCGCCAGAGGGAACGATGGCAAGCCGCTGCTCGTTGGCGAGTTTTACAAGAGTCTGAACTTCCTCAACGCTCCCTGGTAATACCACAGCACCGGGCGCCGGGGTTGCAAAGCGGGTCCAGTCGGCGCCATAGGCCCGCGCCGAATCTGCATCGGTCAGCACCCGATCGGGACCGACTATGGCCTCTAGCTGTTCGAGCAAAGCAGGCTCCAACACTGTGGTTTTCTCCGTGAAAATGTCAGTTAATCCGCGGCTGTCGCGAGGGGCGCGTATGCTACCATACGCGCCCCTCGAATCATCCATATCCCCATTTTATAAGCGTTATGAGCCAGACATCTCTCGACAAGGCAAAGATCAAATTTCTATTGCTTGAGGGCATCCACCCCTCCGCGGAAGAGACCCTGCGTCGGCTGGGTTACTCCAATATCGAAACCCACCCCAAGGCTCTGCCGGAAGATGCCCTCATGGCATCCATCGCCGATGCCCATTTTGTGGGGATTCGATCGCGCACACAGCTAACCAACGAGGTGCTGGCAAACGCAGAAAAGCTGGTGGCTGTCGGTTGTTTCTGTATTGGCACCAACCAGGTCGACCTGGATGCAGCCACCCAGCGAGGCATCGCGGTTTTCAATGCGCCTTTTTCAAATACCCGCAGCGTGGCAGAACTGGTGATCGCCGAGGCGATTCTGCTGCTGCGCGGAGTCGCCGAGAAAAGCGGCGCCGCCCATCGGGGCGAATGGCAAAAATCTGCCGCCAATTCCTACGAAATACGTGGCAAGCAGCTGGGTATTATCGGCTACGGCAACATTGGCATGCAGCTGGGCGTGCTGGCAGAAGCACTGGGTATGCAGGTGAGCTTTTACGACGTAATGAACAAGTTGCCCTTGGGCAACGCCCGACAGATTCCCAGCCTGCAGGCTCTATTAGGCCAGTCTGACGTGGTCAGCCTGCACGTACCCGAAAACAAGGCGACCATGAAAATGTTGGGAGCCCAGGAACTGGCGCAGATAAAGGAAGGCGCGGTGCTGATCAACGCCTCCCGAGGCACTGTGGTGGACATTGAAGCGCTGGCAGATTCACTGGCAAGCGGCCATCTCTCCGGTGCCGGCATCGATGTCTTCCCGGTGGAACCGCGCTCCAACAACGACGAGTTCATCTCGCCCCTGCGCGGCCAGCGCAATACCTTCCTGACCCCCCATATTGGCGGCAGCACGATAGAGGCCCAGGAGAATATCGGTATGGAGGTCGCGGAAAAGCTGGCACGCTACAGCGACAACGGGACGACGACTTCGGCGGTCAACTTCCCGGAAGTGGCCCTGCCCGAACATCCGGAGAGTCACCGCTTGTTGCACCTGCATCGTAACGTGCCGGGAGTGATGTCGGCGATCAACCAGGTCTTTTCCAATAACAACATTAATATCAGCGCCCAGTATCTTCAGACCAACGACCAGATCGGCTACGTGGTGATTGACATCGATGCGGAATACAGCGAACTTGCGCTGAGCAAACTCGCTGCGATTGAGGGAACCCTGCGCACCCGCGTGCTATTCTGAAGTCATGACCAACCGCATACTGCTGCTGACCAGTCTGTTGCTGGGGCTTGCGCTGGCCTCCCTGCCAGTGCGTGCCGCTCCCCCGGGCATTGACCACGAACGCAATGAAATTGCCATCGTCATGACCCAGGAGCCGCAGTGGCTGAACAGCATCAAAGCCACCGATCAGGTCAGTTTTATTGTGCTCGACCATATCAGCGAAGGCCTGATGACCTACAACGTCGATAACCAACTGATCGGAGGCGTGGCGGAGCGCTGGGAGCTGACCCAGGAGCGAGCCACCTTCTGGTTACGCAAGGATGCCCGCTGGTCTGACGGCAAGCCCGTCACCGCCCACGATTTTGTCTTTGCCTGGCAGCAAGTGGCCAACCCGGCCAATGCTGCCGAATACGCCTTCCTGATGCGCGCGTTTCCGAACGGCGAGGCCATCACCAAAGGTGAGATGCCCCCCGAGAGCCTGGGCGTCGAGGCCATTGACGATCACACACTGGTTGCTCACCTGGTCAAACCAGTTGCCTATTTTCTGGAGCTGGTCACATTTATCAGCTTCCGCCCGGTGCGTGAGGACTTCTTCAGGCAGCACGGGCAGCGCTATGCTGCTGACCCGGATAAGCTCCTCTCCAATGGCCCGTTCATCATGACCGACTGGGTGCACGGGGCCTCCATGCGCTGGGAGAAAAACCCCCATTACTGGAACCGCGAAGCAATAAACCTGGACGCAATTAATGTCCCCTACATGACCGAGGATCCAAACGCCCGCTTCAACCTGTACATGGACAATCGCATCGCCATGGCTACCGGGCTGGACTCTTCGGCCACAAAAATGGCGCTGCGCAAGCGTCAGAATCTGCGCTCGTTTCGCGATGGCTCCACTTTCTTTATCGAGTTTAATCACCGTGACGACCGCCCCACCCGCAATGTGAACCTGCGCAGGGCCATGCAATCGGTGTTTGATGCCGGCGAGCTGACCTACAAGGTCATTGGACTGGCCGGCAACCTGCCCGCCTATACCCTGTTCCCCGACTGGCTGCAGGGCACCGACGGGCGCAGCCTGGCAGAAGAATACCCACCCATCATGCCCGAGTTGAACGACGAGAAAGCAAGAGCCTACCTCGAGGCAGCCAAGCGTGAACTGGGATTGGAAGAGATCCCGCCCCTGTCACTGCTATTGAGCGACACGCCGGGCTCGGTCAAGCAGGCGGAGTATTTCCAGGATGTCATGCGCAGTAAGCTGGGGCTGGATATACGACTTGACCGGCAAACCTTCAAACAGCGCCTGGCCAAAATGACGGCTGGCTCCTTTGATCTGGTGGCCGCTGGCTGGGGTCCCGACTACAACGACGCCATGACCTTTGCCGATTTGTTCGCCTCCTGGAACCTCAATAACCGTGGGCGCTATGCCAGCGCTGAGTATGACGACCTGGTCACCCGGGCCCAGTCCACCAATGATCGCGCCCTGCGCAATCGGCTGTTTGGCGAGCTGCAGCAGGTCATATTCGACGACGTGGTGATCCTGCCCCAGTATGAGCGCGGCTATATCTACGTACAGAGCACCGAAATTGAAGGGGTGCGACGCACCCGCGTCGGTGGCGATCCTAATTACAACTACGCCAGGATCCTGGAGCGCCGGTAATGGGAACCTATATCGCCAAGCGCCTGCTGTCGGGGATCATCACCATCTGGTTTATAGCCACGGCAACCTTTATTGGCATGCATATGGTGCCGGGCGATCCGCTGATGAACGACAAAGCGGTCACGCCGGAAGTGCGCGCCAACCTGGAGAAAGCCTATGGCCTCGATAAGCCCCTGCCGGTGCAGTATGTGATCTACCTGCGCAATATGTTGCAGGGCGACTTCGGGATCTCATTTACCCAGCAAAACCGCCGCGTCAATGACATCATCGCAGAGCACTTCCCGGTATCTGCCACACTCGGGGTGCTGGCCTTGCTGTTTGCCGCGATTGGCGGCATCGCCTGGGGGGCATTGACCGCGCTGTACCGCAATAAACTGCCAGATATTCTCATCATGTTTATGGTGATCATCTGCGTATCGGTTCCCAGTTTCGTGTTTGCAGCCCTGGGTCAGCTCGCCATCTTGCAACTGAATAACCTGCTGGGAGTGTCCCTGCTGCCCGTGGCCGGCTGGGGCACTTTCTCGCACATGCTGGTGCCTGCCCTGGTGTTGGGCCTGGGCACGATGGCGTACCTGACTCGCCTGATGCGCTCGTCCATGTTGGAAGTGGCAGATATGGACTATATCCGCACCGCCCGCGCCAAAGGCCTCACGCCGGGCCGCATCTTCTTCAAGCACCAGCTTCGCAATGCCATCCTGCCCGTCGTGACTGTGCTGGGCCCATCGATCGCCGCCATCACCACTGGCGGATTTGTGGTTGAGTTGGTTTTCGCTATTCCCGGCCTGGGCAGATACTTCGTGCAGGCCGTTCAGCAACTGGATTACACCGTGATCATGGGTACAACCGTGTTCTATGGGGCATTCCTGGTGCTGATGGTTATCGCGGTGGACATTCTGTACGGGTTCATTGATCCGCGCATCCAAGTCGACAAGGCGGTGCAGTGATGCAGCAGATCCTCAATCCGCAAGCTGACGATTTTGAACCCCTGAGCGCCGCCTCAGAGCGGGAGGCCATCGATCGGCCCTCCCTGTCTTACTGGCAAGACGTGTGGCGCAGGGTACGCAGCAATACCCGCGCTCTTGCCTCGCTGTATATCGTGGTTGGCCTGCTGCTGTTTACGCTGGTCGGCCCCGTGCTTTGGCCAGTCGACCCCGCCACTCAGGACCTGGAACAGATTTCACAGGGGCCCAATCTGGGACTGCCGGCACTGGTTATCGCCGATGAAGAAAACGTAGCGCTGCTGAGCCTGGCGGAACCCGGCGCTGCGACAGGCACCGGCCTGCGGGTTCTTGGCACACCCCATTCAGAGGGTGTGAACATTGCCTGGGACCCCGTGCCCGGTGCCCGCGCCTACCAGCTGTACCGCCACGAGCTGTTTCCCAGCGGTGATCGCGACCTGGGGCTGCCCCTGGTAAGGGTACCCGCCCAGAGCCTGTCTTACCTGGATAGACTGGGCCTCGAAACCATCAGCTATTACTACAGCGTCCAGCCATTGTTCGATGATGGAACAACCGGCGAGTACCAAACCCTGGAAGTCAGTGTCGAGCAGGCCATTCGCATCAGCGATGCCCGTGAGCGCGAGCTCGGCGACGGTGAGCTCACGGTGGGCGACAGCGTGCGCCTGGAGATGCACCCACTGGGAACCGATTACCTGGGCCGGGATATGTTGGCGCGGCTAATGTGGGGCGCCCGTACGTCATTATTTATTGGCATTGTCGCGCCGCTTATCTATGTGGCTATAGGGCTGATTTATGGCGGCTTGTCCGGCTACATGGGCGGACGCACCGACGAGGTATTGATGCGCTTCGCCGATTTCGTGATTGCCCTGCCCTTCCTGCTGTTCATGATTTTATTCAAGATCGCTTTTGGCCTCGGCCCGGGCGAGAGCGGGGTTATGCCGATGTTGGTCGCCCTGGTGCTATTGAGTTGGCCCGCTACCGCGCGACTGGTGCGGGGGCAGGTGCTGCAATTGCGGGAAGAGTCATATATTTCCGCGGCGCGAATGATGGGCGCTTCCGCCAGTTACCTGGTGATGAGGCATATGCTGCCCAATCTGATGGGCGTGCTGCTGGTCTCACTGACCTTCGCGATTCCCACAGCCATCTTTATCGAGGCTTTCCTGTCTTTCATCGGTATGGGCGTTGTACCGCCCACACCCTCATGGGGCTCTATGTGTAACGATGGTATTCGAACCATGCTGTCCCACCCCCATGAACTGATTTTCCCGGCCCTGTTCATTAGCGTCACAGTGCTGGCCTTTAACCTGCTTGGGGACGGCCTGCGCGATGCCATGGATTCGCGGCTGCGAGGTGAGCAATGAGTACGCCCGTTCTCAGCGTCGATAACCTGGTGGTGGAGTTTTCCACCTATGGCGGCAAGGTACAGGCCGTTCGCGGCGTGTCCTATGCAGTGGATGAGGGCCAAACGCTGGCCGTGGTGGGCGAGTCGGGCTCTGGCAAGTCCGTCACTGTGCAGGCGGTGATGGGCCTGATTCCTATGCCTCCTGGGCGCATTGTTTCCGGTTCTGCCAGGCTGCTGGGCAAGGAACTGCTGCACCTCAGCCAGGCAGAGCTGAATCAGGTGCGCGGCGCCGACATCGCCATGATTTTTCAGGACCCGATGACCTCTCTCAACCCGACCATGAAAATCGGCGACCAGATTGCCGAGACCCTGAGGGTGCATCGAGGCATGAGCCAGCAGGGCGCACTGAAAGAGGCCGCGCGTTTGCTCGACCGCACCCGTATCCCTGAAGCACAGCAACGGGTTCGCCAATACCCGTTTGAGTTTTCCGGCGGCATGTTACAGCGGGTTATGATTGCCATGAGCCTGGCCTGCAAGCCGAAACTGCTGATTGCCGACGAGCCCACCACCGCCCTGGACGTGACTATCCAGGACCAGGTACTGGAGCTCATGAAAGAAATTCAGCGGGAAGACAATATGTCGATCGTGCTGATTACCCACGACCTTGGTGTCGTCGCCCGAATGGCGGATCGTGTAGCGGTCATGTATGGCGGCGAAATTGTCGAGCAGGGCTCGGTTGACGACATTTTTTATCACTCAACACACCCTTACACCGAGGGCCTCAAGCAGGCCATGCCGGATATGCACGGCACCGCTAATGAGCGCTTGGAGGCGATTCCGGGCAGCCCGCCGGATCTATTTGCGCCGCCGCGGGGCTGCGCTTATCACCCGCGCTGTCCACATGCCATGCAGATCTGTGCGCGCCAGGCCGCACCACTGACCTCTGCCGGCGACAATCACAGCAGTCGCTGCTGGCTGCCGGTGCGCAGTCAGCAGGCTCAGGAGCAGTAGGCATGTTGCTCGAAGTTCGCAATCTAAAAACCCATTTCAACATCGGCCAGGGCCGCGTGGTACATGCGGTTGATGGCGTCTCCCTGAATCTGGAAGAGAACGAGATTCTGGGCCTTGTAGGCGAAAGCGGCTGCGGTAAATCTACCCTGGGCAAGACGCTCGCTGGCCTGCAACAAAAAACCAGCGGCGACATCCTGTTTCGGGGCAAGGCACTGCCGGAGGTCTACAGCAAAGAAGACTTCCGCCGTTTTTCCACCAATATCCAAATGATTTTCCAGGACCCGTACACATCGCTGAATCCACGCATGACGATTCACGAGATTATCTCTGAACCCCTACGCCTGCAGGAGGGTGGAGGCTCCAGCGACTATCGCCAGCTGGTGGCCCAGTGGCTGGAACAGGTGGGCCTGAAGGCCGAACACATGTCGCGCTATCCCCATGAGTTTTCCGGCGGCCAGCGCCAGCGCATCGGCATTGCCCGGGCACTGATTGTTAAGCCGCGCTTTGTCATCTGTGACGAGCCCATCTCGGCTCTGGATGTATCGGTGCAGGCTCAGGTGATCAATCTGCTGCAGGATTTGAAAGAAAGCCTCGGCCTGACACTGTTGTTCATCGCTCACGACCTGTCGATGGTGCGCTACCTCTGTGACCGAATGGCTGTCATGTACCTGGGCTCAGTGGTCGAAGAAGGTCCCTCGGAGGAGGTCTACTTTCAGCCCAAACACCCTTACACCCAGATGCTGATTGCCTCCAACCCACAGGCAGACCCGCGCCAGGAAAAGCAGCGCGCTCACAATCCGCCACAGGGAGAGATCCCCTCGCCCATCAATCCGGGCCCGGGTTGCCGCTTTGCCGATCGCTGCCCTGAAGCCAGCCAGGCCTGTCGTGACAAGGCCCCCGTACCGAAGTTTATTGACGAACAGCGCATGATTGCCTGCCATCTGTATTGAGCAGGCAATGAGTTCAAAAGCCGCTCGCGACAAAACCCTTTTTGTCAGCCGCCTCTCGGAAGAGCATCGGCAATCCCTCGAGCGCTTCCTGGCTCGCAAACTCGATAACGCCGCTGATGCAGCCGACGTCGCCCAGGAGGCCTTCCTACGCATTCACCGACTCGGCGAACCGGAGAAGCTGGATAACCCCCGCGCCTTCCTGTTCCAGGTGGCGTCCAACCTGGCCATCGACCAGCTGCGCCGTCGCGCCCTGCACCAGAAATTTCTAAACAACGAGCAGCAGCAGTCGACGCCGGAGGAACCCACCGATATAAACGGCGAAGCGCTATCGCCAGAACAGATCCTGGGGGCACGGGAAAAGCTGGACCACATTTATGCAGCCATTGCGGAACTGCCTGACAAGTGCCAGCAGGCCTTCCTGCTGCACCGCAACGCGGGCATGCCCTACGCGGCCATCGCCCAGGAGCTGGGGGTATCGGTATCGAGCGTAGAGAAATACATCCTGCAGGCCCTGAAACACTGCCGCACCGCATTGGCTCGCTACTACGAGGCCCAGGAGGGCCAAAACAAGGAATGAGGGATTCCTTTCCAGATTCGTCTAGTATTAAGAGAGATTGGGGAAAGAAGTGTCCAAGTTAGGTAACAACGGCGCCAAAACCACGCAGGGATTGGCCAAATTAGAGGAACCCATGCACGAACGCGCGGCACATTGGGTTGCTCGCCTGCGCGCGGATGACTGCAGTGAAACAGACTTGCAGGACTTTGCCCTGTGGCTGTCGGCCAGCCCCGCACATGAACAAGCCATGGACAGCATGCTGGATCTCTGGGACGACCTGGCAGTGCTCGAGTTTATGCCCCATTCCGAATCGGTCGAAGTGGCAGATGAGCCAGAAGACAGCCCCCACCAACCCGCCCGCCGTCAGTGGCTGGGCCTTGGGCTGGCTACTGCCGCCACGTTACTGCTGGCAATCTTCATAGCTCCCTTGGGCGAGCAAGCCACCGGTATAGACAGTTTCCAGACTGCACGTGGTGAAACCAGCAGCCTGACTCTCAATGACGGCAGCGTGCTGACACTCAACACCGATACCCTGA
The DNA here is from genome assembly GCA_963921335.3 of Halieaceae bacterium. GTDB lineage: Bacteria > Pseudomonadota > Gammaproteobacteria > Pseudomonadales > Halieaceae > CAWUFC02. The sequence goes on along the minus strand of CAWUFC020000001.1, from coordinate 613,283 downwards.
TTCAGGTGCAGATGAATAAGGATCGACGCTACGTGATGCTGCGTCGCGGTGAGGTCTTCTTTGAAGTGCAAAAAGATGCCTCACAGAGGCCCTTTGTAGTCGATGCAGGCCACGCTCAGGTACAGGTACTGGGTACCGCTTTCAATATCCGCCTGGAGGGTGATCGCAGTGACATCACCGTCACCGAAGGGGTGGTTCGGGTCTCTGAAATCGGCAACCCGGGACACCGCGCCGCCGCCAGCGAGCTACTCTATGCCAACCAGGCAATCGCTACTGATGCCAGTGGCCTGGCAACTGCAGCTACTGCAGACAGCAGCGTTTCAACCGCCTGGCGCGACGGTAGGATCATTGCCGATGCCATGCCGCTTGGCAAACTGGTGCAGGAAATCGGCCGTTATCACGATCGCAAAATCCTGATTGCCGAGCCGGCACTGGCGCAGACCCGAGTATCGGGGGTGTTTCAGCTGCAAGACCCGGATACCATCCTGAAGGCACTCAAGCACAGCGTGGGTATCGAGGCGATTACCCTCGAGGATGATAGCGTGCTGTTGATCAAGGCCACCCTATAAGCTATAAATCCCTGAGGGTCCGCCGCCTCCCCGGAACCCGGCGAGAGCCCGCAAGGCCTGCCTCTCCAGCAAGTGCGACTCCAATCTCTGGGAGCTATGAGCAAGCGCAAACCGCCAACCTGGTTTTTACTGTTAGCCTGCTGTTTTGGCGCGCTGCAATTTGGTCTGTCAAACAGGACCTGGGCTGAGCCCAACTACCGTTTCGACATTTTCAATAACCAGGACCTGTCCCAGGCTCTGATTCAATTCAGCCATCAAAGCGGACTCGCTATCGTCTTCCCGGACCGCCTGGCCCGCGGGCTGCCGGCGCAGGAACTGCGCGGCAATATGAGTGCCGAGGCGGGGTTGAAGCAGCTGCTTACAGATACCGAGCTGGCCTGGCGTATGGTGGACGGGCGCATTATCGCCATCTACGACGCGCGCTGCGAACTCACCAACAGCTGCCCTGAGGCAGAGCAGCTGATGCTGCGCAATCCCCTGTATATTCCAGGCCTGGAAGAACTCTACGTCTACGGCAGCCAGGTTACCGGCTCACGCATCCGCCGCAATCATTTGCAAGGCAGTGCCCCCGTGGACATGATCACCGCTCCCGACATTGAGCTCAGCGGCGCCCAGACCATCGGAGAAATTTTGCGGCGCCTACCTGCCGTGTCTGGCAACTCACTCAGCACGTCCATCGCCAATGGCGGTGACGGCACAGCCACAGTGACCCTGCGCGGGTTACCGGCATCCAATACTCTGGTGCTGATTAACGGCAAACGCGTTGCCAATGACGGGCTGGCGGGGGAGTCTATCGATCTCAATACCATCGCGCCGGCCTCAGTTGAGCGCATCGAAGTGCTAAAGGACGGTGCTTCTGCAATTTACGGGTCCGACGCCATCGCTGGGGTCATCAATATCATCATGAAGCGCGACTTTTACGGCCTGTTACTAGAGCACTTCAGTGGCACTGCAGAGCAGGGGGACGGGCGCACCAACACCACCACCATTCAATACGGCACAGGCTTTCGCCATGGCTCCCTGTTTGTCTCTGCTTCCCACTTTGACCAGAGCGAAATTCACGCCCGCGATCGGGATATCTCGGCAAGCGCCGACGGCCGCTCCCGCGACGGCGCCGACCTGCGCTCCAGCGCCACCCCCGATGCACGAGTCACACTGCCCAGTGGGGAAACGGTAATACGCGATGCACTCACCGGTGAATACCGCCCGGTTGGAAACAACGATCTTTATAACTTTCCTGATTACAAAAGCTCACTGGTGCCCTCCCAACGCGACTTTCTCTACGCCCATGCCAGCTACGACTTCAGCGAGCAGATTACCGGCGCGCTGGAGCTGAGCTACTCAGAAACTAAGTCGCGGGCCAACTTTTCACCGACCCCGGTGTTCACTGCTTTTGAGAATCAGCCCCTGAACATCGCCGAAGACAATATCTACAACCCATTTGATACCGAGCTCAACGACGTGCGGCGGCGCCTGTCGGAACTGGAGCCCCGGCGCCAGGATAATAATTCTGAAGTCGAGCGCATTGCACTGGTATTACAGGGTCTGCACGGCGGCTGGGACTGGGAGCTGAGCCACAGTTGGAGTCGCAACAAAGCGCGAGAGGTATTTCGCGGCGCCATCAACGCCGACAATCTGGCCCGTGGACTCGGGCCAGCTGAGAATTGCCAGGGTCAGGCGATTGACGGCTGTGTACCGATCAACCTGTTTGGTCCACCCGGCTCTATCGACCAGGAACAACTGGACTATCTGGAAATTACCACCAAGGTCACTGGCGAGACCAAACTCTCCAGCTACAGCTTTACTGCTGCTCGCAACCTCTTCAGCTTGCCTTATGGGATTGTCGACTTTGCCATGGGCCTCGAGTACCGGGATGAGTCCACCAGTAAGAAGCCCGATACGCAGCTAAGTACCGGTGCGGTGATTGGCGGCAACAACTTTCAGCCGACTCATGGCGGACGCGATGTGTTTGAGGCCTATTTTGAGAGCATTGCGCCTTTGTGGCACTCCTGCGATGAAGGTGCTCAGCTGGACTTTGAAATTGCACTGCGTTACTCCAAGTACAGCGACTTTGGTGACATCACCAATCCCAAGTACGGCCTGCGCTGGCAGATCAGCGACAGCCTTATGGTTCGCGCCACCCACAGCCAGGGTTTCCGTGCACCAACGCTAAACGAGCTGTACCAGGGCCGCAGCGAAATTCAGGCCTTTTTGACCGACCCCTGTGCACTGACGGCAGGGGCGGCGCTACTACCAGGTTGCGAACAGGCAGCAGACCCGACCCGCAACCAGTTTCTAACGGTGTCGGGGGGCAACCCTGAGCTGAGACCTGAGAAATCCAGGGGTTACACACTGGGTCTGGTACTGACCCCGCAATCCATGGAGGGCTTTCACGCCAGTCTCGATTTCTACGATATCGAGACGTCGCAAGTGGTGGACTCCAGCGCCCAGTTCATCCTCAACCAGAACGCCGCTTTCGGTCGCTTCGCCGACCGCGTACAACGCAATGAAAATGGCGACCTGCAACGGATTGAAGCGACGTTTCTCAACATCGGTGAACGGCGTGTGCAGGGCATGGATCTGCATGCCGGTTACGTGATGCCGACCCGCGACTGGGGCCAGTTCACTATCGGCTTTGGCGCTTCGCACATCAGCGAATACACCCTGCAGTTGGACGACAGCGCCCCCACAGAAAACCTGGCGGGGAGTTTTGTTGACCCGGCCTCTGAAGGCGTCGGCGGGCTGCCGCGTTGGAAAGGCAACCTCGGCATCCAGTGGGCGCGCCATCGCTGGCGGGGCAACTACGACCTGCACTTTGTCAGCGGTATGGATGAACGGATTCCCAACAGCCTGCGCACGCGAAGAATCGACAACTGGGTAGTACACGACCTCCAGTTCAGTTACATGTTTAAGGTGCTGAAAGGCCTACGCTGGTCTCTCGGGGTAGATAACCTGCTCGACGAGGAGCCACCTTTCGCCGCCTCGGCCTTTAATGACAATATTGATGGGCGCACCCACAATCTGCGGGGGCGCTACTGGTATACCAAACTGAGTCAGCGCATCTAATCGGAGAGTACGACATGGTTAATTGCTTGCGGGCCCTGTTGGTCGCCCTGGTACTGGTTGTCACCGGGAGCTGGGCGGATGAGCGCTTTCCCGGCATCGAAGCGCTGATGAGCGACAGAGATTTTCAGGCTACTGGTCTGCACAAGCTCAGTAAGGATGAGCGCAAGGCGCTGGATGCATGGCTGCTACGTTACACCGCCGGCGAGGCCCAGGAGCTGGCCGACACCAATGAGGCCGTGCAGGAAGTGGAGCAAACCATTACTGTCGATTCCGTGCTACAGACACCGTTCAATGGATGGCGTGGCGATACAGTTTTCAAGTTGGAGAACGGCCAGATCTGGCGTCAGCGCCGTGACGGCCGTTATACCCATGACGGCGAGGATCTGCGGGTGCGCATAAGCAAGAACTTTATGGGCAACTACAAGATGACTCTGTTGGCCAACGGCAAGAGCGTTCAAGTTTCCCGTGTAAAGTAAGTACTCACTTGCAACCACTCGACAACAAGCTGCATGTTTCTATCCCGCTATTGTGAATATTTTACAAATTAGCGTCTGATTGCTTGAGGCATCTAGCCCTCTGTTCGTTTAATCTTGTGATATGGCAGCACTATTTTGCCGCTCATAATTAAATTAAAAATTACATGGGAATCAACATGTTAAAGAAAACCCATCTGTCGATGGCGGTGAGCACTGCCCTCGGCCTGACGGCGACTGCGGGGCTACCGCAAGCCTGGGCCCAGGAGGAGACTGCAACACTTGAAGAAGTAGTCGTCACCGGCTCCCGCATACAAAAAACCAATCTTGTCAGCTCCAGCCCGGTTGTCCAGGTCGACGCCGATGAATTGCTCTACCAGGGCTCGGTACGTGTCGAAGACATGCTGCGCACATTGCCGCAAGTCTGGTCAGGCCTTCAGATCAGCGGCCAGTCCAACGGCGCAACCGGTACTGCAACCGTTAACCTGCGAAACCTGGGTGACGAGCGCACACTGGTACTGATGAACGGTCGCCGCATGCCAGTGGGCTCACCTCTGGCTGATGGCGCGGGTGCCGACATTAACCAGGTGCCCGGCGCACTGGTGCGCAGTGTTGAAGTACTGACCGGCGGTGCAGCGGCAGTCTATGGCGCTGACGCGGTAGCAGGTGTTGTTAACTTCCTGATGGTTGACGACTTTGAAGGCGTGAAGCTGGACTACCAGTACAGCGGCTATCAGCACGACAACAACAACGGCTTTATGCAAAGCATTATTGCCGAGAAGGGCTTCGACGTGCCCAATGGCAGCAAGACCGACGGTGAGATCAGTGACCTCAGCTTCATCATCGGTGGCAACTTCGATAACGGCAGAGGTAACGTTACTGCCTATGCTACTTATCGCGACGTTAAGGCACTCAAGCAGAGCGAGCGCGACTACTCTGGCTGTGCGTTGAACGACACCTCTGATGAATGTGGTGGGTCTGGCACGATTCCCGAAGGCCGTGTAACCGACTTTGGTGTCGGTGACGGCTTTGACTTTAAAGTTGATGGCACTGATTTCGTGCCCCGTGGCGATACCCTTTATAACTACGGCCCGGAAAACTTCTTCCAGCGTCCGGACGAACGCTACACCTTTGGTGCCTTCGCGCACTATGACGTAGCCGACGCGGCGACTGTCTACACCGAACTGATGTTCATGGACGACCGCTCAGTAGCACAGATAGCGCCGTCTGGTGCGTTCTTCATTACCGACACCCTGCCATGCGGCAACCCTTTGCTGTCTGACCAGCAGTTTGAACAGTTGTGTGGCCAGTTCGGTCTGACCGAAGATGACATCCAGACCGCCTACCTGGGCCGTCGTAATGTAGAAGGTGGTTCGCGTGCGCAGGATCTGCGCCACACCAGCTTCCGCATGGCATTTGGTGTGAAGGGCGACATCAACGATGCCTGGAGCTATGACGTGTACGGTATGTACTCCGAAGTAAGCATGGAGAATACCTACATGAACGACCTCTCCATCACCAAGATTACCCGCGCACTTAACGCGGTTGAAGATCCGACAACTGGCGAAGCTGTTTGTCAGTCTGTGGTGGACGGTTCCGACCCCACCTGTGTGCCATGGGATATCTTCACCACCGGCGCTGTGACTCAGGAGATGATTGACTACCTGACGCTGCCCCTGTTTGCTCGCGGCACCACCGACCAAACGGTTCTGTCCGGCTATGCCTCTGTTGACCTGGGCGAGTACGGTGCAGTCATTCCATCTGCTGAAACCGGCATCCAACTGGTCTTCGGTGCCGAGTATCGTGAAGAAAACCTGGACTTCAATCCTGATACCGGCTTCACCAGCGGTGACGGTGCCGGCCAGGGTGGCGCCACCTCAGCGGTTACTGGCGGCTACGATGTGAAGGAATTCTTCCTGGAAGCCAATATTCCGCTGGTACAAGGCAAGCGCGCGGCTGAGGACCTGAGCCTCGACCTGGCCTATCGTTACTCTGACTACTCCACCGGTGTAGACACAGATACCTACGGTATCGCCGGTGCCTGGGCCATCAACCAGACCTGGAAGCTGCGCGCCAGCTACCAGCGCGCAGTGCGCGCCCCGAACGTACGTGAACTGTTCCTGCCCCAGGGTCTGGCACTGTTCTCTATGACATCTGACCCCTGTGCAACGGCTACACCTGAGCGCAGTGCGGCAGATTGCGCCAACAGCGGTGTGACCCCGGGCCAGTACGGACGCGTTCCGGACTCTCCCGCTGGTCAGTACAACTTCCTGCAGGGTGGTAACACTGACCTCGAACCTGAAACTGCTGATACCTACACCGCTGGCGTTGTGATCACCCAGGATTGGGTCGATGGCTTCAACCTGTCTATTGACTACTTCGACATCAAGATTGAAGACGGCATCAACAACCTGAGCCCCTCATTTATCCTGAACGAGTGTCTGGACGGCAACCTGGGTCAGTGTGACAACGTACGCCGTGGTAACGCTGGTGACCTGTGGATTGGCTCCAACGTTGACACAAGTGGCCAGGTCGTAGCACTCAATGACAACCTGGCTATCGAGCGTGTAAAAGGTTGGGACATCATCGCAGACCTGAACTGGGATCTGAACGGCGGTCACAGCCTGCAATTCAACAACGTGATGTCGCTCATCACCACCTGGGATACTCAGGAACTGGCAGGAGCTCCCAAGGTGGACTGTGCCGGCGTCTGGGGTGTAGGCGAAACCTGTGGTTATCCGACCCCGGATTTCCGCAACAACCTGCGCACCACCTGGAACACGCCCTGGAATCTGACCATCAGTGGCCTGTGGCGTCACATCACTGACGTTGAAGACGGCAACGGCAACGGCCAGGATCTGGACAAGGTCGACTACTTTGACCTTTCAGGTGTTTGGGACGTGACCGACTGGGCTCAGCTGCGTCTTGGTATGAACAATATCTTTGATGAAGAACCGCCGATTGCCGGTGGTGGCGCCGGCGCCGAGATCCAGGGTAACGGTAACGTGTTCCCCGGTATCTATGATCACGTTGGTCGCTACTGGTACCTGGGCTTCAACGTCGGCTTCTAAGCCAAACCCATCGCCCGGTTCGCCGGGTGATTGTTTTCCTAAAAGGCCAACCTTCGGGTTGGCCTTTTATTTACATGGACGTAATGTATGCCGCGGGAGCCATGGAGAGTGTGGCCCGGCATTCCGGTGAGCGGCGCATTGGCTCAATATCAGACCCAGAGAAAGATCGAAGCACTCTGACCCCCACTGGTTTTAAGAGAACTCGGGTTCGGAAGCGAAGCGCTGCCAGCGACCCACTGACTGCTGATAAAGAGGCTGGCGCACCTGCCACAGGCTGGCAGTGCGCACCGGGTTGTTACGTTCGTGGAAACGAAGCACAGCGTCGTCCCAGGGCAGGCCGAGAAAGTCGAGGGCTGTCCTCAGCGTCGCTTCAGGGTTCTCCACCAACTCCTCGTAGCTCACCCGCAATACCTGGTTGGGGAAATTCTGTACCAGCGTATCTGCCAGGCGCGAAATGCCTCGATACTGATGTGCGATGTCATCCATATCTGTGTCAAACCGCTGACCATCGGCAAAGGGCTGTGCATAAACCGACAGGCAGTTGTCTTTCAGTTCGCGTTCAGTGATCAGGAAGCGCGCATGGGGAAACATCTTCAGTAATAGACTCGCGTGGAGGATGTTGTCAGGCCGTTTACTGGTGACTACTGAGACATCGTCAGAGAAACGCGCCAGCTCTTCCAGGTAAGACTGTCCTAACTCGCTGAGTGACTCCCCAGGCAGATCCAAAGATCCCGGCACTGAAGCCCGACGCTGGAAAAATCGACTTTCCCCGCCGGCAGTTAAGTCCGGGTGGCTAGTTAACATCTGCTCTAGCAGCGTGGAACCGCTGCGGAACATGCCACAGATAAAGATCAGAGGTTGATCAGAAACAGGCTCAACGCTGTGGCTATTGGATAGCTCACTACAGACTTGATCGACCAGCGCATCGAAGCTCTCGGCGCCGTACTCTCCCTGACGCTGCCGACCTAATTGATTGGCACTGCGAAGCTCAGCAAAAGCTTCACTGTAGCTGCCGCTATCTTCCAGGGATTTGGCCAGCGCGTAGTGCAACAGTTCCCGCGAGTTGGCATCTGCAATCGCAAGCGCAGCGCGTATGCGGTCCAACAGAGGATCCTTGCTGTCCTCAACCCGCTTGCAATACGCCAGCTGCGCCAGGGCATCAAAATAATCGGGATTCTGCTGCAATACCGCCTCAAAACCACTGGCGGCAGCCTCCATGGCCCCGCACTCCTGGTCCAGAAGCGCACGGTTATACAGAGCCGGCCATAGTCCGCATTCACCGTCAGGGCGCGCTGGTAGGCGTCACGGGCCTCATCAGCCTGCTGCAGTTCAGCGTAAAGCACACCGATATTCGTGAACACCTGTTCGGACTGATTGATACCGTTAGTCAGCGCAACCTTGTATTGGAAGATGGCCTGTTCAAGGTCGCCGAGCTGTCGCAACAGGCGCGCAAAGTTGTACCGCGCATCATGAAAATGGGGATAAGCATCCAGTAATTTGCGGTAGGCGGCACGCGCCTCGTCGGTTCGTCCCAGACGCATCAGCAGGCCTGCATAGTTATCCACCAGGGCAGGCTCATCAGGCACTGCCGCCACCAGCCGTCCAAACCATTTTGCCGCCAGGGGCAGGTCCTGAGACTGCAGTGCGATCGCAACCAGATTTTGCAGAGCATCGCGGTTGCCGGGCTCACTGGCCAGTGCTTTCTCATATGCGGCGGCAGCTGAGATCATATCGCCGCGGCGATATTCTTCATGGGCTGCAAGCAGCAGGTCGTGAGTGCTGGTCTGTTGTTCTGTCACGCGGGAACCATCGGAAATCACGTATAATACGCCCTCTCAATCAGTCTCACCAGCAAGGAACCCACGGCATGAACGACGCTGCAGCAAAGGCAGAAGCGCTGGTAAACGAAGGCGTGATGGGGCTGCGAGACGGCAAATTTGAACACGCTCGCGATGCCCTGCAACAAGCGATTGCAATGGGTGCCAGTGACGCTTCAACCCATCTGGCTCTGGCCTTTGCTTATGGCAATCTTGGCGAAGACCAGAACACCCTGGACGCCATTGACGCGGCGCTGGCGGTGGAACCGCGCAACCTCAGGGCGCTGCTTTATCGGGCCGATCACCAGAGTCGTCACGGCCGCACGCGCAAGGCGCTGGTGTTTTACGATGCCGCCCTGCGCATTGCTTCTGAAGCCCAGGAGCAACTGCCCAATGATGTACAACAGGGCCTGATGCGGGCCCAAAGCAAACTGGCAGAGTTCACCGACGACTACGAAGACTATCTGCTCGACGGGCTCAAAGCACGAGGCTATTCGCCTCACAGTGCTCACCCGAGATTCAATCGCGCCCTGGATATTGCGCTCGGCAAGCGCCAGGTGTATTACCAGCAGCCCACTCGTTTTCATTATCCCGAGCTGCCTCAGGTTCAATTTTTTCCGAAGGGCATTTTCCCCTGGATGGAACAACTGGAAGCCGCCTTCACCGACGTGCGGGAAGAAATGATGGCGGTGCTGAATCAGCCGGCAAATTTTTCACCTTATCTGGTCAGCGACGCCGATGTGGTGCAGTTCAATGATGCCAGCAATGTCGACAATGAGGACTGGGGAGCTTACTTTTTTTATGAGAAAGGCCTGCTCAACGAAGCCCATGCTGCGAGCTGTCCCAAAACCGTAGCCTTGCTCAACGATATGCCTTTACCCAAGGTGCCCGGCAGCACACCCCATGCGCTTTACTCCCGCCTGGCAGGGCAAACCCGCATTCCACCTCATCACGGTCTGATTAATACCCGGCTGATTTGCCATTTGCCGTTGCTTGTCCCCGAGAACTGCGGCGGCCTGCGCTGCGGCAACCAGGTAGAACTGTGGCAGGAGGGTCGTGCTTACGTCTTCGATGACAGCATTGAGCACGAAGCCTGGAATGACTCAGAGCAGGACCGGGTGGTCCTACTGTTTGATATCTGGCGTCCGGAACTTACCGAGGAAGAAAAAGAACTGATTGGCGCCATGCTGCAAACGGTCAGCAGCTATGAAGAGGAGGCCGACTAAGCCGGCTTGGCTGCCCGCAACTGCCAGGCTGCTTTTTCCTGACGAGGCCCCATGCACAGAGCCTGAAGGACTTCAATGTGCAGGCCCTGCTGCTGCAGGGCACCGCACAAGTCACTCATTGCGGTTTCATCCAGCGCCGCATCGAGCATTGACTGCATGCGCCCGGCATAGGCCTGCAGCTGACCCTCCATGCCATCAACCCAATTGAGCACATCGCTGGCCTCATAAGCCCGCATGCGCTTATACATGTGGGCAATGTCCTGGTAGATCTTGTTGGGCAAACCTGCAGCCGTGTCCTGGCCCAGCCGCTGCAACAACGCTTCAGTACCCCGCACCGCTGGTTTGAAGGTTGCTTCAGCAGCTTTGAATGTCTCCATATCACCGCGCCCGGCAGTCACATCAAAGCCAGCCGCAAATGCCGCCCGTGCCAGCGGCAACAAATTCAGGGTCTTAAGCTCAGCGCAGGTCGATAAATTGAGTGCACATTCGCGATAGATCGCGCCATCATGGAGGTGCATCACAGCAATCAGCTGTCCCCCCGGAGCCAGGCAGTCCGCATAACAAGCCAGCGAGTCCGGCCCAGCGTACTCAATGCCAAACTGACTGGCCACGATGTCAAAACTGTTGCCACCGAAGGGCGATTGCCCCGCATCGGCGGCAACCACCCGTGCTCCGTAGCTGTCACGCAGGCGTTGCAATGCACTGTGGGAATAATCCAGCGCAAACAGCACTGCCCCGGGGCAGTGCTGTCGAGCAAACCCCGATACAGCACCGTTACCCGCGGCCAGGTCCAGGATGCGCAGATCCGCGTCATTCAAACCACTAAAATGGGCTTGCCAGAATTCAGCCAATACCTGGTCCTGCGGACCACCCGCAGCATGCGCCGCCTGCTCACGAGTACCCTGCCAGTAAACGTCCCAGTCTGCTGCGGCATGTTGATCCGTGGGTGTATCAGCAACCATGAATCACGCCATCAGTGTCCTGCCAGCAACTGCAATTTGCGCGCATAAAGCCCCTCATAGCGGGGCTCAGCGTTAAGAGCGGCAGCACGGGCAAAACTCTTATGCGCCTGCTCACGGGCATCCAGCTGTAACTGCGCCAGCCCCTGCAGGCGGAAAAACTGGTGCTCGCTGTCGTCTAGTGAAATAGCTCGCTGCACATTCTCCAGGGCCAAATCGAACTGGCCGTCCTGGTACTGTCGCTGTGCGCGCGCATACAGATAGTAGGGATTATTGCCGCGGAATCGCGCCGCCTGCTGGCGGTATTGCTCTGCCAATTCCGGCTGACTCTGTTCAGCATAAAGCCGCGCCAGATTGCTCATGGCAATGTACTCATTGCGGTTTTTTGCCAATGCCGTCAGCCATGCAGCCTCAGCATGGTCTTCGAGCTGCATGCGCGAGTACAACGCACCGAGATTGGCCCACATATAGCTGGCATCCGGTGACAGATCCAACGCCTCGCGTAAATGGGCCAGGCCTCTGGGCAGGTCCTCCTGCAGCATCCAGTGCACGCTCATATTGTTGTGGTACTGGGCCTCGGCGGCGCGATCACTGATTTTGCGACGGGCGTAGTTCTCATCAAAATTGGCGATATCGAAGTCCACTACCTGATCAAGACCAGTCCGGTATTCCAACAGCACATTGATATGTCGGTTATAGATATACAGTTCGCCCGCACTATTCCAGCTCGGCGGGGTTTCGACCTCCTGAAAACTGGCTTTGAGTCCCAGCTCACGCGCCATCGCCACGAACAGGTTGGTAAAGGACAGGCAGTTGCCGCTCTGCAGATGAAAGGTTTCCGCGGCGGTATGGGTGAGGATGTTGTTGTAGCGAATATCGATACCCGAACTCCCAAAGAAGGCCTGCATAAGTAGCCGGGTTTTTTCGCGTTCCCGTGTGCCCCGGGGTACATGGCGATCGAGGAAACTGCGCATCTCCGCATCCAGGGCCAGCATGTCCACCTCAATGGAGGGCACCCCCATCGCCTCAGGCCCGGCCATGAGTTGCTGTTCGGACAGAGCTGGGGCGCGCGCGGAATCAGGCTGGCCGGCGCAGCCCACCAGGGCGAAAAGCACAGCCAGCGCAAACCACCTCTTCATGAGCTGGCGGGACTCTCTTCCAGCAGCAGGCTGTCGGTCAGTGCAGCTATACGCATGCGATAGTCCTCACTTTCGTTGGCCAGGTGATGCCGCCCGCCGGGCAGGTATTCAATACGGGTACCGGCAAACAAGGCCTCAATGCGTCGACAATTATACCGCCAATCCACCGTCTGATCCGCGTCCCCCTGTATGACCAGGATTGGCAAAGGGGCAACACCGGTATTCGGCAGGGTTTGCAGCCAGCGGCTCAATGCAGCCAGCCAGCGTAAGGATAGTTTTTTGGATTGCAGCGGATCCTCGCGTACAAACTTGAGAAACTCAGCATCATTGGAATTCTCGGCGAATCCTCGGCGAACACTTTGTGTCACCACGCTTAACAGAGGCCGCGCCGGCCTGATCCAGCCCCAACCCATGGGTCGTATCAGGGGCGCCAGCAAAACCGCGCACCGAAATGCCAGCGGACCGTGCTTTAGCAAGTAATTGAAGAAAGCCGCCCCACCGGTACTTTGGGCCATGACCGACCAGTCGCCGGGTAGCTCAGCACAGGCCTGCTGCACGCTGGCAATCGCATCGGAGTAATCACCAAAGTCATCAATCACGGCGGGCTCACCGGATGACAATCCGTGTCCGGGTAAATCAAAGCACACCACGTTGAAGCCGCGACTCAGCCCATAACGAATGAGATGGGTAAACAGGCCGGTATGATCCAGGTAGCCGTGAACCAGCAGCAGGTTCCCGCGGGAGGCCTCCTGTCTCCAGGCATGGACAGCAAGGCGATGCTCACCACTGCGGAGGTAACCGAGATGGTGAGTGGCCTGCGCTTCTGCGGCCAGTGTCTCGAGGCCATAGAAGGACAAATACTCCGCCGCCAACGCATCGGCCGAAAAGGATCGCTCGAGTGCAAAAGGCGGAAGCTGCGCAGACAGATCCAGTAGCTGCGCGAGTTGCATGCTCAGACGACGGGCGCCAGGAAACCGCTGATACCGTCAAAAAACATCTGCACGGCGATAATAACCAGCAACATTCCCATCAAGCGCTCGGTGGCCATCAGGCCGCGGCGGCGCAGCAAACGCAACATCAGTGGCGATGACATCAGTATCACCGCCGAAACCAGCCATGCGCCGAACAGGGCCAGGCCAATCTCAAGGGTACGGGAGGGATCTTCGTGCACAAACAGCATGGTCACAGCCATCGTGGAAGGGCCCGCCACACAGGGCGTAGCCAGTGGCACAAGAAAAGGCTCACCGTCCTCAGGATTCTGCTCCTCGGTATTGAACTTGGGTTGGGGAAAGATCATGCGCAGGGCAATCAGGAACAGAATGATCGCCCCGGCAATACTGATAGATTCTTGCTTGAGTTTCAGCAGATCGAGAAACCAGGCCCCTGCCACCAGGAACAGGAACAGGATGACCAGGGCGAACAACAGCTCGCGCATAATCACCCTGGGTCGCCGCGCCTCCGGCACGTCTTTCAGCTCTGAGAGGAAAACCGGCACATTCCCCAGCGGATCCATCACAAACAGGATGGTAAGGAAGGCGGCGACCAGGTCCATGGAATCAGGCGCCGGTGACGACCTGTTTCAGTTCGCCGGCATCGTAGCGCTGCTGCATGCTTTCCAGGGACAGCACCCTGATTTTGTCTGCATTGCCAGCGGTACCGAAGGCTTCATAGCGGTCTACACAGATATCCTTCATCGCCGTGATGGTCTGAGTCAGGAATTTGCGCGGATCAAACTCGGAGGGGTTATCCGCCAGGAAGCGCCGCACCGCACCAGTGGAGGCCAGGCGCAGATCGGTGTCGATATTGACCTTGCGCACACCGTGCTTGATACCTTCCTGAATCTGCTCAACGGGCACACCGTAGGTTTCGGGAATATCGCCACCGTATTCATTGATCACCGCCAGCCAATCCTGGGGCACGGAGGAGGAACCGTGCATGACCAGGTGGGTATTGGGAATGCGCTGGTGAATATCACGAATGCGGTCCATGGCCAGAATGTCGCCGGTGGGTGGCCGCGTAAATTTGTAAGCGCCATGGCTGGTACCGCAGGCAATTGCGAGTGCATCGACATCGGTAGCGGCAACAAAGGCGGCGGCCTCTTCAACGTCGGTCAACAGCTGATCGTGACTGAGCTTGCCCGCCGCGCCAATGCCATCTTCTTCACCGGCTTCGCCGGTTTCCAGTGAACCCAGACAGCCCAGCTCGCCTTCCACAGACACGCCACAGGCATGAGCCATATCGACCACGGTGCGGGTCACCGCCACGTTGTAGTCGTAATCCATCGGAGTTTTGCCATCTTCACCCAGGGAGCCGTCCATCATCACCGAGGTAAATGCCAACTGGATGGAGCGCTGACAAACCGCAGGGCTGACACCGTGATCCTGGTGCATCACCACAGGAATGTGGGGAAACTCTTCGACGGCGGCTTCAATCATTTTGCGCAGGAACGGTGCACCGGCGTATTTGCGGGCACCGGCACTGGCCTGCATGATCACGGGGCTATTGGTTTCATCCGCAGCCTCCATGATGGCGCGGGTCTGCTCCAGGTTGTTAACGTTAAACGCGGGGACCCCGTAGCCGTGCTCGGCTGCGTGATCCAGAAGTTGCCGCATACTGATTAAAGCCATCTCAAATACCTTTTAGAGTAAAACTGTGTGTTCGTCAGGACTGGGCGCGGTCTTCAAGCACCGCCACCGCCGGCAGAGTCTTGCCTTCGACATATTCCAGGAACGCGCCGCCCCCGGTGGATATATAGGAAACCTTATCCGCAATGCCATATTTGTCAATTGCCGCCAGGGTGTCGCCACCCCCGGCCAACGAAAAGGCCTCGCTGTTCGCTATTGCCTCACTCAGCGCCTGAGTGCCGGCACCGAATTGGTCAAACTCAAACACACCCACCGGACCGTTCCAGAGAATGGTCCCCGCGCCGGACAGGATCTCACTGATTGCCGCCACTGAGTCAGGGCCAATATCGAAAATCATTTCATCAGCGGAAACGTCCCCAGCCGCTTTCAGGGTCGCCGGGGCAGTCTCGGAAAACTCCGGTCCAGTCACCACATCAGTGGGCACAGGGATATGGGTCTTTTCCATGAGACTCTTCGCCGCCGGGATCAATTCATGTTCGCACAAGCTTTTACCCACCGACTCGCCAGAGGCAGCGAGAAACGTGTTGGCGATACCGCCACCGACGATGAGCTGGTCACACTTGTCTGCAAGGGTTTCCAGTACCGTGAGTTTGGTGGACACCTTGGAGCCACCAACAATCGCCACCATGGGTCGTTTGGGGCTGGATAGCGCCTGCTCCAGGGCTTCCAGCTCCGCCGCCAGCAAGGGACCTGCGCAGGCCTTGGGCGCAAAACGCGCCACACCATGAGTTGAGGCTTGAGCCCTGTGGGCAGTACCAAAGGCATCCATGACAAAGATATCGCAGAGCCTGGCATAGGCTTTGGCCAGTTCCTCATCGTCTTTTTTCTCGCCCGGGTTGAAGCGCACATTCTCCAGCATCACCAGGGAACCCGGTGCTACCTCAACGCCATCGCGCCATTCGGTAACCACCGGCACTGGCTTGCCCAATAGCTCTGAGAGATGGGCCGCAACCGGTGCCATGGAGAAGGCCTCGTCAAACTCCCCTTCGACCGGACGCCCAAGGTGAGACATCAATAGCAATCGACCACCGGCAGCCAATACGGCCTCTATTGTGGGCAGGGCGGCGCGAATACGCGCATCGCTGCTGACCTTGCCATCCTTGATCGGCACGTTGAGATCCTCGCGCACCAGCACCCGCTGGTTCTGCAGATCCATGTCGCTCATGCGAAGAACGTTCAAACTCATAGTGTTTCCTTTAGGCATCCATGGACAGCCAGTAATTGGCAGTGTCCAGCATTCGGTTGGCATAACCCCATTCATTGTCGAACCAGGTGAGGACTTTCACCAGGCGCTTACCGCTGACCCGGGTCTGGCCCGCGTCGACAATGCTGGAACGGGCGTCGTGAATAAAATCACAGGACGCCAAGGGCTCCTCGGTATAACCCAGTATGCCGATCTCTTCAGCACCGGCAGCCAGTGCCTGGTTCACGTCTTCAACGCGAACGTCCTGTTGCACCACCACACTCAAATCCATGGCGGATACATCCTGCGTGGGCACTCGCAGGGCCTGCGCAGAAAAGCGTCCCGACAGCTCCGGCAGAATTCTCTCGATGCCAACCGCCAGCGCCGTGTCCACAGGAATGATGGACTGCCCTGCAGCGCGGGTCTTGCGCAGATCAGTATTGTGATACGCATCGAGTACTGGCTGGTCGTTCATGGCCGAGTGGATGGTGGTGATGCTGCCGCTTTCGATCCCGAAAGCATCCTGCAGAACCTTGATCACCGGCACAATGCCATTGGTGGTGCAGGATGCCGCTGAGGCGATGCTGTGCTGGGGCTGCAACGTAGCCTGGTTGATACCGAAGACCACCGTCGCGTCGACATCCGCTGGCAACGCCGGTTGGGAGAACAACACGCGTTTGGCGCCACGGCTGACGTGTTGCTCAGCGCTACTGCGTGTGGAGTGCACACCGGTGCACTCCAGCACCAAATCGACATCCAGCACAGCCCAATCGAGGTTGGAAATGTCTGCCTCGCGGGTGAGACGAATGCGATCACCGTGAATAATCAGTTCGCCCTCTCCTTCGTCTACCACGAAAGGAAAGCGGCCGTGAGTGGAGTCGTAGCGGGTCAGGTGCGCGGCAGTGCGGGCATCCGCCAATTCATTGATTGCAACCACCTGCATATCCTGGCGACGGTCGTTCTCATACAGGGCGCGCAGCACGCTGCGGCCGATTCGACCATAACCATTGATTGCCAGGCGGATCACGGACTTCTTTACAGCAGCTCTTCCGCCGTTTCCACCACCGCCTCAACGGTAAAGCCAAAATGCTTGAATAGCTCACCGGCAGGAGCAGACTCACCGAAGCTGTTCATGCCAACGACACGGCCATCGAGACCGACAAACTTGTACCAGTAATCTGCGATACCGGCTTCAATGGCCACACGCGCCAGTACATTGGAAGGCAGCACGGATTCACGGTAGGCCGCATCCTGTTCACAAAACAGCTCAGCACAGGGCATGGACACCACGCGCACCTGTTTACCCTTACCTGCCAGCACATCAGCCGCCTCCATCGCCAGGCCCACTTCAGAACCTGTAGCAATGAAAATCACGTCGGGCTCGCCTTCCCCGTCGCGCAGCACGTAAGCGCCGCGTGCAATGTCAGCAACCTGCTGGGCATCGCGTGCCTGATGGGGCAGACCCTGCCGTGAAAAAATGAGTGCGCTGGGACCGTCATTGCGCTCAATGGCGGCTTTCCAACTCACTGCAGATTCGACCGTGTCACAGGGGCGCCAGGTTTGCATATTCGGAGTGGTGCGCAGGTTGGCCAGTTGTTCCACCGGCTGGTGGGTGGGGCCATCTTCACCCAGGCCAATAGAGTCGTGGGTGTAGACGAAAATCGAATCCTGACCCATCAGTGCTGCCATACGCACGGCGTTGCGGGCGTATTCCATGAACATCAGGAACGTGGCTCCATAGGTTTTGAAGCCACCGTGCAGGGCAATGCCGTTCATGATGGCGGACATGCCAAACTCACGCACACCGTAGTAAATGTAGTTGCCGCTGGCATCGTCGGCGGTAATGCCTTCGCTGCCCGACCAGATGGTCAGGTTGGAACCGGCCAGGTCTGCCGAGCCGCCGATCAGCTCTGGCAACAGGGGGCCATAGGCATTCAAACAATTCTGGGAGGCCTTGCGGCTCGCAACCACCGCAGCCTCATCCTGGCAGGCCTGGATATAGGCGTCGGCCTGGCTAGAGAAGTCTTCGGGCAATTCGCCCGCCAGACGGCGGCGCAACTGGGCCGCCAATTCGGGATGCTCTGCAGTGTATGCACTCATGCGCTGTTCCCAGCCCGCCTCGGCAGCGGCGCCCTTCTCTGCCGCACTCCAGCCCGCGTAAATATCGGCGGGGACTTCAAAGGGAGCGTGCTCCCAGCCAATGGCGGCGCGGGTTGCAGCGACTTCGTCTTCGCCCAGGGCAGCGCCGTGGACAGCTTCGGTGCCTTCTTTATTTGGTGAACCTTTACCGATCACGGTTTTGCAGCAAATCAGGGTCGGACGACTGCTGTCGCCGCGGGCTGTTTCAATCCCAGCAGCAATCGCTTCGGGGTCGTGACCATCCACGGCAGGCACAACCTGCCAGCCATAGGCTTCGAAGCGCGCCGGGGTGTTATCGGTGAACCAGCCCTCAACCTCACCGTCGATAGAAATATTGTTGTCGTCGTAGAACGCAATCAGCTTGCCAAGCCCAAGCGTACCCGCCAGTGAACACACCTCATGGGAAATACCCTCCATCAGGCAGCCATCACCCAAAAACACGTAGGTGTGATGATCGACCACGTCGTGGCCCGGGCGGTTGAACTGGGCCGCCAGCACTTTCTCCGCCAGCGCCATACCCACGGCATTACTGATGCCCTGACCCAGCGGGCCGGTGGTGGTCTCTACACCAGGCGCATAGCCGTATTCCGGGTGACCCGGGGTTTTGCTGTGCATCTGGCGAAAGTTGCGCAGCTCTTCCATCGGCAGCTCATAGCCGGTGAGGTGCAGCAAAGAGTAGATCAACATGGAGCCGTGGCCATTGGACAGTACGAATCGATCGCGGTCGGGCCAGTCCGGATTGGCAGGGTTATGCTGGAGATAGTCGTTCCATAGCACTTCAGCGATGTCCGCCATGCCCATAGGGGCGCCGGGGTGGCCACTATTAGCCTGTTGAACGGCATCCATGCTCAAGGCGCGAATGGCGTTGGCCAGTTCGATTCGGGAAGGCATTCGAGACAACTCCTGAGGTGTCGGAAAAAGGCGCCTATTTTCGCGCAAGCGACCTGTTACAGCAACGAAAACCCTGCGAAACCCTTATGAAATGCTGCCAAAATCTATATCAAAATATTTTGATATAGCGCAACTGTGCTGCTAGACTTCTGCGCCATGCTCGACCAATCCCCCTCCATCAACGAGGCCCAAGCCCAGGCGAATGGGTCTGACCTCGAGACACTGTCGGCCCTGTGCAAGGCCAGCGGGGATGGTCTGCGTCTGCAAATCCTTCGGGTGCTTCGCCAGGACTCCTTCGGCGTGCTCGAATTATGCACCCTGTTTGATATGCGCCAGCCGGCGCTGAGCCACCACCTGAAAGTGCTGGCAGCCGCCAATCTGGTCAGCAGCCGACGTGAGGGCAACTCCATCTATTACCGCCGCGCTAGCACCAGCCCTACTGGCCCCCTGAGCAAGCTGCAGCAGGCCCTGTTTGCGAGTATCGACGAGTTGCCCCTGTCAGCTGACCTGGAAATCGGCCTGGCCGAGTTACAGCGCGACCGGGTGGAGTCCTCAGAAGAGTTCTTCCGTCAGAATGCCGATAAATTCCGGGAACAGCAGGACCTGATTGCCAGCTACGAGCAGTACGCCGATACCGTGGGCACCGTGGTCGCTGAGGCGCCCCTGCCATCACGGGCACAAGCAATGGAAGTTGGGCCCGGTGACGGCCGCTTCTTGCAGCAGCTGAGCCCCGCTTTCGACCAGGTCCTGGCATTGGACAGCTCTGCGGAGATGCTGGACAGCGCCAAACAGCTGGCCGGGCAACAAAACCTGGGCAATATCGAGTTTGTTCTGGGCGATACCGGCCACCCTCGCCTGCGCGAGCTGGCCGCCGACTGCATTGTTGTGAATATGGTGCTACACCATACTTCCTCTCCAGCCGACATATTCAAAGACCTTGCCGCCTGCCTCAATCCCGGCGGGCGGCTATTCGTGACCGACCTCTGCCAACACGACCAAAACTGGGCGCGGGAGTCCTGTGGCGACCTGTGGCTGGGCTTTGACCCTGCGGACTTGTCCCAATGGGCAGCCACCGCCGGACTGGAAGACCTGGACAGCGTGTTCCTGGCCCAACGCAATGGGTTCCAGGTGCAGGTCAGGCAATTCGGACGACCAATAGATTCAACAACATAGGATTTAACCAACATGAGTGAGTATTCAATTTTTACCTCGGAGTCAGTCTCTGAGGGCCACCCCGACAAGATGGCGGACCAGATTTCCGATGCCGTCCTCGACGCCATGCTGAAAGACGACCCCAACGCCCGTGTGGCCGTGGAGACCATGGTGAAAACCGGCATGGCGGTCATCGCCGGCGAAGTCACCACCAGCACCTACGTCGATCTTGAGAACGTGGTTCGCGACGTGATTACCGGTATTGGCTATGACAGCTCCGACGTGGGATTCGATGGGGCGACCTGTGCCGTGCTGAATGCCATAGGCCAGCAATCCGGCGATATCGCCCAGGGTGTGAATGAAGGCGAAGGCGCTCATCTGGAACAGGGTGCGGGCGACCAGGGCCTGATGTTTGGCTACGCCACCAACGAAACTGATGTGCTGATGCCGGCGCCCATCTACTACTCCCACCGCATGGTGGAACAGCAGGCAAAACTGCGCAAAGACGGCACCCTGCCCTGGCTGCGTCCCGATGCCAAAAGCCAGGTGACTCTGCGCTACGACAACGGCAAGCCGGTCGCGATTGACGCGGTGGTCCTGTCCACCCAACATGACCCCGATGTGACCCAGTCCGACATTCACGAAGCGGTGATGGAACACATTGTGAAGCAGGTGCTGCCTGCGGAATGGCTGCACGCCGATACCCTGTACCACATCAACCCGACTGGCAACTTTGTCATTGGTGGCCCGGTGGGCGATTGTGGCCTGACCGGCCGTAAGATTATTGTCGACACCTATGGTGGCATGGCCCGTCATGGCGGCGGCGCCTTCTCCGGTAAGGACCCCTCCAAAGTTGACCGTTCAGCCGCCTATGCCGGCCGCTATGTCGCGAAGAACGTCGTGGCCGCTGGCCTGGCGGATCGCTGCGAAATCCAGGTTTCCTACGCCATTGGTGTAGCCGAGCCCACCTCCATTTCTATCGATACCTTTGGCACCGGCAAACTGTCTGACGACAGGATTTGCGAGCTGGTGCGCGAGCACTTTGACCTGCGCCCCAAAGGCCTGATCGAAATGCTGAACCTGAAACGCCCGATTTACCAAAAAACTGCTGCCTACGGACACTTCGGCCGGGAAGACGCCGATTTCACCTGGGAAGCCACTGACAAAGCTGATGCCCTCAAGGCAGCACTGTAAGAGGAACTGAAAATGAGCACTGCAGAACAGTTACAAAGCAACGAAGACTACAAAGTCGCCGATATTTCCCTGGCCGAATGGGGTCGTCGTGAAATCCAGATTGCCGAATCCGAAATGCCGGCCCTGATGGCCATGCGCGAAAAGTACCGCGCCAGCCAGCCCCTGAAAGGCGCCAACATCATTGGCTGCATTCACATGACCATTCAGACCGCGGTACTGATCGAAACCCTGAAAGAGCTGGGTGCCGACGTGCGCTGGTCTTCCTGCAACATTTTCTCTACCCAGGATCACGCTGCTGCGGCCATCGCTGCTGCCGGTGTTCCGGTTTACGCCTGGAAAGGTGAGACCGAGGAAGAGTACGACTGGTGTATCGAGCAGACCATCCTCAAGGACGGCAAGCCCTGGGACTGCAACATGGTGCTGGACGATGGCGGCGACCTGACCGGCATGCTGCATGAGAAATACCCGGAAATGCTGGAAAAGATTCACGGCATCACCGAAGAAACCACCACGGGCGTACACCGCCTGCAGGAAATGCTGGAAGAAGGCAGCCTGAAGGTGCCGGCGATCAATGTGAATGACTCTGTCACCAAGTCCAAAAACGACAACAAATACGGCTGTCGTCACAGCCTGAACGATGCGGTTAAACGCGCCACCGACCACCTGCTGTCTGGCAAAAAAGCCCTGGTCATCGGCTACGGTGACGTGGGCAAAGGTTCCGCCCAGTCCCTGCGCCAGGAAGGCATGATCGTGAAGATCTCCGAGATCGACCCCATCTGTGCCATGCAGGCCTGCATGGACGGCTTTGAGGTGGTTTCTGCCTACAACAACGGCGTGGTCGCTGACGGTGCTGACACTGCCCTGCTCGGCAATACCGACCTGGTAGTAACCACCACCGGTAACTTCAATGTCTGTGACAGCCAGATGCTGAACGCGCTGAAGAGCGGCGCTGTGGTATGCAACATCGGTCACTTCGACAACGAGATCGACACCGCGTATATGCGTGAAAACTGGGAATGGGAAGAAGTGAAGCCCCAGGTGCACACGGTCTACCGCGACCGCGCCAGCAGTGATCACCTGATCCTGCTGTCCGAAGGACGCCTGGTGAACCTGGGTAATGCCACCGGTCACCCCTCTCGCATCATGGATGGCTCTTTCGCCAACCAGGTACTGGCACAGATCTACCTGTTCGAGCGCAAGTTCGCCGACCTGGAAGACAACATGAAAGAAAACGCTATCACTGTTGAAGTGCTGCCCAAGAAACTGGACGAAGAAGTAGCTGCCCACATGGTGTCTGGTTTCGGCGGCGTACTGACCCAGCTCACTGACGAGCAGGCCAAGTACATCAACGTGAAAGTCGAAGGGCCTTACAAGCCCGATTCTTACAAATATTAAGTTAAGCGCTTAAGGAAGAAAGAGAGTGAGCAAGCCCCATATCAGCTTCGAGTATTTTCCGCCCAAGACCGACGTCGGGCGGGACAAGCTGTTCAACGAAACCACGCCGGCCCTGAATGCACTGGGGCCGGAGTTTTTCTCGTGTACTTATGGGGCAGGCGGCTCTACCCGCGACAATACCTTCGGGGTGGTGGAAACCATCCGCAATGAGGGTATCGACATTGCTCCCCACCTCAGTTTCGGCAGTGACGGCGAAGAAGAAGTGGGTGAGTTACTGGATCGCTACGTGGCGCTGGGTGTGAATCGCCTGGTGGCGCTGCGCGGCGATGTGCCCTCGGGCATGGGCGGCGGTTCACGACTGGTGTACGCCAGTGAACTGATTGAGTTCGTGCGTAAGCGCCACAGTGATCATTTCACCATCAATATGGCGGCCTACCCGGAGATACATCCGGAAGCACCCAGCTACGCTGAAGACATTACTTTCCTGAAGGCCAAGTTCGACGCCGGTGCCGATGCCGCTATTACCCAGTACTTCTACAACGTCGATGCCTATTTCTATTTCATGGACCAGTGCATGGCCGCCGGGATCGACAAACCCATCTACGCGGGCATTATGCCCATCACCAACTATGAGAATCTGGCTCGCTTTTCCCGCAACTGCGGCGCAGAAATTCCTCGCTGGATTTGCCAGCGTCTGGAAGGCTACGGTGACGACATGGACAGCATACGCAAGTTCGGTATCGAGGTAGTCACTCAGCTCAGCCAGACCCTCGTAGATAATGGGTGCCCCGGCATCCACTTCTACACAATGAACCAGGTGGAGCCCACCCGCACCATTTACAACAATCTGGGTATTTAATTCCCCAAGTTTGCAAAGACTCTGCCAAACGGCCTGCGGGCTTAGTTGGCGGTGCGCAGGTTCGTCCGATTAAGCCACTGCTGCTTAGTCAAAGTACTCCGCATACTTTTCCATAATCTCATTCACTATCGGTTTCAGGTCTATTGTGTGCCCGGCGTCATAGTCGTAAGTATCCAGATCGATATCGTAAATAGTGGCCAACCAGATGT
This sequence comes from Halieaceae bacterium, assembly GCA_963921335.3. GTDB lineage: Bacteria > Pseudomonadota > Gammaproteobacteria > Pseudomonadales > Halieaceae > CAWUFC02. Next base: position 589,296 of record CAWUFC020000001.1, on the reverse strand, counting down.
ACTCGGCCAGATCCAGCAGCAGGCCGTCTGCATGGCCATGACCTTTTGTATCTTTGAACAATGACGTTTGCGGATTGTCACCAATCAATTCGGTGACGCCAGGAATCTGGCCTGCTTCAAACAAGTAACGCAGCTCCACGGCGGCGAAGCCATAGGCCATAGAGATGAACTCGACATCTGGATATAAGCTTCTAAGTGTATCGAGCTGGCTGCCCCAGACTGTATCGATGATTTCGCCGGAGCCTGCATAAGCATCGGCATCTTCGTAATCTGCAGGGTAGTCGCGCCAGGGAATACCAATCACAAACTTGGTATTGGGATTATTGGACAAGGCATAGTCAATCCAAAGCACATAGCCGTCGACGGTCGGCTTAAAACTCTCGAAAGCCATACCGAATAGCTCTACTTCTCCGGTATCCAGAACAGCCTGGATATTGGAGCGGTGCCCTTCATCCTTCCAGAGAGCCATCGGCGTACCGGTGGCACCGCCTGAGGCCTCTACATATTGGGTATGCCCCTCAAGGCCCAGCTGTTCTGCATGAAAGGACATTTCCCGGGCAATCGGCACAAAGAAACTGTGCCCCATAAACAGGGAGTTATAACCCTCCTCTTCATCTTTACCGGGATCAAAGGAAAAGAAATAGTTATCAACATGAGCCTGCCCTTCGATCAGCGAGTCCTCGTCATGACTCACATCAGCAATAATCAGCTGGGCATCACTAATATGGGAAGCTGTGTAAGAGTGGCCATCGCTCTCAACCGTCTCCGTGAAATGGTTAGAGACCAGTATTTTGTTACCTAGCGCCGTTAAGTCATCGTTCTCCGCCCCGTCAGCGATCTGCTTGGCAATCGATGCCAACGTAGCTTCACCGGACTCCAGCCTACCCATATAGAATGCCAACCCGCTGGGTTCAGCATCACGATTGAACATCTGCTGATACAGGTTATTCACCAGCTCGCTGCTGCTGAGATGAGCATAGTTGTCCTGGTACTCAGAGGAATTACCAAAAGCATCCAGGGCATTGATCAGGCTAGCGCTTGCCTGGAACTGCCCAGCCCAATAGCTCTGACCGTCGGGATCGGCAGGGCGCCCGTAGTAGGCCACATACATATGCTGGGCAAGATCGGATGCCTGATCGTAGGTGAGAGATGAACTATCGGCGAGGCTGGCAGCGAACGCTGGAAAATACTCCATGATTTCCGCGTCGTTGGTCCAGTTGGCATTCTCGTCGTGGAAAATATTCCACATGCCTTCCGTGGTAGTCAGCCTGTCGGCAATGCCCAACTCTTCATAGCGCTCGACTGCCGGATCGGCATTCACCGGATTGTGGCCGTCATCATCATCCCGGTCTGGTCCGAATGCGAAGTACGTGGGTCGACTATCCGCAGTGATATTGTCCACTGGTGACCACAATTCTGGCTGGGCCCAGGTACCCTGCGGCAGGGGATTGTAGAAATAGCCGCCTTGTATCGCGGGGTGGTCACTGTGAAACAGCGGCCAGCTAACCACCGAGCCCCTGGAACGACCACCAACGATGATCTGATCAGCATCCAGGTTGTAGGTGGCCGCGTTAGCGCGCACCCAGTCAAACATGAGCTGAGCGTCATCCCATGCGGTGAGTGCATCCTGTGGTCCCTGGATAGTGGCAATGGATTCCCAGCTCACAGTCGAGTACCCGGCACTGGCGATCGCATCGAGCTGACCCTGCGACATGCCATCAGCGGTACTGCCATTGCTGTGGGCAAACACATAGACCGGGGTGGGTAATTCAGATTCCACCATGTGGATGTTTAGCCACTGGCGCTCTTCGTCACCGTAGGACACATACTGATAATCCCACTGCTGTGCCTGTGCAGAGGCACTGATAACGAAAAGAAGAATACTTAATAAGGATGCTCTATACATCTGACGACAAACCGTCCTTAGTTTTCAGATGTACTATTGTTTCAGCTTTCTGAATACATAGGTGTTAAGTAGTGTAAAGGTGAGAGCCTGGTCACACTTCAAGGGCCAAGGTTTTTCAGGCTGTTCAGTATCTCTTCGGGAATGTCACAACCTCGACCCTGGTTATAGTCGTAATAAACCAGAAGACCCTCTCCTTCAGCGGCGATACCGTCGAGTTCCTCGCTGTAGACCACGTACTCCATGTTGATTTTCTTCGGGGACGTGATCGTGTAGCCGGCACCGATATGAACGCGATCAGGGAAGGTGAGTGGCAACTTAAAATTGCAATGTGTCGCGGCCAATATAGGACCTATATTGTGCTGTGCCTTGTACTCATTGACGCCAATCTTGTTGAAAAACTCCCAGCGGGCATCTTCAAAATAACGGAAGAAGACCGTGTTATTGACGTGCTCAAAGGCATCCATGTCGCCCCAGATCACATCTTGGGTCAGGACAATGGGATAGTTTTTTTCTAGTTTGCTCATATGGGTTAAAGCTTTATCAGTTCAATGCGGCTCCGCTAGGGCTTATCCCCCACCTGTGTACAAAACACATAGTGCGTAGTTTCACGTTTCAATGGCGCAGCATGCCGCATGTTTTGATTCAAAATCAATTAGCCGTTCTTAAAATCTCTGAAGCGGCTTTCAGCAAGGCGATCAAAAAGAACTCTAGTAAAACGCCGGGAGAACTGCGGCGAGCGGCGAGTAAAAGTGAGTGTTTCCGCGAGCAGGGCTTTAACTTAGAGTAGGCGCCCAGGCTAGAGTGTTTGGATCATGGACATATTTCGTAACATGCAGATATTTGTCGAGGTTGCGCGAGCGAAAAGCTTCCGCGGAGCCGCCGACAATCTGGGCATTCCCAACTCCACAGTCTCAAGGCGTATCTCGGAGCTCGAGCGCGATGTAGGGCTGCGACTGTTTGATCGCAGTACCCGACGGGTGACGCTAACCGACTTACGTGCCACCCCCAGCGGCAGGCTGCGGGTCTCCTCCAATATGGCCCCTGCCAATGAGTGGATTATTCCGCTACTGCCACAATTCAGCCTGCGCTATCCAGATATCACCATAGAACTCGACATCGTATCCGATACCCCCAGCCCAACTAACAAGGGTGTAGACGTCGCTGTTGTCATGGGCCCTGTAGAACAGGAAGACCTGGTGGCCCGACAAATTGTTCATCTCACCGGGCTCGGTCTGTATGCCTCACCGGGCTATATCCAACAACACGGTGAGCCCAGAAGTCCCGCTGACCTATGCGCACATGAAGGACTGACGCACCTGAAGATACCCAAGTGGCGCCTCATTAATCGAAAATCTGGCGAAGTTGAGACAATTTCACCTCGTGGGCGCGTCAGCGTCGCCAATTTCACAGCGCTGCAGGACTTATGCCTGGCCGATATGGGGATATGTGTATGGCACAAATGGCGCACGCAGGAATTGCTGAAGAAGCGCCGCCTTCAGCGCGTATTACCCCAGTGGTCCCTGGAACCGTGGGAGTTCTACGCCGTAACAACCTCGCGGCATGTGCCTGCCAGGGTCCGCGCCTTCATTGATTTCCTGATAGAAAAACAGCCTACCTAAGTACAAAGATTGCTCCATAAATGGAGCAATCAATTGCATCCTTCCGCTTTTTCCGGCCCCGCCGCTGTGGCACTTTTCCCGCAGAAATTACAGGGGCGAAAAACTATTAACAAGATTCTTGCATTCCGTTGGCCGCTGGCCGCACTGCTAAGTCTTACTATCTCGGTGCTTTTAGTTGCACTGACTATCACGCAGGGACTGGGCCGGAATTTCCTGCAAAACGGTGATTGGCGCACCAGCATGGAGATTGGCTTCGCCGAGGCGGGTCCCAAGGTTCGGGCGGTTGTTGCCATTGGCGGATTGCTGGCCTCCACCCGCGAGGACTCAATGTATTACACCGTGAGCTCGGTAGCCGGAGAGCCCCTGCGCCTGAACTGTCGCTACCGCATTGAAGGACAAGACTACGATGCCGACTGGTGGAGCATTACTGCCTATGGCTGGGACTATTTCCTGATACCAAATCCGCAAAGGCGCTATTCGTTCAACAACGAGAGCGTTACCCGCGATAAAGATGGCCACTGGGTTATTCACGTGAGCGCACAAGAAATGGAAGGGAATTGGCTGCCCGTCGGCCCCTCGGGTGCAGACATCGCGGACAAATCAGTAAGGCACGATTTTGACCTGCTGTTCCGACTGTACACACCGGGAGAGGCCTACCTTCAACAACCGGAATCTGCACCACTGCCGGTGGTCACAATGGAGGGTTGCTCATGATCTGGCTACGCTGGACAGCAGCCATCCTGGTTTTCGGCTGGATAGGCCAGTACCCATTGGCCATGCTGGTACCCCATCTGGTGATGGAGCGGCTGTACGATAAGATCGGCGCACGGACCGGCATCAACCAGCTGCACGTCAATACGCGTCCAGATGAAACGTTTCGCAATGTCGTGCGGCCTAGCCCGGACCTGTTATACGCCTTTTGTATGTACGACCTGGAACAGGGCCCGGTTACCGTCACTGGGCCGGTGCCTGAGCGGTACTGGTCCATGCAGTTCTACCAGATGAACACCGATAACTTTGCCGGCTTCAGCAACCAGCGTGAACAGCATTTTCGAGTCGGCACGACTCTCCAGGCCACCCTGATAGGCCCAAACTCTGACCCAACCGGGTATACAGGTGAGGTCGTTCAATCACCGACCACTCGTGGCGTCATGTTACTGCGCGCCTCAGCAATAGGCGATGACACTGCGGCGCGTGCCGCGCTGGACAGCAGTATTTGCAAAGCACTGTAAAAAAACCTTCCAAGCGATTCACAGATATAACAAGGAGACTCCACCATGGACCGTAAATGCGGTATTCATAGAAAAACGCTCATGGCTGGCGCAGTTGCCAGCCTGAGTATTGCCAGCGCTAGTGCGGTTAGCGCTCAAAATTTGCAGCTGGAAGAAGTGGTAGTCACCGCTCAATTGCGCAGCGAGAGCCTCCAGGACGCGCCTATCTCTATTGCCACCATGAGCGGTGAGAATATTGATGACATAGGCATTATTTCGCTTCAGGAAGTCACCCAGTACATACCCAATGTATCTGTCAATGCCGGGGCGGGCACTCCCAATCTGTTTATACGCGGTATTGGCTCAGGCACTAATCAGGGCTTCGAGCAGTCTGTAGGTATGTACATTGATGGCGTGTACGCTGGGCGCGGACCATTGGCCGCAGTGCCCACCACCATGGACCTCAAGCGCATTGAGATTCTCAAGGGCCCTCAAGGCATTCTGTTTGGCAAGAACACCATTGCGGGTGCCATTAGTATTACGACTGCCAAGCCCACAGATGAGTTTGAGGGTATGGTTGAGGCTCTTTACTCCCCGGATGACGGCGAAGAGCAATACAATGTAGTGGTATCAGGGCCGCTAACCGATGACCTGTCCGGTCGCCTGGCTGTTCGCCACGACAGGATGGACGGCTGGTATGAGAACACCATCAGTGGCCAGGAGGGACCCGAGCGCGACAATTGGTACGCCCGCGGCAGCTTGCGGTGGGCCGCCAGTGACACTCTGGAGCTCAACGCCAAATACGAGTACGGCGATTTCCAGGGTAGAGAGGCTCCACAGGTTGTGTACCAGTCAGATTTCGCGGGGCAGGAGAACTTTGCCGGCACAGTGCCAATGCCCGTGATCTCAGATAGAAACAAGGGCGCCGGTGATGCCGACAACCGCGCCTCGACAGAAACCGAGGTACTTGCGCTCACCATCGACTGGCAGCTGGACTTTGCCACCTTTACTTCGATTTCCGCCTATTCGGCTTATGATCGGATGTCGACGGGGGATACCGACATAGTTGCCGTACCAGCGTTGCACCGCACACGCTGGGAAGACTACAAGCAATTCAGTCAGGAGCTGCGCCTGGTTTCGCCGGGCGATGCCACCATCAACTGGATTGCCGGCGCCTATTACCAGCGCAACGAGCTGGATATCAGTCGCCGTATTGAAGCGATTGATTTCCTGCTGTCCGGACCACAAGGCGTCGCCGGAGCTCTGTATTCCGAAGAGCCAGGTGTACCCAGCGTGTTTGATCAAGAGGGCGAAAGCTGGGCCATTTTTGGTCAAGGTACCTGGAATGCCTCTGATAGCCTGCGCTTCACGCTGGGATTGCGTTACAACGAAGAGACCAAGGATCTGGACAAGGTCACGATGTCTGATGGTCTCCAGATCAGAGCCGCCGGCAGAACGTTCCTCGCCAACCCGCTCAACGGGCAACTCATTGCAGATGTACGTCAGCACAGTTTCTTGGGGCTAAGCCGCGAAGAGGACAAACTGACGTTCTCCGGAAACATCCAGTGGGATGTGGGTGAAGACACCATGCTCTACGCCAATGTCAGCACCGGCTTCAAGGGTGGCGGTTACGACGAGGCTTATAGCAGTGCCGGCTACGAGATTCGCCTGGCCAATCCAGTTACAGGAGAGTTAACTGGCGAAACCGTTCCGGGTAATGATCCATCAATACTTGAATACGATCCCGAAGAGGTACTCTCCTACGAGCTCGGCGCAAAAATGGGCCTGCTGGACGGCGCGGCAACCCTGAATGTGGCCCTGTTCAGAATGGAGTACGACAACCTGCAGACCAGCTCCCTCATCGGTGATGTATACCGTGTGGGTAACGCTGGTGAGGCAATCAGCCAGGGTGTGGAAGTAGATGGCCGCATGTTGTTATCTGAGCAATGGTCTATCGGAGGCGCAGTCGCCTACCTCGACGCCTACTATGAAGACTTCACCGGTGCCACCTGTACCATTCCCCAAACCATCGATCCGGCCAACAATCCGGGTTGCCTGCGCAATGATGGCAGTAATATTGCACCGGGTGAAACCGGCGGTCAGGACCTGACCGACGAGACTTTGCTGTTCGCTCCGGAGTGAAGTGCCAACCTTCACGTTCAGTATGAAAATCCCATTGGCAAGAGCTTGGAATTGCTGGCGCGGGTGGACCTCAACTATACCAGAGAGTTTTACTCAGCTCTGGATCTAGACCCCAATACCAAGCACGATGATGTGACCATTATCAATGCGCGCATCGCCCTGGCCACTGTAAACAACACCTGGGAAGTCGCTCTTTTGGGCAAGAATCTGACTGATGAGACGACTCATTACTGGAAAAACGATGTACCACTCACTGGATCGAACAGTTACTTTGCACTGCCTGAGCGGCCCCGCTCTATAGCATTGCAAGCCCGCTACAGGTTCTAAACCAGCAAAATGTGGCCTGGGGGTACGGCGAAGTTGAGCGGAATACTTCCCTACCCTCAAGGCCTTCTCCTTCACGCCTCGAACTAGTCAGGCGGATTCAAGCCAGCTCCACCATTTACAACAATCTGGGGCTTCAATAAGCTGCGCCGATGGCGCGGATTTTTACCTCTCAGACTCTAAGCAACGGCGATCTGATCGAACTGGATGCTGGCGCCAGCCGGCACCTGGCCGGTGCGCTGCGCATGGGTCTGGGAGACAGCTTTGTGCTGTTCAATGGGGAGGGTGGTGAATACCCCGCCACCATCGAATCGCTGAGTAAAAAAACGTCACAGTAAAACTGGGCGAACATCATGAAAGGGACAGCGAATCGCCGCTTCAAATTCATCTGGGCATCGCCATCTCGCGCGGTGACCGTTTTGATACGGTGGTACAGAAATCGACCGAACTGGGCGTAGCCAGTATCAGCCCACTGTTCAGCGAACGCACTGAAGTAAAACTGAAAGGCGAGCGCCTGCATAAAAAGCTGGGGCACTGGCGCCAGGTGGCGATCAGCGCCTGCGAGCAATGCGGCCGCAATCGACTACCTCAAGTTAACGAGCCGGTTAACATCAGCCAATGGCTGGACAGCGAACTGCCAGAGACACGTTTTGTGCTCCATCATCGCAACGACCAGCGACTGGGCAGCGAGGGCGATAAACCCGAACACCTGGCGCTGTTGATCGGCCCAGAGGGCGGCCTGTCACCAGCAGAGATTGAACAAGCAGAGAGCAGGCAGTTTGCCGCCCTGTCCCTGGGTCCGAGAATACTGAGGACTGAAACAGCACCACTGGCTGCACTAGCCATACTGCAAGCTTATTGGGGAGACATGAGTGACTGAAAAAAGTGTACCTGCGGCGCAGTTTTTGGGAGAACTGAATGGTGGCATTGCGGATATCGACCAGGACAATCAAACCGTCACCATGAGCTTTGATATTGAGGAGCGCTTTTGCCACACCGTGAATATTGTGCAGGGCGGCTTCCAGACCTCCATGCTGGACGCGGCAATGACCCACGCCGCGTTTATCTTTGGTGGCAATGTGATCAATGTGGCGACCATGGAGATCAAGGTCAGCTTCCTGGAGGTAGCCAATGCGGGCAAATTCACCTGCGCGGGCACCATCGTGAAGCTGGGGCGGAGCACCGGTTTTATGTCCGGGGAGCTGTTCAACGCCGAGGGTAAGCTTGTGGCTACAGCCAGCACTACTGCCAAACTAGTCAGGCAACAATGAGCCTTACACAACTGGTTGAAGATTTCAGTGCGCTTTTGGGACCCGGCGGTGTTCTGACCGGGGAGGATGTCAGTTCACGAGCCGCCGGCATCTGGCGCGATGATTTTATTGAGGCCGCGGCTATACTGCGGCCCAAAACCACCGAACAAGTCTCCAGTATTCTCAAACGTTGTCATGAAGCCGGTCAGCCAGTTGTCACCCACGGAGGACTGACCGGCCTCGTTGAAGCTGCAATCACCCAGCCGGCTGACCTGGTGCTGTCCCTCGAACGCATGAACGCCATACAGGCCGTCGATACCAGCGGTCGCACGATGACTGCGGAAGCAGGCACACCGCTGCAAGCGATCCAGGACGAAGCCGAGGAACATGGCCTTCAGTTTCCACTGGATTTAGGCGCTCGAGGCAGTTGCACTATCGGCGGCAATATCAGTACCAATGCGGGTGGTAATCGAGTTTTTCGCTACGGCATGACACGGGCACAGATACTAGGACTGGAAGCTGTTTTGGCGGATGGCACCGTCGTCTCCTCTATGAACGAGATGCTGAAAAACAATGCTGGCTACGACCTGAAACAGTTGTTTATTGGCACCGAAGGTACGCTGGGTGTGGTTACCCGCGCTGTGCTGCGCTTACAGCCTGCCGCCCGTTCCCACCAGGCAGCTATGGTGGCCTGCAAGGGATTCAGTGATGTGGTGATGCTGCTCAACGAGCTGGACGCTGATTTCGCAGGCACCCTGTCCGCCTTTGAAGTGCTTTGGCCTGACTTTTACCAGATGGTGACCAGCGAGCGCTCTGGTAACAGCAAGCCGCTGGGCGATTATCCGATCTACGTGTTGCTGGACACCCTGGGCAGCGACCAGGATGCTGACAAGTCGCGCTTCGAAGATGTATTGGGTAGCAAGCTCGAATCAGGATTGATCGTTGATGCTGTCATCGCCCAATCCAAAAAAGAAATCGACGAGCTATGGCGAATACGCGACAGCGTCTCAGAGGTTTTTCAATGGGGACCAGCCATGATCTTCGATGTGAGTCTGCCCATCGCCGCAATGAAGGCATACGAGCATCAGGTTATGAGCCAGTGGCGCGCCGACTTCCCCAATGGGCATTTCATCAGTTTCGGCCATATTGCCGACGGCAATCTGCACTTCGCAGCCAGCGTTGGCGAGGACAACGAAGCAAACCGCACAGTGATCGAGAAAACTCTCTACGAGCCGCTAGGCGCCATCGGCGGCTCCGTATCGGCGGAGCACGGTATCGGCCTGGAGAAAAAGCACTTGCTGGCCAGCTGCAGAACGCCAGCCGAAATCACCATCATGAAAACCCTCAAACAAACCTTTGACCCCAACAACATTCTCAACCCCGGCAAAGTGTTTGATATTTGAAGGTCGAGCTTATGGCTGAACAGCCCGTTCAAATCTGGTACCTCGAAGCCACCTCAGCACGAGAGCTGAATCCCAAGCCTCCGGTAACCGGCTTCGAAATCACCGAGGACACCAACAATAACGGGCAGCTGAACCGTCAGCTCTATCAACAGGTCGGCGCTGACTGGCAGTGGACCGACAAACTGGCCTGGTCAGATGATCAATGGCAGAGCTACGCCGGCGACCCTACCCTGAGGACCTGGCTGTTAAAGGAAGGCGATCAGATGGTCGGCTACTTTGAACTGCAGCAACGGGACCAGGGTGATATCGAGATCAATTACTTTGGTTTGCTGCCCGATTACTACAACCGTGGCCTCGGTGGCTATTTACTCACCAGGGCCATCGAAGAGGCCTGGGGCTGGGATGCCGAGCGCGTCATAGTAAACACCTGCAGTCTCGATCACCCGGGAGCACTGGCAAATTACCTGGCTCGCGGTATGGCGATCTACAAAACCAAGTAGCTAGTCTTCTAACGAGGTTAGAGGAATATAGGCCTTCGGAAAGTGCTCCTTCGTCCATGCACTACTTTCGTGATATGGATAACAGGCGTTGAGCATACCTGGTCGCATCTCCCGCTCTTCCGGCGGCGGCATGTCCAGGCTTTCACCCACCTTGGTCGACCAACTTGCCTGCATCGCAGTGGTCGCCATTTGCGCCAACATTTCAATAATATGCGTGCAACCCAGCCCTGGTGACAGTGATGCTTTGACTTTCTTGTTCCAACCCGACCCTATCTGTAAGCCGATGAGCCTGGCGAAATTGGGCTCAGCGCCGGGGCAGTAATCGTGTGCACCCCGGTCCATTTTGGCTTCTACTTCCACAACTTCAAACGTGTCATTCAGGCTGATTCGCAACCATAAATCGTGCACCGGCTCCCCCGGCTGGCGAGTGCCATCCATCAACTGATGAGCAAAGGGCTTTACATCAGTCAGATGCCCCTCGATATCCATCAGGCCATCATCTCGGCGATAGGCTTCCATAGTGATGGTACGGGTATGCAGGTGTTCCCGTGTATGTTCAGAAACTGAGAGTGGCAAGCGATTCGCCTCCTGGGCATTATTGCATCAAGTGGAGTGAGTTAAGCGGTATTATTTTGAGCGTAGCTCCACTCCAGAAAATCAGTGATCGCGTTCACCGTGTGATCGGTCCTCGGCGAGTGAAAGACCTCAAAGGCATGCTGGGCGCCTGGCAATTCGCCATAAACCACAGGCTGTTTGGACACGGACTTCAGCGCCTCTATAAAGCGGTGGGCCTCTTCCACCCATACCAGTGAATCATGCGTGCCCTGGATCACAAAGGTCGGCGGTGCATTCTCGGAGACATGGATTAGCGGTGAGCCATCGTTGCGATCATCGTAGCCGTCCTCCAGGCTGCTCTGGAACACATGGCTTTCCAGTATCGATTCCATCGACATGGGGCCTCGAATATTGTGGCGATCCAGAAAATTATAAACGCCATAAATAGGCACTGCCGCATTGATGGTGGTGTCCACGCCCTCAAATCCCGGCTGCCAATCCTGCTTGTTAGGCGTCAGGGCGGCGAGGGATGACAGATGCCCACCCGCCGAACCACCGGTAATCGCCAGAAAGTCGGCGTTGCCACCATACTCTGCAGCGTGCTCACGAATCCAGGCGATCGATTTCTTCACGTCGATAATATGAGAAGGAAAAGTATGCTTAGGGCTAAGTCGGTAGTTGATTGCCACACACAGCCAGCCGCGCTGGGCCAGGTGATACATGAGCGGCAGCGCCTGTTGATGCTTCTCACCGATAATCCAGCCGCCGCCGTGAACCTGCAGCAATATCGGTAAGCCGCCCTCGCGGGGCTGGTCCGGCTGGTACACATCCAGCAGATTGCGCTCACCAGCATCGCCGTAGCTGATGTTGCGATGCACTGTGACACCGGGCCGCGCCATGCTGAAGGGGCGCATCCATTCCTTGCTGTCGATGTTGTTGCGCAGCGCCGGCTGGCGTTCGGTGGGTATTGAACCGCGGTAATCTTCTCCCAATGCATTGCGCAGCGCCTTTTCTAGCACCGCGCCGGCATCCATGCCCTGCAGTAACAAGCGCAGCAGGCCTAACCAGGACAGGGCAAACAGACCCAGACCCCACTGGCCGTTGGTGCTGTCGAGACCTCCATTCATGGCGAACACGACCGTTAAGGCCAGCTGCAGCAACAGGTGCCAGGCCGCCAGTTCAGCGGTGAGCCAGGCTGCGAAGAAGTAAGGCACCATGGCCAGGTACAACAGCCGCGCCTGTACCAGGGCGCAGGTCACAAACACCAGGCTGAACACAGAACAGATCAGGTAAAAGGTTGGGAAGCTCATGGGCAAACCACTGTCAAAAGGTGACCTGTTATTTTAAGGGAGCTGGCCAACCCTTGCACCCACCCCTGCCATTGCGTAATTTAGCCGCTCACTACTTTCCCGAGGAATCACAATGAGCATTCAGCTGGGCGTGGTCATGGACCCGATTGCAGACCTGACCTACAAGAAGGACAGTACCCTGGCCATGCTGTGGGCTGCCCAGGATCGCGGCTGGCAGCTGCATTACATGGAGCAAAAAGATCTGTCTCTTGTGCAGGGACAGCCCTTTGCCAATATGGCGCCGCTGACTGTGCATCGGGACCCGGACCACTACTATGATTTGGGGGATTCAAGCACGCGCCCATTGACTGATCTGGACGTCGTGCTGATGCGCAAAGATCCGCCTTTCGACAATGAGTACATTTACAGCACCTACATCCTCGAGGCCGCAGAGCGTCAGGGCACGCTGATTGTAAATCGCTGCCAGAGCCTGCGGGACTGCAACGAGAAAGTATTTGCCACACAGTTTCCGGAGTGCTGCCCGCCGGTACTGGTGAGCGGTGACAGCGATCAGCTCAAGGTGTTCTATGCCGAACATCAGGATGTGATTTTCAAACCACTGGATGGCATGGGCGGCTCACAGATTTTCCGGGTCAAACCCGGCGACTCCAACCTGAACGTCATTTTGGAGACCCTGACAAACTACGGCACGACCACCATCATGGCCCAGCGCTACCTGCCCGAGATCAAGGACGGCGATAAGCGGATCCTGATGATCAATGGTGAGGCCCTGCCCTACTGCCTGGCGCGGGTACCACTGGCCGGGGAGAGCCGCGGCAATCTCGCCGCCGGCGGCGAGGGTGTACCCCAGCCCCTGAGCGAGCGCGACCAATGGATTGCTGACCAGATTGGTCCCACCCTGCGGGAAAAGGGCCTGTGGTTTGTGGGTCTCGATGTGATCGGCGACTACCTGACGGAAATCAATGTCACCAGCCCCACCTGTATTCGCGAGATCGATGCCAAGTATGATCTGGATATCGGCGGCCGTTTGATGGACTGTATAATGGAGCAGCTACCATCAAACTGAGGGCTTAATGGCCACAGCAAATCAACGGGCAAACCAGAACGACCAGTTGGGGTTTTTCATGTTTATGGCCCTGGCAATGCACCTTATGCTGATTCTGGGCCTGGGTTTCGAATCCGAGGATGCTCCCTATGTGGCGCCGCAGCTGGAAGTCACTCTGGCCCAGTACCAGAGCCAGCGCAGCCCTGAAGAGGCCCGCTTTATTGCCCAGAACAATCAGCAGGGCAGCGGCACCCTGGCGGAGAGGTCCGAAATCACCACCCGTGAAATTGCCCAGTTCAGTGACAATCGCATTCGCCGCACCAGCAATGCGCCCCTGCAGCTGGACACTCAAACCCGCAGCGAAGAAATTGTCACCACCACCGGGCGCACCCCTGACAAGGTGTTTGAGCAAGAGCAGGCTGACCCCAAAAGACTGCAACCCAACGATGGTACTGATCCACGGCTGTACAACCTGAGCACTTCCATAGCCAGCCTGGAGGCCCGCCTGGACCAGCAGCAACAGGAATATGCCCAGCGCCCAAAAGTGCATCGACTGACATCGCTGTCCGCACGAGCCGCGGTAGACGCAGCTTATTTACACCAGTGGCGCTCCAAGATTGAGGCCATCGGCAATCGTCATTATCCGGTGGTCTCCAGCCGCTATGGCATATACGGCGACCTGCGTCTGATGGTTGCGATTCGCGCCGACGGGCAAATCGACGAGATCGAAATCCTGGCCTCTTCCGGCCACGCGGTGCTCGACGAAGCGGCCATCCGCATCGTCCGCATGGCGGCACCCTTTTCACCCTTCCCACCCGAATTGCGGGCCAAGGCCGACCGCCTTGAAATCATCCGCACATGGAAATTCAAGCAGAACCGTCTATCCTCAGTACAGGGATAAGGAGTTGCAAAATCTGGCCCGGCGCGGCCATAAAGGAGGTCGATGAACGCCGCCACCAACAACGATGAACCGGAAATCGAAAGCCTGCGAGATCACTTCCTGCTCGCTATGCCCGGTCTCACCGACGCTATATTTGCCAACAGCATTACCTACCTTTGCGAACACAACGCCCACGGTGCCATGGGCATCGTGATTAACCACCCCCTGAACGTTTGCGTCGAGGAAATAATCGAGCACCTGGACATTTCTGCCGACGGTCGCCTGCGTGAAACCCCTGTGATGGCTGGCGGACCAGTGCACATGGATCGCGGCTTCGTGCTGCACCGTGCCACCGATCGGGAATGGGAATCGAGCCTGCAGATCACCGACGAAATTACCCTGACCAGCTCGCGGGATATTCTGGCAGCTATCGCTGCCGCCGACGGCCCACCCGATAATCTCATCGCCCTGGGTTACGCGGGCTGGAGCGCTGGGCAGCTGGAATCAGAGCTGTCGGAAAACAGCTGGCTGACCCTGCCTGCCGACAGTGCCATTATTTTCGATACCCCCTGCCACCTGCGTGCCAGCACAGCCGCCAAGCAGCTTGGGGTTGATTTAAACCTGCTTTCAGCTGACGCCGGGCACGCTTGAATAAAACCAGTCCGACCATCCTCGCCTTTGACTTTGGACTGTGCCAGATCGGTGTCGCCAGCGGTAATAACCTCACCGGCACCGCCCAGGCACTCACCACATTCAAAGCCCAGGACGGCACGCCTCGCTGGGAAGAGATTGCCAAGCTGATTGAGGAATGGCAGCCAGGACTATTACTGGTGGGCCTGCCCCTGAACATGGACGACAGCGAGAGTGAACTGTCAGCGCGGGCTCGCAAGTTCGGCCGCAGGCTTGAAGGCCGCTTCAACACTGCGGTGGAATACGTGGACGAGCGCTTGAGTAGTTTTGAGGCCAAGGCCAGCCTTCGCGAGCAGGGACATCGCGGTGACTACCACGACAAGCCAGCGGACAGCCTCGCCGCCCAGCTGATCCTGGAGACCTACCTCAACAGCGCCTGAGTCAGCGACGCATGCTCTTGCCGTCTTCGTCGCCCATATCCAGGGTCAGCTCAGGCACATGGCCCATGGCATCGCCGCCATCGGCATCCAGCTTCATCATCAGGCGCAGGTCGTTGCGGGAATCGGCATGGGCGAGAGCGTTTTCTTCACTGATCTCGCCTTCCTTGAAGAGTTTGAACAGGGCCTGGTCGAAGGTTTGCATGCCCAACTCGTTGGACTTGGCCATAACTTCCTTGAGCAAATGTACCTCACCCTTGCGTATGTAGTCTTTGACCAGTGGTGAGTTCAGCATCACTTCGATGACCGCACGGCGGCGTTTGCCATCAATCGTGGGTACTAGCTGTTGGGCCACCATGCCGCGCAGGTTGAGCGACAAATCCATCCACACCTGATTCTGCCGCTCTACCGGGAAAAAGTGCTGAATACGATCCAGGGCCTGGTTGGCATTATTGGCGTGCAGGGTGCACAGGCACAGGTGCCCGGTCTCAGCGAAAGTAATGGCCTGCTCCATGGTTTCCTTGGTGCGCACCTCGCCAATCAGGATCACGTCGGGGGCCTGGCGCAGGGTGTTCTTCAGCGCGACATCAAAGCTGTCGGTATCAATGCCCACCTCACGCTGGGTCACGATACAGCCCTCGTGCTCGTGAATGAACTCGATCGGGTCTTCGATGCTGATGATGTGGCCGCTGCTATTGCGATTGCGGTGGCCCAGCATGGCTGCCATCGAGGTGGATTTACCGGTACCGGTAGCGCCGACAAAGATCACCAGGCCGCGCTTGGTCATGGCCAGTTCCTTGATCACTGGCGGCAGCTGCAGGTCTTCAATCTTGGGGATGGTGGTTTCGATTCGGCGCAGCACCATGCCGCACTCATTGCGCTGGTAGAAGGCACTGGCACGAAAGCGACCGATGCCGTCGCGAGCCACCGCAAAATTACACTCGTGGTGCTCGTCGAATTCCCGCTTCTGATCCTCGTTCATGACACCCAGCACAATATTGCGGGCCTGCTCGCCAGAGAGCACCCGGTCAGACACCGGCATCACCTTGCCGTTAATTTTGAGGCTGGGAGCAACACCGGCGGTGATAAAAGCATCAGAAGCGCCTTTATCGACCATGAACTTCAGCAGTTTATCTATATCCACAATTTATCCTTCGTTCAGAGCACCCTTTCTGTGGCGCTGCTAGAACCGCGATCCCAACAACGCCGGTTTCAGAAGTGGATCGAAGCAAGGAACTCGAGCGGTTTTATAAATCAGAAATTCTCAGGCATCTTCGCCTTCTCGCGCGGGGCTTCACGAGTGATGATGCGCTGATCCAGCAGGTTCTCAAGACACTGGTCCAGGGTCTGCATGCCGATCGAGCCGCCGGTCTGAATCGCGGAATACATTTGCGCCACTTTATCCTCGCGAATCAGGTTACGAATCGCTGGCGTACCGCGCATGATTTCATGAGCCGCCACACGACCACCCCCCTGCTTCTTCAACAGGGTCTGGGAAATAACCGCCTGCAGGGATTCCGAGAGCATGGAGCGCACCATGGCCTTTTCCGCAGCGGGGAATACGTCAATCACCCGGTCAATGGTTTTGGCGGCGGATTGGGTGTGCAAGGTGCCAAACACCAAGTGCCCGGTTTCCGCAGCCTCAAGGGCCAGCTTGATGGTCTCCAGGTCACGCAGCTCGCCCACCAAAATAATGTCGGGGTCTTCCCGCAGGGCTGAACGCAGGGCTTCGTTAAAGCCCAGCGTATCCCGGTGCACCTCACGCTGGTTGACCAGGCATTTCTTGGATTCGTGCACAAACTCTATCGGGTCTTCAACCGTGAGGATGTGCTCATATTTGTTGTCGTTGATATAGTCGACCATCGCCGCCAGAGTGGTCGACTTACCAGAACCGGTCGGGCCCGTCACCAGCATCAGCCCCCGGGGAATCATGGACAGATCCTTAAACACCTGGCCCATACCCAGTTCTTCCATCGACAGTACTTTGGAGGGAATGGTTCGAAAAACTCCGCCAGCGCCGCGATTATGGTTAAAAGCATTCACACGAAAACGAGCCACACCAGGCACTTCAAAAGAAAAGTCAGTCTCCAGGAATTCTTCGTAGTCTTTGCGCTGCTTATCATTCATGATCTCGTAGATGAGATCGTGTACCTGCTTGTGCTCCATCGGCGGTAGGTTAATCCGGCGCACGTCGCCGTCTACCCGGATCATGGGAGGTAATCCCGCTGAGAGGTGGAGGTCTGAGGCCCCCTGCTTGGCACTGAAAGCCAACAGCTCTGTAATATCCATGTTCCGCTATCCCCTCTTGTTCTTGTGCTTTACGTATAATGACGAACCAGCGAATGAGGCAGCCATCGAAGACAGCCCCCAATGACAGCCACCGCCATACAACAGAATATAGCAAAGGTCAGCGCCCGCATAGAATCGGCGGCGGCAAGCTGTGGCCGGAATGCGGACGAGATCACACTGCTGGCGGTCAGCAAAACCCGCAGCGCATTAGAAATACGCACTGCCGCAGCGGCCGGTCTCGCACAGATTGGCGAAAACTACCTACAGGAGGCGCTCGATAAACAGGCGCAACTGCAAGATTTAAAGCTGTGCTGGCATTTTATCGGACCAATCCAGTCCAATAAGACCCGCCCTATCGCTGAGCACTTTGACTGGGTACACAGTGTCGACCGGCTCAAGATTGCTCGCCGACTCAGTGAACAACGCCCCGCCCACCTGCCCCCTCTTCAGATCTGCCTGCAGGTCAATATCAGTGATGAAGCCAGCAAATCCGGTGTCGCGCTGGCCGATCTGGCGGAACTGGCGGCGGGGGTTGCTAGCCTGGAGCGCATTCGCCTGCGCGGGCTAATGGCAATACCTGAGCCCAGCGGCAAGGTCGACGAGCAGCGCTCTGCCTTCGCAGCGCTGCAAGAAGCCCTGACCGTTCTTCCCAGCAGTGCCGACACCCTGTCCATGGGGATGTCCGCTGATCTGGAAGCAGCCATTGCAGAGGGTTCAACAATGGTCCGGGTCGGTACCGATATTTTTGGCCCGAGAGCCTGATCAGGGCGTGTATACTCCCCCCTCCTGAAGCAGAGGGTTCATTTGTGAAAGAACTGAATATCGCGTTTATTGGTGCCGGCAATATGGCCACCAGCATTATCGGCGGGCTGATCGAGCAGGGTATGCCCCTGGACAAGCTGCGCGCAGCCGATCCGTTCCCGGAGAGCCGTCAGCGCCTCCAGGAGACCTGCCATATCGCGACCTTTGCTGACAACAACGAAGCCATCGCCGGCGCGGATGTCGTCATTCTGGCGGTAAAACCCCAGGTCATGACCGAGGTTCTGGCAGATATTCGCGAGGCCGTAGCTGCCCAGCATGCACTGGTGATCTCCATTGCAGCCGGCATCACTATTGCCAGTATGGAAGCCGGTCTTGGCGAAAACACCCCGGTGGTGCGCTGCATGCCCAATACACCTGCACTGCTTCAGGCTGGTGCCAGCGCGCTCTACGCCAACAGCAATGCCCGCGCTGACCAAGCTAAGGCGGCAGAGCAAATCCTGGCCGCCGTGGGCAGCGTCAGCTGGGTGGATGCTGAGGACAAGCTCGATGCCGTGACAGCCCTATCCGGCAGTGGCCCTGCCTACTTCTTCCTGTTCATGGAAGCCATGATCGATGCAGGTGAAAAACTGGGCCTGGATCGCGGTACCAGCGAACAACTCGCCATGCAAACAGGCCTGGGTGCCTGCCGCATGGCGATAGAGGGTGATGTCGATCTGGTAGCGCTACGTCGCCGTGTGACCAGCCCTGGTGGCACCACCCAGGCGGCACTTGAAAGCTTTGAAGCGCACAACCTGCGGGGCATAATTGAGACAGCCATGACCGCTGCCCTGGATCGGGCGCAGGAAATGGCACGAGATATGGGTTAATACAGGCATCATCATGGGCGCAATGACTGAAATCGTCGGCTATCTACTGCAGACACTGCTGAGCCTGCTGCTGTTCGCCCTATTGCTGCGATTCCTGTTGCAGTGGGCTCGCGCGGATTTTTATAACCCCATCAGTCAAATGCTGGTCAAGGTCACCAACCCCTTGATCACACCACTACGGCGCATTATTCCGGGTCTATGGGGGCTCGATCTGGCCACGCTGGTGTTGCTGCTGGTGGTTCAGGCTGCAGGTATTGCAGCGATGTATTTGCTCAATGGCGCCGGATTACCCAACCCGATCTTGCTGCCCCTGTGGGCGATCATTGGCGTGGTCGCACTGGCCATCCAGTTCTTCTTTTTTGCCCTGCTGGCGGTCATCATTCTGAGCTGGATCGCACCCGCCACCAGTCATCCGGCTGCGCGCCTGCTGTTTCAGCTGACCGAGCCAGTGATGGCGCCAATACGAGGCATCATCCCGCCGATGGGCGGGCTCGATCTGTCACCGATCGCCGTGTTTATCGGTATCAATGTTCTGCAGATTATTTTGCGGAATGTCGCTGTCAGCGTGGGCCTGCATCCGGCGCTGGTGATGGGCCTGTAAAGCCATGTCACTTCCCGCTGACAGCGTTGGCCTGGTCACGCCACAAACCGCGCACTTCGAGGAAGGCATTGAGCTGAGTTGTGGACGCCGCCTGACCGAGTTTGAACTGGTGTATGAAACCTATGGCGAGCTGAACAGCCGGCGCAGCAATGCGGTGCTGATTTGCCATGCCCTGAGCGGGCACCATCACGCCGCGGGCTATCACAGCGAAGCGGATCGTAAACCCGGTTGGTGGAACGATTGCATTGGTCCGGGCAAGCCCATCGATACCAATCGATTTTTTGTGGTGAGCCTGAACAATATTGGCGGCTGTCATGGCTCCACCGGGCCGCGCAGCATCAACCCCGAAACGGGCTCCGCCTATGGCCCAGATTTTCCGCCACTGCGCGCACGGGACTGGGTCAACTCACAGGCCATGCTGGCGGATCGGCTCGGCATTGAACGCTGGGCTGCTATTGTCGGCGGCAGCCTCGGGGGCATGCAGGCCATGCGCTGGGCGCTGGAGTACCCGGATCGGGTAGCTCACTGCGTGGTGATTGCCGCGGCCATGAAACTTAGTGCGCAGAATATCGCCTTTAACGAGATCGCTCGACAGGCGATTCAGGCGGATCCGGATTACCAGGAAGGGCGCTACATCGACGCCAATGTAATTCCCAAACAAGGCCTGGCTCTGGCTCGTATGGTGGGTCACATTACCTATCTGTCCGACGACGCAATGGCAGAAAAATTCGGCCGTGACCTACGTGCCGGCAGTTTCGAACAGGGCAGTGCTGGAGCGGTGGAGTTTCAGGTGGAGAGCTACCTGCGCTACCAGGGCAGCGTGTTTTCTGAAAATTTCGACGCCAATACTTACATCCTGATGACCAAGGCACTGGATTACTTTGACCTGGCTCGTGAATATGGCGACGACCCGGTGGCCGCATTTCGCAACGCCAACTGCTCATTCATGGTGATGTCCTTTAGTACCGACTGGCGTTTCTCACCCCAGCGTTCCCGCGAGATTGTCGACGCTCTGATTGAGGCGGGACGTCCAGTGTCCTATGCGGAAATCGAGGCTGATCAGGGTCACGACGCCTTCCTGCTACCCATACCTCGCTATGTCGACGTATTCAGCGCATATATGAAACGCGTAGGGGTAGGCAACTGATGCGACAGGATCTTACCCATATCGAACGCTGGATCGAACCTGGCTCCAGGGTACTGGACCTGGGCTGCAGTGACGGCAGCTTTCTCCTGCAACTGCAGGAAAGCAGACAAATCCGCGGGCTCGGCCTGGAAATTGATGAAGCGGGTATCACCGCAGCGTTGGCCGCAGGCCTCGACGTGGTGGAGCAGAACATGGACGAGGGTCTCAGCAATTTCCCGGATCGCAGCTTTGACACCGTGGTCATGGCCCAGACTTTGCCGGCCCTGCACTATCCCCATCAGGTGCTAGACGAAATGCTGCGCATCGGCAAAACCGGTATCGTCACTTTCCCCAATTTTGCCCATTGGCGCTGTCGCTGGTATCTGGGCACTCGGGGTCGTATGCCCGTATCCAACTTCATGCCCTACTCCTGGTATGACACGCCCAATATCCACTTCTGCACCGTTCAGGATTTTGAGGCGCTGTGTCACGAGAAAGGCATTCGTATCCTGGGCCGCCACATGATTGGCGGCAGTTCCCTCACCCATGGCGCGGCCAGGCTTTGGCCCAACCTGTTTGCCATGACTGCGATTTACCATATCAGCCGATGAAATATTTATATGCCGCTATTACTGTACTTCTTTCAAGCCTGCTGCTCGCTCCCGCGCAGGCACAACAGGCCGAAGACTTCGGCAAGTACCGGGTGCACTACAGTGTGGTCAACAGCACTTTTGTGGAACCCGAAACCGCCGCCCGTTATCAAATCGTTCGTGGTAAGGAGCGGGCCTTCCTCAATCTTGCCATCCGGGAAATGAAAGGCGAGTACGAGTCGGTTGCTGTCGCGGCCACTCTCAAAGGTCGCACATGGGACCTGTTTCAGAACCAGTTTTTCGAGTTCAGGGAAGTCAGGGAACAAGGCGCTATCTACTATCTCGGCGAGTTTGAATTCTCGGACGAGGAGATCCGTTTCTTCGACGTACAGATACTGCCCGAGGGTGCAGATCGCTCCTTTCAGCTCCGCTTCCAGCAAAAAGTGTATGTCGACTGAGCACCCTCACCGCATCGTGCTGGCCAGCGGCAACCAGGGCAAGATTGCCGAATTCAATTCGCTGCTGGCCGACTGGCGCTGCGAGGTCATTCCACAGTCACATTTTGAAGTGCCCGAGGTGGTGGAGGATGGCGACAGCTTTGCCGCCAACGCCCTGCTCAAGGCCAACGTGGCCTCCCACTACAGTGGTCTGCCGGCCATCGCCGACGACTCCGGGCTTGAAGTGGATGCCCTCGACGGCGCCCCGGGTATCTTCTCAGCCCGTTACGCCGGTGAGCATGCCAGCGATGCCGACAATAATCGCAAGTTACTCAATGCTCTGCAGGGCGCACCAGAATCTGAACGGAGCGCGCGCTTCCAGTGCGCCCTGGTTTACCTGCGTCACTGGCAGGATCCCAACCCGATCATCTGCCAGGCCAGCTGGGAAGGCATGATTCTGACTGAGCCCCGCGGCGAAGGTGGCTTCGGCTACGACCCGCTGTTCTATATTCCGGAGCTGGAACGCTGTTCCGCACAATTGCCACCTGAGGAAAAGAACCGACTCAGCCATCGTGGCCAGGCCATGCAGTTGCTGCTGGCCGCCCTGCAAAAGGAATTTGCATGAGTGCACTGCGGTTACCCCCGCTGAGCCTCTACGTTCATATTCCCTGGTGCGTTCGCAAATGCCCGTATTGCGATTTTAATTCGCACGAGCATCACCAGGCGCTACCTGAGCAGGCCTATGTCGACACTCTGCTGGATGATCTCGAAAAGCACTCAGCTGTCGCCCAGGGTCGCCCCCTGCACTCCATCTTTATCGGCGGCGGTACACCGAGCCTGTTCAGTGCCAAAGCCATCAAACAACTGCTGGAAGGGATAGAGGCGCGGATTCCATTAAAAACCGAGGCAGAAATTACGCTGGAGGCCAATCCCGGTACAGCTGAAGCGGAACGTTTCCAGGGCTATGCCGAGGCAGGCATCAATCGCATTTCGCTGGGTATACAGAGTTTTGATGACGCGCTGCTGGAGTCCCTCGGCCGCATCCATGATAGCGACCAGGCCCTGAGTGCTATTGAAATGCTGCAGGGTATTGGCCTAGCCAGTTTTAATGTCGATCTGATGCACGGACTGCCCGGGCAGACACTGGAGCTTGCGCGCATCGACCTGGCAAAGGCGGCGGCAATGCGACCGCCCCACCTGTCCTGGTATCAACTCACGATCGAACCCAATACGGTCTTTCACAAGCAGCAACCCAAACTGCCAGCGGAGCAGATCCTCCACGGCATTCAGGATAACGGCGAAGCGCTGTTGCAGCAGGAAGGTTATGCCTGCTACGAGGTATCAGCCTGGTCGCAGCCCGGTTACCGCTGTCACCACAACCTCAACTACTGGCAGTTTGGTGACTATCTCGGCATTGGTGCCGGCGCCCACAGCAAGTGGACCGACCTGGAAGCGGGCAAGGTCTGGCGCGGCGCCCGAACCCGAGCACCGGAGCACTACCTGTCGGATAACAGCGAGGTCGGCCGGCGCGAGCTTGCGGAGGATGATCTGTGCGGGGAGTTCATGATGAATAACCTGCGCCTGCGCGACGGTTTCAGCTTGAGCTCCTTTGCCGATCGAACCGGCCTGTCGCCGAATATTTTGGACCCGATTCTGGAAGACCTGGTGGGCCGAGAGCTGTTGCTGGTGGACGAAGAGCGCGTTACAACAACCGGCCTGGGCTGGCGCTATCTGGATTCAGTGATCGGCGAATTCTTCTAGGGCGCGAGGCGCGTGTAGTAAAGGTCCCAGACGCCGTGCCCCAGGCGCTGGCCACGCTGCTCGAACTTGGTCAGGGGCCTGGACTCAGGCCGCGGGCTATATTGGCCAGGGCCGGCACTGTTGTGCAGCAGTGGCTCTGCTTCCAAAACCTCCAGCATGTGCTCGGCGTAGTTTTCCCAATCGGTTGCCAAATGCAAAAAGCCCCCGACTCTGATCTTGCTGAGCAGCAATTCTATGAAAGCGGGCTGAATCAGGCGGCGCTTGTGGTGGCGTTTTTTGTGCCAGGGGTCGGGAAAAAATATCTGCACGCCCTGCAAGCTGCTCTCGGCAATACAATCTCGTATGACCTGCACCGCGTCGTCACAGTAAACCCGCACATTGTCACTGCCCTGCTCGCCCAGCAGCTGCAACAACTTGCCAACACCGGGGCGGTGTACTTCTATGCCAACCCAGTTGATTTCCGGCTGCATACTGGCCTGCTCAGCCAGGCTAGCGCCCATACCAAAACCGATCTCCAGTACCAGCGGTGCCTCACGGCCAAAGCTTTGCTCAACGTCCAGGGGTTGCTCAGGTGAAAGCCCCCATTGAGGCCAGTATGTGTCCCAGGCCCGCTGTTGGCCGGTGGTCATTCGCCCGGCCCGCAGCACAAAGCTGCGTATCTCGCGCTGGGGCCTATCGGTCATGAGGGGTCCGTCAGGTTCCAGCTGGCCCAGGCCAGGCTGGCCCAACCCAGCAGAAAGGCCAGGCCACCGATGGGAGTAATGGCACCCAGCCAGCGCATACCCGTGATGGCCAGCAGGTAGAGACTGCCGCTGAATACGACGATACCAAAGGTAAAAGCCCGGCCGCTCAGTTTGAGTGTGCCAGTTTGGGGAAACCAAAGAGATAGCATGCCAACGGCCAACAAGGCCAGGCTGTGATAGAAGTGATATTGCACGGCGGTTTCATAGACGGCCAGGGCGGCGCTATCGAGACGGGCTTTCAGGGCATGGGCGCCAAATGCACCCAGAGCTACTGCCAACAATCCACTAATCGCTGCCAGGGTGATAAACAGGCGGGGGGACACTGCGGGTCAGGCGGCGATGGCCAGCCGCAGTTTCTTCATCGCGTTCTGCTCTAGCTGGCGAATGCGCTCCGCCGAGACGCCGTACTGGTCAGCCAGCTCATGCAAGGTGGCCTTGTCTTCCGCCAGCCAGCGCTGGGCCAGAATATCGCGAGAACGCTCATCCAGGTCGGCCAGGGCCTTATGCAGCTGCTGTTCGCTGCTGTCGCGATAATCAGCATCTTCAACCAGCAGAGCCGGATCCTGACGTTTATCTTCCAGGTAATTCACCGGTGCCGCGTGATAGCTGTCGTCATCATCGGAGTCAGAGGGCATGTCGTATGTCATGTCATGGGCAGCCAGACGGCCTTCCATCTTCTGAACTTCAGCCACATCGACACCCAAATCTTCTGCCACCGCTTCGGCCTCCGCCTGGCTCAACCATCCCAGACGCTTCTTCTGGCTACGCAGATTGAAGAACAGCTTGCGCTGGGCCTTGGTGGTGGCCACTTTCACGATACGCCAATTGCGCAGAATAAACTCGTGCATTTCGGCCTTGATCCAGTGCACAGCAAAGGAGACCAGGCGAACACCACGGCTGGGATCAAAACGCTTCACCGCCTTCATCAGCCCAACATTACCTTCCTGAATCAGGTCAGCTTCAGCCAGGCCGTAGCCGTTATAGCTTTTGGCAATGTGCACCACAAAACGCAGGTGTGACATGACCAGCTCACGCGCCGCATCGAGGTTTTCGTTGTAGTAGAGATCTTCCGCCAGCTCGCGCTCACGCTCGGCGCTGAGCACAGGAATCGAACCGACCGCCGACAGATAGGCGCTCAGGTTGGCCCCGGGTACAAGGGGGTCGACACGCTGTAAGCTGGTTGATGACATAATACTCTCCAAATTCGGGCAGCAAGTTTAGCACTCTTTATCTTAGAGTGCTAAAACTAAAATAGTTCAATCCCGATAAGGGGTCAAGTCACAAATATCTTTTAAATCAAGGAGTTATCTGGGCTGAATAGCGCTCAAATGGCGCCCAACCGTCATCCAGGCCCCCAGCAGGCCCAAAACAGCACCCAGGAGTAATAATTGCAGCCCGCCTGCAAAACCCAGGCCCTCCACCCGAAAGCCGCTTTGGTAGACCAGTGCCAGGGCCGCCAACGGCCGCTCAAGCCACCACAGGGTAGTGCTGATCACCAGCCATGCCACCGCGGCACCACCCAGGCCATACCAAACGCCGGTGTAGAGAAAGGGCCGACGTACAAAGGCATCGCTGCCACCTACCAGTTTGACGATAATGATTTCGTCGCGCCGGTTCTCAATCGCCAGCCGAATCGTGTTGCCAATCACCAGCAGCACGCCCAGTGCCAGCAGCAAGCCCATCGCCATGACCATGCGTTGGCTCAGTAACATCAGTGCGTTGAGTCGTTGCACCCAGGCCATATCCAGCACCGCGCGGTCCACTGCCGGCAGCTCCTGCAACGCGTTGCGCAACACCTCAGCCTGCTCAGCATCGAGACGGGTCACCGACGGCGTGACAATAATCAGGTTGGGCAGTGGGTTATCATCCAGATTCTGCAGTACATCTCCAAAACCGGACAGCTGCTGAAATTCTTCCAGCGCTGCCTCCCGGCTGACCAGTCGGGCACTGCTGATATCGACCCGGTTTTCCAGTGATTGCATGACCTGTTCTGCGGCTTCGGTGGACAGCTCCGGGCGCAGGAACAGCGATAACTGAGCGGGATTGTCCAGGCTGCTACCCACATTGCGGAGGTTGTCCAGAGCCACGCCCATGCCCACAGGCATAGCCAGGGCAATACCGATCACCAGCCAGGTCATCAAGCTGGAGATGCGATTAGCGATCAGTCGACGCAGGCTGTCAGATGCAGAACTACGATGGTGCAACAACCAGGCACGCAAGACATCGGCCCAGTTGGTTCTGGACTGGCTGGCACCCTTGGCGGATCCGCGCTGCATCAGACGTCACTCGCCCCGGTGATCATGCGGCCTTCTCGCAAGGTCATGATGCGGTGTTGCATGCGCGATATCAGGGACAGATCGTGACTGGCAATCAGCACCGTGACACCGACCTGGTTGAACTGTTCAAACAACTGCATGATTTCAGCAGACAAGGCCGGGTCGAGGTTGCCAGTGGGTTCGTCGGCGAGAATAATCCGGGGCTTGTTGACCACGGCCCGCGCAATACCCACTCGCTGCTGCTCGCCGCCGGACAGGGTGATTGGTATGTCTTTCTCACGGGCCAGCAGTCCGACCTTGTCCAGCGCTGCACGCACCCGGCGACCTACCTCGCGACGCTGATAGCCGGCTATTTCCAGCGGCAGGGCCACGTTATCGTAGATACTGCGATCAAACAGCAGCTGGTGGTTCTGAAACACCACGCCGATGTCCCGGCGCAGCTGGGGAATGCGGCTGGCGGGCATCGACTTCAGGTTCTGGCCATTCACCAGCACCTGGCCGCGACTGGGACGCTCCATCAGCATAATAAGCTTGAGCAGCGTGCTTTTACCGGCGCCGCTATGCCCGGTCAGAAACACTAGCTCGTCAGAGTCGATGGTAAAACTGACCTCACTCAGGGCTTCGTGCCCTTCCGGATAACGCTTGGATACCCGGTCGAAAGTTATCACCCCTGTTTGGCCTCCGGCAGCAGGGCCTCAACAAAATCGCTGGCCTGGAAGGGCCTCAGGTCCTCAGCCGATTCCCCAACACCAATAAAGCGTATGGGCAGTCCCAGCTTGCGGGCAATCGCAAAGATAATGCCCCCCTTGGCGGTGCCATCCATCTTGGTCAGGGTAATCCCGGTTACGCCAACGGCTTTGCCAAAGTTCTCAGCCTGGGCCAGGGCATTCTGGCCAGTACCTGCGTCCAGCACCAGCATGACCTCATGGGGAGCCCCGGCGTCCAGCTTGCCCAGAACCCGCACCACTTTTTTCAGCTCTTCCATCAGGTTGTCTTTGTTGTGCAAACGACCGGCGGTATCCGCAATCAGCACATCCACCCCCTTGGACTGGGCAGACTGGAGTGCGTCGAAGATGACAGAGGCGCTGTCGGCGCCTGTGTGTTGAGCCACCACCGGGACCTGGTTGCGCTCACCCCAGACCTGCAATTGCTCAACTGCAGCTGCACGAAAAGTATCCCCGGCAGCCAGCATCACTGATTTGCCCTCGGCCTGAAAGCGCTGGGCCAGCTTGCCGATAGTGGTGGTCTTGCCGACGCCGTTTACGCCTACCATCAGAATCACATAGGGTTTGGCACTATCGGGTTCGAGCGCCTGCTCAACACCGATTAATAGGGCACGGAGCTCTTCGCGTAGTGCCACAAACAGGGCATCCGCATCAGCCAGCTCCTTTCTTGACACCCGGTCAGTCAGACGCTGCACGATCTCTACGCTTGCCTCTACGCCGACATCGGCCAACAGAAGCTGGGTTTCGATCTCTTCCAGCAGTTCGGCGTCGATTTCCTTGCGACCTAGAAACAGGTTGCCCAAACCCCCTGCCAGCTGGTTACTGGTGCGACTCAGTCCCTGCTTCAGGCGGCCAAACAGTCCGGGCCTGCCGTCCTCAGCCTGAGGCGCTGGCGCCGCTTCATCCTCATTGGACGACTCTGCCACTGGCTCGGGTTCGGCCTGCTTGTTACGTTGGAAGAATTTCATGTTGGAGCGCGGGTAAAAGCGCGTATCCTAACACCGATAACTGAAGGGTGTAATGGCGGCAATGGGACGGGACAAGGGCGGACAGCTTCGAATTATTGCGGGGCAGTGGCGCGGCCGCAAACTGGCGTTTCCGTCACTGGACGGGTTGCGACCCACGCCGGACCGTGTGCGGGAAACCCTGTTCAACTGGCTGGCCCCGGAACTGCCCGGCAGTCATTGCCTGGACCTATGTGCCGGCAGCGGGGCACTGGGCCTGGAGGCCCTGTCCCGCGGTGCTGCCAGCTGTCATTTTGTCGATAGCGCCAGGGCCGCCATCAACGCCATTAACGGACATCTCCAAAACCTGGCTTGCGACGCAGGCCAATGCTTCAACGTCTCAGCCCAGGACTATCTGGCAGGCAAACACCCGCCGGCTAACATCGTATTTATGGATCCACCGTTTGACCTGGCGCTGCACAGCGAGCTGTGCGAAGCGCTCCGCGACAGCGGTATATTGGCGACAGAAGCGCTGGTGTATCTGGAATCACCGCGGCAATCCGAATCGCCCGCCGTACCCGCAAGCTGGCAACTGCATCGGGATAAAACCGCCGGCGATGTGCGCTATCAGTTATTTGTCGCCGACTGATTATTTGTTTAGCATCCGCAGCCTGAGAGGAATGCTATGAAAACTGTCATATACCCGGGTAGTTTCAACCCCATCACCAACGGTCATATTGACCTGGCCAGTCGGGCTGCCAAATTGTTTGATCATGTGGTGGTGGCCATCGCTTACAGCGAAGCCAAATCACCCATGTTCAGCCTGGACGAGCGCATCGAGCTGTGCCAGGCATCGCTGGCTCACCTGGACAATGTGGAAGTGTGTGGCTTCTCCAACCTGTTGATCGACTTTGCGCGCAGCAAAAATTCCCATTGTGTATTGCGTGGCCTGCGAGCGGTTGCGGACTACGAGTACGAGCTACAGCTGGCCAACATGAATCGCGCCATGTATCCAGAATTTGAATCGGTGTTCCTGACCCCCTCAGAAGATCTGTCATTTATCTCCTCCACCCTGGTGCGAGAAATTGCAGCTCTCGGTGGCGACGTCACCCAGTTCGTCTCCGAACCGGTGGCCAAGGCCCTCGCGGCCAAGTACAGCTGACGCTAGGTTTGGCAGTTGCGGCAGTACACTGTGCTGCGCTGCCCCAAACGCGTTTCGCGCAATAATTCACCGCAACCCGGGCAGGGCTCACCACCGTGGTCATACACGTTTAACTGCTGACGAAAATAGCCAGGCTTGCCATCACCGCCAACGAAATCCCTCAGCGTGGTTCCGCCCTGTTTCACCGCGGCGGCCAGCACCTGCTTAATGGCCGCCACCAGCTTCTCGTAACTGGCCAGCGACACCCGACCGGCGGCACGGCCTGGGCGAATACCCGCCAGGTACAAAGCCTCATTCGCGTAGATATTGCCGACACCGACCACGACGTGGCTGTCCATGATGAACGTCTTTACCGCTGCTTTGCGCTTGCGGGACAGCTTGTGTAGATATGCGGCAGTGAATTCCTCTTCAAACGGTTCGGGACCCAGCTTCGCCAGCAGCTCGTGCTGCAGGGGGTCTGCCAGGGTAAACAGCATGCAGCCGAAGCGTCGTGGGTCGTTGTAACGCAGGATTTTGCCGCTGGCCATGGTGATATCCACATGGTCATGCTTCTGTACTTCCTCGTCAGCGGTGACCACCCGCAGGGAGCCGGACATGCCCAGGTGCACAATCAGGGTGCCGGCCTCAGTGCGAAACAACAGGTACTTGCCACGACGATCAATGCGCTCAACCGTCGAGCCCGGCAGCAGGGTCTCGACTTCTTTCGATACCGGCCACCTCAACCTCCTCTCTCTGACATCCACAGACTCAACGACAAGGGATTGGGCATGGGGCTCAATCCCGCGGCGGGTGGTTTCTACTTCAGGTAACTCGGGCATCAATCAAACTCTGCTAGAACACGCAGCGGCACTGGGGATATTGCTTCCAGACACGCAAAAGCTGCATCCATGCGGGCTCGACGCCGGCCGTCCATGGCCGTCGACGGTCTGGAATCAATATCCCAAGCACCGCCTCGCATCAAACTAGATTATCTCCGGACATAAAAAAACCCGCCGCAGCGGGTTTTTGGAACATCCAGGATCAATTACTTGATCTTGGATTCCTTGTACATCACGTGCTTGCGGACAACCGGATCGTACTTCTTCATTTCCAGTTTGTCGGGCGTGGTGCGCTTGTTCTTGTCAGTGGTGTAGTAGTGACCGGTACCGGCACTGGAAACCATCTTGATCTTGTCTCTCATGACAGGGACTCCTTATACCTTCTCGCCACGGGCACGCAGGTCTTCGAGGACTGCGTCAATGCCCTTCTTGTCGATAATACGCATGCCCTTGCTGGACACTCGCAGGCTCACAAAACGCTTCTCGGACTCAACCCAAAAGCGATGGTTGTGCAAATTAGGCAAAAAACGACGCTTGGTGCGGTTCTTCGCGTGGGATACGTTGTTTCCGGTGACCGGGCGCTTGCCGGTGACCTGACATACTCTAGCCATTGTTCTCGCTCTCCCAAAAGCAGGGAAATCAGTGAATTTAGTGTCGGAACACCCCTATCGGGGGATGCCCTCAAAACGGAGCGCGACTTTATACCAGAAGCACCCCGGCATAGCAAGAATTTCACGGCCGGCAAAAATACCCCAAAACCGGCCGTGGCGCGGGCTAGAGCAGCCCCCGCTCGGCAAAGGAGCAATGCTGCCCGGCGCCGATAATGACGTGATCGAGCACCCGAATATCCACCAGGGCCAGCGCCGCCTGCAATCGCTCTGTAATCCTGCGGTCTGCAGCGCTAGGTTCTGCCACCCCGGAGGGGTGATTGTGGGCCAGAATCACGGCAGCGGCGTTCAGACGCAGGGCCCGGCTGACCACTACCCGCGGATACACCGCAGCCCCATCAAGAGTGCCCTGAAACAGGTCTTCACAGCAGATCAGCGCGTTCTGGCTATCCAGAAACAGGCAACAGAACACTTCACGACTAAGGCCCTGTAAGTGCATGCTCAGAAAGTGCCGCGCCTGCTGCGGGCTGGACAGGGCATCACCTCGCTCCAATTGCTCCCGGGCCTGGCGATGGGCCAGCTCCAGCGCGGCCTGCAAACTCGCATATTTGGCTGTACCCACACCCGGCTCTGATGCCAGCTCTTCGCGAGGGGCATCCAGCACCCCACCCAGGCTGCCAAATCGCGAGATGAGCTGGCGCGCCAGCAGCAGCACATTGCGCCCCCGTCCGCCCGTACCCAGCACACAGGCCAGAACTTCGGCATCCGATAAACTGCGGCTTCCCCGCAAAATAAGTTTTTCCCGCGGTGCTTCTCCCGCGGGCCATTGCGACAGATTCATGCTTGTCCTCCCTGACAATGACCGTCTGTGTCAAATCCGTTGACGCGGTGCTATCTTAAGCTTGGTTTATTTCCCCGATTGGTCAAGTTCATGGGCGGTTTAAGCAACCGCAATATCATTGTCGGCATTACCGGCGGTATTGCGGCCTATAAAGCAGCACAGCTGGTTCGCGATCTGCAGGTGCGAGGCGCCAGCGTGCGCGTGGTAATGACACGGGGCGCCACAGAATTTATTACACCGCTTACCCTGCAGGCGCTGTCAGGCCAGCCGGTTCACCTGGATCTGCTCGACGAAGAGGCCGAGATGGGCATGGGCCATATCGAACTGGCACGTTGGGCCGACCTGATTTGCGTAGCACCCGCTACCGCAGATTTTATCGCGCGGCTGCAGGCCGGGCGCGCTGATGACCTGCTGACCACCCTGTGCCTGGCCACAGATGCCAAATTAGTGCTGGCACCAGCCATGAACCAGGCCATGTGGCGCGACCCAGCAACCACCGACAATGTGGCCTCTCTGCTGGAGCGGGGCATTCAAATGTACGGCCCTGATGATGGGTCGCAGGCCTGCGGCGATGTTGGGCCCGGCAGAATGATGGAGCCCGGCGCCATTGCCGAACACCTGGCGAGCCTGTTCGAAACCCGGTTGCTGGAGGGCCAGCGGGTGATCATTACCGCCGGGCCAACCCGGGAGGCGCTGGATCCGGTCAGGTACATCAGTAACAACAGTTCTGGCCGGATGGGTTATGCCATCGCCAATGCCTGCGCGCTGGCCGGGGCACACACCATGCTGATCAGCGGTCCGGTTAATCTGGACACGCCCGAGCGGGTTGAACGAATTGATGTGCTAACCGCGCGAGATATGTATGACGCGGTTCATGCGCGAATGGATGACTGCAGCGTGTTTATTGGCTGTGCAGCCGTAGCTGATTATCGTCCGGTTGCAATCGCTGAGCAGAAAATAAAGAAGCACGAAGATGCCATGCATATAGAACTGGTCAAGAATCCGGACATCATCGCCAGTGTTGCCGCTCTCGCTGACAAACCCTTTACTGTCGGTTTTGCCGCAGAAACTCAGGATGTTGAGGAATATGCCCTCGGCAAACTGCAAAACAAGAAGCTGGACCTGATCGTCGCTAATGATGTCAGCAGCGAAGAGGCCGGCTTTAACAGCCAAAACAATGCAGCTACCATCCTGTCTGAGCACTCGCGCGAAGAGATACCACTCACTTCCAAGCAGGTGTTAGCAGAACGACTGGTGAAAACCATTGCCGCACAATTACCCCGGGAGATAGACTGATCATTAACAAAAGAGTAAAGGCAAACTTTATAACTAGCGTCTATTATTTATTGGCACAGGACGTGAAATAAGCGCGAATTCACATGCTCAGCAAGCTTAAGAAAAAGAAAGCGACCTCAAGCACCGATAACCCCCAGGGAATATCTGCGGGGGGCAACGCGCTGCAGAAGTTCTGGTTCACCACATTAGCAGCCATTTTGCTGCCCGTGTTGGTGGGCTTCGCATTTCTGTTGGTTATTCGCGAAGGCGGTGTACAAAACACCCAGGTGGATCGCATTGCCGAAACCTACGCCAAACAGCAAGCGGTCAATGTAGAGCTGTTATTCGAACAGTTACAAAATCGACTGCGTGTGGCCGCAGTGTCACCACTCGCGCTATCCGCAATTACCACCACAAACCGGGAAGACGTTGACCTGATAGAGAAGGCCATGCTGGATTACTTCCCCGGTGTCGCCAGTCTGCGTCTAATACCCATAGGTTCAATGGGCACGGCTGCCTTCGACGAGGGAAGTCTTGGCTTGCGCAATAACATTGAGTTGGATCTTTTGCGGCGCACCGGCGCTGGTGAAGACACGGTTCCAGAGAGCTACCGCTTTGAGGATGCCTGGCTTACTTCACTCGGAGAACTGATCGTACACCCTCGCAACGACAAGCTGCGAGCCGTCATTCTAGCCACCTTCGACAATAAGGTCATCGCAGATACCCTGGCGGCGCTGGACCCAAAACAGGGCCGCTCCAGCCTTCAACAGATATATCGTCGAGGCAACTTCACCCGCGAGGATGAAATAGCTGTGGCCGGAGATGGCAAGGTCAAGGACCATCAGGCCAGGGTGAACCTGAACGACGGCCAGTGGACCCTGGTATACACACCCTCCTCGACCCTGATGGAGACCCTGGCGGTTAACTCTCTGCCCGTTGCTGCGGTCCTTGGCGTGATTTTGCTTGCCGTGATCGGCGCTATGTTCTTTTTATTGTTTTCAATAAAGCGCTTTTTAGTCGCCGATATAGAGCGAATAACCGGTGCTGCCGACAAGAAGGCGCCGCTTGAAATCGGGATACCTGAATTATTACCCCTCGCCCGACAGCTTCGGCGCGCAACGCTGCGAGGCAGCAGTCAATTCAGCAGCCGAGGCAAGCGTAAGATTACTCGTAAAGCCGATGATGGCAGCCTGTCAGATCCAATGTTCCAGAAGACTTCGATGATCGATGATGAGCACGAAGAAGAGGATGTGATCGATAATAAGCCCGAAAAAGAAACGGAGCCCATTATCGACCTCGGGGACGTGCCCGCGCATATATT
Organism: Halieaceae bacterium; assembly: GCA_963921335.3. Classification (GTDB taxonomy): domain Bacteria; phylum Pseudomonadota; class Gammaproteobacteria; order Pseudomonadales; family Halieaceae; genus CAWUFC02. The sequence goes on along the minus strand of CAWUFC020000001.1, from coordinate 554,939 downwards.
TCGGGCCTACGATATTCGCGGCATCGCAGACACCGAGCTAAGCGAAGATGTTGTGCTCAGCATCGGTAAAGCCATAGGCAGTTTTGCACTTGAAAAAGAGCAGCAGGCCCTAATCGTTGGCTGTGATGGCCGCCAGTCCAGTCCGCAAATTAAGAATCAGCTGGTCAAAGCATTACTATCCACGGGCCGCGATGTGATCGATATCGGCGTGGCACCCACACCTCTGCTGTACTACGCGACCCACACCCTGGACAGCAAGTCTGGTGTGATGGTAACCGGTAGCCACAACCCTGCCGAATACAATGGCTTCAAGATAGTGATTGATGGCAAAACCCTGGCAGCAGGCGAAATCGAGCAGATTCGAGACCGCATCGCTGGTGGCAAGTTTAGCGAAGGTGCCGGGCGGCTGGTTAAGCAGGATGTAGTCAACGAGTACATAGAGACCATTATCGGCGACATGGCCATTGCATCGCCGCTGAAAGTCGTCGTTGATGCAGGTAACGGTGTAGCGGGTAACGTAGCTCCTATTTTGATGGAAGAGCTGGGCTGCGAAGTTGTGCCCCTGTTCTGCGAGGTAGATGGCAACTTCCCCAATCATCACCCCGATCCTACGGTCGATGCCAACTTGGATCAGTTGATAGCGAAGGTGCATGAAGAAGAAGCCGACTTGGGTATTGGCTTCGATGGTGACGGCGATCGTCTCGCTGTGGTCACGGCTGAAGGAGATATCGTGCGCACCGACAAATTGCTCATGCTTTATGCGCAGGATGTGGTGTCACGCAACCCCGGCGCCGATGTGGTGTTTGACGTGAAGTGCAGCCGTCATCTCGCTACATTGGTGAGCAAGCTCGGTGGCCGGCCCATTCTCTGGAAAACCGGCCATGCCTTCATGAAGGAGAAGATTCAAGAGACCGGTGCTTTGCTCGGTGGCGAATTCTCCGGACACATTTTTTTCGGCGAGCGTTGGTACGGCTTTGACGATGCGATGTATGCGGCAGCTCGCCTTGTAGAAATCATGAGCGCTTCAGATTGCGCCCTTTCACCGTTGCTGGAGGAGTTTCCTGATACGGAGAGCACACCTGAAATAATCATTCCGGTTCCCGATGAGGAAAAATTTGACTTGATCACGATGCTGCAGGGCAATGCAGACTTTTCTCCGGGCAAAGTGAACACCCTTGATGGGATTCGCGTCGACTATAATGACGGCTTCGGCCTGCTGCGAGCTTCTAATACCGTACCTGCCCTCACCGCTCGATTTGAAGCTCGTGACGCCGACTCTTTAGAACGAATCATGCAGCAGTTCCGTGAGCAACTGGCCAAGGCAGATGCCGGTCTGGATCCAGGCTTCTAGCCACATTTTTCACATTGTGAGTTGAGCGGATTTGCCGCTAAACTCCGCCTTTTTCAGCGGATATTAACATGTCACTCAGCCGCGACAATGCACTTAACGTGGCCCAGGTCTTAACCGAGGCCCTGCCCTATATTCAGCGCTTCACCGGCAAAACCATCGTCGTCAAATACGGCGGCAACGCCATGGTCGACAAGCAGCTGCAAGACAGTTTTGCTCGCGACCTGGTACTCCTGAAACTGGTGGGCGTGAATCCAGTGGTCGTTCACGGTGGCGGCCCGCAAATTGGTGAACTATTGGACAAACTCAACATCAGCTCTGAATTTGTGGACGGCATGCGGGTGACCGATAGCGCCACCATGGATGTGGTGGAAATGGTGCTGGGCGCCAGCGTCAACAAACAAATTGTTTCCAACATTAATTCTCATGGCGGGAAAGCTATCGGCGTCACCGGTAAAGATGGCGGCCTAATTCGGGCGCGCAAGCTCTCTGTTACACGCAACGACCCTGATCTGCAGCAGTCAGAGATTATCGATATTGGCCACGTAGGCGAGGTGGAGCAGATTGACACCGAAGTGATCGAGGTCATCCAGAACAGTCACTTTATTCCTGTCATTGCCCCCATCGGCGTTGGCAGCGATGGTGCTTCCTATAATATAAACGCCGATTTGGTGGCTGGCAAACTGGCCGAAGTGTTGCAGGCTGAGAAGTTGATTCTGCTGACTAATGTGGAGGGCTTGCTCGACAAAGAAGGCCGGATACTGACGGGCCTGTCCACCAAAGAGGTTGATGCACTGATTGAAGACGGCACCATTCACGGCGGCATGTTGCCCAAAATTCGCTACGCCCTGGACGCGGTAAAGGGCGGCTGCAGCAGTTCACACATTATCGACGGTCGAGTGCCCCACGCGGTGCTCCTTGAAATTTTTACAGACGAAGGCGTGGGCACGCTAATCAGCAACAGGCGCTGAAAAAAACAACACTATTTTCCGCTTTTTATTGCAGGGTTGTTGGGATGGGGCTAGCATAGTTTGTCACACCCACTGAATTAGCTCACCGGTAAATGTCTCCGAGAAAGTCCCAGCGACGACAACAAATTCTTCAGGCATTGGCAAAAATGCTGGAAGCATCTCCGGGGGAGAGAATCACCACCGCGGGCCTGGCCAGGGAAGTGGGTGTATCCGAGGCAGCGCTGTATCGGCACTTCCCCAGCAAATCAAAAATGTTTGAAGGGCTTATCGAGTTTATCGAAGAAACCCTGTTCTCGCGCATTAACATCATTCTTGCTGAAGAGAGTCATGCCAGCCAACGTTGTGAAAAGATGTTGGGCCTGCTGCTGGGCTTCACCGAACGCAACCCCGGTATAACCAGGATTCTCACCGGCGACGCACTCGCCGGCGAAACTGAGCGCCTGCACGCGCGCGTTGCACAGCTCTACGATCGTCTTGAGACCCAATTGAAGCAGGTGCTGCGCGAAGCAGAAATGCGCGAAGGCCTGCGCCCGGTGCTGCCTGTAAACACTGCCGCGAATCTACTGCTGGCGGCTGCAGAAGGACGTATCTCCCAGTATGTACGCAGCGGCTTTCAACGCTCGCCCACAGAAAACTGGGGAGATCAACTCGGTCAGATGATGCAGGGCTTCTTCAAGGAAACTGCCGGTGTTGCGGCAGAAACCGGTGGCACACCCCAGGCCAGCTACGGCAGCTGAGATCTCTCACATCGAATGGTTCTATTCTGACGACGGCCGTCGTCAATCGCTGGCAGCTTAGTTTTGATCGGCCCGTGAGTAGCGCTTGCGCAGTTCTACCTTATCCAGCAGTAACTCAAAGCGATCCATATCCCGCTCGAAGCCCTGCTCAACCACACTGACTTCGTTGAGGCGCTCATCAATTGAACGCTCGGTTTCAACGATCTCGCTTTGCAGTGTGTCGATGGCGGCAACAATCTCTACCGGCACGGTGCCACCACTGCGCTCAATATCCGCCGCCTTGGACTGGTTGTTTTCTACCTGTTGTTTGAGGGAGCGCACGTTACTGCGCAAAATACTGATGCGAATGCGCAATTCGCTGAGCGCTCGGTCTCGTGCCGCCTCGATGTCTTCAATACTGGAGTAACGCAGTAGCAGGGACTCGTCCCATTCCCTCAGTCGTTCGGCCTCGGCCTTTTCTGCCTGCCGACGGTATTCATCCGAAGACCGATTAGCTTTTTCCTCTTCAGTCAGGGCCCGATCCACCACGCGCTCGACCGTGCCATCGCGATTAAGGACTTCATAGCCTTTGTGAACGAACTGAGGAGGCACCGTATAGTCAATGACCGTGACTCCCTGATCATTTTCATCACGATACAGGTAGTCTTCGGCAGACAAAGCCGGCGCCAGACAGCAGGTTAAAAGGAACAGCAATGTGTATGCGAATCGGGTCATCACACTCAAACTATAAGGTTAGTATTAGCTAGCGGCAAGCTAGGCAACGACAAACTCGCTGCGATACCCCTCCATGGAGTCTAGCAAGGGCACAGCTTCCTCGCCCATTTGCTTGAGGTATTCGATCAGGTCAGCCAGGCAAATAATGTTAATGACCTGAATGCCCTGTTCCTGTTCGATCTCCTGAATCGCCGATAGTTCCCCCTGCCCTCGCTCTTGGCGATCAAGACCAATAGCTACGCCGACGCACTGAGCGCCATGCTCATCAATGAGGGTCATGACTTCACGAACCGCGGTACCCGCGGTGATGACATCATCAATCACCAATACTCGGCCCTCTAGCGGCGCGCCGACCATTACGCCACCCTCACCATGGTCTTTGGCTTCTTTGCGGTTATAGGCAAACGGGGTGTCGCGGCCGTGATCGCGCTTGAGACAGACCGCCACAGCCGCCGCAAGAGGAATCCCCTTGTAAGCAGGGCCCAGCAACACATCGAACTCAAGACCAGAGGCGACAATGGCATCGGCGTAGGCACTGGCCATAACGTCTAGTGCGGCACCACTACAGAAGGCACCTGCGTTAAAAAAGTAGGGGCTGGTGCGGCCAGATTTCAGTGTGAACTCGCCAAATTTCAGAGCATCCACCGATCTTGCCATGTCGATAAACGACTGCTGGTAATCTTTCATAGGTTTTGCTGTATCTCCATGGGCTGTACGCCAAGACTTTCGTGTACCTGCCAGGCCCGTCCTGACTTTGACGCACGCAGATTATCATGTATAAATGATCCCCCGGCGCTGCAGAACGTATTCAATTCTAATAAACGCTGCAAACTATCGCAGGGTCGACACCCGGGTCGGTTCCGCAAGCCGACTGTCGTTACTGACAAGCACTGGTATTTAAGGATGATCAGGGGTCCTGCACCTGGTGCTTCGCGAGACGCCCTGCAATGATAACAAGCTCGTCCCTAAAGGAGCCAAGGAATGAGAGTAATCAGCCTCAGTGCTGACGGCATCCAGCCTGCTGCGGAAAATGGTTTTTACGATTGGCTGGCAGAACAGGATGCAGATTTCATCTGCATACAGGACCTGCGGTGCAGCGAGTACGACCTGCAGGCAGACACCTTTTTCCCCAGCCCCTACAACGGTTATTTCTTCGATGATGTGAACGGCAAAGCCAATGGCGTGGCGCTTTACTGCAAGGATTTGCCGAAAGCCATTATGACCGGGCTGGGCTTTACCGATTTTGATATGGAAGGTCGCTATATCCAGGCCGACTACGCCAATATCAGCGTCGGCAGTATTTTGCTACCTCCCGGTGGCGAGCCTGGCAGTGACGAAGCTCAACGCCGCAGCGACTTCATGGAGCAGCTAAAGTCCCACCTGGAAAAAATTCGCAACAAGCGCCGCGAGTTCATTATTTGTGGGGGCTGGCAGTTGGCCCACACGGCAGCTGATCTGCAGGACACCGAAAGAAACAGCAACACTGCCGGCTTTACTGCAGAAGACCGCCAGTGGATGGACGAGATCATCGAGGCGGGTTACGTGGACGCGTTCCGCGAAATCAACAGCGACAGTGACGAATTCAGCTGGTGGCCCGAAGGTGATCGCTCCAGCAACGGCTGGCGAGCGGACTTCCAGCTGGTCTCAGAGGGCCTGAAGTACGCGGTTGAGCACGGGGCCATTTATACCAACCAGACGTTTTCCAGCCACGCCCCCATCATCATGGACTACGATATCGAGCCCTCGCTATAGCACTTTTGAGTCGCTAGTCGACAGAGCCCAGGGCCTGCTTTTGCAGGCCGACCAATTCAGCGGTGCCGCTGCTGGCGAGGTCCAGTAAAGCGTTAAGGGTATCGCGGTCAAAGCTCTCACCCTCGGCCGTGCCCTGCACTTCGATAAACTGGCCCGACTCGGTCATGATCACGTTCATGTCGGTATCGGCGCTGGAGTCCTCGGGGTAGTCCAGGTCGAGCACCGGCACGCCGTCATAGACCCCAACGGATACCGCAGCAATCATTTGTTTGAGTGGATCGGTGCTGATAACGCCCTCGCGCTGCATATGCCGCAGCGCATCCACCAAAGCCACGCAGGCGCCGGTAATGGACGCGGTGCGGGTGCCGCCATCGGCCTGAATCACATCGCAGTCCAGGGTGATGGTGTTTTCTCCAAGGGCCTGCATATCAACCGCTGCACGGATAGATCGACCAATCAGACGCTGGATTTCCACGGTACGACCACCTTGTTTACCACGGGCCGCCTCACGACCCATGCGGCTGTTGGTAGACCGGGGCAGCATGCCGTACTCAGCGGTAATCCAGCCCTGCCCCTGTCCACGCAAAAATCGGGGCACGCCCTCTTCAACGGTCGCGGTACAAATCACACGGGTATTGCCGAACCCGATCAATACAGACCCCTCGGCCTGGTTGGTGTAACCGCGTGTGATCTCGATAGGGCGCAATTCATCAGCTGCACGTCCGCTGGGTCTGAGCATGGGTCTCTCCTTTAAGCTGGGGCGCAGATTATACGGGGAACTGCTAGAATCTGCTCCTTTTGGAGCTGCGGAGCCTCTATGGTCAACAGCATGACAGCCTTTGCTACAGCCCGCGATCAGCACCCAGGCGGGATTGTGGTGATCGAACTGCGGTCTTACAACCACCGCTACCTGGACGCCAACTTTCGACTGCCTGACCTGTTTCGGGCCCAGGAGCCACGCTGGCGCGAACAACTGCGCTCGAAGCTGAGTCGCGGCAAACTGGATTGCCAGCTGCGTTTTCAACCGGTGGATGCCGGCCAACTGGATCTGTCTCTGGATCAGGAGCGCCTGGATCGATTGGTTCGCGCCATGGGTGACCTGAGCAAGCTGCGCCCGGAGTTGCGGGAGCCCACTTCCCTCGAGGTGCTGCAGTGGCCAGGGGTCCTGACCCAGGAAGATGCAGGGGAAGATGAATTGCTGGAACTGGCATCCTCTGTGTTTTCAGAAGCGCTGGATGAGCTGTGCAGTGCCCGGGCCCGCGAAGGTGACAAGCTGGCCCAGTTCATTCTGGCGCGCCTTGAAGCGGTGGCTGATGAAGTGGCGAAAGCGAGGGCCCAGTTGCCAGAACTGCTGCAGGCCCAGAAACAGAAGCTGCAGCAACGCCTGTCGGATATTCAGGGCGAACTGGACCCTCAGCGGCTGGAGCAGGAACTAGTCATGATGGCCCAGAAAGCCGATGTAGATGAAGAGCTGGACCGACTGGAAGCCCATATTGGGGAGGTACGCCTGGCACTGGAAAAGGGCGGTGCGGTGGGCCGGCGGCTGGATTTCCTGATGCAGGAATTTAATCGCGAGGCGAATACCCTGTCCTCTAAATCCATTGCCAGCACAACCACCCAAAACGCGGTAGAATTAAAAGTGCTCATCGAACAGATGCGCGAGCAAATACAGAATCTGGAATAGGCCCCCTCTGCATGTCCACTCCCGGCACTTTGTTTACGGTGTCAGCCCCCAGCGGGGCCGGTAAAACCAGCCTGGTCAACGCCCTGGCCCAGGAGCATGCCAGCGTGTGCGTCTCTGTCTCCCACACCACCCGACCCATGCGACCGGGTGAACAGGACGGCGTTAATTACCACTTCGTCACGGAAGCCGCTTTTCACGAAATGGCCACCCGTGGCGCTTTTCTGGAGCAAGCAAGGGTGTTTGGTAATTACTACGGCACCTCCCAGGAATGGGTCGAGCAACAGCTGCATTCGGGCATCGACGTGATTCTTGAAATTGACTGGCAGGGTGCCGAGCAAATCAAACGCTTGCGCCCGGACAGTATCTCCATATTCATACTGCCTCCCTCCCGGGATACCCTGCAGCAACGCCTGTTGTCGCGCGGCCAGGACGAGAAGGCGGTCATCGCTGACCGTATGGCCCAGGCCGTCGCCGAAATTTCCCACTACCCAGAGGCGGATTTCCTGGTGGTGAACGACAGTTTCGACACTGCGCTGGACGAGCTGTTGTGCATCATGCGCAGCCAGCGGCTGAGCACACCCAAGCAGGTCCTGGCCCAAAAAACTTTGCTGACCGAGCTGCTGTCGTAAGTTAATGTTTTTGTTATACTTCGCGGTCCTTTCGGGCTTGCGCTCAAGCTCGACCCAATGATTTATCCGGCAGATGGCCAAATTCACGGTCATCGCCTACTATTTTTGTAAGTACAGGAATTAAAAATGGCACGTGTAACTGTAGAAGATTGTCTGGATCACGTCGCAAACCGCTTTGAACTGGTCATGGTAGCCAGCAAGCGGGCCCGCCAGATGGCCACCGGCGGCAAAGATGCAATGGTCCAGGAAGAATCTGACAAGCCCACCGTCATTGCCCTTCGCGAAATCGCCGAAGGTCTGGTGACCCCCGAAATTCTCGTTCGCGAAGAAGAAGCCGAGGCAGAAGAAGAACTGCTGGAAGAAATGGCCGCCAGCGAGCCGTTGAATACGGAAATCTGATCCGATGGGGGCAGGCAGGTCTATAGGATGAACGTCGCCACCACACCTGATGCCCCCAACCCGATCGACACTGTCGAGCAATCCCTCAGGACTTACCTAAGTCCGGAACAATCCAGCCAGGTCCGACGCGCCTACTACTTTGCCGAACAAGCCCATCACGGCCAGTTTCGACGCAGTGGTGAGCCCTATGTCACCCACCCCCTGGCGGTAGCCCGCATTCTCGCAGACATGCACATGGACCATCAGAGCCTGATGGCCGCCATGTTGCACGATGTTATTGAAGACACCGGTATCGACAAAGCTGCCATTGAATCGCAGTTCGGCAATACCGTGGCAGAACTGGTTGATGGCGTTAGCAAACTGACCCAGATCGAGTTCAGCTCACAGGCCGAGAAACAGGCCGAAAACTTTCAGAAAATGGCCCTGGCCATGGCCAAGGACATTCGCGTAATCCTGGTCAAGCTGGCGGACCGTCTGCACAACATGCGCACCCTGGGTGTACTGCAGCCCGACAAACGCCGTCGCATCGCCAAGGAAACCCTGGAGATGTACGCCCCCATCGCACTGCGACTGGGCATGAACAATGTGCGCATGGAGTTTGAAGACCTGGGCTTCACAGCCATGCACCCCATGCGCGCTGAGCGCATTCGCGCTGCACTCAAAAATGCCCGCGGTAACCGCAAGGAGCTGGTGGAAAAGATCGGTCACCAGATTGAAACCTGCCTGACCCAGGAGGGGCATGAGGCAGAGGTCATCGGCCGCGAAAAGCACCTATACAGTATTTACCAGAAGATGAAATCCAAGAAGAAGAGCTTCTCGGAAATCATGGACATCTTCGCCTTTCGCATCATTGTAGATTCTGTCGACACCTGTTACCGCGTCCTGGGATCGGTACACAGCCTCTACAAACCCGTACCGGGCGAGTTCAAGGACTATATCGCGATTCCCAAGGCCAACGGTTACCAGAGCCTGCATACAGTACTGATGGGTATGCATGGCGTACCCATCGAGATACAGATTCGCACCCGTGAGATGGAAGACATGGCCAACAACGGCATTGCCGCCCATTGGCTTTACAAGTCCAGCGAGGGCAATTCCGCAAATGGCTCTCACGCCCGCGCACGTCAGTGGGTACAGGGCCTACTTGAGATGCAGCAGCGGGCTGGCAACTCACTGGAGTTCATCGAGTCGGTAAAAATAGATCTGTTCCCGGACGAGGTCTATGTGTTTACCCCCAAAGGCGACATTCTTGAGTTACCGCGCGGTGCAACCGCGGTGGACTTCGCCTTCGCCGTGCATACCGATGTGGGTAACAGCTGCGTGGCCTGTCGTATTAACCGGCGCCTGGCGCCATTGTCGGAGCCCCTGCAAAGCGGGCAGACCGTAGAGATTCTCACCGCACCGGGTGCCCGACCCAATCCTTCCTGGTTTAACTACGCGGTGACCGCCAAGGCCCGAACCAACATCAGGCATTTTCTGAAAAACCAGCGCCGGGAAGACTCCATCGCGCTGGGGCGGCGACTACTGGATAAGGCCCTAGCGGCACTCGACAGTGGGCTTGAGCACGTTCGCGAGGAACAAATGCTGCGGTTTCTGGAGAGCACCGACTACGCCGACCAGGATCGCCTGTTGGAAGACATTGCCCAGGGCAACCGGGTAGCCACCATTACCGCCCAGCAACTGCTGGGGGATGTGCATGAAACCACCATGGGTGATGGCGATAATCTCACGGCCCAGCCCATGGCGATTCGCGGCACCGAAGGCATCATGGTGAACTACGCCAAGTGTTGCTATCCCATACCTGGCGATGCGGTCGCCGGTTACATCAGTTCTGAGCGCGGTATCGTGGTGCATCGGGAGGGCTGTCACAATTTCGCAGAGTTGCGCGACACGCCGGATCGCCAGGTACCCCTGCGCTGGGACGAGCAGGTTGAAGGAGAGTTTTCGGTCGCGCTGCGTATAGAGCTCGAAAATCGACGCGGCATGATTGCCGTGCTGGCCACCCGCATCAACAGCATGGATGTGAACATTGAAAAAATCAGCAGCGAGGACAAGGACTACCAGTTCAGTTATGTTGACCTGGAAATGTCTGTGCGTAATCGCGTTCACCTCGCCGCTATCATGAAACGTATCCGCACACTTAAGGAAGTACATCGGGTTAATCGAGTACGTCATTAAGGCTCAACAAGGATTTCACTATGAGCAATCGCGCCATCATTTCTACACCTGCCGCTCCCGCGGCGATCGGCCCCTATTCACAGGCTGTGAAAGTCGGCAACACCGTCTGGGTGTCCGGGCAGATACCCCTGGACCCAGACACCATGGAAGTTGTGGATGGAGATATTACGGCCCAGACCGAGCAGGTCTTTAAAAACCTGGCAGCCATCGCTGATGCGGCCGGTGGCAGCCTCGACGACGCGGTAAAAATCAATATTTCGCTGACCGATCTCGGTGACTTCCAGGCCGTCAACGAAGTAATGGCGAGTTGCTTCCAGGAGCCCTACCCCGCCCGCGCCTGTGTTCAGGTGGCTGCACTGCCCAAAGCGGTGGCGGTTGAAATCGAAATGATTATGGCGGTCTAGTCGCCAGCCAGTAACTCCCTGTAGCCGGCCCGATAGTCGGGATAGCGCAAGCGGTACCCCAGTTGATGCAAAGCAGTATTGCGGCAGCGCTTGCCCCGTCCGGGGCGCGCCTTCGCCGGCTGCTGGTCTGTCACGCCTATCTGCCGGGCCAACCACTGCTCGACTTCCCAATTTTTGATGGGCGCATCGTCCACAGCCAGATAGCAATCAGACAGGGCCTCGCCGGCCAGCAGTTTCCGCGACAAATGCCACAGCAGCCCCACCAGGTCATCGCGATGAATGCGATTGCCATAGCCCCCTTCCAGGCAGGGCAATACCTCACCACCGCTAATACGCTCCAACAAGCGGCTGGGGCTTCGTCCGTAAATACCGCCCGGACGCACCACCACGAGCCGGTGCTGGCTTTGCTCAAGCAAACGCTCCGCCTGCAGAATCACTTCGCCCTGCTCGTCAGCAGCTTGGGCCGGGGTTTGTTCAGACACCCAGCCGCCATCCTGTTGACCGTAGACGCGAGTGCTGGAGACAAACAGGGCGCAGCTGGGTGCGGCCCCCTCTCGCGCCTCAAGAAAGCGCTGAACCGGGGCCAGGTAACCCTGCCGGTAGCCCTCAGCATCACGCGCCGAAGGGGTGGGCGTAAATACCGCGAGATCACCCTCCCAATCCGCCAGCACCTTCATATCATCGCTGCTGTAATCCAGGGAGTAAGCGCTAAGCTGCTCCGGCAAGGCAGCGATGTTACGGCGCAGACCAACTGCACTGACACCCGCCTGCACACATTCAAGGCCCAGTTGGGACCCAATATCACCACATCCGATCAAAATGACCCGGGCAGTCTTCAATTCGTTGCCGCTCACTGGTAAAAGATAGTCCTGATGTCAGCCAAGCCAAAGCAGAACATAGCAGAGATCCCCCTGACACGCCTGCGCGGGGTGGGGCCACAGATGGCGAAGAAACTGGCCCAGCTGGACCTACTGAACATTCAGGATCTGCTTTTCCACTTGCCTCTGCGCTACCAGGACCGTACCCGTATCACGCCCATTGGCGCCCTGCAGTTGGGCGAAGATGTGGTGGTGGAGGGAGAGATTCGCGCTGCGGACGTGGTGTTCGGCAGGCGCCGCTCACTGGTCTGTCGTATCCAGGACGGCACCGGCACCCTGACCCTGCGTTTTTTCCATTTCTCTGGCGCGCAAAAAAACAATCTGCGGGTCGGCAGCCGTCTGCGCTGTTACGGTGAGACCCGGCGGGGCTCATCCGGGCTGGAGATGTATCACCCGGAATACCGCCTGCAGCAGGAAGGTGAGGCCGAGCCCGTAGAGGAGAGCCTGACGCCGGTATACCCAGCAAGCTCCGGGCTCAGTCAGAACAACCTGCGCAAACTGTGCAGCCAGGCGTTGGATTTGCTGGATTCTCATCCCGTCAGCGAGTTAATACCCGCGGACACTGATCTCGGTTTCGAGCTGGCACAGGCAATCCGCTATCTGCATGCCCCCCCGCCGGATGCACCCCAGGCCCAGATCAGGGACGGCCGTCATCCCGCCCAGCTGCGCCTGGCGGTCGAAGAGCTGGTGGCGCACAACCTGTCGCTGGAAAAACTGCGCCGGGAACAACGCAAGCAGGGGGCGCCCGATCTCAGCGAGGGCGTATCAGCTGTCGAGACGTTTATGCGGGGCCTGCCTTTTCAACTCACCCGGGCCCAGGGTCGGGTTCGGCAGGAAATCCAGTCGGACCTGAGCCAGCGAGCACCCATGCTGAGGTTGATACAGGGTGATGTGGGTTCGGGTAAAACAGTAGTCGCCGCCTGTGCGGCACTACAGGCCATCGCCGCTGGCTATCAGGTGGCCATTATGTCTCCCACCGAAATTCTCAGCGAACAACACCTCCAGAGTTTCACAGCCTGGTTCGAACCGCTGGGCATCAACCTGGTCTCACTCACCAGCCGCCTAAAGGGCAAGGCCCGCGACACAGTGCTGGAACAACTCACCAGCGGCGAGGCCATGCTGGCAGTTGGCACCCACGCCCTGTTCCAGGAGGATGTGGCTTTCATGAAGCTGGGGTTGATCATCGTCGACGAGCAGCATCGCTTTGGGGTGCACCAACGATTGCAGTTGTCCGAGAAAGCAGCGCCCGCAGACGGACTGGCTCACCAGTTGGTGATGACCGCAACACCCATACCCAGAACCTTGTCCATGGTCGCCTATGCCGATCTCGATTGCTCCGTGATTGATGAACTGCCTCCGGGCAGGACGCCGGTGCAAACCGTGTTACTCGGCAGCGATCGCCGTGATCAGGTGATCGAGCGGGTAGCCGTCGCCTGCGCCGAGGGGCGACAGGCTTATTGGGTCTGTACCTTGATTGAAGAGTCGGACAGCTTGCAGGCCCAGGCTGCCGAAGCGAGCCGCGACGAACTGATACTTGCGTTGCCTGATGTCAGCGTGGCACTGGTTCACGGCAGGATGAAGCCGGCCGAGAAAGCCGAAGTCATGCAGCGCTTCAAACAGGGCGAGGTGCAGTTACTGGTCGCCACCACAGTCATCGAGGTCGGGGTGGATGTAGCCAATGCCAGCTTGATGATTATTGAAAACCCGGAGCGCCTCGGCCTGGCGCAGCTTCACCAATTGCGGGGCCGGGTCGGGCGGGGTGCCGCCGCCAGCCACTGCGTGTTGTTGTACCAGGCGCCACTGGGCGAGCACAGTCGCGCCCGCCTAAGCGCCATGCGCGAGACCAACGACGGCTTTGAGATTGCCGAGCGGGACCTGGCCCTGCGCGGGCCCGGAGAGGTGCTGGGTACCCGGCAGACCGGCCTGATGAGTTTTCGCATCGCCGATATTCAGTTGCACGAGGATTTGTTGCCGCAGGTACGACAGTTATCAGGCCAGCTGGCCAACGGTGATGCCAACACGGTCAACGCGCTGATCGAGCGCTGGCTGGGCCACGCAGAACGCTACGCAACGGTCTGACGGTCCGGAACAATGTCCAGGTCCGATCAGAGACTGGTCAATGACCATTAATCAGGGCCCGATAGGCCCAGCGGTCGCCATAATTTGGCCACCCCTGCGCTGCCGAGGGCTTCCAGAGTAGCGATATTGCGTGCCGGTATGGTCTCAGAGCCCGGAAACTCCTGCAGCAACCTCGCCATCATATCCTGCCGCAACAGGTGCAGCGTGGGGTATGGACTACGATTTGTGTAGTGGCTCAGAGACCGCGTATCTTCTGCCTCGAACAGGTATTCCGGGTGAAAACTGGCGATCTGGAGCAGGTCTTCCAGGCCAGCCTGGCGCAACAGGTCCTGCGCCATGGACAGGACATCCAGAAACTCGTCAAAGTCAGCCAGCCCGCGCTCAAAAACCAGCAGCGTGGTGGCTACTTCACTTTCTGTAGTCGCTTGGATTCGATCCAGTTCCAGCAGGAAATCCTGCAGGCAGGCTTCCGCCTCAAGCGCCGGAGAGAGGGCTATTCGCAGCCCATCGCCCTGCAACACCGGAGCGGCAAAAGGGCAGAGATTCAGCGCCAGCACACAGTCAGTGAGCCAGCGCCGAGTCAGGCGCTCTGCATCAGGCAAGGATAGGGGGCAGTTCCTTCTGCAGGGCCATTTTCTCCTTGGTGGCATCGCCGGTGAGGGCGAAACCAAGCAGATGACCATCGGGGCTGTGGAACAGTGCTTTCACATTGTTGCCATCTTGCTCAATTGTCCACTCACCTGCGGTGTCAGGCGCCACAGGCGCCACAACCACCGGGCAGGCCGGTGTTTTGATCGTTACCGGCATAGCGGGATAGCTGACTTCAGTCGGCTCGCCGGCCAGGGTTTTACCCAGGGCGCGCGCAGCTGCCATCAGCGGGGCCACATAAACCAGCACGTTACCCGCCACCTCAGCACAATCACCAAAGGCGTAGACGTTCTTGGCGCTGGTTTCCAACAGGCGGTTGGTTACGATCCCACGAGCGGTATCCAGCCCGGCATCCTGGGCCAGTGCGGTACGGGGGCGTACACCGACAGCGGAAACCACCATGTCCGCGGCAATGGTTTCGCCATTATTCAGGCTGACCACTACGCCGTTCTCAGCTTTGTTGACTTCTGTCACCAGGGGGCCGAAGTGGAAGGTCGCACCTTTTTCCTCCAGTGCGCGCTGCACCGCTTTGCCTGCCTGTTCCGGCAGCAGGGTGGGCAGGCAGTAGCCCAGCGGGTCGACCGTTTCGACGTCAAAACCACCGTTGAGCAGGTCGTTGGTAAACTCACAACCGATCAGACCGCCGCCAATGATGCAGACCTTCTTCACTTCATTCTTAGCCACGGCCTTGCGGAAGTCATCGTAGTCCAGCAGGTCGTTGACGGAGTAAACGTATTCCAGAGCGTTACCGGCAATTGGCGGCTTAATAACCTCTGCACCGATAGTAAGCACCAACTTACCGTAATGGATAGCCGTTTCGGCATCACCCACTTTGATGAGCTGGTTCTCGGTGTCGATATGATTCACCTGGGTCATGGTCCAGACACTGGCCTTGAACTGCTTGCCCATGCCGCCGGCGTCCAGCTGTGCCAGGGCATTAGCATCGGTGTCTTTGGTATAACCGGTGGACAGCATTGGTTTTGAATAGGAGCGACCGTCATCTGAGGTAATCAGGATCAGCGGTGTCTCGCTATCGTGCTTACGGAATTCCTTGGCCAGGCCATAGCCCGCCAGGCCTGTGCCCAGAATCACGACAGGGGGTGTTACTTCATCGGCGACAGGTTCTTCATGGTGGGGCACCGTCTCTACGGGGGCCTCTTCGATCAGCTCGAAATCTTCCTTGCCGACACCGCAATCGGGGCACAACCAGTCTTCCGGCACATCTTCCCACTTGGTGCCCGGCACAATACCGTCATCAGGCCAACCCTTGGCCTCGTCATACACCAGACCGCAGACAATACATTCCCATTTGCTCATTCAGTTACCCACACTTGTCACGCGCCCGCAGTAAGCACGTACTTACCTAATTGACAGAAAATTCGGAGGCAACACTATAGTGCTGTGTAAAAAATGTGCAAGGGTTTAATGGCTAGATAGATCAACCGTGTGGCACAATCCGCGGCGTCCCAAATGGTGGTAACAACGAGTGAATATCAGCTCCAACAAAGCCGACCCAAACTGGCTGCCCTGGCAGCATTACAGCGAGGCGCAACTGCCCGGTGCAACCCGCCAATGGCTGCTGGATGAGGGCTCGCTGACCGATCACCTGGTGCGTGCCAGTGACGGCCACTTCCGGGTTGAGCGACTGTCCCAGGACTGGCAGCTGGCGCGGGCTTCTGAATGCGGCTTACTGGGGCTGGCACCCGATGAACAGGTCCTGGTGCGGGAGGTTGCCCTGCTTTGCCACGAACAGCCCGTGGTGTTTGCCCGCTCGATACTGCCGAGAGATCTGCTGGACAGCGAACACGGGCATCTCGGCCAGCTGGAGGGTGAATCGCTGGGGCGGCTGTTATTCCAGAACGCCGACCTGGGCCGCGATCCGTTTGAGCTGGCCCTGCTCTCGGCCGACAGCGCCTATGTGCCCTCTGCATTGAGAGGGCAGTCAGACATGTGGGCGCGGCGCTCCCGCTTCTCCCTGGATAATCACCAGCTGATGGTCAGCGAGGTATTCCTGGCAGGGTTTCAGCCGTGGCCGCAGGCCTCGGCTTCGGTGTAAGCTGTTCGGGTGAGCGACGTACCGACTACCAATCCATCCCGCCTCAGCGCCTATCTCAACCTGATTCGATTTGATCGGCCGATCGGCACTTTGTTGCTGTTGTGGCCAACGCTGGCGGCCCTGTGGATTGCTGCGGAAGGCATGCCACCCGTGCACCTGCTGGTGATATTTACCCTGGGCACGTTCCTGACCCGCTCTGCCGGCTGTATCCTCAACGATCTTGCCGATCGACACCTGGACGGTGGTGTCGATCGCACCCGAGAGCGACCGCTGGTCACCGGGCAGGTGAGCCCGTTTGAAGCCCAGGTGCTGGCGGCGGGTCTTGGACTGATTGCTTTTGTACTGGTCCTGTTCACCAATAACCTGACGATCTTCCTGTCTTTTGCTGCGGTGGCACTGGCCGCCAGCTACCCTTTCATGAAACGTATCACCCACTTGCCCCAGCTGGTACTGGGTGCGGCGTTTTCCTGGGGTATCCCCATGAGTTTTGCTGCCGTGCGCAATGAGTTGCCGGTGGAATTGTGGCTGCTGTTTATTGCCAACCTGCTGTGGACGACCGCCTACGATACGGAATATGCCATGGTGGATCGCGAGGACGACCGCAAGGTGGGTATCAAATCAACCGCCATCCTGTTCGGTGATATGGATAAAATGATGATAGCTGCGCTGCAGGTGTTAACGGTCATGGCCCTGTGGTTGACCGGCCAGCGTTTTGATCTTGGCTGGATCTACCTGCTGGCACTGCTGGGCGTTGCCGGCCTGTTCGTCTATCAGCAATACCTGATCAGGGAGCGCGAGGCCAACGCCTGTTTCAAGGCCTTCCTGCACAATAACTACGTTGGGCTGGTCTTGTTTGCCGGCGTCGCCCTGGACTATGGGCTGGCCGCCAGTGGCAGCTGACGCACTCGAAGTTCGCTTTCTCAACAGTTTGCAGGACATTTCACCGGCAGACTGGAACGCGCTGAGCGGCACCGACTACCCGTTTCTTCGTCACGAATTCCTGAGCCTTCTTGAACAAACCGGCTGCTGCGATGCTGAAAGCGGTTGGCAACCCTGTCACGCCACGCTGTACCGGGGCGAACAGCTGATCGCTTTAATGCCGCTTTACCTGAAGAGCCACTCTTACGGTGAGTACGTCTTTGACTGGAGCTGGGCAGACGCCTGGCACCGCAGCGGGCTGGAGTACTACCCCAAGCTGGTCACGGCAGCCCCCTTCACCCCCGCAACCGGACCGCGCTTGTGCATCGCTGAAGCAGAAGACCGCCACTCAGTGTATGCCGCCCTGTTACAGGCCGTGCGACAGTTTGCCGAGGACAATAACCTATCCTCCTGGCATGTGCTGTTTCCGGACACCGAGGCCAGTGAGTTGCTTGAGCAGTTGGGCACCAGCCGGCGCCTGGCCAGCCAGTTTCACTGGTTTAATAACAGCTTCAGCAACTTTGACGACTTCCTGGCAAGCTTCAACAGCCGCAAGCGCAAGTCCCTCAAGCGGGAACGGCGCCGGGTGCAGGAACAAGGCATCGAGTTGCGACGGCTGCAGGGGCAAGAGATCAGTGCTGCAGACTGGGAACGTTTTTACCGGTTCTACCAGCTCACCTATGCCAAACGCAGCGGTCACGGAGGCTACCTTAACCGAGACTTCTTCATGGGGCTGGGCGACGCGATTGGAGAGCAATGCATACTCGTGATGGCCGGTCGCGACGGCGAAGACGTGGCAGGCGCCCTGTATTTCCGCTCCTCCGATACCCTGTTTGGGCGCTACTGGGGATGCCAGCAGGAACTCGACTGCCTGCATTTTGAAACCTGCTATTACCAGGGCATCGAATACTGCATAGAACAGGGGCTGCAACGCTTTGACCCCGGCGCCCAGGGTGAACACAAGATCCAGCGCGGTTTCACTCCGATCGTGACCTGTTCCAATCACTGGATTGCCGACCCACGCCTGCGCGAGGCGGTGGCTGATTTTACAGCGCGGGAACAGCCTCACATCGAGAGCTACATCGACAGCGCGTCAGAGTATCTACCGTTTCGGGTTACTGACTGACTCGGCTCATTTTCCGCCAGACCAGGCATCGATTATTGGCAGGCATGGCATAGCCAGCCTGCAGGCGATAGCCGGCCTGCGCCGCCAGCTCATCAACTGCTTCAAAATCTCGAATGGCACTGTCAGGGCTCTGTTCAGCCAGCCACAGGTCAAAGCGGGCGTTACTCTCACTGGTGTATTCGCCGCCATAGTTAAAGGGGCCGTATACAACCAGCACATTGCGGGTAGGCGCGGCGCCCGCCAGATAGTCGAACATCGATTGCACCGACCGCCAGGACATAATGTGCAGGCTGTTGGCTGTAAATACGGCATCACCTATCTCCAGCGGCCAGGGCCGCTCGGTGACATCCAGTTGCAGGGGCTGCGCCAGGTTATCGCCGGTATAGTCGGCCAGCCACTGGCGGATGCCGGCATGGTTTTGCACCAGATCACTGGGCTGCCAGCTCAGGTGAGGTAAGTGTTCTGCAAAATAGCGGGCGTGCTGGCCGGTCCCGCTGCCAATCTCCAACACCTCACCGCTGTCAGAGAGGACCTCGCGCAACACCTCGAGAATGGCTTGTTTGTTGTTTTCGCAGGCCTGGGAAAAGGGGCGATCCATCACTGCTCTGCAGCCACTGCATCATATTCATCGAAGTGCACCTTGCGCATCTCCCAGGCGAACCGACTGGCGGTGAAGGGCCAGTTGTTCACGATTCGGCCGGCCTCGTTCTTATACCAGCTGCCGCAACTGCCTCCCCAGACGGTTTGATTGAGCGCCTGCTGGATGCGGTGGTTGTAACGCTGCTGTGCCTCTACGTCAGGTTGCAGCGACCTCAGGTCCTGCTTGAGTATCTTCTGTATACATTGGCGGACATAACGCACCTGGGCTTCCACCATGAAGATAATCGAATTGTGTCCCAGGTTAGTGTTGGGGCCGTACAACATGAAAAAATTAGGGAAGCCCGCCAGCGCCACGCCCCGCGATGGGCCTCGGCACCATCGCGCCAGGCATCGTTCAAATCGCGTCCGTGCTCGCCCCGAATCGCCAGCGGCGCAAGAAATTCAGTGGCCCGAAAGCCGGTACCGTAAATCAACACATCCACGGGCCGCTCAATACCGTCCTCGGTTTCAACTCCCGTGGCATCAATACCGCGAATGGGCGAAGTCACCAGCTCAATGGGCTGGTTTTCCAGCGCCGGTAAATAGTCATCTGATACCAGGGCGCGTTTACAGCCGAGAGGATAGTCCGGGGTAAGCTGCTCGCGCCGTTGGGGATCGCTAATGGTCTGCTCCAGGTAGCCCTTCACCATCTTGCCGATCAGGGCCCGCCGCAGCGTGCCCTTGAGCATGGCACCGAACATGATCAGTTCCTGACGCAGATACCAGCGCAAGCGCAACAGCCGTTGCAACCATGGCCAGCGTCGGAAACGACGCTTTTCTTCATCACTGTACATCCGGTCATTGCGCGGCAGGATAAAGTTGGCACTGCGCTGGTACACATAGACTTGCTCCGCCTGCTCACCAATCACGGGGATAAACTGAATGGCGCTGGCGGCGTTGCCAATCACCGCCACCCGCTTGCCGTGCAGGTCAACCGAATGATCCCAGCGAGCTGAGTGAAAGCTATCGCCGGCAAACTGCTCACGACCGGGAAATTCCGGGGTATGTGGCAGGTTGAGCTGGCCCAGGCCAGATACCAGAACCCGGCTGCACAGCTGTTCACCACTGCTCAGGGTCAGCAACCAGTCGCCAGTTGCCTCGCGATACTCAGCTGAGGTGACCTCGCTGTTAAAACGGATGTGCTGCCGCAGTTGATATTTGTCTGCGCAATGCTCGAAGTAGGCGAGAATCTCAGCCTGTGGCGAGTAGGCGCGGCTCCAGTCAGGGTTTGGTTCAAAGGAGTAGCTGTAGAGCACTGAGGCGACATCACAGCAAGCACCCGGGTAGGTGTTGTCATGCCAGGTGCCCCCGACACCCCCCGTTTTTTCCAGCAGCACGATGTCGTGCACACCGGCTTCTTTGAGCTTGATAGCCATACACAGGCCGGACATGCCGGCACCGAGTATCGCTACCGTATGCTGTTGCATGGATCAGGCAGAATCCCGTGTGAATACCCACTCGCGGGCGCTGGACTCAGCTTTGTTGTAGCGGTAACCATCGCCGCGGTACTTCTTGAGGGCCTCCACGTCATCCAGGCGCTTGTCGATGATGTAACGGGCCATCTGGCCGCGGGCCTTTTTAGCGAAGAAGCTGATCACGCGATATTTATCGCCTTTCAGGTCTTTGAATACCGGTGTAATGACCTCAGCGTTCAGTGCTTTGGGTTTAACGGCCTTGAAATATTCGTTGGAGGCCAGGTTGACCAGAACTTCAGACTTGAGGCTTTTCAGCTGGGCGTTGAGCCGCGCCGTAATATCCTCACCCCAGAATTCATACAGGTTCTTGCCGCCCTGGTTGGCAAATTTCAAACCCATCTCCAGTCGGTAGGCCTGCATCAGGTCGAGCGGGCGCAGCACACCATAGAGGCCGGAGAGGATGCGCAGGTGCTTCTGGGCGTAGTCAAAATCCGCCGCTTTCATGGTCTCTGCATCAAGGCCGGTATAAACATCGCCCTTGAAGGCCAGGATCGATTGCTTGGCATTGTCTTTGGTGAAGGGGGTTCCCCAGTTCATAAAGCGCTCGTGATTGAGCTGCGCCAGCTTGTCACTGATGCCCATCAGCTTCTGAATCTGCTCCGGGTTGAGCTTGCGCGCATCCTCAATCAGGTCGCTGCTGCGCTCCAATAGCTCCGGCTGACTGGTCTTGCGAGTCACCGGCGGGGTTTCGTAATCAAGGGTTTTGGCAGGGGAAATAACAATCAACATGCTAGTACGTTCCAGATTTGCAGTTTGTGCTGGCGGAGTGTGGGTAGCCATGCGGCAGCCGCGCTATAATACTCCGCTCAACAATAATCACAAAGACACCGGACCATGGGGCCCTTGCGCAAGACCATCGCGCTGATTGATCGCTATACCGAAGCCTGCGGCAGCCTGCTGGCCTGGCTGGCCCTGGCCATGTGTCTGGTGACCTGTGCTGTGGTGTTGTTACGTTACGGCTTCGACTTCGGTTCTGTGGCCACCCAGGAGTCGGTGACCTACATGCACGCGGCCCTGTTTATGCTGGCGGCAGGCTTTACCTTCAAGCGCGGTGGCCATGTGCGGGTAGATATTTTCTACCGCCGCTTTTCAGCGCGGGGTCAGGCCTGGGTGAATGCGGTGGGTACGGTGCTGTTTCTGCTGCCCTTTTGCGTGTTTGTACTGCTGGTCAGCTGGCCCTTCGTCCACGAAGCCTGGCTGATCCGCGAGGCCTCCGCCGAGCCCGGGGGCCTGCCCTACATCTACCTGCTCAAAACCCTGATCCCGCTATTGGCTATCAATCTCGCCTTGCAGGGGCTGGCTGAGCTGCTTCGCAACGCCCTGTTCCTGGTAGAGGACTACTGATGGCTGAACTGAGCTATCTGTCGCTGTACCTGTTTGCCTGCGTCTGTATCTTGCTGATGCTCGGTTTTCCAGTGGCCTTCACCCTGGCCGGGACAGCCCTGCTGTTTGCCGGTGGCGGCATCCTGTTTGGGACCTTTGACCCATCCTTTATCAGCGCGCTGCCGGGCCGCCTGTTTGGCACCATGACCAATACCACCCTCATCGCCGTACCCCTGTTTATCCTGATGGGGGTGGTGCTGGAAAAGTCCCGCATCGCCGAGGAGCTGCTGGAAAACATGGCGTGTGTGTTTGCGCGCCTGCGCGGTGGTCTCGGTATTTCCGTCATCATTGTGGGCGCTATGCTCGCCGCCAGCACCGGCATTGTCGGTGCCACCGTGGTCACAATGGGCCTGTTATCGCTGCCCAGTATGCTCAAACGGGGTTATGACCCCAGCCTGGCTACCGGCACGATCGCGGCCACAGGCACCCTGGGCCAGATCATTCCGCCCTCCATCGCACTGGTTTTGTTGGGCGACATTCTGTCCAGTGCGTATCAACAGGCCCAGCTGAAGATGAATATTTTCAGTCCCAAAACGGTGTCCGTGGGCGATCTGTTTATTGGGGCGATTGGCCCGGGGCTGGTGTTGGTGGCGCTGTATATCCTGTATGTCACGGCCGTTGCCTGGATCAGGCCATCGGCTGCACCGGCAGTCACCGACTACGAGCGCATCTCTGCAAGCCAGCTATTGCGTGGCTTGTTGCCACCCTTGTTGCTGATCGCCACTGTGCTGGGTTCGATTCTGGCGGGGGCCGCCACCCCCACCGAGGCGGCTGGCGTTGGCTCATTGGGGGCACTGTTGCTGGCCATCAGCAAACGCAAACTGAATCGCAAGGTCCTGCACGAGATCGTCATCAACACCACTGAAGTCACCTGCATGGTGTTCATGATCCTGATTGGTGCTGCGCTGTTCTCGCTCGTTTTTCGCGGCTTTGGCGGCGAGGAGCTGATACAGCATTTCTTCGAGGGCATGCCCGGCGGCGCCCTGGGCGCCACCCTGGTGGTGATGCTGGTGATCTTTCTGTTGGGCTTTATTCTCGACTTCATCGAGATCACCTTTGTGGTGGTGCCGATTGTCGGTCCAATTTTGCTGGCAATGGGCATTGACCCGATCTGGCTGGGCATCATGATCGCCATCAACCTGCAAACCTCGTTCCTGACGCCGCCTTTTGGGTTTGCCCTGTTCTACCTGCGCGGTGTAGCTCCTCCTGAACTGCCTACCGGCGCTATCTACCGGGGGGCGATACCCTTTATAATCATCCAGCTTCTGGTGCTGGCGCTATTGATCGTCTGGCCCGGACTGGCAACCAGCTTACCTGCCGTACTGAAATAAGAGATCGGTCATGAACGACATCGACAGCACCCCATTACCCCAGGGCGACCTAGCCCTGCAAACCATCGCCATGCCACGGGATACCAACGCCAATGGCGATATTTTTGGTGGCTGGCTGCTGTCGCAGATGGATTTGGCCGGCGGCATTGCTGCAGCCGATGTGGCCAATGGCCGGGTTGCCACGGTGGCGATTGATTCCATGGCGTTTCTGACGCCGGTGCACGTGGGCGCGGTGGTGAGCTGTTATACCGACGTGCTGGACGTGGGTCGCAGTTCAATTCGCATCGTGGTTGAGGTGTGGATTAACTCCAAGCACGACGGCGAGCCCATCAAAGTCACCGAGGGCGAATTTGTTTTTGTCGCCATCGACGAAAACGGGCGTACCCGAGCCCTGTCCCAGGGCTGAGGATACAGCAGGGCCGATAGCGGCCTACTCAGCCGGGGCTGACCATTTCGCCGGGGCGCGCGCCGGTGCTCTGGCCATTGGCGAATGTGGCTTCGCCGTTCACCAGGGTCAAACGCATGGGGGCGGGATCGCGAGTCCAACGCCAGGTCAGGCCGCCTTTGCCGTCAGGCACATCAAACACCTTGTATTTGTCGCGCCGCTCAATCTCTTCCAGGCTGAACACCGTAATATCCGCGCGCTTGCCCTGAGCCAGTATGCCCCGGTCAGTGAACCCGAAATGATCAGCGAGCTTGCCGGTCTGGCAGTGCACGGCCTCCTCGATATTGAGCTTGCCGTTGCGCACATAGTCGGTATACAGCAACAGATTGTCGCCGCTGCCACAAAACAGTTGGCCGTGAGCTCCGCTGTCGTTGATATTGCCTACCGCCAGCGGATCCCGGGTTAAACGCACCACCATGTCGTCATCCTTCTCCCACGGCGGCATGGTGACGGTCGATTGCAGGCCATTGTCGAGAAACCACTGGGCCAGTGCGTCCGAGGGATGCAGACCCAATTCGGCGGCATATTCGCCAAGCGTCACGCCCATGGGCCCAGCCTCATTCTCGGAGTTATCCAGCACCATGGGGCCCGGCTCGCGGAAAAATGAGGTTTCCAGGGATTCATTGTCCCAGGAGTGCCGCGCCCGGGCGCGCCAATCCTCATCAGCGAGCAAGGCACGCTTGGCTTCATCGGTTTCTGCCGTCACCACCTCGTGCCAGACATATTCGTTGGACTGGGCAAACAGCAAGGACTGCTGGATGCTGGCGGTCACCGTAATGGGCACATGGGCATAACCAGTCCAGAAATCGCGACCTTCGCGACTGAATCGCTCGTGCAGCTCCACAATCGGTTGCTGCAAGCCATAGTCTTTTTGCCAGCGCAGGGTGGGCACACCCGCCCACTGCACCCGAACGTCCATACCCTCGGTCAGACTGGCAATGCGCTCCATGGTATCTGCACCGGTAAATCGCATGATGGTATCGATCACAATTTGCACCGTCGCAGAGGGATAGCGCGTCATCACCTCGAACAGGGCTTTCAGCTCTGCATCATCGGCCAGCATTGAGGGTATGGGCCGATCGCTACCGTCGTGGTCGAGGAAGTTGGTCGACATGCCCAGCGCACCCGCGGCCAGGGCATCCTCAAGTAGCTCTGCCATGCGCTCTATTTCATCCGCTGTGGCGGCACGCTCCCAGGCCTCCATGCCCAGCACGGCCAGGCGCAGGGCAATATGGCCGACAAAGGTGCCGTAGTTGGCAGGCACCTGGCACTGACTGACCATGGCCTGCTGATATTCAGACCAGCGGCGCCAGTTCCAGGGCAGTTCACTGAAAAAGGGCGCCTCGGGAATATCTTCAAAGAAGGAAAAGATTTTAACAACCTCGGCCTGTACCTCTGGGTCCTCATGCACAGGTGCAAGAGCAAAACCACAGTTGCCCATCACGACCGTGGTAACACCGCAGCCCGGCAGGGGGTCGAGGTCCGGCTGCCACCACATAGTGCCATCGAAATGGGTGTGGCTTTCGATCAGGCCGGGGGTGACATAGCAGCCTGAAGCATCAACCAGCTGTTCGTCATCACTGGCGGATAGATCAGGACCGAGATCTGTAATGAGACCATCACTGATGCGCACATCAGCGGCCACAGGTTGGGCACCCGTACCGTCCACCACCATGCCGCCTTTAATCAACCACTTCCCGCTTGCTGCCGCCATTGCATTACTCCTGATTTAAACCAGAAACAGTATAGACAAGCGGAGGCAGGCCGGGGCAAAAGCCGCGGCCGGGTTTAACATGACAGTCTCAGGGTTCTTCGAGGAGCCGGGTATTGATATAGGCCTGCTCGGAGATGCGGTGGTACTCGGACACATCATCCAGGAAGGCTCTGAAGGAGGCATAGACCTTAGCCGTCATTGGGTCTTTGGTCGCCATCTCGCCGTATATCTGGTCGGCGGACTGCTTGAGTTTCAACAGGACATCGTCGGGGAACGCCCGCAGCTGCACATTGTGCTCCTCAATCAGCGTCTGCAGCGCTCGATTATTGCGGGCCGTATATTCATCCAGCATGTCCTGGTTAACGGCCCGGGTGGCATATTTCACGATCGCCTGAAGATCGGCCGGCAACTGGTTATAGGCGTCCTGATTGACGATGAATTCCAGCATGGAACCGGGCTCATGCCAACCGGGGTAATAGTAGTAACGGGCCACTTCGTGCAAACCCAGGGCAAGGTCGTTGTACGGGCCCACCCACTCGGTGGCGTCGATCACGCCGGTTTGCAGCGAGGTGTAAAGCTCCCCTCCGGGCAACACCACCGCCGTGCCGCCGGCGCGGGTGAGAATTTCACCCCCCAGGCCGGGCATCCGCATTTTCAGGCCACGCAGATCCTCGACGGAGTTGATCTCTTTGTTGAACCAACCCCCCATTTGCACCCCGGAGTTGCCACCGGAAAACGGAATCAGGTTAAAGGGCGCGTAGGCCTCGCGCCACAGCTCAAGCCCTTCGCCGTAGTGAATCCAGGCGTTGATTTCCTGCGCGGTAAAACCAAAGGGCACGGAGGTAAAGAACACGCTGGCTGGTACCTTGCCGGTCCAGTAGTAGGCGCCGCCATGGCCCATCTCGACCACCCCTTGTGAGACTGCATCAAAGACTCCAAAAGCAGGCACTACCTCGCCGGCACCATAGACGTGGACCTTAAGGCGGCCATCACTCATTTCATTGACGATGCGGGCGAAATTCTCAGGCGCCAGGCCAAGGCCGGGAAAATTCTTGGGCCAGGTGGTCACCATCTTCCAGCGGTAGATCTCCCCTTTATTGCTCTCGCTCGAGGCCGCTACGGCCACGTTGCCAGATGAACCGCGCTCCAGCACCCACATGGCAGAAACCAGCACCAATGCCGCCAGCAAGGCGAGGATGATCAGGGGAGAGTAGCGGGATTCAAAGGACGAGGCTGCCATGAAAGGTTCCTGTTTTTGTTCTTACGGTTACATTAACTGCAAATTGGCGTACTGCAAGACCAGCCATTTGCTGCCCTCGTCGTCGAAATTAACCTCGACCCGGGCACTGGCGCCGCGCCCTTCAAAATTGAGCACCACGCCCTCGCCAAACACCTGATGGTATACGCGCTGACCCAGAGAAATATCGGTCTCGGGCACCTCCGCAGTGGCGTAGCTGGCGGGCCGGGCAATGCTAGTATGAAGCCGCACTTCCTCCACCAGCTCAGCGGGGATCTCACGAATAAAACGGGATGGCGCATTGAAGCTCTCGTTACCGTGCATACGCCGGGTCTCGGCATAGGAAATCACCAGCTGCTGCATGGCCCGGGTTATGCCTACATAGCAGAGCCGCCGCTCTTCCTCGAGTCGGCCGGGCTCCTCCAGCGACATGCGATGGGGAAACAGGTTTTCTTCCACACCGGCCAGAAATACCAGGGGGAACTCTAAACCCTTGGCGCTGTGCAGGGTCATCAGCTGCACACTGTCTTCGTGTTCATCGGCCTGGGCCTCACCGGCATCCAGGGCCGCGTTGTCCAAAAACTCCTGCAGCGGAGATAGCTCGTCGTCCTGCCCTTCAAACTGCTTACCCGCCGTAACCAGTTCCTCCAGGTTTTCTACCCGGGCCTGCCCCCGTTCACCCTTCTCGCGCCGGTGCATGTCTATCAAGCCGACATGCTCGATGACGTGGTCGATCAATTCGTCGAGACTCAGCTCGTCAGTGGCAGAATCCAGCTCGTCGATGCAAACCCGAAAGCCCTCCAATGCACCCATTGCACGCGCAGGCAGCAGTTTTTCGTCCTGGATCACGCCCATGGCCTGCCACAGGGAAATGTCTCGCCCCCTTGCCACTTCACGTAATTTATCAACGGTTTTGCCACCGATACCCCGGGCCGGCGTATTGATTACCCGCTCAACCGCCGCATCATCCGTGCGACTCACCATCAATCGCATATAGGCAAGGGCATTGCGTATCTCCAAACGCTCATAGAAACGCTGGCCACCGTATATGCGATAGGGCATGCCGGCTCGAATCAGGGCCTCTTCCAAAATGCGCGACTGGGCATTGGAGCGATAAAGAATTGCGCTGTCGCTACGCAGTTCACCACCTTGGACCCACTCCTCTATGCGCTCCACAATAAAGCGGGCTTCGTCCTGCTCGTTGAAACCGGCGTAGAGGGTAATGGGCTTGCCCTGCTCCCCTGAGGCCCACAACTCTTTGCCCAAGCGGCCAAAGTTATGGGAAATAACTGCATTGGCTGCCTGCAAAATGACGCCGGTTGAGCGGTAATTTTGCTCCAGGCGCACCGTTCGGGAATGTTTGAAGTCGTCCGAAAAGCGCTGGATATTCTCAATCTTGGCGCCGCGCCAGCCGTAGATGGACTGGTCGTCATCTCCGACCGCCACAACCGGGATATTGTCACCGGCCAGCACCCGTAGCCAGGCGTATTGAATGGTGTTGGTGTCCTGGAACTCGTCCACCAGGATATGGCGAAACCGCTGCTGGTAGTGCGCCAGCAGCTCTGGGTTTTTCAGCCACAGCTCATGGGCCCGCAATAGCAACTCGGCAAAGTCCACCATGCCGCCGCGCTCACAAGCAATCTCGTAAGCCGCGTAAATGCGATGCATGGTCTGCAGGTAAATATCATCCCCGGGGGGTTCCAGGTAGGCGCAGCGCAGGCCTTCATCCTTCTGGCCATTAATAAACCACTGGGCCTGCCGCGGCGGCCAGCGCCCCTCATCCAACTCCAACTCCCGGCAGATACGCTTGACCAACCTGAGCTGGTCATCGGAATCGAGGATTTGGAAGTTTTGCGGCAGGCCTGCCTCTTGCCAGTGCGCCTTGAGCAATCGATGTGCCAGGCCATGAAAAGTGCCCACCCACATGCCATGGGTGCCGATGGCCAGCATCTCTTCGATGCGCGAGCGCATCTCTCGGGCGGCTTTATTCGTGAAGGTCACCGCCAGGATTGAGAACGGGGACAGACCCTCGGCCTGGATCAGCCAGGCAATGCGATGCACCAGCACACGGGTTTTGCCGCTGCCGGCGCCTGCCAGTACCAACATGTTTTGACTTTCGCAGGCCACAGCGTCGCGCTGGGCCTCATTGAGAGGGTCGAGAATTGCCGTTACATCCATCGCGCCATTCTAGCGAATGGGGTACCCGACACGCATTACCTTTTAACAAAACGAGTGGTTAAACTAATCAAATGCAGCAACAACAGCTTCTCAAGCAGGTCGAATCACGCCTTGGCCGGTTACGGCCCTCCGAGCGCAAAGTGGCTGATTTTGTGCTGGCCAAACCCGACCAGGTGATTCGCATGCGTATTGTGGACCTGGCCGCGACCTCAGGCGTCAGCGAGCCCACAGTGGTACGTTTTTGCCGCGCCGTGGGCTGCGACGGTTTTCAGGCCTTTAAGATGGCGCTCGCCCAAACCGGGCCGGAAGCGCCCAATATGGACAGCTTTGACCTGAGCGAGCTGCACAACGCCAGTGAGTACACCGCCAAGGTGTTTGACTCCTCACTGGAAACGCTGCGCACAGTGAAGAACTCGATCGACAGTGCCGCCATTGAGCGGGCGGTAGAGACTCTGTGCAATGCCCGTCGCGTGGAGTTTTACGGTTTTGGCGCATCAAGCTCAGTTGCCGTGGATGCACAACACAAATTTTTCCGCTTACAAATCTCCAGCGCCGCCCACTCAGACCCGCATATTCAGGCCATGTCAGCCATGTCCCTGACGGAGGAGGACGTGGTGGTAGCAATCTCTCAGACGGGCCGCACCCGGTCACTGCTGGAGGCCATGGCGCTGGCCAGGGAAGCGGGCGCTACCACAATCGGTTTGGCGCCCTCGGGCACGCCGGTAGCGGCACGCTGTCACCTACCTATTTATATCGATGTCGCTCAGGACCGCGAGGAGAGTTACACGCCCCTGCCCTCTCGCCTGGCCCACCTGGCCGTGATTGATGTACTGGCAACCGGCGTTTCCAAGAACAAGGGGCCAAACGTAAACGACCATCTGCAGCGCCTGAATCGCGGGCTGCAATCCTTGAGGACCGATGCATGAGGTTGACTAGCGCGCTGACTCTCTCTGTTTTACTCCTTTTAAGCGGTTGCAGCGACGAGTATGAGTTACGCATTCACACGGCAGCAGGTTTTCAGGCACAGACCGAATCCCTGCAGGAGATCTTTGATCAACAAACCCAGCTGGAACTGGTGGAAGCCGATGTGGATTTAAGCCTGCGCAGCACTGAAATGCTGGTAGCCGGCCAGACCGACCTGGCACTGGTCGAAAACAGTGAGCCTTTCCAAACCGGCGTGCGCGCAGTATTGCCTGTTTATAAAAGCGCACTGCATTTGCTGGTTCGCGATGGCGTCGATATGTGGGACGACGAACAACCCCTTCGCGGCAGAAAGATCTTTGTCTACGGCGGCTCACCCACCGGGCTGAGCTTTGTCAGACTAGCCGCTTCCCGCATGGGTCTGGGCACCGACGATTACCATCTGGTGGATACCGTAACGCCCGGCGAAACTGATCTGATCATATTTTTTGGCCCAGTTGATTCGAATAACCAGGGCTGGGCATTACCCGGGTATCATCTCGAAAGCCTGGGTTTAGAGGGTCGCGATACGCAGTTTTCCGCCGAGGCCATCGGCTACCTGATTCCACAGCTAAAACCATTTCAGATACCGGCGGGCACCTATGGCGTGGCGGGAGGCGACAAACCCATTGATACGGTTGCGGTGACAACACTGCTGGCGGCTCGCAAACAGATTTCTGCAAACGCCATCTACGAGCTCACCAAGGTACTGCTGGAAGAGAAACCGCGGTTTGTCTCGGTCACCCCGGCACTGTTTTCAGGCATTAACGATTCTTTTGACCCTCTGGACCTTAACTTTCCACTGCACAGCGGAGCCAGGGCCTACCTGAACCGCGATGAGCCCTCCACATTGGAGCGCTATGCGGAGACCATCAACTTAATGGTTTACCTGGCGTTTCTGGTGCTGACTGGCCTGGTGGCCTTCGCCCGCTTCAGGGCACGCAGGAAAAAGGATCGCATCGACACTTACTATGCCCGCGTGTTGGAAATACGACGCAAGTCCGGCCAACAAGCGACCGAGCAAAGCCTGTCTGAGCTGCGGGCACTAGAAGAAGAAGCGTTTGAAGCGCTGATCAAGGAAAAACTCGCCGCCGACGA
This sequence comes from Halieaceae bacterium, assembly GCA_963921335.3. Classification (GTDB taxonomy): domain Bacteria; phylum Pseudomonadota; class Gammaproteobacteria; order Pseudomonadales; family Halieaceae; genus CAWUFC02. The sequence goes on along the minus strand of CAWUFC020000001.1, from coordinate 523,958 downwards.
AAGCTTCCGTATCTTTATTGAGCTCGCCAGCCGCACCGCCACTGAAATCGAGCGCAACCCACACGGCTAGCTGTTACTCGGTGGGCAGGGGCAATCCGTGCTGGCGCAAGAAACTGAGCTTGTCCCAGTAGCCGCGCTGCCTCTGGATGAGGCCGTCTTTCACATGGAAAAAGCCACAGCCGCGCAGGCCCAGCGGGTCTTTCCATTCAAGAATGGCCCAGTCGCCATCCTCAAACAGGTTCTCGACAATACAAACCATCTCCGCCTGATCGAACTCCCAGGCAAAGGTTTTGTGAATGGCTTCGCGCCCGACAGATTCGCCCTCAGCCACCTGGTGATTGACCGCATCTTCTGCATACAGCGCGGCCAGTGCGTCAGCATCGCCAGCATTGAAGGCCAGCACCCATTTTTCGACCACTGCTTTTGCTGAGGGTGTACTCATTGCGGGAATACCTTTTGGTAATGTTCAACTTCCGGGAAAGGCTGGTAGAAATGGTGCAGAAGCGTCTTCCACTGCTGGTACTCGGCAGACCCACGAAAGCCCTTGGTGTGATCTTCCAGCTGTTCCCAGTTCACCAGCAGTACATAGCGATCGCTGTTTTCAATACAACGCTGCAACTGGTGGCCACGATAGCCCGGCATACTGGAAATAATGTCCTGCGCCTGGGCAAAGGCGGTTTCGAAAGCGTCAGTCTGGCCCGGCTTTACATCCAGCAAAGCCAGTTCAAGAATCATGGCTGAACCTGCTTGATCCGACCCAGTGCGGGCCACAATGTCGGTGTGCTCTCCAGATAGGCCTGATAGGCGGGATCGTCTCCCCAGCGCTTTTTGGCCTTTCGCTCCAGCAGTGGAATACCGCTGATGCGCGTAAGCAGAAGATAGACAAAGACCGGGGACACCAGCGTCAGGTACTGCCAGCCGTGTAGTGAGGGCGCCGCCATAATCGCCACCCCCGTCCAGAGCAGAATCTCGCCAAAATAGTTGGGATGGCGAGACAACTGCCACAAACCCAGGGTCACAAATTTATCAGCACCCTGCTTGAGGCGAAACGCACGTTTTTGGTTATCTGCCGTGACCTCCCAGATAAAGCCCATGAGCCACAGAAACGCGCCCAACACGACCCAGGCTGACAACTCAGCGCTCTCTGGCGAGGAAATAGCCGCCAACGCGGCACCCCCTGTCATCAGAACCCAGAGCCCTTGCAGCGTCCATGTGCGAAGGAACAACACGGGCGATGGCTTTATCTTGTCGAAGCGTGAATCAGACCCATCAACCAGGATGCGCAGGAAGAGAAATGAGCCCAAACGGGTGGCCCAAACAATCACGCAAAGAGCAAGCAGAATAGAGGAGAAAGACAGGTTATCGCTAAGGCCCAGAGCCAGGACCACAGCAGCGATGTAAGTCACGCTGCCGGTGAGGTCGTAAAAGCGCTCCGTTTGCCGTAAAAATGCCGGGATAAAAGCCAGCCATTGCATGGCAAAAATGAACAGGGCACACCAGGCAAATACTGGCAATTCGCCAACCCAAAGATTATGGGCAGAGCCCGCCCAGCCCATGACCGCCCCAACAGCCAAGATAATAAATATTCCCGTCACATCAGCCTCTGTAATTTTCTTTTTGAGGGACCCCTAAAGACTAGCACGACAGGGACGTGCTTACTTGCGATAGTCGGTGGGGCGCTCCAACTCATAGATCGAATCTGAGACCTCCTCGACCTTACTGGCAAACAGGATTTGGGCATCGTAAAGACCGCGATTGTAGAAGTACGCGCCAATCTCTTCGGCAAAGAAATCGATCAGGAACTCTGCGTCAAAACTGCCAATATCCTGATCCAGCTCTTCCTGAAAGTACATTTTTACCTTTTTGACGATCTGGTTTTTTTCTTCGTCGCTAAACTGCAGTTTTTCCATCAGTTGGTCTCTTGTTCCTGAGCGTAGAGTGAAGGCAGAAAACCCGCCAGGGTGCTCATTTCTTCATGACAATGCACCGCCAAACCCTGACCCAGGGATTGCGGTACTAACAAGTGCCGCATCAACCTTGTATTAGCCAGCTTCTCGATCAACCGGTTGCCGCTGCGCGACTGCACATAGCCTAGCCAAAACCGGCTGTGCAATTCACAACACCATGCTGTGGGCAGCGCAAGGTGAATCATGCGGCCGGTGTCGATGGGCCTCTCAAGAAAACCGGGGCGCGCGCAGATAGCAACCGCGCCCGGCGCCGTGTCCAGATGATCCCCGAGGTATTCCTGATGAGGTACGAAGTTGATCTGGAATTTATTGAACTTGCCACCGATATACTCATGTACCAGATGCTTCGCGCCGACATGTGTGTCCGCTTGCTTGTCTTTCCATGCCATCCAGACATGATCTCGAGGGTGCCAGCGCTGGTAGTGCTCAGTGGTCTGCATGTAGGTGCCAAACCACCAGGCGATCATGACGGGCGTGACTTCGGGCATGCGCGTCATAACCGCCACATGCAGTGCTCCGTCGGACAAGCGTTCTATTCCGCTGAGATAAGGCAGCTGCTGCGGATCAAGCAGGCCACTACAGTTGGAGAACTCCAAAAAATGCTACCAGTGCTCAGGGTTCATCAGGGGGCCGGCGCATCGCAAGGTGCCTGCCAGGCCCTCTAGCGCACCAGGCTGTAGCGCCTGCGCCTGCCAGCCGTGCGGAAAAGCGAGCTCGTAAGGGGCTTTTATAGCGTTCTGCACATGAAAACCCGAGCGGGAGTAGTAATTGGGGTCTCCATAGACCATGACGAATGCCACACCCTGCTCACGAAGCCGGTCCAGGCCCTCGGCAATCACTGCCTGACCAATACCCGTACCCTGCTGATCACTGCTGACTGCCACTGGCGCCATAATGTATGCGCTTAGATTTTCAGCGGAGTCCAGCCTCACACTGGTAAAGAGCGCATAGCCAATCAGCTTGTCACCATCATAAGCGCCAACGGAGAGCGCCTGGGAGGCGGGATCTTTGAGCAACTCTAGAGCGAGCTGTGCAACCGTAGAGGCTTCTTCGTCATCAAAAGCATCGAGTACCAGCTCACGGATGGCAACAGTTTCCTGATCTTTGGTTAGCCTTATATTCATGGCTGACAACTCTCTGTATAGCGTTTAAGCGGGTTGATGAAACTCAATCACATTGCGATCAGGGTCACGGATAAACAGAAAGGACGCGCCATCAGGGGTGGTGACTGGGCCCTCAGTAATCGTCAGCTTCATCGACTCAAGTTTTGCCTGCGTCTGCTGGAGGTTATCCACCTCCAGCGCAATGTGGGTATAGCCAGCGTGTTTCTCGGGTACGTCCATCAGCTGATTAACACTGCTTGCGCCATCACCATTCAGGATAAAGTTGATATTGACCCCGCTGGGATGCTCCATGATTGCAACGGGTTCCGGCCCCACCGGGCCAACAAGAAATTTGAAGCCGAGCTGCTCATAAAAGAGGCGAGTGGTCGAAAGGTCTGTCACCCTGAGACCGACATGGTTGATACCGGTGATATCTATCATCGAGCAATCTCCACCAGTCGAATAATGACTACAGTATGGCCTATTCGCGGAGCGCCGCTATATCGCATGTAACAAGTCCAAGAATCTGCTCGCTGATTTGCTGTCGATATTTTTAAGCAGCGCTTCGGATTTGTTGTCGAGCGTCAAAGACGCGTTGGCGAACAGCTCCTCGCCTGCCGGGGTTATTTTGACGAGGCTCACCCTGGCATCGCGTTCATTGCACGCTTTCTTAACCAGACCAATTTTTTCCATGGGCATCAGCATTCGGGTCACCCCCGAAGCTGTTCGCGCCAGCGCCTCGGCAATATCGATGCGTCTCAGTGCATGTTCAGGTGCCTGCATCAGGTTGAACAACACCATGTATTCCGTGAGACCAATCCCATGGATCGCGCCCAGGCTATTATCAAGGTGTTTGGTGATCAATGCGGAGTTGAGCCACAGGCTGCGCGTAATCTCACCGTAGATTGAGTTAGACATGATTGTCACTTACTTTATTAATACTTGAGCAGTGAAGTATATGGCAAATACTTGAGCTGTCAACTATTTGGATAAAGAACGCTAGGTCGCTGCGTGGTGTTCGCGTTGCGCGGCTATTCTGGCGTTACTGCTGGATTCCCTTCTGGAATATCGTCATCGGCCAGTCTGGCGTCGGCATGCGCCACAAAGTGCTTGTAGAACAACTGTTTAGCGGAGGCCCACCACTGTTCACCGAAAGGTGTCTTGCCCAGCGATATCAGGGATCTCTCGAACCCCTCGGCGTACTCTGCATCAATGGACCCCAGTTGTGTCTGTACAAACACAGACTCCAGTTTGCGAAATGAAGAAACGTACATAGCGGAAATTCGCACTCTCTCCCCGGCGCTAAGACTGTCCGGGTCTTGCAACACCCTCGCATAGATGTCGGCTAAATCAGAGGTCATAAGGATGGGCACCACGTTCTGGCCCATTTCCGAACTGACGTTCTCAAAGGTAGATGCCTTGAGCGCGCGGGTGTTATGACGTACTTGAATTGCCAGATAAACCAGCGTGGCCACGGTGGCAATCGCTGCAACTAACTCTCCAATACTGCCTAGATCCTGAATACTCATAACTCACCTGTCCCCCGGAAAAATGTCTTTTGCAGCCGCCGCGAATTCACCGATCTGATCCCGGGTGTACTTGGTATACACCCGTTTGGTTGATGCCGGTTGATACTGCAGGCTCACACCCGACCTTCGCGCCGTTTTTGGTCTGATCGGTCGAGGACTAAAGCCGCCACCGCAATTGGGACATACATTGTGCAGCAAGTTCTCGACACAGCTCGCGCAAAAGGTGCACTCGTAGGTGCAGATGTGCGCTTCTGTCGAGTCCGGTGGCAGGTCCTTGTCGCAGGCTTCACAGTTAGGACGAAGTTCTAACACGGCAATTCTCCTGCTGATTAAAGTCAGCGGTTTTCCAGGCCTATGTATTCAGTGCTGCATTCAAATTGCTATGGAAGTGAACAATCGCACTTTCGAAGTGGCCAAAGGTGTAATGCTCATTCGCGTCACTCTGCATACCACGTTGCACGCTCTCCGCCAGCGCACGGTCTTCGGGGGCGCCGGTTTGGGTGACAAACTTGGCGTCGCGCTTGGCGGTCTCCATGGCGTCTGGGTCTCCATTGGTGCGGGCCAGGGAATAGGCGACGTTGCGGGTTCGACCCGGTGCGACCGGTTCCAGTATGACCAGTATGGTGTGATGGGAGAGCACCGTGACCATGCAGTTGGGAAACAGGTGGTAAACATAGGTTACGCGGCCTTCTATATTGCGATCTGACTCCGGAAGACTCGCCAGTTTCTCGATCCGCTTGAAGGGATAGGTCACGCGACTGTGAAGGCCCGAATGTTCCACCACATTGAGGTTGTCGTAGCCGTAGGGGTAGAAGGTTTCGGGGTGACCAAAACGAATGTGATAACCCTCGAGCGAACCTTCCAGCGACACCTTCCAATTGAAATCGGCTTCATTGTCTTCGAAATCAATGAGGTCTTTATCGGCAGGTATCAGCTCAGGCAGGCCTTCCCCGGGATCAGCACCAATCGGCTCATCACTCTGGTTGACGAACACAATGCCCGAGCTTTCCCAGACCTGCACCGGCACAAGGCCGTGACTGTTTTTGTCGATGCCGGGAAAACCGTGCTGGTGAGGAATACCAGAGAGTTCACCATCCAGGGCATAGGTCCAACCGTGGTAAGGGCAGGCAAAGGCGCGTGCGTTCCCGATACCCTGCGCCACTTCCGCGCCGCGGTGACGGCAGGCATTGCGAAAGGCGCGCACCTGGCCATCTTTGCCTCGAACAACCAAAATGGGCACCCCCGCTGCCTGGCGGGCCACGTAATCGCCCGGCTTTCCCAATGCAGCAGAGGGACAAAACGGCACCGGCAGGCGCCGCAATAGTGCCAGCTCCTGCTGAAAACGTTCCTCACTACGATAGTTCTCCACCGGCTCCTGCCAAACCAGGTCACCGAGGTCGGTGGTTCCGTTTTGTACATGATCAAGCACTCGGTCGATCACTGCGTTGTCGCTCATGAATTCAGGCATGGATAGCTACCCTGTTCAGTTGACCAGACCCTGGCCTTCCATAAGTTCGTAGATGGACTCAGCCATCTCCCTGTAACCCTTGGCATTTAAATGCACAGGGTCAGATTTAAGGGATGGGCTGCGCAACAAATCGGCAATCAGGCCACCATCAAAAATCACCGGATATTCTGCTGCAAGCTCCTTGTAAAAAGGCGCAGTGCTGGAAAACAGGTTCTTTTCGGGGACGCCAAGAAATATCACGGGAATGTCCTCCTGCAGCGCCATTTCAATCATCTGGGCGAGATTGGACTTGGCATCAGAAAACCGCTTGTTCCTGAGAATATCATTGCCGCCCTCTATCAGAATCAACAGATCTGGTTGTACCTCGGGCAACAAGCCTCTTAACCGGGGCAACCCTTCCTCCGTGGTCTCACCAGAGACGCCCGCATTGACGACCTCCAAGCCGGTGAGCTCAGCGAGAACCGTGGGATAGCTTTTGTCACTGCTGGTGCCAACACCCGCAGTCAGGCTGTCACAAAAAGCCAGGATGGTGCTACCGGGCGGCAGCGCGTTGTGCTCCGGCAAGCCGCAGGCACTTAAGACAAGCATCAGGAATAGTGGCAGAAGCCGGGACAGTTTCAGATGGCTCATAATTTGGCGCCCTGCTCAGCAGCATCAACTGCGCCGCCGTGACGCCGCTTGAGTGCTTCTTCGACGGTTTCAATAAACGATTGGGGATACATGCCTTTACCGATAGTCCACCACTGCCGGCCGCCATCGGTATCGATAAATCGCATCAGAAAATTAATCTGCCCAGGCAGGTGGACTTCGTCAGCTACCCCGAGCTGGCGTTGCTCTCCCATTTTGACCGCAACCGCAGCCACTATGGGGCCCATGGCCATGGAAAACCGCATCGCCTCCTCTGGTGGCAGACTCTGAAAATTGGCGAGGCCACGATGCATGATATTGCTCAGCTCACTGCTCTGGGCCACTACCAGCATTGGATCACTTTGTTTATCGGATTGCGCAATGGCCTGCGCGATGGCCACCTGGTGATTCTGCGCCAGCTGGCGAGTATTATTCTTCAACAGGGATGAGTTCTGTCGAATCTGGAACGCAAGGAAGGCAAGCGTTGCGATTACACCGACCGCCCCAACCAGCTCACCAATTGCGCCCAATGCTTCCCAGTTCACTCAATCACCCCTCGACACTTGAAGCCCGCACCGCCCTCGACGCCAGCCGCAGGAACACCACGATGGCGGCCGTACCGGCGACCATGGCCAGTGTTTGCAAGATAGACGCGATCCAGTCCACCGCACTGGTGAAAGGCTGTCCACCCAGAGACGTGATCGTCATATTCAGCTCAGCCAGCTTATTGACTGCGCTACCCCAGCGCATAATAAGCACTACCGACACCAGGCTATAGAGCCACAACAACAGGCTCTGAAAACGGCCGCTAAGCTCCGCAAAGACATAATAACCCGCCAGAATCATGGCAAAGCTGATGGTCAGCCAGAACTGAAACTCCGCCTGGGCGACGGCTACCAGTTCAAACCAGAGTGTGTGCAATTCATATATGCTCATCACCTGAATAGCTCCTTATCCAGCAAACCCGATTCCTGTGCTTGCTAGGCCTGCTCGAACATCTCCTGCCTTGGTGCATCCATGCCGTGTTCACACCATGCTGCTCTCTCGCCCCAGAATATGTTGGCCTCAGGTTTTATAGCCGGGATGCTGTCTAATGTGCCGGTGGGGATGAATAGCATTTCACCACTCTTATCCAGAAACGGTAGCCCTGATCCACAGGTGTTACAGAATACTTGTGTGAAACCACGCCCCGGGTAATCAAAGCGTTTGATATTGTTTTGACCTGATACCCATTCAATTTGCGCAGGCGCAGCTATGATATTCGCGGCAAAATTGGACGCGGTTGTTTTACGGCATTGAACACAATGGCACTGAAAAAAGTGCATAAGCTCCGCAGTGATCGAGTACTGACACTGCCCGCACAAACAACTGCCGGTTAAGGTTTCATAATTCATAATAGTCTAACTAGCTTCAAGATTTTTCTTACTGCCGTGACGAACCTGCCACATGAAAATAAAGCAGCCCAAAACGACCAGGGTCCGAAACGCCAGATAGACGTAAGCGCTCATCATGCCTTGCGTCGGCAGATCATAGCGCTGTGGGTTGAGTTCATGAAGTCTGGTCAGCAGCTCCAGATTTTTTCCAATCAGGTTAAAAATGCCGCTCATTCCCCTGGCGGCAAGACCCAGGAACACAACACTGATAAATACCGCCTGGAAGCGGGTCAATTTGTCACCCAGGAGATAGGTCACGACAATATAGCCACTAAACAAGGTCAGGAAGGTCGCGGTATCCATGTACATATTGGCCATGTTGCTGGCGACCAGGTCTGACAATTCATATTCGCTCATTGTTCCGTAAGATTCCTTCTAGCGCGGGCTCTGTGCTGAACTAACAATAGCAATAGATAAGCGATGCCGCACAGCGCCGCCCCATAAATGAGCGTCTCAGACAGCAGACCATGAAACCCATATTCAGGGGCACCCACCAGCCGGTGGTGAATAATGGCATGACCGAGAAGGAACGCCGCTGCTACCGCGCGAAACACTGAACGAATGCTCGATTTTGGGTTCTGCCCGAGCCAAAAAACCAGGAATACCGCAGGTATGTGGAGGGTAATAAAGATGGGGTAGGCCGCCTGGTCAGACATATCCCGAAGGAAGAACAGCAACCGCCACTCCGCCTGACCAACCGCATCCATCTCATGCACAATCAACAGCGATACACCAAAATAATAGAGCAATGTGTTCAAGGTAAGGTCTGCCTTATATGCTTTGTTTTATGTGCACTTAATGCTTGCCCAAAACTGATTCGTTCCACTCTGCCGCATCAAGCACCTCCCAAACCTCGGTGATCTTTCCTTCGCCAAACTGGAATAACCAGTTTGAACAGGTACAGAGCTTGCCGCCAATCTTTGGTGTGGCATGAAAATTAAAGTGGATTGAAACCAGATCGTTTTCGGAGACCAGGTGAAGAATTTCGGCCGACCTAGAGCCGGCCTCGTAAAAATTCTCCGGGTTTTCAGTCAGGAATGACATCACCGCTTCAAGGCCTCGCACTTCACCGCCGAATCGTTTCTCTGCTGACGTCGGCGGGTGCCACACAACTTCCGGGCTCAAGCAGCCTCGCATGACCTTGAGATCACTCGACATGAGCGCGTTAAGAAATTGCTGTGCGATCGACTTCACGGAACTGTTAGCTGGGTACCGCACTTATTTCATCCGCGTCCATTTTCCACCACTCCATACCCTCCGACCACGCAGGCGGCAATGTTTCCCGACTGCTGAGTCTTTCTGTCACGCGCTCTGGAACTACTGAGAAAAAGCCCTGGGCGCGACAATAGCTACAGCAAATCCGAGCCACAGTTCGTATTGGTCGTCTTCCAATGAGCCGGTGTGCGTGGCAAACCGCTGGTTTGCTTTTCAAGTTAGCAGCTTTTTTGACTGTATTAAGGAGCACTATCCGAAGCCCCGGTTTTTTGCAAAATACCTGCGAATATCTCTAGATGCATCTGATTCGCATGCTGCCTTTTGAGAAACTTCTCTGCGTATTCTCGAGCATGCTCTGTACTCAACATCACATTGATCTGGTCTCTTGCATCAAGATAGAAATCTTTGTCTATCTGTCCTTTGTCATAACCGATCTGGATCGCTAGAAACGCCGACACGACGCGTGAAATCATAAAGTACATCCTGGCTTTCTCGTCGTCGTTCATTGCCTCGCCACGATGCATTTTCATCCAAACCTGCAGGTTTTCAGGGTCACCCGTTATGGCATCTGACACCCGTGCCTGCTCTGAGGCCACACTTTGGAACATCTGAGCACTCGCCTGGTTTGTGCTACCACGGATCTGGACTGCCAAGTACACGAGAGACGCAAACACAGCAACAGCCCCAAGCATTTCAGCAATTGCACCGATTGCATCCCAATTCATCTCGCTAGCCCCCTCGCTAAGTGCCGTTGCTGCCATGACATATTATGGCGCTAACCGCCAGATAAACGGTGCAGGCATACAACGGCATTTTATTCCTCTCGCTGTTCCTTAAACGCCTCATGGCTTAAGTCTGTCACACGAGTCTGCGCCATAATCTGCTCATATAATTCGGGATCCAAAAGAACTCGTTTTTCTTCCTCGAAGAAATATCTGACAACCGGAATAGACACATACCCGCGAAACCATAGGATGCGGCGCTCCCATATTCTGTGTTCCAGTTTTCCGTCACGATACAAATAGAACTCACTGGTCAGTTGGTGCCAAATTGCGCGCAAGATGGTTTGAGTACGCAATATCTCTTCATTTGTGAATTCTTCTATGCTGTCCGCCGTATGAATCTTGAGACCAAGATCAGGTTCAAGCTCGATACCTAGCTTTAGATCCAGAACGGACCAGGCCTCTTCAGAGGCCCTGGCAGATTCAACCCGGACAGCTTGAGTGTTCTGCCTAATCTGAAATGCAAGTACGAGAAGGGAGACAACAACTGCGATGCCTCCTAAAGCTTCACCAATATTACTGAACTGCTCTAGTGTCATTAGTCAGAACCTCAATATAGGCACCGCACGATTGCACAGCGATAAGCTGCCCCTAGCCCGTGATTGTTATAAGGACTCATTTTGTATTGCATCATTGCGCTCTGATTTCGTCCACGGCCACAACGTCGTAAAAGGGACTTTGGTATAGCTGTCATCTTCAAGAAGATCTTCAATAGCTTCGACAAATACTGGAGACATGGTTGTCCTCGCATGGGTCCACCATTGATGCCCGCCAGGCTTGACGATTATACCGATCACTGCAGCCATCCAAGAATCGTGCTGGTGATCACTCACCAGCTTAAGGTCTCGCATCTCGTGCACGGTCTCCACATGATTTAAAAGCGGGTAGTGAGAGCCGTTAAACCTTGCTTGCTCTTCTGCTGATAATGCGTGGAAATCATCTAAGCCCCGACGAACAAGCTCGTTAAGATCTGGGAAGTGGAGGTGCGCAAAGTGTAAATCGTAAGTGTTGGTGAGCTCACGAATCGCCTCCGCCTTGGCTATCTGGTTGCTTTGCCGAAGCTGGTAAGAGAGATAGATCAACGTGATAATTACGGCTATGGCGCCGGCAAATTCCGCTACCGCGGCAATCGCTTCCCAATTCATCTCGTCTCCTGCAGAATCGAAGGCCTCACTAAGTTGGACTCATAACACAGCTGAAAATCGTAGCAAACGCGAAGCGATTGTTACGAGGTCCCGGGGGAGCGATTGCCGCGCCTTGTTGGGTGTTGCGCGCATTGTTGCTACTCCGGCAAACCTTCAAAGTCAGCTGCACCTTCAAATGTATGGCACCATGCCTGCCGATATTTGGTGTGGACCGACATTGCGGGAGCTGGGAATTCAGGGTCCGCGAAACAGCCTATCGAAACTATGCGCATTCCCGGCATATTGGTGGGGTTGACCCAATGGACGGTAGTGCCACACTTGGTACAGAACCACTTTCGAATCTCCGGGTACTTTTCCGAGCCTTGGTGCTCCGTTGTATTTCCTTGAATAGACTCTATGTTTTGCTCTGAGAAGACGGCTCCTAGCCTACCAACAGAACCCGTCGCTCTCTGACAGAAATCGCAGTGACACGCAAAACAAAACTCAGGATCAGCGGAGGTAGTGATTGATACATCTCCGCAACCACAAGTTGCCGTTCTTCTCATTCAGGACTCCATTCCGCGCTATAAGTAACGCCTGTGGCAGCAGGATACCGGGAACGTGCTGCCTGAACTTTTAATGGTCAAACACACAGCTGACATCTGCTCCAAGGTCGTTTGGCACTAGAAAGGGGACTCTGGAAAATGCTCGGTTTGATCGTCCAGAATCTCCCAATTGGCCTTTGAGGCTACATAGCTATGTCTAACCAGCTTGATCGACGGAGATCCATCAACAGCTCCCATGGGTATCCACATCACATCCCAGGCTTCATAAAGCCCCGGAACCACGCAGCCACAGTCTTCACAGAATCTTCGTCGTAGACCCTCATCGTTTTCAAAAACACGAATTTTCTCTTCTCCACTTAGCCAGCGAAACAGTTCTTTGGGTACGACAGTGGCAGCGCTTGAGGCGCCTCCAAAAGTTTTCCTGCAACGCGAACAGTGGCATTTCCACATATCCATCGGGAATTCTTTGACTTCAAAACTCACAGAACCACAGAGACAGCTACCGATGCTGGACATTTAAGCCTCCTCGACAAAAGCCAAGTTGCAGATTGACGATGAATACTGAACGTAACAAAAAGCTCTCCATAACGCTTCGAGAAAGGGCGGCGATTACGGCGTCCCGGCGCGAAGCGCCCTTGCCGGCTTGATTTATTATCTGTTTTTGTCTCATCTTATTTTCTGCAGTGTAATGCTTGTGCTACTTTTGATGACTTCATCGCACTGCCTCGCTCTACTGAATCGAAATAGTCGCGGAGCCACAGCCAGCGATTATCTGCCCCGCATTCGCAGACGCTCATACCGGTTTGCAAGGTACGCTCATTCGTTTCTCTATTTCGCCAAACAATTGCGAATTCTTGATGGATTAGGGAGCCATTTACTCCGAAGCTGCGAGTTTCCATATGTACGGGCTCCATGGCACTCCATATAGCCTCTATCGTGGCTTTCAATTCTTGCTTTCCATTGAGGGTGGTGCCCGGGACTTCCACTACACAATCGTCATGCCAGATGTCGAGATATTTTGCTAAGTCGCAGTCCATAAAGCTGCTATCCCGCCTATTCAATATTCCTTTTGCAATTTCCAATGTTAATGTCATGGTCATCTCTATATACAGATAACGCTTCAAGAAGGCGCGCCGGCCACGACTTCACGTTTGCTTGACTCGTTAGATGGGGCCTTAATCTCGACTTCGAAAAAACGCGCTGCGTTATCATAAAATATGGCCCGCTTCTCAGCTTCGTCAAGAAAATCCAGGCTATTGAGATATTCAATTGAAAGGTCGATTGCATCTGGCCAGCGCATCTGGTCCGATCCAAACATCACCCGATCCAATATGCCTACCTCCTTAGCGTTCCGCAAAAACTCCCGCGCGTAGCGCTGTAGACTAGGATCAACCCAGAGCAATACCGAAATGTCAGCGTATACCTGTGGATAATTGACCATGAGTCGCAGTGTATGCTCATGCCACTCTATTCCAGCATGCATCATGTAAATGCGTAGTTTGGGGTACTTTACTAGAACATCCTCGAGAAGGTATGGATCTCCCAATGACAGTCGTGAATGCGGATGCTGGCCATACGTGCCACCTGGCGGCCCGCCACCAGTATGGACTGCTACCGGGACGCCATAGCGCTCGCAGATTTCTAAATATTCTTGCCACACCGGATCAGCTAATCTTGTGCCTGAATAATACGGTCCAAGTTCGCCATAAACTTGAACAGCACCGGACTGAATGAGGTGTTCGAATTTTTCGACGTTAATTCCATAGTCATTGGGAGCATCGATCATCAGTCCAGTGATTATTCGGTTGTCATCGTCCGCAGCTTTCCATGCTTTCAGGCTATCTGGTGAGCCACTAACAACAGCTTTCACAATATTGTATTTTCTGAATCGCTCGAAAGTTTCCTGGATATGTTCTGCCTGACTTTTAGAGCCTTCCAAACCGTGAGGGCCCCTCTCGCCATAAGCTCCGAACTCAGATACTTCCCCATAGGAGTGGATGTGCACATCGATGATCGGCTGCATCTCATCTGATAGGACTGACTGAGATACGATTGAAAGCAGGATAACTATGGCGTCTTTCATTCGATTCCCGTTATGCATTCTTTACCCCAAAGACTCCGCTTGCCCTTACTATGCGCTTGGCATTTACCGAAAAGTAGCAGTTCGCAAAAGCCAAGCTTTTACCGACTTTATGTACGTCCGTGAAGATCTCAATCCACTCACCCAATTTTGCTGATCCAGCATAGTCGATAGTTAAACTGGCAGTGACCATTGGCACCGGTTGATCATCCTGAAAAGCTGCGTTGTATCCAAGTGCTACATCAGCAAGGCTACTGAATACTCCTCCGTGGACCAGCCCTCGTGCATTGCAGTGCTTCTGCTCTGCCCGCAAACCGATAATTAGCCCTCTATCGGTCTTTTTGTTGAAAATTGGGCCCAAAAGGTCGAGGTAGGGGCTACTTCTGAATATTGGCTCAAAGCCTTCTGGCACCTTACTCATCTGACTCTCCTACTTGATGCATAACGCCACGCACCGGGGCGGTAAACCGGGAGCAAAGCGACAGGTTTGGAGTCCCAGCGAAGCGCTTGCTGGGCCTTGTTATGTTTGGCACGCATTGTCGCTACTCCGGTAGACCTTCAAAGTCAGCTGTTCCCTCGAAGGTGTGGCACCATGCCTGTCGATATTTAGTGTGGACCGACATGGCAGGTGCAGGAAACTCAGGGTCAGCAAAACAACCAATTGAAACCATGCGCATACCTGGCAAATTGGTAGGGTTGATCCAATGGACGGTGGTACCGCATTTGCTACAGAACCACTTTCGGATCTCAGGATACTTTTCCGAGCCCTGGTGCTCCGTTGTATCTCCTTCAATAGACTCAATGTTGTGCTCTGAAAAGACCGCACCGAGCCTACCTATCGAACCTGTCGCTTTCTGACAAAAGTCGCAGTGGCAAGCAAAGCAAAATTCAGGATCCGCGGAGGTATTAACCGATACAGCTCCACAACCGCATGTCGCCGTTCTTTTAACTTGGCGCTCCTAACTGAGCTACACATAACACCGCACGCTGGGGCGATCGAACTGCAGCGAAGCGGCAGGTAGAGAGTCCCAGTGAAGCGACAGCCGTGCCTTGTTAAGTTTCATTCCCAAATTCCTTAGAGTATCGCTTTCGAAGATGAGACATGGATTTCTTGGGCGCCCAGTGAGTGCGCCCAAATGAGTCGGTGATCCCAAGCTGGGTAAATTCATTTTGCGCGAAGCACTCCTCGTCGAAGTTGACAAAATAGTCGGCCGTTTCGCCCATCTCCAACTTTAGCGGCAATTTCGACGAGAGTGGGTTTTCGTAATCATGATTGAGAGCCGCGAATCTCTCCTTTTTACGTAGCTTCTTGGTTAAAGAGGAATCACGTAGCGCTATCGTATTGAGAATCACTGGGCCTGGACCATGGTTGGTCGCCGAAATGCCAATGTAATCGGGGCCAGGTGGGGCGCCTTTCATATATATGTTCTTTATAGAGAAAGTCACTTTTAGGCGAGCTTTGAGGATTACATCTCGATAGATATTCCAGCCGAGGCTGAATGCGGCTATGCATGCTGATGCGATACTTATAAGAATGGCGATGCTTCCGCTATCCATGCCTGACACTTAACACTTCAAGCGGGGGCGCGCGTTAGCACGTCCCGGCGCGGAGCGCCCCTCCTGCCGTGACTTGTTATGTGCCTTTTTGTGCATGAGCATATGAGTAAACCAAGTAACTTGCGCAGGCGCAGAAGGTGACAGGTAGTGCTGCCCTGCCAAGCATAAGTCCATAAGTCCCCGATGGATGCTCAAGAACCTGCCGCCCCCCTTCTGTAATCTCTCCAGCGGCTAGGAGTGAACTCAGTTCCTCGAAGAGACCAAACATAACGCCCAAGTTGTAGTCGAGAAAGAAATAAAGCCACAAGGAATAGGCGGTGTAGAGGGCTAGTATTGAGGCAAGTAAGAAAAGGTTTAATTTGCTCGAAGCCAGGTGAGCTACTGCGATTAGCCCGAACGAAACACTTGCCCACCACTGGACTATGACCCAATACCTGTCGTATAGATTGAAGAGCTGTTCAAGTATTTCCGCTTCACTCACGCTTATTTCTCCGACCAACTAGGCACATAACGCCTCAAGCTGCGTGCGCCGAAACCGCTAAGCGGTTTTGGTGTCCTTAGCCCTGACTTGTTAGGTGGCGACAGCAATTTCACACAACCACATCTGACGTTGAATCTAGTTCATATTGGACTTCAAACTCCTCGACAAACTTTTTGCTGAGGTAGCCGCAATATAAAGGCCAACTAGTGCGATAGTATTGTGAGCGAAATAGCGCAGCACCACCAAAATCCAGGGCATCTTGATCGAGAATACCCTCTCTTATCTCTCGGACTAGTTGCTCCTGAATATTTGTCAAAGAGAGCAGATAGTGATCTACAACACTGCGCTCATCAGGTTCTAACCCTTCCCTCGTCGCTTCCAGTAGAATTTTTCTCATACCAGAAATGTACAACGGATTAGTACCAAATGTGGCGTTTAAGGCGTTCAAATCGCTGTTAGGTAAGCGTGAGGCTTCCGCTCTCGCCAATCGATTGCTTGTTCTAATCTGGATCGCCAAATAGATCAGCGTTAGTACAGTAGCAACTGCAGCGATAAGTTCGCCCAGATTTCCGAGGTCATCGAGAGTCATATGCGTCACCTAACGCTTTTGGCTGCGGGCATCCAAACCGCGCAGCGGTTTTGGTGTCCGTAGCCCTGACTTGTTATGTTTCATTCTCATTCGAGCTGTCGGTGGCATATGCGATTTCATACGGCTTCGCTTCTGCGAGTTCTTTTTCTAGCAACGCTGCAAACTCTGCAGTGAGCACAGGCTTTCGAACCGAAAACCACTTACGGTACCCAGGAGATCCAATTATGAGCTTTCGCATACGTGTTTCGCGCTCAAGAACCGTCCTAGAAACATCTCCGCCCGCTTCGAGAAGGAAGCTTCTCTCCCACCCAAGCGTGACTTCTTGACATAGCGTGCCGAAGCGAACCCATTCCGCCTCTGTTAATCCAGGTTCATCTCTGGATCCTTTCAGCCATATATTGGAAAGCGAATCACTATCAGCAATTCTCCCTAACCATATGCGCTGATTGTCCAAGAGGTGCTGCTCTGCCGCATGCCTTGATGCTCGGTTACTAATTCGAATTTGATTCGCCAGGTATACGAGAGAAAGAACTACCGCTCCCGCACCAACAACCTCGCCAATTGCACCTATAGCATCCCAATTCATCGATGTCGTATCCATTCTCCAGCGGTCAACGCTAAAACATAACGCCCGTGGCAGCGGGCGCACAAACCGCGTTGCGGGCTGGGCGTCCGGCGACCGAAGGGAGCGAACTGCCCACACTTGTTATGTGTCCTCACGACGAGACCTCCAGTAGTTGTACGGAAGATAAAGCAATGTCGCCATGAAAGTACCAAGTGCCGCTATCTCGATCGGAGCTGTACCCAAACTAGAAGTTGCCGCCATAATTGCAGCCGGAGTCTTTAGGGAGCCTGCTTCATGAAGAGCCCTGAGGCTTTCTAAATAGGTGACAATGTATCCAGATTGAAACAGAGTTATCTGATACATCTGAACTGAAAATCCTACGTACAATGCTGATAAAGCAATTATCAGAAACCAATTGAGCTTTTTGGCTGCAACATGCCCAAGAACTAGATAGCCAAAGGATACGCTGCTCCAAAACTGGATGTGGCTCCAGAATCTGTCAGCAGACTCTCCATACAAATACATCAGCTCATATTCAGTCACGTTGGGGCCTCAACCATCTCGACAGACACATAACGCCTGCATGTGGGGCGGCAGGCCGCGTAGCGGTTTGACGTCCCAGCGGCCGCAGGCAGCGACACCATGCTCTTGTTAGGCATCATCAGTGTGCTCCTGAATATAGTTCCGAAGGCGATAGAATGTTGGGGTAAGCTTTCCTTTGCCACCGGTGTAGTCCATATAGCCACCGGTAAACATTTCGTAACAGCCCGTGCGGCTGATCCGGTTCATGAATTCGGACACAGAATCCTCGGGTACCTGTAGCTCGGAGCAAAGCACCTGCTCGAATTCATCCCAGAAAGTATTAGTCCACTGTAGGTCATTCTGGTCTGACTCTCTCTCACATCCACTAAATCGATCTAGAACGCTTAAAGCCAACATTTCCCGATAGCTGAGGTCGTCCAAAATTCCCAGAAAATCCTCGTATTCGTCCGAGTCTCTTGGACCATTGTCAGAAAGAGAGGAAATGAGCAGTCGAGCAAACATCTCGATTTTCTCCGCCCTCCGTGAATTGAGT
Source organism: Halieaceae bacterium (assembly GCA_963921335.3). Taxonomy (GTDB): domain Bacteria; phylum Pseudomonadota; class Gammaproteobacteria; order Pseudomonadales; family Halieaceae; genus CAWUFC02. The sequence goes on along the minus strand of CAWUFC020000001.1, from coordinate 505,797 downwards.
GCAGCGCGAGTTGTTGCTAAAAAACGATGGAGGAATTCCTCTGAGTGCAGCAATGCTTCATCCAAGGGGCCGCCGTCAGACAAAGCGTCAAAATACGAACGTGCTCGCTCTTCCTGCATCTTTTCTAGGGTCTGCACTAGCACCACATCAATTGCAGATCCGATACCGAGCGGAACTAGCTGAATTAGCCCACGGATGACGCGGTTTCCTTCGTAGCGTTCAAGCAGTGGTTTAAATTCCTTCATGCGTTGCCACTGATGCCTAACGCTTCAAGCAGGGGCGCCGGTGACGGCGTCCCGGCGCGAAGCGCCCTTGCTGCCCTGACTTGTTATGGTGCATTAAACCGACTCCTTGGTCCGCCTTCACCTCAAAGCAATCAGTCTGATTTTGGGTGCCTAACGTCCCACACAAAATACAGCGAAGCTAGCACTCCAACGACCATCAGAATAAACCAACTCAGAAATAGCCATTCCAAAGGCCGATGGGGCGCATCAGCGGCCAGTTCCAGTAACTCTCTCGTGTAGTGGACTCGAATTATGCCTGCGCCCAATGCGGAAAAGGCCATTAAACTCGCTGATATGATAAAGCCAAAATTCAGAATCGAGACCTGAACTGAACTGAGCCTAGTGCCAGCTACAAATGCTGTGACTAAATAGCCACTTACTAGGGTTAGATAGAGTGTAAAAATCAGGGCAAAATTCGACGAATAAGTGGCCGTAGCGTCGACAAGCTCATACTCGGTCATGTCTATTTCTCATTATTATTAAGCCTCAAAGAAGGATAGATCGATGTCCGCTCCCAGGCGAAAGCGGTCTTTCGCTTGCGCCATAACGCCTGCAACAGAGGCAGCCTGCGGCGAAAGCCGCGGTTAGGCTGTCCTGCTGCTTGCCCTTGTTATGCGTACGGAAATCGCCAACCTGGGCATTGCTAAAAGTTCGGCGACTCAAAATATCTCGTGTTCTTCAGTAAGAAAGAGGGATGATGAAGAGAAATCAGTTTGAAGCTTCTCGTCCTCAATAAGAATTGCCATAGCTCTTCGACCTTCTTTGGTGCTGGAGGCCAGATTAAGATCTTCAAGCGAATCCCACCACATTTCCGTTATACCATCGAAGGCTGGCTGTGCCCCTTCACGACTCTTCGCTAAAAGCTCATTGTATTCTGGGAAGGCGGTATGGCTTTGTACATAGCGTACAGCCTTCAAATCTTCTGCCAAGGATTTTACGAGAGGCCCGTGAACATTAAGCCATCTCTCGTAGAATTCTTCAGCGGGCATGCCCTTCGGTTTCGAAATGCAGTAAACGAGTTTAATCAATTGCTCACCACCAATTTCATCATTGCTCGATGGCCCGTTTAGTACGCATAACAGCTTAATCGGTGGCACAGTGCTGTGATCTAACACAGAACTGTGCTGTATAACTTGCAGAAGTCGTCATCAAAGCCCCTATCCCCCTCCAGCGCCTGTTTTTAAGCTTAAGCGGTCATTTCTGAACTGGCAAACGAACCCGATGGTCTACGCTTCACATACAGACAGCACAGGGACGTGCCATGAAATCGCAATTTCTCACCGAGGTGAGCAATCACCTGCGTGCGCGCCAATACAGTAAACGCACTGAAGACACCTATATTTACTGGATACGGGCCTACATCCGCTTTCACAACTACCGGCATCCCAAGGATATGCGAGCGCGGGAAATTACCGCGTTTCTCGAGTATCTGGCCTTAAAGCGCAACGTGTCACCGGCCACGCAAAAGACCGCGCTGAATGCCATGATGTACCTGTATCGCAAGGTGTTGGGTGTGGAGAGCATCAATCTACCCGAATTTGCCTACGCCAAGCACCAGCGCAATCTACCGGTTGTGCTCACCCGCGACAAGATAAGGCAGATCTTTGCGCACCTACATGGCAGTCATCTGATGTTGGCACAGCTCATGTACGGTTCAGGACTGCGGCTCATGGAGGCCTGCCGCTTGCGAGTGAAAGATATCGACATTGATCAGCTTTCAATTTATGTGCGTGACGGCAAGGGTCGTAAAAGCCGTATCACTACCTTGTCTGAACTCTGCGTGCCTGAGCTAAAGCTGCAACTTCAACGCGCGTCTTTAGCCTGGGAAGAAGACCGGGCATGGCCAGAGTGGTCCGGCGTATACCTACCCTATGCACTCGAAAGGAAATACCCGAGCGCCGCGTTTGAATTGGCCTGGCAGTATGCCTTTCCGGCAGACAAGCGCTCCCGGGACAAACACACGGGGAAAATACGGCGCCACCATATCTACGAACAGAACATACAACGCGCCATGAAAAAGGCGGTTAGAGCGGCGGGCATTCACAAGCATGCAACCTGCCATACACTGCGCCATAGTTTTGCCACACACTTGTTGCAGCGTGGTGCTGACATTCGAACAGTACAGGAACAACTGGGCCACTCTGACGTTCGCACCACCGAGATCTACACTCACGTACTAAACCGGGGTGGCAGGGCGGTACTCAGCCCCCTGTCTGATATGTAGATGCCCAGGGCCAGAAGCATCAGGACCACGGAGTACTTTGACTCACTGGCGACACGGGCTGATCGCGCTGATATTCATTGGCACTGGATCATTCGAGTTGTGGAATCGCCTGAAAAGGAGCATATTCAAAGTGATGGAAGAATACGTCGCTGGGGCAAAGTGCCCGAAATGGGTGGAAAATACTTGCGAGTCGTTTTGCTTCCCGATGGGGAAACGGTTCACAACGCGTTTTTCGACAGAGGTTTCAAACCATGAAAGTACAGTACTTTAAAAATACCGACACCCTGTACATTGAGTTTCGCTGCAGCGATATCGTCGAATCCCGAGACCTGGACGAAAACACCGTGATCGATATCGATGCCCAGGGCAACATTTGCGCGATAACCATGGAACACGCCAAGGATCGCACCGACGCACCTCACTTCTCGTTCGAGGAAATCGCTGCCTAAACAGCTGCGCCATTGACAGCCCGGTTCATGTTTCCTGCTCCTCCTCCGCCAACGATCTCAGCGCCAGCTTGCGATCGCCGAACAGGATGCGCACGAACATCACCGCGCCCTGCATCAAAGTCACCACCAGGCAAAAATACAGAGCGAAAAGGTGTTGTTGTATCGTTCCCATGGCTGATAGGGCCTGAACCACGATCAGAACTGATGACACGCCCGCAACCACAACAAACACCGTGGTATTGATCGCCTCCGGAGTTATTCGATGAATACGGCTGATCGCCTTGAAGGCCAGCATCAGTATGATGAACAGAACTATCGAGTGCAGTCCTGAGATCACCCGTGCCGCCATGCCTGCGCCTATCACGCCCTGCAAACCCAGATAAAGAAAGGACAGAAAAGCGGGTAGAAACGCCAGCGCCAGCATGTTGCTGATACGAAAGCGGTCCACCGGACCAATACCGCCGCCACTCTGGTGCATGAAGGCAGTGACTATTGCTGAAAACCCGGCCAGACCAATGGAAAACTCGATAATGAATCCAAAGTAGTCTGTGTCGAGCATGGGCTCCCGCTACCTCTTTCTGCCCGCAGCCCGCTTCAGGGTCTGCGCAGCTCTCAGCAACGAATGCCAGCGACGCTGTCGATAGCGATACAACAACTGGGAAAACAACCATACCAGCGGCGTCATAATGCCGGCGTGCATCTCCACATCGTCGGTATAGCGACAACGGCCACCGTCCAGGGGTTCCACCGTGATCACATGATTCCAGCTGGATATCATGCCACTCCATTCCTCGGTGTTGAGACGCATGGCCACATCATCAATGGCTTTGAACTGGATGTAGTGCGTGCCGCCGGGTATAAACCCAAAGAAGCGGATATCTGCAGCCAGGGTTTTATCAGTCTCCCATTCTTCCGGGAAGCTTTCGGCGTTGGCAAAGCTCAGTAAGCCGCTACTGATATAGATGAAGGTGGATGTCCGCTTTACCCTGCCCCAGACTTCGTCGGCTGACGCATTGAACTCAGAAGTGATCTTAGTCCTCATTTCTTGGGTCGCTTCCAGCCTTTGATATTGCGTTGCTTGGCGCGGCTAACTGCCAACTCACCCTCTTCCACTTTCTTGGTCACCGTGGAGCCGGCGCCTACGTAGCCACCTTCTTCAACCTCGACCGGCGCTACCAGGGTGGAGTTGGAACCAACAAATACGCCGTCGCCCAGCTTCGTCTTGTGCTTGGCGGCCCCGTCGTAGTTACAGGTGATGGTGCCCGCACCGATGTTTACGCCACTGCCCACTTCTGCATCGCCCACGTAGGCGAGGTGGTTAGCTTTGCTGCCGGCGCCGATACTGGCTTTTTTGGTTTCCACAAAATTACCGATTTTGGCGCCTTCACCCAACTCAGTACCGGGGCGCAAGCGGGCATAAGGCCCAATTTCACAACCTGCTTGTGCGGTGACCTCTTCAAGGTGGGAAAAAGCCTTCACCTCAACACCATCACCGAGGCTTACATTCTTCAGCACACAGTTGGGGCCGATGCTTACATTGTTGCCAAGGGTTACCTTGCCCTCGAACACCGCATTGATATCGATATACACATCAGTGCCCACGCTGATGTCGCCGCGAACGTCAACGCGTGCGGCGTCAGCCAGGGTCACACCGGCCTGCATCAATTCCGCGGCCTGTCGCTGCTGATGTTCACGCTCTACCCGGTTGAGTTCGGCTTTATCATTCACGCCCAATACCTCGATTTCACTGGCGAGTGCTGTCTGTACAGGGACACCCTCGGCTATAGCCAAGGGTAGTACATCCGGCAGGTAATACTCATTCTGATTGTTATCATTGCCAACCCGGGGCAGCCAGGCATTGAGCTGTGCAGCCGTGGCGGCAATTACCCCGGAGTTAATCTCCCGAATAGTACGTTGCTCTGCGGAAGCATCTTTGTACTCCACCACGCCGACGAAAGTGCCTTGCTCATCCCTCACAATTCGTCCCAGCGAGCGCGGATCTGTAAGCTCTGCTGTCACCAATGCGGGCAAGGGCAGCTGTAGCAATTGCTGCAGGGTTGCCTGGCGTAGCAATGGCGCATCACCCACCAGAATCAAGACATCGGAGTCAGCAGCAACTGCGGGCATGGCCTGCATCACCGCATGACCGGTACCGTGCTGCTCAGCCTGCAATACCCAGTTCACACCGTCCTGCGCCAGTTGTTCCTCTATAAGCTCTGCCTGATGGCCTATCACCACGTGGATGGCAATGGGGTTGAGAGATTGGGCGGTATCAATCAGGTGCTGCAACATCGGCTTGCCACCCACCGGGTGCAGCACCTTGGGAAATTCGGATTTCATGCGGGTGCCCTGCCCCGCTGCAAGAATAATGACTTCGAGGCTCATGCTTACTGATCGACCAGGTCTTCAACCAGCTCAAAGTACTCGCACACCAACATCATCTCCGGGTCGAAGCCGCCATTCCGCTCAAAATAGGCCTGATGATCATCACGCCAGCCTTGAAGGTCATCGTTCTCACCTTCTGCGAGGGCAAAGTGCTCTTCCACGTCACAGAAACGTTTCAGCTCAAGACCCACTGTTTTCAGCACCAGTGCGGGGCTACTGTCCCAGTTCAGGGCAATATCACAGCGGGCCAGAACCGGCATGTTATCTGTGCCATTTTCAAAATCTCGGTAAGCTCCACAGGTTGCGGTTTTTTTTCCGCTGCGGACCAGTTCAATCAGCCTGGCACACAGGGCTTCGCTGTCACCAAAGTAGAACGTGTCAGCGTCGGGATAGCTGTTCATCAAGTCATTAATATCGGCCATAGTGACATTAAAGCTCACTGGCCCAGAAACGACAACGCGGCTCACGCAAGGTAGCCCACTTCGTTGATCAACGAAAATAAATGAAAGATACTGCCCTAAAGTAACTTTCAATGTCAGAAAAACTAATGCGCGATTCCGTTCGACGTCGAAAGAAAATAGTCGAGTATATACAATCCAACGGCGAGGCTAGGGTGGATGAACTGGCGAGGCTTTATAACGTTTCCACCGTGACTATTCGCCATGATTTAAATGACCTGGACCGCCGCGGACTGCTGGTGAGGTCGCGCGGTGGCGCCCTGGCGAACTCTTCACTGACCAGGGAGCTGTCAGTTACTGACCGCTATAAGGAGCATCGCGCCCTGAAACAACAAATTGGCAGAGTTGCGGCCTCTCTTGTAAATAATGAAGAGAGTCTTTTGCTGGATTCCGGCACCACGACAGAAGAAATTGCGCGCTGCCTGAAAAATCATTCCCGGCTCAGAGTAATGACTAATGCCCTTAATGTAGCAACCGTGTTGTCCAAGATGGAGCAGGTTGAATTAACCATGGATGGGGGCGCGCTACGAGCCAAGTCCCAGTCTTTCTACGATGGTTTTTCAGAGTATTTGCTGGAAAATATGCACTTCGATAAGTTTTTCCTCGGAGTGCACAGTTTTTCGCTGCAAGGTGTTAGCACCCACCATGAACCCGAAGCCCGCCTTAACCGCGCTAGATGTCAATCTGCCAGTCAGGTTATCGCTGTGACCGACTCAAGCAAGTTTGGCAATTCAGGCATGCACCTGATTACGGATATTGCCAATCTCACCGCAGTCATAACTGATTCAATGATTCCCCAGGAATACGTTGACGCCCTTGAAAGTGCAGGGGTCGCCCTGCACCTGATTGATGTTTAAGCTCGGGTCAGCTGCGCCCAGTTTTTCCACATAAACCCGGCACCGCACAAGGCTATAGCACCGAGCCCTGTGGCCATGGAGTGCCTTCCATACAGGCCATACCCCACCGCAAACAGCGCGGCGTAGATAGACACACTTGCCACCAACACGCTCAAGAGGGAGAGGGCCAGTTGGCCATTGTCAGAATCCAACCCTTTTTTATAGCCAGCAAGCGCCTTGATCGGTTTCCAGCCAGGTCCTGCGGGCTTGACCAAGTTACAAAATGAAAGCAAAACCGATTTCTCTGTTGAGGGAGTGGCATAAGTAACCAGCAGCCAGGCCAGCGTAGTAATGCCGATAGGCACCACCACTTTTTGCCACGCTTCCATCGCCGGCAATTCAGCCAGCTGGAAATAGGCGGCGGCTAAAAATGACACCAGCATCGCCGTTATCTCGCTCCAGGCGTTAACCCTCCACCAGAACCAGCGCAGAATAAACAACAAGCCCGTTCCCGCGCCAACACTGAGCAATAACGTAAACGCCTGCATGGCACTTTCCAGAAAGAGAGCCAGAACGCATGCACACACCATTAACACGGCTGAAGCAATGCGACCGACCAGTACCAAATGACGGCCACTGGCGTGCGGCCGCAGCAACCTGCGGTAACAATCGTTGACCAGATAAGAGGAGCCCCAATTGATCTGGGTAGACATTGTTGACATATACGCAGCCAGTAGCGAACCAACTACCAGGCCCTTTAGTCCGGAGGGCAACAGCCCCAACATGGCAGGGTATGCCAGATCATGGCTGATGATTGAGGTCGGCGCATCGGGCAGCGCCTCCTGCAAGGAGGCCAAATCGGGATAAACGATAAGAGAAGCCAGCGCAACGATAATCCAGGGCCAGGGTCGCAACACGTAATGGGCACATTGAAACAGCAACACCGCAGCCATGGCATTTTTTTCATCTTTCGCAGCCAGCATTCTCTGGGCAACATAGCCACCGCCACCGGGTTCTGAGCCCGGGTACCAAACGTTCCACCACTGCACCGCCAAAGGCAGTATAAAGATCATCATAGCCTGTTCCGGCTGGGAAAAATCAGGCAGGAAGCTGGTTTTGCCCACCACCTGCGGATGCGACAACAGACCCGACAAACCGTTGACCGCCGGATGATCCAACGCATATATCGCCGCCGCTATAGAGCCAATCATGGCTGCGGAAAACAAAACCAGGTCGCTGAGCAACACACCCAGAAAACCACCCAAGGTGCAAAATATGAGCGTCGCCGTACCTGCCACCATTACAGTTTCCAGAGGTGTAATACCCAACATGGCCGTACTGATTTTAATTGCCGCCAGTGTAACGGTTGCCATAATCATGACGTTGAAAAACAAACCCAGGTATACAGCCCGGAACGACCTTACGGCTACTGCGGCCCGGCCACTATAGCGAAGCTCGTAGAATTCCAGATTGGTCAAAACCCCTGATCGCCGCCACAACCGAGCGTAGACAAAGGTCGTAAGCATGCCTGTCAGCAAGAAGGCCCACCACACCCAATTACCGGCGACGCCGTTGCTGCGAACAATATCGGTCACCAGCAAAGGAGTGTCTGCGGCGAAGGTGGTGGCCACCATTGACACGCCCAATAGCCACCAGGGCATGCGCCGGCCGGATAAAAAGTAGGCCTCCTCATTCTGGCCAGCCGAGCGGCTCGCCCACAATCCAATGACAATGGCGAGCGTCAAAAACAGAACTACAATGGACCAGTCTAGCGGCGTGAGCGTCATTGGATGGTGTCTATCTACTCAGCTGAAATTTGGTGTAAACCAGGGATCGCCCGCCAAGCCTTCACCGTGACGTTGAATGATCGATTCATTCTTCGCAAAAGTATCCTGGTAATACTCAAAATTGATCAACCTAGAGGCAGCAGCCTCGTCGATAATTACCCTGACGTGCTGGTGGAGCTGTAGTGCCGAAGCCGGGTGGATTGCAGCAAGCGGCCCTTCTACCGCATCTGCAATAGCCTGGGCTTTGTTTTCACCGGTTGCGAGCAGGACAATTCGCCTGGCTTCGAGAATCGTCGCTATACCCATGGTAATTGCTAACACCGGCTGGCGATCCTCGGCTTCAAAGCTGCGCAAATTGTCACGACGCGTATGCATGGCCAATGTCTTTAACCGCGTCCTCGAGCCAAGACTTGAACCCGGTTCATTAAACCCAATATGCCCATTGCGGCCTATTCCAAGTATTTGTAGATCAATACCGCCTCGTTCCTGAATCAATCGTTCATATGCGGGCCCCACTTGCCTAGGATCCTGATTATGCCGGCACGTCGGCATAAAAGCATGTGCCTCTGCAAGATCAATGTGCCCAAACAGTTGTTCCTGCATAAATTGACGAAAACTGTGAGGACTGCCGGGGGGTAAACCCACATACTCATCGAGATTAAAACTGCTGGCATGGGAAAAACTAATCTTTCCACTTTGATAGCGCGACACCAGCTCGCGGTAAAGCGGAACTGGTGTTGAGCCGGTGGCCAGTCCAAGCACAGCATCAGCTTTGTGTGCCATCATGTCGCAGACGATATCAGCTGCTCTGCACGCTACCGCTTGCGCATCCGGTGGTATGATCAATTCCATGATTTACACGAGCTCACGATTTTGGCTCCAAATGCGCCAGATTGGCATCCACCAGCTGGTCGAACGCCGCAAGCACCTCTCGCCAATAGTCACGAGCTGTCAACTGCGGGTTGTCCACTAGAGGCTTGAGATTCATCGCAAAAACAAGGCTGGAATGTTGGTCTACCGCGTGGGAATCGGCAAAGGTAGCGTTTGCTGTTGCCCTCGCCTCAATAGCTCGGTCATAGCGTTTGCCCGCCGCGATTTGCGAATCGAAAACTTGTATCAGAGCGCTGCGTAGGTCGGGCATGTCGCTGGTATCAAGCTCCAGTCTGAACTTTGCGGGCAACCAGTCGAGCCCACGCCAGACTTCAACACCATATATATTACGGGGCCGATCTTCCGGCACCATTTGTTTAATCGCTTCCAACGCATGCAAACTACAGCTGACATGAGTTTGGTGGCTATCGGCGATATTGTGAAGATAGGCCGAGTGAGGCTTACTGGCATTCAACAGATCGCACAGTCGAGAAACCAGTGCCTCATCCAAATTGGCTTTAATGAGGCCGCTATCGATACCCAGCTGCACCAGACATGAATATTCGCCGAGCCGCGATGCTTCGAGCTGCTCCTGTCGACGAATATCGATCATTTTTGAACGCTCAATCCTGGCATAAGGTCCGATTGCAGGCGACCCGCCGCCATCACAAATAACCACACCACTAAACCACTGTTGCGCATGGCCATAACAACTGGCGATGCCGTGGTGGGCAATAATTTCGATGTCGTCCGGGTGCGCAGCAATGGCCATATGAGTCGTTCGAGCGAGCGCACTAGTAGGGCCTGCTCCATCAGGAACATAAACCTCATAGCTGATATCACCCGCTGGGTAGTTCGCCAGTCTGGCTAGAGGAAGGTTTTCCCGCTTTGTCAGTGCAATTTCAGCAGCTGCTCGTTCTGCGGACAGGGCTGGAGAAACTACTCTGAGCTGAGGTTCGATCTCCGCCAATCTGGCAGCGAGTTCATCACGCAATAACTGACTGCGCTGCAGGCAGCTCCCGTAGATACCGACCAAGAGAGAGGCGCGATCAAAGTTTCCCTCTATGAGCATACTCTCTACAAGGCCGGCCAGGTATCTCGCTGCCTGCATCACGATTTGAATCGAAATAGAGTCACCGGCTTGCGCTTGGGTTAATACTACCTTGGCAAAACTAGCGATTTGCTCTCTGCTGGACGCTTTCTCCAGCGTGCTGGAAATATCTTCTATCTCAAAATGAGCATACAGCGCACCACTGAGGGTGGTGGCTTCATCACGGCCCTCATGGGCCCTTATGGCATGCTGCAAACCGGCCAGTCCAATCTGAAAGCCGCTTCCCTCATCTGACAGCAACGCTCCCAGTCCACCTCTTACAAGCCGAGCTCCGTCCTGATCAATCCCGTAAGCTACAGAGCCTGTCCCGCTTATCAGAGCTATCGCAGGTTTACCCTTGGCGGCAGCAAACCAAACCAAGTGACTGTCGGTAACTAACTCAATTACCGGCTTTATCGTCTGGCGCTTAAGCACTATTTCCTGCAGCTGACTTATAAAGCCGGAATAATCCTTCTTATACAGCAGGCCCGCCAGTCCAAGCACCGCGCCGGCAATGACCATTTCGCCATGACCCTGTGCGTCAAATAACTGTAGTTGATGTTTAAATAACTCGGCAACGGATTCGCTACCCTGGCTCGTTAAGTTGGCCGCACCAGCAAAGGCAGAAAAAACTTCCAGCCCATTTGCGTCAAGAAACAAAAAACGCGAATTACTGCCACCGCCATCAACTCCCAGGAAAACTGCCTTATGGGTTTCTATGGTCATTGGTCCAGGGCATCGACCAACTGGTATATACCGGGCACAATGGCGATCCGATGTCGTCGCAGAGGCGCTGGCCGGAACAAATCCAGCACGAGCCCCTGAACCGTTTCAAAGTCATAGAAGAACGGCGGCCTGGCATACGTGGAAACGAGGTTACGATAGTGCTCGACATCACCGGATGAGAGTACATTACTTTCGCTGTGTGCTCGCAGGGCGATCAGCCCTGCGTCAGATATTCTGGCAATAACCTGCGCTAACTTTTCTAACTCAAGATCACGCAGTTTTTCAGACTGTCCTGCGAGCTTCTGCATTTCTGGGTACAGCTCAGACCAAAGTAATAGCCGCTGTTGCAGAGCTTTCATCAGCTCACGGTTCTCGGTATCAGACAAAAATCGCTCTACATCCCGATTGAATTGTCTTGCCGACAGGCTCTCGTACGCCAGCACCCGGGTAAAGGGTGATAACTCTGTTGGGGTGTCCGGTGGGTCATCAAGCAGGAACTCCGGCATTATCAAACCTAACAGTGTGGAACCACTGCGCATCGGATAAAACGGAACCGGTTCCAGCAGGTCCGCCAGTGCCTGCAAAGCATCTGCAGAACCTGGCGGTGCCAAAAAAGCCCACTCCCGCTGTTGTTGTTCCCGCTGCATGGAAAGTTGAGGCTCCAACTGCCTGCTCAGCAAGTCGAGACGTTGATAGAGGCTGTCAATATTCGCATCGAGGACATATTCACTACTCGACCATAGGCTCTCGGAGATCGCTGCGACTCTCGGCCAAAGGCACAAATCTATATTTCTTGGATCGACAACTTCAGACCAAGAGGTGGCGATCACGCCTATAACGTTGTCTCTAAGCGTCTGATCAGCACTGTTATTAATTGTAAGATGGCGGGGGTCGTTCCGATAATGACTCTCGGAACTGCGCATGTGATCGAGGTAGTAGTTGATAGACACCAGTGCGGGGTGTCGTTTAGCCAACGGCGTTGTGTCAGAACTGATCCAGTGGTGGGCAATAACTCCCTGTTCTAGGTTTTCTGACAAAACCTCGGCCCAACCTACAGGAATACGCCCTGCATCTTTGATCATTCGAGCATAGCGATTTACAAAATATGTCTGAAGACTTTTTGAGTCCGGAATTTTCTGCTCCAGCATAAAGTCTTGGATGCTCGGATTGTCCTCCCAGGCATCAAAGCTCACTTCGTCCCCGCCGAGGTGAAAATACTCATCGGGAAACAATCCAGTCATTTCTTCTACCAGGGCGGCCAGAATCTCGTATGTGCTTTCTTTACTAGGATCAATGGGGTCTGAGAAGATTCGCTTGGTGCTGTATAGGTGGTATTTCTTCCCTGGACGACTCGACAGCTCTGGGTAGGCAATTTGCCAACTGCGGCTGTGACCAGGCAAATCAAACTCGGGCATAACGCGGATGCCCCTGTCAGCGGCATATTCCACCAGCTCTCTGATTTCCGACTGGGTGAAGTAATTGCCATCCGATCCAAGTTCGTGGAGTTTAGGCAGCGCCAGGCTCTCAACACGAAAACTCTGGTCATCACTAAAGTGAAGGTGCAAGAGGTTTAGTTTTACCGCAGCCATACCGTCCAACTGTCGCTTAATATCCGCCAGCGGTATCCAGTGTCGGACAACATCTATCATTACACCCCTGACGGGAAACTCCGGCTTATCCTCTATGTCGACTAAGGGAAAACACAGCGTTGCCTCGCAGCGCATCGCCAATTGTCGCAGTGTCTGCAAAGCTCGCAGCACTCCAACGGTGGTCGCGGCCTGCACACGTATAAGGTCATCAGAAATAGTTAGTTGATAAGATTCTTCAGTGCCAATCGATGGGTAGCTCTCACCGGGGGACTCTATTTCAAAAACCAGTATAGGCTCTTTATCTGATTCCGAATCAGCCAACAGCTCGTGCTCAATAGCCAACTCAGCGCGCAGCTGCTGCTGCCAGCGGGCCAGAGCCGATGAGAGACGACCGTTGTCTGCACCCACTACGCGATAGGCCACCAAGTCGTCGGTCAACACTAACCGACCTTCGCCGCTAACCATGGAAGCAGGCATAGGCAACAAACCCAGCTCAGCGGTGTTCTCCCCAACGACTCGAGTCGCGCCAAGACAACATAGGAGCAAGGTGCACAATAGTAAAAAAATGGACGCTCTAATCTCACTGTTAATCAACGCCGGGCTTTCCATTGAAGAAGTCAACTTGTTATTGAGTGTTAGCGTCATAATTCAAAACGATATTCAACGCCAAATGTTCGTTGTGCCGTTTTGGATACCTGGTGCAAATATGCATCGGGTAGCAAAAGTTCCGTGGTGGAACTTATCCCAAGCACATGAAATTCATCCAAAAGATTTTTAGCAAATAAACGTAAGGCGTGGCGATTGTGCTTGCTCTTCAGATCGATCGCCGCGTCCAGAATGCCGTAACTGTCCTGAATGCCATTTACATCCTGTGCGATATCGAACTGGACCTCGCTCTGCCATCTATAGTTAACGTTAAAGCCCAGATCAAAGGGCATTGATTCCAATGCCAGCTGATAGTCGCCCGTCAGGTTGAATCGCCACTCAGGGGAGTAAGGCAAATCACCGCCGGACAGGTCCTGTACGCCGCCACCGGCAGGACCACAGCTGGGTGGCATTGAGTTCGCTTGCTGAACAAAATTGCAAGGCCCCCCTTTAAAACTATCTATTTCGGCCTTTGTGTAAGCAAGCGCGCCGAAAAGGGTAAAACCTTCAGCCAGTAACAAGGTGGCATCCAACTCGACTCCACGTGTAGAAACCTTCCCCGCGTTAGTGAGCAAGAACGTACCCGTATTGTCCCCAGACGGTGCAGGTACAAAAGCTGTAGCCTGCCAATCTTCAAATTCGGTGTAGAAAGCAGCAAGACCTATTTGTAACCGACTATCCAGAAGGCGCCCTTTGTAACCCAATTCAAAAGCATCGCTAGTTTCAGGCTTAACTACTTCTATAAGATCCGGATCGGTTGTCGCATCAATGCTGTACGCCGGCCCTTTGTAGCCCTGAGCGTAGCTAGCATAAGCCATGCCATTTTGGCCCACGTCCCTTTGCAGTGCTAGCTTGCCCGAAAAGTTATCGTCGACAACATCACCACTGCTGTTGGGATGATCCGGCAGGATTGGCCCGGGAAACGGTCCATCACGCAATAATCCATAATCGACCTCGTCACGAGACAAGCGCCCACCAAATATCAGTCGCCAATGATCAGAAAGATTCCAGGTCGCCTCGCCGAACAAGGCGTAATTCTTTTTGTCGGTTTTTAGATCTGTGACATTGTCCAGACCAAGAATGGAGCGAAAGAACAATCTCTCTGTTTCCTGTGAAAAGTAATATAGGCCGACGACATAGGATAGGCTTTGCTGCTCGGGAGAAAGTAGACGCAATTCCTGGCTAAACTGTTTTTGGCTGTCCTCGCCGCTTTGGAACAGGAGCAATGGTTCAGCAACAATAGGCTGGCCATCTACGTCAGCCTGAAACTCTTGCTGCCAGTCACGATAGGCGCTGAGTGAAGTCAGGCTGAGCTCGCCAACTTGCCAGTTTATCTCCAGTGCGTGCCCATAACTCTCCACCTTGGAGAAATTGGGGCCGTCCACGTTTACATCCATGTTCTCGTCGCTGGGAACCAAAGGTGCCAGGCGCTCCGGCTCAGAGGTCGAGCGAACAATCGTTGCGCCACAATCACAGTCATTTTTGCCCCAGTCACCTGTGTACAGTAACCGCAGGTCCTGGTTAGGCTCCCAGGCGAGCTTTCCCCGAACCAGGCTATCTTTGCCGCCGCCAAGGGGATTTTTGCTGTCATTTAACGTGATGGTTCCAGGGGGCGTAAATAAGGGATCGTAAACATTGTCGATATAGCCACCATCGTCAATATAGCTACCCGTCAAGCGAAAGCTCCAACTCTCAATCAGAGGTGCAGAGACACTTCCGGTAAGTCGATATTCGTCCTGCTCGACTACCGTCGCGCGAATACTGGCCTCAAGCTCGCTGGCAGGTTTGCGGGTGATGATGTGAACGGCACCAGCCGATGCATTCTTGCCAAACAGCGTCCCCTGAGGGCCTCTCAATACCTCAACTCTCTGGATATCTGCCAGTTGCGTAAAGGCCTGACCTGATATGCCCATCACGACACCATCAACTAGGGTAGACACGCTGGGTTCAGCCGCCACGCTATAAGACTGGGTACCAATACCCCGAATGTTGAAAGAACTCTCCCTGGAATTCAGCCCTTTTTGCAAGGTCAACGACGGCACGACATTCGTGAGATCGGCACTGCTGAAGATCTGGTTGTTTTGCAGAACCCAGTCAGGTACTGCGCTCACTGCCACCGCTACGTCCTGTAAACTGGATTCTCGTTTAGTAGCCACCACAACAACTTCTTCCAACTGGAGCGCGTTGTTTTGTGCCATCGGTACAGCAGACGGAAAAATCCATAAAACTGAGCAAACTTTGATCAGCGTTTTTTTCACAAGGATACCCTGCAAGTCTACGTTCTTATCTATTTTATCTTTCATTATATTACGAAATATACTGATCGAAAAATATTGTTCGAACGACATGCTGTCAAGGCATTAAATATTAAACCGCTCAGATTGGCTTAGCGGATTTCGTACTGAGCAGGATCCAGAAACGACAACGCGGCGGTCGGTTGCCCGAACGCCGCGCTGAAAAGAGAGAGCTGCTTAAGCTTACTTCTTGGCTTGCTTGCGCAGTTTCTGGATGGTCATCAGCTGGGCAGCGGCTTCCGCCAACTGCGCAGATGCGCGACCGTAGTCAAATTCGCCAGACTGGTTGTTGATGGCTTGTTCCGCAGCCTGACGAGCTTCCTCGGCAGCGGCTTCATCGACATCATCAGCACGTATAGCGGCGTCGGCAAGAATGCTGACTACGCCGGGCTGCACTTCCAGGAAGCCGCCGGAGACGTAGTAGATTTCTTCGGCACCGTCCTGCTTGATGATGCGCACGGGCCCGGGGATCAGGCCGGTCAGCAGCGGCGCGTGGCCATAGCTGATACCGACTTCACCTTCGCTGCCTGTGGCCACCAACATCTCCACCAGGCCGGAGAAAATCTCCTGCTCGGCGCTAACGATGTCGCAATGGATGGTCATGCTCATGGCTTAGAGACTCTTGGCTTTCTCAACAGCTTCTTCGATGGAACCGACCATGTAGAACGCCTGCTCGGGCAGGTGGTCGTATTCGCCAGCCAACAGGCCTTTGAATCCAGCGATGGTGTCTTTCAGGGGCACGTACTTACCGGGGGAGCCGGTGAATACTTCTGCTACGTGGAAGGGCTGAGACAAGAAACGCTCAATCTTACGAGCACGGTCTACGGTCTGCTTGTCTTCCTCAGACAGCTCGTCCATACCCAGAATCGCGATGATATCCTTCAACTCGTTATAACGCTGCAGTACAGACTGCACGCCACGTGCTGTGTCGTAGTGATCCGCACCGATCAGCAGCGGGTCCAGCTGGCGAGAGGTAGAGTCCAGCGGGTCAACAGCCGGGTAAATACCTTTAGCAGCAATGTCACGGCTCAGTACAACAGTTGAGTCCAGGTGAGCAAAGGTGGTCGCGGGCGACGGGTCAGTGTTGTCATCCGCCGGTACGTAGACCGCCTGGATAGAGGTAATAGAACCGGTCTTTGTGGAAGTAATACGCTCCTGCAGTTCACCCATCTCCAGTGCCAGGGTGGGCTGGTAACCTACCGCTGAAGGCATACGGCCCAGCAGTGCAGATACCTCGGTTCCCGCCAGGGTGTAACGGTAGATGTTGTCGACAAACAACAGTACGTCACGGCCTTCGTCACGGAACTTCTCAGCCATGGTCAGGCCGGTCAGAGCAACACGCAGACGGTTACCGGGCGGCTCGTTCATCTGGCCGTATACCATAGCTACTTTAGAGGCGCTGAAGTCATCCACGTTTACAACCTTGGATTCCTGCATCTCGTAGTAGAAGTCGTTACCTTCACGAGTACGCTCACCCACACCGGCGAATACTGACAGACCGGAGTGCTCGATGGCGATGTTGTTAATCAGCTCCATCATGTTTACGGTTTTACCTACACCGGCACCACCGAACAGGCCAACCTTACCGCCTTTGGCGAAGGGGCAAACCAGGTCGATTACCTTAATGCCGGTTTCCAGAAGCTCTTCAGAAGCGGCCAGCTCTTCGTAGGTCGGTGCTTTACGGTGAATCGGAGCACGCTCTTTCTCACCGATGGGGCCACACTCATCAATCGGGTTGCCCAGCACGTCCATGATGCGACCCAGAGTCTCGGTACCCACGGGCACAGAGATCGGGGCCTGTGTGTTTTCAACTGCCAGACCGCGGCTTACACCTTCGGAAGAACCCATGGCAATAGCGCGTACAACGCCGTCGCCTAGCTGCTGCTGTACTTCCAGGGTCAGACCTTTCTCGGTCACTGTCAGGGCGTCGTATACCTGAGGTACGGCGTCACGTGGGAATTCCACGTCGATAACCGCGCCGATGATTTGTACGATACGTCCGCTGCTCATGTTTGTATCCTCGATTAATTGCTGATTGCAGCGGCGCCGCTGACAATCTCAGAAAGTTCTTGGGTAATCGCAGCCTGGCGAGCTTTGTTGTAAATCAGCTGCAAATCGTCGATCAGGTCGCCGGCATTGTCGGTGGCGTTTTTCATCGCCAGCATCCGCGCGGCCTGTTCGCAGGCACCGTTCTCAACCACT
The DNA here is from genome assembly GCA_963921335.3 of Halieaceae bacterium. GTDB lineage: Bacteria > Pseudomonadota > Gammaproteobacteria > Pseudomonadales > Halieaceae > CAWUFC02. The sequence continues at coordinate 487,958 of CAWUFC020000001.1, read as the reverse complement.
GCCTGGTACACCTGCGACTCAACATAACGAGTCAGCAGGCCTTCCAGCAGTTCCTGGGCATCCGGCTCATAGATGTAATCCCAGTGGTGCTGCATATCGGCGTTATCTTCAGGTTCCAGCGGCAGCAACTGTGCAACCGTGGGATCCTGGGTCATGGTGTTCACAAACTCGTTGCTCACCAGATACAACTTGTCGATCTTGCCTTCTGCGTAGGCGTCCAGCATGGTTTTTACACCACCGATCAGGTCGGCGATGGCAGGCTCTTCACCAATGTCGCGTACCGCAGCAATCACGTTGCCACCGTAGCTGTTGAAGAAACCGGCTGCCTTGCCGCCGATCAGGGACATATCAATTTCAATGCCCTGCTCGTCCCACTCTTGCATGGATTTGATCATGGCCTTGAACAGGTTGATGTTCAGGCCACCACACAAACCACGGTCGGTGGAAACAACGATGTAGCCAACCCGCTTCACTTCACGCTGATCCATGAACATGTGTTTGTGTTCAGGGTTCGCGTTCGCCAGGTGACCCATCACGGAGCGCATGCGAGCGGCGTAAGGCTTACCCACTTCCATGCGGTCCTGGGCGCGGCGCATTTTACTGGCCGCAACCATTTCCATCGCAGAGGTGATCTTCTGAGTATTTTTAATACTCGAGATCTTATTGCGAATTTCCTTTCCTGCTGCCATAAGGTCTTACCAGGTCTGGGTGGACTTAAAGGTTTCGATCAGTGACTTGAAGGTGGCTTCGATCTCGTCGCTGTAGTCACCGCCACTGCTGACGATGCTGCTCATCAGTTCACCCTGCTCAGCATGGGCGTAGGCGATCAGCGCAGATTCAAAGTCCAGTACCTTGGCCACTTCAACGTCGTCCAGGTGACCTTCGTTGGCTGCATACAGCATCAGACCCATCTCGGCGATGGACTGCGGCGAGTACTGCTTCTGCTTCATCAGCTCGGTCACGCGCTCGCCCTGGTCCAGCTGGGCCTTGGTGGCATCGTCGAGGTCAGAAGCAAACTGGGAGAATGCCGCCAGTTCGCGGTACTGAGCCAGTGCGGTACGAATACCACCGGACAGCTTCTTCATGATCTTGGTCTGTGCCGCACCACCTACACGAGATACCGAAATACCTGCGTCCATGGCCGGGCGATTACCGGAACGGAACATGTCCGCTTCCAGGAAGATCTGACCGTCGGTAATAGAGATCACGTTGGTCGGTACGAAGGCTGATACGTCACCGGCCTGGGTTTCAATCACAGGCAGTGCGGTCAGAGAACCGGTCTGGCCTTTGACAGCGCCATCTGTGAACTTCTCAACGTAGTCAGCATTAACACGTGCAGCACGCTCCAGCAGACGACTGTGGAGGTAGAACACGTCACCGGGATACGCTTCACGACCCGGCGGACGACGCAGCAGCAGGGAGATCTGGCGATATGCCCAGGCCTGCTTAGTCAGATCATCATAAATGATCAGGGCATCTTCACCGCGATCGCGGTAGTACTCGCCCATGGTGCAGCCGGCAAACGGTGCCAGGTACTGCATGGCAGCCGGATCAGAGGCGTTGGCGGCAACCACAATGGTGTGGTCCATGGCGCCGTGCTCTTCCAGCTTACGTACCACAGCAGCAACAGAAGAAGCCTTCTGGCCAACCGCGACGTAAATACACTTAATGCCAGAGTCTTTCTGGTTAATGATCGCGTCGACTGCGATAGCAGTCTTACCGATCTGGCGGTCACCAATGATCAGCTCACGCTGGCCACGACCGATGGGTACCATCGAGTCGATAGCTTTCAGACCAATCTGTACGGGCTGGTCAACAGACTGACGTGCAATAACACCAGGTGCTACCTTCTCCAGAGCATCAGTCTGGGTGGTGCCAACCGGGCCTTTACCGTCAATCGGGTTACCCAGGGCGTCTACCACACGACCCTGCAGTTCCGGACCAACCGGTACTTCCAGAATACGGCCGGTGCAACGACAGGTCTGGCCTTCTTTCAGACCCAGGTAGTCACCCAGTACCACGGCACCTACAGAGTCGCGCTCGAGGTTAAGGGCCATACCGTAAAGGCCGCCGTCAAATTCAATCATTTCCCCGTACATCACGTCGGTCAGACCGTGAATACGGATAATGCCGTCAGTTACCGAGACCACGGCGCCCTCGTTGCGGGCTTCGCTCTGCACATCAAGCTGGTCTATACGCTGCTTGATGATTTCGCTGATCTCAGATGGATTCAGTTGCTGCATCGTTGTTTCCTCTTAGGAATTCATTGCTTCGGACAGCTTGTTCAAGCGTCCGCGCACGGAACCGTCAATTACCAGGTCGCCGGCCCGAATCAGGACCCCACCCAGCAGGTCGCTGTCGATTTCTGTATCGACCTTAACCTCACGTTCCAGTTTGGTTTTCAACACCTCGGTCAGTGTTTGCTGCGTCTCTGCACCTACTTCAAAGGCAGAGTAAACAGTGACATCCACGACTTTTTCCTGGTTGGCCTTGTACTGCTCAAACAGGTCGGATATCTCTGCCAGCAAGGGCAGGCGCTTGTTGCTGGCCAGCAGGGCAATAAAGTTCTTGCCTTCAGCATTCAGGCTGTCACCACAAACATCAGTCAGTGACTGTGCCTGCTGCTCTGCCGTCAGTGACGGATTGCTCAGTACCTTGATCATGGTCTCAGTACCGGCGACCGCAGCCGCAACACGCAGTTGTTCAGACCAGGCCGGCAGGTTGTCGTTGTCACGGGCATACTCAAAAGCTGCTCGTGCGTAGGGTCGCGCCAGTGTGCTTAATTCAGCCATGGTTCGCCCTTACAGCTCCGCTGCCAGTTTGTTGACCAAGTCGCCATGACGGGATGCGTCAATCTCAGCACCCAGTACTTTCTCAGCACCAGCCAGGGCCAGAGTAGCTACCTGACCGCGCAATTCTTCGCGAGCCCGGTTGATCTCCTGGTCAATCTCAGCCTGCGCCGCCTCTTTCAGACGATCACCTTCAACGCGGGCGGCATCTTTGGCCTCTTCCACGATCTGGTTGGCGCGCTTGTTAGCGGCGTCAATGATGCCAGCTGCCTCTTCCTTGGCTTCCTTGAGACGGTCAACCGCCTCTTTTTGGGCCAGTTCAAGATCGTGGCTGGCACGGTCTGCAGCGGCGAGGCCATCGGCGATTTTTTCTGCACGCTCTGCCATGGCAGCCAGAATCGGCGGCCAGACATACTTCATGCAGAACAGGACAAAGCCGGCGAATGCCAGGGTTTGGCCAATCAGCGTCAGATTAATATTCACGCTTCGTTCCTCACAGAATACCTGTTAAATGTGTGTCGGCCGAAAGAAACTGGCCGACACGCCAGAGTTTCGTTGGGCTGACTTATGCAGCTACAACGAAGATCAGGTACATCGCGATACCCACACCAATAATGGGGATAGCGTCAACCAGGCCAGCACCCAGGAAGAAGGTGACCTGCAGTTTGGGAGCCAGTTCGGGCTGGCGGGCGGAACCTTCAATCAGCTTGCCACCGAGCAGACCTACGCCGATCGCGGCACCCAGTCCACCCAGACCCATCATGATGGCGGCAGCAACAAAGACTAATTCAGGCATTTTTTCTCCTAGTTCGTACAACTTTATAAAGAAAGGTTAAAAAATTAATGATCCTCGTGGGCCATGCTCAAATACACGACCGTAAGAACCATAAAGATGAAAGCTTGCAGGGTGATCACCAGGATGTGGAAGATCGCCCAACCAATTTGCAGCAGGCCTGCCGGTGCCATCCAGAAATAGCCGGCACTAAACAGGGCTGCAATCAAAATAAAGATCATTTCACCGGCATACATGTTGCCGAACAGTCGCAGGCCCAGCGAAAACGGCTTGGCCAGCAGACCCACCAGTTCCATAAACAGGTTGATGGGGATAAATACAGGATGCTCAAAGGGGTGCAGGGTCAGTTCTTTCACAAAACCCATGCCTTTGATTTTAATGGAGTAAAACAGCATCAGGATGAATACACCCAAGGCCATACCCATGGTGATATTGGGGTCTGTGGACGGCACGATCTTGTGGTACGGCACGCCCAGGGCCATCAGTAACTCAGGCACCCAGTCCACAGGGATCAGATCCATCAGGTTCATCAGGAATACCCAGACAAAGATAGTCAGGGCCAGCGGCGCAACCAGCTTGTTGCGACCATGGAAGGTGTCTTTCACTGTGTTGTCGATAAACTCGACAATCATTTCTGCGGCATTGATAAAGCCGCTGGGCACGCCAGAGGTGGCTTTTACTGCCACGCGGCGGAACATCCAGCAGAAAATGATACCCAGGCCGATGGACCAGATCATGGAATCAACATGAATGGCGTTGAACCCCATCGCTGCGGCTTCAGCACCGCCGTGGGCAAAGGTCCATGTATCTTGTTGCAGAACTTCCACAACCTTGCCATCGTAATCGAGGCGCTCATACCCGGCAGGAAGTTTGCCGTAGGTAAGGTTGGTCAGGTGGTGAACGATATATTCAGAAATCGTCTGGTTTTCTGATGCCATTTAGAGCTAACTCTTGTCTTGTGATACCGGCTGCCTCAGCAGCAACCAGGATCCACTCAGTTGTACAATCAACATAACGCCGTAGCCGGCGAATACCGCCCCACCCGACACCGGTCGAACCAGGGCAAAAATCAGCGCAAAACCTGCCACTGCGAGTAAAAACTTGCCAATCTCACCAGCGTAACTGGCGCTGGCGATGCGCCTGGCTGCCTGAGCACCGCGATAGCGGAACACCTGCCAGGCAAAATAGGCGTGAGTGACCACAGCCACCAGACCACCTAAAAGCCACGAGTAACCCCGCACCGTCCCCCACTGCATACTCAGTGGCAACGCAACAGCGCCTAGAAGCACCAATTGCGCAAGGGAGATGTAGTAGACCTTGGGTCGATGTATTTTCGCGGCTTTCATATGCCCCATGGCACATCTACACGCCTCGTGAGGCGGGCGAATTATAGGGGTTCAAACAGGATTCAGCAAGGCAATTACAGATTACCTGAAACCGCCTTTATGTAGTGTTTTCAAGGGGTTTGAACACTACATGTTGTGCAGCAAACAATACCTTACATGGTACAGGGATAATCTGCTTAGCGGATGTGCTTAAGAATACCGTCAAGCTCATCCAGCGAGTTGAATGGCAACACCAGTTTGCCTTTACCCTTGGCGGACGCCTGGATCTGAACCCGGGTGCCCAGCTTTTCAGATAGTTCGTCCTGCAAAGCGCGAACATTGGGGTCCAATCCGGGTTTTTCGGTGTTGGGTTTGGCACGAGCGGAGACCAGGCTACGCACCAAAGCCTCAGTCTGACGCACTGAAAAACCTTTGCCGACAACAGTGTGGGCAGCGGCAGATTGTTCGTCTTCCGGCAAACTCAGGAGCGCCTTGGCATGACCCATTTCAAGGTCGCCATGTTCCAACAGGCGGCGCACATCGTCGCGCAAATTCATCAGGCGCAGCAGGTTAGTCACCGTGCTGCGGCTCTTGCCCACCGCCTCAGCCAACTCCTGCTGGGTCAACTCAAACTCCTGCTGCAGGCGCTGTAAGGCCATGGCCTCTTCAATCGGGTTGAGATCCTCGCGCTGGATATTTTCGATCAATGCCATGGCCACGGCAGCTTCGTCAGGCACTTCACGAATAACCGCTGGAATAGTATCCAGGCCTGCCAATTGGGTAGCCCGCCAGCGACGCTCACCGGCAATGATCTCGTATTTTCCTGGGCCAATACTGCGTAAGACTATGGGCTGCATGACTCCCTGGGCGCGAATACTGGCGGCCAGTTCTTCCAGGGCATCCTGATCCATATCGCGCCGGGGCTGATACTTACCACGCTGAATCAGGTCTACCGGAACGTCCTTGAGATCACTCTCGGCTCTGGCACTCGTGTCCGCGGGCTCAGCACTGTCAGTGGTGACCGGTTCCACTCCGGCACTTAACAAAGCATCCAGACCCCGACCCAGACCACGTTTTTTAGCTGCCATCTTGTCCGGGCTCCACTGCTGGTTGTGCTTGCTCTGTTACGGGTGCCTGCTCTACTTGTCCAGGCACACCCTGTTGTTGCTGGGCCACCACCTCAGCGCGGCGAATAATCTCGCCGGCCAGCGCCAGGTAAGCACGGGCGCCGCGAGACTTGGAATCGTATTGCAGACAGGGCTGGCCAAAGCTGGGGGCCTCGGCCAGACGTACATTGCGCGGTACGACTGTTCGATACAGTCGGTCTCCGAAATGCTGCTGTAACTGCGCGGAGACTTCGTTAGTAAGACTGTTGCGGGGATCGTACATGGTGCGCAGTATGCCTTCGACCTCCAGTCTGGGGTTCACCGTTTCTCTCACCCGCTGCACGGTATCCAGCAGGGCCGACAAACCCTCCAGGGCAAAGTACTCACACTGCATGGTGATCAGCACACCGTCAGCGGCAATCAGGCCATTCAGGGTCAGCATGTTCAGCGAAGGCGGGCAGTCGATGAGCACATAGTCATACATGGCTATGACAGCAGCCAAAGCATCCTGCAGACGACGCTCTTTGTTGGGGGTATCCAGCAGTTCCACTTCAGCAGCAGTCAGGTCCGAATTAGACCCCACCACATCAAAACCTGCCTCTTCTGACGCCTTGAGCACGCTGGCAATAGACGCGCCGTGAACCAGCACGTCGTAAACACTGAGTTCCAGTTCGTATTTGTCGATGCCACTGCCCATGGTGGCATTGCCCTGGGGATCCAGATCAACCAGCAGAACACGCTTGCGGGTCGCCGCGAGCGATGCCGCCAGATTGACGCAGGTGGTGGTTTTGCCCACCCCGCCCTTCTGGTTCGATATTGCCAATACTCTGGCCAAATCTATCCCCTGATCTCCACCAGATGCCGCTCTTCATTCAGCCCTGGTACGTCTAGTTTGTGCACTGCCTCGACGGTCACATGGTCGGGCAGTTGTTCTATTTCATGTTCCGGACAGGCACCCTTCATTGCCAGATACCGACCTCCCGGCGCCAGCAGATGCCGGCAGCCGGCAACCATATCCTGCAAACTGGCAAAAGCCCTGGACAGGATCAGCGGGTATTGCGCTGACTCATCAAGCGCCTCCACCCGGCTGTGGCGGACAATCATATTATCCAAGCCCAGTTCGGTTTTCACCTGAAAAAGAAAGCGAGTCTTCTTACCATTGCTGTCCAACAGGCAGAATTCCCGCTCGGGAAACACCAGCGATAGGGGTACGCCGGGCAAGCCTGCACCAGTGCCAACATCCAGAGCATTGCCGCTGAAGCGCTGAAGATGGGGCACCAACACCAGGCTGTCCAGCAGATGCTTGACGATCATCTCTTCGCGATCACGGATGGCAGTCAGGTTGTAGGCCTTGTTCCAGCGCTGCAACAAATCGAGGTAGGTGTCGAGCGCGGCCAGCAAATCAGCCTCTGCGGATAGACCCAGCGCCAACAGGCCCTCTTCAAGCCTACCGCTCAAGCAATACGACGCTCGAGTGCGCCCCGCTTCTTCAGGTAAATCAGCAGCAGAGATACAGCAGCAGGGGTCACCCCGGGTATACGTGCAGCGCGAGCCAGGCTGGCTGGTTTGGCGGCGATCAACTTAGCTTTCACTTCATTGGAGAGGCCTTCAATCACGCTGTAATCAAGATCCTCTGGCAGGGCTGTATTCTCATAGCGCCGCAAGCGCTCAATCTCATCGCGCTGGCGATCAATATAACCGGCGTACTTGGCCTGTATTTCAACCTGCTCTCGCACCTGAGGATCGGGATGGGCTTCACCCATCAGGGAACCTACGGTGTCGTAATCCAGCTGCGGGCGCTTGAGTAAATCAGCCAGGCTGTATTCACGGCTAATGGGTTTATCCAACAATGGATTCAGTTTGTCGGCATCTGCGGACCCGGGTTGAACCCAGGTTGTGGACAAGCGCTCTTCTTCTTCGGCGATGCCGTGGAGTTTGCTCTCGAACCGCTGCCATCGCTCATCGCCCACCAGGCCCAGGCCTCGACCCTGCTCGGTCAGGCGCAGGTCGGCATTGTCTTCCCGCAGCAACAAACGATATTCAGCCCTGGAAGTGAACATGCGATAGGGCTCCAGCGTGCCCATAGTAATCAGATCGTCCAACAGTACACCAATGTAGGCTTCATCTCGGCGCGGACACCAGGGTTCGCGCTGCTGAATCTGCAAGGCCGCATTGATACCAGCGAGCAAGCCTTGTGCGGCAGCTTCTTCGTACCCTGTGGTGCCGTTGATCTGGCCCGCAAAATAAAGGCCCTGCACCGCTTTGGTTTGCAGTGAATACTCTAGATCACGGGGATCGAAGAAATCATATTCAATGGCGTAACCGGGGCGAACAATATGGGCATTCTCAAAACCTGCAATGGAATGCACCATGCGCTGCTGAATATCAAAAGGCAGGCTGGTAGAGATTCCATTGGGATAGAGCTCGGTGCTGGTCAAGCCTTCCGGCTCCACAAACACCTGATGAGATGTCTTGTCGGCGAAGCGATGAATTTTGTCTTCCACAGCCGGGCAATAGCGAGGGCCAGTACCTTCAATCACCCCGGTATACATGGGCGAGCGGTCGAGACCTTCGCGAATGATATCGTGGGTTTTTTCATTGGTGTGGGTAATCCAGCAACAACGTTGCTCAGGATGCTCCTCTACCGAACCCAGGAATGACATCACCGGCTCAGGCTGGTCGCCCCACTGCTCTTCCATCACCGAAAAGTCGACCGTATTGGCGTCGATACGCGGTGGTGTTCCGGTCTTGAGGCGCTCCACCCTAAATGGCAGTTCACGCAGGCGCTGGGCCAGGGCTACCGAGGGCGGGTCACCGGCGCGGCCGCCGCTGTGATTTTCGAGACCAATGTGAATCTTACCGCCGAGGAAAGTACCAGTCGTGAGAACCACCGCAGGGGCATAAAAATTGAGCCCCATCTGGGTCACTACACCTTCCACACGATCGCCATTGACGATGAGGTCATCAACGCCCTGCTGAAAGATGTGCAGGTTGGGCTGGTGCTCGAGAATATTGCGAATGGCGTTGCGATAGAGCACCCGGTCCGCCTGGGCGCGAGTGGCGCGGACAGCAGGGCCCTTACGAGCATTAAGAATACGAAACTGAATACCGGCCTGATCAGTCGCGCGCCCCATGGCGCCAGCCAGGGCATCGACTTCTTTAACCAGATGGCTCTTGCCGATGCCTCCGATAGCAGGGTTGCATGACATCTGACCCAACGTGTCGACACTGTGCGTGACCAGCAGGGTTTTACAACCCATACGCGCAGCTGCCAGGCACGCTTCGGTGCCGGCATGGCCGCCGCCAATCACGATTACATCAAATGTCTGTTCTGCGTTCATGTCTGCTCGGATTACTCAGGGCCGCGCATTATACGGACAGGGCGTGTTCTGATCAAAAAATGCCCAGGCTCTTATTTATATAAGTAAGTATATAAATATATAGATAGGTAGAAGATATATATTGTAGTAATTATTAGGCTGCTCTGAATCTGTCAGTAACTGCTTTTTCTTTAATTATTTCATTGGCTTAGCCAAAGCATAAGCATGCCGGCAAAGGCTTGGTAGACGCGGTATATCAGCTGTCCAGATTGGGGATAAGCCGCTCCCCTTAAATCACCCCGATCATTGCACACGCACCGCTCAGTGTTTGCCCCAATCTTGTCCACAGCTTTGGTTCCTGTTCGCCCTGGCAAAGAGACAGTTGTGAAGAATGTGTGGACGCCTTGTGGGCAGTCTGTGCCTATTTACCAATGCAGAAACTGGAAAAGATATGACCAAGAAGCTCATCGCTGGTCACGGTGCCAGTGATTTCTCCAAGTTGGTCCTGACAGGCTCGCAGGTCTTCGGCCAACAATTCACCAGCGCCGTGCCCGCGCAACTGGGCCATGCCCTGTTGCAGCGACTCGTTGGCCCGGTTGAGCGCGTCAAGATGCCTGGCTCGGGCACTGAACTGCCCTGCTTCGGCACTGGCTACACCCGCACTGTTTTTGAGGTGCTCGCGTAAGAGGTCCATGCCCGCTCCGGTTTTTGCAGACAGGGTGAGATGAGGCAGATTGTCGCTTTGGGTAAAGCCTGGCTCCAGGCCGGCAATGTCACATTTGTTGTCTATAACTGTGACGGCTACTCCCTCTGGCAAGCGCGGTTGGATCAATAACAGTGCCTCCTGGCTGGCGACCGCCTCAGCGCTGACATCATTGACCAGAAGCACATGATCAGCGGCCTCTATTTCTAACCAGGCTCTGCGTATGCCCTCTTGTTCCACTTCGCCAGCATTGTCGCGCAGACCCGCGGTGTCGGTGACATGAATAGGAATACCGTCGACCTGAATCTCCTGGCGCAGAACATCCCGGGTTGTGCCGGCAATGTCTGTGACGATCGCGCGCTCTTCACCGCTGAGTGCATTGAGTAAGCTGGATTTGCCCGCATTGGGTTTACCAGCGATAACGAGATGGATGCCCTCTGCCAGCAACTGGCCCTGCCTTGCGCTGGCGAGTACCTGCTCCAACTGATCAATGATGACTTGCAGGCGACTCAGTACACCGCCCTCCTGCAAGAAATCCACTTCTTCCTCGGGGAAGTCGATGGCAGCTTCAACATAGATACGCAGAGCGATGACTTGTTCAACCAGCTGATTAACCGTGCGGGCGAATTCACCCTGTAGGGAGCGGTTGGCACTGCGCGCTGAAGCTTCAGTGGTGCTGTTGATCAGGTCGGCAATCGCCTCAGCCTGGGTGAGATCCAGCTTGTCGTTTAGATAGGCTCGTTCGCTGAACTCCCCTGCTCTCGCGTGCCTTGCGCCCAGGCCGACACAGCGCTGCAACAGCATGTCCATAACGATCGGCCCGCCATGCCCCTGGAGTTCCAGAACATCTTCCCCGGTAAAAGAGTCAGGGCTTTTGAAGAGCAGGGCGATACCGGTATCGATGGCTTCCCCATTCTTGTCGTGAAACGAACAGTAGTGCGCATGCCGGGTTTGCAGTTCGCGTTGGCAAATCGCTTCAGCCAGTTGCCCTGCTAGTGGCCCAGATACGCGAATAATGCCGACACCACCGCGTCCCGGCGGTGTGGCCAGGGCGGCAATGGTATCGCCATCAAGTATCGTCATGGGGCTAGTGTAGCCCGCAGCCTATTTTTGTGCTGCGGCCTTTTCGATCCGCCGGGTGATCACCCATTGCTGGGCAATGGACAGGAGGTTGTTTGCCACCCAATACAGTACCAGTCCTGCGGGGAACCACAGGAAGAAGAAGGTAAAGATGATCGGCATCCACTGCATGATTTTGGCCTGCATCGGATCCGGTGGTGGTGGGTTCAGCTTCTGCTGGAACCACATGCTGCCGCCCATAAGCAGGGGCAGTATGAAGTATGGGTCCATGGCAGACAGATCCTGAATCCATCCGTAGAACGGCGCCTGGCGGAGCTCCACACTTTCCATCAGTACCCAGTAGAGAGCAATAAACACAGGCATCTGCACCAGGATCGGGAGGCAGCCGCCCAGCGGATTGATCTTCTCTTTTTTGTAGAGATCCATCATCGCCTGGGATTGCTTTTGCTTGTCCTCCGAGTAACGCTCGCGAATTTCAACCATTTGCGGTTGTACGCGGCGCATATTTGCCATCGACTTGTAGCTGGTGGCTGACAGCTGGAAGAATACGGCTTTGATGAGAATAGTCAGCAGGATAATGGCCGTACCCCAGTTGCCTACCAGCTCGAAGATGTTGATCAGCAGCCAGAACAAGGGTTGTGCGATCCACCACAGCCAACCGTAGTCTACTGACAGATCCAGATAGGGTGAGATTTCCTTCAGTCGATACTGGTCTTTCGGCCCCACGTAAAAACGGGCGCCAGTGCTGCCCTGCTGGCCCGGATCAACCACCAGAGCCGGGCTGGTGAAGCCACCGATGTTGTAGCCGGAACGGGTCACGCGCGTACTGTAGTTGTGGGACTGGTCCGGGTTGGGAACCCAGGCACTGAGGAAATAGTGTTGGATCATGGCGATCCAGCCACCTTCGATCTGCCCCTTAAAGGGCTTCTCCGCCATGTCTTCAAAATCGAATTTGGTGAAGCGCTCGTCCGGTTGCGTAATTGCTGTACCGAGGAAGGGAACCACACCGATGCCGCCGGAGGTGCTGGCCGATGGATCCTGACTGCTATCGCGTTTAATCTGGCCAAACAGGTTTGCTTGCCAGCGGGTGTCTGATTGATTGTCGACCCGATAGTCAACATCGATGAGGTAGTCACCAGGGCGGAACGTAAACACTTTTTTAATCGCGACGTCCCCTGCCCCAACATGCAGCAACTCTACCTGCAGTTGCTCCTGACCTTCTTCAAGCTGGTATTGGCTGCGTGCACTGCTAAAACGCGCCCTGCCCTTACTGTCGATGCCGTCCGCACCAACCAGGCCACTCTGGGCAATGTAGTAGCGCTGTTCGTCGCGCTGAAGAATCAGGAAGGGTTGATCTGGGGTCGACAGCTTCATTGGGTAGTCATGCAGCGCCGAGTGAATGATGTCGCCGCCTACGGGATCGATATGTACGGTAAAGACGTCGGTTTTGACTGTAATAATGGAATTTGTTGCTACCGCTTTGGGGATGTCAGCGACCGGTGCGGTGTCTATAACGGGCAAATCTTCATCGTCACCGGGTGTTTCTGCAGCGACCGGAAACTCAACATTCTGAGGCACAGTGTCTTCAAAAGTCGTCGCTGGTGCAGACGTTGAAGTAGTTTGGGGCAGGCTGTTGCGTTCCTCGGAGAATGCTACCCATTCGGTCAGCAGCATGAACGACAGAACGGCGATCACGCCAATAATTAATGTTCGTTGGAAATCCATAAACTCTTATCGACTGTGATTGTTGGAAGGAACGGGGTCTATACCGCCTTCGTGCCACGGGTGACATTTCAGCAGGCGCCGGGCAGCCAGGTATATCCCCTTGGCGATGCCGTGCTCTGCAATGGCCTCTTCCGCGTAGTGGGAACAGGATGGGTAGAAGCGACAGTTATGACCCAGAATAGGACTCAACAGATAGCGGTAACCGCGAATAAACTTGATCGCGATCAGGCGCATAGCTTGTGGGTCAGTTTTTGCCATTGTTGTCGCACTATGTCTGTGAGTTCCTGCTGTTGCAGGCGATCCATTCCCGGTCTGGCGAGGACAATGATATCCAGACAGGGCTCTGTGGGTGCCTGGTGCCGGAAGAATTCCCGCAACAGGCGTTTAATGCGATTTCGGTTGACGGCCAGACGAACGTGCTTCTTTGCGATAACCAGACCCAGGCGATGAGAGTCGAGATTGTTGCGCCTGGCCAACAGGAGTAGGTGTTTGTGGGAGCCTTTGGCGTCGACCTGATCAAAGACCCTTTGATAATCCTGTGCGGTCAGTAAGCGTTGGTCTTTTCCAAATGCGAAATCTCCCACAAATGAGGAGCCGGGTATCAGGCAGACAGACGCTTGCGACCTTTGGCACGACGACGGTTGATCAGCTGGCGACCGCTTTTGGTAGCCATGCGGGAACGGAAGCCGTGGGTGCGCTTGCGCTTCAGTACGCTGGGTTGAAATGTTCTCTTCATGATCTCAAAGTCCAGTAGTAATAAAGGATGGTTGTTCGCGGTTGTTATCTGCCGTGGCGTTCTGTGCCGGCACCGCTGCGGTCCACCCGAGTCAAAAGGCCGTGTATTCTAGTGAAACCAATGCTCAAATACAATCGCGAAACCATGAAAAACTGCACAGTTGACGCTGGTTTGCAGGCATTGGCAAAACCTCTCGCGGAGCTGTGATTTTGCCTGGGCAGGGGCCGGTGTTACTTACATCAGCATTTCCGCGGCTTGTGGCAATCAGCCAACACTTTTTCAAAAATATATACACACCTTATCCACAGACCTAATATACTCCCTATCGCATTCATGTGAGTGATCACTTATCCCCAAATAATTTTATAAGTTATTGAATTATATATATTAATAGGAGATAAAATATTTTAATAAAAATGTGGATAACTCTTTTTACCGGCGTTAGAATGACTGCAATTACGGCGATGGGGTCGCCGAAATAATAAACAAAATAGCGGGATGTAAAGGCCGATTCTGGCCAGTACATTATGAAGTAACCTGAGTAGCTTCGTTTCGTGAAGTTAGCAGCATTTAGCCGCTTATTCGCGACACTGTGGGGGAATGGTTTGCCTGAAGTTGTGTGGCAACGATGTGTGGATTGTCTGCAGGAAGAGCTCCCTTCCCAGCAGTTTAATACCTGGATAAGGCCCTTAAGGGCGCAAACAGCGGGCGCAAATCTGCATTTGCTGGCACCTAACCGTTTTGTAAAGGAATGGGTGCACGATAAATTTCTGGACCGTATCAGTGAGTTGGTGCAGGAGATGGAGCCCCAGGCAGGGTATGACGTGGTTCTGGATATAGGGGATGGCGGAATGGCTCCGGTTGCTAAATCCCCCACCATTAGTGCCATTAACACTGATCCAGAAGACCCTGCTGATGAAAAGCCTGCCGTCAGCCCGGCACCCGCCGTGAATACGCGGCGGGTTGTGGAGGTTGAGGGCGCAATTAAGCACCAGAATTATCTGGTGGAAAATTACACCTTTGATAATTTCGTAGAGGGTAAGTCCAACCAGTTGGCTCTCGCGGCTGCAGGGCAGGTGGCCGAAAATCCCGGTGGTTCCTATAACCCTCTGTTTTTATACGGTGGGGTAGGTCTGGGTAAAACCCATTTAATGCACGCGGTGGGTAATGCGCTGTTACGCAGTAATCCTGAAGCCAAGGTAGTTTACCTGCATTCCGAGCGTTTTGTTGCTGACATGGTTAAAGCGCTGCAGTTGAACGCGATTAGTGACTTTAAACGCTATTATCGCTCGGTAGATGCCCTGTTGATCGACGATATACAATTTTTCGCAGGTAAAGAGCGCTCCCAGGAGGAGTTTTTTCATACCTTTAATGCTTTGTTGGAAGGCGGCCAACAGATGATTCTGACCTGCGATCGCTATCCCAAAGAAATTGAAGGCCTAGAGGAGCGACTCAAATCACGTTTCGGCTGGGGTCTCACTGTGGCGGTAGAGCCGCCTGAGATGGAAACCCGGGTCGCTATTTTGATGAAAAAGGCAGCACAGGCGCGAATAGAACTGCCACCGGACGCCGCATTTTTCATTGCACAGAGAATTCGTTCAAATGTGCGAGAGCTAGAGGGCGCATTGAAGAGGGTGATAGCAAGTGCTCACTTCACTTCCAAGCCCATCGATATCGAGCTGATCAAGGACAGCCTGAAAGACCTGCTGGCTTTACAGGACAAGCAGGTGAGTCTGGATAACATTCAGCGAACCGTTGCTGAGTATTACAAGATTAAAGTCGCTGATATTCTGTCCAAGCGTCGCAGCCGCTCCGTGGCCAGACCTCGCCAGGTGGCTATGACCTTAGCCAAGGAGCTAACCAACCACAGCTTGCCTGAAATTGGGGATAGCTTTGGTGGTCGAGATCACACCACCGTGTTGCATGCCTGTCGCAAGGTGAAGGAACTGCGTGAGACCGAGGCAGATATTCGGGAAGACTATAAAAACCTGCTGCGCTCCCTGACCACCTGAACCGGGTCGACGAAGAAAGCAGCCATCAATACTGGAAAACAGGAAAACTATTTATGAAGTTTGTAACAGCACGAGATGCCTTGCTGAAGCCACTCAACCTTGTGGCTGGTGTTGTGGAGCGGCGTCAGACCCTGCCCATCCTGGCAAATGTGCTTTTAGTGCTCGATGGCGACATGCTGTCCCTCACTGGAACTGATCTGGAGGTCGAATTAGTCGGCCGGGTGAAAGTAGATGTTGCCGGCGAGGGGGGTGAAGTGACGGTGCCCGCCCGCAAGCTGGTTGATATCTGCAAGTCGCTGCCGGATGGTTGCGATATTGAGTTCAGCACTGACCAGGACAAGCTGGTGGTGCGTTCCGGGCGCAGTCGTTTTACGCTGGCGACCCTTCCTGCAAGGGATTTCCCGAATGTAGCGGACAGTATAGGTACCCACCAGTTCCAGATGTTGCAGGGTCAGTTGAAGCGTCTGATCGACCGGACTGCCTTTGCAATGGCGCAGCAGGATGTTCGCTATTACCTCAATGGCATGTTGTGGGAGTTGAGCAAAAATCAGTTGCGAGTTGTGGCCACAGATGGTCATCGCCTTGCCATGTGTACGGTAGAAGCCGAGCTGTCGGTTGAAGACGACGTGCAGGTGATTCTGCCGCGCAAAGGCGTGATCGAGTTGTCACGCCTGCTGCAAACCGAAGACGCGGAAGTGGCGGTTGTGTTGGGTGCCAATCATTTGCGTGCCACCACTAATGATTTTACCTTCACCTCGAAATTGGTTGACGGGAAGTTTCCTGAGTACGAGCGGGTGCTGCCGCGTTCGCCGAACAAGATTGTATTGGGCTCGCGGGATGAACTGCGTCAGGCCTTTTCGCGCACGGCGATTCTTTCTAATGAAAAGTACCGCGGTGTCAGGCTGCAACTCACCGATGGGAGTTTGCAGATTCTCGCGAATAACCCGGAGCAGGAAGAAGCTGAAGAAGTTGTTCCGGTAGAATACCAGGGAGAAGGCCTCGAGATCGGATTCAACGTGAGCTACCTGCTGGATGTGATGGGTGTGTTGTCGGATGACACCATCAAGCTGTCACTGTCTGATCCAAACAGCAGCGCGTTGCTGGAAGAGTCGGAAGATGGTGACTCGCTTTACGTGGTAATGCCAATGAGGCTGTAGCCTGCAGTGAATGTAAGTATTCACTTCAAGAGACTGTTTTATGGCCCTTGGCCGCATTGATATACATGCTGTTCGCAACCTGGTTGACGTTAGTTTGACGGATCTGGGTGTGGCCAACATCTTCTATGGTGAAAACGGCAGCGGTAAGACCAGTGTGCTGGAGAGCGTGCACCTGTTGGCGATGGCCCGTTCTTTTCGTAGCCCCCAAATTAAGCCTGTTATTAACCACAGCGAAGACCAATGCGTGGTCTATGGTGAGATTAACCAGGGCTCATCCGACGGAACGATTACAACGATTGGTATCAGCAGGCACCGTAAAGGCGGTTTAGAGGCCAAGCTGGCGGGAGAAGCAGTGCAGTCTGTCGCGAGGCTGGCGGAGCAGTTACCCGCGCAGGTAATTAATGCGCATAGTTTTGAGCTTCTGACGGGCGGTCCAGACGAGAGACGCCGTTTTCTCGACTGGGGAGTGTTCCACGTGGAACATCTCTATCATTCCAGCTGGCGCCGCTTCCAACGATGCTTGAAACAGCGCAATACGCTGTTAAGGCGTGGTAAACTGTCACCCGCTGAATTGCGTAGCTGGAGTGGCGAATTCGTTGACGCCGGTGAAGCTGTAGACCGCATGAGGCGGGCGCATCTGGAGAGCTTATTGCCAGTTTTTGATCGGCTGCTGAAGCAGATGTCTGGCGACCTGGATGCACTAGAGGTGAGGTATCGACAGGGCTGGGACTCAACACAGGGCCTGGCGGCGGCACTGGATGCCTCTAATAAGTCCGATCTTGAGCAAGGCTACACGCACGTGGGCCCTCAGCGGGCTGACCTGCGGTTTGTTTACAACGGCTACGATGCTGGCGCTACGCTCTCTAGGGGTCAGCAAAAGCTGGTGGTATGCGCGCTGAAGTTAGCTCAGGGCATTGTCCTGGCTAAACAGCGGGGTCGGCAGTGTGTTTATCTGGTGGATGATTTGCCCTCTGAGTTGGACGCCGATCACTGCCAGAAAGTGTGTGAAGTGTTATCTGGCATGGGCTCGCAGGTATTTTTGACCTGTGTAAACCGTGAGGATGTCGCAAGGCATTGGCCAGGGCATGTGAATATGTTCCACGTGGAACATGGAGAAATACAGCAGATGAGTGAGTCTGCCAAATAGAGAACTCTATGAGCGAAGAAGAACAAAATTACGATTCATCCAGTATTAAAGTCCTGAAAGGCCTGGACGCTGTCCGCAAGCGGCCGGGGATGTACATCGGTGATACGGATGACGGCACCGGCCTGCATCATATGGTCTTTGAGCTGGTGGATAATTCGATTGACGAGGCCCTGGCCGGGCACTGCGACACGATAACGATTGTGATTCATCCGGATGAATCAGTGTCCGTGTCTGATGATGGCCGCGGAATACCCACCGAAGTGCATGAGGAGGGCGTCTCTGCCGCAGAAGTTATCATGACGGTCCTGCACGCCGGTGGTAAGTTCGACGACAACACCTACAAAGTGTCCGGCGGGCTGCATGGTGTGGGCGTTTCAGTGGTTAATGCGCTGTCTGAGGAGCTTTTGCTGACGGTGCGACGCGATGGCAAGGTTCACGAGCAAACCTACCGTCACGGGGTGCCGGATGCGCCGCTTGCGGTTGTCGGTGAAACCGATACCACGGGTACCGAGGTTCGCTTTAAGCCATCCGCAGAAACATTCACCAATATTGAGTTTCATTTTGATTATCTGGCGAAGCGCCTGCGCGAGTTGGCATTCTTGAATTCCGGTGTCAAAATCCTGCTCAAAGACGAGCGCAGTGCAAAAGAAGAGGAGTATTGCTACGAAGGTGGATTAAGTGCCTTTGTCGATTACCTGAACCTCAACAAGCAACCGATCAACCGTGCCTTTCATTTTGAGTTGCAAACCGATGACGGTATTGGGGTTGAGGTTGCGCTGCAGTGGAATGACTCCTTCCAGGAAAACATATTTTGTTACACCAACAATATCCCCCAGCGTGACGGTGGTACCCATCTGGCGGGGTTCCGCGCTGCCTTGACCCGTAATCTCAATAGCTACATCGAGAAAGAGGGCATGGGTAAGAATGCTAAGGTATCGACCACAGGCGATGATGCCCGGGAAGGTCTGACGGCCATCATCTCGGTCAAGGTACCTGATCCCAAGTTCTCCTCTCAGACCAAGGACAAACTGGTGTCCTCGGAAGTGAAGCCCGCGGTAGAGCAGGCTATGAATACGCGCTTTTCTGACTACCTGATTGAGAACCCTCAGGAGGCGAGGGCTGTCGTCGGCAAGATGTTAGATGCAGCACGCGCACGAGAGGCCGCCCGGAAGGCCCGGGAAATGACTCGCCGGAAGGGCGCGCTGGATATTGCCGGCCTGCCGGGCAAGCTTGCAGACTGCCAGGAAAAAGACCCGGCGCTGTCTGAGATTTACCTTGTAGAGGGTGATTCTGCGGGTGGCTCGGCCAAGCAGGGTCGCAACCGCAAGTACCAGGCGATCCTGCCCCTGAAAGGCAAAATTCTGAATGTAGAGAAGGCTCGCTTCGACAAAATGCTGGCTTCAGCCGAAGTGGGCACTATCGTTACCGCATTGGGGTGTGGCATCGGCACTGACGAGTTCGACCCCGACAAGCTGCGCTATCACAATATTATTATTATGACCGACGCGGATGTTGACGGGTCTCACATACGCACATTGCTGCTGACGTTCTTTTTCCGGCAGATGCGTGAGTTGCTGGAGCGCGGACACATCTATATCGCACAGCCACCGCTGTACAAGATCTCCCGGGGCAAAAGCCATCAGTACTTGAAGGATGAGGCGGCTTTGGACGAATACCTCCTGCAGGGCGCTCTGGAAGGCGCTGCGATTCATGTTAACGCCGAGGCTCCGCCCATTACCGGCGAAGCTTTGCAGAGCCTGGTGAATGAATACCGAGCGGTGCAAAGTACGGTGGATCGTCTCAGCCGCCTGTATCGCTCTGAAGTGCTGTGGCAGATGTTGGAATTGAGCACCCTGAGTGTCGAGCAACTGGCCGATGAAGCCGCTGTCACTGACTGGGCGGCGGCCCTTCAGGGTCTGTTACAGCCGGTTGCGCCAAAGGGCACCGAGTACGAAGTGGTCGTGCGCCGCGATGCGGAGCGTAATATCTACTTCCCGGTGGTCAAAGTGCTGGCTCACGGCGTAGACAGCGAAACAGAGTATCACCACGAGTTCTTCGGTTCATCGGAGTATCGCAGCCTGCGTGCACTGGGTGAACAACTCAACGGCTTGATTGAAGAGGGCGGCTGCTTCCAGCGTGGCGAGAAACAGCTACCCACCCAGCGTTTTGCTGATGGCCTGGAATGGTTGATGGTAGAAGCGGCTAAGGGCTATTCGATTCAACGCTACAAAGGCCTTGGTGAAATGAACCCTGACCAATTGTGGGAGACCACGATGGATCCGGAAAGCAGGCGCTTACTGCAGGTGACGATCGAGGACGGTATTGCCGCAGACCAGATCTTCACCACGCTGATGGGCGACCAGGTTGAGCCACGCAGAGACTTTATCGAAGACAATGCCCTGTCGGTTGCGAATCTCGACATCTGACAGCTTCGGTTCGGTTTACCCAGACATTGAACATGGCTGGGAGGAACAAAGATGGGCCTGGGGGCTGAAAGGCCGACCGGCTGACGGGCTTTATCCCGTTGCAGGCTCCTCTGGGTTGTAGTTCTCCAGGCTGGGGGCAAGCTCCAGCTCCAGGCTCTCTAGGTAAGGGTGGAAGTTTGTCCATTGCTCTACGCCACTGCTGTAGATTGGCTGACGCACTTGCTCGGAACTGGCCGTGCGCACGGCGCGGTCGGTGTCGTAGTAACTGAGACAAGTCTCTTCGAAAGCTAACTCGCAGTAGCCCAGAATGCGCCGCACCTGGCTTTCCAGGTCGGCCACCACGTTCTCGTAGTAGACCCGCAAAACACGGCCAGGTGCCACCGCGTCCCAATGATCCATCAGCTTGACGTAGTCATTGTAGTAACGCCCGATGTCAGTGAGGTCGTAGCTGAATTCCTGTCCCTCGGCGAACAGTTGTTTAAAGCCGCTGAAACAGCAGGCCATTGGGTGCCGACGGGCATCGATGATCTTGGCGTTGGGCAGTATCAGCCTGATCAGGCCGATGTGTCGAAAGTTGTTTGGCATCTTGTCGATGAAAAAAGGTGCGTTGCCGCGGTGGATGCGGGTGTCATCGATGTACTGCTGCCCCATTTCTTCCAGTTGGTCGGCGCTGAATTCTGCTAACAGATCTGGGTAAGGCAGAGTGTCTTCCTTGCGGCCTTGCCGTCTTAGTTTCTGCGCCAGGGAGGGAATATTCGGTAGTTCCAGGGTGCCTTCAACCTGGCTGTGTGATGACAGAACCTGTTCCAGCAGTGTAGAGCCGGCGCGGGGCAAGCCCACGATAAAGATAGGATCTGGCAACTGGCAGCCGCCGCCCTGGCATGAGTCCAGCATCTCTTTGCTAAAGAAAGTGTGCTGAGCCTGTAACTCATCCGACATGCTCTCTGCACTGTACCCGCTCCGCTGTCGCTTGATGTGATTACCCTGTGTGTAGTACTGGAACGAGCGTTGGTAATCCTGTTGGTCCTCGAATGCCTTGCCCAGTGCGAAATTGAGATGCACCTGGTCGTTGGGGCCGATCTCATCCCGGGTTTGCAGGGCCAGCATGTCGGCTATCTCCTGCTCGGAAAAACGGTAGGTCTTGAGGTTGGAGAGCGAGTAGTAAGCCTCACCATGCCAGGGGTTGGCCTCAATCGCTGCGCGGTAGCATGCTATGGCCTCTTCCTGCTCGCCGAAGGTTTTAAGTGCATGCCCGCGCGAGGTCAGTGTTATGGCATCGCCGGGAAGCTGTTGCAGGACCTCGTCAAATAGCTGGATTGCTGTTTCATAATCACCCATCTGCATGGTTTCAATAGCAAACAGCGATAGGAACTGTGGATTTGCCGGCTCTCCTTTATGCAGTTTTTCTGCCAATGATAGAGAATCGCTAAACTGCTGACGCTTGCGCAGTACTCCCACCAGGTCGATCTTCACCTGGTTATTGGCTGGCTCAAACTCCGAAGCACTCTCCAGCAGAAAGCGAGCGTCGTCCAGCTCACCGAACTGCACCGCAATGTCGGCCAGCAGGCGCATGCCTTCCACATGACGCGGGTTGGCCTGGAGAAACTTACGGCATAGCTGCTCGGCTTTCAGCAGGCGCCCCTGGGCGCGCAGGTCCATCACTGCCAACAGAGATTTGGGTAGTCCTTGCAGACGCGTTGCCTGTGCTTCGGCTTGCCTGGCTTCGGCAGGCTTGCCGAGTTTTTGCAGAATTTGTGCCTGCACCTGCCAGGCGCTAATCAACGCAGGGTTGAGTTGGCTGGCGTTGGCCAGCGCTGCCAGCGCCTGCTGAGGCTGCTGTTTGGCCAAGTACAAATAGCCCTGTTCCTGGTAAACCCGGCCCCGATCGCCCGACAGGGTTTTGAGTGAATCCAGGCATCGCTGGGCGCGGTCCAATTGACCGAGATAGCGATAACATACTGAGGCCATGTACAGCGCTTCAGGCTCTTCGGGCTGTTGCTCCAGCAGTGGGTGCAGCTCTTCCAGAGCCACTGCGAACTTGCCATCGGCGATTAATTTCTGGATATCGGCCGCAGCGGGCCCGATTGAAGATGAGGTCATTGAGTCGCCGGAAAGGAGAGACAGGCCGGGGCAGTGTACTGCCCCGGCAGAGGTTTGGCGAGAGTTGCCCTAGAAGTTGTACGTGAAACGCAGGCCGGCTGTGCGCGGGCGAGCTACAGTCACCCTGGAACGGTTGAAGATCGCGTTGCCTGAGATCTCCGCACGCTCGTCGGTCAGGTTGTCTACATACAGTTCCGCGTTCCAGGCGTCATCGGCAATACCCGCGGTGATTCCCCACAGGGCCCAGCTATCCAGGGTGATGCTGTTGGCTGCGACAATGTCCGTATTGACCTTGTCGGAGTAACTCACGTAGGGCATCACGTGGGCAACGCGGCCAGAAGACATGTCCCAGGTGTAGCGTGCGTTGAGGGTGGCCTGGAATTCTGGGGCAAAGGCAAGCTCGTCACCTTCGCGCACGAAGTTGGTCACAAAACTATCGGTAATTTCCGTGTCCAGGTAGGAGAAGCCACCAGTGAGGGTCAGGCCTGGTGCAAAATTCGGTATCCAGGTCAGGTCGCCTTCCATGCCCTTGACCTCGGCATCTGCCGCATTGTCGGAGAAGAACAGGTTGGTGATGCTGGTATCAAAGACGCCGATCTGCATGTCGACGATGTCGACAAAAAAGATGTCACCATTGAAGCGTAGGGTGTTGTCGATCAGGTCCAGTTTCCAGCCAAACTCGTAGTTGGTCACCTCGTCGGTATCGAAGGCGAAGGGGACGGTGTAGCTGCCGTCCGCTGAGGTCGCGCCGCCCGGTCGGTTGAGGAAGCCGGGACGGCGGCCCTCTGACCAGGTTACGTAATAGAGCTGGTCTTCGTTCGGTGTCCATGACAGGCTGATTTTGCCGATCACACCGTCAGTCTGTGCGGTGACCTCGGCGAAGATCAGGTCGAGGTTGTTGCCTGGGTTGTTGTCCTCGGTAGCGCCCATATTGCCAAAGGAACCCGACGCGCTGCCCTTGAGGTCAACTTCAATGTCGTACCAGCGTGCACCGAGAGTGACGGTGAAGCGCTCGCCGAGGTCCAGATTAAGTTCCCCGAATACGCCGAGCTGTTCGTCTTCGCGTAGGACGTCATTACGGAAGATTACGCCCGGCGCCCACTGGGTGGGATCGGCAGCGGAAGAAGGTTGGGCAGAGAAATTCGGCCCGAAGCCGATGTTGCCGTTCGGCGCAACCACTTGGGTGGAACCCGGGTAGGTGAACTGGTTGTCTTCACGCAATTCCATGTCACTGTAGAGCGCACCGACAATTGCGCGTATGCCGCGACTCTGGTCGGTGGTTAGGCGAAACTCGTGTGTCTGCACCTTGGTGTTGACTGCACTTTTTACAAACAGGTTCGGTGCCTGGCAGTTGCCGCTGGGAGCGTCGGCAGGGTAGGTCACCGCATAGTCGCAGATGTAGTAAGGCAGGTACTGGCCGACGAAAAGGTAGTCGGTGTAATCCACCCGAGATGTCGCTTCACGATCGGTGTAGGCGCCGGTGTACAAGAGGTCGAGAGCCCCAACCCGCCCGTTCAGAGTCCAGTTGTAGTTCTCGAACTCGTCTTCCAGGGTGTCCTGTTCGTAGCGTGAGATTTCGAGGTCACCGAGTTCGGGGTCCTGGTAAAACACGCCCTCAGAATCGATATTCTGCTGGGCCACACCTACCAGCAGGCTCCAGTCTTCGTTGATATCCCACAGGCCAGCCAGGCGTCCGCCCGCGTAGGTGGCTTCGTTGAAGTCGTCCTCGGTGCGGGTGGCGTTAGAGGCTTCGATGAAGTTAACGTTGGAAAGATCGGCATCGCCCTGGAAACCGCCGGGCTGGAAGCGCGCACCTTGACGGGCGGAGACACTGCCTGCCACGTTGTCGATGTAGCCACCCTGGCTGTCTACGTACACCACACCACGCAGAGCAAAGTTGTCAGTGATGGGTACATTGACCACGCCTTCCACGTTGTAGCTGGGTTCACCTTCTTTGGTGTAGGCAGTCCCCATCTTCAGTTTGCCGCCAAATGCGGTGGGATCGGGTTTGTTGGTAATCAGGCGCACGTTGCCCGCCTGGGAGCTGGCGCCAAACAGAGTGCCCTGGGGGCCTTTCAGTACCTCAATTCGATTGAGGTCTGTGGCGTAGACGTCCAGGTTACGCCCCGGTTGGGTGAGCGGTTGTTCGTCCAAGTAGAAGGCCACGTTGGGTGCCAGGCCGGCCACCCCGGAGGCGGTCAGGTTGGGCGTGGTGCTGGCAACACCGCGAATATAGATGGTGTTGGTGCCCGGACCGCCACCGCCAGCGGTAATACCCGGCAGTTGCACCAGGTAATCGCTGAAATCGGTGATACCCAGTTGGCTCATGGAATCTTCGTTGAGCGCGGTCACCGCGACCGGAATATCCTGAACGCTGGAAGCGCTCTTGGTGGCGGTAACGATGACTTCTTCCAATTGAGCATTTGCCTGACTGATGGCAGTAGTAGCCAGAATGGCGCCGCACAGGGCCTTTCTCTTAAACATGGACTTCCCCAAGGGTTAAAATAGTATTGTTGGAATAGTTTTTATGACTAAAAATATTTATTGTTCAATGAATTATGTTAACTTGCCTAACCTCACCGTCTCAAGCGCAACCACTGAATAGACAGCTAATTCCTCGTAAATTCGGCGAAATACAGAAGCGATCGACCTCAAAGTCACTCTGATTGCCTTCACCACAATAAATAGAAGTCGAAGTATTGGACGAAACAACGGACGCAATGTGTGGATGTTACATAGTATTCTAAGTAATTATTGAATGTGCGCTGGAGCAGCGATTTAGATGACGAGCAAGTACCAATCTGACTACACGGTCGGCGATGACAATATCGAGCTCTGGGGCATGGATATTCACAACCCGGTGTTTTTTGTCGGTGCCAGCCTGATAGTTTTGTTCGTGCTGGCTACTGTGCAATTCCCTGAGCAGGCCAACGAGATGCTCGCCGGTATGCGAGCTTGGTGCCTGAGCACCTTTGACAGTTTCACGATGATCTCGGTCAACCTGATTCTGTTGTTCTGCCTGTTATTGGCTGTGTTGCCCGTGGCCAAGGTGCGGTTGGGGGGCGCAGATGCACAACCCGAGCTCAGTCGCCTCAGCTGGTTTGCGATGTTATTTGCCGCCGGTATGGGGATTGGCTTGATGTTCTGGGGCGTGGCCGAGCCGATGACCTACTTCGCCGGCAACAGTGGCACACCGTTTGCTGTGCAGCCACTGACCCCGCAGGCTGCCGATCTGGCCATGGCGGCCACGATCTTTCACTGGGGTTTTCATGCGTGGGCGATTTATGCGGTGATTGCCCTGGCCCTGGCATTTTTCAGTTTCAATTGCCGGCTGCCACTTACCCTTCGGTCTGCGTTCTATCCCCTGCTGGGTGAGCGTTGTTGGGGATGGCCGGGGCACGTCATCGATACCTTTGCGGTGCTGGCGACAATTTTTGGCTTGGCAACTTCCCTGGGGCTGGGTGCAGCGCAGGTCAATGCAGGTCTGGGTATGTTGTTCGGGGTGGAAGATGCCCTCAACACCAAACTGTCGGTAATTATATTTGTGACGTTTATCGCTGTCCTGTCGGTGGTGCGGGGTCTGGATGGTGGGGTTAAAGTTCTGAGTAACATCAACATGGTGCTGGCAGCACTGTTGCTGCTATTTATTGCTGTGGCGGGTGGACATATCAACGCATTTACGGCGGTGCTGGACTCCGCGGGTAATTACCTGCAGCAGATCGTGCCCCTGAGCAACTGGATGGGCCGGGACGATGATTTGCAGTGGATGCAAAACTGGACAGTGTTCTATTGGGCCTGGTGGGTGAGCTGGTCGCCCTTTGTGGGGATGTTCATAGCCCGGGTGTCGAAAGGCCGCACGGTGCGCGAATTCATTATCGCGGTTTTGTTGGTACCCACCCTGGTGACCATGATCTGGATGAGTGTGTTCGGCATGAACGGACTTTTCCAGGCGCAAAATGGTATCGGCGGTCTGGCCAACGGTATGAGCTCAATGAGTCTCGCCACGTTCCAGATGCTGGAGAGCCTGCCTTTCAGTGGCGTTACTACGGTGGTTGGCGTTTTGCTGGTGCTGGTGTTCTTTATCACTTCTGCTGATAGCGGCTCTCTGGTTATCGATGGCATCACTGCCGGCGGCAAGCAGAATGCACCGGTGCCGCAACGGATATTCTGGGCCGCCATGGGAGGATTGCTGGCTGGCGCATTGCTCTATGGAGGCGGCCCCGAAGCCTTGGCGGCGCTGCAGGCGGGAACCGTGGCCGCCGGCATACCATTCACCCTGGTGTTGCTATTGGTGTGTGTGGGGCTGTTCAAGGGTTTGCGTGCTAACGTCCGCGAATCCGCAAAGACATCGAGAGCGTCCGGCATGGAACCTGAAAGTCTTGCCCCGGGTGGAGAAAGGCCCTAAATTCGCGATTTAAGAGTCACTGTTGCCCTGGAGTAGAAAGTGGACCGACTGGAACAAGTACTGACCTCCCTGCGCCGGGTTGTCCGGGCCACGGATCTGCACTCCAAGCGCTTGTCCAAGACCTCGGGGCTGGCCGCGCCGCAGATCCTACTGCTGCTGGCGAGCCGCAAGCTCGAAGGGGGCGCTATCGGCCAGTTGGCTAAAGAAGTCAGCCTCAGCCAGGCGACGGTGACTAATATTCTCGATCGTCTGGAAAAACGAGATCTGGTTCGGCGCGAACGATCAACCGTCGACAAGCGCAAGGTACATGTGCACCTAACCGAGCGTGGCGATCAAGTCCTTGTGCATGCCCCTACACCCCTGCAGGACCAGTTCGCCAGGCAGTTCAATGACCTGCAGGATTGGGAACAGACCATGATCATTGCCGCGTTGCAGCGCGTGGCGCACATGATGGATGCGGAGCATATCGACGCGTCACCGGTGCTCGATGTCGGCACACTGGACAGACCGTCTGAAGCTACCGGCAATCTGCATGAACTGAGGAATGCAGCGCACGACGGTTCTTGGGATTCCGGGACAGAGGCGTAACCGGCAGGCCGCCCCTTGTCGATTCAGCTTTTTAGCGGGACCAGCTGGGAAATATCGGCGACCAGCAGGAACAGCTCACGCAGCTGTGCCAGCAAACGCTGGCGATTCAGGCGAACCTCGTCATCGTCGACGTTCACCATCACATCATCGAAAAACTGGTCTACTACCTCTCTCAGCTCTGACAGGCTGGTCAGCAGAACGCTGTAATCGTTGTCTTGGTAGAGGGCATTTACCGTATCGCGTTTACCGGCGATGGCTGCTGCCAACTGTTGCTCCGCCGCCTCTGTAAGCAAGCGATCACTTACTTCTCCTGACAGGCTTTCCGGGGCTACATCCGCCAGAATGTTTGCGACCCGCTTGTTTGCCGCTGCCAGGGCCTGGGCTTGAGGCAGGCGAGAAAAGCCATCTACGGCAAGCACCCGGCGGTGAATATCATAGGGCACAGTCAGCTTGCGGGCGGATACGGCCTTAAAGACCTCAACGGCGATTTGTTCGTCTTCATACCAGGCGCGGAAGCGCTCGATCATATAGACCAACACCTGCTCCACCGTGTCTTCTGCCAGGGTTCCATCGGCGAATTGTTCTGCGGCCGCTGTTAAGCATTCGCGCAAATCAAGCTGCAGTTCGCCCTCTACCATAATACGCAGCACGCCCAGCGAGGCGCGACGCAAGGCAAAGGGGTCCTTGGAGCCGGTGGGTTGTTGCCCAATGCCAAAGATACCAACGAGTGTGTCGAGCCGATCGGCGAGAGCCAGGGTAGTAGCAACCGACTCCTGCGGGAGCTCAGCGCCGGAATAACGCGGCCAGTACTGTTGCTCGAGTGCCGCAGCCACCGCAGCCTCCTCACCATCGTGAAGCGCGTAATAGCGACCGGCGGTACCCTGCATGTCGGCAAATTCGCCGACCATTTCCGTGAGGAGATCGGTTTTGGCTAACAGCGCAGCGCGCTCTGCCAGGGATTGGTCAGCACCAGTACCAGCTGCCAGGTATGCGCTTAGTCCAACAAGACGCTGGGTCTTATCGAACAGGGTGCCCAGCTTCTGTTGGAACACAATGCTTTGCAGCACCTCGACCCTGTCCACGAGAGGGGTCTTTTTGTCTGTGCTGAAAAAGAAGTCTGCATCACTCAGTCGTGGCCTGATCACTCTTTCATTACCATCGATGACCTGAGCCGGATCCTTGCTCTCGATATTGGACACGGTAATAAAGTGCGGCAGTAGCTCCCCGGCGCTGTTCACTACCGGAAAGTACTTCTGGTGCTCTTTCATGGAGTACACGAGTGCTTCTGAGGGTACCTGCAAAAAGCGCTCTTCGAACCTGCCCATCAGCGCCACCGGCCATTCCACCAGTGCAGTGACCTCGTCCAGCAAATCGTCGTCTAGCATGACCTGTGCCTGGATGATGTCTGCCTGATCGGTGACCTGCTGGCTGATGATTTCGCGACGCTCTTCAAATGAGGCGAGCACGTGCGCTTCTTTGAGGATAGCGGCGTAGTTTTCGGCTGAACTTATCTGCACCTCTCCCGGTGCATGAAAACGATGGCCACGACTGGTGCTGCCGCTGGCCAGCCCGAGCACATTGCACTTGATGGGCTCTTCTCCCAGTAACACCACCGCCCAGTGTGCTGGCCTTACAAATTCGGTGCGACCGGCACCCCAGCGCATGCGCTTGGGTATGGGCAGGGCCTTCAGGCTGTTGTCGATAATGGCTTCGAGGCTGTCTTCGCAACGGGCGCCTTGCTGTTGTGAACGAAAACACAGACGTGCGCCTTTATCAGTATCCGCAGTTTCCAGCGCTTCCACAGCAACGCCCTGCTTGCGGGCAAAGCCCTCTGCGGCCGGCGTCCAGTTGCCGTCATCATCTTTGGCGCGATCAACCGGCGGGCCGAGCACTTCGATGTCACGGCTTTCTGCTTGCAAGGTGACGCCACGCACCAGCACTGCAAGGCGACGAGGGCTGGCAAAAGATTCCACCTCGCCGTGTTCAAGTCGCTGCTCTGCCAGGCCGCTAACGATTCCCTGGGTAAACGCGGCAGACAATCCCGATAAAGCTTTGGGGGGCAATTCTTCGGTGCCAATCTCAATCAGAAGGTCAGCCTTGCTCATGCCTGTGCCTCCTGGCGTCTGGCCAGCACTTCGTCACGAAGTGACTCCGGCGCGAGTGGGAAGCCCAACTCGGCACGTGCTTCGAAATAGGCTTCTGCCACACCCCTGGCGAGAGTGCGAACGCGCAAAATATAGCGTTGGCGTTCGGTGACCGAAATAGCACGGCGCGCATCCAGCAGGTTAAAGGCGTGTGAGGCTTTCATTACCTGCTCGTAAGCGGGTAAAGGCAGGTTGTCTTCAATCAGCTTTTGGCAATCTTTTTCACATTGATCGAATTGGGCGAACAGATTGTCGACGTCTGCTTTTTCAAAGTTATACGTCGACATCTCCACTTCGTTCTGGTGAAACACGTCGCCGTATGTCACAGGGCCGTCGGGCCCCTGGGTCCAGACCAGGTCGTAAATACTGTCCACGCCCTGTAAATACATGGCGATACGCTCCAGCCCGTAGGTGATTTCGCCAGAAACGGGATAGCATTCCAATCCCCCAGCCTGCTGGAAATAGGTGAACTGGGTGACCTCCATGCCGTTCAGCCAGACCTCCCAACCCAGTCCCCATGCGCCCAGCGTGGGGGACTCCCAGTTATCCTCAACAAACCGTATATCGTGGATATTGCTGTCGATACCGAGCACCCGAAGTGATTCGAGGTACAAGTCCTGGATATCCGGCGGTGACGGCTTCAGTAACACCTGGAACTGGTAATAGTGCTGCAGGCGGTTAGGGTTCTCCCCGTAGCGTCCGTCGGTGGGTCTGCGACAGGGCTGCACATAGGCAGAATTCCAGGTCTCCGGCCCAATGGCGCGCAAAAATGTTGCCGGGTGAAAAGTACCCGCGCCGACTTCAAGATCCAACGGTTGCATGACCACGCAGCCGCGGTCTCCCCAGAAGGTCTCAAGGGCATGAATAAGCCCCTGGAAGGTATCAATGTTTTGGTTTGCCTCAGCCACTCTCAGGTCCACTGGCAGGAAAAAAGCGGGCTATTATACAGATTCTTTGTGCAGCATAATACGCGCCCCGTGCCATTCGGCGCTGGGATTGAAAAGGGTCGTTTATGTTCTACGGAAAGCTGGTCGCCGGGGTGCTTGGGTTTCTAGTATTCGGGTTGTTTGGCCTGGTGCTCGGCGTTGCCGTTGGTCACGCCTTCGACAAGGGGCTGGGTATAACCCTCGCAGCCAATAGCCCGGAGCAGTTGCAGAAAATTCAGGCGGTCTTTTTTGAGGCCTGCTTCACCCTCCTCGGCTATCTGGCTAAAGCCGATGGCCGCGTCAGCGAAGAGGAAATACAACACACCGAGCAGATCATGGTCCATCTGGGTGTCGCCGGCTCCCACCGGGATGAAGCCATCGCCTACTTCAAAGCAGGCGCCCAGTCGGATTTTCAACCCGAAGAGCTGGTGGCTCGGTTCATGGAGGTCAGTCATGGTCATAAGCAGGTACACCAGACCATGCTGGTATTTTTGGTCAGCATGGCCCAAGCGGACGGCACCATTGATGAGGTGGAGCTAAGAACCCTCGAGCAAATTGCAGCCTACCTGGGGTTCAGCCCTGCTCGTTTTGCCAGCCTTATGGAGCAGGTTCAGGCCCAGCATGCGTTCCAGCAGCGACGAGAAGAACGTGTGGGTACTGACAGGCTGGCCCAGGCCTATGCGGCACTGGCGGTATCACCCAGTTGCGATGATCGAGAATTGAAGCGAGCCTATCGCAAACTAATGAGCCAGAATCATCCGGATAAGCTGATTGCCCAGGGCGTGCCGGAAGATATGATCAAACTGGCCACCGCGACCTCCCAGGAAATTCAGGCCGCCTACGAAACCATCGTTGCTCACCGCAAGCAGTCTCGCTAGGGCTGCTATTTTAGTTCAAAGCGTGCCTGAACCCTGGCGCTGATCCGCTGTTTGCCATAACTGAAGCCGCCGCCGGAGGCCGAATCTGCCATCGCTGCTTCCATCCGATAAGCGCGAACCGGCGTCGCATTTGATCCCGACTCCTGAACTTCGATCACCTTACCTAGATCCATATCCAGTTCTTCGGCGATGATGCCCGCTTTGTAGCGGGCCTTGGCCAGCGCCTTTTTCAATGCCTCCAGCTTTAGCTCGTCCAGCTGGCTGTGGGCCATCTGTGGCCCGTTGATCTGGTGTAATTTCAGCTCACTCAATTGCTGGATCAGCGAGCCGTAGCGGCTGGGATCTCGCAGGGTGATCTGGATATCTCGGGTGACGGTTTCACCCACGTAAATTCTGCGGTTATTGCGATGCTCGTATTCCGGGTAGGCGTTCACCCTGGAACTGTCGATATCACCATCCTCAACCCCGTGTTCCCGGGCCAGTGTCAGGATTTCGGGTACGGTTCTGGCGACGGCTCGCTGTGCCTCGTCCATATTGGCTGCGGTTTCCTTGACAGTGATGCTGAGCTTGAGAATGTCAGGTATGGCCTCAACCCAGGCGTCAGCATTGACGCTGACTGAGCGTTCTGGTGCAGCAAAGGCTGGCGTAGCTACGATCAGCAGGGCTAGTAATAGTGTGCGCATGGTTTTCTCCCTTTTCTATCAGCTGTGACTACAGACACCTCTATTAGTTCAGCTGTTCTGCCAACTGGACAGACTGCTAAACTGTAACCCATGAGCGATGACAGCAGTATTATTGAGGGCGAACCCGACCAGCACCACCTGCGCGAGGTTCGCCACCTGAAGGAGACTATTACCGCCCTGCGCGCGGCGTTGGACCTTTGCCACGAAGAAAAAGAAACAGCGGTAACCGAAGCACTGCGAGAAGCCAACCAGGAGATGCAGCAACTCAAGCTGGCAGCGCAATCGCTGCGCGCACAAATTGACAATGTGTTGCTGGAAAAAGAGCAGGCTATACAAAAAACGCGTGCCGAGTCCGCTACCGAGATTGAACAGCTGAAAAAAACGACACAGTCTCTGCGTGATGAGCTTGAGTCGATGCAGCTGAGCGGCCAGGAGGCGGTGCAGCAAACCCGGACTGAAGGAGCTTCGGAGGCGCGACTTCTTACCGAAACTGCTCAGGCATTAAGAGAGCAGCTGGAGCAGCAACGCGCTGATTCAGAAGTCGCGCGGCAGGATGTTGTAAACGATAATGCAGCACAGATCTCTCAGTTACAGGACACCGTGGCGACGTTGCGCGACGAGCTCGAGTTGAACCAGTTGCGCGCCGACGATCGACTGCGCCAGCAGCAGCGTGAAACTCAGGATGAGATGGATCACCTGCGCGAGACAGTAAGGATGCTGAGACAAGAATTGGAGAATCAACATGCCTGACGGGTCCGGGAACAATACGACAGCTGCTGAGCTGGTTCTGGAAATTTCCCAGAAGGTTGCTCGAGCCGAGCTGCTGGATGATCAGCTCAACATCATTGTCGAGGAAGTTACCCGGGTTACTGACTCGGAGCGGGGCAGCCTGTTTTTGAATGACCCGGCTACCAATGAGCTGTATTCGCGGGTGGCCCTGGGCGGCGTCAACCGTGAAATTCGCTTCCTCAATAACACCGGTATTGCAGGCTGGGTATTTACCCAGGGCGAGGCACTCATTACACCCGATGCTTACGCCGATCCGCGTTTTAACCAGAGCATCGACCAGAAAACCGGGTTCACCACTCGCAATATTCTGTGTGTGCCAGTAACCACGGTGAAAGGTGATGTGATCGGTGTGGCGCAGGTGCTGAACAAGAATGGCGGCGATTTCTCGGAAGAGGACATGTCCCTGATGCAGGCCATATGCACCCAGGCCTCCATCGTGTTGCAGGGCACCATGTATGTGGAGCGTATGGACTCCCTGCGCAAACAGGAGGCGGAGTTCCTCCAGGTGGTGTCCGAGGTCTCCTCGGAGATTAACCTGGGCCCGCTGCTGCAGATGATCATGGGCGCGATCACCAAGATGCTGAATGCCGATCGCTCCACGCTGTTCCTGAATGACGAGCGCAGCAACGAACTGTTTACCCAGATTGGCCAGGGCCTTGGCGCACAGAATATTCGCCTGCCCAATAATGTTGGTATTGCCGGCACGGTCTTCACGACGCGTAAAACCGTGAACATACCCTACGCCTATGCGGACCTGCGCTTTAACCCATCGGTGGACAAGCAAACCGGCTACTTCACGCGCTCCATGCTGTGTTGCCCGGTCATCAACAAAGACGGCAAGACCATCGGTGTGACCCAGGTGTTGAACAAGCGCGGCGGCCCTTTCACCGACGAAGACGAGCAGCGTTTGACCGCGTTTACCTCGCAGATATCTATCGGCCTGGAAAACGCGAGCCTGTTTGAGCATGTGCAGCAGACGCGCAACTACAACGAGAGCATGCTCGAAAGTATGTCCAACGGCGTGATTACCCTCGATCAGGATCATAAGATTGTGACCTGTAACCGGGCGGGGTATCGCATTCTGCAGTTGAAAGAACGCGAGACCATTGGTGCCGAGGCCGAGGAATTGTTTGGGCAGGCCAATGTCTGGTTGATGGAAAAAATAAGCGCAGTTGAGGGCAGTCGGGAGGCAGACATTGCCCTGGATGCCACTATTCAATTGGTGGAGGAGTCCGTTTCCGTCAACGTCACCACCCTGCCACTGACCTCCGATGCCCTTGGCACCATGTTGTTGCTGGAAGATATCAGCTCAGAGAAACGCATGAAGTCGACCATGTCGCGTTACATGGATCCGGGTCTGGCCGATAAACTGATGGGCGATGGCGGCGAACTACTGGGCGGCCAGGACAGCGTGGCGACGGTTTTGTTTTCCGACATTCGCAGTTTTACCACGCTCAGCGAAGAGCTGGGTGCACAGGGCATCGTCAGCTTGCTGAATGAGTATTTCACTCTCATGGTGGACATCATCAGCGACGAAGGGGTCATGCTCGACAAATTTATTGGCGACGCCATTATGGCTATTTTTGGTACGCCCTTTCCTCACGAGGATGATGCTGATCGAGGCGTGAAGGCAGCGATTCGAATGATGCAGGAGCTGGCGGAATACAATGCCCAGCGCGCCAGCTACAACCAGAACCCGATCGACATTGGCATAGGGCTTAATACTGGCCACGTGGTCACCGGTAATATCGGCAGCCCCAAGCGTATGGATTACACGGTGATCGGTGACGGTGTGAACCTGGCGGCCCGCCTGGAAAGCGGCACCAAGCAATACGGCGCCCACATACTGATTTCCGAGTTTACCCTGGCCGAACTGAAGAGCAGTTACCGTCACCGCTTGGTGGACAATGTGATCGTGAAAGGCAAGACCGAGCCGGTGGGTGTCTACGAGTTACTGGACTATCACGCCGACCAGTCTTTCCCGAATATGATCGATGCGCTGGGCACTTTCCGCGATGGTATGGAGTGCTATCAGGCAGCGAAGTGGCAGGAAGCACGCTCGCGCTTTGAAGAGGTGCTTAAGCTCAATCCGGAAGACACCTGTTCGAAGATTTACATTGAGCGTTGCGACCACCTGCAAGCCAACGTAAAACCTGAAGATTGGGATGGTGTCTGGGTCATGACCAGCAAGTGAGTCTAGCGCCTGGCGATGAGCTGGGCCTTGCCACCGACATCTTCCTGGTACCAGATGGGTGTAAGCGCCTCAAACAGGCCCAACAACTCGCCCTCTGCCAGTCTGAATTCCGGTCGTGACGGGCCTTCGCTGCCTCGGCGATTAAAGGTTTGATAGAACAGCACACCGCCTGGGCGCAGAGCCTCTGAAATCGCGGTGCATATGGGCCGGTAGAGAAAGTGGCTCACACAAATGACGTCAAAGCTGTTTGCTTCGGGCGGGTTTTGCTCACAATCCCGTTGCTCGGTGCTGATCTGCAGGCCCTCTTGCTCTGCCCACTGCTGCTGTTTCTGCAGTGCCACCCCTGACAGGTCCCAGGCGTGAGCGGACAGTCCCTGTTGGGCCAGCCATATGCTGTTGCCGCTGACTCCGCAGGCCAGATCCAGAGTGGTGCCTGATTCCGGCAATTTGTCCTGATGCTGCAATAGCAGATCCAAAACCGGGGCGGCATTGTCCACCTTGGCGAAGCGCTCGTCCCAGCGATGGCTATCGCTCATGAACGCCAGAACGCGGGGGTGAAGATAACCAGCAGGGTGAACACCTCCAGTCGTCCCAGCAACATTGCCGCAGAGAGCAACCATTTGGATGTAGACGGAATATCGCCGTAGTGGCTGGCAACACCACCGAGGCCGGGGCCCAGGTTGTTGAGTGAGGCCGCCACGGCAGAAAATGAGGTCTCAAAGTCCAAACCTGTGCCCACCAGCATGATCATCAGCATCACGAACACGGCCATGTACACCGCTAGAAAGCTCCACACTGCGCTGACTATCTTTGCTTCAACACGGCGGTTGCCCACTTTCAGCGGTATGACTGCGTTGGGGTGAACCAGCTGCTTGAGCTCCCTTAGCCCCTGCTTGTAGATCAGCATCAGGCGCATGGCCTTGATGCCGCCACCGGTAGATCCGACACAACCCCCCATAAAAGAAAACATCAACAGCATGAGCGGGAGGAAACTGGGCCAGCGGGCAAAGTCGGTGGTTGCAAAACCAGTAGTGGTGGTAATCGAAATGGCCTGGAAGACGCCATGAATTACACTACCTGACGCATCGAATGTGCCGGTGGCATAGAGCATGGCGCAGGTAATGGCCACGCAAACCGCCAGTACCCCAGCGAAAAATCCGGTCTCGGAATCGCGCCAGTAGGGCTCGGCGGTGCGGCGGCGCCAGGCGGTAAAATGCAGGCCAAAGTTGATGGCTGAAATAAACATAAACAGGCTGCAAATCATCAGAATGAGCGGGCTGTCGAAATAGCCCATACTGGCATCGTGGGTAGAAAATCCGCCAATGGCCACGGTAGAAAAGGCATGACAGAGCGCATCGAATGGCGTCATTCCGGCTGCCCAGTAGCTGAGACCACAAACCGTGGTGAGTAACACATACACAAGAAACAGAGCCTTGGCCGTTTCAGTGATACGAGGTGTCAGTTTGCTGTCTTTGGATGGTCCCGGTGACTCAGCCTGGTAAAGCTGCATACCGCCGATACCCAGCATCGGTAGAATCGCCACGGCAACCACGATAATACCAATGCCTCCCAACCACTGGAGTTGTTGTCGGTATAACAGCAGTGAGGTGGGCAGGGTGTCGAGACCGGTGATGACAGTGGCCCCTGTTGTAGTAAGGCCGGATATGGATTCAAAAATAGCATCGGTAGCAGATAGGCCGGCACCAGCGGGCAAGGCAAACGGCAGTGCGCCAAACAGGCCCAGAACCGTCCAGAATGCAGAGGTGATCATAAACCCGTCGCGAGTTCGCAGCTCATGATTGACCCTGCGGTTTGGCAGCCAAAATATAAAGCCACTGACAAAAGTAATCAGTAGCGCAAACAAAAAACCGACCACCATCCCATCGTCGACAAGTATCGCAGTTATCAGCGGCGCGAGGAGCGTCAGGCTGAACAACATCAAGAGGACGCCCAGGATTCGAAAGGTAATAGATAGGTGCATGAGCTGACTAAAAGAAACTAAATCCGACCTGGAACAAACGTTCCACCGCGCCAATCTGGTTTTTGTCGACGAGAAACAAAATCACGTGATCGTCATTCTCAACAACGATATGCCGATGTGCGATTAACACCTCATCGCCCCGCACTACAGCACCGATGGTGACACCGTCAGGCAGGTCGATCTCGTCCAGCCGACGCCCCACTACCTTTGAAGAGCTGGCGTCACCATGGGCTGTCACCTCGATCGCTTCGGCTGCGCCCCGGCGCAGTGAGTGGACGTTGGAGATGTCTCCCCTGCGCACGTGTGTCAGCAGGCTGCCGATCGTTATCTGCTGCGGTGACAGGGCGATATCAATTTCATCCCCCTGCAGCAGATCGGCATAGGCGGGGTTTGCAATCAGTGTGATGACCTTGCGCGCGCCCATGCGCTTGGCCAGCATCGCGATCATGATATTGACCTCATCATTATTGGTCAGTGCACAGAACACGTCAGTTTTGTCGATATTCTCCCCAGTCAAAAGTTCAGTGTCTGATGCTGAGCCGTTCAAAACGATGGCGTGCTTGAGTTGCTCGGAAAGCTCCCGGCAACGGCTGTAAGAGCGCTCAATAACCTTGGTCTGATAGTCGCCTTCGATGGCAGCAGCCAATCGCGAGCCGATATTGCCGCCACCCGCGATCATCACTCGTTTGTAGGGGTTGTCCAGCTTGCGAAGCTCGGCCATAACGGCGCGAATATTTTTCTTAGCGGCGATGAAAAACACTTCGTCATCTGCTTCGACGATGGTGGTGGCTTCAGGAATGATTGGCTGCCCGCGCCTGAAGATGGCGGCAATGCGGGTATCCACATCGGGCATGTGTGAGCGGATTTCTTGTAGCTCCTGCCCGACAATGGGTCCGCCGTAGTAAGCCTTTACCGCTACCAGCTGCACCAAACCGTCGGCGAAATCCAGCACCTGCAGGGCGCCCGGGTTGGCGATGAGCTCGCGGATACTGTTGGTAACCAGTTGTTCCGGGCTTATCAGTACATCAATGGGCACGTGGTCGGCTGTGAATAGCTCGGGACGCGACAGGTAATTGGGCGAGCGTACCCGGGAAATCTTGGTGGGGGTGTGGAACAGAGTGTGTGCAATCTGGCAGGCCATCATGTTGATTTCGTCGCTGCTGGTGACCGCAATCAGCATGTCTGCGTCATCGGCCCCGGCGCGAAAAATCGTACTGGGATGTGAGGCGTGGCCAGTGACCGTGCGGATGTCGAGCCGGTCTTGTAGCAGGCGCAGCTTCTCTGCGTTGTCATCGACAACGGTGATGTCGTTCTGCTCGATAGCCAGATGTTCGGCGAGGGTGCCGCCTACCTGGCCAGCCCCCAGGATAATGATCTTCATGCTACTGCCGGTCTTTGCCGCCGCTTTTGAGCAAACAATAGTTTAATCAGAAGCCGATTGTAAGCCGACTGCCACTATTCACAGTTTCTGTAGCAGGCAGAAGTACAGGCCGTCACCGCCGTTTTGTTCCGGCAGCAATTGCACGCCTGGTTCGCAGTCCTGGGCGCCCGGCAGCGTTGAGGGCACAATGGTTGCGTCCGTCGATTGTTGCAGAAAACTGCGGACGACCTCGGCGTTCTCTTGCGGCAGGATGGAGCAGGTGACATACAGCAACTGGCCGCCGATTTTTAATCTTTGCCATAGCGACGTCAGCAGCTGCAATTGAATCGCTGCCAGTTCTTGAATATCAGAATCCCTGCGTAGCAGCTTGATATCGGGATGACGGCGAATCACACCGCTGCCGGAGCAAGGGGCGTCGATCAGGATTCTGTCGAACTCACCCGCCAGTTCTTCCCCCGGGGCCTGGCCGTCAGCGCAGACCACTTGTGCCTGCAAGCCCAGCCGTTCGAGGTTTTCTTCCACCCTTTCCAGTCGCTGCGGGTCCACGTCGCTGGCAACTAATTCCAACAAATCCGGTTGTTGTTCCAGCAGGTGGCAGGTTTTGCCTCCAGGTGCCGCGCAGGCGTCTAGCACGCGCTCGCCGGCGGCCGGTGATAACAGTGGCGCCGCCAACTGGGCTGATTCATCCTGCACACTGACCAGTCCTTCAATGAAGCCCGGTAGCTGTGCCACATCCATAGGTTTTTGCAGCGTCAACGCGCTGTTCGCCAGTTTCCCTGGTGTGGCCTCTATCCCGGCTGCACAGAGTTGCTCAAGATAGCGCTCTCGGTCTATGGCCTGCTGGTTCACACGCAAGGTCATCGGCGGTTGCGAGTTATTCACGGTCAGTATTTGGGCCAACTGATCGGGCCATGCCGCCTGAAAAGCCTGATACAGCCATTGTGGGTGGCTGGCCTGTTGGGCCGGCGACAGCTGTGACTCTAACTGCTCAGAGCGACGTTGGTAGTTGCGTAATACCCCGTTGACCAGGCCAGTTGCCCAGGGTTTTTTCAGCACCCTGGTGGCTTCCACTGTGGTGGCCAGAGCGGCGTGATCCGGTGTGCGCAATTCCCGCAGCTGGTATATGCCCACCAGCATCAACGCTCGAATATCCGCATCCTTCTGTTTCAGGGGCTTTCGCAACAGCGGATTCAGCAGCCCGTCCAATTGGTCATAGTGGCGCAGGCAGCCGTAAACCAGCTGTCGCAACAGGGCGCGATCCTTGGGCTCTTCTATGCCTCGGTCATTAATACCTTCGCGGAGTGACTGGCCGTCACTGAATACTGCAGCGACGCTCTGGGCGGCACGTGCCCTGATTCGGGCCGATGAATCAGCCACCGAGTATAACGCCTATGCCGAATGCCTCACGGCGCGCATTGAGCAGGTCCGCTACAGCTATGGCCCGACCGCCGGGTATTTGCAGGGTGGTGATTTGCAGCGCGCCCTTGCCGCTCGCCACCACCAGGCCCTCACTATCGGCCCGGATAATCTCTCCCGGTTTGCCGTCGCCCTCTGCAGCCGTGGCCTGCCAGATCTTCAAGGAATCACCCTCCAGAGTGGTCCAGGCCCCCGGTACTGGGTTAAAGGCCAGTACTTTCTGCTGCAGCAATTGCGCCGGCAATTGCCAATCCAGTTGGGCATCGTTGCGCTCTATTTTGTGAGCGTAGCTGGCCTTGCCTTCCTGTGCCTGCGCCCGGTCGAGATAGGTGGCCAGATCGTCGAGCACATCGACCAGCAGCGGCGGACCCAGCTCCAGCAGACGGTCATGTAAATCGCCTGCGCTGTAGCCGTTTTCGATGGTGCAATGCGCCTTTGCCAACATGGGACCGGTATCGAGGCCAGCATCCATTTGCATAATGGTGACCCCGCTCTCTGTGTCACCCGCTTCAATCGCGCGTTGAATCGGGGCAGCTCCACGCCAGTCTGGCAATAGTGAGCCGTGGACATTGAGACAGCCGAAGCGGGGTATATCAAGCACCGACTGGGGCAATATCAGCCCGTAGGCCACGACTACCAGTGCATCCACTCCCAGTGCAGCCATTTCCTTCTGCGCATCGGCATCCTTGAGGCTGGCCGGTTGCAATACCGGCACGGCTTCGGACTCCGCTAGGGTTTTCACCGGGCTCGGCACTAATTTTTTGCCACGCCCTGCACGGCGGTCCGGCTGCGTGTAGACTGCCACCAGCTCATGCTGTGAACTTAGCAATGCCTTCAGGTGTGCTGCGGCGAAATCAGGCGTGCCGGCAAAGGCCAGTTTGAGGGCGGAAGACACCGGGTTAGGCCTGCAGCTTGTGCTGCTTTTCGAGTTTTTTGCGAATACGGCCGCGTTTTAACGACGACAGGTAGTCGACAAACAACTTGCCATCCAAATGATCAATTTCGTGCTGAATACAAATTGCCAGCAGGCCTTGCGCCTCCATGGTAAAAGGCTTGCCATCGCGATCCAGGGCGTGGATTTCAACATGCTGCGGGCGGGTGACGGTTTCGTAAAAGCCCGGCACTGAAAGGCAGCCTTCGTCATATTCACCGAGCTCATCATTCAGCACGGTTACTTCCGGGTTTATAAATACCAGCGGCTGTTCCCGACCTTCCGAAATATCAATCACCAGTAGCCGTTTGTGCACATTCACCTGAGTCGCAGCAAGCCCGATTCCTGGCGCTTCGTACATGGTTTCAAACATGTCGTCGATGAGCTGATGCAGCTCTGGTGTTACTTCTTCAACAGGCTTGGCTTTGGTGCGTAAGCGCGGATCTGGGAATTCAAGAATGTCCAACAGGGCCATAAGGTCAGTGCCGATGGGTAGTTCAAGTGGTGATAATTACTTGCTTGCCGATTTGAGCGGCCGCAAACTGCCCTATATTATACAGGCAGGCTGCTAGCCGTGCCCACAGGTGGTGCGGGGCCAGGGGAATAATTATGACAAGACTATTAGTGACGCTGAGCCTGTTATTGCTGGCCTTTTGGAGCCGGGCGGACGAGGTGGTCCTCACTGATAACCCTCCGCAGGTTTATACCGTTAAAGATGGCGACACCCTCTGGGATATTGCGGGTATGTATTTGCGTGATCCTTGGGAATGGCAGGAAATTTGGGAGATTAATCTCCAGCTGGATAATCCTCATCTCATATACCCTGGTGACCAGCTTTACCTTGTTTATGTTGAGGGGCAGCCACGGTTAAGGGTGCGCCGCGGAGCTGGCTCTCGCACAGTCAAGTTGAGCCCGAACATGCGTGTTGAACCCCTGGATACCGCGATTCCGGTGATTCAGTTGGAACAAATCGGTGCCTGGCTCAGCGGTCACCGCATCATAAGCCCTGAACAATTGGCCACGGCACCCT
This sequence comes from Halieaceae bacterium, assembly GCA_963921335.3. Classification (GTDB taxonomy): domain Bacteria; phylum Pseudomonadota; class Gammaproteobacteria; order Pseudomonadales; family Halieaceae; genus CAWUFC02. The sequence continues at coordinate 446,193 of CAWUFC020000001.1, read as the reverse complement.
ATGTGGTTGCTGGAGCCCAGCGCCATCTGCTAAGTGCGGCAGGTGATTTGTTTTACGCTCGCGGCGTACTGCCGGAGGAAGAACAGGGTTATGGTATTTATCGCAAGGGTGAAATATATGCCGATCCATTTACCAAGGAAAACTTGGGCCTGCAGGCCCAGGATATCGGTAGCGCGACATTGTTGGTGCGCCACGATGGAGACATATCACATCTGGAGGTTACCAGGGTCACTGAAGAAGTACGCAATGGTGATCGTCTGATTCCAAACGAGGCTCGGGAAATTTCTGCCTCATTTATCCCTCGACGTCCGGGCCATAATATTGAAGCGCATATGATCGCGGTGGATGGCGGTGTTACCCAGATAGGCATCCTCGACATTGTCGTCTTGAACAAAGGCGAGCGTGAGGGATTGGATGCCGGCCATGTCCTGGCGATTTTCCAGACCGGTGAAATGGTGCGCGATGATGTTGCCAACGAACGACTGCAAATGCCTGATGTACGCGCTGGCCTGATGATGATTTTTCGCACCTTCGAAAAAATGAGCTACGGTATAGTACTGAGGGCGAACAGGCCGTTGGTGGTGGGGGATCGCGTCAGCCTCCCATAACACGACAACCGGCGGCCAGGGATCAAGGATGATCAATGCATGCCACAACTACCTGCGATTGGCTGCGCCTGCACCTGCTGCTGGCCGGCGATAACAGATTATTTCTCAAGCTGATCAAAAAGCGCGCTGAGCCTGGATTTTGGCTCGGCGCATCGGCTCGTGCATGGCTGGGGGCGGGTGCTGGTGCTGACCAACTGCGAGCAGCCAGTCAGCGCATGATGCACCTCGAACGCGACTACGAACGTAGCTGCGAAACACTGCAGGCACAGGATGTTCAGTTGCTGCCCATGCCTGACCCCCGGTATCCGTCGCGGTTACTCGAGATAGCCGATCCACCCCCACTGTTGTACGTGCGTGGTGACCTGGCCCGCTTGTCGATGCCGATGCTAGCGATCGTGGGGAGTCGCAAGGCCAGTCTGACCGGGGAACATCTGGCGCGGGTATTTGCCAAGCATTTATCCAAGGCGGGGCTCGGTCTTTGCAGTGGTCTGGCCCTGGGCATTGATGGCGCCGTCCATAACGCGAGCCTTGATACGGGTGGTTATACCGCTGCAGTGATGGCAACGGGTATTGACCTGATTTATCCCCGGCAGCATCGAATGTTGGCCCAAACCATTGCTGAACGAGGCAGCCTGCTGAGTGAGAACCTGCCTGGTACCGCGCCTGCCGCTGCTCGCTTCCCCCAGCGCAATCGAATTGTCAGTGGTTTGTGTCTCGGGGTGTTGGTGGTTGAAGCGGCCCTGCGTTCAGGGTCGATGATCACCGCCCGATTGGCGCTTGAACAAAATCGCGAGGTGTTTGCGATACCCCATGCTCCGCAGTACCCTCAGGGGGAAGGGTGCAACCATTTGCTGAGACAAGGGGCCTGTCTGGTCGCGGAGCCGGATCATGTGTTGGCAGAGCTGGGGCACATGGTCGAAAGCCAGGCTGTTGCAATTGATAGCCCTGCGTCCGATGCTGTTTTGGATCCCGAGCTTCAGATGTTGCTGCAGCAAATGGGCGATGGTCCGGTCTTGCCGGATCAGCTGCTTTCTGCAGGCCGGCTGGATACGGCGGGCTTGCAGCTGGCTTTGACCGAGTTGCGGTCAAGAGGCCTTATAGCGCTGCGCGGTGGTTATTATCAGCGGCTCTAAGCCGCTTATCATTCAGCGGATTAACTTGCCAAGAGAGGGCGCTGCGGGTAAATTTCGCGCTTTCCTGAAAGACCTTTGATCCCAATCCTTTGATTGGGGCAACCGACCTTGGAGACACAGCATGAGCCAGACCTTTGTGGCAATTTTGATGGGATCAGATTCCGACCTGCCAGTGATGGAGGAGTCGTTCAAAATCCTTGAAAAACTGGGCATTCCTTTTGAGGCGAAAGTGTCCTCTGCCCACCGTACTCCGGATATCACTCATGCCTATGTGAAAGATGCCGATGCCCGTGGCTGTGGTGCCTTTATCTGTGCTGCTGGCATGGCAGCGCATCTTGCAGGCGCAGTATCAGCAAACACGGTGAAGCCGGTGATTGGCGTTCCGCTGGCTGCCTCTATGGACGGCCTGGATGCGTTGCTGTCCACCGTGCAGATGCCCGCGGGTATCCCGGTAGCTACGGTGGCAATCGGCAAGGCTGGCGCTAAAAATGCGGCTTATCTGGCTGCTCAGATCCTCGCCACTGCCGACGCTGACCTGGCCGCACGCCTGCGCGATGAACGTGCTGACAACAGTCGTGCTGTCCAGGAGAAAGACGCAGCTTTGCAGGCCAAGCTGGCCGGCTGAGCCAGCCTTGGAAGAACAGCTGCGCCTGGCCGCTGAGGCGGTCGCACGGGGAGGCGTGATTGCCTACCCTACTGAGGCGGTTTGGGGTGTTGGATGTGACCCCTTCAGTGAAGCTGCCGTAGAGCGTTTGCTTGAACTCAAGCAGCGGCCGCGGGACAAGGGCCTGATTTTGATAGCAGGCGATTGGCAACAGCTCGATTTCCTATTGCAGGGCTTGTCAGCTGAGCAGATGCAGCAGTTGAAGCAGACCTGGCCCGGCCCCAATACCTGGCTGGTGCCCCATCACGGACGCGTGCCAGAATGGCTATGCGGCAGATTTGACAGTATTGCCCTGCGCATTACCGCCCATCCGCCGGTCATTTCGCTGTGTGAGGCTGCGGGCGGACCACTGGTATCCACCTCTGCCAATACCGCCGGAGAAGCACCCGCCCTGGAAATGGCACAGGTGCAGCGCTATTTTGGCGATCGACTCGACTTTATCCTGCCGGGCCCGCTGGGCGGCGCTGCGGCGCCGAGCCGAATTCGCGATCTGGTGACCGGCGAAGAAATACGAGCGGGTTAAGCCCCCTGGAGCACGACAATGGCTGCACATCAAACTGAACAGGTCAAAGCGTACTTCCTCGATCTGCAGGAGCAGATATGCGCCGCTCTGTCAGCTGTAGATGGCGAGGCAGATTTTCGCACCGACCAGTGGGAGCGCCCGGGCGGCGGGGGTGGTCGCTCGCGAGTGCTCGGCGAGGGAGCACTATTGGAAAAGGCCGGTGTCAATTTCTCCCATGTGCGTGGAGATTCGCTGCCGCCCTCCGCCTCCGCCCAGCGCCCGGAGTTGGCCAATCGCAGCTTTGAGGCCATGGGTGTATCGCTGGTGATACACCCCAAGAATCCCTACTGTCCGACCAGCCATGCGAATGTACGACTGTTTATTGCCGAAGCGCCCGGGGAAGAACCGGTGTGGTGGTTTGGGGGTGGTTATGACCTGACCCCTTACTATGGTTTCGAAGAGGATTGTCGTCACTGGCACGATACCGCGGCGGCAGCCTGCGCGCCCTTTGGTGAAGATGTTTATCCGCGCTTCAAGCAGTGGTGTGATGACTACTTTTACCTCAAGCACCGCGGTGAGCCCCGTGGTGTCGGTGGATTATTCTTTGATGACCTGAATGAGTGGGGCTTTGAAACCACCTTCAATTTTGTGCAGGCCGTAGGAGATTCCTACCTGCCCGCTTACCTGCCAATTTTGGAGCGGCGCCGCGATATGGCTTTCGCAGAACGTGAGCGCGAATTCCAGCTCTACCGCCGCGGGCGTTATGTGGAATTTAACCTGGTCTATGACCGCGGCACTCTGTTCGGCTTGCAGTCTGACGGACGCACCGAGTCCATCCTCATGTCGCTGCCGCCACTGGTGCGATGGGAATACGATTACCAGCCTGAGCTGGGCAGTGAGGAGGCACGGCTGACGGACTACTTCCTAACCGGTCGCGACTGGCTGTCGGAGTCGGGCATTCGCTGATGGATCGTTACGCGGTATTTGGTAACCCGGTGCGTCACAGTAAGTCGCCCCTCATTCACGCAGCTTTTGCGCGTCAGACCGAGCAGGACTTGCAGTATCGAGCAGTTCAGGTGAAAGAAGGTGATTTTGAGCGCGCCGCATCTGATTTTTTTGCGGGCGGTGGGCGTGGCCTGAATATCACTGTCCCCTACAAGGGTGAGGCTTTTGCGTTTGCCACCCTTTTAAGTGCGAGGGCAGAGCGCGCTGGTGCGGTTAACACGTTGATTCACAACGATGATGGTTCCATAGAGGGCGATAACACCGATGGTATTGGCCTGGTGAGGGATATGGTCGCCAACCTCGGCTGGAACATTGGTGGCCAGAAAGTGCTGCTGATCGGCGCCGGCGGTGCAGCCCGAGGTGTCCTTGAGCCCCTGCTGCGCGAACGACCCAGTGAATTGTTTGTTGTGAATCGCACTGCGTCGAAGGCCCGGACACTGGCACAAAGCTTCACTGACCTCGGCACTGTTCACGGCGGTGGTTTTGAGCTTTTGGAGGCCCGGCAGTTTGATGTATTAATCAATGCCACCGCCGCCAGCCTGGCCGGGGACTTACCGCCCCTGCCGGCCAGTTGCCTGAATGAGCGCAGCTGCTGCTATGACATGATGTACGGTGCTGAGCCCACGGTATTTATGCGCTGGGCAGCCCAGCAAGCTGCTTGGGCAGTGGCTGATGGTTTGGGTATGCTGGTGGAGCAGGCCGCTGAAAGCTTTTATTTATGGCGGCGCCAGCGCCCTCAGACCGGCCCCGTGATTGCTGAAATCCGGGAACAAATGGAGAGCCAGAGCCCATGACTCGACGATTTATTGCCGGTGCGGTCTGTCCGCGCTGTGGCGAGCAGGACAAACTGGTGGTGGATACAGAGACCGACTTGCGTGAATGCGTGCGTTGCGACTTTTCTGAAGAGCGGCCCCCTGCACCTGATGCCACCGAACTGGCAACCCGGGTGACGCGCCCGGCGGCACGCCTGACCGAGACGCCCGCAGAAGCGGTCACCCTGGTTAATCCCTCAGACGAGGACTAAATGCCCAGTGACGAGCCGAGGCGGATATCAATCTGCTGATTGCGACTGAGGCAGGGTAAATCGGCTGCCCGCGGTGCAGCGTTGGCCAGGCTTGTAGCCCGTCGCAGCAACAATTCCCGATCCAGTAATCGCGCTACCGTGTTTTGCACCAACAGATCCAGTTGATTGGCGAGACCGTCGCCGACCAGGTGGTGGACGATGATATTGGCGCGCGTCATATCCAGCGGTAACAGTGCCACACCGACGTAGGCGAGGTGCCGATCATTTACCTCCTCAAACAGTCGCTGGGCCAGGTAGGCCTCATCCATCAATATTTGCAGCCCTTCCTCGGCCGCTAACTGGGGTGGAGGCATCAGGAAAAGGTCTTCAGCGATATTCAAAAAGGGCGCCACGTACGCCCAGGAGTCGGTGTTTTCACAGGCCTTGTGGATGGCGTCCAGGAAATCTGGCACGTGCTCAATATACCTTTGCACGAATTGCAACAGTTGTCCCGCCGGGTCCTTTTTCGGCAACACCAGACAGGTGCACAGATTGTCCAGCTCCAGTTCAAAACGCTGGCGCAGCAAACCATCGGCGAGTTCCCTGGCCACCGCGCCGGCAATGATGTCCCTGACTTTCCCCGTCTGCATAACCGCCCCTGCTCCGCGCTGCCGCGGATTGATGTTGCGGACTGTTAAGGCTAGTACACACTGTGGTTTTCGCGAGCGGGTTTATACCTCCAGCCAGCGTTGACGATAGACATACCAGGCGTACCAGGCCCCAAGGCTGAGACCGCGGGTGCCGTTGAACAGCAGGAAAGCCAGCCACAGCCCGTGGTTACCCCAGCCGGCAGCAGCGAGAAGGTAATAAGAGGGAAGGTAAACGACAAATGCGCTGAACAGCATGGTGATCATCATTGGCCGGGTTGTTGCTGTGCCGATGAAGATGCCATCCAGCAGGTACGAAGCAGCAGCCACCAGTGGCAGAGCCACCAGCCAGGCCTGGTAGGTGGTGAGCGTCGCCAATACGCCGCCGTGGTTTGTAAATAGCGGGAACAGTAACGGCTCGCCAAGCATAAACAGACCACTGGTGGCAAAAGCCACACCAGCGCACCAGACACTGCAGGCTGCGACAGCCCGGTAAAAGTTGTCCAGCCGGCCAGCTCCGATGGCCTCACCGGTGAGCGCTTCCACGGCGAAGGCAAAGCCATCCATGGCATAGGCTGCAAACAGCAGCAGGTTCAGCATGATGCTGTTAGCCGCCAGCATGTCCGTGCCGAGTGCTGCACTTTGGGCGGTGAAGAAAGCGAAACTGAACAGCAGGCATGTGGTGCGAACAAAAAGATGGCGGTTGCTACGCAGCAGACCGCGGTAGGCGGCCAGGTCCCGCAACGCCCGATAAAGCGCCGGATCACCCCTCAGCTGCAGGTTCCGGGACAGCGCGAACAACGCCAGCGCGCAGCCAAAGTATTCTGACACCACCGTGGCCAGGGCGGCACCGTCGCTACTCATATCCAGACCAATAATGAACAGGAAATCCAGGGCGATGTTAATGAGATTGGTGCTGAGCACAATGACCATGGGCCAGCGCGTGTTCTGGCGGCCGATAAAGCAGCCGACAATGGCGTAAGTGACCAGCACCGCTGGTGCACTGTAGATGCGAATGTAGGCGTAGCTTTGCGCCAGTGGCTGTAACTCGGGTCCCGGGTCCATTAATGCCAGGCCCAGACCTAACCAAAGGCGATGCAGGGCCACGACCAGCAGTGCCAGCACCAGCGCCAGCACTATGGATTGAACCAGGATCAGCCGCTGCTTGTGCTCGTCCCGGGCCCCATAGGCGCGCGCTACCAGTCCGGTCGTGCCCATGCGCAGGAAGCTGAATCCCCAGTACAGGAAGGACAGGATACTGGCTCCGATCGCGACTGCGCCCAGATAGACCGGGCTTTCGAGAAGCCCGAGTATGGCGGCGTCTACCAGTCCCAGCAGGGGGATAGAAACGTTGGACAGAATTGCAGGCCAGGCAATCGCCCACACCCGCGCTTGCAATGCCGGGCTTGCAGGATCTGCTGCAACTGGCCTGTGCTTGTCCTGTGTCAATTTCAAGCGTCTAAATATTGTTATAATCAGTAACTTAGGGAAGGTAACTTTAACAGCCCGTAAGCTGGTCTTTGTGCTGGTTTTCTGTATAATCGCGGCGTTTTGTCGCACCCCGCGTCACGTGGTAACCCGACGAGCGAGGGCAGCAGGCCTCCGGGCTGCGTCCAGTTGTAACATCAACGCTGCAAGAATCAACTAAACTTCCCTGTTACTGGCGACAGTGTTGCCAGGCATTGGGGTCGCTGGAACCGTGGGTTCCGGTGGGGGGTAAAAATTATAGGTTTATGAAGAATGGAGACACCGGGAATGAGTTCTAAAGCGAAATGGCTGAAGAGCCTGGCGCTTGGTCCTGTGCTTGCAATGCTGGCTACTGCCGCCGGTTTTGCCTGGGCTGATGACTCCAAGGTCAATCAAGTCAATATGCCGGTCGGCGTCACCGAACTCGGCGCCACCATCTACGATCTGCACATGCTGATCTTCTGGATCTGTGTGGTGATCGGAGTGCTGGTATTTGGAGTCATGTTTTACTCCATCTGGGCTCACCGCAAGTCACGTGGTGTCACCCCGTCGCAGTTCCACGAGAGCACCAAGGTGGAAATTGCCTGGACGGTAGTTCCCTTCTTCATTCTCCTGTTCATGGCCGTACCGGCCACCTCTACCCTGATCGAGATTTACGACACCAGCGATGCCGACATGGATATTGTTGTGACTGGTTATCAGTGGAAGTGGAAGTACGAGTACCTGCAGGACGACGGCCAGAACGTCAGCTATTTCAGTAACCTGCGTACCAGCCAGGATGAAATTTATAACGCGGAAGCCAAGGGCGAGCACTACCTGCTGGAGGTTGATGAAGCTGTGGTTGTGCCGGTGAACAAGAAGGTTCGCCTGCTGATTACTGCTAACGACGTGATTCACGCCTGGTGGGTGCCCGAACTGGCGGTGAAGAAAGATGCTATTCCCGGTTTTGTGAACGAAACCTGGTTCAAGGCTGAAAAAGAAGGTATTTATCGCGGACAATGTGCCGAGTTGTGCGGCAAGGACCACGGCTTTATGCCGATCGTGGTACGCGTGGTCAGCGAAGAGGAATACAGTGAGTGGCTGGGCGGCAAGCAGAAAGAAGCGGCGGAAATCGCTGAACTGATGGCCCAGACTTTCAGCCTGGACGAGCTGGTTGCTCGTGGCGAGGAAGTTTACAACCGCAACTGTCTCGCCTGTCACGGTGCGGCCGGTGAAGGTGGTGTGGGCACGGCGATTGCTGCCAGCCCAATCGCAACCGGTGAACTCGACGGGCACCTGGACGTCGGTGTGAATGGCGTGCCGGGTACAGCAATGCAGGCCTTCGGTGGCCAGCTTAACGATGTGGATATGGCGGCTGTGATTACATTCCAGCGCAACGCCTTTGGCAACAACATGGGTGACATGGTGCAACCAGTTGACGTTTACAACTACAAAAAAGGTTCTTAAGGGAGGGCTCTGATTATGGGAGATCATCATCACGGGCCAGCCAAGGGCCTAAAGCGTTGGTTATTCGCAACCAACCACAAAGACATCGGTACTATGTACCTCTGGTTCAGCTTCGCCATGTTTATCCTCGGCGGCAGCTTTGCCATGATTATTCGCGCCGAGCTGTTCCAGCCGGGTATGCAGCTGGTTGACCCTGCGTTCTTCAACCAGATGACCACCATGCACGGGCTGGTGATGGTGTTCGGTGCCATCATGCCGGCCTTCGTGGGCCTCGCCAACTGGATGATCCCGATGATGATCGGGGCCCCAGACATGGCCTTGCCGCGCATGAATAACTGGAGCTTCTGGATTTTGCCGCCGGCATTCCTGCTGCTGGCATCCACTCTGTTTATGGAAGGTGGCGGCCCCGCCTTTGGCTGGACTTTCTATGCGCCTCTGTCGACGACCTACGCGCCGCCGTCAGTCACTTTCTTCATCTTTGGTGTGCACATTCTGGGTCTGTCTTCGATCATGGGCTCGATCAATATCGTGGCGACCGTCTGGAACCTGCGGGCCCCCGGCATGACCTGGATGAAGATGCCCCTGTTCGTATGGACCTGGTTCATCACTGCCTATCTGCTGATTGCGGTGATGCCGGTATTGGCGGGCGCAGTAACCATGATGCTCATGGATATCCACTTTGGCACCAGCTTCTTCTCAGCTGCTGGTGGCGGCGACCCGGTTCTGTTCCAGCACGTGTTCTGGTTCTTTGGTCACCCCGAGGTATACATCATCATCCTGCCGGCCTTCGGCGTGGTCTCGCAGATTATTCCTGCGTTCTCCCGCAAGCCGCTGTTTGGTTATGACTCCATGGTATACGCCACGGCTTCGATTGCCTTCCTGTCGTTTATCGTGTGGGCTCACCACATGTATACGGTGGGTATGCCCATCGCCGGTGAGTTGTTTTTCATGTACGCGACCATGCTGATTGCTGTGCCGACGGGTGTGAAGGTGTTCAACTGGATTACCACGATGTGGCGAGGAGCGATGACCTTCGAAACGCCCATGCTGTTCTGTATTGGCTTCGTGGTTTTGTTCACCATCGGTGGCTTCACCGGTCTGATGCTGTCCATTGCGCCGAACGATTTCCAGTACCATGACAGCTACTTTGTTGTTGCCCACTTCCACTACGTGATGGTTGCCGGTGCGGTGTTCTCCATGACCGCCGCGGTGTACTACTGGCTGCCGAAGTGGTGTGGCCGTATGTACAACGAAACCATGGGTAAGGCCCACTTCTGGATTTCGTTCATCGGCTTCAACATAACCTTCTTCCCGCAACACTTTGTGGGGCTGGCAGGTATGCCTCGCCGTATTCCGGACTATGCACTGCAGTTCACCGACTTCAACATGATGTCGTCGATCGGTGCGTTTATCTATGGCGGTTCGCAGATCCTGTTCCTGTATAACGTGATCGCGACCATCGTAGCAGGCAAACCGGTCAGCGATGACAAGGTTTGGGAAGGCGCTGAAGGCCTTGAGTGGACGGTACCGACGCCGGCACCCTTCCACACCTTCTCGGTTCCGCCCCAGTTCAAGGGCTAAACCGTGGCAGGCAACGACACAGCAATTTATATCACCGTGGCAAAATCTGCCACGGTGGTGGTTGCCATGTTTGCGTTTGTTTTTGTCGTGATGGTGCCGCTGTACGATGTGCTGTGCGAGGCACTGGGCATTAACGGTAAAACCGGCGGTCGCTACGAAGCTGCTACGATAGCCGTTGACGAATCACGCAAGATCAAGATTCAGTTCATTGCATCTAACAATGACGATATGCCCTGGGAATTTGGTCCCAGTGTCGTATCCATGGAAGTGCATCCTGGCGCGGTCAACAGCACCGTATTCCTGGCTCGTAATCCCATGACTGATTCTATGATTGCACAAGCGATTCCCAGCGTTTCGCCTTCGCGGGCTGCTGAGTATTTTCACAAAACCGAGTGTTTCTGCTTTGAGCAGCAGCCACTCGACGGGGGTAAAACGGCAGAGATGCCGTTACAGTTCATCGTTGATCAGGACCTGCCGAAAGACATCGGCACCATTACCTTGTCCTATACGATTTTCGATGTGACTGACATGCTCAAGAAGGACGCAGTAGCGTCCCGCTAACGGAGAAATAAAATGGCGACTCAAAGTCCAGCCGAACACGAAGAGTATTACGTACCAGAGTCCAGTGGCATGGCGATCAGCGCCACCATCGGCCTGGTGCTGAGTATTTTCGGTGCCGCCAGCATCCTCAACGATATGACTTTCGGTGAGCCGGGTGCAGAGACCAATTCCTGGACGATTTTTATCGTCGGTCTTTTCTGGTTTGTGGCCACCCTGTTCATGTGGTTCCGCGCCACCATCAAAGAGAACATCGCGGGCATGAATAGCGCTCAGCTCAAGAAGTCCTACGTGCTGGGGATGTTCTGGTTCATCTTCTCTGAGGTTATGTTCTTCTTCGCCTTTTTCGGCGCACTGTTTTATGTGCGTGTGCTGGTCGGTCCCTGGTTGGCCGGTGAGGGTGACGGCGGTGCCGGCATTGCCGCGATAGGCCTGTGGGAAGGTTTTGAATACAGCTGGCCGATGATGACTACACCGCAGGAAGCAGTGGGTGGCGCGGGCGCGCAGGCGATTGCCAACAACGGGACCTTTACCAGCCCTCACACCAGCATGGCCGTATCGGATGCCGGTGCCTGGTACAAATGGCTGCCGCTGTGGAACACTATTATCCTGATTTCATCATCCGTGACGGTTCACATCGCCCACCTTGGCCTGCTGGCGGGTGATCGCAAGAAGTTCAACGTATGGCTCGGTATTACCGTAGCACTCGCCTGCGTGTTCCTGTACCTGCAGTACTACGAATATTATGAAGCCTACGAGCACTTCGGCCTGACGCTTGATTCAGGGATCTATGGCTCGACTTTCTTTATGCTGACGGGCTTCCACGGTTTCCACGTGGCCATGGGTATGACCATGTTGCTGGTGCAGTGGCTGCGCAGTATCCGCGGTAATCACTTCACTGCCGATGACCACTTCGGCTTCGAAGCTTCCAGTTGGTACTGGCACTTCGTTGACGTGGTTTGGGTGATGCTGTTCCTGTTTGTTTATATCCTGTAAGGAATCAGCGTTCGCGTGATTCAGACGGCGCCCCTTGTGGCGCCGTTTCTGTGTCTGGGTTTGCGGCAACCGGACGCGGCGTTTCCCAGGGCGCCTGGGAACGAATCTGGCCTGTGGCTACGCCGTAGACAATGAGAGCGATTAGGGTTGCTGCGAGAGAGACTCGCACTCCCAGTGAATTCACTGTGCGACGCTTGGTTTTGTCGCCCTGGTCAACCATGAGGAAGTAAAAGCCGCTGAACAAGCTGGCCAGTAGGGCCAGTATCAGAAGCACGATCAGTATTTTCAGTAACATAGGACTCCCCAGATAGTGAGGCCGAGTATACCCGAGCATGACTACCCCCACAGCTAATGACAGCCATTTGTACTGGCGCGCTGACTGGCGGACCACGGCTTTTGCTTTGCTTTTCATCCCCGTGTTCATCAGCCTGGGTTTTTGGCAGTTGCAGCGCGGTGAGGAGAAACAGCAGCTGTCGCTGGATTGGGCCGAGCGGCAAGCATTGCCGGCGGTGCCTCTGATGGCATTGGATGGCAGTGCCGATAGCCTGTCCCATCGCAAAGTATTGCTGGAGGGTGAGTTTCTCCCAGGTCGTGACTTCCTGTTGGATAACCGCATGCAGCAGGGACAGTATGGCTTCGAGGTCATCAGCGTCATGCGCCTGCGTGATGAGCCGCTGCTGGTGCTGGTCAACCGCGGCTGGATCGCCGGTGACCCTGGCCGCCGCCAATTACCAGACGTGCCCCTGCCGGATGCCGGCGATCAACTGGGCCGTATTTACGTGCCACCCGGTGAGGCCTTCCGTCTCGGGGATGAAACACGCCGGGCGCAATGGCCCCAGGTGATATTGAGTCTGGACGTCGCCTGGATGGAACAAGTGCTGGGAGAACCGGTGTACCCGTTTACCGTGCGACTTGAGCCCGAGAGCACCGCTGCATTGGCGGTGGACTGGCCACTGTTGAACAACAGTCCTGAAAAACACCAGGGCTATGCTGTGCAGTGGTTTGCTATGGCGATAGCGCTGTTTCTGGCCTGGCTGGCACACAGTACAAACCTCTGGCGCTGGTGGCGACAGCGTAACAACAGGAGATCTGAGACATGAACGAGCCCACCAACAACGGGCGTATGGTATTGCTCATGATCGCCGGCTTACCGGTGACCATGATTCTGGCGGCGACCTGGCTTTGGTTGTATGTCGAACAAGGCGACATTGATATTGTTGACCTGTTGGGTACTGCTAATCACGGACAGCTGTTAAATCCGCCGCGGTCAGTCGAGGAATTAGGTTTACCGCTGCCGTCACAGGACAACACTGACTGGACAATTCTGGTGCCCGTGAGCCTGCCCTGTGATTCAGATTGTGAACAAACGCTGTACTACACTCGCCAGATTCGCACCGCCATGGGTAAAGATAGTGTGCGGATCAGTCGGGCGGCCCTGGGCACGGATAAAGCGGCCATGACGGAACTGGAACAAGGGCTGCAATCTGAACATCCCAAACTCAAATACCTGTATACTCCGCAGTCCCGCTGGGATGAGGTACTTCAAGCGAATACCGTCGACGGCGAAAAACCCGCCTATTACCTGGTCGACCCCCGCGGCTGGATCATGATGTCTTACCTTACTGGTACTGACGGCAAAGACGTGATGGCGGACTTAAAATTCCTTCTCAAGAACAGTAACGGCTAATGTTTAATTCACCGGAAAACCGTAAACCCGGCTTCAAACTGGCGCTCTTTGCGGCTGTCTTTGCAGTGGGTGTCATTGTTCTCGGCGCGTTCACCCGCCTGGTGGATGCTGGCCTGGGTTGCCCCGACTGGCCCGGCTGTTATGGGCATATTTTGTGGCCCAATGACGCCGAGGAAATTGCTCGCGCCAATGAAGCCTATCCAGATGCACCTGTCGAACTGGATAAAACCTGGCCAGAGATGGTGCACCGTTATCTCGCTACAGGTCTGGGCGTATTTTGTATCGCTATTGTCGGCCTGGCATTGCGTCACCGGGGTGAAGATCAGCCCCTGAAGTTGCCCCTGTTCCTGCTGGGCTTTGTTATTTTGCAGGGCATGTTCGGCATGTGGACGGTGACCCTGAAGTTGTGGCCGCAGGTGGTGACAGCGCATTTGCTGGGTGGTTTCACCACCCTGAGTTTGTTGTGGCTTCTGACGCTGCGACTGAACAATCGCCGCTGGCAATTGGCTCGTGAATGGCGTGATCGCTTCAAACCTCTGGCTCTTGCGGCACTGGCCGTGGTCATCATCCAGATCGCCCTCGGCGGGTGGACCGCGTCCAACTACGCTGCCGTGGCCTGCCCTGACCTGCCGACCTGTCAGGCCCAGTGGTGGCCGGACATGGATTTCGCGAATGGCTTTAATCTGACCCAGGAAGTCGGGCCGAATTATCTCGGCGGGCAGATGGACAATGAATCGCGCATTGCCATTCATATGTCCCATCGCATTGGCGCTATCGTGACACTGCTTGTGGTGGGCTTGCTGAGCCTGCGCCTGCTGCGCAGTGGCGTGGCACAGCTGGTGCGCACGGGGCAGTTTATCGGTGGTGTGCTGGTGCTGCAGTTTGTGTTGGGACTGAGCAATATCATTTTCCATTTCCCGCTGTTTGTGACGGTCTCCCACAACGCTGTCGGGGCTTTTCTGTTGCTGACGGTGGTGACGCTCAACTACTACCTGTTGACCTCGGAGCCAGGGGGCTAGCATGGAAGCGACCATGCAAGGCGCCAGCTGGCGCGATTATTATGAGCTGACCAAGCCCAGGGTTGTGATGTTGATGCTGCTCACGGCAGTCATTGGCATGTTCATGGCGGTACCCGGCATGGTGCCCTGGCATGTGCTGATTCTCGGTAATGCGGGTATCGCCCTGTGTGCCGGTGCGGCTGCGGCCATCAACCATGTGGTGGACAATCGCATCGACGAACAAATGGCCCGTACCCACAATCGGCCAGTGGCGCAGGGGCGTGTCAGCCCTACCGGGGCGGTTGTCTTCGCCGCTTTGCTGGGCGGCCTGGGTATGCTGATGTTGTACGTGTTTATCAACCCGATGACGGCCTGGTTAACCATGGCCTCACTGATCGGCTATGCCTTTGTGTACACCATGTTCCTGAAGCGGGCGACGCCGCAGAATATTGTTATCGGTGGCCTTGCCGGTGCAGCGCCACCCCTGTTGGGCTGGACCGCGGTAACCGGGGAGATTCACGGGCATGGTCTGTTGCTGGTATTGATCATCTTCGCCTGGACGCCACCTCACTTCTGGGCCCTGGCCATTCATCGCCGGGAGGAATATGCCTCAGTGGATATTCCCATGTTGCCGGTGACTCATGGCGTCGCGTTCACCAAGCTGCATATTCTGTTGTACACCCTGATTATGTTTGCCATCACCCTACTGCCATTTGCCACACGTCTTTCCGGCCCGCTTTACCTGCTCGGTGCTGTCGTTCTTGGGGGTGGCTTCCTGTACTGGTCGCTGGCGATGATGTTTGACTGGGATGAGGACGCGCCCATGCAGACCTTCCGGTATTCCATTGTCTACCTGATGGCGCTGTTTGTAGTGATGTTGCTGGATCATTACCTGTTTCCCATGGGAGTGCAGTAAATGGCTTATGAACCGACCTCGCCGCTGAGCCCGAAACAGGCTCGCGGCGTCAAATTGACCGTTGTTGGCATGTTGATACTGGTTGCACTGGTGGTGGCCGGCTTTATCAATAAAGTCACCATGCCGCGAGTGATGACGACCGCTGAACTCAAGGCCAACGGCGCTTATATGTTTGAGACGCCGCGCGCGTTGCCGGAGTTCGAGTTGGTCGACCATACCGGTGCGCCCTTTACCCGGGAGTCCCTGCAGGGGCAGTGGACGCTGGTTTTTTTCGGCTTTACCCATTGCCCGGATATCTGCCCGACCACCATGTCTGAACTGGGCCAGTTCATGACGCTGCTCGATGGCTTACCCGAGCAGGAAGATACCCGGGTGCTGATGGTGACGGTCGACCCTGCCCGTGACGGCGTGGAGCAGCTGGCTACCTATGTGCCTTATTTTAATCCTGAGTTTGTCGGTGTGACCGGTGAGTTTCTGGTGTTGCACCGATTTGCCACGGCGCTCAATACACCTTTCAGGAAAGTGCCCGGGCAGGATGAGAATTACCTCGTTGATCACAGTGCCAATCTGGTGCTGATTAATCCCCGCGGCGACTACCACGGCTTTTTTAAAGCACCGCTGGATCTCGCCGAACTTAAGGTAACATATCGGTCCATTCGCGCAGTCTGGGATTGATCATGTCTACACCGCCGCTGGTTCTGGTTGACGGTTCTTCTTATGTTTACCGGGCTTACCACGCCCTACCGCCGCTCACCAATTCCAAAGGTCAGGCTACCGGAGCGGTAAAAGGCGTCATCAATATGATCAGGCGCCTGCTGAAGGATTACCCTGAGTCACCGGTTGCCGTGGTTTTCGACGCCAAGGGCAAGACCTTTCGCGACGATTTGTTTGCCGAGTACAAGGCCAACCGCCCCCCGATGCCCGATGACCTGCGCGAGCAGATTGAACCCATTCACGAGATTGTTAAGGCCATGGGCCTGCCCTATCTCTGTGTGGAAGGTGTTGAAGCGGACGATGTGATTGGCACGCTCGCCGCACAGGCGACCGCAGCCAAAATTCCTGTAGTGATCTCAACCGGCGACAAGGACATGGCCCAGCTGGTCAATGAGCACGTTACCCTGGTCAATACCATGACCGAGACCGTGATGGACCCTCAGGGCGTGGTGGACAAGTTTGGCATCGGCCCTGAATTAATCATCGATTTTCTGGCCCTGATGGGCGACAAGGTCGACAACATTCCCGGTGTGCCGGGTGTTGGCGAAAAAACAGCACTGGCCCTGTTGCAGGGACTGGGTGGCCTCGATGCCATTTATGAGCAGCTCGACAAAGTGGCTGAGCTGGAGTTTCGCGGCGCCAAGAAAATGGGCGAGAAGCTGGCGGCAGAGCGGGACAATGCTTTTCTGTCCTACACACTGGCGACCATCAAGACCGATGTGGCGCTGGATCAGGCGCCCCAGCAGCTCACCAATGGTGAGCCGGACAAAGACAGCCTGCTCAACTGGTTTCAGCAGCTGGAGTTCAAGAGCTGGATCGATGAGCTGTTGTCGGATGAGGAAGTGGCCGCGCCTGAGACCGCGGAGCTGCAGTGTGACACTGTGCTCGACAAAGCCAGCTTCGAGTTCTGGCTGAAACGGCTGACGGACGCGGAGCTGTTCGCCTTTGACACCGAAACCACAAGCCTTGATTACATGCAGGCCCGCGTTGTCGGGGTTTCGTTTGCAGTACAGCCGGGTGAAGCCGCCTACGTGCCACTGGCCCATGACTACCTGGGCGCGCCCGAACAGCTGGACCGGGACTGGGTACTGGAGCAGCTGAAACCGTTGCTGGAGGATCCGGATCAGGCGAAAGTCGGGCAAAACCTCAAGTACGATGCCTCGGTACTCGCCAATCACGGCATTACGCTGCGGGGCATCGCCTATGACACCATGCTCGAATCCTATGTGCTGGATTCCACAGCAACCCGCCATGATATGGACAGCCTGGCCCTGAAGTACCTCGGCCGCAGCACCATTCATTTTGAGGACATTGCTGGCAAAGGTGCCAAGCAGCTGACGTTCAACCAGATCAAGGTGGAAGACGCAGCGCCCTACGCGGCGGAGGACGCCGAGATTACTTTGTGCCTGCATCAGGCGCTGTGGCCGAAACTGCAGGCGGAGCCCAGTCTGAGCAGCATCTTCGAAGACATTGAGCTGCCCCTGGTGCCGGTGATGTCGCGGATTGAGCGCAACGGCGCCTTGCTGGATCGCAACCTTCTGGGTACCCAAAGCCTTGAACTGGGCCAGCGCATGACCGAGTTGGAACAGGAGGTTTATCAACTCGCTGACGGTGAGTTTAACCTCGGTTCTCCCAAACAGCTGGGTGAGGTCCTTTTTGAAAAGCTTGAGCTGCCGGTCATCAAAAAGACCCCCAAGGGCGCGCCGTCCACTGCTGAAGAGGTGCTGCAGGAGCTGGCTCAGGATTACCCGCTGCCCAAGCTGATTCTGGAATACCGCAGCCTCAGCAAGCTGAAATCCACCTACACTGACAAGCTGCCTGAGATGATCGACCCGGATACCGGTCGGGTGCACACCTCGTATCATCAGGCCGTCACTGCGACTGGACGCCTGTCTTCCTCGGACCCCAATTTGCAGAATATACCGATTCGCACAGCTGAAGGTCGCCGCATTCGTCAGGCTTTCATTGCCCCCGAGGGCTATCGCATCCTGGCCGCTGACTACTCCCAGATCGAACTGCGCATCATGGCGCACCTGAGTGGCGACGATGGTTTGTTAAGCGCCTTCCGTGAAGGACTCGATGTGCACCGTGCTACCGCCTCCGAAGTATTTGGCGTGTCTCTCGACAGCGTGTCTGATGAGCAGCGTCGCCGTGCCAAGGCCATTAATTTTGGCCTGATCTACGGTATGTCAGCCTTTGGCCTGGCCAAGCAAATCCAGGTGGGCCGCAATGAAGCCCAGGACTATATGGACCTGTACTTTGAGCGCTATCCCGGGGTGCAGGACTACATGGATGCGACCCGTGACAAGGCCAGGGAGCAGGGCTATGTGGAAACCCTGTTTGGTCGTCGCCTGTACCTTCCGGAAATCAATGCCCGCAACAAAATGCGGGCGCAGGCAGCGGAGCGAACGGCGATTAACGCGCCTATGCAAGGCACCGCGGCGGACATCATCAAGAAAGCCATGTTGTCGGTGGATGCCTGGCTGCAGGCCAGCAGCAGTGATGCCCGCATTATTATGCAGGTTCACGATGAACTGGTTTTGGAAGTCGCAGATAGTCAGGTAGAAGCCGTCAGCGAGCATCTTTGCGGGTTAATGTCTGATGCTGCTCAACTGGAAGTGCCGCTCCTGGTCGAAGCAGGGGCGGGAATGAACTGGGACGAAGCGCACTAACAAGCCATATCAAGACTGAGATAGCCTTGTGGACTTAGGAGCTTTCCTCGTCCTCATAGACGCTTGTGTCGGTAAGCCAGCTATTGAGGGTGCTCTCCAGTTCTTTCAGCCCGGTGCCTTTGAGCGCTGAAAATAACTGAATACTGACCAGGTCCTCGTGTTCCGTCAGGCGTTTTCGGGTCTGTAGCAGCGCATTGTTGGCAGGGCCCTTTTTCAGCTTGTCTGATTTGGTTAGCAAAATGTGCACGGGCATATGGGCGGCGGTTGCCCAGTCCACCATAACCTGGTCAAACTCCTGTAATGGTCGTCTGGCATCCATCATGATGACCATGCCGCGCAGCGATTCACGCTGCTCCAGATAAGCCTCCAGTTGCTCGGTCCACTCCCGTTTGACGGCCTCGGGAACCTTGGCGTAGCCGTAGCCAGGTAAATCCACCAGGCGCTGGTTGTCACTCAGGCTGAAAAAATTAAGCAGCTGCGTGCGCCCCGGTGTTTTTGAGGTACGCGCGAGCTTGTGGTTGCCGGTGAGAGTATTGATAGCGCTGGATTTGCCGGCATTGGAGCGGCCGGCAAAGGCGACCTCCCAGCCTTCGTCGGCCGGGCACTGGTGTAACTTGGAGGCGCTGGTTAAAAATTCGGCGGCGCGGAAGTTCACCTTGTCCAGCATGGGCTTGATCATTGATTTGCTTGGCTTTTTGTTACTTGGTATGTCGTATATAATGCCACAGCTTTTATGATCAGCGAGCTCGGGTAACCGCTCCGGTTGCCCTCTTCGGAAGACTACGATGAAAAAACTGATGCTGGGCGCTGCACTGGCGCTGGCGATTGTCGGCTCAGCGCATGCCGATCCGGTAGCGGACCGCTATAACAAGACCTGTGTGGTCTGTCATGCAGCAGGTGCTGCGGGTGCTCCCAAAACCGGTGTGCCGGCGGAATGGGAATCCCGCCTGGCCAAGGGCATGGATGCACTGGTTGAGTCCGTCGATAAGGGCATGGGTGCCATGCCGCCAAAGGGCATGTGTTTTGACTGCTCCGCGGACGAATTCAAGGCGCTGATTGAATACATGGCCGAGGCCAAGTAAGAGCCGCGCCCCGACACAAATACTGGAAACAACATGAACAAGATTCTTATGACACTGGCCCTGGTTCTGGGCTTCGTAACCACCTCGACAGCGGATGTGAAAGATATGACGGCAGTCTGTGCTGCCTGTCATGGCGCCGATGGCAACAGTGCAGCAGCGACTTTTCCCAAGCTGGCCGGCCAGAACGCAAAATACCTGTTGAAGCAGCTCAATGATATTCAGAGCGGAGCCCGCCCGATTCCCACCATGATCGGCCAGTTGGACAACATGAGTGCTGACGATCTGGCTGCCATTGCAGATTTTTATGCCAGTCAGGCCCCTACCGGCGGCCAGGCAGATCCCGACAAGGTGGAGTTGGGTCAGAAAATTTACCGCGCCGGTAACAGTAAAACCGGCGTAGCGGCCTGTGCGGCCTGCCACGGTGCCCGCGGTGACGGTAACGGACCAGCTGGTTTCCCCTCTCTAGCAGGCCAGCATGCGGACTATATCGCATCAAGCCTGCGCGCATTCCGCATCGGCTCTGAGAACACGCTGGAAGAAAACCCTGCCGGTCGCACCAATGATGGTGATGGCCGCATGATGCGCGATGTGGCGGCTCGTATGAGCGACAACGAAATTGATGCAGTGGCGAGCTATATCGCCGGACTGTACTAAACCGGAGTTGAAAACGATGCGTGTGTTGCTGGCACTTGCCCTGTTTCTGGTTATGCCCCTGTCACCTGTAACTCAGGCCGCTGACCCCTATGTTGAGGGAACCCACTATCTGGTTGTGTCCCCCGCTCAGCGCACGCGCGATCCTGCCAAGATCGAGGTATTGGAGTTCTTCTGGTATGGCTGCGGTCATTGCTTCAGCTTTGAACCCATCGTTCAGCAGTGGAAAAAAACCAAGGCCGAAGATGTCGACTTTGTGCCTTCTCCTGCTGTTTGGAATAAGGCCATGGAAATTCATGCCCAGGCATTTTATACCGCACAGGCGCTTGGTGTTCTGGACGTGATGCACGATGCTCTGTTTGCAGCCATGAATGTAGAGCGTAAGCGTCTGGGCAGCGAAGACGAGATTGCGGCGCTGTTTGTGAAAAATGGCGTGGATGAGGCGGCTTTCCGTAACACCTTCAACTCATTTGGTGTTGGCAGCCAGGTGCGTCAGGCCGCATCGCGAGCGCGTGGCGCACGTATTTCAGGTACTCCGGAGCTGATGGTTGCGGGCAAGTATCGGGTGACCACCCGTACTGCTGGTGGCCAGGCTGAAATGCTGAAAGTGGCCGAGTTTCTGATTGAGAAAGAGCGCGCCGGTCAGTAAAAGGTCCGTCAGCCCTCTTCACCCACTTGTTATAACTCCAGCCACTCCGGCACCGGTAGCCCCTTGTTCGCCAGGAACACTGGATTGAACAGTTTGCTCTGATACCGGTTGCCGTAGTCACACAGTATCGTCACGATGTTGTGGCCCGGGCCCAGTTCTTTAGCCAGGCGCACGGCCCCGGCGATATTGATGCCGCTGGAGCCGCCCAGACACAGTCCTTCTTGCCGCAACAGGTCAAAGACGTAGGGCAGGGCTTCTTCATCACTGATCTGAAAAGCGTGATCTACCTGCGCCTGTGCCAGATTGTCGGTGATGTGGTTGATACCGATCCCCTCGACGATAGACGTCCCCTCGGCGTTGAGATTGCCAGTGGTGTAATACTCGTAAAGTGAGGCACCCATGGGGTCGGCCACGCCGATGGCGACATCTGGGTTGTGTTCCTTGAGTCGATTGGATACTCCTGCCAGCGTGCCCCCGGTGCCAACCGCGCAGACGAACCCGTCCACTTTGCCGTCGCACTGCTGCCAGATTTCCTCTCCGGTGGTGCGCTCGTGAATCTCCTTGTTGGCCAGGTTATCGAATTGCCGCGCCCACAGTGCACCGTGTTCTTCGCTGCCGTTGAGTTTTTCTGCAAGGCGGCGGGCGCTATGAATGTAGTGGTTCTCGTCGCTATAGGAGGTCGCTTGAACCAGGTGTAGGTCGGCGCCCAGCAGCTCAAGGGTGTCAATTTTTTCCTTACTCTGGGTCATTGGCATAACCACAACACTGCGATAGCCCAGGGCATTGGCAATCAGGGTCAGCCCGATGCCGGTGTTGCCCGCGGTGCCTTCCACGATGGTGCCGCCGGGCTCCAGCAAACCGCGGTTCTGTGCGTCCAGGATAATACCCAGTGCAGTGCGATCCTTGACCGATCCGCCCGGGTTCAGAAACTCCGCCTTGCCGTAGATATTGCAGCCGGTCCGTGCCGATGCCTCGCGCAACAGCAGCAGCGGGGTGTTACCGATTAACTGGGTGACGTCTGTAGCTGCGCTCACTGTTAAACCTCTTATTTGCGGGTGACACAGTATGCCATAAGCCTTCTAGGGATGACGCAAGGGACGGATCAGTAGCCAGGACATGATTGCCAGTGCACACATATTGAGCGTCATCGGCAATGCGGTATCTACAAGCAGGTAGCCTACGAAGGCGCCGGCTGCGCTGGACAGCCCCATCTGGATAAACCCCAGCAGGGCGGAAGCGGTTGCCGCCATGTGCGGGTAGGCACGCAAGGCAACGGCCATGGCATGGGGAAGCACCAGGCCGCAACCGACGGCATAGCCGGCCATCGGTATGACTATACTGGCGGGATGAAACCAGATGCTGCTGGCGGAGAACATGAGTGCTGCCGCGCACAGGGCGGTATTCACGCCGATCCACATGACTCGTTCAGACGTTCGACCGACCGACAGACGGGTGCTCAGCGCGTTGCCGATCATATAGCCCACCACAATGGGAAGAAACAGCAGGCCAAACAGCTGCGGCGAGACGCCCTGCATATCGATCAGCACGAAACCTGAAACGGACAGGAACGTGATCATGCCCGCGTACAGCAAAGAGCTGGAGCTTACAATTTGCAGGTACTCCCGATCACGAAACAGCGACAGGTAATTGCGACCAATTTGCAGCGGATGCAGGGATTGCACCTCGGGCAAGGATTCCGGCACCAGCACCAGCATCAATATCATGGCCAGGGCGCAGTAGATGGACAGCGCGTAAAAGATAGAGGGCCAGTCGTAGAACACCAGCAGGATGCCCCCGACGGTTGGCGCCGCGGCTGGTGCCAATGCCATGATGATGGCGATATAAGCCAGAGCCCGTGCGGCTTGCTGCGGTTCAAACAGATCCCGCGTAATGGCGCGCCCCAGTGTTGGGCCGACGCAGGCAGCAACACCCTGGAGGAAGCGAAAGAAGATCAGTTCACCGATGGTCTGGGCATTTGCACAGGCGACGCCGGCGACCAAGTACAAGCCGAGTCCGCCCAACATGACAGGCTTGCGACCATAGCGATCTGCGAGAGGACCACAGACGAGGTGAAACAGGGCAAAGCCGACCAGGAAGCTGCTGATCGTCAACTGCACCTGGCTGACACTGGTGCCAAACCAATCCACCATCCCCGGCATGGCCGGCAGATACATGTCGATGCTGAGGGGGCCCAAGGCAACTACGGTGGCCAGAACCACCAGCAGCATATTGGACTGACTGGGAAGGGGACGAACGATCATGGGAGGGCGATGCTAGCACATCGCCCTGGTTTGCAGTTCTACTTCTCGAAGCTGAGAACGGTTTTCCACCAAAGACGGGGAAACAGCGTTTTCCAGTAGTACAGGAGTTTGGCCTCTCCGGGATAGATGATGTCCCGTTCTTTAGCCACGCCCTTGTCGATGGCATCCACGATCTTTTCGGGATCAGCCAGGCGGCCTGAATTCTTTGCCTCGCTAATACTGCCGGGTGTATCAGTGGCCACGGTCTGGTCTACCAGAGGGGTGTTCACCGCTGGTGGGCAGACCAGATGCAGTTTGACACCGCTGTCGCGAATCTCGTTCTGCAGGCATTCCACATAGGCATTGACGGCAGATTTAGTCGCGCAGTAGGCGCCCATCTTGGGCACGAAGGCGTGGCCCGCAATGGAACCGAACAGAATCATGCGTCCGTCCCGACGTTCCAGCATGGAAGGCAGCAGCGCCTTGATCATATACACGGTGCCGAAGAAGTTAATCTCAAATAGCCGCACCACCTGGTCGGCGTCGTGATCCTTGAGCGCGTGGGCTGGCATCAGCGCTGCCGCATGCACCAGATGGTCCACCGGCCCCAGTGAACTCTCCACCGCCTGCACCTGCCGTGAGACATCTTCCGAGTTGGAAATGTCGCAGTGAAATGCGGTAATACCTGTGCCGCTTTCAACTGTTTCCTGCATGCCGGCATCGTTGACGTCGAAAATTGCTACCCGGGCGCCGCGCTCTGCCAGGCGAAGGGCGCAAATTCGCCCCATGCCGCCGCCGCCGCCGGTGACCAGGGCGACCTTGCCCTGCATGGAATCTGTCATTTGATGGCCTCTTGAGCGCTATTAACTAATAGCCGTTAGTAATAGAGCCAAGATCATACCGATCACCTGCCTGGCTCTCAAGCCCTAGACCTGTCATTGTGGGGAGTAGAACAGGGTTCTTACGACTGAATATGGTCAAGCGGCAGTTCTGTGCGTGTGATGACGTTGCGCAGAACAAAGCTTGAATGTACGCCGGTCACGCCTTCAATGCGGGTTAGTTTGCCGAGCAGAAATGCTTCGTAATATTCCATGTCGGGCACCAGGGCCTTGAGCAAGTAATCTGCTGACTGGCCTGTCACCACGCTGCATTCGATGACTTCGGGGAATTCTGCCACCTGCGCTTCGAAATTCTCAAATCGATCCGGGGTGTGGCGATCCATGCTGATGCCTATGATCGCGGTGAGTTTCAGCCCCAGTGCCGATTGATTGAGCAGGGTGACGTGCTTGTCGATTATGCCGCTCTCCTCCAGACGCTTTACACGACGCGAGCAGGGGGTGGGTGACAGGCCGATGGCGTCAGCCAGCTCCAGGTTGCTGATACGTCCATTCTGCTGCATTTTTTCGAGAATGCGGCGGTCGGTGCGGTCGAGTTTCATGGCATCTCTCCGTGATGACTGGTCAGCTCCGCGGTGAACAGGTCGACACAGCGGGCCAGCGCCTGCAAGTCGTAACCTCCCTCCAGCGTAGCAATGAGTCGGCCCTGGCAAACTTGATCGGCCAGGCTGAGCAAAAGCCGAGCCAGCCAGCGGTAGTCGTTGTCGATCAGACACAGGCCACCCAGGGGGTCGTCAACGTGGGCATCAAAGCCCGCTGATACCAAGATGAGATCCGGCCGGTGGGCAAGTATTGCCTGCGTCCAGTCGGATTCAACTGCGAGGCGGAATGCATCCCCGGCTGTCGCTGCAGCGATTGGTGTCAGCACGATATTGCGCGCCTCGACCTGATCGTAGCGTCCCGGGTAGAACGGATACTGAAAGCTCGAACAAACCAGAACCTCGGGCCGGTCCTTGAAGATCTCTACTGTGCCATTGCCGTGGTGAACATCAAAATCAACGACGGCGACGCGCTGGGCACCGAGCTGCAAGGCACGCTCCGCGGCCAGTGCTACATTGTTGAAAATACAGAAACCCATCGCAGCTGCAGTTTCGGCGTGGTGCCCCGGCGGCCGAACCGCGCAAAAAGCATTTCTTGCTTCGCCCGCCATGACAGCTTCAACAGCGCTGATGTTGGCGCCGGCTGCGAGACGGGCAGCGCGAAGGCTGTGGGGATTTATCGACACATCCGGATCAAGCCTTACAACACCTTCACCTGGATCCAGTTCAGCCAGGCGATCAAGGTAGTGCTGGGGGTGCACCCGTGCGAATAGATCAGCGTCTATCTCGGTTGCCTGTTGCCGCTGTAGTTCGCCTCGCTGCAGGCGAGGTTGCAAGACCGACATAATACTCGCGAGCCGCGCCGGGCTTTCCGGGTGATGAGGCAACATCTCGTGCAGTTCGCAGTCGCTATGGCTGAAGAGCAGGCTGGTCATAGGCATAGTCTAGTAACCGGTGCGGCGGCCAAGCCAGTAGCTGGCGGAGGCTGCGGCCAGCGCAATGGAGGCCAGAATAATAGCTCCGTTGCCGGTGGCGCCGTCCAGTATCAGGCCACCAACCACCGGACCCAGCCCGCCCCCAATGATCAGGCCCAGACCATTCACGATGCCAATACCGCCGGAGATATGCTGGCGCGGCACAATACGTTGCCCAAATGCATATTCGCAACTGGCAAAGGCTGAGGCGGTGAACACGGCAATACTCATTGTGGTCACAGTCACTGTGGTTGAGCTGGCGTTGAAGGCCACCATCACGCAGCCCGCTAATACCGTGAACCCGATGGCGGCGCAGAGACCTCGGCGGCTGGTGCGATCGCCGATTTGCGACCACACCACCAGCCCTGCCAGTCCCGCGATGTAGGGAATGGAAACCATCCAGCTGAGGTCCTGGTAGGGAATACCCCTGACTTCTGTGAGATAGGTCGGGATCCAGTTGCTCAACCCCAGGGAAACGATGTTGTTGAGAATGCCCGCCAGTAAGAGGATCTGGAAACTACGCTCTTTCAGCAGGAACCAGGGGTAGGCCCCGGAGTGTTCACCCTCATCCACTTCGCCTTTGAGTTGTTCTTCGAGAAACTGGCGCTCCTGCTCTGACAAGTGGGGGTCTTCTGCTGGTGTGTTATGGATATAGCGCAGCACCAGAGGCACGCTGACAATCATGCCGGCGCCCGCCAGCAGGAAGAAGCCGGCCCGCCAGCCGTAAGCATTCATCACTGGCACCAGCAGTATGGGCGCTAGCAGAATCGCCAGGAATACCCCCGCCACCCACATGCTGCTGGCTCGACTGCGTTCATGCAGGGGGAACCAGAATTTGTTGATGGTACTCATCATTGGGAAATGCGGACCTTCGGCGACACCCAGTAACACCCGGGTGGTCATCAGCAGCACCAGGAACTGGCTAAACACGGCACCCAGTGCAGTGAATAGCGATGCCAGAGTGATCACCAGCAGTATGCTGACTCGTGCGCCCAGCTTTGCCGCAAAGGGGCTCAGCAGAATGCAGGAGCTGCCATAGCCCAGATAAAACAGCGACATCAGCAGCGTGCCGTAGTGCTGGGTTTGTTCCGTATCCCATCCCTGTTCCTGAGCGAGCAAGGGCAGCGCCAATGAGATATTGAGCCGGTCCAAATAGGCAATGAGCGTGGTAATGCTGAGAACCAGCGGGACGCGCCAGCGCAGTTGATGGGGGTGAAACACGCTCTTATCCTTGGCGGTCAACGTTCCGACTGTGCATACTAGGCGCTTAGCGCGCGACAAGTCACTCATTTTTTTGGAGTTGGAAGGCTCACTATGGAATTCGTGTCCCTGCAATCGATTAGCGAGGCTGCAGAGCGTATAGACGGTCTGGTTCATCGCACACCCATCATGCGCAGTGAGCAGCTTGATCGGTTGTGTGAAGGCAGCCTGTTTTTTAAATGCGAGAATCTGCAAAAGGTGGGTGCCTTCAAGGCGAGGGGTGCCGCGAATGCGGTGTTTTCGCTGCAGCCTGAGCAATTAGAGAAAGGCGTGGCGACTCACTCCTCAGGCAACCACGCGGCGGCTCTGGCCCGGGCAGCAGCGCTGCGCAATTGTGCCGCTCATATTGTGATGCCGCGCACTGCACCCCAGGTAAAGAAAGATGCCGTCGCAGGCTACGGTGGGATCATTGTCGAATGTGACCCTACCTTGCAGTCGCGGGAGACGACCCTGGCTGAGGTGGTTGCCGAGACAGGTGCCGAGGTGGTTCATCCCTTTGCGGATTCGCGCGTTGTGGCCGGGCAGGGTACGGTTGCCCTGGAAATCTTAGATCAACTCGATGAGCTGGATATGGTGGTGGTGCCCGTGGGCGGAGGTGGTTTGCTGTCCGGTGTAGCCACGGCAATCAAGGCGCTGAGACCGGAGATTGAAGTCATGGCTGCTGAGCCGGCGGGAGCAGACGATGCCTTTCGGTCCTTTGGCATGGGCCGGCGTATCCCTGTCGATACGCCCGATACCATCGCCGACGGCTTGCTCACCAGCGTTGGCGAGCCCAATTTTGAGGTGATGATGCGCTGTGTCGATACCGTTGTGACGGTTGAAGACAGCAGCATTGTGGAGGCAATGAAATGGCAATGGTCCCGGCTCAAAACAGTGGTAGAGCCGTCCGGCGCGGTCACCTTTGCTGCCGTCCTAGAGCATCCGGAGCGGTTCCGGGGCCGGCGTTCGGCGCTGGTGATCAGTGGCGGCAATGTCGATCTACAGAAACTGCCTTTTTAGCGGCTTCAGGCCCAGTGGCGGCCCGGCTTTGGGCCGTTGTATGCTTAGCGCAGCAAACCTCTCGGGAGTTCGTCGATGGAATGGATAGCGCTGGTCACGGTGCTGATTGCACTGGAGTACTTTTACCTTGCCATTATGGTGGGAAAAGCCCGCGGTGAAGCCGGCGTGTCGGCACCGGAGTGCATTGGTGATCCCAGGTTTGAGCGGGTGTTCCGGGTTCAGCAGAACACCATGGAACAACTCATTATCTTCTTTCCCGCCCTGTGGATCTTTGGCTATTACGTCCATGCAGAAATTGGCGCTGCCCTCGGTGTGTTGTTCCTGATTGGTCGTATCATGTATGCCCGCGGCTATGTGCAAAGCCCGGATAAACGGGCGCCGGGATTTATCGTTGGGTCACTGGCCCTGTTGGCTTTGCTGTTGGGTGATCTGGTGATGTTGGTGATCAAGCTGCTTTAGGCATTGTGCGGTGCCGACACAGCGTGAAAGCAAGTTGTCTAAATTATGGCATAATTTTGGTCCAGATCACTGGTGCCAGGTGCCTTCCCCTGGAATGAGTGCCTGGTATGGCCAACAACAGAGATAAGTCAGCGCCGCTAGTGACAACCGGAATCCAAGCATGAGCGACAATGCCCGCCAGAGCAGTTTTTTCGAGCGCTTCAAGCAGCAGTTGGTCAGTGCTTTTTCCGACGATTTATTGCCCCGCCGCCGCGAGTTTGATGGCGACCGATTCGAGGCCCACATGGCTCGCAACCGCAAGGTGGCCTACCGCTATGTTTTGATGGCCATCGCCGTCATGCTTGCCCCTATTGATGCTCACAATTTTTACTCCGGCAATTATCTGCCGGCGTTGGCCGGATTTTTCGTACTCGTTCTGTTTCTCTGGAATATCTATCTGCTGACACGTGAGCGTGAACCTTTCCTCTCACCCCCCACGGTGCTGTTGATGACCCTGGCACTGGTGCTGATGTCGCTGGTCTACGGCCAGACCTATAATCTGTACTGGATCTACCCGTTGCTGGTCGCACTGCCGGTGCTGCTAAAAACCCGGGTCTCGGTTTGGTTGGGCGTAGTGGTAGGGGTGATCGTGACACCGTTTGTGTTTTATCGCTTTGACACCAGCACGGCGATCATTGTTTGCCTGAGCATGGCCCATACCTGGTTGATCAGTGCCTGGCTGATGTACGCGGTGTCAGAGCAATCTCGGCGGCTTAATGAGTTGGCGGTGACCGACCCTCTTACTGGGGCTTTCAATCGCCGGCACCTGCAAGCTGAGGCGCAGCGTGTATTTCAAACTTATAAGCGCTATGACCGCCCCAGTACCTTATTGCTGGTGGATGTAGATCATTTCAAACAGGTCAATGATGATTTCGGTCATGAGGCCGGCGACCGTGCCCTGTGCGGTATTGTCGACATGATTCAGAATCGCTTGCGTGTGATGGATCATGTGTTTCGCTATGGCGGCGAAGAATTCATTGTCATGCTGGCCGAAGCTGACCAGGCCAAGGCGGGTCACGTTGCCGAGGAAATCCGCAGCGCTGTGTCCGAGTCGAGGCTGCTGCGGGAACGCCAGATCACCGTGAGTATTGGAGTCTGTGACGTGACCCAAGCGGAATCGGTTGACGAGTGGCTCAAGCGTTGTGATCGCGCGCTCTACTCGGCCAAAGAGCAGGGTCGCGATCGTGTGGTGATTGCCGATGGCAAGCAATTTAACTGATTGCCAGGGCCAATCTGCTAGGCTTTAATCGACGTATCCAGTCAAAGCGCAGGCAAATCATGAAGCGATTGAGACTGACATTGGTGGCATTGTGTTGCTGGCTGATTAGCGGTTGCAGCAGCACCTTTCTATATAATCAGCTGGATTGGCTGATTCCCTGGTATATGGGTGGGTATGTTGACCTCACCCGGGATCAGAAGCGTGCCTTCAAAGAAGACTTACTGCCGGTGTTGTCCTGGCATCGCGAAGAGGAACTGCAGAGCTACATTGTGATCCTCGACCGCGTGGACACTGATCTCGACGAAGAGATCAGTCCAGCTACTGTACGAGCCTGGGCGGACGAATTCTTATTGGCCTATGAGCGCCTTGAGGCGCGTACACTGCCCCTGCTGTTTGATCTGGGTGAGCAGCTTAGCGATGAGCAGATACAGGAGTTCCTGCAGAAGTTGCGCGATGAGCAGCTGGAACTGGAGGAGGAATACCTGGGCCGCAATGAGGAAGAGTTTGTCGATTACAGCTATGACAATCTCGAGGAAAATCTGCGTGACCTGATGGGCCGACTCAGCGATGAGCAGAAGCAGGCTCTGCGCAGAGCGGCCGGAGAGATGACCCGCTTCGATGCCAGCTGGTTGGCGGAACGTGCGCACTGGCTCGACGAGATGGAGGTCTTCCTGCAGCGCGAACCGGGTTGGCGGGATGCGTTACGTCAGGCGCTTGCCAATCGGGAAGAGAATCACAGCTCAGAATACCAAACCGCATACGCGCACAATGAAGCGGTGATTTACCGCGCCATCGCAGAGGCTCTGAACCTGCGCAGTGATAAACAGGATCAGCGCTTGCGCAAAGAGATCGACAAATACCGACGCGACCTCAACATACTGATCGCACAGGCATAGCCAGCTGACTGAACTAGTCCAGTTGAGATAAATCCCTGACCGCGCCGCGGTCCGCACTGGTCGCCATCATGGCGTAAGCTCTCAGTGCAGCGCTGACTTTACGCGGGCGTGCCTTCACTGGCTTCCAGCCTTTCTCGTCCTGGGCAGCGCGGCGAGCAGCAAGCTCTTCATCACTGAGGTCCACGTTGATGCTGCGCTCGGGGATGTTGATCTTGATCATGTCGCCTTGCTGCACCAGTCCGATCGCGCCGCCAGCAGCGGCCTCCGGTGAGGCGTGTCCGATGGACAAGCCAGAGGTTCCGCCTGAGAAACGGCCGTCGGTCAAAAGCGCACAGGCTTTCCCCAGACCTTTTGACTTGATGTAGCTGGTTGGGTACAGCATTTCCTGCATACCGGGTCCGCCTTTGGGGCCCTCGTAGCGCACGATGACCACGTCCCCAGCTTTCACTTTATCATCGAGTATGGCGGCAACCGCATCTTCCTGGCTCTCACAGACATAGGCGGGGCCTTCAAACACGAGGATGCTGTCGTCGACACCTGCCGTTTTCACCACACGGCCGTTTTCGGCGATATTGCCGAATAGGACCGCCAGACCGCCTTCAAGGGAGAAGGCATTTTCCAGCGAGCGGATACAGCCATTGGCACGGTCGTTGTCCAGGCTGGGCCAGCGGGTATCCTGGCTGAAGGCGGTCTGGGTGGGAATGCCTGCAGGCCCTGCGGCATAGAATGTGTGTACCGCCTCATCGTCGGTGCACATGATGTCCCAGTTATCTATAGCATCGCCGATGGTAGGACTGTGAACAGTCGGGCAATCCCGGTGCAGCAGGCCTGCGCGATCGATTTCACCGAGGATAGCCATGATGCCGCCGGCGCGGTGCACGTCCTCCATGTGGTATTGGGGCGTGCTGGGTGCCACTTTGCACAATTGCGGTACCTTGCGTGACATGCGGTCGATATCCGCCATGGTGAAATCCAGCTCGGCTTCCTGGGCGGCGGCCAGCAGGTGCAGGATGGTATTGGTGGAGCCGCCCATAGCAATGTCCAGGGCCATGGCATTCTCAAAAGCCTTCTTGCTGCCTATATTGCGTGGCAATACTGACTCGTCATTGCCCTCGTAGTAGCGCTTGGCCAGGCCGACAATTTCCTGGCCTGCGCGCAGGAATAATTGTTCGCGGTCGGCGTGGGTGGCGAGGGTAGAGCCATTGCCAGGTAGTGACAGGCCAATGGCTTCAGTCAGGCAGTTCATGGAGTTGGCGGTGAACATGCCGGAGCAGCTGCCACAGGTGGGGCAGGCAGAGCGTTCGTATTCGGCCACGGTTTCATCGTCGGCATCATCGTCCGCAGCGATCACCATGGCGTCGATCAGGTCCAGTTTGTTCTCGGACAGTTTTGTCTTACCCGCTTCCATGGGACCGCCCGACACAAAGATCACCGGAATATTCAGGCGCATGGCGGCGTTGAGCATCCCTGGGGTGATTTTGTCGCAATTGGAGATGCAGACCATGGCGTCGGCACAGTGGGCATTGACCATGTATTCCACAGAGTCAGAGATAATGTCCCGGGATGGCAGGCTGTAGAGCATGCCATCGTGTCCCATGGCAATGCCATCGTCCACGGCGATGGTATTGAACTCTTTGGCGACCCCGCCGGACTTCTCAATTTCCCTTGCCACCAGTTGGCCGAGATCCTTGAGATGAACGTGCCCGGGCACAAACTGGGTGAAGGAATTGACCACGGCGATGATGGGCTTCTGAAAATCCTCATCTTTCATGCCAGTGGCGCGCCACAGTGCGCGGGCCCCTGCCATGTTGCGACCATGGGTGGAGGTCTTGGAACGATACTCGGGCATGCTTAAACCTGCTGGGGTGCTGCTTTCAAAGGGCGGCAACTATAGCACAAAAGCCAGTGCTGACAGGGGCTTGCGCTAGTTGCGCAGGGTTTTGGTAAACACCTTGGAATTGCGCTGCAGGTTGTACAGAGACTGCTTCTGTTCGGGCAGTTTATCCAGCGCTGTCTCGACAAAGCCCTGCTCCACAAACCAGTGTGCGGTTTGTGTGGTCAGTACAAAAACCTGGGATAAACCGACTTGGGCGGCCTCTGCTTCAAGCTCCTGCAACAGCCGTTGCCCGCGTTGCCCGCCCTGGTAATCGGGGTGGGTCACGATACAGGCAATTTCGCCACTGGCATGCTCCGGATAGGGATACAGCGCGGCCACCGCAATGACGCGACCGTCCCGTTCCAGCACCCGGAAGTGGGAAATCTCTGTTTCCAGCAATTCCCGAGAGCGCTTCAGTAGTATGCCCTCTCTTTCAAGGGGTTCTATCAGCTCGAGGATGCCGCCGATATCTTCAATATTGGCGCGACGTGCCTGTTCATAATTATCGGGGCCCACCAGGGTGCCGCTGCCATCGTGGGTAAACAATTCTTCCAGTAGTGCACAGTCCTCCTGGTGGGAGATGATCTGAGCGCGGGGCACACCCGCTTGGCAGGCTTGTCGTGCGCAGCGCAGCAGCCGAGCTTGCTCCGAGTCGCTGATGTCCTTCAGAAGATCGAGGGCCTGGGCCAGGTCGCATTGGCGCACCAGCTCACCGTTGGTATCGCGGATGCCTGAATCTGTGCCAAACAGAACCAACTTGTCGGCACCAATCTCTGCGGCGGTATGTATTGCAATGTCCTCCAGGGACAAATTAAAAATCTCGCCGGTGCGCGAATAGCCCAGCGGTGACAATAGCACCACCGAACCGGCCGCCAGGTTGCCATGAATGCCAACCGTATCAATGGAGCGCACCCTGCCGGTGTGGTGGAAATCTACCCCGTCGACAATACCGATGGGTTTGGCGCCAACAAAATTGCCACTGCAGACCCTGATTGCGGCACCCTGCATGGGTGAGTTGGGGAGGCCCATCGACAGTACCGATTCAAACTGCGCTCGCAGAGAGCCTGCCGCGTCGGTGACATGCAGCATGGCCTCGCTGCTGGTGATGCGCATGCCTTCGTGAAACTCGCTGGGTAGCCCGGCTGACTGCAAACGCTGCTCGATCTGTGGCCTGGAGCCATGAATGAGCACAAGCCGGACTCCGAGACTGTTGAGCAGCGCGATGTCATGAATGATGTTGGCAAAATTTGCGTGCTGGGCAGCCGCGCCATCAAAGACGAGTACGAAGGTCTTGCCCCGGTGTGCGTTGATGTAGGGTGCACTATCCCGGAACCGGCGGATATTGTCGCGCCTGTCCTTGCTCATGCTAACTGCTTGAAATCTAAAGAATTGCCTAGGTTACCCAATAGGCCAAGTCCGACACAATGGCAACAATTTACAATTCAGGATCGCTGTCCGCGCTGTTTGGCAGCAAATTCTTCTTCGGGGGAGTACACCAGTCGCTTGCGACCGTACAGTCCAAAGTACAGCAGACCTGCCCCAAACCAGATCGCACAGCCGATGACGCCGGGCCGAAAATCCGGGTTCAGGAACAGAAATACCAGGGTGATCAGTGCGATCAGACCCGCCACTGCGGCACCGGCGTTACCCAGTGGGCTGCGATATGGGCGCTCCAGTTCCGGGAAGTTACGCCGCAACAGCACAAAGGCGATCATCTGCATGATGTAGGCGATCACCGCGCCGAACACGGCCATGTTCAGCAGCACCGCACCCACGGGAACGCCTGTGAACCAGCGCTCGCTGTACTCGATCAGCAGGGCGACCAGATAACCAATGACGGCCCCGGCGATGAGCGCGATATGGGGTGTCTTGCGGCTCTGGTGAGTCAAAGATAACCATCGCGGGAAATAGCCCGCCCGTGACAGCGAGTAAATATTGCGGCCATAGGCATAGATGATGGTGTGAAAGCTGGCGATCAGGCCCGCGACTGCCAGCAATGCCAGCAGGGAAGCACCCATGCCATCACCGAAGATGGCCTTGAAACCAAGGAACAGCGGCTCGTCTGACTGACCGACTGCCGCGGCGCCCGGCGGAATACCGGAGTTCAGGAACAGGGTAAGCACCGAGGCAATAATCAGCGTGAGGATGCCCCACAGCAGTCCGCGTGGCATGTCCCGCTGAGGGTCGTGGGATTCTTCCGCTGCCAATGGCAGTTGCTCGATGGCCAGATAGAACCAGATCGCAAAGGGCAGGCATTGAGCCACCCCCGACCAGCCAAAGGGGAGCCAGCGGTCATTGCCCGCCTCGGGCTCGATGTTGAGTGCGAACTCCAGGCTGAACAGGGGTAGTGCACCGATCCAGAACACAACAAGGATCGCCAGGGCGACAGTGGTGATGACCACGGTGAAGCGAAAAGTGGCCTCCACCCCGACGATATTGAGGCCGACGAACATGCAGTAAGCCAGCAGCCACCACATCGGCGATGGAATACTCAGCCCAAACAGATCATTGAAGATGGCACCCATGTAGCCGCCAATGCCCACAACGATTACAGCCGGAGTAAGTACATACTCCATATTTTCGCCGAGGCCGGTGATAAAGCCGCCCCAGGGGCCCATTGCAGTGCGGCCGAAGGAATAGGCGCCGCCGGTGTGGGGCAGTGCCGGGGACATCTCGGCGATGGAGTAACACATACCCACATACATGATCGCAATCACAATGGTGGCCAGCAACAGTCCGCCGAAGCCGCCCACCGCGAGGCCGAAGTTCCAGCCGAAGAAATCGCCGGATATAACGGCCCCAACGCCTAGTGCCCACAGTGACCAGGCACCTGCATAGCGTTTTAGGTTGCGTTGCTCGAAGTAGCCAGCCTCAGTTTCCTGATAGTTGATACCGCTTCCGGATTCATTGCTCATTGTGGCTCCAGGCGGAAGTGTCTGATGAACTGCCGCAGTAGTTCGATGCAGGGGGTGAACTGGCCCAGTGCGACGCCGGGTTTGTCCAGACCCAGCCACACTTTGTGGCGCTGGTGATCGGGGCAGCGAGAAGTTCTATTGGTCCGGATAGGCTATAGCTGGGCATTAGCCCAGTGTAGGCCAGCCGGGTGCAGCCTGCCTAGCCGAGAGTGAATTTGAACATATAGAAAAACAGAATGGCGAGTCCGGCACCTGCCGGCAGTGTCACCAGCCAGGAGGCGAAGATCGTGCCAATGACTCTCAGGTTGAGAGCGGCAATGCCGCGAGCGAGGCCCACACCCAGCACCGCGCCGACCAGCGTATGTGTCGTTGAGATGGGCAGGCCACCGGCCGAAGCGATCACAACGGTTGAGGCCGCACCCAGCTCTGCCGCGAAACCTCGGCTGGGCGTCAGCTGTGTAATTTTGCGGCCTACTGTTGCCATGACACGGAAACCATAGGTGGCGAGGCCTACTACGATACCGCCGCCACCTAGCAATAGAATCCACCAGGGCATGGCTGATTTGGCTGCGATCTCGCCGCCGGATTGCACGGTACTGACAACGGCGGCCAGCGGACCTACCGCATTGGCCACATCGTTGGAGCCATGGGCGAAGGCCATGGCGCAAGCGGTAAAGATCATGAGAATGGCAAACACTCGCTCGACACTGTCGAAACGGTGTTCACCCTTATCGCTCTGGTCTTTAATCCGGCTCAGGAGGCTGGCTCCAAACAGGGCTACCACCAGACCAACCGCAGCGCTGATGGGCAGGGCATTGGCTAACTTTGAGCCGAGGCCGAGATCGATTTCCAGTCCCACGTGTTTGAGACCCTTGAGCAGCGTCACCATGGAAATCATGAAACCAACCGCCCACATATACATGGGGATGTAACGCTTGGCGCGGTTAAAGGGATCGTCTGTGTCCAGGATCAACTTCTGAACGCTGACGAACAACAGATAGGAAATGGTGCCCGCAAGCAGCGGAGATACCACCCAACTGGCAACGATAGAACCGACTTTTCCCCATTGCACCACCTCGGGGGAAATACCCACCGCAGCGAAGCCCACAATCGCGCCAACGATGGAGTGGGTCGTAGACACCGGCCAGCCCATCATGCTGGCGATCAGTAGCCAGATCGCTGCGGCCAGTAGTGCCGAGAGCATTCCGTACACCAGCAGTTCCGGTGTCCCCGCCATGACCGCCGGGTCGATAATGCCCTTGCGTATTGTGCCGGTGACTTCACCCCCTGCGAGGTAGGCACCCATGAATTCAAAGACAACTGCGATGAGAATGGCTTGCTTGACAGTCAGGGCGCGCGAGCCAACCGATGTACCCATGGCGTTGGCAACGTCGTTAGCGCCAACACCCCAGGCCATAAAGAACCCAAACAGGCAGGCAAGGATGAGCAGGATGTGCCCATACTCAGCAATGATGTCCACTTAAATACTCCGGCGCGGAAAGTTAATTATTCTTGGTACACGTCCGCTCGTCTCGCGTGGTCGACCAGGAACCTTGGTGGGCGAAGTATAGGCTGAAATCCGGCTACTGCACACTGTTACACAACGTCGATTCACAGCGCCCCTGTGGTAGCATGAATGCTGGCAAAACGCCTCGAATGGAGCTTGAAAAGACCATGGCAACCACCTTTGGTGCACAGCGAATAGAGCGCAATCTGGATTAGCGCAGCCTGCTCGAAGAATTGCATGGATCAGGCGTGCTCAAGGATACCGATGTCTCGAGCCTGGCCGATGTTAATGCCGGCAGTGTGCATCCGCTGGTTTTCCTGACAGAACAGAAGTTGACGGATGCTCGCAGTGGGCGGCAGCTGGATATGGACACGCTGCTGCAATGGTTGAGTGAAGACAGTGGTCAGCCGGTGTATCAGATCGATCCCCTAAAGATCAATGTCAGTGCCATCGCTGAAGTGATGTCGC
Organism: Halieaceae bacterium; assembly: GCA_963921335.3. Lineage (GTDB taxonomy): Bacteria > Pseudomonadota > Gammaproteobacteria > Pseudomonadales > Halieaceae > CAWUFC02. The sequence goes on along the minus strand of CAWUFC020000001.1, from coordinate 408,927 downwards.
TGGCTTTTGCTCAGCGTCACAAAATACTCGCGGTCGAGGTCAATGATTCAGAGGTAGTGATTGCCAGCGCGGAGCCCTGGATGTCGAGCTGGGAAGCCAACCTCGAGCACGTGCTGCGCAAGCCCATCAAACGAGTGCTAGCCGATCCCCGCGATATCGTCCGGCACACTGCCGAGTTTTATACCATGGCACGCTCGGTCAGTGGTGCTCACGCCAAAGGCGGTCGCGGCAGCGCTGCCCAGGGCATTACCAACTTGGAGTCCATGCTCGAACTGGGTTCCATGAAAGAGCCCGACGCCAACGACCAGCACATCGTTAACATTGTCGATTGGTTGTTGCAGTACGCGTTTGAGCAGCGAGCCAGTGATATTCACATCGAGCCTCGGCGAGACGTGGGTAACGTACGTTTTCGCATTGATGGGGTGTTGTATCAGGTCTACGAACTGCCCCAGCAGGTTGCCGCTGCGGTCAGCAGTCGTTTCAAAATTCTCGCCCGCATGGATGTGGCTGAAAAACGCCGCCCCCAGGACGGGCGTTTGAAAACCCGTAGCCCGGAAGGCAATGAAGTCGAGCTGCGCCTGTCCACCTTGCCCACCGCCTTCGGTGAAAAGCTGGTCATGAGAATCTTCGACCCCGAGGTGTTGCAGAAGAGTTTCGAGCAGCTGGGTCTGGCGAACGACGATCTGCGGCGCTGGCACGGCATGAATGATATGGGCCACGGGATAGTTCTGGTCACGGGACCCACCGGGTCGGGTAAAACCACTACCCTATATTCCACCCTGCGGCAGCTGGCCACACCGGAAGTGAATGTGTGCACGATCGAAGATCCGATCGAGATGGTAGAAGGTGCCTTCAACCAGATGCAGGTGAATCACCAGATTGACCTGGATTTCAGCACTGGCGTGCGCGCACTGATGCGGCAGGATCCGGACATTATTATGGTCGGTGAGATTCGGGACCTGGAAACAGCAGAGATGGCGGTGCAGGCAGCCCTGACCGGGCACCTGGTGATTTCCACTCTGCATACCAATGACAGCCCCAATGCCATTACCAGATTGCTGGAACTGGGTGTGCCGGCTTACCTGATCAAGGCGACAGTGCGGGGCGTCATGGCCCAGCGTCTGGTGCGTATACTTTGCCCCAACTGCAAGGAAGAAGCTGAGGTGGACATTGATGCCTGGCGGCAGCTGACGGCGCCCTGGAAGGTCAAGCCGCCTGAAAAAGTCTATCGCCCTGTGGGTTGCCAGGCGTGCAGGGACACGGGTTATGTTGGCCGCCAGGGTATCTATGAGGTGTTGGTGATGTCACCTGAAGTGCAGGAACTGGTGCAGACCCACACGGACACAGATCAGATTCGCAAACTGGCCATGAAAGAAGGTATGCGCACCTTGCGCCTGAGTGGCGCAACACGGGTTGCCAACGGCGAAACTACTATTGAAGAGGTGATGCGCGTCGCGCCTTCAGTTCAGCGTTAGGGCGTCTCGCGGGAAAAGATCATAAGATAGTCGCCCGCATCATTTTTGAACTGGGCCGCAAACTGGATTTGAGTGTCCCGAGCCAGTGGATAAAGATCGCTGAAGCGATTTTCGGTCACGGACAAAGCCAGCCATTGTGCATCCCCAAACTGCATGTCTCCGACAATTTCGTCCAGACTTTGTAATCTCGCACCGGAGCCGGTCAGCCAGGCCAAACGGGGCTGGTTAGTCAGCAGCTGTGAGCCCGCAGCCTGCTCATCCAACCATTGATTCGCGGCTGGCAGGTGTTCCTCCTCAGCTGGCAGTTGCAGCAGTAAGGAAGCATTCAAGAAGCCCCATGAGCCAATAATCGCGACTCCTGCGGTTCGAAGAGGTATGTTTATACGTTGCCACAGGTTGACACCCCCTATAGCTAACAATGGTATTAGCACGATTGCAGCAAGGCCCAGATCCTGCTTATTTGCTTGTGTCCCCAATAGAATGGCGAAAAATGGTGCAGCAAGGCTGCAAGCAGACAGCAACACCGTCAGGCGCATGATATCGGTGCGATTTTTCGCAGCAGAATCGAACAGGAGTGTCACTAGCAGTAGGAGAGCCAGCGGCCAGCCCAGGATTGTCAGCAACGTGTATAAAAGTTGCGCAGCCGCTGCGCCTGCTGCCATCCAGCCGGTCTGCGCCTGAATACCCGATTGCATTAGCAGTTGTTGCAATGGCACCAACTCTGCATCGTTGAGCAGTGCTGATAGCGGACTGCCAGTATGGGTAGCGAGCCAGCCAAAAAGGCCTGTGCCAAATACCAACGCTGCAAACAGAACCAGACCCCACAACAGGTTTATTGCAGCCTGACGACGCTGTCGACGCGGCGTCACCCGAAGCATGACCGCTGGCATCAGTAGTATCAGTAGCAAGGCCTCGGCGCGGGCAAACGAGGCCAGGCCGAGGCAGCCTAGCCATTGCAACAGATAACGCGGCTGCGGTGATCGGCAATAGTGCCTTAAAGGCCGAAGAGACAGGATGGCGAAACACCAGAACACTGCCGCATCCGGAATGAGTTGCCGTTCATTCAGGTACAAAGGGTGTAAAGCCAGCAGCAACAGACACAGTCGCTGAGCCGATTGAGATCCCCCAAGCTGGTGGCACAGGTCCACGACACACCATGCTAGTGTCGTATAAACAACTAGGTGCAGGAGAAAGACCAGCCAGCGGCTGGTATCCGGCCCTGACACCACGAAGACCTGCCGCCACCAACTGACAGTATTGTGTGATAACGCATCCCAGCCAGGGGCCATCAGTGCCAATTGCTCAGCAGGCAGCCCTGCCGGCGAAAACCAGACGAGCAGGCCAAGCAGCGCTGCCAGTATGGTGAGGATACGCCAGTCCATTGCGTTGTGCTGTGATCGGTCGGTGGTTTGCATCGGCATCAGTGTAGCCTGTGTGGCGGTTGCGGAAAAATACTCGCCAGGTCTGCTGCCGGGTCAGTAGAATGGGCGCTTTCTTGGAAGTGGTTTCGGAAGTTAATGAAGGTACTGATTACCGGCGCCGAGGGGCAACTTGGCAGAGAAATGCAGCGCTGCGCGCCCGTGGGCGTCAATTGTGCGGCATTAGGCAGAACCCAGCTGGATATCACCGATGGCACGGCTGTGCAGGCAACTGTGTCTAAGGAGCAGCCTTCACTGATCTACAACTGCGCAGCTTACACGGCGGTGGACGGAGCGGAATCCAAGCCCGACCTGGCACTGGCGATTAATGCAGAAGCTGTAGGCCATCTTGCCAAAGCTGCCGCCAGCGTAGACGCTCGTGTTATCCACGTATCGACTGACTTTGTCTTTGATGGCTCGGCGAGCACGCCCTACCGCGTCGATCATGACACGCGCCCTCTCGGTGTGTACGGCCATAGCAAGCTGGCTGGAGAAATGCGCCTGCAGGAGATTTTGCCCATGCGATCAGCTATTGTGCGAACCGCCTGGCTTTACTCAGCGCTGGGTGCAAACTTCGTAAAAACCATGCTGCGCCTGATGGCAGAACGCACTGAGCTTGGTGTCGTTGCAGATCAGGTGGGTGCCCCGACCTGGGCGGGTGGCCTGGCGGAGGCATTGTGGGCTCTGGCGGAACATCCGGAAGCTCATGGCATTTTCCATTGGACCGATGCGGGCAGCTGTAGTTGGCACGAATTTGCATTGGCCATTCAGGAACAGGGCTTTAAACAGGGCCTGCTTAGTGATCGAATCCCGGTGGAGGGAATCAGCACTGAGGATTACCCAACGCCTGCGGCCCGGCCTGCTTACAGCGTGTTGGACTGTTCGAGGCTCGAGGGCTTGCTCGGTATGCAGCGGCAGAACTGGCAGACTCACTTGCACAGTATGATGAGTGAGTTGGCTTAGTCTGGCGAAATAGTATGGCGAAATAGTATGGCGAATACCTTGTTAGTCACCGGCGGCGCGGGTTTTATCGGCGCCAATTTTGTTCACTACTACCTGGGTCAACATGCTGATGCCAGGGTGGTGGTGCTCGATGCCCTGACCTATGCGGGTAACCGCGCCAATCTCGCGTCGGCTGAGCGTGCGCAAAACTTCAGGTTTGTCGAGGGAGACATTTGCGACCAGAGCCTGGTGGAGTCCCTGCTGCGGGATGAAGCCATTGACACCCTCGTCCACTTCGCCGCCGAGAGCCATGTGGACCGATCCATTACGGGCCCGGACGCCTTTATTGAAACCAACGTGGTGGGCACCCATGCGCTGTTGAAGGCGGCGCGCTCAGTCTGGCTGGATGCCAACCTGCCTCATCGCTTTCACCATGTCTCCACTGATGAGGTGTATGGCTCGCTGGCAGCCGATGATCCCGGGTTTTTTGAAGAGCAGAAGTACGAACCCAATTCGCCTTACTCGGCCAGCAAGGCTGCCTCCGATCACCTGGTGCGGGCTTACCACCACACCTACGGGTTACAGGTCACCACGTCCAATTGCTCCAACAACTACGGCCCCTGGCATTTTCCAGAGAAACTGATTCCCCTGTGTTTGACCAACATCCTGCGTGGCCTGCCTTTGCCCATCTACGGGGATGGCAAGAACATCCGCGACTGGCTCTATGTTGAGGACCACTGCCAGGGCATTGATCGCATTCTGCAGTCAGGCCGGGTCGGCGAGACCTACAATATCGGTGGCAATAACGAGTGGGCCAATATCGACATTGTGCAGCTGCTGTGCGCCCGCCTGGATGCCCGCTTTGAGGCCGATGCGTCACTGGCACAGCGTTATCCTGATGCGCCCCCGGCCCGTGGCCAGGGGAGCTCAACGCTGATTGAGTATGTGACGGATCGCGCCGGGCACGATCGGCGTTATGCCATCGATGCCCGCAAGATCAGTTCTGAACTGGGCTTTGACCCGGCCCATACCTTCGAGAGTGGTATCGAACTGACCCTGGACTGGTATCTCAGTCACGAGGACTGGTGGCGGCCCCTGCTTAATCGCTGAGCATGATCTTCAGTCGAAGTAAGGCAGATCTGCCCAGGCCAGCCCGGCGTCGTCTTTGGCGGACAGGCTGGGTTTGATACCGCCCACCAGGGGCCACTCGATGCCGACCGTGGGGTCATCCCAGGCCAGGGAGACCTCAGACTCGGGGTGGTAGTAATCCGTGGTTTTGTAGAGAAAATCGGCACTGTCGCTGATCACATAGAAGCCGTGGGCGAAACCCGGGGGCACGTAGAGCATGCGATGGTTCTCTGCACTGAGTTCCAGCCCAAACCACTGGCCAAAACTCGGTGAGCTGCGCCGCAGGTCAACCACTGCATCGTAGACCGAACCGTCGGTGACCCGTACCAGTTTGCCCTGGGGCTGTATCGTCTGGAAGTGCATACCGCGCAGAATGCCGTGTGCGGAGCGGCTGTGATTGTCCTGCACGAACGGCCAGTCGTAGCCGGCTTCAGCGAAACTGCGCTGGTTCCAGCTTTCCTTAAAAAACCCACGCTCGTCCCCGAACACCTGTGGGGTGACCACGATGACATCCTGCAGGGGAGTGGTCTCAAACTTCATCGAGTACCGTCTCTGTGTGCTGGGGCAGGCGCACCAGGTACTCGCCGTACCCGCTCTTCAACAGCGGCTGGGCCAGGTCGATCAGTTGTGCTTCAGTGATGAAGCCTTTGCGGTAGGCCACCTCTTCCGGGCAGGCGATCTTCAAGCCCTGGCGCTGTTCCACCACCCGGATAAAGTTGGCGGCATCGAGCAGGCTGTTGTGGGTGCCGGTATCGAGCCAGGCGGTGCCGCGGCTGAGCACCTCCACCTGCAGGTCACCGCGTGCCAGGTAGGCCAGGTTCACATCGGTGATCTCCAACTCGCCCCGCTCGGAGGGTTGGATATTGCGAGCGATGTCGATGACGTCGTTGTCGTAGAAGTAGAGGCCGGTGACTGCGTAGTGGCTATTAGGCTGAGGGGGCTTCTCCTCGATATCGATGGCCAAGCCCTGTTCGTCAAAGTTTACGACCCCATATCGCTCTGGGTCCTGCACATAGTAGGCAAACACGGACGCGCCTGACTTGCGCTGACTGGCGTTGCTGAGCTTGAGCGACAGACCGCCGCCGTAGAAGATATTGTCACCCAGGATCAGGCAGACCGGGCTGTTACCGACAAACTCGGCGCCAATGATAAACGCCTGTGCCAGCCCCTCCGGCTCAGGTTGTACCGCGTACTGGATCTCGATGCCCCAGTGTTGGCCGTTGCCCAGCAGGTCCACAAAGGACTGCTGATCGCGGGGGGTCGTAATAATCAGGATCTCACGGATGCCCGCCAGCATCAGGGTGGCCAGCGGGTAGTAGATCATGGGCTTGTCATACACCGGCATCAGTTGCTTGCTGACCGTGCTGGTCAGGGGGTGCAAACGGGTGCCTGATCCCCCGGCCAGGATAATGCCCTTGTAGTTATTGTTGGCTTGCTGACTGCTCATGAACTTGCTTACCAGCTTAAGGAGGCGGCATTATAAGCCCAAAATACAAACACTTACGAACACTCAGGTCATTCAAACTGGCCCCAGCGGGCACTGGATTTTTACCCCCCAGCTGATTAAAATTTAGCCCCTTTTGGGTGAGTACTGGATAGCGCACGCTGCCGGTCGGCCCGTATCCGACCACTAGCAACGCGCGACAGGAGTACCGTGCCCCGGCACGTCCAGCCCATGCAAGCAGACCAGGCCCTGGCCAAACCCCTCACCGTTGAGGAAGACGACGTCGTTACTGCCCCCCGGCGGCAGGTGGAGCGACCCTTGCGTATTGCTATCCTCGGCTATCGCAGTCACCCCTACGGTGGTGGTCAGGGGGTTTATGTTAAATACCTGAGTAAGGCGCTGGTGGATGCCGGCCACAGTGTCGATGTGATTTCCGGTCCACCCTATCCCCACCTGGACCCGCGAGTACGCCTGATCCAGCTGCCCAGCCTGGACTTGTTTGAAAACGGGCTGTTGTCCCTGCGCTGGCACCACCTGCGTTCCCTCACCAATATCATGGAGTGGATGAGCAAGCTGACTGGTGGTTTTTCAGAGCCCATGACCTTTGGTCGCCGGGCGGTGAAGTATCTGCGTCGGCATGGCGATGACTACGACTTGATTCACGATAATCAGAGTCTCAGCTACGGCATGCTCAAGCTGCAGTCCATGGGCCTGCCACTGGTCACCACCGTGCATCATCCGATCACCAGTGACCTTCGCATCGCCGTGCGCGCCGCGCGCAAGTGGTGGCAAAAACTGCTGATCTATCGCTGGCATTCGTTTTTGTGGATGCAGCGGCAGGTGGTGCGCCGTCTTCACAATATCGTCACGGTGTCCGAGTGCTCGCGACAGGACATTGCCCGAGACTTTGGCATTCAACCGGCGGGTGTGCAGCTGGTGTACAACGGTATTGATACAGAAGAGTTTCGGCCCATGCCGAGCGTAGCACGCCAGCCCTGGCGCATTATGGCCACGGCCTCCGCCGATCAGCCCCTGAAGGGACTGCGCTATCTGCTCACGGCATACGCTCGCTTGTTGCGGCAATATCCGCAGCTGGAGCTGTTGGTGGTGGGCAAACCCCGGCCCGGTGGTGAGACGGAAAAACTGTTGACCAAGCTGGGGCTGGCCGACCGGGTGCAGTTTGTCAGCGGTATCAGTACCGAAGAACTGATTCGTTATTACGCCGAGGCCACCCTGGTGGTCGTGCCTTCGGTGTACGAGGGCTTTGGTCTGCCTGCCGGTGAAGCTATGGCTTGCGGTGTGCCGGTTGTTTCAACCTCCGGGGGCGCTCTGCCCGAGGTGGTGGGCGATGCGGGTGTGCAGGTGCCGGTGCGAAACGTTCAGGCGCTGGTGCAGGCGATTTCCGGCCTGCTTGAAGACCCCACCGAACGTGAGCGGCTGGGGGCATTGGGCCGGGAGCGAATTGTTGAAAAATTTTGCTGGCACGTCACTGCCCAGCGCATGAGTGAGTACTACGAGCAGGTGTTGAATCGTGCAGACCGTTGATTATCGCCATCTACCCCTGCGCGCCGGCGACTGGGTTCTGGATCTGGGCTGCGGAGAGGGTCGGCATGTGATTTCCGCCTATGCCGAGGCACAGGTGAATGCCGTAGGCGTCGACCTGAGTCTGGACGATTTGCGGACCACTGCTGAAAAGTATGAGCCTTTCGCTGAGCCGGATAATCCCTCCAAGAGTTTTGGCCTGACCTCGGCCAATGCCCTGGAGTTGCCCTTTGCCGATGATACTTTCGACCGGGTGATTTGCTCTGAGGTGCTGGAGCATATCCCTGACTACGAAGCCGCACTTGCCGAAATAGAGCGGGTGCTGCGTCCAGGTGGATTGCTGTGCGCTTCGGTACCGCGGCGCTGGCCGGAGAAAATATGCTGGGCCCTGAGCGATGCCTACTACAAAGTGCCCGGCGGTCACGTGCGCATTTTCAATGCGTCCGAGCTGCGCGACCAGATCGAAACCCTGGGCTTTGACTATTATCACCGCCACTGGGCCCACGCCCTGCATGCGCCCTTCTGGTGGCTGAAATGCCTGTTCTGGTCCACTCAGGACAGCAACCCACTGGTGAAGCTTTACCATCGTCTGCTGGTATGGGACCTCATGGAGCGGCCCTGGCTCACCCGTGTGTTGGAGCGTTTGTTGAATCCTTTAGTAGGCAAAAGCGTCGTTATGTATTTTCGTAAGGGAGTGGCCTGATGTCTGGTCTTTACTTAAGTCGCGGGCTCTTCCCTCATGACTTTTTGCGCCCCACGGTGGAGTTCATTCTGCGCAGCCAGCAGGACAGCGGCGAAATTCCCTGGTTTGAAGGCGGCCATAGCGATCCCTGGGATCATGTTGAGGCGGCCATGGGGCTCTCCATTGGGGGCGAATACGATGCTGCGGTGCGGGCTTATCAGTGGCTGGCTGATACCCAATTAGACGATGGCAGCTGGTGGGCTGGTTATCGCGGCGCTGAGATCGACAACGGCGAGCGACGCGAAACCAATTTTGTCGCCTACTTTGCTACCGGTGTCTGGCATCACTACCTGATTACCGAGGACGTTGAATTCCTGCAGGCGATGTGGCCCACCATGGAAAAAGCCATTGAGTTTGTGTTGCTGCTGCAGACGGAGCACGGTGACATCCATTGGGCAGTAAACGCAGACAACAGCGCCAGGGAAGATGCTCTGGTGACGGGCTGTTCGTCCATCTATAAAAGTTTGGAGTGCGCACACAATGTGGCGGTGACACTGGGGCATGAACGACCCCGATGGCTGTTGGCGCGTACCGCCCTTGGCGATGCTCTGCGCAATAAGCCTGAGCGTTTTGACCGCACCTGGGAGAGCAAGGCCCGCTATTCCATGGATTGGTTTTACCCCGTGCTGACAGGCGTCCTTGACGAGCGGGAAGCTCGCGCTCGCATCGCCGAGCGTTGGGACGAGTTTGTTGAAGAGGGGATGGGTTGCCGCTGTGTTTCCGACGAGCCCTGGGTAACCGTTGCGGAGAGCTGTGAACTGGTGATGGCTCTGCTGGCTGCTGGTGATCATGCTCGCGCCGTGCAGCTTTATAGCTGGCTGCATCAGTGGCGCGTGGATGATGGGGCCTACTGGACCGGTTATCAGTTTGTCGAAGACCTGATGTGGCCGGATGAAAAGCCCACTTGGACGGCTGGTGCCATTATGCTGGCAGCAGATGCACTGACCGAATACAGCGCCGCGTCGCGTTTGTTCAGGGACGTGGAATTGTTGGAAACCAGCGAAAAAGGTGTGGTTCGGCGCCTACAGCCTGCGCAGTAAACTCAGGGTTTCGGCCCGTTCAATTTCACTGAAGAGCCCCGATTCAATCGCCAGGCGATGTACCGCATAGGGTGCGTGCCCTCCGGTAGCCGCATCCGGAAAGACGTCGTGAATCGCGAGAATGCCGCCGCGGGCCACATGCATGGCCCAGCATCGGTAGTCAGTCTGCGCGGCTTCGAGGCTGTGCCCCCCATCAATAAACACCATGCCCAGGTCGGTGTTCCAGTAGCGCGCCGCCTGTTCGGAGCTGGCGACAATAGGAACGACCTGTTCTGACACGCCTGCGGCCTGAATATTGCGCCTGAACTCACGAAAGGAATCAAAGCGCTGATCCGTGGCATCGTAGAGGTCCGGATCGTGGAACATCTCGCCCAGCTGGTGCTCTTCAGAGCCGCCATGGTGGTCCAGCGCATAGACCAGGCTACCCGTTTCCTGACAGGCCAGGCCCAGGCAAATGGTCGACTTGCCACAATAGCTGCCGATTTCAAGCACAGGCCCTAGCTCCGAGCTGGCCAGCGCATGCCGGTACAGGGCTTCCGCCTCAGCATGGGCGAGAAAGCCCTTGACCTCGTTCAGGTCAAGGGGTGGATTAAACATGAGGAAACTTACTCTGAGTCAGTTGGGTAGGGCGTGCCGGTTCGGGAGCTGGCGGTTACTGCGCCGGGTGGCTCCAGATAACCCTCCAGACGGTAAATATCTTCTGGGCTGAGGGTGCCAGCCTGCTGTTTCAGACGCAGGATATTGGTGACATAGTCGAAGCGGGCGTTGGCGTAGTCCCGCTGTGCCGCAAACAAGGTATTCTGTGCATCCAGAACATCCACGATATTCCGCGTACCGACTTCATAGCCCGCAGTGGTTGCATCCAGCGCACTTTGAGAAGACACGATACTTTGCTTGCGCGCGGCTACACGTGACACGTCGCTCATCACTGTCATGTGCAGGGAGCGGGTGTTGGTGACCGTGTTGCGCATTAGATTGATACGGCTTTCCTGTGACGCAATGTACTCTTGTGCAGCCCGGCGCCGGTTAGAGCTGATGCGGCCGCCGGAGTAAAGGGGCAGGTCAACGCGCAGGGAGATGGTTTCCTGGCACTGGTCGCGTTCGGGAGCCAGGTCAAAGGCGGACGCCGGTTCGCGTTCGAGTGTACCGTCGGTCTCGTAATCTGTGTAACCAAGACGACCGCTGACCTTGGGATAGTGTTCTGCCCGGTTGGACTTGGAGGACTGGCGCGCGGCCTCTTCGCGTGAGCGCGCCGCCTTAAGCCGGAAATTGTTTTCCAGTGCAAAATCCACCCACTCACTGCGCTGCAGGGGTTCTGGCTTGGTCACCTCAAAGTCCGGCGAGAGCAGGTGCAGGTTGGAGTGATACTGGCCAGTCAGCACGGACAGTCGCTCCAGCGCTACGTTGACGTTGTTTTCGTCAACAATTCGCTCCACCTGGGAAAGGTCGTAGGCGGCCTGGGATTCGTGCACATCCGTGATGGCAATCAGGCCGACCTCGAAGCGCTGTTGGGTTTGCTCCAGCTGGCGCTTGAAGGCACGTTCACGAGCCTGGGAAGCTTCCAGGTTTTCCTGCGCCCGGAGTACGCCCAGGTAAGCTTCCACGACTCGCACGATCAGGTCCTGCTGATCAGCGGCAAAGGTAAATTCCGCTTCCGCGGTTGACTCTTTTCCTGCCTGGAAGCTGAACCAGGCAGGCAGGTTAAAAATGGCCTGGTCCAGTGTGACGCCCCAGCCATCGGTTTCCGTATCGGTATTTGAGACCGAATCAATCGGTACCAGGTTGCCCGAGCCGGGGTCGAAATTCAGGCTGGGCGACACAGTATCGGTGTTTTGGTCCGTGTAATCATAATTGGCGTTGATTTGTGGCAGCAGGGCTGAGCGGCCGAGGTTCTTGGCCTCGCGAGCGGCCAGGTACTGTGCTTCCTGGGCCTTAAGCTGGGCGTCGTTTTCCAGAGCCAGCTCGTAGATTTCCTGGAGCGTGTCTGCCTGGCTGGTTGAAACCCCCGCTGAAAACACGACAGCGGCGAGAACATTAACGGACCACTTCATTATTGATATCCCTACTTGGAGTGTGGTTTACAACGACGCAGTTTAGCAGCGCAGCGGCCGCCTATGATAGCGCGTTGGTCAGAGCGCTGAAAACATGGATTATCAACAGCAAATATGCAATTGTTGATGCTACACTTTGAGCTTAAACAGGGCTTAATGAGCCGTCGCATTGCGATCAGTGTTTGCCCTGTAACAGCAGTTGTTTTACCAGTCAGGGGAGAGTCAGGCTTGGGCCGGTCGCAGCCAAACTACTCAGTCAATCTTTCGGTGTTGCATGCGACGTGCGACAGCAATTATGTGCGCCTTCTACAGCTGTTCCCGGACTATGAAAGCCGTAATTATCGTGAGTTTCAGCTCGGTGGTGGGGAGCGTGTACGACTCGATGTGATCGAACGCTGCCGCTACACAACCACTCTTAAGGTGCGCCAGCAAGGCGGCAACAGCGAGTGGTTGAATGCGCCGCAGTTTGAAGTTCGCGTGTATCACGATGCCCGTATGGCAGAGGTCATCAGTTTCCAGTCCCAGCGCCGGGCATCAGCTCGCAATGACTATCCAAACCCGGACATGCACGCTCGCGACGAAAAAACCCAGCAAAACCTGTTTCTGGCGGAGTGGCTCAGTCACTGCCTGGCCCACGGATGCAGTGACGAGGGCCTGCCCGTTGCCCGGCCGGGTGCTGTGGATGCCTCATGAGCGGCGAGACTCTCGAGCTCAGCGCTAGCCACGGTGACCCCATCCGTGTTGTACAGCTAACCGATACCCATCTTAACCGCCAAACAGGTGGCACCTTGCTGGGGCTGGATACCGATTTTAGTTTGCAAGAGGTGATCAAGCTGGTTCAGGCTGAGCGCAGCAACATCGATTTGCTGCTGGGCACGGGTGATATCTCCGATCACGGCAGTGAAGAGGCCTACGTTCGCGCCAAAGACTACCTCTCGGCACTGTGCGAGCACACGGTATGGCTGGCGGGTAATCACGACCTGTTGGAAAACATGCAGAAGGTGCTGGGTCAGGGCGGACAGCTGGTGAGGGAAGTGCACGCAGGCAGCTGGCAAATTTTAATGTTGAATTCCCAGATACCTGGCGAAGTCGGTGGCGAATTGGGTCAAGAAGAATTGAGCTGGTTGAGCACCAAGCTGCAGGAATCTGCGAGCCGCGGACAATTTGCGCTGGTTTGCCTGCATCACCAGCCCGTTCCCATGGGCTCGACCTGGATTGATGAGCAGATGGTCAGAGACCGCGAGGATCTGTTTGCTGTGCTTAGCGAGCACAGTCACGTGCGCGGCCTGCTTTGGGGTCATGTCCATCAGCAGCTGGATCGACTGGACGGAGACCTGCGCCTGATGTCGACGCCCTCCTCATGCATTCAATTCGCGCCCGCCAGCCATGATTTCAAGGTAGACTCCATCAACCCTGGCTACCGCTGGCTTGACCTGTATGAAGATGGCCGCCTGGAGACCGGTGTATCCCGCGTTGAGGGCGTGAAATTTTCAGTTGATCTTGAATCCCAGGGGTATATGTAGCCCCTGCCCGCGCAGTTTGTTGTACCGGTGCCATGCGCCGCTTCCAATGAGAGTTGTTCCATAGAATGAGTAAATACACAGCAGAAGATATCGAGGTATTGACCGGACTCGAGCCCGTGCGTAAGCGCCCCGGCATGTACACCGATACCGCTCGCCCCAATCACCTGGCCCAGGAGGTGATCGACAATAGTGTTGATGAGGCCCTGGCCGGACACGCCGATGAGATATCCGTCACCCTGCACAAGGGCGGTTCGATCACAGTGTTAGACAACGGCCGCGGTATGCCTGTGGACAAACACCCTGAACAGAAAAAGCCCGGTGTAGAAGTGATTATGACCACGCTCCACGCCGGTGGTAAGTTCTCCAACAAGAACTACCAGTTCAGTGGCGGTTTGCACGGCGTGGGAGTGTCAGTGGTGAACGCCCTGTCTTCCAATCTGGAAGTAACGATTCGGCGCGATGCCAAGGTCTACCAGATGGGTTTTGAAAACGGTGAGACCGCGACCAAACTCAAGCAGGTGGATACTTGCGGAGCTCGCAATACGGGCACCGCGATTACCTTTACCCCCGATCCCCAGTACTTTGATTCAGTGAACTTTTCGGTGCCGCGGCTCAAGCACGTGCTGCGAGCGAAAGCTGTCCTGTGCCCGAAACTGCGGGTCAAGTTTAAGGATGAGGCCAAGAAGGAATCAGAGGAGTGGTACTACGAAGACGGGCTTACCGATTACTTGCAGGACGCCACCATCGACTTCCCAGTGGTACCTGAAGAACCCTTTGTAGGCAGCTTTAGCGGCTCTAATGAAGGGGTCGACTGGGCGGTGCAGTGGCTACCCGAGGGCGGCGAGGTCATCAACGAGAGTTACGTCAACCTGATTCCCACAGCCCAAGGTGGTACCCACGTGAATGGTTTACGCGCCGGGCTGCTGGATGCCATGCGCGATTTCTGTGAGATCCGCTCGCTGCTGCCGCGAGGGGTAAAACTTGGCCCCGACGATATCTGGGACCGCTGTGCCTATGTGCTGTCGAGCAAGCTGGAAGACCCACAGTTTTCCGGGCAGACCAAGGAGCGCCTGTCTTCGCGGGAGGCAGCGGCCTTTGTCAGCGGTGTCGCAAAAGACGCCTTCAGCCTGTGGCTGAACCAGCATACGGAAGAGGCAGAAAAGCTTGCTGATATGTGCATCAGCAATGCCCAGAGCCGTATGCGCAGCGCCAAGAAAGTTGAGCGCAAGCGCATCACCGCCGGCCCTGCCCTGCCGGGTAAGCTGGCGGACTGTTCCGGGCAGGACTCCGAGCGCGGTGAGTTGTTTCTGGTGGAGGGTGATTCTGCGGGGGGCTCTGCCAAGCAGGCCCGCGATCGCGAATTTCAGGCCATCCTGCCCCTGCGAGGAAAAATTTTGAACACCTGGGAAGTGGATTCCCAGGAAATACTGGCCTCACAGGAGGTGCATAATATTTCTGTTGCGCTGGGTATCGACCCGATGAGCGATGAGCTGGGCTCCCTGCGCTACGGCAAGGTGTGCATACTGGCTGATGCGGACTCCGACGGGTTGCATATCGCCACGCTGATTTGCGCACTGTTCGTGCGCCACTTCCCCGCGTTGGTGAAGGCGGGGCGCGTGTTTGTGGCCATGCCGCCGCTGTACCGGATCGATGTGGGCAAGGAAGTGTTTTACGCCCTCGATGAAGGTGAGAAGCAGGGTGTTCTCGATCGTATTGAGGCCGAGAAGCTTCGCGGCAAAGTGAATGTACAGCGCTTTAAAGGTCTCGGTGAGATGAATCCGCTGCAACTGCGCGAAACCACGATGGACCCGGATACTCGACGCCTGGTGCGTTTGGTGATGGACCCCGGCGATGGCACCAACAAGATGATGGATATGTTGCTGGCCAAGAAGCGCTCAGCTGATCGCAAGCAGTGGCTTGAGAAGAAGGGCGATTTGGCAGAAGTGATCTGAGGCCCTAGCTGGGTCGGTTCAGAATCGCGTTCAACATGCCCTGCAGCTGCGGGTTATTGCCTGCCCGGCGTTGCAGCTCGCGCGCGTAGTATTTGGCCTCATCGACCCGGTTCGCCTCACTGCAGTAGTTGACCAGTGCCAGCAAAATATCGAGGTCATCCGGGTAGCGTTGGTGCAGGCGTTTCAAGTTATCAATGGCAGCATTGATTTGACCTGCATCGTGCAGAGCGATCGCATAGACATAGCGGTGACGAACGCCGTCTTGTTCCAAACCGGCCGCCCTGGCCAGCTGTTCCAGCGCCCGCTGTTGATTGCCGGCCCGGGTTTCCAGCAGTCCCAGAGCGTGATAGGCCGTGCCCAGCTCTGGTGCGATGCGGATACCTTCCTGTAACAGAGTGCGTGCCTCTGCATCCCTGCCCGCGACCCGGTAAAGGTCGGCGAGATTCAACAGGGCGGGCAGAAACTGCGGGTTCACCGCCAGCGCCTGCCGGTAGGCTTGCTCGGCTTCAGTGAGTTGCTGTTGCGCGGCATAAAACAAGCCCAGCTGCAGCTGCACGCCGGGCATATCTGCATCCATACCGAGTACTTCAAGATACTCATCAAAGAGCTTTTCCAGAACGCCTCGACTGGCCTGGTCCAGTTGATCCAGAGGCACTGCCGCCAGTAAGCGGGCAGCCTCCATACGGACACCCCGCGAGGGGTCGATCGCCCGCGGCAACAACACCCGGAAACGCTGCTCCGGTGGTAAAAACTCGAGGCTGCGGGTGGCGGCCAGACGCAGAATGGCGTCTTGTGATTGCAGGAGTGACAGGGCTGTTTCGTAGCTGGTCTGGTCCGGAAACTGGCTCATCGCCACCATGGCTGAGGCGCGCCAGATATTGGTTTGGGTGGGATCCATTGCAATCGCCTTCAGGCGGGGCAGGCTGCGGTTGTCGCCCGCCATCGCCAGTTGCATGGCGCGAGCGGGATGTTCTCCGGTATCAGTGAAGTTGACGTTCCATTCTCGCAGGCTGTTCAAAGCCCAATCGTCGCTGCGATCTTTGTGGCACTGGGTACAGGCATTCGGTGTACCCATGACCACACTGAGATCCGGGCGCGGTATGCGCATACTGTGATCGCGGCGTGGGTCCACCACCATGTAGGTGGTCTCAGGCATGTGGCAGTTGGCACATTCTGCACCGCTGCTGCCCATGGGGTGATGGTGATGCTCGGGGCTGTCGTAGACATCGGCGCGGTGACATTGGGCGCAAATGCCATTGCCCTCCGCTTTCAACCGGGCCGTGTGTGGGTTGTGGCAGTCGGTGCAGACAACCCCCGCCTGATGCATCTTGCTCTGCAGAAATGACCCGTACACATACACTTCATCCAGTATCTGGCCATCGCTGTGGTACAGAGGGGACTCGATCAGACTCAGGCGATGGGTCTCCAGTAGTTCTTCGCCATAGGCGTATTCACCCAGGGTGCCGCGACGGGCATGGCAGCGCCCGCAGCTGTCGATTTGCTTTTGATGATCGTTGTCGATTTGGTTTTCGGCGATGCTTTGATCCGGCTTGAACGCCCATTGGCCGCGCTGTTTCAGGTCGACCAGGAAGCCATAGTTGTCTTGCCACTGGCCGCTCTCCGCCTGTTTCAGGTGTTCAGCGCCGGGGCCGTGACAGGTTTCACAGCCAACATTGATCTCTACCCAGTCGGTGCTGTAGCTATTGCTGTCTGAGTCGTAGTTTTTGCGCAGGTCGGTGCTGTGGCATTCGGCACAGCGGCTGTTCCAATTCTGGTAGTGGCCGGTCCAGTGCAAGGGGTCGTCAGCGGTGATTTCTTCATCCGGGTACAGATGAAACCAGCGCTGGCCGCCCTGCTCTGCGGGCCGGCTGTCCCAGCTGACGCTGAGTGCATGCAGGCGCCCGCCGGGAAGTTCTAGCAGATACTGCTGCAGCGGATAGACACCGAATACATATTTGACTTCAAAGGTTTGCAGCTCACCCGTAGCATTATCGGTGTCGATCAGAAAGCGATTGCCGTCGCGATAAAAGCGGCTGGTCGTGCCCGCGTAAGTGAAGCGGGTATTACTGAAATCGCCGAGTACGCTGTCTTCGGTCACTGCCTGCATGGCCAGATCATGATGTGATCCCTGCCACTGTTCAAACTCCTGCTGGTGACAAGTGGCGCAGGTATGGCTTCCAATAAAGCGTTCGTCCTGGCGCAGTTCTGCCTGGACCGGATTGGCCAGTGCGATCAGCAGAAACAGGGCTTTAACGAGCGAAGGGGAACTTCTCGAAATAAAATTCAAAGCGGCTGCGCAATTGCTCGGGGCTGATACCAAAATCTCTTTTCAGGTTATAGATAACCTGTCCTTCCTTGCCCCGGGGGTGGGCATCCATAAAGGCCTGCAACTCGCCCCGAGCGGTGTCTGTCATGTCCAGGCCGGCAACACTATATATGCGTTCAACCATGGCGATATCGTCAGCCATAAAGGCCTTGAACGGCACGTCGATCACCTGCGCCTCCGGCAGGGTATCACGATCACGTACGCAAGCGCGCAACAGCGTTTCAATGCGGTCCGCCCAGTAATCACGCAGCCCTTCCAGGTCGACCTGACGGCGGTTCATACGCTGGCCATAGCCCAGCATGGTGATGGCCGACTGTATGACCGAGACCGGGTCGCGATGCGTGATGGCGATAGTAGCGTCCGGGAAAACCGTCTGTAACACCGTTAGCTGTTCCATGTGCTGAGGGCATTTGAGCACCCAGCGTTGCGGGCCGCGACGCCACTGCAACAATTTGAGCACGGTTTTCATGTATTCGTAGTGAGGTGTCTGATCCGTGTTCAGGTAGTGATCGCGCCACGCCGGCGACGGAGACAGCCACTCATAGTTATAGGATGCAAAGTCCGGCCCCATGAGTTCCAGTTCTTCATGAATGTGGTCCGGGTTCATCGGGTGCATGGCGGCCAGCAGGGGCGAGCTCATTTTCATGCCCTGCCAGGCTTCCTCGGTGCGCTGCCAGCGCGGGTCATCGCTGTTGTCGGTGACCGGCTCGCCCGGGCGAGGCACTGGCTCATAAGACTCCCACAGGGGTAACGAACGGAAGCGGCTGTCCGCCGCCATCAGGTTGAGCAGATGGGTTGTGCCGGAACGGGGCAGGCCAGCCACGATGATTGGCTCTCGAATTTCAATGTCGTGAATTTCAGGATGTTTTTTGAGCGTGTCCTGAATCAGCAGACGCGAGGTGGCATGCTGGGCCAGTTTGTTGAACAGGGTGAGGCGGCCGATGCCGGTTAAATTGGGGTCTCCGGACCATTCGTCTACCAGGATCTGCAGCCGCTTCAGAAAGTCCTCATTGCCGAAGTCATCCAGCCCTGCCGTGTCTCTGGCCTGCTGCAGCACCGCGTCGACGCTAATCACGGTATTGAGCTCGTCGCCATAGGCCAGAGCAGCCTGCTGCATGTCAGTCAGCTGCGGTCGGGCGAGGTCATCAATATGAATGTCATTGCTGGAGTCGGTCATGGTATTCGGGCTCCTTTGAGGGGAGCCCAAAATAATACATGCGTATTAATAAATCAAGCGTCTTCCTGATAGGGCGCGGAGCGATCCACCCAGTCGCCTGTGACTGGTGCGGCTACTTTGCCGCGGGTCAGCTTGGCATAAAGCACAGGCACACAGATTAGCGTGAGGAAGGTGGATGTGGTCAGGCCGCCGATGACCACAATGGCCAGAGCCTTGAACATCGAATTACCCAGAGCCAGCGGCATCAGGCCGACGATACTGGTGATTGAAGTCAACAGGATCGGCATGAAGCGGTTGCAGCCGGCGCGCACTGCGGCTTCGTCAGTACTCAGCCCCGGGTTATTCAGCTGTAGCTGGTTGCCCTCGTCCACCAACAGAATACTGTTATTCACAACAATCCCCATCAGGCTGGTTAAGCCGATAAAGGCCAGAAAGGACATGGGCTGATTCCAGCCATACAGAAGGATGAAGGCACCGATAAAGCTCAGTGGAATGGCTGCGCAGACCACCAGTGGTTGTAGCACAGACTTAAACTGCAGCACGAAGATGCCGAGGATCGTGAGCCCGATAATCCCCACATACTTGCCGGCGCTGCCAAACTCTTCGGCGGTTTTGGCCAGTTGGCCGCGATACTCCAGCTGCATGCCCGCGGGCAGTTCCATGGCATCGGTAATTGCGGTGATCTGTCGGGTCAGCTCGTTGACGTCGACGCCCGGTTGCGCCTCGATACCCACTTCGATGAGTGGCCGGAATAGCTTGTGCTCAATATCGTACTCATCTTCGGCGAAGCTCACCTCGATAAGCTGGCTAAGCGGAATATGCTCACCGGTCTTAGAGGTCACAAACAACCTGTCGAAGACAGCCAGCGGCTCTTCGAAGCTGTTTTCTGCGCGCATGACGATGTCGTAGTCAGAGCCTTCACTGGTCTTTAGCTGGTCGACTTTGCTTCCATGGGTGAGCAATACCAGCACCTGGTCGACCTGGGTGCGGTTGACACCGAGTGCGTTGGCTACACGCTCTTTAAAGCGAATATCCAGCGCAAACCATGGTGATTTTGCTGGGTTGCTAATGCTCCGAATGCCCTCGATGCTGGCATTACGAATGGCAGCCTCTACCGCCCTGCCCTGCTCGCGCACCGCTTCAATGCGCGGCCCACTGACCAGGATCTCAATATCTGCACTGCTCGACTCGCCGCCGACGGCGAAGGGCGATGCAGTCACCGTAGCTTCTGCTGAAAACTGGTCAAGCGCCAGGTTGATGCGATCGGTCAGCTCACTGAGTTGGGTGCTGTCGCGGAAACCTACGCCACAGAATAGCTGCGCGTTGTGCCGGCGGTTGTCGATGAACTTGATACCGGTGTCGACGAAGGGAAAGCCCTGGGTGACCACTGAGGCACAGTAGTCCACTTCCTCAAAACCGCTGGTGATTTTCTCGATGCGCTGGGTCAGGTCAATGGTATAGTCCAGCGAGCGATCAGCCGGTGCTTCCACAGACACTGTGAAATACGGTTCTTCGCTGTCAGGAAAAACAATAACCGGGAGTTGCCCGGCGACCCGGCTGGTGATCCACATCAGCACCACCACGATACCGAGCAGCACAAGCGGGTGACGCACAAACCATCGCACGACGGCTGCATATTGGCGGTCCCTGAATGGCCGGAGAGCATTCATAAAGCTGGGCGGGGCCGGTAACTTCCATAGCCGATTGTCTGTGCCAATGCGCGATAGCATCAGACAGGAGAACACCACAGCGACAACCAGTGATGCCGCCAGGCACAGCCAGATGGTGGTGACCAGGCTACGCAGGAACAGTCCTGTTGTGGAGGTCATGAAAAACAGGGGTGCAAATGCCAGAGCTGTGGTTAGCGTTGAACTTAAAAGCGGTGCCAGTACAGAGCTGGTGCCGATGATGGCTGCTTCACGTGCGTCTTTGCCACCATAATATTGAAGTTTGTAGGTGTTCTCCGTCACGACAATGCCGTTGTCGACAATCAGCCCCAGGGCGATGATAAAGCCAGCCAGTGATACTCCTTGCAGACCATAGTCCGTCAGCGCCAGTCCAACCACCGACAGGCCCAGCGCCAGGGGCAGCATCATTGAAATGACAAATGCAGAGCGATATCCCACAGCAAACAGCAGCACAATCGCCAGGATCATGATGCCCTGCACGATATTACCGATGAGCTGGTTCATCTTGTATGCGACACCGGACTCCATTTCGAACAGCCGCTGCAGCTCAAAGCCCTGCGCCTTTAGCCGCTCAACGTTGGCATCTAGTACCACGTCCAGTGCTTTCTTGACCTCGAAAACGTTGGCATCGGGGTCGAGTCGCATGGTCAGCCAGATGGAGGGCCGCCCCTGTACCTGGGTGCTGACGCTGTCTGGTTTGTTCTCAATACCGACAGCGGCTACATCTCTTAATGCCAGAGCGCTGCCGCTGCTGCTGATCAGTATCGTTTCGCGCAGTGCCTCCAGGTCTTTATAGCCTCCGGCAAAAGGCAAAACGGCTATGTTCTTATCGCCAAACAGGAAGTTGCCGGTGGGCAGGAATCGATTGTTGCCCCTTATGGCATCCCCGACCTGGTGGGCGTCGATCCCATAGGCAGCCATACGCGAAATATCCAGGTCGATTCGCACTTCCTGCTCCGGCTCGATGATGCTCACATCTTCTATTGCCTGAACCTGGCGTAACTGGGCTTTGAGCTGCTCTGCGGCCAGCGACATCTCAGACTGGCTGGCGGTATCCGAAACCAGCGCGAGTACAAAGCCCACCATCAGGTCAATGGGTGACTGCTTGATAACAGTGACCTCGGTGTCTTCTGGCAGGTCGTTTAGTAGGTTGCCGACCTGCGAATTGATATCGATGTACTCGTTATCGATATCGACCCCCAAGTGATACTCCATGGTGATGCTGGCCACACTGTTACGTATCTTGGCATCGAACTTTTTGAGCTGACGTGTGCTCTCCAGCTTGTCTTCGATCTCATTGACTACTCTTTGCTCGATCTCTCGGGCCGAGGCGCCCGGCAAAGTAGCAGTGATCTGCAGCGTTGGTAGTTCAATAGAAGGATTTTGTTTGATGGTGAGCGTGGGTAGCTTGACCCAGGCGATCATCACGATGACCGCGGTGAATATAAGGGTGAACGTTCGGTTGTTAACGACGAACCTGACGAGACGATCCATGTGCGCGCCCTACTCTACAATTCTGATGTTTGCACCTTCCACCAGCTTACCCTGGCCTCTGGTTACGACTTGCTTGTCGGTCCTCAGGTCTTCCTTAATAGCCACCATCGGTCCCTGGATGGCCTGGATAGTGACCTTGCGGCTGCTTACCTTATTGTCGTTGGTTGGTACAAACACCGTGCCCTCGGTGCCGCGCAGGTTAATCAACGCATCAAATGGAATAGTCGTGTAGGACTGTTCCGAGGTCTGGTAGAGGTCAACCTCAGCGACCATGCCTGGACGCAGGGGATAGTCGGCTGTTGCGATTGTCACCTCGGCGGTGTACAGCGCGTCTCCGGGATTGGCAACGCGCGCCAGCTTGGTCAGCTCGCCTTCAAACTTTACACCTGGGTAGGGTGCAAAACTGATGACCGCGCTTGCCCCCTCGCCCAAAGCAAAGGCATTGCGGTCGGTGAGATCAACTTTTGTGACCCACTCTTCGCTGTGACTTTGGAATGAGAAAATACTTTGTCCCGCGGGGACTGTGGTGCGTGAATCCAGGAACTCTTTGAGGATCAAGCCGGCGCTGGGGGCGCGCAGGTAGCAGCGGTCCAACTGCAGTTCGGCCTGGTCATAGGCGATTTGAACCTGTTCCAGTGTTGCCTGTGCATCCTCGAGCTGTGAGCGCTGTATCGATCCTTTCTGATGCAGGGTCTCCATGCGTTGGTAGGCGCGTTGGGCCTGTTCCAGCTCAACGCGTTGGCGATTGAGTGCATCTTCAGCGTCTTTGGTCTCGAGCCTGGCCAGTAAATCGCCGGCGGTTACTTCTGCACCCTCCTCGACCAGAAAGGCTGCAATTCGGCCCCCCACCTTGAAGGACAGTTCTTCTGTCTTGGGTGCCAGGGTACCGTAGGTACTGACCCTGCTCACGGTAGGTTTGAATTTAATCGGGCTAACTTTAACGGGCGCAGCGGATCCCGCATCCTGCTGCGCCCAAACTGTTGCAGAGCACACCAGTACCGTGCCGGCCAGCCATTGGCCTAACCATGATCGCGCCATGAAACCCCTCTCCCTGTTAGTATTCTTATTTTAGCCAGCGTGGCGAACTAAATCAGGCCTTACTGAGATAGTCCTCCAGCCAGCCCAGCATAGTGCTATAGGTATCCTGCAGTAACGCCTGGACATCCTCAGCGCTCATATTTTCGTCCGTGGGATGACATACGCAACTCCAGTGCACTCTTGAGCGCTGTGGGTCGATCGCCTCAACCCGGCAGGAGGATCGGTAGTCTGTCACCGGCAGAGGCAGGCCACGCGGTATCGTATAAGAATAGCTCATACTAGCGTCGTCGTGGGTCTCCAATACCTCATCAATGGGGTCCATCCCTTCCATTAACACCCGTCGAATCATGCCAATGCCCTCACCAATCACCTCATGGCGGGGCGGGCCGTCCATCCAGTTCATGTTGCCGTAATCGCCCAGCAGCGCCCATACCTGGTCTGCGGAAAAGTTGAGCTCTTTAATCAGCTTCACGTCCACCATATTTGTAAACCTCTTTTTTTATGTTCGCGCAGGCAGTATAGCCAAGGTGTCGACAGATGCTAGCGGGCGTTAGTCTGGCTAGGCCACGGGCCTTTTCTCCGCTATTTTTGCCACAAGTGTTACTTCTCTTTAAGAGAGTAAAAAAATACTTTATTAGTGAAATATCGGCTTTATCTAGATTTATTGGATATATAAGTAAATATACGATAACTTTTAGACATGATATCCAAAGGTGAAGTTACGCGTCGGCGTATTCTTCAGACCGCTGCGGAATCGCTGTCAGGTAGCGGTGCAGAGGCTCTGCGGTTGCGCCAGCTGGCCCAGGCGGCGGGATTGACTGAGCCCGCCCTCTATCGGCATTTCACTGACAAAACGCAGCTCTACCGAAAGTTGTTGCAGCTGGCGGCGGATGAATTGGAGGCAAGCCTGCCCGAGCAGCCCGCCAGCATGTCCAGTCTGGCTGATGCGCTACTGGATCATGTGTTGGAGAGGCCTGCCCGCGCCGCCGTATTGCAGCATTTGATGGCAGATACTACCTCTGGGGCGGGGCCCAGTTTGTTTTCGATCTGGCGGCAACGCTGCCAGTTGCTGGATGTGGATGCCGATACCGATCTTCTGTTGCTCAACCTCCTCAATATGGCGATTGGCGTGGTTCGACACCAGCAGGCACAGGGGCAGGATTTTCAAACTATTGAACCCCGGCAACGCAAATTGCTCCGAGCGGTGGCACTCGGGTGGATGCTGACCTGAAACCTGACTAACCTGACCTTAAATGAGGGGGGCGCCATGATTGCCAGCCAATTACAAATGCCGGACTGCGACTTCTGCCTTGATGAAGTGCCTGACCTGCATCAGCGCCTTGATGCGCTGAGGCCGCTGGGGCCGGTGGTTAAGGTGAAATATCTTGGTGATCCGGTGTGGCTGATTAATGACTATGCCACGCTGCGCGAAGCCTTCAGTGAAGAGGAGCACTTTTCATCCGAGTCTGCTTATCGCATTCACTCTGAACCCTCTATGGGCCGCACATTGCAGACGATGTCGGGCGATATGCATCGTCTCAATCGCAGCCTCGTGTCCAGGCCCTTCTTTCCCGCGCGGATTCGGGAGCTGGTGGAGTCCTTGCTGGAACCCCTCGCTGATCAGTTGCTGGACCAGCTGAGGGTTGGTGAGGAGGTGGAGTTTGTCCGTGCTTTTTGCCAGCCCTATCCCTTCAGCGTGATCACCGCAATGCTGGGTTTGCCCATGGAGGCTAACGATCAGTGCCTGAAATGGGCCGTGAAGATCATTGACTACCCCTGGGATCCGGAAGGTGCGTTGCGGGCCAGAGATGAATTTTCAGACTTTTTGGCCCCGCTAGTTGTTCAGCGCCGCGAGCAACCCGGTGAGGATATTCTATCTGTCCTGGCCAATGCGGTGGTTGACGGCCAACAGCTGGATGACGAAGAGATCTTTGCCTTTTGTCGATTGTTGTTTCCCGCCGGCTCGGACACCACCTACAAAAATCTTGGATCGCTGGTCTACGCAGTACTTTCTAACCCGGGCATGGTGGAGCGTGTGCGCTCCGGTCCCGAGGCCTGTGCCGAGATTGTTCAGGAGGGCTTGCGCTGGCAGCCCCCCACAGCGTTGCTGCCAAGGATGTGCAGCAAAAGTCGGGAACTCGGGGGGTGGAGGTCAGCGAGGGCGACTGGATACTGTTTGGTATTACCGCAGCCAATAGCGACCCCAAATTGTTTGAACAACCCCGACGCTTTGACCCTGATAGAAGCAACAAGAATCTGGCCTTCGGCCATGGTGAGCATTTTTGCCTGGGTTCCCACCTGGCCCGGAGAGAACTGGAAGTGGCATTGGCACGCGTTTTCGAACGCTTCCCGAATCTGGCCCTCGCGCCCAATCGTGAGGTGGAAATTATCTCGGGTGTACTGCGCGGTCCGCGTGAGCTTTGGGTGGTGCCGGGCTGATAGACAGCTCTCGGTGCGGCCCCTATCATTATCGAGAACGGGGGATACGACCATGAGTACACTCAAGGCAGATATCGCGGCTCTTAAACAGAATATCGACAGCACTATGGTCGAAGACACATCCCGTCTGATTCAGCGCGCGATTGCTCGCGTCAAAGAAAGCGGGCTCGCAGAGCAGGCCCTGGCGGTAGGTGATGAGTTCCCACAATTCAGCCTGCCCAACGCAGTCGGAAATGCTGTCAGCTCTGAAGATATTCTGGCCCAGGGGCCCATGGTGATCTGTTTTTATCGCGGCGGCTGGTGCCCTTACTGTAATCTCGAACTGCGCGCCTATCAGGGTATTCTTGATGAGATTCGCGGCATGGGGGCTGAGTTTGTCGCCATTTCACCGCAGCTACCTGATGAGTCCCTGACCATGGCTGCCAAAGCCAATCTGAGCTTTGAAGTGCTCAGTGATACTGGCAATAGTCTCGCCGAGCATATCGGGCTGGTGCATGAACTGCCGCCCGCCCTGGTGGACCTGTATCGAAGCATGGGTTTTGATCTAGAGCGAATAAACGGCAACATGCGCTGGACCTTGCCGCTGCCAGCCACTTATGTGATTGATCAGAAGCATGTGATTCGTTTGGCATTCATCAACGCTGATTACAGCGTACGCCTGGAACCTGATGAAGTATTAAGCTGCCTGCGGTCACTGCAGCCATAGGAATGAGTCACGTGCATATAGGTATTCTGAAAACTGACAGTGTTCGCCCAGAATTGGTGGAGGAGTTCGGTGAGTATCCGGACATGTTCGCAAGCTTGCTCAGCGAAGCCGGCCCTGACCTGCGCTTCACAACGTATGAGGTAGAGGAGGGCGAGCTTCCCGCCAGCGTTGATGAAGTGGATGCCTGGTTAATTACTGGCAGTAAATCCAGCGTTTATGAAGACAAGGCCTGGATAACAAACCTGATGGGCTTTGTAAGGGATGTGCACGCTGCGGAAAAAAAACTGGTAGGTATCTGTTTTGGGCACCAGCTGGTCGCTCATGCGCTAGGCGGTCGGACCGAGAAATCAGAAAAAGGCTGGGGTGTTGGTGCCCACCCTGCGACGTTCAGTAGCACGCCCGCCTGGCATGATGGAGAATCGGAGGAATTTAATATTCTAGTCAGCCACCAGGACCAGGTGGTTGTCCCGGCCCCTGGTACAGAGGTTCTGGCCGGCAGTGATTTTTGCGAGTTTGCGGTGTGTCAGTTGGGTGACCACATCCTCACCTTCCAGGGCCATCCGGAATTCGTCAAGCCCTACTCTGAGGGTTTGATGAATATACGTCGCGAGACCATCGGTGAAGCAATTTATGAAGCCGGTATGGCCTCGCTTGAACAGGAACTGGATCGCGAGCGGGCAGCTCGCTGGATTGTCAATTTTTTGCGCCGTTAGCCTTCGCGCAGTTGGTCCTGCATCTCTGTGAGGTAGGCATCCATCTCCTCATCGCTGCGAAAGACAGCCATGTCTGGCAGTGCTTGCAGTATCTCGAACACCTTCTCGATATGGGGTTGCCTATTGGCAGCGGCAAATCGGCGGTCCTCTGCTTTGAGGTCTTTGGCGGCTTTGAAAATAACTCGCAGCCCGGCTGAGCTAATGTAATCGAGCTCAGCCATATCCAGCACCGTCAATGCCATGCCGGCGGCTATGGCGTCGCCAAGTGCTGACTCAAAAGCTGCTGCCGTGTCGGTGTTGAGCGCGCCATTCATAGACAGGCGAGCCAGGGATTGAGATTCGTCAATAGACAGCTGGGTTTTCAGTTCCATGTGATGTTCCTGTCGTTCAGCCGATGATTTTTGTCATTTCCAGAACGTTGTTATTGCCGTCCCTGCGATAGTGCTGCCGGTCTGTCAGCGCTTTTACCAAGTGTACACCAAGCCCGCCGATAGCCGCATCGGCACTGTCCTTGCCCAGCTCCGCACCCTCACTTTCCGTCAGCGGGTTAAACGCGCATCCGGGATCGGTCACTCGCAGAGTGATCTCCTGCGCGGATGGAACCAGTTCGATTTCTACCTTCGCCGAGTCACTCACTTCGGCATATTTGTAAATGTTGGAAACGACTTCTTCTGCGATCAGTAAGAGGTCTCTCTTGGCGTCCTCAGCAATAGCCAGTGCCTCAGCACGCTGTTGAAGCCAACTCAGTGTTTTACTGATCGCGTGAGTGTGCTCGTCGAGTATGAGCTGGTTCGACGCCGGTGCAGGGATGCTGAGAATCAGGCAAGTCATGTCATCTGATTGAGGAAATCCCTGTGCGTATTCGTCTACCGCGGTAAATACTGATTCTCCCACTGCGGCGACGGCCGCGCCTTCTTGTTTTTCCAGCAGGGCGTTGAAGCGCTCGCTGGTAAATTGTTCCTGGTTCGGATTGAAGGCTTCGTCGATGCCGTCGGTATAAACCGCCAGGGTATCGCCCGCTTTCAATTGCAGGGTATTGTTGGGATAGCTCAGGCTAGCGCGTAAGGCCATCGCCGGGCCCATGTTTTGCTCAATGGATACACAGGCGCCATCGCGCAGCAGGCTGGGCGGCGTATGTCCGGCGCTGGCAAAGGCGAGTTCCAGAGTCTCCAGATTGAGTACCCCGTAAAACAGGGTGACAAACATGCAGTTGTCGTTGCCTCGTGCCAGTTCGTTATTGAGCAGCTCCAGCTTGGTTGAGGGTGCCATCGCCCTGTTTAACTGCTGGTCCAGTACCGTGACGACACGAGCCATGAACAGTGCCGCCGGCACACCCTTGTCGGAGACATCGCCCACTGCGAAAACAAGTTCATTCTCGCTGCGCTGGAAGTAAACGTATAAATCACCACCCACTGTTTTTGCTGGCCGCTGCCTGGCCCAAAGGCTATAGGCTTTGCGATGCACTTCGCTGTTGCCACCGTCCGGTAGCATGGCGAGCTGAATGTCGGCCGCGGCATCCAGTTCACCCTGTATACGGTTGCGGTTGGCGGTCTCGTCTTTGAGCGACTCGATTTCTTGCCACAGTCTTTGCTGCATGGCGCTGAAGCTGGCGATGAGCCGCCCTATTTCGTCATCGCGTTTAACCTTTGGCATCGGTGCTTCAAGATTGCCGGCGGCCACGTTGTCGGTGAAAGAGACCAGCGATGTCAGCGGCCGTGTTAACCGTCGGCTGATGATGGCGACGGCGATGGCTACCAGTGCGATACCCAGCAAGCCGGTGATTAGCAGCCGCATCAGTTCTTCTCTCAAAGGTGCCAGCATTTCGTACTCTGAATAAATCACGCCAAGTGGCCAGCCGTTGGAAGCCAGGGGTGACAGCAGAACGACGCAATTACCCCCCAGCGCAGGGCATGGAGTTTCGAAACGACTTTGCTGCCCGACTTTGCTGCGAGAGAGTAGATCTTCCCAATCTGGGCTGCTTGTTTCGGCGGGCCAAACCGCATGAATAGGCTTCATTAGCTGTTCTGATCGGGGCGCTGCAAGGATGTTGCCCCTATGGCTCAGCAAAAAAGCAACACCACTGTCGCCAAGCTGGAAAGCTTTCATCTGCTCACTGAGATCTTCGAGTGCGAGATCTGCAGTCAGTACCCCGAAGAATCGACCCACTCCGTCAACCGTCCGGTATAAAGGGATCGCATACGTCGACATGAGAGTTTCACCACCACCCTCGTCGTAGTAGGGCTCGCTCCAAACCGGCTGACCTTTGGCCCTGGCCTCGAGGAACCAGGGCTGATTGGCGTAATCCATGCTCTCCGCTAGATTTCGGTAGACCAGTTCGCCGCCTGACCGGCGGAAATAGTAAGGGGCAAACCCTTCAGACTGGTTCGTCCAGGCTGGATCTACCGCGATAGAGGCACCGAATAGTTGTCTTCGGTGCACCAGCATTTGCTGCAGTAGCCCAGGCAAGTTGTTCAACTGGGCTGGTCGCTCAGTCAGGAAACTGGCAAACAGGGCTGATGCGCTCTCGACACCGATAATGCGGGTGTCCATATCGTTGATCGTGTCGATGATGGTGGTTTCAGTGTGCTGTTCTACCTGGGCCAGGATATCTGTACGTGCCCACTGGTAGTCGACAAAGGTGCTGAGGCTGAGGGCAGCTGTTATGCAGGCCGTCAGTACCAGGAACAGTCGCGTGGAGAGACTAGCGCTAGCCACGGTTTGACTGCGAGCAAAGCTTAGTAGGGTTTATCGCCATCGATGGTGATGCGCTCCATGCGGCGGTGGGCCGGGAAGTAGTCGTTCACTGGCTGGTGCTGTGTGCTGCGATTATCCCACAGAGCGATTGCATTTTCGCTCCAGCGAAAGCGCATGGTGTATTCAGGCTTCTGAATGTGCTGATATAAAAATGAAAGTAAGTATTCACTTTCACTGGGGGGCAGGCCAACTATGTGTGTAGTGAATAACTCATTCACGAAGATCAGCGGTTCACTGCTTTCTGGATGGGTGCGCACTACCGGATGCTCCACCGGTGGATTGTCGGCGATGGCCTGCGCCAATCGGGCTTCGCCGCCGGGCTCGGCCAGGCTCTCTCTAAAGCCGTGGCGAAAATCGTGCACGGCGCTCAACCCTTGCAGCATGGTCTGCATACTCTGCGATAGCCCTTGGTAGGCTGCGGTCATGCTGGCCCACTGGGTGTCGCCTCCGCTGTTTGGCACAATGCGGGATCTGAGCATGGTGGCCTGGGGCGGATGTGCCCTGAAGGTCATATCAGTGTGCCATTTTTCTATTTTTGTGGGCTTCTCAGCGGTGCTTTCCAGAATGGTGATTTCCGGAAAGCCATCTACCGTTGTATAGGCCGGGTGTGTTTGCAGGGGCCCAAAGCGATCTGCCAGCGCTTTTTGGTGGGCCGGTTCGATATCCTGATTACGGAAGAACAGGACCTGGTAGCGGACCATCGCCCGCTGAAGCTCAGCGAACGCTTCGTCACTCAGTGCCTGGCGCAAATCAAGCCCCGTGACCTCTGCGCCGAGGGCAGGGTTGATAGGTGTGTAAGTCGTGCTCATTTAATTCTGTCTACCTTGTGGTCCTATGCCTACTACACAATCTGTAGTCATATTCTTGCATGTTTGTGAAACCTGTCACAGACTCTCCAATAATAGCTCAAGGATTTCATTATTTAATTGCTGTAAGCACTTATTATTAAAGGGCGAATAGACGTCCGACGACAACAAAAAACACTAGTACCTGCTCAGTTATTGGATCGCGCTGAGCGGGTATTCGTGTCTCCCTAGCGAAAGGGCTAAACAGGTAACGCTGTGAACTGGAAAAAACGGTACCGCAAGCTGGAAGAACGGGTTCTGCTGGATGCAGTTGGAGCCGTTACTGTTGATGATGCACAGAATACCGCTGCGCAGGAGCAGGCTCGCGCTGAGGTCGAGAAGGAACAGGCCGAACTGGCCGGTTTGGTCGGCGCGCTGGGTGAGACTCAGGAAAATCCAGAAACCGGCGAAGGTGAGCAGACCGGCGCTGAAATTCTTTTTGTGGACAGCCAGGTTGAAGATGCCGATGCGCTGCTGGCAAACCTCGCCGATGGTGTTGAAGTCTACTTTATTGGCCCTGACGAAGACGGCGCGGCTTTCATCGCCGATGTGCTGGCGAACTCAAACAAAACCTATGATGCCTTGCATATCATCAGCCATGGTGATTGTGGTGAGCTGCGTTTGGGTAACACGACCCTCAACCAGGACAGCCTCAGCGGAGACACCCTCGAAAATGTTGCTGCCTGGGGTGATTCTCTAAGCGCAGATGGCGACATCCTGATCTACGGCTGTAGCGTGGCCGAGGGTGAACAGGGCATCGCCTTTGTGGAGCAGCTGGCAGAGATCACCGGCGCCGACATCGCTGCATCGGTAGATGACACCGGCGCTGCTGCCCTGGGCGGTGACTGGGATCTGGAGGTTTCTTGCGGCTCCGTTGAGGCCGACATGGCCATCAGCGAAACCAGCCAGCGCGCCTGGGGCAATTTGCTGGCCATGTCGGTGACCGATTCCACCACGCTGAGTTCTCAGGAAATTGCTGACCAAATCTCGGGGTCGGCTGGCGGTATCGGTGGCATCAAAAATATTGCCTTCACGGGCGATCCGATTGCTCTCGGCACATTTGAGAGTCTGCAATACGGCGCCAGTCAAACTGTGCTGATGGAGAGCGGCATTGTTCTCACCACGGGTACTGTTAATAACACCGTTGCGCCGAATGAGACGGGTAGCACGCAGGTGTCTTTCAACAACACCAGCACCAGCCAAGACGACCTGGATCTGGAGCGCTCCGCAGCCGCAGCCGGATTGCCCGGTAACTTTCCCGATGATCAGGCTGGCTCGCGCGTTGACAGTGGTGCTAACGGCGGCACTGGCGCCACCGGTGACCAATTTGATGTGGCCAGCTTCAGTTTTGACTTTAATGCTAACGTCGACAAGCTGGCACTGGGTTTTGTGTTCTCTACGGAGGAAGACTACAACTTCGCGATCAACCAGGACTTCACCGACCTGTTTGGCATTTACCTGATAGATAATCAGGACGGCGAGGTCTACGAGATTGCCTTCTCGAACTTGCGGGCGCTGCACCAGCAGGCTGACCCGGATATGGTGTTGAACAGTAATGAAGGCTTTGACATCGCCAGCCTTGGCAATGTCGAAATGAACTTTATCACCAGCTATTCAGACAAGGTGATTGATCTGAATACTCTGGATACGGCCTGGTCAGCAGGAAATAGCTACACGGTTAAATTTGCCGTCGCTGACCAGAAAGACCAGTCACTGGATTCGGCGGCCTTCTTTGACTACTTTGGCTCGTCCATTCGCTTCGATGCTGACAAAGACGACAGCAGCGGCGCGACAGGCTTCGACTTTAACACGGGTTTTGATGCCTCGCTGGCTACGCCTTCGCCGGTCAAGATTGTAGATACTACTGACGTAACGTTGACCAACTATGCCAACGACGTGACCAGCATCACCAAGGTCTACGTTGAACTGGAAAACCCGTCAGGCTCTGACGAACTGACCATTGATACATCGGGATTAAGCAATATCAGTGTGGCCAGCAACACCGGTACCAGCATTGAACTGGACTGGACTGGCATCCTGCTAGACGCCAACAACGAAGCTGAAATTCTCGCTGCACTGAAGGCCATTGAGTACAGCAATGCCGATGGTGAGTTCACTAATCCTGATGATCGCACCATCAAAATTTACGTCGAGGACAATAGTGGCACCCAGTCCACCGAGGCGATCACTACCATCGACATCCTGCGCGTTCTGGATGTGCCGACGGTGGAGTCGCAGGTGACTGACAGCACCACGCCGACCCTGAGCGGCACTTTTGATGGCATTAACTCCGACCTGCTGAGAGTTGAGGTAGGGGGTGCCACTTACGAGGTAACCGACTTCGGCAACCTGCCAACGGGTTGGACGATCAGCGGCGATGACTGGAGTCTGGACCTGTCGACAGCCACCCCAACCAGTGGCTCTTCGCCGTCGCTCGTGCCGGGCAGCCCATATAACGTTGTCGTCTATAACGAAAACGCCGACGCTGATGAGACCGATGGCACTAGCGGTGAGCTGACCATTACTGATGGTTTGTCGGTAACAGCCGCGGACGACACGCTCACCGTGACCGAAGACGAAGGTTCTCCGTCTACTGAATCCGGTGACACGGTGGCTGGTGGTAATTTGCTGGACAATGATTTTGTTCCCAGCCCACCGCAAACGCCGATTTATGACACCAATCTAATTTTGGAGTACGTGGCTGGGGATGATTCAGACGGTAATACTACGTGGGAGGACCAGCAACCAGGCGGCGGCGGCACCGATAATGTCAACTGGAACTGGTCACAAGGTGTAACCCGTGTAACCGGAATAACCAGCACTACAGCGCCCCAGATTGACACTGCCTATCAGTTTGACGGCGCTTCCGATGCTGCCATTTCCGGCAACGTTAATGAGTATTGGACCGAGCGCTCTGCCACCTGGGAATTCTGGCTAAAAGTAGATGATATTACTGGGCTTAGCACAGACACGGATTATGTGATTATCGATGCCGGTCGTGGCGGGGCCGGGTTCACATTGGCCTATCATCTCGACTCTTCAGATCTTGTCGCTAACCCGAATGGTGAATTTCGGATTTATTACAATGACCAAGGCGGCAACCTCAGCCAGGTAACCAGCCTGAAATTAGGCGATGACGCTGCGGATAATCCCAGCGCTGATTTCATGCAGATAGCCGTGTCATTTGACGACGCCAATGATCAAATTCTGTGGCACCGCAATGGTGTGGCGGAGGTTGGTACAGACATCGTTAAGGCCGGCACCGAAGTGCGTGACTGGGCACGCCAGGATTCAGCTGCATCGCACTGGGGGCTGGGTTCGCAAGTCGGCAACCTTGCGGGTGCGGGGGGTAGCGTTAACTTTGAAAACCCTGCCAGCTTTGAAGGTCAGATTGCGTCTGTGCGCATGTATGGCTATCTGGATTCCTCTGGCGCGGACGCTGCAAACACCAGTCCTGTATTCGCTAACCAGGCGGTTGCGGACAATTACGCCAACCTGACCTATCAGCCAGCATCTGGCTCGGTTACCAACGTCGAAGGCAATACTATACCCGACGGTGGCTCGAATACCGCAACCGGCACAATTATTGGTAGCGGTGGGTCTGGCGGCACCTTTACGGTAAACAGCGACGGCACCTGGGATTATGACTCCGGCACGGCTTTTCAGTATCTGGGCATTGGTGAAACCGCCCAGGACCAGGTGACCTATACCATCGATGATGGTTTAGGCAATACGGCGACGGCGAATATCACCGTTACGGTGACCGGCGTGGATGATGCGCCGGAAGCCCCGAGCGCCTCAGTTAATGTAGGTGTTAATGCCACCGATGTGGCTATCCTAGACAGCGAAATCACCATTGATGGTGGTGGCTTTTCACTGGATGCGGATGATGCCGATGGCGATCTGATCATTACCATCTTGCAGGTACCCGGGCCCGGTCATGGCATCGTGACCTTAAGTGGCACCAGCACCCCCCTGACTGCGGGCCAAACCTTGACCGTTTTGCAGCTTAAAAACTTGCAATACGACGCACCCGGCGGCAGTTATGATGGTTTGGCCATCGACGACTTTATCTATGAGGTTGATGATGGCACCAACCTGCCGGTAGAGGGCACGGTTAGCTTTGATATAACCGGCTTTATTCCGCCGCCCGGGGTAGATGCTCAGACCACCATCGAGAAGAGCCCCGAAATTACCGGTACCTTCAATGGCAATCTGGCGGAGTCATTGAAGGTAACGATCCCCATTGCAGGTGGTGGACCTGATCTGGAGTACGAGGTCACCGATATTCAGACCATTGATCCCCAAGGGAACGACGATATTCTGATTATCGACAAGGCCAATGGTACCTGGTCGATCGATCTGGCGGGCATTCTGCCGACCGCGCCTGAACTGGACGAGGGTACGTACGATATTTTGGTTGAGCAGTCTGGTAATGGGGCTGCAGATGTTGCAGACCTCACCAGCGGCGAGCTGATAGTTGACTATATCGATGAACCTATCGCCGATGACCTGACCACCATTAATCAACAGCCGGTGCTGACCGGTACCTTCGACGAGGCCAACGGTGCCACCTTAACGCTGCTGATTGACGGTACAACAGATTATGGCCCCTATACCGTTAATTCCGACACAGGGTTCACCAGTGATGGCAACGGTAACTGGACGCTGGACCTGGCTGCGGCCGGTATTACTGTTGATGAAGATACCTACACCCTGACGCCGACCAGCACAGGCGGCGGCAACACCTTTGCTGGCGCAGGCACGCTGATTGTTAATACCAGCCTGTTTGAAACCGCCGAAAACGACGCGCTGATAGTCATTGAAGATTCAACGGCTGCCGAGAACACAGTGCCTGCCGACGGCCTCCTAACCAACGACTTTAATTTTGTCGGCAGCGTTGACAGCGACCTCGAAAGTGAAAACGTTGCTGCGGATGACCTTGGCAACAATGTACTTTGGGTAGACCCGTTCACAGCGCAGAACTGGCAGTTCTCGTCTGCGCAGGACAAGATCGCGGCAGACAGTAACTTCCCCGGTATTACCGAAAGCTACTACTTTAATGGCGGCCTAACGGCTGATTCGACGGTTGATTACAGCGATGCTGAAACAGAACAGGATCGGAGTTTTGAGTTTTGGATTAAACCCGATCCTGACAACATCACTGATGGCCAAGAGTACCTGTTTTTCGAGGCCGGCGGACGCGAAACTAGCGGTGGCGGTACCAATGGCGGCTTTAATCTTACTTATACCTACAGCAGTAGCGGCGCCGATACAGTTAGCCTTAATTTTGAGAACGATGACGGTAATCTCACTGAGGGCACCCCCCGTAACCTGTCTGTAGACTTGCCCGCGGGTGTGGACCCCACCAAAGAGTTTATTCAGGTGACAGCCGTGTTTAACACGGGCACTGGAAATATTGACCTGGTTGTGGGCGCTATTGCCGAGAGCACCCGCGAATGGGTAGAGGTGACAGATCAGTCCGATGCGCCTGTTTCGAGCATGGACTGGTCGGGCACCAACAACATGACCCTGGGCGGTTTGCCCGCAACATCGGATGACGTGGGTGGCAGCAACGAACCTGCGAACAGCTTTGTGGGTGAGATTGCCATTGTTCGGATTTACGACGGTGCCCTGAGCTTTGGCACAGCCACCAGCGAAGTAGGTAATAATTTCGGCGCGGTTGCCGATCACTTTCGGGTGACCGATGTGTCATCGACTGCCGACAGTGGAACAATTACCCAGTTGCCGGCGGGCGATTTGGCGGCACCAGGCTTTATTGAGGTTGAGGGTAACAACGGTGGCAAATTTATCGTCTTCAGCGACGGTAGCTACAGTTACGATCCCAATGGTTATACCCCAGGCCTGTTTGATGCCCTTAACGTGGGCGACACGGCCACGGACCAAATTGACTATACCGTTGAAGATGTCTTCAACAACACCAGCAGTGCGACCTTAACAGTCATTATTGAAGGCGTTAATGACGCCCCGGTTGCGGCCGATGGCGAAGTCTGTGTCTCGATTGATGATTCCGCCACAGCCATAGGCTTGGTGGCGCCGTTCCCCGGAGCAACTTCGCCCGGTGGCGAGTTCGACAAGGACAACACCGACCCCGGCGAAGGCGGGGATGAGATACTTATTACCATCACCCAGGCGCCTGACCCTTCAAACAATGAAGGTAAAATTGTTAAGAGTGGCACCAATACTGCGCTGACCAACGGCCAGACCCTGACGGCTGCCGAGTTGTTGGCCTTGGAGTACATTGCGCCGACCTCGCCCTATAGCGGTGACGGTGAGATTCCTGATTTCACCTACACAATCGACGACGGCGATGCCTCGCCTGTTGAGGGTGTTGTTGAGCTGAATATTGTGGGCTTTGTCGCAGAGCCAACCGTCGATTCCCAGACCACCTACAATACCGAGCCGACCATTACCGGTACCTTTGACGGCACTGTCGTCGAGGTGCTGCAGGTTACCGTGAACGGAAAGACCTATGAAAGCAATGGTTTGCAGTCTGCCCCTTCTACGCTTTCTGAAATATCAGTTGACCTTGGTGCAGGCACCTGGTCACTGGATTTGTCTACCGTATTGACCGACGCGGAGCTTGAGGGCGGCCAGACCTACGACGTCAGTGTGTTTGTTCAGGATGATAATGGCCTGACGCCTCCAGCGGGCACCGCAACCGACAGTACAGCATCTGAGCTGGTTATTACTGAGCTGGGTACGCCCACGGTTGTGCCTCAGGTGACCGCCACAGAAACGCCGATTATTACCGGTACCTATGATGAGGCGGGTACCGAGACGCTGATCTTTTCAATTTTTACTAACGGGCCGTTTGATGGTGAAGGTAGCTTCCTGGGCACGTTCACATTGGGGCAGAATGGCTTCACCAACATTGGTACCGATACCTGGCAGATCGACTGGAATGCGCTGGACGTGCCGCCGCCGCTGTCTGGCAGTCCAACAGCAACCGATTATCACATCACGATTACTGCCCAGGGCGGTGGGCAGGACAAGGATAACAGCGGCGTACAGACGGTTGAGTTAACCGTTGATACTGTGAACGTGGTGGTGGCTAGCCCCGACGTTGGCTCTGTGGATGCGGACGACACACTGACGGTTTCCGCCGAAGGCATATTGGGCAACGATGTGGGCTTGCCTGGTACCAGCAGTTATGACCTGATTTCGCGCTTTAATCCCTCGGAAGATACAGCGCCCAATACTATCTACGAAGATGAAGAGGGCACTTCGGTTGAGTATGCGTTTGGCTTCGGGCAAAACCCCAACTCAAACCCGAAAACCAACTATCCGGGTATCGATTCTGCCAAGTCGTACAACATTGCCGGCGGTGCTGACGGTACCGACGATTATGCCGATTACACCGGTGGCCCCGATTCAGACCTGACCGATGAAGCAACCACCTTTGAGTTTTGGTTTCAGGCCGATGGGGGCTCGGTTAGCAATGGCACCGAGTACATCATTTATGAATCCGGTTCTAACAGTAACGGATTTACACTGACCTATACCCCCGAGGTGGGCAATGACCAGCTGACGCTCTATTTTGTTGGTGATGGCGGCGATGAAGGTCAGGTGACTTACGACATTGGCAGCCTCGACCCCACTGCTGAATTTATTCAGGTAGCCGTGGTGCTGGACCCGGCCGGCAATCAGATCGCATTGCATGTGAATGGTGGCGACAGCGGCGGTGACCCGATGTTGGCGGTGGGCGGCAAGACAGGCACCGACACGGTCAACTTCAGTAACTGGAGCGATGGGGATAATCCTGGGCTGGGCACAACGACCGGCACCCTGGGCGGCGGCGATCACTCGCTGCTAGGCTCTCCTAGTAACTTCCTGGGTGAGTACTCCATTATCCGGGTACACGATAGCGCCCTGAGCGCAGGCACGCCGGGTGATTCCAGCGCCAGCGTAGCCGGCGCCTTTATGCAGGTGGCCAACCACTTGTATGTATCCGGTGCTAATGGCGACACCGGCGGTGGCACTGGCACCTCCAATACCATGACTGAGCCTGATGCGGGTGATCCGGCGAATTCCATCTCCATTACCACCGATGCGGGCGGTAGCGTCACCGTGTTCAGTGATGGTTCTTATACCTATGATCCTAGTGGTGCGTTTGATTCCCTCGGTGCAGGTGATTCCGACACGGATGCCTTCATTTATACCGTTACCGATGTTCTTGGCGAAACCGCGACGGCTACGGTAACCATCACAGTCAATGGAGTTAATGACGCACCGACAGCTGCAGATAAAACGCTTAATACCAACGAAGATGTAGCGCTCACATTTGTTGCAGGCGACTTTAGCTTTAATGACCCGGATACCGGCGATACGCTGGCATCGATTGAAATTCAGGGCGCAC
The DNA here is from genome assembly GCA_963921335.3 of Halieaceae bacterium. Classification (GTDB taxonomy): domain Bacteria; phylum Pseudomonadota; class Gammaproteobacteria; order Pseudomonadales; family Halieaceae; genus CAWUFC02. The sequence continues at coordinate 370,110 of CAWUFC020000001.1, read as the reverse complement.
CGAGCGCCGGTACTCTGACTTATGATGGCAACCCGATAGGTGGCTATCCTTTTGTTGTTGCTGCAGCGGATATCAGCAAGCTACTTTTCACCCCGGCTGAGAATGCTAATGGTGCGGGTTACGCCACGTTCGACTTTACAGTCAGCGATGGCTCCTTGGAGAGCCTGGTTGCTAATACCATTACCATCGATGTTGATGCCGTAGCCGATGCGCCTGTTATTGATCTTGATGGTGACGATAGCTCCGGCTCACTTCTTAATGATTACAGCGCCACCTTTACAGAGGGTGACTCGCCCATTTCGATTGGCGATACCGACGTCACCATTACCGATGCCGATGACACCAATCTCGAAGGCGCAACGATTACCCTGACTAATAGTCAGGATGGCGATGCTCTGGCTGCAGGAAGTTTGCCCGCTGGTATTACCGTAGATCTAGTTCAGTCGAACAGCTCCAAAATTGTGCTGACCGGTAGCGCGTCGCTGGCTGATTATGAGACGGCTATCAAGGCGATTACGTTTGATAATACCTTAAGCAATCCGGATGAAGTGGATCGCACGATCACCGTTGTTGTCGATGATGGTGATGGGGATTCGTCGGGGACATTGGCGACGGCGACGATTAGTGTTGTTGATGTTAATAATCCACCGACGGCCGCTGATAATACGCTGACGACGGATGAGGATGATCCGCTGACGTTTGTTGCGGGCGATTTTGGCTTTAGTGACGTTGATATCGGCGACAGCCTTGTGTCGATTGAGATCCAGGCGGCGCCGAGCGCGGGTACGCTGACGTATGACAGCAATCCCATTGGTGGTTATCCATTTATTGTTGCAGTTGCCGATATCAACAAGCTGTTGTTTACGCCAGCTGAGAACGCCAATGGTGCTGGCTATGCGAATTTTGATTTCACGGTTAACGATGGCACGACGGATAGCGTCAGCGCGAATACGATTACGATCGATGTTAATCCAGAGAACGACTTACCGGTTGCGCAAGCGGAGTTGGTTGGCACGAATGAAGAGACGGTTCTGAACGATAGCGTACCGGCGGCGAGTGACGTTGACGGCACGATTGATGCGAACGGCTACGCGCTGGTTGCGAATGTTGCCGAAGGCAGCCTGACGTTCAACAACGATGGCAGCTACAGCTTCGATCCTGGCAGCGACTTCGACGACCTTGCGGCGGGTGCGACGCGTGACGTGACCTTCACGTACACGGCGAGTGACAACCTCGGTGGCGTGAGTGCGCCGGCGACGATCACCATTACGGTGACGGGCACCAACGACTTACCGGTTGCGCAAGCGGAGTTGGTTGGCACGAATGAAGAGACGGTTCTGAACGATAGCGTACCGGCGGCGAGTGACGTTGACGGCACGATTGATGCGAACGGCTACGCGCTGGTTGCGAATGTTGCCGAAGGCAGCCTGACGTTCAACAACGATGGCAGCTACAGCTTCGATCCTGGCAGCGACTTCGACGACCTTGCGGCGGGTGCGACGCGTGACGTGACCTTCACGTACACGGCGAGTGACAACCTCGGTGGCGTGAGTGCGCCGGCGACGATCACCATTACGGTGACGGGCACCAACGACTTACCGGTTGCGCAAGCGGAGTTGGTTGGCACGAATGAAGAGACGGTTCTGAACGATAGCGTACCGGCGGCGAGTGACGTTGACGGCACGATTGATGCGAACGGCTACGCGCTGGTTGCGAATGTTGCCGAAGGCAGCCTGACGTTCAACAACGATGGCAGCTACAGCTTCGATCCTGGCAGCGACTTCGACGACCTTGCGGCGGGTGCGACGCGTGACGTGACCTTCACGTACACGGCGAGTGACAACCTCGGTGGCGTGAGTGCGCCGGCGACGATCACCATTACGGTGACGGGCACCAACGACTTACCGGATGCGGTTGATGATGTTGCGAGCACGTCTGAAGACACGCCGGTGACAATCGATGTGTTGTCGAATGACAGCGACTCTGATGGTGGCACGTTAAGTGTGACGAGTGCGAGTGCTGTGAGTGGCAGCGTGTCGGTGAATGGAGATGGGACGCTGTCTTACACGCCGAATGCTGACTTTAACGGCACGGATACGATCACGTACGTGATCAGTGATGGCCAGGGCGGCAGTGATACGGCGTCGGTGACGGTGACGGTGAATGCGGTTGATGATGGCGCTGCGACGCCGAATCCGATCGCGAAGAGCACGGGCGAAGATACGCCGTTGGTTGAGTCGTCGCTGGGTGTGACGGATGCGGATGGCATCGATGGTACGGGCGCGTATCAGCAGGGCACGGGACCGACGAACGGCGTGATCAGCGGCTTTAACCCGAACACGGGTGGTTACACGTACACGCCGAATGCTGGTTTTAGTGGCAGTGACAGCTTCACGGTTGTCGTGACGGACTCGGATGGGTTCGAGACGACGGTGACGGTGAATGTGACGGTGAGTGGCGACCCCGCGATCCAAACACCATCAACCGGAACCACGGCTACAGTCTTTATCGACGAGGGTGATACTTCAGTCACAACCGTAACCGCTACGGATCCCGACAATGCGGCTGCTGATCTAACCTATAGCATCAGCGGCGGCTCAGATGAGACGGCGTTTGGTATTGATCCCGCTACCGGTGCACTTACCCTTAACTCAGCCGCAGATTTCGAGAGCCAGACTTCCTATCAGGTAGAGGTGACTGTTACTGACCCTGACGGCAACACCGATTCTCAGCTGATCACCGTTTTTGTCAATGATGCTGATGAGAACGCGCCTTCTATAACAAGCCCAAGTTCAGTATCGGTCGAAGAAAACTTCGGAGCGGGTAATCCTGTCCTGGCGCTGGAGGCCAACGACGATGTCAGCACTGGCGGTGACATCACTTTCGCAATCACAGGTGGTGCTGACCAGGCGGCATTCAATATCGACGGTACTGACAACATCGTATTTGTCGCAAATCCGGATTACGAACTGCCCGCGGACTCTAATGCCGATAACAGCTACGAGATCGTAGTAACGGCTACCGACGAAGCAGGCAATACTGCGACCCAAACTATAACGATCAATGTGACCGATCTGGATGAGGTTGCACCTGTGCAACCGAATGTGGATCTGGTAGTTAGCTCTGACAGTGGTGTGCTATCGGCCGATGATCTGACATTTGATTCTACCCCAACCATAAGGGTTGGTTGGACTGCACCTGGAGACGCTTCCGACCCTGTAGTGGGAGATACAGTGGTGCTCTATGCCAATGCAAGCCAGGTAGGCAGCGTGGTATTGACGGCAACGGACATCAGTAATGGGTTTGTGGAGATTACATCCACTGATTTAGCGACAGACGGACTGTACTCTTTCACCGCTTCGATAGAAGATGATGCCGGCAATACGTCGCCGCTGTCTACATCGCTCGATGTCACGATTGATACCGAAGCGCCAACGGTTCTCGGATTTGCTGCGACAGTGCCTAGTGGCACATACGGCGTAGGAGACACCATCACGGCTGACGCTACCATGTCGGAAGCCGTGGCTGCCGGAACCAGCTTTACTGTCACGCTCAGCAATGGTTCAGAGGTGACCTTTACAGCGCCTGCAGATGGCACTGTGATGACTGCCAGCTATACCATCACAGCCGCTGATGCCAGCGATCCGAACCTGCGCATAGTTGGATACGATGGCGGTGATGTCATTGATCTGGCTGGTAATGCATTGCAGCCGGTCACTGGCACTTCAACGATTTCCGCCGGTGCACCGATTGTTGTGGATACCACCGGACCGATTCAGCCCGAAGTCGATCTCGTTAGCACTTCAGATACTGGTATTTCTGACACGGATGACATCACAGCGGATGATACGCCGACGTTCCGTGTGACCTGGGTAGCGCCGGGCGATGAGCGTGATCCGCAAGTTGGGGATACAGTATCAATTAGTGTTGATGGTGGCGCTCCAACAGCGGTGGTTCTCGATGCGACGGATATCACCAATGGTTATGTAGAGTACACACCAGTAGTAGCGCTTCCAGATGGTGACTACACCATAACGGCACAAATCACAGACAATGAAGGCAATGCCTCGCTCGTCTCAGATGATCTCGATGTGCTCATCGATACTTTGAATCCTACTGTTGCGCCAACTGTTGACTCAATGGGGCCAACTAGTGATACGACACCTGAAATTACAGGTTCCGTAACTCTGGATATTGGTGAGGTGCTCGAAGTCGAGGTCAATGGCGTGGTTTATCGCACCACGGATTCAAGTGCATCGTTGGTTGTTACCGGGAATACCTGGACGTTGCAGATACCAAATGATGATGCTCTCGTCGAGAATACCTATGAGGTGACAGCGACAGTCAGGGATCTGGCGGGTAATTTCACAGTCGATTCTACGTCCGATGAACTTACGATCGACCTAACACCACCTGATCAGCCCACCGTTGATCCGCAGCCAGTATTATCGCCCACGGCTACTCCGATAATCTCGGGTACCGTCGGCGTGCTCGAAACTGAAGACGTGATGACGGTCACCGTTAGCGATGGTACAGCCACGCGCATCTATGAGGAGGGCGTGGATACTGAGCTGTTCGTCGACGGAGCTGGAGGCTGGACCTTAACAATTCCTGGTGAGGATGCCTTGCCGGATGGTGAGTACGACGTCACGGTATCCGTAACTGATGAGGCCGGTAATACTGCAATTGATCCGACTAGCCAAGAATTGCTTGTGGATAGCACCGCGCCATTGTTTGCAGATCAGACCATGACCTTCGTCGAGGGCCGTCCGGCGAGCTCAGTATTTGCCCAGATTGAACTCAATGATGTGGCAGGTATCACCGACTTCGCGATCAAGTGGCCTGACGGTACGCTTGATAGCGTAGATGAGCTCAGCCTGATTACGATCGATCGTGACGGCAACATTAGCTTTACCGCTCAGGGCGCTCTGTCTGACTGGAATGATTTTGGTGTAGGGGATGACAGTCGCACGGTTGTGATCATGGCGACCGATGCCTTTGGTCGAACTGCAGAGGCGAATATTACTCTCGCTGTGACCCCCGCCGCGGTGGTGCTGCCTCCTGCACCGGCGCCGGTTGAGCCTGAACCTGAACCGGTCACTGAGCCTGAACCCGAACCGGTCACTGAGCCTGAACCCGAACCGGTCACTGAGCCTGAACCCGAACCGGTCACTGAGCCTGAACCCGAACCGGTAACTGAGCCTGAACCGGAGCCTGAGCCTGTTGAACCAGTGCCTGAGCCAGAACCCGAGCCGACGCCCGCGCCAAGTCCTGCGCCGGTAACGCCAACAGTTCCGCAGCCAGATCCGTCACCTGCGCCGGAACCGGGGCCTGAACCTGCGCCTTCGCCTGAGCCATCGACAGAGATTCCACCAACGGTCATCGATCCTGAAACTTTGGTACCGGATGCTCCAGATTCGCCCGCCTCAGGTCCTGACGGTCAGGACGGATTCATTGGCGGCGGTGGTCAAGACCAGCGTGATGGTGGCGGTGATGGCGGCGTGCTGTCGAATATTGGTGATGCAGTAGACGCCATCGAAGATACCGCTGACATTCTTTGGAATATTGTTGACGATCGCTTGCGCCTAGGGGCAAATCTTGAGGACCAGCCGGTCGTAGCGGATGGCGAAACTCAGCTAACGCTGCCGGAAGATACGTTTACTCACGACGATCCATTTGCCCAGATTGAGATTGAAGCAACGATGGCGGATGGTGGTGCGCTGCCTGCTTACGTCGAGTATGACCAGGATAGCCAGACCTTTATTGTTGACGGTGAAGCTGCGTCAGCTGCGGGCGTGAAAGAGATTAGTGTGCAGTTGGTTGGTACTGCGGATGATGGTGAAACTGCCTCAGGCACATTCACTATCGAAGTGCTCGAGGGTGCTGAAGAGGCCGTTGCCGAAGAAACAGCACCTGCAGCTGAGGGCAATGAAGGTATTTCTGGTGAAGACAGCACTGCCGCTGAAGACGCTTCTGGCTTTGCTGGAGCGGGGCAACTCGATGAGGCCTCTGGCGATACTGCTGCGGCGCCTCCAACAGAGGCAGCACCTGCTCCAGAAGCGGAAGCCTCGGAGCCCGCGGCACTTGAAGAGCAAGCTATTCGTTTGGCCGTTACTCTCGATGACCAGCGTGTTTTGACTGAGGGCGTGTCTACGATTGCGTTGCCGACCAATACCTTTGAACACACGGATCCTCAGGAAATTATCCTGATAGAGGCGACACAGGCTGATGGCAGTCCCTTGCCACAGTATGTCGACTTTGATCCTGAGACTATGACCTTCGAAGTTGACGGACCAGAGGCCGCCGCTGCGGGTAAGGCTCAGGTTGAAGTATTGTTGGTCGGCGAAGATCGGGCCGGGAACAGTGCTTCTGGTTACTTTGTGATCGTCTTAGAAGATGCGGAAGAACGGGTCGAGCCGGGCATTGTCGAGACTGCTCCTGCTCAGCAGGGGGAAGCTGATCCCGATTCTCCGGAGAACGCTGAGGCTCAGGTTGAAGACGGCGTGCCGGTAGAAACGGAAGAGCAAGAAGCCGCAGCCGATGAACAAGACGACTCAGAAACCGCCCAGGCCGCTCCTGAAGGGAAAGAAAACCTGGATGTACAACTTCAGCAGGCTTCGCGGTATAATTTAGTGGACCGCATTGAGCAGTTACTCGAGGATATTCGGAACCTGTTCACATAAATACAATCAAAACAATAAGTTATGATGACGCTTGGGTATGATGTTGGGGAGCTTATACTCGGGTTATTAGGAGCCTAGTTTAGAGTGTTGTCGAAAGTCGCGCGGTTCGCGAGCATTGGTTTGCTTGCGGGCTGTTCTGTCACGCTACAACCGGTCTCGGAGCAGGATGTGTCCGATGTGCTGGCTGAGGATCGTGAGCGAATCGAGCAGTTCAGGGAACCCCTGAAAGGTCCGATTACGCTGCACGAGGTGATGTCGCGCGCAGTTCTAAATAATCTTGAACACCGCGTCGCCCGCATGGAACAAGCGGTAGCTCTGGGCAGCTACGAGCTGGCACGCTATGACATGTTGCCGCAAATGGACGTATCTTATGGCCGTTTGGAGCGTAACAAGGTCAGTGCTTCAACCAGCATCTCTGTTGAGACCGGTGAGGAATCTCTTGAGCCGTCAACCTCCCAGGAGTTGAAACGCGATGTCGGCGATTTCTCTGCTTCATGGAATTTGCTGGATTTTGGTGTCAGCTATTACCAGGCGCAGCAGGAAGCTGACCGCTACCTGATTTCCCGCGAGACCCGCAAGCGGGTGCTGATGAACCTGATGCAGCAGGCACGTATGCTCTACTGGCGTGCATGGGCTGCGCAAAGCATCCAGGAATCCGTTGAGCGTATTTTGGCTGATGCCAATAAGGCTTACGATGAAATTACTGAGGTTATAGAAACCCGGCAGTACACCAGCATCCTGCCAAACCTGCGTTTAAAACGGCAGCTGTTCGATCTGGTCAGAGAGTTGGAAACACTCTCTGAAGAGCTCAATGAGGCCAATATTGAATTGGCACAGGTCATCAATGTTCCAACCACCAGCAAGATTGAGCTGGTCGGTTTACACGATGCTTCGGTAGACGTAACAAATACTGACTTCCTGCCGCAACTGCCTTTTATTTCGGGTGATCCCAGCGCGTTAGAAGTAACAGCGCTCACCAACTCTACCGAGTTAACTGAGCAAATCTAAAATGTGCGTATTGATCATGCGGAAACACGCAAGGCGATGTTGCGGCTCTTGCCCGGTATAGAAGTAGCGTACACTGGAAACTCCGATAGCAATAAGTACTTGGTCCACAACAACTGGTCTGAAGTTGGAGTCGAGGTTAGCTGGAACCTTCTAAACCTGGCAACCACCAAGCAGGTTTTGAAAAATAATGATCTGCGTGAAGATCTTGCTTTGCAGCGTCGCTTAGCGGTGAGTATGGCAGTGATTACCAAGCTTAATTTGGCCATGTACCAGTATGACGTTTCCAAGCGGCGTCTTGAGCTGGCAAAAGAGGTTAAACACATCGACGCCGAAATTGCTAAACACACCAGTAATGTTTCGCTTTCCAGCACGGCGTCCAAGGTGGAGAGCGTGGTCACCGCGGCAGCTGCTCTACGCACAGATTTAGCTCTGTTGCAGTCTTATGCTAACGCCCAGTCTGCTTATGGCGCAGTGCTTGTGTCGCTTGGTTTAAATCCGGTTCCCGAGGCTTACCTAGACCTGGAGATGCATGAGCTTACCAATGTCATCTCCGTGTACGACAAAACCTGGCAAAACGGAAATATCCCCCTGGCATCCTTCTAGCCTGTACAATAAAGCGTTAGTCGGGAGTTTTGGCTGCCAGTTTTGAGGAGGCTCCGTTGATAAGATTAAAGCTATCTCTGTTCCTTCTGGTTTTTGCTTCTTGTCTGGCTTACGGGCAGGTTGATGCCGATTTTGGGATGGATGCCCAACTGCCCGGTCTCCAAACCAATGTGGTCAGAGCGCAGTTGGCGCCTCTAGAAAAAGCCGTATTCTCCTCAGGTATCGCAGCCATTGTGCAAAAAGTGGCTGTGCATGAAGGCGAAGAGGTTAAGCGCGGTGAGGTGCTGGTCAGATACGATTGCGACTTACTATATGCGTCTAGGGATGTCGCCCAGGCAAAAATTGATAGTGCTACAGCTAAGTTGGCGGTTAATGAGGAACTGCTACGCTTAAATAGTGTGGGCCCGCTTGAGGTCGAATTGAACCGTGCAGAGTTAGCTATCGGTCAAGGTGAGCTGGATGCCGCAAAGGCCAAGCTTAAGTACTGTGTCATTAAGGCGCCTTTCGATGGGGTTATTACGCTGCGCGCGGTGGAGCCCCATCAGTTTGTCGCCGAAGGCGATCCCATGCTGGAGATGGTTTCCAGCCGCAAGTTGGAGGTTCGGATGTTGATGCCTTCGACTTCCCTGGCCTGGCTAAAGTCGGGCGCGCAGTTCAACATGCTCGTGGAAGAGCTCAATCAAGCCATGGCTGGAGAAGTGGTCCGTGTTGGTGGAGCCGTGGATCCTGTCAGTTTGACGATCAACGTGTTCGGAAAATTGTCCGAGCCTGATGATGGCTTATTGCCGGGCATGAGTGGACAGGTGGAGTTCACTGGGGTGGAGTTTAATCCATGAGTGATGCGGGTGCTGAACAGCAGCAGCTGCAAGCGCTCGCCAATATGCTGCTGTTACAGCAGCGCCTGCGGGAGGCTCAAAATGTCCCCGAGCTTGGCTTCATTCTAGCCAACGACACTCAATCACTGCTTAGCTACCGGGCTGGAATGGTGTGGACCTTCAGTAGCCAGGATGGCAGCCAGGGGTCTATCACCAGTGTTTCTGGTGCGGTAGACCACGACCCACATTCTCCGTATTTGCAGTGGGCCAAAGAGGTTGCGATCTTCGCTGCAGACGAACTGGGTGCAAAACAGGGGCATTTACAGAAACCTGATCTCCCTGAAAATCTGGCGCCCGATTGGGATCGTCATGGAACGGCTTTTTTGGAGTGGCTTCCGCTGCGCTCAGCGGCTGGCGTTCTGTTGGGGGGTTGATACTTTGGCGAGATAACCCCCTGAACGAATCAGAGCAGCGCATCATGGCCAACTGGACCGCTGCAGCTGGATACAGCCTGGGCGCCATTACCGGACAAGGGTTCTCGCGCAAGCCATTCAGGTGGACTTCTCAGCGTAAAAAAATAGCGCTTGGCGTGGCGGCACTGGTGGCGCTGCTGATGTTTATGCCCGTGCGTTTGTCAGTGTTGGCTCAGGCCGAGATTATTGCCCGAAATCCATTGGTGGTTAAAGCGCCAATGGAGGGCATTGTTGATGAGTTGATGGTCCGACCAAACTCCGTGGTTGAAGCGGGCGACCCGCTGCTTCATCTCGATGACACGGAGTTGCAGACCCGTTTGGATGTTGCAGAGCAGGCCTACGCTATTAACGTGGCTCAGTATCGTCAGGCGGGGCAGTCTGCCAATCGCAATGCCGACGCGAAGGCTTCACTTAGAGTGCTGGCGCTTGAGGGGGAAAAGCGTAAGGCAGAAGTGGACTACATTAAGTCATTACTTGATCGCAGCACCGTTGAGGCTGAGCGTGCTGGCGTGATTATGATGCCAAGCCCTGATGAGTTGATTGGTAAGCCCCTAGTTACGGGTGAGCGTTTGATGACGATAGCTGACCCTGATAACACCCAGCTCGAGGCCTGGTTGGCCGTGGGAGACGATATCAGTTTGCCAGCCGGTAGTTTGATCGATTTTTCCCCAATGTGGCGCCAGACAAAAAATTTACTGCGATTCTAAAGCGCATGGATTACCGTGCTGAGCAAACTGATGCAGGAGAGTTGGCATTTCGTATTCGCGGTGATTTCGACGAGAGCGCGGCGTTACCTCGCCTGGGTATGCGCGGCACGGCCAAAATCTATGGCGAACGAGTATCCCTAGGCTACTTTATCTTTCGCAAGCCGATGGTAACGGTGCGGCGCTGGCTGGGAGTGTGATTTGACGCTGCCTCGCAACCTCAGGCAGGACCTTGAACTGATCGAGGTGGCTGCGTTTGAGGACGGTTCCCCGCGTTGGCGGTTGCATGACCCAGTCAGTAATCGCTTCTTTGACCTGGGCTGGCTTGAGGTTGAGATACTGAAAGAGCTTCGAAATAATCCCGATCCCTCACTCGATGCTTCCGGTCTGGCAAAAATTATTGCTAATCGCGCAAACGCCATTTGTAACACGCAGCAAATTACTGATTTCATAGAGTTTTTAAGAGAGAACAGTCTGTTCTGGATGGATCCGGAGCGCGCTCAAGAAACGCGCATGGAATTAAGGAAACCTCAGCTCCAGGAAAAAGCCCGGCAGCTTTCCAAGCAGTATTTGTTTCTAAAAATTCCCATCCTTTACCCGGATCGGCTGCTCGACAAAATTTTGCCCAGCGTGGCCTGGGCATTTAGCCCCGGCCTGTGGTGGCTAGTGCTTGGCCTGACGATCCTGGCGGTCTACCTGACTTCGCGGCAGCTCGACTTTTTCTTCAATACTTTCGTCAGCTACTTCACGCCCGTCGGTTTCCTCTATTTTGCAGTCGCCATCATCATTGCCAAGATACTTCACGAGTTCGGTCATGCGCTGGTCGCTCGCCGCCTCGGGTGTTCAGTTCGTTCAATGGGTGTGGCCTTACTCTTGTTTTGGCCGATCCTCTATACAGATACCACTGATGCCTGGCGACTCAAGAAGCGCAGCGCAAGAGTCTGGATCGGACTTGCCGGCATGATGGTGGAAATGGGCATCGCTGCGATCGCTTTACTGCTCTGGAACTTCTTTCCAGACGGTGCATTGCGAACGGTTTTGTTCATGCTCGCCACAACCACCTGGTTAATGACATTGTTTGTCAACCTGAATCCGTTTATGCGATTTGATGGCTACTACGTACTTTCGGATTTGACGGGTGTAGAGAACTTGCATGAACGATCCGCTGCCATGGGGCGCTGGTGGTTACGCGAGAAGTTGTTCAAGTTTGGTGAGCCCGCGCCGGAGCAGGGTAAGGCTTGGCTAATACCTTTTGCCTACGCCACATGGATTTACAGACTAATTATTTTCGCGGGTATTTTCTGGATCATTTACGCCTACTTTTTTAAGGCGCTGGGCATCATTTTAGCCGTTGTTCAGCTCACAAGAATGTTGGTCATACCAATTTTAAAAGAGGTTCGAACCTGGTGGGACATGCGGGAACAGCGCGACCGTATTCACAGTCGCTGGACGGCACTTCTGGCTGCAATTCTGCTGCTGGCGGTGGTGACACCGCTGGATCGTGACATTGAATTGCCCGCCTATTGGCAGTCGCAACAAGTGGTTACCCTGTATGCGCCGATTGGCGGGCGCCTGGAGCAATTACCTGACTCTGGCGTTAACTCCGTGGCTAAGGGCGAAACGGTTGTTGTGATTTCCTCGCCGGATCTGCAGTTTGAGTATGAGCAGGCGCGGCATGAGGTTGCCGCCAGCCGTTACGAGCTTCAGCGTACCAGTGTCAATGTGGGGTTGGCCCAGGATCGCCTTGCCCTGCAAGCGCAGCTCAGTGGCGCCTTGGAGCGCTCTGCCAATACAGGGCAATTACTTGAGGATGCCAAACTGGTTGCTGAGTTTGATGCTCAAATCAGCGACGTGATGCCCGATGCTGAGGTCGGCAGTTGGGTTGCGAAGGGTGATCGGCTGGTTACCCTGTTGGATCATAGTGCCGGCGAAGTGGTGGCTTACCTGAACGAATCCGATCTCAAACTGATTTCTGAAGGCGCTGAGGGCCGGTTCTATCCTTTTGGGGGAACGCGTTCTCCGATCGATGTCATTCTGCAGGAGATCGATGATTTTGCCCTGGAAAAGCTGGAGCAGCCTTATGCTGTCTCAACCTATGAAGGTGGCCTTGACGTTCGCGACGGTAAAGACAACGAGCTGATACCGCAGCGCGCCACCTATCGGCTGTTGTTATCAGCGCCCAGCCCTACCGAGGACCGTATTCAAACAGGCGTGTTGATTCTTTCTTCTGAGTCGCAATCAATACTGGCAAGTATCTGGCGGCAAGTGGTCGGTGTGTGGCGGCGTGAGGCGGGTTTCTGACGCTACCATTCGCCGGTATTTTCCATCGACGCCCATGGTTCTTGCGGATCTAGGGAATCTCCCTTCTGTAGCAGTTCAATCGAGATGCCATCGGGTGAACGTACAAAAGCCATATGACCATCTCTGGGCGGGCGGTTAATAGTGACCCCTGCATCCATCAAACGCTGGCAGTGTTCATAGATATTGTCCACGGCATATGCCAGGTGTCCAAAGTTTCTACCGCCATCATACTCCTCCGGGTCCCAGTTATGGGTGATTTCAACACAGGGTCTGTTTGATTGCTCAGCAGAGTCCAGATCACCGGGCGCTGCCAGAAAAACCAGTGTAAATCGCCCGGCTTCACTGTCGTAGCGCCTGACTTCCCTCAGACCCAGTTTGTTGCAATAGAAATCCAGGCTGGCATCCAGGTTACTTGCCCGAACCATTGTATGCAGGTACTCCATCCTGAACTCCTTCTCCTTCAGTCTGATTTATCTTATGAGCCGGCTAGTGTTGTAGCAATACCCTCAGTTACAATCGCCGTCCGCTCCAATTCAGAAGTCTTAACACATGTGGTTCAAGAACATACGTGCCTATCGCCTGACCAGCTCATTTGATCTCAACGCCGAGGAACTGGACCAGGCACTGCAATCGGGCGCCTTTCAGCCCTGTGGCAAAACCCAGTCGCTGGCCACCGGCTGGGTATCACCTTTTGGTGCTGATTCTGAGTTGCTTGTGCATGCCGCAGCCGGCCGTTACTTACTGACCCTCAAGCGTGAGGAAAAGCTGCTGCCTGCCACTGTGGTTCGGGAGATGTTGACCGAAAAGGTAGAGGCGATAGAAGCGGAGGAGGGTCGCAAGGTCTATCGTAAGGAAAAGCTGGGGCTTAAAGACGACATTGTCCAGGAATGTCTGCCGCGAGCCTTTTCACGCTCCAGTATCGTACGCGCCTATATTGATACTCAGTCCAACTGGATGTTTATTGATTCGGCCAGCGCCGCCCGCGCCGAGGAATTGCTGAACCTGCTACGCGAAAACCTGGGCAGTTTCCCTTTGCTTCTGCCACAGGTTAACAACTCCCCGGTTCAATCCATGACTAACTGGTTGTTGCACAGGAATATGCCAGAAGATCTGCAGCTGTCTGGCGACTGTGTAATGCGCGAATTGGCAGAAGATGGCGGCATTGTGCGTTGTCGGGGTATTGAGATGCCCGGGGAGGAAGTGGATATTCATCTCCAGTCAGGGCGCCAGATCGTCAGGCTGGGTGTGCAGTGGGACGAGCGAATGAGTTTTACTTTGGCAGAGGATCTTTGCCTGCGCCGGGTTCGCTTCTCTGAAGAGCTGGTCGCCGAGAACGATGAGTTATCCGATGAAGATCCCCTGGCGCGGCTGGATGCCGATTTTGAACTGATGTCATCCGCAATCACTGAACTGCAGGAGCGCGTGATGCACTGGTTTGGCGGCGAATCCACTGAGTAATGGTTCACACTTGTTGCTGACAGGCTTGCGCTAGCGAGCATCCCTGCCATTAAATGCACCCCTGAGGCTTCGAGGGAGCGGTTTAACTGGTGACTACTAACCTTTCACAGCGAATTCAGCTGGTCTATGTAGACCCGCTGGATGACCAGCCGCTGCTGGATGCACTGGTAGAGTTAAAAGTAGTAACACAGGCAGCGACACGCCCGGAGCAGTTGAAAGGGCTCTCGATAGCGGCATTGCTAGTCGACCCTTCCGTCATAGCACTAGACGATGTTCGAAACTGGCGGGAAGCGCTGTTGGAACATTGTCCTGATGCGCAGCTAATCTTTACGGAAAAATCTGTCGACGGCGAATCTGATCTGGTTCTTGGGAATGATCTTTCAGTGCCAGACAAAATGCGGGTGGTTCATCTGGCCCTGAAGCGCTGGCTACTCGCACGGGAGAATCGTGAGTTACAGGCGAATTTGCAATTTACCGAGCGAAACCTGGAGTTGCTGGCGGATATAGGTATCGCACTATCGGCTGAAAAAAACCTTGATGCCCTGTTACAGCACATACTTCAGGAAGCCCAGAACCTGGCTTGCTGTGACGCAGCCTCTCTGTACCTTGTGGAACGATCTGAAGACCATGCCCCCAAACTGGCTTTCAAGCTGACACTGAATGATTCGCTGGATCTAGACTTTGAAGAACAGCGACTCGATATGGATCGCGCGTCTATGGTGGGTTATTCGGCGGTGACGGGTCACGAACTCAATATCCCTGACGCCTACAGTATTGCCGACGAGGAGCCGTACAGTTTTAACCCGGCGTTCGACAAGGCGATGGGTTACCGCACCGTATCCATGTTGGTGGTTCCGATGAAGAACTACCGCGAGGAAGTGATCGGCGTGCTCCAGTTTATCAACCGTAAAACCGAGCGTGAACGTTGTATCGCAGATCCCGAGACCGCACTAAGGCAGACCCTGCCGTTTCACCAGGCGCAGGTTCGCCTGTTGCGGGCTCTGGCGGGGCAATCCGCGATTGCTCTCGAGAATAATCTGTTGCTCGATAGCATCAACAACCTGTTCAGCGGTTTTGTGCAGGCAGCGGTTGCGGCGATCGAACAGCGAGATCCCACCACCAGCGGTCATTCGTTCCGTGTTGCAGATCTGACCACACAACTGGCGCAGGTATTGCCTCAAGCCGGCTTGCCAACCTACCGGAATATTCGTTTCAGTGAGGAAGAGATTCTGGAGCTGCGCTATGCCGCCTTACTGCATGATTTCGGCAAGGTGGGCGTTCGGGAACATGTGCTGGTTAAGTCGAAAAAACTACCGGACAAGCAATACGACATCATCCGATACCGCATTCGCCTGGCCCAGGAACGACTGCGTCGGGAGACCGGCGAACAGCTGATTCAGTTGTGGCGGAGCGGTGCAGACGCAGCTACGGTTGCCGCGCAGGAAGAAGCACTCAAGCAGGAAGTCGCCAGACTGGAAACCTATTTGCTGGCAGTTGAACATGCCAATGAGCCAACCTTGCTAGACGATGGTGATTTTGAGCATCTGAAAGAAATTCACCAGTACCCGTTTGAGGATGACTGTGGTCGACGGGTAACACTGATAGATGGCTTTGAGTTCGACAGCCTTTCGATTCGCAAAGGAAGTCTTACCCTGGCTGAGCGTGCGGAGATTGAATCGCATGTCGTGCACACCGCCAATTTTCTTCGCCTGATTCCATGGACCTCCGAGCTAGCCCGAATTCCAGAACTGGCAGAGTCGCATCATGAGAAGCTCGATGGAACTGGCTACCCCAATGGCATCTCCGCCGCAGATATACCGGTTGGCTCTAAGATGATGGCGATTTGTGACATCTACGATGCGCTCACTGCTTCGGATCGCCCTTACAAGTCGGCTGTACCTCAAGAAGTCGCTTATCGCATCCTCAAAGATGAAGCCGCTGCGGGTAAGCTGGATAACGAGCTTGTCGATCTGTTTATCTCGGCAGATGTTCAACAGGTGTTAGTAGGCAAGGATTATGGCAGTGCCATTGACGCTCGCGATCAGGGTTGTTCCAATCATCCCTGTGACCACTAGCCGTCGGGCTGTGAATTTTGCGAAGCGATACTTCTGACTACCATCGAATATTTGTTGGTGACCTGCCTCTGCTCGACACCCGTGCGCCGGTAGAGTTTGCCCGGGGCGCTTTTCCCGGTGCTATCAACGTGCCCTTGATGACTGATGAAGAGCGTCATCAGATCGGACTTATCTATAAATCCGAGGGTCAGGCGGCGGCGATTGCGCTGGGTCACAAGCTGGTTTCAGGAGAACTAAAGCGACAACGATTAGAGGCCTGGAGCCGCTTCGCCCTAGAGAATAGTGAAGGATATCTCTACTGTTTTAGAGGTGGCCTTCGCTCCCAGACAGTGCAGCACTGGTTGCGCGAGGAGGGCATTGATTACCCGCTGGTGTCGGGCGGCTACAAGGCGATGCGTAGCTACCTGATTGAGGCGCTGGATAACTCCCTGGAAAGCGTTGATCTCGTTTTGGTTTCCGGTCGTACTGGCACCGGTAAAACCCGGGTGATTCAGTCACTGGCTAATACTCTCGACCTCGAAGGCCTGGCGCATCATCGTGGTTCCAGCTTTGGTCATTTGTTGATACCGCAGCCTTCGCAGATCGATTTTGAGAATGCCATAAGCATAGGATTGCTGAAGCAACTTCAGCTTGGCCATGAGCGTCTTTACCTTGAAGATGAAGGCAGGCTGATTGGTCGACTGTCTCTGCCGGACAATCTGCGTATCGACATGCAATCTGCACCGATGTATATCGTTGAAGAGAGTCTGGAAAGCAGGGTGGACGTTGTCCTTGAGGATTATGTAGTCGACCTGGGTCAACGATATGCTGCGCAATACGCTGCTGAGGCGATCTGTCATCACGAAAAACATCTGCGTGAATCTCTTCTCAAAATCAGGAAACGTCTCGGTGGTCTTTTGTATCAACAAATAGATGAGCAAATTGAAAACGCGTTCGCTGAGCAACTCGCGCGTGGTGACGTTTCATCGCATCGCGAATGGATCTCGACCCTACTGTCACAGTATTACGACCCCATGTATGACTATCAGCTATCCCGGCGTGAAGGCAACGTGCTTGGACAATTTTCGCGCGCCGACTTAACCGAGAAGCTCGCCATGGAACAGGCATCATGATGTCCACCCGGCCGGCCTACGATCAGGAGCTGGTTCTGCTGGGCGGCGGCCATGCCCATGCACTCGCTCTGCGAATGCTGGCTATGAAGCCGCCTGGCAAGGCACGAATTACGCTGGTTAGCATGGGCGAGGAAACGCCTTATTCTGGCATGCTGCCTGGGCTGATTGCTGGGCATTACGAAAAGTCGCAAGCATTCCTTGATTTGCGGCGGTATTGTGCTCGTCTCGGTGTTCGATTTATTCGCGCGGAGGCCTTAGGTCTTGATGTAGCCAAACAGTGTCTGTTCTTGCGGGATAGAGCGCCTTTGGACTTCGACCTGTTGTCGATCGATATTGGCTCGCAGCCGGGTACATCCAGTGTTCCGGGAGCAACTGAGCATGCTGTGACCGTCAAGCCGATAGCCAGTTTTCAGGAGCGCTGGGAACAGGTGCTGACCCGCGTTGGCGCACAAGCTAACGAGGCTTTGAAGCTTGCAGTCGTCGGTGGCGGTGCTGGCAGCGTGGAGCTGATTCTTGCTATGGCCCACCATTTTCGTGAGGCCAGCGTCTCACTGAGCCTGGTTTGCGGTAGCGAATTACTCGCTGGCTATTCGCGTGCAACGCGTAGGGCGGCGTACCGGTATTGCCAGCGGGCTGGTATTGAGGTGCTCGAACAGCAACCAGTGACTGCAGTGACAGGCGGGCAGCTTCGTTTTGATGGCGAGGGGGCGCGAAACTTTGACGAAGTCTTCTGGTGTACTCAGGCAGCCGCACCGGCATGGCTGAAAGACACGGGCCTGGCTCTGGACGATTCAGGTTTTATCCGTGTGCGCGATACCCTGCAGTCAATTGGATACGGCAATATTTTTGCAGCTGGCGATATAGCCAGCCAGGATTCTAATCCCAGTCCTAAGGCCGGGGTTTATGCGGTCAGGCAGGCACCAACGCTGGCCTCAAATCTGCGTGCAGCGTGTCTTTCGGAAACCTTGCGACCATTCAGGCCCCAGAAACGGTTTTTGTCGCTACTGTCTATGGGCGATCAATATGCGCTTGCTGAGCGAGGTCCCTTCAGGGTCAGAGGCCGCTGGGTGTGGCGTTGGAAGAATCACATTGATCGCAAGTTTATGGAGTCATTCGATCAGCTGCTACCTGCCATGCCGATAGAGCCCGGTCCTGCTATGGAAATGCACTGCGGTGGCTGTGGTGCGAAGCTGCCCGGCGTTGCGTTGCGTCGGGTGTTGCAGCGGATCAGTTCTTCTTATCCGGCTGCGGTGCAAGCAGAGGCGCTGGCAGATGATGCCGTGGAGTTGGAAGTGCCAAACCCCGGCAAACTGTTTCAGACGGTAGATGTACTGCGGCAGTTTATTGATGATCCATGGCTGACGGGACGAATCACCGCCCTGCATGCTTTCAGTGACATACACGCGATGGGTGGAAAAGTAGAGTCCATGCTGGCTCAGGTGGCGCTGCCCTATGCCTCACAGCACCTGCAGGAGTCTGACTTGTATCAGCTACTGGCAGGTGCGTGTCATGAGCTGGCTATCGAGGGAGCACATTTGAGTGGGGGGCATACGCTGGAAGCCCCTGAGCTGATGCTCGGTTTCACGGTCAATGGGCGTTGCGAACGGAAACCGCTCCGTAAGCAAGGTGCGGTGGCTGGTGATGCACTGGTACTCACCAAGGCGCTGGGTAGCGGTATCTTGCTGGCGGCTCATCAGCAGGCTCTTTGTAGAGGCGAGTGGATCAATGAAGCCATCAACAACATGTTGCTCAGCAATCGCAAGGCCGCCGATCTTGCAAAAGACTTTCGCGTTCACGCAATGACGGATGTCACTGGGTTTGGCTTATTGGGGCATTTACTGGAGATGATTGAGGGCCAGAACTTGCGGGTGAATTTACAGTCTAGGCAAGTACCCTTGCTGCCCGGTGTTGAGGAGCTCAATCAGCAAGGCATAAAGAGTACGTTGTTACCCGGCAACCTGGAGTTGGTCAGCAAGACTCTGCCAAAATCGTCGCAAGAGTTCAGCAGAGACCACTACCCGTTCTTGGACCCGCAAACCAGCGGTGGTTTGCTGATAGCCGTTCACCCCGATGACGCCGCCCAGCTTATAAGCCGACTGCACCAGGATGCCTACGCTCACGCAGCTGAAATTGGGCGCCTGCTAGATATTTCTGGTGATGCAGAAATCACTATTTCTGACTGATTTCGGCGCACGCGATACCTTTTAGCTGCCATACTTAAAGCATGGATGAGCCTGCACAACAGGTTTCGCTGTTAGGCGATCAGGTGATGGGTCTAATGCTGCTGGTGCTAGTAGCGAGTTTGACTGCACTGCTAAGCCATCGCTTTCCTCGCCTGCCCTATACCATCGCCCTGGTTCTGGTTGGGATTGGTTTGCGCGAGATCTCTCAATACTCCGGTTATCTGACCATGATGACCGACTTCCAGCTCACGCCTGAGTTGGTGCTCTTTGTGTTCGTGCCGACACTGATTTTTGAGTCTGCCTACCATCTGGATGCACGGGAATTGCAGAGTAATCTGTTACCGGTGCTGGCTCTCGCTGTGCCTGGTCTGATCATATCTACGGGCCTGATCGGCGGTATTATCTTTGCGGTTTCTGACTTCGAACTCATTATCTGCTTGTTGCTGGGCGCGATTTTGAGCGCGACTGACCCGGTTGCAGTTATAGCTATGTTCAAGCAGCTGGGCGTGCCAGAACGACTCACCGTGCTTGTAGAAGGCGAGAGCCTGTTCAATGACGCGACATCACTGGTCTTGGCTGGACTATTGGTCGGGATTGCGCTGTCGGGTGACGTGACCGTAAACACACTTGTTGATGGTGTACTGGAGTTCGCCCTGGTCTTTGTGGGTGGAACTATTCTGGGGGTGGTGTTTGCCATTGTTTGCGCCCAGTTGCTGGGCAGAATTGAAACCATGCCCGTTGTCGAAATCAGTCTAACCACTGTGCTGGCTTACTTGGCCTTTCTGGTTGCTGATCACAGCCTTCACGTATCGGGCATTATGGCGGTGGTCGCGGCCGGATTGATCATGGGTTCCGCCTACGGCAGAACCAAGGTGTCTACAGATACGGTCAGCTACCTGGAAAACTTCTGGGATTTTGCGGGTAACCTGGCCAATGGCTTGATCTTCTTAATGGTTGGCATGCAAATGGATCTGGTCCATCTGTGGGACAACATCACTCTTATTCTCTGGGTGGCTGTCGCCATGTTGATCTCGAGGGCAGCGGTGATCTTCGGGCTGGTGCCACAGCTGCCGAGATTTGGTAGCTGCGAGCCTGTCAGTCGTTCCTATCAATTGGTGATGTACTGGGGTGGCCTGCGTGGCGCCATCGCGCTTGCCATTGTGCTTGCGCTGCCAGAGTTTGAGCATAAACAGACGCTTATTGCTCTCGTTATGGGTGCGGTTCTTTTTACTCTATTGTTCCAGGGCCTCAGTATCGAGTGGCTGGTAAACTGGCTTGGCCTGAATAAGCCAGATTTCTACGATTCCCTGGCGCAGAAGGAAGGGGCATTGCATGCCAAGGAGGACAGTCTGGCCAGTCTTGATCGGCTGCAGACTGGTGGGTTTTTCTCTGAACGAGTGGCGGCACGGCTGCGGTCTGAATCGAGCGAATCCATAGCCGCGCTGCGTGAAGAACTCAACATAATGACTCGTGATCTGACTAATGACGAGGCCGTGAGAATTCTTTCGATGCGCGCAATAACCCGGGAAAAGAGCCGTTATCAGGAGCTTTTTCGGCGCGGTCTGGTGGGCGAGGCGGCTTATCTCGAACTGAACTATAACGTCAGTCGGCAATATGAAGGATGTAAGCACTATGGCCATCTTCCATGTGGTGATTACGGCGTTAGCAGCTATGACAGGCTGGTTCAGTCCTGTATCCATTTACTGGCGGTAGTGCCCGGAATGCGGCAGTGGGCCGAACATGAACAGCGCATGCACATGATGCGGGACTACCAGATCTCCTGGGCTCGCTTGCGGGCAAGCAACAGTGTGCTGAAGAATCTGGATGAGATGACGGAAGACCTGGCTGAAGAGAAAGAAGTATTAGAGAGGGTGTGCAGCTGTTACACCAACGTGTCCAGCAAGATCGAGCAGGAACTGTCTGACATTGGCGCGCTCTATCCCGAGTTTGTGGAAGCCGCTCAGGAAAAACTGGGTGAGCGTTTAATGATCATCAGCGAGCAGGGCGCTCTCGCGAGAGTGAGTGATCTTGGCATTTTGCCGGAAGGTATCACCGAGCCTTTATTGCGGGAGCATGAGCACCGATTACGCTTGCTGCTTCACGAAGATCTTAGCCGTTTCCTGGAGGTCAGGCCTGAGGAGTTGCTTAGCAAAGTGCCGATGTTTGCTGGCCTGGAGCCGAGTGCATTTGCCTACCTGGCCAGTTCACTGCGCCAACGCAGTTTTCCTAAAGAGGACATCATTATCGAAGAAGGGGCGCATGGGGGCTCATTGTTCATGGTGGCTCGAGGCGTAGCCAAAGTAGAACGAAAGGCAGAGGAAGGGATTATCGGCCATCTTTATGCGGGCGATGTGCTAGGTGAAGCTGCGCTCTTACATAACACATCGCGCAACGCCACTGTGACTGCCCAGACGCCGTGTACGCTGTACGAGTTACACCGGGATGACTGGGAGAAAATCTGTCGAGATAAACCTGATATCCTCTTGTCTGTAGAAGCAGTAGATTCCACCAGAAGCCACTGACACTTATGCCTGAAACTAAACCAGAAGCGGGACTTTATCGTCACTACAAGGGTGGTGAGTACCAGGTGCTTGAATTGGCGATACACAGCGAAACCGAAGAAGAGCTCGTGATCTATCGACCTCTTTACGGTGAGGGGCGACTATGGGCGAGGCCGCTCGCTATGTTCATTGAGACTGTTGAGGTAGACGGCCAAACCGTTCCTAGATTCAGCAGGATAGATGATGCGAGCTAGCGTTGTATTGCTGGTGTTGCTGACCGGCCCTGTTGCTGCGCAGGACTACTATGAGCGTTTCGCCGATCTTGCTCTGGCCTGTGTGCATCAGGAGTATCCCAACAATATTCTCCATCATATGACCGGCCCGGATCAGGTCGGTCAGCCTCATCAGTTGTATCCCGCCTTTTATGGTTGCTTCGACTGGCACTCTTCTGTGCATGGTCACTGGTTACTGGTTCGAATGCTCAGTAGCGGAGCTCTGCCTGAGCGCAGGCAAAAAATTGTGGAGAAGCTCAGTCAGAGTTTTACCAGAGAGAACCTCTCTGGAGAGTTGGCCTATTTCAGCGCCGAGGGTCGAGCGGGTTTTGAGAGGCCTTATGGCCGTGCCTGGTTCTTCCAGCTGACTTCTGAACTGCGTCAGTGGGACGATCCGTTGGCGCGGCAGTGGTTGGAGACTTTGGTACCGCTTGAACGCCTGCTGCGCGATCAGACTATGAGCTGGCTACCCAAACTGACTTATCCGATCAGGAGCGGCACCCATTCCCAGACCGCTTTCGCATTTGGTTTGATGCTTGATGCAGCTCGTGTCGCAGAGGATAACGAGTTTGAAGCGATGCTCCTCAGCAAGGTACGTGAGTTTTACCTTGAGGACGAGGAGTGCCCCTTGGGATATGAACCCTCTGGCGAGGACTTCTTTTCACCGTGCCTCATGGAAGCTGATCTAATCAGGCGAGTATTGCCCGCTGATGAGTTCGCGAAATGGCTTGATGATTTCCTGCCAGTTATTCCCGCCAATGGGGCGTCAGACTGGTTAGCCGTGGGTGTTGTGCTTGATCCCAGCGACGGCAAGCTGGTCCATCTGGATGGTCTGAACCTGTCGCGGGCCTGGGCTCTGGAAGGTATAGCAAGTGCCTTGCCTAAAGGAGACCCTCGCGTTACTGCACTAAAGACTGCGGCCGAATTGCATCGAAAAGCCGGCCTCGCCTCGGTGACAGGCGACCATTACGCAGGTGGTCACTGGCTAGCGAGCTTTGCTACCTACCTTTTGAGCGGGAATGTGTTGGCTAAATGATGGTGCCCAGGGGCGGAATAACGCGGCCGGCGAGGTGGGGCCGCCGAGGTCACCGACCGGAATTTTATTGATTGGGTATTACGGTAATGGTGCCCAGGGGCGGAATAACGGGGCCGCCGAGGTCACCGACCGGAATTTTATTGATTGGGTATTACGGTAATGGTGCCCAGGGGCGGAATCGAACCACCGACACGAGGATTTTCAATCCACTGCTCTACCGACTGAGCTACCTGGGCGTGTCTTAGAGACCTCGCAGGACGCGAGAGGCGCGTATTAAACCTGTTGAGGCAGGGGGAGTCAAGAGCCCCTATTCACTGGGCGGAACATGGCCTTCGGCCTTATCGTAGTCCTCTCCAGCCAGAAACTTGTCCATCTCTTCCTGCAGGTATTTGCGGGACTCCGCATCCATCATGTTCAGGTGCTTTTCGTTGATCAACATCGTCTGGTGGGCTTGCCACTCAGTCCAGGCTTGTTTGGATACCGATTCAAAGATTTCCTGCCCCTTGGGCCCGGGATAGGGCGGTGCATCAAGCCCTTCCATGTCTTGCTGGTACTTCTTGCAGAATACGGTTCTGGACATAATCAGACCTGTTTTTCCAATAATTTCAGTAACTTGGAGGCGGGTTTGGGAATGCCCAATACCGCGGGTTTGCGCATGTTATACCAGAGCCGGGCGTCCCCTTCCATGACGTGTTCCCTGGTCTCGTGCAGATGGACCAACAATGGCGTGATCTCCAGGTGATAGTGGCTGAACGTGTGACGAAAACCGGGTAGTGATTCCGAGCCTTGCTGCGTTCCCAATTCACGCTCACAAAATTCCAGCGCCGCATCTGAGTCAGCAAATTCCGGGAAACTCCACAGGCCGCCCCAGATGCCGCTATCGGGGCGCTTCTCCAATAACACCTCTCCCTGCTCGTTGGTGGCGATCAACATGAGCGTTGTGCGCACGGGGAGGGGTTTTCGCGGCTTGCGCCCTGGAAACTCCAATTGCTTGCCTGCGGCCCTGGCAAGGCAGTCATCGGCAAGGGGGCAGCGATCGCAGGCGGGTGACTTGGCGGTGCACAGGGTGGCGCCCAGATCCATCATGGCCTGGCTATAGTCGCGGCAACGATAGTCTGGAGCCAGCTCCTCCGCGGCGGACCACAGCTCCTTCAATACCGCAGATTTGCCGGGCCAGCCTTCAATAGCGGCGTATCTGGCCAGCACTCTTTTCACATTGCCATCCAGAATGGCGGCTGGCTGTTCAAAAGCGATGCTGCGAATGGCCCCGGCGGTCGAGCGCCCCACGCCTTTCAGAGTGCTCAGGGCATCCACAGAGTCAGGGAACTCGCCGTCAAAATCTGTCATCACCTGCTGTGCAGCATGATGCAGATTACGGGCTCGGCTGTAGTAGCCCAGGCCGGTCCACAGATGAAGCACTTCATCCTCGGGTGCTGCTGCAAGGTCCTTTACTGTGGGCAATGCTTCCATGAAGCGATCAAAATAGGGAATAACCGTGGCTACCTGGGTTTGTTGCAGCATGATCTCGGAGACCCAAACCCGATACGGACTAATATCTTGCTGCCATGGCAGGGTTTTGCGCCCATGCTGGTCGTACCAGTCGAGCACCGCCTGTTGAAACTGCTTCGGCTGCATAAATCGTCTAAATTACCCGTTCATCAGGGTGTGAATTGTACTGGAAGCCAGCCGTGTATTGGGGAGCCGCTTCTTTTATAATGCGGCGGTTTCCGCAACGTGCACCCTTAAGGGAGATTGGCATGGGCCAGCGTACCGCAACTGTAGCGCGCGATACCCTCGAAACCCAGATCACCGTCAGTGTGAATTTGGACGGCACCGGTGTGGTCAATTTTGACACCGGTATCCCGTTTCTCGAGCACATGCTGGAGCAGATTGCCCGTCATGGCCTGATTGACCTCGACATCGTGGCCAAGGGCGACACACACATTGATGACCACCACACCGTGGAAGACATCGGCATTACCCTGGGCCAGGCAGTGGCGCAGGCGGTAGGCGACAAGAAGGGCATTGTTCGCTACGGACACTCCTATGTGCCGCTGGATGAAGCACTCTCTCGCGTGGTTGTAGATTTTTCTGGCCGCCCGGGTCTGGAGTTCCACGTGCCGTTTACCCGGGCGATGGTCGGCGGATTTGATGTCGATTTGTTCCACGAGTTTTTCCAGGGCTTTATCAATCATGCGCTGGTCACCCTGCATGTGGACAGTTTGCGCGGCGAGAATACGCATCATCAGGCAGAAACGGTGTTCAAGGCCTTTGGTCGAGCGCTGCGAATGGCGCTGGCTGAAGACCCCAGAATGTATGGAATCACGCCGTCCACTAAGGGCGTCCTCTAAGTAACACGAACATGAATCAGGAACTGGTTGCCGTTATTGATTACGGCATGGGCAATCTTCACTCTGTAGCGAGTGCCCTGGAACACGTGGGCGCGGAGCGGGTGGTTGTGACACACGATGCTGCGATTATTCGCGAGGCGGACCGGGTCATTTTCCCCGGCGTGGGTGCTATTCGTGACTGCATGGCGGAGATTCGTCGTCTGCATTGCGATCAGATGCTTGAGGATGTCCTGAAGCAGGACAAGCCCGTGCTGGCTATTTGTGTTGGCCTGCAGGCCTTGCTGAGCCGCTCTGAGGAAAATGGCGGCGTCGAGTGTCTGGATATGATTGCCGGGGAAGTAAAGTACTTCGGCGATCCTTTGCTGGACGCCAATGGTGATCGCCTGAAAGTGCCACACATGGGCTGGAACCAGGTGCACCAGGATAAGCCCCACGCGATGTGGCAGGGCATTGAACAGGACAGCCGCTTCTATTTTGTGCACAGCTATTATGTGCATGCCGACGATCGCAGCCTGGTTAGCGGCAGCGCGGATTACGGTTTGAAGATAGATGCAACCCTGGCTCGCGATAACCTGTTCGCTGTGCAGTTTCACCCGGAGAAAAGCCATACCGCCGGCCTGCAATTGCTGCGCAATTTTTTAAGCTGGAATGGCCAGGAATAGAACATGCTGATTATCCCTGCAATTGATTTGAAAGACGGTGCCTGCGTGCGCTTGCGTCAGGGTCTGATGGACGATTCCACGGTTTTCTCTGATGACCCTGTTGCCATGGCGGCACGATGGGTAGAGGCGGGTTGCCGCCGACTCCATCTGGTGGACCTTAATGGCGCCTTCGCCGGTGAACCGGTGAATGGCGAGGTGGTGACTGCCATCGCGGCAGCCTACCCGAATCTGCCGATACAGATCGGCGGCGGTATCCGTGATCTTGCGACTATCGAGCACTATATTAAAGCGGGTGTCAGTTACGTGATCATTGGCACCAAAGCCGTCAAGGAACCTGAGTTTGTCGGCGAGGCCTGTCGTGCATTTCCTGGTCATGTCATCGTTGGGCTGGACGCTAAAGACGGGCTGGTGGCGACTGACGGTTGGGCCGAGGTGAGCGAAGTGCAGGCCGCAGATCTTGCCAAGCAGTTCGAGAATGACGGCGTCAGCGCCATCGTGTACACCGATATTGCCCGCGACGGCATGATGCAGGGTGTGAATGTTGAGGCCACTGCCGTCATGGGCCGCGCCTCCAGTATCCCCGTGATTGCATCGGGGGGTATCACCAATATCGAAGATATTCGGGCCCTGGCAAATGTCGCTGACAGTGGTATCTGTGGCGCCATTACAGGGCGAGCCATTTATGAAGGCACCCTGGACGTCGCAGAGGCCCAGCAGCTGGCAGACCAACTGGTCGGAGAGGCCCGCTAATGGGGCTCGCCAAGCGCATTATCCCTTGCCTGGACGTAGAAAACGGTCGGGTTGTAAAAGGGGTTAACTTTGTCGATATCCGAGATGCGGGTGACCCGGTAGAAATCGCCAAGCGTTACAACGAGCAGGGCGCCGATGAGGTGACTTTTCTGGATATTACCGCCAGTCACGAGCAGCGCGATACGACGGTTCACACGGTAGAGCGTATTGCCGAGGAAGTATTCATTCCGCTCACCGTGGGCGGAGGAATTCGTAAAGTTGAAGACATTCGACTGATGCTGAATGCGGGTGCTGACAAGGTCAGTATTAATACTGCAGCTATTCATAACCCCGACCTGGTGCGCGAATCCGCGGAGCGCTTTGGCTCGCAATGTATTGTGGTGGCGATTGATGCCAAGCGTGTGGACGATGTGGACGGACGGCCGCGCTGGGAGCTCTTTACTCTCGGTGGCCGCAAGCCTACCGAGATTGATGCAGTCGCCTGGGCGGAGAAGATGGCTGATTACGGTGCCGGCGAGATCCTCCTCACCAGTATGGATCGTGATGGCACCAAGGACGGATTCGAATTGGACGTGACTCGGGCCATCAGCGACGCGGTGAATATCCCGGTGATCGCCTCTGGCGGCGTGGGAAATCTAGATCATCTGGTTGACGGTGTCGTTAGGGGCGGTGCCGATGCGGTGCTCGCCGCCAGCATCTTCCACTTCGGCGAGTATACGGTGCCGCAGGCCAAGGCCTACATGGCTGAGCGGGGCATTGAAGTCCGGCTCTAGCGGAGGTCCGGACTCGCCGTCAGTCTTGCCAAAACCTCCGAAGGCAATACGAGTTCAAACCCTTCCGCAGCCACTTCCGGCAGGCGGCGCTCTAGGAACTGCAGCGTCACCGCATAGGGGTGGCCAATGGCGACAGCATACCCCTCTTTTCTTGCCAGCCTGAGCAGGGCCTCAAACTGACGCTCAATCGAAGCTTCGTCCTGCTCGTTGTCCAGAAAGATACGCCTGGATAAATGCGGTACCCGGTACTCTGTCGCGACTGCAGCAGCTACTGTCGCTGCGCTGGTGCGACTGTCGACAAAGTAGAGCCCTCTCGCAGCGAGGTTCTGCATCAACCATTGCATCTGCTCACGTTTTGCTGTCAGCTCACTGCCCATGTGATTACTGACGCCCTTTACATTGGGGGTGCTGTCGAGCGACTCATCCAGGCTTTGTATAAACGTATTCCGGGGCATGTCACTGGTTAGTGCCCCAGGCCCCAGTCTTTTATTGGCGGCATTACTCATGGGGGTATGCAGCAGCACTTCTTTTCCCGCCTTCGGAGCCATCGTTGCCAATGTGACTGCATTGGGCGTATGGGGCAGAACGCCGATGGTGATTTTGCCGGGTAACTGCAAGGCCCTGATACCGGAATCCAGATGGTTACCGATATCGTCCAGTATCAACACCAGTTGAGGCCGGTTTTGTGGCTGTGCGATGCCGCTGGCCGGGACCAACAAACAACAAAACAGCAGCGGCAGCGCTGTTCGCCGCAGGCATGCAAAAAAAACCGTTCAAGGTTTTAACGGGCTTCGGTCTGTTCTGAGTCGTACATACCCAGGATGTGAAGCCCTTTCAACAGAGTGAGCGCCTCGTACAGTTGATTGTCAGACGCCAGTAGTTCGTTGGGGGCGCGGCTGGAGCTGGCAGGCGCTTGCTCGGCATCATCATTTGCATTGTCCAAGCGCCGATTCAGGTCGGCTTCGCTTATGCGCGGCGGCAGGTTTTCAAAGGCTGTCACTCTAGCTCTCTCCACCTCAATATCTGGCTGGATACCCTGTGCCTGGATGGAGCGGCCGTTAGGCGTGAAGTAGAGTGCCGTCGTCAGCTTAATCGCTCGCTCCTCTGAAAGCGGCATGATGGTTTGCACGGAGCCCTTGCCGAAGCTGTCAGTACCCATGACCACAGCGCGGCGATGGTCCTGGAGGGCGCCGGCGACAATCTCCGATGCAGAGGCGCTGCCCCCATTGATCAGTACCACCATCGGTGCGCCTTCGATGCTGTCGTTCGGGGTTGCGTTGTAATTGGTCTGGGTATTGGGCATACGACCCTCGATGTAAACAACGCGGCCACCGCGCAAAAAGTGCCCCGCGACATCCACGCTGGCGCTGAGCACGCCGCCGGGGTTATTCCGCAAATCCAGAACAACACCCTTGAGGTCTTCCTCGGTTTTCAATTTGTCCAGCGCTTTGGCGACCTCATCGCCGGTTGCCTTCTGGAATTGAGCAATGCGCAAATAGGCGTAGCCCGGTTCCAGCCAGCGCTTGCGCACGCTCACTACCGGGATCGTGTCCCGAATCAGTGTCACAGTAAAGGGCTTGTTGAGCCCCTCACGGGCAATGGTCAGTTCAATGCTGCTGCCTTTGGGGCCTCGCATCAGCTCGATGGCCTCGTTGAGGCTCAGTCCTTTAGCGGGCTGATTGTCCAGTTTCAGGATCATGTCGCCGCTTTCAAGGCCGGCACGGTCAGCGGGGGTGTCATCAATGGGCGAAATGACCTTAACGAATCCGTTTTCAAGGCCCACTTCCAGTCCAAGCCCGGTGAATTCACCGTTGGTGCTGGTTTGAAGGTCTGTAAAGTCGTCTGCTGTCAGGTAAACCGAGTGAGGATCAAGCCCGGTGAGCATCCCGCGTATGGCATATTCCAGCAGCGTTTTGTCATCCACTTCCTCAACGTATCCAAGCCGAATCTGGTTGAAGACGTCAGCAAAGGTCCGCAGTTCATCCAGGGGAAGAACGGCTTCTTCCTCCGAGGATTCGGGGGTGGCGAGAGAAGCTGTTGCTCCGAGCAGGCTCGCCAGCAGTGCGGTCGCACCCAGCAGGGTCCGGAACTGAATGTGTAGAATGGAAAGAAGAGTCATAATCAATGCCGCTTGAATTGACTCAAGTTTAACCTAAACCGGCCCAATTAGCCGCTTTGCAGCCAGCGCGCGGGATTAGTGGGTTTGCCGTTTTCCCGGATCTCAAAGTACAGCGCAGCCTGATTCTGGCCTCCGCTGTTACCTACGGTACTGATGGCTGCCCCAGCTGGTACCCACTCGCCCACCTCCCGAAGCAGCGCCTCGTTGTGGGCATACAGGCTCATGTAACCATCTCCATGATCAATAATCAGTAGTAGTCCGGAGCCGCGGAACCAGTCGGCGAAGACCACGTGCCCCTGATGAATTGCGGATACGATGGTGCCCGTGTCCGCCGGAATGGACCAGCCCTGCCATTTCAGACTGCCACTGCGTTTGGCTCCGTAGCGGTTGCTGGGCTTGCCTGGGAGGGGTCTGGGCATGCCGCCTTTGAGCTCTGCGAAAGCCTGGTAGGCCTCCGGTTGGGCTAGCTGAGCCACGGCCTCTTCAATCAGTACAAGCAGACTTTCCAGCTCTTCCCGGTCAGCTGACATCCTCGCCAGGCGTTCATCTTTTGTCCTGATGCTTGCGTTGAGCAGAGCCAGATCTTCTTCTCGCTGCGCCCTGCTGGCGAGAAGTGTTTGTCGCTGTTGCTCCAGGGTTGCCTCGCTGGTGGCAAGTTGTTCGGTGGTGGCGACGATTTCCGGCTCCAGCTCATCTATGCGGGCGATGATATTGAGATAAGACTCGATATTGGCCTGCCGAGCCTCGTAAAAATACTGGTAGTAAGCCATTGAGCGGGCAAGGGTGTCCGGTTGTTCCTGATTCAGCAAAATCTTCAGCTGGCTCTGACGGCCCATCTGATAAGCGGTTTGCAGCTCCCGTACGATCAGCTCCTGTTGCTGCCCCCGGGCGACCTGCAATTCCTTGCGCTGCTGCGTCATGCCTTTTAGCTGCTGGCGTGACCATGCCAGTTCTTCGCGGGTTTTTTTGATATCGCCCTGAATCTGGCCGATCGCTACTTCAGAATCACGCAGGGCCGATTGCAGACTACCCTGTTCCGCCCGATCAGTTTGCAACTCTTCGCTGAGTCGAGCCATATCTTGTTTAAGCTGCTCCAGCCGGGCTCGGGCTTCGGCTTCGTCGTCGCCCTGGGCCTGGCCGGCAACAGGCAGATTGACCGTGAGTAGCAGGGCGAGGGTGATGAGCAGGCACTTGCTGTGGATGGCCATGACCCTCACTGGCTTCATCCCAGGCTAAGCAGGCTGCGCCCGGTCATCTCCGGGGGTTGGTCAATGGTCATCAGCTTGAGCAATGTTGGGGCCACATCGGCGAGAATACCCGGCTCTGCCGAGAAGGTCACCTGCCGCTCACCAATGTAAACCAGTGGAACCGATTCCGTCGTGTGTTGGGTGTGGTTTTGGCCGCTGTCATAGTCGAGCATCTGCTCACAGTTGCCGTGGTCAGCGGTGATAAGCGCCTCGCCACGGTTTGCCAGGATGGCCTGCTCCAGGCGACCCAGGCATTCATCAAGCGCCTCTACGGCCTTTACGGCAGCGTCAAAATTGCCGGTATGGCCGACCATATCGCCGTTGGCAAAATTGCACACGATGAGGTCGTAATCACCACTTTCGAGGGCCTGAATGAGTTTGTCGGTCACCTCCGGAGCGCTCATCTCCGGTTGCAGGTCATAGGTTGCCACGTCTGGCGAGGGCACCAGAATACGCTCCTCAGCGTCGTAGAGGTCCTCACGACCGCCGCTAAAAAAGAAGGTCACGTGGGCGTATTTTTCGGTTTCGGCAATGCGCAACTGAGTGTGCCCACGATCTGCGAGATAGGCGGGTAATACGTTGACCAGCTGCTCTGCCTCATAAGCACAGCTGGTGTGGAGACTGCTGGCATATTCAGTGGTCATCACGAAATCAGCCAGTGCCACTCGCTGCCCGCGATCGAAGTGATCGAAGTTCGAATCCAGGAACGCGTGGCTCAGCTGCCTGGCCCGATCGGCGCGGAAATTCATAAACAGGACGGCATCGCCATCGCTGACCCTGGCGTCAGCATCACCCACACTGGTGGGCTGCACAAACTCGTCGTCTTCACCCCTGTCATACGCCTGTTGCAAGGCAGTGATCGCTGTTTCGGCCCGTTGCGAGGCCTCCCCTTGTGTCAGCAGCTTGTAAGCAGCTTCAATACGATCCCAGCGATTGTCTCTATCCATCGCATAGTAGCGCCCGGTTACTGTGCCCACGGCACCGCATGCCAGTTCTTCGAACAGCGCCTCAGCGCGTTCTAATGAGGGTTCGGCACTGCGCGGTGGGGTATCCCTACCATCCAGAAAAGCGTGCAGGTAGACCCTTTTGGCGCCGCGAGCGTGAGCCAGCCTGATGGCGGCAAAAATGTGGTTCTCGTGACTGTGAACGCCGCCGGGCGATAGCAGGCCAAACACGTGAACGGCGCCATCGTTGGCAATGGCACTGTCGATGGCTCGGCAATATGCCGGATTGTCGTTAAAGCTGCCGTCTTCTATGGCTTTGTCGATGCGTGTCATATTCTGGAAGATGACGCGCCCAGCTCCCAGGCTCATGTGACCGACTTCAGAATTACCCATTTGCCCTGCGGGCAGGCCCACGTCCAGCCCAGAGCCAGAGATTAGTGTACGTGGCTGATTCTGCCACCAGCGGTCCCAAACGGGGGTTTCGGCATGGGCAATGGCATTGTCCCGGGTGTCTTCCCGGTGGCCCCAGCCGTCGAGAATGATCAAAAGTCGGGTTTGGCGTTGCTGCTCGGTCATGGTTTTTGGCGGGCTATGGCTCAGGGATAACGAAGCGCGGGATTTTACCCTGTATCGCCTCTCAGATCACCGCCTGTTGCGTTTTCAGCGTAGGGAAACACCTGTATACTTGGCGCCTTTTCGAGGGGCGCTATAAGGGCACCCCGTCACGGTAATCCCTGGCATGGCACTTTTCTTTGAATTCGTAGCGCAGCAATGGATGTTGTTTGGTGCGCTATTGGCAGCGATTGGTATGTTGATCTTCCACGAGTCGCGGCGCTCTGGCGCAAGTCTCTCGCCCCAGCAGGCCATTAATTTGGTAAATGCAGAGGATGGGGTGTTTGTCGATCTGCGCGACAGTGGCGATTTCAACAAGGGCCACGTCGTGGACTCGATGAATATTCCGGTCACCAAGCTGGATGCCAGATTATCGGAACTGGAGTCGTACCGGGATCGCCCCATCGTCTTGGTCTGCAAGATGGGTCAACATTCCGGCGGTGCCGGCAAGAAGCTAACCGAGAAAGGTTTCAATCGAGTCTACCGCATGACCGGCGGCATGATGGAGTGGGGCAATATGCAGCTGCCCCTGGTGAAGTGATGTCCGAGAATACGGTTCGGCTTTATACCACCCGGTTTTGTCCCTACTGCATTCGGGCCCGACGGCTGTTAGATAGTAAAGGGGTGAGCTACAACGATATTCCGGTTGACGGCAATGCCCAGCGGCGAGAACAGATGATGCGTGAGAGCGGTCGTCATACGGTTCCGCAGATTTGGATTGGTGAAACTCACGTGGGTGGGTTTGACGACTTATGGATGCTGGAGCAGCAAGGGCGATTGGACCCGATGCTGCGGCCCGCTAAACAGAATTAACAATTATTGGAAAACCACTATGGCCGAAGAAGAAAACAACGCAACCGCCGCACAGGGTGAAGAGCAGTCTCAGCAGCAGTTTGTGCTGCAGCGTATCTATGTGAAGGATATGTCTTTTGAATCACCCGGTGCACCCCAGGTATTTACCCAGGAGTGGAAGCCGGCGATGAATGTTGATCTCAACACCACCAGCAGCAAAGTCGGTGATGATGATTACGAGGTGGTGCTGACCATTACGATTACTGCCAAGGTGGCTGACGAAACTGCTTACCTCGTCGAAGTTCAGCAAGCGGGTATCTTCCGGATTAAAGGCTTGCCAGAAGAAAACATGCGCCAGATTTTGGCCACAGCCTGTCCCAACATGCTGTTCCCCTACTGTCGTGAAACCATTGATGGCATCGTGACCAAGGGTACCTTCCCGGCTCTGATGATGGCGCCGGTCAATTTTGATGCCCTGTTCCAGCAGGCCTTAAAGCAGGCTCAGGAAGAAGGCCGCGTGCCGGAAGGCACCACCACCCAGTAAGCCTCTCAGGCGCCGGCAAATCCTTGCTGGCGCCACGCTTCATAAGCAACGATCGCCACGCTGTTCGAAAGGTTCAGGCTGCGACTATTTGCGTGCATAGGCAGTCGCAGGCATTGCTGTGGCCCCAGTTCCTCCAGGATTTGGTCAGGTAGTCCTCGCGTCTCCGGGCCAAACAGAAATACATCACCGGGTTGGTACTGCACGTCGGCATAGCTGCGGCTGGCGCGCGTTGTAAACCCGTACACGCGGTAGGAATCGGAAGTCGTCTTGAAGGCTGGCCAGTTTGCGTGACTCTGGACCTGGGCCCACTCGGAGTAGTCCAAACCGGCACGCCGCAGGCGCTTGTCGTCCATTTCAAAACCCAGCGGCTCGATCAGGTGTAGCTGGCAGCCCGTGTTGGCGCATAGGCGGATAATATTGCCGGTATTGGGTGGTATCTCCGGCTCGTAGAGGGCGATGTTAAACATCGACCAAGCTTAACTCATTCCCAGCTCTTTCATCTTCCTGGTCAGCGTATTCCGACCCCAGCCCAATAGCAGTGAAGCATCGCGTTTGCGGCCGTTGGTATGGTCGAGGGCGGTTTCAATCATGACCCTCTCAAACTCCGGCACAGCCTGCTGCAGTATCTGTTGCCTTCCATCACCCAGTGCGTTGTTGGCCCAGCTGCGCAGCATCTGTTGCCAGCTGTCCTGGCTGGGTTGCGTGTTGCTCTCGGCTTGCTCCAGTTCCGGTGGGAGGTCTGTGCGGTGAATCTCCCGACCCGTTGCCATCACGGTTAGCCAGCGACAGGTATTCTCGAGCTGCCGGACATTGCCTGGCCAGGGCAGATGACACAGGTAATCGCTGGTCTCCGGTAGCAGGACTTTAGGCTCTACATCCAACTCGCTGGCCGCCTGCTGGAAGAAGTGCTGCATCAGGCGTGGGATATCTTCGCGTCGCTCGGAGAGCCTTGGGATATGTATGCGTATCACGTTGAGTCGATGAAACAGGTCCTCCCGGAACTGGTGTTCCGATACCAGCTTTTCAAGATTCTGGTGGGTGGCCGCAATAATGCGAACATCTACCTGCACAGGCGTATGGCCACCGACCCGGTAAAACTCGCCGTCTGCTAGCACTCGCAGCAGTCGTGTTTGGGTTTCCGGCGGCATATCACCAATCTCATCGAGGAACAGGGTGCCGCCATCGGCTTGTTCAAAGCGCCCACGGCGCTGGCTGTTGGCGCCCGTGAATGCACCCTTCTCATGACCGAAGAGTTCTGATTCCATCAGATCGCGCGGAATCGCTGCCATGTTCAGTGCAATGAAGGGATGATCCTTGCGCGGGCTATGTCGATGCAGGGCGCGGGCTACCAACTCTTTGCCGGTGCCGGACTCGCCGTTAATCAACACAGTAATACTGGAATGGGCCAGCCGGCCGATGGCGCGAAACACTTCCTGCATAGCTGGCGCTTCGCCAATGATCTCCGTGGTATCCACTTCAGCTTCCGCGGCAGGTGTGTGCCCGGCGCGCTCTGCAGCATGGGCCAGGGCGCGCTGGGTGACAGCGATCACCTCGTCGACATCAAAGGGTTTGGGCAGGTACTCGAAGGCGCCCTGCTGGTAAGAAGCGACCGCGCTGTCCAGGTCGGAATGAGCGGTGGTAATAATGACCGGCAGGTCCGGGTGTGATTCATTAATCTGTGACAGCATGCTGAGGCCGTCAATGCCCGGCATTCTGATATCACTGACAATCGCATCGGGCTGCTGTTTTTCCAACTGCAGCAGCAGGGCCTCAGCGGTTTCAAAGGATGCGGTTTGTATGCCAGCCTGCCCGAGGGCTCGTTCGAGTACCCAGCGGATTGAGCTGTCATCATCCACGATCCAGACATTTACATTACTGTTCATTACTTTCTTCCAGCGGTATGTAGAGAGTAAAAACGGTCCAGCCGGCTTCCTGACTGTACTCAATGACTCCCTGGTGACGATTGATGATGGACTGGCTGATCGCCAGGCCGAGCCCGGTTCCTTCTGCGCGTCCGCTCACCATGGGGACAAACAGGGATTCCCTGAGTTCCGGCGGCACGCCTGGTCCGTTGTCCCTGATATCGATGCGGCAAACCAATTTGTGCCGGTGGGTGCCGATGGTGAACTGGCGCTGGATCCGGGTATGTAATTCGATGATCCTGTCGCCCTTTGCCTGTTCAGTGGCCTGAACCGCATTGCGCATGATGTTGAGCACAGCCTGTATCAGCTGAGCCCGATCGCCCCTGATGTCCGGCAGGCTGGGGTCGTAGTCCCGCACCAGCTTGATCGCTGATCCGGCCTCGGCGATGACCAGAGAGCGAACATGCTCCAGCACTTCGTGTATGTTCAGCAGTGCCATATTGGGTTGGTTATGTGGGCCCAGCATACGGTCAACCAGATCGCGCAGGCGATCGGCCTCGGCAATGATGATGCCGGTATACTCTTCCAGTGGTGATTCGCCCAATTCCCTGGCCAGCAGTTGGGCTGCGCCCCGCACGCCGCCAAGCGGATTTTTAATCTCATGCGCCAGGCCCCGAATCAAGGCTTGATTGGTTTGCTGCGCCGATATCAACCCCTCTTCGCGGGTGATGCGCAAGATGCGATTGAGCTCCCTGAATTCCAGCAGCAGGCCGGGTTGCGGAGCGTCCAGCAGAGGTGTAACTACCAGATCTACGTGCAGCTCGCTGTCGGAGCCAGCGGTAGACAGGGTGATATCCCTGTGGGTGCGTGGATTGTTGTGCTGTAGCGCGTTCTGCAACTCGTCTACCAGCTTGGCGTGGTCTGGAAATAACTGGTCGATTCGCATCCCTTCCGCGCGAACATCGCTGAGTTCAAACAGGGCCTGCCCGGCGGAGTTGATGTAGCGAACGCGCAGCCCACGGTCCAGCATCACCAGGGCTGTACTGAGGTAGTCCAGCAACTGGCGGTGATAGTCTTCGGGGGCAAGCGGGCTCATGGCTGGGGCAAATCGCAGTTCATAATTCAACCTTAGTAATAAGCAAGAATGAAGCCAGACTTCAGCAGCATCTAGGCTGATTCATAAAATCCATATAAAACAAATAGATGCGTAATGCCTTGCGTGATTTTTCGGCGCCTGCCCGGCATTTGTGAGACAGCGGGCCGGTCGGGGCTGATTTCAGTATTTCATGCGCACCATTATGGTGCATTGTAATGCGGCTCGTGTCCAGTAGGTGGAGTGTGCTGAGTATGAGCTAGAAGTTGACCGAGGGGCGGAAGACGTAGACGGTAATGCCTTCTGATTTCGCCAGTTCCTTACCTTTTGCAGAGACCACCGCGACCTCAAGAATGTGGGTGCCGCGATAAACGTTGGTCAGGGCCCAGGAGGAATGGCCCTGGGGAGAACCCTCCGGTACCCCATCCATGAGCAGTTGCAACTTGTCACCGCTACTGAGGCCGGGGCTAACCAGGGCAGACACCGAAAAGTTTCCGGGACCTCTGGGAATAATAGTGTCGTTGACCGGAGAGCTGATACTGACAGAATAGCTTTTCTTGCTGGTCGGCGGAGCGCTTGGAGCCTCTGGATACAAACCGCGGGACGGCGGTGCAGTGGTGTTAGTGGGTCCGATCTCTACCGGCTTGGCATCCGCAGGTGGCTGATCGGTAAAAGTCACGTTGCCGTTTTCGTCGACATGCTT
The DNA here is from genome assembly GCA_963921335.3 of Halieaceae bacterium. GTDB lineage: Bacteria > Pseudomonadota > Gammaproteobacteria > Pseudomonadales > Halieaceae > CAWUFC02. The sequence continues at coordinate 332,434 of CAWUFC020000001.1, read as the reverse complement.
ATAGATCTGCGCAATGGCGATGGCTGGTAGCAGAACGAGCATGAATAGGAGGCTTCGCATGGGTCAAGTATACGCAAGCGGCGATTAATGTAGATACAAAAAATGCCGCCATTGAGCGCGAGCTGTAAGGCCGGGTATCAGTGCGGTTCTGCTTGCTGAGGGCTCCGCAGATACCTTGCGCGGGCATGCGATCACTGAACCAGAATAGTGCTGAAGATAAGTCACTGTATTTATTGATAAAACAGAGCTGCTTTGCTTCCTCTACTTCTTTGGTGCACTTATGTGGTGCAGATATGCCTCAAAATAGTGCGAGATTTTCGGGTAACGGCGGCACTATTACCGGGACTCACTAATTGCAGTGGCTTGCCCGTATAATACGCGCCCCAATCAGAGCAGGTGTTATGGCCGCCATTAAGTTCATCGTTAAGTTTTTTCCCGAGATCACCATCAAGTCGAAACCGGTGCGGCGCCAGTTTGTGCGTCAACTGGCCGGTAATGTGAAACAGGTGTTGCGTGACATTGATGTGAACGTCGATGTGAAACGAGAGTGGGACAAGCTGGTTGTCAGCAGTAACTTGACTGATCCGTCTGTTGGGCCACAGCTCGTGGACGCCCTGGGGCGGATATCCGGCATCGCCTACTTCCTGGATGTTCTGGAGTATCCTCTCGGCGATTTCGATGATGTGCTGGAAAAAACCAAGGGGGTCTATGAATCCCGATTGGCTGGCAAAACCTTTGCTGTTCGCTGCAAGCGGGCCGGCAGGCACGATTTCAAGTCGGTGGATGTCGAGCGCTACGTCGGGGGTGGTCTGAATCGGCAGGCCGACGCTGCCGGCGTCAGTCTCAAAAACCCGGACATTACTGTACAGCTTGAGATCCGTGACCAGACACTTTACGTCGTAAACCAGCGATACCCGGGGCTGGGGGGGTTCCCTATGGGAAGTCTTGATCCCGTGTTGTCCCTGATTTCTGGCGGCTTTGATTCAACGGTCGCCAGCTACATGACCATGAAGCGCGGTATTCGCACTCATTTTGTGTTTTTTAATCTGGGCGGCCGCGACCACGAGGTCGGTGTCAAAGAGATGGCGCTCTACCTGTGGATGAAGTTTGGCTCCACCCATGCCGTACGATTTATTACCGTGCCTTTCGAGGCGGTAGTCGCTGAACTGCTGACACAGGTGGAGGATTCGCAGATGGGTGTGATCCTCAAGCGGATGATGCTCCGTGCCGCCAGCCGGCTGGCGCAAGAATATGAGATTGACGCGCTTGTCACTGGAGAGAGTGTCGCTCAGGTTTCCAGCCAGACCTTGCGTAATCTGTCTGTCATTGACGCTGCCACCGATCACCTGGTTCTGCGCCCGCTGATCGCCAGTGACAAGGAAGATATTATTCGTACCGCTGCAGCGATCGGCGTTGAGGAATTCGCAGCGAACATGCCGGAGTACTGTGGCGTGATCTCAGTGAACCCCACTACCCGAGCCAGGCCGGACAAGATAGCGGCAGAGGAAGAGCACTTCGATTTTGCTGTGTTGGACCAGGCCGTTGAGCATGCCACAGTACAGAGTATCTGGCAGCTGGCCGAGGAAGATCTGGATCGAACCCAGGTCGAGGTGCTACCGGTGCCGCTTGCCGGTTGCGTGATTCTGGATATCCGTCATCCCACTGAAGAGGAACTCAGGCCTCTGCAGGTACAGGCGCAGGTCCAGAAAATGCCGTTCTACGAGCTTCATGCGCGGGCATCAGAGCTGGATGAGGGTACTACCTACATGCTCTATTGCGATCGTGGCGTGATCAGTAAATTGCACGCAGGTCACTTACTCGAGTCAGGCTACAACAACGTCAAAGTGTATCGGCCGGAATCTACCTAAGGCCCCGGTTTTTGTGCATATTTCCGCGTCGCTTGCGCGTGCTTATTCAGGTAGAATGCGCCACCTTTTTTGACCCGCAGATCCCTGACTCATGATTGAGAATCTTCGCAACATCGCGATCATCGCGCACGTTGACCATGGCAAAACCACTCTGGTGGATTGTCTGTTACAGCAATCCGGCACTCTCGCGCGACGCGACCAGGCGGTTGAGCGCATCATGGATTCTAACGACCAGGAGCGCGAGCGTGGCATCACCATCCTGGCCAAGAATACAGCCATTCGCTGGCAGGACTACCGCATCAATATTGTCGACACCCCCGGGCACGCGGACTTCGGCGGGGAAGTTGAGCGTGTCTTGTCCATGGTGGACAGCGTGCTATTGCTGGTTGATGCGGTGGATGGGCCAATGCCGCAGACACGATTCGTGACACAGAAAGCTTTCGAGCGCGGCTTGAATCCCATTGTCGTGGTGAACAAGGTAGACCGCCCGGGAGCGCGACCCGACTGGGTGGTTGACCAGGTGTTTGACCTGTTTGATCGACTCGGTGCCAGCGAAGAGCAGCTGGACTTTCCGGTCATCTATGCCTCCGCCCTGGAAGGGATCTCCGGAGAAGAGCACGAGGACATGGACGCGGACATGCAGCCCCTGTTCCAGACCATCGTTGACAAAGTACCCTCACCAACGCTGGACCGCGAGGGTCCCGTGCAAATGCAGATTTCCGCGCTGGATTATTCCAGCTACGTGGGAGTGATCGGGGTGGGTCGCGTCAGCCGCGGTACCCTTGCGCCCAACGCCCAGGTGACTGTGATCGGAGCCGATGGCGAAACCCGTAACGGCAAGGTGCTGCAGGTGATGGGTTATCTGGGCCTGGAGCGCGTGGATGTCGAGCAGGCCGAGGCCGGTGACATTGTTTGTATTACCGGCATCGATGGCCTCAATATCTCGGATACGCTGTGTGATCCGACGACGGTTGAAGCTCTCCCGGCGCTGACGGTAGATGAACCGACCGTCAGCATGACCTTCCAGGTGAACGACTCTCCCTTCGCAGGTAAGGAAGGCAAGTTCGTGACCTCTCGCAATATCAAAGAGCGTCTGGAGCGCGAGTTGATTCACAACGTTGCGTTGCGGGTGGCCCAGGGCGATAGCCCTGACAAGTTTGTGGTATCAGGTCGCGGCGAATTACACCTTTCTGTGCTGATCGAGACCATGCGCCGTGAAGGCTATGAGCTTGGCGTGTCCCGTGCTGAAGTGGTGCAGCGGGAAGTTGATGGCGAGATTCAGGAGCCCTACGAGCAGCTGCTGGTGGACTGCGAAGAAGAACACCAGGGTGCAGTGATGGAAGAGCTGGGCAGACGTCGCGCTGACCTCAAGAACATGGTGCCCGACGGTAAGGGCAGGGTGCGTATGGAGTTCGTTATCCCCGCTCGCGGGCTGATCGGGTTCCGCTCCCTGTTCCTGACGCTGACATCAGGCAGTGGCATTCTCACCCATGTGTTCGATCACTATGGGCCCGTCAAGAATGCAGAGGCGGTGCATCGAACCAATGGCGTGCTGGTCTCACTGGTCAAGGGCAAAACCCTGGCTTATTCGCTTTACAACCTGCAGGATCGTGGACGTCTGTTTATTGATCCCAACATAGAAGTTTATGAAGGCCAGATCATCGGTTTGCACAGCCGTGGCAATGATCTGACTGTGAACCCCACCAAGGCCAAGCAACTGACCAATGTCAGGGCTGCCGGTTCGGACGAGAATATTCTGCTGACACCGCCGGTTCGCCACAGTCTTGAGCAAGCCCTCGAGTTCATCGAAGACGACGAGTTGGTAGAGGTGACCCCTGAAAGCATCCGCCTTCGTAAAAAGCTGCTGCAGGAGCACGAGCGTCGCCGCGCGGGTCGCATCTAGCGAGATCGCTTCAACTATACTGGGTACATGTTGACTCTGTATCCTGAGATAAAGCCTTATCAGGTACATCGGTTGCCTGTGGCCCCTCCACATGAGCTGTACGTGGAGGAGTGTGGCGATCCTGATGGCATACCCGTCTTGTTTCTACACGGTGGACCGGGTGCGGGTTGTTCAGCGCGAGATCGGTGCTTCTTTGATCCGGAAAAATACCGCATCCTGCTTTTTGACCAGCGAGGCAGCGGTCGGTCCACGCCCCATGCGGTGCTCGAGGACAATCACACCCAGGGATTACTGGACGATATTGAAAGCATTCGTGAACTATTGGGTATAGAACGCTGGCTCTTGTTTGGTGGATCCTGGGGAAGCACGCTTGCATTGCTTTACGCACAGCGCCATCCAATCAGGGTACTCGGCATGATCCTGCGGGGGGTATTTCTGGCCCGCCGGCGTGATCGCGATTGGTTCTTCCAGGAGGGCGCCAGTCGGCTGTTTCCGGATCACTGGGAAGCTTACGAAAAGTTGGTGTCACCTGATGACAGAGGTGATTTTGCAAGCGCCTATTACAAAATACTGACTGGTGATAACGAGCTTGCGCGAATGGCGGCGGCCAAGGCCTGGTCCGGGTGGGAGGCCCACTGCGCAACCCTGCGCCCGAGTCCGGCCATTGAGCACGAGATGGAGGACCCCCATACGGCCCTGGCGTTGGCGCGGCTGGAAGCCCATTACTGTGTGAATGATTTCTTTATTGTTGAGAACGAGATCCTGGTCAATGCAGATCGGCTGGAGGGCATTCCCGGCATTATCGTGCACGGTCGCTATGACGTGGTTTGCCCTCTTGATAACGCCCACAGTCTTTACCGGGCATGGCCTGATTCAGAATTGAACATTGTCAGGGATGCCGGTCACAGCGCCTCCGATCCTGGCGTGACAGACGCATTGGTGCGGGCGACCCGGCAGATGGCAGAACGATTGGGACAGGGAGCGACTTGAATTGAAGGCATTGTTGCAGCGGGTTAGCAGCGCATCGGTTACCGTAGATGGAGAGATAAGCGGTGCGATTGAGCAGGGGCTACTGGTTTTGTTGGGCCTGGACAAAGGTGATGATGAGGTTGTTGCCCAGCGCTTGCTGGAGAAAATTCTGAACTACCGCCTGTTCGCCGATGCTGAGGGGAAGATGAATTGCAGTGTGAAGGATGTAGGCGGTGGGGTGTTGCTGGTGTCCCAGTTCACGCTTTCAGCTGATACACGTAAGGGCCTTCGTCCAAGTTTTAGCGCTGCGATGCCTCCCTCTGAAGCAGAATCGCTTTACCTGCAGATGCTGGAGATGCTGCAGCAGCAACACCAGCCGGTAGCAGCTGGTGTGTTTGGCGCCGACATGCAGGTGGCTCTGGTGAACGACGGCCCGGTTACTTTCCTGCTGGAGCTTGCTCCCGGCTGAGCAGGAAATGTGCCAGCTGTTGGCGTTGATCTGCGTTTAGCTCATAGCGGGGCATCGGTGGGGTAGGCGTCAGGAAGTAGTTGGCCAGGGATTCAAGATCATATTTCTCTCCGAGGTGCTCCAGGACCACCGGCGTTGCTGAGTCAGCGTTGTGACAGTCGCCGCAGGGCAGATTCCTGTACAGCAGTTCCCCCGCCAGTGCGAAGCCCGGATCAATCACCTGTGCAACGACGTCTTCGCCGGCAGCGGTTAGCGGCGAATCCTGGGCGGTGCCTGCTTCCGGCTCCGCTGTGCTGACCAAATCCTGATGGGGTGAAACGCGATAGATAACCTGGGCGTAGTCGTCAGAAACAAAGTAGCCGCCTTTGCCGTCGGAGCTGATGTCTACCGGTCGGCCAATGATATTGCCATCATCTTCAAAGCCCCACAGAAAGTCGCTGGCGCTTATCTCATTTCGTGAGTCCCACTCCAGGGCCAGTACCTTATAACCATCGGGTGTGGTTCGATTCCAGGAACCGTGTAGTGCAACCAGCGCGAGTCGCTCTTTTTCTGTGCTGAAATGAATGCCCAGAGGAGCGTTGTGAGCACGGAAGGGAAGCACCGGTTTAATCGCTGTGGCCTGAAGAGCCTCTTTACCGGCGCCGAAATCGGGATCCAGATCATTGTCGCCGTTGAGGTAGGGCCAGCCGTAAAAGCCGCCCTCGACGATTTCATTGAGTTCACAGGGGGGATAGTCATCTCCCAGTAAGTCGCGGCCATTGTCTGTGGCGAACAGATTGCCGTTCCAGGGTGCGAAATCCATACCCACACTGTTGCGAAGCCCGCTGGCAAAGATCTGCTCCCCGCTGCCATTCAGGCGATAACGGGTAATGCTGGCACGCCGGGAGTCGGTTTCCTCGCAAACGTTGCACGTAGAGCCCATGGATACGTAGAGCCAGTCATCTTTGATGCGAATGGTTTTGCTCCAGTGATTGCCATCGTCGGTCAGCCCTGGAATCACCACCTCATACTCGCCGCTGATTGTGCCGGAGTCGGCATCGTAAGCAATGCGGCCCACCTGGTTGGATTCGGCGACATATAAATAACCTTCATGTACCTCAAGGCCGTGGGGGCGCAGCAGCCCTTGCAACAGATCTGTGCGCTGGTCCGCTCGGCCGTCCTTGTTGCTGTCTCGTAACTGTACGATGGTGCCCTCGCGCGGGCTTGAGTAGAGCAGGGTGTTACCTGCAGTCAGTTCCAGCATGCGCGGATTACCGAGATCTCGAGCAAATACGCTGAGGTGATAACCGTCCTGCACCTGCAGCCTTTCCATCAGTTCATCGCTGGGGGTGTTTGACCCACTACCGGTAGCTACGTTCAGGATCATTGTCAGACTGCTGAGGTGAATGCCCGGAGCCAGTAGCAGCACGGCGAAGGCCAGCGCAACCAGGCCGATGATGCCGATGGACAGCCACTTAATGAGTTTTATGATCACGCCTTGTTACTCCAGAGTCATGTCGATATGGGGGATGCCGTCTTCGTCATAGACGTCACTGATACGGATAAAACCAAATTGCTCGTAGTATTGCTGCAGTTTGGCCTGGGCTCCGATGGTAATGGGTGTGCCTGGCCAACGTGACCGATTGTAGTCAATCCCGCGCTGTATGAGTTCATGCCCCAGTCCGCTGCCGCGCTGGGATTTATCGACGACGATGCGCCCGAGCTTGCTTGGCTTTTCACCGGTGGGTGGAATACAGCGTAAATAGCCAGCCAGCGTGTCCTCCTGCCAGGCGCAGAGGTGATCGGCGCTTTTATCCAGCCCGTCGATATCCGGGTACAGGCAGTGCTGCTCCAGCACGAACACCTGCTGCCTTAGTGCCAGTATGTCGTGCAACTCACCGGCATTGAGGGCCGCAAAGGGCTGCAGCGACCAGGTGGTTCCCATAGTCAGTGCTGATGGCCGCCAGGTCCATGGGCGTGACCGTGGGCCAGTTCTTCCGCGTCAGCGGCGCGGACTTCAACAATCTCTACGTCGAAGCGCAGGGTCTGGCCTGCCAATGGGTGATTGGCATCGATATCGGCGCTGTGACGCCCCATTTTGACGATAGTGACACTGCGACGGCCCTGCTCAGTATTGACCTGTACGATGTCGCCGGCCTTGAGCTTGCCTTTGCCGATCAGGTGTTTTACCGGTACACGCTGGCGCAGTTCGTCGTTGCGCAGCCCGTAGGCTTTCTCTGGAGGCAGCTCCACACTGGTACTGTCGCCGGCAGCCAGGCCGAGGAGTGCTTCCTCCAGGCCGCGGATAATGTTGTTGCGACCGTGCAGGTAGCGGGTGGCCTCGCCACCTTCGGAGCTCTCCAGTTCCTCGCCGGAACTGTTGAACAGGCGGTAGTGAAAACTGACAACGGTGTCTGCCGCGACTTGCATGTTAGCCCCTGGGGTCCTGTAAATAACGAGAACAGGCGATATTACGTCTATTGTCTGGAAAGTGGTAGCATGAGGAGAGCTCGGGGCAGGTTCGCTCCGGAGCGCTTTGTTGCTAAACTTAGCGACAGGGTGAAACACTAAAAACAAAAGCTCAGGGATTAACCCGATGCTGGCTAACGCAGAACTTGCGCAGGACTTCTTTATTCTCAATCAGCAGTACAAACGGCTGGTTGCTGCCCTGCTCGAGTTAATTGACATACCGACCATACCGCTGGAGATTGAGGCGACGGATAATGCCGTCCTGCGTGGTCTGGAAGGCGACAAGATCTACTTTGTTGAAAGCGGCTCCCTGACTGCGCGCTATCGCGATAAGGCGGTGTTTCTGCTGGATGACGGTGATCTGGTATTGCCCGATATTGCTGGTACCAAGGATCACGAGATCGCTGTGTCCTACTCCAGTGAAAATGGTGCCTCCCTGCAGGGTTATCCCGCGCTTGAATTTATGCGTCGTGTGTTCAACGACAGTAATGCCAGCAAGCTCTGGACCCGGTTGTTAGTGACACACGCCGGTATGCAGATTCGCCTCACGGCGGCGCTGACTGACGAAGACACGCACGCCACGCCCGGCTTCGAGATCTATAATCCTGGTGATGTGATTATTCGTCAGGGTGACAAGGCAGATTTTGTCTTCAACCTGTCAGAGGGTACGGCAGAAGTTGTGGTTGATGGGGTGACCGTGGGGGCCATCGAAGAAGGTGAGATATTCGGTGCCATGGCTGTGTTGGCCAACGCGGATCGTACCGCAACCGTTATGGCTAAGACCCGTTGTTCTGTGGTGAAAGTGCCGAAGGAACAGTTTGCCGACCTGATCAAGAGCAACCCGACCACTATTCACAGCTTGCTCATCGACATGGCCAATTCCATTGTGAATCTCAATGAGCAGTTGGTGGGTCTGCGCGGCAACTACATGAATTAAAAATATGACAAAGTGAAAAACCCCTTCGCCGTGGGATTCCGCCACGGCTACCTGGAAAGACCGGCGCGGCAGCGCCAAACGAGTAACACTAAACCACAAGCGATGTGCTGAATGTCTGAAATAATCGAATTTGATGATGAGGGTATCGAGCAGGTATCCCTGAAGCAGTATACCGAGAAGGCCTATCTGGACTATTCCATGTACGTCATTCTCGATCGGGCCCTGCCTAATATCGGTGACGGTCTTAAGCCCGTACAACGGCGAATCGTATACGCCATGAGCGAGCTGGGGCTTAAGGCTTCAGCCAAGTTCAAGAAATCTGCCCGAACGGTCGGTGACGTCATTGGTAAGTTTCATCCCCATGGTGACAGCGCCGCGTACGAGGCCATGGTATTGATGGCACAGGACTTCAGCTATCGCTATCCGCTGGTGGATGGGCAAGGTAACTGGGGTTCCCCGGATGATCCGAAGTCTTTTGCCGCCATGCGTTATACCGAGAGTCGGCTGACGAAGTATGCCGACGTACTGTTGGGCGAGCTGGGTCAGGGTACGGTGGACTGGGTGCCCAATTTTGATGGCACTATGGAAGAACCTTCGGTGCTGCCCGCTCAGTTGCCCAATGTGCTTCTCAATGGCACTACAGGTATTGCGGTGGGTATGGCCACCGATATCCCGCCGCATAATTTGCGCGAGGTCGTGAGTGCCACCATCCGTATGCTGGAGAAGCCAAAGTCGACGGTGCGCGAGCTTTGCGAGCATGTGCAGGGGCCGGATTACCCGACGCAAGCGGAGATCATCACCCCCCGGGAAGAAATCATCGAGATGTACGAGACGGGTCGCGGTGCTATGCGTATGCGAGCGGTCTGGACCAAGGAATCTGGCGACGTTGTGATCACAGCCTTGCCGTACCAGGTATCGGGCTCCAAGGTGCTGGAGCAGGTGGCGGCACAAATGCAGGCCAAAAAATTACCCATGGTGGCTGACCTGCGCGATGAGTCTGACCACGAAAACCCGACCCGGCTGGTTCTGGTACCCCGGTCGAACAGGATTGATCTCGAAGCGCTGATGAGCCACCTGTTTGCCACGACTGACCTGGAGCGCAGTTACCGGGTCAATCTCAATATGATTGGCATTGACGGCCGCCCGGGCGTCAAGGGCCTGGACCGTATCCTCAAGGAATGGTTGAAGTTCCGTACCACCACGGTGAAGCGGCGCCTGGAGAACCGTCTCGAGAAAGTGCTGCGCCGTCTGCATATTCTGGAAGGCTATCTGATTGCCTTTCTCAATATTGATGAGGTCATCCACATCATCCGCACCGAGGATAAACCCAAACCGGTGCTGATGAAGCGTTTCAAGCTCAGCGACGACCAGGCGGAAGCTATCCTGGAGTTGAAGCTGCGTCATCTGGCCCGTCTTGAGGAAATGAAGATCAAGACTGAGCAGGATGAACTTGCCGCTGAACGTGACAGCCTGGAAAAGACCCTCAAATCAGAGGCGCGTCTGAAAACGCTGATTAAGAAAGAACTGCTGGCCGTTGCGGAGGAGTTCGGTGACGAGCGGAGGTCGCCATTGGCGGAGCGCGAGGAGGCCAGTGCCTTCTCCGAGCTTGAGTTAATGACCAATGACCCGATCACCATTGTTATGTCTGAAAAAGGCTGGATTCGCGCCGCCAAAGGTCACGATATTGACCCTGCTGCCCTGAGTTACAAATCCGGGGATGGCTACAAGTTGTCCGTAGCCGGGCGCACTAATCTGCCCGCGGTCATGCTGGATTCAACGGGGCGAGCCTATACCATCGCAACCCACAACCTGCCTTCGGCACGCGGGCAGGGTGAGCCGGTAACTGGCCGCGTAAATCCACCTTCTGGCGCCACCTTTGAAGGCTTGATGACCGGTAGTGCCGACGATTTGTACTTGCTGGCCAGTGATGCCGGCTATGGTTTTGTGGCCAAGCTGGGTGACCTGCAGACCAAAAACAAGTCCGGTAAGGGTGTGCTTAATCTGCCCAAGGGCAGTCAGGTATTGAACCCTGCGCCTGTTGGCGCATTCGACGAATCCTTTGTGGTTGCAGTTAGCAATGAAGGGAGACTGTTGATCTTCCCGCTGGAAGATCTGCCGCAACTGGCGCGAGGCAAGGGTAACAAGATTATCGGTATTCCTGGTCCGCGCGTGCAATCCCGGGAAGAGTTCGTCATTGCCATTCAGGTGTTGAAGTCATCAGATGCCCTGGTGGTCTACGCGGGGAAACGGCACTTGAACCTCAAGTTCGCAGAGCTGGAGCACTATCGCGGTGAGCGCGGGAGGCGTGGCAACAAGCTGCCCCGTGGCTTCCAGAAAGTTGACCGTATCGAGGTTGAGCGTAAGGACTAGGCGCTGTTTTTGCTGAGCTGGGCGCGCAGCATTTCATGCTGCCGCTCTAACAAGCTGTCCGTTGGTGCAGTGGCGGCGCCGAGTTTATTGATGTTGTTGCCTGCAGATTCAAGATGCCATTTGTTGACCAGGCTGGTGTCCTCCACCAGGTCTTCGCATAGCAGTATGTCACCACTCTGCTCGTTGCAGAGCGCTTCCATCTCATCCACGAGATGCTGACCATACAGGGCCGAGTAAAAATGACCGGTAATTGGTGAACCCGCCTCGCTGACCCCACAGCTAAGGGACAGGTCCAATTTGAGGCGACTATGCTCGCGGAGACTTTGGCTAAGCTGCTGCAGTAGCCAGGCGGTGCAAGCGGCGCGAAAGACAGGGCTGCCGCTTTTGTGTTCACCGGCAAAACAGACCAGAACGCTGAATTGTCGACTCACCTGCAGTTCCCCTCCATAGAGTTCGGCACAACTCTGGATGACCCGATGTAGGTAGTTGGTGTAGCGAACCAAGGTCGATTCATCCAGCGTTTCCACGTAACCGACGAGGCTGTCCAGGCGTACAAACATGAGTCCGGTGGTGCTGTAATCGGCGCTGTCTTGAGTCGACTCGTCGGCGGGCTGAAGCAGCTCGATGGGCAACTGCTCGACAGCCTGCTCGAGGCGGGCCAGCTCATTGCGTTCGGCGCTGCTATTGACGCCAAGTTTTGATAACAGGTGCTGCAGCCTGGCGCTGTTGGTCTGGGCCATGCGGGCCGCGAGTGCCGCGCCGAACAGGCTTAGTAGTGCTGCCAGCATAAGCAGCGGCAGAAGCATGGACCGCTGTTCCCGCATGGCTGTATTGTCGGCCAGAAACACTTCTAACTGGCCAGCGATTTTTCTGTCGAGCTGAATGTTGGCCTGATAAGCCGGGCCATCCTCGCTGCCGGCAGCACCAATTTGTCGATGCTCCACGTCGTATACCCTGATGCCGCTGAGCTGGTTCAGGGCCACCATCTGTTCCAGCTGAACCTCCAGACCAATCAGCTCCCCTCGCGCCAGCATAGTCGATACAGTGGCAGCGGACTCTGACGCGACCATATCCCCGTATTCATTTTGCTGTGTTTGCAGGATAAAGCGCGAGCTGAACGAGGCGACGCTCACCAGAATCAGGCTCACCAGCAGGCACAGTACGCCACAAACTAGCGCCCACTGCTGACTGGTGCTTAGGCGCTGGAACAGGTTCTGCATAGGCCGGTAATAGTCCGTAGTCTGGGTAAACAGGCAGCGGTTAGAATATGCGTTTTTCGGGCCGGAATCATACCTTGAAAGAAATTTTGTTGATAAACATCGCAGGTGGGGATAGGGCTGGCGTCACCGTTTCAGTGACGGCCATCCTCGCTGAATTCGATGTTAATGTGTTGGATATTGGCCAGGCGGTGATCCACAGCAGTCTGTCACTGGGCATTCTGGTGGAATTGCCTGAGGCCAGTGAGCACGGCAGCCTGCTGCAGCGAATCGAGCAGCGCATGGAGGAGCTCGGCCTGCAGGTTCGCTTTACCCTAATCAGCGAAGACAGCTACAGCGAGTGGGTTGGCGGCCAGGGTCGCCCACGCTATGTGGTCACTTTGCTGGCCAGAAAGATAACTGCAGCTCAACTGTCCCAGGTGACCGGCGTGTTCGCCAGTTACGGTCTCAATATTGATGGCATCAACCGTCTTTCCGGCCGTATTCCGCTGGGTGAGCAGTCTGACCTTAGTAAGGCGGCCGTCGAGTTCTCTGTGCGTGGTGAACTGGTAGAGCCTGATCGTTTCCGGCGCGAGTTGCTGGAACTGGCGAGCCAACTGGATGTTGATATTTCCCTGCAGGAGGACAACAAGTATCGCCGCAACCGTCGGCTTGTGGCCTTCGACATGGATTCGACTTTGATCGAAACCGAAGTGATCGATGAGCTCGCCGAGCGCGCTGGTGTCGGTGACCAGGTACGCGCTATCACTGAACAAGCCATGCGTGGCGAGATCGAATTCAACGAAAGTTTCGAGCGTCGCGTCGCCCTGCTTGAGGGGTTGGATGAGTCAGTGCTGGCGGATATTGCCGCCCAGCTGCCGATCACTGAGGGTGCGGAACACCTGATCAGCACCTTGAAGTCGCTGGGATATAAGACCGCGATCCTGTCTGGCGGTTTCACCTATTTTGGTCGTTACCTGCAGGCCCGCCTCGGTATTGATTATGTCTACGCTAATGAACTACAGATCTCTGATGGCAAGGTGACTGGCCGGGTGCAGGCGCCGATTGTTGATGGTGCGCGCAAAGCGGCCTTGCTGAAAGAGATTGCGGAGCGTGAAGGAATCGACCTGCAGCAGGTGATCAGTGTCGGTGATGGGGCCAACGATTTGCCCATGCTCAGTATTGCAGGCCTGGGCATTGCATTCAGAGCCAAGCCCCTGGTGAAAGAAAGTGCGGAGCAGAGTATCTCAACCCTCGGGCTGGACGGTATTTTGTATTTGCTTGGAATCGGAGATCGCTACCAGAGCGAAGCCCGCTAAACGGGGCCCGTCAGATATTGTTCCAGAGGGACTCAAACTGGGTGTTGATCACGTCGCTCTTGTCTTGCAGGGCAACTTCTTCCATTTGCTGGATATAACGGAATTCAAACTGGTTGTAGGCGGCGGTGGATGACACCTTTTTAAACAACTGGATATAGGACTCTTCGCCCCCCCCTGATCAGGGTGACTTTCTGTCGTTCCTTAAACCCCACCCGAGGGGTGATCAGGGTGTTGGGCTGCCCCACCAGCTTGATCTCCAGCAGTAGCAGGGCGCGCATCATGTCGCCGTCTTCGCCGGTTTTGTGTTGCACACTGGCACCATAAGGTGTGGCGCGGGGGCTGAGCAGCTCAACGCCCAGCAGTGTAGTCTGGTCCTTGAGCTGGCTGACCCAGCGAATCACCGCGATACTCCAGGCGTTGTTATCCACCTCGCGAACGGCAATCACATCCCCGGTCTTAATATGGCTCGGGATGTCCGCTGACCACTCCAGGCAATAGCCGCCGGGGCTGACATTGGCCATGCGCACCGGGAATACAGGGTGGCGCTCTTTGGCGTTGCGATTCTGCGCGTGCTCCGCCTCGCGGATGTGATATTCGATATCTTCCAGGTCGACCTGTTCGCCGTCGTCGGCATCGCCCGAAAAGGCGCTGTCCCAGATGTCTTTCTCGCGGGAGCTGTCCTTGTCCATGAACGGGTTTTTGTCGGGTCCGTCTTCGAGTGCCGCTGAGCCTTCCTTTGAAATCAGATTGTCAAAGCTGACGCCGCCTGACACGTAGTAGTGGGTGTTGCTCAAGCCCACTGATACCCAGAGCTTCTCTTGAGCTGGCGCCCTGGCGAAGTTGCGCTTGGACATCACACCCCAGGAGGTGATGATGTGGTCGAGCACATTAGGCGACACCGCGGTGTCTTTGTCGAATACGATGGCCCGCTCACCGGTATCGTTACGCAGGTTTTTCAGGTGTTCGATCAGATCTTCGGTATTGATCAGTCGACAGCTGGGGCCTGGTTCTTCGCTGTACAGCGAGCCATAAAGCGGCGGATGGTCGCTGGCGAAGTCCACCAGGAACAAGCCTTCGCCCGCATCGGGATTCAGCATATGGATATGCTCAACCCATTCCCGCAAGCCTTTGAATACACCGGCCAGATCATGCTGCCGCAGTTGGTTGGGTTTACAGCAACCCATCATCAGGGCGCGCAGGTAAGTATCGGTGATACTGCCATTGCCGGAAATGTCGTCTGCGACGATCTGGCTGGTCAGTTTCTGCCGTTCCGCCAACAGATAGAGCTGGTGTAATTCGGTCCAGGCATTCAGTTCTACCGGTTGATACAACTGGTAGGACACCAGCAGCCGCATGCTGCCGGTGGTAATGGCACGATGTACCGCCTGACAGACCAGTTTTGCGGGATTGGTGCTGGTAATGGACTGGCGCCGTTGAATCGTCTGAATGGCCACAATGGTGTAAGCTGTGGTGGTCAGCTCATAGAGGTTTTGTGCAAGGCGACTGGCTTTACGTGGCTCTTCGGGCAATACCACCGGCTGATTCAGGTAAAACTTTGACAGGGTCGACAAGGCCATGTGCAGGGTTGGGCGAAGCGCTTCAAGCACTTCAAAGCGCACCTCCGGCCCCATGTCGACACGATTGAGATCGCTGATGGCGCTGCGCAGTTGCTGAGCTACCTGGGCTGAGTTGGCCATGGGCAGGCCGTCCGCCCACGCGCTGGCCTGGTCACCCGATAGACCAAACAGTGCAAACTCCGCCAGATCCTGGCGAGGAATTCGCAGCTTGATGGGTTCGTTATTACTCATCGATCTCGCAGGTCGTTATTAGTTGAATGTGCGATCACATTAAAAACAACCTATAAGTAGCTGTTTTTTCATCATTATAGGTCAAAAAACGCACAAATAGGACGATTTTTTTGCCGCCGCCAGCAGCCGCGAAATCAGCGCGAAATGTTACCCCGAGTACAGTGAATCACCATTACCAGCATGTGTCCAGTGGCCACGCCTTCGCGGTATCATAGGCGCCTTTTTCACGTATCGCAGAGGACAACATGGCGAGTTATTCCACCAATGAATTCCGCAGTGGATTGAAAGTGATGCTGGAGGGCGACCCCTGCAGCATCGTCGAGAACGAGTTTGTGAAGCCCGGCAAGGGTCAGGCGTTTAACCGGGTTAAGCTGCGCAACCTGAAAACCGGTCGTGTCTGGGAGCGGACCTTCAAATCCGGTGAATCTCTGGAAGGCGCGGACGTCATGGACCGTGACATGGAATATCTCTACACAGATGGCGAGTTCTGGCACTTCATGGAGCCAGACACCTTTGAACAGTACCAGGCGGACAAAAATGCAGTGGGCGACGCTTCCCAATGGCTGAAAGAACAGGATCGTTGCGAGATCACGCTCTACAATGGCGCTCCTTTGTCTGTAACCCCGGCAAACTTTGTTGAATTGGAAATTACACAGACCGATCCAGGCCTGAAAGGTGATACCGCCAGTGGTGGCAACAAGCCCGCCACTCTCAGCACCGGGGCGGTGGTGAAGGTGCCCCTGTTTCTCAGCGAGGGTGAAATCGTGCGGATTGATACCCGTACCGGCGAATACGTGGGACGCGGCAAGTCCTGATACCCCATGAGTGACTGGCGTCCTAGTGCCAGCCGGGAATTACTGCAGGCCCGGGCGCAATTGTTGCAGGATATCAGGGAATTCTTCAGCCAGCGCGGTGTGCTTGAAGTCGAGACACCGCTGCTGGCCAGAGCGCCCGTTACCGATCCCAGTTTAACCCCGTTCAAAAGCACCGACCGCTACCTGCAGACCTCGCCGGAATACGCCATGAAGCGGCTACTGGCAGCTGACAGCGGGCCGATCTACCAGATCTGTAAGGCTTTCAGGCAGGAGGAGGCCGGGCAGCGCCACAATCCGGAGTTCACCTTGTTGGAATGGTATCGCCCGGGTTTCGATACCTGCCAGCTCATGGAAGAAGTGGAACAGCTGCTGTTGCACGTGCTGCACACCGAAACTGTCGAGCGATACAGCTACCGGCAGCTGTTTCTCGAATTCGCTGATATTGATCTAGGCGGGATGGATGATAATGACTTGCTGGATGCCACGCTGGACCGTTTCGACCTGTCTTTTCGCCCTGCGACTCGGGACGAATGTCTCGACCTGTTGTTGACCCATCAGATAGAGCCCCTGCTGGCTGAGAAAGGCGTGGTGTTTGTGTATGACTACCCGGCGTCTCAGGCTGCGCTATCCAGGCTGAAGCAGGTCGATGGCGCGGTTGTCGCGGATCGTTTTGAAACCTATGTGAACGGTATGGAACTGGCCAATGGCTATGGCGAGTTGCTGGATGCACAGGAGCAGCGCCAGCGCTTTGAGCAGGACAACCAGCGTTTAGACAGCATGGGGGAAATACCCCGCCCGGTGGATGAGCAATTACTGTCAGCGATGAGTCACGGTTTACCAGATTGCTCCGGGGTGGCACTGGGCCTGGACCGCTTGTTGATGCTTCGCAGTGGTGAGACGGACATTCGCAGCGTGCTGGCTTTTGACTGGTTACGCGCCTGAGATAACGGCGCTGCCGTAGGCGTCCTTGAATTCCGGCGGCAGTCGCCGGGGTCGACCGCTACTGATTTCGACACAGGCAAATTGCATGCTCGCCCGCAGCAGGGTCTTGCCATCACTTTCACGGATCACCTGAAAGTGGCGTCGCATGGTCAGGCGTTCATCCCAGTCCACGATCCAGGTAGCGACCTGCAGGGTGTCTCCGAGGTAAGAAGCCAACAGGTAATCGAATTCGCTGCGGGTGATGGCCATGGCGCGGTCAAGTTTCTGGTACATGGCCAGGTCCATGCCCAGAGACTCGGAATGCGCCCAGGCGACGCGCTCACACCATTTGACGTAAACGGCATTGTTGGTGTGCTGGAGGCCGTCGATGTGTTTGTCTTCCACGGTCACTGCCAACGTAAACGGGTTCGGATGATCCCAGTCCATCACACTGCCTCCGCTCGCTCTGGCTCAAGCGGTTTCTGTGCCACATCCATGTAGCCGTAGGCGATGGCGATCAGCGGGCACAGGTAGTTGAAGAACGCGTAGGGTGCATAGTTAAACGTACTGACCCCGAGTGTTGCGGCCATGAAAGCCCCGCAGGTATTCCAGGGCACAAGGGCGGAAGTCAGGGTGGCGCTGTCTTCCAGGGTTCTCGACAGATTCAGCGACGATAGCCCTCGGCGTTTGAATTCATCCCTGAACATGCGCCCCGGAACGGTAATGGCAATGAACTGATCACTGGTGATGAGATTGGTCGCTGCACAGGTGCCTACTGTGGATGCCACAAGGCCGCCATTACTGCGCACGCGCTTCAGAGCACGGCCCACCAGGAATTCAAGAATACCCACTTTTTCAATGGCACCGCCAAAAGCCATGGCGCAAATGATCAATGCACAGGTGTTGAGCATCGATAGGAGGCCGCCCTTGGACAGCAGCTTGTCCATGAAGGCGTCTCCGCTGTTGGCACTGAAGCCATTGAATAGGCTTGACCAAACTCCCTGAAACATCTGCATGACTTCAGGTACCTGGCTGTTGTCAGCCAACTGGAGAGTAGCCTGCGGTTGGAAGCTGATTGCAAAAACCGCGCCCACCAGCGTACTGATGAGTATGGCGGGCAGTGCGGGCACCCGTTTCCAGGCCAGTCCCAACATGAGAAAAAGAGGTATAAACAAATGCAGCCCCAGGTTGAACTGCGTTGCCATACTACTGCGCAGGCTTGCGATTTGCTCTGGTGGTGCTGCCTCTGCATTACTGAACAGGCTGAACAGCAGCAGTGCAATCAGAAACCCGGGGATCGTGGTCCACAACAGGTGGCGGATGTGCTGGAACAGGTCTACGCCGACCACCCCGGCGGCCAGATTGGTCGTGTCGGAGAGCGGCGATAGCTTATCGCCAAGATACGCGCCGGAGATGATGGCGCCGGCTGTTATTTCGAGGGACAGATTAAAACTCGCCGCGATGGCCATCATGCCGATACCGATCGTGCCAGCTACTGTCCATGAGGAGCCGATACTCAGTGCTGTTACAGCACACAGCAAGGCAGTGGTGGCATAGAACGTACTGGGTGACAGTAATTCGGTGCCGTAATAGATAATGGCCGGGATGGTACCGGCGAGAATCCATACCCCGATCAGCATGCCCACGCTCATCAGTATCAGAAGCGGGCCAAGGCACAGGGAAATGCCGTGAAGCAGACCCTTCTCAATATCCTGCCAGCTGTGGCCAAGTCGCAGACCGACCAGGCCCACCGCGCCCGCACTGAAGAGCAGGGCGATTTGATTGGCGCCATAGGAAGAGTCCGAGCCAAACAGGTACACCGAAGTTGCCAGCAGAATCACCAGCAGCCCTACCGGGGCCAGTGCAAGGCCTGTTGTGAGTGGTCTTATCTCTTTGTCCATGCGCGCTAGCTTGCCTGAAATGCGATGCGTGGTACACCTTCGGGGCTTTCAGTAGACTTTGTGGCAGCATGATTCAGATGGCTAGCAATGATCGTCAGGCACTGCTCTTTGGTGGAGTGGCTGTGCTGCTTTGGTCCACAGTGGCTACTGCCTTCAAAGTGGCCTTGGCCGAGCTTAGTGTCTGGCAGTTGATCGCAGTGGCGTCGCTGTCGTCTGCATTGGTGCTGATGATAGTGGTGGCGGCGCGTGGGCAGCTGGGCTTGCTCCTGACCTATTTTCGGGAAGCCCCGCGGTTCTACCTGATGGTGGCCTGCCTCAATCCCAGCTTGTACTACCTGATCTTGTTCTCGGCCTATGATCGCTTGCCCGCGCAGCAGGCACAGGCAATTAATTACACTTGGGCGATAACCCTGAGCCTGATGGCGGTGCTGATGCTCGGACAGGCCCTGCGGCTGAAGGATCTGCTTGCCGGAGTGTTTGGCTACACGGGTGTGTTGATTATCGCTACGCGGGGTGATGTTGTAAGCCTGCGTTTTGATGATGGTATCGGCGTGGTTTTAGCTTTAGTCAGCACCGTAGTTTGGGCCTGGTACTGGATCGTGAATACCCGCAACCAGCATGAACCCGTACCATCCCTTTGCCTGAATTTTCTGCTGGCCGCCCCCTTGTGTGTGCTGTTGTGCAGTCTGTTTTCTGACTGGCAGTTACCCGTGGGGCAAGGTCTTTTCGCTGCTATGTATGCAGGTGTGTTTGAAATGGGCATTACGTTTGCCCTCTGGAGCCTCGCGCTGCGACGCGCCAGTCATGTCAGTCGGGTTGCTAACCTGATATTTTTGGCGCCGCTGGTGTCGCTGCTGCCGATACATTTTGTATTGGGGGAGTCGATAGACACAGCCACCCTGGTCGGGCTTGCCATGATTCTGCCGGCGGCTCTCTATCAACAACTATCCCTTGCGAACTGAGGCCATGCCAGCCTATAGTGACCAGCCCTCAGCCGACCCATTACCGGATCTTGAGCCGCTTTATTACCTGCGTAATTTCGATCGGTTAGTGCACACCGCCACTGAGCAATATCACGATCTTCTGCTCGAGGCTGAGCGGCGCTTCGTTGACACACTTTTCGATACATCGGAGCTGGCACGGGCGCTCTATGTCAGGTTGGTGTCACGACGGGCTGCCATATTCCGCAATGAAAAACTGGGATACGAGGAACTGGGTGATCTCTCTGTGCTGGCTGAAGAGCTGGCGGATGCCGGGCTACTGGAGGCTGTGACGACGCCCACATTGGAGGAGGTTCTGGGTCAATGTCGCAAGGACGAGCTTCAGGATATGTTCGGTGATCAACTTGGCCTGGCCAGGTCCTGTAGTCGAGCTGATCTGGAATCACGGATCATGGAGCAGCTGGCTGGCTTTTGACTGGTTACGCGCCTGAGATAACGGCGCTGCCGTAGGCGTCCTTGAATTCCGGCGGCAGTCGCCGGGGTCGACCGCTACTGATTTCGACACAGGCAAATTGCATGCTCGCCCGCAGCAGGGTCTTGCCATCACTTTCACGGATCACCTGAAAGTGGCGTCGCATGGTCAGGCGTTCATCCCAGTCCACGATCCAGGTAGCGACCTGCAGGGTGTCTCCGAGGTAAGAAGCCAACAGGTAATCGAATTCGCTGCGGGTGATGGCCATGGCGCGGTCAAGTTTCTGGTACATGGCCAGGTCCATGCCCAGAGACTCGGAATGCGCCCAGGCGACGCGCTCACACCATTTGACGTAAACGGCATTGTTGGTGTGCTGGAGGCCGTCGATGTGTTTGTCTTCCACGGTCACTGCCAACGTAAACGGGTTCGGATGATCCCAGTCCATCACACTGCCTCCGCTCGCTCTGGCTCAAGCGGTTTCTGTGCCACATCCATGTAGCCGTAGGCGATGGCGATCAGCGGGCACAGGTAGTTGAAGAACGCGTAGGGTGCATAGTTAAACGTACTGACCCCGAGTGTTGCGGCCATGAAAGCCCCGCAGGTATTCCAGGGCACAAGGGCGGAAGTCAGGGTGGCGCTGTCTTCCAGGGTTCTCGACAGATTCAGCGACGATAGCCCTCGGCGTTTGAATTCATCCCTGAACATGCGCCCCGGAACGGTAATGGCAATGAACTGATCACTGGTGATGAGATTGGTCGCTGCACAGGTGCCTACTGTGGATGCCACAAGGCCGCCATTACTGCGCACGCGCTTCAGAGCACGGCCCACCAGGAATTCAAGAATACCCACTTTTTCAATGGCACCGCCAAAAGCCATGGCGCAAATGATCAATGCACAGGTGTTGAGCATCGATAGGAGGCCGCCCTTGGACAGCAGCTTGTCCATGAAGGCGTCTCCGCTGTTGGCACTGAAGCCATTGAATAGGCTTGACCAAACTCCCTGAAACATCTGCATGACTTCAGGTACCTGGCTGTTGTCAGCCAACTGGAGAGTAGCCTGCGGTTGGAAGCTGATTGCAAAAACCGCGCCCACCAGCGTACTGATGAGTATGGCGGGCAGTGCGGGCACCCGTTTCCAGGCCAGTCCCAACATGAGAAAAAGAGGTATAAACAAATGCAGCCCCAGGTTGAACTGCGTTGCCATACTACTGCGCAGGCTTGCGATTTGCTCTGGTGGTGCTGCCTCTGCATTACTGAACAGGCTGAACAGCAGCAGTGCAATCAGAAACCCGGGGATCGTGGTCCACAACAGGTGGCGGATGTGCTGGAACAGGTCTACGCCGACCACCCCGGCGGCCAGATTGGTCGTGTCGGAGAGCGGCGATAGCTTATCGCCAAGATACGCGCCGGAGATGATGGCGCCGGCTGTTATTTCGAGGGACAGATTAAAACTCGCCGCGATGGCCATCATGCCGATACCGATCGTGCCAGCTACTGTCCATGAGGAGCCGATACTCAGTGCTGTTACAGCACACAGCAAGGCAGTGGTGGCATAGAACGTACTGGGTGACAGTAATTCGGTGCCGTAATAGATAATGGCCGGGATGGTACCGGCGAGAATCCATACCCCGATCAGCATGCCCACGCTCATCAGTATCAGAAGCGGGCCAAGGCACAGGGAAATGCCGTGAAGCAGACCCTTCTCAATATCCTGCCAGCTGTGGCCAAGTCGCAGACCGACCAGGCCCACCGCGCCCGCACTGAAGAGCAGGGCGATTTGATTGGCGCCATAGGAAGAGTCCGAGCCAAACAGGTACACCGAAGTTGCCAGCAGAATCACCAGCAGCCCTACCGGGGCCAGTGCAAGGCCTGTTGTGAGTGGTCTTATCTCTTTGTCCATGCGCGCTAGCTTGCCTGAAATGCGATGCGTGGTACACCTTCGGGGCTTTCAGTAGACTTTGTGGCAGCATGATTCAGATGGCTAGCAATGATCGTCAGGCACTGCTCTTTGGTGGAGTGGCTGTGCTGCTTTGGTCCAC
Source organism: Halieaceae bacterium (assembly GCA_963921335.3). Taxonomy (GTDB): domain Bacteria; phylum Pseudomonadota; class Gammaproteobacteria; order Pseudomonadales; family Halieaceae; genus CAWUFC02. The sequence continues at coordinate 310,059 of CAWUFC020000001.1, read as the reverse complement.
AGTGGCTACTGCCTTCAAAGTGGCCTTGGCCGAGCTTAGTGTCTGGCAGTTGATCGCAGTGGCGTCGCTGTCGTCTGCATTGGTGCTGATGATAGTGGTGGCGGCGCGTGGGCAGCTGGGCTTGCTCCTGACCTATTTTCGGGAAGCCCCGCGGTTCTACCTGATGGTGGCCTGCCTCAATCCCAGCTTGTACTACCTGATCTTGTTCTCGGCCTATGATCGCTTGCCCGCGCAGCAGGCACAGGCAATTAATTACACTTGGGCGATAACCCTGAGCCTGATGGCGGTGCTGATGCTCGGACAGGCCCTGCGGCTGAAGGATCTGCTTGCCGGAGTGTTTGGCTACACGGGTGTGTTGATTATCGCTACGCGGGGTGATGTTGTAAGCCTGCGTTTTGATGATGGTATCGGCGTGGTTTTAGCTTTAGTCAGCACCGTAGTTTGGGCCTGGTACTGGATCGTGAATACCCGCAACCAGCATGAACCCGTACCATCCCTTTGCCTGAATTTTCTGCTGGCCGCCCCCTTGTGTGTGCTGTTGTGCAGTCTGTTTTCTGACTGGCAGTTACCCGTGGGGCAAGGTCTTTTCGCTGCTATGTATGCAGGTGTGTTTGAAATGGGCATTACGTTTGCCCTCTGGAGCCTCGCGCTGCGACGCGCCAGTCATGTCAGTCGGGTTGCTAACCTGATATTTTTGGCGCCGCTGGTGTCGCTGCTGCCGATACATTTTGTATTGGGGGAGTCGATAGACACAGCCACCCTGGTCGGGCTTGCCATGATTCTGCCGGCGGCTCTCTATCAACAACTATCCCTTGCGAACTGAGGCCATGCCAGCCTATAGTGACCAGCCCTCAGCCGACCCATTACCGGATCTTGAGCCGCTTTATTACCTGCGTAATTTCGATCGGTTAGTGCACACCGCCACTGAGCAATATCACGATCTTCTGCTCGAGGCTGAGCGGCGCTTCGTTGACACACTTTTCGATACATCGGAGCTGGCACGGGCGCTCTATGTCAGGTTGGTGTCACGACGGGCTGCCATATTCCGCAATGAAAAACTGGGATACGAGGAACTGGGTGATCTCTCTGTGCTGGCTGAAGAGCTGGCGGATGCCGGGCTACTGGAGGCTGTGACGACGCCCACATTGGAGGAGGTTCTGGGTCAATGTCGCAAGGACGAGCTTCAGGATATGTTCGGTGATCAACTTGGCCTGGCCAGGTCCTGTAGTCGAGCTGATCTGGAATCACGGATCATGGAGCAGCTGGCTGGTTCCGACCTATACCTTAAAAGCTGGACCGACTGGTACCAGGGTAGTCTGTGGCGCCCGTTGCATGCAGAAAAGCTGGAACTGTTGCAGCTACTCTTTTTTGGTAACCGTCGCCAGAACCTGACTGATTTCGTGCTCAGTGACCTGGGGGTGCAGACATACTATGAGTATCCGCTGGATCGCAATTTCAGGTTGTTTACCCATCGGAGTGACATCGAGGACTATCTGCAAGTCGCGCAGCTGCGCGATCATTATTATGAGGCGATGGAAGCCTCGGACCTTGAGGCCCTGCTGTCGCTGACGAACATCCTGCTGGACTACCAACCCAGTGTGCCGACACTGCAACGGTTCTATAAACTCATTAACCGTTTGGCTCGACAACTGGAGCGCGAGGCCCTGCCCGAGCTTGCACTGAACCTTTATCAGATGTCTGCGCAGCATCCCGCGCGAGAAAGGAGTGTGCGATTGTTGACTGCGCTTGATGACTGCTCCACTGCATTGGACCTCTGCAAAGAGATCGCCGCTGACCCGTGGTGCGAAGCAGAGCTGGATTTTGTGGCACTGCACCAGCCGCGGCTGCACAAGAGATTGTCAATGCCCGCCATGACCCGCAGGAAAGACGTATTTCGTCGACAGGACCTGCGACTGCAGGCTACTGATCAGAGGGTTGAACGGGAAGTTGCAGATCATTATTTGCAGCGCTGGCAGCAGGTGCACTACGTGGAGAGCGCCCTGGTTAATGCTCTGTTCGGTCTGCTGTTCTGGGATGAAATGTTTGCACCTGTGACCGGTGCTTTTGTTAACCCCTTTCAGTCTGCGCCGCTGGATATGTACACACCCGATTTCCGCAGGGTTCGACAGGCGGCGCTGGATGCGCGCTTAGTAGAGCTTGAAGAAGGCAGGGCGGCGAAGAGGGTGCTGGCCAATTTCTTGCAGTACCAGGGCCTCTCGAACAGTTGGATTAACTGGCGTTATCTGAGACCTGAAATGCTGGAACAATTGCTTGAACACGTGCCAGGTCAGGTCTTGGCTGCCATGCTGCGACGCATTCTTTTTGATCCGCAATCAAATCGCAGTGGCCTTCCCGATCTTATCGCTTTTGATCCCGTGTTGGGCTACCTCATGGTTGAGGTTAAGGGCCCCGGCGATCAACTGCAGGCGAATCAGAAACGCTGGGTGCGTTTTTTTGAGCAGCATCAGATCCATTACGAAGTGGCCTGGGTCAGTTATGAATCCAGCTGATTTTAAAGTGGCGGTCCGAGCGCTTGCTGAGTTTGTCTGCAGAAAAGGCGACATCGACTTTCGTTTCACACCTTCGCCTACTGCGATCGAGGGTATGGAAGGACACGCACAGGTCTACCGCAATCGTCCCGACAGTTACAAAACTGAAGTTGCGCTGGAACATCGCTTCGAATTGTCTGGCGTCGCTCTGCTGCTGCGCGGTCGGGCCGATGGTTACGATGCGCAACATGCGTACGTAGAAGAGATAAAAACAACACGGGTTGACCCTGAACGCCTGCCCGACAATGTTCGCTATGTGCATGCGGCGCAAGCACAGCTCTACGGTGGCCTGATTTGTCTTGCTGATGAGTCTCTACAGAGCCTGGCGGTGAGGGTCTGTTATCTGCAACTCACCACAGGCGAAGAACACCTGCTGACCCAACAATACGGTCGTGAAGAGTTGCTCGACTTTCTGCAGCGTACCATCGATAGCTATGTGGATTTTTTGCAAGTGATGGCGAAGCAACGTGTCTTGCGTGATACCAGTATTACGCAGCTGCAGTTCCCGCACGCCCAGTATCGCGCGGGTCAGCGCGAGCTGGCAGAAACGGTTTACAAATGCATCAGTCAGCGCAGCCGTTTGCTGGCCCAGGCGCCTACCGGACTGGGTAAAACCCTTGCTGTCCTGTTTCCTGCGATCAAGGCGATAGCTGCGGGTAAGCATGAGGCCTTTGCCTTTGTAACTGCAAAAACCGTTGGCGCGCGCGCTGCTGAAGAAGCCGTTGAACAGCTGCGCTCACGCGGGCTCAGACACATCAGCCTGACGTTTTCTGCGAAGGAAAGGGTTTGTCTGTCACCCGGTAAGGCCTGCCACGGGGATGACTGTCGCTTCGCTCGCGGTTACTACGACCGATTACCCCAGGCGCGGCATGACGCCCTGGTCGGCACAGACACACTCAATCACTCGCAGCTTGTGGCGCTGGCAGAGAAACACGAGGTTTGTCCCTATCAGTTAGCGGTGGACCTGCTGCCCTGGGCTGACATGTGTATTGCGGACATTCACCACTTTTATAGCTTTTACAGCGGCATTGCAGCAGGGTTCAGTGCCCGGCAAGCGCGCTGGTCGGTGCTAATGGATGAGTCGCATAACTTGCCTGATCGCGCTTTAGGAATGTTCAGCGTGACGATCAGCAAGCGCGATCTAATGGCGGCCAGGCGCGGGGTCTCCGGAGCAATCAAGCGGGCGTTGGATCGATGTAACCGGCAGTTCCTGCAGCTTGCAAAAGAGGATTGGGATGAGCCTGAATTTCATGCTCTGCAGACGGTGCCTGAATCACTGAGTTATTCGCTTACCAATTTTGTGGCCGAAGCCGGCGAGCAGCAGGCCCAGGATTCAGCCGTGATGCAGGGGCATCCCGACCTGCTCAACTTTTACTTCGGCGCGATCCAGTTTCTGCGTGTTTTGCAGGACTGGGGGGATGACTTCCGCCTTGAACTCGAGCAGAAGACGGGGAAAAGTCAGAGCCTGGTGATCAGGGCGCAGTGCCTTGATCCTGCTCGCTTGCTGGCGGAGCGCCAAAAGATACCAGATTCGGTCACCGCGTTTACGGCGACCGCACAACCCAGTTATTGGTTGAACCGGCGCATCGGTTTTGATGAATCCGCTGTATACCGTGCAATCGATTCTCCGTTCGACACAGGCCAGCTCCGAGTGAGCATTAACAGTCGCATCGATATCCGTTATCAGCAGCGGCAGCGCAGTCTGCCCGCGCTCGTAGATGCCATTGCAAACTGGCTGACAGTGGTGGAAGGGAACTGCATTGTGTACTTTCCTTCATATGCCTACATGGCACAAGCTTTGGAGCTTATCGAGCCCTCACTTGGCTTGCGGGTCTGTCTGGTGCAGTCGCCGGATATGGATATTGAGGCGCGGGAAGGCTTTGTGGAAACGCTGAGAGCAAAACGCAATGTGGCTGCGTTTTGTATTCTGGGTGGGCTGTTCGGGGAGGGTATTGACCTGCCGGGAGATGCACTCGGCAGTGTCGTGATTGTGGGTGTGGGGTTGCCCCAGTTCAACAGATCCACGCAAGCTCTGAGGGATTACTACGAACAGCGCGGGGAGCCTGGTTTTGATTACGCTTACCGCTACCCGGGGATGCTAAAGGTCTGTCAGGCACTGGGGCGAGTAATTCGTGGTCCCGAAGACACCGGTCAGGCCCTACTAATCGACAGCCGCTACGCTGACTCGGCTTATCGGGATCTACTTCCGGGCTGGTGGACTTACTCTCAATCCTGATAGAGGTAGCGAATGTCCACCATTTGGGAATCTCCGTCCGGGCCACGCAGATTGCTGATGCCGCGATAGCGCATGAGACGCCGGCTGTCTCTCGAGTAACTCAGTTCAATCGGTGAGGTCAACGCGGCTAAAAACCAGCTGCTTAGTTTCACCTCCACACAAAGCAGTTCAGGAGTGCAGTCCTTGCTGGAACGCTCTGCACTCATGGGAAGCGGCTTATCCCTGCCGGGCAGGAGGAATGGGAACTTGACCCTCTCACCTCTGTCGAGGGCCTCCCAGTTGCTGCGCAGGAAATTGTCAAAACCCGCATCGACTACAACACCCGTCTCAGCGGTTTCCACCTGTAACTCCCTGGCCAGCCGTATATCGTTCATCTCCAAGCGTGGCGCAATTGCGGCTGCGGTATAGTCCAGGCTTTTCTCGGCGAAAACTTCACCTGCGTCGCCCCGGTAACTCACGGAACAGAGCAGACCAAGCTCATCGCAGCTGTGAAACTCCAGATAGAGGAGATCTCCGGTGCGAAGATCCCGCGCCTCGCCTTTGATGTTGTAGTTGAGCTCGTCGCTGGCAGACAGGGCCGGGCCGGCACAAAGGAGTGCCAGCCAGGTCAGGGCCAGTGCGAGGTGCTTAGACAAAGCGGTAACCCGGCTTGGCAAAGGCCAGTTGCACTGTAGAAATAACGCGTTCACGGAAACCCCCTTCGCAATAGCTGAGGTAGAAATCCCACATGCGGATAAAGTTTTCGTCGAAGCCCTGGGCTTTGACGGTGTCCAGTTCATTGAAGAAGCGCTCACGCCAGTCTGCCAGCGTGTTGGCATAGTCCTCAGTGATATCTCGCAAGTGAACGATCTGCATGTCGGTATCTTGCGCAATATGCTGGCTGATCACTTCCACAGAAGGCAGACTGCCACCGGGGAAGATGTATTTCTGAATAAAGTCGACCGACTTGCTCGCCTGGTCGTAGCGCTGGTCAGCAATGGTAATGGCCTGAATGACCATCAAACCATTCGGCTTCAGCAGGGAGCTGCACTTGTTGAAGTAGTTCTGGTAGAAACGATGGCCGACTGCCTCGATCATCTCGATTGAGACCAGTTTGTCGTATTGCCCGGTCAGGTCGCGATAGTCGTCGCACAAGACCGTTACCTGGTCTTCAAGGCCTTCTTCTTTGACTCGCTGCAGTGCGTATTCATACTGCTCCTGCGAAATAGTGGTCGTGGTGACCTTGCAGCCGTGCCGGCGGGCTGCGTGCACCGCCATGCCGCCCCAGCCCGTACCGATCTCAAGCAGGTGATCCTCTGCTGTCAGCTGCAGCTGGTCACAGAGGAGGTCCAGTTTGTGCGCCGCAGCCTGCTCCAGGCTGGCATCGGGGCTCGGATACACGGCTGCGGAGTACATCATCGTCTCGTCCAGAAACAGAGAGAAGAAATCGTTGCCCAGATCGTAGTGTGCAGAGATGTTCTTGCGCGAACCCGCCAGTGTGTTGCGGTTGAAAAAGTGGGCGAGCTTGAGCCCCAGCTTCATCCACAGCGAACGGCTGGCGTTCATCGATTGCAGCACAGACATATTGGCCGTGAACAGGCGGATGACTTCCGGTAGGTCCGGCGAAGACCATTGGCCCTGGATGAACGATTCACCTGAGCCCAGTGCGCCGCCAGCCAGAATCTGCTGATACACGCGATGGTCATTGACGTGAATTCGGGCGTGAGGGTGATTGAGGTCCTCGGTGCCTGTGAAATGCAGGGTCTCGTCACCGTCGTAAACAGTGAGAGAGCCGACGGCGATACGCTCGAAAACTGCGAGGAGCGCGCGTTTTGCCATATTGCTGCCGATACCGCGCTGACTGCGCTGGCGCAACTGGACTGATCTGATGCTGACATCATTCATTGGTCAATACTTTCCTTGTGCGATTGGGATGAGAATAAAAGGGCAGTCCTTTCAGCCACAGTTTCAGCGCCTGCCAATAAATGGCGCCGCACACCTTCAAGGTCATGGCGGGATAGGACCAAATAAAGCGATTCAGGTTGGCAGCACTCGCTTCGTGTCTTGTCATGGCGAGGCTGGCATCGAAAACGACCTCTCCCTGCTGGGTGTTCTCCATGTGCAGGATCAGGCGTTCTGCCGGGGAGTTGCTGTGCCAGTTGTAGCTCATATCCATTGGATGAAACGGCGAGACATGAAAATTTTTCTCAAACTCGCAGCGCAGCCAGCGCTGGCCGGGCTCGGCCTGGAGTACATAACTGTGGCGCTCATCCCAGGGGGTGTTATTCACTTCTGCTACCAGAAACTGCAGGGTTTCGCCGTCCTCCTCGTAGCAGTAGTAACAGCAAATCGGGTTCATATTGAATCCGAAGTAGCGCAGGTTGGCGAGCAGATAGATGGGGCCCTTGGGATAAACGCCGGTGGCTTTTTCTACTCGTTGCCGCACTGCTTCGTCGAGGGGCTGAGCCGGGTCACCGAGGAAATCTTCTCTCTTAAAGCGTGCCGGTGCCCAGCGGGAGCGCGACCAGGACCAGGTTTTTGAGAACAGATCGTCCAGCTCATCGAGCTTCAGGTAGGGCATAAACACCCGGTACCGAAACTCGTGGACGCGCGGGCTGCGTCGGCGGTGACGCACCCAGCCCTCATAAAGGCAACTGCTCACGCGGCGTTGCTCGCGGCAGGAGCGGCCTGGCTGAGAATGGCATCGGCCACTCGCTTGGCACTGAATACGCCATCTTCGTGGAAGCCGTTGCGCCAGTAGGCACCGCAGTACCAGGTGCGCTCACCGTTGATCTCCTGCCAGCGCTCCTGAGCTGCCATGCCTTCTACGGTGAATACCGGATGGGCATAGCTGAAGCGGCCAAGCACCCTGTTTGGGTTGATGGCTTCGCTGTGGTTCAGGGTGACGCAGAAGGTTTCTGGCGCCTGTATGCCCTGCAGGATATTCATGTTGTAGGTCAGGGTTGCACGTTCCCGCTCAGCGTTCAAAAGGTAATTCCAGCTGGACCAGGCCAGTTCGTTGCGCGGCAGCAGGCGGGTATCCGTGTGCAGCACAACGTCGTTGTCCTGGTAGGGGATAGCGGCCAGCAGTTCTTTCTCAAGGTCGCTGGGGTCTGCCAGCATGGCCAGGGCCTGGTCACTGTGGCTGCTCAGTACCACCTGATCGAAGATGTGTTTCTGGCCGTTGACAAAAAATTCCACGTGCGTGGGCAGGCGGCGCAGGTTCTCCACCGGACTATTGAGGTGAATATTGTGCTCAAAACCAGCGGTCAGCGGCTTGATGTATTCCCTGGATCCACCTTCTATGACCCGCCACTGGGGACGATTGCGGATGTTGAGCAGGCCGTGGTTTTTGAAAAAGCGAATAAAAAACTGCAGGGGGAAATTGAGCATGACGGGGGTATCTGCGGACCAGATGGCCGCGCCCATGGCAACCAGGTACTGGTTTATGAACGCTTCGCCGTAGCCCTTCTCGGCCAGGTATTCTCCCAGCGTCGTCGCTGCATCCACACGGCCCGATTCGAGATCCTGCACGGATTCTTTATTGAACCGCACGATGTCGCGCAGCATGCCCCAAAACCTGGGAGACACCAGGTTCTTGCGCTGGGCAAACAGTGTATTCAGGTTTGATCCGGCATATTCCAGCCCGGTGTCCTCGTCGCTGACGCTGAAACTCATGCGTGAGGGCTTGCTTGTCACGCCCAGTTTGTCCATCAGGGCAATAAAATTGGGGTAGGTCCAGTCGTTGTAGACGATGAAGCCGGTGTCTACAGCAAAGCGCCGCCCCCCCATGGCCACGTCTACAGTGGCGGTGTGCCCGCCGATGCGACGGTCCGCCTCGAACAGGTGCACCTCGTGGTGTTGATGCAGGTAGTGGGCGCAGGCCAGGCCAGAAATGCCTGAGCCAATAACAGCGATTTTCATAGTTTTGCCTGTGACTGGGTTTTGTCCCTATTTACGGGGGGCTAAACTTAGCGGATCATTGGAAAAGGCCTTGAATTTTTGTTGGTCCGATCCCTAACAGCCTGCGTAAAGAGACAAACAATGACGGAAAAACCACCCGAGGACGACGACGGCATGCAGCCCCAGATCCAGGTCGATGCTCAAGGCAATCGCAATGACGAGTGGAGTCTGTGCCTTCAGCAAGTCGGGCAGACTCAGGACAGAAGCGCCTTTGCCAGTTTGTTCGAGCACTTCGCGCCGCTTGTAAAAGCGTTTGCGATGAATGGGTCTACACTCTCTGCCAATCACGCCGACGAGCTGGTGCAAGAGGTGATGCTGAAGGTCTGGCAGAAAGCTTCCGCCTACAATGCGGGGAAAGCAGCAGCCAGCACGTGGATTTACACGATCGCCCGGAATTGCCGGACTGATATGTATCGCCGGCTGCAGAAATTCGACACGCCACTGAGCGCCGACGATATCTGGACCGAGAGCGATGAAGATGAGCCCTTTGTGGCGGTGCAGGAACGTCGCAGCGCACTCAGGGTTCGTGAGTTGATTGGGGAGCTGCCCTTCGAGCAGGCGCAGATCCTCGCCAAGGTGTATATGGAAGGTAAGTCCCACTCTGAAGTGGCCGAAGAACTCGACCTGCCCCTGGGTACGGTTAAATCGCGAGTCAGGCTCGCAATGCAAAAGCTACAGGTACAGTTAGAACATGAACGCGCAAGTTAATCATCATCCGGACAGCCGTATTCTCAACGAGTTTGCGGCGGGTACTCTGCCACTGGCACAGTCGGCCTGTGTGTCCCTGCATCTGAATTACTGTGAGCACTGCCGGCGGCAGACACAGCGCCTGCAGCAATTGGGCGGCAGTCTGTTTGAAAAGCTGGCGCCGCAAAGTGTGGATGCCAGCCTGCTGGACAGTGTGATGGCCAGGTTGGATGAAGATGCGCCTCTGAGCTATGAGAGCACCACTCCTGCAGCGGATGATTCACCTGCCCTGATGCAGCGACTAATGACCGGCGAGTATCGCGATCTGGATTGGGATCGGGTTAATTCCGAACTGCAGATCAGCCGTGTGCGTACCGGCGACCGCAGCCACGAGTTTTCGCTGTATCACATCAAGGCTGGCGGCAGCATTCCGCGCCACACTCACCGTGGCACTGAGCTGACCCTGGTGCTGGAAGGCAGCTTCTCTGATGAAGAGGGCCTCTATCAGCAGGGCGATTTCATTATGCGTGATGCAGAGCATGAGCATACGCCGACTGCGGCTCGCACTACAGACTGCATCTGTGTCGGCGTTCTGGACGCCCCGATTCGCTTCACCCCCTGGAATTACCGGGTATTGAACCCCTTCCTGCGTCTGCAGGCACAGTAATCCGATCCACTGGCCCGACTCCGGGCCAGCATTATTGGCTTGGGCCATGTGTACCTCTGCAAACATTCACCAGCTGAATACTGTGTATTCTCTGTGACCCCGCGGCGCTGTGATACAGTGCCGGTCCTCTTATAACAAACGATTAACGCAAGGTAGGACAAATCATGCGGATAGCGATCCCCAGGGAGACCCACCCCGGCGAGAATCGCGTACCCATCATCCCGGAAGTTGCCAAAAAACTGGTGCGCCTGGGTGCTGAGGTCGTGATCGAGTCGGGCATGGGCAAAGGTTCCGGCTATGCCGATGCTGAGTACCAGGAGGCAGGTGCGGAGGTCAGCACTGATCGGGCAGCGCTGCTGGGCAGTGCCGACATGGTGCTGAGGCTCAGAAAGCCGCCCCAGGAAGAAGTGGCTCAGCTCAAGCAGGGCAGTGTCCACATCAGTTTCCTCGACCCGTTTAACGAGCACGAGCTGATCCGGGCGTTTCAGGCCCAGAATATCACCGCCATCAGCATGGAGATGATCCCGCGCAGCACCCGCAGCCAAAAGATGGATGCCCTGAGTTCCCAGGCCAACCTTGCGGGCTATGTGATGGTGATGCTGGCAGCACAGCACCTGCCGCGCATATTCCCTATGATGATGACCCCTGCCGGTACCCTTAAACCTGCCAAGGTCTTTGTGATTGGCGCCGGTGTGGCGGGCCTGCAGGCCATTGCGACGGCCAAGCGTTTGGGTGCCAAAATCACCGCTTTTGACACGCGGCCCGTGGTGGCAGAACAAGTGCAGTCCCTGGGTGCCAAATTCCTCGAGATTGATCTTGGCGAGACTGGCCAGACCGCCGATGGCTACGCCAAGGAATTAACCCCGGAGCAAATCGAGATTCAGCGTGAGGCCCAGAAGGCAACGATCGCAGAATCGGACGTGGTGATTACGACCGCCCAGGTCTTTGGTCGCAAGGCCCCCGTGATAGTGACACGCGATATGGTCGAGGGCATGGCCCCTGGTGCAGTCGTGGTCGACATGGCAGCGGAGACTGGTGGCAATGTGGAAGGTTCAGTGGCCAATGAAGTGGTGGATATCAACGGTGTTACGGTTGTTGGCATGGGCAACCTCGCCAATGAGGTGTGTCGCGACGCCAGCCAGATGTACGCCGCCAACCTCTTCAACCTGGTAGAAGACAGCTGGGACGAAGAGGGCAAGACCTTCAACATCGATTTCGAACACGACATTCTGCCGGGCTGCATCATTACCCATAGCGGCGAAGTCGTTCACGAAACCATTAAAAATATTCTGGAAGGAGGCGCGTAATGATACCTGCTGAAGTATTCCTGACGTTCATCCTGATGCTGTCTATCTTCCTGGGCTTTGAACTGATCAACAAGGTGCCGGCAACGCTGCACACGCCGCTGATGTCCGGTTCCAACGCCATCTCGGGTATTACCCTGGTGGGCGCTGTGGGCCTTGCCGGTACCGGGCAACAGGACCTGGCCAACTGGCTGGGTGCCGGTGCGGTGGCCCTGGCGTCGATCAATGTGGTGGGTGGTTATATGGTGACTGACCGTATGCTGGCCATGTTCAAGAAGAAGGAGGGCTAAGGCATGGATACGCTCATGCAATTTGCCTATGTGCTCTCTGCGGCCCTGTTCATATTTGGCCTGAAGCAGCTAGGCTCGCCCGCGACGGCGCGTCGCGGCAACCTGATTTCCTCCATCGGCATGCTGATTGCTGTGGTGGTAGCGCTGCTCGACCAGGGCATTGTTGAATACCAGTTCATCCTGATTGGCTTTGCTGTTGGTGGCGTGATCGGTGCAGCAGTCGCCCGTCTGGTGGAAATGACCTCGATGCCGGAAATGGTGGCCCTGTTTAACGGCTTCGGTGGTATGGCCAGCCTGCTGGTGGGTTGGGCCTCCCTGGGAGGCGCCAGTTCGACCTTTACGCTGGTAACCATCGTGCTGGCCATTCTAATTGGCGGCCTGACTTTCACCGGCAGCCTGATCGCCTATGGCAAGCTCAGCGAGACCATTGGCAGTGGTGCCGTGCTGTTCCGCGGCCAGCAGATCGTCAATAGCCTGATAGTTGCGGGCATCCTCGGTAGTGCCTTCATGTTTGTGAACGAACCGGGCAATCCGCAGTGGCTCTACATTGTGGTGGGCCTGGCCCTGGTGTTCGGCATCATGGCGGTGATTCCTATCGGTGGCGCGGATATGCCGGTGGTGATCTCCCTGCTGAACAGCTATTCGGGTCTGGCGGCCTGTGCCGCGGGTTTTGCGATCAATAACAACATCCTGATTGTGGCGGGTTCTCTGGTCGGTGCCAGCGGTATCATCCTCACCCAGATCATGTGTAAGGCCATGAACCGGTCCTTGAGCAATGTGCTGTTCTCAGGTTTTGGCTCTGTGAGCACTGAGACCACCGTGGTTGAAGGTGAGGTTAAGCCTATCAACGTGGAGGATGCCTATTACGTGCTCGAGGCAGCCAGCTCGGTGGTTGTGGTTCCCGGCTATGGCATGGCGGTGGCGCAGGCCCAGCATGTGGTCAAGGAGCTGCAGGAACTGCTGGAGAAGAACGGCTGTGAAGTCGGCTATGGCATTCACCCGGTGGCAGGTCGAATGCCCGGGCATATGAATGTGCTGCTTGCTGAAGCTGATGTGTCCTACGATGTGCTCTACGAAATGGACGAAATCAACCCGCGCATGGAAACGGTTGATGTATGTATCGTGATTGGTGCCAATGATGTGGTGAACCCTGCTGCCCGGGAGATTGAATCCAGCCCGATTTACGGGATGCCGGTGATTAACGTGGATCAGGCCCGTACGGTGTTCGTGCTCAAGCGCTCCATGGCATCAGGCTTTGCAGGCATCGAGAACCCCTTGTTCTACAAGGACAACACGCGAATGCTGTTTGGCGATGCCAAGGAGACCATTGGCGGGCTGGTCAGGGAATTTGAATAAGTTTGCGTCTCCGCTTATAAAGGCCGACCCATGTCGGCCTTTTCTATTTTTGGGAGATGCTTTTTATGAAGTTGCTGTATTCCTGGAGTGTCCTGCTTTTCGCTGTCCTACTGGTCGGATGCCAGCAGGAGCCGCCTGCGGCGGCTGATCCTGAAGCGCTAAAATTTGCTGAAATCGGGGAGCGTGCAGACCTCAGTGAAGGCTACTTCAGCTTCGCTCGTCTGAAAGATACGGGCGAGCTGTACATGGTGGTGCAGCCTGATCAGCTGGATAAAGAGGTTTTACATCTGGTCACAACCCAGGATGGTCTGGCGGTGAACTGGACCATGCGCGGCGGTTACCAGGCCAAGCGGATTCTGCGTCTGCGCCGCGATTACGACAAAGTCATTTTTGAACAGATTAATACACAGTACTACTTTGATCCTGACAGCCCTCTCAGCAAGAGTGCAGAAGCCAACCTGCCACCCTCGGTATTGGCGGTTGCCCAGATCACTGATGAGAATGATGATGGTGCGCTGCTGCTTAAAGTCGCCCCGGTGTTCCTGACCGAAGCACTGCACCAGATCTCCGAAGCCTCAGATCCTGCCGCGGACCCTGCCAGCACGTTTGCGCTGGGCGAGCTCAACAGCGACAAAACCCGCCTCAAGGACCTGCGTACCTATCCTGAAAATATCGATCTGCTGGTGAACTACGTCTACGAGAATCCGAAGCCACTGGTCAGCGGCGGGCCAGGGCTGACCGATGACCGCGTGGTTGTGCTGGTTGTGCAGCACAGCCTCGTCAAACTGCCGGACAATGATTTTCAGCCGCGTTTTGAAGATCCACGCATTGGCTACTTTACCGACCGGGTGACCGATCAGACCAGTCACAGCCCCACACCTTACCGAGACCCTATTCATCGTTTTAACCTGGTGAAGAAAAACCCTGGCGCGGAACTCTCAGATCCTGTTGAGCCGATCGTGTTCTGGTTGGAAAACACCACGCCACTGGAACACCGGGAAACGATCAAAGATGCCGTATTGACCTGGAATCGTGCCTTTGAAAGTGCCGGCTTCACCAACGCAATAGAGGTTCGTATACAGGCCGACGACGCAGAGTGGGATGCGGCAGATATTCGCTATAACGTGCTTCGCTGGACCGCTTCAAATGAAAGCCCCTGGAGTGGTTATGGGCCGCGCTTTACCGATCCGCGTACTGGCCAGATCGTCGGCGCCGATATCATGCTGGAGTTTCGTTGGCTCACTAGCCACCTGGCCGATGATCGCGACTTCAGTCAAAGCCAGTTGCTGGATCTGCATGCCGGCGCGTCATCAGCCAGCGGATGCCAGCTCGGCGCTTACCGGCAATCCCAATTCATGGTCGCTCGCAGCCTGGCCGATGGCGGTTTGGACGCCGCCGCCGAATCTGAGCTGGTCAAACAGTCGCTCTATGATCTGGTCACCCATGAGGTGGGTCACACTCTGGGCTTGAACCACAATTTTATTGGCAGTCATTACCTCAGCCCTGCACAGCTCAGCGACCCTGACATGACTAAAAAGCAGGGTGTTACGGCGTCAGTCATGGATTACCTGACGATCAATTTTGCAGCGCCGGGAGAGCAACAGCCCAACTACTACCCTCTCGAACCCGGCGTCTACGATCACTGGGCTATTGAGTTTGGTTACTCTGAGGCGCTCCCTGGTGCTGATGCGGAACAGAAGCGGTTGCAGGCGATACTGGGTCGCTCAAACGAACCTGGCCTGGCCTTTGGCCACGATGCTGATGATATGCGCCGTTCCAGCTCCGGTATTGATCCCCGCTTTATGATCTTTGACCACAGCAGTGATCCGCTTGTCTATGCGAGTCAGCGGATTGCCCTGATAGAGAATCGCCTTCCCGGTGTTGTCGAACGCCTGGCGCAGCCGGGTGAATCCTGGCAGGAAGTGCTGGACGCTTACCTGAACCTGACCGGTGAATGGTCGCGTCAAATCGTGGTCGCCTCCCGCTGGGTGGGGGGCATGCGTATGGATCGCTCAATGCAGGGGCAAGAGGGTGCGCAGCTGCCGCTTCAGCCGTTACCGAAAGCGCGGCAGCAGCAGGCCATGCAGTTACTGTCAGAGCATCTGTTTGCGCCCGAAGTGATGGCTTTCGCCAGTGATCTATATCCCTACTTACAGGAACAGCGTCGCGGTTTTGATCTATGGAATCGTCCGCAGGATCCGAAGGTGCTGGGCCGAACCCTGGCGGTACAGACGCGCGTGCTGGATCATCTCTTGCACCCTGCGACTTTGACGCGCATTAACGATACGGCTTTGTACGGCAATGACTACTCACTCACTGAAATGCTGACTGATCTGAGTGAAGGGATTTTCAACGCCGATATGCAGAGTGCTGTCAATCCAAAACGGCAGCAATTGCAGCGCGAATACATTGAGCGTTTGATTGTCATTGCTGACGTTGACAGTGGTCAGCCCTATGACCATATCAGTCGCAGTATGGCGCTGAGCCAGCTGCTGGATCTGGTCGAGCAGATCGACAAAGCCGATACCGCTGACCTGGCAACCACCGCGCATCGCCAGGCTCTCCAGCACCGCATTGAAACGGCGCTGGATCTGGACTGATTACTCTTCGATAGTCAGCGTCTCGCCAATTTGGGCGGCGCTGATCTCTTCTTCACAGAAGGGAAAGCGCACCCACTGTTTGTCCGCATAGAGCCGGCTCTGGTCGGCATAGTGCGGTGACTCCGGGTCGCTGGAGTTCGAGTGGGAGAGAATCACATCGGCAATGGGGCATTCGCTCTCATCCCAGGTGACCGCCTGTATATATGAGTTGCCTCTGGTTGGGTTGATATAACCGCCGTCCTGCAAGCTGACGCCGATTGCTCCGTACACACCCATGCTGCCCGAGCCGCCGTGAATAGGTACGCGTTCATTGTTGCGTTCCAGATACTGGACCTCTCCCCAGGGCGCATCCAGTGCCACGTTATTCTCGCGCAGCCGCTGCACCGCGGTGCCGAGTGCCTCAAGTACCAACAGGTGATTGGCCTGAATACTGGTGTCGAGTCCCCTGGGTGTGTGAATCGGGTCAGTGGGATCAAAATCCACTAACCAGAACTCATCGCTGGATACCACGCCCTGGAATGCCAGGCCGAGCTCGTCCCGGATATTGCGCCAGAACTCGGTGAACACCTGTGCACCGCGACTATCCAGATCTACTTTGCGATCCCATTCAGCCAGCACTGAACAACCGTCCAGCGCAGCAGCGGTAGTGGCACTGACATCAACGGCGGGTCCCGGTGTGGGTACCTCCGCGCAGATCGCTAACACGTCATCGAGCGTCACCTCGGCGCCGTAGACTCGATTGGAGTACATCAGTGTTTTCAGCGATTCGAGGGTAAAGCCAGCGGCGTCGTCAAAACCGTCGGCTCCAGCCAGTCGCTCCGCAACCATGATGTGGCCAATACGCGTGCGCAGGTACTGCTGACCCCCCTCGGCGCCGACTGGCCCCATGATGACAGGGAAGCCCTCGAGTGGCTGACTGGGGTTGCTAAGCCAGTAGCTGTTATTGCTATTGCCAACGTAATCTCGAGTCCGCAGTTGCGGCAGGCTGCTGGCGCCGTAGACATTGGTTTCCTCAGGCGCTTCAGGGTCATCGCCCCATTCGCAATCTGCACGCGACCCGTCCAGCGTGATAATCACATTGGTGGTCGCCTCTGCCAGTAGTGGGCCAATCAGGCCGCTGACACATTCATCAAGCTGGCGCTGGGTCACAAATGGAATCGTAGAGATTTCGCCATAAAAAGCTTCACCGTTACGATCCGCGGCCAGGTCGTGAAATACCGGGTTACCTATCAGGGCCAGCGCTTCAATGTACTCGTCAAGGTTGCTGGCCTGAGCCTTGGTTGGCCACTGGGTCAGGCCCCTGGGTCCGCTGGTCAGGTTGACATCACGGAAGGCCAATACGGTGCCCGTGAACATGGGCCAACCATCAAAAACAGGTTCGACATTGGCCAGATTGACCACAGGCCCGAAGTGGCTGGTGTAAAAGGTGTGGCTGCGTGTTTCCACGCTGCCATCCGCCAAGGTGACCTTAACCTCGATGGTCTCCGGCACGATATCGCGCCATTCGCCCTCGTAATCGTATTGCAGGGGATTGTCCGGATTCAGCCGCAGTTCGTAGAGGCTGAATCGATTGGCCTGTGAGACGGTATGGGTCCAGGCCACGTCCTTATTGAACCCTATGGCGATGAAGGGATAGCCGGTCAGGGTGACGCCAGCGGCGTCCAGCTCTCCGGGAATCGTCAGGTGTGCCTGGTACCAGCTACCAGCTCCTTGCCAGGGTTGGTGAGGATTGCCCAGCAACATGCCGGAGCCGTCCTGTGTCGCATTGCTGCCGATAGCGAGCGCGTTGCTCCCCCTGTCCATGGGGGCGATGGTCTCCGCAAACTGTCGCAGCGCCTGTCTGGCCTGGTCCAGGTCCCTGGCACTGGCACTGGCGCTGGGTGCGGGTGCTGCATCCGGCCCGCGCGTAGCGAGAATGGCGGTTCGGAAGGTGCCCTGGTTGGAGCTGCCACGCAGGGTTTCCCGGTTCTGGTACAACAGCAGATCAAATTCGTCGATGGGGCGGACCCAGCTCGCGTTTCGGCAGCCCTGTTCCCCGCCCGGCAGGTTTTCCACCCCGGTTTCCGCCAGGTAGCGATTCATACCAGCAGCGGCACCTCGCGCCAGGCCCTTGGCGAATTCGGGAAGTTGAGCAAAAAACGCTTCTGCGAATTCCTCTTTGCTGCCAAACAGATAGCGGGCCATGAAATCCGAGTCGACACTGCCTTCTTCCTCACCCAGTAACTCCGCAGATTGGCCGGCGGCGAAGATGACCTCGCGCATGGTGACGCAGAAGTTATCCTGAGCATAGGCATAGCCGTAGCCATACCCAAGGCCTGCCCAGTCGTCAGCCTTGATATGTGGAATACCGTACTCTGTGCGGCGAATCTCAGCCCGAAACTGGGGCTCTGGAGTGGGTGGCTCAACCTCAGGCGGTTCGAGACCGGCGCCGCGATCGGAATCGGAGCAGGCGGCGAGGGCTATAAGGGCAACGATCAGGATGCAGGACTGAACCAGCTTCATTTTGTTACTTCACTCGTACAATAAATGGACGGCGGGATAGTATCATCGCTGCGCAGGATCAGAATGATCTTGCGATGGATCAATGCTGACAACAAGCGGTCAGTGCATGCTCAATAAATAAGCAAAATGAAACAAGGCAGGAAGATCACAATGGCCCTGAGTAAACCAGAATCCTATTCCGATGAAGCCTGGGAGGCTGCGGTTCAGCGCCTGCCGGATCATGCCCGCAGCGAACACCCCATCATGCAGACGCTGTATGCGGAGCACCGCTATATGGCAACGCTGCTGCACATGTTAGGCGAGCAGTTGGCGGCGCTGGAAACGGGTCAGGTGGTTGACCCGCATATCCTGTACGAAGTGATGCACTACATGACCCGCTTCCCCGACAGTTTTCATCATCCCAGAGAAGATATGGTCTACCAGCGGGCCGGAGAACTCGATCCCCAGGTGGCCGATAGCGTGGATACCCTGCAGCGCGATCATGATTATCTCAGTGAGTTGGGTGCAAAAGCATTGCAGGCGATATCAGAGTGGCGCGATGGTCGCAGTGATGAGGGTAAGCTGCTGAAACTCTGCCAGGATTATGTCTCTACCCTGTATGAGCACATGAACACCGAGGAGAAGCTCATCTTCCCCCAGATCGAACAACTCCTGGGAGAGGCAGACTGGCAAGAGCTGGAGCAGGAAGACCTGCTTACGCCAAATCGTGACCCGGTGTTCGGCCCCCGGGTTGACCGGGAATATCGCAACATAGCGCGCAAAGCACGGCGGGCACTGCGCCGCGGGGTGGAAGATGCCACCATGGTGGAATGGATCGGCATAGAAGCACTGCTGGAGGGGGTCGAGGTGCTGTCCATCGCGGCCGACAACGGACGTGTTGCAGCGACTGATCATCTGCACGAGGCGCGGCAGGATATGAAAAGCCTGTGGGAAGACAGCATCGACGGAGACAAGTCACTGGCCTTGTTGCCAGCGCGTGTTTCTCTCTCCAATGCTGGGCATTACATCGGTTGGCTGAAGGAATGTGCGGGTATAGCCCGTGATGCTGCTCAGGACCTGCGCGGTATTAACCAGGGTATGCGTGAGCGGATTCGCTGGGTCACCGGCGATGGCCCCGAGGACGGCGACAGAACCCTGCACTAGCCTCACCACCGGCGTCTGGCTACACTCTGGGTTTGCTATCCAGAGCAGGCAGCCGCCATGGCGCTAATCAACACCGTCACCGGGCCCATTGATATTAATGAGCTAGGTGTCACCTTGATGCACGAGCACGTGATGATCGGTTATCCCGGTTGGGAGGCCGACAGCCTGCGTGCCGGTCCCGGACGAGCAGAAATGATGGCCGTTGCCATCGACAAAATACAGGCCATGCAGGACCGTGGAATCCAGTCCATGGTAGATCCCTGTCCCAATGATCTCGGCCGTGATGTTGTGTTTTCCGCGGAGCTGTCCCAGGCCACCGGCTTCAACATTGTCTGTGCCACTGGTTTATATAAAGAAGATGAGGGCGGCAAACCCTATTGGCATTTTCGCTCCAGTTTCGGCCCCGTGGTGGATGCGATGGCCGAACTGTTTATTCATGAACTGACCAATGGCATCGGCGCTACCGGTATCAAGGCGGGCATCATCAAGATCGCGACCGGATTTGGCCAGATTACAGAATATGAACACGCCATTATCGAGGCGGCTGCGATCGCCTCAAAAGAAACCGGCGCACCCATCACGACGCATACGGATAAGGGCACTATGGGTGACGAGCAACAGCGCATCCTTGTGGAGGCGGGCATAGCACCGCACAAAATTATCATCGGGCACAGCTGTGGCACCAGTGATCACGCCTACCACATGGCTATTCTTGAGAAAGGGTCCTATCTCGGTTTTGACCGTTTCGGTATTGACGTACTGCACCCTGATGAAGAGCGAGTGGCGTCGCTGTTGGCTCTGCTGGAAAAGCGGCGCGAGCAACAGATCGTTGTGTCCCATGATTCCGTATGGTGTTGGCGCGGTGAGCCGATTCCTGCCGAGGTGCTAGCTGGAATGGATGACGGCCTGGCTTTTAATCCCACTCATTTTCACGATGTGATCATTCCTAAACTGCTGGCAGGCGGTGCGACACGAGAGCAGATTGATACGATGCTGATCGATAACCCGCGCCGTTATTTCGCTGGGCAGGCACCCACTGGAGAACACCATGACTGAGACTACCCATTACCGGGCCTGCCACTTGTGCGAGGCCATTTGCGGCCTGGAAATTCGAGTAGAAGATGGGGTCGTAAGCAGCATTCGCGGGGATAAGAATGACCCGCTCAGCCGCGGCCATATTTGCCCAAAGGCAGTGGCGTTGAAGGACCTGCACGAAGATCTCGATCGGCTGCGCGGGCCCGTACGCCGGGTTGGTGACAGCTTTGAAGAAATATCATGGGACGAGGCTTTTGAGATTGTCGCCGATAATCTTCTGCGTGTGCGCGCGGAGCACGGTGATAATGCCATGGCGGTGTATGCGGGCAATCCAAGTGTGCACAACTACGGCATGATGACCCATGCCCAGCACGCCTTGGGTTACCTGCGCACCCAGAATCGTTTTTCCGCAACTTCGGTGGACCAGTTACCGCACCACCTTGTGGGTTTGTGGATGTATGGCCACCAGTTCCTCATACCCATTCCTGACATTGACCATACCGACTACTTTCTGATGTTGGGTGCCAATCCGATGGCATCGAATGGCTCGCTAATGACGGTGCCCGACATCCGCAATCGAATCAAAGCGCTCAAAGCGCGGGGCGGTCAATTGGTGGTGATGGATCCGCGGCGAACAGAGACCGCTGAGGTGGCCAGTGAACACCTGTTCATTCGCCCCGGCACCGATGCCCTGTTTTTGCTGAGTCTTCTGCATACACTGTTTGATGAAAATCTGGCAGACCCCGGATCCCTTGCCGAATATCTGGTTGGCTGGGAGCAGGTTCAGGCCATGGTCGCTGACTTCTCGCCGGAGTCGACGGCGAGTGATACGGGGGTGGATGCCGCCGTGTTGCGGCGTGTTGCTCGAGAGTTTGCGGCTGCTAATAGCGCCGTATGCTATGGCCGCATGGGTGTTTCGGTGCAGGAGTTCGGGACTGTCTGTCAGTGGCTGATACAGCTTGTGAACATTGCTACCGGCAACTTTGATCGGGAAGGCGGCAGCCTGTTTACCCGGGCAGCGGTGGACCAGATTGAAGGCCCCATGGGTCGACCGGGACATTTTGGCGCGTTTGAATCCCGGGTTCGCGGCCTGCCGGAATTCAATGGCGAGTTGCCGGTTGCAGCCATGGCGGAAGAGATCCTCACAGAAGGCGAGGGCCAGGTGCGTGCGCTGGTGACCCTGGCGGGTAATCCTGTGCTCTCAACGCCCAATGGGCGGCAGCTCGATGAGGCGCTGGAGTCCCTTGATTTCATGGTCAGCGTCGACATTTATATCAACGAGACCACCCGGCACGCTGATGTGATATTGCCGCCAACATCGCCCCTGGAACACGATCACTACGACATGTCCTTCCATACCCTGGCGGTTCGAAATACCGCGCGCTACAACCCGCCAGTGTTTGATAAGCCGGAGGGGGCGCTGCATGACTGGGAAATCTTTGTGGGCCTTGGTGCCGTCATTGCCGAGCGTTTAGGTGTAGAACCCAGAGCAGCCAGGCCACCCCACGAGATGATGGACTTTGCCCTGCAAAATGGGCCCTATGCTGAGCAAGGGCTCAGTTTGCAGACACTCAAGGATCAGCCCAGTGGGGTTGACCTGGGACCGCTGCGAGCGTCCGGTCGCGCGAGGCTTCAGACTGAAGGCAAGCAGATTCACGCGGCGCCAGCGAAGCTGGTCGAGGACCTGAAACGTTTGCAGTCCCAGCGCGGAAGCAGTCCTGACGATTTACGCTTAATCGGTCGGCGCCACGTGCGCAGCAACAATTCATGGATACACAACAGCCAGCGCCTGGTGAAGGGTAAACCACGTTGCCAGTTGTGGGTGCATCCCGCCGATCTCGACGGCCGACAGCTCAAGGACGGAGATCGGGCGCGGCTCGCTTCCCGAGTGGGCAGTATTGAGGTGGATATTCTGGCTACTGAAGACATTATGCAGGGAACCGTGAGTCTGCCGCATGGCTGGGGACATGCACGCAAGGGTGTGCAGCTGCGAGTGGCACGGGCCAATGCCGGTGTCAGCGCCAACGACGTGACCGATGAACACTTGCTGGACGTGGTATCAGGTAACACGGCACTAAACGGTGTGCCTGTGCAGTTGGAGCGGCTTTAGTCCGCCGGGTCTTCTGCGCCGAACTGCAGGCTGGCGAGGCGCTGATAGAGATCGCTGTCGTGCAGCAAACTGTCGTGATTGCCTGTCGCTACCAACTCGCCGTGATCGAGGACGGCAATTTGGTCTGCGTGCAGGATGGTAGATAGCCGATGCGCGATGATGATCGTGGTTCGGTTTTTCATTAACTCCTGCAGCGCTTGCTGAACCTGGTATTCACTCTCTGCATCCAGCGCACTGGTGGCTTCGTCGAGTAGCAGGATCTCAGGATCTTTGAGGATGGCGCGGGCGATGGCAATACGTTGGCGCTGACCACCTGACAGGCGCACGCCCATCTCACCCAGGTGACTCTGGTAGCCCTCTGGCAGGCGCTGAATAAACTCGTGGGCATGCGCGGCCCGGGCGGCGCGCTCAATCTCTTCCTGGCTGGCACCGGGTTTGCCGTAGCCAATATTGAAGCTGACATCGGCGGTGAACATGGCGGGGGATTGAGGTACTACTGCGATATGCTGGCGCAATGTTTCTACGGGCAGATCGCGTATGTCCTGATCCCCGATTCTGATCGTGCCCTGCTGCGGGTCGTAGAAGCGTTGCAGCAGTTCAAACAGGGTGGATTTGCCTGCACCTGAGGGGCCAACCAGGGCCAGACTCCTGCCTGCCTGCAGCTCCAGGCACAGATCTTTCAGCGCTGGCTGATCTGGGCGGGATGGATAACTGAAAACGATATGGTCGATGCTGAGTGGGGCATTGAAATCAATACTGGTGTCGTCGGCTGCCAGATTGAGGATATTACTGCGCTCGTTCAACAGCTCCATAAGACGCTCGGTCGCCCCTGCGGCACGCATCAGCTCTCCCCACACTTCGGAGACCGTTGCTACACCTGTGCCGACCATGATGGCGTAAAAGACAAAGGCACCCAACTCACCTGCGCTCATGGTGCCATCAAAGACATCGTTTCCTCCTACCCAGAACATCGCAGACAGCCCGGTAAAGACCAGCATGATCACCACAGCGATCAATACGGCGCGTTGACGGATGCGACGACGTGCGATCAGGAAAGCCTGCTCCACCTCCTCGGAAAATGCCTGCCGCTCGAAGTCTTCCCGCGTATAGCTCTGTACCGTACGTATGTGCTGGATCACTTCACCGGCATAGCTGCCGACACTGGCGATAGAGTCCTGGCTCTTGTTCGAGAGGGCTCGCACTTTGCGGCCGTAAAGAATGATCGGCATCAGCACCAGTGGCACGCTGGCGAGGACGATCAAGGTCAGCTTGAGATTCGTCACAAACAGCATAATCAGGGCGCCGACCAGGGTGAGGCTACTGCGCAGGACCATGGAAAAAGACGAGCCAATAATGGTTTGTAACAGGGTTGTGTCAGTGGTGAGGCGCGACATGATCTCGCCGCTGCGGTTGTCTTCGAAGTAGCTGGGGTGCAGACCCACAACATTGCCGAACACCGCATCGCGGATGTCAGCACTGACGCGCTCGCCGAGCCAGGACACCAGGTAGAAACGGACGAACGTGCCTACCGCCATCAGGCAACTCAAGGTCAGCAAAATCATCACTGCCTGGTTCAGTTGCTCTCTTGAACCACTCCCAAATCCGTCGTCAATCAGGATGCGTACGCCCTGTCCGATAGACAGTGTGATGACTGCGGTAAAAACCAGCGCGATTGCGGCTGCCGTGAGGGTACCCTTATAAGGAATAACAAACCTTCCCAGCTGACCCAGGATGGAAAGGCGCTTTGCGCCCTTAGGCCGGACTTTCACTGTTGTCCGCTTTTGGTTCGACCATGCGGCCAAAAAACACACCGGCCTCGAATAATATCCACATGGGAATGGCCAGCAATGACTGGGAAATGATATCGGGTGGTGTCAGCAGCATACCCAGGACAAAACAGCCAACGATAATGTAGGCGCGCTTGGCGGCCAGATTGTCGGCGGTGGTGACGCCGGCGCGAATCAGAATCACTGCCGCGATCGGTATTTCGAATGCCAGGCCAAAAGCGAAAAACAATTTCAGTACAAAGTCGAGATAGCGATTGATGTCAGTCATGATGGTGACATCAGATGGCCCAATACTGGTAAAGAAGCCGAATATCAGCGGAAACACCACGTAGTAGGCGAACGCGGCGCCTGCGTAGAACAGGATGACACTGGAGGCGAGAAGGGGAAACGCCAGGCGCTTTTCGCTTTTGTACATGCCCGGTGCCACAAAGCTCCAGAGCTGGTAGAGAATGTAAGGTATGGCGATAAAGATCGCGGCCACCATGGTCAGCTTGAAAGGCGTCAGGAAGGGCGACGCCACCTCGGTGGCGATCATGGTTGCGTCAGCGGGCAGGATATCCCGCAAAGGCTTGGAGACGTAGGCGTAGATGTCGTTGGCAAAGTAGAACAGGCCGCAGAAGATAATCAGTACCGCCAGAATGCTGCGCAGAATCCGGTCTCGCAGCTCAGTCAGGTGAGCAACCAGCGGTTGGGGCTGATCATTGATGGGGTCTTCGGCGCTCATGCGGATTTGCTGTCGTCGCCCGGTGTCTTGTTTTCGTCCTCGGAGATATCGTCCCGCTTTCTGTGGGCGATATCACTGATATCGTAGGGGGTGTCGATGCTGCCTCGCAGGTCCTGTTCGGCGGCTTTTAGGCTGTTCATTACTGCGCTGTTGTGTAAGTCGCGCTTGAGCTCGTCTGCGTTAATCTCACGCTCGATTTCCGCCCGTACATTGTTAAAGCTGCGGCGCATTTTGCCCAGATACAGGCTGACTGTGCGAATGGCTCCCGGCAAGCGCTCTGGCCCCAGCACCAGCAGGCCGACGACGCTGACCAGCAGCAGTTCTGCAAAGCCAATATCGAACATGAGCGAAAGTCAGGACGTCTTGTCCTGGCTCTCTCCCTCAATTTGTTCAGATGATTCTGTCGTCGTGTCCTTGGCAGCATCCTCGTTACCCATGCTGCTGCGGAAGCCCTTTATGGCGGCGCCCAGGTCGCTGCCAAGGCCGCGCAGTCGCTTGGTGCCAAATAACATCACCACGATGACCAGAATGATCAAAAGTTGCCAAATGCTGATACCACCAATACCCATTTGTTCTTCCTCCCTCGGGAAAACTATTTGTTACGCGCTGCTTTTTCTTCCAAGCCGGAGAGACCAAAGCGCTTCTCCAACTCTGCCAGCACAGCGCGACTGTCCACGCCCAGGTGCGACAGTGCCACCAGGTGGTGGAACCACAGGTCTGCGGACTCGCTGACAAGCTCCGCTACGTCGCCGCTATTTTGCGCATCCTTGGCAGCCAGGATGACCTCTATGGATTCCTCGCCCAGCTTTTCCAGAATTTTGTTCAGGCCTTTCTGGTGCAGACTGGCGACATAGGATTCTGCTGCGTCGGCCTCTTTGCGCTGCTGCAGGATCGCATCCAGTTCTTGCAGAATGTCACTCATTTGTCGCTTCCATAGAGTTCTGCCGGGTCTGTGATGACTTCTGAATTCTCTGTCCACTGGCCATCTTTCAAAGTCAGGTAAAAACAGCTGCGGCGACCGGTATGACAGGCAACGCCGCCTTTCTGCCTGACTTTAAGTACGATGGTGTCCCCGTCGCAGTCCAGTTGGATCGATTCAACCAATTGCGTATTGCCGGACTGTTCGCCTTTATGCCACAGCTTACCCCTGGACCTGGACCAGTACACGGCTTCTCCGCTTTCCATGGTGGCAGCGATCGACTCGGCATTCATCCACGCCATCATCAGGATTTCGCCGTCTTCGGCGTCCTGGGCAATGGCGGGTACTAAGCCGTCACCGTTGAACTGAATGTGCTGTATGAAATCCTGGCCGTTCATGCTGTTTGGTCCTGTCAGGGCCGCACATTATTGCACAGGGCCGTGCTTATAACAGCTAGGGTCTGCGGGGCCAAAGCAGGTAGACACCCACAGCAATCAGGCCCCAGCTAGCCACTGGCCACTGCGCCAGGGCGCTGATACCGCCGGGATAAGCGGTTGCGGCTGCGGCACCAAAAACCAGAAAGGCGCCGACCAGGCGCTTGCGCTGGCTGTCCTCGCGCTGGATATGTGCTTGCAGTTTTTCCAGTTCCTGCTGCTGGCTTCGGGTGTGCTGCTCCAGCTCGCGCGCTGACTGCAGCCCCTCAAACACAACATCGGGCAGTTGCGGCAGCTGCTCCAGCCAGGAGGGCGCGCTGCGTCGCAGTCGGTCGATAATGCCCTGAGGCGAATAGCGCTCTGCGACCCAGTTCTCGAGGAAAGGCTGGGCCGTGGTCCAAAGATCCAGCTGGGGGTAGAGTTGCCGGCCCATGCCTTCGATGTTGAGCAGGGTTTTCTGCAGCAATACCAGTGATGGCTGAATCTCCATATTGAATCGTCGCGCGGTCTGAAACAGATAGATCAGCAGCTGGGCAAACGAAATTTCGGCGATCGGCTTCTCGAATACCGGTTCACAAACCGCGCGCATGGCAGATTCGAACTCATGCACTTTGGTGCCTGGTGGTACCCAGCCGCATTCGACGTGCAGCTGAGCGCACTCGCGGTAGTCGCGCCTGAATATCGCCAGCAGGTTGCGGGCCAGGTAATACTGATCAAAATCGCTCAGAGAGCCGATAATGGCGCAGTCAATGCCGATATAGGTTGGGTTGGCCGGATCGCTGGCGTCTACAAAAATGTTGCCCGGATGCATGTCCGCGTGGAAAAAATTGTCCCGAAACACCTGGGTAAAGAAAATTTCCACGCCGCGCTCTGCCAGTAACTTCATGTCGGTGCCGCGTTTTTCCAGCTCCGCTATATCGGTGACAGGAATGCCATGGATTCGCTCCATGACAAAGACCTGACGACGCGTGTAATCCCAGTGCACTTCAGGGACGTAAACCAGGCCTTGCTCGATGCAGTTACGCCGTAGTTGAGAGGTATTGGCAGCTTCCCGTTGAAGATCCAGTTCATCGAGGATGGTGACCTGGTAATCGCTGACCACTTCCGTCGGGCGCAGTCGGTAACCTTCAGGAACGTAGCGCTGGATGATCCAGGCCAGGCTAAACAGCAGCGCCATATCCTGACGAATCGTGCGCTCAACCCCGGGACGCACCACTTTGACCACGACCTCCTCGCCGCTGTGCAAGCGGGCGGCGTGTACCTGTGCGACCGATGCTGACGCCATCGGTTGACTCTCAAAAGCCGCAAACAGTGCGTCGACAGGTTTGCCCAGGGTTGATTCAATAATTGCAGTCGCCTGATCAGCCGGGAAAGGAGGCACATCGTCTTGCAGGCGTGCGAGCTCGTCCGCGATATCGTCGTCCAGCAAATCCCTGCGGGTAGACAGCATCTGGCCGAACTTGATGAATACTGGCCCCAGCTCCTCAATGGCCTGGCGTAACCGGGCGCCGCGCTTCAGTGACGGTTGAGGGAACAGCCGCCAGGGTCCCAGCCGATGACACCAGCGTGCAAGCCAGGGCAGCCGGTTGGCAGGTATGAACTGGTCAAGCCGATAACGGCAGAACACCCACAGTATTCGACAGGCGCGATTAAGACGATTCATTAGCTGCCAGCCTTTGCGCGAGTTGTTGCATGCGGGCCTGGAGACGGTCCACTTGATTGTTGAGGGACTGTATATCGCTATAAAAGCGCTCGACCTCGAGTCGGGGCGGCGTCAATCGCGCCTCTTCGATGATGAACTCTTCGATCTGCCGATGCAGACTGCTGCGAGCTTGCTGCCCCCAGCTGAACAGGCCGCGCATACCCTGCGCCAGCTGGTGACCAACAACATCACCGAGAGCCTCGACCAGTGGCGCTTCCCAGTCCATGTCCAGGCCCGCCAGAATGCCCTGCAGCTCAATGAGCGGCCCGCTGTTGCCATGCAGCTCCAATTTGCCGTTTATAAGCGAGGCTGCAGCGTCATCGCTGGCCGCCAGTTCTGCGAAATCACCCGCGCTACCGCGAATACCGGTGGTGATATCGCCTTCCCAGTGGCCGCTGAGGCGAATGCGTTCTGCCTGGGCTATCAGAAATATTTCCAGTTCTGGTTGTGTGCAGTCCAGCTGGAATACTTTGCCCTCCAGGGCTGCCAGCGCTCTGCCTGTAGCGGGATCCAGCGCCAGGGCCTGATTCAGTGCTGTTTCGAGTGCGGCGATTGCCGCGGTCTCGACTGTCGTACCCAGCGCGGCCATATCAGGCTTTGATGCCCTTGTGCAGGGCGACGATGCCGCCGGTCATATTGTGATATTCGCAGCTGCTAAAGCCCGCTTGTTCCATCATTTCAAGTAGCGTGTCCTGATCCGGGTGCATACGAATTGATTCTGCCAGGTAGCGGTAGCTGTCACTATCGCCCGCGACCAGCTTGCCAAGCAGGGGCAGCACCTTGAATGAGTAGGTATCGTAAGCCTGTTCAAGGGCCGCATTTTGCGGCTTGGAAAACTCCAGTATCAGGACTCGGCCGCCCGGTTTAAGCACTCGCAGCATACTTTGCAAGGCATTCTCTTTATGGGTGACATTGCGCAGGCCGAAAGCAATGGTGATGACATCGAAGTGATTGTCAGGGAAGGGCAGATACTCTGCATCCGCCTGAACATAGCTGAGGTTGTTGTGCAGGCCCGCATCGATGAGCTTGTCGCGCCCCTGGCGAAGCATGGAATCGTTGATATCTGCCAGCACCACCTCACCCTCTGTGCCAACCAGCTGCGAGAACTTCGCCGCCAGATCACCGGTGCCCCCGGCAATGTCGAGAATGCGGTGGCCGGGTCTGGCGGCGCTGGCCTCAATAGTAAAGCGCTTCCAGACGCGATGGATGCCGGCGGACATCAAGTCGTTCATGACATCGTAGCGATCCGCAACCGAGTGAAACACGCCCGCCACGAGGCCCGCTTTGCTGCCGGTGTCTACCTGCTTGTAACCGAAGTGGGTTTTGTCTGAGTCGCTCATAAAAGTTCCGCTCATTACGGGCAATGTGCTTGTTGCCCTTATTTTAGCCGCTACAGGTCGATACGCAGAACCTGAACTTCAGGGTCGCGACTGGCACCTGCTGCGTGCAGTCGATTCAGGTAATCGTCCCAGTGGCTGTCTTTATTGAGGCACAAATCGTACAAGTAGTCCCAGCTGTAGAGGCCGGTGTCATGGCCGTCGTCAAACACCAGCTGGATGGCGTAATTTCCAACCTGCTTGATGCTGGTGATTGACACATCTTTCTTGCCGGTCTGGAGCACCTCCTGACCCTCGCCGTGGCCGCGTACTTCGGCGGAGGGGGAGTAAACCCTGAGTAATTCGCAGCTTAGTTCATAGCTGCTGCCGTCCTCGTAGCGTAGTTCCAGGGTGCGCGATTTTTGATGAAGCTGTACTGCGGTAGGTGCGTTCATAATGACTCAGAGAATAAACCGGGACAGATCTTCGTCCTGGCTCAACTCGCCTAGTTGTTCGTCGACATAAGCGGCATCAATATTGAGGCTGGCCTCCTGCAGGCTATTGTCGGTGGCGTTGAATGACACTTCCTCAAGGAGCCGCTCCATGACGGTATGCAGCCGGCGTGCGCCTATATTTTCAGTTTTCTCGTTGACGCGCCAGGCCGTTTCCGCGATCTGACTAATGCCGTCATCACTGAAACTGAGCTGCATGCCTTCGGTTGCCAGCAGGGCCCGGTACTGTTCAGTGAGAGAGGCATCCGGCTCGGTGAGAATGCGTTGGAAATCCTCCGGACTCAATGCTTCAAGCTCTACCCGTATTGGCAGGCGTCCCTGTAGTTCAGGAATCAGGTCAGAGGGTTTTGACAGGTGAAACGCGCCCGAAGCGATAAACAATATATGGTCTGTCTTGATCATCCCGTGCTTGGTGCTGACCGTGCTGCCCTCGATCAATGGCAGGAGATCTCGCTGCACGCCCTCGCGGGAGACATCGGCGCCGCCGGTCTCACCGCGCTTAGCGACCTTGTCGATTTCATCAATAAAGACAATGCCCGTTTGCTCGGCATTGCTCACTGCCCGCTGCTTAATGTCTTCCTCGTTGACGAGGCTGGCGGCTTCCTCATCACAAAGCTTCTCGAAGGCCTGTTTGACGGTGAGCTTACGCCGATCTTTTTGTTGGCCACCTAGATTGGCAAACAGACCCTGTAGCTGGTTGGTCATCTCTTCCATGCCGGGAGGGGCCATGATCTCGACCCCAGCGGGGCTGCTGCTCAGTTCAATTTCAACCTCGCGGTCATCCAGGTCTCCCTCGCGCAGCTTCTTGCGGAGCAGCTGTCGAGTTGCCGAGTCGTTGCTGTCCTCGCCCCTGGCGGGAGTCAGCAGTACGTCGAGAATGCGCTCTTCGGCGGCTTCCTCGGCGCGGAAGCGCATTTTTTCAATTTCCTGCTCGCGAAGCATTTTCACGGACACGTCCACCAGGTCGCGCACAATTGATTCGACGTCTCGACCAACGTAGCCGACTTCGGTGAACTTGGTGGCTTCCACTTTTATAAACGGGGCGTTGGCCAGGCGTGCCAGGCGTCGGGCGATCTCGGTCTTGCCGACACCCGTGGGGCCGATCATCAAAATATTTTTTGGCGTGATCTCGGCGCGCAGCTCATCATTCAGTTGCATGCGGCGCCAGCGGTTGCGCAGTGCAATCGCCACCGCTCGTTTGGCTTTGTCCTGGCCGATAATGTGCTTGTCCAGTTCGTGGACGATTTCCCGGGGACTCATATTCGACATCGTGGTTCTACTCGCAGGGTAACTCTTCAATAACCCGGTTGTGGTTGGTGTAAATGCAAATATCTGCCGCTATACCAAGGCCTTTTTCGACGATGCTGCGCGCATCCAGTTCGGTATTGTCCAGCAGTGCGCGTGCTGCAGACTGCGCAAAAGGGCCGCCTGAGCCAATAGCGATTAGATTGTCTTCTGGCTCAATGACGTCGCCATTGCCGGTGATGATCAGTGAGGTCTCCTTGTCGGCCACTGCCAGCAGCGCTTCCAGTTGTCTCAGTGAACGCTCCGTGCGCCAGGCTTTGGCCAGTTCAACCGCGGCGCGGACCAGCTGACCCTGGTACTTATCCAGCTGTGCTTCAAACAGTTCGAACAGGGTGAAAGCATCCGCTGTACCCCCGGCAAACCCGGCGAGCACCTGATCATTGTATAAGCGCCTTACCTTGCGGGCGTTACCTTTCATAACCGTATTGCCCATCGACACCTGTCCATCGCCGCCAATAACGACGCTGTTGCCGCGTCGCACTGACAGGATTGTCGTGCCTCGATATTGTTCCATTGTGTTACCTCAGCCCTGGTTGGGCTTTTTCAGCAGCAGAGTATCGATGCCCTGCTGGGCGGTCTGGCTGCGTGCCTTGGCCAATTTTGATCGAGACTGAAAAGGCCCCACGTAGACGCGAAACCAGCGACCGTTATCACCGTTGGTTTCTTCTACCTTGGCGTCGAGGCCAAGCAGTATCAGTTCAGCACGGCGGCGATCAGCATCCTCTGCCTGTCGGAAAGAGCCCGCTTGCAGTAAATACTGATCAACAGCACCCTGGCGCTGGGCCTGCTCGATGGCTTCACTATCCACTGCAACATCCAGATTCTGTTCGGGCAGCAGCGTGTAGAAGTCGAAACGGGGCCGCGGAATTTCCTGGTCGCCCAGGGTGGCGTCGGTCATTTTTTCAACCGCCTCTCCGATTTCGGGCTGCAGGCTGGCGAGCCAGACCAGCCCGGACAAAAATACGCCGCAGAGCAGGCCGGAAAAGAACCATCGCAGCGTGGACCCGCCCTCGCTTTTGGCTGAAGCGCTGGCAGCGTGAACCCTCGGGCTGGCTCCCTTCTTCGAACGTTTGCGGGCGAAGTCCTGCGGCATGGCTACATAGTGTCTGGTGCGGACACGCCAAGCAAGTCCAGACCGTTGGCGATTACCTGTCTGACAGCCACGCACAGCGACAACCGCGCATCCCGCAGGTTTTGCTCTTCGACCAGCATTTTGTGCGCGTTGTACCAGGTATGAAATTCTGCCGACAATTCGCGAAGGTAGGTTGCCACGGTGTGGGGCTCTGAACGATCGGCGGCGTTTTGCACCACCTCGGGGAACTGTGCCAGGCGCTTCATGATGGCCTTTTCGTGATCTTCGCCAAGCTGGTCAAGCGCGACCAGACCGTCTGCCTCGTTCCAGCTAAGTCCCTGCTCTTCCAGTTTGCGAAACACGCTGCAGCTGCGGGCGTGGGCATACTGGATGTAGTAAACGGGGTTGTCATTACTCTGTTCCAGCGCGAGATCTATATCAAAGGTCAGCTGGGAGGTGGGTGCTCGTGCGCACAGGAAATAGCGGGTGGCATCCCGGCCGACCTCGTCAATCAGGTCTCGAAGGGTGACATAGCTGCCGGCGCGCTTGGAGATTTTGACCTCTTCGCCAGCACGCATGACCGTGACCATCTGGTGAAGCACGTAGTCGGGCCAGCCCTCGGGTATGCCCGCATCCAGCGCCTGCAATCCTGCTCGTACCCGGGTGACGGTGCTGTGATGATCGGCGCCCTGTTCATTGATCACCCGCGTAAAGCCACGCTCCCACTTATTATGATGGTAGGCCACATCGGGCAGGAAATAGGTATAGCCGCCCTCGCTCTTGCGCATGACCCGGTCTTTGTCGTCACCGAATTCGGTAGTGCGTAGCCATAGTGCGCCATCTTGCTCATAGGTGTGACCACCAGCGTTCAGGCGCTCCACCGTTGCTTCGACGGCGCCGGATTCGTAGAGGGATGACTCGAGGAAGAACACATCAAAACCAACGGCAAATGCCTGCAGATCAAGGTCTTGCTCGCGGCGCAGGTAGGCGACTGCGAACTCGCGGATCGCCTCAAGGTTTTCCGGGTCTGCTGCGCCGGTCACGTGCTTGTCACTGGCATCAATGGTGTCAGCCGCCATGTAGCTGTTGGCCACATCGACGATGTACTCACCGCGATAACCGTCAGCTGGCCAGCTTGCGTCATCCGGGCCCTGGCCGCGACAGCGAGCCTGTACAGACAAGGCCAGATTGTCGATCTGCTGACCGGCATCGTTATAGTAAAACTCTCGAGTCACTTGCCAGCCGGTTGCCTCCAGCAGTCTCGCGATGCAATCGCCCACGGCAGCCCCTCGGCCGTGGCCAACGTGCAGCGGGCCAGTCGGGTTGGCAGAGACAAACTCAACCTGCACAGATTGCCCGGCACCGGTGTCAGAGGTGCCATAGCTGCTACCGGCCTCAATAATGGCGGGTATCACAGCCTGCAGGCTGGCTTCCCCGAGAAAGAAGTTGATAAATCCCGGGCCGGCGATTTCGGTTTTCTGTAGCGATGGATGAACAGGAATGGCTTCGCAGACCAGATTGGCTAAATCTCGCGGTTTCATACCGGCGCGCTTGGACAGCATCAGTGCCACATTGCTGGCGAGATCGCCGTGCGCCGGGTCGCGAGTGCGCTCTACCTGCGGTTCAGGCAACTGCTCGGCTGGGAGCGTGCCGTCTTTCTGCAGTTGTTCCACTGCGGCGGCAAGCAGCTCTTGTACAAGTTCCTTCATAGGTTGTAAAAATGGTCTATTTACGCGGCCGCACATTATCCCTGTATAGGCCCATAAACTCCATATCTCACAACATATCCTGCGGATCGATGTCGATGGACCAGCGCAGCTGTGCTGGTGTGGCCAGTTGCTCGGCAATAGCGACCAGCTGTTCGGCGCTGGCGCGTGCGGTTGGTCGGGATTCACAGCGCACCATTAGCTGCCATCGGTAGCGCCCCTGCCGTCTCTGCAGCGGAGCGGGCAGGGGACCAACACATTGCCCCGGTAGTTGCTGTTGGCAAGCCTGCTCCCTGAGACTGTGCAGGAAAGTCTCTCCCGCGCTGCGCTGATTCGCTTCTGCTCGAAGCATGATGAGCTGACCGCTGGGGGGCATGCCCAGCAGCACCCGTTCGCCCAGCAATTGCCGTGCAAACTCACCATAGCCCTGGCCCAGCAGTGTTTGCAGTTGAGGATGATCCGGATAGTGGGTTTGCAGTAATACCTGACCGGGCTTGTCGCCGCGACCGGCCCGTCCTGCGACCTGGGTAATCAGCTGTCCCATTCTTTCCGGGCCGCGGAAATCGGCACTGAACAGGGCATTGTCGATATCGATCAGGCTGACCAGGGTAACGTTGGGAAAGTGATGACCTTTACTAAGCATCTGGGTTCCCAGCAGGATGCAGGGTTCCGCCAGGGCAATGTGTTCATAAATTCTGTCCATCGCGCCCCGGCGACTCATCGAGTCGCGGTCGATCCGCAAAACCGGTGTGTCGGGAAACAGTTGGGCCAGGTTTTGCTCGAGGCGCTCGGTTCCCATGCCCCATGCCACCAACTGGCTGGATTGGCACTCCGGGCAGCGATTGTGAACCGGCATTTGCCAGCCACAGTGATGGCAGCGCAATTGTGCGTCTTTGCGATGCAGGGTCAGCCTGGCATCGCAGTGTTTGCAGCCTGCAATGTAGCCACAATCATGACACTGCAAACTGGGGGCGTAGCCGCGTCGGTTGAGAAACAACAGGACCTGGTCCCCGGCGCCAATGGTGTCTGAGATCTGTTGCAGCAGTCTTGGCGACAGACCACCTCGCAATGCCTGACCGCGGAGATCCACGGTTTCATATTGTGGCATTGCAGCATTATTGGCTCGTTCGGTGAGCTGCAGGTGCTGATAACGGTTGCTGAGCGCGTTGTTCAGGCTTTCCAGGCTGGGCGTTGCCGTGCCCAGCAAAATAGGAATGTCCTCGTTCTGGGCTCTTTTAACCGCGACATCCCTGGCGGAGTAGCGAAACCCATCCTGTTGTTTAAAGGAGGCGTCGTGTTCCTCGTCAATAATAATGAGCCCCAGGTTGGGTAGTGCTGTGAAAATAGCGGAGCGCGTGCCCAGCACAATATGCGCTCGACCATGGCGGGCGTCATCCCAGGCGCGTTGACGCGCCCCTTCGGCCAGACCTGAATGCATGACGCCGATGTTGGCCTTGAATCTTTTTTGAAAGCGCCGCAGGGTTTGCGGCGTCAAACCAATTTCCGGCACCAGCACCAGCACTTGCCGCCCAGCGGACAGGCAGCGGGCAATTAGCTGCAGATAGACCTCTGTTTTGCCGCTGCCGGTGACACCTTCTAACAGGTAGCACTGGAAACCATCCTGTAGATCGATAGCGCTCAATACCTGTTGCTGCTGCTTCGTAAGCGCCAGTCCCGCCTCGCAGGTGGGTTGCTTAACGACGGGGGGAGCCGTGAATTCTTCGACCAGTTCTTTTTGCACCAACTGTCGCAGGACGCCGGCACTAAAGCCCGCGTCCTGGATAGCGGAGCACTGAAGCGCTTTTTGTGCCCGCAGCATTTCAAGCAGCTGAGCCTGTTTGGGTGCTCGTTCCGGCGCGCCCTCGGGTAAGCCCAAGCCTTTGGTGCTCAGCCGCCAGTGCGGCACTCCTGCTGGGCTGTAGGGCTTGCCATCGCGTAGAGCGGGGGGCAAGGCCGCGTTGAGGATTTCACCGGGTGGATGTTTGTAGTAGTCAGCGGCCCACAAGCACAGTGCCAACTGCCCCTCATCCAGCAATGGCTCTTCATCCAGTATCTCCTGGGCATGACGGAGTTTATCGGCTGGCACCTCACTGTCCTGGCAGACTTCCAGGAGAATGCCGCAGGTGCTGCGATGGCCAAAAGGGACCCTAATGCGAATGCCGGTTGGTAAGTCCCAACAGGCCTCGGCATCCAGTGATTCCGGGGGCAAATAGTCGAATAGTCGACGCAGCGGGGAGCCGATGACGAGGCGCAAAATGGGCATGGGCGCTAGTGTAGCAAAAGCCACAAAGCGGTTGCTTCTATGGCTGTGTCTGGTAAGATGCCCGCCTATTTTTTGACCACCCTAGGTACGGTGCCTGGCAAAAGCCCGGGTGGCGGTGCCGTTTAAGGAGAGCAACATGCAAGCGGAAATTCATCCGGAATACGCGGAAGTCACAGCGACCTGTAGCTGTGGCAACGTGATTAAGACCCGTTCCACTCTGTGCAAGGACATTCACATTGATGTCTGCTCACAGTGCCACCCTTTCTTCACCGGTAAGCAGAAGATCGTCGACAGCGGTGGTCGTGTGGATCGTTTCAACAAGCGTTTCGGCAACCGCGGCAAAACCCGCTAAGACGCAGCAACGAGTTCGAAAAAGCGCTGGCCTTGAAAGAGGCAGCGCTTTTTTTATCCCCAGCAGAAAAAAGGCTATATCCCCATGTCCGAAGATTTCAGGCAGGCCGCCCTGGATTACCATGCTTATCCCTCTCCCGGGAAAATCAGCGTCGAAATCAGTACGTCCGCCAAGACCCAGGAAGATCTGGCACTGGCCTATAGCCCTGGCGTTGCTGAGCCTTGCAGGGAAATCGCAGCCAACCCCGAGATGGCCTACCGCTACACCGGCAAAGGCAACCTGGTCGCTGTGATCAGCAACGGTAGTGCGGTATTGGGTCTGGGGGATTTGGGCCCGCTGGCCAGCAAGCCGGTCATGGAAGGTAAAGCCTTGTTGTTCAAGCGCTTCGCTGAAGTCGACTCCATCGACATTGAAGTGGATGCCCAGAGCAGTGAAGAGTTTATCGATACGGTAGCCAATATTGCCGGCACGTTTGGCGGTATCAATCTGGAAGACATCAAGGCCCCTGAGTGTTTTGAGATTGAGCGAGAGCTGATCGATCGTTGCACCATTCCGGTATTTCACGACGATCAGCACGGCACAGCGATCGTGACCGCTGCGGGACTATTGAATGCGCTG
Source organism: Halieaceae bacterium (assembly GCA_963921335.3). Taxonomy (GTDB): domain Bacteria; phylum Pseudomonadota; class Gammaproteobacteria; order Pseudomonadales; family Halieaceae; genus CAWUFC02. The sequence goes on along the minus strand of CAWUFC020000001.1, from coordinate 272,928 downwards.
GAGATACAAGGCAAGCAGCTGCAAACGGCTCGCATCGTCTGCCTGGGCGCGGGTGCTGCGGCGATTGCGTGCATGCGCCTGCTGGTGAGCATGGGCGCAGATCAGAGCAATATCTACATGCTGGACCATCGTGGCGTGATTTATCCCGGTCGCGAGGGCGTCAACCAGTACAAGGCCGAATTCGCCAATGACACGGACAAGTACAGTCTCTCGGCGGCCTGTGAAGACGCCGATGTATTCGTGGGGCTTTCGGGTGCTGATTTGCTGAGCCCTGCTATGCTCGAGAGCATGGCGGAACGGCCGGTGGTCTTTGCCTGTTCCAACCCTGATCCTGAGATCAGCCCCGAGCTGGCCCAGGCCACTCGCGATGACGTCATCATCGCCACAGGGCGTTCCGACTATCCCAACCAGGTCAACAATGTGCTTGGTTTCCCCTTTATCTTCCGCGGCGCGCTGGACGTGCGAGCCACTCGAATCAACGAGGCTATGAAGATTTCGGCGGTCAAGGCGATCTGTGAACTGGCCAAAGAAGAGGTGACCGAGGAAGTTCTGCAAGCCTGTGGTTTGGAGGCGCTGGCTTACGGCCCCGACTACATTATTCCCAAGCCGATGGACTCGCGCCTGTTGTCGAGAGTATCAGCAGCGGTTGCCCGTGCGGCAGTGGATAGCGGTGTGGCCCAGCAGTCCTATCCCGAGCACTACCCGCTCTAGAACAGCTGTTCCCGCAAGGCTCCATTGCCGCCCCGGCCGCTGCCATCTCGCTCCGCAGGGCTGGTGGTTCCGGGAACCTGGTTCTCCTGGAAGTACTCAAATATGGCGCCTTTTTGGCCCGGACGCGCCAGCAGGCCTGTTTCCGGATCAATTCGCACGTTGACCATGCCGGCGGGAATTTCTCTTGCCTGTACCGGTCTACCCTCCAGAGCCACTCTCATGTAGTCGATCCAAATAGGCAGTGCTGCAGACCCCCCGAACTCATTTTTACCCAGTAGCAGATTCTGGTCGAAACCCAGCCACGTGGTCGTGACCACCTCGGGGTTATAGCCGGAGAACCAGGCGTCAGTCGGGCCATTGGTGGTGCCGGTTTTGCCGGCGATATCGCTGCGCTCAAGTACCCGAGCACGACGACCCGTGCCCCGGGTTATCACATCGCGCAAAATACTGTCGACGATGAAGGCGGCTTTGTCGTCCATAATGCGCTCTGCACGTGGCAGGCGATCGCGTTCCGCCTGTGCCAGTATCTGCTCCATACTCAGTTCGGTGTCCATGTCCTGGTTCAGACCCTCAGCCTCGTTACACTTGTGGCATACGGTGATGGGCTCAGCGCGGAAAATTTCCTGGCGACGAAAATCCTCTACCCGTTCCAGCAACCAGGACTCTACCCGATAGCCGCCGTTAGCCAGGCTGGCATAGGCAGTGACCAGCTGTTGCGGCGTAATCGCATGCGTACCCAGCGCCAGCGACAAATCCGGTGCCAGCTCTCGCGTGTTGAAACCGAAGCGCCCCGCATAATCGATGGCAGTGCGAATACCCAATTGCTGTAGCAAACGAATCGAGACCAGATTGCGGGATTTAGTCAGAGCCCAGCGCAAACGGGTTGGACCATAGAAGCGACCACCATCATTTTCAGGCCGCCAGGTGTCCTCCAGGGCAGCGTCTTCGAACACAACCGGGGCGTCATTAATCATGCTGGCGGCGGTAAAGCCGTTCTCCATCGCTGCCGCGTAAATAAACGGCTTAAAGTTGGAGCCGGGCTGGCGTGTAGCCTGGGTAGCGCGATTGAATTTGCTCTTTTCAAAGCCGATGCCGCCGACAACTGCGAGAATGCCACCGTCGTTGGCGTCCAGTGATATCAGCGCGGCCTGTGCGGCGGGCACCTGACTCAGCCACAGTTCACCTCCCTCCTTTTCCTGAACCCGGATCAGATCACCAACTGACCACTGGTCCGCAGGTGAAGTGGGTGCCGGGCCCCGGCGGTTTTCCGTGATATAGGGTCGGGCCTGTTTAAGCCCGTTGTCCCAGGGCAGACTGGTAGAAACTTCACCAGGTAGTAACAGCTGCAGGCTGAACTCGTCGACACCAGTGACTATCGCCGGTATGTGATCGACGACAGTCGCGGTTTGGTTGAGGGTAGCTGACCAGATTGGCAGCATGTCTTCACCTTCTACCGGCGTGAGCTGTTGTTCTGGCCCGCGATAGCCGTGACGCTGGTCATAGGCATTCAGGCCGTCAACCACCGCCTGATTGGCCGCTGCCTGGTAATCAGCGTTTATGGTAGTAAAGACGTGGTAGCCGTCATTGTATGCACTGAGGCCATGGCGGCTGACCATCTCGGCTCTCGCCATCTCTGCGGCATAGGGTGCGTTCAGGGTCAGCTTGGCGCCGTGATGGCTGGCGGTGACCGGCGAGGCCAGCGCCAGGTCATGGTTGGTCTGGTCAATGTACCCCAGATTTAGCATGCGGCCGAGTATCCAGTTGCGCCGCACCAGCGCGCGTTCTGCATTGGACAATGGGTTATAGCGCGAGGGCGCTTTAGGCAAGCCTGCCAGCATAGCGAGCTGGGCCAGGTTGAGATCGCCGATGTTGGCGCCGTAATACACCTGTGCGGCAGCCTCAAAACCATAAGCGCGGTGTCCCAGAAACACCTGGTTGAAGTACAACTCAAAAATCTCCTGCTTGTTTAGAGTGCGCTCTATTTCCAGGGATAGCAGGATTTCTTTGAATTTGCGTGTGAAGGTGCGCTCAAGGGTGAGGAAGTAGTTGCGTGCCACCTGCATGGTCAGGGTGCTGCCCCCCGATCCTTTTTGTCCGGTGATCACCAGCTCTGACACGGCGCGGGCCAGCCCGGCCAGGTCGATGCCGGCGTGTTCGAAGAAGCCATCGTCTTCTGCCGCCAGCAGGGCCTGTACGAACTGGTCGGGTATTTGCTCGTAAGGCAGCGGATTGCGTTTCTTCTCGCCGAACTGACCAATCAGTGCCCCCTCGCGGGAGTAGACGCGCATGGGTGTCTGTAGCTTAACGTCTCTCAAGACATCGACAGACGGCAGTGATGGGCTTAAATAGAGATATATCCCAGAACTGAGCAAAAGTACCGAACACAGGGCCGCGGGCACGAGGCGGAGAGCGATGCGGGCGAATTTCATTTATATCTTAAATATCAATCACTTAAAAATGTTGGTACAGCCCATTACGGGCCTCTGGGGGAGTGATTATATGCTTTTTTACCCTTTTTATATATTTGCGTGTATGTTATACCTGTTATTTAATGTATCAGTGCATAAAACTAACGTAAGTAACGGATACAGATAGGAAAATACATTGTTCGGTCTGTTCGGGAAGAGAAAATCGACGCCGGTGCTTGGTCTGGATATCAGTTCCACCACGGTCAAGCTTTTGGAGTTGAGCCATACCGGCGAGCGCTATCGGGTGGAGAGCTATTCCGTATGCTCGTTGCCCGTTGATGCTGTGATCGAGAAAAATGTGAACGATGTGGAAGGCGTCGCCAACGCCATTCGCAATGTGGTGACCCAGTCCAAAACCAAGTTGAAGACCGCTGCAGCCGCAGTCGCTGGGTCATCGGTGATTACCAAGATTATCGATATGCCCGCCGGTCTCAGCGAAGATGATATGGAGACGCAACTTACCCTGGAAGCCGACCAGTATATCCCCTATCCACTGGAAGAAGTGGCCATTGATTTCGAAATCCAGGGTGCCTCTCCTGAAAGTGAAGGTCAGGTTGAAGTGTTGCTGGCGGCCTGCCGTCGGGAGACTATTGATGCTCGAGTGGAAGCCATTGAAGGCGCCGAGTTGCAGGCTAAAATCATGGACGTTGAAGCCTATGCCATGGAGCGAGCCTTCGCCCTAGTGCAGAACCAGCTCGATATAGATGACGAAAATACGGTGGCTGTTGTGGATATTGGCGCCACCATGACCACGCTCAGCGTGCTGACCAATGGACAGACCATTTACACGCGTGAACAGCTATTTGGTGGCAAGCAGCTGACGGACGAAATTATGCGCCGTTACGGTCTGCCTGTAGAGGAAGCCGGTCTCGCCAAGAAACAGGGTGGCCTGCCCGACGATTATGAACCTGAAGTCCTGGAGCCGTTTAAAGACGCGGTCGTGCAGCAGGTCGCGCGCTCACTGCAGTTTTTCTTCTCATCCAGTCAGTACAACGATGTGGATTATATTGTATTAGCGGGTGGCGTGGCTTCCGTGGAGGGGCTGGACGAACTGGTTCAGGAAAAGCTAGGCACTCCCTCGACGGTGGCCAATCCATTCTCGGATATGGCGATTTCATCACGAGTGAATGCCGTGGCCTTGAGCAGTGACGCACCCGCATTGATGATCGCCTGCGGACTGGCTTTGCGGAGTTTTGACTGATGGCACAGATTAACCTCCTTCCATGGCGCGATGAGCGCCGTGCCGAACTCAAACAAGAGTTCCTGGTGGTACTGGGTATCGTGGTGGCCTTTGGCGCTGTGATTATCTTTGTGATTGATCTGTTTTTCAGTGGTCAAATCCAGAACCAGACCAATCGCAACAACTACCTACAAGAGAATATAAACGCCCTGAATAAGCAGGTAGAAGAGATCCGAGATATGCAGCGCAAGCGCACGCAGTTGCTGGATCGGATGAAGGTGATTCAGGAATTGCAGGGTAACCGGCCAGTGATCGTGCGCATACTGGATCAGTTGGTGAGAACCGTACCCGATGGTGTTTTCTATACCCAACTGACAGCACAGAACCAGGTCATCACAATTGAAGGTATCGCTGAGTCGAATAATCGAGTTTCCAGCCTGATGCGGCGTTTGGATGCTTCTGACTGGTTCAAAGATCCCAATCTGGACGGTGTGCGCGCAGAGCCTACTTTTGGTGAGCAGGCTACCACTTTCAATATGACGGTGCAGTTGCAGTTGCCGTCTGCAGGTGAGGAGGAGGGTTAGTCATGGCCGCTGAAGACGTACTCCGCGCCCTCCAAGAATTCGATGTCAATGATCTCGATTTTGAAAACATCGGCTCTTGGCCGCTTGCGGTCAAGATTGTGGTTTGGGCAATTGCTTTAGTGGCTGTGCTATTTCTACCATGTACAAAATTTGCAGGTGAATCTACAGAAGGCGACCATTGAAGAGGAAGAGCTCAAGCAGGAGTTTGAGCAAAAGGCGTTTCAGGCGGCCAACCTCGACGCATATAAAAAGCAGATGGTGGAGATGGAAGAGTCCTTCGGAGCGCTGGTTAGCCAGCTACCCAGTGACACAGAGGTTCCTGGTTTGCTCGAGGATATTACTAACAAAGGCGCGCTCAACGGGCTGGAGTTTGAAAGTATTGCGCTGCAGCAGGAAATGACGCGAGAGTTTTATATTGAACTGCCTATTCAGATTCAAGCCTCGGGCTCATACCACGATCTCGGTGCGTTTATCAGTGGTATGGCAGGCCTTCCGCGGATCGTAACCTTGCATGACTTTGTTATCACCCAGCAGAAGCAAGGCAGTTCGATTCTCAATATGGAGATTACCGCCAAGACCTATCGCTACAAGGATGAGGAATTGTAGCCATGGTTCGCGCGGCTCTGTTCATGTTGTTGATTGCCCTGAGCAGCCTCACGCTGGTCAGATGCAGCAGCGATGAGTTCAGTGACCTGGATCAGTTTATGGCAGAGAAGCGGGCTCGGCCCGGCGGGGTGATTGCACCGATACCCCCTTTTAAGGCCTATAAAGCGTTTTCGTATAGCGCCACCACCTTACGCAGCCCATTTGATAGGCCGATAGAAATTCGCGAGATTACTCAGTTGCAATCGATCTCGACGGTCGAGCCCGATCCTGATCGGCCACGAGAATTTTTAGAGCAATATACCTTTGACTCTTTGTCGATGGTGGGTAGTTTGTCCCGAGCGGGAACTGACTGGACCCTAATTGAAGACCCTGAAGGGGGCGTGCACCGGGTGAAGGTGGGGAACTTCCTCGGACGAAATCACGGCAAAATTGTCGAGATGACCCAGACCTATGTGGCCGTTATCGAGATAGTCTCGGATGGTAATGAGGGCTGGGTAGAGCGTCCCAGAACAATTAAATTGAATGGCCTCTAGGCCGCGATGGTGATTGCCATGAGCACGATAAGTAAAACGACGGGGCGCCAACGGTATTATCGCCGCGCAATGCTAGGGCTTGGCGTGCTTGCTGCGTTGATGCTGAGTAGCGTTGCCCGTGCCGCGGAATCTGTTGTGGAAGATATCAGCTTCAGCTCTAAGCCAGGCAGCATCTTCGAGATCAAGCTGGACTTTGACGGCGCACCGCCTCGCCCTGAAACCTACACCATTGAGAAGCCCGCTCGCATTTCAATGGACTTTAACAATACCGTCAGTGGTCTTGATCGCAAGAAATTTTCATTGCCATATGGTAATGCGACGGGTGTGCTCGTACTGGAGTCGGGCGAGCGAACACGTATGATTGTTAATCTGGTTAAGCTCGTACCCTATGAAACCCGTGTTGAGGGCAATTCCCTGATCATTGAAGTGGGCAATGAGGGAGCGGCCGAATATCTCAAGGAGATTCGAGAGCCGGGCATTATTGGTTCTCCGGCGATGACAGCCGAAAGAGCTGATTCCAGCATAGAATCACTGGAGTTCCAGCGCAGTGAGTTGGGCGAGGGTCGTCTTATGCTGTCGCTGACTGACCCCAATGTAGATGTAAACATCTTCAGCGAGTCTGGAATGGTCAAGATTGAGTTTCTCGACACGGACGCCCGAGAAGATCTGGAGCGCCGCTACGATGTCACCGACTTTGCTACGCCTGTTTCTAGCTTAGAACTGGCGCGGAGCGAGCGTGGCGTCACCGTGTCGATGCTGGCCACTGGTGAGTATGACTACCTGGCCTACCAGACTGATAATCAGTATGTGGTCAGCGTTAAGCCTCTGACTGACCGAGAGGTAGAGGCGCGCAAAAATGAGTTTATCTATGTGGGTGATCGACTCAGTCTGAACTTTCAGGACATTGAAGTGCGAGCGGTGTTGCAGCTCATTGCTGATTTTACTGAGCTGAACCTTGTGGCGAGCGATACCGTTTCTGGCCGTATTACCCTGCGTTTACAGAATGTACCCTGGGATCAGGCGCTGGAGCTGGTTCTAAAAACCAAGGGTCTGGACAAGCGCCAGGTTGGTAATGTGCTGATGGTTGCCCCGGCTGCAGAGATTGCAGAACGTGAGCGGCAAGAGATTGAAGCCAATCGTCAGATCGCCGAACTGGCTCCACTGCAAACCGAATTCATTCGTATTCGCTATGCTAATGCCGTTGATATTGTCACTCTTTTCGAAACTAGTGGTGGCGAGGACGGTGGCGCATCCCTGATTTCACCGAGGGGATCAGTGATCATTGATCAGCGTACCAATTCCCTGTTGATAACCGATACAGCGGCCAAGCTGTCCGAAGTGCGCGATTTGATTGATTTGGTCGATATCCCTATTCGCCAGGTGATGATTGAGGCGCGTATTGTGATCGCCCAGTCGGATGTGGCGCGTCAGCTCGGTGTGCGTTGGGGTGGTGCAGGTCTGAATATTGGCAGCGATGACGTTACGTCAGTTTCGGGTGACCTCGACAACGTGACTTCAATTAACCAGGACGTTCTCGACGGCCAAACTCCCACTGTGAGTTTTCCGGGTGCGCTGCTCGTAGATCTCGGCGTTGGTGCTGCTTCCGGTTCTTTTGCGGTTGGCTACGCCAGTAACGACCTGTTCCTGGCCGCAGAATTGTCGGCGTTGGAAAACACGGGCAGTGGTGAGGTTGTTTCCCAGCCCAAGGTAATTACCGGTGATAAGCAGCAGGCGACCATCAAGTCCGGGACCGAGGTGCCTTTCCAGGAAAGCTCGGCAAACGGTGAAACCACAACCGCCTTTAAAGAGGCGGTACTGGCTCTGGATGTTACACCGAATATCACGCCAGACGATCGCATTTTGCTCGACCTGGTGATCAACCAGGATTCGGTTGGTGATCTAGTACCTAGTGGTGTCGGTGGCTTTATTCCATCAATCGACACGACTCAGCTGACGACTCAGGTGTTGGTGGGCAACGGTGAAACAGTGGTACTGGGTGGCGTATTCCGTACGGAAGGCGTTAACTCAGTCTCCAAGGTGCCATTCCTGGGGGATATCCCGGGGCTGGGTTACCTCTTTAAGATCACATCTTTGCAGCAGACAAAAACCGAGACACTGATCTTTATCACACCCCGCATTTTGGTGGAAACGCTGCTCGACTAGATATGGCCAAACTTAGTCGCGTATTTCTGGTCGGCCCCATGGGGGCCGGCAAATCAACTATTGGGCGTGCGTTGGCGCAGCAGCTGAAGCTGGCTTTTGTGGACAGTGATGCTGAAATTGAAGCCCGCACCGGCGCCGACATCCCATGGATTTTTGACGTAGAGGGTGAAGAGGGTTTTCGTGAGCGCGAGGCTCAGATCATCGACGAATTGACCGAACGCAACGGGATTGTGCTGGCCACCGGGGGCGGGGCAGTACTGCGGCCGGAGAACCGGCGCGTGCTCGGCGCCCGTGGCTTTGTAGTGTACCTGCATACCAGTGTCGAGCAGCAGGTGTCGCGTACCCAGAATGATCGTCGCAGGCCACTTTTGCAAAATGATGATCCAGAGGCCACACTGCGTGAGCTGATGGCCGTGCGCGATCCGCTTTATCGGGAAATTGCTGATTATATTGCCGAAACTGATTCCCGAACAGCGCGTGGCCTGGCTGAACATATCGCCCAAGAGATTACCGCCTAGGACCCATTCAGATGACTGTTTTGATGCATACGCTCCACGTTGAACTGGGTGAGCGCAGTTATCCCATTTACATTGGGCGTGATCTTTTTAGTGACCCTGAGCTGCTGGCACAGCATGTGACGGGCAATCAGGTTGCAATAGTCAGTAACGAGACGGTGGCGCCCCTGTACGCAGAACGCGTGAGAAATGCCTTGGGTGATCGGGCCCTGGTCACCGAGATTGTCCTGCCGGATGGTGAGCAGTACAAAAACCTGGAGACGCTTAATCGCATCTTTGATCAGCTGCTGGAGAATGGCCACAACCGCAGCACCACCCTGGTTGCCCTAGGGGGTGGCGTAGTTGGGGATATGACTGGTTTTGCCGCGGCCTCATACCAGCGTGGCGTGAACTTTATACAGGTGCCCACGACATTGCTGTCACAGGTGGACTCCTCTGTCGGTGGCAAGACGGGCGTGAACCACCCCCTTGGCAAGAACATGATTGGTGCCTTCTACCAGCCTGAGTGTGTGCTGATCGATACCGACACCCTGAAAACGCTGCCCGACAGGGAACTGTCGGCAGGACTTGCTGAGGTGGTGAAGTACGGGCTGATTTCCGACGAACCTTTTTATCGCTGGTGCCACGAGCATATGCCGGCGTTAATGGCTAGGGAAGAGTCCGCGTTGGCAGAAGCCATAGAGCGCAGTTGCGCCTGCAAAGCAGCGGTTGTAGCCGCCGATGAACGTGAAGGCGGTGTCAGGGCGATACTTAATCTTGGCCATACCTTTGGTCATGCGATTGAAACGGCCCAGGGCTATGGCAACTGGTTACACGGGGAAGCCGTCGGGACCGGAATGCTGCTGGCCCTGCGCCTGTCCGCTCAGTATGGCTGGATCCAGGAGGCGGAGGTACGCGGACTGGCGCAGCTGCTGAAAAGAATGGCACTGCCGACTGAGCCACCCTCAGACATGAGCTCTGCGCAGTTTCTGGCCTTAATGGCCAGAGACAAGAAAGTGATCGATGGCCAACTGCGCCTGGTGCTGCTGAAAGCGATGGGTGAAGCCATCGTCACCAGCGAAGCCACATCATCAGATATAGAAGCCCTGTTTAGCGGCTGATAGCATCTATTGGCCTGCTTGCACCAAGGCAGTGCCTTGTGCGCCTTGCTTTGGTGCATCTTCACCCTATTGTTACTCCCCTGCAAAAACTGAAACCAGGTTTTACGCAAAATTCAATGGTTGGCATGGCGGTTGCTTTTGATTAGCTCCATAAAGTTAATATCCACTACCACCTGCGAGAATAAGACCTATGAGTGCAAGCGCCTCTCTTCCCAACCTGGAATCACTCGCCTGGCGGCTGACACCCGGAATTCTGGGTTCACACGCAGCCAGTCCGCAGTCCATTCACGCCCTGCTGGGCTATTTTCTCAATGACAGGATTTCACCTACACCGTTTCCAGGTCGAGACGTCTTGGTAGACAGCAGTAGCTTTGAGTGGGGTGTGGCGCCACCTTTGGAGAAGGTGATAGAGAGTGATGCAGAGTTAGATCTTCTACTGGGTCTGCCCGAGCTGTACCGGAACTCGGTTTCCATTATTGAGCCCTGGGCCGATGTGGGCATTAATGAAGCGGGAGAAGGCGTCCGAGCGTCCAAGAATATTGCTTACATCCTGCAGCAGGTTGCTGACGCAGACAGTGTGCTTTACCCGGTCTGGGAGAGTGGCATCAATCATCCGCAGCGCCTGGCCAATGCGCTCAGCGCCGGCATTGCGACGGTTGTTCAGGGTGGGAACCCCTCGGCACACATGGCGTCCAGTTTTGATGGCTCCAAAGCCAGCCTGGAGGACATTCTGGGTCTGACCGATCAGCTACTGCTGCGTCGTTCTGCCGGCAGCGCCCCAGCCATCTTTATCTGTTTGGGGCATCAGTTGGCCGCGACCTCACACATTCAGCTGATCAAGCGAGCTGTGCGCGAGGTACTGGCTTTGCCCCGGCTGAATCTGGATGGCAGTGGCCGAGCTTTGGCCTCTCTGCAGCGTGTTTGTCAGCGCATTGCCGAAATTGGTGAGAGTCTGGAAGTTCGGAAGAACGGTGAAGTGATCGCACAGGGCTGGCACGACAGTCAGTTTGCCACTGCAGCAAATGAAGAAGCCGAGGTGGGCACCCGTCAGTTACTGCCTTACAAGTTGCGCGGTGCCAGTGACCACGTGCCCAACCAGATTCATGACGCCCACGCCCTGGTAGCGGATGAGCTGGATGGCGTGATCGACACTATGCTCAAGATGGAGCGCGATCTGCACATCGAGATGCTTCATGGTTATGAGGTCAACGAGGAAGCTGCCCTGTTTGCCAACTGGGCATACAAACTGCTGCACGACACCATCGTGCCGATACGTTACGAGCTGGCTGTCAGCCCCCTGGCATGGCTGTTGAGCCTGCCTTATGCCCTGGAGATCCTGTCCCAGACCCAGGTGGACGAGAACCACTGGACCGAGGTATCAACCACCTGCATCTACTATAAAGACTGGGAAACGCACACCATACGCAGATCATTTACCTGCCAGTTTCATCCCGAGCTAATGGCCGATATTCGCGATATCGGGAAAAGGGATGGGCCCCGTTATGCAGAGCTAAAAGACAACGACGGGGCCCGCTTGCTGGTGCGACTGCTCTATCACGGCATGCAGGAGTAGCAGCGCTCAGAATCGATAACGAAACCCTGCTACAGCAGAGTTGAACCAGGCGAAGTTGTAGACATCATCGGTGTCTGCGCCGCCTTCTAGGGTGCGATAGCCAAAATCGATCTCCCAGCGGTCGTTGAACCTGTAGCCAGCCTTGAGGGCCACATCAAAGGCGCGCCCGGGCCCGCCAGCCAGACCATCGAACTCACCCAGCAGATACCAGTGATCGTTGATCTGGTAGCGAGCACCCAGATGCAGAAGCGGTACGAAGCCAACATTGCCGTCCTGGCTGCTGACGCCATTCTGCTGAAGCCTTATTTCGGCATCCCTGATCTTGGCGGTGGCGCCCACCCACAGGTCCCAGGGTCCTTTGTCGTAGTATTGGAAGCGATAGCCAATACGCCACGAGTTAAATTGGTACTTCGCATCCAGGGGTTCGCCTGCCTCGAATCGTGTGCCTGCGAAATCAAGGTCCTGATCACTTACGCCGGTTTCTTCGTAGGCGAATGGCGCGGCAAGGGCACGCAGGCTGTGGCGATCGTTTAAGTGCCAGTCGAACTGGATACGCGCACCGGGCCATGGGCCATTGCCGGCAATGTCTACCAGTGAGAATCGGGTCCCGCTTTCATCATTCGGAATCTGCACCTTATTGCGTTCCTGCCAGGTAATAGCGCCCTCCACAGAAATTTCGAAGCGTTTTTCCCCAGCGCTTGCCGACACAGCAAAGATGGCTAGCAGTAATGTGGTGAAGGAGCGAAACAGCATGGGCATAGCCTTTTGGATTGATGAAAGCGTTAGTTTTACGCGCTTTCATGATTTTGGATCATAGGATTAATCAGTGCCGGCGCATGCGCTGGCGAGGCTGTGCTGTTTTTGCGTGGGGGCGTGGTCTGTTGCCTCGGTTGCATACAAAGCCTGCATGTTGGCAGAGGGAGCGGTGAAGCGATCGCTGTACAAATTTTCAAACGCTTCGAGATCGGCGCAGTGCTGTTGCATGATGTTGCGTACCTGCTGCCACTTTTTCTCGGTGTAGACGGAGTTATTGAACGACTCGTCCCAATACGGATTGACGTATTCGCGAATGTCGATGGGTTGAACCAGAACCCACAGACCCTCGCTCTGCCTGATCCTGGGCTTAGGCCCGTCACAGAGTGACCTCACGAATCGAAAGCCCTGGTAATTTGCTTCCAGGTCGGCGTAGGAAAACACGCCGCTGACGCTGGAGCCGATCATGCCTTCTTCAGTGCCGAAGCCTTTGGTAATGACAGCGATTTCTGCATTGGCTGGGTGAAGCCCCGATTCAAGTTCACTCAGGTAATCTTTGTAATACTTGTGACCCAGGCTGACGAAGTGCCCAAGCTTATCAATGCCAAAGGTAATCCCGTCGACCTGAATGGAGCGGGCCAGTGGAATAAGCAGCTGCAGATCTATGGGCGCTTCGTCATAAAAGATACTGCTGTCACGATAGTCCTGGCCAGAGACCGAGCGTGGTGGATAGACGTCCAGATTGCCCTGCAGGGCCCATATTTCAATTTGGTGAATGAACAGCAGCCGAAATCGCCACATGATGCGCCCGCTGAGTTGCTTGCAACTCGTAGAAGTGGGCTTACTCTTCTTGTTAACCGACGCCAGCACGTCCTCGATTCTGCCATTGATGTGGTCGTTCAGGGCTTGAGTCGAATCCTCTAGTGGCTGGGCCCGGGCAAGGTACTGGTCTGTCTCTGCGGTGAATGCCCTGGCTGTAAATAGAATCAGAGCCATGAGCAACAGGCTGCGTGCCATAAGGCTCTCTCCATGGTACGTCCATACATTTTACGTCTGAATATAACGCTGGATCACTGATCGAACTACCCCATTGCATCGAACGGAAATGGATGAATTCCCTTGTCGCCGCGGGATGTAAGAGCTGCGATGCTGTGAAATCCCAGGGGAGTCCAACAAAAAGGAGTTTGTTGTCATGCACGCCCGTCATTACTTGAGTAGCTTGTTGGTCAGCTGTGCAATTTACCCGTCCGCGCTGGCCGATGAGAAACTGCCGCTGGAGGATTGTCAGCACCTGGTGACTCGAATGGGGCACATGACCGAGCTGCGCCGAAAGGGTGGTTCGAACGCAGATATGCGATCCTGGAAGCGGGAGCGCACCCTCGCGGAGGAGCAGTACCGGAAGGGGCGATGCAAGCGGTGGGGTCGAAGGCTTAGATAAACATGAGGTTCAAACAAAAAAGCCGACCAGTGGTCGGCTTTAGAGAGCTTGATGTAAGGCTTACGCGCTGAGGTACTTGTCGACTTCAGCAGCACAGCGACGACCTTCGTCGATGCCCCATACAACCAGTGATTGGCCGCGGCGGCAGTCGCCAGCAGCGAACACGCCGTCGACGCTGGTGCGGAAGTCACCGTACTGTGCTTTGTAGTTGGAGCGCTCGTCGGTCTCGATACCGGCGGCCTCAGCGGCATACTGCTCGGGGCCGAGGAAGCCCATGGACAGCAGAATCAGATCTGCTTCCCAGGTTTTTTCACTGCCTTCCACTTCCGCCATCTGAAACTGACCGTCCACCTTGGTCCATTCCACATTCACGGTTTTGATGCCGGCGACGTTGCCGTTGCCATCATCAATGAATCCCTTGGACATCAACTGATAGGTGCGGGGGTCGTCACCAAACATCTCGGCAGCTTCCTCATGACCGTAGTCGGTGCGCAGAATCTTCGGCCACAGCGGCCAGGGGTTATCGTCTGCGCGATCTTCTGGCGGCTGGGGCAGCAGCTCGAAGTTCACAATGCTGGAGGCGCCGTGACGCGCAGAAGTGCCGATACAGTCCGTACCGGTATCACCGCCGCCGATTACAATAACTTTTTTGCCCTTGGCAGAGATGTAGTTGCCGTCGTCGAGGTTGCTGTCCAGCAGGCTCTTGGTATTGGCCCGCAGGAAGTCCATAGCGGGGTATATACCTTTCAGCTCGCGATTGTCGATGGGCAGGTCACGAGCATTGGTGGCGCCTGTACACAGCACAACAGCGTCGTTTTCTTCGCGTAGCTGCTCCATGGAGATAGCGTTTTCACCCGATCCGGCTACATCGGCGCTGGTGACAAAGGTGATGCCTTCTTCGCGCAGGATGTTCACGCGACGCTCAACCACATCTTTACCCAGCTTCATGTTGGGAATGCCGTACATCAGCAGGCCGCCGATACGATCAGCGCGCTCATAGACGGTGACGGTGTGGCCGGCCTTGTTCAGCTGCGCCGCCGCAGCCAGGCCTGAAGGGCCAGAGCCCACCACAGCGACTTTCTTGCCGCTGCGGTTTTCAGGGGGCGTTGCCTTGACCCAACCTTCATCAAAGCCGCGTTCGGCAATGGCATATTCAATGTTCTTGATGGTTACTGGGGTTTCAACGCTGCCGAGCACGCAGGAACCCTCGCAGGGGGCTGGGCATACACGGCCGGTGAATTCCGGGAAGTTGTTGGTGTGATGTAGGCGATCCAGTGCCTCTTCCCACTGCTCGGTGTAAACCAGGTGATTCCACTCTGGAATCAAGTTAGATACCGGGCAGCCATCATTGGACTGGCAGAAGGGGATGCCGCAGTCCATGCAGCGTGCGGACTGGGAATTCAGGCGTGCCTGATCCACATCGGTGTATAGCTCTTTGTAATCCAGCAGGCGCACCTTGACGTCGCGGTAAGGGGCGGCGTCGCGAGCGACAGATTTAAAAGCGGTTGGGTTACCCATAACTCTCAATAACTCCTAATTAAGCGACGTTGGCTTCAGCTTGTGCATCAGCAGCGGCTTTGGCAGCTCGCTCCTGCAGAACGCGCTTGTAATCGGTAGGCATAACTTTCACAAACTTGTTGAGTGACTCATCCCAGTTGGCCAGCACCTGCTCAGCAACCGTAGAGCCGGTAGCAGCCTGGTGCTTCTCGATCATGGCCTTCAGTTCGGCAATGTCTTCCTCAGCAGTCATGGACTCCAGTTCAACCATGCCCATGTTGCACTTGTTGCGGAAGTCACCATCGCTGTCGAGGATGTAGGCAATACCGCCAGACATACCCGCAGCGAAGTTGCGGCCGGTTTTGCCCAGCACCACAACACGTCCACCGGTCATGTACTCACAACCGTGGTCACCAATGCCCTCTACGACAGCGCTGGCACCAGAGTTACGAACACAGAAGCGCTCAGCGGCGATGCCGCGGAAATAAGCTTCACCGCTGGTGGCACCGTACAGGCAAACGTTGCCAACAATAATGTTGTCTTCAGCATCAAAGGTGGAGACCTTGGGTGGGTACACAGCGACTTTACCGCCAGACAGGCCTTTGGCGATGTAGTCGTTGCCATCACCTTCCACTTCGATGGAGATGCCCGCCGACATGAAGGCGCCCAGGCTTTGTCCAGCAGAACCATTCAGTTTGATCTTAATGGTGTCTTCCGGCAGGCCTTCAGCGCCCCACTTGTCGGCGACCTTGTGTGACAGCATGGTGCCTACAACGCGGTTAATGTTGACCACGTCCAGTTCCATCTCAACCTTTTCGCCATTCTCGATGGCGGGCTGGGCGCGCTCGATAATCTCGTTATCCAGAGCCAGCTCCAGAGCGTGATCCTGCTCCATGTACTGGTAAGTACCCACATCCTCGTGAGGCTTCTCAGCAATGGTGAGGATAGAGGTCAGATCCAGGCCATTGGCTTTCCAGTGATCTTCAGCTGCGGTTGTTTCCAGCACGTCGCTGCGACCGACCATTTCGTTGATCGTACGGAAGCCCAGGCTTGCCATGATTTCGCGGATCTCTTCTGCCAGCAGGAAGAAGTAGTTCACAACGTTCTCAGGCGCGCCGTTGAACTTCTTGCGCAACTGCGCGTCCTGAGTGGCAATACCGACCGGGCAGGTGTTGAGGTGACACTTGCGCATCATGATGCAGCCCAGTGTAATCAGGGGCAGCGTCGCAAAACCGAATTCCTCAGCACCCAGCAGAGCAGCGATAACCACGTCTTTGCCGGTTTTCAGTTGGCCGTCAGTTTGCAGTACCACGCGGGAACGCAGGTCGTTCATCACCAGGGTTTGGTGAGTTTCTGCAATGCCCAGTTCCCACGGCAGACCGGCGTGCTTGATGGAGGTCAGCGGTGAAGCACCGGTACCGCCATCGTGGCCAGCAATCACGATGTGATCGGCCTTGGCCTTGGTCACGCCTGCTGCAATAGTACCCACGCCCATTTCGGATACCAGCTTCACAGAGATACGGGCATTGCGGTTGGCGTTCTTGAGGTCGTGAATCAGCTGCGCCATGTCCTCGATAGAGTAAATATCGTGGTGCGGCGGCGGGCTGATCAGACCAACACCTGGAGTGGAGTGACGCAGCTTGGCGATGTACTCGTCGACTTTACCGCCTGGTAACTCCCCACCTTCTCCAGGTTTTGCCCCCTGTGAAATTTTGATCTGAATTTCATCGGCGTTGGCCAGGTAGTGCGCAGTCACACCAAAACGACCAGAAGCTACCTGCTTAATAGCAGAACGCTTGGAATCACCGTTGGGCAGGGGCTTGAAGCGCTCAGCATCCTCACCACCTTCGCCAGTGTTGGACTTGCCGCCGATACGGTTCATGGCCAGGGCCAGAGACTCGTGCGCCTCCGGGGAGATAGAGCCGAAGCTCATGGCGCCGGTGCAGAAGCGCTTAACGATGTCTTTGGCTTCTTCCACTTCCGAGATATCAATCGGGCCGCCGTTAACGCCTTCTTTAAAGCTCATCAGGCCACGCAGGGTCGAACCGCGGGTGGCTTCCTCGTCAGAAGCTTTTACAAAGCGCTGATAGGCTTCTTTGCTGTTGTTGCGCGCCGCGTCCTGAACCGCAGAGATCGTCTGTGGGTTCCACATGTGGCGTTCGCCACGGTCGCGCCAGTGCACATCACCGGGGTTTTCCAGAACCGGAATGCGGGTGGTTTCAACACTGGGGAAGGCTTTTTCGTGACGACGCAGGGATTCCTCGGCCAGCACGTCAAAGCCAACACCCGCCACGCGGCTGGGGGTACCTTTGAAGCAACGCTCGATCACTTCGTCAGCAATACCCACCGCTTCGAAGATCTGTGCGCCTTTGTAGGAGTGCAGGGTGGAGATGCCCATCTTGGCCATCACTTTCAGCATGCCCTTGGCCACGCCCTTGCGATAGGCGGCAACAATCTTGTCGTCGCTGTCCAGGGCGTCGCCCTCGAGCAGGCCGTCACGCTGTGACTGGAACAGTGATTCAAACGCCTGGTAGGGATTAATCGCGTCCACACCAAAGCCGATCAGCATGCAATGGTG
This sequence comes from Halieaceae bacterium, assembly GCA_963921335.3. Lineage (GTDB taxonomy): Bacteria > Pseudomonadota > Gammaproteobacteria > Pseudomonadales > Halieaceae > CAWUFC02. Next base: position 255,229 of record CAWUFC020000001.1, on the reverse strand, counting down.
GTGTACTTCGCGGGCTTCTCCGGTTTCAACCACAATGCCAATCTTGGTGCGCTCGCTGGTTTTAACCAGATGCTGGTGAACTGCGCCGCCAGCCAACAGGGTGGAAACAGGTACGCGCTCTTTACCCAGGTTGCGATCAGACAGCGCCAGCAGGCTGTAGCCGTCGGCGATAGCCTGACTAGCTTCAGTGCAGATTCGCGTCAGCGCCGCATCCAGACCGGCCTGGCCTTCAGACTTGGGATAGGTGATATCGATCACCTTGGTTTTCCAGCCCTTGTAATCCAGGTGGCGCAGGGCCGCCATCTCTTCATTGGTGAGAATGGGGTGCGGGATGCGCAGGCGGTGAGCATGCGTCTCACTTGGGCTTAGCAGGTTACCTTCGGGGCCGATGTAGCACTCGAGGCTCATCACCACCTCTTCGCGGATAGAGTCGATGGCCGGGTTGGTCACCTGGGCAAACAGCTGCTTGAAGTAGTCGTAAATCATGCGCGGCTTGTCAGACAGGCACGCAAGCGCGGAGTCATTACCCATAGAGCTGACCGGGTCACGCAGTTGCTTGACCAGGGGCAGCAGCATGAACTGCATGGTTTCAGTGGTGAAACCAAAGGCCTTCATGCGGTCGATCAGGGTCTCTGGTTCAAAACCGTGGGGCTCTTCCTCGGTGTGCAGGTCGGCAAAATCGATACGCTGGTTGGCAATCCACTCGCCGTAAGGCTTGTTGGTGGACCATTCGCCTTTCAGCTCTTCGTCAGTGATGAGTTTGCCTTCTTCAAAATCCAGCAGGAACATTTTGCCCGGCTGCAGGCGGCCCTTGGCCTTGATATTGGCCGGATCAGTCGGCACAACGCCCACTTCAGACGCCATGATGACTTTGTCGTCATGGGTCACGTAGTAGCGGCTGGGGCGCAGACCGTTGCGGTCCAGCACTGCACCAATGTAGTGGCCGTCGGTAAAGGCGATCGATGCCGGGCCATCCCAGGGCTCCATCATGGTGGAGTTGTACTCGTAGAAGTCCTTCTTGGCCTGCGACATCTCTTCGTCGTTCTGCCAGGCTTCGGGCACCATCAGCATGATCGCTTCCTGCAGGGTGCGGCCATTCATCAGCATGAACTCAAGCACATTGTCGAAGCTGCCGGAGTCGGAGCAATCGGGCTCAACGATCGGGAACAGCTTGTTGATCTCAGTACCGAACAGTTCGCTTTCTACAACACCCTCGCGGGCGTGCATGTAGTTAATGTTGCCTTTACGGGTGTTGATCTCACCGTTGTGGCTCATGAAGCGGTTTGGCTGTGCGCGATCCCAACTGGGGAAGGTGTTGGTGCTGAAACGGCTGTGCACCATGGCCAGGTGGGCTTCAAAATCATCGTCCTGCAGGTCGGGGTAAAACGGCATGAGCTGATCAGGCGTCAGCATGCCCTTGTACACGATAACCTTTGAGGACAGGGTGCAAATATAGAAAGAATCGGCCTGGGCCAGGTCGTGTTCCTGGCGCAGGGTGCGGGTGCTCAGTTTGCGAATGGTGTAAAGCTGGCGCTCAAAGTCGTCACCGCTAACACCTTCGGCAGCGCCCACGTAAAGCTGCTCGATCACAGGCATGGACTTCAGGGCGGTGGGGCCCACGTCAGCCACTTCGGGCTGCACGTTCATGTCGCGCCAGCCGATAAACTGCTGGCCCTGCATGGCGATGAATTCTTCTACAGTCGCTTTACAGTGGGCGCGCTCGTGTTCATCCTGAGGCAGGAAGACGTTACCGACCGCATATTGCCCTTTTTCTGGGAGATCGACACCAAAGGCGGCTTTTGCAGACTTTTGAAGGAACTTATGAGGAATTGCCGTCAGGATGCCGCAGCCGTCACCGGTATTGGCCTCACAACCGCAGCCACCGCGGTGGTCCATGCGGCGCAGGGCGTGGTCTGCTTCGACAACGATGTCGCGACTGGGGCGACCCTTCATGTCAGCAACAAAACCAACACCACAGGAGTCCTTCTCGTTGGCCGGGTCGTAAAGGCCCTGCTTGCCGGGGCGGGACAATCCCTGCATTTCTTCATTCAAATTCATGTACGGCTGCTCCATCTAAAAAGCGGCTTATATCAGTGTTTCAGTTGTCTGGAAGCGGAGTCGCGCAGTCGCTGCGCTGCTGAGCCCTTTCGGGCCTAAGTGACAATCACTGAATCTACCTAAAAATCGGGCTGGCAATTCTAATGGAATGTGCTCGATATTGCCAGAATGCCAACTAGTACCAAAAAAGTCATTCCCGAGATTGTCAAATCTGTCGCTGCGGCTGGCTGCTGCCGGGGTCTGCACGTACAATGCTGGCCCTCTGGAAAGACCCCTGATGGAATGGCCTGATTAGACATGTCTGAATTGAAGAACGACCGCTTCCTGCGTGCCCTGTTGCGCGAACCCGTGGATTGTACGCCGGTGTGGATGATGCGCCAGGCTGGGCGTTATCTGCCGGAGTACAGAGAAGTGCGTAAGCAGGCGGGCTCCTTCATGGATTTGTGCACGAATCCCGAACTGGCCTGCGAGGCGACCCTGCAACCTTTGCGTCGTTATCCGATGGACGCGGCTATCCTGTTTTCGGACATCCTGACTATCCCCGATGCCATGGGATTGGGCCTCTACTTTGAGGAGGGAGAAGGACCCCGTTTTCGAAAAGTGATCGATGGCGAGAAAGAGGTCGCCGAGTTGACGGTGGTGAACTCAGCCGCTGATCTCGACTACGTGATGAAAGCAGTCAGCACCATACGCTCTGCATTGGGTGGCAGTGTGCCCCTGATCGGATTTTCAGGCAGCCCCTGGACACTGGCCACCTATATGGTTGAAGGTGGTTCGAGCAAAGATTTCCAGAAAGTGAAGTCACTGGCCTTTAACCAGCCCGAGGTGATGCACCAGCTGCTGAGCATTCTGGCGGATTCTGTGGCCGATTACCTGCGCTGCCAGATCGAGGCGGGCGCGCAGGCGGTGCAGATCTTTGATACCTGGGGTGGTGCATTGAGCGCTGCTGCCTATCAGGAGTTCTCGCTGGCTTACATGAAGAAAATTGTCGCTGCGCTACCGCGCGAGAGTGAAGGCCGCCGGGTACCGGTGATCCTGTTTACCAAGAATGGCGGACAGTGGCTGGAGACCATCGCTGACAGCGGTGCCGATGCGGTAGGTATCGACTGGACCACCGAGATTGGCCAGGCCCGCGCTCGAGTCGGCGACCGGGTGGCCCTGCAAGGCAATATGGATCCGACCATGCTGTACGCTGAACCTGAGCGCATCAAAGCTGAGGTGAAAACCATTCTGGACGCTTATGGCTCAGGCAGTGGCCACGTGTTCAACCTGGGCCATGGCATCACGCCCGGCGTAAACCCGGATCATGTCACCGCGATGGTCGACGCCGTGAAGGAATACGGTCAGCGTAGCTAGCCCCAATCAGATTTGATAATCATCAAATGGGAATGAGTGATCCATATCTTTAGAGGGTTGCTCTGATTCAGGTCGCCCAACCACTTTCGCCGGCACACCGGCCACGGTGGTATGCGGTGGCACTTCCTGAAGCACGACGCTACCTGCGCCCACCTTGGCGCCATCACCGATTTTGATGTTGCCGAGAATCTTGGCGCCAGCACTGATCAGCACACCATTGCCAACCTTGGGGTGACGGTCGCCGTGCTCTTTGCCAGTACCGCCGAGCGTAACCGATTGCAGGATCGACACGTCGTTGTCGACAACCGCTGTCTCTCCAATCACGAGGCCAGTGGCATGATCCAGCATAATGCCGTGACCCAACTTGGCAGCCGGGTGTATGTCGACCCCGAATTCTGCCGACATCCGATTTTGAAAGAACAGCGCCAGCGACCGGCGGCCGTCATTCCAAAGGCAGTTGGCTACCCGGTGGGTTTGCAGGGCATGAAAACCCTTGAAATACAAAAACGGTATCGACAGCTGATCGCAGGCGGAATCGCGCTCCTCTACAGCCAGCAGGTCATTGCGAATAGACATGCCGATATTGGTGCAGGATGCAAAGGCGTTCTCGATTACTTCTCTCAGTAACAACGAAGAGGCGGTCGGGCTATCCAGCTTATTGGCCAGGTGAAAGCTCAGGGCCGACTCAAGGGTATTGTGATTGAGAATGGTTGAGTGCAGAAAGCTGGCCAGGATGGGCTCGCGCGCGACCTCCGCAGCGGTTTCCGTGCGAATGCGCTCCCACACCGGGTCGTTTACAGATTTATTCATGAGCTGCGCCCTCCCTACTCAAGCGCTAGCGGTGCTGCATTGTGGCCCAGATCACAGCGGCAGCGCCATAACTGGTGACCGCTGTGTAAATATTTACGCTCGAACAATGTCAGCGGTTTGTCCGGTTGTATTAGCTCTACCATGGGGATGTGCCCGGCGACATTCAAGGCCACGCCAAATTCCTCCACATAGGTTTGCCAGTTGCTGCGCAGGTCAATTTGACCTCCCAGCGACAACAGTGCCAGGAAATCTGCTGATCCATGGACCCGCCTTTGCAGTTGCCCCGGCTTCGGCCAGGGGTTGGGATAAAGCAGGTAGTGTTTGTGTAGCTGCCAACGGGCCCTGACTGCCAGGCGCCAGATATCGCCACAGTCGGCCTGTATCAGCATATAGTTGTCGACACTGCCAGCGTCGTGTCGCTGCAGTCGATGTGCGGACTTGTCGATACCTATTACCAGTGCTTCCGGGCATTCGATGGCAATACTGGCCGTGCTTAAGCCAGTACCACAGTATGAATCGAAAATCAGTTGACCTGCATGAGCAGCGACCCGCTCACGTATGGTATCGAAGGCGCGCACACTGTGTTCAGCCGCAGGGCGCCGCGATGGCTTGCTTAAATGACGAACCACCTGGCGCGCCAGCTGCGGATGAATAAAGCGCTGGCTGCTGCGTACAGGTTGGGAGTTGCCCTCGGATTGATGTTGTTTCATGGGGCTGCCATCATAAGTTATGCGACAGGATCTCCGACCCTACTGGGTAAAAAAGTTTTATCTCAATTTTCGTCATTGGTATGCCGAACACTTCTTGCGCCCGGCGCTGGACTACCTTGGCGAGCACCATACCATCATGAAGCCCTGGCATGTTTCCTTTGACGGTCCCAATATCCGCATTGGCAAATGCGTCACCATTATTGGCGAGCCTGCCAAGCCGGTGAAGCTGGGTGTCTGGGGGCGCGAACCGCACACGGGATCAATAACGGTAGGCGACTATGTGTTGATGAGCCCGGGTACCCGAATCAGCGCCAGTGATGAAATCACCATTGGCGACAGCGTGATGATGGCGAATAGCGTCTATATCACTGATTCAGACTGGCACGGTATTTATGATCGGACCGAACGCAGTGACACCGTCACCCCGGTGCACATTGGCGACAATGTCTGGTTGGGCGATCATTGCGTGGTGCTTAAAGGTGCCACTATCGGCGAGAACAGCGTGGTCGCCGCTAATGCGGTGGTGAGTAAGGATGTGCCGGCCAATGTGGTGGTGGCAGGTAACCCGGCCAAAATTGTGAAAGAGCTGGACCCGGAGCAGGGCTTTACTACTCGCGCCGACTTCTTTGCCGAGCCCGAGCAGCTAAACGAATTCTACGATGCGGTTGATCGCATGGTGTTGGGTGAAAACGGATTCTTTAACTGGCTGCGGGCCTTGATCGCGCCCACCACTCGGGACTGATCACAGCAGCTTCAGGACTGGCTCGTCAAAGGCAGCCAGCTGCTCGCGTAACTCAAGTATGTGATCTGCCCAATAGCGGGCATCGTTGAACCAGGTAAAACTGCGGGGGAAGGCGGGGTCACTCCAACGCCGGCCCAGCCAGGCCGCGTAGTGCATGATGCGCATACTGCGCAACGCTTCAATCCAGCGCAATTGCGACGGGTCGAAATCACAGAACTCGTTGTAAGCCTCGATGACCTCACTCAGCTGCAGGCAGCGTTGTTGATAGTCGCCACTCAATAGCATCCAGAGATCCTGTATGGCGGGCGCCATCACGCAATCGTCCAGGTCGACAAAATGTGCCGTGTCATCGCGCCAAAGGATATTGCCCGAATGGCAGTCACCGTGAACGCGTATGAGATCGCGCGGTTCGTAAGTCTCTTTGATGCGTTGCAACAGATCTTCGCAAAGGCTGACATAGGCGGTGTGCAGGTCTGCGGGAATCCAGTGTTCGGCCAGGTACTCAAAGCTCTGTTGAGCCATGCGTTCAATGCCCAGGTCGAGGCGGTGCTGAAACCTGCTGGCGCGGCCTACGGTGTGCATGCGGCTCAGCGTGCGACCAAGAATGAACAGGCTGTCCAGGTTGTCGAGCTCCGGTGGGTGACCGCCTTGCCGGGGGAATAGTGCAAAGTCGAAACCTTCGAAGTGGTGCAGGGTGTGGCCTTGTTTGTCTGCCAGTGGTGCGACCACCGACAGGTCTGCTTCTTTTAACTCGAGGCTGAACTGGTGTTCTTCTAGCACCTGCTCCCGTGTCCAGCGTGCCGGGCGGTAGAACTTGGCGATGACAGGCTGCTCGTCTTCGATGCCTACCTGGTAGACGCGGTTTTCATAGCTGTTCAGTGCCAGCAGCCTGGCGTCGCTCAGATATCCCAGGCTCTCTACCGCTTCTATCACCAGGTCGGGGGTGAGCCGGTCGTAGGGGTGTTCTTCTGTGCTGTCCTGTTCAGTCACTGAGCAGAGCCACCGATTTGATCTGGGCATAAACTGCTTTACCCGCTGACAGCTGCAGGCGATTGACGGAGCGTCGCGTCAGCCGCGCCAACAGGAGTTGATGATCAATCTCCAACTGCACCACCATCTGATGCTGGTCGAGCTCTGCCAGCTCTAGAATAGTAGCGGGCAAAATATTGAGCATGCTGGAATCATCCGGCGGGGTGAGGCACAGGCTGACATCACGCGCCGCAATTTGTACCCGGTGAACCGATCCAGGTTCCCCCTGACAATGGCTAACCCAGAGCGAATATTCACCCAAGCTGAGCTCACTGAGCCCGTCTTCAGGATGATGTTGATGTAATTGAGCGTGCAGGATGGCATTGGCGCGACTGTCGCGAGCCAGTGGCAGGTCCAGTTGTGCGGTCAGTTCCGCCGCCGGGCCGCTGGCGAGAATGCGGCCCGCTTCCATAATCAGCAAATGCTCCGCCAGTCGGCTGATCTCATCCATGTCGTGACTGACGTACAGCATGGGAATGGACAACTCGCGCTGAAGCTGCTGCAGGCAGGTGAGAATATGATCGCGAGCACTGCGATCCAGGTTGGCCAGCGGCTCATCCAAAAACAGGATGTCGGGGTGGCTCAATAATGCCCGGGCAATTGCGACTCGCTGTTGCTGACCCCGGGATAACTGATGGGTCGCTCGATCGAGTAGATCGTCGAGCTGCAACCACTCAACCACCTGCTGCTGGGAGGGCCCCTCGGGGTTGTGAGCACGGTCTTCTGCAAACCCCAGATTGCCCTGTACCGTCAGATGCGGGAACAGGTGTGCCGACTGGAACACAAAGCCGACGCGGCGTTCATGGGTGGGCAATGCATCCTGTGGTGATTGCCAGGCGCGATTGTCAAAGCTGATCAGTGATTCATCAGAGCAGGGCAGCAGTCCGGCTAGCGCCTTCAATAGTGTCGTTTTACCGCAGCCGCTGGGCCCGATGATGCCAGTGGTGCCGGTGCCGCTAATCACGCCCTCAAAGCCCAGCTCGAATTGGCCGCGTTCAAGTTGCAGACTAACCAGCAGGTCGCTCACTGTGTCAGCCTCCATGGGCTTAGGCCGGCCTTGCGGTAGAGCAGAAACAGACTCACAAATGAGAACACCACCAGGCCGCCCGCCAGCATATGTGCCTGATCGAAGGCCAGTGCCTCAACGTGGTCATACAGTGCAATCGATAGCACCTGGGTCTCGCCGGGAATGTTGCCTCCAATCATAAGCACAACACCAAATTCGCCGACGGTGTGGGTGAAACCGAGACTGGCAGCCGTGATGATGCTGTGGCGGCTGGCTGGCAGAATCACCTGCAGCCATTGATCCTTCGGGCTGGCGCCGAGGGTGGCAGCGGCATCCAACATGCCCTGGGGTAACTGTCGAAATGCGGCTTGCAGTGGTTGCACCACAAAAGGCAGCGAATAGATCACCGAGGCGATGACCAGCGCGCTAAAGCTGAAAGCCAGGCGTTCCCCGGTGACTTGCTGCCACAGGCTACCCAGGATGGACTGGGGTGCGAATGCGATTAACAGGTAGAAACCCAACACCGTGGGCGGCAACACCAGCGGCATGGCCACCAGGGTTTCGATCACGCTACGTCCCTTGCTGTTGCCGCGCGCCAGCCACCAGGCCAGCGGCGTGCCCAGTATCAACAGCAGCAGGGTAGTCACGCTGGCTAACTGCACCGTGAGCCAGATAACAGGCCAGGTATCTATGATTTCTGCTCCTTCGGATAACCCAGGGCGGTGATTTGCGCCTGTGTCGACTCTGCCATCAGCCAGGCCAGGAACCGATCTGCAAAGGCCCGGTTCTGAGTCGCTGCGAGAATAACAGCCTGCTGGCGCAGCGGGGCGTGCCAACTGCTGGGAATCGGTATGCCCTGATCGCCGGCCTGGCTGCGCGCCACCAGGGCCATATCCACCGCGCCGCTATACCAAAGTTGATAGGCGTGACCAATATTGGCGCCAAGAATTTGTGGCTTGCTACGGGCGTATCGGTTCAATACCTGCTGCGCCGCCTGTCCGTAGGGGGCCAGGCGCGGATTGGCAGTAGCGATGCTGAGTGAATCGTCGGCCAGCAATGTGTCCAGACTGGCATTGCCGTTTGGGGCCACCTCGTGTTGGTAGACCAGGTTCAGTGCGCCGATCGCATAGGTTCGCAGAGAGTCTGGTCGTGCCAGCCCTTTGTCTACCAGGCGCTGTGGGTAGTCGCTGTCTGCGGCCAGTAAGATATCGAAAGGTGCACCGTGCACAATTTGGGCGAACAGGGTGCCCGACGAACCACTGCTGATTAGGACACCGTCGCGATCCGGGAACTGGAGAAGTATGTGCTCCAGGCTGGCCCTGAAATTTGCGGCTACTGCCACATGCAGCTGCTCGGCCTTCAGTGCTGAGGGCAGGCATAGCAGCGTGATCAAGGCAATGTGCAGCAACAGGTTTGGCATGGTGGCTTAAGTATGGAGCAAGGGTCAGGGCTTTGCACCAAGCCCAGCCGGTGTGCGCGCTACGCACCAGACCCTCACCCGCTCGGCGCCTGCGTTCATCAGCGCCTCACTGAGGCATTCAACTGTTGCGCCTGTGGTCATGACATCGTCGACAATCGCCAGATCCATGCCTGTCAGCGTGAGGCGACAGCGAAAACTGCCGTTGAGGTTGGTGAGCCGCTGTTCCTGGCCCAGCCCAAGTTGCGGTGAGGTAGCCCGGACTTTTCGACACCAGTTGTCGGCTACCTTTAATTGCACTGATTTCAGCGCCGGATGTCGCACCAGTTCTCGGGCCAGTAATTCGCTCTGATTAAATCCCCGCTGCAACTTTCGCCACCAGTGCACGGGTACCGGGATCAGCACATCCGGAATACCGTGACGCTGAATATCCCGGCTCACTGCCGGCTGCATTAAGTGCACCAGTAGGGGCAGCATCGAGAAGTCGCGGGAAAACTTAAAGCGCTGCTGAAAGTCGCTGACAGGCGACCTGTACTGCCAGGGGCAGCAGGCGTGGTGGTAAGAGGGTGGGTTGAGTTGGCAAACCGGGCAGAGCACGCCGTCCGTGGCCAGGGGCAGGGCGCAGTGCAGGCAGCAGAGGTGGTTTTCCAGCAGTTCCGATTCGCAGCCAGAGCACAGCGGCAAAGGCCTGTGAGTGCGTTGGCCGCACAGGAGGCAGTGGCACGGAGCCAGCAAATCCAGGAAAAAGCTGTTAACCATTAGCATCCTTGCAGGTTGACAGATAGGCAGGGCGCTATAAGATGGCCCGTCATTACTATATAGCCTACGAGAGCACTATGAGCGAACTCCGTTACGACTGGCAGCGCGAGGAAGTCCAGGCACTGTTTGACCTGCCTTTCAGCGAGCTTCTGTTTCAGGCCCAGACCGCCCATCGCAAGTATTTTGACCCGAATGAAGTGCAGGTCAGCACCCTGTTGTCGATCAAAACCGGCGCCTGCCCTGAGGACTGTGCCTATTGCCCGCAGAGCACCCGCTTTGATACCGGTTTGTCGGTAGAAGAGCTGATGGAAGTGGAACGAGTGGTCGAGCAGGCCAAGGCGGCACGCGATGCAGGTGCGACGCGCTTTTGTATGGGCGCTGCCTGGCGTTCCCCCAAAGATCGCGACATGGCGCAGGTTGTGGCCATGGTAGAGGGTGTTGCCGGGCTTGGGATGGAAACCTGTATGACCCTGGGTATGTTGACCGATAATCAGGCTCAGCAGCTGGCGGATGCCGGACTGGACTATTACAACCACAATCTCGACACCTCGCCCGAGTACTACGGCGACATTATTACGACCCGCACATACCAGGATCGACTAGATACGCTGGGTCGTGTGCGTGACGCAGGCATGAAGATCTGTAGTGGTGGCATTGTCGGCATGGGAGAAGATGTTGCCGATCGTGCCGGCATGCTGGTCCAACTCGCCAATATGCACCCACACCCCGAGAGCGTGCCGATTAATATGCTGGTGCGTGTGCAGGGTACGCCTTTGGCAGATGCCAAGGACCTCGACCCCATTGAATTTGTCCGCATGATCGCCGTGGCGCGCATCATGATGCCCGCTTCTCATGTGCGCCTGTCTGCCGGTCGCGAAGAAATGAGTGAAGAGACTCACGCACTGGCTTACTTTGCCGGTGCTAACTCCATCTTCTATGGCGAGAAGCTGCTGACTACCCCGAACCCGCAAGCCAACAAAGACATGCTGTTGTTCGAGCGTCTGGGTATTCGCCCTGAAGCACTGCCCATGAAAGAGGAAGACCAACGCTTCTATGACGCTGCTGCCAGTGCCTGATGAGCATCCTGCAGCAGCGCCTGCAGGCGAGACTGGCTGAGCGCCGGGAACAATCTTTATATCGGCAGCGCCTGACCCTGGACTCGGCCCAGGGTCGCACCATTCGTGTTAACGGCGATTCGCTACTGTGCTTTTGTAGTAACGATTATCTCGGCCTGGCCAATCACCCGCGGCTGGTGCAAGCCCAAATCGACGCCGTGCAGCAATACGGCACTGGTAGCGGAGCGTCTCACTTGGTGGTGGGCCATAGTCGCCTGCACCATGAATTGGAAGATCGCCTGGCGGCGCTGACCGGGCGCTCGCGGGCACTGCTGTTCAGCAGTGGCTATATGGCCAATCTGGGCGTGATCACAACGCTGGTCGCCAGGGGCGATTCTATTTTTGAAGACCGACTCAATCATGCTTCTCTGCTGGACGGTGGATTGCTCAGTGGCGCGCGTTTCAAGCGCTTTGCCCACAATGATTGTGCGGCCCTCGAAGCCCAACTCCAAAAGGCTCCCGCTGAAGTTGGCAAATTGGTGGTGGTTGATGCGGTGTACAGCATGGATGGTGATCGGGCGCCGCTGGTCGAACTGGCACATTTGTGCGAACAGTACCAGGCAACCTTGATGGCAGATGATGCTCATGGGCTGGGGGTGTTTGGGCCCGAGGGTGCGGGTACTGTAGCTGACCTGGGTTTGAGTGTGCGGCAAGTGCCGGTGCTGATGGGCACGCTGGGCAAGGCCTTGGGCACAGCGGGTGCTTTTGTGGCCGGGGATGATGAACTGATCGAAAGCCTGGTGCAGTTTGCTCGGAGCTACATTTATACCACTGCAATCCCTCCTGCCACGGCCGCAGCAACTCTGGCTGCACTGGATGTGCTGCGGGAAGAAAACTGGCGTCAGCAACACCTGCATCGTCTGATCAGTATATTTCAAAGCAGCGCCCGGCAACGGGAACTGCCGATCATGGCATCCGATAGCGCCATACAACCGCTGCTGGTGGGTGATGCCGGCAAAGCCCTGCAAATCAGTGAGCGGCTGCGAGAACAGGGTGTATTGGTCACCGCTATCAGGCCGCCAACTGTGCCCGCAGGCACCGCCCGGTTGAGAGTAGCGCTGAGTGCGGCCCATCAGGAGAGTGATATTGAGCAACTTGTCGATGCCCTGTCCCGCTGCTGGCACTAGTCCCTTATTCAGCGAGCGGTTGGCCTGTCACCGCGATACCACGCTGGAGCTGGTATTGCTGTCGGGCTGGAGTATGGACTGCTCAGTGTGGCGCGGCCTGTTGCCCCGGTTGCGAGAGCGCTGCCACGTCACCCTGATCGATCTGCCGGGAACCGGCCGCAGTGACAGTGTTAGCTGGAACCTTGCGGATGTGCTCGAGGCCGTGTTGGCGCAAGCACCGGCTCGCGCCATTTATATGGGTTGGTCGCTGGGCGGCAACCTCGCATTGGAGTTGGCGCATACGCAGCCATCGCGTGTGGAAGCGGTGATCAGTCTGGCCGCAAATCCCCGGTTTGTCGCTACGGATGATTGGGATACGGCCATGCCCGCGGCTGACTTCGCCGGTTTTTCCCGCCGCGTATCGCGCAACCCGGAACAGGCGCTGAAGCGCTTTGACTGGTTGCAGTGCAGCGGTGATGAGAGCTGGCAACAGCGCTGTTTGGCTCTGCGCCAGGCTGGCACTGCGCCACTGGATCTGGATGAGGGCCTGGCATGCCTGGCGGGGTTTGACCAGCGCAACTGGCTGGGTGAACTGAAGATGCCCGTTCGTCATATCTTGGGCAGTGACGACTTGCTGGTGCCCGCTTCACTGGCGGATGCATTGGCAAAGCTGGCACCCGCACAAGAGTGCCGTTGTATTGCAGGTGCCAATCACATGCTGCCGCTGTGCGCCGAAGAAGCTGTACTGCAAACGCTGGGCGAATTGATTGAGCAGTTGCGTGCGGATACGAAACAGCGTGCCAGGCAACGTGACAAAACTGCCATTGCCCGTTCTTTCAGCAGAGCCGCCAGCGATTACGATGATCTGGCCGAGTTGCAAAAGCAGGTGGGTCACGAGCTGCTGGCGCGGATACCCGGTAAATATCAGGGGGTGGTGTTGGATCTTGGCTGTGGCACCGGGTATTTCCGAGAGGCTTTGTGTCGTGCTCAGTCCCAGGTCAGCTATCTGGGCCTTGATCTGGCTGAGGGTATGGTGCGGCATGCACGCGCGCAGGCAGATGATAATGCGAACTGGACGGTGGGCGATGCTGAAGACTTGCCGCTGGCCAGCGCGAGTGTGTCACTGATGTTCAGCAGTCTGGCCTTGCAGTGGTGCGAGTCTTTGCCGGAAATGGCGGCAGAGTTGCATCGCGTGCTGGCCCCCGGTGGCCATTGCCTGATAGCGACGCTGGGGCCGAATACCCTGCATGAACTGCGTGCGGCGTGGCGCACGGTCGATGACTTTCAGCATGTGAACGAATTTACGGCTTTGGCGGACTTCCAATCGGTTTTGGAGCAAGCCGGTTTGGAAGTGCTTGACGCACAGTCGCAGGAAACAGTGATGCGCTACGAGAGAGTGTATGAATTGTTGCGGGCATTACAGGGTATCGGTGCGCGCAACCTGAATGCTGACCGCCCGGGCGGCATGACCGGGCGCGCCCGTCTGCGCGCGCTTGAGCATGCCTATGAACGCTGGCGCAAAGATGAACTGCTGCCAGCCACTTACGAAGTCCATTACCTGGTATTGAGAAGAAGCCAATGAGTGACACGCACACCTATTTTATAACTGGCACGGACACCGAGGTGGGTAAAACCCGGGTCGCTGCCGGCTTGCTTTTCTGCGCTGAGCAACGCGGTATGGCCACAGCGGCCGCGAAACCCGTGGCGGCAGGCTGCGATGACAATGGCCTCAACGAAGATGCCCTGTTATTGCAGGCGGCCATGAGCGAAGTCGCCACGTACGAACAGGTGAACCCTTTTGCCCTGCAGGCGGCGATTGCCCCCCATATTGCTGCCGAAGAAGAAGGTCGCGCGCTTGAAGTCTCGGCATTGTCCGAATATTGCCGCAGCGTCATGAGCGGCCCTGCCGATTTTGTGGTGGTGGAGGGTGCTGGCGGTTGGCGCGTGCCCTTGAACGATAGTGAGACCTTTGCGGATCTCGCCGTTGCCTTGCAGGCGCCAGTGATCCTGGTGGTGGCCATGCGGCTGGGTTGTATTAATCACGCCTTACTGACTGCCGAGGCCGTGCGTCGCGATGGCCTGACGTTGGCCGGATGGGTGGCCAATATACCCGGCGAGAAAATGGCTCGACATGAGCAGAATATGGACACCCTGAAACGACTGATGGAGGCCCCGCTTTTGGGTGAGGTGCCCTTTCTGGAAGGCCCGTCACACGGGGTTCTCAGCGATTATCTGAATCTCGATGCATTGTTGTAAGTTGGCGCTTACATACCCCATATAGCTTTAAAAGCTATCTGAGCTCCTGGCGCACCGCCCCCAGAAGGGCAATTTGGCCGTAAAAGACCGTTGATTTTTATCCATCTGACCCTAGTATGTGAGCGCTGCTAACATAGATTCAGAGGTGAACCCATGCCCGACTACAAAGCACCGCGACGCGATATCAGTTTCGTGATGAACGAGCTGCTTGATTCCGAAGGTCTCTACCAGAAACTCGGATATGAAGACGTCAGCGAAGAATTAATGAACACCATTGTTGATGAAGCCGGCAAATTCTGTGAGGAAGTGCTGTCTCCCATCAACCAGTCTGGTGATGAAGAAGGCTGCCAGTGGAGCGAAGAGGGTGTAAAGACCCCCGCTGGTTTTAAAGAGGCGTACCAGCAGTACGTCGAGAATGGCTGGCCTGCCCTTAGCGCCCCTGTTGAGGCCGGTGGTCAGGGCTTGCCCCAGATGCTCGGCATTATCGTGAATGAACTGGTTGGCACCGCCAACTGGTCCTGGGGCATGTACCCGGGTTTGAGCCACGGCGCAGTTGCAACTGTGGAATCTCACGGTACAGATCAGCAGAAGCAGGATTACCTGGGTAAATTGGTCAGCGGCGAGTGGTCTGGCACCATGTGTTTGACCGAGTCCCATTGCGGCAGTGACCTGGGCCTGTTGCGCACCAAGGCTGAACTGCAGGCCGATGGCAGCTACGCCATTACCGGCACCAAGATCTTTATTTCTGCTGGTGAGCACGATATGGCCGACAATATTGTGCATATCGTGCTGGCGCGTCTGCCTGATGCGCCAGCCGGCACTAAAGGTATTTCCCTGTTTATCGTGCCCAAGTTCAAGCTCGACGAAAACGGCGGCATCGGTGAGCGCAATGACGTGCACTGCGCCTCCATCGAGAAGAAGATGGGTATCAAGGCCAGCGCCACCTGCGTGATGAACTTTGATGGTGCCACCGGCTACCTGATTGGCCCGCCCAACAAGGGTTTGAACTGCATGTTCACCTTTATGAATGTGGCGCGAATTGGCACCGCGATTCAAGGTCTGGCCCACGCCCAGTTGTCTTTCCAGGGTGCGCTGGACTATGCCCGTGAGCGTTTGGCCATGCGCAGCATCAGTGGCCCCAAGAATCCCGACGGCCCGGCTGACCCGATCATTGTGCATCCCGATGTACGCCGCATGCTGCTGACGCAAAAAGCCTTTGCCGAAGGCGGTCGCGCGTTTATCTACTACCTGTCGCAGCAGTCTGACATTGCCGAGAAGGGCGACGAAGCAGCTGCCCAGGAAGCAGAAGACCTGCTGGCCTTCCTGACACCGATTGCCAAAGCCTTCCTGACCGAGACCGGTTTTGAAGCAGCCAACTTGGGTGTGCAGGTGTATGGCGGTCACGGCTTTATTCGTGAGTGGGGCATGGAACAGATTGTGCGTGACGCGCGTATCTCCATGCTGTACGAAGGCACCACCGGTATTCAGGCCATGGACCTGATTGGCCGTAAAGTCCTGGGCAGTGGCGGTAAGCTGCTGTTGGGCTTCACCAAGCTGATTGATCAGTTCTGTGAAGACCATAAAGGCAACGGTGTACACGAGTTCGTTGAGCCGCTGGACCGCTACAACAAGGAGTGGGGCGAGCTGACCATGAAGATCGGTGAAGCTGCGATGCAAAACCCCGACGAGGCTGGTGCTGCCGCGGTGGACTACCTGATGTATAGCGGTTACGTCACACTGGCGTACTTCTGGGCGCAAATGGCAGCCGTTGCAAACAAAGCACTGGAAGCCGGCACCGACGAGAAGGAGTTTTACGAGGCCAAGCTGCACACAGCACGCTTCTACTTCGAGCGCCTGCTGCCGCGCACGCTGTCTCACAAAGAGGCCATCCTGTCCGGTTCCGGCAACCTGATGGAGCTCGAAGAGGCGCTGTTCGCGCTGTAAATCCGAATCTCCTATCCCCGCGATGGAGACCTGGGGCCGCGCTTGTAAAAGCCTGGCCCCTTTTTTATGCCCGCGATTTAGTCCGCTGGCATCTGGTCTGTTCGGACTAAAGGAACGTATCCTTTCCCGTGCTACCGGAAACGGGAGTTTGAACCCATGCTGAACTCTGGCGTAGTACGGATGATTCTAGGAAAATACGCAGATGGAAGAAGAACCGAGACTCTCGCCTGAGGATCAGGCCAAGGTAGACAAATTCACCAGCACCGGCATTAACGCGGTGGAACGCAAGCCCTTTAAACCGCTGCGCCTGCTGGCTTTTCTTGTGGTGATTGTCACCGCCATGAGCGTGTTGAGCATTGTGCTGGCGCGCTGGTCCGGGGTTTATTAGGGCGTATTTTACTAATCAGGGTGCTCTGGTATAGTAGCGCGCCTTTCGGTAGTACCTGTTGTCGGTGTGTGGCGCAGCCTGGTAGCGCACTTCCTTCGGGAGGAAGGGGTCGGAGGTTCGAATCCTCTCACACCGACCAATTTTAAATTGTAGGTTCTCACTCTAACGGTGACACATCAGCTCTCGTTTTATCGATGAGTCGTTCGTATGGAGTCTGGCCCTGCAGCGCTCCATGAGGACGATGATAATTGTAGTAGTCCTCCCATTCACGCAGTTTTTCGTTAAACAGGTGTATATCCGTCGATATGCCATCTTGATCGACTAGCTGATAGAACTCCTCATTGTCGATTCGATGTGATCGTTCAACCTTGCCATTTAGGCGCGGTGTGCGTGGTCGGATATACACGTGCGTAATATCCAGGGACTCAGCATGCCAATGGAATTTGGACTGGAACTCCGCGCCGTTATCCGTCTGAAGGACCTGTATTCGGAAGGGAAGTCGCTTTCGGACCTCTTCTAGAAACTTGATGGCAGTACTCTGATTGCATCGATCATAGATTTTAAGAACCCGGATTCGAGTGCAATCATCTATAGCTGTGAACTGGTATAGGCGTTTACCGGTCCCAGGAATGCGCTCAAGGAACTTTACGTCCATTTGCAGGCGATGTCCGGGCTTTGGCTTCTCATAGCGCTTCCACCGCTTCTTGTGGGGCTGGTGCTTCTGGTTGGCAGGAAGACGGCCCATTCCGTTCTTCTCCAGGATTCGATGCACGGTTGATACAGCTATCTTGATCTCATGGAAGCGCTGCAGGTAAGCCTGTATGCGTCCAGCGCCAAAGTGGTAGTTCTGACGCAGATACAGGATCTTGCTGACCACCTCTTTGGGTGTATCGTTGGGGTGGCGATGTGGCTGCTTGCCTCGATCTGCCAGCCCGGCCTCGCCGTGCTCTTCATAACGGCGCTTCCAGCGGTAAAACGCTGTTCTGGAGATACCGAAGTAACGGCATGTCCGAGAGACTTGCCGGGGCTCACCATCGGCCCAATTGAGGATTTTGAGGCGCCAGGCGACCAGCCTGGCTTGCTGTGCTTTGGTCATGTTGCTTCCCCTTCAAGTTAACCTTGAAACGAAAGCTTAATGTGTCACGCATCTAGCGAGAATTCACAATTTTTCCTCCCGCTACCTTTCAGAAAAACTGGTGTACTTGTTGGGATCCAGGGATCGTCTGATCGCTTGGTCGTCGCAGCGCAGCATCCGAAACCCCTCGTTCTCATACAGAATATGCCTGCCGCAGGTTGCCTCTATGATTCGGTGAGGCTCCCAGTTATTTTGCCTCAGTTTCCAGAGCACGCGTTCACTGATCAGGACAAAGCCTAGATCGATATCCGGATCGAAGTATTTCCTGCCCGTGGCAGCATCTTCGATAACAGCCTCATCGAGCATTTGGTAGCAGTCGCTGAAGTTGTTGGCCTCGGGAAGTACAAATTCCAGTTGCCATGGGATGGACTGCCAGCCGCAGGCCGCCAACGGTAATTGTGCTTTGCTGCTGCGGTACGCAACAACTTGTTCAGCAATCGACTCCACATGGTCGCGATAAAAATCATTCGGATAGCCGAAGCTGAAAAATTTGAATACGGCGTCCTGGCTTCGAACTGGTGCCACCGTTATCCATAGTATGACCAGCACCGGTGCTAGCCACGGTACACGGCTGCCACTTATTGCCAGCAATAGGGTGAATAGGCTGAGCCATAGGGGGTATAGGCCATATTTACTCAGTGGTGACACGTTAAGGAACAGGTGCCAGGCCCAAAATCCAAGGCTGGCGATGCATAGACAAAGCAGAAAATGGTGCCAGTGTCCGCTTCGCTTCAGCATTACAATCACGGTCAGCAACATGATAGCGAATGGCAATATCCAGAAGCTGTTGGCGGGTGCGCCGTAGCGACCGAGTTTTCTGTTGAGTGCGCTCTGACTGATTTTGAGCGACTTACGGATGTGCACTGCTTTATCAGGTGCTGCTATCAACTGGCTAATGCCAACTACTGCCCGATCCATGGCAGGTTTGCCTTGGGCAGGTGTGTCCTTTAATCCTAACCAAATGGCGTTTGGTAACGTTACCCCTATACAAAAGACTAATGCTGCGCCGGCGGCGAGGTGGGTCTTGCGCTTGGCCAATAACAATAAGTAGCAAAGCCCTGCCAGTAGCATGACTACGCCAACGGATTTGCTTAACACAGCCGCGCCACTGAGCAGTCCTGAAACCATAAGATAGCGAATACTGCGTCTGTGTGTACCCGCGACCAACAAGGCCAGGCTGAGGCAACCCAGTAGCAGGCTCGGCATATCGCCTGTAAAAATGTGCCACCAACGCTCTTCAAAAAATGTCAGCAATAAGCCAACTGCAGTTGCAGCGGCGACGCAGGCACGTACACCGCCAAGTCGTCTGATGGCTAATAGGACTAGAACCAGCAAAGTCAGGTTTAACAGGCTTTGCACGGTTGCTGGCAGCCAGTAATGGTTGTCCGTGGTGGCAATCGCCAGGGCCATGATGCCAATAGGCACGGGACCAGTAGTCACGTCAGGGTCGAAAGGCTTAAAACCGTGGTAAGAACTGGCATACCCGTGGCCCTCAGCGAGGTTTTTTGCCACGGTGGCATGCCAGCCTGAATCAAAGAACAGTACTGTGTTACTTGTTTTGTCCCAGTAGGCGGCGAAGAACAACAGTAAAAGCACAAGAGCCAGCCCCTGCAATGTGCGCTGCCAGCGGGCGGCAGGTTTGATAGCATCCGTGTTGTTCACATAGAGGATTATACGGGAAGACCCCGCCACATGAAGTTGTCTCTTAAAATCGGGGCCTCCTGATTTGAATTCTTCGCGCTCGGCTTACTGGGCCATGTTTCTTATTGCCATGGCGACCTTAGTGTTCGAAATCACTTTGTCGCGACTACTGAGTGTTATCACCTGGTATCACCTTGGTTTTTTTGCCATCTCTGTGGCCATGTTGGGCATGACTGCAGGCGCGATCCGCGTTTTCCTAAGGCCGGACTTATTTGACCAGCACACACTCTTGCGAAGCTGCGCCCTGCATTGTTACTTGTTCTCTCTCAGTGTTTTGTTGGCATTGCTGGTCGTTTGTTTCGTGCCTGTCCCGGGGGAACTGTCCGGTGCGGATGGGTGGCGATCTGCTTTTTTACTGGCCGGTATAACCGTAGCTATCGCCGCGCCTTTCTACTTTTCTGGAGTAACCATCTCAGCCCTGCTGTCACGCAGTGATCTATCAGTTAACCGAATTTACGCGGCAGACCTCGCAGGTGCAGCTAGTGGCTGTCTCCTGGCTTTGTGGGCTTTGAGCTCGATGGATACGCCCAGTGTTGCACTATTGGCAGGTGTTTTGGGGGTGGCGGCCGGTCATCTGTTGTTGCCAGATGCGCAGATGAGGCCCCGTTGGTTGTTCATCTCCGCTGCCTGCGCGGCACTGCTGCTTGTTGGTAATTTGACGAGCGGGCTGATCAGCCCGGCCTATATCAAAAGCAAGCAGGCGCCGCGCGCAATCGTATTCGATGACTGGAATTCTTACTCCCGAGTCATGATGGGCGAGGAGTTTGATGGCCCGCCCTCGCTGTGGGGTGGCGACCGTGAAAAGATGAAAAGCATGCGTAGCCGCCAGCATTACTTGAACATCGATGGTGTGGCTGGCACCAGTATGCGCTATTTCAAAACTCCCGAGGATGTCGAGCACTTAAAGTGGGACGTTACCAATGTCGCCTATCATTTACGGCCTCAAGGTGGTGCGGCGATAGTAGGTGTTGGGGGCGGTCGCGACGTGCAGG
The DNA here is from genome assembly GCA_963921335.3 of Halieaceae bacterium. Lineage (GTDB taxonomy): Bacteria > Pseudomonadota > Gammaproteobacteria > Pseudomonadales > Halieaceae > CAWUFC02. The sequence continues at coordinate 234,705 of CAWUFC020000001.1, read as the reverse complement.
CGGCTGTTCTATTCGGGCATCAGCGAGTGCTGGGTATTGAGTTGAACCCAATTTTTGTCGATCTGCTGAAAGGCCCTTATCGCGATTTTGTTGGTGTCGCTGACCATCCGGCTGTTGAGCTTGTGGTAGATGACGCCCGCAGTTATTTCGCTAATCATCCTGAGCGCTTTGCGGTTTTGCAAATGTCGCTCATTGATACATGGGCTACAACCGGAGCTGGCGCTTTCAGTTTGTCGGAGAATGGCCTTTATACGATCGAGGCCTGGAGGCTGTTACTGTCGCGCTTAGCGGGCGGCGGTTTGTTGACAGTGTCGCGTTGGTATGATGCTGAGAATGCCAGTGAAACAGGACGCGCACTCAGTCTTGCTGTGGCCTCATTACTGCACTCCGGTGTCGACAAACCCAGTCAGCATCTGGCTATGGTATCTCACGGTAAGGTCGCTACCTTGCTGTTATCACTTCAGCCCTTAAGCCAACAGGATATCTCTAACCTTGATGCCGCCGTGCAACAATATGGCCACCAATTACTGCTGGCTCCGGGTAAGGAGCCGACCGATCTTCTGCTGCAGAAAATGGTAGCGGCTGAGAGCATGGCGGATTTGCTTTCCATCAATGAACAGTCTGCTCTAAATCTCAGTCCGCCGACAGATCAAAGTCCCTATTTCTTCAATATGCTGAAATTGGCGGGCGTATGGGAAGTGCTAAGTGGTGGTGTTACGAATGCTGGTGTGGTCAAGGGTAATATCAATGCAACGGTGACACTGGTATTCCTGATCGCACTGCTGACGGTTTTGACAGTACTTGGTGTGCTATTACCTCTTTTAATGCTTTACCGTCGTGAAGCCGGGAGCTCGGGTGCTTCATTGGCGGCGATTTTGTTTTTCTGCTTCATAGGCGCTGGTTTTATGACGGTCGAGATTGCATTGCTACAGCGCTTGTCAGTTTTTCTCGGCCACCCCACCTATGCGCTAGGTATTCTTTTATTCTCGATTATCGCCAGCACTGGACTGGGTAGCTTTGTCAGCGATAGGCTGTTTTTTCAGCGTCGTGACGTGCTGATGGGGTTGTCCTTGCTGACGGCAATATCAGTGTTGCTGCTGCAGGAACTGGTGAGCTACCTCATGCTCAACTACAGTGGTGAGCGGGTAATGGTGCGCATTTTCCTGAGTGTCGCAGCTATTTTCCCGCTGGGTATCCTGCTTGGTTGCTTTTTCCCTGCCGGGATGCGTCAGGCACGCGCGCTTTACCCCTCGGCGGCACCCTGGTTTTGGGGTCTTAATGGAATTTTCGGTGTCCTGTTCTCGTCGCTAGCCGTGTTTATCTCCATCTATGTGTCAATCAGCACAAACTTCTACTTGGGCGCCCTGTTCTATAGCCTGACAGCATTCTGTTTCTATCGGATCTACGGAGAGCCGACTCAGTGATTCGTGGTCTGGACGGCATGCGTGGCTTAGCGTGCCTGTTGGTTATTGCTAATCACTACAAGCTGTTGGACATAGGATGGATCGGTGTACAGATCTTTTTTGTACTTTAGGGTTATTTGATTACTCGCATCCTGGTTGAACATCGCGAGCAGCCTCTTAAGCCCTACCTGTTATCTTTTTATGGGCGCCGCGCAATGCGGTTGTTTCCTGCCTATTACGTATTTATTTTGGGGTTTCTGATTCTGGCTGCCTTGCTCGGCTCCGCTCCACGCAACACTGACAACTGGGGTTATGCAGCCACCTATACCTACAATCTTCTGATGGCTTATGACTTGACCGAAAAGCGTATTATGATCGTTCATCTTTGGTCGTTATGCGTGGAAGAGCAGTTCTACCTGATTTGGCCGCTGGTTATTTTCTACTGTCCACCTGAGCGCCTGCGCAGTTTGTTACTAGCTTTAGCCCTTGCCGGACCATTGTTGCGGTATGTAACCCTGTTGATATTGCCCGGGATTATAAAAGGGGATCATTTGGCAGAGTCTGTTTACCTGTTACCCACGTCCCATATTGACGCCTTTGCCATCGGTGGATTATTGGGTATCACCAACTTCCAAGCCCGTCCCTGGCACTTTTTCCTGGCCTTGCTACTGACCCTTGGTGCGGGATACTGGAATTATCAGCGTGCCGAGGCTCCGAACACTTCTGCTTTTTGGTACCCCCTGTACCTGGAAGGGGGTAGTCAGGTGGTATAGGGTTACACGCTCCTAAACATTACAGCGGTGCTATTTCTCTCCTGCTTGACGCAGGGGCGCTTGTTGCCATGGCTTTTTGATAGCGCCCCCATGCGTTACATGGGGCGACTTTCTTATTCTGCCTACCTCTTGCATCTGCCATTGATTGGTTTTGTGTTGGTTATGGTGGATCGTCTTCAGCTGGATATTCCTGTGGCAAGCGCAGCTATGGTTTCGCTTTGTTTTGCCACTACATTGCTGTTTTCAGCTGCCTCATATCATCTTGTTGAGAGCCCGGTAAATCGCCAGAAAGACCGCTTTTTCCCTTACTTGAACAAGGTGCGTACGTGGCGCGATTAGATATACTGCTGCCATGAGTGAACCCAAAGCAGGGCAGGAAGAGCGCCTGCCAAAAATACTGTTCTACTTTTCGCTGATATTTTTCTCGGTGTGCTATGGCATGGTGGCCTGGGAAAAGGGCTGGTTTCATGCCGGTGTGGCACGCACATCACTGCAACAGTGGCATGAGCTAAACGTTGATGAAGATGCGCAGCTTCTAAAGCCTCGCCTCAATAGCGCACCGGCAATGGTGCAGTCTAGCGGTGAGCGTGGTCTCACGCTAATAACAGCCAAAGACAAGTTGTTGCGTGTCGAAGTGCTCGACAGTGATGCCAGTATCGTGCAGGCCTGGTCTATAGACTGGCACAGCCTATGGCCTAATGCGCAGCACTTGCCCGCGACGGCCATTCCAAAGCGACAGCCAGGCACGCACATTCATGGCGCCGTGGTCATGCCCAATGGCGATTTGGTATTCAATTTTGAGCATCTTGGCTTAATGCGGCTTAATGCCTGCAATGATGTGGTATGGCGTTTACCCTACCGAACCCACCACTCTATTCACGTCAACTCTGATGGCGAGCTGTGGGTGTCCGGCCAAATCAATCACGCCGCCGATTCAACACTCTATCCGAACTACAACGCCCCTTTTATTGAGCCCACTATTATCAGAGTGTCCCCAGAGGGTGAGATCCTCGAAGAGGTCTCTGTGATGAAGTTGCTGGTCGACAATGAGCTGCAAGGGCTCTTATACCTGCAGGGCACAGGCTCCTTTAAGACTATTACCGGGGGCGATACTCTGCATCTGAACGACGTTGAGAGTTATGACTCCGAAGAATCCGGATTCTTCGAGCTCGGCGATGTGATGATCTCGCTGCGTAACGTAAACGCGGTGCTGGTGTTCGACAACAAGTGGCAGCTGAAAGCCCAGTGGACTGGAGGCTTTGTGCGTCAGCATGATCCAGATTTCATCGACGCTCACCGCGTGTCAGTCTACGATAACAACCACGTGGTGGCAGATGCCTCAAAAGGCAGTAGCCGTATAGTAATTGGTGATTTCAACACGGGGCAGATCGATGTCTGGTTTGAAGGCACGGAGGAGCAGCCTTTTTATGCCAGTATTATGGGCAAACACCAGTGGCTGAGTCCCGACACGGTGTTGCTGAGCGAACCCACCGGAAGTCGAGTGTTCGAAGTAGATACCGCCGGGAAAATTCTCTAGCAGTACCAGTTTGAAACCCGTGCTGGAAAACCGGGGTTGATTGAAGAAGCGCAACGTTTGCCGGCCAGATTCACGCCGCAGTTCTTTGTGGAAGCCCGTGCTGCATGTGCCGGGCCTGGCTGAGCTCTGTTAGAATAGTGCCTATGAATAAGCTTATATCTTCTAACGTTTTGGGTATGCTGCTGGTCTTAGCAGCACCACAGGCGCTGGCCTATATCGGCCCTGGTTCTGGGCTTGGTGCCTTTGGTATTTTCCTTGGTGCGGTAGGTGCACTGGCTTTAGCCGTGGTCGGATTTTTCTGGTATCCCCTTAAGCGCTGGTATACCGGTATTCGGCAGTCCTCGGAGGACTCAGAACTCTCTGCCGACGAGGCGGACTCTGCCGATACCGGCAAGAGCTAAGTAGCGCCGGTGTCACTGGCGCTTCAAAGTTTGCTCGGCCTGGTATTGAGCGTCCTATTCATCGAATCTGTAAAGAGACTGGGTATCATCGACTGCGCTCGCTCACTACTCGGTGTCTTGCTGCGCGCCTCGTGGGTGATGCGTCATCGCTACAGTTCCGATCTACGCAAGGAGCGGCTAGTGCAGCATTATTCGCTCCGTAGCCTGGTTCTGACCCTACAGCTTGCGATCCGCTTTTCTATGACCTTGCTGATCTGCTTTGCGATTATCTGGTTGTTGAGTTTGATTCTGCCTTTTACCCTGCAACAGGTTCTGCAAAGCCCACTTATCTTATTCTGGAGTCTGATTGTTGCAGCGCTCTATCTACCTGTGCGCAGAAGGCTTTCCAGAGGCAAAGTATGAGCCTCTACTGGTTGTTAATCATCCCGTTTTTGTTGCTGATCTACCTGTCGTTGTACCAAAGTTGGGAGCAGCGCCATTGTAATGGCCGTGCCTATTTCTTGGCACCGCTCCCCCGGCGCCGGCGCCTACGCCGGCTTATCCGTGCTCACGGCATAATTTTGGTTCCAGTGGTGCAGTTGCTGGTGCGAGTCATTCCTGCGGCTCGCAAAATTCAATCTGTGGAGATACAGGGTATTTCAGTCCCTCGCGGCGTTTGCTCTAGCGAGAGTATGGCGGTGGCTCTGGACTATCAAGCGCTGGACGGCGACATCATTGTGGCGACGCCCATGAAGAGCGGAACCACCTGGATGCAGCAAATTGTGTACCAGTTATTAACCAGGGGTGAAGGAGACTTTAATGGCGATGGCCATCTGCAGGCTCTGAGCAGTTGGCTGGAGGCAGATTCGGGTGTAGCCCTCGCGGAACTCTCAGGCCATGGCGGGTCAGCGAAGCGGATCATTAAGACTCATTTACCAGCAGGTCTCTGCCCCATTCATGCGCAGGCTCGTTATGTTTATGTCATGCGAGACCCCGTGAATTGTTTTGCCAGTGTGCGGGACTACATGCAGCAGCTTTATGGTCCATTCTGTCCTAAAACCGAGCAACTGCTGGATTGGTATTTGGGTGATGAGATGTTTTTTGGCAACTGGCATAGTCATGTAGAGAGCTGGCGGACGGCTGCCCAGCGGCACAGTAATATACTGGTGCTACGTTATGAGGATTTGCTGGCTGAGCCAGCAAACGGACTTCGGCGACTAGCAGAGCACCTGCGGGAAGCACTCACCGAGTCGGAGTTTGACAAAGTACTGGCTCACACTCGTATCGAATACATGCGCAAAGATGAAGAATTTCTAGAAATGAATCCCCCGAATTTGTTCACGGAGCACTCAGGCGTTAGCTTTTTTGCTCGAGGCGGGCGGGGTGATCATAAAGTGTCAGCTAGCTCGGCCGCTCGTGTTGATGAAATGGCCGGAGCCATGGGGCGGGCTTACTACTCCCGTGCAAAGCAGTAATACCGCCTATCTTCCAGCGTTGGATCAGCTGCGTGGTTTGGCAGCTGTGCTTGTTATGTTTTTCCATGGCAGCTATCAGCTGACGCCATTCTTGTCAGGCCCAGAAGAAAAGCCAGATAAGGCCTGGATAGTGGCGGACAATCTATTACATGCCTTACTGCTGGAGGGCTATATCGCAGTGTCCTTCTTTATGGTGATCAGCGGTTTTATCTTCACTCTGGCCTGCGGTGGCAAGGTGCCGGCTTATGGCCGTTTCCTGTTTAACCGCTTTCTAAGAACCTATCCACTGATGCTGCTGCTATTGGCAGTGGCTTTATTGCTGCATCCAGATAGGTTTGAGTGGTTGGGGCTGTTCAAAACCTTGTTTTTTATGGCCAACCTTGAAGGCAGTATTAACATCTCCCCTTACACTGGGCTGTTCTGGGCGCTGGCATTAGAGTGGCAGTTTTACCTGATTTTTCCACTGATCATGGTCGGTGTGCTGCGCTGGGGCATGATGTGGTTGTTGATGCTTTTGGTTGTGATATTGGCTTTGCGATTTTCGCTATACCAACCTGACTTCAATATGGTGAACCTGACTTACTCCACCATTCTCGGGCGTGCCGACCAGTTTCTTCTGGGCATGCTGGCGGCGCTATTCTATGCGCGCGGGTTCGTGCCGGGGCTGCGCTGGGACATGGTCTTTGGCATTACCCTTGTTGTGATGCTGGTATTGGTCTGGTTTGCCAACCAGAATGGCTGGTTCTGGTACAACGGCCCGCTGCGGTTTTTGTTTCCCCTGATAGAAGCGGTGGTATGGGCGGCATTGCTCTTGGGGTACCTATCCATTTCAAGGCGTATACCGGCTTACTTCGCCAACCCTTTATGCCAGCTGGGAGTGGTCAGCTACTCCGTATACTTGTTGCACTCAATCGTGATCCGCCAGCTGGGAGAAGCGGGATGGCTTGTTAGTTTTGAAGGGTCAACTGCAGCTGTCCAGGCCAGCCTAAATACAGCATTGCTGGTCTTCCCGATCGTTTGCTTACTTTCGACATTCAGCTACCGCTTTATCGAGAAACCCTTCTTGCAACTGCGGCAGCGCTACGTTTCAAACTAAGTATGTCGCTGCAGTAAGCTCAGGCACAACGCCTCCAAATCGGCTTTGGATTTTCGCGCCCTGGCTACGCCCTGCTCGCTAATGGTAATGAACAGTGCGTGGGACATCTCCAATAGCAGGCGGGACAGTCGCTGGCGCTCCGGTTGATTGCTGCCTACCTGCAGGCGGGTCAGCATACCGCTTAAATACTTGATCACCAGTTCATCGTGTTGTTCATCCAGATCGCGCAATTCGGGTACGGCGTACATGGCCTGCACCAGGGGAAACAAGCCTTTTTGCTGCTGATAAACCCGCCCAATCTTGTCGATCGTGCTTGCCACAAAATCGGCCAGTGCCATGTTTTCTAGATCCATCTCAGAGAGCGTCTGCAAAGCCTGGTCATACTCTGCCAGCCAGTGTTCACCCATCGCATGCAGAATGGCCTGCTTGTGAGGGAAATAGTGATACAGCGAGCCGACTGAAATGCCCAGCTCCCTGGCAATCAGGGTGGTCGTCAGGTCATCAAACCCTACCTGATCCAGAAGGGTGGCTGTAGCTGCTACGATTTCATCGCGCCGCTGCCTAGAACGCTGTTGCACCGGCTGGCGCTTTTGCCCCAGCTTCTGCTTACGCTGCTGAATACGGTGTTGAACCATGAATCAAAGCCTGTCCAGCATGGCATACCATGCCATTCCCGCCACCAGGCCAGGCCATCTCAGCAGCGTTCCGCCGGGGAAACGGGGTGTGGGCACCGACGCCATGATGTCAAAGCGTTCTGCCGTACCTGATACGGCTTCACCGATCAGTTTACCAGCGAGAGTAGCTATGGGCACGCCGTGGCCCGAGTAGCCGTGCGCGTAAAAAACATTGGGGCCTAGCTTGCCGAAGGCGGGCATGCGATTCAGGGTAATCGCCAGTGTGCCCCCCCAGGCGTAATCTATACGCGTGTTCTCCAGCTCGGGGTAGGTGCGCAGCATGTACTTGCGCACAAAGCTTTTCATGTCACTGGGGAATCGTTTGGTATAAGACTCGCCACCACCGAACAGCAGCCGGTTGTCGCCGGACAGTTTCCAGTAATTGATCACAAAGAACGTGTCAGACATGCAGGCATCATTGCTAATCAATGCACTGGCCACATCGTCGGGCAGAGGTTCTGTGGCCAGCACATAGTTGTTGATGGGCATAATTTGTCCGGCAGCCTTCGGGGCCAGATTCTCCAGATAACCGTTGCAGCCCAGCACCAGGTAATCGGCGCGAACCTCGCCGTATTCAGAGCTGACAGCGACTTTGCCGCCGTCCTGATACTTCAGTGCGCGCGTGTTCTCAAAAATTTTGACACCAAGCTTGTCAGCCGCAGCTGCCAGACCCAGCGCATAATTCAAAGGGTGCAAGTGGCGTCCGGAGGGGCTGTAAAGGCCGGCGTGGTAGCGTCGGCTGCTGGTGAGCTGTTCCAGCTCCTTGCGGTCGTAGAAAGTCACGTCCTGTTGATACTCACGTACCAGTTTCTCGCCATACTCTTTCAGGTCGTCGACGTGAGACTGTTTGCTGGCGACGTGCAGGTCGCCGCTCTTCAGGTCGCAGTCAATGTCGAACTGGTTTATCAACTCACAGACCAGGTCCACTGCTTCCAGGCCCAGTGAATAAAGCTGGCGCGCGTGATCCATGCCCAGCATGTCTTCCAGTTCATCCTGGTCGGCACGCTGCCCTGTGCTGCAGTGCCCGCCGTTGCGACCAGATGCCCCCCAGCCAACGCGCTCCGCTTCTAGCAATGCGACAGAGTAACCGCGTTGCGCCAGGTGAATCGCTGAACTCAGTCCGGTATAGCCGCCACCGATAATGCATACGTCCACGTCCAGGTCACCTTCGAGTTTGGGAAAGCTCAGCTGGCGGTTTGCGGAGGCCGCATAGTAGGAATCGATATGTCCATCTAACATAATTAGTCGAATAATGCTTCGGATTTAAAGTTGAATAATAATTCGGTTTTCTGCAATAATCAACGTTTTGGTAACTGAGTATCAGCATATGGCCGATATCAAACAGTGGTTACAAGACAACAAAATCTCAGAGATCGAGGCAATGGTGCCCGACCTGACAGGCAATGCCCGGGGCAAGTTTATTCCCGCCGCACAGTTCCTCAGCATGGGGGAGCCGCGTCTGCCCGAAAGTATTCTGGTACAGACCGTGACCGGGGAGTACTGTGACGATCATTGGGACTTTGTCGAGCCTACTGATGCTGACATGGTATTGCGTCCAGACCCGGAAACCGTGCGCCTGGTGCCCTGGGGTCGCGAGCCCACGGCCCAGATTATTCACGATTGCTACACCATGGCCGGTGATCCCCATCCTCTGTCTACTCGCAACGTGCTCAAGCGTGTTCTCAAGCTCTATGAAGAAGACGGCCTTAAGCCTGTAGTGGCTCCTGAGGTCGAGTTTTATCTGGTCAAGAAAAACATCGAGCCCGACAACGAGCTGGAACCCCCGGTCGGTCGCTCCGGTCGCTCTGAATCCTCGCGCCAGTCTTACAGTATCGACGCAGTTGCCGAATTCGAGGATTTTGTCGAAGACATGTATGACTTCGCAGAGGCTCAGGGGCTGAATGTGGACACGCTCATTCACGAGAACGGTGCTGCACAAATGGAGATTAATTTTCTCCACGGTGATGCACTGGCTCTGGCAGACGAGGTGTTTGTTTTCAAACGCACAGTCCGCGAGACCGCGCATAAGCACGATATGTACGCCACATTTATGGCCAAGCCGATGCAGAACGAGCCGGGCAGTGCCCTGCATATCCATCAGAGCGTGGTCGATATCGAGACGGGTGAGAACGTGTTTGTGGACGCCGAGGGCAATCACAATGCGCGCTTCCTGTCCTATATCGCCGGTTTACAGCAGTTCACGCCAAACCTGATCAGCTTTTATGCGCCCAATGTAAACTCATATCGCAGGCTGGCACCGGACATTTCGGCGCCGATCAACCTGAACTGGGGCCACGATAATCGCACCACCGCATTCCGGGTGCCCGAGAGCTCACCCGCAGGCACGCGGGTCGAAAATCGCTTTCCCGGTGCTGATGCCAACCCCTACCTGGCGATCGCTGCCAGCCTGGCCTCCGGCTACCTGGGCATGAAGCTGGGCCTGAAACCTACCGAACCTCATGCGGGTACCGCCAATGAGGAGTCGGTTGAAGTCGCCCGCACCCTGGAGGAGGGCCTGCGTCTGTTGCAGGCGGTGCCGGAACTGGTGGATATTTTTGGCGAGCTGTTTCTGCGCGCCTATTCTGCGGTTAAGCTAGACGAGTTTGAGGAGTTCAATCAGGTCATCAGCTCTTGGGAGCGTGAATACCTGTTACTTAACGTCTGACGAGAACGGCTATGTCTTCAGCGGCATCCCCGCACACCAGGTTCAGTTGGTTTACCGCGCTTAAGTACGCGGTCTACCTGTTGTTGATGTACAACGCCTTCCTGTTTCTGCAGGAGGAGCTGCTGGCACTTGAACACACCTATGGCGGCGATCTCAGCGAAGCCGATCTTGGCCAGGTGTTCTCTGCCACGATTGATACGGTGGCCTGGATCGTGCTGCTGTTGCTGTTCGAGCTGGAGACCTCGGTCATTCCCGACGAACAGATTCGGGGCTGGACCAAGCGTGCTTTGCATGGCATTCGTATCGGTTGCTACCTGTTTATCTGCTATGCCTTTTACGGCTACATTAACGAGCTGTTGTTCCTCTACCAGGCCGTTCCAGTCAATGTGGCGGCTACCTGTGCAGCAGGTCCCGCACAATGGTCACTGTTAGTTGATCTGGACGACTACCAGACCCTCGACGCCGCGAGCTGCGCCCAGTTAGGCGAGGGACTTGTGCAGTTAACCGTTTACCAGATTCTGGCTCTGCCCGATGCCCTGCAGGGCGCCCGGTGGCTGGCCTGGACTGATGTCTGGAACGCGGGTGCCTGGCTGGTGGTGGTGTTTATTCTTGAGGTGGATGTTCGCCTGCAACTACGCCGCAGCGAAGAAGACTGGCTCATCAGGTTTAATCGCAGCATCAAGCTCGTGCTCTACGGCATCCTGCTTGTGGCGGCCATTTACTGGGGCTATGCCGGCAGCTTCCTCGATTTTTGGGATGCGTTCCTTTGGCTGTTTGCTTTCGTGTTCATTGAGAAGAATGTTTTCGACTGGCAGGCCGAGGTAAAGGCAGAGGGCCAGGCCGAGGTGTCTGCTCATTAGCGAGCCTGTTCCCAGCCTGCGTTTTGACGCTTCGGCACGGCGTCTGGAAGTTATTGACCAGACTCTTTTGCCTCATCAGTTTGTATGGCGAGAGCTGTCAGATCTGGAAGATGTCTGTGAGGCCATCGTATCCATGCGCGTGCGTGGCGCTCCCTTAATTGGGGTAACTGCTGCCTTTGGGATGGCCCTGTCTCTCCAAAAAGATACTTCCGATGATGCTCAACACTCTTATCGAAGTGCACTGCTGGCGACGCGTCCAACCGCGGTCAACCTGCGCTGGGCCCTGGATCGGATGGATGTGGCCTTGAAAGGGATTGCGCCTGCGCAAATGGTCGATGTCGCTTTTGCAGAGGCCCAGGCTATCGCCGACGAAGACGCAAACAGCTGTCTCGCTATTGGCGAGCAGGGATTGCATCTACTGCGTGAATTAGCCGATTCTGCAGCCGGGCGATCACTGTCGGTGATGACACACTGCAATGCCGGCTCGCTGGCCACCGTGCAATGGGGAACGGCACTGGCGCCCATCTATCTGGCGGCGCGTGAAGGTATCGATATTCACGTCTGGGTCAGTGAAACCCGGCCTCGCAACCAGGGTTCCGCCCTGACCGCCTGGGAACTGGCGCAGGCTGGTATTTCTCATACCCTGGTCGCTGACAATGCCTGTGGGCACCTGCTCAGCACCGGGCAGGTGGACGCTTGTATAGTAGGCAGCGACCGAACCCTGGCCAGCGGTGATGTCTGCAACAAGATTGGCACCTACCTCAAGGCCGTGGCGGCCCATGACAATGGCATCCCGTTTTATGTAGCTCTTCCTGAATCCACGATCGACTGGGATTGCGAGCACCCGGACCACATCCCCATCGAAGAGCGCGCAGCCGACGAGCTGACGCATGTGACCGGTATGGATGCGGAGGGTAAATCCCAGCGGGTCAGTCTGTCTCCGGCGCTCAGTCCGGCTGCGAACCCGGCATTCGATGTCACTCCGGCCCGACTGGTTTCAAGGTTGATTACCGAACGCGGCTGTTATCGTCCGGATGAGCTGCAGGTCAGGGGCAGGGACTAGAGCGACTCGTCCAGCGCGATGTGCACAATGCGCGGGTAGCGATGCCATTTGAAAGTCTGGCGCGCATCGCAAATCAGGCAGCGGTGTTCCCACTCACCTGTCTCAGGGTCCATCTCGCCCACGGCCTCCATCATGCCTTTCTCGCAGCTGTCGCAGATGTAGTTGACTTCAATGGGTTTTACTTCACGTTTTACTTCGGGCATTGGAATCTCCTGTAACCCAACCTTTATAGGCGATTGCGTCCTCGGCCTCAAGCGTTGCGCTTGTCACCATGGCAGCCTTTCTATATCTTGCTGGTGCTGTTCATGCACGTGGGAGCCACCTTGGCAGACAAACCCTTACCTAAATTGACCACGACGTCCTTTGCCCTGTTGGGGCTTCTCAGGCGTCAGCCCTGGTCTGCTTATGAGCTGACCCAGTTCATGCGCAACTCGGTGCTGCGCGCAGTCTGGCCGCGTGCGGAAAGCCATCTTTACAGCGAACCCAAGCTATTGCTGAAGCGCGGTTTTGTTGAGGCTCGCAGGGAGGCAAACGGCGCTCGCAAACGTACTGTTTACACCATCACTGATGCGGGTAATGCCGCATTGGATGAGTGGCTGTCACAGCAAGAGGCCTCCCGTTTTCGGTTTGAATATGAGCTGCTGGTGCGTCTCGCCTTCGCCGACAGCCTCGACCTCAGTGCAGCACAGCGTATGCTGGCGCAGGCAAGGCAGGAAGCAATAGAGGACTGCGAGGAGGCTCTGCGGGCAGTGCGAGGCATGCTGCAGAACCGGGAAGAACTTGGGGAATCCTCAGCGGCGCCATACAGCGGCGCGCTGATTTACCTGATGATTGATCAATTGGCAGCGCGCCTGCGCTGGGCTGATGAGCTGCTGGTTCAACTACAGGATGAGCCCGAAGATCGCCCGCTTCGCACTGAATTGGGGCCAGAAATATACGATCAGGCTGAGGCTAGGCTGCTGGCCCTGCTTGATCAGTACCGCTGAAAGCTAGGCGCTTGCCAGCAATACAGGCTGGCCCAGCTCCTCTGCAAGAATCTCGCCCTTCATCCAGCTGCCGCCATCTGCAACCAGCAAGAGCTCGCCGACACCGCCCGGTGTAAGAATGGTGAGAGACTCCTGATTGCCGTCAAACAGTTCCGCTGCCGGCAATTCCATGGCTGCCAGTGCCTTGTGAACCTGGCTGGCTGAAAAATTGAAGCTGAGTTGGCGCCGGCATTCCTCACCCCAGCGGGGTGACAGCTCGGCATCCAATGCCAGAACCCGTCTTGCCTGTTCGCGCAGCCCGGGCTCGACATCGTGTTGAATCAGCCACTGTTCAGTGATGTCTTGCAGCAGCTCATAGAGTTTGTTGGGCTCTTTCAGACAGCGCAAGTAGAGATCGTCGCGCTGCTCGTAAACGGCCATGCGATCTTCGCAGTCCAGCGAAGCGGCAGCGAAATGTTCTAGCAGCGCGCGCAGTATCAGTCGCAGCAGGGGAGAGACCGGTGCAACACCCTGCAGTGCCAGCCAGCGTACCGTCGTTGGCATGATGTGCCCATGTACCAGCAGAATGTGCGCAGAGATCAGGAAGTAGCCCTCTTCACCCTGCTTGCGATCAAAAGTATGACAGCCCACGACATACTCACCCTTGGCCTTGCCGTAGCCGGCCACGGGTATGGTTTCGATGCGGTACTCTTCCCGGCGCCGGTAAAACTCAGTGCCCGGTAACAGGGTGTAACCAAAGATGTTGATATTGGGGAAGGTGGCCAGCAGGGTGTCCAGGTTTTCTTCAAAGCTGGGCAAGTTGTCCCCGGGTAGCCCCCAGATCAGTTCTGCGGCAATGGGTACGCCCTCGGCAGACATATGCCGGGCAATGGGTTCATATTGGTTTGAGCTCATGTTCTGGCGGTTGCTCAACTTCAGCGCTTCGGGCGTCAGGGTCTGTAATGCCAGCTGATAGTGGGGCAGCAGTTTGTGCTGGTGCAGCAGCAGGGCGATCGACTGCACCTGTCGACTGTGCTTCTTGGACCAGGATGTAGCGAACGACACAGGCAGGCCGGTGCGCTGCTTCAGGTCGACAATGATCTCGGCCTTTTCCATATCCTGCTTGAGGGCGCCAAAGTTCGAATCTGCTAGCCACAGATCCTTGATGCCCGCCGCTGCGATAGTCTCCCAGTCCGCGCGAATGCGTTCCATGGACCACTGGTACATTTTGCCGCCGATAGCCCCTGTGCCCCATTCGCAAAAAGCGCAGCGGAAGGGGCAGCCACGGCTGGTTTCGTAGGAGATCGATTCATACAGGGGTTCGCCATTGGCATCGGTCAGTTCCAGAACTTCCAGCGGTGAAGGAAACTGGTCCAGATCCCTGGCTCGTTCGCGCTCGGGGCTGCGCTGAAGTTCGCCAGCCTCATCGAGAAATGCCAGTCCGGGAATGTCGGGCCATTGCTCCGGGCCACTGGCGTCGAGCAGCTCACAAAAGGTGATTTCACCTTCCCCCAGAATAACCAGGTCGATGGGGTCAGTGCCAAGGTAGTCTTCTGCTTGCTGAACATGGGGTCCACCAGCGATAGCCAGCAGGTCGGGCAGGCTCTGTTTAAGCTCAGCCAGCAGTTCTAAAAACTCGGCGGCATTCCAGGTGTAAAAGCTGAACCCGATAACCGGGCGAATCCCTTCATGCAGAGCGTAGAGGGCAGTCTGCCGTTCCTGTTCGTGCCACTGGGCGAGCCAGGTCTCTATATCTTCGCTATTGCGAAAATGAACCAGTTCAATATCCGTGGCTGCAGAGCTGCGTCCGTTGTGGCGGAAATAGGCAGTCAGTGCGGCTGTGGTTGTGGGTGGGGCGTTGAACTGATCCGAGTCCATGCTGAAAAGCCAGACTGGTCGCTGCAAGGATCACACCTCGTTATGGTTTACCCCACTATAGCCAAAAGACGGCAGGATTCACATGCTGGCAGAGCGACCGAAAGGATTGTCCATGCCCATCACATTCAGGGCCGTTGGCAGCAAGATCACGGTGAGGATAATGGCCAGCAGCAGGTCTTCAGCGACTCGAAAGCTGCCTATGCCACGCAGGTTTGCCTCTGCGAGCAGGGCGACAATGCCGATAAAAACCAGTTCGAAGGTCGGGCGACGAATCAGCAGCAGGCAGCTGAAAATCACAGCTGTGGCCATATACGCTGCGGTTACCGGCATATGCAGGCAGCTCAGCACCAGCTTGCCGACCAGAAGGCCAACGATAATGGATGCGGGAATGCTGATGATCATATTTTTCATGACAGGACCTCGAAAACGTCATTACACCCCAATTTTCGGCTCGCGCGCGCGATTCCTCCAGCACCCAAAAAAGCGTTTGTGAGACATGTCACAAAAAGCGCTGTGCTCGTTTGGGCAACTGTGATCACGTTCACAGTCTTGCCCTGCCTGCCCATTTGGGTCAAAGTCGCCAGCAGGAGGTGTCGCCCTGGACATCGAGCTGCTTAAAACGTTCCTGGAGGTTCGCCGCACTCGCCATTTTGGCAAGGCGGCAGACAATCTCTATGTCACCCAGGCAGCGGTCAGTGCCCGCATTCGACAGTTGGAACAGTTGCTTGGCGTGACCCTGTTTGCCCGCAGTCGCAACAATATCCAGCTCACCGGTGACGGCGAACGGCTGGTAGCGCACGCCGAGACCGTGCTGCTGGCCTGGGCGCGGGCGCAGCAGGATGTTGCCCTGGATACTCAGCAAAGCAGCCAGATCTACATTGGTGTGCGTTCGGGTATGTGGAGCATGGCGCTGCAGGAGCGCCTGCAGCGCTTGCATCAGGAGATGCCTGACGTAGCTATTCGAACCGAGGGACACGTGCCCGAGAGTGCGATCAAAATGTTGATGGATCGCACCTTAGATATCGCCATCACCTACGACCCGCCCAGCTTGCCCGAGTTTCGTTTGCGCGCACTGGGGGAGCTGAAACTTCATTTGTACAGCCGGCGTAGCCGCCAGACCCTGGCGGATGCCATCAGCCAGGACTATGTGTACGCCGACTGGGGCAGTGCTTTTGCCCGTTTTCACGCCAAGCGGTTTGGTGAGCGGGTGACACCGGTGTTACGCACCAACATCGGCCAGTCGGCGCGCGAATTTATTATTGAAAACGGCGGGGCGGCCTATCTGCCGCCAACATTGGTGAAATCCACACGTAAGCGTTTTACCGGGTCGCAGAGGCACCTTCTTTCAAGCGTCGTATACATGCTGCTTACCGCATGAATTCTGACAAGGCCGAATTGATAGAGTCAGTGCTCGACAGTTTTGAAGGCCTGGAAATTTAGGCGGCAAGACCCTCCGGGCCAGGATACCCGAGGTCTTAACCTGATCCTGGAGTCTTAAGCTTCTTCCCAGTCCAGATCGATGAAGCTGAGCTCGTCCCGCATGCGCTTGTCTTCCAGCCGGGCTTCAGCGCGTCGACGCAGGGCGGCCAGGCGACTCTTGCTGCTCGTAGCAGGCGCGTCGTCCAGTGCCTCTTCCATGGCGTCGCCGATGGCCGGCTCAAACAAATCTTCGATGCCGTCGTTAAGCTCAGGTTCTTGGGGGCGTTGTCCCATCACAGCTCTCCGTGAATTTCACTCACCTCCACTGAGGCGAATATCTCCCAGAGACAGGGGGCTGTAAATCAAAAATTAATTGGCCTATCGATAAAAAATTTTTGTCGAAAGCCGGGAGGTAAAACCGGAGTGAATCTGCAGGTTCCGTCCCTGGATGACAGCCGCATGCGTCCCTGCATACCTGGGCTTCCCCGCCAGCGCTGTCACTGCAGGATTCACTCCTACCTTGAATAGAGCAAGAAGCTTGCCAAGCTTGATGCCCCGGTTTTGCTGGGTTGTAGACTGTTTCCATGATGTCAGGCCATGTCACTGACATGTTTTGACATGTTTCTGACGTCCGTCTTTTCGATCTGTCACCGTGCTAGCCTGATCGAGTCGTCAGCAGGGAAGCTGGAATATGACAAACCAGGAAGCGATCTCCAGGCTCAGTGGTGAATTCTGCGATAACGCGCTGGAGCGCGATTATCGTGAGGGCCGTGCGCAGCAAGAGACCGCCCAGATTCGGCTGATCTGGTTGTTGGCGCTGCTGTTTTTCTGTGCCTACGGTGCGGTCGACGTGTTTTTGCAGAATCGCGGCCTGGCCTTGTTTCAACACCGGGTGCTGATCCTGCTTGCCGGTGGCCTGGCGATTTGGCTGAGTCCGCGTCTCACACGTTATACGCATCGCGATGCATTACACAGCCTGGCTTTGCTGATGGTGTGCTTCTGTTACGTGGACCTGCTGCGATTGCGCGCCTCCCCTGCTAACCCGCAGGGGGCGATACTGCTGCTCGTGATCGGGATCTATGCGTTTTCACCGGCGCGATTCCGGCTGGCCCTGATGTGTGGCGTGCTGTGCACTCTCATGTTTTGGATCAGTGTAGGCACACAGCTGGGCAAAATTGGAGGATGGGTCGCCCACAGCTACCTGGTGCCGGCCAATTTGCTCGCTGCACTGGCGCTGTCCAGGCTTAACCGGGCCAATCGTTACCTGTATCTTCAGCAGCTCAAGCTTCTTCGTGAACAAAGCCGCAGCCGAGACCTGCTTTACAACACACTGCCATACAGTGTGGCGCGGCAACTGGAGCGGCAACCCCATCACTTGCCCTATCGGCAGGCGGATCAGGCCAGTGTTGTCTTCGCTGATCTGGTGAATTTCTCTGACCTGGGCAGGCGTCATTCATCACGTCGCTTACTGGCCCTGTTGAATTAGCTGTTCAGTGCCTTTGATGAGCAGGCCCGGCGCCTCGAGCTGGAAAAAATAAAAACCATCGGCGATGCCTATCTGGCGGCTTCAGGTTCGGTATCAGCGGTGCCCGATCATGCCGATCGCTGCCTGGCTTTTGCGGCATCCCTGGGGCAACTCGCTGCTGAGGTCGGCGACAGATATGGCGAGGCTTTGCCGCTGCGAGTGGGTCTGCACAGCGGCCCGCTATTGGCGGGCGTTATTGGTCGCAGCCGCTACGCTTTTGATATCTGGGGTGACACAGTCAATGTTGCCAGCCGCATCCAGGGGCAGGCACGGCCGGGCCAGTTGCTGCTATCGCTGGCTGCACGTAATGAAATACAGCAATACTGGCCGATGCAGGAATTGGGTGAACTGACGCTCAAAGGCTATGGTGCCCAAACTGTGTTGGAGCTAAAAACGCGTGAATCAGGCGAGTTGGTCTGCGATGTAGCTGGCACTGTGCTCCACCGAGGTCTGTGCGGCCGCGGGCACGGTCACGCTGGCCCAGCGCTGATAGAGCGGGCGACGCTCAGCATATAGTGCTTCCAGATCCATGCCCGGTGGTCGCGCGATACCTCGCTGGGATTCGTTGGTGATGCGATTTTGAATCTCGGTCAGGCTGACATCGATAAACACAATCGGGCCCGCCGCCGCCAGACGTTTCATGCCCGCATCACTGTAGACAGCGCTGCCTCCAGTTGCCACCAGAGTTTGATGTAGCGACATCTCCAGCAGCACCTCTTCTTCGAGACTGCGCAGATGCAGGTAGTCCGTTGTGTCGAGAATGTCCTGCAGCGTGCGACCGTGCTTGACTTGTATCAG
This sequence comes from Halieaceae bacterium, assembly GCA_963921335.3. Taxonomy (GTDB): domain Bacteria; phylum Pseudomonadota; class Gammaproteobacteria; order Pseudomonadales; family Halieaceae; genus CAWUFC02. The sequence goes on along the minus strand of CAWUFC020000001.1, from coordinate 216,194 downwards.
AAGGTCGCTATCGACGAAATTCAGGCCAAGTTGTTTCGCCAGCACCACTCCGACTGTGGACTTACCGGCACCGGGCATACCAATGAGGCTGATTGTTGAATGCATGGCCCATTGTAGCATTGGCTTGCCCCGTACTCGGGGCCGAGCTAGAGTGGCCGCCTCACTTTCGGGAGATCAAAAATGCTGACCACGCCACTACACCAGCTGCACTTGGAACTCGGTGCCAAAATGGTGCCTTTTGCCGGATACGACATGCCCGTCCAGTATGCTGGCGGCATTATTCAAGAGCACCTCCATACCCGCAGCGCCGCGGGTTTGTTCGATGTGTCGCACATGGGCCAGGTCATCGTGGAAGGTCATGGAACAACTGCGGGACTGGAAGCCCTGCTACCTGCGGATTTGGAAGCACTGCCAGAGAACCATTCCGTTTATAGCCTGCTTACTAACGACGCCGGTGGTGTCAGGGATGATTTAATCGTCACCAGGCTTGGCGAAGAGAAGTTTTTCTTAGTGGTGAATGCGGCCTGCAAAGACGCCGATATCGCCTACATCAAAGCGGCGTTGCAAGGCCCTCAAGTGACCGTCCAGGAAAACCAGGCGTTGATGGCGCTGCAGGGGCCAGCCGCACGCGCGGTGTTGAGTGAATTGATCCCCGCATTGGCAGGGCTCCAGTTTATGCAGGGCATGGCAGCGGAGCTTGAAGGTGAAGCGATCTACGTGACTTGCTCGGGTTACACCGGAGAAGACGGTTTTGAGTTATCGGTACCGGCTGCGCAAGCAGAAGCGGTGGCCCGCAAATTGCTCGCCAGTGAGCTGGTCAGCCCGGTTGGCCTGGGTGCGCGCGATTCTTTGCGCCTCGAAGCGGGCCTGTGCTTGTATGGTCACGAATTGGACGAGCACACCACGCCGGTAGAAGCGGTGCTGATGTGGAGTATTGGTGCAGCCCGGCGAGTGGACGGAGCGCGCGCCGGTGGTTTCCCCGGCGCAGAGAGCATTTTCAAGCAGCGTCAGGAGGGTGCCACTCGTCGGCGCGTCGGCCTCCTGGTTCAGGGCAAAAGGCCGGTCAGAGAAGGACAGCGTGTACTGGATGACTCAAGCCAGGAAGTTGGACTGGTCACATCAGGCGCTTACTCCGCGACGCTGGAGCGGCCGATTGCCATGGCTTACGTGAGCACCGAACTCGCCAAACAGGGTGTCGAGCTGCAGGTGGATGTGCGCGGCAAGATGTTGCCGGTCACCGTGGCGCCGATGCCTTTCGTGCCCCAGAACTATTTCCGGGGTTGAGTTCCAGGGCGTTGGGTCGAGAAAACGCCGACAGCCGTGTGCGGGTTTGCGCCGGCTCTTTTTTGCGCAGCGGCAAGCCCGTCAGTGACTGTCCGTCGGATTCACCGTAAATGCGGTTCATCGTTGCATCCAGTGCGCTGTCATTGCCCTCACCTGAGAGCTGATCGCGAAGTCTGAGCCCGTCCCGATCAAATTCCCGCCGTGCCAACCACGCGTAAAGCAGTTGCCCGGCGACTGCATAGTTCCCCTTAAGCAGTGAGCGGTTGGCGCGCCGCAGAATGCCGTCAGGGCTATTGCTGCGCGTCTTAAACCAGAGCAGCATTAGAATGCACAGTGCGATGGCTGCCAACGGCAGGTAGAGCCTTGACGCAGTGCCAACATCAAAGGTCTGCTGCTTATCGCTGAGATTGGTTTGACCGGGTGCGCTGGTCGGATGGCCTGCGTCGATCTTCAGCACGGGCAATACGATCAGCTCTGCCTGCTGGCTTGCGGTGTTCCACCAGTGAAATGACAGCTCAGGTAGCAGGTACTGGCCCTCTCGCTCCACCACGTAAACTATTTCCTCGCGGCGTTCGGCAGACGCTTTCCCCCGATTACTCTTATCAGTCAGCTTCGGTAGCTCCTGATAGGCCGCGAGGCCATCTGGTGCCGCGGCTTCGACCGAAGGCAGCATCATCGCTGTGAGTTTTTCCGCCCGGAAGGTGATGTTCCTGCGTATGGCATCACCAGCATTGAGTCCCTCGAGCGGGCGATCCAGCTCTTCACTGACTTCGAACACGGGGGCGGCCAACCACTGTTCAGCGTTGCTCATGGCCTCGGGGATCACTGCCTCAAAGCCCAGTTCATCAGTTTCAAGCTCGCCCTTGACGCTGCTGCCGCTGCCGTCATTGACGCTAACGGTGAGTGCGATGGACGGCAACAGGTATATGCCTGCCTGCTGTGGGTATAGTTGCAGTGACCAGCGCTGCGCCACCCAGGTCTGGCCCTGCTCCCGCAGGTTGAGGTTGGCGGCAAAGGCGTCCCGTTGTAACACCACCAGGTTGTTCACCTCTGGTATTTTTATTCGGGTGCCTCCGGTAAACCAGGTGCGAGTAGCGACTTCGATAGTCAGATCGACCTGTTGGCCTACAACGAATTGTTGTTCTGCATTGAGCCAGGCTTTAATTCGCAACTCGCCGCGCTCAACCAGAGTCTTAGGCGTAGAGGCGGCAACCTGGCAGGAAACAAGCAGCAACAGGATCAGCAGGGCTCTCAAGGTGGGTTCCCCTCTTGATCAGGCTTTGCAGCCTCCTGGTTTGCTTCATCCAATTGCATAGAGAATTTAATGGCGAGGAAGCCTGAGGCGTCTTTTTGCACGCTGCGCAACCACATGGCGTTGACTGCGGGGTCTTGCAGTATCTCGTCAGCGGAAAACTGCTGTTGTTGCTCAAGTACGAAAGTCTGGCGCTCAGCGCCATCCGCCGCCTGAGGGTCATCCTCGCCCAATTCCCTGGAGCCATCCGGCTTGCCCATCTCGTCGGCCTGTGAGGCGCTGATTCGGTTGATCTCGTCCACCAGGGCTTGCACGATATCGCGATTATTGCGGGCTCCCTCATGTTCAGGGTTATCACCCAGTATCAGCTCGTACTGGCGCAGGGCTGGCAAATAATCACGGCGATGGGCCAGGGCGTTGGCGCGATTGAAGCGCGCGGTCTCGCTATCAACCCTGGAGAAGTACTCCGCCGCCAGTTTGAAATCCTGGGCATAGTAGTAGGCGGTGGCTTTCCAGATCGGATCTCTGAATCGTTCTGCGGCTTCGCGGTAGTGACCTTGTTGCAGCAGCAGGCGCCCCTGCTGGTCGGGTGTCAACCAAAGATCTGCAAACCAGTTGCTGTCGGCCCGGGCCTGTGGTGATCCCATGCTCAATACCAGCAACGCGGGTAGGGCCCACTGCAAGGTCCAGCCCTTTCGAAACCACAGGGCAAACAGGGCCAGGGTTGGTAACACCAGCCAGTAACCGCTATCCAGCCAGGGGATGGCTTCATCATCGATGACCACGTAGTGAGATGCTATGCGCCTCGCAATTAAACCAATATCGCTCTTGTCCAGACTGAGGTCGATGTAGCGGCCGCCAGCGCCGCTCGCCAATTGTTTCAGTGCTTCATGCTCCAGTGGAATCTGGCCTTCCTCCACCGTATTGCTTCCAATTCCCCACACCAATAGCTGGTGGGGCCTGCTTGAGAAGTAGCTGGCGAAATCCGCCGCACTGCTTGCTGAGACACCGTCCGTGATCAGTACCACGGTGGTGGGTAAACCCGGTTCTGGGGCGATACGATCGACCAGGGGCAGGGCGTACTCCGGGAATTTGCCGTTGCGGGGCATAATTTCCGGGCGCAGTGCGCTCAGGTACTGTGACAGGATCTGGCTGTCATTGGTAAGCGGCAGCACGATGTGGGCAGAGCCGGAAAAACCGATGAGTGCGGTGCGCGCACCTTGGCGCGTCTCCAGCAAGTCGGTGATTTTTTGCTTGGCGCGCTGCAAACGGGAAGGCTGTACATCGGACTGGCTCATTGAGCTGGATATATCCAGCAGCAGTACCAGGGCAGCCTCGTCTTTGGACAAAGGGGAGGGCTGCTGGCGCCAGCTGGGCCCCATCAGAATAGTGATCATCAGCAGCATCACCACAAGGCTCAGGCTGACCGGGTTAAACCAGCGTCCACCAGATTGACGAACCCGCAGTGCCTCGAGCAGGTGTGGGGCAATCACGTTATTCCAACCGCGGCTCTCGTCGCTGCGCCACCACTGCAGGGTAATGGTAATGGCAACCGGCAGTAGGGCCAGCGCCCACCAAGGTCGGAGAAAATGGAAGTGTTCCAGTACAGCAAGGCTAGGCATGCTGCCTCCGGTATCCCAGGGCTGCACCCAACAGGTGGTAGATCAGGTACAGAATTACAGACGCTGCAATCGGGATGTGATGCACGCTGTGGCGGGGGCGAAAGCTGCTGGTATCAAAGACATCCGGCTCGAGTGCTGCAATGGCACTGTAAGCAGCCAGCAGCTGTTGTCGGTCGATGGCCTGGTAGTACTGCCCATCGGTGATTTCGGCAACCCTTGCCAGGGTATCCAGATCCAGGGCTTCCTCGCCTACAGTCGCTGGGTCACCAATGGCGATGGTATAGATGCGGATATCGTAGGCGCTGGCTACCCGGGCGGCATCCACCGGAGGCACCTTGCTGCCAGTGTCATTGCCATCAGTGAGCATGATCAGCACGCGATTCCTGGTTTCGCTCTCTTCAAAGAGGTGTATCGCCAGACCGATGGCATCGCCGAAGACCGTGCTTTGCCCGGCCATGCCGATTTCGGTCTCCTCCAGTAGGCTCCGCCAGGTTTCGTGGTCATCGGTGAAGGGCGCCTGCAGATAGGGGGCATTTCCAAACACGATCAGGCCTAGCCGGTCGTGCTGGCGTTGGGTGGCGAGTTCGTTCAATACCAGTTTGACGGCCTCAAGGCGATCAATCTGTTCGCCGTCTGCTCGAGTGAAATCCTGAGCCTGCATCGATCCCGACAAATCTACCGCCACCATCAGGTCACGCGCCGACTTACTTTGCTCAATAGGTGCACCGACCCACTCGGGCCGTGCTGCGGCAATCACCAGGCAGAGCCAGGAGAACACCACCAGGACCGCCTGTATGCGATTACGATTGAGTATCACCGCACCGGTTTCAGGTTTCTCCTCTGTGACCGCCAGTAGCCTGGTAAAAAAGGGGACCTTGATGGAATCGCGTCGGTGCCTGAATGCAGGGAGTAGTCGCAGGACCATCGGTACAGGCAGCAGCAAAAACCAGCCTGGTGCGGCAAACTCAAGCATCGCCGGGCCCCGGGTGACGACTGATCCATTCACTACACTCGGTCATCAGCTCCCGCCACTGGGCGTCGCTAATGTTCGTCGCCAACTGGTACTGGCCAACCCCCAATAAATTCGAACTCTCGTCGCTGAACCGGGCACCACCGCCATTGGCATTGAGCCACTGTAGCCAATTGTGACCGCTGAGCCTGGCGATATCCCTGCGCTGGAACGCTTGTAGCGCCGTTGATTTCATAATGCGGTTTACCGCCGCCAGCTGAATTGACGAGGGTGCCTCATTAGCTACCTCTGCCAGTGCCGCATGGGCCTCGCCGCGGTAGCGATTTTGTTGCCAGTGCCGCACACCCAACCAGGCTTTTCGGCAGAGCAGAGCCAGCGCAAATAGGCCTAGCAACTGCCAGCCAACAGTTGTTGGAAACCAGCTGATCGACTCTGGCGCTGCGATTTCCTCGAGCGCCCGCAGGCTGTAGTTGCCGAATACCTCAGGTAGGTCAGGCAGCTCAGGCATCATGACCAAATCGCCCCAACAGTTGGCGCAGCTGAGCTGCCACTGGATCGATGGTATTAATGGCCAGCACCGGTATGCTGTGCTTGCTCAGGTCGGCTCGAAGGGCGCTCAGTTCCGATAAAGCGGCCTCCTGGAAACGAGATGCCAGAGCTTTGTGCTGAGGTTGCAGTTGCATCTGGAATTCGCCATCACTGACCACCAGGTCTGTCGCAGTTGATATATCGCCTTCGAGCGGGTCGAACACCAGGCCGGCAATCAAGTCGTTATGCTGTGCCATGCGGCGGATGCCCGCCAGGCATTGCTCATTCCATCCCGCAAAATCTGATACCAGCACCATCAGGTAATCGTGTCCCGCCATCCGTTCAGCCAGTGCAATCACTTCCGCCAGTTGTCCCGGGGCATCGCGCTGGCGATCGCTGATATCGAGCGCCTGGTTCATGGTGCAGAGCTGAGACAGCATATTCATAATGCCGCGCTGGCCGCGTTTGGGCCGCAGCTGCCTTATCTCATGGTCTGAGAACAGGATGGCACCGACCCTATCACCCTGGTCTAGCACTCGCCATGCGCCTAGGGCGGCGAGCTCAGCGGCAACCACTGACTTCATTTTGCTGTGACTACCGAAGAACATAGAGAGACGCTGATCAACAATGAACACCACCGGGCGGTCACGCTCTTCGGTATACACCCGCACGTGGGGTTTGCCGGTGCGATTGGTGACACGCCAGTCCATCGTGCGAATATCGTCGCCGGGTCTGTAGTGTCTCAGTTCTTCAAAGTCCAGACCCCGACCCCTCAAGCGGGACCGCTTGCGGCCGCTGAGCAGGCTGGCCATGGGTTGTTGGGGCAGCAAGGAGAAACCGCGTGCGTCATGCCGCAGCCGGAACAGGCTGTTGGTATCGGTGTGAATGCGCGGGTCCATGCCCTCTCTCGAGCCCGGCGCCATGGTTCAGCCAACCGCGACCTGTTGAAGCACTTCGTCGAGCACCTCATCGGCGCCGATATTGTCGGCCATGGCATCGTAACTGAGGATCAGTCGATGCCGAAGCACTGGGTGCAGCACTGAGCGTACGTCATCGGGATCGACATAGTCTTTGCCACTCAACCAGGCTTGCGCCCGGGCCGCGCGATGCAGGCCAATGCTGGCCCGAGGGCTGCAACCAATTTGAATCCAACTGGCTAGCTCTTCGCTGTAGCGGGCGGGCTCGCGGGTTGCCATGACCAGATCCACCAGGTATTGCTCCACGTTCTCGGCAATGTGTATCTGCCGCACTTCCTCCCTTGCCTTAAGTACAACATCCTGAGAGACCTGAGTCGCTGCTGTCGGGCTTTGTGCCTCTTCGCCATGAACCAGCCTTACAATCGCCAGTTCTGCGTCATCGCCTGGATAGTCGACATTGATCTTCAGCAGGAAGCGATCCATCTGGGCTTCCGGCAGGGGGTAAGTGCCTTCCTGTTCAATCGGGTTCTGTGTCGCCAGTACCATAAACAATTCCGGCAGCGGATAGGTTTTGCCGGCAACAGTGACCTGGCGTTCTTCCATGGCCTCCAGCAGGGCCGATTGCACCTTTGCCGGAGCGCGATTGATCTCGTCGGCCAGCACCAGGTTGTTGAATATCGGGCCTTGCTGGAAAGTCAGCACCGGTTTGCCATTTACCTCCTGATAGACCTCATTGCCGGTGACATCAGAGGGCAACAGGTCGGGGGTAAACTGAATACGCCCCAGTTCAGCCTGAAGCACAGAAGCCAGGGTTTTAATGGAGCGGGTTTTGGCGGTACCAGGAAGGCCTTCCAGCATGACATTGCCGTTACACAAAAGCCCGATCAGTAGCGCCTGTACCACGCTCTGCTGGCCGATGACGGAGGCCTCCATCGCCTTAGCCAATGCCAGTAACTGTTGCTGGTGGCTGCTGGCCATATCAGGTGCCCCGATTGCCCGCTTCGCGAATCACGTCGGTGGGGTGTTCGTGAAAGCCTGAGACCATACCGCCGGTTGTCTGCCCGGCGTCAACCACCAGGGTGTGGCCGGTAACGTAGCGAGCCTCGTCGCTGGCGAGATACAGCAGCGCATTCGCGATATCAGAGGGTTTTCCGGCGATGCCTAGCATCGAGCCCTCGGCAATCGCCGCGGTGACCGCATCCAGGTTTTCGTGATCCTGGGCGACCACGTCAGCTGTCATTGCGGTGGCGGTGTTTCCGGGCGCGACACAGTTAACCCGAATCCCATATTTGCAAAGCTCTGATGCGACTGACTTGGTCAGCCCGACCACGCCATGCTTGGCGGCTGTGTACACGTGTGGACCCAAACCACCGATCACACCGGCGGTGCTGGCAATGGACAGGATTGAGCCGGAACCTTGCTCCATCATCACGCGAGCGGCGTGCTTACTGCCAAGGAATACGCCGCGCAGCAGTACGTTGATGGTGCTGTCCCAGGCTTCGATAGGGGTGTCCTTGATTGGGCCTACTGCGCCCACGATACCGGCATTATTCACCATCACATCCAGTCGACCAAATTCACTCACGGCCAGGTCGACGGCGGCGGCAATATCAGACTCCTGGGTAACGTCACAACGTATGAATCGCGCCGCATCGCCCAGTTCTGCTGCCAGTGCTTCACCCTTATCCTGCTGCAGATCCGCTATTACAACTTGCGCCCCTTCTTCGATAAAGCGACGTGCGGTGCCTTCACCGATGCCGCTAGCAGCTCCAGTTACAACAGCGCTTTTGCCGGCCAGTCTTCCTGTCATTCCTTTTCTCCTTATTTTTGGATTAGCACGCTAGTGTAGCAGCACCGCGGCGCAATCGAGAGTGCAGGCTATCTAAGCTCTCCGGCGCTGGTGTATAAATAGACTCATGAAAAAGCTATTACCCCTGGTACTTGTCAGTGCTTGTAGCGGCAGTGCTGATGCCCCTCAAGTCAATCAGTCCCCGACCGATAGTGCGGTTCTTGAGCAGCACGCCCAGCAGATGATGCAACTGCGTCCGATTCGCGCCTCACGCTTTGGCCTCACGATGTCAGAAGTGGGTGCGCCATTTGCGAGCCTGATCGGTGATTATGGGCCAGATGGAATGGCCCTGTGGCGGAAGACTGTGGCGGGCATGCAGAATGAGCTGAGCACACTGGGCAACAGCGATGTCGATCAGCTGACCCTGGATGTTCTGGGCGATGCCTATCGGCGTTACTCCGGCGCTACCGACATTCCCCACGGCTTTATAAACCACCTGGGTCGGCACCGCGCTTATGTGATCAACCAGATTCGCCATCCATTGCGGTGGGTCACAGACTCAATGACAGATTATGTGGCAATCAACTCTCAGACTGATGCCCGGCATTACCTGCGCCGATTGCAGGCTCTTGAGCCGTTGTCGCAACAGGTGCGGGATAAGTTTGTCCAGGACTATGAGGCGGGCTGGATGCCGCCGCTGGTTCTGCGCGAGAAAGCACTGCTCTGGTTGCAGGGCTATATCGCGCCGGTACCGCTGGAACATCCGTTGGTAACCAGCCTGGAGGAGCGCCTGGCCAAGGCGAATGTCGAGGTAGAAGTAGCGGGGCCGATGGTCACCGAGGCGGCGCGGATACTGCAGCAGACTGTTTATCCAGCGTTTCAGGGCGTGATTGACGCCGTTCAGGGCACGATGCAGCAGGCCTCGGCCGGCGATGGTCTGTGGGCGCTGCCCGAGGGGGATGCCTTTTACCGACATGCCATATACAGCGAGGCCGGCTCCCGCATGGACCCCGCAGATATTCACGCACTGGGTCTGCGCGAAGTGGAGCGCATCATCGCGGAAATGGACGCTCTCCTGCGTAGCGAGGGCTTAATCGAGGGTTCCGTTGGCGAGCGCATGAACCAGCTGGCGCGCCGTCCGGACCAGTTGTATCCCGACAGCGAAGAGGGTCGCGCCCAGTTGCTGGATGATCTCAACCTGCTGGTGGCTGAAATCAATGAGCAGCTTCCAACGCAGTTTGGCGTATTGCCCGAACAAACGGTTGAGATTCGTGCCTTTCCCGTACTGGTGCAGGACAGTGCTCCCGGAGGTACTTACTCTCGACCAGCATTGGACGGTTCGCGCCCCGGCATCTTCCATATCAATCTGCGCAACATGGAAGAACGCGCGCGGTTCTCCTTGAATATGCTTACCTACCACGAGACTTCCCCGGGGCATCATCTGCAAATCGCGATTGCCACAAACCAGGGTTCACAGCCGCTGTTGCGACGCACTTTGTCCATCTCCGAGTTCAGTGAGGGTTGGGCCCTCTATTCAGAGCAGCTGGCTGCAGAGATGGGTGTCTACGATGAGGATCCATTTGGTGACCTGGGGCGCTTGCAGGCCGAATTGTGGCGCTCCATTCGATTGGTGCTGGATACCGGGCTTCATCACCAGCGCTGGAGCCGCGAAAAAGCGATTGAGTACGGCATGCGCATGAGTGGGCGACCTGAAATTTCTGTCACCGCAGAAGTTGAACGCTACATGGCCTGGCCCGGTCAGGCGCTGGCCTACAAACTGGGCATGCTGGAGATTCTTGATATGCGCAAAGAAGCCCGCACGGCGCTGGGGGATGAGTTTGATCCGCGGTCCTTTCATGACCTGATTACCACGGGTGGCTCCATGGAGTTACCGCGCCTGCGCCAGCGCGTTCAAGCCTGGATCGCCGCTGGTGGCTAGGGGGTGCCAGCCTCTATCCATTCGCCGACCAGGGATTCAAGTACGGCAATAGGCACTGAACCATTGGCCAGGATCTGGTCGTGGAATTTGCGCAGGTCAAAGTTCTCTCCCATGCGCTGGCTTGCTGCTTCACGCAGCGCTTTGATTCTCAGCTCACCCAGCTTGTAAGACAGGGCTTGCGCAGGCCAGGTGATATAACGATCGATTTCAGCCGTGACCTCGTGAATGCTCAGCGCAGTTCGTTCCGCCATGTAATCGATAGCTTGCTGGCGCGACCAGCCGAAGGCGTGTATGCCGGTATCAACTACCAGGCGACAGGCGCGCCACATTTCGTAAGTCAGTCGACCAAAGTTACTGTAGGGATCAGTATAAAACCCCGCCTCTAAGCCAAGACTCTCAGCATAAAGTGCCCAGCCCTCTCCGAAGGCAGAGTAATAAAGGAAACGGCGAAAATCCGGAACATCGTTCTCGAGCGCTAGGGCCATTTGCAGATGATGCCCCGGCGCGGCCTCATGGAAGGTCAGTGCTTCCAGGGTATAGAGTGGGCGGCTGGGCAGCAGCGAGGTGTTGACGTAATAGCTGCCTGGCGTGCGGCCATCCCCGGGTGCTGGCGCATAGAAGGCGCCGGTTGTTTTCTCTGCAACACTGGCGGGTATTTCCTGGATATCGTAGGGCAGACGCGGCAGGCGAGCGAATAGCCTGGGTAGCTGGCCGTCCATGCGCTTGGCAATGCGGGAGGCTTTTTCCAACAAGTCCTCTGCCGTAGTGGCGTAGAAGCGCGGGTCGGTGCGCAGAAACTGGAGGAACTCAGCAAAACTGCCACTAAATCCAGCCTGCTCCATTGCCCGCTGCATTTCTTTGCGAATGCGTGCCACTTCGCTCAGTCCCAGCTGGTGAATTTGCTCCGGGCTGTCGTCCGTGGTGGTGTAGAAGCGAACCAGGTAGTTGTAATAGTCCCGACCACCGGGGGTGCTGCTGATAGCTTCTTCGCGGCGGCAGTTGGGCGCATACTCCCGCTGATAGAAGTCCAGCAGTTGCTGGTAGGCCGGTACGATAGCGGCAGTGATCAGTTCCCTGGCACGCTGTTGCAAGCGTTCGGCTTCTGTTTTCTCGAGACCAGCTGGCAGTACTTTGAAGGGCTGGAAAAACACGCTGTCCTGTGGGTTCTGGACCACGTGCGCTGCAATCGATTGCTCGAAGCCCTTCATGGAGGTGCAAAACTGGGTGTGACCGGCAGCGACGCCTGCGCGAAGCAGCGCAATATGCTCGTCATTAAAGCGCGGGAAGTCCGCCAGGCTGTTCAGGTAGTTGTCCAGATCTTCAGCACCCAGGAAAGACATATTGGCCGGTGCATTGGCAAAGTAGGTATGCCAGCCGTTGCGGTTGGTGAACTGATAGAAACGGCCGGGCTGTCGATAGCTGTCACGTTCGGTTTCGCGCTCGAACCGAAAAATATGCCAGGAGACGCGGTCCTCATCCGAGAGTCGTTCCGGGTCGACGCTGTTCGCGCGTCGAAGCATGGCTGTGTTGAACAGGCGCCTTCGCTGTATACCTTCCTCTGACATGTCCGCCAGTGAGCCGGAAAACCGCCAGGCATCCATATCCATGCGGAAAAACACTTTTTCCTGCATAGAGCGCTGCCAGTGATCGGCCAGCAGGCTGTCCAGCCTCTACTCGGAGGCACTCAGCGTTGAGCTGAGCATCAGGAAGAAGAGTAATATTGGAGTGCGCATTTCACTAGGCTAGCACAGTGACCGGGACAGGGTCTGGCGTTACACTGGCGGCCTTTTCCGAAGGGGGCTGCCATGGCTAGCACACACACTTACCAGCAGGATGAGCGCAACGAAAATATCCTGATTAACATTAATGGCGATCTGGTCCCTCGTGCTCAGGCCACCGTGTCTGTGTTCGACAGCGGCTTTATTCTCGGCGACGGCATCTGGGAGGGCCTGCGAGTCCATAAAGGCAGGATTCCGTTTCTCGATCGCCACCTGAAACAGCTCTGGGAAGGTGCGGCTGCGCTGGACCTGGATATGGGAATGAGCCGGGATGATTTGAGTCAGCGACTCTACGACACGCTTGAAGCCAACGAGATGCAGGACCATGTTCATATCCGGCTGATGGTGTCGCGCGGCATCAAATCTACCCCTTACCAGGACCCTGTGGTCACGATCTCCGGGCCGACCATTGTCATTATTCCCGAATACAAAATGCCGGACCCCGGGCTCAATGACCGGGGTATTCGTCTTTATACAGTCTATGTGCGGCGCGGCTATGCCGATGTGCAGGACCCGCGTATCAACAGCCACTCCAAGCTGAATTGCATCTTTGGCTGCATTCAAGCGGCCAAGGCGGGTTATGACGAGGCCTTGATGCTCGATCCCCACGGTCATGTAGCCACGTGTAACTCAACGCACTTCTTTATCGTTCGCGAGGGTGAGGTCTGGACGTCCAGCGGTGACTACTGCCTGGATGGCATTACTCGCCGGAACATCGTGAATGTCTGTAAGGACAATGGCATCCCAGTCTATGAGAAGAACTTCTCCCTGATGCAGGCCTATGGTGCAGAAGAGGCATTTGTCACTGGCACTTTTGCTGGGCTGACCCCGGTGGTGGATATCGATGGGCGCCAGATTGGCGAGGGCAAGCGGGGGCCGATGACCGATCGTCTGCAAACGCTTTATCGCGAATTGATTGAGCGCAGCTGCACGGAGAGCTGAGCGTGACACATCGCATTGCCATGTGGTCCGGGCCGCGCAATATATCAACGGCGATGATGCGTAGCTGGGAAAATCGCCCAGACTGCAGCGTGGTCGATGAGCCTTTCTACGCCTGCTATCTGAGTGAGACCGGTCTCGATCATCCCTGTCGCGAGGCAATTCTGCAGGCCCAGAGTTGTGAGCGGGGGGAGGTTATACGCCAACTCAGCGTTGACCCTGTGGCGAGCGGGCTGTTCTACCAGAAGCACATGACCCACCACATGCCGGTGGCCATGGATATGAGCTGGTGCGAAGGCCTGTTGCACTGTTTTCTTATCCGCGACCCCGCCGAGATCATTGCCTCCTACCTGCAGAAGATGCCCACTGTCTCTGAAGATGCAATCGGGATCGTGCGCCAGCTGGCATTGTTTGACGAAATCACGCAGATAAGTGGTGAGCGCCCCCTGGTCATTGATTCCAACGATGTGCTGAAAAACCCGGCCCATATTCTGGGCCAGCTCTGCGATCACTGGCAGATCCCCCGCCACAGTGACTACATGCTGACTTGGCCGCCTGGGCGTCGCTCCAGCGATGGTGTTTGGGCAGACCATTGGTATCACGCGGTCGACGAATCAACCGGCTTTGCACCCTACCTGGAGCGAAACCCCCAACTGGCGCCGGAACATCGCGAACTGGCTGAGCGTATGAACGAATGCTACCAGCAGCTGTCGCAGTATCGGATTCGTCCGGATTAGTCGGTGTGGCAACTGATCAGCAGTTGCTATGATTAGAGAAATTTGAAAATGGTGTTTCCATGAAAGCCTTGTTCGCAGCGATAGGTCGCTTCCTGACGGCCCTGAGAGTCTGGACCATTAATCTGTTGACCCTGGGTCTGCTGGTTTACGTGGTGGTGGTTGTCGTAACGATTTCCCGTCAGGTGCCGCAGCCGATAGATCCCGAGGGCAAGGTGCTTATTCTTGCTCCCGAGGGTCTGGTGGTCGACCAGGAAATCTACCCACAGGATTTTAATTTCCCCTTCAGCATGCCTGAGAGCAACCAGGTCCAGACCCGGGATCTTGTAAAAGTGATTCGTGCAGCAGCGGCGGATGACACCCTGGCGGGGGTGCTGGTTGATTTCAGTAATGCGGGGTTCGCCGGTCCCAGTACCGCGCTGCTTATCGCGGAAGAGCTTCGCAAACTGAGCGAAGGCGATAAGCCGGTTATCGCCTTCAGTGATCGCATGGGCACAGCCTCCTACCTGATGGCGGCCCAGGCGGACGAGATCTACGTGCATCAATCTGGTTCCGTTGCGCTCTCCGGTCTTGGCAGCTATCGCGACTACGTGCGCGAACTCACAGAGAAGCTGAAGATCACGGTGCACAACTATTCCCAGGGCGACTACAAGTCGGCTGTTGAGGGCTTTACCCGGGATGACATGTCCGAGCCCGATCGCCGTCAGCGAGAGGAGTATTATGGCCCGGTGTGGCAGGCTTTTATCGATGTGATGGCCGCGGGACGAAACCTCGAGCCAGAACTGTTTCAGCAAATGGCGGATCTCGAACCTATGCCCCTGATCGCCGAGGCGGGCTATGACAACCTGGCATTTGCTTTGGATAATGGAGTGATTGACGGCACGCTCAGCTTTCCGGGGCTGCGCGCCATGATGATCGAACGATTTGGTCGCGATGAAGAGGCTGAGCGCGAGACTTATCCGCATATTGGTTCTGATGCCTATTTCGCCCAGTTGGAAGACAGCAGTACTTCGGCGGATGAAGTTGCGGTTGTGTTTGTGCAGGGCGCGATACAGGAAGGTGCTCAGGGCCCCGGCGTTGCCGGCTCCGATGATATCGCTCGCCTGATTCGACAGGCCTATGAGGACGATGCCACCAAGGCACTGGTGCTGCGTGTGAACAGCCCGGGTGGCTCCATCATTGCCAGTGACATCATTCGCGATGAGCTGATGGCGGCACAGCGTAAAGATCTGCCCGTGTATGTGTCCATGGGCGATGTGGCGGCTTCCGGTGGTGTTTGGGTGAGCACACCCGCTGATCGCATCTATGCTGAATCCACCACCCTGACCGGCTCCATTGGTGTGGCGGTGGCATTCCCTACCTTTGAGAATGCGCTTGATCATATTGGCGTGCATTTTGACGGTGTGGCCACCTCAAGGCATGCGGGCTGGGGGCCGGTTCTGCCAGTTGATGAAGACCTGGACGCGGTGTTTGCCCGTTGGGCCAGCAGTGCTTATGAGCGCTTTGTGACCTCGGTGGCTACCGATCGCGAGCGCGAACCTGACTATATTCGCTCCATCGCCGGGGGCAGGATCTGGCTGGCACCGCGGGCGCTGGAGCTTGGGCTGGTGGATGAGATCGGAGATCTTGAGCAAGTGGTCGCCGCGGTTGCCGAAACCGCAGGCCTCGGTAATTACCAGGTCAACTACGTGGTGGATCAGCCTTCACCGGTGTTCCTGTTGCTGCAGCAGTTTTCCGGCACTGTGGGTATTGAGCTGCCTGAAACTTATCGCGATATTGGCTCGGCGCTGGAGGCGGGGATGTCATTGTTTCGCGATCTAAGTGAGCCCAGTGCCAGTGTGCTGTGTACGACCTGCCAGGTGGAAATTCGCTAGCGCTCAGGCGGGCAGTGACTGCAGTACCGGGTATAGGGATCCCACCAACAGTATTGCCATTGTGACATTAAAGGCGACCAGCCGACGTTGGCTGGTCAGCAATAGTCGGATTTGCTGGCCTAATACTGTCCACAAACTGACGCAGGGCAGGTTGATCAGGCCGAACACCAAGGCCACCAGCAGTACCGACATAAAAGATGTTGATGCTGAATAGGCCGACAGGGCGGTCAGCGCCATGGTCCAGGCTTTTGGATTTACCCACTGGAACAAAGCCGCCTGAATAAAGGTTAGCGGCTTGCCGCCGGTCTCCTCGGCACTGTCCTCCAGTCCGGCGCTGCTGGCTATTTTCCAGGCCAGCCACAACAGGTACAGCACACTGACAATCCTGAGTAGGTCGTAGCTGGCCGGCCAGGCGTTGAATATCTGCACCAACCCTATACCGACCAGGATAATCATCAGGGTAAAGCCGATCCCCACGCCAGCCATGTGCGGCACGGTCAGCCGAAAACCGAAGTTGGCTCCCGAGGCCATCAGCATGAGGTTGTTTGGCCCCGGGGTGATCGAACTCACCATCGAGAACACCACCAGACCTGTGAGCATGTCCTGTGTCATCGGGGCATTATCCGGGAACAGTGCCGCAAGGTGCTTGCCTTATTGTTTGGTTTGCGGGTATTTTTGCAATATATGGTCGAATTAGATCGAATAAGCAACAGAATATTGCATGAGCTGACGGGGAATGGCCGTATCACCAATACAGAGCTGGCCGAGCGTGTGGGCTTGTCCCCATCGGCATGCCTGCGTCGCGTGCAGGAGCTTGAGCGCACTGGCGTCATCGCTGGGTATCGCGCCCAGTTAAACAATGCGGCGCTTGGGCTGGGATTCACCGCCTATATCGCGGTGGGGCTTTCCGATCACACCAAGGCCTCCCAGGAGGCCTTTGAGCAGTCCATTATTGGCTCTCCGGAAGTGCGGGAGTGTCACAATATCACCGGTGTTTTCGAATACCTGTTGCGGGTCGAAGTCGCTGACCTGGCGGCTTACAAGGTGTTCCATACCGACGTGCTGGGCACGCTACCCCAGGTGAATTCCATCACCACCTATGTGGTTATGGAATCTCCCAAAGACACGCGCGCCTGACACGAGCCCGTGTTTACAGGGCGCAACCAGCGCCTTGCTGGTGGTGCTATGCTGAACGGCTATCAGCCTGGCAGGTGCACCTCTATGAACGCTCCCTTTAAAGATCCCTTACTGGCCCACGTCTCAGGGTTTAGAACCATGGAGGACAATCTGGCCTATCGCATTGGTGCGGACCAGATTCGCGGCGCCATACCGGATGGATTGCGTGGCACCTTCCTGCGCGCCGGTCCTGCGCGCAATGAACTGGCGGGTAAGCCTTTCGGTCATTGGTTTGACGGAGACGGAGCCGTCGCCCGCTTCAAGATTGCCAATGGCGAGGTGGACTTTGCGGCGAGCTTTGTGAAGACGCCTAAGTATGTTGATGAGACCGCGGCGCAGGCGGTGAAGTATCGCAGTTTTGGACACAATGCGCCGGGTGGTTTTTTCAAGAACCTGCACATGCCCGCCAATGCAGCTAATACCAGTATTGTCTATCACGGCGACAAGCTACTGACCCTGTTTGAGGGCGGACTGCCCTGGCAGGTGGACTTTGACTCGCTGGCTACGATTGGCCCTGAGGATTTCGGCGGTCAGCTCAAGGGCATGGATACCTTCAGTGCCCACGGCAAGTTGCACCCGCGCACCGGTGATTACTTTAACTTCGGTATGGGGGGTGGTCTGACCGGGCCCCGCATCACGCTCTACCAGATTGATCCTCGCGGACAGCTGGCCCGGCGCAGCACGGTGAAAGTCGACAGCATGGCGTTCTGCCACGACAACGCCATGACCGAGAACTACCTGGTGTTTATGGTGATGCCGGTCACTTTCGACAATATGCTCGATGTGGTTCTGGCGCGGGACACCATCGATCGCAATATGTCTTTCAAGGCCGATCAGGGTATGAAGGTCTATGTGGTCTCGCTGGAGGATTTCAGTCTTGTGAAAACCTTTGAGGTCGAGCCATTTATGTACGCGCACAGCTCCAATTGCTGGGAAGAGAATGGCGAGTTAGTGATCGATGTGGTCGGGTTTAACGAAGAGCAGGGGGCCAGTGGCACGGAGTTCTCGCGCAACCTGTTTACCCAGCCGCGGCCGTCAGCGGGTTGGATGCGACGTTATCGCTTTAATCTCAACAATGGGTTCAATACCTCTGAAGAGCTTCCCTGCGCCTTGCCCTGCGAGTTTCCCCAGTGGGACTGGCGCCTGACAGGCAGCAAGTCACGCTACATCTACAGTGTCGGCATCTGCGAAAACGAAACCCCTGGCTTCTATAACGCTTTACAGCGGATCGATCACGTTACTGGCGATACTAAAGTGTACGACTGTGGGTCCGGGCGCTACACCTCGGAGCCGATTTTCGTGCCGCGAACACCGGACTCCGATGAGGCCGATGGCTATCTGCTCCATCTGATCTATGATGCATCTACGGAGAAATCGGAGCTGATGATTCTCGATGCCGAAAGCATGTCTGATGAGATAGCGTCAGTGCCTTTGCAACACCACATCCCGCATGGCTTCCATTGCGGGTTTACCAGCCACGGAGTTTGAGCATGTTTGACTACCTGATTAAGAATGCCGCCATCGTCGATGGCACTGGTGCCGATACGTTCAATGGGGATATCGGCATCAAGGATGGATTGATTGCCGAGGTCGGTAAGGTGAGTGGTGATGCTCGCGAGACCATTAATGCTGATGGTGCCTATGCCACACCGGGCTGGGTCGACGTGCACACACACTTTGATGGCCAGGTCAGCTGGGATGACACCCTCGATCCTTCTTTTAGCCACGGCGTGACCAGCATCGTGATGGGCAACTGCGGTGTGGGTTTTGCGCCTGCACGGCCCGGTGATGAGCAGGGCCTGATCGAGTTGATGGAAGGGGTGGAGGACATCCCCGGCACCGCGCTTTACGAGGGCATAGAGTGGGGTAATTGGGAGACTTTCCCTGAATACATGGATTACCTGGACAGCCGGCGCTACAGCATGGATGTGGGCACCCAGGTGCCGCACAGCGCGGTGCGCAATTACGTCATGGGAGAGCGGGCCCTGCGTCATGAGGATGCGACCGCCGAGGACCTGCAGCAGATGTGTGACATTGTCGCCGAGGCATTGCAGGCCGGCTCGCTCGGATTTTCAACCTCGCGCACCATTGGGCATCGGTCGGTGCAGGGGCGACCGATCCCTGGCACCTTTGCAGAGAAGGAGGAGCTACTCGCCATAGGCCGCGCCATGGGTGAGATTAATAAAGGCGTATTCCAGGCTGTGCCTGCGGGTGTGGTCGGTGAACTTGCGGGCCCCGAAAAATACACCACTGAACAGGAGGTAGAACTCTTTGCGGAAGTGGCTCGCGCCAGCGGCCGCAAGTGTACCTTCACTCTGGCCCAGAACGGGGATCGCCCGGAGCAGTGGCGCAACTGCCTTGATATTGTGGAACGGGCTAATGCCGAAGGGCTAAGTATCATTCCGCAGATTGCCACGCGGCCAATCGGTTTTGTTACCAGCTTGAAGTCCTACCACATGTTTATGCGCCGCAAGACTTTCCTGCAGCTGGAGAAGCTTCCCTTCGAGCAGATGCTGGCTGAGTTGCACCGGCCGGAGGTTAAGGCCGCAATCCTGGCAGATGAGAATGTGCCGCCGGATCAGCCCGGGACTATGGCAAACCTGTATGAACTGCTGGGCATGGCGGCGGGGGCCATGTTTCCCATTGAACAGCCTGTGAACTACGAGCCCGAAATGTCTGAATGCATCGCCGCCCGCGCAGCTCTGGTGGGCAAGGAAGTGGATGACTTCATGTATGACTTCCTGCTTCAGGATGACGGCAACAGTTTTGCGATCCTGCTCGGCGCCAACTTTGTCGATGGCACCTTCAGCGTGATGGAGACCATGATCACACACGACAATACGGTGATTGGTCTCAGCGATGCCGGTGCCCACCTTAACCTGATCTTCGATGCGGTGGGTCCCACCTATCAGCTGACCCACTGGGTGCGCGATCGCACCCGCGGTGATCGACTGCCTATTGAACTGATTGTGCACAAGCAAACCGGTGCCAATGCGGCACTGTTTGGCATGAATGACCGTGGCCTTCTACAGGTTGGCAAGCGCGCGGACATCAATCTGTTCGATCTGCAGCGCCTGGGCCTGGGTAAGCTGGGTGTTCACCACGACCTGCCGGCTGGAGGCGGTCGTATCCTCCAGTCCGCGCAGGGTTACCTGAATACCTTTGTGGCGGGCGTAAAGACCCGGCAGAACGATGAAGACACCGGTGCGCGGCCAGGCCGCTTGATAAGGGTATAAGTCATGGGTGTGCTGGATAGCTTTAGTTTGCTATGTAAGGTTGCGATTGTGAGGTGTTGGCAAAGGCATTGGCCGGGGTATTGCCCTGTGTCTGGCACAGGCGGGCGCAGATGTCGCGGTGGCCTCACGCACCCAATCCGACCTTGATGAGGTGGTGGGTGAGATTGAAGCCATCGGGCGCAAAGCACTGGCGGTGGTGACTGACGTCACCAGTGCAGAACAGCTTGAATCACTGGCGGTGGCCTGCACCGAGTCTCTAGGAGCGCCTGACATCTGGGTCAACAATGCCGGCGGGCTGCCTGATGCGACACCACGCTACCTCACCAAAACACCTGAAGATCGTTGGGATGCCCAGATCGACCTTAACCTGAAAGCGGTCTTCCTGGGTGCGACAACCGCGGCTCGGCACATAGGAGAGGGCGGCAGCATCATTAATATTTCGTCTCGCACCGCCATGGGTCCGCAAAAGAAAAACGGCCCTTATGCCGCGTCAAAGGCCGCGACCAACAGCCTCACCGAAACCCTTGCCGCGGAGCTGGCGCCGGGCATCAGGGTGAACGCAATTGCTCCCGGCCCCGTATCTACCCAGAACTTCCACGAGTCGACCGGGCTCAGTGAAGAGCAGGTAGCGCCCGAGGCGGGTGCCCTGGGTGTGCCATTGGGGCGCATCGGCGCGCCCGATGATATCGGTGCCGCGGTGGTGTTCATGGCGTCATCTGCGGCGTCCTGGATTACCGGTCAGTGCCTGTATGTCACAGGTGGTATGTAAACAAAGGAGTAGTACAGATGCTGAAAATTCATCACCTGCGCATTGGCAGATCGATCTTCACAGTTTGGCTGATGGAAGAGCTGGAAATCGACTATGAAGTCATCGAATATCTGCGCAACCCAGAGACGATGCTTGCCCCGCCCGAGCTGAAGAACATCCATCCCCTGGGCAAGTCCCCGGTGATCGAAGATGATGGCATGGTGCTGTCAGAGTCGGGTGCCATTACCAGCTACCTGCTGGAGAAACACGATGCTGACAACCGACTGTCACCGCCGCGCACTGATCTTGAAGCCTGGGCTAAATTCACCCAGTGGCTGCATTACTCGGAGGCTTCGGTATTTGCCCCATTGATGTTCAAGATGGTGTCATTGCGCAGCCCCGATGCGGCACCCGTTCTGGACGCGGTAGCAGATCCCGGGATCGAGCTGCACTACGGCCACATCGTGAACCAGCTGGGAGACAATGCCTACATTCTGGGTGACGAACTCAGTGGCGCCGACTTCGGCACTG
This sequence comes from Halieaceae bacterium, assembly GCA_963921335.3. Lineage (GTDB taxonomy): Bacteria > Pseudomonadota > Gammaproteobacteria > Pseudomonadales > Halieaceae > CAWUFC02. The sequence continues at coordinate 194,877 of CAWUFC020000001.1, read as the reverse complement.
CATTCGTGGTGTATATGGGTGCGGCTTTGGGCCAGCTCGACAATTACCCCACCCTGGCCGCCTATCTCGAACGCTGCATGTCCCGGCCCGCCTACCAGCGTGCCGTTGAACGGGCTGTTGAATAGCGCTAGCTGGCGCTGAAGCGCAGCTTCAGGTTCAGGGTGCCGAGCATAATGCCCGGCTGGTGTTCAAAACTGTTGCCTTCGGCGTATTCCAGAGACTGCAGCCGCTGGAACAGGTGTTCCCATGCAATCTGCTGTTCCAGTCTGGATATGCCGGCCCCCGGGCAGGTTCTGGGCCCCTGTGAAAAAGTCAGGTGATTGCCCAGTGCCTTTCGGTCCAGATCAAGTTGATAGGGGCACTGGTACTGCTTCGGATCAACGTTCCCCGCGCCGAAGCGCAGATGCAGGTAGGCACCCTCAGGTACGGTAACGCCCTGGAACACCTCTTCCCTCGTTGTTAGGCGCGTCGACAGACCCTGGGTGGGTGCCCGCAGTCGCATGGCCTCCTCGGTAAAAGCGCGTATCTTGCCGGGTTCCGATTTCAGCCGTTGAAACAGGGCGGGTTCGTCGCACAGTAATTGTGCCTGTTCTTCCAGCGCATACTGTGTGGTTTCAAGCCCGCCCAGAACCATCAGGTAGACGATGCCAACCACTTCGTCATCGGTGAGCTTGCGGTCGAGTGCTTCGTAGTGCACCTGGGTCAGGGCGCTGATCATGTCTTCTTGTGGCTGCTGACGCCGGCTGGCAACCTGTTCCATCACGTAGTCGGCAAAGCCGGCAGTACCTTTTGCCTGCTCCCTGCCGAGTTCAGGATTGAGGATGTTCAGCGGGCCCTCACCGTAAACAAATTGCATCACCTGCGCCGTGCCCCATGCAGCCAGCTTGTCCAGATCCTCCAGCGGAAAGCCAAGCACCCTGGCCATAACAATCTGCGGCAAGGGGCGGGCAAACTCCTCGATAAACTCGACCGTGCCCTTGCCATCGCCATCGCCATCGTCGCGTTCTATCCAGTTGTTGATCAGCGTATCAACCACCTCGGTAATCATGGCCGTATGGCGCTTGGCGCCAGGACCCACCCAGGGGTCTGTCAGCTCCTGACGATGTGAGCGCCACAGCTCCACCGTTGGTCTAAGGGTGCGAATCGATTCCAGGGCAATATCAAAGCGCGATGGATCCTGGGGCGGAGTTTCACCTCGGTCATGCATGGCCTGCATTTGTGCCACGGTAATGCTGGTAATGGGTGTATATCGCACCGGATCCTTCACTACCCGCTCAATATCTTCATAGCAGGACAGGATATACACCTCCGGCCCCTCACCGTCGTGCCTTATTACCGGCGCTTGCGCATGGAGGATGGGGTAGGCTTCGTACCAGTGCTCCTGAGCGCCCCGACCGAACAGGTCAACATCTTCCAGGCTGTGCGGGCAGCCCATTGGGCTTGATTCGTGATTGGGCGTCTTGTCACTCATTGTTGTGCTCTGCCAGCTTATTGTTGTTTTTGTGATATCGATTATTGCCTGCCCGACGCCTGCTGACCAGTGCCTGGGCTATACTGGTTGAAAAACCGCCGGAGTCTGTTGATGTCTATTCGCCTGCTAGTACTGTCTATTGTTATGACCCTGCCATCGGTATCGTCGGCCGAGGAATCTGGTCAGCTTGATGCTGTACTTAGCTGGTCGGGGTATGGTTGTGTTTTCCAGTAAAGCATGGAGAGGCAGGAGTTCCTGGGCATGATTGAGGGGGTGTTCTATATGGAGACCTCAGATGGCGTGCTTGATGACGCGTTTATGGAGTGCTCCGTTAAACAGGATGTCGATCTCAAAACCGAAGGCACCTCGGCGACCGGCAATTGCGTGATTGTGTTGTCTCCCAAGGACAATGCCTTTGGTTCTTTCGAGTGTCGAGGCAGCGAGACAGCCTGCCGAGGTCGATTCACGCTTAATGGTGGCACCGGTGAATTCAAAGGCCTTCAGGGAGGCAGCGAGTTTTTCATCCGCTCCCCTATGCGCCAACTGGCTGAGGGTATTACCGATGGGGATGATGTGGTGGTACCCAATGGCATGGCTCTGTTCAGGAACCTTGAGTACAACATGGACGGGGAGGACTGATCGTGAAGCTCAGCACCGCCACTGTTGTACTGCTAATAACTGCGACCTGGTCGACTTCTGCCCATTCGACCAGTATGCGTTGCGGTCCCCACCTCATTCACGGGGGTGGACGACATGGCCCAACCGACTTCGAAATCCTGCGTAAATGCGGTGAGCCCAGCGAGCGCCGGGCCAAATCCTGGATCTACCGCATTAGCGGTCGCAAGTACGAGCTGCGGTTTAACGGCAATCGCATTTTGCTTTCGATTCGCCAGCTCTAGATTACCGAGTCTACTCAGGGGCGCAGGCCGAAGCTGACTGGACTTCGCAGTTCACCCAGGCGCGGCTGAATATCCTCAACCCACTGGCACAGCATAGGCCGGGTTTCGCGCGGATCGATCAGGTCATGCACGGCGAAGCTTTCAGCACTGGGGTAGGGCGATCGCGCCGCCGCCAGTTTTTCCTCCAGCTCTTTGCGCAAGGCATCCGGGTCTTCGGCCTGCTTTAGCGCACTGCGGAATGCTACTGCCACGCCACCCTCCACTGGCAATGCACCGCTCGCCACCGAGGGCCAGCTCAATACGTAGTTGTCTGGCGCAAAATGTGCGGTGGTCGCCACACCAAAGGATTTATGCACCATGACACTGGCCCAGGGCACGGTAGATGTTGCCGCTGCGGCGCAGGTGGCCATGCCATAGCGAATGGTTCCCGCGCGCTCAGCGTCGGGCCCGATCATGAACCCAGGTTCGTCAACAAAGGTCAGAATAGGAATGTGGAAGCTGTCGCAGGTCTCTATCAGGCGCCTGACCTTTTGGGCTGCTTCGGCGCTCATGGCGCCTGCATAGAATCGACTGTCATTGGCAAAAAGGCCGATAGCCTGGCCATTGAGTCGTGCATAGCCGGTCACCAGACTGGGGCCGAAGTGCTCGCTGTATTCAAAAAAACTGCCTCGATCGACAACGCTGGTAATCAGCTGACGAACGTCAAAGCTCTCCCGCCGATCCCTGGGTACCAGCGAGATCAGGCTGTCTTCACATCGATCCACCGGGTCGTTGCAATTGTAGCGCGGCGCAGATTGCCAGGCGTTTTGAGGGAAGTAACTGAGGAACTGCCTGATTTGCCTGAAGGCGTCATACTCGTCATTTGCCAGGTTATCCACCACGCCTGAGTGCAGGTGTACCTCTGGTCCACCCAGCTGTTCCTTGCTCATGCTGACGCCCAGGGCGCGCTCGACCACCGAGGGCCCGGCAATCAATACCTGCGCAGTTTTGCGGGTCATTACCGTGAAATGAGAGGCGACCAGTCTTGCCGCAGGCAATCCTGCCACCGGACCCAGCGCTGCGGAGGCGATAGGTATCTGGCCCATGGCCTCTGCAATCACTTGCAGTCGAGGTGGGGTATGAGGCGGTTCGCCAACCGTTCTTGGCTTGCGGGGATCCTGGTCGGCACCGCCTGCAACGCTGCCGCCGCCACCTTCCATTAAGCGCACCAGCGGCGCTCGCCGCTCTATCGCCAGATGCTCTGCGTAAACACTTTTGCGATAGCCCGCGGCGTTAGGTGAGCCACCCTTGAGTGTGAAATCTTCGCCGCCGACAACCACGCTGCGACCATTGATCTCGCCGCCGCCGAGAATATAGTTGGCGGGGTCAAACTGCTCCACCTCGCCGTTGTCATCCAGGTGCGCGCCGCCAGCCATTTGCCCGACTTCTCGGAAGCTGTCTTTATCGAGCAACGCATTGATGCGCTCGCGCAGTGTGAGCTTGCCCATCTTGTGGTGTCGCTTTACCGCATGCTCGCCACCCTGTTGCTTTGCCAGCTGGCGACGCTTCCTGATTTCGTCTGCTTCTTTCTGCCAGCTCATGTTGAAGACTCCTAGTTATCCGCCAGGCTGATGAGTAACTGTCCGGCGCTGACCATATCACCCTCCGCAACGCTGATTTCACTGATCGTGCCGTCTCGCGGCGCGCTCACAGAGCTCTCCATTTTCATCGATTCCAATATGATCAGGGCTTCGCCTGCTTCCACGGCCTGCCCGGGTTGCACCAGTTGTTTCAGTACCAGGCCGGGTCCAGCGGCCAGGCAGTGGTTCTGTTCGCCGTGGCCCGGGCCGCTATCCTGATCCGCAATCGCCTGCAATCGCTGGTTGCCCAACTCCCTGGACCACAGCCACAGACTGTCCTCCTGGCGGGTGACCTGCCAGGCACTGCGCTCGCTATTCAGTTCAAGCACAAGGTGATATGGCGTGCTGGCGTCGATAAGCCGGATCAGTAGTTCTGGTTCTGCAACACTGAATTCAATTTCGGACAGCCAGCGCCACTCGGTTTCAACCGAGTCATCAAAGATCTGCCAACTGGCGCTGCGCGCGATATGTTCAGCGCCGGGCCAGAAGCGCTGGTCTGCGGGTGGGGGTTCAGCGACGAAATCAGCAATGGTGGCAATTGCAGCCAGAGTCTTTTGTTGCTCATGGCTGACAGCGGAACTGGTCAGCCACTGCTGCAGGGAAGTCTCCACCGCGCGGATATGAAGCTGCTCCCGCCATTGCTGGGATGCAAGGATTGCTGTAAGCAGCGGCATATTGGTCTGCAATCCGGCCAGACAGTTCTGGCGCAGTGCCCGATCCAGGATATCGGTCGCCTGCTGTCGATGGTGCCCATGACTGATGAGTTTGAATAACAGGCCGTCATAGTGATGACTGATATGTGAGCCCCTCTCAATACCGCTGTCGAGCCGTATCGCCTCCAGGGAGGGGATCTGCAGTTCAAGTATGGTTCCAGTCTGCGGCAGAAAGTCCGCGGCAGGGTCCTCGGCGTAGACCCTGGCCTGAATGGCGTGGCCCGAACACATGATTTCGTCCTGTTGCCAGTCCAGAGCATCGCCAGCCGCTAACTGCAGTTGCAGTTCCACCAGATCCAGACCGGTGATGGCCTCGGTAACACCATGCTCCACCTGCAAACGGGTGTTCATTTCGAGCAGATAGAACTGCTCATCCTGTACCAGGAATTCGACGGTGCCGACCCCGGTATAGTTCACCGCGCGAGACAGGTTCAGGGCTGCTGCATAGAGTGCTTCTCTCAGCGAGGCAGACAGACCTGGCGCCGGAGCCTCTTCGAGAATCTTCTGTCTTCGCCGCTGCGCAGAACAATCACGCTCAAAGAGATGTCGGTGTTGGCCGTGTTCGTCGGCGACGACCTGTACCTCGATGTGGCGTGCACTGAGCAGCAGCTTTTCGATCACCAGATCACCACTGCCAAATTGACGTTGCGCCTGTTCGCGCGCACTGGCAATAACGGCTGATAGCTCGTCTGCCGAGTGGACTTCGCGCATGCCGATGCCACCGCCACCTGCGGAGCTTTTCACCAATAGAGGCAGCCCCACGTCTTGCAGCAAACTGGCTTCATCAATAGCTTCATTGCTGGCCAGGTGCACGGCGGGTAAGAGCGGCACGCCATCCTCGGCAGCGATAGTGCGTGCACTGATCTTGCTGGCCATGGCGCGCATGGCAGCCGGTGGCGGTCCAATCCAGTTGATGTCCGCGGCAATCACGCTCTCGGCAAATTCAGCTTGTTCGCTCAGGAAGCCATAACCAGGGTGAATAGCGTCTGCACCACTGGTTTGTGCGGCTGTCAGAATCGCCGCGCTGTTCATGTATGAATTCTGGATCGCCGCCGGTCCGATCAGCACTGCCTCGTCAGCCATGCTGACATGCAGCGCATCGCGGTCTGCTTCGGAGTAGACGGCAACCGTTGTGATGCCCAGCTTGCGACAGGTCCGAATCACGCGAACAGCAATTTCGCCGCGATTGGCGATCAGTACCTTGTTCAAACCAATGGCCCTCAAAGGACAATTCTTCCACGCAGGCCTACGACCATCAGATTGCTTCGTCCGGGGTTGAGTGCCGGATTGCGTATCCACTGTATGTCGGGTGTGACCTCCAGCCAGTGCATGGGCTTGATCAGGTAATACACCTCAGTGGTGTACTGGTCATCTCCGCCTTCGACATTGGCCCAGTTCATAGCGACGCCAAGATTGTTATTGGGGTCGCCAAGGCCGAAGAAGCCCGTGCCGATGCTGATTGATTTTTCGAACAGCGTGCCCGCATCCTCGCTCCAGCCCGCCCTGACAAAAGGCAACCACTGACCCCAGAGGCGCGAGGCTGACAGGTTGACCCCCCAGCCATCGTCTGTCCCCTGAACTTCACTTTCGTCCGCATGCCAGACGCTCAGGTGAACGTTGTCGGTATAGATCTGCTCCCTGCCGCTGGTCCAGCCCAGTTCGATGCTCTTGAAGTACTTGTTGTCATTAAAAAAGCTGTCCCAGCTTTCCAGTGGATCGGTGGGGTCTGAATTCATATCGGTCAGGCCACCGATGATGAAGAAATTTTTCCCCAGCATATGTGCAGCTGCGACCCCCACAGCCGCATCACCCGGCAGAGCCACGGTTGTGGTGCCGGTGCTGAAAGCAAAGTTAGTGAAGCCGGTCCAGGGGCTGGCCAGCGCGTAGACATCAAAGTAGTCGGTGCTGTCGAGATGGCCCGCGACGATGGTGCCGCGCCCGCCATTAAAGCGTTGTTTCCAGTACAGGTTGGTGAGTCGACCGCCTTCATCACTGAATGGCGGCACCTCCAGACCCAGGGCACCAGCCCCAAACAGAAACTCTTTCGGAGAAGTGTCGGTGTAGCTGTGCCGATGTTCAACTTTCCAGATCAGGCTGCCGCTATTGCCTTGATCGTTTTCCGATACCGTCCACTGGCCGTAGAAACGCACCATGCCCCCGGCGCTGCGGTCGCTGGCATCAGGCAGGGTATCGTTGGCTTCAAAGCCGATAGCAGAATAATCCACCGACAGTTTGACGCCTTTGTCCGCCAGGGATTGTTTAAAACTACCCCAGCTCAGCTCGTCGCGAGCCAGCTGGTTCGGCACTGCATCGGGGCTGCCAAAACCAACATTATCCGCCATAGCTGTGAGGCTGCTCATCAGGCAGATGCCCGTCAGGGCCAGTTTCTTGCTGTACATCCTTTTTGGTCCTTACTCGAATTCCCAAGCACAGTGCAGTTTAGCGCAAGCGGGGCTAGACTTGGCCTCGTAATGTTTATTGGCGCGCAATATGTCGGCTTGCGGGGTTAGCGTTAAGGCACCATTGCTTTCAGCTTTCCTGGTGCTGTCGGTTTCGGTTAATGCCGAGGAGCCTGTAGTCAAGCTGGGTGGCCCCTCTAGGGTACAAAGCGAGCTGAGTGAGGCGGATGAAAATCGCGCCGCCCTGGTGGAAATGGAAACCACCCGCAGAGTATTCCGGCCCTGGTTCCAGTGGAAGGAAGATCTAAAGCAGGACCATGGGTTCAGTTTTGGTGTGAATGCCTGGTGGCTGTATCAACGGGCCAGCGATCCGGGTGCACAGGGTGAGGACGACGCCTTCGGTGGTATCTACCGCCTGCAGGGCACCTGGACGTTGACCGAGAGCAGCGATGGCAGCACTGGCCGGCTCGAATGGCGGGTGGAGAACCGACATAACTCATTTACCGCGCTCGGCCCCGATTCACTGAGCAAGCAACTCGGTGTCGCTGCGCTCAACACAGGTTTTGCCTACAGCGACAATTTCAAAACTGATTTGCCGGTACTCTCATGGGTGCAGGGTTTCCGTGGTAGCAGCGCTGGGGTAGCCGCAGGGCGTTTGGCCTTCGATGTCTATCTGGATGCCTTCCCATTCCAGACATTCAACCGCGGTTTTCTGAATCGCGCCTTCGTGGTTAATCCAACCATGGCGACTACTGGCATTGGCGGAATCGGTGCAGTGGCAAAGGGTTTTGTGTCGAAGAGCGTTTGGATGGGTATTCAGGTGCACGATGCCAACGCGGTTTCTGGCAGTTTCGACTGGGACACCGTGCAGGAGAACGAGTGGCTGTCTGCGATTGAAGTGGGCTGGACGCCACAGCAAAGCCGCTACAACGATACCAGGATTCAGCTGAGCTATTGGCATAAAGACGCGCGCGATCTGGCCGGGGTGTCATCCGGCGAGGGCTGGGTGCTCAGTGCGGCCTATCGGGCGTCGCCCCGGCTGCAGGGCTTTGTGCGCGGTGGGCACTCTGACGGTGGCGCCGGTGTTCCAGCGGAGTCGGCGCTGTCCGGTGGCCTTGAATGGCAGTGGCGCGATGATCACTTTTTTAGTTTTGGCTTGGGCTGGGCCGAACCATCCAGCAAGACTCACGGACAGAAACTGTCAGATGAAACCGTGGTGGAGGCCTCCTATAAATTCCAACTGACTCCCAACGTGTCGCTGACACCTGATCTGCAGTATCTCAAGAACCCGGCACTGAACCCCGATCAGGATGAGCTATGGATCGCCAGTGCCCGCGTTATCCTGACCTTGTGATGAGTAACCTGAACCTCTGGCCCAGCTTTCTCGACCAGCTTGCCGGGATGATTGCGATCCTGATTGCCGCGCGCTTGTCGTTGTTGCTGAGCTGGCCGCTGTTTTTATGGTTGGAGAAAAGAAGCCCCGCTGCCGGGCCAGTCCCGCGCAGCAACTTCTGGTTTAACTGGCAGATCACTCTGAGCAATATGATCCTTTCGCCGGTATTCGCCGCGGTCGTGCTGGTGGCGACCCTGATGTTTGCACAGTGGTTGAATCTTCCCAGTCTCAAGTTTCAACCTGCGCTGCTCGGGTTTGGCGTGCCGGTTCTGGATACAGTGCTACAAGGCGCTGTGATTTTTCTAGTCGCCTGTGTGGTAGGTGACTTTCACTATTACTGGTGGCACCGCTTTCAGCATACCGTGCCCTGGCTGTGGGAGTTGCACAAGCTGCATCACAGTGACGAAAACCTGAATACGACGACGATTTATCGCTCCCACTTTCTTGAGCCGGCGGGTCAGGCGTTGTTTCGGGGCCTGTCAGTGGCGCTGGTATTCGATACCTCTGCCGTTGAACAGACGGCCCTTTATGCTGTGGCTGCGGGATTGCTGCCGGTGCTCTGGGACTATTACATACACGCCAATGTGCGAGTCGATGGGCTCTATCGGTTGTTGCCCTGGTTCTCCAATCCGCAGTTTCACTGGATTCACCACTCCCGCTTGCCGCAACACCAGGACAAGAACTTCTCGATCTGGATTCCGCTCTACGACAAGTTGTTTGGCACTTATTATCAACCTGCCCTCAACGAATACCCGCCTACAGGGTTGTCCTCGGGCGAGCGCATAGAAACCCTGCGCGAAGCGCACCTGAGTCCCTTTGTCGCGTGGCTGTCAGCTTGGCGGCAGCGCCGGGCTGCCCCTGTGAGTAAAGAGCAAACGCCCTAGGCGATCGCGGGGTCACGCCCCAGCATTTCGCAGCACTGCAGCCAGAGTTCCGCTCGCCGCTTGTCGTCATCCACCAGGGGGTGGTTTTTGGCGGGCTTCTGTTTGTCGTAGTACTTGCCGGTGTCGCTATCGGCATCCCGACGTGCAAGGAACAGGGTTGTTTTTGCCCCCTTTTCGGGAGAGATAAACAGACGCCGCAAAAAGAACTGGGCGAACTTTGAATAGTTGTCGAGGATGCCTGTATTCACCGCGCCAGGGTGCAGGCTGTTCACGGCGATGTTGCTGCCCTGCAGCTTGTCCGCCAGCTCTCGCGCCAGCATGGTCATCACCAGCTTCGACTGGCTGTAGGAGCCGTTGCCATTGTACTTTTCCCAGCCGTTGAAGGTGTCCGGATTGAGCTTGCCAAATTTGTGCATCATCGAGGTCACGAACAGCACCTGGGAAGGTGCCGCAGCTTTGAGCGCAGGCAGTAGGGCCAGGGTGAGCTGCAATTGATTCAGTGCGTTGACCGCGAATTGCAGTTCATTGCCGTCTTCTGTGATGACCTCGTCGAAGCTGGTCAAGCCGGCGTTATTGATGAGGACATCAATGCGGGGGTGGGCGGCCAGCACGGCCTCGCAGCAGGCGTCTACCGATGCCCTGGAGGCGAGGTCCAGGTCGTAGAGATGGATATTCTCGTTGCCCGTATCGGCCTTGAGCTCGGCACTCAATTGCTCAGACTTGCCGCGATTGCGATTGGCGAGTATCAGCTCATGCCCTTCGGCGGCCAACTCTTTCGCTGTTACCTTGCCAATACCGCTGGTGCATCCCGTAATAAGAACCGTCTTCATTGTCTGTTACTCCCTGCGGCATCGCAGTTTTCCTGATATCAACGGAGTATATGCGGGAACCGCGGCCTTCGCCCAATAAAAAACCGGATGGTTTGCTTTTTTAATCGTGTCACCTATGATGTTGGATTACTCCGGTTCACTGATACCGGCCCTCCACTGACTGCATGGACTAATAAATGACAGAACAATCCGTGAATTATGATGATGTTAAGCGCTACCGCCTTGATCCCGAGCGCGAGAAGGAGCTGCTCCTGACTGGTGGTGAATGTACCTTCATCTGGGCCAATAAAGCCGGGCATCCGCTGGGTGTCACCACGGCCTATGTGCCGGTCGATGGCAAGATCTGGATGACTGCAACTCGTGAACGGGTGCGCATCAAGGCCATCGCTCGTGATGGCCGTTCTTCGATAGTCATCACCAGCAAGGGCACCCCAATGGGTGGGGGTAAAACCGTCACTTACAAGGGACACACGGTGATACATGACGATGCCGAGACCAAGCAGTGGATGTACCGCTTGCTGGCGTCGGGCATGGAAATGGCCGGACACGAAGACGAGGGCAACGCCTTTACGTCTGGCCTGGACCCGGAGATGTTTATACGTTTTCTCGATACACCCGAGCGAATCGTGCTCGAATTTACTCCCGAGATGTCTATTCCTTTTGATGGCGACAAAATGGCAGAAGGCACCGCACAGGCCTATGCTGAATTTGCTGCACAGGACGCAGCCAAGTCATAACAGCTAGCACAGCAGGAGAATATCCATGAGCGAAGCAGCAGTTGAGCAAACCCCATTCTGGTTGCAGGATAATTTTGCGCCGGTGTTTGAAGAAGTGACGCTCACCGACCTCAAGGTCAAGGGCGAAATTCCAGAGTCTTTGAGCGGGCGTTTGCTCCGCAATGGTGCCAATCCGCAAACCGGCTGGTCCGACCACTGGTTTCTTGGCAACGGTATGTTGCACGGCGTGGAAATTCGCGAAGGCAAAGCCAACAGGTATCGCAACCGCTATGTCAAAACGCCGCTGTTCCTGAACCCAGATGCCAACGTGATGGATTCCCTGACGGACATGAGTATGTCCACGGCCAATACTCATATCCTGCATCATGCGGGCAAGATCATGGCCCTGGAAGAGGGGCACTGGCCCTTCGTGGTGGACGACCAGTTGGAGACCATCGGTCCCAACAATTTCGACGGCAAGCTGGAGCGCGGATTCACTGCCCATCCAAAAACCTGCGCCAAGACCGGTGAATTACTGGCCTTTTACTACAGCATGATGCCCCCTTACCTGACCTATTATCGAATTTCGCCCACCGGTGAGCTGTTGCAGGTAGAGCCGATCACGGTGCCGGGCGCGACCATGATCCACGACTTCAATGTCACTGAGAACTATGTGATCTGGATGGATCTGCCGGCGCTATGGAACCTCGAGGGTCTCGCAGACAACGGTATCCCCATCATCTGGGATGAAAGCTATGGTGCCCGCCTTGGCGTCGTGCCCCGCAATGGTGGGGACGCCGACGTGACCTGGTATGACATTGACCTCTGCTATGTGTTTCACCCCATGAATGCCTACGAGGACGGTAATAAGATCGTGCTGGATGTCAGCCGCATGGACGACGCCATGAAACCGGATTCCTACTCGCCGCCGATGTTGTATCGCTGGGTCATTGACCTGGATGCGGGCACCGTGAAGGAAGCCCAGCTCGACGATCGTAGCGTGGATTTTGTTCGCGTCTGCGACACCAAGGTTGGACAGAAGAACCAGTTTGGTTACGGCGCGGCCTTTTTCAAGGATCTGCCAGTCGCTGAGGGTTTCATGAAGTATGACCTGGAAGCTGGCACCTCCAGGTTTCATGATTTGCAGGGCGGGCAGGGTAGCGAACCTGTATTTGTGAAGGACCCTGCGGGCAGCCAGGAAGATGATGGCTGGGTGATGAGCTACGTGCATCGCCCGGAAACCAATGAATCAGAGATTGTAATTGTGGATGCCCGCAACTTTGACGACTCTCCCGTGGCGCGTATTCACATTCCTGCGCGCATACCCGCTGGTTTTCACGGCAACTGGGTACCTGACGGCTACTGATTACGGGCGCGCTTGCTGCCATTGTGTGGCGCTATCCAGCGCCGCCCTATAGTGCTTGAGGCAGAGTGCCAGTGCGATAAAGGCAATGCTGTAATTCACCGCTGCCAGCAGCGAGATCGATTTTCCGAGCGCCAGTTCGCTCTGGAACAGGTAGTCACTCATCACTGCCGGCAGTGACGGTGCAAACGTGTAAGAGATAAAGTTCACCGCGATCAGGTACACGGCCACCATCTGCCCACGTAATTCGTTAGGAGCAATAGACTGTAGGGTTGCCAGCATCAGGCCTGCGGGCATAGCCATGCAGAAGGTGACTGGCACCAGCAGTATCAGCGCGTGCCATGGATTCTCCAGCAAGGTCAGTGCGATACCGCAGGGTAGCAGCACTGCGCTTGCGATCATGGCAACTCGCAGCGTGGCGTCCTTGATGTCTGAACGCAGCAATCGCCCCGCCAGCAGTCCGCCGCAGACGCTTCCGGCAATGCCGACCAGCATGGCAATCAGTCCGTAATTCACACCGATCTGGCTGCGCGTCCAGCCGTGGTTGCGCACGTAAAACTCCACCAGCCAGCAGAACAATGACCAACCCTGTGTGGCCAGGCCGAGATAGGCAATGAACAGCAGGCTGAAGAACAGGCGGCGCGTGCGAATAAACTGCCATAAGTCGGCCAGTGAAGCGCCTTCGTCTGTATCTCGCTGCCGATTGAGGCGCGGTGGTTCCCGCAAGCTCAACATGAGCAAGCCCAGCAGAATGCCGGGCGCCCCGACAATAATGAACACCAGCTGCCAGGAATAGACTTCGCCAATAACTGGCAATACGAAGTTAGGCACAGATTCCAGGTAATCGATGAGGGGGCCGCCGCCGATGTTGGCCAGCCCCTGACCGATGAAAGGTGCAGCAGACACGATGCCGACTGCGAGAGGCAGTCGCTCCGGTGTGAAGTAATCAGCCAGGGTTGAGGTCGAGGCCGGTCCCAGGGTGGCTTCGCCGACACCGACGCCCATGCGGGCCAGGAATAACTGCCAGTACTGGCTGGCCATGCCGCACAGGACCGTCATCGCACTCCATCCGATGATGCCCGCTGCCATCAGGTTACGGCGGTTGTAGCGATCGGCGATCCAGCCTGCAGGCAGGGCCAGGAAGCTGTAGAACAGGGAAAAGGCGAAACCCATAATGAGCGAAACCTGGGTATCGCTGATACCACCCAGGTCTCGTTTCACCGGACCAATCATCACGTTGAGTATTTGCCGGTCGATGATGGACAGTGTTGAAGCCAGGGTCAGCATCAATACCACATAGGCCAGGTAGCGATTGCTCCAACCGCCTCCCGTGGGTTTTCCTGCGCCTGCCTCAGTTCCCATAGTCAGCATCCTAGATGTTTACAGCGGTAACAGCTACTCTGAACTGACATAACAAAATCGAATACAGGAGTAGTCCCGAATGAAGTTTGGCCTCGCTTTCGCCGCAAGTGTTGGATTGGCACCCGATACCGCCCTTGAAATTGCCAGAGTCGCTGAGTCATCGGGCTTTGATTCTGTCTGGGGCGGCGAGCATGTGATTATGCCCTCGAAGATTGAGTCCGCTTATCCCTATACGGAAGATGGCAGCGTACCGGCCGGCCCGGAAACGCCCATTCCTGATCCGCTGATCTGGCTCGCCTATGTAGCAGCCGCTGCGCCCACACTGCGACTCGGCACCTGTATCCTTATTCTTCCCCAGCGCAATCCCCTGATACTGGCCAAGGAGCTGTCGACGCTCGATAGCCTCAGCGGCGGCCGGGTGGAACTGGGCATTGGCGTTGGCTGGATGAAAGAGGAATTTGAAGCGTTGGGTGTGCCCTGGGAGGCACGCGGTGCGCGCAACGACGAATATATAGAGGCGATGCGGCTTCTCTGGTCTGGTTCGGCGGTTGAGTATCACGGCCGTTTTGTGGACTTCGATGAGGTCACCTGTAATCCCAGTCCGCCTGGAGGCTCTATCCCTATTATTGTTGGTGGTGATACAGAGCGTGCGATTCGTCGCGCCGCGCGGTTGGCCGATGGCTACTTTCCTGGTTCCACCGATCCGGAGCAACTGGGTCAGTTGATTACTTCGGTCCGCGCCGAGGCCGCTGCCAATGGCCGTGATCCGGACGGGATTGAAGTGAGCGCTATCTTCGGTGAGCAGATGGCCGACCCGGTTCGCGGTGTTGAGCAGATGTCTGCCCTCGGTGTCAGCCGTTTGATGGTGCCGGCGTTTTTCTTTGCCGGCGATGACGGGCTTGATCGCCTCGCGGAGTTCGGTGAGAACGTGATCAAACAGGCAGGCTGATGGATCTGGACCTCACCAGTATTGATGAGGTGCTGACCACAACACGGTCGGTGCGCCGCAGGCTCGACTTCGAACGACCGGTAGAGACAGAGGTTTTGCTGGAGTGCATCGATCAGGCGGTGCAGGCACCTACCGGCATCAGCGGGGAAAGCTGGCGTTTCATGGTAGTGACGGAAGCTGAGCGTAAAGCGGCACTGGCGGAGCTCTACCGCGAGACAATTGCCGAGTTTGAGCGTCAGCGCGGCATTGAAATCAAACCCACTCAACAGGCCCTGATGGATCGGCTGCATGAAATGCCGGCGATGATACTGGTTTGTATTGCCGCTGATCCTCCCGGAGAAAACCTGGCAGAGCAAATTGGTTTTTATGGTTCCATATTGCCTGCAGCCTGGTCGCTGATGCTTGCGCTTCGTGCCCGGGGCCTTGGTTCCACCTGGACGTCATTACTGGCGGGACGTCAGCGGGAGGTGGGCGAGGTTGTCGATATGCCGGAGGGGGTGATTCACACGGTGATGTTGCCTGTGGCTTATACCCTCAATGCCAACCTCAAGCCGGCGAATCGCCTGCCAGCCCGCGCAGTCACTTTTTGGGACCAGTGGGGCCAGCAGGCACCCTAGTGCTTCAGCCCATTGGGTACATGATCTCCTGAGACACCTTGTACAGCTTCTTCATGGTCTCACGATCGAGGTGAAGGTCTGCTGCCGCGAGTAGTTCGGGCATTTGTTCTGCTGTCGTCGCGCCAATGATCGTTGAACCGACAAAATCATGTTGCTTGCTCCAGGCGATGGCAAGGGTCGAGACCGATACACCGATATCCTCTGCGATGGCCTGGTAGCGCTCGGTTGTCGTCAGCGTCTTGTCGTTCAAAAAGCGCCGGGCCATGATTTGCTGCCTTTCGCCGCTGTTCATGTAGGTGGTGAATCTAGCCCCTTCCGGCAATTGCCCAGCCTGATACTTGCCGCTGAGTACGCCGCCTCCCAGCGGGGAGTAGGGCAGCAGGCTGACCTCTTCCTGGCGGCAGACCTGCGCCAGTTCATCTTCAAAGCGCCGGTTATTGAGACTGAAGTTATTCTGGATGGTGTCAAAGCGTGCCAAACCGTGAACATCAGAAGCCCACAGGGACTTGGTGAGTCCCCAACTGGTTTCGTTGCTGCAACCCAGCACACGCACCTTACCGGAACGCACCAGTTCATCCAGTGCCAGCATGGTTTCTTCATAGGGAAAGTCGGGGTCGGGCCAGTGGGTCTGGTACAGATCAATGTAATCGGTATCCAGCCTGCGCAGGCTACTCTCCACGGCCCGCACGATGTGATGGCGATCCAGACCGGTTTTACCCCCTCTGAGCGGAGGAGTAATCCAGCTGTGGCCGGGGCCTGCCACCTTGGTGGCAAGAATAATGTCGTCGCGTGACTTGGTTTTCATCCAGCGCCCGACGATCTCCTCGGTTGCGCCCTGATACTTAGCATCGGGGGGAACCGGGTACATCTCAGCGGTATCGTAAAAATCGATACCGGCGTCAAAGGCCATATCCATTATGCGGAAAGACGTTTTCTCGTCGGACTGGTTCCCAAAGGTCATGGTGCCCATACAGATGTCTGACACCACCAGCGAACTCTTACCCAATCGTTTCCTGTTCATTGCACCGCTCCCAGTTTTTTAGTGATTGACCTTGACCACGGTTTTTCCGAAGTTGTTACCTGCAAACAGGTCGCTGAAAGCGATACCGCACTGTTCTACGCCCTCATACATGTGCTCAAAAGCCTGCAGCTGCCCGGAGTCTAGCCATTCGCGCAGCTGCTGCCTGGCCTCTGGATAGCGATCGACCTGAAAGTGGGTCATGAACCCTTCCAGTCGCGCACACTGTGTCACTAACTGGAAGAGGTTGGCAGGCCCGCTGCCAGGCTCTGCGTAATCAGCGACTGCGCCGCAGAAAGGAATCCGCGCGCCATGGTTGATGTGGTTCAGCACGGGCTCTAGAAGGGGGCCGCCGACATTGTCAAAGTATACGTCGACACCATCGGGGCAGGTGTTGGATAGCTGTGTATCGACATCGCCGCTGCGGTAATTGATTGCCGCATCGTAGCCCAGGTCATTCACCAGCCTCCGACATTTGTCATCACTGCCTGCAAAGCCAACAGTGCGGGCGCCCATGATCTTTGCGATCTGCCCGGCAACAGAGCCGACTGCGCCACCGGCGGCAGAAATCAACACGGTTTCGCCGGGCTGGGGTTTGGCGATGTCGGTCAGCCCAAAATAGGCGGACATGCCGGTATCGCCCGATACGCCCAGGTCGTAGCTCAAAGGTAGGTCGGCATATTCCGGGTCAATGGTGACTAGCCAGTCCTCGTCGCTGACGGTGGAGTACTGCTCCCAGGCCAGTCGCGCCATCAGCAAGCGGCCTACCTCGATGTCCTGGTTGCGGCTGTCGACTACCTCGCCCAGCACCAGGCCCATGACGGCCTTGTCGAGGGGCATGGCTGGCAGCACTTCGTCACCAGAGTCTTCATCCATCCAGTTGCGAAACCCCGCATCCAGCGAGACAAAGTGATTCTTTACCCGCGCTTCGCCTTCAAGCAGCTCATTGAGTTTGCTTTCTACCACTGCGAAGTCTTCGGGTACCGGTTTGCCCTGAGGTCTTCGGGTCAGCGTTACCTGTACATTATTCATGGGTTTGTGGAATCCGCCTGCAACTGATAGCTTGCACACGGTAACCGATTTTCTAACGTGATAGGAATACTCTGGTCCGCTTCAATGGCTGACATTCTGCCTTTCAAGAAAAAGAGTCTGAAAGAGAAGCATCGCGGTAATACCCTGTGCCGTAATGGACATCACAAGTGGTTGGTGGACAAGGCAAAGCAGTTTGATGTGAAACAGGGGAAACTTGTCACCGTGTATCGCTGTGCCCGCTGCGATAAAACCAGGGTTAAAGCTCATTGAATAGCGAGCAGGAAAACGCTTGTGAGGCTTTTCTCCAGGTTACTCAGCATAGTTTTAAAGATTACGACCAGTCAGTGTGGATTAGCCACTGTCTTAAGGAAGTAGATCAGGCCTTGCTGGTGCTTACGCGTGCAGGGGCAGCTATGCCACTGCTTGAGTTGCTGAATCTTATTGCCTCTGGACGAGCAGCCTTTGCTGCGCAGCAGGGTCATTGCAGCGTGAGTGGCGAACCCGAATTTGGTGTATTGCGAAGTGGCACTTATGATCGCAGTATTCGAGAGGCAGCTAACTACTATCGTCATGTATTAAAAGTAGGGAGGATGCTCGGTGATCATGCGCCCGAGGTTCAACTGACGTTTACTGCATCTACCTCTCTATTCCGTCATCAGGACGCACTCTTTGAGCCTCTGATTCAGAATCTGTCCGAGGCGATCAAATCTGGTAGCGGCATCGAAGAAATGGGGCTGATCAGTCGCCATGCCAACTTTTTGATTAATGAGCGGCTAAAGTTGCTGGTGCAGATTGAACCTGAGGGGTTCTTCGACAAAGCTCGCTACGCAGAGCTTCGGATCCTCAGGAAACCGGATTCTTCTGTGGGGTTGTCCAGCTTCTACCTGGTACAGGGCATGTCTCTGCCTTTTGTCCTGGTGGAACATCCCACGCCCCGTCAGGTGGCTGAATGTTTGCAGGGTGACGCAAATGAACTCTATGTCAGGGCAATGGCTGAACAGGACAGTTCAACTTACCTGGCGCTCGTTAGTGAGCTGGTATGGCTGGTATGTCAGTTGATGCCTTATCTGCGCGGCAGCGCGGCCATTGCCAGCGTGCTGACAGCAGCGCTGCTGTTGGCTGGCGATATCTCGCCAAAGAAATACAGCGGTACGCGTCTGGACCTCGACGCGCTTTCTCTGCCTATGGCGATGTTCCGGAAGCGCTTTCTGGCCGACTATGCGCAGCAAGCATAATTAGGCGGCGAGGGTTCGCTCGGATTCGCCCAGAATGTCTTCGTAGACCCTCTGCAGCTCGCTACAGCTTTGCCGGCATCTGCCCAACTGCTCTGGAGGGATGGGTTCCAGTACAGTGACCCTGATATCGGAACTGCGCAGTAGCCAGCCCCCCTTGGGCAGGCAGTCGGCGGTGTTGTGCAACACGATCGGTACAATGGGCACCTGCATCTTCTTGGCCAGGTAGATAGCCCCCTGTTTAAATTCCTGCAATTCGCCGGTCGCACTGCGGGTGCCCTCTGGCGCAATCACCAGGCTTTTGCCTAGTGATAGTGCGGTTTTACAGTCTGTCAGCAGCTGTCTTTGGTCGCTTTGTTCCCGGTCTACAAAGATGGTGCCATGCGCGGTCATGAGCGAGCCCAGCAGTGGTGTACTGCCTACCTCTTTCTTCACCAGCGCTACGAAGTCGTGGCGCAGCAAATACGCCAGGATGATCGAATCCAGGTAGCTCTGGTGGTTGAATACAAAAATGGCTGGTCGCACTGATTCCAAGTGGTGCAGCCCCTCAACTTCGATATCAATGCCAGAGAAGGCGACGCCGAGGTCTCCAAACCAGCTGGACATCCGGTTGGCCGCCGTATCGTCTGAACCAGAAAATAGGCGGCTTGCCACGTTGATCGCCGCTGTGCTGACAAAAGCGCCAGCCGTTAACACTGTGCGCAGTGCACTTTCCAGGTTGGGTTTGCTGCGGCTGCTGAAATCCAGCACCGCCCATCCCTTCTCAACGGCCTGCTCGCGCAGAGCATGGTTTGGATTGGTTGCAACCGGGTGGCCCACTTTTCGGAGTAAAGGCAGGTCATCACAGCTATCCGAGTAGAACCAGCACTTGGAAAGTTGGGTGCCAGCGCGACGCGCGCTGGCGCGGGCGGCCATTAGTTTGCCTTCGCCGTGGCACAGGTGTCCCTCGATTTCGCCGGTGAGCAGATCATCGGCGACGGCCAGGCGTGTGCAGTAAAACTCTTCAATACCCAGTGCTTTTGCTACTGGCTCAACCTGAAACTGCGTGGCTGCGCTGACGATGACCAGTTCGTGACCATTGGCGCGATGTTGGCGAATAAGTTCCCTGGCTTCTCGATAAATCATCGGGGCAATGTGCAACTCGAAAGCCTCCTGACCCAGCTCTCTCAGTGCGTCCGCGGGTGTGTCTGCCAGGCTGGCAATCGCGCGTTTATAGAGCCTGGTATATCCGGAGCCCACCAGGCCGCGATCAAGGCTGCTTGCCAGGCGGCGGGCTGGGGTGGCAATGGTTTTGCCCCTGCGTGCGGCTTCCAGTAACAGGCCTGTGAGGGAATAGCCCAGGATCAGGGTGCGGTCCAGGTCCAGGAACACGCGGGTGCCTGCCGGTGCCTGCTCGAGCTTTTGCAGGTGGCTTGCTGATATTGCTTCTGTCATGACGATGCCTCCCGACTCGCTGCATTGACCTTACGGATTTAACAATGCAAAACGGATGCCAGCGCAGATAATGGGAGTCTCTCGCGTCATTTCCGTGACGGAGCGATGACAATTGCACTAAAAAGGCGCTAT
The DNA here is from genome assembly GCA_963921335.3 of Halieaceae bacterium. Lineage (GTDB taxonomy): Bacteria > Pseudomonadota > Gammaproteobacteria > Pseudomonadales > Halieaceae > CAWUFC02. The sequence goes on along the minus strand of CAWUFC020000001.1, from coordinate 174,814 downwards.
TGAGCCTTAGCTTTGCACCACAGTGAGCAGCTCTGCCCGCTTAGGGTGCGGAGAAAACGTGGCCTATCATGGTTGTTCCCTCAAACACGGCCTTGTCCATCACCTCGCGGTCATTGACGAACACAAAGTCAAAAATCTCGTTTTCATTCACATCGCGATGGAGCATGACGATGAAGCGCTCGCCGCTTTCTATGCCCTTGTACACCTCGATGTCGACCGAAGTGTTCTTACCTGACGACAGATAGCTGGCCGCAACGTATTTGACGCCGTTGGGTCTGCCGTCCTCAAACGGATGCATCACTAGCCAGCCGTTGCCATCGATGTTCACCTCAGGAAAAGTCAGGATGTTGCCGGAGCGTTTGGCGTTCTCGGTGACGATCCAGTTTTTCTCACCATTGCCCATACTGTAAGCGGGCTTATCTTGTGCCCAGCTTTGCTGGACGAATAGAAAGGTGAATATGATGGCCGACAGTTTGTAGAGCATGGGTTTCCTCAGTTGTGGTGCCAAATCAATGAGCTAGTCTTGAAGAGTAGCCTAAAACGAATGGCAAGGAGACCTTTCCATATGACTGGATTGGAGCTTGAGACTTTGCGCTGTGACATAGTGGATGATCACATTGCGCTCGTGCATATGGACAACCCGCCAGTAAACGCACACTCAGTGCAAATGCTGTCAGATATACCTCTTCTGTTTGATCAACTGAGTGATCTTGAGCAGGTGCGTGCCGTGGTGTTGACTGGTGCCGGCAAGATATTTTGCGCCGGCGCAGACATCAAGGCGCGTGCCGATCATGAGCCTCAGGCAGGGGATCACTGGCAAACCAGTCGTGCTGCTCGCGAGTGTTACCACAGTATTCGTGAATGCCAGAAGCCCGTGGTGGCGGCTATCAACGGCGCAGCGCTGGGTGGTGGCCTGGCCATTGCGGCTTCCTGTGACATCTTAATGGCCAGTGAGCAGGCTTGCCTCGGGCTGCCGGAAATTGACTTGGGCTTACTGGGTGGCCAACGCCACGCCATGCGCCTGTTTTCCCATTCGCGCTTGCGCACCATGGCGCTGACCGGTAGGCGTATCTATGGCCCCGAGCTGTATCGAACCGGTGTGGTCGAAGCCTGCCTGCCAGCGGATGAGCTGTTGCCCGCCGCTCAGGAGATGGCCGCGACCCTGGCCGCCAAAAGTCCGCTTGCGATGCGCATGGCAAAGGGCTCTTTAAATGCCATCGAAGAGATGAGCCTGCGGGACGGATATCGTTATGAGCAGAACCTGACCGGCGAGCTGAGCAAGAGCGAAGATTCCAAAGAGGCGATGCGAGCGTTTGCCGAGAAGCGTGCTCCAGAGTTCACGGGACGATAGTCCACTGCCTGTGGAACGTGCTTCCGATCACACAGGCATGTGGTAACGTAAGCTATTGCAACAGCGTTTGATGTAGAGATTATGTCCCCAAAAGCCATTCAAGCCCCCAGACCCTATGAGCGAGTCAGACAGGGTATCGATTGGGGAGATTATGATCCCGGCGACTTCTACGACGAGATTATCAGTTCACCTGGGAATGCCCGGGCAGCGTCTCGCGGCCTGGTGTCCTACCTGCGCAAGATGTCGATCCGGCATTTGATCTCCCGACAGAAGGCCGCAGACCTGGCCATTCAGGAAATGGGCATCAGCTTCACGGTCTACAGTGATGGCGAAAATATCGATCGGGCCTGGCCCATGGATATTGTGCCTCGCATTATCCCTTTGCGGGAATGGCAGGCCCTGGAAAAAGGCCTGACCCAGCGTCTCACCGCGCTGAATATGTTTATTCACGATATCTACAACAGTCAGAAAATCCTGAAAGATGGCGTGGTGCCACGTGACATCATTGCCAGCTCGCCGGATTTCCTTGAGGCCTGTGTCGGCGCCAAGCCACCGCATCGGGTGTGGGCCCATATCTGTGGTTCCGACCTTGTGCGTGACGGTGATGGCACCATGTACGTGCTGGAGGACAACCTCAGGGTGCCATCGGGCGTGTCCTATATGCTGGAGAACCGAGCTGTGTCTAAGCGGGTTTTGCCGCAGCTGTTTGAGAATAATTTTATCCTGCCTGTGGACGACTACCCCTCCCAGCTGTTCGAGACACTTGCCTCACTCTCGCCGCGTAGCAAGGTCAAGCCAGAGGTAGCAGTGCTCACTCCGGGAATCTACAACTCAGCCTACTTTGAGCACGCTTTCCTGGCCCAGCGCATGGGTGCGGAGCTGGTTGAAGGATCCGACCTGGTGGTGGGAGATGACGACAAGGTCTACATGCGCACCATCAAGGGCCTGGAGCACATCGATGTTATTTACCGCCGCATCAACGATGATTTTCTGGATCCGGAAGTGTTCAGGCCAGATTCTGCATTGGGTACACCGGGGCTGTTTCGGGCCTGGCGCAAGGGCAACGTGGGCCTGGCGAACGCGCCCGGAGCCGGGGTGGCGGATGATAAGGTGGTGTACACCTATGTGCCTGACAGCATCAAGTACTACCTTGATGAGGATCCGATTATCCCCAACGTAACGTCCTTTTTGTGTGTGAATCCCAAGCATTGCAAGCATGTGCTGGCCAATCTTGAAAACATGGTCGTCAAACCGGCCAATGAGTCTGGCGGTTACGGCATGTTGATCGGGCCTGCCTCGACTAAAAAGCAGCGCGAAGAGTTTGCTGCCTTGATCAAGAAGAACCCGCGCAATTACATGGCCCAGCCCGCACTTTCCTTGTCGACCGCTCCGACCTTGTGCGGCAACAGCCTGCAACCTCGCCATCTCGATTTGCGGCCCTTTGTATTGCAGGGCAAGAAGCACTACGTGACTGCGGGCGGGCTTACCCGGGTGGCTTTGCGAAAGGGTTCGCTGGTGGTTAACTCATCTCAGGGTGGCGGCAGTAAAGACACCTGGATTGTTGATACGGAGTCTTCCTGATGCTCTCCAGTGTTGCGAACAGAGTCTATTGGCTGGCCCGCTATATCGAACGCAGCGAAGATACCGCGCGACTGTTATTAGTACGTCATAACGCTGTGCTGGATATGCCGCGCGAGGTGCAGCCCGGTTGGGGGTTGATACTGGATGTGCTCGGTGCACAGGAGGGCTTTGCCTCTCTTCCGGGTGCGTCGACTGAAACCAATATTGTGAACTATGTGTTCAGCGAACGGGCCAACCCCTCCTCGATTTTGAGTTCCCTGCAGGGTGCCAGGGAAAATATGCGTACCACGCGTGAGGTGCTTCCTGCCGAGGCGTTTGAGCTGGTGAACAGTTTGTACCTGCGAGTGGCGCGGCGCGCCAGCAAGGGTTTGCCGCGCGGCTCGCGCCACCAGGTGTTGAACGGCATTGTTGAATCCAGCCAGCAAATCAGTGGCATGCTGTCCGGGGCTATGAACCACGACAGTGCCTATCAGTTTGTGCGTATGGGACGTTTTCTCGAACGGGCGGACATGACTACGCGTATTGTTGATGTGGCAACGACCACCCTGATGGATGAAGTGGGTGAAGAGGCCTTGCCTTACCAGAACGTACTCTGGATCAGCCTGCTGCAATCTTTCAGTGCCTACCAAATGTATCGCCGCAGCGTGCAAACTAATGTGAAACCCGCTGAAGTGCGCCACTTTCTGTTGCGCAGTGGTGAGTTTCCCAGAGCTCTCGCGTTCTGCCTGACCGAGGTGGAAAACAGCATGCGACTGCTGCCGGGGAACGCCCCTGCACTAAAAGTTGTTCAGTCTGTGTCGCGCAGACTCAAGCGCACTAACTGCCGCAAGCTGCGCGGTGAACCCCTGCATGAGTTTCTGGACGACATGCAGCTGCGCTTGCAGGCCATTGACCGGGCAGTGGCAGAAACCTGGTTTGGCCTGAGCTAGACACATGAAAGCTCTCTCCTGCGTGTGCGGAAGCACAGTCTTCAGCGATAATACCCGCTGCCTGCAATGCGGCCGTACGCTGGGTTATGAGCCACTTGAGCGCCGCATAATATGCGTCGGGGACACTGAAGGTCAGGGTCTGTTAGACCAGGCTGGCCAGCGCTATCAGCTGTGTGCCAATCGCAGCAACTATCAGGTTTGTAATGGTCTGGTACCTCAGGGTGCCGATACGACGGATGACGCACTGTGTTCGGCTTGCCGTTTTAATCGCACGATCCCCGTGGTGCGCAGGCCGGAGAATTTGCAGCGCTGGAAGCGCCTCGAGCAGGCCAAGCGACACCTGTTTGACGGCCTGGCTCGCCTCGGCCTGAATCCGGGGGCGGGCAATGGCAACCCTGCAGGGCCCATGCGTTTTGATTTTGTGGAAGACCAGCGCAGCCATCCCGATGTGATGGAACAGTTTGTCAGCACCGGCCACAAGGATGGGCTGATTACCATTAATCACATGGAGGCGGATGACGTGCAGCGTGTGCAGCAGCGCGAGCTGATGGGCCAGCGTTATCGCACGCTGCTGGGGCACTTCCGCCACGAGGCCGGACACTATTTTTACCCTCAGCTGGTGACTGACCTGTTGGCATTCACGCAGGTATTCGGTGACCCTGAGGCAGACTATGATGCCGCGCTAAAAAAATACTACGCCACTGGAGCGCCTGCGGACTGGCAGCAAAACTTTATCAGCCCCTATGCCAGCGGCCATCCGCTTGAAGACTGGGCGGAGAGCTTTGCCCACCTGCTGCACATCACGGATGCGCTGGAGACAGCGGTCACCCATGGTTTTGTCGATGCCTGTGTTCTGGCCACGGATATAGAGCAACAGCTGCTGGCCTGGGGGGAGTTGAGTCTGGGGCTGAACGAGGTCAGCCGCAGTCTGGGTAATCGTGACGCCTACCCCTTCGTGCTGGGTGTGGGGGTGCGATCCAAACTGGCCTTTATCAATAGAGCGATAATCTCCGCGAGTACGGCTTAATTGTGCTCTTCAGTGACTGCCTGCAGAGGTGGCGCCGTGCGTTTCTCCCAGTCGAATAGGGGTAGTTCCGTAAACGCTTTCTGAATGGCAGCCCGCCAGCTCTGGCGCAGGTTCAACAAGTAACTGTCTTCACCGGAGAGCTTAATGTAGTGGTCTGATTCGAAGGTATCGTTTTCATAGACCAATACTTCGATAGGCGGCCCTACCGTAGCGTTAGCGGCCATGGTTGAGTCCATGGATACCAGGGCGCAGCGCGCGGCATCCTCCAGGCTGGTCTCTGGTACCAGAATGCGATCGAGGATGGGTTTGCCGTACTTGTTCTCACCGATCTGCAGATAGGGCGTTTCGTCGGACACAGAAATATAGTTGCCCTCTGAATACACCATAAAGATGGCTGGCTCGCCGCCCTCTATCTGCCCGCCCACGATAAAGGATGCAGAGGTGTTGATATCGCTGTTGCCGGTAGAGTCCTGAGCCTCTTCCTGTTGCTCACGGCTGACTCGGCCGATGTACTTGGCGATGTCTGACATGCGCTCGCGATTGGCCAGCGACTCGGCTTCCTCGTCGTCCAGGTCGGAGTCGATCTGACCCAGGACCGCCTGAGTGGTGGCCAGGTTGCCGGCGCTGAGCAACACGATGGTGCGCTCATCGGAGATGTTGTAAATGTGCATTTTGCTGTAGGTGGACAGCCGGTCTGCGCCCGCGTTGGTTCGCGAATCAGAGCAGAACACCAGGCCGTCATTGGTAGCAATGGCAACGCAATAGGTCATAAACAGTGGGAATCTTTAGTATTAGCAGCGCAAGTTAGCAGGTTTTCCCGGGCTGTGGAATTGGCATTTAGGGCCCATTTGTGGTCTCGACCGACACCTGCATGTCCCGAGGCAGCAGCATGGGGCCGTATTGGTTATATATGGCCACGTCGGCGGCATCCCGCCCACAGGCCAGAACAATGCGCCAGCCGGGGCCTTCCGGAGATGTTGGATCAAACGTGTGCCAGCGGTTTCCCACGTAGGCCTCAAACCAGGCGTGAATGTCCATGGGGTCCAGCTCGTGCAGATAACCGACGGTCATGCGGGCTGGGATGCACAGCGCACGGCACAGTGATATGGCAATGTGCGCCAGGTCACGGCAAACCCCCTCGCCGCGGTCGATCACCTCGGTGGCAGACACGGGTAACATGCTGCTCAGGGGTACATAGTCGACATTAGTGCGCACCCAGTCACAGATGGCCTCGACCTGATCAAATCCCGGGGTTCTGCCGGCGACGATCTGCTGGGCCAGCTGGCCGAGTCGGTCTACCTCACAGTAACGGCTGGGCAGCAAATAGCTGAGCAGATGATCGGGCAGGTCGGGCACGGAGATAAAGCCATCCGCGGCGCTGCCGGGTTCAGCCTGCGTCACCAGCACATCAGTGCGCGTTGCCAATCGAAACTGCCCGGTGGGCGCCACCAGCCGCTGGCACAGATTGCCAAAGCTGTCTGTATATTCTTTAACGTGAATACAGGGTGCCAGCTGATATTCCTCAGCAGCTACCCACTGGCGGGCATTACTGCGCGGGCGCAACATAAACACCATGGGTGTGGGCGCGGTGACTTCAAAACTGAGTTCACAGCTGGCGCGCAACCATGTTTCCGCAGGCCGGGTCACTGAGGACTATCTCCGGTTCTCGGCATATCCAGCCTTGTGATCACACCCTTGTCGGCATCGAGTCGAATACGCTCTCCGCTGCGCAGGGTTTTGGTAGCGTGGCGAAGGTTCACAATCGCAGGTAGCCCATATTCCCGGGCGATCACCGCCCCGTGTGACACGGCACTGCCGACATCGGTGGCCAGGCCCGAAATCAGGCTGAAATAAGGCGTCCAGCCAATATCGGTAATGTGAGACACCAGTATCTCACCGGGCTGTAGTCCAGCGGCTTCTTCCAGGCTGGTGGCGACCCGCACTGTACCCTCTACGACACCCCGGCTAACCGGCCTGCCCACCAGTTGGTTGGCATCGGCGTCTACTACCTCGCGTTCCCTGGGTTCTGCAAAGCCCACATAAATGTCCTCAAACTCGAGCTTCTGCTGGAAGCCGATAGCGGTCTGGCGCTTGCGAGCTCGCTCGACATCCGCGGTATTGGGGTTTTCGCAAAACTGATTGAGCTCGGCTCTGGAGAAGAAATACACCAGGTCTTCATCATCGAGGTGTCCTTCCTGAACCAGCAAACGTCCCAGGTGACGGTAACCAATCTTAAGGCGATAAGTGGCCTCAACCAGCATGGACTTGGTTTCCTCCCGCTGGCGTATAGCCTTGTGGGCTGCAGGCAGGAATCGTTTTAAGGCGCCACTGAGTTCATTGAGATCCACGGCGAGAGAAGCTCGCGGCTGGTAGTGGCCGCTGAGACGCGACCCTATTGTGGCCTGCATGGTGGTGACCACCTGCACCGGATCTTCACGCCATGCTTTTTCCCTGACACAGAGCTCCCGGTAACCGCGATGGCCGTGCCGTGACAAAAAGTCAGCGAAGGCCTCACCCACCTCCCCTGAACTGTCACCTTGTAGCCACTCCAGGGCCTTGTCGGCGTCCAGACCGCGGAAACGCTCGGCCTCATCGGCATCAAGCGCAATCATATCGACCACGGCATCCAGCTGTTCGACCATGACCGCACTTTCGACGTCCTCAGCACCGGCCAACAGGCGTGCCGCCTCACCCTGCAGGGCCGCGGCTTCTTCAGGGGTAGGGTTTTTCTGTTTGCCAGTAACAATGCCCTGGATAATGCCTTCCATAACCCCGGAGTAGGCTGAAGATCGAAGGTGCACCTCGTCGGCCTCCGGCAGCCAATGGAAATTGGATTCCAGCTCCCGAGCCATCTCGAGCGACGACACTTTCAATTCCACCTGAAAGTGATCAAAGCGGGTGTAAAACTCCTTGATGACCTTGGTCGCCCGAAGGCAGTAGCGCATAAATTTGAAGGTGCCCCACCAGCGCAACGGTAGTGGTCGCTTGTCTGTGGGTTCCTTGAGTTCTGGAATCAGACGCCCACACAGGGTTTGCCCCATGGTCTCTGCGTCTGTCACCGACACTGCACGGGCAGCCTGGAGGCCGCCGCTGAGGTTAATGAACATGTGGCCGTAGAACAGGTTGATCTGGGTCCACTCGTCAGTAATGGCGGGTCTTCCCGCGTAGCAGACATGCATGTGCTGCATGCCGTGTTCAATCGCGCGTCCCTGGGTTGAAAAGGTCAGCGGGCATACCGGCCCTGGCATCATCTCGCCGACATTGCAGCGCGTGATCACGTGATCTTCAGGAATGGCAGTAAAGCCCTCGTTGAGGTCACCACCAAGTGTGGTGATGGGGCGGGCCTGCAGCCATTGCAGCTGGCCCTGCTGGTCGATTGCCCACTCCAGGTCGAGGTGATCGCCGTGATGCTCGGCCGCATTGCGGGCCTGCTCAGCCAGTAATTGGATTTGGCTGTCGCTCAGTATGGGGCTGGGGCCGGACAGCTCTTTCAGTACCAGTTTGTTTGCCGGGTCCAGTTCATAGTGATCGGGCGTTTTCTCACCGCTGACCAGTGCTTCCCCTAGCCCATGCACCGCGTCAATAATCAGTCGATCGTGACGACCGGAGACCGGGTCAGCGGTGAACAAAACCCCTGCGGCATAGCAGTCCACCATCTGTTGAACCACGACGCACATGTGCGTGTCTTCCAAGTGTGCCTGATCGGAGTTGTAAGCTTCAGCGCGTGCACTGTGCAGTGAATCAATGCATTGCTTTACGGCAGTTTCGAGTTCGATGATACCGCTGACATTGAGTATGGTTTCATACTGACCTGCGAAAGACGCCTGCTCACCGTCTTCGCCAATGGCTGAAGAGCGAACGGCAACCACGCCGCCACCTATAGACTGGTAATACTCATCCAATGCATCTGGCAGTTCAGTCTGCGTGGCGTTAATAATGACAAAGGCCTTCGGGACCGTCAGCCCCATGCCGGTCAATTCCGCCAATCCCTGTGCTTTACCGCCTACTGCTTCGCCGCCAATCTCATCGAGGTAAAGGCAGTGAGGGCTGGCTTGATTGGGTGCCAACAATGTTCTTCCTTGTACTAAGTGACGTGACTCTGGTCAGGCGACTGGTTTTGCTTCGTAAAGTGTGTAGACGAGAACGCCTGTTTCCAGATCGATTGCGCCTGCGGCAACACCCTGAATACTGTTCAGCCAGCTGTATTTCTCTGATCCCGTCTGAAACGTGGGTGCGGTTACCAGCAGGCCCGCTTCAATATCCATGCGACCGCCGTACTCGGCATAGACGAAAGAGCCATCATCGGTCTTGAACGTACCTCTTACGTCCAGCACCGCCAGCTTGCCATCCTCGCTCAGGGTTACCCAATCAGCGGCGTCGTTAGTGGCTAATTCCGCGTTGATGCGCTCACCTTCAATCTTGCCGCTAACCACGTCAGTCACCAGGCGATTGCCCTTCGGACCTTTACCGACGGCGATCGAGTCGCCAAGTTGGAAGCTCATGGTTGCCAGTGGTACCAGTTGTATCTCTGCCATAGGTTTTCTGCCTGCAAAGTCGTGTGTTTAGACCACAGGCAGTATAGGGCCTAATTGTTCAGAGTCTATGGCGCTTTTTACCCTGCTGGCCTAGGCTAGTGTGCAAGCTTGGAGAGCAGGTAAGCAGTATGATTTTGTGTGGTTGCATGATTCAGGAAGGGCAGATCTCTGAGGCGGTACAGCAGCAGCTGGAGCAGGGCCTTGGTGAGATAACCGAGCGTTTCTTTGCAATGCCGGTGGCTGTCGTCTGGACACCGGTAGCCGCAGGTGACGGCTGGACAGCCGGCGAGCCCTCAAGCAGCTCCCTGGCGGTCATGTATGTGCCGCAAGGCCTGGATCAGGCGCGCAGAACAGAACTGCTCGCTGCCATCTGCGATTTGTGGGTGGGCACGACTGGCTGTTCCCTGAATGAAATAGTGGCCACAGCGATGGACCAGGCAGCCTAGGAGTAGACCATGCCCTTATACATTTGCAGCGGTGAAAAAGGCTCAATATCCGATGACGCCAAGCGTCTGATCTCGAAGGAAGTGACCCGGGTGCACTGCGAGATCACCGGTGCGCCGCCAACCTTTGTGCACTGCTTTTTCTTTGACAAGGGTAGCCCCCAGGCTGAAACCATGGGCCAGGTCTTCCAGGCTAGTACGGATAAACCCTATACGCTGTTTGGCAATCTTCGCGCCGGACGTACGGAAGACACCAAGCACCGCGTGATTGAAGACATGTGCAGCGGTGTGGCGAAGATATTGGGCATTGAGCGTGACGCCATTGATATGGCAACCCGCGATGTGCCTGCTAAATGGGTGATGGAGGGGGGCGACCTGCTGCCTGAACCCGGAGAAGAGGCGGCCTGGCTGGCTGCACATGAAGAAAAGCTGCGCAGCCAGCAGCGGTGATCAGGCCCTAGAACGGAATATCGTCGTCGTAAGCTGCCGCAGGTGGCGCTTCGTCATAGGGTGGAGGTGAATCCTGCATGGGCGCCTCATCCGTGGTGATCTTCCAGCCCTGAAGGTTGTTGTAGTAGCGACCGTTGTACTCGCGGCCACGAATATCAAAGCTCACCGTCACTTGCTGACCCGGTTGGATCGTGTCCAGCAGTGCCACCTTGTCCTGCACAAACTCCAGGTTGATCTCCTGAGGATATTTACCGTCCTCCACAATCACCACCATTTCCCGCTTGGTGAAGCCGCTGTTGAAGGTTTGGGGATCTTGCAGCAGTTTGACCTTGCCGCTGAGTTCGTACGCCACGATATTGTCCTGTGTGAATCCAAACCAATAGCTTACACGGTTTTTGTGGCCATGGATGGAAAGCGTGGTCTGTTGATGAAATCACTGGTAGTTTATAAGAAAAAATAAATCCAAATATCATGAAACGCTACATCATCATTGCCCTGATTGTCCTCGCCATACCGGTTGCCGCACTGATTTACCTGGACCGCAATGTGGGTGGCCTGCAGGGGGACCCCTTCGCCCAAACCTACGACGCTACCTGCGCCAGCTGCCACGGGGATGACCTGCAAGGTGTCGATGGTCTTGGACCGGCCTTAATGGGCATAGAGCTGCATAGCGGCGATTCCGTCAGCGCCCTGAGCGAGTTGATGCGTGATGGCATAGCGGGCGTCGAGGGCCATGCCTTTGGAGAGCAACTGACTGAGGACCAGATTCGCAGTACCGCAATCTATATTGGCGAGCGGCGGGTGCAGCGCCTGTTTACTGATTTTAAAACCCATGTACCGGTATCCATCCCGGAGGGGGTTCAATCCAGCGATCTGCATGCCTTTGAAGTCGAAGTGGTCACTGATGGGCTCGACCCGCTGCCTTTTTCAATAGCGCCCATGCCAGATGGTGGCTTCCTGGTCACTGAGAAGATGAAAGGCCTGCGGATGATCAGCCCCGAGGGTGAGATTGGGCCGTTGATCGAGCGCACACCCAAGGTCTATGACGATAGCATCGAGATGGTGCTGGTCTGGGGGCATGGCTGGCTGCTCGATGTAGCCCTGCATCCGGATTATGAAAATAATGGCTGGGTCTACCTGCATCACACCGAGCGCTGTGATGATTGCTTGATGGGCAAGTCCATCAATCGGGTGGTTCGTGGGCGAATACGTGACAATCGCTGGGAAGATGAAGAGGTGATCTGGGCGCCCGGCCCCGATTATTACTCCATTGCGCCGGATGTGGGGGCAGGGGGGCGGCTAGCCTTCGATGAGCAGGGCTACCTATATATCAGCGTGGGTCTTAAAGGCAGCAGTAACTTTGATGGTGTCCAGGACCTTTCCAAGCCCTGGGGCAAGATTCACCGCGTGCATGACGATGGTCGATTGCCGCAAGACAATCCGTTTCTCAATATTGAGGAGGCTTATCCAACGACCTGGACCTTTGGCCACCGCAGCCCGCAGGGGCTGGAATCTAGGCCAGGCACCGGCGAGGTGTGGAGCACCGAAATGGGGCCCCGAGGTGGTGACGAGCTCAACCTGCTGAAACCCGCGCGCAATTATGGTTGGCCACTGTATTCCAAAGGGCTCAACTATGATGGCAAGAAGGTCAACTACGGTGAGTGGTTGGATCTAGACTACGACATCAACGATATCGAGCAACCGGTAGTCGACTTTACCCCGGGTCCGGCTATTTCCAGCTTTGTGTTCTACCAGGGAGAGCACTTCCCGGCCTGGCAGTGCCACGCCCTGATTGGCTCACTGCGTGGCACTGAGTTGTACCGGGTCAGCCTGGACGGCCAGGAGATGGCTGAGTACGAGATACTGCTCACCCGCCTGGCCAGAATTCGCGACATTGAGGTGGGAGCCGATGGAAATATCTACCTGCTGCTGGAGCACAATGATGGTGGGCAGCTGGTACGGTTGGTGCCAGCGGCAGCAGACTGACAACTAGTCGTCTGTCACCAACAGTTCGTCCAGCTGTGCTTTTTGTGCTGACAGCGAATCATTATCTGCACCGATATCGAGGACCAGGGTATCTGCACCCGCCGGGAAACAGGTTCCCGCTGCCTCCATGTTCTCAACCAGGTAGCGGCAAAATTCATGTCGATTGGCGACTACTTCAGTGCCCATAACACTATGGTTGCAAGCTTACCAAAAATCTGGAATTTGCTGCTTTCCAGGCTATCCAAGGTTGAGAGTATTGAATTTCTAGTGTGCAGATTCAATATCGCTTCAGGCCTTTGATTCTCAGTTCGATAAATCTCATATGCAACCTGAATGTCCATGGAATTCGCTACAATATGGCCATCCGCCTAAACCTGCTAGCGGTGGTTAGCCCTTTTGGTGAAAAAAAGTAAATGAGTAATCCCTTCCTAATCGAACCAATGCTCCTCGCGATCTATATTCTCGCTCCATAGATTTATCTCAGTTAGTAATCCCAGAAGCTGGAACTTCATTGAGTTCTCTGAAAAATTAAATGTACGCCAAGATGATCATCATCAGAGCTGGGAATAACCATTAGATTCGTAGATGAATACCTATTTACGATCGCGAAAACTGTGTTCAAGTCATAATCGAACATGGTGATAGTGCCTTGTGGGGGAGTATGCTGGGTAGGCATAATATCGTGAACTAGGTTCCCTTCCCGGCGGAAGAAGCGGGCTTTAGGCTGCTCATGGTTAAAGTGTCGTCTCGATTTAGCATAAGTAACCTGTAGGGAACACACACCGCCAACTCTCGTTTTTCTGATTAGAGACTCTATGTAGCTGTATCCTCTTTCTGTAGGGATATGCTGAATTACAATGTAAGAATTGACCAGGTCAAAATCTCCAGAAAGACCATCAAACTGCGCGGCAGAGTCCACGAGCGTGATATTTCCTATGCCCTGAATGCCAGCATTCTCTTGGCATAGGCGAAGCATCTCTGGCGATGCGTCGACACCCACCACGTGCTTATACCTGGCTGCAAGAGGAAGCAAAAGCCGCCCGACACCACAACCAAAGTCAAGTGCTTTAATTGTCTGAGGAGAATGGCCTAACAGGTAATTGATATCCTCAAGCAGCTTATGAACGTAATCCTGCCCTGATTTGAAAAAAAGTTGCTCTGATTCGGTATTTAATGATTCACCCAAAAATTTATCGTCACTAATTACACCCCAGTAAGGCTCTGTTAGCGCGACGGTTTCCCAGTCTTTATCCGTATCTCTAGTCATGGCCCTTCATACAATCGATCAAGATTGCCCTCCTGCACAAATTTGTGTAACTAGATACCAAGGCGGCTAGAATATTTCCAGTTGGCACTAGCAATGCCATTATGCACGCGGCATTGATCAATGCGCTCTTCAGCAAGGCAAATTGGACAAATATGTCTAATTTTCGCGCAGGGCTTCGCTTTTTCTGCAGATGGCGCTATCTTAAAGCTATCGCTCCCCGTCGGTGCTCTACCGGACGCCGTTGGGTCTCATCCCGATGGGGATGCTGAACAGAGCGCATGTGGCCTAACACATAATAAATAATAAGGTGGTGCCCATGAGCGTACGCCAGGCAATTATTGGCCTGTGCGGGCTGGTGATGTTGCAGCTTGCACACGCCTTACCGGATCAACCCACGATTCCGGACAAACCGGGGCTGGTTCCTCAGCCCTGTTGGTTTAATGTTGATGACGATTCTATAAGCTCCAGCTGTTACTGGATGTTTGTGCATGAAGAACACGGCAATCCAGATAGCCAAATTATTGGATTTCCGGTCGTTCGTATTTCACCCGGGAATAGCTCGCTGCCCCCGGTGTTGCACCTGGGTGGGGGTGGTCCGGGTAACGGCATGGCATTTGGTGCCGCACAGATCGAGTCAGTTTGGGAAAACCATCACATGATGTCCTGGGGTCAGGGCATGGACCTGATCCTGATGGACCCCAGGGGTGTGGGGCTTTCGGTGCCTAAACTAAGTTGCCAGGAATGGCTGGGTACGGTGCGCGGTAGCTGGAGCGAAGCCCTGTCGCTGGAGCGCGAGTGGGAAATCAATCTGAATGCCGATAGGCAATGTATTGAGCGGCTGCAGGCGTCGGGCATAGACCTGTCCATGTACAACAGCGCCGCTGTGGCCCGCGATGTGGAAGCCCTGCGCCAGGCCATGAAGGTCGAGCAGTGGAATCTGTATGGCGTGTCCTATGGCTCCCGCTATGCGCTGACTATCGCTCGCGATTTTCCTGACAGCGTAGCTTCAATGGTGCTGGATGGGGTCGTGTTCCCTAATCTTCGCTATGAAGAAAAGAATGCAATGATCAGTCAGCTGGCTATCCAGCGGGCTTTTGCCTGGTGTCGTAATCGCGCCGACTGCCAGAAAAACTTTCAGAACATTGAAGAGCGCTTCTGGGCGGTGGCGGATGCACTGAACGAGAAGCCTTTGACGCTCACAGTCACAGATCCGCAGACCTACGAAAAACTGCCGGTTGCGCTGACGGGCTACCGACTCTTCACCGTGATGTTCTATGCCGCCTATGACGAGCGCTACCATCGTGAGTTTCCAGGCGTGGTGGCCAGCCTTGAGCACCGCAATACTGATCTGGTAGCTCCCCATGTGCGGCGTTATCTGAACTATTTGCTGGACCCCTCTGACAGCGATGGTGCGCTGGCTACCCACTACTGCTACGAGGAATTTCCGTTTGTAAACAATTCGGAAACCCTGCTTGCCGCCCGTGGTTACCGCTCGGTGATACGCGACCCGCTGGTGCTGACGACCGATACCACTCAGGACTGGTGTACAGCCTGGCTGGGAGATGTGCGCGGTCCGGCTGAAGAGAGTTTGCCCGTGGTCACCAATATCCCAACTCTGGTGTTACACGGCGAATTGGATCCGGTGCTGCCGGTGGAGGATATTCAAGCGCAGTTGGCCAATTTTGAGAACGTACAGCTGCTGACCTATCCGGATATTGCACACGATGTGGTCAGTGCCAGCTACTGTGCTGAAATTGCCGCGGGTGAGTTTTATCGCCATGGCGTCAAGCCAGGTGCTTCTCAGAGCTGCAGTGAGTAATCGACCTATATAGGCCGGAACCCGGCGTCCCCTCCGTTAGCTGCTGAATGCGTCCTGCAAGTGTTGCCAGGCTTCTGGTAAATGCGTGCGCCAGTCGGGATCACGCGGCGGCAGGTTCATCACCTCTGGCGCCTGCCAGTTCATCGCGCTCATTGTCCACGTGATGTAGGTCATGTTGAGATAGTCATGGCTGTAGCAGAATAGTCCGTCGCCCGCATAGTAGAGAATTGAGATGCCTGGCACGGTCCATTGGCTGCCGTCTGGCTTATCTCCCAGTACCTGGTCCCAGTGGCTGACCAGCCGATGCCCGTCGACCATGGTCCAGCGCTCAGGCGTTGACCAACCGTAACCAGTCAACCCGGCCATCGATGCAACAAAAAAGGCTCTGATGCCCTCACGAGTTTCCTGTCGACCCCAGGCTGGATCGATATAGACGGCATCTTCGGTGAAGAAATCAGCCATGGCTTCCCAGCCAATCTCACCTCGGTCGACCCTGTCGCGCTGAGCAACAAAGCGGTCATAGGTGTCCTGTGCTTCCTGCTCGATCTGTTGCTTTGATGCCATCGATACTGTCCTTGTTTATCCGTTCACTGAGTCGTTTGATCCTGCAGATTACAACAGGTCCGGATGCGCGCGTCCCGCTACCAGCGGCAGATCCAGATAGCTTCGGACACCGGGTGCCGCCTGGCACACGTAAGGCACACTGTTGACGCAGTGCATGCCGGTGGCAATGATGGCAGATTCGTCGTCCACCGCACCCTGGTATTCACCCTCGTGATGGAAATGTTCTGTCACCAGTTGGATGTGATTGTCGCCGTCCACCTCCATTTCAAAGCGCTCTTTGCCGAGTACCCAGCCTTCTTCGAGGTGGTTGTGGCCCATGTACCAGTTCACCGCGGCTTTCACCACGGGCTTGCCTTTTACGGTGCCCTCCCAGGCCAGGTGCTGTGCTGCGACCGTTCCTTGCTCCAGCAGGCCAAAAGGGGTTTCGATCGGCGAGGTGGCTACGCTGAAGCGATGGGTGGTTTTGTACTCTGAATCCAGGGTTACGCCAATGGCATCGGCAATCATGTCTACAGACTGGCCAAAGCCGTCCTGCATCAGGCCAAGCATTGGGCTACTGGCCATGGCCTCGGGTGGTTTGCCGAACAACATGATCTCAGTCACCACATCCGGGGCATCATAGGTGCGTATGTCTGAGAACTCTTCGCCGCGAACAAAGCGGATATTGCTGATAAACGCGCTGGCAATAAGAGGCAGTTTTTCTGTGACGCCGCCGGGGTGGATACCCGTGCCGTGCAAGACCACCCCGTAGTCTGTGCAGGCCTGCTCAAACTCTGAGTAGTCACGGCGGCCTTTATAGAACCATCCGTTGGATGCCACAACATGTTTACCTGAGCGCAGCAGCGCCAGCACTTCGTCTTTGTTGGGAAGCAACGGCATGTACACCACGCAATCTGCCTGGATAGCGAGAATGTCGTCGATTGAGCTGGTGGCCTTGATCCCGGTCTCTGGTCGACCGCAGATCACGCCGGCATCCACGCCGATCTTGGCCTCACTAAAGGCCTTGAGGCCGGCCAGTTCCAGTTCCGGATGATCCAGAATGCCGCGAAGGGCGTGAATGCCATGCGTCCCCGTGCCCCATTGGATAACTTTGTAGGTCATGCTTATGTCCTTATCACTCAATATCGATAGTTAATGTCGATGCCAAATCGAGCTGGTTGTGCCCAGACGGTTGCGCGCTGAACATAGCCGTAAATGATCTGGCCCACCTGGTTTTGCACTGGCGCCACGCTACCCAAACCGATGACCTGTTGCCGATACTCTTCGTCCAGAACGTTTTCACCCCAGGCTGCGACTTCCAGGTAATCGCCTCTTTCGAACTCATAGGCCAGTGACAGCCTCGCATTGAGTGTACCGTAAGATTCAATTTTCAGGTTGTCCCGGCCTGGCACTGCTTCGCCCGCTGTGGCCCCCCCGTAAACTGAGGATTGGTAGCGGTAGTCTACATGCAGGCGAAGATCAAAACTGCTGCCACTATATAGGTTGGCGTCCGCGGCAATCAGTACGCTGTGTTCGGGTGCATAGGGAATGGTAAAGGAGCTGGCGATGTTGTCTCCTACCTCAGAGAAACCCTCTGCTGCCGGGTTGGCTTCGGGATCGAAAATGGTGCCAGGCAGGGCGATCACTTCCTCAAGGTCTGTATCGAGGTAGGCGTATTGAAGGCTTAGGTTCAACCGTTCAATGGGTTGCCACGTCAGGTCTGCTTCGACACCTCTGATGGTCGCCTCCCCGGCATTGTAGCTCTGCACGACGGAGGCATCTTGTGGATCCACACCAAAATTAAACTGCATGTCTTCGAACTGGCTCTCAAATATCGCAGCATTCAAGCGTAAGTGCCGGTTGAACAAGTAGGACTTGATGCCCAGCTCGTAAGAGGTGACAGTCTCCGGGTCTACGGTGTTGCTAAATTGGTCTACTGGGGCCGATTCACTCGAGCCTCCGGCTTTGTAGCCTGTGGCTACGCGGAGGTAGGCGTTGATGTCTTCATTAAAATCATAAGCCAGTGAAAACGAGGGATTGAACTCGTCATAGTCGTCGTCATTTTCTGCCCCAAACTGCGTGCGCGCCTCGTCAATCTCGCCGTTGACCAGCGTCAGCAGATCCCTACCGGCGCTGCGCTTGTCGTAGGTGTATCTACCCCCGAGCGTCAGGTGCAGCCTGCTGTCCATGGCGGCAGGGCTCCAGGTGAACTGACCGTAGGCGGCATAAGATTCTGATTCGGCGGTAACAAAGCGTTCAATATTGTTAACGGTGCCCACGGCGCTTTGTTGACCAATCCCTGTGGAGTCGTTTTCCTCTTTGAAGTAGTAAAGCCCGGCGACATAGTTAATGGTGCCGGCTTCGTTTTCCCCGAGCAGATTGAATTCCTGGGAGAATTGATCGCCCTTGATGCCATTGTCCGACTCGAAACTGATGGGAAATGGCTGTAGCGGAAAGTTGGGGTCAGTACTGGTGATGAACCCGAGCGCCTCGGCAAAGTCCTGGAATGCGCGCCACTCCAGGTCGCGGTATCCCGTCAGTGAGCGCAGCGTCAGTGAATCGCTGATGTCCCAGTTCAGTGTCAGGCCATAAAACTCTGAGTCAGTGCGGCTTTTACGCAGATCCACAGGCCGGTAAGCGGTTGTCTTTGCTTCGCTGGCGTCTTCATGGTAGGTGTACGTGGTATCCCCAACCGCGATCATCTGACCGTTCCAGGCGGGATTCTGATGATAGTTGGGTGCGCCTTCCATGCGGCCCGCCTCGATGATCAAATCAGCGGAAAAATTATCAGAGGCCTCCCAGCGAGCATCAAAGCGACCGGCCAGCTCTTCTTCCATCCCAAAATCTTCGCCGTCCCCGGGATTGTCGACATACCCGTCGATGGTGCTGGCCAGAATCGAGAGCTTGGTTGAAATGGATCGCCACTCCGGGAAATCAAATGTCGACAGTGACCTGAACTCGTCCCGGCTACCGAAAGTCAGTTTCTGGTTGAACCTGAACTCACCGGAGGGCTGGCGACTGATCAGGTTGACCGCGCCGCCCGTGGTATTGCGCCCATATAGCGTGCCTTGGGGGCCGCGCAGTACTTCCACCCGCTCCAGGTCGGCCAGGTCAAAGGTAGAACCCTGCGGACGCGACAGGTAGAAGCCGTCGAGGTAGATACCCACAGAGCCATCGATGGTAATTTGCGCCGGATCACCAACGCCCTGACCCCGTATGTACATGATCAGCAGGTTGTTTGAGGTGGGGTAAGGCGCGAATGTGACGCTGGGGCTTGTCCTGGCAATATCGTCGAGTGCGTTGATGCGAAACTCGCTCAAGGCCTCCTCGTTGAACGCCGAGATCGAAATGGGTGTGTCCTGCAGGTTTTCTGATTTCTTTTGCGCGGTCACAATCACTTCTTCGAGAATCTGGGCCTGAGCAATAGGCATGCATAAGCTTGCACTGATTGCTGATAGTCCTGTTGCCTTGCGCAGTGATGCTGACAGTCTTCTACTGCCAGCTGTGTTCTGTTTTTTCATTGGGTTCTTATTCATATTGGTTCTCCAATGCATGGTGCTTCTCGCCAGGTAGCGTTTCGCCGCCCTCTATTCAGGGGGCACGTCGTAGTGGTCTTGATAGTCTTTAAATCGGTCTCTTAGTGATGTCGTGCTCCAGCCAAAATCGGCGGAGTCATAGGCGTGGATGCCGTCAGCGTGTTGCGGTTTCTGCGCAAGCCAGGTGCTGATGCGCTGCCGGTGCAGATCAGACATGGCACTTCCGAAGCAGTCGTAAATTGCCGACACCGCCGCCAGCGGATCTGCCATCAGTGCCTTGTACTGCAGGTGGTAGCACCAGCCACCCCGTTGGGCGGCATCGAAGTTTGTGGCTTTAGCCAGTGCTCGTTCTAGTTTTCCGGCCCAATATTCGCCGACCTGTTGGGGTGCGAGCTTTGTCGTAAACTGGGTTTGCATGGCGCAGTTAAGACTCGCCAGCGAAGGCAGAACCCTGGATGGATCGCGATGCGTCCAGATCACCCTTGCGTCCGGGTAGGCGTTCAACATTGCCGGTAGGCACCAGAGGTGATTCGGGCTTTTAAGAACCCAATGTCCCGTGGGTTGGGCGCGTTGCATGGCCTGGAGTGTTTTACGGTGTATGGCGTAAGCTGGGCCCATGTCTGCCTCGTCCAGCCAGTTGCCGTAGCCGGGGACGAAGGCAATCGTCTCCATGCCAATAGTCCTGAGTGAATAGGTAAATACTGCGGTGCACTCCTCCGCCAATGTGCTGCCAAAGGGATGCATGGTCGCAATAGCGGGATTCAGCTGTTTCAGCTGGTCAAACTGCGCGGTGGCTTCTGCGATTCTTGGATCTTCGCTGGCCTCTGCCAGTCCCGCAGGGGGTATCGGGCGGCGTGCCTCCCATTGGCGAATGGGTCGACTTTGAGGATTAAGCCCCAACAGGATCGACAGAATACTGGTCCCAGTTCTTGGAAGTCCGACGATGATCCACGGAGAGCGTATGACTTCTTTTTCTAGGTCCGGGTGCTGCGCATGCCACTCAAGCACGGAAAACTGGGAGGCCATCGAGTTGGTCAGCATATCCTTGACGGCCAATCGCCCGAGCGTGTTCAAGTGCGCGTCGGCCCTGGCAGATTCGATGTAGTGTGACAGTGCGTCGCTGGTTGCTGTGTCTGGGAAGAGGTCGGTCTGCGAACGCTGTTTTGCTGCAGCCACCACCACCTCGGCCGATAGCTCGGGTAGTTTCACTCCGATCGCACCCAGAGCACTACCGATACCATTGACCGACAGCAGGAGTGGTGATCGCAGTTTTGCGTCCCGGAATGTATAGACCGGCGAGCTCATAGGGCAGGGCGCCTCAGTTTCAAGAGTGTCAGTGGCTGGAACTGCTCAATCGATAAGGACGACCGTGCGTCCCATCGTTTTGCGCTGCTCCTGGTCTGCGAGCGCTTGCGCTGCTTCGTCGAGAGAGACGGTGCGATTGAGTACCGGCTTTATCGCACCTGAAGCTGCCAATGCCAGTAAGGCTTCATGCACTTCCTCGCCCACATCCCTGGTGAACATGTTGAAGCCGAACTCACGTATCTCGGGAGGCATATGGCCAATGTAAGAGAGCATGACGCCAAGAATCGAGAAGTTGGCTGAACACAGAGGCCGCAGTGGCTGGCCAGAAAAACCGTTCTCCTCGTCGTCGGCGAAGCCGGCGGCAACATAGCGGCCCTCTCTGGCAATACAGTTCCAGGATGGCTGCACCAGCTCACCAGCCACCAGGTCAAGAATGACGTCGGCGCCATGGTGGTTGGTCTCACCCAGAACTACTTTGTGGAACTCTTCAGTCTTGTAGTTAATGACTCGGTCTGCGCCCATGGCCTGGCAGTAACTGAGCTTGTCTTCAGATCCAACGGTGGCATACACCGTCAAGCCAAGCGCTTTGCCGATTTGAATGGCGGCTGCGCCCACGCTACTGGCGCCTGAATGCACCAGCAGGATCTCACCGGCGACTATTTTTGCGCGACGGACGATGCTCAGGTAAGCCGTGTGGAATGGAATTATGAAGGACGCCGCTTCGGCATCAGACATTGAGTCCGGCGCCGGGAATACCGCGTCAGCGGAGGCGAGGGCATATTCAGCCAGACCACCGGTGGCCATCATGGTCAACGCTATCACCCGTTGGCCCTGCCACTGCTCGGCGCCTTCGCCAGTGGCTTCAACCACGCCGCACACGTCCATTCCCAGGGTGAATGGGGGTTCGAGCGGTACGGAGATGCGACGTCCGTAACAGCGATCGATGTCATTGAAATTGAGCGAGCCCGCGCTCACGCGGATCAGTACCTGTCCGGGGCCTGGTTCCGGCTTGTCCACCTCGACGACATGCAGAACGTCTGCAGGAGCGCCGTTTTGTGATGCCTGTAAAGCTTTCATGATGTGTGTCCTTGTTATTGTCTATTTTGGTGTGCGGCGTTGGGCGAATCAGGTGACCTGCTTGAGCCTGCTGCTTGAGCTCTGGACGCCGGCAAAGAACGCTCGCACTGCCGGCGCCAGGGTGGTCTCCAGGAGATTCCTCATTTCATCCCTGTCGCGTGCGACCTGGCTCGGGTTCGCGGCATAGGAGGTCAGAATCCGCAGCACCCATTCGGCGATAAATACGAGTTTCTGCTCTGACTGCTTGCTGAGCGTCTCAGGCATACCCGGCATTGCCCTCATCATTTGCAATGACAGGTCACGCATGTCGTCCGTGCCGAGTACCTGGGACAGTGGCCAGGTGCCATCGGTGTCTGAAAATAGATGGGCATGAAGAGGTCGCCGCACAACTTCATCGAGTACGCTGAGCAAGCCTTCAATCATGTGTTCAGCCGGGTCTTCAATGTGTTCAAGCCTCGCCCCAACCACCTCGACCATTTCCCAGGAGTCGCGTGCCAATGCGGCCAGGAAAATGTCGTTATGGCTGGGAAAACGGCGATACAAGGTGGCGCGTGATACGCCCGCCTCGTTAGCAATATCCGCCGCTGTGGTTTTGGCGACACCGTGGCGTAGATAGCAGGCTTTGGCAGCATCCAGTATCAAGCTTTGAGGAAACTCTGTGGGAGGCATGAATCGCACCCTGTTTTGAGACATGAGACAGATATTGCCTCATATCTCATTTCGCCGCAAGACACGGGCCTCCACCTTCAATTTTTGCTGTCGGATTGTGGTAACCTCTTTGCGGCTGCATAGAGAGGAACAGTACTTTGAGAGCGGTTAAGTGGTTGGCATTTCCCATTGGCTTACTGGCGCTGGTTATTGCCCTGATGGTTGCTACCGACACCACTTATCTCTGGCGCGCGGCCAAGGGCACCTGGTTGATGGGCAACGACACGGCCAATATTAATGACCACGTGGCATTCCCCACGCGGGTGATCGCGGCCGCTCCGCCAAAGCCCTGGCCACAGCGCGAATCGCTTAAGCCGCTGCCCGATCAGTTGCGGAACTACCTGCAGGCCAATGATGCTGTTGCGTTTCTGGTGGCACACCGGGGCCAGTTGATTGCTGAGGAGTACTTTCAGGGCTATACCGATCGCAGCCGCACTAACTCCTTTTCGATGGCTAAAACAGTGACCACGCTGTTATTGGCGATTGCCATTGATGAGGGTTACATCAGCGGTGTCGATCAGCCTTTGACAGAGCTGTTGCCGGAGTTTTCGGATCAGGCCTTCGCCACCCAGGCCACCATCGGTTCACTGGCCACTATGTCTTCCGGCTATGAGTGGGATGAGAATTACTACAATGCCTTCAGCCCTATGGTGCGCCTGCTCTACTGTGAGGATGTCGGCGCTTATGCCCTGCAAGGTGAGTTTACCCGCGAACCGGAAAGCTATTTCTATTACTCCAGTGCGTCTACCCAGCTGCTGGGGCTGAGCATCAGTCGCGCCCTGCAAGCTGCAGATTCCGCCCTCACGCTAAGCGGCTACCTGAGCGACAAACTCTGGCAGCCCATGGGCATGAATGACGACGCGCTGTGGCACCTGGATGGTGTGGGTCTCGAGTTGGCCTATTGTTGCCTGAACACGAATGCCCGCAATTTTGCCAAACTCGGGCAGCTGATGTTGCAGGACGGTCGCTGGGATGGCGCGCAGTTGGTGAATGCCGATGCGATTGAGGCGATGCGAACGCCTGTAGCCGATGACGAGTATGGATATGGCACATGGATCAACAATGCCAATGACCCACAGTTTTACGCGTTCCGGGGGCATCTAGGCCAGTATATTCTGGTGGTGCCTGAGCATGAACTGATCGTGGTCAGGCTCGGGGAATCCCGGGGGCTTGATCAGAGCCAGGCATCCATGCAGAAAACCCTGCCGTACTACATTAGCCAGGCAATGACCCTGATTGACGAACCCGCGACAAATGAGTCGCCGCAGCCCTGATTATTGAGAGGTATTTCTATGGCATCCCTACAGGTTCACCAGTTCCCCTGTTTATCCGATAATTACAGCTACCTGGTGCATGATCCCGATACTGGCCTGACCGCCACGATCGATACCCCCGAGGCCGGTCCAATTAATGCCGCGCTGGAACAGAAAGGCTGGACACTCACCCACATACTCAATACCCACCATCACTTTGACCACGCGGGTTCAAACGAAGCCCTGAAAGCACAGTGGGGCTGTACGATCGTCGGATCGCGTGACGATGCCGCCCGCATACCCGGCATTGATATCGAGGTGGGTGACGGTGACAGTTTTCAGTTTGGTGAACACCAGGTGCAGGTCTTTGACGTGTCGGGTCATACCATCGGGCACATCGCCTTCTATTTTCCTGACTCATCCACCCTGTTCAGTGGTGACGCACTGTTTGCCCTGGGCTGCGGACGCCTGTTTGAAGGTACGCCAGAGCAGATGTGGACCAGCCTGCAGAAGCTGATCGATCTGCCAGATGACACTGTGGTGTATTGTGCCCACGAGTACACCCAGGCCAACGCGGCCTTTGCATTGTCGGTGGAACCTCAGAATGCAGCTCTCCAGGCGCGTTCAAAAGAGATCGATGCCTTGAGGGCTGAGGGCAAACCGACCGTGCCATCCACCATTGGCCTGGAGAAAGAAACCAACCCGTTTTTGCGACCGGCAAGCGAAGTGCTTCAGAAAAACCTGAATATGGTGGGTGATGATCTGGTTGAGGTATTTGCCGAAACGCGTCGGCGTAAGGACAACTTCTAGGCCGGGTGCAGATCCGGAATCAGGAGGGAATGCTGACACGGGTCGACGTCTCGACCCGTGTCGGCAATAAAGCTCGTTAGACGCCAGCTTCCTTGCAGGTCTTAACGATAGCAGCGGCAACCTTGTAGGGATCCGCGTTAGAAGCGGGACGACGATCTTCCAGTCGACCTTTCCAGCCATCTTCAACAGTGCCAACCGGGATACGGATGGACGCGCCACGGTCAGATACACCGTAGCTGAACTCTTCGATGGACTGAGTTTCGTGCTTACCAGTCAGGCGCTGGTGGTTGTCTGCACCGTAAACGCTGATGTGGCGCTCGATGTTCTTACCAAACTCTTCACAAATCTTGTTGAAGGTTTCTTCCTTGCCAGACTCGCGCATCGGCCCGTTGGAGAAGTTGGCGTGCATGCCTGAACCGTTCCAGTCGGTGTCGCCCAGCGGCTTGGGATGCCACTCAATGGCAAAGCCGTATTTCTCAGCGGTGCGCTCCAGCAGGTAGCGACCCAGCCAGATTTCGTCACCGGCACGCTTGGCGCCTTTGGCGAAGATCTGGAATTCCCACTGGCCAGCGGCTACTTCTGCGTTGATACCTTCAACGTTCAGACCAGCTTCCAGACACAGGTCCAGGTGCTCTTCAATGATGTGACGACCGAAAGCGTTCTTGCCGCCAACGGAGCAGTAGTAAGGACCCTGCGGATCAGGGAAGCCACCGGCGGGGAAGCCCGGGGGACGGTTGGTTTCGGTATCCCACAGGAAGTACTCCTGCTCGAAACCAAACCAGAAATCATCGTCGTCATCAGCTTCGTCGATGGTGGCACGACCGTTGGATACGTGCGCGCTGCCGTCGGCGTTCAGTACTTCGGTCATCACCAGGTAGGAGCTAACGCGATCGGGATCAGGGATGATCGCAACCGGCTTCAGCAGACAATCAGAGTCGCTGCCGTCGGCCTGCTCGGTGGAGCTGCCGTCGAAAGACCACATGGGGCATTCTTCCAGGGTGCCGCCGAAGTTTTCGCGGACCATAGTCTTGCTGCGAAGGCTCTGGGTCGGCGTGTAGCCGTCAAGCCAGATATATTCCAACTTACTTTTCATCTTGCATTTCTCTTTTGGTAAAGGTTGATATTGGGATGAGCGCCTACTCGGCCACTCGCCTCTAGCGGTATGTATAGTAGCAAAACATGGGCCAACTTCTATGCCTTTAGGGCAAATTGAAAAAACGCCCATAAAATGGGCACTTACGGCGACCGTATAGGGAGACCCGGATATTTTTGGTTCAATTTGGGTGCAAATGTAGCCCCAAAAAGGTGCGAATGCACAATAACGTGCACCAATATAGTGCTATGTGCCGCCCGCTTCGACCACAATCACAGTGATATTGTCGGGTCCCCCATGGGCCATGGCGCTGCTGACCAACGCCTGGCAGGCATCCTCCGGGCCCCCCTGGGCCAGACAGTTTTGTAGTTCGCTTGAATCCACCGGATTGTACATGCCGTCACTGCATAGCAGGTATCGATCTCCCTCCTGAACCCTGGCGTAGGCGAGGTCCAGTTGTACCTCGGCGCGGATGCCAACGGCGCGGGTGAGCACGTGGGCATCTTTGTGATCGTCAGCTTCTTCCGCGCTGATCTCGCCGCTGGCTACTTTCTTTTGCGCGACACTGTGATCGACGGTGAGCTGCTCAAGGGTCTGGTCGCGCAGTCGATAGACACGGCTGTCACCCGCCCACAGGAAAAAGCAGTGACCGCCATGTGCCAGCATGGCAACGACGGTGGTGCCGGGCTTCTTGTTTCGAAATGCGGTGCGGCATTTGTCATTGGCGGTTTGTATTCTGTCTTCCAGGTCCTTCAGATTAAAAAGCAGTGAGCTGTTGTGAGGGAAAGCGCCCAGCTGTTTGACCACCGCGCTGCTGGCGTAATCGCCGCGGCTGTGGCCACCCATCCCGTCGGCCACCACCCAGAGTCGCTGCTCGGGCGCATCGAGAAAAGCATCCTCGTTAATTGGTCGGACACGGCCTACATCGGTATGGCTGGCGCTGCGCCATGCGAATATGCCGCCTGTGCCATCCACGGAAGGGTGCTCCGCCTCGATGCTATCTGCCTGCTCTGCCAGTTCTTGTAGCGGTATGTCTGACATGGTTATCCGTTGAGCCAGTCTTCCCTGAGCACGCGCACCAGCGCCTCGGCTGACTCGGGGCGTTTGGCCGGGTCTTTCTGCAGGCATTGCATGGCAAGTTCAGCAAGCATATCCGGCACCGGTTGGCTGGTGACAGTGCGGGGGTCGGGTGGGACATCGTCTTTAATCTGATCCAGTAACTTGTGCACCACATCTCCCTGGAAAGGCGTCGTGCCGGTCAGGATTTCGTAGAGCAGCCCACCGAGGCTGTAGAGATCTGACTGAAAAGAGATGCCGGGATCACGTGCGACCTGCTCGGGCGACATATACATCACCGTACCCTGCAGCTTGGCCTCGCCGGTCATACCCGGGTCGCCTTCCGCCTCTTCCACATCTTCGTCGTCGGTTTCGATATCGCTTTTGTGCCATACCTTGGCCAGGCCCCAGTCCAACAGCAGTACCTTGCCGTAAGGGCCAATCAGGATGTTGTCGGGTTTGATATCGCGATGCAGCACGCCGCGGGAATGTGCGTAGGCCAGCGCCTGGCCAACTTGCTCCAGTACTTCCACGAGTTGGGTCAGGTCATAGCGCTCGCGATATTCCAGTACCTCTCGCAAGGTGTAGCCATGCACCAACTTCATGGTGAAGTAGTAGTGACCCTTGTTGTCCCTGCCCAGTTCGTAGGTGGGCATGGTATTGGGGTGTTGCAGCGCTGCAGAGATGCGCGCCTCGCGCAGTAGCCGTTGGGTCTCGATGGGGTCGTTGACGAACTCGGGTCGCAGGGTTTTGTAGCAGATGGTTCTGCGCAGATGCAGGTCGCGACAGGATTTGATCAGCGACTTGCCCCCTTTGGCGATGGTTGAGAAGTAGGCGTAGCGGGTGTTGGGGTTCAGTGTTTCGGGCAGGGGCGCATCTGTCTCCTCGGCGTAGAGGGCACTATCCGCTTCTTTTAACAGCTTGAATTCGGACATGGGTAACTCTGCTTAAGGCATTCCAAAGACAACCACTATGGTATGCCGCTGGATTGGTGTAAAGCCAGCTATAGGTTTGATCGAACTCAAGGGGGCAGCATCTGCTGCCGTTTTCGGCTCCCGCCCGACGAAGGCAGGAGCCAGTCTTGCTATCAGTCGATGAAGCCGTGACTGCGCAGGTCCTCCACCACAGCTTGGGCAAACTGATTGGTGTACTCCCGGGATGCATCGATGTTGTAATTGCCGGGGGCATTGATGTCGTAAGTAGAATTGAACAGGTCGTCATCGCCGCCGGGACGCCATAGCCCCACGTTCATCACGACCTTGGCGGCATCGGCATCCGCTGCAAACATGGCGATGGCGTTGATGCCTGCTGCCGAGTCGAGGCCAAGGGCCCGGTGCGCACTGCGCCGGGTGGCGTATTCGCCGGGGTCGAAATCAGTCGTGAGCTTGACGGGATCGATAAACAGCACCGTTTCGATACCCTGGGCTGACAGTTCAGGTACGAAGTCGCCCGGCTTTGCGACCAGTGCATCTACGCTGTCAAATAGCGCGTAACCAGGCCGGGCATCAATGCCGGCTGCTTTCATGGTATTCGTAAAGCCGCGCTCCAGGATGACCCGGCTCTCGTGTCGGGCATCGTCGACCAGCGCCAGAACCAGAACGTTTTTCACGGCCCCGCCGGTGTAGGTTTTGTCTACCTGTACCTCGCGGGTCTCCATGGCCGGGCTGCCGGCACAGGCCGCGAGAATCAAGCTGGCAGCCAGTACGATTAGCTTCTGGATGTGTGTCATTGTGTTTCCCCTCGATTTCATTATGTCGTTATTGTAGTTCAGCTTTTGCCCTTGATATACGTTATACAGAATCTGGTCGAAATGCCCGTGCGGCCCTTTGCCGCTTGTCCTCACAGAGCGGCTTGCTATATGTTCTAAAATTCAACGCGTATTGATTGCTGAATGAGGGGTTCAAATGGCAGATTATTACGATGAAGGCCTGGTGGGAGCCTGGGCCGAGACCGAAACCCATAAAGAGGGCCAACGGGTCCTGAAGGAGGCTGTGGCCTCAAAAGCTGACCGAAAGCTGGTTTACGAGGCGGTGCTCAATGGGCACACCGGCGATGCCTATCCGCTCAAGGCCGGTCAGGTGATCCGCCTGGAGCAGCGTCATTCAGTCACACAGGTCTGTGACTGGTTGTTTATCAAGCCCGATCTCTCTGACTGGTCGAGTTATGGCAGCACCGGAGCGTTCCAGGGGCTTTTCCCGCATCTGGGCTACCAGTTCCTGGGGACTACCGGGCGCATGAAGAGCCTGGCAGTTATGGTGGCAGACGAGGCGCCGGAAGGGTTCTCGCAGAATGGCTGGGCCAACCACTTTTTCCAGTGGCACTGTTCGCCGGAATGGCAGGAAATTCTCTACCCGGATCCGCCTAATGGCACGAATGCCTGCCACATCAATTTTGTGCATGGTCTGAATCGTATTCCTGCCATGCATGACATCAAGAATGACGCTGAGCGTCGCCGCCTGGCCAATACGCTGGCTAATAACCACAATTTTCAGACCTTCCAGATTTGCCACCACGCGGTAGGTGATGAGCAAACCATCATCAAGCTGGGCGGCTCGCCCGCGGTGCCAAAAGGTACCGGTGTTGAGTTTTTTGCCAATGAAGATCTCTACGCGGTGATCAGCAACTGTCCCGGTGCCGATATTACCGATCCTATTTGGGACGGCGAGAATATGCGTCAAACCTACCCGGTCTACCTGAGCGTTTGGGATACTGATGTAGAGCCCGTGAAGCAGCCCGAGTGGAAAGACTGGGATGGCAAATTCTATGAGCTCGCCGCAAAAGGCGGTAAAGATCTCAGCCCGCGCACTGTAGATTCCTTCAAGGAAAAACCCGATTCGGGCCCTGGTGGTGATGAGCTACTGGAAGAGGGCGCATACAGTGCAGAGCAGATTAGAATCTCCCGCGAAGGGGATTAAGTGACCCTCTCCCCTCAGTCAATCGGGGCAGAGGGGCATCTGATCCAGCCGGGTCTGCGTAGTTCATCCTATACCCGGCTGAATTAGACATTCCAGCAATGACAACAACATCGGCAGACGTTGCCATCTTTCCTATCCCCAATTGCGTCAACTTTCCTGGCGTGCCTTGCCCTTTGCATGTGTTTGAGCCTCGCTATCGCCAGATGGTGAAGCACTGTGTTGAGCACGATATGCTGATGGGCGTGTGTCACACCGAGAAACTGCTGCACGCCAATGAGAAAAGCCAGACCATAGAAGAGGCCCTTAACAGCAACCAGTCCACTTACAAGCCCCAGGGTATTTTTTCGGCTGGTTTGGTGCAGGTGCTGCAGGAATTGTCCGATGGCCGCATGATGATTCAGGTGGACACCTCGGTGCGGCTTCGGCTCGATACCGAAATTCAAACCTTGCCGTTCAGCATCTGGCGTTGTGAGGAAGTGCCCGACGAGGCCTTTGACGCGGAGGCCGAGCTCCTGCTCAGCCAGACCCAGGACAAGATCATGCAGCGGCTGCTGGTGCTGACCCACGATAACAGCCAGGCGCAGGAGCTGTTGAGTGGTGATTACTGGCGGGACATGCCAGCGCAGGCGTTCAGCTACGCAGTTGCGGGCTTGCTACAAATGCCTGCAGAGCTGTCCCAACACCTGTTGGAGATGACCCATCCCCAACAGCGTCTCGATGAGATACTGGGCCTGCTTAATCAGGCCGGGCCTGTATTTGGGGAATAGCCAGCGGTGCTTCTACAGCTCGCTGATCATTTGCCTTAACATTTCCGCCCGTGACCGGTTGGCACCCATGTCGCCGATGCCAAGCCTGGAGGAAGAGCGTACGTGAATGAGTTGGTCGTCTTCCAGGTAGCGAAGCTGTACATCGTCGCGGTAACGCATCCGCGGAGTAATGGCGACGGCTTGAACAAAGTTGCTTTCGTTAATGCTCAGTGTCCAGTCCTCTTGCGCAGCCAGCCAGCGTTTTAAGGCCTGCCACTGCGCGCGGGTGGCCGCAATGGGTTCAACTGCCTGACCGCCTTCTCCGTTCTCGCTGTTGACGCAGTTTGGCGTCGACCCGCAGGCGGGCAGGGCGTTGCCCTCAGCTGGTCTTTCGGGTGGGCTGGTGCAACCAATCAGGAATACTGCGGTCAGAGTCAGTACAAGTAATGATTTGATCATCAGGATTATGTGTTTGAAAAGCGCTTACAAGAGAATGCTTCAGTGTAGGGGACAGGTGACTGGATTCAAGCTGATCCTCTGCCTGCTGGTATTGCTGGCCGCGCCCGCGCGTGCAGAGCTGGACTTGGCGGCCTGGAATACGCTCTTGGGCGAAGCAGTGAACGATGGCCATGTCGACTATGGTCTGTGGGTCGACAATCCGCAGTTTGATGCCCTGGTGGATCAAATCGCTAATGCCGACACGGCTGCGATGACTCGGCAGGAGAAGTTGGTGTTCTACATCAACGCATACAACGTGTTGGCAGCTAAAGGCATCATCGATGGCAAGTCGCCCTCCAGTCTGCTGGGACGCTATGGCTACTTTAAACGTGACAAGTATCTTGTGGCGGGGCAATCCATCACGCTTTACGACCTCGAACACGACTTGATTCTGCCATTGGAAGAGCCGCGCATTCACTTTGCGATTGTGTGTGCCAGTGCCTCCTGCCCGATTCTGCAAAGTGAGGCCTACACTCTGGAGCGGCTGGATGCGCAGTTAGAGGCTGCCGCGATAGGTTTCATTAATGACCCAGAGCGCAATACCTATGACGTCGCCAACAAAAAAATGGCGGTGAGCAGTATCTTTAAGTGGTTCAAGGATGACTTCAATAAAGCGGCGGGGTCGTTGCAGGCCTACCTGGCACCTTACGTTCAGGACCCGGAGGTTGCAGCAGTGCTTCGTGATGGCGGCTTCAAAACCAAATACCAGAAGTATGACTGGAGTCTGAACGGTCAGCTTTAGGTTTATGCACGGCTGCAAAGATCTGGCCAGCGGGGTGGTGAGTAGCCAGCAGTTCGAATAGGATCACACTTCAGAATAAAAACAACGCTGGAGCTGTGTGATGTCGCTGCCCAACAAAGAAAAGGCCCGGGAATACTGGCGCCGCAATCTGTCTCTGATGGTGAAACTCATGGTGGTCTGGTTTGTCGTCAGCTATGGCTGCGGCATCCTGCTGGTCGACGTGCTTAACCAGATTCAGATTGGCGGTTACAAGCTGGGCTTCTGGTTTGCACAGCAGGGCTCGATTTATGTCTTTGTGGTTCTGATTTTCTACTACGCCAGGAAAATGGATGCGCTGGACCATGAGTTCGGCGTTGAAGAAGAATAGGTAGTCGGCATCGTGGATCTTCAAACGCTGACCTACCTGGTCGTGGGCGCCACCTTCGCCCTCTATATTGGTATTGCGATCTGGTCGCACGCCGAATCAACCAAGGACTTTTACGTTGCCGGCGGCCACATTCACCCGGTCGCCAATGGCATGGCGACAGCGGCAGACTGGATGTCCGCCGCCTCCTTCATCTCCATGGCGGGCATGATTGCCTTTATGGGCTATGGCGGCTCGGTCTTCCTGATGGGCTGGACGGGTGGCTTTGTCATACTGGCGATGTTGCTGGCACCTTACTTGCGTAAGTACGGCAAGTTCACCGTTCCTGAATTTGTAGGCGACCGTTTTTACTCCAGGGGAGCGCGTGCGGTTGCGGTTGTTTGCCTGATTATCTGTTCGGTCACCTACGTGATCGGGCAAATGAAAGGTGTGGGCGTGGCCTTCTCCCGTTTTCTGGAGGTGGAGTACGACACCGGGCTACTCGTAGGCATGTGTATTGTGTTCTTCTATGCCGTGGTCGGCGGCATGAAGGGTATCACCTATACCCAGATTGCCCAGTACTGCGTGCTCATTCTTGCTTACACAATCCCAGCCATCTTTATCAGCCTGCAGCTAACGGGCAACCCCCTGCCGCAGTTGGGTCTCGGCAGTACCATACTGGGCAGCGATGTTTACCTGCTGGATCGTCTGGATCAGGTAGTCACTGAGCTGGGTTTTAACCAGTACACCACAGATGTTCGTCTCTCGGGGTTGAACATGTTTGCCTACACCCTGTCACTGATGATCGGCACAGCCGGCTTACCCCATGTGATCATCCGCTTCTTTACTGTGCCCAAGGTGCGCGACGCACGCTCTTCAGCGGGCTGGGCGCTGGTATTTATTGCCGTGCTCTATACGACGGCACCGGCAGTGGCGGGTATGGCGCGCCTTAACCTGATGGACACCATCGAACCTCAGCCGGGGCAGTACCTTGCCTATGATGAGCGCCCGCAATGGTTTAAGAACTGGGAAGCCACCGGTCTGCTTGAGTTCGAGGACAAAAACGGCGATGGCCTGATTCAGTACAGCGCCAATGCCGAGACCAATGAGATGGTCAAAGTGGACAACGACATGATGGTGCTGGCGAATCCCGAAATTGCCAGGCTGCCGAACTGGGTGATTGCGCTGGTGGCAGCCGGTGGTCTGGCCGCAGCGCTGTCGACCGCTGCGGGCTTGCTGCTGGCGATAGCCTCCGCCATTTCCCATGATCTTCTCAAAGGCATTTTCACCCCCAATATCACTGAGAAGCAGGAGCTGATGGCCAGCCGCTTGGCCATGGCGGTGGCAGTTCTGGGTGCTGGCTATTTAGGGTTGAATCCGCCGGGCTTCGCCGCGGGGACGGTGGCATTGGCTTTTGGCCTGGCGGCGTCTTCGATCTTCCCGGCGCTGATGATGGGAATTTTTTCGAAGACTGTCAGCAAGGAAGGGGCGATTGCAGGCATGATCGCCGGTATCGGGGTAACGCTCTTCTACGTGTTTCAGCACAAAGGCATCATGTTTATCCCGGGTACGGCCTTCCTGGGTGACATGTCGCCGAACTGGTTCTTCGGTATCGAGCCCAATGCCTTTGGTGTGGTCGGTGCCGTGGTTAACTTTGCACTGGCGATCGCCGTCTCAAAGGTGACTGCGCCGCCACCTCGCGAGGTGCAGGAGCTGGTGGAGAATATCCGCGTGCCTGTGGGTGCAGAGGCACCGCTGGATCACTGATTTCAGTGCCAGATAGCGCAGGAAATGTCGCTCGTGTTGACCGATAAGCATGTTGTGGTCGCTCTGCTGGTTGCCCCGGTGCTTGCAGTATTGGCCTGGTTTGCGGTTGGCTCCCTGATTGGCGAAACACCCCATGCCGTGCAGGCTGGTGCTTCATATCCACTTGTTGAGCGCAGTAACTGTCGCTATGCCAGCGGTCGCTGTGACCTGGAGAACGAAGATCTGGAGCTGAGTCTGGTCATGCGCACAGAGACTGGTAGCCCAACGCTTTTGATGCGCTCATCCCATCCGCTGGACGCCGCGCTGCTTGCGGTGGTTGAAGAGGGCATGGATGGCCAGCCGGACCCAATGCAGGCAAGCGGTTCAAGCCCGTTGGAATGGTCGCTGCCTCTGGTCACTATCCCGGCTCAACAGCAGCGCTTGCGGCTTGTAGTGAATGCCAGGGGTGCCACCTGGTATGCAGAGGTCAGCACCAGATGGTTGGAACAGTATCGCGCTGAGTAAGTTTCAGACTAAGAACTCAGTTCGCCATCGACCCATTCTGCTTTGATGCTGTCAGCAGCATCACGAACGGCCGCCAGCACCGGCGGAATATTTCCGGCGTCTGTAGAGCGCACCACTAGCTCGGCACCAACCTTACCCTCCCGAAAGAAAGGGTAGGAACCAATAGAAACCTCTGGATTGGCGTTCTGTATGGCCGCCAGTGCCTCTGCCATTTCACTCTCTGGCGCGTATACGGTGACGGCGTCAGATTGTACGGGTTCGACCCCGGCCAGTTCACCTCGCAGCCCTTCAAGCATGCCGCGCATAATGCCCGGAATGCCGGCCAGCATGAACACATTGTCCTTGCGTACCCCGGGCGCTTTGCTCTTTGGGTTTTCAATGAGATCGCCGCCGCTGGGTACGCGGGCCATGCGTTTGCGGGCTTCGGTCAGCTCCTCCGCACCGTAGTAGTCGCTTAACATCTTCAGCGCGACATCGTTATAGACAATCTCACTACCAAAAGCAGCGGCTACCGCATCTACGGTGATGTCATCATGGGTTGGGCCGATCCCGCCGGTGGTGAAACAGTAGTCGCAGCGCTCGCGAAGTGTGTTGACCGCTTCGATAATGGCATCCTGTTCGTCACCCACAATGCGCACCTCGGCGAGCACAACACCTTCTTCGTTCAACCATTTGGCCAGGTAGGCGATGTTGGCATCCTGGGTGCGGCCGGACAGGATTTCATCGCCTATCACTACTAACCCGGCGGTCACTTTAGTTGATTGGTTCACTGTCAGAATCCCCTTTGTTGAACCGCTGGCTAAAAAAGATAGCCGTGAGACCGTCGCAGGTACAGTTAG
This sequence comes from Halieaceae bacterium, assembly GCA_963921335.3. Classification (GTDB taxonomy): domain Bacteria; phylum Pseudomonadota; class Gammaproteobacteria; order Pseudomonadales; family Halieaceae; genus CAWUFC02. Next base: position 139,691 of record CAWUFC020000001.1, on the reverse strand, counting down.
TGGCTGTGCGCAGCATATCCGGTAATCCGCCGGAGAGGGCGATCCAGGTTGTGATGAAGAGAATTTTCTCTTCCTCGGCTAAGCCCATCAAAGCTGCGAACAATGTTGAGCTCCACAGTGCGGTACCCATGCCTGCGGGCAACCCCGGCGCGGCGATGGTGAATAATACAATGGCTGGCCAGGCCATTAACAACGCTGTCCAGGAAATGGGCAAGTCAAACACCATGGTCATCACGAAAGGCGCATAAGCCACATAGGCCAGCGCGCTGGTGTCCATATTGATAACGCAGCCTATGGGGATAACGAAGTTGGATACCGCAGGATCTGCGCCGTAACGTTTTGCATTCTCCAGATTCACCGGAAGGGTGGCGAGGGAAGAACAGGTGCCGGCAGCAAAAACGGCGGTGGGAAACAGGTATTCGCGCAGTACCTTTGATACGGATTGGCGCGCCAGGATTCGAATGACGATCAGCAGGTAGAGTGACAACCAGATGCCACACAGCACCAGCGTGTAGAGGGTCATCAGCAGGTAATAACCCAGACTCTCACTGGCACCCACGTTAACGCCCAGTGAGATACCCAGAAAGAAAACAATAAAAGGCATTACCAGGCTGAGTACACCGGTGGCATTTGCCATCCAACGCTCAAACCGCTCCAGTAATGCTTGCAACGGTGCCAACCTGTGGGCGACAAGGCCTGCCAGCACAGCTGCCACGATGGACAGCAACGGCAGTGAGGCGCCTGCATCACTGTTGAGAGTTGCTAGCATGGCCGACACCTCGCTCAGCATGTCCGAATCTCCCGAGCTGAACTCGATATCGAACAGTAGGGAAGACAGCACTACCCCGAGCAGGCCTGCACACAGCGAAGTGAGCATGTACCAGCCAATGACACCTAGCGCCAGGCTCCCGCCCCGGCCCCGCGCTACCAGGTTGTGGATGGCCGGGCTCAATGCAATGAAGATAAGGATGGGCACCAGTTTGATGAAAATACCCAGACCTGTATGGGTGGCGCTGGACACCCCATCGAGGCTGTCGCTGAAAAGGCCGCCCAGCGTCAGGCCCAGTAACAGGCTGGAAAGCGTCCAGATGTAGGCGGGTACGCGGCTAAACATGATATTGGCAGCTGTCATCCTTGGTCCATCAGACTGGACACATATTTGCACAAATGTACAATAAAAAGCCACTCATCGATGAGATCTGATCTGAATGGCGCACCATTCTATTACTGCCACCCCATGTCCGGTGCAGCGTCTGGGAGACGGCTCCCGGCACCATTTTCTTGGTTACTACAACAAGAGCAGCTGGGACCGCGATGATCGCTATATCCTGGCCAATCGAGTCAATATGATGACCGCCGACCTCAAGCTGGAAGACACTGCAGAGGTGGGTTTTTACGACAGTGCTGACCCGCAGGGGCGCTTTACAGTGCTCGGTGAGACCGCTGCCTGGAACTGGCAGATGGGTTGCCAGTCGCAATGGCTGGATGGATTGGAAGGGCGACAGGTGATTTACAATGTTCGCGCTGATAACCAGGGATGCCCCTATCCCGAGTATGGGTCTGAAATTGTCGATGCCGATACCTTAGAGCGCCGCCGCCTGCCGCTACCCGTCTATGTGGTGTCACCGGACAGCCGTTTTGCCTTGTGTGTCGATTATCGCCGCCTGTTTATTACCCATGAAACCATCGGTTACCAGGCGCAAACCCAGTATCGGGACATGCACCTGGCCCCGGCCGATGACGGCATCTATTGTATGGACTTGCTCAGCGGTGACTATCAGCTGGTGTGTAGCTACCAGCGCTTGCGCGAGTTTCACCCGGTAGCATCCATGGGAAATGCTGTGCACTGGGTATCACATATTGAGATGTCGCCTGATTCAAGGCGGGCCCTTTTTCTTCATCGCTGGACCGAGCGGGTAGAGGACGAAACCTGCTTCCTCCATCGGCTGATTACCATGAACCTGGACGGCAGCGAGATGCAGTTGCTGGAATGTTCCGATCATCCGCTGCCACAGCTACAGGACGGATTTGATCCCAATGCGGTGGGCACATTCGACTACGAAAAGTCCGAGTACCAGATTTCACACCCGGCGTGGCGCAATGCCAAAGAGATTATTGTCTGGGGGCCTCATGATGGGGCCATTCATTACCACCTTTACCGTGATCGTTTTGATGAGGTCGCGGTGATTGGTGCGGATGTACTGACGGAGAATGGGCACATGACCTATTCACCCAACGGGCGCTGGATACTTAGCGACACCTATCCCGATGACCAGACTCACGAGCGCATTCTATTTTTGTACGATACCGAGACCGGCAGGCGTCATGATATTGGTAGTTTTTATGCCGATCCTGATCTCGGGAAGATCAATCGCTGTGACCTGCACCCGCGTTGGAATCGAGCTGGCACCCAGGTGTGCATTGACTCAGTGCACGAGCACCAGCGGCAGATGTATGTCCTCGATGTCAGTAGGGTTGTGAAACCTGACTGATTCAGTTGGGGCTGTGTTCTTTGAGCACGCTGTCCATGTGCTGAATCTGACCTTCCTCGTCGCCCAGCAAGACGTCGTTGTAGTGACGGCCACCGTCGTGGGTGTGCTTGTGGCGGGTATAGTTCAACAGCACGCTGGTGCGGTAGTTGTCCTGGCCAGGTTGCGGAGGAGGCGCTGCATGCATCACATCGGTGTAGTGCAGGCTGACAGATCCCGCCTTCGCGTCAGCCCTGACCCCGAATTCTTTACGCCCATCCATATTGCCGCAGGAGGCCCGGTGCGAGCCGGGCAGGAATCGCAGCTCACCCCGTTCGGGGGTGGCATCGTGCAGATAGATGCTGAGGTTGATCGCCGGACACATATGGGCATGGCCGCCCATGCCGCAGTCACGGTGCCAGGGCAGGTCGCTTAAGCCTTCCGCCATGCCCGGCATTTTATAAATGATGGTAACGCCATCAACCGCGTGCGGGTTATTGCCGCGCAAGCCTTCGGGCATCGCGGGTATCAAGCGGGTAATGCGCGGGTCATCATAGAGCCGCGCCAATTCTGGTGCGTCCCCACCATTCAACACCCGTGTGCAAATAGCGTTCCCTTCAGAGTTTTTGCCCCACCAGGAACGATTGTCTCCGGCGACAGCATGGTCGCGCAGTGTTTGGGCCGCCTCGCGGAAAACGGCTAATTCCTGCTCGCTAAACACATCCCCGATCACCAGGTAGCCGGCCGCTTCGATAAACTCACGCATATCGCTCACGTCTGCGTCAGCGGCGAACACCGTCCCCGGGTCGATCTCCTCACCAGCGCTGTTGAAGATGGGCCAATGGTCGGGTCGATAGTAGGGCAGGCCATGGTAGAGGCAGCGCAATACCGGTTCCCATTGCCCGAATACACCAAGATCACCTTCGCTGCCGGGGCTTAACTTGTCGCCGTAGAGCAGTCCGGGCACTGTCTCCAGGTCAGATGCCAGGCCTTGCCATAAGGGAGTGCTCATACGGGCAGTTGTCGCGGCATTCTCCCGGCCTGGCTGCCAGTGAAAACCCTGCTCGTCGGCGCTGTAGGTATAGCTCTGGCCGCTATCACTCAGCTCGATGGCCAGCGGTGGTAGTTTGCGCGCGACCTGCGCTGCCTGCTGCCAGTCAGAGGTTTGCAGGAGTTGGGGTAGTTCTGTCTGGTGAAACTGGTTGAAGTCCAGTTCTGTCGGGTTGCGCTGCATGTGCGGGCTCCTGTTCAAACTCATTTACTGTAGCGTAAATGCGCCTGTATATCAGGACCTGATCCTGTCCTCGGGAATAGCGAGGTGACGACTGTTGCGCCTCAACCCACCCTGAACTATGGTGATTTTTTGAGTCAATCACTGGGTATCACCATGGTCATGCGCGTCGGAGAAGTCCTCAGAACACTTAAAGAAGCGAAACCGCTGCCGAAGCTCGCCAAGCTGGCGAAACCGAGGCCGCTGGATACTCAAGATTCTTTCGCAGCCCGCTTCGAGGCGACCGTTGCCCAGTTTGGCAGTCGCCCGGCCATTGTGTTTGAAGGCCGGGAGCTGAGCTGGCGCGAACTGAATGCCCTGGCTAACCGCTACGCGCACGTGATTAAAGATGCTGGTCTCAAGCGAGGTGATACCGCCAGCGTCATGATGGAGAACCGTATTGAGCTGGTCGCATCGGTAATGGCCCTGGCCAAGTTGGGTGTGGCCGCTGCGATGATCAATACCAGCCTGACCGGGCGCTCACTGACCCACTGTATTTCGATTACCGGTTCCAAGCTGTGTTTGTTTGGTGAAGAACGCCTCACGGCCATTGAGGACATCCGCGCGGATCTGGAGTTGTCGGATGGGGCTTATCTATTTGTGCCAGATGCAGGGGCATCTGCCGCACCGGCATGGTCGCGAGACCTGGCTGAGTTGTCTGACAATGCCCCCGACAGCAATCTGGTCGAAACTGCCGAGATTACCCTGGGCGATACCGTGCTGAACATTTTTACATCCGGTACCACCGGCCTCCCCAAGGCCGCGGTGATGAGCCATCGCCGGCTGTTGCTGTCTGCCACGCTGTCGCAAGTAGTTGGGCTGCGCTGCGATGAAACCGATCGCATCTACCTGTGCCTGCCGATGTACCACGGCACCGGGTTGTTTCTGGGATTTGGTGCTGCCGCATTATCAGGTGCATGCATGATCGTTCGCCGCAAGTTCTCGACCAGCGCCTTCTTGCCTGAGGTGCGTGAGCATCGCGCTAACTGCTTTATCTACATTGGTGAGCTATGTCGTTTTCTGGCTAATTCCCCGGAGCAGCCTGGTGATGCCGATAACCCGATCCAGAAAATGATGGGCAATGGCCTGCGCCCTGATATCTGGATGAAGTTTAAAGAACGCTTTGGGGTGGACCGGATCTCGGAGTTCTATGGCTCCAGTGAGGGCAATGTGGCCTTCATTAATATGTTCAACAAGGACTGCACGGTGGGCACGACCACCATCCCCCACACGCTGGTGAAGTACGACGTCGATAACGATGAGATTGTGCGCGATGCCAGCGGTCGCTCCGTGGAAGTCACTCCCGGTGAGCCCGGGCTCTTGCTGGGCAAGATCACCCCGGATACAAAGTTTGAAGGTTATACCAGTGAAGAGGCCACCGAGAGCAAGATATTGCGTGACGCACTTGAAGAAGGGGATGCCTGGTTTAACACTGGCGACCTGATGCGCAGGGTGGATGTGGGTTTTGCGCTGGGTTTCAAGCACTACCAGTTTGTTGATCGCGTGGGTGATACCTTTCGCTGGAAATCAGAGAATGTGTCCACCAATGAGGTGGGTGAGCTGATACTGGGCCACCCGCAGATTGCCTTCTGCAATGTGATTGGCGTAGAGGTCCCCGGTGCCGAAGGGCGCGCTGGACTTGCTGCCATGGTGTTGAGAGAGGGTGAGACGCTGGACCTTGATACCTTCTCCAGTCACGTGGCCAGTGAACTGCCCGGTTATGCCCGGCCAGTTTTCCTGCGAGTTTTGCCACAGCTGGATACTACCGGCACTTTCAAGATGGTGAAAGGAGAGCTGCGCAAAGAGGGCTACGATCCTGCCAATCACAGCGACCCGCTGTACGTGTTACCGCCGGGCAGTACCAGCTACCAGCCGCTGGACGAAGCCACTGCCAGGAATATCCTGGCGGGTAATGGTGGTTATTAGCTGCCGATACGAGTTTCGGTCCGGGTGGAGTGCGATGCACATTTATTGATGAGGTGGGCTAATCCACTGATACACCTGACCATCAAGGGTAAGGCTTGTTTGCGGGACGATGGTCACGTTGAAGGCGAAATCTGATCCTGAGTGTGCATTGACTTCAACAGTACCGACGCTGTAGGTATAGAACCCCTGGTAGTCGCAATCAGTCTTGGCGCTACCCTGTACTTCGTAAGTGCCGAAGTAACCGATCGGGTCTTTTCCGACGTAGCTAAGCGACCAGCCATTCTCCAGGTAAAGGATGTCTTCGCCGGTATCAGAGTCATCTCGCCAATGGCCAACAATACTGCTGGTATCTGTGCCACTCATGCGTTGATAGGTCGAAACGCCACCAATGACCAGCGTGTTCCCGTTGTTTGATAACACAAAAGGTTTTAAGACGGTGCAGGAGGCAAAGGTGCCGTTGGTGTTGAAGCGCAGCTGCCGGTCATTTTGTTGCCAGATACCGACAATGTCGGGTGCGACGTTTGTAGCAGTAATGCCACTGATCGCTTGCCACAGCAAAAAAAGAGAAGAAATAGCCATAGTGCCCCCTCAGCAGCGCATGGTTTCAGATGGTTGTGCTGGTCTGTCAATTTGACGCCTATGCAGTCTAGCACTGTGATCACAGTGCTGTTTCTTTGCTTCTGTTTTGGTGTATTTGGTGGGGTGAACCTCATTTCGTGCTTGCACCGGTAGTGTCCTTTTGGGCACTAGGTTTAAATTGGTCAGGCCAATTTGTTAAGATAAATGCTCTGAATAGGAGTATCTCATGATAAGACGAGTGATTGCGCTGGGCCTGGTTTCAGGTTTGATGGCGGCTTGTAGTGATAGCGACCCAGGTGCTGGGCTGGTGACGCCCACTCCCGAGCTTGATCTTATAGCGCTGCCTTTTGAAGAGATTCCGCCCCTGCCGGCGCTTGATCTGGATGACCCGTATGACTTGCCCGATGCCTTGCTTATGGAAGATGGCACGCCGGTAGAAGATGCCAGGCGATGGTGGTTTGAGCGCCGGCCAGAATTGCTCACCCTGTTCTCTGAGCAGGTTTACGGGACTACCCCTAATACGCTACCCGTCATCGAGTTTGAGTTGCTGGAATCAAGTGACTCTGCTTTGGGCGGTATCGCAGTGCGCAAGCAGGTGCGAGCTCATCTCGGCGATACGGGTGTGTTCATGGATATGCTGGTCTACCTTCCCGCCGCCGCAGCCGGCCCGTCTCCGGTTTTTGCTAACCTGAATTTCATGGGCAACCACACGGTAAGTGATGAGCCAGAAATAGTGGTTCCTCAGGGCTGGGTGCCCAACAGTGATGTAACGGGGGTCACGGATAATATCGCGCTTGAATCCTCACGCGGCGCTCGGTCATCTCGTTATCCCATGCGCGATATCATTGCTCGCGGTTATGGGCTGATCACTGCTTACTCTGGTGATCTAGATCCGGACTTTGATGACGGTTTCCAGAATGGCATTCATCCACTGTTTTACCAGGATGGCCAGAGCGCTCCGGCTGCGGATGAGTGGGGAGCTATCGGAGCATGGGCTTGGGGTATGTCCCGGATGATTGACTACGCAGAGTCAGATGATGACATCGATGCCCTGCAGGTGATGGCTATTGGTCATTCCCGTCTGGGTAAAACAGCGCTCTGGGCCGCGGCGCAAGACCCCCGTTTTGCCCTTGCCGTTTCAAACAATTCAGGCGCTGTGGGGGCAGCTTTGTCCCGCCCGGCGCGTGGCGAAACAGTCGCATTTATCAACCTTTTGTTTCCTCACTGGTTTGCCGATAACTTTGTGCAGTATGCCGATAATGAATCCCTGCTGCCTGTCGATCAGCACCAGTTGATTGCATTGATAGCTCCCAGACCCGTGGCCATCGGCAGCGCGGTGGAGGACCCCTGGGCAGATCCGCTGGGTGAGTATGAATCTGCGCTCTACGCAAGCGATGTCTATCGCTTATTGGGGCGGCAGGGGATTAGCGCCCTGGAGCAGTCTCCGGTCAATCAGCCGGTCACGAGCATCCTCGGTTATCACCTGCGCACAGGCGGACACGATCTGACCGCCTATGATTGGGAGCAGTACATGAACTTTGCGGATATCCACCTGCTGGATTGAAGCCTGTGGGACCCACCGGGTCCCTCTGTGGATTTGCGCTGTGCTATCTTGATGTGATGCTTGAAGGGGAATGCTACTGCGGCGAGGTCCACTACCAGATTGATGGCGACATCAAGGTGATGTACAGCTGTCACTGTTCCCGTTGCCGAAAAATGTCGGGCGCATCTTGCACCACCAATGGCATCGTTAATGCAGAGCAATTCCGTTTTACTAAGGGGAAGGAACACCTGGCTCAGTTTGGAGCCGGCGAATACGGGCGCTTCGTCTGTTCTCACTGCTTTACCTGGCTCTACGCCTGCGCACCCCAGTACCCTGGCGTGATGTTTGTCCCCTGCGGCACGCTTAACACTGATCCTGGAAAGCAGATTGAATACCACTGCTGGGTGGATTCGAAAGCGCCGTGGGTCGAGATCACCGATGGCCTGCACCAGTTTCCGGGTTTGCTGCCGGATGAAATCATCCTGGGCAATTGATTCGCCTTGATAGAACCTCAAGAGAAAATGGATATTCGGGGAAACAGGTCATGACCGGACAGACTGAAACGCTTCGAAGAATTTGCCCGACCTGTGAGGCCTGCTGTGGCCTGGTCATGGAGGTCGATCGTGAAGCACAGAAAATTATCTCTATCAAAGGCGACCCCGACGATCATCGATCGAAGGGTTATGTCTGCGCCAAATCGCAAGCCTTCAACTATATCTATGAAGATCCCGATCGCCTGCGCCAGCCGGTTAAGAGAGACGGAGAGTCGTGGGTAGAAATCTCATGGGAAGAGGCTTTCGATACCATCGCCAAGGAGTTTACTTCGATTCGCGAGCAATACGGCAAAGACGCGCTCGCCATGTATGTAGGGAACCCGCTGGGGCATGATTTTGCTGCCGGAGTGTACTTGCAATCACTCATGTCAGTGGCGGGCACAGAACGGTTTTTCTCAGCAGGCACGGTCGATCAACATCCGCAACAACTGGTGTGCTGGGGCCTGATTGGTCACGAATGGCTGTTCCCAGTACCAGACCTGGATCGCACTGACTTCTTTATTTGCATGGGTGCCAATCCAGTCGTGTCTCAGGGCAGCATACTCGGCAAACCGGATGTCGCCTCGGCGATGAACGCGATTCAGGACCGTGGCGGAAAGTGCATCGTTATCGATCCCCGGTACACCGAGACAGCCGAAGTCGCAGACAGCCATATTTTCATCAAACCGGGGACTGATGCCTGGTTCCTGATGGTATTTGCCAATGTCTTGTTCAGCAAGAACGCCGTCGATGTGGCCCACCTTGCGCCCTATGTCGATGGCCTGGACGCGCTGCGGGACGCGGTGGCTGCATATACCCCCGAATCCACTGCGGCAGTCACCGGGGTACCCGCAGCAGTGCTGTATGAGCTCGTTGAAGAATATATGAAGGCAGACCGTGCTGCCCTGTATGGTCGCATCGGCCTGTGCACCCAGGAGTTTGGTCTGGCTGCCCACTGGATGTTGATGGTGATCAGCATACTCAGCGGCAATCTCGATAAAGAGGGCGGCATGATGTTTGCTGCGGCTCCCGTGGGTGGCTCTGGGCCAGGCTCTGAGGCTGACATCAAACCCTATGGCCGTTGGCACTCACGCGTACGCGGGGTTCCGGAAACCTGTGGTGAGTTACCCGCATCACTGATGGCCGAGGAGATCACAGCGCCGGAGGAAGAGGTGCATGGGCTGCTGACCATCTGCGGTAACCCTGTATTGTCAGTGCCCCGGGGGGACAAAATACGTGATGCGCTCAAGTCGCTGGACTTTATGGTTAGCCTGGATATTTATGTCAACGAAACCACCAGCCAAGCCGACATCATATTGCCCAGTACTGTGCATCCTGAGCACAGTAACATCGACGTGACTTTCCAGAATTTCACCACGCGCAACTATGTGTCTTTCTCGCCCCGGACGTTTGAGCCGGCGGAGGGTCTCAAGGATCTTGGTGAGATCATCCTGGAAATCTCTGCGCGTATGGCCGGACTGAGTCGTGATGAGATGGAGGGTTTCGTCTATCAGGGCATGGTAGACATGGCCTGTAAGCGGGCAGGGGACGAGGGCTACGAGTTGTCAGCAGATACAGTCAACGCCGCGGTAACGGGCGACACACCGCCCGAGCGCTATATCGACATCATGCTGCGCAGCGGGCCCTATGGTGATCAGTTTGGCAGCCGCCCTGACGGGATTTCGCTGGAGGCGCTCAAGCAGCACCCCCAGGCTTCCATGGATCTTGGGGCATTAAAGCCGCGTATGGAGCAGGTATTGCGGACGCCCGGAAAGCGCATCAACCTGATGCATGAACTATTTGCCAATGACCTGCCACGTCTTGCCCAGCGATTCAAGGAGTTGCAGTCGCCGTCTGCAGCGCCTGGCGACGAAAACAATTTCTCGATGGTGGGGCGTCGCCATATCCGAGACATGAATTCCTGGCTGCACAATCTAGTGCCCTATGTGCGTGGTAAGAACCGATGTACGATGAAGATCAATCCTCGTGATGCCGAACGTATTGGCTTGCAGCCGGAGGGTCTGGCCCGGGTGAAGTCAGCGGTGGGCGAAATTGAGATACCTACCGAGATCACCGATGAAATGATGCAAGGCGTGATCAGTATTCCGCATGGCTTTGGCCACGGTTATTCAGATGCCGGGCAGGCTAACGCCGAATCGATACTGCCAGGGGTTAGCTGTAACGACCTGATCGACGAGTCCCTGGATATTGCCTCGAGCACGTGCCTGGTTAACGGTGTTCCCGTTCAGGTTTATCCAATCTAGGGCCGCAAGGCCGATTCCGTGAGGTAGTCTCCGTTTAGCGGCTATTATCATAGATAACTTGTACAACGAGAGAGATGAGGTGCTTCGCAATGGTTGATGCTGCGGAGAGTACCGCTGCCCCTGCAGTGGAAGAAAGGATCTCCCTGTGCCGCATATGCACGGCGCAATGTCCGATCCGCGTGGGAATCGACGCCGAAGGCCGCCCGGTTTCGGCACGCGGTGACAAATCCAGCCCGTCATCGGAGGGTTTCTTCTGCAGCAAGGGAAAATACTTTCCTGACATGCACACCAATGCCAATCGCTTTTTGTCATCCCAGAAACGCAACGCCAATGGTGAGTTGGAGCCTATTGCATCGGATGAAGCGATGGGCGAGGTGGCCGACAGCCTGCAGGCGATTATCGACGATTACGGTACCGAAGCTGTAGCGGTGTATACCGGCACCCTCTTTTATCAGCTGCCGCAAACCGCGGGTGTTGCAACTGCCTGGCTGAACGCGCTGGGCATTCGCAAACGTTTCAGCAGTGGCACCATCGACCAACCCGGCAAACAAACAGCGGGTGCAGCGCACGGCCATTGGCTGGCCGGTTCTTTTCCGTTTGATGAATGTGATGTCTGGATGCTGGTCGGCACGAATCCGCTGGTATCGATCTCGGGCGGCATCCCACATGCCAACCCTGGGCGGCGCCTCAAGCGCGCCCTGCAGAGCGGACTCGAACTGGTGGTGATTGATCCGCGCAGAACCGAAACGGCACGGCAGGCGACCCTGCATATCCAACCGCGGCCCAGTACCGACCCGGCGATTTTGGCGGGCATTGTTCGCGAGCTATTTGTGCAGGAGCTGGTAGATCAGCAGTTTATCGATAGCTTTGTGCAGGGCGTCGACACCCTGCGCGCGGCGGTCGAGCGCTTTACACCCGAGTATGTTGCCAGCATCGCTGATATTCCTGCCGAGCAGATTTCTCAGGCAGCAAAGATTTTCGCAGGCCGCAGCGGCGCGCCACGAACCAGGGGTTCATGCACGGCAGGCACCGGTGCCAATATGTCTGGCTGGAGCAATATCACAGAGTATCTGGTGCTCTGCATCAATACACTATGCGGTCGCTATCGTCAGGCCGGCGATTTCGTTACCAATCCTGGCGTGTTGACCGTCAAGCGCGACTACCGTGCCCAAGCGATAGCGCCATATCCGATTGATGGTTACGGGCCGCCCATGCGTGTGCGGGATTTTATTCCCGCCGTTTGCGGCCTGCCCACCTCGGCGCTGGCTGACGAAATTTTGCTGGAAGGTGACGGGCAAATTAGAGCACTGATTACGATCGGTGGTAATCCCATGATGGCCTGGCCCGATCAGGATAAAACCCTGGCGGCGCTGAAAAAGCTGCATCTGCACGTTGCTTTTGAACCGCGCAACACCGCCACTGCCAAGTTGGCGCACTATGTATTAGCGCCAAAGTTGCCGCTGGAGACGTCCGGTACCACCCTGTCCACCGAAAACCTCACCGTGGTGTCGCCGGCCTTAGGTTACACCGAACAGTATGGTCAGTATGTGCCAGCTGTGGTGGAACCACCCGCTGGGTCTGATTTATTGGAAGACTGGGAGTACTTTTACGGCCTGGCACAACGCATGAAGGTATCGCTCAAGGTCAGTGCCGGGGTGTTTCCTATCGTTGGTGCCGATTCGCCAACTACGGAAGTGGATATGGCCGTTAAACCGAGCGGCGAGGAAGTGCTGGATATGTTGTGCAAGGACTCCTGGGTGCCGCTTGATGAGCTGCGCGCTAACCCCGCCAAGGCGCTGTTTGAAGACCTGCAATGCAAAGTGTTGCCTGCCAGTAACGAATCGACAGCGCGCCTTGATGTCGGCAGCCATGTCATGCTGCAAGAACTTGAGGAGTTTGGTGAGGGCCAAAAATACCAACGCAGTGGCTTTGCTTACACGCTGATCAGTCGTCGCACATCAAATTCCTTTAACTCTGTCGGCACCGACATCGAAGCGCTGCAACAACGTTACGGCGGCAACCCCTTGTTTATTCATCCTGACGATATGGCAAAGGAAAATATTCAGCAGGGCGATATTGTTCAAATCGAATCACCTTACGGGCAGGTCAGCGCCGCCGCCTGTCCTGAAAAAACCCTGCGCCGGGGCCTGGTGGCCATGACGCATGCCTGGGGAAAGTCTTCGGAGGACAACGAAGATGTGCGTCGAGAGGGCACCAATATTGGGCGATTACTCAGTGTTGAAGAACACTATGCGCGCTATTCGGGTATTCCCCTGATGAGCGGTGTTCCGGTGCGGGTGTATCGCAAGTAGTCCCGAAATCAGTTTGCTTAGCAGCCTATGTGCGGGGAATGCGTAGTTGTGGATGGCACCGCACAATGCTGGCGATCTCACTGCTCTCTGTTTCTAGCTCGCTTCCTTGCTGCGAGTTCCAGCTTAATCATTTTCCAAATGAACTTTGGCAGGCCCAGTGGGTTGCGCTTGAGCTTACGAAGAAAAAGGCGCCGCATCGCGGGTCCGGAATCAAAGGTGCCCTCTCTTTGTCCATGGCCCGTGTGAAAAGACATATTGGGCACATCGACAACGTCGAGGGGAAGATTGAGCGAGAAGTTTTCGGTGCGGGGCGGCAGGCATTCTTCGTCTGTGCAGGCCTGGTAGCGTACTTTTACCTCAATATCCACGCTGTCCATATCCAACGGGCGGGTCTCGCTGGCGAGCTCACCGGCGGCATAGAAGGGCACAACAATATCAACCGTTCCACTGTATACATGCAGATCCAGGCCCAGCGAGGCTAGGTGTAGCTCTTCGGTTGGAGGAAACTCCGGTGCCAGTGTCATGAGCCCCGGTGGCCCGCTAACTTCGACACTGGTTGCCACCATGCCGGTGGGGACAGGCTTTCCGTAGATGTGCAGATGCTCGCCCAATTCGAAGCGCGCAACCAGTTTTCGGATGATGCCCTGGCGTATGCTTGCATTGCCGCCATGCACTGCCACCGTCAAACTAATCTCGTCATCACCACCTTGCGCAGATGGCGCGTCATCTGCGATTTCTATGTGACCAAGTGCCGCGTCGATGAGCGTATCAGCGCTGTCGCGCTTCTTGTAGGTATCATGAAAAAACTTGGCGGTGACAACACCATCTTCGTCAGTGACATATACACCGGGGAAAGGGATGCCATACAGAAAAGCATCGTCTTCAGAGATTTCAGTGTTGAGGATACCGTAATTGCGGATCGCCTCTGACTCGACATCGGACAGCAGTGTAAAGGGAATGGACTGTTCCCGGGCGAACTCGGCGAGCGCCTCCCTGTCGTCATAGGAGACGGCATATAGTCTGATTTCATTTGATTCAAACTTGGGATGAGAGTCGCGAAGCTCACCGAGCTGCGTCCAGCAGGGGGGTCACCAGACTGCTGAGCGGTAAAATACCAGCACCGTTTTTTTTTGCCCGCGCGGTCACTGTGGAAACTAACCAGTTTACCATGGGCATCAGGCAGTTCGAAATCAGGTAAGCGTTCGCCAATGACCGGGCCGGTACTTGCGCCCTCAGGCAGACCGGCTCGCCCGGGATGACCGAGTGCCGCCGGGGCGTCAAATCCATGTTCGTCACGCTCAATCGCCATGGCTGCCGATTAGTCCTTGGTAAAGTAGAGGCACATAGTATGCCACTACAATATTGAGGTCAAGCTACGCGCATGAAAAACCCATGTTTCCTGGATTAGAAACACGTGCTTTTGCTGGAGTGTCATCAACTTATGATTTCCCTAGCCCGAGCTGATCGAGCCGCCAGCGCAATGTGTCGATGCGATCCTGGCCAAAGAAAGGCTCGTCTCGCACTACCATGGTGGGCACACCCCAGTGTCCTGCGGCATCGAGTTTTTCCTGGTTCTGCTTAATTTCCTCAAAGTGGTCACCCGATTCAATGAGCGCGTCCAGCTCTGATAAGTTGAGGCCTGCAGAGGACACGGCATCGGCCAGAAGTTCGCTCTGGTCCCAGTGCTCAGTGCCGCCCATGATCAGGCTCGAAACTGCCGCGGCCAGCTCGATCCCCCTGCCTTTTCGCTGCGCTTCCACGCCTAGTTTGCTGAGTCGGTAGATGTAGGGCTGTTCCTCGGGAACTGAGAGCGTCTTCCTATCCTGTACAACTGGGTCAGGATTGGGCGGATACTTGAATGGGATGCCCAGGTACTGGGCTCTGCGCCGGCTGTCCATCACAATGTAGCGCATAGGTTTTAGGTTATCTGGATCGAAGACTTTTTCCGGCGCACGCACCGCGAGGGGCAGTACCACTCGAAGAGCTAGTTCTACCTCGTAGTCATCGCGCAATCTGAGCAAATCTGGAATAGCGAGATACGAATAGGGACTGCGAAACGACCAGAAAACATCGATGACTTCGCTCATGAATTTACTCCAGTAAGCAGTCAGGTGGCTAAAAACTGTAGCGCAGCGTTGCACCCCAGGT
Source organism: Halieaceae bacterium (assembly GCA_963921335.3). Taxonomy (GTDB): domain Bacteria; phylum Pseudomonadota; class Gammaproteobacteria; order Pseudomonadales; family Halieaceae; genus CAWUFC02. The sequence goes on along the minus strand of CAWUFC020000001.1, from coordinate 124,648 downwards.
GCGTGGAATTGCCAGGAACTGAGGCGCCGTGCCTGTGCTGGCGTTGGGTGTTAGTGCCACAACGGAATAGGCTTCGTCAGTGGCATTTCTCAACCAGACAGCAGCGTCCCAACTATCGTTGCGCCACCCCAAGCGGAAATTGAGTAGATTCCTTTCCTGCTTGTCAGACTCAACCTGGTAGGTTGGGTTAGAGAAGTGATTACTCATATAGCTATAGTCTCCTCGCAGGTAGCCTGCGCCTTGTCCTACAGGAGCTAATAGGGTGGCGGCAACATTGCCGCTCCACTTTGGCGCGTAGGGTACTTTAAGGTTGAAGTCGTGGAGTTCGCCCTCTGTGTACTGTGCTTTCAAATACTGCAGTCCGCCTGCCAACATCAAAAATCGCCAGGGAGCGGCGGAAAAACTTAAGTCCAAACCAGAGCTCTCACCTTCGGCGGCATTGCTGACAAAGGTGCCCACACCGTTTGGATTCTGTGCGAGAAACTGTAAGTCGGTGAACTGCATGTGAAACGCGGTCACGTTTAATTGCAGCCGATTGTCGAATAGCTCCGATTTGATGCCGAGCTCATAATTGATGGTGTCCTCGTCGTCGAACTCACGTGGCGCCCCCACCCCTGCCACGCCATTGAAACCGCCTGACTTAGTTCCAGTGGATACAGATCCAAATACCATGATGTCGTCGGTTGCGAACCAGGAGAGATTGGCCAGGGCGGTAAAGCCATCGGATTCACGGTTGAAATTTTGGTCGACAGGTGCGAAACCCTGTTCGACAAATGAGTTACCGGTACCGAAGGTTGGCGCAGTGGAGAAAGGCTGGGTAAACAAATCCGCGTCTTTCTCTTCAGTGGTGTAGCGCAGACCCAGCGTACCTGCCCAGTCCTCTGCGATCTCATAGGTTACTTGTCCGAACAGGGCAAATGTCGTCGTCTCCCACTGGTTGTCGAAGAACACGGTGTCACCGGGCTGGACTAGCAGGCCGAACACAGGGCCCAGGCCAGTCTGGGCGCCGCCCACAGGCACCACATCCTCGCCGAGTTCGACGGGATTCTCACCCTCACCGCCACGGGTGCGTTTTTCATAAGAGTAGAATGCGCCGAGTATGTACTGCAGCGGGCCGTCCAGATCACTATTTAAACGGAGCTCTTGCGAAAACAACTCTCCAGTGAATTTGTCGTCCACAAGAGCGGTAATCTCTAGGTCCGAGCGATCGACATCGGTAGATGTGGTGTACTCATAGTCTGACCAGGACGTAATGGAGGTCAGAGTAGCCGAGTCGAATTCATAGTCTAGGTTCAGATTGACCATCGAGGATTCAAGGTCGAAGCTCGAATCGACGTTCTGGTTATTTCTGAAGTCAAAGGCGTCGTTTATCGGCAGGGGTAGCCCTTTGGCTTCCAGCTGATCAAGCACTGCGGAGGTTTGTGTTGCGTCCGCCGCGCAGCAGCTGGTATTGCGATTGACGTGGCTGACAGTGAGTAACACGTTCAATGAATCAGTAGGTACCCAGAGTAACTTGCCTCGGACATTCCAGTCTTCCAGGCCGTTGAGGTCATTGCCAGTATCACTCTCCATCCAGCCATCCATGGCGTGCCAGCTACCCGACACGCTGTAGGCAAGCGTGTCACTGATTGGCCCGCTCAGGAATCCGATGTACTTTTCCAGAGAGTAGTTCCCCAGGCTCGCCTCGACAAAGCCCTCTGTTCCCTCAATGTTGGGTGACTTAGTGGTTACACTCACTACACCAGCGTTACTGTTCTTGCCATAGAGTGTTCCCTGTGGGCCTTGCAGCACCTCAATGCGCTCGACATCGGTCAGGTCAGACATGCCCAGCCCAGAACTGCCCATGTAGACTCCATCGAGAATGAAGGCCACGGACGCCTCAAGCGATGGATCACTCTGGGAGGTGCCAAATCCACGAATCCTGATCGCTGACGAGAACGGGTTGATGTTCTGGCTGACTGTGAGGGAAGGTACCAAGGCCGCAACATCGTTGAGGTCGCTGACGCCTGCCTCCTGAATAGTGCTTTCGGTGAGTGCATTTACAGTGAGAGGAATATCCTGAAGACTTTCCGCTCGTTTGGTGGCGGTAACGATGACTTCTTCTAATTGTCCTGACTGCGCCAATGAGACGCTTCCTTGCAGGCCCATTGCGCACAGTGGCAAAGCGAGACAACAGTACTTTGTTATTTTATTGAGCATGGTGAATGCCTATTAAATGCTATTGCTGCAATAATCTTCTTTAGTGGCACACTGTATGCCACTAATGCTCAAGAAGCAATGTGTTTTTGCAGGCGCTGGCCCTGGCCATAGAGTGCGCTGGCGAACTACTTTATGAATCCAACCTGGTAGGCACGCACAGTCTGTCGGTGAGATATTGGCAGCCTTCAATAGGGCATATATTGACACTTAAAGTGCCACAATATAGAGTGTGCACTTCTAGCCAATTCGCTTAACCGGAGGATTCATGCAGTTCGAAAACACGCTCATGCCCGATGAAGACCAGCTACTGGGGTTGTTGGAGGAAACCGATGGCTCTCCAATCTACATGATCAACCTACTGAAGTTTCGGGAGCGGGCTGAGTATCCCGACGGTAGCGACTCTCATTTAAGTGGACGCGAGGCGTTCCTGCGTTACGCAGAAGGCATCGATAAATTGCTGCAAGAAGTGGGAGGCAGTATCGAGTTCTCTGGAGAGGTGCGCAGACTCTGGATTAGGTCCGTTGAAGACCTATGGGACGACGTTGCTATTGCCATGTATCCCAGTCGCGCAGCCTTACTCGCAATGATGCAGTTGCCAGCGATGGAAGAGCTGGGTGTTCATCGCAACGCCGGACTTGCCGGACAGTTGAGCATCGAAACCGTTATAGCGCCTTAAACCAATAGCAGTTATGGGGCGGCCAACTGCTTTCGCGCGAGCCTTGCATCGAGTAGGGCTACGATAGCCACCAGGATGACCGCCAGCAGGAAACGCGGATCGCTGGGATAAATAACCGCTTCTACCGGTACTGCTATGGTCTTTTCCAGGGAGGCGATTTTGTAGCGATGGCTGTCTTTCTGCTCGGCATTGGCGATCAGTTCCATCAGTGTTCTGCGGCTGCGGTAGCGCATTAATGCACCTTCATCCCAGACTTCCGCGCCTTCGATACCCGCGATATCCATGGCCTGATAGGCAGCTGTGCCAAAGAAAATGGGGTGGCAAGCACGGGGCAACATGTGCGGCCACATATAGCCCATGTAACGGTCCATGAGCTGCTCGGCAGTCTCCCCGGGCTCGGCACCCTCAACATCCGGTGGGTTGTCAGACAAATGCAAAAGATTGAGCATGAGGAATTGGCGCCCGGTGTCCTGGCGCATAAATTCCTCAATGAAGGTGGCTTCCTCCGCGCTCACGCCCCGTTCATCAAACTGCACCATGAAAGCGCTAATCTCTTCATCACTGAGAGGCCCGCCCAAATCCGTGTACCAGTAGAAAAACAGGGCATAAAGTAGGGCAGGTAGCCCCCAGAGTAAGCGACGTCCACTCATGATTACCGCTCTCACATAAATATAGTGGCACTAATGGTGCCAACATTATGGGGGGCATGCAAGCTTGCCAGTCTTCCCATGGGGCAATTGTTCATGGCGCAAGGGCTATATCGAGCGACATTAATCCCAAGCCTTGAAAGTTGAAGTGGTTCTGAAATATACTGGCACGCATAATGCCAGTATATTTCTATAAGGAACAGCCTGATCCAGGCCTTATTAGTCTGTGTACCACTGGCGGCGCTCTGCCATCTGCTGGAGAAACCTAATGTCCGATGTGCCCGATACCCATAGCTTCGATGTGCTGATTGTTGGCGCCGGTTTATCCGGCATAGGCACCGCGCGCCGTCTGCAGGAAAAGTGCCCGCATTTGAGTTTTGCGATATTGGAGGCAAGAGACAATCTCGGGGGTACCTGGGATTTATTCCGGTATCCAGGCATTCGTTCTGACAGTGATATGTACACCTTGGGGTACACGTTTAAGCCCTGGCTTTCGAAGAATTCCCTCGCATCGGGCGCTGCTATTCTCAATTACCTGCGCGAAACCGCTGAGGAAACGAATGTCGAAGAACACATTCACTATGGTCAATCGGTGACAGGAGCTGACTGGTCGTCTGAAGAAGGGTGCTGGACAGTCACTGCTTTAGACAGCCATAGCGACCAGGAGGTGCGATGGCGCGCCAATTTCCTGATGATGTGCAGTGGTTACTATGACTACGAACAGGGATATACGCCCGATTTTGAAGGGCTTGATGCATTCAGGGGTGAATTGGTGCATGCGCAGCACTGGCCAGAGGATTTGGAATACCGTGGAAAGCGTGTGGTTGTTATCGGTAGTGGCGCGACGGCGGTTACCCTTGTGCCAGAGTTGGCCAAGGACACAGAGCGCACCGTCATGCTGCAGCGTTCTCCCTCGTACATCGCTTCTATTCCCACGGAAGACCCCTGGATCAAAAAATTGAGCAGGTTCCTTCCGGCCTCATCGGTGTTCAGGGTTATCCGCTGGAAACGGATCGTCATGCAAATTACGACATTCAATGTCTCCCGAAAACGACCGGAGATGGTCAGGAAACAGCTGTTGAGCCTGGTGGGTCGACGTCTGGGGCGGGATTATGTAGAAAAACACTTTACCCCCGATTACGATCCCTGGGACCAGCGCCTCTGTGTGATACCAGATGGGGACATGTTTCGCGCCATTCGCGATGATCGTGCTGACGTCGTGACGGACCATATCGATCATTTCACCGCGGATGGGATTAAGCTCAAGTCCGGTCAAGAGCTTGTCGCCGACATTGTCGTGTTAGCCACCGGCCTCAACCTGAAGTTTCTGGGAGGCGCTCAGCTCACTGTCGATGAGGCGCACATCGAGCCATCCGACCTGCGTGTTTACCGCGGAATGATGTTTGGCAATGTGCCCAATCTAGTGCAGGTGTTCGGGTATACCAATTCCTCCTGGACACTTAAGTCCGACCTAACGGCGCAGTACGCCTGTAGGCTCTTTAATGCCATGCGCAGGTCCGGTGCGCGAGTGTTCGTGCCAAGGCTGCAAGAGGGTACGATTGAAGATGAGCCAATGGTGGCGTTTACCTCTGGCTATGTGCAGCGCTCAGTGGACAAGTTTCCGCGGCAGGGAAAACAGCTACCCTGGCGCGTTTACTCCAACTACATCATCGATTATCTCAATCTGCGCTTTCGCCCACTCAGGGATAGCGTATTGGACATCCACTAATTTACTCGCACCGCCCAGTGTGGATGTGGAAATGAACGTCTAGGCTACTTTGTCTTCCTGGCTCGCCAATAGGCGTCCACATCGCCAGAAGTGAAACGAACCCCAGAGTCCAACCAGTGCAAAGTAAGCCAGGGCCAACCTGAGTGAATCGTCGCCGTGGTTGGTTGCCAGCACATCGCTCAACACGCCAACAAGCAGCGGGCCCAGACCCATGCCTATGAGATTGAGGCAGAGCATCAGTATGACTGCAGATACAGCTCGCATATGCACGGGCGAAAGGGTTTGTACCATGGCGAATGTTGGGCCCATGGCATAACTGCCCGAAAACGCGGGAATAAGAAACCACAGTATCGTAGCGATCAAACTCTCTGCCATCAGTCCCATCACAAAAAACGGCAAGATCACGAAGGGGACGACAGCGAGCATCCACAAGCCGTACTGGAAGCCTCGAGTGGAGAGATGATCAAACCATTTGCCGGCAGCGAGCGTTCCGATTGCCCCCAGGATCCCGAAGACGCCCGCCATCAGCATGCCGGTTTGGGACTGGCTGAGTTCATGATCCCTGATAAAGAATGTTGGCAGCCACTGCGTGAAGCCGTAACTCATGAGCGCTGATACCACAGCGCCTGCAATAAGATGGCGCATGGCAGGGTTAACCCACATGCTGGCCGCTGTGGTGAGTATTGGAGGAGGGGATTTAGGCGGCTCCATGTCAAAAGTACCCCTAGCAGGCTCTCTTAGCGACTTTGCCATCACCACCGCCAGCAGCAATCCCGGCAGTCCCACAGCCACCAGCGCGATACGCCGGTTATAGGCCTCTGCGATCAATCCACCGCCGACAAATCCAAGCGTCATGCCCAGGCTGCCGCCTAGCATTAAGGTGGCCATAGCGAGGCCGCGACGTTGGGGCGGGAAGTAGTCCGCAATGATCGAGTGGCTGGCGGGGTTCACTCCGGCCTCACCAATGCCGACACCGATTCTAAACAACAGCAGACTGATGAAGCCTGCTGACAGACCGCTAAATGCAGTCATCAGGGAGAAAATAACCAGGCTGGCAATAATGATCCACTTGCGACTGTACTGATCAGACAGACGCGCGATTGGCAGCCCCATAACGGCGTAGAACAGTGCGAAAGAAATGCCACCGAGCAGCCCTAACTGGGTATCGCTGAGTCCAAACTCGGCCTTGATGTCTGGAAACAGGATAGACAGGATCACCCTGTCACACATTGACAAGGCGAAGGCTAATATCAGCAGCGTCAACGTGGAGCGATGGCCTTTTAGCGGCTCATGCTCTATGGGATCAGTCACGCGCAACGCCTAAGTTAATTGTCATTGGCTATAGCATCCTGGCCTAGTCTTTGGCCGCAGTGAGTGGGCCGGAGAGATCGTTCTCAAGAATTGGGGCATAGCAGGGCAGCGAGTGGATTCTTTCTATATATGCAGCCACCGCGGGCCAGCGTTCTGCGTCGATGGTTTCACCTGCGATCTTGAAGTTGACGAAGGGGGATGCCAACGAGATATCCGCAATGGAGAATTCGCCCCCGACCATAAACTCGTCATCACCGAGACATTCGGTCATGTAGTCCAGTATGACCGGCATTAGCTCATTGAGCGTGTGTTGGACCATAGCCTCGTCAGTTTCCTGCTTGAATATTGTCGGCATCACAAAACGTTGAAAGAATACGCCGCCGGCGACGGTGGGTATGACATTGTCATCAGCGTACTCCTCAAACCAGAGCGCCCGTGCGCGCGGGCCGGGCTCTGCCGGCAGGAGGGCTGGATCGGGATAGCGATGCTCGAGATAGGAGAGGATGACCGATGAGTCGGGCAGTATGAGTTCGCCTTCCTCCCAGACGGGGATTCTGGAAAGCGGACTTTTCTTGACGAACTCCGGCGGTGCGCCAAAGGGTACTTGCTGCGTGTCTTCATACTCTATGCCCTTGTAGGCTAAGGCAACGCGAACCTTGCGTACGTACGGTGAATAGTCTGAGCCGTGAAGAATGGGTCGGTTAGTTGATGCGTTCATGAGATTTTCCTACTTAACTTTAAGAATCATTTTGCCTTTGTTTGCACCCTCAAAGAGCATGCGCAGGGCCTCGGGGAAGCGTTCTATACCTTCGACGATATGCTCATCGAGCCGCAGTTTCCCTTCACTCAGCCAACCAAACATTTCCATCATCGCTTCAGGAAATCGCTCCATGTAATCCACGATTACGAAACCTTCTATGCGCGCACGCTGCATTAAAACCTGAAGAAAATTGTTCGGTCCTGCACCGCCGCTACCATCAGTGTTGTTGTACTGACTGACCGCGCCGCTAACGATAACGCGGCCTTTCATGGCGATTCTTCCCAATGCAGCCTCCAGGGTTTCTCCGCCGACGTTATCGAAATAGATGTTTACGCCGTCTGGGCAGGCCGCCTTAATGGCTTTGGACAGGTTCTCATTTTTGTAATCAATGCATGCGTCGAAGCCGTATTTCTCGACCACGTAATCACACTTTTCTTTACCGCCTGCGATGCCGACAACACGGCATCCCTTGATCTTGGCAATCTGACCAACAACGCTGCCAACGGCGCCGCCAGCTGCAGACACCAGCACAGTGTCTCCTTCTTTGGGTTCGCCGATATCAAGCAGTCCAAAGTAGGCGGTGAGCCCGGGCATGCCGAGTCCGCCAAGAAACTTTGGTAGTGGGGCGAACTCGGGCATGACTTTCATGAAGCCCTCTGCAGTGCCTACGTATTCTGTCTGAACGCCAGTAAGTCCAAGCACGGCATCCCCAACTGCGAATTGGTCTGACTTCGTTGCGGTGACGGTGCCGACCCCGACAGCGCGCATGACTTCATCGATACCCACCGGTGATGTGTAAGACCTTCCATCGTTGATCCAACCACGCATGGCCGGATCGATCGCCAGGTACTCAACGTCCACCGCGAATTCACCGTCGGCGGGTTCTTTTGGAGCATCTTCAGTTTTCTTCCACACGTCATCCTGCGGTAGCCCGACAGGCCTTTTCGCTAATCTGATTTGTACTGACGAACTCATGCTTAGTTATCCTCTGGTTTTTAGCTGTCACTTCACGAATTCAATTATAGTGACATTTATAGTGCCACTATGTAAAGTGTCAGAAAGGGCGCTAGCGATACTTTTAACGGGTGCCAGCTTTGATCGGTGTAACTGGTCTCGGGTTTATGGCACCATAATTGCCAGAAGGATGTTTCTCGCAAATTCAGGATTGAGCGTGAGCGGTAAAGCAAAAGTAGATGGCAGATCCCTGCGTGGGGAGCGCAATCGGCAGGCATTGCTGGATGCAGCGATGGATCTTCTGAACGACGGGAATCTCGCACCCTCCGCTCAGGAGATCGCCGAGAAAGCCGGGGTCGGGCTGCGCGGTATCTTTCGACATTTTGGCGGTATGGAGGGTCTATTTGCCGCTATCGATGAACGTGTTCGTGAGACTGGCGTGGCCTTGTTTGCCGGCGGAAATCGCGAGGGCTCTTTGCGAGAGCGCTTGTTGCATGCGGTTGAGCAGCGTGCCAACGCCTATGAAAAACAGACGAATGCATTCCTGGGCGTTCAGACGCAGCGCTGGCGTTCTCCATACATAAGGAAAAACTGGGCTCGAGCCCAGGTTGAGTTGCGCAACGACCTTGATGACTGGCTGCCCGAGCTAACATCCCTGCCTGCCCCCCGACGCGAGGCCGTCGATGCAAATGCCTCATTTGAGACATGGCACCGCTTGCGAGAGCATCAAAATCTGGGAGTTGATGAGGCCGTTGATGTGGTCTACGACACTCTGAAGCTCCTTATTACCCAGCCCTGATCACCCTCTAACCACGGCTTTTTGATCCATAAGCGCCAGCGTCTCGCTGGCTATGTTGACATGCCCGAGGTTTTGAATAATAGTGACACCTGAAGTGCCACTTTAAATATACACATTCGAAATGACGTATTTACGCCCCCCTTACCTGGAGGACCCACGATGATCGATCTCTATACGGCGCCTACACCCAACGGCCACAAGGTGTCCTGCACCCTGGAAGCACTCGGGCTGAATTACACAGCCCACTTTGTGAACATTGGCGAGGGCGAGCAGCACGCGCCCGAATTTCTGGCTATCAACCCCAATGGCAGAGTTCCGGCCATTGTTGATCATGACCATGGCGACCTGGCGATCTTTGAGTCTGGCGCCATCATGATTCATCTCGCGGAAAAGGCTGGGCGTCTGCTGCCAACTGATCCAGCTGCTCGCGCAAAAGTCATGCAATGGCTCATGTTCCAGATGAGCGGGATCGGTCCCATGATGGGGCAGGCCAATGTTTTTTCTCGCTACTTCCCAGAAAAGCTGCAGGCTGTCATCGATCGCTATCAGAACGAATGTCGACGGCTGTTTGAAGTGCTGGATGGACGATTGGCCGAAAGCGAGTGGTTGGCTGATGACTACTCGATAGCCGATATCGCCAACTGGTGTTGGGCGCGTACCTACAAGTGGTCGGGCATTGACGTTGATGATCTCGAAAACTTAAAGCGTTGGCGCGATGCAATGCGAGAGCAGCCCGGCATGCAGCAAGGTCTGGATGTTCCATTCAATCTCGAGAAGATGATGAAGAACAGCGAAGACGCTGACAAAGAGTTCGCCGACAAAGCCAATAACGTACTGCAGAAGTGACGTTGCGCGACCAGGAGAGCTGACATGAGTGTTGTTGCCAAGGTGCGTGAGACGTTTCGTGTTCTGGGAGAATTGCCACACATTCTCTCGGCGATGAAGCTCAAGGTGCCCTCGAAAGAAGACAGGGTTTCGCTGGGAAGGATGTTTGAAGAAACCGTTGCTCGTTATCCAGACAACACGATGTTGATCTTCGAAGGGCGTGAGTGGAGCTACTCAGAGATCAATGCAAAGGCAAATCGTTTTGCTCACTTGCTGAATGCGCGAGGTATCAGGCGCGCAGACTGCGTTGCGTTGCTGATGGAGAATCGCGTTGAGAATGTCATGGCGATTCTGGCCCTGGCCAAATTGGGCGCGACCGCCAGTTTGATTAACAACACTCTCAGCGGTAGCGCCCTGGTGCATTGCATGACCGAAACCAGAACAACCCGCTGCATCGTAGGGGCAGAGCGCGCGGATGTACTGGCCGATGTGCTCGAGGACCTGCCGCTTAGCCCGGACGGTGGGTATTTCTGGATACCCGATGAGGGTGAGGCTCTGTGCCCGGAGTGGGCAGAGGACGTAAGCCGCTCTATGGTCGAGATGCCGACCGGCAACCTGGCAGTGACCAAAGAGATCACAGCCGGAGAAATATCCAGCTACATCTTCACGTCAGGGACTACTGGCCTCCCCAAGGCCTCACCGCAGCTGCATAAGAATCCGATTATGGCGGGACGGGTCATGGGTAAGCTCGGTTTCAGGGCCGAGGCCTCGGACAGGTTGTATCTCTGCTTGCCGATCTATCACAGCACCGGTTTGAGCGGGTTCTATGCCTTCATCGCGCATGGGGGCTCGATCTTTATGCGGCGCAGTTTTTCTGCCAGCAATTTCTGGCCCGAAGTTCAGCAGTATCAAACGAACTGCTTCATCTATGTGGGTGAACTTTGCCGTTACCTTACAAACCAGCCTGTGTGTGAGGCGGAGAAGAATAATCCGCTGGTCAAGATGATGGGTAATGGCCTGCGACCAGATATATGGGATGACTTCAAAGGCCGATTTGGTGTAGAGCGGATTTGCGAGATCTACGGGGCCAGTGAAGGCAATGTGATCTTTCTGAACCTGCTGAACAAGAACAAAACCATTGGAGCTGCCTCTCAGTCTATAGCGCTCGTTCAATACGACACGCAGCGTGATGAAATTGTGCGCGACAGCAACGGGCGCTGCATCGAAGTACCGGTTGGTGAGCCAGGATTATTGCTGAGTGAAATCACCGCCAGGACCGAATTCGAGGGCTATACCAATGCCGAAGCCACTGCCAAGAAAATTGTGGAGCACGTGGCGAAGGACGGCGACCGTTGGTTCAATACCGGTGATCTGGTGCGCCAGATCGACGTGGGTTTCGCCCTGGGTTTGAAACACTTCCAGTTTGTCGACCGGACTGGTGATACCTTTCGCTGGCGTGCTGAAAACGTGTCCACCAATGAGGTGGCCGAGGTGATGAATGCTCATCCACAGATCAACCTGGCCAACGTCTACGGCGTAGAAGTTCCGGGCGTCGAGGGCAGGGCCGGCATGCTGGCCTTTGAATTACCCGAGGGTGAGGAGCTGGACCTGGAGAGTTTTGAGGCCATGGTTGAAAAGGCCTTGCCCAGCTACGCCCAGCCGGTATTTGTTCGGGTGTTACGCTCCGTGACGACTACCGCGACGTTTAAATTGCAAAAGGCCGATCTCCGGGAGCAGGCCTTCGATCCAGATAAAGTCGCGGGAGATACCATCTACGTGAAAAAACCTAGCAGTTCAGGCTATGAACTGCTGGACCCCGACTTTTACCAGCAGATTGCCAACCAGTCTGCTGGTTACTGACCGGGCTGTAGATAGTTACAGAACCAATAGTGCTGCCATGGCAAGGATTGTTCCCAGCGTCATCACCATTGAAATGGGACGCAGCACGATGGGCAGGCTTCGGGTCACGATCATCACATAGTGCAGGCAGCGACCTACCACCAGTATCCAGCCTAGAATCATTAGCGTACCGTGCTCCAGGCCGTTCAGGTTGTTGAGCAGTAGGAGCAAGAGCGCTATCGGCACGTTCTCAGTAAAATTGCCGTGAGCGCGTATGCGGTTGAACAGTACCTTGTCTCCGCCATCTCCCATATTGATATTGTTGGTGAATCGGTAGAAGCCGACACGCACTGTAAAAATAACGTGAAGGACCGCGAAAATGGCGGCGAAGAGTAGGGTGGGTTCCAGGTTGGTTGCTGCGAGCACAATAGCCTCCTTGTTTGTGAATAAATATAGCGGCACGTATAGTGTCAGTATAGTATATTTTGATTCAGAAGATAGAGGCGGAATGTCCGCCGACGCGTTGCTGGTGCTTGGGTGCATTTAGTGTCATGAAGAAATTTCTTGTTTCAATGCTGCTGCTCGCAATTCCTGTTGCGACGATCGCCTGGTTCGAAAGAACCGAGATTCTTCTGGCGCTGGCCAAGTATCGATCCAGCCAGACCTACGCAAACATTGCGCCGACTCGCGATATCCTCTGGCAAGCAGGACCGTCAGTGCCCGCGCTACCCGCTGATGAGCGAGCGCCTAATATTATTTTGATCGTGGCTGACGACCTTGGTTATAACGACATCTCTACCTTTGGTGGCGGTATCGGCGGGATGCAGACCCCTGGTATCGATCGCCTCGCCGCAGAGGGGGTGGTTTTTGCCCAGTCCTATTCCGGCGCAAGTTCCTGTGCTCCCTCACGAGCCATGCTGATGACCGGACGTTACCCGACACGCACCGGCTTCGAATTCACGCCCATGCCTGATGGGATGGCAGGTATGGTCACTGCGATCAGTGCCAGTTTGGACAATGGATTGCCGCCGGCCATTTACGATAAAGCCAAAGAGGCTACTCAGCCGCCTTACTTCGAAAAAGGTTTGCCTGCATCGGAACTGACTATCGCCGAGGTGCTTAAGTCACAGGGCTACTACACGGCACATATTGGCAAGTGGCATCTCGGGATTGAACATGGCATGGCGCCTCGGAATCAGGGTTTTGATGACAGCTTGCTCATGGGTGGCGGTCTTTATCTGCCTGAGGATGACCCCGACGTCGTCAATGCCAGGCTTTCCTTTGATCCTATTGATAGGTTTCTTTGGGCGGGCACGGGTTTTGGCGCCACTTACAATTCCGTAGATATGAAGGGCGGCCTCTTCAAGCCAGGCGGCTACCTCACCGATTACTGGACCGATGAGGCAATCAACGTCATCAAAGCCAACAGGCATCGGCCCTTCTTCCTGTATTTGGCACATTTTGGACCGCACACGCCCTTGCAGGCCACCCGCGAAGATTACGATGCATTGGAAGGGATTGAGCCACACAGGAAGCGTGTTTACGCGGGCATGGTAAGAGCGCTGGATAGAAGCGTAGTGCGTGTTCTCGAGGCGCTGGAGACAGAGGGAATTGCGAACAATAAGATGGTGGTGTTTACCAGCGACAATGGCGGTGCTGGCTATATTGGCCTGCCTGAGGTCAACAGCCCTTTCCGTGGTTGGAAAGGCATCATGTTTGAGGGTGGTCTTCGTGTGCCACTGTTTGTTAAATGGCCCTCGCAAATCCCCGCCGGCACCGTGTCCGATAAAGCGGTAGCTCACATTGATGTGATGCCAACTTTGGCGGCTGGGGCCGGCGCGCCTGATCTAGAGCGTGTCGACATTGACGGCGTCAACCTGTTGCCGTTGGCGACCGGGGTTGGCGCGGCAGACTGGAGCCGCGACACGCTGTTCTGGCAGAGCGGTCATTACCAGGTAGTACGCCGCGGAGATTGGAAGCTGCAAGTTAACGAGAGTCCAACCGAGGGTCTGCAACAGTGGCTGTATAACCTGGCGCAGGATCCCACCGAGCAGCACAACCTGGCCGCCAAAAACCCAGGCAAACTGGCTGAACTTGCCGCGCTGCTTGCCGAGCACCAGGCAAATTCTCGTGGGCCGATGTATGAGTCATCCGTGCAGCTGCCGGTGATGGTGGACAAAACCCTGGCCGAGCGATTTGAGCCCGGCGATAAATACGTTTACACCCCAAATTAAATAGAGAGCGTCGGGCTGAGTATGACCATGAGCAGGTATCGCGCGTGCCAGTGGGCTGACTCCAAATGATAAAAGGACAAATTCTGTGACAAACAAAATATTGAAAGTGTTGGTTGGCCTGCCCGCGTTCTTGTTTTTAGTGATCGGCTTGCGCTGGCTGGTCGATCCTGGGGGTGTAGCGCCCGAGTTTGGTTTCACCCTGGCAACGGGTGTCGGGCTGAGTACCCAGGTCGGTGATATGTCGGCGTTTATGCTCTTGCTGAGCTTCTGCATCATGACCGCCCTGGTGAGTGGGCGCCGGCTTTGGTATTACCCACCCATCATGCTTCTCTCCCTTGCCGCTATGGGTCGTATCGTGGCCTGGCTGTTTCATGGTGCCGCGTTGCCGCTCAATATGATTGCTCCCGAGATCATTGTGCCCGTACTTTTGTTCGTGGCCTCACGCCGACTGCCCGAGCGGGACTGAAAACTTGCCATTATCTTCCCTAAAGTTCTTTCTGCTATTAGGCGGGCTCTTTGCGAGCTGGAGCGTGTTAGCGGCAGAGCGTCCTAATATCGTGCTGATACTTGCGGACGATCTCGGCTACACCGACATTGCTCCATATGGCAGCGAAATTAACACACCGGTTCTGTCGGAGCTGACGCAAGCGGGGGTGACCTTCACCAACTACCATACCGCTGCCAACTGTGCGCCGGCGCGTGCAATGTTGCTGACTGGCGTAGATGCACACCGAGCCGGTGTACCCAATATCCTTGAGATGCTCCCTCCAGAGCAGCGCGTCCACGACAATTACCAGGGGGTGCTCGGCCATAACGTGGTGACTGTTGCCACCTTGCTGGAGCAAGCTGGCTATCACACCTACATGGCCGGTAAATGGCACCTCGGTAGCGGGCCGGGGCAGTTGCCCAGCCAGCGTGGCTTTGAACGTACTGTTGCCCTGGCCGACTCCGGTGGCGATAACTGGGAGCAGCGGCTGTATATCCCGCTCTACGACAAATCGAGCTGGTATGCCGATGGCGAGGAATACACATTACCGGAAGATTTTTACTCTTCGCGCTTCCTGGTTGATAAGACCATCGAGTTCATCGACAGCAATCTTGATGATGGTCAGCCGTTCTTTGCGTATTTGCCATTCCAGGCTGTCCATATTCCCGTGCAGGCACCGCAGGCATTCATTGATCCTTACATGGGGGTCTACTACAGAGGTTGGGACGCGCTGCGAGAGGAGCGGTTAGCCAGGGCTACAGATCTTGGAATTGTGCCCACGGAAATCGACACCGTGCGTATGTCCACCACGTCAGACTGGCAAGCCCTCGATGATGAGCGTCGGCGCTATGAGGCAAAACGCATGGCCGTGTATGCGGGCATGGTTGAAGCGATGGACTTTCACGTCGGTCGCCTGATTGAGCATCTCAAGAGTCGTGGTCACTACGACAATACGCTGTTTATCTTTACGTCTGATAATGGCCCCGAGCCGGGCGGTCCCGATAATCCAGAGGCCTTTGGGCCGCGCAGAATGACCTCCTCCCTGGGCTATAGCATTGAGTACGAGACCCTGGGCCTGAAGGGCAGCTACAACTCCATTAGCCCCAGTTTTGCCAGTGCTGCCTCCAGCCCGCTCGCCTTCTATAAGTTTTATGCGGGAGAGGGCGGTATGCGTGTGCCGCTGATCATCGCGGGTCAGTCTCTTCCCCAGCAGGGGCTGCTTAGCCGGGCTTTCTCTTTTGTGACTGACATTACGCCGACCATTTTGTCTTTTGCAGGGGTTGCGCCAGCTGGTGATCGCTACGCAGGTAGGCCAGTTGAATCGGTGATTGGCCGCAGTCTTGCACCTGTCTTGCTGAATGGTACTGAGCAGGTATACGGGCCTGATGATCCGGTTGGGTTTGAGTTGGCAGGCCATGCCGCCTTGTTTATGGGCGACTACAAAATCGTGTATAACCGCAGCCCCCTCGGGGACGATCAGTGGCGTTTGTTTAACATTGCTACAGATCCCGGCGAAACCCGTGATCTGGCCAGTGAGATGCCCGAAAGATTTCAGCGCATGCTCTCAGCCTATGAAAGCTATGCGCACGACAATCAAGTGTTGCCTGTCGCGGGGGATTACAACCACTCCCAGCAACTGGTGCTGAACATGCTTCAGGCACGCTTGCAAAAACCTTTCATCATATTCGTACTGCTGGTGCTTTTTGTGTTGCCGTTTTACGTGGCCTACCGCACCAGGAGTGCGTCTGCGCGACATTCGGCCGAGTAGGTTACTGACAATCGCACCAGTAGAGCCTTGAGTGAGGTAAATGGAAATGGATATCGGGGTCAACATACGCAACATGGGCGAGCAGTCCACACGAGAACTGATGCTGGCCTGTGCGCGGGCGGCGGAGGCTGCTTGCATTGAGTCACTTTGGATTACTGACCATATAGCCATTCCCCCGGATGATGCAGAGGGAAGTGGTGGTAGGTACCTGGACACCCTGACCACACTCGCGTGGCTTGGCGGTGCCACCGAGCGAATCAAGCTTGGATCCGGGGTACTTATCTTGCCTTACCGACCTATGCTGCCGACGGCCAGTCAGGTCGCCAGTTTGCAGGAATTGACGGCCGGTCGTTTGCTGCTGGGAGTTGGCGTCGGCTGGATGAAGCCGGAGTTTCGTGCGCTGGGGGTAGAGCGCAGTCAGCGCGGCAAAATCACAGATGAAACCATGGCATTTCTTAACGAAGCCTTTGCCAACGACACAGTGGAGTTGAACGGTCAGCCGTTCCTGTTTAAACCCCGCCCGCCAAAACCGCCAATTCTGGTAGGGGGCGCGCCGCCCCACGCTCTGCGCCGCGCAGCAGAACTCGGCGATGGCTGGATGCCCATGGCGGGGGAGCCGGAGCACATCAGCGAGGCTATTGGCGAGTACCGCAAACTGACTACCGATTTAGGTAAGCCTGCGGGCAATGTCACCGTGCTGACCCTGCTGCCACTCAACGAGCCCGACAAGGCGAAAAGCTTGCTGGAGGATTATGAGGCTTTGGGTGTCGACAGAGTGGTTGCTGGCTTTCGCTATGACGATATAGACAGTTTTGAAGAGCAGTTGAAAGTCCTGGTCGATATCTCGACCTGAGCATTGATGAGTAGATGTAGGAGAATTTTATGAGTGGAAGTATCCCGGTATCTCAAGGAAGGAATTCCTATTGCAGGGGTGGTTTATGAGTGCTGCTGAGCCCATACGTCTGGCAGGTGGAACAGGGTCGCCATACACGCAAAAAATGGTGGCTCTTCTGCGCTATCGCCGAATTCTTTACGCGATTACCTGGGGAAACCCCGGGGAGTTTTGCGATGCGGCCGGGGTGGAGAAGCCCAAGCCCATTTTCATGCCCACCTTTTTGTTTAAGGAAGAGGGTGAGACATTTGCCGAGTGTGATTCCACCCCCATCATTCGACGCCTGGAGACAATGTACTCAGACCGATCAGTACTGCCGGTTGATCCCGCGCTGGCTTTTATTGATTACCTGATCGAGGACTTCGCCGACGAATGGTGCACTAAGTTCATGTTTCACTACCGCTGGCACGCGCCGATAGACGCCGACAATGCGGGAACCATGTTGCCACTTGGTATGGATGTGAGTCTGCCGAAAGATGCCCATGAACAATTCAAGAAATTTGTCGTGGATCGCCAGGTAGGGCGTCTCTACGTTGTTGGTTCTAATGACACCACCGCGCCAGTGATCGATGCCAGCTATCGCCGCTTTCTTGCCGCAATGGAAGAGCATCTGACCAATCAAAATTTTGTACTGGGAAAGCGCCCATCTGCGGGCGATTTCGCACTACACGGGCAGTTTACTCAGCTGGTTAATTTTGATCCGACGCCAAGGGCTATTGCTCACGAGCTGTCCCCGCGGACTGTAGCTTGGGTTAATAAACTTTATGACCAGAGCGGTGTCGAGCCCAGCGAGCAGGACTGGGTTAAGGTTGAGAAGCAGCCGGAAAGCCTACGAGGCCTGCTGCAGGAAATCGGGCGTGTCTATGTTCCCGCGCAACTGGCTAATGCCAAAGCGGTTGCTGCTGGAGAAAAAACATGGGAAAGCGAGATTGATGGGGTGCAGTGGACCCAGCAGACGTTCCCATACCAGGCCAAGTGTCTCAACTGGACCAATGAGAAATACCGGGCCCTGAGTGAGGAAGACCGAGCGCGCGTGGACACCTTGCTAGCAGGCACAGACGTCGAAGCCATGTTGTCTTTGGATTGATTGGATCAATTCATCAGTTGCAGCTGAATTTCCCGGCTGAACCGTCGGTGCCTGGATATGGTTGGCATCGATCAGGCCGGCCGTGTTGCTGCCAGGCAGAGACCAGGCCAATCTGTTCGGCAAAATCAGGGAATTAGTGATGCTGGCGCAGGTCTCTGCCCCCTTCCAGATCCTCCCAAATCCCGGATATGGCGCCAGCGTTCAGTGGGTAGCGTTTCCGTACAAACATTTGCATAAAGCGCTCCGGCTCACCAATCCAGAGGTAGGTATGCAGTAAATAGCTGTTGGCGTGCGCAGACGGTTCAGACAGATAGCTGTCCAGCGCCTCAAGGGTTCTCGCTTTTATTGCCTGATTGTACCCATAGTGTGCGGTGCCCAGCTCCTCCCATGTGATGCCTCGGTTCAACAGGGGTTGGTATCGATGTCTGAATGTGGAGGGCAGCTGATTCCAGCAGGCGGTTGCTGCTTCCCACTTGTCCTCTACTGCCATGCTGATGCAAGGCTGGATCATGCCGGGTACGAAACCGAGGTCTTTGCTGCGTTGGAAGGACTGATTGGCCTCATCAATCAGGCCTGCAGACCTCTGCGCCACCCCGAGGTTGAGCAGGCCGACTGCGTCGGTGGGATCCAGTCGCAGTGCCTCTCGCATCAATTTCGCACCCTTCTTGTTCTGGCCTACCACCTGATGCGCGTAGCCGCGACGATGGGCCAGTAGCGGATCATTGGGATTGAGTTGATGGGCTTTCTCGTGAGCGTCCAGGGAGGCCGCAAAATCCAAATCGTAGTCCAGCAGTATTGAGCGCGTGTAGTGCGCCATTGCCAGGTCTGGATTATGTTTGAGTGCTTCATTCACTGCGGCTCGGGCCGCGGCGATCTGTGCTGATAGTTCTGCTTCGCTGACAGATAGGGTGAGGTAAATGTGAGCTTGTGCGAGCCACGCCCATGCGGAGGCAAACCTGGGGTCCAGCTCAACGGCACGACCCAACAGTTCGCTGGCCTTGAGCTTGTTGCGATGGCCGAACTTCCGAGTCAGCATTCGCCCCTGCAGGAACAAGTCGTAGGCCTCGCGATTGTTTGTCAGTCTCACAGGAAAAGCAGTGGTGTCGGTCAGATCCATGACCACGCCGAGGTTGCTGGCGATTTCGCGCGCTATTTCTTCTTGCAACTCGAAAATGTTGTCGAGCGCGCGATCGTAGTTGTCCGACCAGAGCGTGTGGCCGGTCTCTGTCTCTAGTAGTCGTGCGGTAACACGAACCTGGTTGTCCTGCCGCCTCAATGAGCCCGTGAGTGCGTAGGAGACTGCAAGCGTTTCGCGAATCTCTGCCAGCTCTGGTTGAGAACTGCCAAAGACGAAGGAAGACTGCCGACCAATCACCTGCAGGCCGGGCAGTTTGAGTAGGGCGTTGAGAATCTCCTCAGCCAATCCTTCCGAAAGATACTGTTGATCCTGAGTGGCGCTCAGGTCGAGAAACGGAAGCACGGCGATGGAATTTGGCTTGGGCGCAGCTGTGGTTACTTGCGTTTCACCCTCCTTAAGAAACAGAGCAAGAAACGCAGCAGCCACTAATAGTGTCACTGCCAGCGCGGCGGTGTACTTGAGCCTGCTGCGGCTGGATTCGTGCCCGGCGGTAACCTGGGCTACCAGGCGATAGCCGCGTTTGGGTACTGTTTCGATGTACTCGCGATTGTTACGGTTCTCACCAAATGCGCGTCTTAGGAAAGAGACGCCGCGAGAGAGGCTTTCGTCTCCACCGTAGTTTTCGTGCCACACGGTGTCCAGAATATCTTGGCGGCTCACTACTGTGCCTGCGTTAGCGACCAGCAGCTGCAGCAGCGCCATCACCTTGGGCTCGATGGAGACGGGGCCGTCCTCACCCTCGATGGTCAGGGCAGCGAAGTCGACCCTTTTTCCACCCACCAGTACGGAATCTTTTTCACCCACGGTGAACCGTTGTCCCCCTATAAGTGTTTGTAATAGCTAGATTTTCTATAGTCCTAAATTTTCCCTAAGAAAGAAATCAGTTTTTTATAAGGACTAGTGCCTGTTCTCCCGGTGATGCTGGCCATTCTTTCAATGAGTCATCGATAAAAATGGAGAGGCTTAGGTGAAGAAGCAGGTGTTTGATGTATGCATTGTTGGTACCGGTGCCGGGGTGATGATTGACCAGCTCACCGCCGCCGGTTTCTCGGTTGTGGCACTGGAACGCGGACCTTACATCCCTCCCGGTGAGTTTGACGATGACGAGCTGCGTAATTCGGTGAGGGACCTCGTCTTTTCTGCCGATCAGCAGGAGACGTTCAGGCACTTCGAGCACGAGGTCGCGCAGCCAGGAAAGATCGCCGACATAGGCCAGTGTATTGGCGGCTCGATGACTCACTGGGCGGGCTGGTCATGGCGGTTCAGGCCGGATGAGTTCAAGGTGCTCTCTACAGATGGCCCGGTTGAGGGCGCAAGCCTTGCCGATTGGCCTGTTGATTACGCCGAAATGGAACCTTACTACCAGCGAGCTGAGTGGGACTTTGGCGTATCCGGCCTGGCAGGCTCCAACCCTTATGAAGGTCCGCGGAAGAAAGCGTATCCCAATCCACCGCATCCCCATCGGGTTGGCAGTCTCAAGTTTGAGAAAGGCGCCAAAACCCTGGGCTATTCGCCTTTTCCGGTGCCGCTGGCGATTAACTCACAGGTTTATGGCAATCGCCCCGCCTGTGTGCATGGCGGCGCTTGCCGGGCCTATGGCTGCCCCATCGGTGCCAAGGGCACCACTTACTCGGTGTCTATTCCGCGCGCGCACCTGACTGGCAAGCTGGACCTTCGGCCCAATGCCAGGGTGTTTGATCTGCCCATAGAGAATGGGCGGCTGACGGGCGCTCGTTACTTTGACCAGCGTGGTGACGAACAACAGGTTTGGGCGAGGCAGGTGATTGTGAGTGCGGGCACCGTCGGTACGGCGCAGCTTCTTTTGATGTCACGATCGGGCAGTTTCCCTAAAGGGCTGAGTAATAATTCAGACCAGGTGGGGCGGCACTACAGCTTTCATCATCACCCCTCTGCCATTGCGTACTTCGATGAGGATCTTCACAACTACACAGGCGTAGAGACACGCTCTGCAATCGATGATCTGCATCCCAGTGATTCGAGTCGGGGGTTCATACGCGGCGGTGTTATTGCGGAACTGAATACCTTCACTCATCAGCCGATTATGCACGCGCTAGCGGCGACACCCGCTGAGTTGCAGGGTGCATGGGGCAGTTCGCTGAAGGAACACATCACTGACTTTACCCGCACCCTGACGATTGCCGGAATATGTGAGGAATTGCCCATGGCGGACAATCGCATAGATCTTGATCCCACCCACACCGACCGGTTTGGGCTGCCACTGGCGCGCATTACCAAGCGCCAGCACCCTAACGATGTGGCCATGTATCGCTGGTATGAGAAAAAGATCATGGAGCTGGCAGAGGCAGCTGGCGCTCGCCGGGTGGTGCCGGGCCGGGTGCCAGGTGTGCACATTGGGGATGGCGATCACCAGTCTGGCAATGCCCACAACCATGGCACCTGTCGCATGGGTGACGATCCGAGCCAGTCCGTCGTTGACCGCTGGTGCAGGAGTCATGAGGTTCCCAATCTGTGGGTGGTCGACGGCAGCGTGATGCCCACGAATGGTGGTTACAACCCGACATTAAGCATTCTCGCCAACGCCTACCGTGTTGCCGATTACTTTATTGGAGAAGCAAATAGGTTGTCTGTATGAGCAATTCGATTAGCCGCCGCAGTTTTCTCAGTAAATCATCGATCTATGGTGGTGCCTTGGCCATGAGCGTCAAACTGCCATTGGCGGAGGCTGCCGCAAAGCTCTCCACCGGGCCGGAGGTAATCAATGCCGGGCAGTGGCGCACGATCGAGGCCATGACTGCTCGCGTCATCCCCACTGATGATCAACCCGGTGCGCTAGAAGCTAACTGCGTCAATTTCATCGACAAGGCGCTGGCCAACGAAGAGGCTGCCGCGGCTGCGGGAGTGCTGCAGGGCCTCTCGCTACTGGATCGTCTCTGTGAAACCCACTATGGACGCCCCTTTGTTGGGCTGGAGGCTGCGCAGCAAGATGCCGTGTTGAGCTCATTGCAGGCGGGTACCGCCCAACCCTGGGCGACGGATGATCCATTGAGCGGCGATTTTTTTGAAGTCATCCGGTCGCTGACGATCATTGGCTTTCTGGCTGAACCCAAGTACGGCGGTAACGCCGACATGGTCGGATGGAAAGTCGCAGGGTACCCGGGGCCACGACATCATGGGGGAGGGTACTCCCCCGAGCAAATGATAGGTGAAGAAGCGATTATTACCGTATGGGGAGAAAAACTATGAACGACATTAACTGGCAGCAAATGGAGGGTGTTGATCACCTGAGCTACAACATACTCAACGTTGACCGGGCACTGAAAACGGTTGACGTGATGTTCAAGTTTGCGGCGCGTGAGCAAGTGGCCTTGCATCGTCACGTGGCCCTTAATCACATGCTGGTGCTTGAGGGCGAACACATTTTCTATGAACCCGACGGAAATGTGAAAGAGGTGCGTCCTCAAGGTCGCTACACCGTCAGCCCGCCATCAGATGATCCACATCTTGAAGGTGGTGGCGATGAGGATGCGATTGTTCTGTTCAGCATCCGGGGTACAGACGGGGTGATGTATGAGTTGCTTGACGATGATCGGGAGATCATCGGCACGCTGTCGATGGACGACTTTGAAGCGGCTTTTTCGCAACAGTAGTCAGACGCTGGGCGGGCGTCAGGGTCTTCCCTGGGATACCTGATTTTGTGCAGCAAAATAAATTGTATCCACAGCTCCAATGGATGAGGGCTATAACAATGACAACGATAATCCGACATTTCTCTACTTTTCTGTGCGCGTTCCTGCTCGTGTCTTGCGCTGAGCTTCGGCTCAGTGTTGACGATCCTGCAATCGCTGACGAGCAGCGCACGGATGGATGGCTGGCCTATGGCCGCACTCACTCAGAGACACGGTTCAGCCCCCTTGCAGATATCAGTGTCGACAGCATCGAGTCACTGGGTGTCGCCTGGTACCTGGATCTTCCTCATGACATTGGTTTGATTGGCACGCCGCTGGTAGTGGATGGGGTGCTGTACTTTTCCGGCACCATGAACGTCATTCGCGCTGTTGATGCGATCAGTGGTGAACTTCTCTGGGAGTACGACCCCAAGGTGGCGGAGGAAGTCGCCGGTCACAAGCAAGCAGGTTGGGTGCACAGCCGTGGATTGTCTTTTTATGGCAACAAGCTGCTGGCAGCAACCTGGGACGGGCGCCTCTTGGCATTGGATGCGCGAACCGGCAAGCTGATCTGGAGCACCCGAACATTTGGGCTGGATGAAGCCCTCTATATCACGGGAATGCCAAAAGCCTTCAAGGGTAAAGTGTTGGTCGGCAATGGCGGAACCGAAACCGGGCCGTCGCGCGGCTTTGTCACTGCCTATGATGTGGAAACCGGTGAAGAAGCGTGGAAGTTCTACATTGTTCCGGGCAATCCTGAAGATGGTTTCGAAAGTGATGCCATGCGGATGGCTGCGGAGACCTGGACCGGCAGGTGGTGGGAGCACGGTGGGGGTGGTAATGCCTGGCACGGTTTTACTTACGATGAAGAACTGGACGTGCTCTATATCGGTACTGGTAATGGCTCGCCCTGGAACCGCAAAGTCCGCAGCCCTGGCGGCGGCGACAATCTTTTTCTCTGCTCTATCGTTGCTCTGGATCCTGACACGGGTGAGTACCTCTGGCACTACCAGACCACGCCGGGTGAAACCTGGGACTACAACTCCAATATGGATATCGTGCTTACCGACCTGGAGATTGAGGGCCGCGCAGTCAAGGCATTGCTGCACGCGCCCAAGAACGGCTTCTTCTACGTGATCGATCGGGAGACCGGCAAGCTGGTTTCTGCCGAGCCCTATGCTGAAACCACTTGGGCGTCGCACATTGATATGGAAACTGGCCGTCCGGTCGAGATACCCGGGTCGCGCTACGAAGATGGCGAGCAGGTGATCACGCCCAGCCTGGTCGGTGCACACAATTGGCACGCGATGTCGTTCAATCCTATGACTGGTCTGGCCTACCTGCCCACGATCCACCACGCCGTCCGCTATTACGACGATGGCTATGATGCCAGCTGGCGTGCAGAGCGATACTCCGGTGGCACCGCCGTGGATTGGGATGAGCCGGTAGCACAGCCCCGCGGTTACTCTGGTTCTTTGCAGGCCTGGGATCCTGTCCAGCAGAAAGCCGTCTGGTCGATTCCACAGGAAGACTCCTGGAATGCGGGCACGCTTACCACAGCAGGTAATCTGGTGTTCCAGGGGAGGAGTGATGGCATGCTGCATGCCTATGATGCCCACAACGGTAAGCAGGTCTGGTCCTATGATCTGGGCTTGGGCATCTCTGCGCCACCGATTACTTATAAGTTGGGGGGCAGGCAGTATCTTGCCTTGCTGGTTGGCTTTGGTGGTGGCGCTGCCGCCAAGATTGGTACCTATGACCCCGCACTAGGTTGGGCCTATGGTGTGCACACCCGCAGGCTGGTCGCATTCGCCCTGGGTGCAGATGAGCCATTACCGGCGCAACCGGCACCGTTCTACCCTCAGCCCCTGCAGGCGGAGTTTGAAATAGATGCAGATCTTGTGGAGATGGGAGAAACCCAGTGGTGGGAGCGTGCCTGCTTTAACTGTCATGGCCGGGATGTCATAGCAGCAGGTATGGCGCCCGATCTGCGTGCTTCAGGTATTCCGCTGAGTGAGGAGGCCTTCGCGAATGTCGTACGTGGAGGCGCCAGTTCGGTGCGTGCCATGCCAGCGTTTCCCGATATTACCGATCAGGAATTACTGGCATTGCGGCACTACATCCGAGAGCAGGCTGAAGTGGCGTTGCACGACTAGAAGGAAGGGCGGCCCCGAAATTCTGTGTCTTGCTGAATCAGAGTGTCCGCCCAGCGCCGATCGCGCTGGGCATCGTGCATCACCGCTAGGATCTGTTGATTATGATTTAATCAGTACCATCGCAGCTATTCGCTGCGGTCCCATATCTCCAGTGTGCGGCTGTCCTGATTGATTGAAAACTTGAACTGCTTCAAGACGTTCATACCCAGCAAACCTTCAATGCCGGATTGCTGATGAAAATTGAGCACAGCAATCTCAACATCATCCAGCACCTGCTCTCCCAGTTGGAAACTATTGACGCGGTAGATATTGCCGCGGTTGTAGCCATTGGCGGTATTGAAGAGGCGCCAGCCCAAGTAACCCAGTGCTCTATGATTACTCAGTTTCCGAAAGCTGTTGCTGGTTAGCGTCGTCATCGAGGCCCCGGTGTCGATCATCAGGGTCAGGACATCGCCGCCGTTTAGATTAACTTCCACCAGATAGTGCTCACCGCTCTTTTGCAGCGGAATCAGCTCACCCTCGATGACGGGTGGTGCTGATGGCTCCTGGCTGTATTGATCCAGTGAAGCGATCAGGGCTTTGGCCCGCTCGCTGAGACGGGGATCATCTAACAGGGGTAATGCCATTCGTCGCGCACTCTGTTCGTCGGCAATTTCTATATAGATCTCTGCTTGGCGCAGTTGCTGAGCCTTGCTGCCAAGACCAATATTTTCGAGTAATTGGTAAAAGCCCAGTAACTCTATCCATTGCTCCGACACACTCCATTGATCGTCGGTTTGCTGCACCAGTGATTGAAAACCGCGACGAACTCTCTCCTGCTCGCCGGCCTGTAAGGCATAGGTAAAGGCGTACTGGAATACACGTGCCGCTTCATCCGGGTAACCAGCCTTCAGCTGATAGTTGGCGAGTAGGAGTAAGATATCGATGTCGTCGTAGTATCGGGACAACCAGGTATCCGCCCAGTCGAGAAATACCTCACCCTGTCCCAGGGCCAGCAGTTTTTGCAGGTGGGTCAGTATCTTTGCTCTTTTGTCTGGGAAATCCGGAGCAGTGTCTTCCAGGGCTCTTTGATAGTGCCGAATGACGGCCTCGGCATTGTTGTTCCTCAGGGCTTTTTCGAATCCATCGGTCTCGGCTGCTGATGGGTCCGCTTCAGGTTGGACAGGCTGTGCGGGACGAACTGGGTTTGTGTCTGTTGTCGCTATGGTATGAATGACCGGCCGGATCGTCGGGGCCGGCACGACGAAGCGATCATAGGCAAACCATCCGGCAACAAAACCCAGTGCGGCGACGGTGCTATAGCGGACGAGAGGCGTCATGATTGTTGGCATGATATTTATGACAACAGTAAAACGAAAATGATCATCTGCTTACCGTTCCCAGATGGGTGGCTCGCCAATTTTCTCCAATAGAAAATCGATAAACACTCTAACCTTGGCGGTCAGGACGTTGGATTTTGGATAAACCAGCCATATCGCTGATTCATCATCGATTTCGTAGTCTGGCAGCACCCGAACCAATGAACCCTGTTTAATATCTTCGGCAACACTCCAGTAGGAGTTCATCGCGATGCCAACACCAGCCGAGGTGGCTACTCTCATACTTGCGCCATCGTCGCACACCAGGCGATGACTCGTGTTGGCGGGTGGGAACTTGCCGGATGGCAAATCACTTTGGCTGATCAGTGTTCGTGTTCCGCCATCGCTGAACACCAACAGTTGATGATGGATGAGGTCTTCTGGCGTTTGCGGGACGCCATAGCGTTCCAGGTACTCGGGTGAAGCACAGAGTATGCGTTGATCGTGAGCCAGCTTCCTGGCCCTCAAGCTGCTGTCGGCGATAGCGTAGTTGCGTAAGGCAAGATCAAACCCACCTTCGATGAGGTTGGTCTGCACGTCTGAAAATTTCAGCTCCAGGCGCACATCCGGATAGCGATCCAGAAACTCGGGTAATAGTGGCGCGATATACATCTGGGCGAATGTGCTGGATGCGGCAAACCGCAGCGTGCCCGACACCGCGTTGGCGCCGTGGCCCAGGGCAGCGAGAGCGGCGTCTTCCTGGGCCAACATCTCGCGGGCAAAGGGCAGGAACTCTGCTCCTTTAAGAGATAGCGAGACCTTGCGCGTTGAACGGTGCAGCAAATCCCCGCCGAGCTGGGTTTCCAGCTTAGCCAGTCGGGCACTGGCCACAGCTGGCGCCAATCCCAGTTGCCGCCCGGCCGCACTGATGTTCAGCATATCTGCGGCCAATACAAACAGGCGGATGCCTTGCGTATCCACTGGGCTGATCTCCAATACATTTTCAGAGCATTATATAGAAAAAGCGAATACTGAACTCAAATAAGAGCCATTTATATAAATATAAGTAGGCAATACAGTGTATCCATTGTGATCTGGACGAATAAAGCAGATTTAGGAGAGCCCAGATGTTGATGAAAGCAACCAGCCCTGCAGCCTTTAGTGCGATCAACCCGGGATACAACAGCGTATTTAAGCCCGAACGCCTCTCGGTAGGTTTGGTCATACCGATAGAAAGCTATCCCGGCAGTCCTGTCCCGACCATGAAGCAGCATCTGGAGCGCGTGCAACTGGCTGAAGAGCTCGGCTTCTCTGCCGTTTGGTTGCGCGACGTGCCGTTTAACGTGCCCAGCTTCGGTGACGCCGGGCAGGTTTTTGATCCATTCGTGTACCTCGGTGCCCTGTCCGCTGGAACCACGAACATTGCACTAGGTGTGTCCAGTATCGTGCTGCCGCTGCGTCATCCAGCGCATGTTGCCAAGGCGGCAGCCAGCGCCGATGCGCTCTCAGATGGCCGGCTGATACTGGGTATTGCATCCGGCGATCGCCCCGAAGAATTTCCCGCGTTGAACGTGCCGTTTGCCAGGCGCGGCGAGCTGTTTCGCGAGAGCTATGAGTACATTCTTGCAATGAGCGAGTCACAGCCCAGAGTGGGTACTGCCTATGGCTGCGTCTCGGGCGGCATGGATATGTTGCCCAAGCCAACCGCTGGAAAACTGCCACTATTAATAACCGGGTCCAGCCAGCAAACGCCTGATTGGATTGCGGAACATGGCGATGGGTGGATGACTTATCCGCGGCCAATCAATCAGCAAGCACAGCTGATTGGCGATTTCCGTGATCGTATTGATGCCGCCGGTCTTACGGATAAGCCAGTGATGGAGCCGCTTTATCTGGATCTGGCGGCCAACCCTGATGAGCCCGCTATGCCTATTCACCTGGGTTTTCGCATGGGTATCAATGCGCTCTTCGACTACCTGCAATTGCGTCGGGACATTGGCGTCAATCACGTAGCACTCAACTTGCGTTTCAATCGGGCCGCCCCCGAGGACACGCTGCACCAATTGGCCGAGACAATCGTGCCCGCATTCAGTTAAGGAATAAGACATGAGTAAAACTATCTTGATCACCGGTGCGACCGACGGCATTGGTTTGGAAACGGCTAAACGATTGGCGACGGCGGGTCATACGGTGCTGATACATGGCCGCAGTACCGAGAAGCTGGCGGCAACCAAAGAACTACTCGAACAGCTGGGGAGTGCGCATTTAATCGAAAACTACCGTGCCGACCTCTCGCAGCTGGCTGAAGTCGACGCACTTGCGGACGCCGTGATAGCACGGCATAGCACGCTGGATGTGCTGATCAATAACGCGGGGGTTTTCAAGCTCTTCGATGCTCCGATGATAAACGGTCTTGATGCACGGTTCCTGGTCAACACCATCGCGCCTTACATGCTGACCACTCGCCTGTTGCCCTTGATGTCGGCGGACGGGCGTGTGGTCAATCTGTCCTCGGCGGCGCAGGCTCCGGTAGATCTTGATGCGCTGGTCGGCCGCAAGCAGCTGTCAGATAGCGAGGCTTATGCACAGAGCAAGCTGGGTATCACCATGTGGTCGTTTCACCTGGCTGAGGCGATTGCTGGTGATGGCCCCGCCGTTATTGCTGCCAATCCGGCTTCGTTTTTGGGCAGCAAGATGGTCAAGCATGCCTATGGCTCAGAGGGGAAAGACCTCGGCATCGGTGCCGATATTCTTGTCCGTGCTGCCACCAGCCCTGAATTTGCAGATGCGTCCGGTCGCTACTTTGACAATGACCGTGGGCAGTTTGCCCAGTCTCACGCAGATGCCTTGAGCGCGGCGAAGAATGAACAGCTCGTTTCAACTATTAACAATATCGTCACCCGGAGGGGGTAAACATGAAGTATGCAGGATTCACTACTTTTTCTACTGAACAGAGTGATGGCATTCTGACCGTCACCTTTGATTTTGGCTCTGTGAATGTACAGGGCCAGGAAATGCTGGCTGACTTGAACAGCCTTGCCATGCGACTTGAGCGCGATCGCGAAACCAAAGTGGTTGTCTTCCAATCGGCAAACCCCGAAATCTGGGTGTGTCACTACGATACGGAACTGCTGAAAGACATGTCTGATGAGCCAGTTTCGCGAGACGAAGCGACTCTGCTGGACCTGCAGATGGTGTGCGAGAGAATCAGTAAAGTACCCCAGGCCACGATTGCAAAACTGGAGGGCTTTGCCCGCGGTGGCGGCCACGAATTGGCACTAGCGCTGGATATGCGCTTTGCAGCCCGAGGCAAGTTCAAGTTTATGCAGATGGAAGTGGGCATGGGGATTCTGCCTTGTGGCGGGGGTGCATCGCGTATGGCTCGACAGACCGGCCTCGGCAGGGCACTGGAGATTATTCTCAGCGCGCGTGACTTTGATGCCGATGAAGCTGAGGCATACGGCACGATCAACAAGGCGTTGGACCCTGATGAAATTGGAGACTATGTCGATTCGTTGGCAAAGCGCATTGCCAGATTTCCGGCTGAGTCGATCAATGCCTGTAAGCAAGCGGTGTATGAATCTATCGACAAGCCCATTGATGAAGCACTGAAGGCAGAGGCCTATTGGCTGTATCAAGCGACGAGCCGAACCCCAGCCTTGAAGCGGTTCACCATAGCTGATGAACAGGGGCTGGAGCACGATATTGAGAATCAGCGCAATTGGAATGAATTGGTCATGAACGTTCAGGACATCAACTGACAGACGCATTTAAAGAGGAAAGGTAGTTTATGAAAGCGATGGTTCTGGAAGAGTACGGTACTGGTTCGCAGTTTCAGTTAAGAGAAGTGACGTCACCCGAGGTGGGGCCTGGCCGGGTATTGGTGAATGTGTTTGCGAGCAGTGTAAACACCGTCGATACAATGATCCGACAAATGGGGCAGG
This sequence comes from Halieaceae bacterium, assembly GCA_963921335.3. Classification (GTDB taxonomy): domain Bacteria; phylum Pseudomonadota; class Gammaproteobacteria; order Pseudomonadales; family Halieaceae; genus CAWUFC02. Next base: position 94,258 of record CAWUFC020000001.1, on the reverse strand, counting down.
AAGAGCTGCCGCTGTCTCCTGATTTGCCCGCGATACTGGGTATGGACTTTGCCGGCACCGTGGAAGCCGTAGGCGAAGGCGTGAGCGACTTTGCCGAAGGGGATGAAGTATATGGCTGCGCCGGTGGCCTGGCAGACCTGCAGGGCGCCCTCGCAGAATACATGGTCGCTGACGCTAAGCTGGTGGCTAAAAAGCCAAAGTCGCTGTCGATGCGTGAAGCGGCGGCGCTGCCATTAGTAGGGATTACGGCCTACGAGGGCCTGGTGCGTGCCAATGTTGGCAGTGGACAAAAAGTACTGGTGCATGGTGGTGCCGGCGGCGTGGGGCACGTGGCCTTGCAGTTGGCCCAGCATTTTGGAGCAGAAGTTTATGCCACTGGTGGCAAAGAGGCATCACTGGCAGCGATTTCAGACTACGGGGCCATTGCCATTGACTATAAGGCTGAGGAAGTGGCCGACTATGTCGCGCAACACACGGATGGCGTCGGTTTTGATGTGGTCTACGATGCTGTCGGTGGCGCTAATATGGTCAACTCCTTTGAGGCAGCTGCGCTGAACGCACAGGTCGTCACTACTGTCTCAATGGTAGAACTTGATCTGACGCCTGCGCATTTCAAAGGTTTGTCGTTGCATGTGGTCTTTATGCTCATTCCCATGCTGCATGATCATAAACGGGAAGAGCATGGTGAAATTCTCACCCGACTCAGTGAGATTGTGGATGCCGGCAAGCTGAAGCCACTGCTGGACAGTAAGCAGTTTATGATGGCTGACGTTGGTGACGCTTACGATCGCTTAACCAGTGGAAATGCGCTTGGAAAGGTGGTGGTGGACATTTAAGAGCAGCACATGACCGGCCAGTGAAGTGCCGCTCCTACGGCGTTCTAATCGTGTTTCGGGGCCTCGACTAGCCGCCGGTTCTGGTTTTCAGAGATTCTCCCTTTAACAGCTCTTTATTCTGTCCAGCTTTTTGTCCATCTTTGAACCCGTTGCGGTCTGGGGCTATTCTGTTGGCCTACGAGTCAGCTGGCAGGCGATTATCCATGCAGGAAGTACAAACCTTTTGCCGAATCTGTGAAGCCTCTTGCGGCATGATTGCCGAGGTTGAGGAGGGCAAGATCGTCAACCTGAAGCCCAACAAGGATCACATCGGCACCCTCGGCTTTTCATGCATGAAGGGCCTCAATCAGCACAAGATGTACGACAGCCCTGACCGGCTTAAATATCCACTCAAGCGGGTAGGGGATTCCTTCGAGCGTATCAGCTGGGAACAGGCGCTGTCGGAAATCGGCGCAAAGGTTAAAGCACTGCGCAAGGTCAGTGAGCAGTCCATCTCCATGTATGTGGGCACAGCTGCGGGCTTTAGCCTGCTGCACCCGATTTTCGCAGAGGGATTCATGCAGGGGTTGGGCTCCCACAACATCTATGCCTCCTCTACCCAGGATTGTGCCAACCGCTTTGCCGCCGCTGAAGAGATGTACGGCTTCCCGTTTTTCCAGCCCTTTGTCGATCTCGACCATGTGAATTGCATGTTGGTCGTGGGCACCAACCCCGTGGTATCCAAGTGGACCTTTTTGCAGGTGGCGCACCCGGTCAAGCGGATTAAGGAGCTGGTGAAGCGGGGCGGGCAGGCCATCTTTGTCGACCCCCGCTATACCGAGTCGGCCAAAGTGGGTACCGGGCATGTCTTTATCCGGCCGAATACGGATCTGTTCTTTTTCCTGGCCTTTCTGCACGAGGTGGTTCGGCGCGACAATGTGGCGCGCGATCGTGTTGATCAGTACATGAGCGGACTACCAGAGTTGGAGCAACTCGTCAGTGAATGGACCCCTGAGCGCTGTGGCGAGGTCACGGGAATCGCCGCTGAAGCACTGCGTGATCTGGTAACAACCTTTGTTGATGCCGATGGCGCCGCCATTGTCACCGGTACCGGTATTGGCATGGGCCAGAATGGCACTCTTGCGCAGTGGCTGGCGGAGGTGATCAACGCGGTTACGGGAAACCTTGATCGCAGCGGTGGTACCCTCGTGGGCCGCGGCATCTTTGATTTTCCCGAGTTTTCTCATAAGAACGGCATGTTCAACCGAGAGAAAATTTCTCGTATTGGTCAATTTCGGGAGCTCAACGGCGGTTTCCCGGGTGGCATTCTTGCGGATGAAATCCTCACCCCTGGCAAAGACCAGATCAAAGCTCTGTTCGTGACCGGCGGCAACCCGCTGCTGACCATGGCGAACTCCGAGCGCCTGTACCAGGCCTTTCAGGAGCTGGAGCTGATGGTGGTGACGGACATTTATCTCAACGAGACAGCCAGCCTGGCCGATTATGTGTTGCCGGCCACGTCACCCTTGCAGCGGCCGGACTTGCCGTTTGTGTTCCCCCTGTTACTGGGCATGCAGTCCATTCCCTACCTGGCGGCCACCGATGCAGTGGTGGAGCCGGATGGCGAACAGCGCGATGAAGCCAGTATTTATACAGACCTGGCCACCGCCTGCGGTGCACCCTTGTTCGGGTCTCGTTTTATGCAATGGTTACTGCGCCTGTTGCGATGGACGAATACAACATTTGGTGCCCGCAATAAACAACCCGGTCTGCCCCAGCGATGGATTCTGAACCAGATCCTCAAGCGCTCCGGTAACGGCAGCTTTGATGAGTTGGTGGCGGAGCAGGATGGCCGGCCGGTGGGCGGTGCAAAAGCCAATGACTTTCTTGGCAGTCGCCCATTCACGCCCGACAATAAAGTCCAGCTGGCACCTGAACGCTTTATTGAAAAATGCCAGACCTTGCCGGCCATCTATGACGATCTGTTGCGGCAGCAAGTGGAAGGCAAGTTTCGTCTCATTACTAAGCGCGCCCACAGCACTCACAATTCCTGGACTCAGAACATTGACGAGCTGACTAATGGCGACGCCAACCGCACCAACTTCGTGTATCTGCACCCTAGCGATGCGGAAGAGTTGGGGCTGGCTGCGGGGGATGCCGCCGATGTCACGTCAGAGACCGCAACGGTTCGCTTGCCCGTTAAGTACAACAAAGACCTGATGCCTGGTTGCGCGGCCATTCCCCATGGCTGGGGGCATCAGCGGGCGCTGGGCTTGAGTGTGGCAGGTGCGATCAGTGGTGTGAATGTAAACCTGCTGGCTGCCGACGGTCCTGACAAGGTGGAAGACCTCTCAGGCATGGCGCAACTCACGGGTATTCCTGTTGAGATCAGGCCAGCAGCTGCCGCGGTGGATACCAGCAGTTGGTCAGGCATCGCATCGGGCTGAGATCGACTGTGCTAGAAAACCGCGAATGCGCTGATGCGGCACACCTACCAAGCAGGTAAGGACTTAACGCACCGAGCTTCGGCTTCGCCTTGTCAATTATGACTCGCCTGCCTCTGCTCTATACTATGCTAGTAGGCGTATCAATGGAGTAGCGAAGCTATGCAGAGCAAAGGATTTACCTTACTAGAGATGATGGTGGTCGTTGTTATTGTGGCGGTACTAGCGACTGTGGCGTTGCCCTCCTATCAACACTATGTTGTTAGAGCGAAGATGGCAGATGCCCTAGTCCACCTAGATGCGATTCGTCCAACCATTGAAGAGTATTATGAGGTGAATGGTCGTATGCCTGCCAACATGGGTGAACTGGGCCTTGATAATCAGCAAGTGCCGTTGGATGAGATAGTGCGTGAAATTCGGATGACAGGCAGCTTCAGCTCGGATGACAAAGTGTTCTATGTCATGCTGAATGACGGAGTGGCCCCCTTAAGTCGTGGCGACGCAGCCTTCGGTTTGCATGCAAGGCCTCATGGCGACAATCCGATTCACTGGAACTGCACACGCCTGGGCTTAGCTTCGGAGTATCTCCCGGCCGGTTGCAGGAATAAGACCTGGTAGTGTTGCGGCTGCCTTATCCATCAACTGCGCATTACCCTGTTGACCTGCTGAATCTACCTCACAGGCTCTGATTGTTCTTCTGCGCCTGACATCTTTCTCCATAGATAAATCAAAGCGACAATCGAGATCAAATACATGAATAAGAAGATTGCTATCGCCACTGGAGGGTTCTGCGCGAGACCAGATGATAGAAATATTGGAAGATCCAGTAAGTCGATTACGAGTCGCGTGAAGATCAAAATCAATAGCATCGGAGCGCTTCTGAACCAGAGCGCCACAATGAAGGCCAAGCCGAGTGAGAAGTTCCTCGCCGCATAAAAATAGGCTGCATATGTGATGCTTTCGGCTTCGGGCCCACCCATCAACTTAGGGTTTGTAATCGCTCCCAATGGGCCCAAAAAGAGTGGCAGCATCAAAATGATGCAGATAATCCAAAGCCACCCGGGCAACACTATTTTTGTGCTCGCCAACATCATCTACCCCATCAGTATCACGTCAGTCTTGGGGGTAAGTCTATAACAACCACTTGTGATGCATAGGCACAAAGGTCACGCTGACGGTGGCAAACGCCTCTACAAGGGCTACTATCTTGAACATAATAAAATGATCAGCCGCATACGCCTGCCTTACCGCTGACAACCAAGAACCGGGAAGCCCTCGCACCATGTACGGTATCTTCAAGCCCGCGCCACATCGAGATGAGCTGCCCCCAGAGTGGACCGATGCGGAATACAAACGCCTGCGCTGGCAGGTGTTGGCGGCATATTTATCGGCTATGCCGGTTACTACCTGGTACGCAAGAACTTTTCCCTTGCGGTGCCTTTCCTGATAGAGGAAGAGGGCTATAGCCGCGGGGAGTTGGGCATTGCCATGTCTGCCATCTCCATTGCCTACGGGCTCAGCAAGTTCCTGATGGGCAGCGTCTCGGACCGCAGTAACCCCCGTTTCTTCTTGCCCGCGGGGCTGCTCATGTCCGCTGGGCTCATGTTCCTGTTCGGTTTCCAGTCCTGGGCCACCAGCAGTGTAGCCATCATGTTTGTCCTGCTTTTTCTCAACGGCTGGGTGCAGGGTATGGGTTGGCCCGCCTGTGGCCGTACCATGGTGCATTGGTATTCCGGCAACGAGCGTGGAAGGGTGGTCTCGGTTTGGAACGTGTCCCACAACGTGGGCGGTGGTCTGATCGGCCCACTATTTGTGCTGGGCATGGGCTGGTTCAACGACTGGCACAGTGCCTTTTACGTGCCGGCTGCGTTTGCCACCGGGGTCGCGTTCATTGTCTTTATGCTCCTGCGTGACACACCCCAATCCTGTGGCCTGCCTGCTATCGAGGCCTACCGCAACGATTACCCCCACGACTATGAGGACAAGCACGAACAGGAATTCAGCGCCCGCGAGATCTTCCTGCAACATGTGCTCAACAATCGTTTGCTCTGGTTTATTGCGGTGGCCAATGCGTTTGTTTACCTGATTCGATATGGCGTACTGGACTGGGCACCCACCTACCTGAGCGAGGCCAAGGACTTCACTGTCGACCAGAGTTCCTGGGCTTACTTCCTCTACGAGTGGGCTGGTATACCCGGCACCCTGCTCTGCGGCTACATCAGCGACCGCTGGTTTCGTGGCCGGCGAGCACCCGCGGGCATGCTATTTATGAGCCTGGTGCTCATTGCTGTACTGGTTTACTGGTTCAACCCTCCCGGTAATCCAGGTGTGGACATGGCCGCGCTCATTGCTATTGGCTTCCTGATCTATGGCCCCGTGATGTTGATTGGCCTGCACGCCTTGGAACTGGTACCCAAGAAAGCTGCGGGCACGGCGGCGGGTCTTACCGGCTTGTTCGGCTACCTGGGTGGTGCATTAGTGGCCAATATAGCCATCGGCTTTACCGTGGATGCTTACGGCTGGGACGGGGGTTTTGTCTTGCTGGTGGGTGGCTGCGTGGCGGCGATTGTGTTGATCGGAATGACGCGCAAGGGAGAGCATGAACATCGATTAAAGGGAGAACGTGGGGCCTGATATCACGCAGACCCCAGTTTGCGAGTAAGATTTCAAGTCTGACTATGGCGTCGCCGCAGAATAATCCGTATACCCTTTTACACCGCCTCGATAAAGCGTAGCGGGGTCTAGCGCGCTCAAAGGAATGCCTCGCCGAAAACGTTCAACCAGATCGGGATTGGAGATGTAGTGGCGGCCATAGGAGATCAGGTCTGCATGGCCGGCCTTGATCGCATCAGTACCACTGCGGAAGTCATAATTTTGATTCAGCATATAGGTGCCTGCGTATGTTTTACGCATTTTGAGTGCGGTTCGATCCGGCCCACGATCGTCACTGTCTTCATCCAGGACATGCAGATAGGCCAAGCCGTACTTATTTAGCGCCGCTGCTGCGGAAGTAAACGTAGCGTCCGGGTTGCTGTCGCTCATACTGTTGAAGGCGTTGGTAGGTGAGAGCCTTACCCCGACACGATCTGGCGACCAGGCGCCTACGACGGCCTCTGTCACTTCCAACAAGAATCGCAATCGATTGCTGATACTTCCGCCATAGGCATCCTTGCGCTGGTTTGAGCCATCTCGAATGAACTGATCGATCAGATACCCATTGGCTGCATGAATTTCGACACCGTCAAAGCCTGCTTCTTTTGACAGTTCGGTAGCCCTTACGTATTCCTCGATGGTGGCGTCAATATCCTGCTGGGTCATTGCCCTGGGCGTCACATAGGGTTCTTTGCCCAAAGGCGTATAGGCGTCACCATTAGCGGCTACAGCAGAGGGCGCGATAGGCGTTACGCCGTTCTGAAAGTGCGGATGTGAGACGCGGCCGGTATGCCATAGCTGCAGAAAAATTCGTCCATTCTTGCGGTGCACGGCGTCCGTGACCTTTTTCCAACCTTCGACATGGGCTTTTGTATATATACCTGGGGACCCTCCCCAGCCGTAGGCTCGCTCAGAAATCGCAACGCCCTCACTGATGATCAAGCCGGCGCTGGCACGTTGGCTGTAGTACTCTGCCATTAGAGCATTAGGTGTTCTGGAGTCCCCTGCGCGCCCTCTTGTTAGTGGCGCCATGACGATTCGGTTAGCCAGTTTCAAGTCACCTAAGGAGACTGCGTCGAACAGGCTCAAATCCGACTGGTCACCCAGTCTGGCATACGCAGGCATGGCCAGCGCACCTAAGATGCCCATCGTCAGTGCTCTTCTCTGTAAGTCGGGATGTTCGTTAGAACTCATTCTGTAATCTCCAAAAAATCAAAGAGGAGCCACGCTATGCAAAAACATAGGCCTCCTAACTCGCTGTACCCGCCGAATGATAGCTCAGCTGACACTCAAAAACTGTTCAGGGCTAGACGCCGTATGAACGACTCATCGACAAAACGAGCGCTGAAGTTTCACCAAAGGCCTGAGAGCCTGCAATGGAAAAATGGTGGAAACAGCGAGGCCGCGCAGGTAAGGACTTAACCGGCTGGCAACCGGTTTCGGCCTACCGATTATGAGGCTGCTGAAATTGCCGCTTGATCTCTAAGTCTTATGTTTTTCCTCATCTTTACACAACTCAAATAATCGCAGACGATGTAAGCACGTTCCTCAAGGTATCTTTGACACAATGAAAGGCTATTCTTTCAGAAACATCTGGGTGTTGAAATGGCTTGACGCGACTGGCCTGAGAACAATCCCTTTGGTCTTGATGCTAGTAGTCATCGGCGCGGTGCTTGGCGGCGCTTTTGGATTTGCGGTTATAGGTGGTGTTCCAGAGGACTTTCAGCCACAGGAAGCATTTAGTCGATTTATGGTGCTGTCTATTCCTCTCTTTGCTGTATTCATTAATATCGCTTTTACATTCGTTGTGGCGCGTAATACCGAAAGTGTATTGATAAAGCTCATTCAGGAGGACTCGAACCTGGAGGATTTGAAGCAGGCTATTTCACCATCTTCCTGGTTACTCACAATGTCATTTGCTTTGGCAACTCCGATTTATCTGGCTGTGATGTATTCATCCGGCGAGAGTTACGGCAATACGCTGCTTGAGCATTTCGCCCGAGCTATAGATGATGGGATCGTGGTCACGGTATACATATTTGGGATATTGCCTCTGTGGCTTATTGTTTCAGTAGCGCCACTCATAGCAATTCTTCTGGCTCAGCTTGCTGTGTTGTGCCAGATCGCTGAACGTATCTTTGTAGATCTGATCAATCTGCAGAAATACGCCGCGGTGTCCACGCCCTTTGTGCAAGTTGTGGTTGCGTCGACCGTGATGCTCAGTGCCACTCTACTCTTTGGTGGCTATGCGGTTGGCGATGACAAGCTCACGGCTCTCATTGGAAGTATTGTTGTCATTCTCATGGGCGTGTGGCTGCTGTTGTATCTTTGGCCTGTCTGGATTATGCGTAGGCGGATTCATGCGGTTAAACAATTGCAGCTTGAAGCAATCAGTGCGGCTATCCAAGGTGATAAAGCAGCGCAGGCCAATATCATAGGTGTTGCACCAGGAGAGATATTGAGCAATGGAGACCTGTTTGCGCGTCAGATGTTCATTGAGTCGCGCTGGGAATGGCCTGTTGCGGAACACCTGCAAAAGTTGATTGTATTCGCCTTGCTGCCACCTCTGACATGGGTGCTGGCTGCAGTTGTTGAGAACTTTATGTTCTGACATGTCTTAAAGAAAGCGGTCCCCCATTACAGGTTGTTGTGTCGCCGGTAGATGGAGGCGCTTCAGGTGGAAAATGGTGGGAACAGCGGTGATGCGGCACACCGACCGCGCAGGTAAGGCCTTAACGGGCCGGCCTTTCGGCTTCGACCTGCCGATTATGAGTAGTAGGCACAGTCGCTCCAGTCCCGCCAAAGGTCAGCTAAATCAAGGCATCTGAGACTCAGTGCGTTCAGCGAGTGGAGCAGAGCGATAACTTGAAACTCCAGGTCCGGATATCTTGGGGCTGCAAGCGTTAGCATGTCAGCACCGTCAAGCAAAACCTAGATGATTTTCTCGGTGATAGTTTTTTGGTGTCTCGCCGTGCCAGCTCCTAAATGCTCGACTGAACGCAACATAATCACTGAAGCCCAACACCTCAGCAACGTCTGTCAGTTGGAGAGTGCTTTGGCGTAAATAGTCTCGCGCAAGCTGATAGCGAAAATCTTCTAACACCTGTCGGAAGTTTGTATCTTCCTGATTGAGTTTACGGCGAAGATTGCGGGAACTCATGTTTAGTTTGTCTGCAACCATGGCGGCATTGCGCTTTTTATAGGGTAATTTCGCCAGTGTTTGTTTAATGGTAGCGACGAAGCTGGTGTTGTCATCCAGCAGTTTTAGTATCTCGGCACACTGACGAGTACAGAGTTCATTCGTCGTCAGGTCCCTGGTCGGTATGGGGGTATCCAGCGCGTCGCTGGATAGCAGAATGCCAGCAACTTCCTGATCAAAATAAACGGGGCACTTCATGAGCTCTGAATACGCCTTCCAGTATTCAGGCTTCGGGAAATCAAGATACGCAGCTTTTAGCTGGGCCTGGCCTTCGGTGATCTGGGTCATGCATACATACATCCCAGACATCAGTTCATCGATTAAAAGCCGGTGTAAGTCAGGATGGCTTTTGTCTACCAGAGCGATCAGGCAGTCGCCGTTGGGTTGGGTGCGTTTCTCTGTGCCCGTTAGCAGGGGCGCCATGCGGGCATGATCGATGGCTAAGCCGAAGGCCTGGCGCACATTGGAGCAGCTCAACAGGGTGTAGCCCCAAAGCCCCATGCCGCTCACGCTGATTGTTTGACCAAACATCAGTGCCCAGTCAGGTCGCGGCGCCAGCTTGGACGCCACAGCGAAAAGCTGTGTGGTTTGTTCCATGCTGATCACCGAGTCGGCGTCGTAGAGTGTAGTCTCATCCAGCCCGACCTGGCTCAACATCTCGGCCGTATCAACATCCATCGAAGCCATGAGCTCTATGAGCCTGCGCGACCAGCCGCTATGGGAATGTCTCAGCTGCGCTTCCAAGGATCGCTCCTGTGTTACATGGACTTAGTGTAAATGGGATGTCCGCTATTATCTAGTTTTATGCCAGTTACAACCTGTGACTGAAGCGCCGGATTCTTAAGATTCACAGTCATAGATTTAGATTAGTGTGGAGTAAGAAGATGACTGCCCAGGTTAATGCAGAACAGATCGATGTGCTGGTGGTCGGCGCGGGTATTTCAGGTATATCAGGCGCCTATCACCTAAAAACACGGTGCCAAGACCGGTCTTTCCTGGTGCTGGACAACAAGGTGAGTCATGGCGGCACCTGGTTACAGCATAAATATCCGGGTATTCGCTCTGACAGTGATCTGTATGGCTTTGGCTATAACTTTCACGCCTATGAGGGCAAGCCTATCGCCAGCGCTGAGCGGATATTGGACTACATGCAAGAGGCGATGGATGAAAATGATCTGAGCGCACACATTCGCTATCAGCAGGAAGTTAAAGCGGCCAGCTGGTCGAGCGAAGAGAAGCTCTGGACGGTCGAAGTACTCAAGCTGGATACCGGTGAAACACAGGTTTATACCTGCAATTTCCTGTGGATGGCGCAGGGTTACTACCGTCACTCCAAGGGCTATACACCGGAGTGGGAGGGTATGGAGGATTTCAAAGGTCAGATCGTCCATCCCCAGACCTGGCCGGAGGATCTTGATTACACCGATAAGAATGTACTGGTCATCGGCTCGGGCGCCACTGCCGCCACCATAATTCCGACCATGGCTGAAAAAGCTGCTCACGTTACGATGCTACAGCGCTCGCCCACCTACTTTATTCCCGGGGTCAATGATCACCCCTGGATAGATCAGCTGAAAGAAATGGGCGTCAAGAAAGAGTGGGCCTACGACCTTTTACGCAAGGAGTCCCTGGCGATCGAGATAGAGCACTTTCAGTCCGCAGAGCGAGACCCGGTAGAGGCTACGAGAGAGCTTTTGGACGGTATGAGAGAGCATCTGCCCAATGAAGTTGTCGAACAGCACTTTACGCCGAGTTACCAGCCCTGGAAGCAGCGTGTGGCTTTCATGCCTGACTATGATTTTGCGAAGGCATTCCACCGTGGAAAGGCCTCGGTGGTTACCGATCACATTGATCGGTTCAACGACAAAGGCATTCTTTTGAAATCGGGCAAACAGCTTGAGGCGGACATCATTGTCACAGCAACAGGTTTTGATCTTTGCCCGCTTGGGGACGTGGCTTTTACCATAGATGGGAAGCTCCACCAGTTCTCAGATTCGATTTCTTATCGAGGTGTTTTTTACACCGGCATGCCCAACATGGCCTGGATTTTTGGCTACTTCCGCTTCTCCTGGACCTATCGGGCAGACCTTCTCTCTGCGTTCCTCTGCCGGGTGCTCAATAAGATGGATGCAGAAGGCAAGCAGATGGTTGAGGCCAAGCTGAGACCTGAGGACCGGGATATGCCCATTTATCCATTCCTTGATGAGGAGTTTTTCAACCCCGGCTATATGCAGCGTGGTTCACATTTGATGCCCAAGCGTGGTGCGCATATGCCTTGGATGTACAACCACGATTACATTGAAGAAAAGCAGCAGTTTGAAGCCTGCGATCTCAGTGACAACGGTGCCTTAAGCTATGGCTGAGGTCACGCCGAGCGTTATAGATCACAGTAACTGGATGGATCCACCGCATAATCGCTGGGCCTTGCAGCATCTGGACCTACTTGTGCCGACCGCGGTGGTGAGTCGTGGCAGTACCGAGATCAGCCCTTTGCCTGAGCAGCCGCAGGATCTCAGTCTGGTCAGTTATCAACGACGCGACCAGAGTATAGAAAGCCTGCCGGCAATGTTGGACAACGCCTTCGCTGACGCCTTTCTGGTGCTGCATCACGGTAAACTGGTGTACGAGCAGTACTTTAATGATCAACAGCCGACAACGCGTCACTGCCTGTTTTCTTGTTCAAAGTCGCTCGCTGGCTTGGTTGTCACTATGCTGGCAGATGAAGGTCAACTTAATCTGGCAGCGCCTGTGAAAGATTATCTCCCGGAGTTAAGCCAATCCGCTTTCGCTGCTGCGACCCTGCAATCGCTACTTAATATGACCGTCGCATTGCGATCCAGAGAACCAGAGCAGGTGGCGGATCTCAATGAGTCTGAGGTTTATCAGCACATGGTGGCGGCAAATTACCTGCCGTGTCATGCCGGCTATAAAGGCCCAGCATCATTGGCATTATTTCTGTCCGGCTTACTGCAAGACGGTGACCACGATGATCGCTTTAGCTATGAAACCGCCAACACTGAGGTGCTCAGCTGGGTTGCCGAGACTGTGACCGGTAAGCCCATGAGTGAACTGATCAGCGAACGACTCTGGCAGCCACTGGGTATGGAGTCAGATGGCCTTGTTCTGGCGGGTCGCGATAGCCAGCAAAGCTGGGGCGGTGGCTTTGCTGCGAGCGCGCGCGACCTGGCTCGCCTCGGTCAGATGGTGTTGGAAGGTGGCGAAGCAAATGAGGGACAGATTGTTCCGGCTCACATCATTAAAGCGCTGTTCGTTGGTGGCGATCAGCAGGTCTTCTCTCGTGGCGAAGAGGGTGGTTCAAATGGTGTGATGCGGGGTTGGTCGTATATTAACCAATGGTGGGCAACCCACAATGGGCACGGTGCCATTGCTGCGATTGGCATGCACGGGCAATGGTTGTACCTCGATCCCACAGCACAAATGGTCGTCGTGATGATGTCGTCTTACCCCGACCCTCGGGCAGACTATCTGGAAGCTGACGTGCCGCTTTGTTTTCAGGCAATAGCTGAGCAACTGCAAGAATCTCCAGTGATGAGGCAATCAATATGAATCAAGAATTTGCCGGCAAGGTGATACTGATTACGGGTGCTGCCAGCGGTTTTGGTCGGCTATTGGCTGAACATCTCAGTGCGTCGGGCGCCAGGCTGGTGCTCGGAGATTTGAATGAGTCCGGTTTAGCTGAAGTCGCTTCTGCATTGCCCGCTGAATGTGTTTGGCAAGCTTGTGATGTCAGCGTCGAATCTCAGGTGCAGTCTCTGTGCCATTCTGCAGAAGAACGCTTTGGCCGTCTTGATATTGCCGTTAACAATGCAGGCATAGCAACGCCTGCCAAGCCCCTGACTGAACTCTCAGAAGCAGAGTTTGATCTGAACATAGCGGTCAATGCCAAGTCGGTCTTTTTGGGGCTGAAGCACCAGATACCCATGATGTTGAAGCAGGGCGGTGGCGTTATTCTCAATACAGCGTCTCTTGCGGGATTAGTGGCCGATCCCGATATCAGCGCCTATGTGGCTGCCAAGCATGCTTGCGTAGGATTGACCAAAGCTGCGGCCATTGAGTTTGGTGCAAGCAACATACGTGTGAATGCGATCTGTCCTTTCTAAGTGCCAACTCCCATTTTGGGAACTGATCTCGCGCACACCGAGCTAGAAGAGTTTGCCCAGCGCACGCCGGTTGAGCGGTTGGCGGAGCCGGAAGAAATTGTTAATACCATGTTGTTGCTTCTCAGCGAACGGAATAGCTATATGAATGGCCAGGCAATTGCCATTGATGGCGGGGTGACGGTAAGCGCATGAGTTATACAGCTAAACCACTGGCGAGGTTGCAGGTGGTAGTTGCCTGCACGCTCTCTGCGATAGCGGCACTGATGTTTAATACCATGCCCACCTTTGTGATTGCCGCCGCTGATGGCCTAAGCCTCAATGACAGTCAACTCGGCGCGCTCAGTGGCATGTATCTTGGTGGCTTTGCGCTCTCTGCACTGGTCGCAGTGTTTAGCATACGCAAAGTGTCCTGGCACACACTGATTCGTGTGTCCTCTCTAGTTAGCACCTCAAGCTTCCTTCTCTACACAATGATAGACACGTTCTCCCTGGCCTTGGTATTGCAACTTGTTATTGGTTTGTCCATGGGACAGCTGTTTGCGATGGTGATTTGCTACTTTGGCGACTCTGCCCAGACTGAGCGCTTGTTCTCCGGCAAGGTATTCAGCGAAATTCTGCTCGGCGCGATCATGATCTATTTATTGAGCGCTGTGATCATTCCATGTGCTGGCTTCACCGGTGTGCTCTTGATGTTTGCGGCGCTGAGTGTGTTGGTCAGTTTTGCGACCCTGGTGATTCCCGCCAGAGCTTTACCAAGGCCTTCCGTCGCCGGGACTCAGTCGGCGGTGACCTCTTTACCCGGTTGTATTGCATTGCTGGCTCTGACGCTTAGTTTTGGAGCCCTGGCCGGGCTGTATGCCTTTGTTGAAGTCATTGGCCAAGATGCCGGGCTGACGGCAACTCAAGTGAGTACGGCTGTCTCATTGTCTTTGATTCTCTCGTTGGCCGCATTGCTGGTGACTGCTCGATGGGGAGATACGCTGGGTCGGATGCGCGTGCTCGTGGGCGCTACGTTGCTGGTGCTAATCACATTCTATTTGTTAAACCTGCCGCAGACCGTGGCTATTTTCTTTGCCGCCATGTGCACGCTGAGTGTTGGCTGGAATATCGGCGTGCCCTATCACATGAGTATCGTTGACCAATTCGACCAATCTGGTCATTTAACGGTGGCCATTAGCGTGGCGCTACCGCTTGGCGCGACGCTGGGGCCGCCGTTAGTAGGCATTCTTAAAGAGTCAGGAAACATCGACACGGCCTACCTGCTCCTGGCCGGGGTAATGGCCCTCACGGGAGCAGTATTTGCCTTTCTGGCGCAAAAAGCTGAGAGGGAGAGCATCAATGAGTAATGAAAACCGCGTAGCTGTCATGACCGGCGGGGCCGGTAAAGATGGGATGGGCTTTGCCAGTGCCCGCAAACTTGCTGAGCAGGGTTGGAATATTGCTCTGACAGATGTGCCGGCAGCACTGCATTCGCTGACAGGTCGTGTCGAAGAGCTTACGGCTGAGTACCGCATACACGCCATGGCCTATGTATTTGATGTTACCGAGGAGCAGGCAACAGCTGATTGCATAACGCAGGTGCTCAACGACTTCGGCCGCATCGACCTACTGTTTAATAACGCAGGTATTGGCGGCATCAAAGACTTCAGTGAGGCTGGCATTGAGCTATTTGACCGTATGTATCGCGTTAATGTTCGCGGCCCTGTTCTGATGTGCAAGGCGGTGGCACCTGTCATGCAGCAACAGCAGTCCGGTGTGATCATCAACAATGCTTCGGTTGCAGGTATCTATGGCACGCCTGGCCTCACCCACTACTGTGCCAGTAAGCACGCTGTTATCGGTTTCACGAAAGCACTGGCGGCGGAGCTGGGCAAATACAACGTTCGCGTACTGGCCATCTGCCCAGGGTTGGTCGCCACAGGTATGTTCGACAAAGCGCTGCTCGATACCGGGGCAACTGACGATGAAACCAATGCTGAGCTCAAGCGTATGGCGGACGACGGCGTCAGTTTGGGTCGTTGGGCCCAGCCGTCTGAAATTGGCGATTTCGTGGCTTATTTGGCCAGTGACGCAGCGACTTATATCAGCGGTGTCGCACTACCTATCCATGGCGGTTTTCCGATGGAGAATCTAGCTTGATGAACAGCGCCAAAGAAGATGTTTTGGAGCAGCTCAGCGCTCGACCTGAGTTGACGCATATAGATCTGGCAGTAGTAGATCCAACCGGCCAATTGCGTGGAAAAACGGTATCGAGAGAGAAGTTCGAGAAGGCCTTATCAAAAGGAATACCCTTCACCGCAAATTTCGCAGGTGCAGATCACTGTGATGCGATCTTTCCCGTTGAAGGCATTTTTGAAGGCGATATTGATTTGCACGACTCCGTTGCTCTCCCGGCAACTGAGACAATGCGTGTGCTGCCCTGGGCGTCTCCACGTCGCAATCTGATGTTGCTCATGGATTACGCCGACGACGCAGCCGAGTTCGCCTGTCCAAGAACCTTGTTAAAGCAGCAGCTGGGTCGTCTGGAGCAGTATGGTTTCAGTTTGTTCGGTGCCTTCGAGTTGGAGTTCAGATTGTTTCAATGCTCAACGGAGGAAAACCTGGCGGCCAATTATCGCGACCTGCTGCCCAGCCCGGCGCGACAGCAGTGTATGGGCATGATGCGACATCACGTAGAGAGCGAGTTCCCCGATTTGCTGCTGGATACGTTTGCAGATATGGGCATTGATATTGAGTGTTACCACCTTGAAGTAGGCGCCGGATTTCATGAGCTGGTTTTGCGCTATCAGGAAGGCATTCGCTCAGCGGATGACTGTGCTTACATCAAATTTGTCACCAAGGTGATGAGCCAGCGCCACAATCGCATGGCATCTTTCATGGCGCGTTGCCTTGATGACGAGGACGGCAGTTCGTTTCACAGTCATTTCTCTCTTAGGGACAGGGAGGGTGCGCCGGCGTTCTATGATCGCGAAGCTCAGCATCACGTCTCTGACACCATGCGCCACTTTGTTGGCGGTTTGCAGCATCGTCTACCGGAGTTGCAGTTGATGCTGGCGCCGAATGTTAACTCTTATCGCCGTTATCAACCGGGTATCTACGCACCGGTGGCCATGAGCTGGGGGGTGGACAATCGTACCGTGGGTTTGCGGGTTCTGGGCTGCGACTCGCCCGAGGCTATCCGAATAGAGAACCGACTGCCTGGTGCAGACGCTAACCCCTACCTGGTGCAGGCCGCCACGCTGGCAGCCGGCCTCTGGGGTATTGAAAACCGCGTGCAGCCCATTCCTATGGCCACGGGTAACAGCTGGGATAAGCTGGCTGGTGTGCCGGACAGCATGTTGCTCACCGATGATATGAGTACCGCCATTGATCGCTTCAGCAACTCCGCATTTGCCAGGGAGCATTTTGGGGACAAATTTGTCGATATCTTCGCCGCCAATCGTGACTTCCATCGGCAGGACTTTTTGGAGTCAGTGGCCGATAGCGGTGCCGACCTGAGCACAGTAACCGACTGGGAGCTGAACAGGCTTTTCGAATCCGCTTGAGACCCTGCGCTCAGTTCAGTGCTTCCTTAACTACGCTTCAGCGGCTTCGATTTACCGATCATGCCGACCACCGCTAGTCTTTCCTCGTTGTTAAACATCTACTCTCATGAGGGGAAGAAACAGATGAACTCTTACAAGAAAAAAATCATTGCACTGGAAGTCGTAGCCCTAGCACTGGGCTCGATGACACTCTCGGCTGCTGCCTATTCGCAAATAGCAACCATTGAAGAGGTTGTGGTGACCGCGCAAAAGCGTGAGCAGAGCCTTCAGGATGTGAGTGTTGCCGTGACTGCGTTTGCAGGTGACGATATTCAGGATCTGGGTATGTCTACCGCTGTCGACCTGGCCGGCCAGACACCCGGCTTGACGGCCAACAACAGCGTCTCTGGTGGTTCACCGATTTATTCTATTCGCGGCGTGGGACTGGATGATTTCAACTACAACAATGCTGGTGCAGTTGGCGTCTATGTCGATCAGGTTTATCAAAGCTCAGGCGCATTTCTGAATAGTCAGCTGATGGATATCTCACGCATTGAGGTGCTGAAAGGCCCACAAGGCACGCTGTATGGCAGAAATACCACCGGTGGTGCTATCAACATCATCTCCGCTAAGCCCACCGAAGAATTCGAGGGGTTTGCTCGCATTCGCTATGGCAGCTATGAGCGTGCCGAGCTGGAAGCGGCCGTCAGCGGCGGCTTGGGCGAGAGTGTTCAGGGTCGCCTGGCCGTTTCGTGGATTGACCAGGGTGAGGGCTGGCAGGACGACATACTGACCGGTCAGGAGTATGGCAAGGAAGACAAGCAGTCTGCACGCCTGTTGCTGGCGTTTCAGCCAGGTGATCGCACAGATATTCTGCTGAATTTGCACGGCAGTCGCGACAAATCAATCTCAGCAGTGGGTTACGAGGTGAATGTTGGCGGGCCCTTTGGTGAGCTGGTTACCCCCGGCGTTGGCTGGAAGGATCCCGCAGCGTCTTTTGTGCCGGAGCGCGATGAGCAGGGCTACGGGGCGTCACTGACTATCGATCATGAAGCAGACGCGTTCACGTTCACCTCCATCACAGCTTACGATGAGTACGAAGTGGATACCCTTGACGCCTACGACGGATCGCCGTTCTTCTGGGCCGATCTCGACAGTGGTAATACCGAGCAGGAGCAAATTTCCCAGGAGATTCGCTTCACCTCCAACTCAGATGGCAAGTTCTTCTGGGTCGCTGGTGCCAGCGTTTCTCGTGAAACCTCAAAAGGTTCGCCTGAAGTGCTGGTGGGTGACGTAATTCTGGATCCGCGCTCCGTGCTCTCTGGCGGCACTGGGGTAGGTATTCAGGATTCAGCCGTGCAAACCGTTTATGATCAGTAGATTACGTCCTATGGGGCCTACCTCCATACCGAGACGCAGTTAGCCGACGCCTGGAAGCTGACGGTGGGCGCTCGCTATTCCTATGACGAGGTGGAGTTTGAGTCGACGGTCACCGACAACACGCTACTTAGCGCCGCGATTTGCGCGACACCAGTAGAAGAAGGTGGATTTGGTCTGGACCTTGAAACCTGTAATTTCCTGGAGGCTTCCGGTGCGCCGTTTTTCGGCACCGCTTTTGGTACCTGGCTGGATGATGGCAGCCTGGTAATAGACGCGCTTGATGAATCAGAGACGGACAGCAGCCTGGACGGCAAGATCGCGATCGATTACACACCCAACGATGACTGGCTGATCTATGGTTCGGTATCCACCGGGTATCGCGGTGGCCGCTTCTTTGCCAGTGCGGTGCAAAGCACGGGTTATCTGTTCTATGTGAAGCCTGAAGAGCTGCCGGCTTATGAGATTGGTTTTAAGGGCACTATGGCAGACGGCCGCTTTCAGCTGAATGGTGCAGCGTACTATTACGACTACGAAGAGCGTCAGAGCCTGGTGCTGGCCAGTGCAGCATCTGCGCTCGCAAACGTGCCAGGATCAGAGATGACCGGTGCGGAGCTTGAAGCGCGCTGGGTGCCGGCTGAGGGCTGGGATATCGTATTGGGGGCTGCCTATATTGATTCTGAAGTAACTGACCCGCTGACCACTCTGCCTTCCGGTATACCCGTGGACGGGGCTGAAGACTTCGAAGGTTCAGTGCTGCCTAGAGCGCCTGAGTGGAGCTACAACGCGCGTGTCAGCTATGTGCGCGGATTTGGCAATAATCTTCAGTTTCGTGGTCTGGTCAGCTATGACTGGACCGACGTACAGGAGTCCCAGCTGGCGCCGCTTGCCACCATGGACGAACATGAAAACCTGACCGCCCGTGTAGGCATTGGCTCACAGGACGAACGCTGGGAGTTGGCAATTTGGGGCAAGAACCTGACTGACAATGAGAACCAGTTCAATGTGTTTGAGGCATTCTCTTTGAATCAGTATATCGGTGCACTCGCTCCACGAACCTACGGTGTGGAGTTTAAAACCCGCTTTTAATTGATAGGCATGCGGAACCTGTCAGGGGGCTTCGGCCCCCTTTTTTGTGCGCGCCGAGCAGTTAGTTCAGGGTTTGCTTACCTTAACTTGAGCTCGATAGATTTACCGGGTCTGGTCTGCTGCATAAGATGGCCGCCTTCTTGAATGGCGCTTGGGGACATGCTGATGCAATTAACAGACGCGGCTCTTTTTCGTACTGAGAATTACGTCAACGGACAATGGGTAGCGGGTAGCGGGGGCACTCTGGAGGTCATTAATCCGGCCAACGGCGCCGTCGTTGCGGTGGTCGCCAATGGGTCTGCCGAAAACTGTGAACAGGCGGTAGAGGCCGCTGCAGCTGCATTTGATAGTTGGAGTGCCTTGCCCGCGAAAGAGCGCTCCGCCTGTTTGCGTCGGTGGCATGAGTTGATTGTTGAGCGTGCCGATGACCTGGGCAGCCTGATGACCGCGGAGCAGGGTAAGCCATTGGCAGAGGCAATCGGTGAAGTTAAGTATGGCGCCGCCTTCGTTGAATATTACGCAGAGGAATGCAAACGGGTAAGTGGACACACCATACCGACCATTGCTGCTGATCGCAGGTTACAGACCTATAGGCAGCCTGTAGGCGTCGTGGGTTGCATTACGCCCTGGAATTTTCCTAGTGCCATGATCACGCGCAAGGCTGCTCCCGCGCTGGCAGCTGGTTGCACAGTGGTGTTCAGGCCCGCCTGCGAAACTCCTTTGTCTGCGCTGGCTTTGTGCGAACTCGCTCATCGTGCTGGTATCCCGGCTGGTGTTTTCAACGTGGTTGTTGGTGACGACAGTGAGGCACTGGGCAAGGTGCTCACGCAACATCCAAAGGTCGGCAAGTTCACCTTTACGGGGTCTACCTCGGTGGGCCGTACTCTCATGGCCCAGTGCGCCAGCACCGTAAAGAAGGTTTCGCTTGAGCTGGGCGGTAACGCGCCGTTTATTGTGTTTGAAGACGCTGATATTGATGTTGCCGTTGCAGACTGCGTTGCTACCAAGTTTCGTAATTGTGGCCAGACCTGTGTCTGCACCAATCGTATCTACGTTCATCACAGCATAGCAACAGAGTTCACTCAAAAGCTTAAGACGGCTATTACTCAATTGTCGATGGGAGAAGGTTTTGGTGAAGGCGTCACCACTGGCCCGCTAATCAGCGAGAGGGCGGTCGCAAATATGGAGGCCTTGATGGCCGATTCGCTCGACAAAGGCGCAGAGCTGCTCTTGGGGGTGGACGCCATGAACTGGGTTACAACTTCTTTCAGCCAACCTTGATAACCCGGATTAAGGCTGACATGCGGGTGGCCCGTGAAGAGATCTTTGGACCGATCGCGGCCGTTCAGACTTTTGAGACTGAATCCGAAGTGATTGAGCGCGCTAACGATACCGAGTACGGATTGGCGGCGTATTTTTTTACTCGCGATATCGGCAGGGTGATGCGCGTTTCTGAGCAGCTGCAATACGGCATTGTTTGTTCCAACTCCGGAGTGTTCTCCACTGAGGTGGCGCCTTTTGGAGGTTGGAAACAATCGGGCATTGGCAGCGAAGGTGGCGCCGAAGGTATCGCCGAATTCTATGAAACTAAATTCCACTCCATGGGTGGCATTGCATAAAGGAGATCGATCAATGAACGCACAGGATATGAATGCTTTCTGGATGCCTTTTACGGCCAACCGCGCTTTTAAAGAAGCACCGCGTATGGTGGCGTCGGCTGAGGATGTGATGCTTACAACTACTGATGGACGCTCGGTTATCGATGCGACGGCCGGCCTGTGGTGTAGCAATGCGGGGCACTGTCGACCAGAAATTGCTGAAGCAGTTGCGAAGCAGTTGAAGACCCTGGATTTCAGCTCCATCTTCAACTTTGGTCATGAGCTGGGTTTTGAGTGCGCTCAGCGACTTGTTCAGTACACCCCTGACGGCCTGGACCATGTGTTCTTTGGTAACTCTGGTTCCGAGGCTGTGGAAACAGCCCTCAAGATTGCGATGCAGTATTGGGAAGCGAAAGGCCAGGCCGGTAAGAAACGCTTTATTGGCCGCCAAAGAGGCTATCACGGCGTGAATTTTGGCGGCCTTTCTGTCGGCGGTATTACTGGTAACTACAAAACCTTTGGTCAGTGGCTGATGGTGGATCACCTGCGCCACACGCTGGATATTGAGCGTAATGGGTTCAGCAAGGGTCTGCCAGAGCACGGCGTAGAATGGGCAGAAGAGCTGGAAGAGCTGCTCAAGCTACATGATCCCAGTACAGTGGCTGCGGTGATTATTGAGCCCATCGCCGGTGCGGGCGGTATCGTGCTGCCGCCGGAAGGTTACCTGCAACGGATTCGGGAGATCTGCGACCAGCACGATGTACTGTTGATCTTTGACGAGGTGATTTGCGGTTGGGGCCGACTGGGTAATAATTTCGGTGCTACGGAGTTTGATGTAACGCCAGATCTGATGACCTCCGCCATGTAGGTTCTCACTCTAACGGTGACACATCAGCTCTCGTTTTATCGATGAGTCGTTCGTATGGAGTCTGGCCCTGCAGCGCTCCATGAGGACGATGATAATTGTAGTAGTCCTCCCATTCACGCAGTTTTTCGTTAAACAGGTGTATATCCGTCGATATGCCATCTTGATCGACTAGCTGATAGAACTCCTCATTGTCGATTCGATGTGATCGTTCAACCTTGCCATTTAGGCGCGGTGTGCGTGGTCGGATATACACGTGCGTAATATCCAGGGACTCAGCATGCCAATGGAATTTGGACTGGAACTCCGCGCCGTTATCCGTCTGAAGGACCTGTATTCGGAAGGGAAGTCGCTTTCGGACCTCTTCTAGAAACTTGATGGCAGTACTCTGATTGCATCGATCATAGATTTTAAGAACCCGGATTCGAGTGCAATCATCTATAGCTGTGAACTGGTATAGGCGTTTACCGGTCCCAGGAATGCGCTCAAGGAACTTTACGTCCATTTGCAGGCGATGTCCGGGCTTTGGCTTCTCATAGCGCTTCCACCGCTTCTTGTGGGGCTGGTGCTTCTGGTTGGCAGGAAGACGGCCCATTCCGTTCTTCTCCAGGATTCGATGCACGGTTGATACAGCTATCTTGATCTCATGGAAGCGCTGCAGGTAAGCCTGTATGCGTCCAGCGCCAAAGTGGTAGTTCTGACGCAGATACAGGATCTTGCTGACCACCTCTTTGGGTGTATCGTTGGGGTGGCGATGTGGCTGCTTGCCTCGATCTGCCAGCCCGGCCTCGCCGTGCTCTTCATAACGGCGCTTCCAGCGGTAAAACGCTGTTCTGGAGATACCGAAGTAACGGCATGTCCGAGAGACTTGCCGGGGCTCACCATCGGCCCAATTGAGGATTTTGAGGCGCCAGGCGACCAGCCTGGCTTGCTGTGCTTTGGTCATGTTGCTTCCCCTTCAAGTTAACCTTGAAACGAAAGCTTAATGTGTCACGCATCTAGCGAGAATTCACAAGCGCGCTTATCGCATGGCTGTAGCAGCAAGATTCGTCGGACTTCTTCAACAAAGCCCTCGGCCGAGGTCATTTGCTCCAGTATCAATTCGCATTGTTGCAGGCAGGCCTCTAAAGTCACCGGTTCCCAGGTAGGCACCCGCATGTCCAGATGTGACCTGTCGATGAGCATGCTACTAAGCGCACCGTCATAATCTACAGGACAATTAAAAATATCGCGTACCAGTGCCCTATATTCAGGTTCGGGAAAGTCGAAGGTGATGTGCTTTGGCCGAAACTGGCCGTTGGTAATCTGAGTCATTCCGCGCACAAGGGCTGTCATGTACTCCTCTTGCACACAGTGGCGCAGTCCTGGTGCGTTGACAGCGTCCATAATCCTTAGCTCGTAGTCGCCACTCGCTTTTTCAACAAGTTCCGCGCCAATTGTTGTGCCAGAGACTTTGTAAAAACGGACAGAAAAATGAAGCATCTGACGCAAATCTGCGCAGGTCATTAACGCATACCCAAGAATTCCGTGTGTTGTGATATCGGAGTTATGGCCAGCTAAAACGGCCCATTCCGGCTTTGGACTTATTTGCTCCGCACGTTGGTACACGGCGAGTTCTTCGTTGATGCTTATCCGGTAGCTTGGGTCGCTCAGGTCTTCAAGTCTAAGGTTGGTTCCCTCCAACATCCTCTCTGGCGAAATGCCCCATTCCTTCATTAATTCGATAAGCACCAGCACGTATGCAGGGCGGTGAAACTTGGCGTCTAGATCCATGTCTTGAGTATCCACGGGATTATAGATCCTGTCCACATATGACTCCCTGCACAAATCCGCATAACGCGAATCTGGCCTGAGTTTCTGCAAGTACTGCCACATATGACCTGTGGCGTGCAGGGCGCAGGTGCTACTTTTTCGCGCAAGATTGGGGAGAAGATACATGGTTCTAGCGGATTTCTTTGCTATGCCACTCGAGCGACAGCTGTCTGCGATGGGTCAGGCGGCGCATGCTGCGCTGGAACGCTGGGGATTGAGCGGCGCGCAACTCAGCCTGATTAAACATAGAGAAAACGCCGTATATCGTGTCGAGACCTCTACGAGGCAGAAGTTTGCACTTCGTGTTCACCGGTTGGGTTACCACAGCGATCAGGAATTGCGATCAGAGTTACAGTGGATGCACGCGCTTAAAGACAGCGGTATTTCTACTGCAACGGTTGTTCCCACACTCGATGGCAGTCTTTTTTGTGCCTTGCCTGATCAGAGTGGCACGTGGACGTTTCAGGTTGATCTTCTCGGCTGGGTCGATGGTGAAGCACTGGGCAGCATTGAAGAGGGTGCCAATCTGGATCCCCAGGAGCTGGCAGACGTGTATCAGCACATTGGGGTCATCGCCGCCAAAACCCATAACCATTTCGAATCCTGGGACAAACCGACCGACTTTGCTCGGCATGCCTGGGATCTCGAGGGTCTAGTGGGGGATAACCCTTTTTGGGGTCGGTTCTGGGAGCTGGAAGCGCTTACCGCAGATCAAAAAGAATTGATGTTGCGAGTGCGCTCTCAATTGCGCGAAGATCTGGGCCGCTTTGGCACCGCCACTGACCGGTATGGCGTTGTTCATGCAGATTTTCTTCCTGAAAACTTCCTCGTTAATAACAACGGAATCACTCTCATTGATTTTGATGACGCTGGTTATGGCTGGCATCTCTTCGACCTTGCGACATCCCTCTGGGTGTTGCTGGGTGAGGACTACTTCGACGCTGTAACTCAGTCGCTGATCGATGGTTATCGAACTCAGCGTGCATTGCCAGATGACCATGTGGCGATGCTGCCGACCTTCCTGATGGCGCGCATTACCACCTACCTGCGTTGGGTTCACACACGCAGCGAGACCGAAACGGCGAAGGAGCTCACGGGAATGATTGTAGATGCGGCCTGCGCGGTGGCAACGGATTACTTACACAAGAATTGATAACTCTAGAGGGGAATATTACATGAAGACAGTTAAACGACTGATGGCTTTGACTATTGCAACTCAATCGGGCTTGTTATTCGCACAACCTGCGCTGGAGGAGGTGGTTACCGCGCAGAAGCGGGAGCAGAGTATGCAGGACGTAGGCATCTCGGTGACCGCGATGACCGGTGAGAACATGAGTGCGCTGGGGATCAATGATAGCGCTGACATAGCCCGCTTCACGCCTAATCTGAATATCGTCAGTATTACAGGGGAAGGTAACCAGCCTGCGATTTTCCTGCGCGGCGTTGGATTGAATGACTACAACACCAACAACTCCGGTCCGATCGGCGTATACGTCGATGAAGTGATCGTTAGTCCGCCATCTGCCCAGGCGTTTGCGCTTTTTGACGCCGAGCGTGTTGAGGTGCTGCGCGGCCCGCAGGGAACACTCTATGGCCGCAATACGACGGGTGGCGCTATCAATGTCATTTCGAACAAGCCGGGGGAGGAGTTTAGTGCGAGAGCTCTGGTACGTTACGGAAATTTCGATGCCGCCAAAGTTGAAGCCGCAGTTGGTGGACCCATTTCAGACAGCGTAGGTGCACGGCTGGCAATGGTTTACAACAACGCTGATGGCTATATCGAAGATGTAAGTAGCGGCAAAGAGTATAACGAGACGAACAACTACGCCATGCGAGGCTTATTGCAGTTGGACCCGTCCGATTCAGTTTCGGTACTGCTTAACCTGCACTACGGTAAAAACGATACGGATGCGCCGCGCTATATCCATTACGGTTCTTTTGACGCGAACACCTTTGACCCTGACTTTGGTATCTTTACAGGGCAGTGCAGTGGGGCGGAAATTCGTGCTCAGGCGGCTCACTGCGTTAGCTCACTTGGCTACCAGGATAACACTGGCGATGACCGCAAGGGTCAGTGGAGCAATGATGGAAAACTCGACTTCGACGTGCTGGGTGGTTCGGCAAAAATTAACTGGGATATCAATGATAGCGTTAGCCTGGTCTCGATCACTGCATATGATGAGGTCGATAAGATTCATGCAGAGGACTCAGACAGCGGCCCGGACAACTGGCTTGAGGTAACGTTTGGTACCGACTCTAAAACTCTTTCCCAGGAGCTGCGGCTTGTCGGGACAGGCGATAAGCTCAACTGGCTGGCCGGGGTGTTCTATTTGAACGAAGAGCTGAATCAGGATCAGACCGCAGACATATTTCGCGATCTGCGTCCCGATTTTGGCTTTAACCCTGATTTCTTTGTTTTCTTCAGTCGTCACGTGACCCAGCAAGATACTGAAGCTATGGCCGCCTATGGGCAGGTTGAATATGCCTTCAGTGAAAAATGGGTGGGTACTTTGGGTGCCAGATATACTAAGGAAACCAAAGACTTCGATGTTGCCGTTAGCTTCGAAGAACCTGATTTCACGGTTCCGTTGTTTACAAGTTCAGACGATATAGACAATGACAATTGGTCCGGTCGGGCTGCACTGAATTATTTCGCCAACGAAGACTGGATGCTCTATGGCAGTATCACGAGCGGCTTTAAGAGTGGCGGCTTTCCTGGGGTGATTGGGTTCTCACCAGAAGAATATGAGCCCTATGATCCTGAGGAAGTTGTTGCCTACGAGTTGGGGTTCAAGGGTGCTCTAGCGAATGGCGCAGCGCAGCTCAATGGAGCCGTCTTCTATTACGATTACACCGATATGCAGGTTTACCAGTTGTTTACAGGTGGAGGTATTCCTGTCCAGAAGCTCACCAATGCCGGTGAGGCCGAAATTACCGGCGCTGAGCTGGAGCTCACGGCACAGCCAGTGGATGGGCTTTATCTGATGCTGGGCGTGGGATATACGGACTCTGAATTCAAGGATCTGGACACTGGTACCGGCGTTAACCTTGCGGGAAATAAATTGGCCAACGCTCCAGAATGGAATGCCAATGGCATAGTTCGCTATGACTGGCAATTGGATGGCGGCTCGGGCTTATACCTTCAAGGGGACTTCACCTACACAGATGACTATTTTTTCGACGTGGTGAACACGGAATATGGACGTCAGGAGGCCTATACCATCTGGGGCGCACGCGCTGGCTGGGTATCTTCAAGCGGCAACTGGGAGTTGGCGGTATGGGGGCAGAACCTCAGTGATGAGGACTACTTCTCTACCGGTGTTGACCTGACCGGCGATTTCGGGCTCATGCAAATGATGCCAACTCGCCCACGCACCTATGGATTGGAGCTAAAGGCGAATTTTTAGCCCTCTATATTCACTGAGTCATTTGGCCCACGGTGCTGGACCGTGGGCTTTCCAGCATTTGTTATACCTTTCTCGTCTGATCGACGAGCAGTATTTAGCTAGTTGCCTATACTGCTAGATCGAGATCAGTTGTGCGGGATCTTAATTTTCAGGGGTTCCATTAGGCTGCATCCAGATTTGGGAGATATATCGATGGTTGGAAAGAAGTTAATAGCACCTTTTTTGTTCTTTATTTTTGCTGCGTCGGTTTATGCTGCTGAAAAGCACACGCCCGACATTCAGCCAACCATCCCTATGGATTTGGCGGATCCCACTCTGAATTTGTTGAAAGAGCGCAGACCCGACCTGCAGCTGGATAGAAAGCCTGGGCCCATCAATATTCAGCGTTATCCGAGTGGACTGGGCTACAACGGCATTCCCACGTTCTTCCGCCTGCCGGTTGCATTGACCCCCGCAGACCTGAAAGCAGGTGATGTTGATGTCGCATTCATTGCAGCATATGTGGATATGGGTATGGGGCAGCGTGGAGCCAACCGGGGGCCTAATGCGCTGCGACACAGTCCGGCGGAGTATGTCTCCTGGGGTGAGTTCTCCATGCCGCACATGGAGACGATGATCAATCCGTTAAGAGACATCGTTGCAGTAGATTACGGGGATGCGCCAAATGACCCGCTTAGCACCCATCGCTCTATGGAGCCGATCAGGGAAATTATTCGCGAGGCCGCGTCCGTCAAGAATTCCAGCGGTGAGCACGTTATTCCATTTGTGATTGGTGGCGACCATTCGATTTCCTATCCCTCGATTGCTGCGGCCGCAGATGTGTATGGCAAAGGCAACGTTGGAGTTATTCACTTTGATGCACATTACGATGCCACTATGATGCTTGGTCACCTCGCCGGTCACGGTATGTGGGTAAAACGACTGATCGACGAGGGGCATGTGCCGGGTGAGAATTTTATCCAGGTTGGTTTGCGCGGCTATTACCCCGATAAATCTTCCTTCGAGTGGATGCGCAAAAACAACTTGCGTTATCACACTATGGCGGAGGTTGATCGCCGTGGTTGGGATGCCGTTGTTAAAGATGTTATCAGGGAGGCAAATGATGGGCCGAAGTACATCTATGTCTCCTTTGATATTGACGTGATTGACCCGGCCTATATGTCTGGAACAGGAACCCCTGAGCCTGGCGGTATTACCAATAGACAAGCATTCCGTTTGCTGAGGCGAGTATGCGCAGAGAGCAACGTCATTGGCATCGATATACTGGAACTGGCACCGGAAAGAGATCCCGGGTATACCACTGTGCATAACACCAATCGCTTGGTGCGCGAATGTATGGTGGGGATTGCTTTACGCAAAATGGGTATTACCGAACCCGATTACCTGAGCCCGCTCACTGTGGATGATGGCAGGAAATAGCCAGAGAAGTTAGCGGAGAGAATCTAGATTTAAAAAATGGTGGGACCAGCGGGCCGCGTAGGTAAGGACTTAACTGGCCGGCACCCGGAACTCGGCGTCCCCCTCCGACCATTATGAGCTTAATGATCGAATGAAAAGATGGTGGGCCCAGAAGGA
This sequence comes from Halieaceae bacterium, assembly GCA_963921335.3. Lineage (GTDB taxonomy): Bacteria > Pseudomonadota > Gammaproteobacteria > Pseudomonadales > Halieaceae > CAWUFC02. The sequence goes on along the minus strand of CAWUFC020000001.1, from coordinate 65,780 downwards.
CTTGAACCTTCGACCTGCCGATTATGAGTCGGATGCTCTAACCAACTGAGCTATGGGCCCCTGGCTTCACACGCGTGCCGTGTGCAGCGTTATTTTCTCACTCAAGTCAGTCATGTACTTACACGTACACTCCTTCCTTTCATTCGAAAATGCCTTGCCCACGAAACCCGTGTTGTGCCAATGCTTTAACTGGGATCGTAGGCGAGCCGCGCATTATAAATTAAGTAGCGCCATAATCTAGCCCCGTTGTCGGGCTCATCTGATCTCCGCGTCTAGCCGTACCTTTTCCGACGTCTAATTTTCTCATTCAAACAATAAGTTGGAGGCTGTATTCGATGGAAACCAATCGCCAGTGGTTATTGGCCAAGCGCCCTGAGGGCATGGTCGGCAAGCAAAATTTTGATTACCAAGAGACTGAGGTGCCTGCTCTGCAGGACGGAGAGGTGCTGGTGCGTAACCTATACCTGTCTTTCGATCCCACCCAGCGCGGCTGGATGGAAGACAAGGAGAGCTATTTACCCCCTGTTCAGATCGGCGAGCCCATGCGGGCTGGCTCAGTAGGGCAGGTGGCGGCTAGCAAGCACGCCGACTTTGCCGAGGGTGATCTGGTGCAAACTACCGGTGGTTGGCAGGACTACGTGGTAGTCGCCCCGGAGACCAGCATTATGGGCCTGAATAAGCTGCCCGAGGGTGTCACCCCTGAATTGGCTTTGTCCGTGATGGGCATTACGGGTCTTACCGCCTACTGGGGCATGCAGGATCTCGGTGATCCCCAACCCGGTCAAACGGTGTTGGTCTCCGGTGCGGCGGGTGCCACGGGTTCCGTGGCCGGGCAGATTGCACGTATTAAAGGCTGTCGGGTCATCGGCATTGCCGGCGGGCCGGAAAAGTGTGCCTGGCTCACGGATGTAGCCAAGTTTGACGGTGTTATCGATTACAAATCAGAAGACGTGGACGCCCGTATCGGCGAGCTGTGCCCTGACAAGGTCGATATCTTCTTCGACAACGTGGGTGGCGACATTCTCGAGGCTGCCCTCAACCACCTGAACCTGCATTCCAGTGTGGTGCTGTGTGGCGGCATCTCTTCCTACAACGCCACTGAGCCGGTACCCGGCCCCACCAACCTGATGAACCTGGTGATCGCCCGGGCTCACATGAAGGGCTTTATCATCCTGGATTACATGGACCGTATGCACATCGCCATTCCTGAGCTGCTGGGCTGGGTAGGCAGTGGCGAAGTGGCCTACAGCGTGGATGTGCAGGAGGGGTTTGAGAATATCCCGGACACCCTCACGCGCCTGTTCACCGGTGCCAATATGGGCAAGCAGCTGCTGAAGATCGCTGATCCTGTATAGCGCTTGCTGACTGAGCGGCGGCTTTCAGCCGTCGCTCAAAATTCTATCCTGCGTTCGAAGACAAACTCATTGGCGAGGTAGCCTACCTCGTGCTCTTTACCCGGTTGTAGCGGGTAGGGGGCCGGTGACTGCAGTAGAAACCACCCGTCTTCCAGGGCTGCCAGTCCTGTGGGGTAGGGTGGTTCGTCCTCAGACAGCTGTGGTCCTTCCCCTGCAGTGCCATCATGAAAAGCCCAGCCCACGGTCTCGGTATCCAGCGCGCCCTCGGCCAGCCACAAATACAGAACCTGTTGTCGCAGGGCCATCAGTGATTTTCCCCTACCAGCTCCGCCCGCCGCTCGATGCGGGTGTGGTAGTAGTCCACGTCAAAGTTTGGGTCATCACTCAGGTAGCGCCATAAACTGGCGCGCTGCATCTGCTCGTAGCGGGCTTCATGGCCTTTTTGCCACGGCTGCATGGTCCGCAATATCTGCGCCACGCTGTCGTGGCGCATATCGGCAAACGTGTGGTCGCTGGCGTCGTTGTGCAGGGCTTCAAAGTCATCCATGTTCCAGCGTTTGACTTGGGACTCTCTTGGGTTCAGCCGAATCTTGTACATCCAGCGGTCCACCTCACTGGGGTTGGCCTGTCCCGCGTGCCAAAGTCCATGGTGGAACACCATCAACGTGCCGGCCTCGCCACTGTATTGTTGTTCGCCCAGAATATGCTGGTACCGGCTCACCCCTTCGGCCCGGGTACGCCGCAAATGGGTGCCAGGCACAAAGCGAGTGCCGCCGGCGCCGGGGGCGACCGCCTCGGGATAGTAAAAAAGTTGAATATCAAAACTGGGGTCAGTGCCGTCGATGACGGCGTCGACATGCAGGTGTTGTTGATAGGTGCTTTGAGCCTGCAGGCGATGCACAAAGTCGTGGTCAAACAACGGGTCCGGGCCTACCAGCGATTCGATGATTCCCTGCACCTGTGGCAATGCCAGCAGCTGCCCCAGTGCGGTGTCTGCATCGTAACTCTCCGACAGGCGGGTCAGGGTCTGCGGCTGCGGCGGACCGCCGGCATCGGCGGGTGCACCGAGTATTCGCAGTATCTTGTTGTGCTCTATGGGGCCCAGCTCGGCAATGATGCTGCTGTTGATCTCATCTGGAATCAGGGCATCAAAGCGCAGGTAACCATCGGCAACAAACTGCGCCATTTCGCGAGTGGTGAGTTTATGGTCCTCTGCGGGCATGGATTCCGTCTGCCTTATTCAAGCAAAACCCAAGTGTAGCTGAGCCATGGCGTTGTGAGTATTCAGCCTGTCTGTGTGCGGCGCACTAACAAAAACGGCGGCCAATGGCCGCCGTTTGCGTATACAGGACGGGTTTATTCGTCCAGGAAACTGCGCAGGTGATCCGAGCGAGTCGGATGACGCAGTTTGCGCAGTGCCTTGGCTTCGATCTGACGAATCCGCTCGCGGGTCACGTCGAACTGCTTGCCCACTTCCTCAAGGGTGTGGTCAGTGTTCATGTCGATGCCGAAGCGCATGCGCAGTACCTTGGCTTCACGTGCCGTCAGGCCGGCCAGAACTTCCTTGGTGGCTTCGTGCAGACCGGAACCGGTGGCTGAATCAACCGGGGATGCAATGGTGGCGTCCTCGATAAAGTCACCCAGGTGCGAATCTTCGTCGTCGCCAATGGGCGTCTCCATGGAGATCGGCTCCTTGGCGATTTTGAGCACCTTGCGAACCTTGTCTTCCGGCATGTCCATACGCTCGCCCAGCTCTTCGGGGGTGGGCTCGCGGCCCATCTCCTGCAGCATCTGGCGCGAGATACGGTTCAGCTTGTTGATCGTTTCGATCATGTGCACCGGAATACGAATGGTGCGGGCCTGGTCCGCAATAGAGCGGGTAATGGCCTGGCGAATCCACCAGGTCGCATAGGTCGAGAACTTGTAGCCGCGACGGTATTCAAACTTGTCCACCGCCTTCATCAGGCCGATGTTGCCTTCCTGAATCAGGTCAAGGAACTGCAGGCCGCGGTTGGTGTACTTCTTGGCGATCGAGATCACCAGGCGCAGGTTGGCCTCAACCATTTCTTTCTTGGCGCGGCGAGCCATCGCTTCACCCATCGACATGCGACGGTTGATATCTTTCAGCTCGGTGACGGTCAGACCGCATTTCTCTTCAATCAGGGCAATCTTGCGCTGGGCGCGCTGAATGCTGTCTTTCTCTTCAGTCAGGCGCTTGGCGTAATCGGTGCGCTTGCGGGTGTGTTTGCCCACCCACTTGAGGTCGCTCTCGCTGCCCTGGAAGCTCTTGATGAACTCGGCGCGGGGCATTTTGCAGCCGCGAACCACAATCTGCATGATCTCGCGTTCCTGGTCCCGCACCGCCAGCAGCATATTGCGCGCAGTATCGGTCATCGGGTCAAATACCCGCGGGGTCAGTTTCAGGAACTTGAACTTCTCGGCCAGTGCGTCCAGATCTTTGATGGCGTCCTTGTGGTCGCGACCTTTGGCAGCAATGGTTTTCTCAGCTTTGTTGTAGGCGCGCTTGATGGCAGAGAAGCGTTTCTTGGCCTCAACCGGATCTGGGCCGGTATCGCCTTCTTCCTCGTCATCGTCAGAGTCGTCGTTTTTCTTGGCTGCGTTGTTGGCAGCTTCAGCGGCAACTTCCTGTGCGGAGGGCACATGGTCAGCCGGATCCAGGTAGCCTACCAGAATGTCAGCCAGCTTACGCTCTTCGGTGGCCACTTTGGCGTATTCATCAAGAATGGACTGCATGGCACCCGGGTAATGGGCCAGCGCGGCCATCAGCTCGCGAATACCTTCTTCGATGCGCTTGGCGATCACAATCTCGCCTTCGCGGGTCAGCAGCTCCACGGTGCCCATCTCGCGCATATACATGCGCACGGGGTCAGTGGTGCGGCCGGCTTCGGTTTCTACCGCGGCCAGAGCAGCAGCTGCTTCGGCAGCAACCACGTCATCAGCGGCGCTGTCGCCCTCAGTCATCAGCAGGGTGTCAGCGTCAGGGGCAACCTCAAACACCTGGATGCCCATGTCGTTAATCATCTGGATAATGTCTTCGACCTGATCCGGGTCAGAGATATCTTCAGGCAGGTGATCGTTGACCTCAGCATAGGTCAGATAGCCCTGTTCCTTGCCTTTGGCAATAAGATCCTTCAGACGGGATTGTTGCTGAACCACGTCATTCATTAAGCAGGTACCTTTCTGTTTGTTCTACCCGGGCGGGCAAATAAAAGCTAGCCGCCCATTATAACTGAAAATGTTTACTCAGTACTACAATTCATAGCATTTTGGAATTAGTACAGGTTTTCGGAATCTTATTGTTTGATGTCCGCAAATTGCGGGGTTATTCCTTCCGGCGGCGTAATTCCTCCAGCGCCCGGCGTGCTTCCAACCGTTCTAATTCGCTAATGTCAGCGTAGTTCCTGTCTTTGAGTTTGTCGACTTGGGCATCCAAATTTTCCCAGTGCGGATGCTCAATCAGACGATTAATGGTGTCAAAAAACTGATTTTCAATCCCTTCCTGGGGGATCAGTCGCTCCTGGCTGGCCAGCTGATTCAGCAGCTCCCCGGCAGGGGTGCCATACCAGTGGCCCAGAATCATGGCCGTATTCGACTCCGGACGCCGTTGCAGTACCCCAATCACCTCCGCCAATAGCCTAACTTCCTCGTCCGGGCTTTCTTCAAGTGGGGTGAGATTGTCGATTCTGGCCGCCACCGAGGGTTGATGCAGGGCCAGAGCCAGGGCGGACTGGGCCAGGTTGCGAAACTCGCTGGGTTTATCATACAGGGGCTTGCGCTGGCGAGGTTGAGGCGCCGGACTGCTTTCCGGTTCGGGCGGCGGCGGCGGGGGAGCCACGTCGACCAATTCCTGCAGTTGCCCGGTTTCCAGGCCGGTATGCCGGGCCATTTCCTGCATCATGAGCTGTTTGTATACGCCGGCAGGAATCTTGGCCAGCAGCGGGGTGGCCAGTTTGCTGAGCCGGGCCCGACCATCCATGCTGTTCAGGTCCAGTCCGGTCGACAAACTGTCAAACAGGTGCTGTTCCAGCGGTGCGGCGGCATCGATCAGTGCTTCAAATTGTGCCTTGCCCAACTTTCGTACCAATGTGTCAGGGTCTTCTCCATCGGGCAGAAATAGGAATCTAGCCTGACGGCCGTCCTGCATCGCGGGCAGGGCGGATTCAAGGGCGCGCCCGGCGGCTTTGCGGCCCGCCTCGTCACCGTCAAAGCAGAACACCACTTCCGGGCAGAGGCGGAATATTTTCTCCAGGTGGGTGGTGCTGGTTGCGGTGCCCAACGTCGCCACAGCATAGGTAATGTCATGCTGAGCCAGGGCAATCACGTCCATGTAGCCTTCTACCACCAGTATTCGTTCCAGCGAGCGATTGGCTTTCTTGGCCTGGTACAGGCCATACAGCTCGCGGCCTTTGTGGAATATCTCGGTTTCCGGTGAGTTCAGGTACTTGGGTTTGTCGTCGCCCAGTACCCGGCCGCCAAAGGCGATGACTCGCCCGCGCTGGTCGCGAATGGGAAACACCACCCGGTGGCGGAAGCGGTCGTAGCGGCGACCCTGCTCGTTCTCAACCACCATGCCGCCTTTCAGCAATTGTTTGGTGCGCTCATCAGACTTGCCCAGGGCCGAAAGAAGGTTGTCCCAGCCGGGTGGGGCATAGCCCAGGTCGTATTGCTTGGCGATCTGGCCGGTCAATCCGCGGCCTTTCAGGTAATTCACCGCCTCATCGCGAGTGCTGTGCTGTCGCAATTGTTGCTGGTAGAACGTGGCCACTTCTTCCATCAACGGGTAGAGCTCGCGCTGGCTGCGCTGCTGGGGTTTTTCCCGTTCCTCCCTTGGCACCTTCATGCCCACCGAGTCGGCCAGGTTTTCTACCGCCTGGGGAAACTCCATGTTCTCGTAATCCATGATGAAGCCAAGCGCGTTGCCGCCGGCACCGCAGCCAAAGCAGTAATAGAACTGCTTTTCAGGATTAACGCTGAAAGAGGGGGTTTTCTCGTCGTGAAAGGGGCAGCACGCTGAGTAGTTCTTGCCGGTTTTCTTGAGCTTCACGCGTCGGTCGACCACGTCGACGATATCGACGCGGTCCAGCAAGTCATCAATGAAGCTTTGGGGGATCAATCCGGCCATGAAATCAGACTAGCACGTCCGTCAAGCGTGCGGCCGGTAAACTAGCCCTGGGTCAGGCGTTGTTTTACCAGCTGGCTGACCTGGCCCATGTCGGCGCGGCCCTGCAGCTTTGGCTTGAGTTGTCTCATCACAGGTCCCATGGCCTGCATGCCGGTGGCATCAACGCCGGCCAGTGCCTCGTCGATCATGGCGACAATCTCGTCTTCGCCCAGTTGTTCCGGCAGAAACTCCTGGATCACGGTGATCTCGAAGTTCTCCTGGTCGGCCAATTCCTGGCGACCGGCATCGGTGTACTGTTGGGCAGAGTCGCGGCGCTGCTTCACCATTTTGTCTAAAACGGCGAGCACGCGATCGTCTTCGAGCTCAATGCGCTCGTCGACTTCAATGCGTTTGAATTCAGCCTGAATCAGGCGAATGGTGGTGAGGCGGGGCTTATCTTTGGCTTTCATGGCTGCCTTCATGGCAGCCTGAATAGAGCCTTTAAGGGGAGAAGCGCTCATCCCTTAGTAAAGACGAACCCGCTTCTTGTTCTCGCGAGAGACCTTTTTAGCGTGACGCTTTACGGCAGCTGCAGCAGCGCGCTTACGCACGGTGGTGGGCTTCTCGTAGTGCTCGCGCTTGCGAACTTCAGCCAGTACGCCTGCTTTTTCGCAGGAGCGCTTGAAGCGACGCAGAGCGATGTCAAAAGGCTCGTTTTCCTTGATCTTGATATGTGGCATTCAACCAGTACCTGTCAGTGTATTCGATTTGGGCTCAAACCCAGTAATCATGGGGTCTGGAGCCGTAAAGGGCGCGCATTTTAAACCCTTGGGAGGTATATTGCAAAGGGGATTATTCCTATATATTACGCGGCCTATGAAGGTTCTTGGTATAGAAACGTCTTGCGACGAAACCGGTATCGCTCTGTTCGACAGTGAACAGGGCCTGTTAGCTGATGCCCTGTACTCCCAGGTCGCGGTTCACGAGGAGTATGGCGGTGTGGTGCCAGAGCTTGCTTCCCGCGATCATGTGCGCAAAACCCTGCCCCTGATCAGGGAAGTCATGGCCCAGGCGAACTGTGACGCAGCAGATATCGATGGTGTGGCCTATACCGCGGGCCCGGGTTTGGTAGGTGCACTGATGGTTGGCGCTACCCTGGCGCGCTCACTGGCCTTTGGCTGGGGTGTGCCCTCCCTGGGTGTGCATCATATGGAGGGCCATCTGCTCGCGCCCATGTTGGAAGAGAATCGCCCCGAATATCCGTTTATTGCGCTGCTGGTTTCCGGCGGCCATAGCCAGCTGGTGAGGGTTGATCGCCTTGGCGAGTATCGCCTGCTCGGGGAGTCACTGGATGACGCGGCCGGTGAAGCATTTGATAAGGTTGCGAAAATGCTGGGTCTGCCCTATCCAGGTGGGCCCCATGTGGCGCGTCTGGCAGAAAACGGCAATGGCGATCGGTTTGGCTTCCCGCGGCCCATGACTAATCGACCGGGGCTGGATTTCAGTTTCAGTGGCTTGAAGACGTTTACTCTCAACGCAATTGAATCAGAGGGTGGCCGGGGCAATCTGAGTGATGCCCAGTCGGCGGATATTGCCGAGGGATTTCAGTCTGCCGTGGTGGACACCATGGTCATCAAGTGTCGTCGCGCATTGCAGCAGGAAGGTCTGGAGCGCCTCGTGATAGCCGGGGGTGTCAGTGCCAATACCTGCCTGCGGGAGCGGCTTGAAAAGGCCCTGGCAAAAATTGGTGCCGGTGTGTTTTACGCCGCGCCGCGCTACTGCACTGACAATGGCGCCATGATCGCCTATGCCGGCTGCCAGCGTTTGCTGGCGGGCCAGCAGGATGAGAGCGCAATGCGGGTTCGACCGCGCTGGCCCATGGATGAGTTAACCCCGGTATGAGTACAGACATCGTCTATATCCGCGACCTGCGGGTGGCCACCTATATCGGTATTTATGACTGGGAACAGCAGGTCCGCCAGGAGCTGAGTATCGACCTGGAGATGCGCGCCGACATTGCAGCCACGGCCAAGGCCGACAGTATCGATGCCACGCCGGACTATGCCGCCATATCGGCCTGGCTGATTGAGTATCTCGGTAATGGTCAGTTCGGCCTGCTTGAAACACTGGCTGAAGACCTGGCCGAGCAGCTGCTTGAACGATACACACTGACCGGTTTGCGTCTGCGCCTTGGCAAACCCGGGGCGGTCGCTGAAGCGGCAGAGGTCGGTGTGATTATCGAGCGCGGCGCACCGGTTGCAAGGGGTCTGACCCCTTGAAATCCCACCGGGTCTTTCTAAACCTGGGCAGTAATATTGATCGCGAGCACCACTTGCGAGCCGGCTTGCGTGAATTGCGTCATCATTACGACGACCTTGAATGCTCAGCGGTTTACGAAACTGCTGCGGTGGGTTTCGAGGGCGAGCGCTTTTGGAATCTTGCGGTCTCTCTCAGTACCCAACAATCACTGGCAGAACTGGCGACCTCCCTGCGGCAGTTGGAATACGACTACGGCCGCCCTGCGGACGCCCAACGCTTCAGTAATCGCACCCTGGATATCGATATCGTGATGTTTGATGACCTGTGTGGAAGCTTCGAAGGCGTTGAGCTGCCGCGCCCCGAACTGCTGGAGAACGCCTTTGTGCTGGCGCCCATGGCTGATCTCGCGCCGGCGATGATACATCCGGGTGTGGGCATCAGCTTTGAAGAGCTGTGGAAGAATTATGATCAGGTCAGCCAGCCTCTAAAGCAGCTGGATATCGACTTCAGCCGCTGATTTAGCCGCTGAGCCGGCGCCCGCCATCCACCGCCAGGTTTTGTCCGGTGACGTAATCGGCATCAAACACCAGGTAGCACACCGCACTGGCGATGGCTTCGCTGCCACCCAGCCGTGCCAGCGGAATTTTGGCGAGCATGTCCTGCTGGGCCTGTTCGTCACGATCAATCTCCTCCGGCCATAACATGGCCCCCGGGCTGACGGCGTTGACCCGAATTTGTGGCGCATATTCTCGGGCCAGACTTTTAGTCAGGCTGGTCAGCGCCGCCTTGCTGGCCTTGTACAGGCTGAACTCAGGTTCTGCCAGATTGGTGTGGGCATCGAGCAGATTGACGATACAGCCCCCGCTGCGCCCCAGCGTGTCCCGAGCAGCCTGGCTCAACAAAAATGCAGCCCTGGCATTGGTGTGCATCAGGCTGTCCCAGTGTTGCTCGGGCGCCTCTGCCAGTGGCGTGGCGATGTAGCGGGAGGCATTGTTCACCAGCACATCCAGACTGCCGAGTGCCTCGATAATACGCCCCGGTAACTGCTGGCAGGCTGTCTGTTCGCCCAGGTCGGCCTGAAAGATCGCGCAGGAATCTTTGCGGATGCTGTTTAACTCTTGCTGCAATTGCAGCGCCTGCTGTTCCGAGTGCTGGTAATGCAATGCAATGGTGCAACCGCGCTGGTGCAAGCTGCGGCAAATGTCTGCACCGATTCGCCGCGCTGCGCCAGTGACCAGGGCTACTTTGTCCTCTGCATCAGCCATACAGACGATTCAAGCGTTGCAAACGTTCCTGCTGTACCCGCTCGCCAATGGCCGCGCCTTTGATACCTGCGGCCACCCAATCAGCCGTATCAATCGTTTGGGTGGTTTCTCGCGCCTGCAGCAGCTTTGATTGCTCATCGGCTTGCAGCAGATGGGTGAATCTGCACACTTCGAGGAAATCTGTAAAGCGCTCAGGCCGGCGCCAGGCATCGGTCAGTTCCAGCAGTTTCAGCGCGTGCTCGCCGGTTCGGCAGTGGCAGTCCATGCCGTGGCGGGCAGCCAGTCGCGCCAGGTCTCGATACTGGTTGGGGGCGCCTAGCGTATCGCACAGCACTTCCACCACATCCGGCGACTGATGCGCCAACACACTGGCAAAGCGGATCACCGGGTTTGCCTGTGCCGTGGCGGCTGCCAGGTTGGCCAGCTCCTGCTTGCGTGGATGCCAATCGGGGTAAAGAGCAGCAATCGCGCCACACTGTTCAAGGGTTTGAATATATACCTCGGGGTTGGCCGTATTCAGCGCTTTCTCAGTTTCCTGCCACAAGCGTTCTGCGGGCAGATGCGCCAGTTCGCCGCTATGACTCAGCTGTGACATTAGCGCTGCAGTGTCTGGTGCAATCGTGAAACCCATGTAGTGGAAGCGTGCTGCGAAACGAGCTGCCCGCAACACCCGCAGCGGGTCTTCCACAAAAGCATCAGAAACATGCCGCAGGCAGCGTGCTTCCAGATCCTGTTGGCCACCATAGGGGTCAATCAGTTGGCCCTGCTGATCGCGGGCAATGGCATTGATGGTCAGGTCACGCCTCTGCAGGTCCTGCTCCAGGGTCACATCGGGCGCGGCTTGCACTTCAAAGCCGCCGTAGCCGTGGCCGCTTTTGCGTTCAGTTCTGGCCAGCGCGTATTCGTCTTTGGTATCAGGGTGCAGGTAAACCGGAAAGTCGCGGCCCACCTGGCTGAATCCAAGTGCCAGCATTTGTTCCGGCGTGGCGCCTACTACCACCCAGTCTCTTTCATCCGGTGTCAGGCCCAGCAGCTCGTCGCGAACGGCACCACCCACAAGGAAAGTATTAAGGGCCTCATGCGTCACAACGGTGCCACTCCTGAGTATCCAGGCAATACATGCTGAGTTGGTGTCCCCAGACGCAGCCGGTATCCGTGGCGAACAGGTTCTTGCCTTTGACCTCACCCTCCAGCGATGCCCAGTGGCCGAATATCAGCTGGGTCTTCTTAACCGATTTATGACGGTGCTTGAACCAGGGCTCCACTGGCTTGCCCGGGTCGGGGCTGGCACCTTTACTGTGCAGGTCCAGCGCGCCGCTGGCGTAGACATAGCGCATGCGGGTCAGGTAATTGGTGATGGTGCGCAGGCGAGTGTTTCCCTCGAGCTTGTCATTCCAAAGTCGCGGCGAGTTACCGTACATTTTTAATAGGTACTTACGGTAGTTCTCGCCCCTGAGCGTGGCCTCCACCTCAGAGGCGTAACTATGTGCCTGGTCCAGCGACCAGATGGGTGGAATGCCCGCATGCACCATGGTGAAGCCATGCTCGCTGTGAATCAGCGGCAGTTGGCGCAGCCATGCCAGCAGCTCGTCACGGTCTTCTGCAACCAGAATTTTATCGAGAGTATCGGAGCGGCCGGGGCGCTGTAGGCCATTGGCCACCGCCAGAAGATGGAGGTCATGATTGCCGAGAACCGATGTGACTCGATCCCGGTGCTTGTAGAGATAGCGCAGCACTTTCAGGGAATCCGGGCCGCGATTGACCAGATCGCCCACTGCCCATAGCTGATCCTGTTTCCAATCGAAGTCCGCCTGTTTCAGCAGGCGCTTGAGTGGCTTATAGCAACCCTGAATATCTCCGACCACATAGGTCGCCATGCGTTAGTTCCCCTGGTCTTGCTGGTCTGCAAACTGGCTGAGCGCAACGAATTGATCGAGGCTTAAGGTCTCTGCCCGGGCGCCGGGATCAATGTCCAGTGACTCCAATTGTTGCACGGAAACCAGATCGCGCAAGGTATTGCGCAGGGTTTTGCGACGCTGGGAAAACGCTGCCACCAGAATCCGATCCAGTCGTTTGCGCTCCCCTGGGTCGATTTGCGCAGCGGGCCTGGGGGCCAGGCGGACGATGGCAGATTGCACCTTCGGTGCGGGATCAAACGCTTCGGGGGGTACTTCAAACAGCTTGTCGACCTGGCACAGGTACTGTGCCATCGCACCGAGGCGCCCCCAGGTTTTGCTGCCGGGTGCCGCCGCCAGGCGATTGACCACCTCCAGCTGCAGCATAAAGTGCATGTCCTGAATCAGGTCTGCATGGTCAAGCAGATGAAAAATCAGGGGGGTAGATATGTTGTAGGGCAGGTTGCCCACCACGCGCAATGGGCGGCCGTCCTTCGCCAGCTCGGTGTAGTCAAAGCGCAGTGCATCGGCGTTGTGGATGCTGAGTCGTTTGGAGGTGGCAAAGCTGATCTTGAGTAGTGGGATCAGGTCTCGGTCCAGTTCAATCACATCCAGCTCGCAACCCGAGGCCAGCAGTACTTCGGTTAAAGCACCCTTGCCCGGACCAATCTCGACCAGATGCTCAGTGGGGCCGGCGGCGATGGCGCGGCCAATTTCGGCAATGATGTGTTCATCGCTCAGAAAGTTCTGGCCAAAGCGTTTGCGCGCCCGGTGTTCTCGGCTCACGAGTGCTGGTTCCTGGCCATATCGGCCGCCACTTTGATCGCGTACAACAGGCTGCCTGAATCTGCCTGACCTGTGCCCGCCAGATCCAGGGCTGTGCCGTGATCTACCGAGGTGCGCACCAGGGGCAACCCCAGGGTGATGTTGGCGGCGCTGCCGAAACCGGAGTATTTCAGCACCGGCAGCCCCTGGTCGTGGTACATCGCCAATACGGCGTCGCACTGGTCCAGCACTTTGGCATTGAAGGCAGTATCAGCGGGCAACGGGCCAAGCGCATCGTGTCTCTCACTGCGCAGCTTTTCGAGCACCGGAATGATCACCTCTATTTCTTCACGGCCCAGGTGCCCTTCTTCACCGGCATGGGGGTTCAGGCCCAGCACGGCAATGCGGGGTTGGCTGATGCCAAACTTGTTGCGGAGATCAGCGGCGGTGATGCGATAAATACTGTCCAGTCGCTCTGGGGTAATCGCAGCTGGCACAGCAAGCAGGGGCAGGTGGGTGGTGACCAGGGCCACCCGCATGCTTTCTGTGGCCAGCATCATCACTACCTGTTCGGTGTTAGTTTTTTCCGCGAGGTACTCGGTGTGCCCGGTAAAAGGAATGCCTGCGTCGTTGATTACTGACTTTTGTACCGGGGCTGTGACCATGGCCTGGTAGCGGCCCTCGAGGCAGCCGGTAATGGCCGTATCCAGCGTGCTCAATACATAGCGTGCATTGTCCGGGTTAAGCTGGCCTGGCTGGCAGGGTGCCCCCAGTGGGGCGGGTTCTATCGTGATATCGCCCAAAGATAGGTCCAGCAGCTGTGCGCGTGACTCCAGCAAATCCGGGTCGGCGACAGCCACCAGCTCTATGCCGGGCAACGTCTGTTGCGCCAGGGCGATGAGCAGGTCCGGGCCGATACCGGCGGGTTCCCCGCAGGTGATTGCGATCCGGATATTGCTCACAGAATTACTTCATGTCGACGAAAGCTTCGTCGCGAATCTTGCGCAGCCAGGCCTCCAGCTCATCCTGATACTTGCGCTTGTGCAGGTATTCGCGGGCTCGATTCAGCGCTACCCGGTCAGTCATATCCTGCTCGCGACGATCGAGCACTTCGAGTATGTGCCAGCCAAACTGGCTTTTCACCGGCTGGCTGATCTGGCCGATATCTGTGTCATTCATGGCCTGCTCGAACTCCGGCACCATTTGCCCGGGGGTGGTCCAGTCGAGATCGCCACCTTCCTGGGCTGAGCCGATGTCCTCAGAATTGGCGCGGGCCATCTCCGCAAAATCTGCGCCGGCGATGATTTGCTGACGCAGGGAGCTGATAAAGCTGAGGGATTCCTGCTCGTCGCGTATCGCTGATGGCTTGATCAGAATGTGGCGCACATGGGTCTGGTTCACGATGGTGGCGCCGCCGCGCTTCTCAGCGAGAAAAATCAGGTGAAAGCCTGCCGCGTTCTCAATGGGTGAGGCAGTCTCGCCTATTTTCATCTTCGGAGCGACGTCTGCAAACAGGCTGGGCAAGTCACTGCGCGCCCGCCAGCCGAGATCGCCACCGGTGAAGGTGTACTTGCCGCCCGAGGAACCGATCACAACGTCATAGGGTTCGCCACCTTCGATGCGCGCGTACAGCTTGTTCACCTGTTCCCGCGCTGCGTTGACGTCAGCCTCGTTGGCAGGCAGTGGTAGCAGTGCGTGAACCAGGCGATATTGTTCCTGGGTCAGGTTCTGGCCCTCCTCGGATTCGAGGAAATTCCTGGCTTCCTGCTCGGTAATCTGAATGCGCTGGTTGACGTTGCCAGCCTGTACGCGTTGCAGAATCAGTTCGCGGCGCACATCCTCGCGCAGTTGAAGATAGGATTTGCCGTCTACCTCCAACTGCTGGCTGAACTGTTCCAGGGTCATGCGGTTGCGGGCGGCCACATTGGTGAGTGCGCCGTTGAGTTGAGCGTCACTGATGCGTACGCCAGCACGCTGCCCCATTTGCAGTTGGATACTCTCAAGCACCAGGCGATCGAGGGTTTCCCGCACCAGTACCTGCCGTTCTGGCAACTCTACGCCCTGGGCCTGCATGCTCTGCTCGATCAAATCGAGGCGGGCGCGCAGTTCGCTGGACATGATGACGTCATCTTCTACAATGGCGACCACTGAATCCAGTATCCGGGTTTCGGCCTGCAGGCTGAAGCTAGTGGTTGACAGGAGCACTGCTGCAAACAGCGCAGCGGTGCGGTAAATCTTGTTACTCATCGGAACTTTCGTAACCTCTAATAAACTCTTCAATAATGCTGGTCACCCGGGTGCCTACGCCGCCGAGTCCCTTCAACTGGAATTCGACATACGTGGCCTTCTTTTGTTTCACGATACTACCCACCGCAGAGCCAAATTCCTGGTTCAAGTTGCGTTGGTGCACCACCCTCACCCGCCAGCAGCAGTCATTGTATTCAAGGCCAACCAGGTCGTTGACGCTCTCATTTTCGTCCAGGTCATAAAGGGTCTGGAAAAACAGGGCCCAGTGGGTGGCTATCGGGAATGCCGTCGACAGGTCGACCTGGTTGATGTCCCGGAAACGGGGGTCAACGCCTTTGTACCGGCGCCAATTATAACCCACATTGAAAATACGCTGCTTCTGGGTTTCCCAGGACAGCAAAAAGTGGGTTTCGTCCATGCGATCGTTGTTAATGTCGTACAGCCAGGAGGAGCTGAAGACCGCATCCTGCCAGGGTTGGAAGCCAAACTCTGCGGCAATGGCCGAGTTGCTTTCTTTGTCTTCTTCACGGGGAGCGCCAACGGTTACCAGGCGATCTTCGAAGTAGTAGATCTGGCCAACACTGGCGAACAGCACCTCGTCGCCGCTCTCCTGGTTGATGATGCGCGTGGTGACGCCGGCAGACACCTGATTGGCATCGTCGATACGGTCGCGACCGGAGAAGCGTGTCTCGCGGAATATCTGGTTATAGCTAAAGGTCAGGCGGCTGGTGTCAAAGTTCGGCAGGCCAGTTTGATCCTCGAAGTCCGACCAGAGGTAGTACAGGCGCGGCTCCAGGGTTTGCAGGTAGCCGTTGCCGCGCCAGGTCATGTCGCGTTCAAAAAACAGACCGCCATCGAGGCTGGCCATGGGGGCGCCAAGATCAGGTTTCTTGTCGGGGCCGTCGGTGGTGTTGACGGTATCTTCCAGATTGTAATTCAGGTGCCGGTATTTGGCAGTGCCCTTTAAAAATCCGAATATCCAGGACACTGGGTAGTTCACACCCACTTCGTTGTAGAGTCGCTGGCCGGTCAGCAGGCTCTCGTGATCAAACTCGGTGTATTCGCCTGCATAGAGAACATTTAACTTGCCGTCTTCCTGCGCCGCGGTGCGACGCAGAGACATCTGCGGCAGCTTTTTATAGGGGTTGTTGCGGATATCCTTGGCGATGGTCTGGAATTGTTCAAACCTGATCTCGCCGAGCCAGTTGTCACCCAGATAATCCAGCTGCCCGCGCTGGGCCAGGTGAGTGCTCTGGCGCACGTTCAGTTCGGTGGTGCCGATGTCGTTGAGGTAGTCCACATCGCTGACTTCTGTGAAATCCACATCGGTGCGCCAGCGCTCCTTGACCAGACTGTCCTGGTCGGCGTAAACCAGCCAGCGCTCGCCATCTGAGTCGGGTACGTCCTTCTTATACTTGTCGTCTTTCGGAATATAAGAGCCGCCGAAGTCCCACTCGCCAGCTATAGGCCCCAGATAGCGGGCCTGAACCTCACCCATGAAGCCCCGCTCTGTGACCACGCGAGGTGTCAGCGTGAGGTCGTAGTTAGGCGCGATGTTCCAGTAATAAGGCGCTGCGATATCCAGGCCACCGCTGGAGTCTCGCCCCAGATCGGGCCACAAAAAACCAGTCATGCGCCGGTCGTCAATGGGAAACTGCATATAAGGCAGGTAGAAAAATGGCCGGTCCTTGATGGTGAATTTGGCTTTGCGCGCGGTGCCGACACCGTTCTCGGTATCCAGCTCCAGGCCTTCAGTTTTTAACGCCCAGACTTCATTCACCGGTGGGCAGTAGGTGTAGCTGGCGTTGCTGAGCTCTATGATTTCGTCTTCGCGGCGGCGAATGGTGTCGGCGTTACCGCGGATATGCTCGTTGTGTGACAGAAACGAGCCGCCCTGCATGATCGCTTCACCGGTCTGGGAGTTTACCCAGGCGCTGTCGCCAGTCATCAGAATGCCGGGTTCGCGGAACACCACATTGCCTTCCAACTCGCCGGTACCACCAATCGTGTCGTAGCTGGCCTGGTCCCCCCGCAACTTGCGGTAGCCCTGGGACAGGTTGACGTCGCCGGAGAGTTTTACCGTGTCGCCCTGCATTTGCGACTGATCGGCGTCAGCGTTGATCATTTCATCTGACGGGCTGTCGTTGCGATCCAGGTTGCGCAGTGGGTCGGTGTAGGCACCTTTACAGTGTCGTGCCCGTTCAGTCTGTAATTCTGGCGGCAGGTTCAGGTAGGGCACCCAGTCCATCTGCTTGGTATCCTGTGCCTGCGCCTGGGACTGTGCCGCGCCGGATGCGGCCAGTAGCAGTGTCAGCACGGGACGAATTAATCCGGCGGGTCTGTGGTGTTTCACAACGATCCTGTCGCTCTATGAAGGAATCAAAATGCCAGCGGTGATAATAAAGCATTCTTACGCTGATTGCGTGGCCTGGGGCGCTGTTTCATGAAGGCCATGTTGCTGGCTGCCGGGCGCGGATTGCGCATGGGAGCTTTGACCGAACGCAGGCCCAAGCCCTTGCTGCAGATCGGCGGCAAACCCCTCATTGAGCATCACCTGGAAAGACTGGTGGCGGCGGGTTTTCAGCAGATCGTCATCAATGTGTCCTGGTTGGGTGAGCAGATTGAGGAATACCTTAGTGATGGCAGCCGCTGGGGGTGTGACATTCAGTATTCCTGGGAACCGGAGCCGCTCGAAACGGCCGGTGGCATCCAGCAGGCACTGCCGCTGCTTGGCGAACAGCCGTTTGCGCTGATCAATGGTGACGTCTGGACGGACTATGATTTTCGTCGATTCCACGACCGACCCCTTGCTCAGGATTGCCTGGCCCGGCTGGTACTGGTGGACAATCCGGATCAGCACCGAGGCGGCGATTTTCAGTTGCAGCCGGATGGCCACGTCGAATTTGCCCAGGGTACGGGCGATGGCACCCTGACCTATGCAGGTATGGGGGTGTATCACCCTGATTTGCTGGCGGGTGTCGGTCCAGGGTTTTTGCCCTTGCGGGAGCTGTTTCAGCGATATGCACCTCATGGTCGCATTAGCGGAGAGCATTTCAGAGGTGATTGGGAAGATGTGGGCACGCCCGAGCGACTGGCGGCGCTGGATGAGCGCTCGGGCATCCTCTAAAATGGCGGCTTTCCCCGGAGCCGACCATGACTGACTATCTTATTGCCCCATCCATATTGTCCGCAGACTTCGCCCGGCTTGGTGAAGAATTCGAGAACGTTCTGGCGGCGGGTGCTGATGTTGTTCACTTCGATGTCATGGACAACCACTATGTGCCCAACCTGACCATTGGGCCGATGGTGTGCAAGGCACTGCGGGACTACGGCATCACGGCAGATATCGATGTGCACCTCATGGTCAGCCCGGTTGATTCGCTGATTGGTGATTTCGCTGATGCCGGTGCCAGCTACATCACTTTTCATCCCGATGCGTCTACCCATGTCGACCGCTCACTGCAGATGATTCGTGATGCCGGTTGTAAGTCTGGCCTGGTGTTCAATCCGGCAGCGGGACTGGATGCCCTTAAATACGTGATGGACAAGGTGGATATGATCCTGCTGATGTCGGTCAATCCGGGCTTTGGTGGGCAGTCCTTTATTCCCGCCACACTGGACAAACTGCGTGAAGCACGGGCCTTGATTGATGCCAGCGGCCTGGACATTCGCCTTGAAATCGACGGGGGCGTATCCGCAAAAAACATTGCTGAAATCGCCCGCGCCGGTGCAGATACCTTTGTCGCTGGCTCGGCGATTTTTAACCAGCCAGACTACGCCGCTGTGATCAGCGACATGCGCGAGCAATTGGCTGGCGTTTGAGTTATTTGTTCAGTGGGCTACAATTGCTCGCCTGAAACCCGGAGATAATGTGGAAGCAACAGTGCATTCAATTGTCGACACCCTGTCGATGCGTGAGGTCACCCGCTGGCGATGGTAGCCAGTGATCTCGCACGCCCATTGAATGTAACTATCTATCTCTGAGGACGTCTTCCATGACCCCCGAACAGTTTGCTGCATTGGCAGCACAAAATTACAGCCGTATTCCGGTCAGCTGCGAAGTGCTGGCTGACTTTGAGACCCTGCTCAGCGCCTACAACAAGCTGGCCTCCGGCCCGTATTCCTATTTGTTGGAATCAGTGCAGGGCGGCGAGAAATGGGGTCGTTATTCCATCATCGGTTTACCCTGTCGCGCCCATATCAAGGTGTACGGCGAGCGTGTCGAACACCACTTGGATGGCGAACTGAAAGAGAGCCTGGAGGTGGCCGAACCGCTGGTTTATCTCGATGAGTTTCAGCAGCAGTTCAGCATTCCTGAACTGGAGGGCCTGCCGGTCTTTTATGGCGGTCTGGTTGGCTATTTTGGCTATGACTGCGTGCGCTATGTTGAGCCGCGTCTGCGCCCGGGTACACCCGCGGATGAGTTGGGTACACCCGATATCCTGTTGATGCTGTCTGATGAAGTGGTGGTGTTCGACAACCTGGCGGGTACGCTCAAGCTGGTGGTGAACGCCGATCCGCAGCAGGCCAATGCCTACGAACAGGCGCAGCAGCGCCTACAGGAATTGTTGGTCAAGCTGCGTGAGCCCGCACCGTCGCTGCCTCCCATCGACCTGCAGGCCGCCGATGACGATCGGGCCAAAGCAATTATTCCTGAAAGCGCCTTTAGCTCGCACTTTTCTTTTGATGAGTACGGCCAGGCCGTGGAAGTGATCAAGGAATATGTGCTGGCCGGTGACGTGATGCAGGTGGTGCCTTCCCAGCGCTTCAGTCTGCCCTTTAAAGAGGCGCCGCTGGACCTCTACCGGGCGCTGCGCAACCTCAACCCGTCGCCGTACATGTACTACCTGGATCTGGATGACTTTCACATCGTGGGTGCCTCGCCGGAGATTCTGGCCAGGCTCGAACACGGTGAGGTGACCGTGCGACCCATTGCAGGAACCCGACGCCGGGGCCGGGATGGGGCGGAAGACTTGGCCATGGAAGAAGAACTGCTGGCCGATCCCAAGGAAATCGCCGAGCACCTGATGCTGATTGATCTGGGTCGCAATGATGTTGGTCGCATCGCGGAAACCGGTAGCGTGGAACTCACCGACAAAATGGTGGTGGAGCGTTACTCACATGTGATGCACATTGTTTCTAACGTGCATGGCCAGCTGAAACCTGATTGTTCTGCCATTGATGTGCTGCGGGCGACCCTGCCTGCCGGTACTCTGAGTGGCGCTCCCAAGATTCGGGCGATGGAAATTATCGATGAACTGGAGCCGGTCAAGCGCTGCGTTTACGGGGGAGCCGTGGGGTATATCTCCTGGCAGGGTGATATGGACACGGCCATTGCCATTCGCACTGCCGTGGTCAAAGACGAAACCCTGTACATACAAGCCGGTGGGGGAGTTGTCGCCGATTCCATACCCGCTCTGGAATACAAGGAAACCATGAACAAGGCCCGGGCGGTATTCCGAGCCGCAGCCATGGTGCAATCGGACCAGCGGGAGGAGCACTGACATGCTGTTGATGATCGACAACTACGACTCCTTTACCTACAACGTGGTGCAGTACCTGGGTGAGCTGGGCGCGGATGTGCGGGTAGAACGCAACGACCAGATCGACATCGCCACCATTGAGGCTATGGCACCCGAGCGCATCGTGATTTCGCCAGGACCCTGTACGCCGAATGAGGCAGGGGTGTCGATGGCAGTTATTGAAACCTTTGCTGGCAAAATTCCGCTGTTGGGTATTTGTCTGGGCCACCAGAGCATGGGCCAGGTATTCGGTGGTAAGGTCGTGCGCGCCCGTCAGGTGATGCATGGCAAGACCTCACTTATCCATCATACTGGGCAGGGTGTGTTCAAAGGCCTGAGCAACCCCTTTGAGGCCACTCGCTATCACTCCCTGGTGGTGGAGGCCGAATCCCTGCCGGATTGCTTTGAAGTGACGGCCTGGACCGAAACCGAAGATGGCAGTCGTGACGAGATCATGGGGCTGCGCCACAAAGAGTATTTGCTGGAGGGTGTGCAGTTTCACCCGGAATCGATTCTAACGGCGCATGGGCACGACCTGCTGCGCAACTTCCTGGAGGTGAATTGATATGGCGATGACCATTCAGCAGGCACTAGCGGCGATCGTTGCTGGGGAGACGCTCTCCGGCACCGACATGAAAGCGGTCATGCACCAGGTCATGGGCGGAGAAGCCGGTGAGGCGCAGATTGGTGCCCTGCTGATGGGTCTGCGCATGCGCGGCGAAACCGTTGAGGAAATTACAGCAGCGGTTGAAGTAATGCGCGAGCTAGCCACACCAGTCTCGGTGTCTGCTGATCATCTGGTAGACATTGTGGGTACCGGTGGTGATGGCGCCAACCTGTTTAATGTGTCGACCGCCTCGTCCTTTGTTGCGGCGGCGGCCGGTGCTCATGTGGCCAAACACGGTAACCGCGGTGTTTCCAGCGCCAGTGGTGCGTCTGATTTGCTCAGTGAGTTGGGTTTGCCGCTGGATCTTAATCCTGAGCAGATTGCTCGCTGTATTGAAGAAGTGGGCATGGGCTTTATGTTTGCACCGGCTCATCACAGCGCTATGAAGCATGCGATTGGTGCCCGCCAGCAAATGGCCATGCGCACCATCTTCAATGTGCTGGGCCCGATGACCAATCCTGCGGGCGTGAAACGCCAGTTGATCGGTGTCTTCGATCCGGCGCTGACCACGCAGCTGGCAGCCGTGCTGCAAGGGCTGGGCAGTGAACACATCATGGTTGTGCATTCTGGTGATGGGCTCGACGAGATCAGCATTGCCGCCCCCACGCAGGTGGCGGAGCTGAAGAAAGGCGAGATCAGCGAGTACCAGATCGAACCCGCGCAGTTTGGCATCGAGCAGCAGGACCTCGAGGGTTTGATCGTTGACTCGCCCGCGGCGTCTGCTGCCCTGATCAAAGCTGCCCTGTCCGGAGACGCCCCTAAAGCTGCTGAAGTGATTTCCCTCAATGCCGGTGCTGCCATTTATGTATCGGGCGTGGCGGACAGCCTGGAGCAGGGTGTAGCCCTGGCCCAGGACCTTATTGACAGCGGTGCCGCATTGCAAAAGATGAAAGACCTGGTGCAGTTTGGTGAATTGCTGAAGGGCGCTTCATGAGCCAGGCCCCGACCATCCTGCGCAAGATCATTGATCGCAAGTGGGAAGAGATCAGTGAGCGCAAGCCCAAGGCCAGCCTTTCGGCTCTTGCGGAGCGCGCGCAGCAACAGGACCCCTCGCGAGGCTTTGTGAATGCCATGCAGTCCAAACTGGCTGCCGGGCACAGTGCCGTCATCGCTGAAATCAAAAAAGCTTCACCCAGCAAGGGCGTGATCAGGGAGGACTTTGTCCCCGAGCAGATAGCCCGCAGTTATGAGTCGGGGGGTGCTGCCTGCTTGTCAGTGCTGACCGATCAGGACTTCTTCCAGGGGCACGAGGATTACCTGCAACAGGCGCGTGCAGCCTGTGCTCTGCCAGTGATTCGTAAGGACTTTATTGTAGATCCCTACCAGGTGGTTGAGGCGCGAGCCATTGCTGCCGATTGTATTTTGCTCATCGTTGCGGCTTTGGAAGATGCCCAGATGGCCGAGCTTAACAGTGCCGCTATCGAGCTGGGTATGGATGTGCTGATTGAGGTGCATGACCGCGCCGAGCTGGATCGCTCACTGGAGTTGGGCAATACCCTGGTTGGCATCAACAACCGGAATCTGCACACCTTTGAAACCAGTCTCGCCACGACCACCGATTTGCTGGCGCACATTCCCGAGGATCGCATTGTCGTGACCGAGAGTGGCATTCATACAGCTGAAGATGTTCAGCTCATGCGCGAGCACCGCGTAGACAGCTTTCTGGTGGGTGAGGCCTTTATGCGGGCGGATGAGCCCGGAGAGAAACTGGCGGAGCTTTTCGTCAAATATAGCGCCGCTAACGTCCGCTAACCCGCGCCGCTAACGCACGTCTACTACCGCGCGCCGCTAACGCACGTCTACTTCCGCGCGCCTACTACCGTGCGCCAAGTACCACGATCGTCTTGCCCGACACATTGACCAGCCCCTCGTCCTCGAGGGTTTTCAAGACCCGTCCCGCCATTTCGCGCGAGCAGCCCACGATCTTGCCCAGCTCCTGGCGGGTGATCTTGATTTGCATGCCTTCCGGATGAGTCATGGCGTCCGGCTGGTCACACAGGTCGAGCAGGGTGTGGGCGACACGGCCGGTGACATCCACGAAGGCCAGGTCTGATAGTTTGCGGGTGGTGTGGCGCAGCCGCTCGGTGATTTGCCGGGCAATGGCGAACAGGATCTCAGGGAACTGGCCGCGAATTTTGTGAAAGCGCTCGTAGCTGATTTCCGCCACTTCACACTGGGTCTTGGCTTGAATAATGGCGCTGCGGACTTCTTCTTCACCCTCTGGTGTAAACAGGCCCATTTCGCCGAAAAAGTCTCCGGGGTTGAGGTAGCTCACCACCATCTCGTGATCTTCGTCGCCTTCCACAATCACTGAGACGGAGCCGTCCAGAATAAAATACAGGGATGAGCTCACTGCGCCGGCGCGCAGGATCGTGCTCTTGGCCTTGAAGTCCTGGCGCTGGCAATAGCGCAGGAAATTTTCAATATCTGGAAGTTCGTTGAGAATCTGAGGCTTGATCACGGCTGACGCCCACCCTGTTGTTTGAGCCCATACTAGCGCGGGGCAGGGTTTAAGTAAAAACAGAGCCTATGCTAAGCTTCGCGGCCGTTTGATAGAGGTGCAGCAATGAAGGCAACAGTGAAGTGGGTCGACGGGGCCCAGTTTATGGGTGAGTCCGGCAGCGGACATACTGTGGTCATCGATGGTCCGCCAGATGCGGGTGGTCGTGACATGGGCATCCGTCCTATGGAGCTGATATTGCTGGGTGTTGGCGGTTGCTCCAACTTTGACGTGATGTCGATGCTGCGCAAGTCTCGCCAGCAGGTCGTGGACTGCCGGGTTGAGGTAGAAGCGGAGCGCGCGGATGCAGTACCCGCGGTCTTTACCAAAATTCACCTACATTTCGTGGTGACCGGGGTGGGTTTGAAGGAGAACCATGTGGCCCGTGCGGTTCAGCTGTCAGCTGAGAAGTACTGCTCCGGTTCCATCATGATGGAAGCCGCCGGTGTTGAAGTCACCCATGACTTCGAGATTGTGGAGTTTGAGAGTCGGCTCTAGGCTGTTGAACCTCAGACCCGATAGGTAGAGGCGGTCATTAGTTTAGCGACATTGGCCATGGCGCGCTTCACCGGCTCGGGGAAGTCTTTTCCGCCGGCGGCGAGGGCCTGGTCACCGTGCTGCTGTTCGTCGACCAACATTTGCTCCAGTATCTTGCGGCTGCGGTCATCGTCTTCTGGCAGTTGATCCAGATGATCCTGCAGGTGTTTTGCGACGCGCTCTTCGGTCGCCGCCACGAAGCCCAGGCTGTACTTGTCGCCAACCAGTCCGGCAGCGGCACCCATCAGGAATGACAGGCCATAAAAGGCCGGATTCAATACGCTGGTGTGGCTGCCCAGTTGTTTTAGTCGCTCTTCGCACCACACCAGGTGATCGATCTCTTCGCGAGCCGCCTGTTCCATGCGTTCGCGTACTTCAGGCAGTTCTGCGGTCAGGGCCTGGCCCTGATACAGCGCCTGGGCGCAAACCTCGCCGGTGTGGTTGACTCGCATCAGGCCAGCCACGTGCTTGCGCTGCTCTTCGCTGAGTTCAGATTCATGGGTATCAGCGGCCGGCGACACTCGCTCGGCGCGGCTGGCGTGATTACTGAGGGTACGCAACACACTGTCAGCTGAGGTGATCAGCTCGTCGATGGGTGATAGCTTGCGTTGACTCATATCCAAATCGGCCGTTACTGGTTTTGTTCTCGCTCAACAGCGCGCCAGCCGATATCGCGACGGTGGAACGCCTCGTCCCACTCAATCTGGTCGATGCCAGCGTAAGCTGCCTGTTGAGCAGATTGTACCGAATCGCCCAGTGCGGTCACGCATAAGACACGACCACCACTGGTCACCAGTTGGTCATCCTGCACGGCGGTGCCCGCGTGGAATACCTTGGTGACGTCGTTGTTAGCGGCATCGATGCCGGTGATCACCTTGCCTTTGGCATAGCTGGCCGGATAGCCACCTGCAGCCATGACCACGCCAATAGCTGGCCGGGGGTCCCACTCGGTTGACTGATTCGCCAGCTCACCATCCAGGGCAGATTCGCACAGCAGGCACAGGTCTGACTGCAAACGCATCATGATGGGTTGGGTTTCAGGGTCACCGAAGCGGCAGTTGTACTCAATCACTTTGGGTTGGCCCGCAGGATCAATCATCAGGCCCGCATAGAGAAAGCCCACGTAGCGATTTCCCTCAGTGGCCATGCCGTCGATGGTGGGTTGAATCACCTGTTCCATAATGCGCTGGTGGACTTCATCGGTGACCACAGGTGCGGGTGAGTAGGCACCCATGCCGCCTGTGTTCGGCCCGGTGTCACCTTCGCCAACACGTTTATGGTCCTGGCTGGTGGCCATGGGCAGTGCATTTTCACCGTCGCACAGCACAATAAAGCTGGCTTCCTCGCCCTGCAGGAATTCTTCAATCACTACCCGGCAACCAGCTTCGCCAAAGGCATTGCCAGATAGCATGTCATGCACAGCTGCTTCAGCTTGTTCCAGGGTTTCTGCAACAATCACACCTTTGCCGGCTGCGAGTCCGTCGGCTTTAACCACAATGGGTGCACCCTGTTCACGCAAATAGGCCAGCGCTGGCTCCACCTCGGTGAAGTTGGCGTAGGCTGCGGTGGGGATGTTGTGGCGTGCCAAAAAGTCCTTGGTAAAGGCCTTGGAGCCCTCCAGCTGTGCCGCACCCTGGCCGGGGCCAAAGCAGCGCAGTTGGCGCTCATTAAAGTAATCTACAACGCCATCGACCAGGGGCTGTTCCGGGCCCACGATGGTCAGGCCGACGTTATTCTGCTCTGCGAAATCTGCCAGTGCCTCGAAGTCACCGACGCCGATATTCACATTCTCCAGCCCGGCTTCTCTTGCCGTACCGGCATTGCCCGGCGCGACATAGACTGTGCCTACACCGGCAGACTGGGACGCCTTCCAGGCCAGGGCGTGTTCGCGCCCACCAGAACCGATCACTAAAACGTTCATTGTCTGCCCCTTAGTGCCGGAAGTGGCGCATGCCGGTGAATACCATCACCATGCCGTTTTCGTCTGCTGCGGCAATCACCTCTTCATCGCGGATTGACCCTCCGGGCTGAATCACAGCGCTGATGCCGACATTGGCGGCGTTGTCGATGCCGTCGCGGAACGGGAAGAAGGCGTCTGAGGCCATCACTGATCCTTTTACCTCGAGGCCGGCGTGTTCTGCCTTGATGGCAGCGATGCGTGCCGAATTGACGCGGCTCATTTGACCGGCACCTACACCAATGGTGCGGCCGTCGCCGGCGTAGACAATGGCATTGGACTTCACAAACTTGGCCACCTTCCAGGCAAACAGAAGATCGCGCATCTGCGCTTCACTGGGTTGCACCTTGCTGACCACCTTCAGGTCGCCCTCGGTGATCATGCCCAGGTCGCGGTCCTGTACCAGCAGTCCGCCATTGACGCGCTTGTAGTCCAGAGCCGGCAGATTGTCGCCCCATTCACCACAGGCGAGCACGCGCACATTTTCCTTGCTGGCGGTGGCTGCCAGGGCGGCGTCTGAAATAGCGGGGGCAATAATGACTTCCACGAATTGCCGATCGATGATGGCAGCAGCGGTCTCGGCGTCGAGCTCGCGATTGAAGGCGATGATGCCGCCAAAGGCGGACTCTGGATCAGTGGCGAAGGCCAGCTCGTAGGCTTCCAGAAGGCTGCCTGCTACAGCAACACCGCAGGGGTTGGCGTGCTTGACGATGACACAGGCAGGTTCGCTAAAGTTTTTGACACACTCCAACGCCGCATCGGTGTCGGCCACATTGTTATAGGACAGGGCCTTGCCCTGCAACTGAGTGGCGGTTGCGATGCCAGCCTCGGCCGGCTCACGCTCGGTATAGAACGCGGCGTTCTGGTGCGGGTTTTCGCCATAGCGCATTTCCTGCACCTTGTGGAACTGGGTGCTGTAAGTGCGCGGAAACAGTTCGCTGCCGCCTTCAACACGATGGCCGAAGTAGTTGGCGATTGCACCGTCGTAGGCAGCGGTGTGTTCATAGGCGCGAATGGCCAGGTCAAACCGGGTGTCGTAGCTGGTGGCGCCATCATTGGCCTGCATTTCGTCGAGCACGCGCGCATAGTCAGAGGCATTAACCACAATGTTTACAAAGCGGTGGTTTTTGGCTGCTGCGCGCACCATGGTGGGTCCGCCGATATCGATATTCTCGATGGCGTCCTCAAGGCTGTAATCGTCGCGGGCAACGGTTTTCTCAAAGGGGTAGAGGTTGACCACCACCATGTCGATGCCGGCGATGCCATGCTCTTCCATGACCGCGTCGTCCTGCCCGCGCCGGGCCAGGATGCCGCCGTGAATTTTGGGGTGCAGGGTTTTTACCCGACCATCCATCATCTCCGGAAAACCTGTGTGTTCGGATACTTCAGTGACTTCTATCCCGTTTTCCTGCAGGAGCTTGTAGGTGCCGCCAGTAGAAAGTATCTCCACGCCGTGGCCGCGCAGGCCCTGGGCGAATTCAACGATACCGGTTTTGTCTGAAACACTGATGAGTGCGCGTGTTACTGCGATTAAGTTTGAGTCTGTCATGAGGTCCGTCTGATGGGATCAGGTGCCCAGATTGAAAATGAGTGGATTAGTCTTGCGATTCTTTAAGCAGGCCATGCTGCTTAAGTTTCTTGCGCAGCGTGCCCCGATTGAGACCAAGCATGCGCGAAGCCTTGGATTGGTTGTTGCGGGTATAAAGCAGGATTTCTTCCAGCAGTGGTCCTTCCATTTCCGCCAGTACCATCTGGTAGACATCGGTGCCCAGCTGGCCATCCAGTTGGTCCAGGTAGACCTTTACGGCACTGCGTACGCTCTCACGCAGACTCGGGTTTTGATCACCCTGGGGTTCGAAGACCTCGCTGTTCGCTGCCAGTTCCGTGGCCGCGCCCTTCTCGAGCAGGGCTTCTCCGATTGTCATGCTGCTAACTCCTTGTTCCATTGCTGTTCGCTGCGATTAAAAAACTGATCGAGGGCGTGTAGTTGCGCAGCGGCGTCCTCGATTGAATTGAAAAAACGTTTAAAGTCACCGGCGTCGGCGCGGTGCTCAAGGTTCTGGATATACCAGCCTATATGTTTGCGTGCTGCCCGCACGCCCATATAAGCGCCGTAGAATTGATGCAGGGCATGCAAGTGGCCGGAAATGATGGCGTATTGGCTGTTCCAGTCAGGGTCTGCGGGAATGCTGCCGTGTTCAAGATAATGTGCGACCTGGCCCGGCAGCCAGGGCCGGCCCTGGGCAGCGCGTCCCAGCATGATGCCAGCGGCTCCTGTATACTCCTGCACTGCCCGGGCACGTTGAGGGCTGTCTATATCGCCGTTGGCGAAAACCGGGATGTCGACTGCAGCGCAGATATCGGCAATGGTGTCGAACTCGGCCTCGCCGTTAAAGCTACAGCTTCGGGTGCGGCCGTGCACGGCCAACGCCTGAATGCCGGAGTCTTCTGCAATTCGGGCAATGCTTACCCCGTTGCGTTGCTCCGGTGACCAGCCAGTTCGCATTTTCAGCGTAACCGGAACCTCTACCGCGCTGACCACGGCCTGCAGAATGTCGCGGACCAGCTCTTCATCCCGCAGCAGTGCCGACCCGGCAGCTTTGCGGCACACTTTCTTGGCCGGGCAGCCCATGTTGATGTCGATAATCTGTGCGCCCTGCGCCACATTGAATTGTGCAGCTGCTGCCAGCTGCTCCGGTTCGGAACCGGCAATCTGCACAGATCGGGGAGCTGCCTCGTCGGCGTGAACCAGTCGCAATTGGGTTTTGCGTGACTGCCACAAGGAGGCGTCACTGGTGATCATTTCGGAAACCACCAGCCCGGCGCCGAGGTCCCGGCATAGCTTGCGGAAGGGTAAGTCCGTGACTCCGGCCATGGGAGCCAGAGCGACAGGGTTGTCCAGTAAATAGGGCCCTATACGGAGCATACGCATTCAAAATTCGATGGTTTGGAGGGGGCGCTATGATACTCGACCACCCGCGGGCGGAAAAGAAAAATTGACCAAATTTTCGTCAGCTTTAGCGCTGCTTCACAGAATACAATTGAAGGCCATAATTGACTGCCTGCGGGCCTGGATCCTGCAGGTCCAGCGCCAGCTGCAGCCGAGTATTCGCTGGGAAGCTGAGCTGACCTTCTGCGTCCCCTCGCAGGTAGTCCGAGGGCTGAAACATGCCCTGGCTGAGGCGCTCGCTATAGCGATTGCTGAAATGCACCAATATCTGGGGGTAGGGGAGCGCTGAGTCGGTTGGATTGCTGAGCATGGCGTTCATCCGCAGCGCACCGGGGTGGTCGCTATGGGGGCGCATATTCAGTGCGGTGATCTGGAAAGGTGGTGCGGGTTCGGGTTTGCCACTCTGGACAAACTGCAGGGCCAACAACACCAAGAGAATCAGGCTGGCGTGTACCCAGAGACCTGGTGGAGGTTCTGTCGCCTCGGGAAGATCGGCGCCTTCCATTGGGCTGACCCGGATGTCGGCTAGGGGATTGTCGTCATCCGCCAGCCGTGGCGGGACAAACTCTTCTTCCAGTTCGCGGCTCATGGCTTGCGGCCGTACAGCACAACCCAGCCCTCCTGTTGTTCTGCAATGGTGAGCGCCAGCCAGGGTTGGTAGCTGGCCACCAGGTCATCGACCTGTTCTTCAAGTATACCGGACAGCAATAGCTCACCGCCGGGTAGTGGCAGTTCACCGATAACCGGAGCCAATTGTTGCAGTGGGCCGGCCAGGATATTTGCGACAACAAGTTCGGCCTGGGGCAACGCCATACCCGGCAGCCCCACCTGAAACTGTTGCTCTGTGATGTCATTGCGCCGCGCGTTGTCGTGGGATGCCTGGACCGCCTGGGGATCAGTATCAATGCCCCAGGCCTGCCTGGCCCCAAGCAGCAGCCCGGCGATAGCCAGCAGGCCCGAGCCACAGCCGTAATCGATCAGATGTTTACCTGCGGGTTGCAGTTTTTGCAGGTGCCGCAGACACAGCGAGGTCGTGGGGTGGGTCCCAGTGCCGAAGGCCAGACCGGGGTCGAGCAGAATGTTAACAGCGTCGGGGTCTGGGGGGCTGAGCCAGCTGGGTACGACCCAGAGATCGGGAGAATACTGTTGGGGCTGGTAGTGCTGCATCCACTCCCGCTCCCAGTCCTTGTCTTCAAGAATATCTGCATGCACCCGACTGCCTGCCTTGAGCTGCGGTGGCAGGGCTGCTTCCAGTGTTGCGATATCGGTATTGGCGGGGAATAAGCCTGTTACGCCGGTTTCCCGCCACAGGGGTGCTTTCTCAAGATCCTTATCGAACAGCGGCTGGTCGGCATTGTCTTGCAGGGTCACAGCGACGGCGCCCTGTTCCAGCAGCCAGTCTTCACAGGCCGGTGCCAGGTCGGCACCGGTGTCGAGACGAAACTGCAGCCAGCTCACGGCAAATGCACTCAGTCGGCGAGCTTGGATTCCAGGTAGTGAATGCTGATGCCGCCTTTGCGGAATTCACTGTCGCGCACCAGGTCGCGATGCAGGTCAGCATTGGTGCGAATGCCCTCTACGACCAGCTCGTCCAGCGCTTGCTGCATGCGCTTAAGGGCTGTTTCCCGGTCCTCGCCATAGCTGATGAGCTTGGCAATCAGGGAGTCGTAGTGCGGTGGCACCGTGTAGCCACCGTAGAGGTGTGAGTCGACACGAATGCCGGGGCCACCCGGCGCGTGAAAGTGCTTCACCAGCCCGGGGCTGGGCATGAACGTCTTGGGATCTTCCGCGTTGATGCGACACTCGAAAGCGTGACCGGAAAAACTGATTTGGTCCTGGGTGAAAGAGAGCTTTTCACCGCTGGCGATCAGCAACTGCTCGCGTACGATATCCACGCCGCTGATCATTTCGGTAACCGGGTGCTCTACCTGTACCCGGGTATTCATTTCGATAAAGAAAAATTCGCCATTCTCGTACAGGAACTCAAAGGTGCCGGCGCCGCGATAGCCTATTTCGATACAGGCATTCACGCAGGCTTCATTGACGCGATCGCGGGCTTCCTGGGGAATGCCCGGGGCCGGGGCCTCTTCCAGAACTTTCTGATGACGCCGCTGCAACGAGCAATCGCGGTCACCCAGGTGAATGGCCTGGCCCTGGCCGTCAGCCAGGACCTGGATTTCCACGTGGCGCGGATTCTCCAGGAATTTTTCGATGTACACCTTGTCGCTGCCAAATGCTGCGGCCGCCTCAGACTGGGTGACACGCACCGCATTGAGCAGGGCGGCTTCGCTTTGTACCACGCGCATACCACGGCCACCGCCGCCGGCAGCGGCTTTGACGATCACCGGGTAGCCAATCTCCCGGGCAATGCGCATAGTGCGCTCGCCATCTTCATCCAGCGGGCCATCGGAGCCCGGCACCGTGGGCACGCCGGCCTTCTTCATTGCCTCGATGGCAGATACTTTGTCACCCATCAAGCGAATGGTGTCCGCTGTGGGGCCGATAAAAGTGAAGCCGCTGTTCTCGACCTGCTCGGCGAAATCGGCGTTCTCCGCGAGGAAACCATAGCCAGGGTGCACACCCAGGGCGTCGGTGACCTCGGCGGCTGAAATAATGGCTGGGATATTGAGATAGCTCTCGGTGGACGGTGGCGGCCCGATACAGACGGATTCGTCCGCCAGCCTGACGTGCAGCAGATCCTGGTCGGCCTGGGAGTGCACGGCTACGGTCTTGATACCCAGTTCCTTACAGGCGCGCAGAATGCGCAGGGCAATCTCGCCGCGATTGGCGATAACGATCTTATCCAGCATAGGCATAGTGTCAGTCCCGCAAGAATCAGACGATAGTAATCAGGGGCTGATCGAACTCCACAGCGTCGCCATTGTCGATCAGAATGGCTTCGACAACGCCTGCTTTGTCAGCCTCGATTTGGTTCATCATTTTCATGGCTTCAACAATGCAGATCACGTCGCCGGCTTTCACATGCTGGCCGACTTCGACGAAGGGCGGTGAACTGGGTGACGGTGAACGGTAAAAGGTGCCGACCATGGGCGACTTCACGATGTGGCCGCTGAGTTCAGATGTGGCATCCGCTTCTGCGGGGGCCGGAGCAGCGGGGGCAGCCGCAGGTGCAGCGGGTGCCGGAGCGGGAGCTGCAACAGGGGCCGGCGCCACTGCGGCGGTCATGACCGGCGCGGGGCTGTGGCTGTTGCGGCTGATCCGCACAGATTCTTCGCCCTCGTGAATCTCGATTTCGTCGATATTGGACTCCTCGAGAAGTTCAATCAGCTTTTTGACTTTGCGAATATCCATGGTGTGTCCTTTGTTCAGGCCTGTTCCAGTTGTTTGAAGCTCGCCAGCAGGGCCAGTTCGTAGCCCTGGGCACCGAGCCCGCAGATCACGCCGGTGGCGAGATCCGAGAAATAAGAATGCTGTCGAAAGGGCTCACGCTGGTGAACATTCGACAGGTGTACTTCGATAAACGGGATGTTGACCGCAGCCAGCGCATCGCGGATGGCGACACTGGAGTGTGTGAAGGCGGCGGGGTTGATGATGATGAAGTTGACCCCTTCATTGCGCGCATCCTGAATGCGCTCCACCAGCTCGTATTCGGCATTGCTTTGCATGGACAGCAGATGATGGCCGCTGTCGCTGGCCAGCTGTTCAAGTAGCTGGTTGATGTCGGCCAGGGTGGTGCGCCCGTAAACCTCTGGCTCACGCTCACCAAGCAGGTTCAGGTTGGGGCCATGCAAGACCAGGATTGTCGCCATGAACGTATCGCCACACTGTGCAGTCGACAATATTGTGCACACTTGTTACGGATTCGTCTAGGTAATATTTAACTTTCCTGCACGATGCTGAAAGTTAAAGGCAATATCGATGCATTTCGACATTTTTAGTATTTTGTGGGCCTGTTTGGTGCCGATTTGGCGAATTTGCGACTATATCGGGTAAAGTCTGCTATCTGCCGCCGAAGTTGACGACAAAGTGCGACAACTTCTAAAAAACGCTTCATATTTTTTCCAGGGCATTCAGTACGATACCCGGGGTCAGTAGCTGTGGCAGGATTTGCGGCGCTTCACCCGCCCTGCCGCTGAACACCAGATAGAGGGGGATGCCGCTGCGATCATACCGGGCGAGGAAATCTGCGATGGATGGGTCGTAATTGGTCCAGTCTGCCTCCAGGTAGACCACCGATTTAGCTGCAAAGGCGTTTTTGATCTGATCCGTACTCAGGGTGCTGCGCTCGTTGGCCAGGCAGGTAATGCACCAGTCGGCGGTGACATTAACAAACACCGGCTGGCCATCGTCCAACAGCCTTTGCAGTTGCGTTTCAGAAAAGGCTGATTCATCTGCCGTGGCGGGCGCTGAGGTCTCCAGGTAGGGGCTGACCAGCACAGCGGCTGCGAGCGCGGCACTGGCTACACCGATCCAGCGCGCCCTGGGTCGACTCCACAGCCACAGCGCCAGCGCCAGTAACAACATGCCGCCGAGCAACAGGGCCATGGCATTGGCACTGGTTTGTCTGCCCACCACCCACAGTAGCCAGATCGCCGTGGCGTAGAGCGGGAAGGCCAGCAGTTGCTTGAAGGTTTCCATCCAGGCGCCGGGCTTGGGCATGAGATCGCGCAGGCGCTGGCTGTAACTCAGCAACAACATGGGGGCGGCCATACCGGCCCCAAGTGCGGCAAATACCAACAAGGCGATCAGCGGCGGCTGAGTCACTGCGAATCCCAGCGCTGTGCCCATAAAAGGCGCGGTGCAGGGGCTGGCGACCACGGTTGCGAGCACGCCGGTAAAGAACGAGCCGCTATAGCCGCCTTTTTCGGTGAGATTGTTGCCAACGCCCATAAAGTTGCTGCCCAGCTCAACGACGCCGGACATGGCCAGGCCCATAACAAAGAAGAGGTAGGCGAGACCTGCGACAAAGTGCGGTGATTGCAGCTGGAAGCCCCAGCCAATCGCTGCGCCGGCTTGCTGCAGGGTAATCAGGATGACTGCCACCAGCACGAAACTGCTGACCACGCCGGCACTGTAGACCCAGCCATGGCGGTGTTTGGCATTGTCGCTGCCGGTGGAAAAACTCAGGACTTTGAGCGAAAGCACTGGAAACACGCAGGGCATCAGGTTGAGGATAGAGCCTCCCGCGAAGGCCAGTGCCATCATCAGGAGTAGCGTGACCAGGCTTGCGGTTTCTGGCGTTGCCTCTGCCGCAGGACTATTCCCGGCACCGGCTCGTCCCGCCTTGCCCATCGCCGCAACCGTACCCGCATCCAGGTCAACCAGGAATTTCTGCTTCTGCGGGGGGTAACACAACCCCGCATCGGCACAGCCCTGGCTGGTGATCGTCAGGGTGGCTGCCTTGCTGCTGCGAGATGGGCTAAGAAAGATGTCTACCGATTGACGGTAGATCACGGTTTTTCCGAAATATTCATCCTCATGATCGATGCCAATGGGCAGTTCGTAATCCAGGCCGATCTCACCCTGTTCGTCGCTGAGGGTGAACTTGAAGCGCTTCTGGTACATGTAGTACTCGTCTGCGATCAGCCAGTACAGCCGAATTTGCTTGGACTCGGTGACCTCCAGTGCCAGCTGGTAGGCTTCTTCAACTGGCAGGAACTTGACTGCCCCAGGGTCGCCAAAACCGCTCTTGTCGATATCCAGCGTAAGATCCTGGGTGTGGGCTGCCATGGATAACATCAGGCAGGTCAGTAGAGGCAAAAGGCGTTGCAGCATCAGGTTCACTTATTCTCGTTTGGAGTGTCTTGGACCGCGGGAACAGGAAAATTCTCCATGCAGACCGGGCACATTGTAACAGTGGCTGGTTGGCGGTGTTATAGTGTGCGGCCGCGCCGAAAACCATGATGTGTATGAAACTTGTAAAACTCTTTCTGCTTTTGTACGTGGCTATGCAGCCCCTGTCAGCCATGGCAAATGGCCTGCAGGTGGACGATGCCTGGGTCAGGGCGATGCCGCCCGGTGCCCCGAATAGTGCGGGCTACCTCAACTTCAGCAATACTTCAGACTCGGCGATTACGGTGGTGTCTATCAGCAGTCCCTCGGTGCGCGCCGTGGAGATACACGAGTCGGTAGAAGAGAATGGCAACTGGCGCATGTTCAGGCTAACGGAACTCACCCTGCAGCCCGGTGCGCAGATGGCTTTAACTCCGGGCGGCAAGCACCTGATGCTGTTCGGCCTGGCCAGTCCCGTGAAGGAGGGCAAGACGATGAGCTTTACAGCGCAGCTCGCCGATGGAGAAGAGTATCAATTTGAGGCCGTGGTGCGGCGATAAGCCAAAGCCATTACTTTTATAAACGGGAGTCATTCCGATGGATAGCAGCCCACTGAGGGACAAGATGGATGAATGGGGCAGCCGCCTGTCTGACGGCAGCGTGCTGCGTTGGCTGGGTGTGGCATTGATCGTTTACCTGGTGCTGGCACTGCTGTTGGGCATGTACTGGAGTCTGACCCCCTCGCGCTTTGACGTGGCCGAGCGCAGTGAGCAGTACGCGGCAGAGTACGGCGGTGAGGTCGTGACCGGTAGTGCGACCACGACGGCCCTGCGGGGTGTCATGGAAACCCTTCTGGATAAGCCGGGCGGTTTTACCCACAACGATCTGTTTCCGCCGGGAATGTGGCTGGACAATATGCCCAACTGGGAATACGGCGCCTTGATTCAGGTGCGCGACCTGGCCCGAGCGCTGCGCGAGGCTCATAGCCGTTCACAGTCGCAATCGACTGAAGACAAAGGCCTGGCGCTGGCTGAGCCGCTGTTCAACTTCAAAGCCACCAGCTGGATGTTGCCCCCTTCCGAGCGTGAGTATCGTAACGGTGTTAAGCACCTCAAAGGCTACGCCAAGCGTTTATCCGACCAGCGCGAGCGCAATGCGCAGTTTTATGCCCGGGCGGACAACCTGGCCTATTGGTTGGCGACGGTGGAGACCCGTCTCGGAAGTTTGTCGCAGCGACTCAGTGCCAGTGTTGGGCAGCGCCGCCTCAATATTAATCTCGCAGGCGATCGCGTTGCCCAGCAGTCCACCCAGGCGCCCAAAGACGAGGTAGTAAAAACCCCTTGGCTGGAAATTGACGACGTGTTTTACGAGGCGCGCGGCACCGCCTGGGCACTGATTCATTTTCTCAAGGCGGCAGAGCAGGACTTTGCTGATGTGTTGGATGACAAGAACGCCCTGGTCAGCCTGCAGCAGATTATTCGAGAGTTGGAGGCCACTCAGGAGATGGTGTTCAGCCCGATGATTCTCAACGGCAGCGGCTTTGGCTTTGTCGCCAATCATTCACTGGTCATGGCGTCTTATGTCAGCCGTGCCAATGCGGCTATTATCGATCTGCGCCGCTTGCTTTCGGACGGTTAACGGCGATAGCGCAAGCGAGTGCCGTGATCCAGGGACAGGCGAATCTCTTCCGCGCTCAGTTCCTCCGGAAAGTACACACCGGACACCTTGGCGTCGATGAGGCTGGCACCTTCCAGATTAGTCTGCCTGAAGTCGATGCCGCGCAGGTCGGTGTTGCGAAAATAGGCGCCGCTGAAGTCGAGGCCGGTGGCATCCATATTGCGCAGGTCCCGTCCTCGATAATCTCCGCTCTTGAGGTTGCTGGCATCGAGCTGGTTGCGCTGTTCGTTGAACTCCTTAACGTTCTCGTTGCGCAGCATCTGGTAGAGCGGATCGTCGGTAATCGCTGGTTTGCTCATAATGGAAACCCGAATGGCATCAAAACAGTGGCTCTAGAGTAACCAAGCTTGTTGCCACAGGCAAAGAGGATGGTCCCGGCACGTGAACCAGGGCTTTATTATTACCCGCAATTGGCGCGACACCGCCGCCGGCATTGAGTTGGAGCTGTGGCTCAGTACTGACAGTGGCCCCAAACAGCTCATTGTGCCCGGGCAGCAGGCGGTGTTTTTTTTGCCGGCCGCTGAGCGTGAACCCTTACAAGCCCTGGCCGGGCGCTACAGCTTCGAGTGTCGCGAGCTGGAACTGCGCGATTTCAGTGCCGAGCCCGTTTTAGCCTGTTACTTCAACAGCCAGCGCAATCTGCGCGAGGTGCGCGAGCTGTTGCGAGCAAAAAATATCTTCCCTATGGAGGCGGATCTGAACCCCGCCGAGCGCTACCTGATGGAGCGTTTTATACGCGGCGGCTTGGCCTACATTGAGCTGCCCGAATTGCGCTGTAGCAGTGCTGATTACCAACCCAGCTTGCGCATGGCGTCGGTGGATATTGAAACCGCTATGGAGGGCGTGCAGCTCTACTCCATTGGTATCTACGCTGAGGAAAACGGCCAGGCTTTTGAAAAGGTCATGATGCTGGGGAGTGACAGCGAGCTGCCCTTTGTCGAGTGCTATGCCAGTGAGCGGGCGTTGCTGATGGCGTTCCTGAACTGGCTGGAGGAATACGATCCGGATGTGCTGATTGGCTGGAATGTAATCAATTTTGATCTCTGGTTTCTGCAGCGTCTGGCAGACAAGCTGAAGATGCCTTTGACCATGGGTCGGGGTCAGCGTCGAGTGCACTGGCGCGAATTGGACGACGACGGTGAACGGCGCACGGCGCACATCCCCGGACGGGTGGCACTGGACGGCATTGAGATGCTGCGGATAGCGACCTATCGCTTTGAGAGCTTCTCGCTTGAGTCTGTGTCGCGCGAATTACTGGGCGACGGCAAGCTGTTGCACGGTGGCGATCGGGGTCGGCAGATCACTGAGCTCTTTGAGACTGACCAGGCGTCGCTGGCGCGATACAACCTGCAGGACTGCGAGTTGGTCTGGCGCATCTTTGAGAAAACCGAACTGCTGCAATTTTGCATTGCCCGCAGCCAGATGACGGGGCTGAATCTGGATCGACTGGGCGGTTCGGTGGCCGCGTTCGATTTTCTGTATCTGCCGCGTTTGCACCGGCAAGGGTATGTGGCACCCAATGCATCAACGGAAGCGCCGGGGAGCCCTGGCGGTTTCGTGATGGATTCGCTGCCCGGTATTTATGATCACGTTTTGGTGTTGGATTTTAAAAGCCTGTACCCGAGCATTATTCGTACCTTCCGGGTAGATCCTCTGGGTTTGGCCATGGGGTTGCTGGACAATGAGCCTGATACTGTTCCGGGCTTCGACGGGGGCAGGTTCGACCGCCAGCAGCACTTGCTGCCGGCCATCATCGAGGCGTTATGGGAGCAGCGTGACCAGGCCAAGCGCCGCAAGGATGGCGCTCAGTCCCAGGCTATCAAGATCATTATGAATTCGTTTTATGGCGTGCTGGGCACGCCGGGCTGCCGCTTTTTTGATGGTCGACTGGCCAGCAGCATTACCCGGCGTGGCCACCAGATCATTCAGGAAACCCGCGATGAAATTGAACGCCTCGGTGAGCGGGTGATCTATGGCGATACCGACTCGGTATTTGTGTGGGTGCAGGGCGCTGAGGATGATGAAGCTGCCAGGCTGCGCGGCAAGCAGCTACAGGATGCCCTGAACAGCTGGTGGCAGCAGCGGCTGCGGGACGAATTTGATCTCGACAGTGTGCTTGAGCTTGAGTTCGAAACACACTTCAGGCGTTTTTAATGCCCACCGTGAGGGGCAGTGAAGTGGGCAGCAAAAAACGCTACGCGGGGGTGGTAGGCAGCAGCGCTGATGAGCGCATTGTGTTTAAGGGGCTTGAGAATGTGCGCGCCGACTGGACCCGGTTGGCGCGTGATTTTCAGAGTGAGTTGTACCGCAGGGTCTTTTTCGATGAGCCTTATATAGACTATGTCAAAGAAACCAGTCAGCGTCTTCTGGCCGGTGAGCTGGATGAGGAACTGGTGTATCGGAAACGCCTGCGTCGGCGCCTGGATGACTATACCCGCAATGTGCCGCCCCACGTGCAGGCGGCACGGCTGGCGGTGGAACGGGGTGAGCCGATACCGAGGCGCGGACAATGGATTGAATATCTCATGACCACTGCAGGCGCGGAGCCGTTATCGCGTTTGGAGGGAAAGCCTGACTATGAGCACTATGCAGAGCGCCAGCTAGAGCCTGTGGCCGATGGCATTCTGCATTTTCGCGGCACTTCCTATCGGGAAATCACAGAAGCGCAGTTCTCGTTGTTTTAAAACAAGCTTTAGGCGCCGAAGAAGTCCTTAA
This sequence comes from Halieaceae bacterium, assembly GCA_963921335.3. Classification (GTDB taxonomy): domain Bacteria; phylum Pseudomonadota; class Gammaproteobacteria; order Pseudomonadales; family Halieaceae; genus CAWUFC02. The sequence goes on along the minus strand of CAWUFC020000001.1, from coordinate 26,614 downwards.
ACAGTTCGTCATGCTCACTGGCGCTGAGGCGCGGGCCGAAGCGTGCAACCACCCGCGCGGCGGCCTGGTTCGCAAAGCGAGCGGCCAATTCAAAATCATGGCCTGCACTCAAGGCGTAGAGGAACGCACCGGCAAACATGTCGCCGGCACCGTTGGTGTCGACGGCGTCTACCTGGGTGCCAGGCACTTCAAACAGATTTTCGCCGTCGTGAATGAGCGCGCCTTTTGCACCGAGCGTTACCGCAAAGCTCTTGCTGACCGACAGCAGTGATGCGACGACAGTATCCCGGTCTTTGCTGCCTGCCCATTGCTGAGCCTCTGCCTCGTTGCAAAACAGCAGATCGAGTGGTCGATCACCGAGAATCTCTTCCATGCCATCGCGGAAAAATTCCACCATGCCGGGGTCTGAAAAACTCAGGGAGGTTTTCACGCCGGCTTCATCGGCGATGCGGCGTGCTTCAACAGCTGCGGCACGTCCGGTGGGAGAGGTGACCAGATAGCCCTCGATATACAGGTACTCGCTGTCCACGATGGCTTCGGGTGAGAGGTCAGTTTTATCCATGGTTTCGCTGATGCCGAGGTAGCTGAGCATGCTGCGCTCCGCATCCGGTGAAATCAGCACCAGGCAGCGACCGGTAGTGCCGTCGTAGCGATCATGCACCCAGTTGTGGTCCACGCCTGCGGCTTCCAGATCCTGAAGGTAAAAGTCGCCATTGGCATCGTTGGACACTCGGCAAGAGTAGAAACAGGGTTTGCCAAAGCGGGTGGTGGCGATCACCGAGTTCGCAGCGCTGCCGCCGCTGGCTTTCTTGGCAGCCACCAGGTGGCCTTCCAGCTGATCGACCAGTTCCTGCTGGCGTGACTCATCCACCAGGGTCATGACGCCCTTGTCGACGCCCATTGCGGCCAGTTCCTGATCTTCCACCTGAATTTCGGTATCTACCAGGGCATTGCCCAGTCCGTATACGCTGTACTTTTTCACCTGTGATCTTCCGCCTGCTAAAAAGGGCGCTATTATGCGCAAAGGCCGGCCACCTCGCCAGTCTGGTGTAAACTGCGCGCACATGAAATCTATCCTCTCCCTGTTCGGCAAACTCTTTTTGGTGGGGCTGGTATTGCTGGCGATTCTGCTGGTCTACCTGGATGCGCTGGTCAGTACCACCTTCTCACAGCGGCAATGGGAATTGCCTGCCAAGGTCTATGCGCGGCCGCTGGAGCTGTACCCAGGGCGCAACCTGAACGCTGAAGAACTGATGTATGAATTGCGCCTGTTGGGTTATCGCCCGGTACAACGCCTGCAGGCGCCGGGGCAGTTCAGTCAATCGGGTAATCAGGTCAGTTTCTACAGCCGCAGTTTCAGGTTCTCTGATGAAACGGTGGCGGCCAGCCAGGTCGGTATTCAGTTCGCGGGCTCGAAGCTGTCGCAGTTGAGCGTCGCCGGCAACAGTGCCCACCTGTTCAGATTGGAGCCGGTGCAGATTGGCGGTATTTATCCCCGCCATCGGGAAGATCGCCTGTTGTTGCGCCTGGAAGAGGTGCCCGACACGATGCGCCAGGCACTGCTGGCAGTGGAGGACCGCGGTTTTTATTCCCACTGGGGAGTGTCGCTGAGCGGAATTGCCCGCGCCTTTAAGGCTAACCTGGAAGCGGGTCGAGTGGTGCAGGGTGGCAGCACACTGACCCAGCAGCTGGTGAAAAACTATTACCTCAGTAGCGAGCGCAGTGTGACTCGCAAGGTGACTGAGGCCTTGATGGCCCTGCTTCTGGAACTGCATTTCAGCAAGGACGCTATTCTGGAAGCCTACATGAATGAGGTCTTCCTGGTGCAGGATGGGCCCCGAGCGGTGCACGGCTTCGGTTTGGCCAGTCGCTTCTTTTTTAACCGCAGCGTGTCTGAACTGGGGCTTCATCAGCAGGCCTTGCTGGTGGCGATGGTAATAGGCCCCTCTTTATATAATCCCTTGCGGAACCCCGAGCGCGCGACCGAGCGCCGCAATACGGTGTTGGCAGTCATGTACCGGGAAGGGGTGATTTCGGACGTGGAGTACGAGGTGGCGCGTGCCATGCCCTTGCAGGTGAGTCGCCAGCCCAGGGTGATGAATAGCTATCCCGCTTTCCTCGATCTGGTGCGGCGTCAGCTTGGCTCTGAGTATCGACAGGAGGATTTGGGCAGTCTGGGCCTGGGTATCTTCACCAGCTTCGATCCGCTATTGCAGCGGCAGGCGGAGTCCAGTGTCGAGAAAGTGCTGGATCGTATTGATACCGCCGAGCAGCTCGAAACCGCGCTGGTCGTGACCAGCTTCGACAATGGCGAAGTGAGGGCCCTGGTGGGCGGGCGCAGTCCACGCTTCGCTGGTTTTAATCGGGCATTGGATGCGGTGCGTCCGGTGGGTTCCCTGATCAAGCCTGCGGTGTATCTGACGGCCCTGGCTGATCCAGCACGCTATACCCTGGCCACGCCGCTGCAGGATGAGGCCATTGAGGTCGAGATGGGCGGTGGACAAGTCTGGTCTCCGCGCAACTTTGACCGCACCTCTCATGGCCAGGTATTGCTGCACGAAGCGCTGTCGCGCTCATACAACCAGGCGACAGTTGCCCTGGGCATGGAGCTGGGCGTTGAACGCGTTCTCAATACCCTGGAGCAGCTCGGTGTCGACAGGGACTTGCCTGCCTATCCGTCACTGTTTCTGGGTGCAGGAGGACTATCGCCGGTTGATGTTGCACAGATGTACCAGACCATTGCCACTGGTGGTTTTCGCCTGCCATTGCGAACGATTCGGGAAGTGCTGGACGCCCATGGCGAGCCGCTGCAGCGCTATGCGCTGCAATACGACAGGGTGTTTGATTCAGGCACCATGCATTTGTTGCACTATGCCCTGCGAGAGGTGGTGAAAGAGGGTACGGGCCGAGGCGTTTATCGCGACCTGCCTGCTGATTTTATGGTGGCTGGTAAAACCGGCACCACCAATGACAATCGCGATTCATGGTATGCAGGTTTTAGTGGCGACCTGATGGCTGTGAGCTGGGTGGGTCGCGATGACAATGGTGAGACCGGATTAACCGGTGCTGCCGGTGGTCTGCGTATCTGGAGTGATTTCATGGCCTCTGCCAGCGCTCGCAGCCTGGCTTACCGGGTGCCCGACGGGGTCGAACATTTCTGGATTGATCAGGGTAGCGGTAACCTGTCGGGCAAAGATTGTGAGGGCGCCCGTTTAATACCTTTTATCAGTGGCTCCCAACCTGAAACTGCGGAAGAATGTGTGGACCGGCGACGAGGAGTGATGGAGTGGTTTCAAGATTTATTTTAATCATGGCCGTGGTCTTGCTGGCCGCTTGCGCCAGTGGTCCGCAGCCGGCGCCTCCTGCTGAAGTGAGCAAAACCTCGCCACCGCCCGTGCCGGCAGACCAGGGCACTGAGTCAGCTGCCAGCCTGTTATTGGCTGATGCCCGTGCTGCGCGCCGGGCCGGCGATTACAGCGATGCTGCAGTGCTCCTGCAGCGAGCCCAGCGCATTGATTCAAGGGATGCGCGAATTTATCTGGAATACGCCAGCCTGTACCGGGACCAGGGTCAGCTCGAGGAAGCCAGAGCGATGGCCGAGAGGGGTCTGGGTTATTGCGACGGCAGTGTTTGCAGGGCGTTGCGAGAGTTCACGGACTGACCCGGCATTCGAACCCGCTATCGGTGGGTACAAATTCCAGTCGCTGGTTGATACACGCTGGCACTTCGCCGGCAGTGTGGCTGACATAGAGTATCTGCGTATCGCTGTTGTCGGCGATGTGGTCGATAGCTTCCAGAATGGTGCGACGATGATACGCATCGAGGCCCAGGCAAGGTTCATCCAGAATCAGTATCAGCGGTGACTTCACCATGGCCCTAGCCAGCAGCACCATGCGCTGAATGCCAAAAGACAGCGTATCGAAAGGGGCCTTCTCAAACTCGGCCAGGCCCAGTGCAGCGAGCCAATGTTGGGCGAGCTGTCGTTGGCTGTCGCCCCAGTTGTCATACAGGCCAACCGTGTCAAAGAAGCCCGATACCACTACCTCGATAGCGCGCATGCCACGCACGTGCTTCAGGTGCAGCTGGGTATTGAGCAGGCCGTACTTTTGCTTAATATCCCAGACACTTTCACCACTGCCGCGGCGAATACCGAACAGGGTAATGTTCTGGCCATAGGCCTTGTGGCTGTCACCATTGACCAGGCTGAGCAGGGTAGTCTTGCCGCAGCCGTTGGGGCCGGCGATATGGCAGTGCTGGCCGCGTTCGAAGGTCCAGTCGAGATCGCGGATGATGTGCTGGTCGCCGAAGCTGACATTGACACCGTGCAGCTGCAGCAGGGGTTTGGCTTCTTCAATTGTGTAGTCGCGTGCTGCGGCTGCGGGCAGCGCCCCCAGCGTGAGCGGGGGTGGATTGATCAGGCTTAGCACCTCGGGCAAAGACATCACTTCTTCCCTTTTGCCAGCTGCGACTGTCCGGCCTTCATCCAGAACCAGTAGATGGCTGATGCCCTCGGGCAGATCCTCGGGCTGGCGCACCAGCAAAATGACCGCCGGGCCATCGCTTAGCAGCTGTTCCAGGACCCGGCTCATCTCCCCCTGGCTATTGATGTCCAGACCATCCAGTGGATTGTCCAGGATCAGCAGCTGTGGCTGGCTCAGTATGGCGCGAAGCAGCAGGGTTTTTCGCATTTCACCGGTGGAGATGAAACGGATACCCCGGTCCAGCAAGTGTGCTATGCCCAGGCGCGATACCCACTCCCTGAACTGATCTCCAGGGACGTGTCCGCCCAGAATGGCGGCCTGGACGGTCGTGCCGGGGTCCTGTGCGTCGCTGCGAAACTCCGACTCATCCAGCTTGGTATCCAGGTCGCAAAGCGCTTTTTGCTGCTCAAAACAAACGTATGCGATGCGTTGTGCGTTGGCCGCAATATTTATATTGCCAGTGTGGCAGGGTAATTGCCCGGTGATCAATTTGGCCAGGGTGGTTTTGCCAGCGCCGTTGGGTCCGAGCACGGCCCATTGCTGGCCCGGGCGGGTTGTCCAGTTGATGTCACTGAGCACAGGCAGAGCGCGGTAGCTGTGGGCGACGTCCCGCAGCGCCAAAAGGTGATCACTCATCGAGTATCAGGGAGTGGCTTTGTTACTAATGCTTTGGTTCATCACCTGACGACGCTGCTGCGGCGTCATGGTAGAGAGCTTTTCGCGCAGGGCTTCACGCTGTTCAGGGCTGAGCGACTGCCAGCGCTGGCGCATTTTGTCCTTCTCGGTATCGGGAAGTTTCTGGTACCACTGATGCTTGTTTTTGACCTGCTTTTGCACGTGGGTGGGCAGGGAGCGCAGGCGGTTGTAGTTGGCGGTCAGCTGACGCTGTTTGTCAGCAGGCAGCTTCTTCCAACGCTTGAAGCTCTTCTGTACCGCTTGACGTTGTTGCGGGGTCATGCGCGACCATTGATCCGCACCTTTGGCGAGGCGCGCCTGGCGGTTGGGGCTAAGTTGGTTCCAGCGTTGTTGGTAGGGTGCCAGTGCCTGACGCTGGCCCTGGTTGAGCCGTTCCCAGCGGAAGTCATTGGCCTGGGTGGGCAGGGACACAGACAGCAACAGCCCGAGCATGGCGCTCGCGCTCCATACTGCTGCTTGCTTAATCCCTACGTTATTACTCTTCATCGTTCTCTTGCGCCGGCTCTATACCAGTCTGCTGCTTTTCGTTGTTCCCCTGGTCTGGTTCTTCGCCATCCAGGTTAAATATGCCGTCGATCTCCTGGGGGTCTACCCAACCCTCCTGGTTATCACTGAAGTCGGCGATAAAACCCAACAACTCCAGCGGCGGTAAATCTTGGTCTTCAGTCTCCTCGTCAGCCCTTCCCGGACTGGTTACAGTCGAAGCGAATATTGTTAGCAGGCAGGCAATAATCCATGGCCTAGCTCGCATGGTTCTCCACTTCAAGCAACCACAACATCATGTCGAGATCTTCCAGCAACTCTGGGTCTTCCAGAGCCGCCATGCTGATATCGTCACCCAACATCGGCATACTCACCGGAGTTGCCTCGGGGCCGCTGGCCAATTGCTGCGTCCCTGTGGGCAATACAATAGCCAACGCCAGAGCACAGGCGGCCGCACCAGCAGGTACCCAGTTACGCCACAGAGACACCTGGCGTGGTTCGGCCAGCGCCATCTGTCGAGCCTGGTTAAGACGCGACAGCGTGGCCGCATCCATGTCCAGCAGGCTGTCATCCAGCGCCTGCCGGGCAAGTTGCTCGATATGCTCTCTGTCCTGTTCCGCCATCTGGCCATTCTGGCTCATGGTTTGACGTCCTCTAACTGCTTTTGCAGATTTTTCAGTGCCCTTGAGTAGTGCGTTTTCACACTGCCCTGGCTACAGCCCATGGCTGTTGCGGTCTCTTCGACCGACATCCCTTCCCATGCCCGAAGCATGAAGGCCTGCTGTTGTCGTCCTGGCAGGCGTTCAATTGCAGCAATCATCGCCTCTGTTGCTGCATCTTGTTCTAACTCCCTGACCGGATTTTCCCGCTCGCCTACCGTGGCGGCGTCAATCGGATCTGGCGCTTCTTCACCGTCATCCGTTGAGGTCCAGGGCATCAACACCATTACCCGCGCTCGCACTACCCTGCGCCGGTGAAAATCGTTGATGCGGCTGTGCAGAATCCGGTAAAACAATGGCTTCCACTCAGCACTTGGGCGGTCAGAATATTTCCTGGCCAGCCCCATCATCGCGTCTTGCACGATCTCCAGTGCGTCATCACGGTTCCCGGTCGACATTTCAGCAATGCGCAGGGCGCGTCGCTCAATATCGCGCAGGAATCCATTCATGGCGCTCTGTCGGTTCAGGGCGGCTTCTCCACTGTTTTCGGATGATTGCAGTTGCCAGTGCGAAACCGGCCGCTTCTTCATTAACGCAAGCATATTAACACAGCGGTATAGGTCGCCCTGCTAGGTATAACGCACTTGCAGGTCCGCGGTTGACGCGGTTCTTACAAATAATATCGGAAGTAAACCCGCAGGGTTCTGGGGGGTATCGGGTTGTAGTACAGCTCCGTGACAAAGGCCTCAGCGGCCGCTACCCGGTCGATAAACGACACATCCGGGTTGGTTCGATTATTGTCAGCAATATTGAGATATTGCAGCTCCACAGTCAGGTTTTTGGTGATGTTGCCCCCGACATAGAGGTCCAGCAGCAGCACCTCTTCGGTTTCGGCGCTGTTGTCTTCAAGGAAAGGGCTGGGGCCCAGGTACAGGGCGTCCAGATTCAAATAGTATCGATCTCCCAAATAGCCGACGGCAAATGTCGCTATTTGCTCCGTACTGCCTGGAATGTGGTCGCCACGAGGGTCCTCGTCGGTAAAGCGCGCCTCGCTCAGTGATGCCGAGAAATCGGCGTAAACCCTTGCGGTGGGCTGGTACAGGAAGCGAACTTCCACACCAGTGCGTTCACTGGGCCGCAGGGCGACCTGTGCGTTTCTCGCCGCCAACTCGTATTCAGACTCCCGGTACCAGAGGCTGGCGCTGAGCAGGCCGCGATCATTGAGGACCCGGCTGCTAAAGCCAAGATCCAGTCCGTCTACCATACCCAGGGGGCGGACCTCCTCGGGTGGATCGTTGGGATTGCGGCGGGTGTTGATGCCGCGATAGGAATAGCGGCCATCATTACTTCTGATAGAACGTCCGGCACTGAAAAACAGTTCAGTGTGGTCCCAGGGGTTGGCAATCACTGAAAACTTGGGGCTCCAGCGGTGATCGGTGTGCCGGTCGTAATCCAGCTCCAGGCCTTCTTCCGGATCAATATGAAAGCCATCCAGGCGTAGGGCTGCCTCGTGCCGTAACCATTCATTCCACTGGTATTGGTTGCGGTAGTAGAGCCCTCCGGTGAAGACATCGGCGTCGCCGCTGTCGTCAATCTGGCTCTGGGTGTTTACATCTGACAGGCCGACGCCTTTGAGCGCATCGACGCGCACATCCAGCCCAAACTGGTGGTGTCCGCTGCGGGTGAAAAACCGATCATGGGTCAGGTTGCCACCCAGAATCATACGTTCATCCCGACGCTTGATCGGGTTGATACGCAGGCGGCGACTATCGACGGTGATGAATTCCAGATCCAGTATGGAGCTGTAGTCGATCGCGTAGCCGCTGTAGGTCCAGCGATGCTTGGAGTCGCTGACCCAACCGCTGCCGGAGATGCTGTAGCGATGAGAGTCCTCTTTGGCGAAGGCGTCCAGCAGGTTTTCCTGCTCGTCGTTGTCGAGGTTGTCACGGTCAATGGTCTGCGGGCTTTCTGACTCCCAGTCGGCACGGTGTGCCATGAGGTTGACCTGGTAGCCGCGCAGTTCACTGCCACCAAATATTTTCATGGCGGCGTTGTCACTGCCGTTTGCCGCCGAGGAGTTTCTCAGGTCGGGGCTGATATCCTGACCGATGGTTTCCACCCCGTAGAGCACGCTGGTCTCGCCGGCCTCGAAGGCGCCGTTGGCAATCAGGTGATGATAGTTGTCCTGGCCCGCGCCGACGGTCAGCTGGTGATTGCCTGGCTTCTGGCGGTAGAAGAAGCTCAGCGAGCCGGCACCGGAGAAGTCGCCGTTCTCGGCGTAGTAGGGACCGCGCAAGGTGAGGTCTTCAACAATCAGTTCCTTGATCAGGAAGCTGGTATTGATGTAGCCCTGGCCCTGGCCGTTCAGCGGCAGGTTGATGGGCATTTCCTCAATCTTCATGGCGGTATCCATGCTCAAGTCATAGAGGAAGGTGGTGAGCATGTTGTTCTGGTGGCCGCGATCGCGGATTTGTTCCAGCGCACTGAAGGCAAGCTCGCGCTCGAAGAAACTGTCGGGCTGGGATTCGGCGAGTGTATTTGTGGTGAGCAGGGGCAGGGCGCAAAGGGCGAGCCCTTTGAAAACGCGGGCGAGCTTGTCTCCCATCGGTACGGATGGCTTAATGCGGTTACCCAGCCGTAGGTGAGTAACCCAGTGTCCGAAACCCAGTTGCAGCACGTCGAGCGTGTCCTGTCACGTTATAAACCCCGTAAAAAGCTCATGCGACCTTTTCTAAAAAGATCGGCAGTAGCGATTATTTTGCAGGAGATACAAACAGAAGTCCGTATTCTAATGATAAAACGGGCAGAACGCGATGGTGATCCTTGGTCTGGACACATGGCATTTCCTGGCGGTCGTATGGATCCGGAGGACCGCCACGGCTTCGACGTGGCGGTGCGCGAGACCCACGAAGAGATCGGTCTGCGCCTGGATGACCGCGATCCTTGTATTGGCCGCCTTTCGGAGATTATGACGCACCCCCAGATTAAAAGGCGTGCCATGGTAGTAAGCCCTTACATATTCAGGCTCGATCGCGACGTCGAGCTGACACCGAACTACGAAGTGGCCGAGATCGTCTGGGTGCCATTGGACTTCCTGAAAGATAAAGGGAATCGGGAGAAAATGGTCTGGGAACGCAACGGTATCGAGATTCCATTGCCCTGTTATATGTATGAGGGGCGGCGAATCTGGGGTTTGTCCCTGATGATGCTGGACGAGTTCCTGGGGCTAATCTAAAGGTTGCCGCCGATTTTCCTGGCGCAGGTGCAGCCGGGTTTCGATCTGAAGTTGCTGGAGTACGGGGTCAATTTCTGAAGCCTGCTTGAGCGTTTGTGCGTCGATGCGTCCGGCCACAAAAGCGCTGACCAGTGACAATAGCACTGGCGACATCTTTGGGTTGTGATCCCAGCGGGTTGCGCTGACCAGGTTGCCTGTTACCAGGTCGTTGGTCAGTTTTAACCGGTAGCCGCCGCACTTCGACAGGCTGTAGTCGCCGACGCGTCCGACGCTGATATTCGGGGTGCTCGGATTAAAGTCTCCGGGGTTCAGCTCCCCAATCCGGTCGAGGGCCAGCACCCATTCGCTGCCCGCATCAAATTCGCTGGCCTCAGGTCGGCATAATGTCCCCGGGTTCATCCATACGCGCACCGTGTTTTGATACTCAACACCTCGCAGTATGCTGGACGTTTCGAAGTCGACTGAGTTGCCTTTACTGTTGACCACTTTGGCGGCGACAACCAGATCGGTCTCCTGCTGTACGTCGGTAAAGGAACCGCGCCAGATGCAATCGCAATCGGCCCGGAGCGGGAGGCTTAAGAACAGCAATAGCAAACAGATCAGGCCGCTTGGTTTCATCGATATCAACCCAGCAGTTTGGCGGCGTCCCTGGCGAAGTAGGTCAGAATGCCATCGGCGCCGGCGCGCTTGAAGGCTTGCAGGGATTCGATCATCACCGCGTCGCGGTCCAGCCAGCCATTGGCAAAGGCGGCCTGGTGCATGGCGTACTCGCCGCTGACCTGGTACACAAAGGTCGGTGCCGACAGCTCCTGCTTCACACGAGTTACCACATCGAGATAGGGCATGCCCGGTTTCACCATGATCATGTCGGCGCCTTCCTGCAGGTCCAGCGCACACTCGTGGATGGCCTCGTCGATATTGGCAGGGTCCATTTGATAACTGAACTTGTTGCCGCCCTTGATGTTGCCGGCGGAGCCGACCGCATCGCGAAATGGCCCGTAGTAGCTGGAGGCATACTTGGCGGAGTAGGCCATAATGAGTGTGTTCACATGGTCATTCGCTTCCAGTGCCCGGCGCATCGCACCCACGCGGCCGTCCATCATGTCGGAGGGGGCTACGATGTCGGCACCGGCATCCGCATGACTCAGCGTCTGCTGCACCAGCACTTCAATGGTGTCGTCGTTAAGCACGTAACCGTCTTTGTCGATCAACCCATCCTGGCCATGACTGGTGTAAGGGTCTAGCGCCACATCGGTCATGATGGCGAGGTCGGGTACCGCATCTTTAAGTGCTTTGACTGCTCTGGGTACAAGACCGTCAGGATTGTAGGCTTCCTCGGCGAGGTCAGATTTGCGGTGGGCCTCGATCACCGGGAACAGAGCGATGGCGGGAATGCCCAGATTCACCAGCTCTTTTGCTTCCCCGATGAGCAGGTCAATACTGAGCCGCTCGATACCGGGCATGGAGGGTACTGTCTCTCTTTCGCTCTCGCCCTCGAGCACAAACATCGGGTAGATCAGGTCATCCGTGCTCAGCTGACTTTCGCGCACCAGTCTCCGCGTGCTCTCACGCGCACGCAGTCGTCTCATGCGCGTGTTTGGATAATCGCCTCGCTGCAGTTTCACTGGCATGGAGTCCCCTCTGTTAGAGCGCCGCGAAGGATTTCGCCGCTGCCTCTACTGTAAACTGAATGTCGTCGTCGGTGTGAGCGGCAGACATGAAGCCCGCCTCGTATGAGGCAGGCGCCAGATAGACGCCGTTGTCCAGCATCAGATGAAACCAGCGGTTGAAACGCTCGGTGTCGCAGCTCATCACCTGCTGATAGTTTGACACTGAATCTTCACTGGTGAAAAAGCCACCAAACATAGTGCCTGCGTGATTGGTGGTAAAGGGTATGCCTGCCGCCGCTGCAGCCTGTTCCATACCCTCAACCAGTTGGGCTGTGCGATTAAACAGGGGCTCATAAAAACCATCGGCGCTGATCACGTCCAGGGTAGCCAGACCGGCGGCCATGGCCAGCGGATTCCCCGACAGGGTACCGGCCTGGTACACAGGCCCCAAAGGCGCAATGCAGGCCATGATGTCCTCGCGACCACCGAAGGCGCCAACCGGCATGCCACCGCCGATGACTTTGCCGAGCGTGGTGATGTCTGGTTGGATACCGAAATAACCCTGCGCGCCCTGAAGACCAAACCGGAATCCGGTCATGACCTCGTCGAAGATCAATACCGCGCCGCTATCGTCACAGACGCTGCGCAGCGCTTCCAGAAAACCAGGTTGCGGCGGGATGCAGTTCATGTTGCCAGCAACAGGTTCAACAATAACGCCCGCAACCTGATCACCCAATTCATTGAAGGCGGCATGCAGGCCTTCAATGTCGTTGTATTGCAGTGTAATCGTATGCTCGGCCAGCGACTCGGGTACGCCGGGTGAGCTTGGCACGCCTAGTGTTAATGCACCGGAACCTGCCTTGATGAGCAGGGAATCGGAATGACCGTGATAACAACCCTCAAACTTGATGATCTTGTCGCGACCGGTAAAACCGCGCGCCAGGCGTATCGCGCTCATTGTGGCTTCTGTCCCGGAATTGACCATGCGCACAAGGTCCATACCCGGCAAAATGCTGCACAGGCGCGCGGCGAGTTCTGTTTCCAGTTCGGTGGGTGCGCCAAAACTCAGGCCGTTTTCGGCCTGCTGCTGAACAGCCTGACGCACGTGGGGGTGATTATGACCCATGATCATCGGGCCCCAAGACAGCACGTAATCGACATAGCGCTTGTTCTCTACATCATAGAGATAGGCACCATCTGCGGACTTTACGTACACCGGTGTTCCGCCCACTGCCTTGAAGGCACGTACCGGTGAGTTAACGCCGCCAGGAATGACCTGGCCGGCCTGCTCGAACAATTGTTTTGAAGTATTCATATCCGCCTTGAGCGTTTTTCAGGGCTGCGAATTATTGCGATTCTGTGTCGCAATATCCAGCGTCAGGCTTTGTTACGTATGCGATTAGGAACCAGTTTTCCCATACCCAGTCGCTTGGCCTGTGACAGTGCCCGCCAGGTGTACTCCTGTGCTTCGCGAATGGCAGGCTGTATTTCCACGCCGTGGGCAATAAAGGCTGTGATCGCTGCGGCGAAAGTGCTGCCGGCACCCATGAAGTGATGGGGCAGATTTTGCCATTCAAAGGTTTGCTGCAGGCCCGCGTTGGAGAACAACCTGCTCTGGTAGCGACCGCTGCGATCGGGCTCGCTGGAGATCAATACGTGCTGGCAGGCCTCTTCCAGCAGCTCGTGGGCGCAAGCGGTAATGCTGTCGGCCCCGGTGCACAGTTCAAAAGCTTCTTCAGTGGTTAAAACCAGCAGGTCAGCCTGGGGCAGCAGTAATGTACACAAGGCATCACAAAAATCATCCTCAACCGGCAGGGACCACAGGGCCGGGTCGATCACTACCGGCAGTTTTGGATAGTCCATCAGTACCGTATGAATGGCTTCAATGTGGCTGGTGCTGGCTAATTGATGCAGCTTGATCGCGCTGACATCCATGTCTTCAAGGACGGCCCGCATTTGCTCAACCAGCAGCATGCTGTCGACAACGGCCGAGTCCTTGATGTCCTGGGTATCCTGAATACTGATGGCAGTCATGATGGGCGTGCAGTGGCAGCCAAGGCTGGCCAGGGTTTCTACGTCCGCGACTATGCCGCCTCCGCCGGTTGGGTCCAACTCGGCGACGGACATGACCACGGGTGTGTCAGCCTGGTTCATGCGATGCCCTCAGAAGGGTTTGAGCACTGCCAATATAACGATCAGCAGCAAGAATATCACTGGAATTTCATTGAACAGCCGAAAGAACACGTGGCCGTGCTTATTGGTATCGGCCCTGGCCGTCGCTACAAATCGACCGCAGTAGATATGGTAGATGACGAGACCGACTACACCCGCCAACTTTAGCCACATCCATTTGGCGCCGAGGTAGTAGTCGAGATTGGTCGCAATAAGGGCAAGACCGAGCAGGATGGCGATCACAGCGATCGGTGTCATAAATCGGTATAGCTTAAAAGCCATCAGTGCCAGCTGGGCGCGTGTATCAGGATTGTCGCTGGAGGCGAAATAAACCAGTATGCGTGGCAGATAGAAGGTGCCTGCAAACCAGCAAATCACGGCGATGATGTGGGCGGCCTTGAGCCAGAGCATCAGCACTCCTTATAGCTTGTTCAGATAGAAACGATCGATCATGTCGCGATTGAGTATACCGCGCACCGCGCGTCCCTCGCGGATAGAAAAATCCTTAACTAACAGTGATTCCACCGCTTTGGAATTAAGTGTATCCAGCGCTTCCTGAAGGGTCGCTCCCGAGCGAATAGTGCCTACTGACCAGCGCCGCAGTTCTATTTCGGCCAGGTTCATTGTTTCTTCCGCCGCGGTTGATTCCAGCAAACGCGCAAAGTCGTCCCCGTCCAGTACGAACAACGTCTGTCCGTCCCGTTCCACGACGATCCAGCTATACAGCTGGTCTCTGTAATCTTCACGTTGCTCAGCGCTGATGTGTTCAGGTACTTCAGCGAAATCACGCGTCATCGCCGACTGCACAGCAGTGCCCTGCATCATCTGACTGGCAGGATCACTGCTGATCTCGCGCTTTAAGTGCCGCAAGATGGTCTGGTGGGCGGATTGCTGGCGAAAGACTGAACGAGTAATGGTGGCGGTGACCACTGCCAGCAGGGCTGGGAAGACAATGCTGACGTTTTGGGACAGCTCCACCACGGCCAGCAATGCTGCCAGTGGTGCATTCAACACCGCGGCCATGCAGGCACCCATTCCAATCAGGGCGTATAGCGCGGGGTCGGAGCTGAGTTCCGGAACCAGCGCCGCACCAAACGCGCCCAGGCCCGCGCCCAGGCAGGCACCGATCAGTAGATTGGGGCCGATCAGCCCAATTGGCATGCCCATACCAACAGCAGTGGCGGTGGCGATAATTTTTGCGGCCATGATCAGCAACAGGAACACCGGGGCAAACTGTCCGGCGACTGCGCCATTGAGTGTGTCGTAGCCCATACCGAGTACCTGGGGTATGGCGATACCCAGGCTGCCGACCACAAGGCCTGCGATGGTGAATCGCAGCGCAATCGGCCAATGGCCGAGTTTGAGGCAGAGTTTGAGCAGCAATAGGAAGCTCACTACTGCGATGCCTGAGAGAGCGCCAAGCAGCATCACGAAGGGCAGCTCCCACAGTGATGTGGGTGCTACAGCTGGAATACTGAATACTGGCTCGCCAACACCGGCGATCACTCCAATAACGCTGGCGCTAACCGCCGCCAGAATGACAGGGGTAAAGCCCACGACCGTATATTCAGCAACGATCACTTCCATGGCGAAGATGACACCTGCCAGGGGCGTATTAAATGCGAAGCTGATGGCTCCCGCGGTGCCGCAGGCGATTAGAATGCGCTGGCTGTTGTCCGGCAGGTCCAGTCGTCTTCCCAGGTCGCTGTTAATGGCCGCGCCGAGGTGCACACCAGGACCTTCACGTCCACCTGACTGGCCGGTAGCCAGTGCGAATGCCCCGGCGAGTATCTGAGTGACCAGGTTGCGAATGGGCAGGCGCCCGTAATGACTGTGCATACGACTGAGTACATGCACGATGCCTACTTCGCGATGCACAGAGGGAATATAGTGAAAGGCCAGCCCCAGTACCATTGCCCCGACCACCGGTAGTGCGAAGCGCTGCCACTGAGGCAGACTCTCGTAACCCTTTCCTGGTTCCAGCCATAGCCCGGTTAGCGAGGCAATCAAAACATCGAAGGCGAGAATGACGCCCGCTGCGGCAACGCCGGCGCAGATTCCAAGAATGGAATAGGGAAGCAGGGCTCGGTAGTCGGTGAACAGGTGTCTGAATTCAGGTGTCTTCAAAATTACCAGCATCGCGTGCAGCAAACTCTTTATACTATACGGCTTCGCTCAGGAAACTGCAGAAACACAGGAGACAGGAAAGTGATCAAGGCGGGTATCGTCGGCGGAACCGGTTATACAGGGGTGGAGTTATTGCGCTTGCTGGCCGGACATCAACAGGTTTCGGTAGAGGTGATTACCTCGCGTGCCGAGGCCGGTCGACGCGTGGACGATTTGTTTCCCAACCTGCGCGGTCACTATGAGCTGTGTTTTACGGCACCAGACACCGACGCCCTTGCAGCGTGCGACGTGGTGTTTTTTGCAACGCCACACAATGTGGCCATGCACAGTATTCCGGAACTGCTTGAGCGGGGTGTGCGGATCATTGATCTGTCAGCCGACTTCCGCCTGCGAGACGCCGGCATCTGGTCTCAATGGTACGGGGAGGATCACGCCTGTCCGGAACTGCTGCAGCAGGCTGTATACGGCTTGCCTGAACTAAATCGGGCAGCAATGGTTGATGCGCAGTTGCTGGCTTGCCCTGGCTGTTATCCAACCTCGGTGCAATTGGGTTTGCTGCCACTGCTGGAACAGGATGTTGTTGATTGCAGCAGCCTGATCGCCAACGCGGCCTCGGGTGTCAGTGGCGCCGGGCGCCAGGCCAATGTTAATAACCTGGTGTCTGAAGCCTCTGACAACTTTAAGGCCTACGCTGTCGCCGGCCACAGGCACTTGCCTGAGATTGAGCAGGGGCTCTCGGATATCGCCGGCGGTCCGGTGCAATTGACGTTTGTGCCGCACCTGCTGCCGATGATCCGCGGTATTCATACCACCATCTATGCCCAGTTAAGTCAGGTCGTGGATGCCCAGGCCCTGTTTGAACAGCGCTATTCCAATGAGCCCTTTGTGGATGTCATGCCGCGGGGCCAGTATCCGCAAACCCGTTCGGTGCGGGGTTCAAATATGTGCCGTATCGCCATTGAGCAACCCCAGGGCAGGAACACCCTGGTTGTGATGGTGGCCGAGGACAACCTGGTTAAGGGTGCCTCGGGGCAGGCAATTCAGGCCCTGAATATCATGTTTGGTCTCGATGAGCGGGCTGGCCTGGAGAGCCCTGCGCTGCTGCCTTGATGCAACGCTCTGTTGTCGTACAGCATCATCCGGGCCGACGTGCCCGCTTTGTGGCCTTGATCGCTGTTTCGGCCATCTTGCTGTTTGCGTTGGGAGCGGTGCTTGGACGATATGGCAGTCTTGGGCTCTATGAGCGGCTGCTCGGGGATAACCAGCTGCTGCGCCAGCAATTGAATGAACAGGGCCTGGCGCTGGATCAATCCCGCCAGTCGCAGGAAAATCAGCAGACACGTTTGGATGTCGCCGAGCAGGCACTCGCCATGGTGAGGCGGGAGCTGGCTGAGCAGCACGCCCAGATTGACGAATTGGAGCAGGGCGTGCGTTTTTATCGCAGTTTGATGGCTCCTGGTGAACAGCCGGAGGGGCTGAGTGTGCGCAGTATTGAGCTTGTGCCGCTGGCCGAATCTCGCCGCTACCGGTACAGGCTATTGGTGCAGCAGAACGCCCGCAGACACAGCTTGCTGACTGGCAATCTGTTGCTTGAGGTCATTGGGTCGGAAAATGGAGAAGCCAAAAGCTATCAGCTAGCAACGCTCTCTGATCAGGTAGATAGCCAGGGTATTGCTTTGCGGTTTAAATACTTTCAGGCTATAGAAGGTGAGTTACAGCTACCCGAGGGCTTTAGTCCCGCGAAAGTGGTAGCCTATGCCAAGGCCAAGAAACCTAAGCAGGTGGAAGTGAGAAAGGACTTCCCCTGGCTAGTACAGGAGAAGATGACCCATGTTGGGAGCTAAGGAAAAAGCCAGTTTTGGCGGATCGGGAAGCACCACGCTGATCTCCCGGGACACGGAGATCGTGGGCGATATCAATTTCAGCGGCAACCTCGATATTGAGGGCACCGTGCGCGGCAATATCGCGGCCCAATCGGGTAAGGATGCGGTAGTGAGGATTGTTGATAAGGGTCTGGTTGAAGGCGAGATTCGTGCCCCCTCAGTCATCATCAATGGCGTGATTGTTGGCGACGTCTACTCCAGCAAACACCTGGAGCTGGCCTCCAAGGCCCGAGTGCAGGGCAATATTCATTACACGCTGGTGGAAATGGCGATCGGGGCAGAGGTCAACGGTAGCCTCAAGCACAGTGCCGAGGTGCCCGCTGCGGCTGCGCCAGCTAAGGCCAAGGCCAAGCGTCCCGCACCGGAGACGGGCATGGCCGATGCGGCTGCCGCAATAACTTGACCAATTTAGTCAAGTACTAGATAATTGCCGCCTTGTTAATGAGCTGAGATTCCAATGTCAGTCGCAGAAACCTTTACACCAACATCCCTGAACCTGTCTGCCGCAGCGGTGGACAAGGTGCGCGCGCTGGTGGAAGAAGAAGGCAACGACGAGCTGAAGTTGCGTGTGTTTGTTACCGGCGGTGGCTGTTCTGGTTTTCAATACGGCTTTACCTTCGATGAGCTCGTAGCCGAAGACGACACCCAGGTAGAAAAAGACGGTGTTGTGGTGCTGGTTGATCCCATGAGCTTTCAATACTTGGCCGGCTCAGAAGTGGACTACACCGAAGGTCTAGAAGGCTCCCGCTTTATTGTCACCAATCCCAATGCCACGACTACTTGCGGCTGTGGGTCCTCGTTCTCTATCTAGCTTTCTCTGCCTTGTTGTTTGGGGGCTGATCAGTGCCGGGCCGGCGCTGTCGCAGGACCCCGTTACCTCGCTGATATCGAACTACATACAGAGGCAGAGATGCTCGACCTGCTGCAGCGTTCAGACCAGCTGCTGCAGGATGGAACGCTCTCGATGGGCACTTCTTCGCCTGTTCGGTTTGTTCTGCATGGGCCAGAAGTGCGAGTACTGCTGCGCCAGAATTACAGCACCCATAAGCAAACGGTCGATCTTGCCGCACGCCTCTCGGCGCTGGGGGTCATCGATATCAGGGTGTGTGAGCGATGGATGGGAGGCAATCGGGTAGAGGCCTCTGAATTGCCGCCCTTTGTGAAGACGGTGCCCTATGGCCCCGCCGAAGAACGGGTCCTCATGCGAGAGCAGGACTACGTGTATTTCTGATCAGTTCGTCCGTTCAGGCCTGATGAATCGCGCCCAGTATCCTAGAGCCAGATGCGCCGGTAACCGATGGCAAATTACCGGTGCTGCTGTCCAGGCAGCGCGCCGCCAGCCAGGCAAAAGCTGCGGCCTCAACCCAGTCGGGGTGTATACCTAACGCATCGGTGCTCGCTACGGGCAGCTGCAGCAGCTGCTCCAACCGCGCTAGTAAATGACGGTTGTGGGCCCCGCCACCACATACGAACACCTCTTCAGCCTGATCGCTCAGGGCGTCAGCGATTGTCGTTGCAGTCCACTCGGCCAGGGTGGCTTGTATGTCCTGTGCTGCCAGCTCTTGAGCCATGTCCTGTGGAAGTAGGGACAGATTAAAAACTTCCTTGCCAGTGCTTTTCGGCGGGCTCAGGCCCAGGTAAGGATGCTGGTTTAAGGTTTGCAGCAGCTGGGAATTGACCTTGCCGGAAGCTGCCCAGTTGCCCTGGTCATCATAGGCCAGCTGCTTGTGCTGCTGGATCCAGGCATCCATTAGCCCATTGCCTGGCCCGGTATCAAATCCCACTACCGGGTCGGTGTTTAGTAGGGTGACATTAGCGATGCCCCCGATATTCACAATTGCCCGGCTGCGTGCCGGGTGTCGGAACATGGCGTCATGAAAGGCCGGTGCTAATGGGGCGGCTTCGCCACCGGCGGCCATATCGCGACGTCGGAAGTCGGCTACGGTGGTCATGCCGGTTCTTTCTGCTATGACGTTGGGATCTGCAATTTGGAGTGTGAAAGGCTTGGCGCCAGTAAGCCCGCTGGGCGGTCGATGCCTGATGGTCTGGCCATGACTGCCAATTGCGGAAACCTGCGATGCAGAAGTGCCGGAATGTTGAAGCAGGTTATGTGTAGCTGTGGCGAACAGTTCGCCCAGCTGCCGGTCGAGTACACCCAGACGATCAATTTCGTTGTCGGTTGGTGTGCTGAGCTCTCTTATCTCTGCCTGGATAGTCTCGGGTAAGGGCTCGCTGTGATTGGCTAGCAGGCTGCACTGGTCATCACTGAGTTCAACCAGGGCTGCATCAATGCTGTCGACGCTGGTGCCGGACATGAGTCCGACAAAGAGGCGGTTACTCACCTGTTTACAGCACCGATGCGCTGTCGCCGGATTGCTGCAGTTGGGCCATTCTGGTTTGCCGGATAGACGCCAACTGCATGTTCAGGTGCTGTGTTTGCTGTTTGAAACTGATCAACTCAGCGGGGCTGAGGCTTTTAGGCTTGGGCAGTTTCTTGTGAATGGTCCGCGGGTTGCGATGAACGCCGTTGACCAGAAACTCGTAATGCAGGTGCGGTCCGGTGGCGGCACCCGTTGAACCCACAGTGCCGATCAACTGGTTCTGTTTAACCCGCTGGCCTTTCTTCACTTTCTTTTTGTGCAGGTGCAGATACTTGGTGGTGAACTGCTCGCCATGCTGGATAACAACGTAATTGCCGTTGGCTTTTGTATATGAAGCGGCAGTAACCCGGCCGTCACCCGCCGCGAAAACCGGTGTGCCTCTCGGAGCGGCGTAATCGGTGCCGCGGTGGGGCCGAGTGGTTTTGTAAATCGGATGTAGTCGGCGCAGGTTGAAGTTGGAGCTGACCCGGGTGAAATCCAGTGGTGCCAACATAAAGGCCTTGCGCATGCTGACACCGTCGGCAGAGTAGTAGCCGGTTTTGCCATTGCTGTCGGTATAGATGAAAGCCGTGTGGGCTTTGCCCTTGTTTACAAACTCGGCGGCTAGGATGTCGCCGTTACCTAGTTTTTCACCGTCGAGATAAAGCTCTTCATAGAGAAGATAGAACGTATCGCCCTTGCGTGGATCCAGCGCGAAGTCGATGACGCCGCCAAAAATGTTGGCCAGTTCCATGATGGTGTTAGCTGTCAGTCCCGCCGCTTCGCCGGCCAGGAACAGGGAGCTGTCAATGCGCGCATGGGCGTAAGACTGGCGGCGCTCGGGTTCACGAATGACTTCTTCGACGCGATAGCCGTCACCTTCGCGATAAAAGATGGTGCTCTCAAGGCGGGATTTGCGATAACGCAGTGCTTTGAGGTCGCCGTTGTCGTAGAGGCGAAAGTCCAGGCTTTGGCCTGGATAGATGCGGGTCAGTATCCTGCCGTTGGGGGCCTTCTTGGTGATGTGATAGACATCGGCATCATTGAGACCGGCGCGTTGGAATAACAGGGATAAGTTGTCGCCAGATTTCACCGTTATGGTTTGCCACGGCTCTTCAGGAACAGCCACTGGCTCGGGTATTGGCTGCGGCTCCAGGCTAAGTTGAACTGGTATTTCGGTGCGATTGGCAGCGACGTCATCGGCGCTAAACGTCAGTAGCCCTGCCAGCACCAGGGCGAGACAAGCCACAAACAGCAGGTGCTGCTTCGGGAAGCTGGGCTTTGTCGCGACCGGGCTGGCGCCTCTGTCGCGAGATACTCCTGTCATGGTCTTTAGGTAACGCATTGGTTTTGTTTGGGCGCAGTATAACAAAATATGGCGCCCCATCAGAGTGGCTCTGGCTTGCATTTGGCGCGGGTTTCGGTATGGTTCGCGCTTCCTGAAAATGGTGAACACCATGAGCAGTCAATCAATCATCGAAGACCTGAAAGCACGCGGACTCATATTCCAGATGGCAGGGGAAGAAGCCCTTGAAGAACACCTGGCAAGTGGCGCGCGCACGCTTTATTGCGGCTTCGATCCGACTGCGGACAGCCTTCACATTGGTTCACTGGTGCCACTGCTGACACTGAAACGGTTTCAGCAGGCCGGCCACAAGCCCATCGCGCTGGTGGGTGGCGCCACCGGCCTGGTGGGCGACCCCAGTTTCAAGGCCCAGGAGCGGCAGCTGAATACCCCCGAGGTAGTGGCGGGGTGGGTCGACAAAATTCGTCAGCAGGTCTCGGCCTTTATCGATTTCGATAGTGGCGACAACGCAGCTATTGTCGTGAATAACCTCGACTGGACCGGCGATGTTAGCGTGCTCGATTTTCTGCGCGACGTGGGCAAACACTTTTCAGTGAATGCCA